>NZ_AUAO01000001.1 GCF_000428765.1 Brevundimonas aveniformis DSM 17977
AGCCCCCCATACAGGCCGTCGCGCTCGGTGCCGCCGTACATGATGTCGTTGCCGCCCTCGCCGTACATCTCGTCAAAGCCGAGCCCCCCGTACAGGGTGTCATCGCCGTCGTTGCCGTTCAGCACATCGTTGCCGGCGTCCCCGTACAGGAGGTCCGCGCCGTTGCCGCCGTACAGACCGTCACGGTCATCGCCGCCGTAAAGCGTATCGGTACCCTCTCCGCCAAACAGTTCGTCAAAGCCGACACCCCCGTACAGCGTGTCATGGTCTGCACCACCCTGGAGGATGTCATTGCCGGCATCGCCGTAGAGGACATCGTTGCCCTCATCTCCGTAGATTTCGTCCTTCTCGGCACCGCCGAAAGCCTGGTCATTGCCAATTCCACCGTAAATGCGGTCATCCCCCTCATGGCCATGAAGAATGTCGTCGCCCGCTTCGCCGACGAGCTGGTCGACCCCCGCACCGCCGTAGAGGCGGTCAAGCCCGATCCCTCCATTGAGGGAATCGCTCCCCCCCTCACCATAAAGGACGTCGTCGCCCTCTTCCCCCCAAACAGTGTCGTTATCGGCTCCCGCTAGAACCAGGTCATTACCGTCACGGCCGTGCAGGTCGTCGTTGCCGTCGCCCCCGGCGAGAACGTCCGCTCCGGCGCCGCCATCGAGAAAATCGGCACCGTGCCAACCATCCAGTTCATCATCGCCAGCCTCGCCATAGAGGCGGTCATCGCCGTCATCACCACTAAGCCTGTTGGCTCCGGCATCGCCCGTCAGGGAGTCATCGAAGAGCGATCCGTAGATCCGTTCGATGCCGGTCAAGACGTCGCCCTGGGCGTGGCCACCGGCTGCGGCTCCAGTAGATAGATTGATGCTAACGCCCGCATCTGAGCCGAGGTAGTCGGCAGTGTCAGTGCCATCACCGCCCATCAGCGTATCGGCGCCGGCACCCCCGGAAAGGATGTCATCCCCAAGATAGCCGTTGAGAATATTGGCCCCCGAGTTCCCCGTCAGCTCGTCATTGTACAACGAGCCAATGAGGTTCTCGATCGAGATCAGGGTGTCGCCCGCGGCTTCGCCACGATACCCACCGCCATACGCCAGCGAGACCGTGACGGCACCCGCAGCGCTCAGATAGGAGGCGGTATCTGTCCCATCGCCGCCCTGCAATTGGTCGGCACCCGAGCCGCCAAAGAGGGTGTCATTGCCGTCACCGCCGGAAAGGACATCATCGCCTTCGTCACCATAAAGGGTGTCGCCATAGATGGTGCCGGTAAGATTGTCGTTCCCCTCATAGCCCCGCAACTCAATAGACGAGGCAGAGGCGGCTGCCGTCGGCGCAACCACGACATCATCATATTGCGTCAGGTGCAGTCGCTGGAGCCGGGCGATGTTCGTGATCGACCCCTGCGTTATCGCCGCCAAGGCCCCCTGCCAGTCCGCGTTGAGGCTGAGGTTCAGATTTACGCCCGATAGCAAACCAAAAAGGGTGACCGAAGCACTGTCATTGGTTGAGCCGGCTCCCCCGTTGATGTGGTCATACAAGCCAAAGTGAAACGACTCGACTTCGGACGTGCCCGTCACCGTGTCCTGGACCCCATCGTCCAGACGTCCATTCAGGATCCCGTTGGTGGCAACGTCGATCCGGTGGTTGGCGGTGGCGATTTCGCGTATCCCACCACCGAAGACCCTGGAACCGAGGGTAATCGTGTCACTGCCGTACCCCCCGATAATAAACAGGGCGTCGCCCGAGAACACATCGTTGTGCGCGGTGAGAGCCAGTCCGGCCAGGATTTCAAAGTTCTGAAATGTCGCACTGGCCAGGAACGACAATTGAGACTGCCAATCGGCCTCAAGACTGATGTTCAGCCCCGATGAACGGCTTGCAAAGCTGACATTGAGATCGTCGGTTCCGTCCCCGCCATCTGCCAGGTCACCGATCCCTGCATAGACACGGTCATTGCCATTTCCCCCGTTGATCAGGTCGACCTGAGCGTCGTCCTGAAAGGCCCAGCCTAGAAAATCGAATGTCAGGCCCAAGGGAAAGTTAGCTGAGACCGGAACTTGTCTGATGATCGCGAGGCCGCCGTACCCCGCCAGGAAGTCAGACCCATCGCCTCCGTAGATGATGTCGGCACCCATCCCGCCGACGACATAGTCATTGCCCCCACCCGCATAAACGAGGTCATTCCCCTCGCCACCATTGATCAGATCGCCGGTGAAGTAGCCAATCGGCTGGTTGCTGTCCTCATCCCCTCCGTAGATGGTGTCGTTACCCTCAAGGCCTTGGATGTAGTCGGCACCTTCAAGGCCGGAGATTGTGTCGTCAGAGCTGGATCCGACCAGCTGATCCTGACCGCTCGTTCCCGTTACAACCGGCATCCCACTCACTCCGTCTGATCTCGGTGTAAATGGGTATCAGTGGGTCACTGCTTGGCAAGTCAAATAACGGCGGTTTCACAATGTGAGACGATCTCTCACATGGGGCTTGCCCGGCTTTGCGACCGCTCATCGTTGAAATATGTCAACAAATCAGCCCGCTCGCTCAAGCGGTTCGCTTCTAGACAATCCAGTCGTCGTGGGTCGGCTGGGCCCACGCACCGCGATCCCAGGGCCGCACGGTCAGGTCCATCGTGCCCAGGTCAAACAAACCGGTATCGGACGGTACAACAGCGTACGCGTCCCCCACACAGACCACCGGACCGCCATCCCACTGGGCCTTGCCCTCCAGACCGCCGGGCAGAACCAGCGGATCGAATGGCTCATCAGCCTTCCCTGCCTCGACGAAGCCGGGAAGGATCAGTGGCCCGGCCTCCTTTGCTTCCGCCCCGCCAGGAGCCAGAAACGGCGGGCAGATGACCTGGAGCGGATCCACCTCGCCGTCGTAGAATCGCAACATCTCGATATTGACGAGAATGTCCTTGCCGTCCGGGCCGGAAACGATGAGCACGCCGTTTTCCCAATAGAAGACATAGTCGCTCTTCAAGCCGGCGAAATCGGCAATGTCGTACCCTTCGCCACCATCGAGGATGTCATCGTCCCAACCGCCGCTGAGCACGTCGTCGCCGGCTTCACCGTAGAGGATATCGAGCCCCTCATTGCCGGAGAGCTGATCATCGCCCGCCCTACCGAGGAGTTCATCGTTTCCTTGTTGTCCGGAAAGAATGTCCGTTCCGTCGCTGCCCCAAAGCTCATCCGCTCGTGATGATCCCAGAACTCGCTCGATGGAATCCAAGATGTCGCCCGAAGCATCGCCCTGATCGCCGGCTGGGTCACCAAGAGCGACCCTGCTCATGTCGACGTGAACCCCAACAGTCGAGCCTTGATAGCTCACCGTATCAAAGCCATTGCCGCCGATAAGGTGATCCGCCCCGATCCCGCCGATCAGCAGATCATCGCCGTCACCGCCGGTCAGGACGTTGTCAGCCTGGTTTCCGACCAGAACGTCGCTGTGCGCGGTGCCGACGGCATTCTCGATCAGCGATCGGAGGTCGTCGTTGTAGAGCAGGGCGTTGAAAACATTGCCCCGCGCAAAATTTCCATGGCCCAGATTGGCCAGCTGGACACTAGAGATCGTGCTCGTCGCTCCGGGGGATAGATCAACAAAGACGCCATTGTCGTAGTTCGAAAAATCGTAGGTGTCGTTGCCGTTGCCGTCCCAGATCGTCAGGAAGACTCGGTTGGCTCCCGGCGCTCCCTGCGCCACCCCGTCGATGGACATTTCGCCCGTGTTTGGGTTCCACGTATAAACGGTGTCACCCGCGTGGGTGGTGAAATCGGCTCCATACAGATGTTGGAGCGCGCGGATGTCCATCATCATGAACGTCTGCGGATAGCCGAACTGTTCGTTGAAGTAGTTCGCCCCTGACGCGCCCACATAGCTGCGGTAGGTCATGACCGTATATTCGAGCGTGTCGAAGGGTTCCGGCACGACCAGGCCAGATGCCCCGCCCTGATGGGCATGCTTAAATCCCAGATTATGGCCGATCTCGTGGATCGCCGTCAGCCAAGTGTAACTCCCCGGAACTGGTGTCGGGTAATACCCCATATAGGTTTCATTGAAGAAGGTGTCGCCGCGCTCGCCGGTCGCCGCGCTAGGCTGATAGCCCCATGCCGTCGGGTAGCCATCGGAAAATCCATAGCGCATGGTGCCGGCACCGCCCGTTTCCTCCACAAAGGACAAGTTGGTGAAACTGGCGATCGACCCGTAGCTGAAAGTCGCAGCCCCCCCTTCCAGGGTGCCGCCGCCGAGGATTTGCCGAATGGCTTCGCGGAATTCCAGCGTCAGCGGCGTGAACGTGTCCAGGCGGAATTGCCCGGTTGTGTAATCCGTATAATCGCCAGCAGCGGTCGGAAACGAGAAGGTGAGACTGGAATCGCCCCAGGCGTACGTCGAGAACAGGGCGTCGACAGAGATGATCCCTGTCAGGGTAATCGGAACGACTGTCAGCGACTGCGGTCGATCGGGCCCGGTGGGGGCTCTGAACTCAGAGCCGTAGAACCGACTTTGAGCCGGCCAATACAACAGATCGGCCTCGTCATCCCCCTCACGAACCGCGTACATGGCCATCTCCATATAGTCATGTTATTGTTGGCATGTGAGGACATTTTGCTGGACTCAGCAAGACGATAATGACGGCTTCTCGGTTTGGCTGGCTTGCCCTCCTTGCCATGTTGACGGCCTGCGGGCCCTTCTCCGGCGCACCTCAATTGACTGAGAATTCAACCGGCGCCCGTCCAGCGGCACCTGCTCGAGACGGCGAAATCGCCGTCCTGGAAGAGTTCCAGGATACCGAACGGGCCGGAACCGCCGCTGCCTATCGCCTCTTTGCGGCCCGTCACCCCACGCACCGTCTGGCACAAGAAGCCGAAGCTCGGGCACGCCGTGCCGAAGCTCAGGATCTGCCGCCGACCGACTAGTCGTCCGCGCCGGCGACCGACGCCCCGTCCCTAGACGATCCAGTCGTCGTGGACGGGCTCTGAACGGCCCCACATCCCGCGGTCCCAGGGTCGCAGCGCCAGGTCCATCGTACCCAGATCAAAGGTAACGGCATCGACCTTTGTGACCGCACCCGCGTCCGCCTCACCGACCACCGGCCCATCGTCCCATGCGAGCGGGCCTCCGAGGTCATCGGGCAGAACCTGGGGCGTCTCGCCCTTGCCGTTCTGCATCGCCGCCTCGCCCCCCGGCGGGTAGCAAATCACCATCGTCGGGTCATAGATCCCGTCGTCGAAGCGCAGGAATTCGACCCCGACCAGCACGTCCTTGCCATCAGCGCCGATCACAATCGTCTGGCCCGCCTCGATGCGGATCGTGTAGTCCCTCATCCGGCCCGAAAACACTGCCGTATCCTCGCCGGCCCCACCCTCGAGATAGTCGCTGTCCCAGCCCCCGACGAGAAGATCGTCTCCGTCCCCGCCGATCAGCCGGTCTGAGCCGCCACCGCCCAGCAGCGTATCGGCACCGCCTTCGCCGCGAAGCTCGTCACTGCCATTCAGACCCGAGATGAATTCTGCCGCGGCGGTGCCCGTCAGGGTGTCAGCCCCCTCCGTACCTTTCAGGGCCGCGGTCGGGGCGGTGATCGTCAGATTGCCGAACCGGAGGAATTCGACGTTGCTCAGCTCATGGGGAAGCCCTTGCCCCTGATAGCTGACCCGAAGGGTGCCCTCGACGATCTCGATCGCATGATCGCCGAGGTTGTCGAAGAAGACCGCCGTGTCGACGCCGGAGCCGCCGTCAGCCGTCATATGGCCGTTGCGGGCATCCAGCACATCGTCCCCAGCACCACCAAACAGGGTGTTGTAGCCGCCGTCGCCCGCCAGCACGTCATTGCCGTCGCCGCCGTCCAGCCGGTCATCGGCCATGCCGCCGGTCAGGCTATTGTTGCCGCTGTTGCCGGTCATGTCGGCACCCGCGCCGAAACCAAAGCCGAACTGAACCGTCGCGGAGGAATTCGCCGTCCCGCCCAGGATCAATCGCTCCGCCGAGTCCAGCCTGAAGCGATAGGTTCCGTCGCCGTCATAGTAGAGGGTGTCGTTCCCCTCGCCGCCGTTCACCTGGGTGCCGTCCTTGTAGACGTGCAACGCATCGTCCCCCGCCCCGCCGTACAGGAAGTCCGACGTCTGGCTCCATTGGTCTTCGGGCACGCCCCTTGAGCCGACCAGCACATCATCGCCGTCGCCGCCTTGAAGCTCGGCATAGCCATAGCTGATCAGCCGGTCGTTGCCGGCCTCGCCGTACAGATAGTCCCGCCCGCCCTGGGCCCCGCCGCCGGCATCCAGAACGTCATCGCCTGCGCCACCGAAGATCCGGTCACCCGCCATCGTCCCGGTCATGGTGTCGGCTTCGTCCGTTCCGGTCAGGGTCAGGCCGATGCTCGACAGAAGGATGGGCTGGCGCCCAGCCACCACCAGGGCCTCGATGCCCGTCAGGACATCCACACCGCCGTCGCGTCGGAACAGACGATAGACCTCGCCGTCCCAGGTCAGACTGTCGACCGTCCACTGCCACATCGAGTCGTCGAGATAGACTTCGTCGTAGCCGTCGCCCCCCTCGATCCGGTCGTTGCCACCGCCGACGGTGAAGATGTTGTTCCCGGCATTGCCGGTCAGAACGTCGTCAAAGGCCGAGCCGACGACCTGTTCGAAGCCTTCGGTGTGATCCGTTCCCAGACCGGCGTTGGTCTGGGTGGTCAGGTTCAGGTTGACTGTCACGCCCTGGCTCGCATGCGCATAGGACAGGGTGTCCATGCCCGCGCCGCCGACCAGCCAATCGTCGCCGCCGCCGCCCTCGATGACGTCATTGCCGTCGCCACCCAGGATCGTCTCGGCCGCCGCCCCGCCGCGCAGCACATCGCCCGAGGCGGTGCCGCGAAACTCCTCAAAGCCGACGATGGTGGTCGCGTGCGCGCCGCCCAGATCCATCGTCACGCCAAACTGGCGGCTGAAGTCGAGGATATCGCGGCCCGTGCCGCCGTCCAGCTGGCTCGACGTCGGCCCGCCATAGATCAGGTCATCGCCCGCGCCGCCTTCCAGCCGGTCGCCGATACCGCGCCCGATCAGGGTGTCGTTCCCGTCCGCGCCGTAGGCCGTCAGCGCCCCACCGTTGGCGACCTCGATATAGTCGTTGCGCGCGCCGCCATAGACGATGCCGCCACCCGACCCCAGCGTCACCCGCTCGAGGTTCGAGGCCTGGATGCCGGTTCCGGTCCCCGCCGCACCGTCGAGCCGGACGATGTAGCTCGCGTTCGTCGTGTTCAGGTTCAGCCAGTCGCTGCCCGCCCCGCCGTCGATCACCACACCCTCGCCCGTGGCAAAGACGTCGATCTCGAACAGGTCGTTGCCGTCCTCGCCCCAGATCAGATCGTGGTCGGTAATCAGGATGCCGTCGTCGCCCGCACCGCCATGGACGGAATCCGCGCCCGCCCCACCGGTCAGGATGTCGTTGCCGACCCCGCCATAGATGGTGTCGTCGCCGTCACCGCCATGGATGACGTCGTTGCCTTCATCGCCGTACAGCTGGTCGTTGCCGCCACCGCCCGCGATCTGGTCATCCCCGCCGGCACCGTGAATCTCATCTGCGAGTTCGGTGCCGGTGATCTGTTCGGACGCGCTGGTCCCAAAATATGTCGGCACGCGGACTCTCTCCCTGAGATCAGCAACATAGCGCCGTCATCTGACAAATCACAGAGAGGATTGCGCGGGGGGCGCCCACTCAGCCTACCGCCCGAATTTCTGGAACTTGATCCGGTGCGGGATCAGCGCATCGGTGCCCAGGCGGCGCTTCTTGTCTTCTTCATAGGCTTCGAAGTTGCCCTCGAACCATTCGACGTGGCTGTCGCCCTCGAAGGCCAGAATGTGCGTCGCCAGACGATCCAGGAACCAACGGTCGTTACGACCATCGCACAGTAGATGCGCGCTTGCGCCTTCTCGGCCGCCTACGCTTCATCCCGGCCATCATCGTTCGATGACGCCGGTGCCGCAAAGACGAAGTCCTCCGCCCTGAGGTCCGCCTTGGCGATATTGGCCAAACGCAGGGACACCTCCCCTGTGGAAATCACGACGCCGCCGGGCGTGTCAGTTGCCGCGACCAAGGCCGCAGGGAAATCCAAAAAGAGATCGGTGGTGAACTGGATCCGGTCGCCGCTAACCGGGTCCGACCTAAAGTCGACGATCACATCGTGCCCCCAAGACGCGCCGTTGAAGACAAACAGGTCGGCCCCCTCGCCGCCCTTCAAGGTGTCGTCGCCTGCATCGCCCGACAGGACGTCATCGGCCTGATTGCCGAACAGGGTGTCATTTCCCTCGCCACCGTGAAGCCTGTCGGCGTCCTGTCGACTACCGACCGGGAGGTAGGCCTGAGCCGACCCGCCATCAAGGATGTCGTCGCCGGTGCCCCCATGCAGCACATCATTGCCGAAGGCCCCCGAGAGCTTGTCGTCGCCCCCACCGCCGGACAATGCATTGTCAGCGGTATCGCCGATCAGAACGTCTGCATGGGCCGATCCCACGGCATTCTCGACCCGGATCACGATGTCGCGCTTGGCTTCGCCCACGACCGCCACCCCATCGAGCCGCAGGGTCACGCCGCCCTCAGCGTCCGAGTAGTCGACCGTGTCGATGCCGTCGCCGCCATCAAGAATGTCGGCGCGGCCGCCGCCTCCAACCAGAAAATCATTCCCAGCCCCGCCCGAGAGCCTGTTGACGGCCTGATTGCCGATCAGGGTATCGTCGCCGGATCCGCCGATCGCGCGCTCTATCAATGAGCGTTCGTCACCCTTGTAGAGACGGGCATTGTACACATTGCCGCCGGCCTTCCTGCCCGGCCCCAGAACGGCCAGTTGCTCATCGGACAGAACGCTCGCTTCGCCTGGCCTCAGATCGATCTTCACCGAACTGGCGTAGTTTGAAAGGTCGTAGGTGTCCTCGCCGCCACCGTCCCAGAGCGTCATGAAGACACGATTGGCTACGGGCGCGCCCTGGCCAACACCGTCAATCGACATCTCGCCCGTCGACGGGCTCCAGCTATAGCGATTGCCCTCTGCACGCGTCGTAAAGTTGGCACCGTAGAGATATTGGAGCGCCTCGATGTCCAGCATCATGAAGGTCTGAGGGTAGCCTCCCGCCTCCAGGGTGTAGCCGGCGACGCCGCTCCCGACATGACTGCGATAGGTCATCACCGTGTATTCGGGGGAATCGTGTTCGCCCCTTAAGGCTATTCCCGATGACTTGAATGCCTCGTGTGCATGGGCAAGTCCGAGCGCATGGCCGATCTCGTGACGAACCAGCATTCCGCTTTCGTTACCAAGGCCAGGCTCCGTTCGTGTTATTGCCCGCTCTTCGTTGAAGAAGACGTCTCCTCCTGCCCCGTCCTCGTCGGGGTTATAGCCCCAACCGATGGGCTCTCCTGGGGAGAAACCAAGCCGCATTTGACCTTCGCCTCGCGGCACCTCTTGAAGCGTCAGCTGAGTGAGTTCGGATACCGAGCCAAATGCGGGAGCGGCCCCCGGGTCAGCCTTGGCCTTCCCAACCAGGGCCTTTCGGACAGCGTCGCGATAGGCCTCCGAAAGCGGAGCATAGCCCTCCAGGAACCGCTGGCCGCGCTTCTGGGCAACGTTACCGTAGTCGGTAATGTCGCCGGCGTTGTCTGGAAAGGAGAACGTCACCAACGAACCCGGCCAGCGGGTGCCCCAAAGCACAGCATTTACGTCATCGTTCTTGCTGCTTGGAGCTTCAAAACCGGAGCCGGCTTCTGCTTCATCTGCAGTCGGATTCGGCTCGGCCTGCGGTGCGACTGCGGCCTGGTTGCCACCTGGCGGTGGCGGAGCACCACGACCGCTCCCGTCTTGAGTTCCCGACATGGCTGAACCTCATCCAGGGCGTTGTCCCTGTAGTATGACGAGGTTTATCCCCTTTGGCGATCAGACTCGTGCGCAGGTCAAAGGCCCCCGCAAGGCTTCACCGCGCCCGCTCAGCCTACCGCCCGAATTTCTGGAACTTGATCCGGTGCGGGATCAGCGCATCGGTGCCCAGGCGGCGCTTCTTGTCTTCTTCATAGGCTTCGAAGTTGCCCTCGAACCATTCGACGTGGCTGTCGCCCTCGAAGGCCAGGATGTGCGTCGCCAGGCGGTCCAGGAACCAGCGGTCGTGGCTGATGACCACGGCGCAGCCGGCGAACTCTTCCAGAGCCTCTTCCAGGTTCTGCAGCGTCTCGATGTCCAGGTCGTTGGTCGGCTCGTCCAGCAGGATCAGATTGCCGCCCGTCGCCAGGGTCTTAGCCAGATGGACCCGGTTGCGCTCACCGCCGGACAGCAGGCCGACCTTCTTCTGCTGGTCGCCGCCCTTGAAGTTGAAGCTGCCGACATAGGCGCGGCTGTTGATCTCGCGCTTGCCGACCATCATCACATCGGTGCCGCCCGAGATGGCCTGCCAGACATTCTCGTCGGCCTTCAGGTCATCGCGCGACTGATCGACATAGGCCAGCTTGACCGTCTCGCCGATCTTCAGCGTGCCGGCGTCCGGCTGTTCCTGGCCGGTGATCAGGCGGAACAGGGTCGACTTGCCCGCGCCGTTCGGCCCGATGACGCCGACGATGCCGTTGGGCGGCAGCTTGAAGGTCAGGTCCTTGAACAGCAGCTTGTCACCGTAGGACTTCTCCAGACCGTTGACCTCCAGCACCACATTGCCCAGGCGCGGTCCGGGCGGGATCTGGATCACGGCATAGGTCTGGGCACCGCGCTGCTGCTCCTGTTCCTCGACCATCCGCTCATAGGCGGCCAGACGGGCCTTGGACTTGGCCTGACGGGCCTTGGCACCCGAACGCACCCACTCCAGTTCGCGGGTGAGCGCGCGCTGGCGGGCTTCGGATTCCGATTGTTCCTGAACGACGCGCTTCTGCTTGGCTTCCAGCCAGGACGAATAGTTGCCCTCGTGCGGGTGGCCCTTGCCGCGGTCCAGCTCCAGCGTCCACTTGGTCACCTGATCCAGGAAGTAACGATCGTGGGTGACCAGGATCACACAGCCCGGAAACGCCTCCAGGTGATGCTGCAACCAGGCCACCGACTCGGCATCCAGGTGGTTGGTCGGTTCGTCCATCAGCAGCATATCGGGCTTGGACAGCAGCAGGCGGGCCAACGCCACGCGGCGCTTCTCACCGCCGGACAGCTTCTCTACCCCGCTCTCGTCCGGCGGACAGCGCAGGGCGTCCATGGCCTGATCGATGCGGCTGTCGATGTCCCAGACATCGGCGGCGTCGATCTTCTCCTGGAGGGCGGTCATCTCCTCCATCAGCTCGTCGGTGTAGTTTTCGGCCATTTCGGCCGCGACCTCATTGAACCGCTTGACCCACTGCTTTTCTTCGCACCAGGCCTCGACGTTCTCGCGCACGTTCAGGGCCGGATCGAGATGCGGCTCCTGCTCCAGATAGCCGCGCTTGACGCCATCGGCCGCGCGCGCCTCGCCCGAGAATTCGGTGTCGAGCCCCGCCATGATCTTCAGCAGCGTCGACTTGCCCGAGCCGTTCACCCCGACCACGCCGATCTTGGCGTCCGGGTAGAACGACAGCCAGATGTTCTCGAACACCTTCTTGCCGCCGGGATAGGCCTTGGTCAGGCCCTGCATCTGAAAAATATACTGCGCGGCCATCGGGCGGGCGTCCTGTCGTCTAAGGAATACGGGGAGGTCGGCGCGGGATGTAGCGATCCCTGAGCCGTTACGCAAACCTCAGGACACGATTGGCCTCACCCTACTCCGCCGCGGTTGTCTCCGGTGTCTCGTTGCGTCCGCCCTCCCCACCCGGCAAGCGGGCCGAGAGCCCGCGGCACAGGACATAGAAGACCGGTGTGAAGACGAGGCCGAAGAAGGTCACGCCCAGCATGCCGGAGGCCACCGATGTCCCCAACGCCTGGCGCATCTCGGCTCCCGGCCCCGTTGCGATCGCCATCGGAATGACCCCGAAGATGAAGGCAAACGAGGTCATCAGGATCGGCCGCAGGCGCGTGCGCGCCGCTGCCACCGCCGCCTGGAAGCGGTCCATGCCCTCCTCCTCGGCCTGTTTGGCGAACTCCACCACGAGGATGGCGTTTTTGGCCGCCAGGGCGATCAGAACCACCAGACCAATCTGGACCAGGATGTTGTTGTCCATCCCACGCAGGTTCACCCCGATCATGGCGGCCAACAGACACATGGGCACGATCAACACCACCGCCAGCGGCAGGGTGAAGGCCTCATACTGTGCCGCCAGCACCAGGAAGACGAAGCCGACTGCCATCAGGAAGATGATCGTGGCCCCGCCCGCCGCCGTCTGTTCCTGCAGGGCCAGGCCGGTCCACTCGTAGCTGAAGCCGGGCGGTAGGGTCTGTTGGGCCATCGCCTCCATGATCTGGATGGCCTCGCCTGACGAGACGCCGGGGGCTGCCTGGCCCTGGAGCGCGGAGGCGGGGAACAGGTTGTAGCGCACGACGCGTGAGGGGCCGGAATCGTGCATCAACGTCGCCACCGATCCGATCGGCACCATCTCGCCGGAGGCGGACCGTGTTCTCAGATTGGCGATGTCGGCGATATCGTCTCGCGCCGAAGGCTCCGCCTGGGCCGTCACGCGGAAGGTCCTTCCCAGGAAGTTGAAGTCATTGATGTAGGCGGAGCCCAGGTACACGCCCATGGTCGAGAAGACATCGGCGGGCTGGACCCCCATGGCCAGGGCGCGATCCCGGTCAACATTGGCCGTAATCCGGGGCGAGCCGGTGTTGTAGGTCGAAAATACCTGCTGAACGTCGGTCGGGGCCTGGGCCGCCGCCCCCATCATGGCGAAGGTGGCCCCCTCCAGAGCCCGATAGCCGGCCCCGGAGGTGTCCTGGATCATCAGCTGGAAGCCGTTGCCAGTCCCCAGACCTTGGACGGCGGGCGGGGCGATGACGAAGATCTGGGCCTCTTGGATCGAGGCGGTCGCGCCGGTGATGGCCCCGGCCAGGGCCGCAGCAGACCGTTCCCGGCCACGTTCGCTGTGCGGGTCTAGTCGGACAAAGATGGTGCCGGCATTGGAGGCGGTCGAGAAGCTGGTCCCGTCAAGGCCGGCGAAGGCGACCGCGCCTTCGACGCCGTCGGTGTCCATGATCGTTTGGACCGTGCGTGTCATGACCGCGTCCGTGCGTTCCAGGGCCGAGCCGGGCGGCAGTTGCACCACGCCGATGAGGAAGCCCTGATCCTGCTCCGGGATAAAGCCAGAGGGGGTTGCCGACAGGCTCCAGCCCGTCAGGCCCAGCAGGATCGCATAGGCAGCCAGCATGATGGTCCCCTTGCGCACGATGCTGGCGGTGAACCGCCCATAGCGGTCCGAGAGCCAGTCAAAGCCCTCGTTGAACTTGCGTCCCGCCAAGCCGAGGTACCAGCTGATCGTCCCCAGCAGACCCGGCCTGCGCCGGTGGGCATGCTCATCGTGCGGCTTGAGCAACAGCGCCGCCATGGCGGGCGACAGGGTCAGGGACACAAACAGCGAGATCACCGACGCCGTGGCGATGACCACCGCGAACTGCTGATAGAAGACGCCTGGGATGCCCGGCACGAACATGGTCGGCACAAACACCGACACCAGAACCAGGCCGATGGCAATCAGCGCGCCGGAAACCTCATTCATCGACCGATAGGCGGCGTCCTTGGGACTGAGCCCCTCGCGGATGTAACGCTCGACGTTCTCCACCACGACGATGGCGTCATCGACCACGATCCCGACAGCCAGGATCAAGGCGAACAGCGACAGCGAGTTGATCGAGAACCCCAGGGCCAACTGCACCGCAAAGGTGCCGATCAGAGCGATCGGGATGGCGACAATCGGGATCAGGGCCGCGCGCCAGCTTTGCAGGAAGACCAGCACCACCAGCACCACCAGGAAGATGGCTTCAACCAGGGTGTGCTCCACCGCAGTCACCGACTCGGCCACGAACTCGGTCGGGTTATAGGCGACCTGAAGCTCCATGCCGGGCGGAAGCTGGCCACGAATGAGCTCCATCTCATGCTCGACCCGCTCGGCTGTTCCGAGGGCATTGGCTCCCGGCTGTTGGATCACCGCGATGCCGACGCCGCGCTCGCCGTCAAAATAGCCGCGCATTCCATAGCCCTGGGCACCGAGCTCGACGCGAGCGACATCGCGCACCCGCGTCACTCGCCCTTCGGCATCGGTCTTAATGACGACGTCTGCGAACTGTTCGGGGGTGTCCAGCCGTCCCTGGACCTGCACCGGAAGCTGGAAGGCGGCGCTGTTCGTATCAAACGGCGGCTGGCCGATGGCCCCCGCCGCGGCCTGCACGTTCTGGGCTCTCAGGGCGGCTACAATATCCGGCCCCGTCAGGCCGCGCGCCGCAGCCCGGTCCGGGTCGATCCAGATCCGCATCGAGTAGTTGCCGCCGCCAAAGATCATCACATCGCCGACCCCTTCCAGGCGCAGCAGACGATCCCTCAGCGTCGATTGGGCGTAATTACCGATATAGTCCGTGTCATAGGTTCCGTTGGGCGAGGTCAGGCCCATGATCATCAGGAAGCCGGATTCCTGCTTGTTGACGATCACCCCGACCTGGCGGACCTCCGCGGGCAACCGCGGCTCGGCCAGGGCCACGCGGTTCTGAACCAGGACCTGGGCCGAATCCAGGTCGGTCCCGGGCTCAAAGGTGACGGTAATCGTCACCAACCCGTCTGAGGTCGATGACGAAGACAGGTAAAGCATCCCCTCGACGCCATTGACCTCCTGCTCGATGGGAGCGGCGACCGTCTCTGCCACCGTCTCGGCCGAGGCCCCTGCATAGACCGTGCTGATGTTGATCGTCGGCGGCGCGATCTCGGGATACTGCGACAGGGGCAGCAGCGGATAAGCGAAGGCCCCCATCACCACGATAAACACGGACAGCACCGCCGCAAAAATCGGGCGGTCAATGAAGAAGCGCGAGATATTCATGGTCTAGCCACCGACTGAGAAGCTGGCGCTGGAAGCCGGGGCCGGGGCCGCTTCGACCTGACCGCCACCCGTATTTTGCTGTCGCTCGATGGTGCCCGGCGTCGGCGTGACTGGCTGCCCCGGCTGCATGATGCGCTGGATGCCGTCGATGACGACGCGGTCGCTGGCCTGGAGCCCCGACCGGATCACCCTTAGCCCATCGACCAACGGACCCAGTTCCACCGGGCGCGCCGCCGTGGTGCCGTCGGCGTTGACGACATAGACGATACGTCGGGCCTGATCGGTGACGATGGCGGAATCCGGTACCAGCATTGCCTGGTACGGGGCCGTTCCGGCCAACTGGGCCTGGCCATACATGCCGGGCCGCAGGAAGCCGTCCGAATTCGGAATGACACCGCGCAGCCGCACAACACCCGAAGCCGAATCGACAGCGTTGTCAGTGAAATCGAGATAGCCGACGTGCCGGAAGGTGCCTTCATCCTGAAGCCGGACACGCAACGGCGCAAGACCGTCACGGGCTGACCGCTGATAGCGCAGCATGATGGCTTCCGAGGCATCGAACGAGAAATAGATCGGCGCGGTCGATACAATGGTGGTCAGAACATCGGCCGCCGACGATCCGCCGGCGACCAGATTCCCAGGGTCTGCCCGTCGATCCGAAATCCGCCCTGAGATCGGGGCCGTCACGCGCGTGTACTCCAGGCCCAGTTGGGCTTCTCGGCGGGCTGACTGAGCTGCGGCCAGGGCCGCTTCGGCAGACTGGAGATTGGCCCGGCGCAGATCGACCACCGACTGAGACAGGAATCCTTGTTCAAACAGGGTTTGAGATCGTTCAAATTCCGTACGCGCTAGATTGGCTTGAGCCTCGGCCTGAGCGACCTGGGCCTGAGCCGACGCCGCCGACGCCCGGGCCTGGCGAGGGTCGAGCGTGAACAGGAGCTGTCCCTGTCGGACATAGTCGCCGTCGCGGAAGTGGACGGCCTGGATGTAGCCGCCGACGCGCGCGCGCACCTCAACGGTTTGAACCGCTTCGAATCGTCCCGGGAACTCATCCCAATCGACGACCTCTCCAGCCAGGGGCGTTGACACCGTCACCGGCGGCGGCGGCGGAGCAGCCTGTTCGGCACTCTGGGAACAGCCCACCATGGCCGCAGAAATCAAGGCAACGGCGGCAAGAAGCGTGGGCCCGCGCATAGAGGCTCTCCAGTCTGGCGTAAACGTCGAGCCCCCCTGTAGGAGCCTTACGCATCGGCGATGAAATGCGAAGTCAACAAATGTTGTCAACACATGTTGACTGTACTAACAGAGCACTGTCGTCCCATTGGGAGCATTTCCGTGGATATTTCAACGCAGGTTCGGCCCAGGGGTTCCGCCACGACGCGGCAGGCGATTCTGACGGCCGCCCGCGATCAGTTCGCCGAGCACAGCTATCAAGACGTGAGCTTGCGCGCGATCGCTCGAACGGCAGGCGTCGATGTTGCTCTGATCGCGCGCTACTTTGGCTCCAAGGAAGACCTGTTCGCCTCGGCGCTGGATAGCTGCGAGATGGCGACCGATCTGTTCACCGGCCCACGTGAGACATTCGGCATCCGTGTTGCGGAAGAGCTGGTGTTTGAATCAAAGGAGGGCACCAAACTCCAGGGCGCGCGCATCATGCTCAACTCCCTCGGCTCGACCAAGGCGGCAGAAATTGTCCACCAAAGCGCCGAGAGCCGCTTTATGGAGCCGTTCGCCGCCTGGCTGGGCGGTGACGACGCCCTCGTTCGAACCCGTGTGCTCGCCGGTGTTATAATGGGTATGAGCGTCAGTCGTGAACTCAGCAGTGGCTCCGGCCCGGATGACGCCGGTGCCATGAGGCTGTGTGATCGGCTGGCAACCATCCTGCAGGCCATCGTCGACGAAACGGATTGAGGCTGCATTGCCCCGAGCGGCGTCGGCGTCTATTGCGCGCGCCATGTCTAATTCCGCCCAGGCCGCCCTCGACGATCTTGCCGAAACCTTTGACCTGCTCGGCGACTGGGAAGAGCGGTATCGCTATGTCATCGAGTTGGGTGCCGAGCTTGCCCCTCTTTCGGACGACGAGCGAAATGCGGCGACCAAGGTGTCCGGCTGTGCGAGCCAGGTCTGGCTGGTCCGGGATCCCGTCATCGATGGCGTCCTGAGTTGGCGCGGCGATTCCGATGCCCATATCGTGCGGGGACTGATCGCTATCCTTCTGCGCCTCTACAACGGGCGTAGCCCCGAGGCCGTACTCGATTTCGACGCCCGCGCCGCCGTCGAGCGCCTTGGCCTGTCCGAAGCCTTGTCCAGCCAGAGATCGAATGGGCTTGCCTCCATGATCGCGCGCATCCGCGCGGACGCCGATCAGGCCATCCGATAGTGCCGGGCCAGGCGCTCCAGGGCGAGCTTTAGCTGCACCTTGCCGGTGCGTGACGGCAAACCCAGGGCCCGCTCGGCGGCCTGAAGGGCGCTACCGTTCAAACAGACCTCTTCCAGAATTTCCGACAGTCCCGGCCCGACTGCGCGGAGTGCCTGACGCACCCGGCGTCTTGCCAGGCCGGATGGTGGTACCGAGCCGGGACCTCTTGGCGTCCGATCACGAGGCAGGGCCGTCCAGTCCATCGTCACCTGCCCGGTCATCGCCGCCGCCTCGAAGTCTTCTCGCAGACGCTCAGCGGCGGTGACCTCAAGCCCACTCAAAAACGGCAGTCCGTCCGATCCTTTGCGGCGCGCCAGCCAGGCGATCGGGCTTTCGCCGCGATTGACGGACACCACGACACTGCGACCCTCCGGCCCCATCCTTTGCTGCCGGTCGAGCCAGCGCCCGGGGGTCGCGTCCATGCCGGCGCCCGCCAGCCACCACCCGCCTTCCGCACGCGGCAGCAAGCCCGGCTCACGTCGGACGGACTGGACCTGAGCTGCATCGAGCCGAAGCAAGGGCCGGCGTCGGCGGTCCGCACCCACCCTCACCAGCCAGACGTCCCCCACCCGGTCCAGCCAGTGGTTCGGGCGCGCCAATACGCTTTTCGCACGCGAAGCCGGGTCCATGATCACGCCTCCAGGGGCCAGCCCGGCGCGCAGGGCGACAATCGCAAACAGGCCTCAAGCCGTTCCAGCATGGCATCAAACCCGGGATCGTCCCGCATGTCCTCGACCTGGCGGCAGGCATAGCCGGCTGTTGTCCGATCACGCCCAAACGCCGCGCCGACTCGATCCAGCGGCCACTGGAATATCACGTAGATCAGATACATCGACGTGTGACGTGCGCGGACGGCGGCGCGGCCCCGCCGTGCGGAGCCACTGATCTCCGCCGACGGCGTAGCCGTCGCCAAGGCCACCAGGTCCACGACCAGAGCCGCCGCTTCCTGATCGCGACGAATAGCTGGCGGCGATGCGGGCGCGGTGATTGTCATGGTCTGCTCCTCTTGCTCGCCCCAATTCGAGGGCTGCCCCATCCTGCCGGCGGGCACGATGCAGAGGATTAAATTCCTATTTGACTTCGCCAAGCCCCTCTGGCGTCAGGAACGGACGTAGCGAAGTCCGGGGAAAACGCGCAAAAAAAGGGGCACCCAAGGGCACCCCTCTTCCGGCCATAGCGACAAGACGTCTAGCGGCGACGTGCCGGCTTACGACCGCCCTGCCCAAGACCCATCTGCTTGGCGAGCTCCGAGCGCGCCTTGGCATAGTTCGGCGCCACCATCGGATAGTCGCGCGGCAGACCCCACTTGCTGCGGTATTCGTCCGGGCTCATGTCGTACTTGGTGCGCAGATGGCGCTTCAGAGACTTGAACTTGCGACCGTCTTCCAGGCAGATCAGATAGTCCGGCGTGATCGACTTCTTGACCGAAACAGCGGGTTCTTGCGGTTCGACCGCCTCGACGGTTTCGCCGGAGGCGACTTCGGCCAGGGCGCGGTGCACGTTCTGGATCAGGCTCGGCAGGTCTGCTGCGGCGATCGCATTGTTACCGACATAAGCCGACACGATGTCGGTGGTCATTTCGATGATCTCGGACTTGTCATCCATATTCGGGCATTCCCTATCCGCGACAGGCCATTATGACCTGTATTTTCTTTGGTGGAGCATCGCTTTAGGGACATTTGCCGACCGTGACAACAGATCAGCCTAGATTAAAATAGAATAGGCCTACCGCTTGAACTCATTCGTCAGGGCCAACATCGCCGCACGTTGAGGCACCGAGTATTCATCCAACGTATCATCGTCGCCCTCTCGTATTGCGCGCATAAGCTGTATTGTGAGGGCCGACGAGAGCGACCAGTTCCAGTATCTGAGAACGGTCTGCGCTCGATCTACAGCAATCATGTCATACGTCACCAGAACTTCCGCCAGACGTGCATCTGGCTCACCGGTATCGTCTACCTCTGGCCGACGCATCCCACGCCAGAGCTGTCGGACACATTCCTTGGGCAGGCCGGTTGCCTTGCACAACACCGCCAGGGCCTCGCCCCCCATGTCGGTGAATATCTTGGCACCTGTGATGGGCTTGATCCCCGCCAGGTAGGAGATTTCCGATGCCAGCTCGGGCGTTAGTCCCGCAGCGGCCACCTGCACCGCATGATCCAGACTGTCGTACGGGCTCTTTGCGATGGCTGCCCGGTTGCGCTGGCGTCGCTCGATAAACTGAAGGGCTTTGCGGGCCAGGGGGTCTTGCCACCCCTCGGCCGAGGCCATGGCAAAGACATCGTCGACGACTTCCTGAAGAACTTCGCGCGACACAGCGAAACGGGACAGGATGACCCGCCGCTGTTCGACATTGCTCCACCAGAACATCACATAGGCACTCGACGGCCTCAGCTCGGCTCGCTTCAGCAGCAGGTCGATCAGGCCTGACGCATCCCGGCTGACCGACACCAGTTCCTCGATGGCGGTTTGGGACAGACGGGCATCCTTATTGTGCAACAGCCGATCCAGAACAGCCGGCTCCAGATGCGACACCAGGGCATCCGTGATCGCCTCGGAGAGATGACGGCGTCCGGCGATGGCCAGGCGCTGCGAGTGACCCGCCTCATGGGCACAGGAGATCAGATCCGCGTCGGAAAAGGCGTTGCATTCGTCGAGCAAAAGCTCGGCGGCACCAGACTCGTCGCGCAGCAGCAACCGCACGAGGCTGTCCGGGATTTCCGTGAGCGCAGCCAATCGTCGGGCCACCCGCATCCGCTCGGCAGGTTCGGCGTCACGCAGCATCTCGACAAGCAGATCACCGACAACCGCGCGTTCGAAGGCATTGACCCGACTGCCGGGCAGGCTGACCACATCCGCCAGCCGCTTCAGGAGGGCACGGCGCGCACGTGATCCTCCGGCTGACGGGGAACCGGATTCATCCGACGGTGGCGGTGCGGACTGCGGCACGCTCATGGCCGTAATATCGGCCTGCGTTGGTTAACCGCTTGTGGATGTTTCCAGCGCGCCTTCAGTCAAACCGCACCCAGGACGCGCGACTGTCGGGAGTCAGATCGAACCCTGCCGAAACGTCCCCCGCCTGTTCAAAGCTCAGCACCAGCTCAACCTGGCCATGCTCCGCCCGGGCGGGATCAAATCCAATCAGCATCAGGTGCAGAGGACTGCCCGGCCGCACATCAAGTCTGTCTTCAGCTTCGACGGCCCAGCTCGCGTCCGACACCATCGCAGGGCGGTCGCCCGATCGGTCGATCCGGTGCATCTCAATCCGCTCGGCGCAGGTGCACGATACCGCCACCAGTCGGTCTGCCGGCCCGGCATTCTCGATACGAAGATAGGCCGCCACATCCCCCGGCTCACCCGGGTTGGCGACGATCCGGCGGCTGAGCGAAAGTTCCCCCACGGATACGGCTGACTGTTCTCCTGATCGCGATAGGCGGGGCACCGTCGCTCCACTTTCGATGCGATAGTCGAAGCCGCCGAAGGGAACCCACCGACCGTCACGCTCGACCAGGGTGCGCGTCTGATAGGTTCCATCCCCAGGAACCGTTACGGTCGAGCGCAGCCTCTCCAATCCGTCGAGGCCATGGACCATCTGTTCAATTTCCATCACCCCATCGGGCCGCACGGTCAGGCTGCCGTTCGTGTGAAAGCCGCCCGAGGTAAGATAGGAGAAGATCAAATTCCCGGATTCGCCGTCTGGGAAGAAGGTCGTCTCGCCGCCGTAGACGCCCCCGTTGACGGCATGGACGGCCCGTACCGCGTGACCGTCAACCGCCCAGTCCCAGCGCACGACATCCTCTGCGGTGTCCGGGCCAAGACTGATTCCTCGCCACGTCCGACCGATCAGCGGATAGAGCGGGACGAACGGGTCTTTGGCCGAAACCTCGGCAGCCGGCAACTCTTGCGCCCAGCTCCGCGCCGGCGCGCCCGCCAACAAGGCCAGCCCCACCGCCACGGACAGGATCAATCGCTTCATCGCATTCCCCTCTCAGGCCATCGCCTGCCGCCCGGCGGCGCGGACCAACAGCATGTCGAAATGGTCGCGCAGGGCCGCCACGCCCCGATCGAAATAGGCCACATCGCGATAGGTCCGGGCCTGCATCACCCCGCCCTCCATTGTCGTCAGTACGAACTCGGACAACGCCCGGCGGTCCAGCTCGGCGGGCAGCCGTTCCCCGGCCTCTTCCAGGCACCGTTCAATCGCGCCCGCCCAGTTGGTGAAGTTGATGGCCAGCAACTCGCGCACCACCGGATCGGCTTCATGCAGCTCCAGCGCCAGCGACCCGATCGGGCAGCCGTAGGTGTTGTCCGTCTCCACGATCATCCACCGATACCGATCCAGTAGAGCGAATATCCGTTCGATCGGATCGTCGACGCCCTCCCACGCCGGATCGAGCAGATTTTCCTGAATGCCGTCGCGGTAAAATTCCAGCACCGCGACCAGCACGTCCTGCTTACCCGGAAACACATGATACAGGCTGCCGGCGTTCAGTTGGGTCCGGCTCAGAATGTCGGCCACCGAGGTTGAATTGTAGCCCTTGGCCCAGAACAGCTCCATCGCCGCCAGCACGATCCGGGTGCGCGTATCCAGCTTCTCCTGCGGACTCATGCCCGCTCCCACGCCTGGCGCAGCCAGCCCTCGACCTCGGCGTCAATCTCATCGGGCGCGGCGATGCGGATGCGGTGGCTGACCATTCCGTTCCACGATCCGGCAGCCTCCAGACGCCCGGCCGGCTCCACGCCCTTTAGTGCCAGGCCGATGTCCAGTCGGTCCTTCGTCGACGGTTGCAACAGCCCGAACTGCTTGGTGCGCCGGAGCGAGGTGTAGCCCTTCTTGGGCGCGAACTCGACGCTGCCCAGCCCCTCAACAAACGCCGCCGCCTTGTCATAGGCAGGTTTGATTGCCGCCTTAGGCCCGGCGAACATGGCGGCGAACAGGTCCTCGCCATCCTGCGAGCCGGCATCCGACGCCATGGCCTTGTGCGCCACAAGGTTGGCATAGCCGTGGGTCAGTCCCTGCTCGGCCTTCAGCCAGGCCACCATCTGCCCATGCTTGGCCTGCCCCGCCCCTCTGGCCAGGGCGATCCAGTCCGAAAACGATTTGCCGGTGTTCGCCTCCAGATTGGCGATCATCTTGGCGGTGGCGGCGTCCATGTCGGCCATACGGCGATCCTCCCTGTCTGGAAGGGTTGAACGCTCATTCAAATATCGGCGTCAAGCGAAACTTGAGCGGGCGTTCAAATCTGTCACAGCCCCTCGAACAACGCGGTCGACAGATACCGCTCGGCAAAGCTCGGGATGATGGCAACGATGGTCTTGCCTTTGTTCTCGGGCAGTGCCGCTTGCCGGAAGGCCGCCGTGAGGGCCGCGCCCGACGAAATCCCGACCGGAATCCCCTCAATCCGCGCCGCCTTGCGGGCCATGTCGAAGGCCTCGTCGTTGGTGACCGTCTCGACACCGTCGATCATCGAGCGATCCAGAATGGCCGGCGCGAAACCGGCTCCGATCCCCTGGATCTTGTGCGGCCCCGGCGCCCCGCCCGACAGCACCGGCGAATCCGCCGGCTCGACGGCGATCATCTTCACGGACGGTTTGCGCGCTTTCAGCACCTGCCCCACCCCGGTCAAAGTCCCGCCGGTGCCGACGCCGGAGATCACGATATCAACCGCCCCATCCGTATCGGCCCAGATTTCCTCAGCGGTCGTCTTCCTGTGAATTTCCGGGTTGGCGGGGTTTTCGAACTGGGAGGGCGTGATCGCACCGGGCGTCTCATTCAGCAACGCTTGCGCCATTTCGATCGCGCCCTTCATGCCCTTTTCTGCCGGTGTCAACACCAGTTCGGCCCCCAGCAGCGCCAGCATCTTGCGCCGTTCCATCGACATCGATTCCGGCATCACCAGGATCAACTTGATCCCCTTGGCCGCCGCCACGAAGGCCAGGGCGATGCCCGTATTGCCGCTGGTCGGCTCGATCAGAACCGTGTCCGGCCCAATCTTCCCCGCCTGTTCCAGCGCCTCGATCATGGCCACACCGATACGGTCCTTGACCGAGCTGATCGGATTGAAAAACTCCAGCTTGGCCAGCACGCGCGCCTGCGGCCTCAACTCGGCCGACAGACGGGGCAACTCGACCAGGGGCGTATCCCCGATCGTCTCAATGATAGAGCGATAGATCTTGCCCCGCCCGGCCTTCAGATGGCGAGAGGCGTCATAGGCGGCTTCGGACATGGGGGAGACTCCGTTGGCTTTGCGCCAACATAAGTCTCAGGCCGCGCTGCGCAATGTCACCCTGGCGATCAGTCCGCGGCCCAGACCGGGATCAATCTGGAATTCGCCGGCCATTTCCCGAACCAGCAGCCGGACCAATGGCCAGCCCAGTCCCGCACCTTCGCCACGCCGACTAAGAGCATCTTCTCCCTGCTCGAAGGGCAGCATCAAGCGCTTCAGCTCCAGCGGCTCGACGCCTGGGCCCTCGTCCGCGATCTCAAGCCGGACAAGGCCCTTCTCCTCAAGGACGCGAACCCTGATGGCCGTGCCGGGCGGCGACCAGGTCATGGCATTCTGGAGCAGTTGCTCCACCACCATCTTGAGGGCTCGCGTATCGCCGATGACCAGCACCGTAGAGGTCGGCGGTGTAAATTCGATACGCAACTCGCGCATCCTGGCTTCACCAGCCACCGCCTGGATCATTTCCTCAACGAGGTCATCAAGCGCAATGGTCTGCTGTTCCAGGTCGGCGCCGCCGGACTCCAGCCGAATGATCTCGAGGGCCGCATTCACCATGCTCAAGAGCCGGTGGCCGCTGGTCCTGATGATCTCGACGTATTCCCGGTACTGCGGGGCCCCCAATGGGCCGTTGGGTTCACCACTCAGAATGTCGGAAAAGCCGATGATCGAGTTCAGAGGCGTGCGAAGCTCATGGCTCATCATCCGCAGGAAGGCCCGGCGCTGACGGTCGGCACGGAGGGCAGCTTCCGGTTCGTCGGACCCCGCCCCAACCGCCGCGGTCTTTGGCAGAGGCGACGACACCGCGCGGCTCCAAGACAACTAATACGACGATCCACAGTGCGCCGCTTCGCTTACCATTCTCTTTAGCTGCTCGGTCATCGATTCCCGGCATTCGCCTCACGGGCGCGCAGACTTGACGCGCAGGGCCGCCCCCGCGACTCACGCTATGAGACAAGGGTTGAGTCCAAGCCCTGTCCGTCGTCCCGCTTCACGCCTTCAGGTCTGCCGTTTGAACGAAGTTGCCATCCCGCCTGTGTCGACCTTGCCGGCACCCGCCAATCCGGCGGCTGCGGGCTGGCACCTCCTGTGGGCCGTCGGTGTGGCGTCAGTCCTCATTGCAACAGCCACGCCATATGTCGCGACGACCGGCTATGTGCAGGCGGCACTGGCCTTTGGCCTGACGCCGGGTCTGGTTGGGCTGGCGCTGTGGCGAGAGACACCTGCGCCCTTCGGACCGATTCTGGCCTGTGTCTGGTGTGCGGGGGCCGCCCTCGCCGTCGGGCTGTCAGGAGGACTGGCCGGCCCCCTGGCCAGTTGGGTCGCCACGCCTCTGCTCGCTGGCCTGATCATCGGGGGCCGTCGAGCGCGTGCCATTGCCGCCGCGGGATCAATCGTGGCGACCGCCGTCGGCATGGCGGTTGCCATGGCAACCGGGCCGGTCGTACAGCCCATACTGGCGGGGACGGCCGCTGCCTTGCTGTTGGGCTCAGCCGGTTGGCGGCTCCTGCGATCCCAGTCCGACCTCGAAGGCGAACTTGCAGAAGAACAGAACCTGCGCCAACGGCTGGAAGCCGTGCTTCGGGCTCAACCTCTGCTTAGCCTGCGCCTGGCCTCTGACGGCCGCCTCCTTTCCGCCTTCGGGCGAGGACAGGCCGGCATCGAGTTGTCGGACCTCACCCAGGACGGACTATTCGGCATCGTCCAGGCCGGAGGTCGACCGGGCATCCAGGCCGCCCTGCAATCGGCCGTAGTTGAGGGAGCCGCCCAGGTCCGGTTCACTCCCAGCCGCGCCATGGACCGTCAGTTCGAGGCTATGTTGCGTCGTCTGCCCGATGGATCCCTGCTGGCCGTCCTGCGCGACGTCTCGGATCAGGAGGCGCGCGAGGCGGCGCTCGACGCTGCCCGTCAGGAGGCTGAAAGCCTGCATCAGGGCAAATCCCGCTTTCTGGCCAATATGAGCCACGAGCTACGCACACCGCTCAATGCCGTCATCGGATTCTCGGACATGATGCGACAGCGCATGTTCGGACCGCTGCCCGAACGCTATCTCGAATACGCCAATCTGATCCACGAGGCGGGCGGGCACCTGCTCGACCTGATCAACGACGTCCTCGACATGTCCAAGATTGAGGCAGAGCGATTTGAGTTGGCGCGCGAGCGATTTGATGCTCGCGATCCCATTTCGGCGGCAATGCGGCTGATCCGGCTTCAGGCGCATGACAAGGGCGTTGAGTTGAACGGGGCCTTTCCGGCTGACCCCGTGCCGGTCGAGGCAGACAAGCGCGCGCTCAAGCAGATGGTGCTCAATCTGCTTTCCAATGCGGTGAAATTCACGCCGCGCTATGGCTCGGTCACCCTGGCCGTGCGGGTCGAGGGCACCATCCTTGAGATCAGCGTCTCGGACACCGGGGTCGGCCTGTCTCCCGCCGACATTGAGCGGATCGGTCGCCCCTATGAACAGGCCGGCGCAACGGAACAGCGCGCGCAGGGAACAGGGCTTGGCCTGTCGCTGGTCCGCTCCATGGCCGAGCTGCATGGCGGGGTGCTGACCATTGAAAGCACGCTCGGCGAGGGCTCTGATTTTACCCTGCGTCTGCCGATCATCGACACCAGCGCCCGTCCGACAGCCGAGGTCGTGCCCTTCCCTGGCACCGTCGTCGCCGACCCGGCCTAAGCTACGGCACCCAGCCCCGCCTCGCGTAGCGTTTCAACCGCCGTGGATCTGGCATAGGCCGCAGCCCAGCCACGGACCGGCTGACAGCCCAGTTCATCGAGCGCCTCGTAGACCCGGGCCAGACTCAGCTGGTCGACCGCCCAGGCGATGGGGTCATCCGTGCTGCGGGCCAACCGCTGACGCAGCCGAGCCTCCTGACCGGACAGGGTCACAACATCGCCTTCGCTGGCAGCCAGTAGTGTCTTCACGCGGGCCGCGCGGAGCCGGATTTCGACTTCCAGGGCGGTTGACCGGGTCGCGCACAGCTTCCAGGCTTGTGTCAGGAAATCTTCGGCCGATCTCAGAAGGGCGGCGACCGGTTCACGCTCCTGCCACCGGATCAGGGTTTCGGCCTGAGCTGCCAGGATCGCCCCGGCATCCAGGGGGCTATGGTCCTCGTCGAACATCTCGCGCGCGCTGGCCATCAGCTCGATCGCCTGCTCCATGGCCGCGGGCTGGCCGGCCATATCCCCCAGGGCCGACAACGCCAGGCCACAGGCCCGCATCGCCCGCGCCCGCGTCACCGGCAACAGGTCGCCGTCGACATGATCCATCAGGATGCGCAGATCGCGTCCGGCCTGATCCAACAGCCGCTCATCCTGCCAGCGAAGGCCCGCCTGCAAGGTCAGCTCGGCCCTTTCCATGCGCAGCTCGACAACACGCACCAGCCGCCAGGGATCGGCATCGCCGGAGCGGCGGCTGTCCAGATGCAAGGCCGCATCCAGCAGGGCAGCCGCAGCCCTCACTGCGGCCGGATCGTCGCTCATCAGAGCCCGCCGGGCTCTGAGCCGCGCGTGCATCGCACAGGTGGCCGCCTCAGCCTTGCGGGAATTGGGTTCGTCAGACGCCGCCCCAACAGCGTCCTCGGCCTCTTCCAAAGCCCGGAGGTTCCCGCGGAGATCAAACCGTACCAACAGGACCTCGGCCACCGTCGTGCTGGCCAGGGCGAACGGAGCCCCCGCGGGCGCGGCCTCCAGGGCCTGTTGGGCCGCGCGTCCAGCCGCGTCCAGGCTGGAGGTCAGGCCTGTGCGGCGAGCATGGCCGACCCAGATCAACGCCACGTCCCGCCAGGCACGCCAGGGCTCGCCGGCCTGAGCCGCCAGCGGGCTTTCGGCAGCGGCCTGTTCGGCCACCATGGCCGTCGGCAGCAGCTCCAGAACACGCGGATCGCGGGCCTGACCGCCGACACCGGCGGCGATGAATCGCTTCAGATCCTTGCCAAAGTCGAACATGGCGGCTGTCCCGTTCCGGGACGATTCGCTGTGTCCCGACCCTGAAGACGCAAGCCTGACGCCGGAGTTCGCTCGGGGGTGGTGAACCCGCAAACAAAGGGCTAGGGTCAGCCAGACGGCTTATTCATCGGTTGTAGAATTTCATGCTCCAGTGGCTTCGCAAACCTTCGGACGATCCTGACGCGACGGAGCAACCGTCCGCCAATGATCCCTACGACCTGCGCGGCCAGGCGGCGGTGGTCACCGGCTCGACCTCGGGCATCGGTCAGGGGCTGGCCCGGGCGCTGGCCATGCGGGGCTGTGACGTGGTTCTGAATGGCCTGGGCGACCCCGCCGAGATCGAGCGGACCCGCAGCGACCTAGAAGCCTCCTGTGGCGTGCGCGTGCGCTACCACGGGGCCGACATGTCCAAGGGCGAAGAGGTGACGGACCTGATCGCCTACGCCAAGGGCGAGTTCGGGCGGCTGGACATCCTGTGCAACAACGCGGGCATCCAGCACGTCGAGGCGATCGAGAAATTCCCCACCGCCAAGTGGGATCAGATTATCGCCATCAATCTGTCCTCTGCCTTCTATGCGACCCGCGCGGCGGTGCCGATCATGAAGGCGCAAGGACGCGGGCGCATCGTCAACCTGGCCTCAGCCCACGGCCTGGTCGCCTCACCGTTCAAGTCGGCCTATGTGGCGGCCAAGCACGGCGTCATCGGCCTGACCAAGACCGTCGGCCTGGAGGTCGCCGAACACGGCATCACCTGCAACGCCATCTGCCCCGGCTATGTGATGACGCCCATCGTCAAAAACCAGATCGCCGACCAGGCCCGCACCCGCGGCATCACGCCCGATCAGGTGATCAAGGACGTCATGCTCAAGGCCCAGCCGACCAAGAAGTTCGTCACGGTCGAAGAGATCGCCGGCCTGTTCCTCTATCTCGTCTCGGATCTCGGGGCCTCGTGCAACGGCACGGCCTACAGCGTCGACGGCGGCTGGACAGCGCAGTAGGATTCTACCCCCGCTCCTCGTCCCCCGGCCCGAACGCGGCCAGCAGCTGGGTCTCGAAGGCCGAGCCACCCTGCCCCGGCTCACCCAGCATCATGTTGAGCAGCGCCCGGTTCTGACGCAGCCGGTCCATGCCCTCTGCAATCATCAGCTCGCGCGCCGTCATGTCGGGAGCGGTCGCCGTTCCGGGCCCGGTAATCCCCGGCTGTTCGCCGGCGGTGCGGATCAGGTTGGCATAGACTTCCTGCACGGTGGCCGGTCGCCCATCCCGATAGAAGATCGAGCGGTTGGCCGCTGCCGCCTGTGGGAACAGGGCCGCGCCGCTCTGGCCCGGCCGGCTTTCGACCGCCTGGATCAGACGCGCCGCCCCCGCCGGCCCCAGAAAGTGCGCCGCATACAGCTCGCCTCCCGACGGGTCGCGCCCGATCCGGCCCCTCAGGTAGGCGGCGGAATCACTGGCCAGCTCGGCGGCCATCAGGGATGCCGCCTGCGGATCGAATCGCAGGTCGAGCACCTCGCGTCGTGCGCCGTCGCGTACACGATAGCCGCCGTCGGACGTGCGTTCGATCATGGAGGCGTACCGGCCATAGCCGTGCTCGGCCCCGTGACGGTGCAGGGTGGCCAGCCAGGTTGATTCGATGAACTGGAACAGGCCCGAGGCGCTGGAGGTGCGTGCCCGCGCCGCCGGATTGAGCGAACTCTCGCGCCGGGCCGTGCTCAGCATGAAGTCGAAATCCACGCCGACGCGCTCGGACGCGCGCCGAATGGCACCTTCAATCAGGCCCGCGCCGCCGAGTGAGTCTGTCCGCATGATCGGCGAATTTGGCGAAACAGGGTTAACCAAACCTTTCCAGCCGGCGCGAACGCCCGCTTTTCGGTCCATTAGATTTTTGTTTTATCTATATTTTCTGTCGCCTCGCCTGGACCGGCTCCTCGCCTGCCGCCGCCGATCTAGACTGCCTGTCGTCGCCGGCTTGCGACCGGCGGAATGCACTTAGTGCACTTAGTGCACCCAAATCGCAGTGCACTATCTGCCTCATCCTCCGCACGGTTCGGCCCCAAACCTGCCGCAAGGGAAGCGCCTCCTGCGATCCAACACTTCGTTCCAACACTCTGGGGGGGCCTGGAGGAGAGAACGACTATGATGATGATCGCCGCCGCCGGCCACGGTCACCAGCGCCGCGCCCTATATGAGCAAGACAAGAAGCCCATACCTCGCTGGGTCTGGGGCGCCGTCGTCGCCTCCGCCCTGGTTCACGCCGCCGGCGGCGTGTGGCTGTACAACCAACGCTATGAAATGCCGGTTCAGACGGTGACTGAGCCTGACAACCCTCCGATCATCATGATGGAGCGTCCGCGCGAGCCCGAGGTCCCGGTGATTGATACGCCCGAGCCGCCGGCCCCGCCGCTACCGATCCACAACACGCGCCCGGTCGTGAGCCCAGATGTGCCGACGTCGCCGTTCCAGGTGCCGGACGAGCCTGTCACAGCTCCGGCCGGCGACGGCCCGATCAACCTGGACCCCGGACCGGCACCGGAAACCCCGGGAACGGCCACAGAGCCGACACCTCCCACTCCGACGGTGATCCGCAATCCCCAGTGGGTGCGCCAGCCGTCCGCCGCCCAGATGGAGCGGGCCTATCCGCGCGGTGCTCTGACCGATGGGACCAGCGGGCGTGCCGTGCTGAGCTGCCGGGTGACAGGGACCGGAGCGGTCAGCGGCTGTACGGTCGTCTCCGAAACGCCGGCCGGCGAGGGCTTCGGCAATGCCGCCTTGTCGCTCAGTCGCTACTTCCGGCTCAGCCCCCGCACCGTTGACGGCCAGGCTGTCGAGGGTGCCCGCGTCACCATCCCGCTGACGTTCAACGTCGGCTGACGCTCAGGCGAAGCGACCCGGGCTCATTGGAGCCGCATGCGGGCCCGGGTCGCGACCTTCCAGGGCACGGACCACCTCACCGGCCACCAGAGCCGCCAGCAGCCATCCGCTGCGGCGCGGGGCCAGGGCGACGCCCAGGCCAGGTCGGAGCAGGCCGGCATAGGGCCAGCCATCCGGGCTGGCCCCCCTGACACCCGCATAGGCCGACACAACGGCCGCGACCTCCAGCTCAGGACAGGCCTTCCGGGCCAGGGATAACAGCCGCGCCGTGACGTCCGGGTCCGGCGCCAGATCGTTGCGGCCCTCCTCCATCGTCGCTCCGATGATGGCTCCGCCATCGCCCTGAGGCACCACATAGACGCCGGTGGCGCGCACGACATGGTCGGGACAGGGACCCGATACGCGCACCGCCTGGCCGCGGATTGGGTGGATGGGCGGCAGCGGCACGCCGCAGCTCAGCGGTGCCCATCCCGTCGCCAGAACGACCTGCCGCGCCACGGATACGACGTTGCGATCATCCGTCAGACGCCACCCCTCGGGCACCGGCTCAAGCTGGATCAGCCGCCCGACCCGTCGCGCGATACCCCGGCTCAGAGCTGCCAGGGCCCCCCTGGCGTCCAGCCGCCAGTCCTCGGGCGTAAAGACGGTGGCACCATCTTGATGGGCGACAAAGCCAAGATCGCGTAGTCGGCTTGCCATGGCCTCGGCCTCGGGGCCGCGCCATTCGGCACCATCCCGGTACAGCTCAACACCTGTCTGGTCGGCAAAGTCCACCCAAAGGTCACGGGCATGACGAAGCCTCGCCGCATCCGGCGACGACATCCCGTCCAATGCGCTTTCAAACGCCGGTGCCAGCATGCCCGCGGCCAGGGCCGAGGCGCTGACCTCCTCGGGGGCCAGGACGACCACGTCCCGACCGGCCAACCGCAATGCAGCCGCCGTCGCCAGGCCCATGGCCCCGGCTCCGACAACGACAACGTCAGCCTGGGTCATGCGACCGGGGCGCTCCGATCAGGCGTGTTCCGAAACCCGCTCGCCGGCGGCCTTGGCTTCCAGAGCTTCGAGGCGTGCATTCAGGGCCGCCAGCTGGTCCCACAGGGCCTTGGGCAGACGATCACCAAAGCGTTCATAGTGGGCCGGAACCAGAGACGCCTCTTCGCGCCAGATCACCGGATCGACGTTGAGCAACAGGTCCAGGTGCTCTTCGGACATGTCCAGGCCATCCAGATCCAGCGACCCGGCCACCGGCGTGCGGCCGATGGCGGTATCCTGGGCCTCGGCCTTGCCGTCCAGGCGCTCGACGATCCACTTCAGCACGCGCGAGTTCTCGCCGAAGCCCGGCCAGGCGAACTTGCCGTTGCGGTCCTTGCGGAACCAGTTGACGAAATAGATCTTGGGCAGCTTGTCGGCGTCGGCCTGGGCGCCCATGCGCAGCCAGTGCGCGAAGTAGTCGCCCATGTTGTAGCCACAGAAGGGCAGCATCGCGAACGGATCGCGGCGCAGCTCGCCGACCTTGTTCTCGGCCGCCGCGGTCCCTTCGGACGCCACGTTCGAGGCCATGAACACCCCGTGTTCCCAATCGAAGGCTTCGGTCACCAGCGGCACCGCCGAGGCGCGACGACCGCCGAACAGGATCGCCGAGATCGGCACGCCAGCAGGGTCTTCCCATTCCGGCGCGATGGCCGGGCACTGGCTGGCCGGTGAGGCGAAGCGGGCATTGCCGTGCGCTGCCGGGCCGGGCGTTTCAGGCGTCCATTCCTTGCCGCGCCAGTCGGTCAGACGGGCGGGCGGAACATCGGTCATGCCTTCCCACCACACATCGCCGTCATCCGTCAGGGCGACGTTGGTGAAGATGGTGTTCTCGCGCAGCGTCGCCAGGGCGTTCTTGTTGGTCTTGGCGCTGGTACCGGGAGCCACGCCGAAGAAGCCGAACTCCGGGTTGATGGCATAGAGCCGACCATCCTGGCCAAAGCGCATCCAGGCGATGTCGTCGCCGACCGTCTCGGCCTTCCAGCCGTCCAGGGTGGGTTCCAGCATGGCCAGATTGGTCTTGCCGCAGGCCGACGGGAAAGCCGCCGCCACATATTTCTGCACGCCCTCAGGCGAGGTCAGCTTGAGGATGAGCATGTGCTCGGCCAGCCAGCCTTCGTCGCGGGCCATCACCGAGGCGATCCGCAGGGCGTAGCATTTCTTACCCAGCAGAGCGTTGCCGCCGTAGCCCGAGCCGAACGACCAGATTTCCCGCGTCTCGGGGAAATGGACGATCCATTTGTTCTCGTTGCAGGGCCACGGCACATCGGCCTGACCGGCCGCAAGCGGGGCCCCCAGGGTATGAACCGCCGGCACAAAGAAGCCGTCGTCGCCCAGCAGATCCAGGGCCCCCTTGCCCATGCGGGTCATCACGCGCATCGACAGGACGACATAGGCACTGTCGGTGATCTCGACGCCCAGAGCCGAGATCGGCGAGCCCAGCGGCCCCATGCAGAAGGGCACGACATACATCGTGCGGCCCTTCATCGCGCCGTCGAACAGGCCGTCCAGGCGCGCGCGCATCTCGGTCGGCTCAGCCCAGTTGTTCGTCGGGCCGGCGTCGATCTCATTTTCCGAACAGATAAAGGTCTGGCTTTCCACGCGCGCGACGTCGCGCGGATCGGACGCCGCATAGAAGGAATTCGGGCGCTTGACCGGGTCGAGCCGCTTCAAGGTGCCGGCCTCAACCAGTTCCTCGGCCAGGCGGTCCGCCTCGGCCTGCGAACCATCGCACCAATGGACACGATCCGGCTTGGTCAGGGCGGCAATCCCGCCAACCCATTCCACCAGTTCGCGGTGGTTCGTCGGGGCGGGCAAAAGCCCCGGAATCACGGCTTGAGCTGTCACGCGTCACTCTCCTGAACGACGTTCCCGGCACGTCTGCGCGTGCTTTGGAAACCGGCCTTGTCGGCCATGTTGTCCGCACAGAGACAGGTCGCCTCATGTGCGTCAACCCGGCGCACGGTCGCGCGCCGGGTCGAACGATTGGAATGGTACCGCCCTCCCGGATCGAACGGGAGACCTCCAGAGCCACAATCTGGCGCTCTAACCAACTGAGCTAGGGCGGCGCTCTTTCAAGCAAGGGGGCGCTTCTAGCCGCACCCGCGAGCCGGTTCAAGATGGATGAATCGCGTGGAGGCTTCGCCCTACCAGCCGCGCTCGGTCAGATAGGCTTCCAGGGCGGCAATCCGTGTCGAATCCGACGGGTGGGTCGAGGCGAACTCCGGCGACGATCCGCCCCCTTGCGCCGCCATGGCTCGCCACAGGGTGATGGCTTCGCGCGGGCGGTAGCCGGCGCGCTGCATGATGTCGACGCCGATCCGGTCTGCCTCCAGCTCATGACGACGCGAGAACGGCAACAGGATGCCCAGTTGTGCGCCGATACCACCCAGCGCCCCGACAGCCTGCCCGTATTCGCCGGAAACACCCGTGGCGATCTGCACTCCGGTCTGGGCCAAGGCTGACTGGGAGTATCGCTCGGCGGAATGGCGCGCCAGGACGTGGGCCGCCTCGTGGCCGATCACCGTCGCCAACTGGTCGTCATTGGTGGTCATGTGCAGCAGGGCTGTGGTCACGCCCATCCGGCCGCCTGGCAGGACAAAGGCGTTGGGCTGTTCGGAAACGAAGACGGCATACTCCCAGCTCTGGTTGCCCAGCCCGGCCGCCTGGACGATGCGCCCACCGACCCGCCGCAGCCGCTCATTCTGGGCGGGATTGCGCGAAACCTCATTGGCCTGAAGCGCCTGCGCCCAAGCCTGCTGCCCGGCGTTGGCAAGCGCGCTGTCATCCACCAGGACAAGCTGATCACGACCGAGCGCTTCGTTGTACGTACAGGCCGCAATGGGGGCCCCAAGGAGCGCGAGCGCGGACAGGACAAGAAGGGTGCGGTTCAGCTTCACGGGACAACTCCAATTGCAGCGCCGGACACGCCCAGATCGTCAGACGGCCTTTTGCGATCCCCATCAAACCCACCCTGGTCCGATTTGGCAAAAGAAAACGCCCCGGAGCCGAAACTCCGGGGCGTTCTCAATCTTCTAGAGCCGATTTTCCGACTACTCGAGACGGAAGCGGATCGTAAAGCGGGCTTGACCGCCTTCAGCAACGCCATCGACCGTCCGGGGTGAGAACCGGGCTCGTGACATGGACCGCAGGGCAGCCTGTCCAAAACCAGACCCTTCCGGATCTTCGGAAACGATCGAGCAGTTCGATGCCTGTCCGTTGGCAGCCACGTTGCAGAGCAACGTCACCGACCCGGATTCAATATTCCGGGAGGCGGCCCGTTCCGGGAATTCCGGAGCCGGCTGGCGCGACCACTGGACGCTGGTGATCACCGAAGGCCGCGGCGGAGCCGGCGGAGCCGGCGGCGGCGGCGGCGACTGAGTGATCTGGGGCGGCCCCTGATACTCAACCCGGTCCTCCTTTTCGGTCGTCTGGGTAACGAACGGCGGAGGCGCGGCCGGCGCATTCGGCGGGATGATCGCTTCACGCACCTGCAGTTTGGGCGGCGGAGGTGTGTCCGGCGGCGGCGGCGGCGGCGGCGGAGGAGGAGGAGGCGGGATCGGGTCAATGATCTCGACCTCGACCGCTTCATCCGAGTACTGACGCAGCTCCAGCTCGAACTTCTGCTTATACACCCCGTAGATCACCAAGGCGTGGGCCACGATGATGACCGCGCCGATGATCGCCAGGATATGACCCGGCAGCCCGAACAGACCCCTCTTGCGCGGCGGGTCCAGGATTGGGTCGCGACGACGAACGACTTCTTCTGTCATGCTTCCTCTCCCTAGCTCGCCGGCGCGTTGTCTTCGCCGACCAGGGCCACCGAATAGAATCCGGCATCCTGAAGCGAGTTCATCACGCGCATGAAGGTGCCATATCGAAGCTCCTGGTCACCACGGATGAAGATACGCTCTTCCGTGGGATTGCGGGTTCCGATGTTGGCGTTCAGTTCCGTGCCCAAGTCTTCGATCTGAACAGGGAAGTCCCCGATGTACACACGATCATTAGACTGAATCGAAATGTACACCGGCTTCGGCGGGTTATCCGCAGGCGGGGCGACCGCCGTCGGTAGGTCCACCTCCACGTTCACCGACGCCAGGGGCGCGGCCACCATGAAGATGATGAGCAGGACGAGCATCACATCCACGAAGGGGGTGACGTTGATCTCGTTGTTCTGCTCGACGGTGTACTTCGACCCGCCGCCAGGTCCGGAGAGTTTGGCGGCCATCTAGGTTACGCCCCCCGGTCGAGCTGACGCGAGACGCGGTTCAGCAGTTCCGTGCCGAACTGGTCAGCGCGGGTGCCGAAGTTCGAGATGCGAACCTGGAAGTAGTTGTAGAAGATAACCGCCGGGATAGCGGCGAAGAGGCCGATCGCGGTGGCCAACAGGGCCTCAGCGATACCCGGGGCCACGACGGCCAGGTTGGTGGTGTTGGTGTTCGCGATCCCGATGAACGAGTTCATGATCCCGTAGACGGTGGCGAACAGACCGATGAACGGACCGGCCGAACCGACCGAAGCCAGGAAGGTCTGACCACCGGCAAGGCGCTTGGCCAAGCCCGCCTGCACGGCGGCGACAGCGGCCGAAGCGCGCGAAACGGTGGAGTCGCGGTTGGCACCGGCGACGTCCAGACCGGCCTGACGACCGATTTCGACTTCGTCGGTCGCCGCAGCGGCCATGTCGGCCAGCGGGTTGCCTTCGAACTCATCCGAAATCGCGATACGGCGGATTTCCGACAGGGTGTTGGCACCGCGGAAGGCTTCCAGGAAGCGATCCGAAGCGCGGTTCAGACCGCCCAGTTCAAAAATCTTGATCAGCAGCAGGGTCCACGACAGGACCGAGGCCAGCAGCAGGCCGATCATCACGACCTTCACGACCATGGCGGCCTGAAGGAACATGCCGACCGGGGTGAGTTCGCCATGCGATTCACCGCCGACCTGAGCGGGATCTGCTTCCGCAGCCGGAGCAGCGGCATCAGCAGCCGGGGTGGCGGCCGCATCAGCGGCAGCGGCACCTTCAGCGGCGGGAGCGGCGGCGGCGGTATCGCCGGCAGCCGGGGTGGTGGGGGCCGCCATCGCTGGAGCTGCCGTGGCGAGCACGAGGGCTCCGGCGAACGCGAGGAGGAGGTTGGTTTTCTTCGTATCGATCATCGTTCGCCAGTTCCTGCTTGGTCTGACACCTAAAGACCGGGCGACAAGCGCGTCATTGCGCTCTCGCCCAACTACCCAAATGCGCCGAGAGATTGAGGCAACGCCCCACCCGCTCGACGCGGCGAAATTCTCCGCCAAAGACTTTGGCGGTCAGGCTCCTTTGGCGAAGCACTGCGGGAGCGTCAAGGGCGAGTGCGACCTTTTCACCTGACGGGGGAAGCCGCGTGACGCCGCCAAATTTGCTGATCGCCGATATGCCATGGGCCGACGATCCCCAAAGATCATGGCATTGACGTGGCAAACTCGGTTGTAGGGGGAATGGTGCCTGGGGGCGGATTCGAACCACCGACACGCGGATTTTCAATCCGCTGCTCTACCAACTGAGCTACCCAGGCATCTGGCCCCGCCTGCGCGGGAGCGGGGTCTATAGGCGAGGCGTTTGCGCCTGTCCAGCGGCCCTTTCAATCCTTGTCAGGCACGGGTTGTGACAAGGCCTCGGCGTCCGGCTCATCTTCTTCCTGGGCGGCGATGGCATAGCGGCCAGACAGCCAACCTTGAAGGTCGACATCGGCGCACCGGCGCGAACAGAAGGGGCGAAACTCCGGCGTCGCCGGTGCCTTTTTGCAGATCGGGCATTTGGCGGCCATCAGCCTTCCTCCAGCTTGAAGTGACCGGCCGCGATCCCGTCATCGGCGACCAGACGCGCACGCGGGCCGAGCGCGGCGACCCATGGTGCGGCCCGTTCGGTTTCTTGCGACATACAGCGCGCGGTGATCGTCGGCGCGCCGCGTTCGGACAACAGGGCGAATCTCAGGGCGCGCACAATGTCCGCCGCGCGTGTCCGCAGCGAGCGGCGTCCGTCGCCGTCCAGCAAAATGTCGTCAATCGGTCGACGTCGCCAGGCCCGTGACAGCATCAGGACGCCAAATCGATTGACCGGCCCGACGACCAGCCCCGCCTCGCCTTCGAACGCTGCCCTGGCGGAGATCGCGACCCTGTCACCGTCGAATCCCGTTCCGATCAGGTCGATCGACGCCAGACCACCCCAGGATCTCAGCCGAATCAAACGCGCCGCCTCCGCAATCCCGCGATCGTTGGCCCTGGCGCGAGCCTGCGCGCCATGCAGATGCGTCGCGGGGGCCCAGTCCAGATCGACGACCGTCATGGCCCGGGTGCGCTCGATTCGCAGGTCCAGGCCGACGCTCTCAAGGACGACGCCGGTGCCTAGCGCCTCCTCTTCCGCTTCGCGGACAGCCTGGATCGCGTCCACCCCTTCGACCGGCTCAACACTGGGTGCCCAGCCGGACAGGACCGCTCGCACATCCGGCCCGGCCGCCAGCAGTCGCGCCTCGCCGTCACCCGGCCCTGTCAGCCTCAGCGCCGGGCCCTTGCCGTCACGCGGCTCCGCCGTGACCTCGACCTGGACGCGGGCGCCCTCGCCGACGCCCTTGCCTGGGAGAAAGCCGAACGGCGCTCCAACACCCAGATCAACGAAGGCACCTTTCAGCGCCGGTTCGATCCGCGCCACGCGCCCGACGGATCGCGCGCCGAGCCTGTGGGCCGCCACGTCGTCGTCGCGCTGGATGATAAGTCGCTCAGGTCGCCCGTTCCGGAACAGAGCGCCCCGCGTCTCACCCGGCGTGTCGTCCAGAAAGACCTCGACGCCGCTCACGGCCGCCAACCCAGCCCGGTCAGGAGATTATGCGTCTCAAAGAGCGGCAGGCCGACCACCGAACTATGGGAGCCCGACAGGAAGGCCACATCCGCCCCGGCCACGCCCTGGATCTTGTAGGCGCCGGCGGCGTCTTTCCATTCACCGGCGCCCATGTGGCGCGCGATGTCGGCATCCGACAGAAGCCGGAACTTGATCCGCGTCTCCGACAGTCGCTCGCTCCGCCGTCCGCCGGGCGCGATTAGCACCACGCCAGTCAGCACCTTGTGCGCCCGTCCGCCCATCAGCCTCAACATCCGTTCGGCGTCCGCCGCATCGACCGGCTTGCCTAGGATGCGCGTGCCCACTGCCACGATGGTATCGGCACCCAGGACAAAGGCGTCCGGCCTCTGCTCGGCAATCGCCGCCGCCTTGAGCCCAGCCAGGCGCAGCACCAGCCGGCGCGGCGTTTCATCCTTCAGCGGTGTCTCATCGACATCGGCGGCCATGACGGCGTCAGGCCGCACGCCGATCTGGGCCAGAAGCTCCAGACGGCGCGGGCTGGCCGAAGCCAGAATCAGGGGCGCGCGGCTCATGACGAGCCTCGCCTTACTTGAAGCGGTAGGTGATGCGACCCTTGGTCAGGTCATAGGGGGTCATTTCGACCAGCACCTTGTCGCCCGCCAGCACGCGGATGCGGTTCTTGCGCATCTTGCCGGCCGTGTGGGCGATGATCTCGTGACCGCTGTCGTCGAGTGTCACGCGAAAGGTCGCGTTTGGCAGCAGTTCCGAGACTACACCGGGAAACTCGAGCAGTTCTTCCTTCGCCATGCGGTCTCTCTGGCCCTGAAAAGACAAGCCGATCCGCGCGGGGCCGCACGCGAACCGGTAAAAGCCGGCGGCTTATGCACCAAAAGCAGCGGTTCGTCACCCCGGCTCTCGGTTCAGCCCCGCTTGCACAGTGCCACGACCAAGGTGAACAGACGCCGGCTTGTCTCGTGGTCCACGTCGATCTTGCCGTCGAGGCGTTCTTTCAGAATGCGCGCGCCTTCGTCGTGCAGGCCGCGACGGCCCATATCCACCGCCTCGATCTGGGCTTGGGAGGCCCCGCGCACGGCCTGGAGATAGCTTTCGCAGATCAGCTCATAGTCCTTGACCACTCCGCGCAGTGGGGTCAGCGATAGCATGTGCCCTCGACGATAGTCCGGCCCGGTCACATCCATAGACAGGCGATTGTCCTTCAGTCCCAGCATCAGATCATAGGGGCCACCCGGCGCGCCGTCGGGCCGGAAGTCGCTCTCTTCAACCAGATCATAGATCGCGACGCGACGCTCGTGCTCGACCTCGGCCGAAGCCCCGGACAGACCGTCCGGGTCCAATTGGATCCCCTTGATCCGGTGCGTCGCCCCCTCGCTCATTCGTCCAGCGCCTCTTCGTGGGCGGGCGCGGCCCGCGCCGGCCAGGATTCCGTCAGATCCGCCAGGACCGCGTCGATGCACTCGACATCGGCCTGGAGGTCCGCCCCTCCGGCGAACATGAAGGTAAAGGCTCCACCGGGGGGCACCTCAGGTTCGTAGGAGACGGCCAGCAATTCAAGCATGGCGTCGGGTGATTTCGGCATGCCGCGCGCGCGAACACGGCTGACATCGCCCAGTTGAACCGCCGCCAGCACCCGGGCGCATTCGGCATCCGCTTCCCAACGAAAGCGCGTCAACCGCGCCGTCAACCGCCGTCCACGCCGCTCCCATGAAATGTCGCCGCGCCGGATCACGGCATTCTGGAGGGCCGCCGACAGAATGGCCAGGTCGTCTTCGTCCTGCGCCAGCAGCCGAAGCGGCGGCAGGTCAGCACAGCTGGGCCGGTCGTCAGCGCCCATCACCGTCACCCTTGATCCGTCGCACCCGCGCGCCACAGGCACTCAGCTTTTCTTCCATCCGCTCGAAGCCGCGATCCAGGTGATAGACCCGGCCCACTGTGGTTTCACCCTCGGCCGCCAGACCGGCGATGACCAGGCTGATCGACGCCCGCAGATCGGTGGCCATGACCGGGGCGCCCTTCAGGTGTTCGACCCCGACCACCCGCGCCTCGCCGGCGTGGACGTGGATCTCGGCCCCCAGTCGGCCCAGCTCGGGCGCATGCATGAAGCGGTTCTCGAAGATGTTCTCGTGGATGACGCTCTCGCCCTCGGCCAGGGTCATCAGGGCCATGAACTGGGCCTGCAGATCGGTGGCAAAGCCGGGATAGACCTCAGTCGTCACATTGACGGCCTTGAGGCGCTGCGTCGGATCACGGCGCACGATCACCCCGTCCGCGGTCGGTTCAATATCAACGCCCGCCTCGATCATCTTGTCGGTCAGGGCTTGGATCAGCTCAGGCCGCGCCTTGGTGATCCGTACCTCGCCCCCGGCCATGGCGGCGGCTACGGCATAGGAGCCCATCTCGATCCGGTCCGGGATGACCGACCAGGTGGTGCCGTGCAGCGAGGTCACGCCCTCGATCACCAGGGTGTCCGTATCAATGCCTTCGATCTTCGCGCCCATAGACACCAGACAGCGGGCCAGGTCACCGATCTCGGGCTCACGCGCGGCATTCTTCAGGACCGTCGTGCCGTGGGCCATGACGGCGGCCAGCAAAGTATGCTCGGTCGCCCCGACCGAGACGAAGGGGAATTCGATCTCGGTGCCCTGCAACCCGTTAGGCGCCAGGGCCGAGACATAGCCCTCGGACATTTCCATCTGGGCACCGAGTTTCGCCAGCGCCTCTATGTGCAGATCGACCGGTCTTGCCCCAATGGTGCATCCGCCCGGCAGGCTGACCTTGGCATGGCCGGTGCGCGCCAGCAGCGGCCCCAGCACATTGAAGCTGGCTCGCATCTGACGGACCAGATCATAGGGGGCGAAGGTCGAGCTGATTTCCCGCGCGTGGAACAGCGTCTCCTGCCCGTCCGGCCCATTGCTCTCGGTCACGGCGATGCCGAATTGTTCCAGCAAACGTCCCAGGAACTTGGTATCCGCCAGCCGCGGCATGTTGGTCAGCCTAAGCGGCTCATCCGTCAGAATCGACGCCGCCATCAGCTTGATGGCCGAATTCTTGGCCCCGCTGATCGGGATTTCGCCCTTCAGCTGGGCCCCTCCCACGATGGCGATGCGGTCCATGTCGATCCTTCAGTCACACGCCGCCGGGCGACAGGCCGAAGCGGGATCGGCTTCCTACATCAAGGGGCGAAAAAAGGCGAAGGGTGACCGAGCTCCCGATCAGTCGGGCTGTCCCGGCCTCCAGACCAGCGACGCGGCAAGACGCGGCTCACGCTCTGCGTCCTCACCGTCTGGGGCCACAATGGACACGGAAAGGGCCAGGCGCTCGGTCAGGTCGAATTCTGCTGCGACGCCGACATTCACCGAATCCGTGGCGGTGAAATAGGCCACGACAGGCCGGATTGTCAGATGATCGGTTGCCTCGATGGCGTAGTCCGCATTCAGCACAACCGTATCACTATCGCCGGCCAGCCAAGAGGCACTGGTTGAGAAACCGCCCTGGGAGACGCCGATCCGTGCGAACCAGTCTCCGGCGTCCAGTCCCGCTCCGGCGTAGTTGGCCCAGCGCCCTACCGCCAGATTCAGCGACCGATCCGCCGAAAACTCCCAGTCACCGCCGACCTCGATACCGACCTCGGAACTGTCGTCCCTGAACGGATCTTCGAATCCGGTCGAAACATAGGCCTCGACATAGCCGTTCGCGGCAAAGTCAGTAGAGACGACAGCCCGCAACATCGGCGCATCGCTCAGATGATCGACGAAGGTCGATGTCTCGATGTAGTCGGTCGCCAGTTCGACTTCGAAGGTCTGGGCCGAGGCGTCAGACACCCCCATACCCCAGCCCGCGAGGCCTGCCGCGATTGCCGCGGCCCCCCAATGGCCTCGAGGCCTCTGATGTGTCCGTCCGCGCATGGAGGTCCGTCCCTAACCGTCGTCGGTCAGGCTCGGTGCCGGCCCGCCCTTCCCCGCTTTTCGCCGTCTGAGATTCGCCCTCAACGCCTTGGCCAGCGCCTCTTCGCGCGGCGTCGGCTTGGGTTTTTCGGGCTTTGGCGGCTTTTCGGCGTCGGTCATGGCGATATTCTAGCTTTCGGGCTTCCCTCCGCGAAGGGGTTTGGCTATACGCCCGGTTCCTCAGATTCAGGCCGCCGTAGCTCAGTGGTAGAGCGCATCCTTGGTAAGGCTGAGGTCGGCAGTTCAATCCTGCCCGGCGGCACCATCTGTCTCTCGACAATCTGAGCCGACCCCGACATGGTCGGCCCCTCGGGGCTTCGGCCCAGCCGGAGGGAGTATGGTCGACAGCCTGACACGCGATGACCTGGCCCAGGCCCTGACCGCGACCGGTCGCGGTGACCGGACGGCGTTTCGTCGGGTCTATGATGCCACCTCTGCGAAACTGTTTGGCGTCGCCGTGCGTATCCTCAAGGATCGCCAACTCGCCGAGGATGTCTTGCAGGACGTCTATGTCACCGTCTGGAACCGGGCTTCGACCTATGATCCGGCCCGCGCCGCGCCCACGACGTGGCTGGCGACGATTGCGCGCAACCGCTCGATCGACCGCCTTCGGTCCATGGCCAGCCGCCCGACCGGTCGTCCCCTGGATGAGGCCGCCGAGGTCCGCGACGAGACACCCGATGCGGCCGCTCGGCTCGAGGCACGACAGGAGGCCGGTCGTCTGCACGATTGTCTTCAGGTGCTGGACGAACGGGCCCGCGAGGCCATCCGCTCCGCCTTCTTCGAGGGCGACACCTATGAAACCCTGGCCGAGCGCGCCGGCGTACCGCTGGGCACCCTGAAAAGCTGGATCCGCCGGGGCTTTCAAAAGCTGAAAGGATGCCTGGAGCGATGAGCGAACGGGACGACATCGCCGCCGACGAGGCCGCCGAACGCGCCTTGCGCCTGAACGACGGCCCGGCCGACCAGGCCCTGGCGGCCCGCGCCGCCGCCGACCCCACCTTCGCTGCCGATGTCGAGGCCTGGGATGAGCGCCTGTCGCCCCTGATCGACGAGATCGCGCCGGTTCTTCCGCCCGCCGGCGTCTGGCCGCGCGTCGAGGCCGCGACCGCCCCGGTCCCCGCCAATGACAACCGCGCCACCCGCTTCTGGCGCGGCTGGGCCATGGCCTCCACAGGCCTGCTGGCGGCGTCTGTAGCGGGGCTGGCCTTCCTGATCGCCAATCCGCGCGTCGAGCGCGATTACATTGCCTCTTCGCCCGACTTCCAGCCGGTCAGCGTCTCGACCCTGATGAGCGCGGCCGACCCGGATATGCCGATCGCCACTATCACCTACGACCCGCAGACGGGCAGCCTCTATGTCGCCCCGACGATGCAAATGGCCATGCCCGAGAATCGCGCCGTGACCCTGTGGGTGACCATGGCCGACGGCAGCGTGCACCGTGTCGGTGTCATCGATCCAAACCAGGCCCAGATGCACGAGGTATCCGAGGAGATGCAGCCGATGGCCGCCGAGGCCCCGCTCGTCACCGTCTCTCTGGAACCGATGGACCAACCGAACGCCCCCGCCCCCATGGGCCCCGTCATCGCGACGGGCGAGGTGCGGCGACTATAGGACCCCGACCATGACCGACCCTGTCATCACCCTGGAAATGACCGACAAGCGCCACGGGCGCTATGTGGCACGGATTGAGGGCGTTGAGGGCGAGGGCGAGATCACCATCACACGGCGTGGTCCCCACCTGATCAGCGCCGACCACACCGGCGTGCCCGAAACCATGGCCGGCCGGGGCGTCGCGCCGAAACTGCTCGCCTTCATGCTCGAGGATGCGCGAGCGAATGACTTCAAGATCATTCCCCTGTGCCCCTACGTCCGCGCCCAGTACGCGCGCCATCCCGAATGGTCCGACCTGTTCACCACCGCGCCGGGCGAAGACCCGACGCCCCCGAGGGATTGAGGCGAGAACGAGTCGACCTCCGTGGACGACAGCAGAGACGGGCAAGATTTGTCGCCTCCCTGCTGCGAAGCGGCGGGGAGGAGACGGGTCCTCATCCCGCCTGCGGCTGCGCATACCCCAGTCTTTCGTTCAGCTTCTCCAGCAGATTCACAGCCGTGTCCGCGATCACCGAACCAGGCGGATAGACGGCGGCGGCCCCCATTTCGATCAGGGGCTCAACGTCCGCCGGCGGGATGACCCCACCGACGACGATCATGATGTCTTCGCGACCCAGCTTTTTCAGCGCCGCCTTCAACTCGGGAACCAGCGTCAGATGCCCCGCCGCCAGCGAACTGGCACCGACCGCATGGACGTTGCCGGCCACCGCCGCTGCGGCGGCCTCTTCCGGTGTCTGGAACAGCGGCCCGGCCTCGGCGGCGAAGCCCAGGTCCTGATAGGCGCTGGCCACCACCTTTTGCCCGCGGTCGTGGCCGTCCTGGCCCAGCTTGGCGATCAGGATGCGCGGCGGCCCGCCGTCGTTCTCGACGAAGGCCGCGACCATGGCCCGCGCTCGGTCGATCTTGGGATCGGCTCCGGCCTCCGAAGCATAGACGCCCGACACCACCTCCGGCACGGCTTCATGCCGCCCGAACGCCGCTTCCAGGGCGTCGGACATCTCACCGACCGTCGCCTTGGCCCGCGCGGCATTGACCGCCAACGCCAGCAGATTGGCGTCGCCGCGCGCCCCCTCGGTCAGGGCGGCCAGCGACCTTTGCGTCGTCGCCTCGTCCCGCTCGGCGCGCAGGCGTTTCAACTTCTCCAACTGGGTGCGGCGCACCTCGGCGTTGTCGACCTTCAGGACCGGAATGTCGTCTTCCAGGTCGCTGAGATACCGGTTCACGCCGACCACCGTCTGGCGGCCGGTGTCGATGCGCGCCTGGGTGCGGGCCGAGGCCTCCTCGATGCGCCGCTTGGGCACCCCGGCCTCAATCGCCGCCGCCATGCCGCCCAGCTTTTCGACCTCCTGGATATGCACCCAGGCCCGCTCGGCCAGATCCTGCGTCAGCTTCTCGACATAGTACGACCCGCCCCACGGATCGGCCGTCCAGGTCAGGTCGCTCTCGCGCGCCAGGAACAGCTGGGTGTTGCGCGCAATCCGGGCCGAGAAATCCGTCGGCAGGGCCAGGGCCTCGTCCAGCGAGTTGGTGTGCAGGCTCTGCGTCCCGCCACCGACCGCCGCCATGGCCTCCACGCACGTCCGCGCGACATTGTTGAACACATCCTGCGCCGCCAGCGACCAACCTGACGTTTGGCAATGCGCCCTCAACATCAGAGACTTGGCTGACTTCGGTTGGAATTCGTCCTGGATCAGCCGCGCCCACAGAAGCCGCCCGGCCCGCAGCTTGGCGATCTCCATGAAGGGGTTCATGCCGATGGCCCAGAAGAAGCTCAGACGCGGCGCAAAGGCGTCGATGTCCAGCCCGGCCGCCACCCCGGCGCGCGCATACTCCACCCCGTCGGCCAGCGTATAGGCCAGCTCCAGGTCCGCCGTCGCCCCGGCCTCCTGCATATGATAGCCGCTGATGGAAATGCTGTTGAACTTGGGCATCTCGCGGCTGGTGAAGCCGAAGATGTCCGAGATGATCCGCATCGAGGGGCCGGGCGGATACACATAGGTGTTCCGCACCATGAACTCTTTCAGGATGTCGTTCTGGATCGTCCCGGTTAGCTGGGCCGGGGCCACGCCCTGTTCCTCGGCCGCCACGATATAGAGCGCCATGATCGGCAGGACCGCGCCGTTCATGGTCATCGACACGCTCATCTTGTCCAGCGGGATGCCGTCGAACAGGGTGCGCATGTCCAGGATGGAATCGATCGCCACGCCCGCCATGCCGACATCGCCGGCCACGCGCGGATGGTCACTGTCATAGCCCCGGTGCGTCGCCAGATCGAAGGCGATCGACAGCCCCATCTGGCCCGCCGCCAGATTGCGTCGGTAAAAGGCGTTCGATTCCTCCGCCGTGGAGAACCCGGCGTACTGCCGCACCGTCCACGGGTTGGTCACGTACATGGTCGGATAAGGTCCGCGCCCGAACGGGGCCTGGCCCGGCAGGCTTCCGGCAAAATCCGCGCCGATCAGGTCTTCTGGCCCATAGACCGGGTCAACCGCAATCCGCTCCGGCGTGATCCACAGGGGGGCGTCGGCTGCGGACGTGGCGACATGAGTGGGTGCCAAGGCGATCTTCGAGAAATCTGCGGGAATGGTCATGCTTCATGCTCCTTCTCCCGAGAAGCGAGTGGTGGAACGAACCCCATCACGACACCCCCTCAAACGCCGCAGTCAAACTCACCGGTGCGAACCGGCCCATCGCGGCCTCGCTGACCACCACCGCCGCATCTGCCGGACGATGCACGGTCACCCCGATCATCTGGCGTTCGCCGTCCTTGAGCTGCCGGTCGCGTTCGGACCGCGCGCCAGAAACCTCATCAGCCAGCCGGTCCAGCGAGGCCAACACCCCGCCCCCGGCCTCAATCTTCTGGAACTCGGCCCACGCCGCCCCGGCCAGATCACGAGTCAGGCTTTCGACAAACCAGGACCCACCGGCGGGATCGGCCACCCGCCCCAAATGGGCCTCCTCCATCAAGATCAGCTGGATATTGCGCGCCTGCCTGAGCGCCAGCGGTGTCGACGTTTCAGCCGTCACATCAAACGGGTCCAGCACCACCGCATCGGCCCCGCCGGCCCCGGCTCCAAAGCCCGCCGCCGTCAACCTCAGCAGATTGGTCCAGGGGTCCGCCGCCGACAGCATCCGCCGTGACGACCGCGCCTCGATCCGCGCCGGAACCGACACGCCCGAGACCGCGCATACCTGTGCCCAGAGTGCGCGCGCGGCCCGCGTCTTGGCCAGGCTGATGAACATCATGTTGTCGACCGTCAGACCCAGCGTCACGCGCGACAGCGCCGCCTCGCTGGACATCCCTGCGGCCTCCAGCGCCCGCGCATAAGCCACAGCCGAGGCCAGCATCACCGCCAGTTCCTGCGCCTCGGTTCCACCGGCCTCATGGACAAACCGGCCCGAGCCTAGGAACAGCTCGACGTTCGGATAGGCCCCCTCGTGCCGCATCGCCGTTTGCACAGCGGAATCGAACAGGTCCGGCCCCTCGCGCGCCATCAAACTGACCGGGTCCAGATGGAAGGCCAACTTCGCCTGGGGCGAGCCCTTGGCTACGACCGCCAGCCAGTTCGCGGCCTCCACGGCGCGCGCGCCAGCGTCCAGGGCCACGGTCGCCAGCTCCAGCAGCACCCCGTCCAGCGCCGCCGCCATATCGTCGGCCGAGCCGATCCCTGCCGCCTCGACCGGCAGCAGAATGGAGGCCGCGCCTTGCGCCAACGCCGTCAGCGACGCCCGGTTCGCCTCGCCCGGATCATGGGCGAACACCGCGTTGCGAAGATCCCATGGGCGCGTCGGGTCCGCCGCCACGCCCTTGCGGGCCGACGGGGCCGCGCCCGCGTTCCACGCGCCGTACAGCGGCCCGATCTCGATCCCGTCCAGGCTGCGCCGGATCAACGCGTCGAAGCGGGCATCCGGGGCTGTTTTTGACGCTGCCTTTTTCCACGCCGCCCGATCGGGCGCGGCGAAGCCTTCGGTCAGAGACAAGGGTTTGCTGCTCAAGGGGGCCTCCAGTCGGGCCCGGTCATGCGGCGCGCAAATGCGGGCGTCAAGCGGGAGGTCACCCCGCCTTCGTGCCCCGCCGAGCGCAACACCGGACACTTCTCCGCTCAATACCCCTGCTGGACGACACCATGATTGACCCCATACCGCTTCCCGATCACCCGATCCGCCGCCATCCGTTGTGGCAGGCCTTTGATCGTCTGTGGCGACCGGCCGCCGGGTGGGCCGCCATGCTCGGCGTTCTCTATGCCGGCCTGATTGGCCCGGTGATCGGTCGTCCGATGGGCGAGGCCTATCTCGCCCTCTGGCTTACCTTCGCCGCTGCCATGCTCGGCCTGAAGTCCCTCGAAAAGGTCCGGGGGGTGGCATGACCCATGTTCTGTCGGCGCGCAGCCGAACCCGCCTGCAAGGCGTTCACCCTGACCTGATCCGCGTGGTCGAGCGGGCCATTCAGCTCAGCCGTCAGGACTTCACCGTCCTAGAGGGCGTCCGCACGCCGGAGCGCCAGAAACAGCTCTATGCCCAAGGCCGAACCAAGCCGGGGCGCAAGGTGACCTGGACCCTGAACAGCCGACATTTCGTCAACCCCATGACCGGCTATGGCCATGCGGTGGATCTGGCTCCGTTTCCCATCGACTGGTCCGACCTGACGAAGTTCGATGCGATCTCGCGGGCCATGTTCGATGCCGCCAAGGAGCTGGGCATCGCCATCCGCTGGGGGGCCGATTGGGACCGGGACGGCCAGCCGCGCGAGCGGGGTGAGACGGATTCGCCGCATTTCGAGCTGGCGCTGTGATCCGTTTCGGCGACCTGACGCGCCTGGGCAAGGTAATGGCCGTGCTCGTGGCGCTCGCCGCCGTCATCATCGCCGTCATCCTGATCGGGCGCTGGGCAGACGGGCTGACGGCCTGGTTGCTGTGGTCGGACGAAAGCCGGCTTGAGCGGGCGGCGGCGCGGGCCGATTACGCCGAAGTCGATGCCGCCAACCGCCGCACCGAGGTCGTGTGGCTGGAAAAACAGCAGGCGGACGTGGCGGAGGCCACCCGCGTCATCGTCCGAACCGTTGAAATTACTGAACGGGCTCAGGCCCTGTCCGAAGGAGCCGCCGATGCGACTGTCGAGATTGATCCTGGCCGGGTGGATCGGCTGCGTGACGCTGACCGCCGGGTGTGCGAGCTGGACACGCTCGCCTGCACAGCCGCCGCCGCCCCGGATTGAGCCGCCGGTTCAGGCGAGCACAGCCTGTCGGCTGCCGATCCTGCCCGAAGACGGCCCGGTGACCTGGGCTGATCTTGAGCGGGTCTATCTTGAGCGGGCCGAGGCCCTGGTCGAATGCGATCAGGCGCGGCGGCTGGCAATCTGGTCGGCCGGTTCCGACTTGCCCAGATAGACCACGCGCGATTTGCCCGCCTGACGGCCCGCCTCGACGTGGCCGTCATGGGCACCGGACGCCTTGGCGTCGTCCTCATCGGCCTCAACCCAATGGGTCGCCTCGATATCCTTTTGCAGGGCGCGAGCCGCCATGGCGTGGGCGGGGAACAGCGTATCGACGACAGCCCCGCCGAACGGGATCGCGGCCGTCGCTGTATCCGAGGCCAGATAGGCCGCCATCTTCAACAGGGTGCCCGGCGTGGCCTGCGCGCGCATGGCCTGAATCATCAGCCAGCCCCCGGCCCCGACCGTATAGACATCACCGACCCACGGAATCCACGTCAGCAGACCATCCATGCCGATGCCGAACGGTCCCACCGCAACGGCGCGGTCGGACAGTTTTCGAACGCCTTCAACATTCGACCAGATTTTCTCGATATCGCGTATGCTGCGCGCCATATCCGAACTCCCCTCGCCCCCGACCGTAACGCTTACCCCAAACTTTCGGTTCGCCAAGGAGATTAAACATGATCGTTTCCACCACGCCCACCATCGAAGGACGACCGGTCCGCGAGTATCTGGGCGTGGTTGCGGGTGAAGCGATCCTGGGGGCCAACATCTTCCGCGACGTTTTTGCCGGCATTCGCGATGTCATCGGCGGACGCTCAGGCTCCTACGAAAAGGTCCTGCGCGAGGCCCGCGAAGAGGCGATGAAGGAAATGAGCGAGGCAGCGCGCCGCCTCGGTGCCGACGCAATTGTCGGGATCGACTACGACTATGAGACGCTTGGAGACACAGGCTCAATGCTGATGGTGGCCGTATCGGGTACGGCGGTCCGCCTCGGATGAAATTTTTCCTGGGCCTGTTCCTGTTGATCCCGCTTGGCGTTCCAGCGGCCATTCTGCTGGCCACGCTGATGAACAATGGGCACCGCTGGACCGACATTCTGGCACAGTTCACCTCACCGGCCCTGGTCGGAACCGGCATCCTGCTGGTGACCTATCTGTTTCTACGCCTGCGATTGAACCAGCTGATGGCGGGGCTGGTCGGCCTCGGGCTGTTGTTTGTGGTCTGGCCCCAATGGGCCCCGGAAGGCGGGCGGCCGGCCCCGGAAGCCCCCATCATCCGCGTCTATTCAGCCAATGTGTGGGTCCGCAACACCGACGTTGAGGCCATGCGCCGGTCCATCGAGGCGGCTGATCCCGACGTCATCCTGTTGATCGAGATGGGTCCCGCGACCCGCGACCAGATCGACACCCTGCTGGCCGGCTATCCGTATCGCACCGACACCTCCGTTCAGGGCGACCTGCTCAACCGCGCCATCATCGCCGCGCGCTTCCCGATCGAAGAGTTCGGACGTCGACACGATGGGCTGCACGCGGTCATGGCGCGTGGGGAGACGCCGCTGGGGCCCATGACCTTCATCGTCACCCATCTGACCCGGCCCTGGCCGTTCGAAGGCCAATATGGGCAGATTTCCCAGGTCACCTCCCTGACGGCGCGGGTCACGCCTCTGGAGGGGCCGGTCGTCATCGCCGGCGACTTCAACAGCGTCACCACCGGTCGTATCGGCACCATGATCCGCGAGGGTATGGAGCTGAACGCTGCGCCGGGCTGGCCCGGCACCTGGCCCTCACAGCTGCCTGGGCCGGGGCGGATTACCATCGACCAGGTCTATGTCACGCGCGATCTGGCCATCCGTGACCGTCGGCTGGGTCAGCGCAATGGCTCGGATCATATGCCGGTCATCACCGAAATCGGTCTGGCACCGGTTGAGCCCGTGCCGGAATAGTCAGGTCCGCCATGTGCGGGCCTCACCCCCCGTATCGCCCAGCGCCCGCACCAGGGCTTCGGCCACCGCATGGGCCTCATTGTCCAATCCCCGAGGCGGTCGCACGACAACCATGGCCGAACCGTTCATTTTCATCGGATCATGCAGGGGTCGCATCCGCGCCTCGGACACCAGGATCTCGACCCCGCCGGCCTTGCCCTTGAGGTCCCGCAGAAACCCGTCCAGCGTCTCCAGATCCTTCAGCGGGGTCCAGATCGCCACGACCACTTCCGGGTTCAAAGCCTGTGCCGCCACGACCGCCTGTGCGGCCTGCTCATAGTCATCCCGGCGTTCATACGGTGGGTCGATGAGGATGAAATCCGCCGAGGCCAGCCCAGCCGCCTCATAGCCATCGACCGCCCGCACCTCGGTCGGAACCGAGGTCGCCCCCATCGCCAGCTCAAGCTGCTCGCGCACCTCGGGCTGCACCTCACACCCGATGTAGAGATCGTCCTCATCCAGCGCCGAGACGATCAGCCAGGGTGATCCCGGATAGAGCTTCGCCGTATCATCGACCCAGCTATTGGCCGCCCGCACCGCCTCTATCAGGGGCTCGAATGACCCCGGCAGGTCGCCCGCCATCAGGGCCTTCACACCGCGCGCGGCCTCCTGCGACCGGGCCTGGTCGTCGTTGCCGAGATCATAGATCCCCGCCCCCGCATGGGTGTCGATCACCGTCAACGCCCGGCTCTCAGGCCGCAACGCCTTCAGCAAGGCCAGCAGCACCGCGTGCTTGTGTAGATCGGCGAAGTTCCCGGCGTGGAAGCTGTGGCGATAGTTCATGTCCCGCCCTCGCCCGTGCGCGACGACAGGTCAAGCCGCCCGCGTGTGAACCCTTCGGAAACTTGAGCGAACCCATCCTCTGTCCATGGGATTCGCTCGTCGTGCCGGTCGCCGCTCGCTTCTGATCAGCGCCTTGCTGACGCTCGCCGTCGTACTGACGGCCTGGGCGATGACGTCTCTGGTGAAGCCGGGGCAGTTCCCGGCTGAGGCCATGGCCTCGGAACTCCCAACCACCACCGCCGCCCTTACCGGTCCAGCCACAGTCAGCGACGGCGACGGCCTGCGCCTGAATGGCGAGCGCATTCGTCTGCAGGGCGTCGACGCCTTCGAGCTGCATCAGACCTGCGGAACCGGCCCCTGCGGCCAGGCCGCGCGCGATGCGCTACAACGCCTGATCGCCGGTCGCCACGTCGCCTGCGAGCCGGTGGACACCGACCGCTACGGCCGCACCATCGCCTATTGCCACGTCGACGGCGTCGATCTGGGCGAGCAGATGGTCCTGCAAGGCCACGCCCTGGCCTTCCGCCGGTATTCCCGCGAGTACATCGACGAGGAAGAGGTGGCCCGCCGCAATCGCGCCGGAGCCTGGACCTCAGATTTCCAGAACCCCGCCGACTGGCGCCGGGATCACCCGCGCGGCTAGGCCGCCCAGTCCAGGACCACCTTGCCGGACTGGCCCGACTTCATGGCCTCGAAGCCCTTGCGGTAGTCCTGATAGCCCATCTCGTGGGTGATCAGCGGGCCGAGATCCAGCCCGGCCTTCAACAGACCCAGCATCTTGCGCCAGGTGGTGAACATCTCACGCCCATAGACGCCCTTGATAGTCAGGGCCTTGAGGATGATCGTTCCCCAATCCGTCTCCATCGGCCTGGACGGAATGCCGAGCAACGCCATACCGCCGCCCATGATCAGGGTGTCGACGCACTGTTTGAAGGCGATGGGCGACCCGGACATTTCCAGCGCCACATCGAAGCCGACCTTCAGGCCCAGCTCGTGCATGACGTCATGCAGGTCTTCCTTGGTGGTGTTCACCGTGCGCACGCCCGGCGCGACCTTCTGCGCCAGCTCCAGCCGGAAGTCGTTGATATCGGTCAGAACCACGGTCCGCGCGCCCGCATGGCGCGCCACGGCGGCGGCCATCATGCCGATCGGCCCGGCACCGGTGACGATGACGTCCTCACCCAACAGATCGAACTGCTGGGCCGTGTGTACCGCATTGCCGAACGGATCGAGGATCGCCCCGATCTCATAGGGCACATCATCCGGCAGCTCGATCACATTGAACGCCGGTGCCACGACATATTCGGCAAAGGCCCCCTGGCGGTTCACCCCGATACCGCGCGTATGCGGGTCCAGATGGAAATGCCCGGCGCGAGCGGCTTCCGAATTCAGGTCGATGACGTGCCCTTCGGCGGAAACGCGCTGCCCGACCTTCAGCCGACGATCCACGTCCTTGCCGATGGCGACGATCTCGCCGGAGAACTCATGGCCGGTGATCATCGGCACGGGCACATTCTTCTGGGACCACTCGTCCCAGTTCCAGATGTGAATGTCCGTCCCGCACACGGCAGTCTTGTGGACCTTGATCAGCACATCATCATCGCCCGGCGTCGGGATTGGCGCATCGATCAGGTCCAGGCCCTCTGCGGGTTTCGTCTTGGCCAGGGCCTTCATCGTATCGGTCATGGGGGTCATTCCCTTTGGTGCTGGGCGTATGGGGTCGCGTGCGGCGACCGCTCGAAGATTGGATCGCCTTGTAGCGGACCGGGCTGAAACCGCCAGATGGAACCGGAGGTTCCCCGCCTAGTACGAAACCCTGAGGCCGATCACCCCCATGCGGGGCGGTCCGAGGCTGGCGACGCCCGTGGCCGTCTCTGCAGTCTCGACCTCGGCGTCGAAGGCATTCAGAAGGGCGATGTACAGGGAAACTCCCGGTCGCAGACGCCAGTCGGCGCGGAGGTCGGCGGTCACGGCGGCGTCGAGCACCTGGCTGTTCAGATCGTCGCCGAAGCGGCGGCCTTCCCAACGTAGATCGGCTGACAGGCGCAAAGTGTCCGCGGGCGTCCAGTCGAGGCCCGCGGTGGCGCTCCAGACCGGTGCCTGGGCCGGTCGCAGGCCGGTCAGCTGCGGTGCCTGATCACCACCGTCCATCCGGGCGTCAGTCAGCGAAACGGCGCCGCGCAGCGACAGTGCCGCGCTCAGATCGACCTGGCCCGTTGCCTCCAGGCCCTCCGCCGAAATCACCCCGGCGTTGCGACGCTGGCGCAAGACGCCGCCGGCCGGAACAAAACCCGCGCGGGGAAACACCCCTGGCCCCGCACCGATGGTGACATTGACGACGGCGTCCTCCAGCCGCGTGGCGAAGACGGTGGCCGAGAGGTCGGCGCGGGTGCCCGCCCAGGCCCAGCCGATCTCGACGCCCTGAAGCCGTTCCGGCTCCAGCGCCGCATTGGCCTCGGTCAGGTCATTGCCGACCCGGAACGGCCGATGCAGTTCGTTCAGGGTGGCTGGGCGGAAACCCGAATAGGCGGCGGCGCGCAGGCTGTGACCGTCGGCCAGCACCCGGCGCACGGCCAGCCGGGCGCTGGTGATCTCGCCCGAACGATCCGGGTCGCGCTCGTGGAGCGTCGCCGCACCGGTCGCCAGGTCACGCTCGAGACGGTGCCCGGAGGCATTGGCCCAGTGGTCCAACCGCGCGCCGCCGGCGACCAGCCAGTCGCCCACCTCCCAGGCGGCCTCGCCATAGACCCCCGCGACCGAGGTGGCCCCGCCGGCCACACGGCCCCGCGTGAAGGTGCCCGCCATGAATCGGAACTGCTCGCGCGTCTCGCCCTCCGCCCGGCGCGCATCCGCCCCGATCTCCCACTCGAGGCGACCTGCGCCCAGGGTCACATCCGAGCGCCGCAGCGCCAGGTTGGTGCCCCAGCCGACCGCCGGGGTGGCGAACTGATCGTTGGCGGGGGTTGTGCTGTTGCGGTCTGGGGCGACCGCGACGGAACTGTTCTGCAGGTCGCTGGCGCGTCGCCAAAGCTGGACCCGCCAGCCGGGCCGCTCCGGTGCCGGTGTCATCGCCAGGGTCGCCGACAGGACGTTGCCAGACGCCCGGGCGTTGGCCCCTGTCAGCCCGGAGCCCCGCGATTCCTCGAAGGTTCCGGCCCGTAGCGACAGCCGGGCGGTGCCCACGGCCAAGTCGGCGCGGATCGCGGCGGCGGCGGCCTCGACATTCAAAGATGTGTCGGCGGTCCCGGCGTCAGGCCCGCGCACAGCGCGAAAGCCGTCATTACGCTCCCACAGGCCGGACAGGACGACGCCGGCCGCGCCGCGCTGGACGCCGGTCGATCCGGCCAGCCGCACGCCGCCGCGCTCGGCCAGCGACGCATCGAGCACCGATCCGGCGTCACGCTCACGCAGTTGGACAACGCCGGTCAGGGCGCCCGCGCCATAGGGACCGGCCCCGGAGCCCCGGATCAGATCGACGCCGCCCAGGCTCTCGGTCGGCGCTTGCGACCAGATCACCCAGCCGCCGAACGGATCATTCATCGGCACGCCGTCGAGCGTCACCAGGGCGCGCCCGGCACCCGACGGCGCGATGCCGCGCAAGCCTATGCCCTGCGTCGTCGGATTGGCCGAAGTACTGCTGTTGCGCCGGAACAGGGTGACCGCCGGGATCTGCCCCAGCGCCTCGTCCAGCCGCCGACCGTCAGCCAGATCCGCTTCACTCAGCCGGACCACCGAAAACGCCCGCTCGCCCGCCGCCAGCGGCAACCGCGCAGCCGTCACCACGATCTCGGGCAGCGTCGCGTCGGGCGGCGGCGGAACCTGAAGCATCAGGCGAGCCTCATGCCGGTGAGCTCAAGGTCGGCGAATATCAGCATGAACGCCTCCCCCTCTGCCGCAACGGGTCTAGCTCGGAACGAACATCAGGGTGCCGATGGCACCCAACGCGACCCAGGCGGGATGACCCAGGCGTGTCGCCACCGCCCAGTAGACAGCCGACGCCAGGAAGGTGATGCCGATGATGACCTGCGCGTGGGACTGACCCGCGCCGAGATCGAACAGCAGTGCTGCGAAACCCAGTCCGAAGATCGACAACAGGTGCCAGCTTCCCCGCAACGCCCACCACCGCCGCACCGGCAGGAGATTCAGAGCCGCATCCGTCCACCCTTGCGCATTGCGGAGCCTCGAAAAGATCAGCCGCTCGCCGAGCACGGAGTGGGCCGCCACCGTAAGCGCGGCAAGGCCGCCGGCGATCAGCATGGCGTTCATGACGCGATCACGCCCAGCTCTTTGCCCGCTGTCTTGAAGGCGTCGACGGTCTGGTCGATCTGGTCAAAGGTGTGGGCCGCCGACATCTGGGTGCGGATGCGCGCCTGGCCGCGCGGGACGACGGGGAAGGAAAAGCCGATCACATAGACGCCCAGCTCCAGCATCCGTGCCGCCATGTCCTGCGCCAATTTGGCGTCGCCGAGCATTACCGGAATGATCGGGTGCTCGCCTGGCAAAAGGTCGAACCCGGCTTCGGTCATCGCTGCGCGATAGCGACGGGCATTGGCAAAGAGCTGGTCACGAAGCTGATCACCCTCGGCCCCACCGGCGATGCGGATCGCCTCCATCGACGAGCCACAGACCGCCGGTGAGAGGGCATTGGAGAACAGATAGGGCCGCGCCCGCTGCTTCAGCAGCGCCACGACCTCGGACTTGGCACAGATGAAGCCGCCCATGGCCCCGCCCAGCGCCTTGCCGAAGGTGCCGGTGACGAAGTCGACCCCGACCCCGCAATGGGCGTAGGAGCCGCGGCCCTTCGGCCCGAGAAAGCCCGTGGCATGGCAGTCGTCCACCATGATCAGGGCGTCATACTTGTCGGCCAGCGCCCGGATGTCCTTCAGCTTGGCTATGTAGCCGTCCATCGAGAACGCGCCATCGGTGGCGATGATGATCGTGCGCGCGCCGTCGGCCCGAGCCTGTTTCAGCTGGGTTTCCAGGTCATCCATGTCGGAGTTGGCGAAGCGGTACCGCTTGGCCTTGCACAGGCGCACGCCGTCGATGATCGAGGCGTGGTTCAGACTGTCAGAGACGATCGCGTCCTCGTCGGTGAACAACGGCTCGAAGATACCGCCGTTGGCGTCAAAGGCCGCCGCGAACAGGATGGTGTCCTCAAAGCCGAGGTAGTCGGCAATGGCCCGTTCCAGCTGCTTGTGGATCCCCAGCGTTCCACAGATGAACCGCACCGACGCCGTGCCGGCACCCCAGCGGTCTTGCGCGGCGATCCCCGCCTGGGTCACCCGTTCGTCACCCGCCAGCCCCAGATAGTTGTTGGCGCAGAAGTTCAGCACATCGCGCCCGCCGACCTGGATCACCGGCCCCTGGCGACTGTCGATCACCCGCTCTGGCTTGGTCAGGCCTTGCGCGTCGATATCCTCAAGTGTCTGGCGAACGCGGGCGTAGAAATCGTGGGTCATACTGTCCTCTGGCTTGCGCGCCGGACGGTTACGCCGATTTCAGGTGAGTTTCCACCCGCCCACGGGGCTGCGGGTGCCCGGCTGCGACTGCGCGAGGACGCTTAGCCCCCGCGCGTCGTCGTCTCGGTGGGCCGGAACGGCGTAACGCGGGCCCTTTGATTGCAGGGATTGAGCGCCAGCGGGGTCTGAACCGAACCGCTGTCTCCTGGGGGCGAAGCCCGGACGGCGACCACGGCTGGGCATGGCTCCGTCTCGCCGGGAACCTCTCCGGCCACAGCCGTTGTGACCAGATCGAAATAGGCGCTGCCACTGGGCTGGAGCCGGACCGGCTCGATCGAAGCACTTTCGCCGTAGTAGAGGCCGGGATCCTGGATAATCCGAAACGGCGCGCGCGCCTGGCCGTTAGTGCCGATCATCGTTACCCCGGGATAGCCGTTCAGAATACAGGCCGACGTCCCTTCATTGGTGAAGGCCAGCACATTGAAGCGCGATCCGGCAGCCGCGTCGGCGGACACAACGTGCAGCGACAGGGCCGGCCCAGCGCACGGCTGTTCAGTTGTCGGCGCGGGGGCCGCCGGCGCATCCGCAACCGCCGGCGTCGTGGCTGCGGGAGGCTCGGGCGCGAGAACGCCACCCGTCGTCGGTCGCACACAGCGGGCTAGAACGGCCTCACCGATGCGCTGTGCGTTCAACTGGCGAAGGGTCGCAACTTCCTGGCCGCCCTCGAGGGTCACCCACCATTCCAGCGTCTCTCCCGTCCAGCGCGCGCCGGATACGGCCTCGGCCGGCTGCATCGGCCAGGTTTCATTGCCCAGCGTCAGGGCCAATGCCCCGTCTGCGCCATAGCTCGCCTCAGCGGGCCGGTCCTGGTCACAGGCATAGACCACGGTTTGCGGTGGCGGTTCGTTGGGAAGTGGCGGAGGCGGTGTCTCGCCGGCACGATCCGTACAGGCGGCCAGCACCACGAGGAGCGCAAGGGCATAACGGGCTTTCATGGCGACTCCGCGCAAAATCGGCGGGACGGTAGCGTCATATGGGCCGGAATTGCAAAAGCCCCGCGCGAGGCGGGGCTTTCGAAACTTGGGTGCGGGAGCAGGATTTGAACCTGCGACCTTCAGGTTATGAGCCTGACGAGCTACCGGGCTGCTCCATCCCGCGTCAAATCTTTGGCTTTTGGTGCGAGAGCAGCCCGGAAGGCGGCTGATCCGCTCCGCAAGCGGAGCGTTGGGCTGCTCCATCCCGCGTCAGCAGGTTTGTGTTGGGAAGGTTTTTCAACTGTCCGTCTGGCAGACCCGGCGGCGACCTACTCTCCCGCGCCTTAAGACGAAGTACCATCGGCTCTGGAGGGCTTAACGACCGAGTTCGGAATGGGATCGGGTGGGGAACCTCCGACATAGCCACCAGGTCGGCAAGACGGACAGATGAAAATGAGAAGACATTGTCGGCGAACTCAAAGTCCGCATTCATGAGTTTTGCTGAGAAACGATCAAACCGATCGGATTATTAGTACCGGTAAGCTCCATGCGTCGCCGCACTTCCACACCCGGCCTATCAACGTGGTAGTCTTCCACGATCCTCAGCGAGACCTTGTTTTGAGGTTAGTTTCCCGCTTAGATGCTTTCAGCGGTTATCTATTCCATACTTAGCTACCCTGCTGCGCAGCTGGCGCCACGACAGGTCCACCAGAGGTATGTCCATCCCGGTCCTCTCGTACTAGGGACAGATCCTCTCAAGTCTCGAACACCCACGGCAGATAGGGACCAAACTGTCTCACGACGTTCTGAACCCAGCTCACGTACCACTTTAAATGGCGAACAGCCATACCCTTGGGACCTGCTCCAGCCCCAGGATGTGATGAGCCGACATCGAGGTGCCAAACTTTGCCGTCGATATGGACTCTTGGGCAAAATCAGCCTGTTATCCCTAGAGTACCTTTTATCCGTTGAGCGATGGCCCTTCCACACGGGACCACCGGATCACTATGGCCGACTTTCGTCTCTGCTCGACTTGTCAGTCTCGCAGTCAGGCGAGCTTATGCCATTGCACTCGACGAGCGATTTCCGACCGCTCTGAGCTCACCATCGCGCGCCTCCGTTACACTTTGGGAGGCGACCGCCCCAGTCAAACTACCCACCACGCCATGTCCCGGACCCGGATAACGGGCCTCGGTTAGACGCCAGCGACAACAAGGGTGGTATTTCAAGGATGGCTCCACAGGAACTGGCGCCCCTGCTTCAAAGCCTCCCACCTATCCTACACATGTCGACGCTAACGCCAAGGCGAAGCTATAGTAAAGGTTCATAGGGTCTTTCCGTCTGACCGCGGGAACCCCGCATCTTCACGGGGAATTCAATTTCACTGAGCCTGTGCTGGAGACAGTGGGGAAGTCGTTACGCCATTCGTGCAGGTCGGAACTTACCCGACAAGGAATTTCGCTACCTTAGGACCGTTATAGTTACGGCCGCCGTTTACCGGGGCTTCAATTCGGTGCTTGCACACCTCCTTTTAACCTTCCGGCACCGGGCAGGCGTCAGACCCTATACTTCGCATTGCTGCTTCGCAGAGCCCTGTGTTTTTGCTAAACAGTCGCTACCCCCTGGCCTGTGCCACTCTACTCTGGTTGCCCAAAGCAGAGTCACGCTTATTCCGAAGTTACGCGTGCAATTTGCCGAGTTCCTTCAGCACAGTTCTCTCAAACGCCTTGGTATGCTCTACCTGACCACCTGTGTCGGTTTCGGGTACGGTCTCTGTTGGAGTTATTTCCAGGGACAACTTCCCTGCCAGGACAATCCAATAAGCCCTGACAAGTTACGTCATCCGTCACTACCAACTGGCCCAGGAATATTCACCTGGTTCCCATCGACTACGGCTTTCGCCCTCGCCTTAGGGGCCGGCTAACCCTGCGCAGATTAGCTTTACGCAGGAACCCTTGGTCTTTCGGCGGGAGTGTCTCTCACACTCCTATCGTTACTCATGTCAGCATTCTCACTTCCGATACCTCCAGCCAGTCTCACGACTGACCTTCACAGGCTTACGGAACGCTCCGCTACCGCTTGCAGTAAACTGCAAACCCATATCTTCGGCGAACGGCTTGAGCCCCGTTACATTTTCCGCGCAGGATCGCTTGACCAGTGAGCTGTTACGCTTTCTTTAAAGGATGGCTGCTTCTAAGCCAACCTCCTGGTTGTCAAAGCAATCCCACATCGTTTCCCACTTAGCCGTTACTTGGGGGCCTTAGATGATGGTTAGGGTTGTTTCCCTTTTCACGACGGACGTTAGCACCCGCCGTGTGTCTGCCCGATAGTACTCCTGGGTATTCGGAGTTTGGTTAGAATTGGTACCGCTCGCGCAGCCCGCATCCATCCAGTGCTCTACCCCCCAGGGTATTCGTCGGACGCTCTACCTAAATAGATTTCGCGGAGAACCAGCTATGTCCAGGTTTGATTGGCCTTTCACCCCTATCCACAAGTCATCCGAGTCTTTTTCAACAGACACCGGTTCGGACCTCCAGTTGGTGTTACCCAACCTTCATCCTGCTCATGGATAGATCACCTGGTTTCGGGTCGTCATACGTCGAACTCAGCGCCCTATTCAGACTCGCTTTCGCTGCGCCTACACCTAACGGTTTAAGCTTGCTCGACACATGAAGTCGCTGACCCATTATACAAAAGGTACGCCGTCACTGCGCTTGGCAGCTCCGACTGCTTGTAGGCTTCCGATTTCAGGATCTGTTTCACTCCCCTTGTCGGGGTGCTTTTCACCTTTCCCTCACGGTACTTGTTCACTATCGGTCGTAGAGGAGTACTTAGGCTTGGAGGGTGGTCCCCCCATGTTCAGACAGGATTTCACGTGTCCCGCCCTACTCGAGTCTCTTGCTATTTGATGCGTACGGGGCTGTCACCCACTATGGCCGACCTTTCCAAGTCGTTCCGCTTTATTTCACAAGAGCACTGGCCTGGTCCCGGTTCGCTCGCCACTACTACGGGAGTCTCTGTTGATGTCCTTTCCTCCGGGTACTGAGATGTTTCAGTTCCCCGGGTTCGCTTAATGAACCTATGTATTCAGTTCATCATACCTTTGAACGATCCACCAAGATCGTTCCTGGCCGAAACCAGAAACAAGTTGGAAGACCGTAAAGGTGGGTTTCCCCATTCGGAAATAACCGGATCAAAGGGTGCTCGCGCCTCCCCGGTTCTTATCGCAGCGTGCCACGTCCTTCATCGCCTCTCTACGCCAAGGCATCCGTCAGAAGCCCTTTTGCGTTTGATCGTTCTCAGCAAAACCCATGCGCTTGTGGCCTCTCCGACTGGAAAGAAGTGCCGGAGCGCCCACGCATGGACTTTGATATTTTGCCAGACAATGTCTTCTCGAGCTCGACCTCTAAAGCATGACTGCCCGGTCGAACCTTCCCTTCACAATTTCAATGCAACCAGCGGGATCCGCCGGCGCAAACCGTGTTCCTTTAATCGCTGAGCCGTCGGCCACCGGATGGTGGAGCCAGACGGGATCGAACCGACGACCTCATGCTTGCAAAGCACGCGCTCTACCAACTGAGCTATGGCCCCGATCCGCGCTACCAGTAAGGAGTGGTAGGCCCGGGCAGACTCGAACTGCCGACCTTACGCTTATCAGGCGTACGCTCTAACCACCTGAGCTACGGGCCTATGGCAGCGGTCCCTGGGTAATCGGGCTCGCGATCAAACCGCCTGTCCGAACAACCCGTATGGCTGGCCGGCGGCGGCGAAGGAGGAAAGAGAAACGAAGACGGCGGCGTCCCGCATTTGATTGGAGCTTCAATAGACCCGTGAGAGCCTGGAGAAGCATCCTTAGAAAGGAGGTGATCCAGCCGCAGGTTCCCCTACGGCTACCTTGTTACGACTTCACCCCAGTCGCTGACCCTACCGTGGTCGCCTGCCTCCTTGCGGTTAGCGCAGCGCCTTCGGGTAAAGCCAACTCCCATGGTGTGACGGGCGGTGTGTACAAGGCCCGGGAACGTATTCACCGCGGCATGCTGATCCGCGATTACTAGCGATTCCAACTTCATGCTCTCGAGTTGCAGAGAACAATCCGAACTGAGACGACTTTTAGGGATTGGCTCACCATCGCTGGGTTGCAGCCCTCTGTAGTCGCCATTGTAGCACGTGTGTAGCCCACCCCGTAAGGGCCATGAGGACTTGACGTCATCCCCACCTTCCTCCGGCTTAGCACCGGCAGTCCCTTTAGAGTGCCCAACTGAATGATGGCAACTAAAGGCGAGGGTTGCGCTCGTTGCGGGACTTAACCCAACATCTCACGACACGAGCTGACGACAGCCATGCAGCACCTGTGTCCTAGTCCCCGAAGGGAAAGCCACGTCTCCGTGGCGGTCCAGGCATGTCAAAAGGTGGTAAGGTTCTGCGCGTTGCTTCGAATTAAACCACATGCTCCACCGCTTGTGCGGGCCCCCGTCAATTCCTTTGAGTTTTAATCTTGCGACCGTACTCCCCAGGCGGATTGCTTAATGCGTTAGCTGCGTCACCGAGATGCATGCATCCCGACAACTAGCAATCATCGTTTACGGCGTGGACTACCAGGGTATCTAATCCTGTTTGCTCCCCACGCTTTCGCGCCTCAGCGTCAGTAATGAGCCAGTGTGTCGCCTTCGCCACTGGTGTTCTTCCGAATATCTACGAATTTCACCTCTACACTCGGAGTTCCACACACCTCTCTCACACTCAAGACATCCAGTATCAAAGGCAGTTCCGAGGTTGAGCCCCGGGATTTCACCCCTGACTTAAATGTCCGCCTACGCGCCCTTTACGCCCAGTAAATCCGAGCAACGCTAGCCCCCTTCGTATTACCGCGGCTGCTGGCACGAAGTTAGCCGGGGCTTCTTCTCCGGCTACAGTCATTATCTTCACCGGTGAAAGGATTTTACAATCCTAAGACCTTCATCATCCACGCGGCATGGCTGCGTCAGGCTTTCGCCCATTGCGCAAGATTCCCCACTGCTGCCTCCCGTAGGAGTTTGGGCCGTGTCTCAGTCCCAATGTGGCTGGTCATCCTCTCAGACCAGCTACTGATCGTTGCCTTGGTGAGCCTTTACCTCACCAACTAGCTAATCAGACGCGGGCCGCTCTAAAGGCGATAAATCTTTCCCCCGAAGGGCACATTCGGTATTAGCACAAGTTTCCCTGAGTTATTCCGAACCTAAAGGCACGTTCCCACGTGTTACTCACCCGTCCGCCACTAACTCCGAAGAGTTCGTTCGACTTGCATGTGTTAGGCCTGCCGCCAGCGTTCGCTCTGAGCCAGGATCAAACTCTCAAGTTGAGTTGACATTGACTCCAGATAGTTCGCGATGCCGAAGCACCGCTGCGTTCTGGTTTGCATAGTTTCTTGACGAGTTCCCACAAACGACGATCCGAAGATCGTTATTCATGGTGTCTTCAAGAGACCGCAAGTTCGTCAGTGTCTGAGTGACCGAAGTCACCGCTGAGACACCGCCGCCTGCGTTTCTCTTTCCAAATCAACGATGTCAAAGACCGAAACCACCGTGGTGGCCCCACCCGTTTAACGCCCGGTGGCCGGCGGAGGCGGCGATTTAGTCGCCACCGATTTCAGAGTCAACCGGCTGTTTTCAGCTTTTTGCGTTTTCTTTCCACCGGGGTGGAAATCGGCGCAAAGAATGTCTCGGGGCCGCCGAGGGGCAATCCCCAGAAGGTCGAGAGATTCGGTTGGAGGCGCGGAACCTAGTGATTTCCGATTTCGAAATCAAGAGGCTTTCGTCTCTCGTCTTCGTTTCGGCCCGCCCGGTTCCGAGCGAGGCGGCGATATACGAGCGGCCCCTTTCAGACGCAAGGGCGAAAAAGCGGCAATTGCAAAGTTTCTCGCAGACCGCCGGTCTGTTCAGCCCGCGCCGATGTAGGCCTTCATGCTTTCAGCCTCGAAGGTCGCCTCGGCGATCTGAGACTTCACCAGATCCCCGATCGACACGACTCCAACCAACTGCCCTTCCTGTAGAACAGGCAGATGGCGGATACGGCGGTCCGTCATACGTTCCATAAGCGTAGCCACCGTCTCGGTCGGCTCGGCGAACACGACGTCTTGGGTCATGAATTCCTGAACCGGTCGGGACAGGGCACCTCCGCCGTGGCGCGCCACAGCCCGAACGAGGTCGCGCTCGGACACGATGCCGACGACCTGCTCCCCGTCACAGACGACCAGAGCGCCGACCCGTTTCGATTCCAGGGCCTGGATGGTGGATTCGAGACTATCCGCGGGCCCCGCCGTGAAGACGTTCGGCCCTTTGTCCTTGAGGATCTCTGCGATCAGCATGGCGACACCTCCTTGATAGAGACAGAGCCTCGCCTATTCCGACAGGGGAATCAATGTTCGCCGCCCGGCGTGCCGGTCCACGGCCCGGATCGCGGCAAGGCCGGCGGCGGCACCCGCCACAGCCGGAACCACAGCCCGACACCCAGCAGACCAACCGCCAATCCGATCAGGTGCGCTTCCCAGGCGATGCCGCGAATCCCCGTTGAGGGGTCGAAACCCAGGAAGCCAACCAGCAGGTTCACCGCCACCCACGCCGCCGTCATGCTCAGAACCCGGCGCGACAACAGCGGCTCAAGCACACCCCACGGGTTCATCAGGCGGGTCGCCGCCCCGATCAGACCAAAGACTGCGCCTGAGGCCCCAATCAAGGGTACCTGCGATTCGGGGTTGAGAAGGGCATAGCCCAGGGCGCTCAGGACGCCGGACACCAGGAAAAAGCCTATAAACAGGGCATATCCACGCAGGTCGCCTCCGAGACGGCGCGCCAGCGGGGCTCCAAAGGCCAGCGCACCGACGGCGTTGGAGCCCGCGTGCATCCACTCCCCATGCACGCCCATGCTCGTAAGCAGCCCGAGCGCATCGCCTTGCCAAAGGTGCGCCGGGATCAGCCCGAATCGGTACGGCCAGTCCGGCCCGATCCAGCTCTGGACGGCGTACAGGCCGAGAATCGTGCCCACGACCAACAACACCGGCCCGGGCACATTGAAGGCGGGTTCGCGTCCAGGCTGTGGGGGGGGCGATTCGGTCATAGGGGAATCATGGTTAGCGAATCTCAAGCGGTTCTTAAGAAACGCCGCTCATCTTGCCCCTGCAAGCTGCGACTCGCGCGCGGCGAAAACGGAGATCGGGACAGCAGGCATGATGACGCTGAGCGCCCTTGGGAAAACGAAGGTGATCGGGGCTGTGGCCGCGACCGGCCTGCTGCTGGCAGGCTGTGGAGGTGGCGCTGGGGCCAGCGGCATGTACGCCGCGCCGATCGGGTCGGCCCCGGTGATCGCCAATCCGACGCCCTATTCGCCCGCCCTTTACTGTCTGGCCGACTGGGCCCGCGCCAACAATCGACCCTCACCCAGAATCGCCGTGGGCCGGATCTCGGACTATACCGGCACCGTCGGAGAGAATGGACGCGTCATTACCCAGGGCGGCTCGCTTATGGCGATGACGGCCCTGGCCAAGGCCGGGGCTCGCCAGGTTGAACGCTATGACACCTCCGTCTCGGAAATGGAGATGCGCTATTCCGGGGCTATGCTGATTGGCGACGGTGAGCCGGCTGAAGACGGCACCGCCGAGCCGCGCCGCCTGATCGCCGGCCAGGTGCCGGGCTCGGACTATATTATCCAGGGCGGCATCACCGAGGTGAACTTCAATATCCGTGGCTCGGGTATGGAGCTGGGCGGCAGCGTTGCCGAGGAGGCCGACGATACGATTCCTCGCGGCGGGCTCATCTCTGCACGCTCGGCGGTGATGAATGTGGCGCTGGACCTGCGACTGGTCGACACGCGCACCCAGGAGATCGTCGACGTCATCTCGTACCAGAAGCAGATCATTGGCCGGGAAATCTCGCTCGGCTGGTTCGACTTCCTGAACGGCAACGTCTTTGACCTGTCGATGGGCACAGGTGGCCAGGAACCGGCCCAATGGGCCGTTCGCGCCCTGGTCGAACGGGCCGTGCTCGAGATGATGGCCAATCTCTATGGGGCCCCCGGCCCGGAAGCCTGCCTGCAGGTGTCGGGCGATCTGTTGTTCGGCACCACCGGTCCAACCGGCGGCTACTATCCGGCCTATGACAATCTGGGCACCAACAACGGCGGCACCCGCGCCGACCCCAGCCGCTGGCACGATGAACGTGATCGCGATGTGCGCCGGGGGCAACGCGACCGCGGCCGCTACTAGGTTCTAGGGACTAGGGAAGCGAGGCCTTCCCCAAGAAATTACCACCCTTCCGCCCGATAGATGACCTCGCCGTCCACGATGGTCAGCAAGGCTCGTCCAAGCGGTATGGCCTCGACCGGGGCCGTCATCAGATCGACGTCAAAGACCGTGAGGTCGGCCTCGAAGCCGACGCGGATCAGGCCCAGCTCATCCTCGCGGAACGAGGCCCAGGCCGGCGCGGTGGTAAACAGGGCCAGGGCCTGTTCGCGGCTGATCGCTTCTTCGGGATGCCAGTCCGGGCCTTGAAAGCCCTGGAGATCGCGTCGGGCCACCGCCGCATAGAATTCGATCAGGGGCGAACCACGCTCGACCGGCGCATCCGAGCCGCCGACGACCACGGCCCCATCCTCCAGCAACGAATGCCAGGCATAGGCCCCATCCAGCCGCGCCTCGCCCAGACGCGCGGGCGCAAAGTGCAGGTCGCCGATGGCATGGCTGGGCTGCATCGAGGCGATCACGCCCTGATCGGAAAACCGAACCAGGTCGCGCGGATTGCGCACGATCTGGGCGTGCTCAATCCGCCAGCGCGCCGTCGCAGGGACTCCAACCTCGGCGTACCAGTCCAGAACCTCGGCATTGCCGCGATCCCCGATGGCGTGAGTGGCGACCTGGATGCCCGTTTCCAGCGCGCGCCGGTAGATCGGCAGAACCGCCTCGGTCGAGGTCTGCATCAGCCCGGTCGTTTCCGGCGCATCGGCATAGGGTTCGAACAGGGCTGCCCCGCGCGATCCCAGCGCCCCATCGGCATAAACCTTGACCGCCCGGGTAATGACCAGGCCATCCGCCGTCGCACGCGGTCCGCTTGCGAACAGGTGGTCGACGTCGGCCACGTCAATGGCGTTATAGATGCGCAACAACGGCGCGCCCTGGGCGTCCATCGCCTCCATCAGCAGGATATCGTCCCATGAGGCCCCCATATTGTGCAGGCCGGTCCAGCCCTGGGCGCGATAGACGGCCACCCCCGTCTCATAGACCTGGCGGCGGTTGACGGGCGCATCGGTCGGGATGGCGGCACGGATCAGGTTCATCGCCGCATCGACCAACAGACCGGTCGGCTGCCCCTCCCCGTCCCGTTCGATCTCACCCCCCGAGGGCACGGCGCTGTCCGCATCAATCCCGGCGGCGGACAGGGCCGTGGTCGAGGCGGCCAGGGCATGACCGTCTGCACGGGTCAGCACCACAATCCGCCCCGGTGCGGCGGCGTCCAGGTCGGCCGCGCTCAGGAACCGGGCCTCCGGCCAGTGAGTTTCGATCCAGCCACGCCCGATGATCGGGCCATCGGGATTGGCCTCTGCCCAGGCGCTCAGCCGTTGCATGGCCTCGGCCAGGGAGGCGGAACCCTCCAGATTGAGCGTCAGTTCTCGCTGACCGATGCCGTCCAGATGGGCGTGGCCATCCGTGAACCCGGGAAACAGGGCCGCGCCGCGCAGATCGATCCGCTGGGTCTGGGCACCCGCCAGGGCCTCGGCGCCCGCCCGTGCGCCGACAAAGGTGATGCGGTCGTTCTCGATCGCCACGGCCTCAGCGGTCGGATTGGCCGGGTCGCCGGTGTGGATCGGCCCTCCGAACAGGATCAGATCAGCGTCCTGGGCCTGGGCCGAGGTTGCGAACAGCGCCAGGCCGGCGGCGGAAAGAGCCATGCGTTTCATGCCGGCGACCCTAGAGCCAGATCCGGTGAGAGGGAATCGCTTTGCAAATCCTCCCCCTCCCTTTCGTCATCCTCCGACAAGCCGCGTTTGGCGGCGCGGACCGGGAAATCCAGGGCGGTTGGCGGCGATGAGCTGGGTCCCCGGTCGCGCTGCACGCGCCGGAGGACGACGAAAGGCGAAGGCCGAGCACAACGCGCAGGCGCGTCGACATTCCACCGTCCACCAATCCTGGTGCACTTTCGGTGTGTAATCTCGCCCGTCTCGATACCGAAGGACCGCCCCCCTGCGCGCGTTCCTCCCCGGCGCTTGCGCCGCGCCTATGATGAAGACGGCTCGGAGCGGATATCCGTATCCGCCCTTGTGGTCTTTGACATTGTTGTCACGCGCGCACCGCGCCTCAGCGGCCTGCCGGGTCCATTTCCGAATCCGCGAATACCCGCATCGCCGCCGCGCTTCAGCGATTTGTTCGTCCACGGTGGAAACTGTGTCACGCCATACCGACGCACGCGCTTGATCGGGTCAATGCCGATGATCGGCCTCAAGGCTCGCACCGCAGCCGGGCCCCGATAGAGAGAGCCCCGAAGCTCGTTTCGGGAGTCTGTCCCCGGAGTCTCCCGATCACTCGACCGTCCTCCTCCAGACAGGGCGATTAATCCCCTCGTCACCTGGCTGTGGCATGTCACGGATACCGGGTCGCGCACGGTGACCTGGGTGATAGACAGAACCGATGACGACCTCGCTGGACACCCACACAGACGACCCCGGATCGGGCTTTATCGGACTGACGCGCGCCCTGGCCGAGGCCGGGCGGGGCGAGGGCCTGACGCTGGGTGATATCCGGGATCGGCTGGACGAGCGCGGCTTCGGTATCCTGATTTTGATCCTGTCGATCCCCTGCCTGGTGCCGGCCCTTTACGGCGTGCCCCAAGCGATCGGCATTCCCATTCTCCTGCTGGCTGGCCAGCTCCTGATCGGCATGAAGGAGCCGTGGCTACCGACCCGCCTGCTGACCCGCCGCTGCCCTCAGGCCTGGCTCGATCGGATGGCCGACTTTGCCGAAAAGCGCATGGGATGGTTCGAACGCCTCAGCCGCCCACGGCTTCAGGCCCTGTCGACAGGCCTGGGCGAGCGGTTCGCCGCCCTGTTCATGATCATTGCGACCATCACCATCGTCCTGCCGTTGGTGAATACGGTGCCGTCTGTGGCCCTGGCCATGCTGGCGGTGGGTTTGATCCAGCGCGACGGTCTGTTCGTGCTGTTGGGCGCAGTGGTCGCGAGCCTGTGGGCCGGCGCTCTGATCGCGGTGGCTCTAGGCCTCTACTACGGCGCGACCTGGGCTACCGGACTGAGCGGCTACTTCCAGTGATCGACGCCGGGGCTCAGCCGGGCTAGAAGCGTCGCCATGGCGGTGTTGCAGATCCTGTTGAGATGGTGGGCGGTCGTGGCCCTTGTGGCTTCTGCGGCCATGCTGGGCGCGGCCCACTGGTTCGAATCTCAGGGGCTGGCCCCGTGTCAGCTCTGTCTGCGGCAGCGCGAAGTCTATTGGGCGGCTCTGGCCGTTGCCGGACCCGCGATCGTCTGGACCCTGATCAGTCGGGCCAAGGGAACGCCGCGGCTGGCCGCCTTTATCCTGTTTGCCATCTTCACCGCCGGCGCCGTCACCGCCGCCTTCCACGCTGGCGGGGAGCAGGGCTGGTGGGCCTTGCCCGCCACCTGCATGGGCGCAACAGGGCCGATTAATGCGACCGATATCCTGGCCAGCCTGGAAGGTCCGGCCACGATGCCCAGCTGTGGCGACATCGCCTGGAGCTGGCTAGGCCTGTCGATGGCCACCTGGAACGCCATCCTCTCAGTCGCCCTTGCCGGGTTCAGTTTGGCGGCCGCCATGCGCCCGCGCGATGCCCAGGTGCCGAGGTTGTATCGTGAACCGTAATGTCCGTCTTGCCCGGCCCGGTCGCGGCCAGCTTCGGACCCGTCTGGGCGAGATGCTGCGCGTGGATCACGCCGGCGAAATGGCGGCGGTGCAGATCTATCGCGGCCAGAAGGACGTGTTTCGTGCCGCGGGGCGCGCCGCCCTTGCCGACGACATGGAACGCATGGAGGGCGAGGAGCAGGTTCATCTGGATCGCTTCAACGCCCTGCTGACCGAAACCAGCACCCGCCCGACCCTGATGACGCCGCTGTGGCGGATCGCGGCCTATGGGCTGGGCGTCGGCACGGCCCTGTTGGGGGAAAAGGCGGCCCATGCCTGTACCGAAGCCGTCGAGACGGTGATCTCGGACCACTACGCCGACCAGGCCGACGAGTGGGAGATGCGCGACCCAGCCCTGGCCGAACAGTTCCGTGAGTATCGCGAGGACGAACTGCGCCACCACGACCACGCCGTCGAACAGGGCGCGCACGAGGCGCCGGGCTATGAGCTGCTGACCGGCCTGATCAAGGCCGGCTGCCGGGTGGCGATCAAGGTGTCGGAGAAGGTTTAAACGAGAGGGTCGGTGCTGGTGTAAGCCAACAGCAACTGACGGCTGGGATCCTCAGGATCCGGCATCACCAGAACTACAACGATTTCATGGCCACTGCCCGGATAGGCCGCTGTAGCGCTCGACACTGTCAAGCCTTCGATTTCAAGGAGCAACCAGGGATCAGTCGGCTCTCGCGAGCCAAAGTGCATATAGGTGTTCAGACTGAACTGGTTCAGGCTTTGGGTTCCGTCGGGGCGTTGCCAGAGGCCGATCAATCCTACCGGCACAATTTGATACGGGTTTGCGAGCGCGATTGCCCGGTCGTTCGGCGCGCTAAGCACGCGATTCGATTCCAGAGCGCGACCGTCGAGGGAAGCATGCTGAGCGACTTCGCTTGCAATGAGAGAACCGAGCAGATCTGCAAAGGCTTCGACCTGCCCGTCGGTCGTGTTTCCAACCACCATCAGTCGGGAATAATCAGTTACCGTGATGGCGTTCGGCCGGGTCGGAAACTCGACCAGCGGCACGCCGGTGGATGACGGACCGCACGACGCAAAGTCATAAGCCAGAAGGCGATTGCCATGCACCGCCACAACCGTCCCGCCTAGGCCGATACTGACCATGGCGTGAAGCGGCGCGTCTTCACCGCGCAGCAGCGGCCACGCCTCCACCGTATCCATTCCTTCGAGACGGAATCCCCTCTCCCAATCTGGATCAAGGACCACCCACTCCTCCGAAGTTGCGGCCAAGAGGCGTCCACCCTCACGTGGAACGAGCGCTAGAATGGGGCCTGGAAGACCTCCAATCGACAAGCCACTCGCGAAACTTACAGTCTGCGGAGCCACAATCCGGATGTTGGCAGGGGGCGCCTCCAGGACGCGCGTATCAACCGAGACATCGGCTCCAGGGGCGGTCGAGCGTGATCCACAGGAGCGCTCGGCAAACGCCTCCGTAGCAGCAGGCGAAGGAGGCGGCGGCGGCGCTGCCCCGATGCAGACCAAGGCTGCCAACGCCAATACCTGGTGAATTCTCAGCAAAGCTACCTCACATCAAACGCCAGCAGTAACGTCCGCTGGCGCGGGTTGAAGTTGTCGTCCGACAGAATGTAGAGCCGCACCCCGCCGTCCGGCCGGCGCACCGCGGCGATGCCTTCGAAGTTGTCGACAGTGGCGGGAGCGGTGAAGGTGGTCGGGATCCAGCGCCCCAGAATACAGGGATAGACGCATCTCGCGGACTCGCGGCGCTGGATGGCGATGACGTTGGTGTTGGTGGTCGAGTTGTAGCTGCGGCTTAGCTCGTATCGCCAGCGCTCCCCGTCGATCGTTTGAGTGAGCGAGGTCAGACGCAGATCGGCGTCGGTTGGTGTTGCTTCGGGCGGATCATCGTGGATTGCGCACGCTTCGGGTTCGCACCACCAAAGGCCGCCATTCTCGCCAGCCGCCCAGAAGGCGTCGCCTGCGGCCCAAGCGATCCCCTCCATCCCATCGTTCTCGGTGAACGCGAAATCCGGGATCACCCGCTCGCCCAGCCACCGCCCGTCACGGTCGTAGCGCCAGACGCGGTGCAGGCGCTCAAAGCTGACCAGCACCTCACCGTTGGGCATCAGAGCCAGCCCCTCGGCGTCAGCCAGATATTTCGGGATCAGCGGGGTGCCGTCCGGGTCGACGAGCGGTCGGACCTGGACCCCGCCCACACCGGCCAGGCGACCGGCCGCATCCAGCTCGACCCGCCCCCTGACCAGCAGGCCCTCATCGGTGACAGCATAGAAGCGCTCGGCATCTTCGAACTTGATGTCCGACAGGCCGTGGAGCCGATTGAAGCCGGAGGTGATCTGAACGCCGCCGGCGAAGACCAGTTGGCCTGTGCCGGCCTCGAGATCTGGATCGTTGATCGGCACGGGCGTGGCCGTAACCTCGACTTCCATCCAGGCGTCCGGCAACGGCTCCTCGGCGAAGCGGACGGCCTCACGCAGGGCTTCTCCAGCGGCGTGGCGGGCCTGCCAGCCGACTTCCGGCGTGGTCGCACAGGCGGCGAGCACGGTCGCCAGCACGACACTGATAGTGGACCTTCTGAATCCGTCACCCTCGGGCTTGTCCCGAGGGCCCACCGGGACGCTTTCTGGCGCGCTAGGCGATGGTCCCCATCGGACCCGACGCGCCAGCTCGATCATGGCCGCGGCCAGCCGAACCATGGGCCCTCGGGACAAGCCCGAGGGTGACGGCTTATGGTCCATCATGCCGCTCTCCTGAGGCTGCGGCGAGCCGGGGTGGCGGGTGACCGGTCGAACAACTCGGCAAGTTTCTCGATCATGGCCCCAGCCAACTGCTCGACATCGACAATCGTAACGGCGCGCTTGTACCAGCGGGTGACATCGTGGCCGATGCCGATGGCGAGCAGCTCAATGGCCCCCTCCCCTTCGATATCGGCGATGACCTGACGCAGGTGCTTGTCGAGATAGAGGGCGGCGTTGGCCGACTGGGTCGAATCATCGACCGGCGCACCGTCGGAAATCACCATGAGGATGCGTCGTTCCTCGGGCCGCGCGGCCAGGCGCTGGCGCGCCCACAACAGGGCCTCGCCGTCGATGTTTTCCTTCAGGAGGCCCTCCCGCATCATCAGACCGAGGTTCTTCTTGGCGCGGCGCCAGGGCGCGTCAGCGGACTTGTAGATGATGTGGCGGATGTCGTTCAGGCGGCCCGGCATGGCCGGCTTGCCGGCCTCGACCCAGAGCTGGCGGGACTGCCCTCCCTTCCAGGCGCGGGTGGTGAAGCCCAGGATCTCGACCTTGACCCCGCAGCGTTCCAGCGTGCGCGCCAGGATGTCGGCGCAGACCGCGGCCACCATGATCGGCCGACCGCGCATCGAGCCGGAGTTGTCCAGCAACAGGGTCACGACCGTGTCGCGGAACGGCATATCGCTCTCGGCCTTGAACGACAGGGGGGCGGTCGGGTCGGTGATGATCCGGGTCAGGCGGGCGGTGTCGAGCACCCCCTCCTCCAGATCGAACACCCAGGAGCGGTTTTGTTGCGCCATCAGCCGGCGTTGCAGCTTGTTGGCCAACCGCGCCACCACGTTCGACAGACTGGACAACTGCTGATCCAGCAAGGCCCGCAGACGGCCCAGCTCGGTCGGGTCGCACAGCTCATCGGCGTCAACGACTTCGTCGAAGCGGGTGGTGAAGATGCGATAGGCGCGCGACCGGCCATCGTCCGATAGTTCGGGGCGGTTCGGCACCTCACCGTCAGCGGACCCATCGGCCTCGTCTTCGGGCTGGGCATCCGTATCGACCTGGCCCTCGGAGGATCGTTCGACGCGGTCCCCTTCGCGGCTCTCGGGGGCCCCGGCATCCGGCTCGGATTCGCCGTCGCCGGGATCCGTCTCGTCATCGTCGGCACTGTCTTCGGGGGCGGACGAATCCTCGCCCTGATCTTCCTCGCCGTCCTGATCAGACGTGTCCTCGATATCGTCCGCCGTGGGGTCGATATCGAGATCGCGCAGGGCCTGGCGGACGATCCGGCCATAGGCCGTCTGGTCCTCGATAACGGCTTCCAGCTGATCCAGGGTCGATCCCGCCTTGCTCTCAATCTCGCCCCGCAGGGCCTCGACGCTGACCTGGGCCACGGGCGGCGGGCGCTCCCCGGTCAGACGTTCACGCACCACCAGCGCCAGCACCTCGTCCATTGGCAGGAGCTGAACTGCGGGCGAGGTCATCAGGCGTGACAGTCGCTGATCCAGCGCCGCCGCCAGGTTGCCGCGCACGCCTCCCAAGGCCCGAGCCCCAATGGCTTCGATCCGGGCCGTCTCTGCCGCTTCGAAGGCGCGCTGCGCCGAGGGATCGGCCGGACGGCTTCTGGCAAAGACCCCTTCGTCATGGTGCGCCAGCCTAAGAGCCAGTTGGTCCGCCTGACCCCTCAGGCCCTGGGCCTCGGGACTGGCCAGGTCACGCGGGGGCTGCGGCAGATAGGCGATGCCATCGCGCACGCCGGGCCGCTCTCCACTGAAAGCGACCTCCAGCTCGGCCTGTTCGGCCAGGGCGCGCGCCGCATGGGCAAGCGCACGCTTGAACGATTCAGTCGGGCTTTCCGCGACGGCCATACTGTCGATCTAGGGCCTCTGTCGGTTCAGGTCGAGAGGCGCCGGCCCTGCCTAGCTCAGTCGCCCAATGGCATAGAACCGATCTGCCCGCTGAGCGCGAAGCTCGCCCGGGGACAGTCCTTCCAGTGCATGAAGCTCGTCTTCCAGCACGTCGCCGACCGTCTGAATGGCCACTTCGCGGTCCGAATGTGCGCCCCCCTCCGGTTCCTGGATAATGCGGTCCACGATCTTGAGCTCGACCAGATCAGGCGCAGTGATCTTCATGGCCGAGGCTGCATCCCTGGCGCGCGAGCCGTCGCGCCACAGGATCGAGGCGGCTCCCTCGGGCGAAATCACCGAATAGATGGAGTGTTCGAGCATCAGGACGCGATTGGCCGCCGCCAGGGCGATCGCCCCGCCGGAGCCGCCTTCGCCCGTGATGGTCGCAATCATCGGCGTACCCAAGGTCAGGCCGCGCTCGGTCGAACGGGCGATGGCCTCGGCCTGGCCGCGTTCTTCGGCCCCCAGCCCCGGATAGGCCCCCGCGGTGTCCACAAAGGTCAGGACCGGCAGGTTGAACCGCTCGGCCAGATCCATCAGTCGCACGGCCTTGCGATAGCCTTCCGGCCGGGCCATGCCGAAGTTGTGGGTCAGACGGCTGGAGGTGTCGTGACCCTTTTCGTGGCCCATCACCACGACCGGCCGGTCGCGAAAGCGGCCCAGGCCTCCGACGATGGCCTGATCATCGCCAAACTGCCGGTCACCCTTCAGCTCGACAAAGTCTGTGATGAGTCCCTCCAGATAGTCGAACAGATGCGGCCGCTGGGGATGACGCGCCACCTGGGTCTTCTTCCACGGGTCGAGATTTGCGTAGGCATCGCGACGCAGCTTGTTGGCCTTCTTGCGCAAGGCCTCAATCTCGGCCTCGAACGAGCCGGTGGTTTCAGAAAGGGCCTGAAGCTCTTCGATCTTGGCTTCAAGATCGGCAATCGGCTTTTCAAACTCGAGATAGTGCTGGGCCATCAGGCGTCCGGGACATTTTTGCGGAGGCGGAACCTAGGGATCGGGAGGCACAGGGGCAAGCCGAAGATCATCCGGTCCGGGCGGCTCTAGCGCCGCCCGCCCAGAACCTGACCCAGGATGTCGCCGAAACCGCCGCCGGGGCTGTTGCCATCCGGCGTCATCATGTCGATGACGTGCGGAAGCTGCTGAGAGATGATTTCGGAGATCTGCTCCGGCGACAGGCCCATCTGTTGGGCCGCGTGACCAATCATGCCGTCACCCAGGATGGCACGAACGCGATCCGGCGTAATCACCTGGTTGGCACCCTGGGCAATCCACGATCCGATCTCGTCATTCAGACCACCGGACCGGAGCTGGTCCATGACGGCGTCAATACCGCCCATGCTCTGAACGATCTGGAACAGCTGACCATAGTTGGTGCTGCCACCAGTCCCGACGCCGCCGAGCGCGCCGCCGATCATGTCCATGATGTTCATTGCTGGGATCTCCCTTGAGGTCAGGCCGGGGCAAACCGGTCGAAAAAGGTCTGTATCACACGTCGATAGACGCGGGTGACCGAATGTAGGTCGGCCTCAGACACACGCTCGTCGATCTGATGCATGGTCTGGCCGACCAGGCCGAGTTCCAGCACCGGACAAATGGCGCGAATGAAGCGGGCGTCCGAGGTGCCGCCGGTGGTGGAGGCTTCGGGCCGGATGCCCAGTTCGGCCTCGACGGCGTCCTGAATGGCGGTGGTGAACGGCCCTTCCTGCGTCAGGAAGGCATCGCCGGAATGCAGGAACTCGACCTCGACCTTCTGACCTGAAGCCGCCTCAGCGGCGCGGGCCTCTTCAGAAATCCAATCCATCAGGCTCTGGCCCGTATGGGCCGGGTTGAAGCGGATGTTGAACCGGCCGGTCGCCTGACCCGGAATGACGTTCGTGGCCGTATTGCCGACGTCGAAGGTGGTCAGTTCCAGGTTCGAGGGCTGGAACGCCTCATAGCCCTCGTCGAGCCGTCGATCGTTCAGCCGCTTCATCAGATCCAGCAGGACCGGGATCGGATTCGCCCCGCGCTCGGGATAGGCGACATGGCCCTGTTTGCCCGTCACGGTGATCCAGACGTTGAGCGAGCCGCGCCGGCCGATCTTGATCGTGTCGCCCAGAACCTGAAGCGACGATGGCTCACCCACCACACAGGCGTCGATCCGTTCACCCTCGGCCAGCAGTTGCTCGACCACCAGCTTGGTGCCGTGGGTGGCGCGGCCCTCTTCGTCGCCGGTGATCAGGAACGACAGCGAGCCGGGAACATCGCCCTCGGCCAGGGTTTGCGACACCGCCGCGATCCAGCAGGCGATACCGCCCTTCATGTCGACGGCCCCACGGCCGATGACGACACCCTCGACCACCTCGGCCGCAAACGGATCCGACGACCAGGCCCCGGTCGGCCCGGTCGGCACCACATCGGTGTGACCGGCGAAACAGAGGTTCGGCCCCTCGGTCCCGCGCCGGGCATACAGGTTCTCGATATCCTCGAACTTCATCCGGCGGCAGGCGAAGCCCAGTTTTTCGAGTTTGCCCTGGACCAGATCCATCGCCCCTTCGTCGGCCGGGGTGACGGACGGCTTGCGGATCAGGTCGCGGGTCAGCGATACGGGGTCGACGGCGCTCATGGTCCCGCTTTAGGGCCAGTCGCGTGAATCTAGAAGGCCCTGCCCGCGCGTGAGCATTGACGCCCCCGAAAATCCACAGCCGACGCCGCCGGCGCCCGAGGGCGGCTCGACCAGTCCGTGGGGCGTGCGCGACTTTCGCCTGTTGTGGGTCGGGCGGATCATCGCCGTGCTGGCCATCCAGATCCAGTCCTCCGCCCTTCTGTGGCAGGTCTATACGATCGCCCGGCGCGAGCATCCGATCGAACAGGCGAGCCTCTATCTGGGACTTGTCGGCCTGGTGCAGTTCCTGCCGCTTCTGGCCTTCACCCTGCCGGCCGGAGAGATGGCCGACCGGCGCGACCGCAAGCGGACCGTCGCCGCCTCCATCGCTGTCGAGGGCGCCTGCGCCCTGGCCTTTCTGGCGATGGCGATCCACGGCTCGCCGCCGCTGTGGGGCCTGCTGGCGGTGGCGGCGGTGTTCGGCGCGGCGCGGGCGTTTCTGGCCCCGGCCAACCAGTCCTTCCTGCCCATGATCGTGGGACGCAGCGCCCTGCCTGCGGCCATCGCGGCCCAGTCCATCGCCTTCCAGGTCGGCGCCATCGCCGGCCCGGCCTTCGGCGGTCTGATCGTCGGCATCAATACGCCGCTGGCCTATGGCGTATCGGCGGTCTTCTTCGCCATCGGCATGGGCTGCATGATCGCCATCCGCACCAGCGGCCAGCCACGCCGCCCCGATCAGGCCATCAGCCGACTCAAGGCCGTGCGCGAGGGTCTGGCCTATGTCTGGAACACCAAGATCGTGTTGGGCGCCATCTCGCTGGATCTGGTGGTGGTGATGCTGGCCGGGGTCGCCCTGCTGACGCCGATCTTTGCGCGCGACATCCTGCATGTGGGGGCGTTTGGTTTCGGCCTGCTCAGGGCCTCGTTCGGAGTTGGAGCGCTGGCGGTGGCGCTCTACCTATCGCGCTGGCCGATCACGCGGCGCGGCGGGGTGTGGATGTTCTCGGCGGTGGCGGTGTTCGGGGTCTGTACCCTGATCTTCGGCCTATCCAAGGTCGCCTGGCTGTCGGCCCTGGTGCTGTTCATCGGCGGGGCGGCGGACATGATCAGCGTCAACATCCGCCAGACCCTGATCCAGCTGGCCACGCCCGATCATATGCGCGGCCGGGTCAGTTCGGTGTCGATGCTGTTCATCGGCGCGTCCAACGAGCTGGGAGAGGCCTATTCGGGCGTCATGGTGCGCCTGCTCGGCCCGATCAGCGCCGCGGTTTTCGGCGGCGTCGCCGCCATCGGCGCCACCGGCCTGTGGAGTTGGATGTTCCCCGCATTGCGGAAGGCCGACCGGCTGGAGTGATCCGGCCTACCACCAGCCTCGAAGGCGGCGCTGACCCATTTCCTGGCGCACCGTGTCACGCAGCATCGCCACGGGGATCATCGTCTGGGCCGAGGCGCTGGGGCATTCGAAGCGGGCAATCTCACGCCCGCTACGGCGCACGACCACGCCCGAATCTCCGGCACGGCGATCCTCGCTGTGGACGTCGGCACCGGCGGAATAGACGACATAGTCATAGGCCCCGTTCTGGAACCGGAGGCGGGTCTGGCCGGCCTGATCCCCGCGGCGCACCCGGCTGTAGCTCACGGCCTCTGACTCAGGGTCGCGCAGAAGCTCCAGCTCAGGATGCGACGGTCGACCGAAACGATAGGCGATCTGATCGCCCGCACATACCGACAGCACCCGCCCATCCGTGAACGGGCAGTTGTACAGCGGGCGCTCATCGGCCTGACAATGTGAGATGGCAATCGGTGTGACCCTCGGCGCTTCGACAGGGGGTTCGGCATCGGCCACGGGGGTCAGCGCCACCGGCGGTGCAGCCGGAGCTGGAGCTTCCTCGACGGGGGCTTGCGCAACAGGGGCATCCGCCGGCGTGGCCGTGTCCTCTGCGGCGGGGGCATCGGCAGGCTCCACCGCCTCAGCCAACTCGGCGGGGGCATCCGCGGGCGGCACCGGCGGGCCCTCGGGCTGATCGCCGGGATGGATCAGATCGACCCGCAGCGGCGGGCCGCTGGGCGCATCCTGCGACGGGGCCAACCGTGTGTTGCAGGCGGCCAGCGACAGCGCCGCCAGCGAAATCGTCGTCAGAATCCGGACCGACCGCGCCGCCATGAGAAATTCCCCCGTGAGGACTGTCCGGGTGGCCGGGCCACCCCCTCACGCCTATCTGGCGGATTGATGATGACTGGAAGCTGACTGGTTATGTCAGTGACCGTTGGGGCCTCGCCTAGTCCCTCAGCAGCTCATTCACCCCCGTCTTCGCCCGTGTCTGGGCGTCGACGCGTTTGACGATGACGGCGCAGTACAGGCTCGGCCCGCCGTTCGGGTCCGGCAGGGCGCCGGGGACCACGACCGACCAGGCCGGGACCTCGCCGCGATAGACCTCGCCAGTCGCTCGGTCGACGATCTTGGTCGAGGCCGACAGATAGACGCCCATGGCCAGGACCGCGCCTTCGCGCACGATCACGCCCTCGGCCACCTCGGCGCGGGCACCGATGAAACAGCCATCCTCAATGATGGTCGGATTGGCCTGGAGCGGCTCCAGCACCCCGCCGATGCCGGCTCCGCCCGACAGGTGCACATTCTTGCCGATCTGGGCGCAGGAACCGACCGTGGCCCAGGTGTCGACCATCGTTCCCTCATCGACGAAGGCCCCGATGTTCACGAACGACGGCATCAGCACGACGTTCTTGCCGATGAACGATCCGGCGCGGACCACCGCCCCCGGCACGGCGCGGAAACCCGCGTCCTCATACCGACGCGCGCTCCAGCTCGAGAACTTGTTGGGCACCTTGTCCCACCAGGGCCCGAGGGCGGAGTGATTGTGGGCGTCGTCGACGCCGTGCATCACCTGATTGGCGTTCAGCCGGAACGACAGCAGCACCGCCTTCTTCAGCCATTGGTGCGTCGTCCAGGTGCCGTCATCCTCACGGCTGGCGACACGCAAGCGACCGTCATCCAGATGGGCCAGCGCCGTCTCCACCGCCTTTCGGACATCGCCCTGGGTCGCGGTCGAGATATTGGCCCGGTCCTCCCAGGCGGCTTCGATGCTCGTCTTGATGGCGGCCAGGTCGGTCATGCGGCGTCCTCGAACGTCAGGGATTCCAGAAAGGGCGTCAGATGCTCGGCGCTGTGATGCACGAACGCAGCCTGGGACGCCAGAGCGTGCGGCCCGATCAGCACCGTGGTCATGCCCATGTCCGCCGCTGGCTTCAGATTGCGCGCCGTGTCCTCGAAGAAGGCGGCGCGGGTCGGGTCAATGCCGAACCGGGCGATCATGGCCTCAAAGGTGCGCGGGTCCGGCTTGGGGATCAGGTCGCCGGATTCGATGTGGAAGACGTCACCGAACAGGTCGGCAATCTCCAGCTTCTCCAGCACGCGCTCCGCATGGCCCGACGAGCCATTGGTGAAGACGAATCGTCGCCCCGGCAGACGCGCCAGCGCGGCCCTCAGCCGGGCGTCCGGCGCGATCGAATCCAGCGGCACATCGTGGATGTCGATCAGAAACTCCTCGACCGAAACGTCGTGCTCGCGCAGCAGCCCCGGCAACGATGCCCCGTGCGCCTCGAACCAGCCGCGCTGAACGATCCGGGCCTCCTCCGCATCCAGCCCGGTGATGCGCATGACAAAGCCGGTGATCCGCTCCCGGATCAGATCCATGATCCCGGACTCTTCGGGGTACAGGGTGTCGTCCAGGTCGAAGAGCCAGGTGTCGACGTGGCCGAAGCTCATCCCCGTTGCACCAACGTCCCCGCCCCGTGCTCGGTGAACAGCTCGACCAGCATGGCGTGGGGACGCCGCCCGTCGAGGATGACCACGGCCTCGACTCCGGCCTCGACCGCGGCCATCGCCGTTTCCAGCTTGGGGATCATGCCGCCCGAGGCGGTGCCGTCTTCGATCAGGCCTTGCGCCTGGCTGACCGTCATCTGGCGGATGATACTGCCGGCCTTGTCCTTGACGCCCGGCACATCGGTCAAAAGCAGCATCCGCTTGGCATCCAGCGCCCCGGCCACGGCACCGGCGACGGTGTCGGCGTTGACGTTGAAGGTCTGACCGGTTTCGGACACCCCGATCGGCGCGATCACCGGCACCCAGTCGGCATCAGACTCAATCAGCCGCTTGATCAGCTTGGCGTCCACCCTGGTCGGCTCACCCACGAAACCCAGATCGACCTCGTGCTCGATCATGCTGTCAGGGTCGCGCTTGGTGCGGCGGGTCTTCTCGACCGTCAACAGCCCGGCGTCCTTGCCCGACAGGCCGACGCCGCGCACGTCTGCCTCCTTGCCGGCCATGGTGATCCAGTGGGCGATTTCCTTGTTCACGGCCCCAGACAGGACCATTTCGGCCACCTGCATGGTGTCGGCGTCGGTGACGCGAAGCCCGTCAACGAAGGATGACTTCACCCCGGCCTTGTCGAGCATGGCCGAAATCTGCGGCCCGCCGCCGTGCACGACGACCGGGTTCACGCCCATCAGTTTCAGCAGCACCACATCGGCGGCGAACTGGCGCGCGACGGACTCCTCGCCCATCGCGTGTCCACCGTATTTGATGACCACGGTTTCCCGGTCATAGACCTGGATATACGGCAGGGCCTCGGCCAGCATCTTGGCTGTATCCCAGGCCCGTTCTTCCGACTGGCGTTCAATCTCGTCCATGGGCGGGGCTGATAAGGCTCTCCGGTCCCGATGTCACGGAAGAAACCGGCAACCGACCCGCGCGTTGAACCCGGATGACGGACCACGAAATCAACGACCGCAATCTGGGGGCCGGCGATCCAGCCGCCGCCCAGCACGTCGACGCCACGCTCTGCCCCGAATGCGAGGGCGCGGGGGCCCTGGCTACGGGGGAGGTCTGTCCGGTCTGCGAAGGGACCGGCAAGGCGACCGGTCGAACGGGCGGGGGTTAGAGGCCCGCCACCTCCGCCAGGATCTCATATGACCGCACCCGTGCCGCGTGATCCCAGATCTGGCTGGCAACGACGAGCTCGTCGGGCTGGTGTTCGGCGATGAAGGCGTCGAGGCGCGTCCTCACCGTCTCAGGTGATCCGACGGCGGAACAGGCCAGGGCCTGATCGAGCATCGCCTGGGCTGCGGGATCGAGAGATTCGAAATAGCCCGGCTGCGGGGCCGGAAACTTGCCGAACCGGCCGGTTCTCAGATTGACAAAGGCCTGTTGGATCGAGGTGGCGAGGTTGCGCGCCTCATTATCCGTAGGTGCCGCGATGACGTTGTAGCCAAGCATGACATAGGGTTTGTCGAGCTGTTCTGAGGGCCGGAACGTCTCCCGATAGACGCGGATGGCGTTGACCAGATCACCGGGCGCGAAATGGCTGGCGAAGGCATAGGGCAGCCCAAGCTCGGCGGCGAGTTGCGCGCCATAGAGCGACGAGCCGAGAATCCACAGAGGGACATTCTGACCCTCCCCAGGCACCGCGCGCAGGCGTTGCCCCTCCTCAGCCGGCTGGAACCAGGCCTGAAGCTCCAGCACATCCTGGGGGAAGCTGTCGACGTCCGAGTTGAGCGTCCGGCGCAGGGCACGCGCCGTCGCCATGTCTGTGCCGGGCGCCCGGCCCAGTCCCAGGTCGATGCGTCCCGGATAGAGCGCATTCAGCGTACCGAACTGTTCAGCGATCTGTAGCGGCGCGTGATTGGGCAACATGATTCCGCCGGCGCCGACCCGTATTCGTTCGGTCACCGCCGCCACCTGTCCGATGACCACCGAGGTCGCCGCCGAGGCGATGCCCGGCATATTGTGGTGCTCCGCCAGCCAGTAGCGCGCATACCCGAGTTGATCGGCCCGGCACGCCAGGTCCAGGGTGTTGCGAAGCGAGGTTCCGACGTCGGACCCTTCGGGAACGGGCGCGAGGTCGAGGATCGAAATCGGTGGCATGGTCATCGCCGCCATATGGGGAGGCTCAAGCCGCGCCCAAGGCCTCGCGGTGCCCCGAACCGGGTCAGACGATCTCGCAGGCCCGCATGATCTCGGCCCGGAGTTCCGGCATCCCCTCGCCCTTGTCCGATGAGGTGACCAGCACCGCCGGGTAGGCCGCCGGCCGTTTGGCGATCGCCTTGAGGGTCTGGGCCGCCATGGCCGCCCCCTCGCCCTTCTTGAGCTTGTCGGCCTTGGTCAAAACGACCTGATAGGACACTGCGGCCTCATCCAGGGCATCCAACGCCTCGGTATCGACCGACTTCAGGCCATGGCGGCTGTCGATCAGCAGATAGACCCGCTTCAGACTGACCCGACCGCGCAGATAGTCGCGGCCGAGGTTCTGGAACTTCTTGGTCACCTGCTTTCCGGCCTTGGCCCAGCCGTAGCCCGGCAGATCGACCAGGCGCAGCCGCCCGGCCAGATCGAAGAAGTTGACCTCTCGCGTGCGGCCCGGTTCGTTCGAAGCCCGCGCCAGCTTGTTCATGCCGACCAGCGCATTGATCAGGCTGGACTTGCCGACGTTGGACCGCCCGGCAAAGGCCACTTCCGGCAGGTCTGGTGCCGGCAGCTGCTCGATCTTGGCGCAGCCCATCACAAAGGTCGCCGGCTGGGCGAACAGAACCCGCCCCGCCTCGATCTGATCCTCGGTGAAGGCGTCGGTCATGCGTCCTTGGGCTTGCGCAGCCGGGCAATGAAGCTGTCGATCGGGTTCTCGGCTCCGAACCGGTGCATGATCACATACTGCTGGAGGATCGTCAGGATGTTCGACCACGTCCAGTAGATCAGCAGACCCGCCGCAAACGGGGCCATGATGAAGGTGAACAGGATCGGCATCATCGCAAAGATCTGCCGCTGGGTCGGATCGGTCGGCGGCGGGTTCATCTGGGTCTGAAGCCACATTGTGCCGCCATACAGGATCGCCAGGACGCCCAGCGCCAGGGTCAGACCACCGACGTGGGTGCTGACACCGATCAGCCCCCCGATCAGCGGCGCACTGGCCGGATCCCACGGGATCAGTCCGAACAGATTCCAGACGTTGGACGGGTCACGCGCGGACAGGTCGCGGATCCAACCAAAGAAAGGCGCATGGCGCATCTCGATGGTGACGAACAGCACCTTGTACAGGGCATAGAAGATGGGAATTTGGATCAACATCGGCCAACAGCCGGCCAGCGGATTGACCTTCTCGCGCTGGTACATGGCCATGATTTCCTGCTGCTGCTTGGCAGGGTCGTCCTTATGCTTGGCGCGGATCTCCTCCATCTTAGGCTGGAGCATCCGCATCCGGGACATGGATTCATAGGCCTTGTTGGCCAGCGGGAAGAGCACCAGCTTGACCACCACGGTCAGCGCCAGAATGGCGACGCCAAAGTTGCCGAACAGACCGAAGAAGAACTCCAGCACGGCGAACAGCGGCTTGGTCAGGAACCAGAAAATCCCCCAGTCGATGGCGTCCGTCATGCGCGGCGCGCCCAGCTGCTCGCCATAGGCGCCGAGGATTTCGTTGCGCTTGGCGCCGGCGAACAGGCTCACGGTCTCGGTGGCTGATCGGCCGGCCGGGATGACCCAGGTACGCGACTGGAACACCGTCTCATAGGTGCGCAGGCCGCCGGTTTCGGCCGTGGCGAACCGGGCCTGGAAGGTCTCGTCCTGTTCAGGGATGAACGCGGTCAGCCAGTATTTGTCGGTGATGCCGATCCAGCCGCCCTGCGACGAGAATTCCTCCGGCTGATCTTCGTCGGCCCAGCTGTTGTACTTGGACTGGTGCAGCTCTTCGCCGAAAACGCCGATCGCCCCTTCGTGCACGATGTGCTGGCGGCCCAGATCGGCGGGAATGCCGCGACGCTGGATCGACCCATAGGGGGCCAGTGTCACGCTGCGACCGGAATTGTTGTCGACCCGGTCGGTGATGGTGAACAGATACTGGTCGTCGACCGCGATGGTCCGGGTAAACGTCAATCCGTGGCCGTTGTCATAATTCATGACGATGGGGCTGCCGGGCGACAGTTCCTCGCCGGAGCGAAGCACCCACTGGGTGTCCGGCCCCGGTAGGCCTTCGATGTTCTGGCCGCGCCAGCCGACATAGGCGAAATAGGCATATTCGACGCCTTCGGGGCGCAACAGCTCGATGCGCTCCTCGCCGTCCAGACTGACGCGGTAGTCGGTCAGATAAAGCTGGTCGATCCGGCCGCCGGTCATGCTGATCGAACCGGTCAGGGCCGGCGTATTGACCGGAACGCGGGCGGAGCGGGCCAGGGCCGTCCGCTCGTCCACAAAGGCCGAGGGCGCGTCGGTGGAAAGCGTACCGGGCTCGGCTCCAATACCCGTCTGCTGGGTCTGCGATTCGGCGGCAGCGCGGGCTGCCTCGGCCCGACGCAGCTCCATCGGGCGCATGACGAACCAGTAGTAGACGCCGAAAATCAGCAACGAGGCGACGATGAAGATCACCAGGTTGCGGTTGTTCTCTTGCTGCATGGAGATAAGCGGCTTTCGCGGAAATGGTCGTTTGGGGCTTTGGCTATATAGGGCGCGCTACGGCTCAAGCCCACGGTCGGCGGCGAGCCTTATCAGCGCGGTTTTCACATCGTCAAGCAAACGGTCCCATGGGCGCTCGGCACAAGACTGGCGTGCGACCAGAACATAGTCGGCTCCCGCCACGCCATGAAGGGGCAACAGCGCGCGTGCGGCTTCGCGCAGGCGGCGCTTGGCGCGGTTACGGACGACCGCCCCGCCCAGCTTTTTCGTGGCCGTGAAACCGACGCCGATTGTGGCGTCTCCGTCCGACCGGTCGCGCGTCTGGATCAGAACCGCGCCACACGGGCGAGCCAAGCCCTTGGCGGCGGCCAGGAACTGCGGCCGGACCTTCAGCCGACGCAAAACGACGCGCTCCTTGCGGGGCGCGTCGTCTGAAACTCGTTCGATGTCTGGCATCGGCCTGACAAGGCCGAACGGCCTTAGGCCGTCAGGCGCTTGCGGCCCTTGGCGCGACGACGAGCCACGATCTTCTGGCCGTTCTTGGTGGCCATCCGGGCGCGGAAGCCGTGGCGGCGAGCCCGGACGAGCTTCGAGGGCTGATAAGTGCGCTTCACGGGAAGGCTCCAAGGCAATACGAAAGTCAGCGCCGAACCGAAAGTTCGTCGCGGGAGGCGGGCGTATAGGCGCAAAGGGGGCTGGGAGTCAACGCCGGCGGCGCCAATTCACGCTCGTCCGAGCGTTGGTGAAACCATGGAGAATTCAAGCGTGATCTATCTGATGGCCTATCTCGCATCGATATTCGGCGGCTGGCTCGTGCTGGCTATAGGCATGCATGTCCTCAGGGCATCCATTTCCAGCGACAGGAAATTGTTCAAGCCTTTGGATTTCTGGCTTGGAGCCACAGAACGATCAACCGCGACGACGCTTGTCATCTTCGCGCCCACGCTCCTCCCGGCATTCGCCGGAGGATGGGTCGCACTGAAGTTTGCCGCAAAATGGCAGAGGAGCTCGGAACCGAATGCCGGTGAGAGCAGCCTCATTGCCCTCGTTGGGAGCGTTTGGTCGCTCGCGATAGCCATTGCAGCCGGGGTCTGGGCCAATCCAGATTCTCTGACTGCATTTTCAGCGATGGGATAAGCGCCGATGCCTAGTACAACACCCGGAATTTCAAGGCTCCATCGACGGCCTTGAGGCCGTCCAGTGCCCCGCGATCGTAGTCACCCTCGACATCGACGATGACATAGCCGGTGCGTTCGTCGGTCTTGAGGTGCTGACCCAGAATGTTGAGGCCGCCCTCAGCCAGCGCCCGGTTGATTGCCGCCAGCACGCCCGGTTGATTCCGATGGATGTGCAGCAGGCGATGCGCCCCAGACACTTCCGCCAGACGCACATTCGGCAGGTTGACGGCAAAGGTCGTGTCACCGCGATTGACGAAGCCAAGCAGGCGTTCGGCGGCGAACTCGGCGATGGCTTCCTGGGCCTCTTCGGTCGATCCGCCGATATGCGGCGTCAGAATGACGTTCGGCAGCCCCTGCAAGGAACTGAGAAAACCGCTGGAATTGGTGATCGGCTCTTCGGGAAAGACATCGACGGCGGCTCCTCCCAGATGGCCGGACGCCAACGCCTCCGCCAGGGCCTCGACATCGACCACATGGCCACGCGAGAGATTGAGCAGGATCGCACCGGGCTTCATGCGGCCCAGTTGTTCGCGACCAATCAATGCGGCGTTCTCGGCCCGCCCATCAACGTGCAGGGTCACCACATCGGCCTGGGCCAGCAGGGCATCGAGGCTGCGGAGCCGCTGAGCGTTTCCGAGGGCCAGCTTTTCATCGAGATCGAAGAAGACAACCTTCATGCCCAGCGCCTCGGCCAGGACCGACAGTTGCGCCCCGATGGCACCGTAGCCGACGATCCCCAGAGTGCGCCCGCGCAGTTCGTGGGATCCATCCGCCGACTTGTCCCAGCGCCCCGCGTGTAGCGCCGCCGACTTGTCGGCCACGCGGCGGGTCAGGGCGATGGTCAGCCCTAGCACCAGTTCGACGACCGAGCGGGTATTTGAATACGGCGCGTTGAAGACCGCGACGCCCCTGTCCGCGGCAGCGGCCAGGTCGACCTGATTGGTCCCGATACAGAAGGCCCCGATGGCCAGGAGCCGATCCGCAGCCTCCAGGACGTTTGGCGTCACCTCGGTTTTGGAGCGGATTCCCAGAACATGGACACCGGCGACACGCTCGATCAGCTCGGCCTCGCTGAGCGCGCCCTTCGCCGTCTCGACCTGATAGCCCTCGGCGCGCAGTCTTTCGGCAGCCTTCGGGTGGACGTTCTCCAGCAGCAGCACCTTCATGCGACCGCGCGGATAAGAGAAGCGTCCCGCGAACCCTTCGGCGTGCAGGATCTCGTCCAGGCTCGCGGCCACGCCATCGGCGCGGTCGACGACACGAGGCCGCGCCACGACCTCGGTGAAGGCCCAGAAGCGGTCGGCCAGGCCGGCCTCACGCACCCGCCAGTCGCCCCAGCCGTCGCCGATCATCACGACCGGTCCGGCCAGGCCCAGTGCCTGAACGGCCGACAGCTTGCCGTCCTCCCAGGCCAGAGGGTTGTCGGAATCAGCCCCGCTCACCCGGCCCTCGGCGTCGTAGATCAGGTCATTGGCCAGGATATGCGAGGGATCCAGCCCCATCGCCTCGGCGACCGGCGCAATCACGTCCTTGAATCCGGCGGACACGATCCAGACCTGATCGGCGTGACGGCGCAGGGCCTCGAGGTTACGCGCCACCGACGGGGCCAGTCCCGTCACCGCGCGATCCGCCACCGCCTGAACATGGCTTCGGTCCGCCTCGATCAGTTCGAGGCGGCGGATCAGGGCCTTATGGAAATCCAGCCGACCTTCCATGGCCTCGTCGGTCAGGCGCGCGATATCGACCCGTCGCCCCTCGGCGTCGGGATGACCGGCCAGCGCGATCTCGGCCAGGGCCTCGAGCGTCTCGAAGCTGACCAGGGTGGAATCAAAATCGATAAGTAGCGTGGGGAGAGTTCGCATCCGTCCAAGCTGACCCGTCTTCGCAGGTGCGGCAAGGGGTGGCGGCTACTCCCGCCGATCATTCATGGCCACGGCAACGGCCCCGAGGATCGCAGCCACGGCGGCGACCGTGCCGACGCCCTCGACCGCATGGTCCTTGGCATAGCGCATCGCCCGATCCCGAACCGGTCGGGTCCGTCCAGGCAGATCGAGATCACGAATCCGCCCGCCGACATCCAGATCGCGCCAACGCTCGCCCACGCCATCCCGCCAACCGTCGAAACGCGCGCGCCAGCGCCGCAAGCCCGTCGCTTCCCGGGCCTCCTGGCCGATCAGGCGCTGAACGGCGATCGCACCGGCCAGCAACAGGAAGAGCCCAAGCGCCGCGCCGGCCGTCGCCCGCGGGTGCATCCGCGCCTGAGCCAGCAGGCTGGACTGGCGCACAAAGGGATAGCGAACTTCTTCCATCAGACCGTCCTCGGTTGGATCCCACAGGCCATCGTCGTGGGCTTGATAGTCGACGCCCCGGTCCCGGTGCATGGCCGGTGACGCGAGGGCAAACAGGGGTTCTGCGACCCCCGGAATCAGATGGTGGAAGGCCGCCATCAATCGCCCGCCCCCCCCCACGGTGATCTCGCGGATGGGATGGGCGGCACAGTGCAGAATGACGTCGGCCACAACATGGGCGGCATAGACCGGACCGGGATTGTGCATAGCCTGGCCGGTCAGATTGAGGGCGTGGTCCTTGTAGGGCGTATCAATCGCCGCCGGCTTGACCAGAGTGACCACCACGGGGACCTTCTCGCGCAGCAGCTCCATCCGCAATGCGTTGGTGAAGCCTCGGACGGCATGTTTGGATGCCGAATAGACCCCCTGCACGGGCAGGGGGGCATCTCCCAGTACCGACCCGACTGTAATGATGGCTCCGCCCCGGGACTGTTCGCGCAGGGCTTCTGCGGCCAGCAGCGACCCGTTCACCACGCCCCAGTAATTCGTCTCGAACAGCCGCCTGTGATCCTCCGTGCGGGTTTCACGAATGGGGCCATAGATCGACACCCCGGCATTGTTCACCCAGGTATCAAAGCCGCCGAACAACCGACGGCACTTGTCCGCCGCCGCCGCCAGGGCCTCGGGGTCGGCCACATCCGCCACCGCATAGGCAGCGCGTCCGCCCTTGTCCTGCAGTTCTTCGCACAGCGCCCGAAGATCGCTTTCGCCGCGGGCGATCAGAAAGACCCGCGCCCCACGCTCTGCGGCCCGGCGCGCCGTCGCCAGCCCAATGCCCGAGGTCGCCCCGGTAATGGCGATGGTTTGCTGGTTCAACGGTTTCAGGCGCGTGCGGCTCATGGGTCAGGCGTCTCCGGGACGAACCATTCAAACGGGCGGGATCAGGCTCAAGTTCCTCTAGACCTTATCAGACGGCAGGCGAACGCCTATCTGGTCCGAATGACTTTCCCGCATGATGACATGACCGCACAGTTTCTGCTGCCCGACCGACCGGTCGTGGGGCGTCTCGTGCGGCTGGGCGATGTGGCTGACGAGATTCTCAGCCGCCACGCCTATCCTGAACCCGTGGCGAACCTGTTGGGTGAAGCCATTGCGCTGGCGGCCCTCGTCGGGGGCTCGCTGAAATTTGACGGTCGCCTGATCGTACAGGCCCAGGGCGATGGCCCCGTCTCCTATCTGGTCGTGGACTACGATACCGACGGCTCATTGCGTGGCTACTGCAAGTTCGACCCGGATCGCGTGGCCGAAGTGTCCCAGGGCTTTGTGCGCCCAGGGGCCGAAACCCTGCTCGGCCAGGGGGCCTTTGTGATGACCGTCGATCGAGGTGAGGACATGGGCCGCACCCAGGGGGCCGCACCGATCAAGGGCGAAACCCTGGCGCTGTGCGCCGAAACCTATTTCAATCAATCCGAACAGCTCCCGACCCGGGTGGTGCTCGGGGTCCAGCGCATTGACGGCAAATGGCGCGCCGGCGGCCTGATGATCCAGCTCATCGCGCCAGACGATCTGCGGGGCTCGACCGAAGACGCCTGGGACCACGCCCGTGCCATCGTCAACACTCTGGCGGAAGACGAACTGACCGACCCCCGACTGTCGGCTGAGGCCCTGATGTTCCGCCTGTTCCACGAGGACGGCGTGCGCCTGTTGCCCGGCAAGCCCCTGGTCGCCCAGTGCCGCTGTTCCCAGGAACGGGTCGAGGGGATGATCCGCTCATTCGATCCTGAGGCCGTGGCCGACATGATCGAGCCGGACGGCCAGATCCATGTAACCTGCGAATTCTGTTCGCGGACCTATCAGGTGTCGCCGGAAGAAGCCGGAGCCAGCGCCTGACGTAAGGCGCGAAACTTTGCTTCGGTTTCCAGCCGTTCGGCGTGGGGGTCACTGTCCGCAGTGATCCCTGCCCCGGCCTGGGACCTCCAGTGCCAGGTGCCGTCTGTTTGGACGAAGGCTGCCGTTCGGATCAGGACTGAGGAATCCATCTCCCGATCCCCGGCCATCCGCATCAGCGAGCCACACCACGGACCGCGCGGGCCGGCCTCGAGCTCGGCAATCACCTGCATGGCCTGATGCTTGGGGGCCCCTGTAATCGAGCCGGGCGGGAAGGTCGCGCCGATCAGATCGGCGATCCCGCACCGGTCCGCCAGCTCACCTTCGACCGTTGAGACGAGATGCCAGACGTGGGCAAACCGCTCGACGACATTCAGCGCCGTCACCTGAACCGACCCCGGCGTGCAAACGCGCGCCAGATCATTGCGCATCAGGTCCACGATCATCAGATTCTCGGCCCGATCCTTGGCGCTGGCGGCCAGTTCGGTGGCGAGGGCGGCATCGGCCTCGGGGCCGTCGCCGCGCGGGCGGGTACCCTTGATCGGGCGGGTGCGAACCCGCCGGGCGTCAAGCGACAGAAATCGCTCGGGAGAATGGGACACAAGCGCCCGGCCCTCCAGCCGCCAGTAGGCCGCCAGAGGCGAAGGACTGTCCGCGACCAGCCGCTCAAAGACCTGAAACGGGGTGTCGCCCTCTCCCAGAACGCCCGACCAGCCCTGAGCGATATTGGCCTGGAACAGCTCGCCTTCACCGATCCGGCGCACCACGTCTGCCACCGCTGCCTCATAGGCCGCAGGCGGCCTGTCGGCCGCCAGTGATCCGGTCCGCGCCGGACCCGCCTGAACTGAGGCAGCTTCGAGCCAGGCACCGGCGTCGCCAACCCCCTCAACGGTGGGACCCGCGTGGTCGAAAACCAGCCAGGCGGGATAGTCGGCGAGAATCAGGTCCGGCCAGGCCAAATCGCGGGCCAGGGCCAGGCCTTCGAACCGCCCCCCCAGCTCGTAGCTTCCCAGACCCACCACCATCCCCTGTCGTTCCGCCAGGAAGGCCCGAACAACCTCGACCGGATCACGCGGGTCTGCCGCCTCGAGAACCAGAACACGCGCCGGGCGGCGAAACAGAAACGACCGTTCCGCCCCGAATGACCCGTCGGACAACAACAAGGCTGCCCACGGCTCCTCACCGTAGGCGCGCATGAGATGGACCGGGTCGATCCAGTTCAGGCCAGTAGCCTTTCGGCGATCCGTTCACGGGTCAGTTTATCCAGGCCCAACGCCGTTTCGAAATAGGCTTCGAGCGATCCAGACTGGCGGTCGATCTCGGCGAAGGCCTCATCCAGATAGGCCGGCTCCACGCCCACGAAGGCAATCACAGCTTCCGGCGAGGCCGTTCGCCCGCTCCAGCGCATCATCCGCTCAGCAATCTCCGGCGCACGGTCTTGCAGGTTCACCGCCGTATTGGTCAGCACATAGTCTTCAACCATGTCGTCGGCGTGCACGCCCAGCATCCGATGGGTCAGGGCAGCAAGAATTCCGGTGCGGTCCTTACCCGCCGCACAATGGATCAGGACGGGACCGTCCCCCTCCGCCAAGGCGCGGAAATACCGGCTGAACAGGTCCAGGTGCGGGGCCTCATACGGAATGCGCCGATAGGCCGAAGACATGAACTCACGACTGGCTTCCGGCGTCAGATCGCGGGCCTTGAGGAACTGAATATGGGGGGCCTCGGTCAGGTCGTCAGGCCGGGACGGCGCGCTCAACACCTCAGCCCGGCAGCTCACGGGGCGGCGAGACGGCTGGCGATCCCGCTCGGTCGCGCGGCGCAGGTCCACCACCGTGGCAACGCCCAGGTCGAGAAACTTCTGCAGGTCCTCATCCGTCGCATTGGCCCAATGTCCCGACCGGAAGAGCCGGCCGCATCGCAGCCGGCGCGAGGCGGCGGTGTCATAGCCGCCATAGTCTCGGACGTTCTCTACGCCCTCAAAAGGATGGATGCGCGTGCTCACCCGTCCTGAATAGGGGCCTCAGCCCTGGCCGTCCACCAGGGCGCTCATCGCCTGAAGATACCTGCCGAACGCAGCCCTTCCGGCCTTGGTGATCTTGGCCTGGGTCAGCGGCTTGCGGTCGACGAACTGCTTGGTCACCTCGACGTAGCCGGCGTCCTCCAGCTTGCGCAGGTGAACGGAGAGGTTTCCGTCCGTCAGTTGCAGGCGGCTCTTCAGGGTCGAAAAATCCGCCGAATCGGCGCCCGAGAGAAAGGCCATGATGCCGAGCCGGACCCGGCCATGGATCACCTCGTCGATGGCGTCGATGTTGAAATCGTCCGCCATGCTCACACCGTCGTCGAGGGTTCGCGCCGCATCAGCATCAGGCCGGGGACGAGGGCGAGGAAGACCAGGCCGATAGCGTAGACCAGATACAGGCTCGGGTCGTTGACAAACCAGGCCAGAACCGGTGCCAGGAGCCAGCTGCCATAGGCCGGCCACCACAGCCACTTCTGGCCGGACATGGCCGCCGACACCGCCCATCCGGCTCCGTACAGGGCGAAGATCAACGACGGAAACACCAGTCCGGGCAGGTTCGACTGGGTCTTGTAACCCAGCAGCGACAGGGCGACCGCCATGGAGAAGATCGCCAGGCCCACGCCCATCCAGGCCGTGCCAAATGCACGATTGGCCGGCGACATCACGCCCGGACGCCCCTTCTGGCGGTGGATCAACACCGTCAGGGTGACGGCGAAGACCAGGCCGGCCCCGCCCCACAGATAGAGGTGCTGAATGCCGTCCAGCACGATCAAGCCCGTCGCATTGGCCCATTCGCCGAGCGAGGCGATCCCGAAGATCAGCCCCGCCGCCACCAGGGTCGAGCCGCCGATCAGCGGCCCGGTCGCACCCTCGTCAGCCAGGGTCTTCATATAGGCGATGTCGTCCTTGAGCGTCTGGATCTGGTCGTCGGTCATCGGGGTTCCTCGTCGTTAGACCTCGACATAGCGTTCATACTTTATAGTGTAAAGTGCTTTTTCCGTATCAGGGCTAGGGGGCTTGGTTCGCCTCGATCCGCGCCAACAGGGCCGCGCCGCGTTCGTCCACATCCTCCATCCGCTCAAGCTGGACCATGGCCCAGCCCATCTGGGATTCGATTATGGCTGCCAGTTCGGGACTGTCCGCGACCTCGCGTGCCAGCACCTGTTCGTCGACCAGACCGAAAGACGACAGGCCGTGCGCCTCGCCGCGCTCACGCACTGTGACGCTGATCGGTCGCAAGGTCTCGTTCTGCGTGGCGATGAGATATCCGCTGGCCAGGCGGTAGGTCTGAATATCCCGAACCAGGGCGTCGTCCCGAAGGATGTGAATCCGCCCGCTCGAGATCAAACTGTCAAAACTCGGCGACGTCGGCGACGGATAATAGGCCGCACTGATGATCGACCACATGGCGCCCCGTTCACTAGCGGTCAGCGCCGGCGTCTGGGGAACCGGCGTGCGCACATAGCCGCCGGCGGCCTCTCCTGTGCCGGACCGGAGATTCACTTCGGTCGGGGCCTGACCGCGCGCCAGGATCAGCACTTCGCGCATGGCGGCCAGGCGGCGAAGGGCGACGTTGCGGGCCCCGACGATTTCCTGGCGGTCCTGGCGGATATCGGCGGCGATCTCGCGCAGCGCCTCCGCCTCATCGCGTCGGTCGCTGAGGCCGGCATTCCAGTTGGTCGCCTGAAGGCCCAGGAACACCCCGAACACCACCACCAGAAACTCCAGCCCGATGGCCGTCCAGTTTTGAGTTCGCAGATTGTTGATCAGCCGATGCAGGAGGGTGCGGTGCGGCACCGGTTCGGCCGGCGCGTCCGTGACGGACTTCGCCTCAGTTCCCGTCGACCTACCCCCGCGCGCCGCCATCTGCCTGCCCTCCCCGACCCTCACCCCCGGCTAACGCCGTTCGCAGGAGGGGGCAACACGCCGGGCCGCGTGCGGGAGGTTTATCCCCGCATCTGTCCGCGCCGATCCCAAAGGCTCGCCCGGGAAAGCCGGAATCACCCGCCCGCCGCCCCCGCCCGGTGGTGGCGCCTTGGCGGGGAAAACCGGGCGAGTTTCCACGGTGGACGAAAACGTCCGAAATCCACGGTCGCGGATACGGGCGTTCCGGCCCCGCACCGGACGGCTCTGCGGACCGCTGCAGCGCGGCCTGCCAACTCAGCACTGTCAAAGACCCCAAGGCCGCGCGGAAGGTTCAGGGCGACCAAGGGACCATCATAGCCGGGGTGCTGTGAGCGGGAGTTTGGTGTCGTTCGGGGGCCGCTGATTGGTATCGAGAAGGGCGAGATTACACGGCCGAGGGGACACAGGATTGCTCCACTGTGTACGGCTCTTTTTCGTCATCCTCCGGCGCGCGCAGCGCGACCGGGGGATCCAGACAGGGGGCCACGCCTGCGTGTGGACTCCGCGAACATCCTGGATCCCCCGATCTGCGCCGCCGAGGCGGCTTGTCGGAGGATGACGAAAGGGGCGACGCCGCCGGGTGCGTGACCACGGCGTCTCGGGCGGGGCCACCGCCTTGCGGATTGTGGTGGACGACTGGAAATCAGGGACGTCCACGCTTTTACGGACAGGCAAACCCCAAGCGTCTTGTGGCCATCCCTCTGGACGATCTCGCGCTCGGATTGAGGGGCGGATAGAGAGTGTGCATCCCTGATTCCCGGCGGTGCAAAAGGTGCTGGCCGGCTCCGCCGGCTAAGGCCGGGGTCCACCACCGGCGAGGCCACCCCAAGGATTGTCATCCCGGGCACCGAAGGCGATCCGGGAAAAATGGCCGCTCGCCGGAACATCCCGCGCAATCGCGCGCTCATCGCGGCTCTCCGCTTCGCTGCGGACGGGCTGACAAAATCGGGGGCTACTCACCAACCACCGTCACTCGCCGTCGCGCACCCGACCGCCGCCAAGCATCTCAAACTTACAATGTGAGGAAAGAGGTGGAGACTGGCGCGACCCGAAGGGGAACTCGTTGTGGCTGCTGCCTTCCGGCCCTGACCAGATTGGCGAGGCCTTCGCCCACGCCAGCTCCGCGCGCTATATCGTGGCTAAGCGCGTGAAAGGCAAGCGTCTCAGGCTGCCGCCTCCTCGACGGTGATCGGGCCGTTGCCATCCATGACCGATGACACCGCCGTCAACAGCGTCGCCAGGGTAATCGGCTTGGCCAAGTGACCATCGGCCCCGGCCGCGCGGCCGGCCGCGACATGTTCGGCCAGAGCGTTGGCGGTCAGCATCAGCACTGGCGTGCGCGGCCGAGCGTTTTCGACCTCATGGGCCCGGATGGCGCGCACCGCCGCCAGGCCATCCATAACCGGCATCTGCATGTCCATAAGAACCAGGTCATAGCCGCCCGCCTGGAAGGCCTCGTAGGCGAGCTGGCCGTTCTCAACGCCCGTCAGTTCTGCCTCGACACCGGCGAGCATGATCTCGATGACCTTGCGGTTGGCCGGATGGTCATCCGCCAGCAAAATGCGGATCGGTCGATCGGTGATGGCCGTCGCCTGGGTATGAAGGTCGTTGTCGGCTTCCGGCTCGTGGCAGACCGGCAAGGCCAGTTCGAACCAGAAGGTCGCGCCTTCATTCGGCACGCCGGCACAATCGAAGGTTCCATCCATCAGGGCGACCAGATCGCGTGAGATCGCCAGACCCAGACCCGTCCCGCCAAACCGCCGGGTGATTGACCCATCGGCCTGCTGGAAACGGGCAAAGATGCGGGCCTTCTGTTCCTCATCGAAACCGACACCCGTATCACGAATCTCAAACCGGACCCGATCACCCACGGCATGAGCCGTGATGGTGACAGAGCCGTCGCCGGTAAACTTCAGAGCATTGGAAATCAGATTGGACAGCACCTGACGGACGCGCACACCGTCGCCGACCACCCGGTGCTCCAGCACCGGCGCGATGTCGACCACCAGAGCCACTTCCTTCTGGTTCGCTGAGGCGCGGTACAGACCGGCGACTTCGCGCACAGCGTTTGCCAGATGGAATGGGGCCCGCTCAATGGCGACCTGGCCGGCCTCGATCTTGGCGCTGTCCAGGATGTCCGACAGCAGACGCTCCAGGGTAATGCCAGAGGCCCGAACGACCTCAACCATCTCGCGCTCTCGCTCCGGCAGGTCTGAACGACTGAGGGTATCGGCCATGGCCACAACGCCGTTGAGCGGTGTGCGGATCTCGTGGCTCATGTTGGCCAGGAACTCGGACTTGGCATGGTTCGCCGCCTCGGCGCGGCGGCGCGCGTCCTTCAGCGTTCGGCCCGTCCGCAACTGCCAGACCAGGGCCGCCAGAACCGAAATCAGGAATATGACACCAAAGCCGACCAGCCACCTTTGCTGACCGATCTTGTCCTGATGCAATTTCGCGTTGGCATTGGCGGTTTCGAGCTGACGGCGGCGCTCCGAAAGCTGCGCCTGCATGTCGCCGGTGACCTGACTGATCCCCGTCGAGAACCGTTGGGCCGCCTGGGTTGATGACGCATAGTGGTAGTCTGACAAACGACGGTAGGCTTCGTCCGAACGACCTTCGGCGAACAATAGCTCCGCCTCAACCAGCGGAATGACCGTGAAGCCTTCCTCACGATATTCCCCCGCGGCCTCGGCACGATGGATCTCGGCCAGGTCACGGCGCGCCTCACGCAGACGACCCAGGCGGGCATAGGCAATCGCCCGTCTGGGCAGCAGGTGCGGTGCCAGGAAGGCCGCAGGCCCAAGGTCAACACCGTAGGGCTCCAGACACCGCAAAACGCGGTTCCAGTCGCGCAGGCCTTCGGCGACCATCGCGCACAGGTTGGCGTCGTAGACTTCAAGACTCTCCAGGCCGGACCGATACGTCAGTCGGTGGTGGGACACATAGAGATCGCGCGCCAGCTCATAGTCGCCGACCTGAACCGCCAATCGGGTCAGGTTGTACAGGCTGTCAAAATCAGGACGGGGATAGTCGTCACGCGAATAGTCGAGCTCAAACCGCCCGAACGCCGCGGCCGCGCCCGTGAAGTCATTGAGCTTCATCAGGCCCATGCCGGCGACCTCCCAAAGACCCGCCAAGGCCGTGTCGGCATACGGTTCGCTGTCAGGAACCTGGGCCTGCACCTCGGTCAGCAGGTTCAGGGCCTCTCCGATGCGATCCTCGTCCATCATGTTCATGGCCACCAGGCGGGTGGCATGAGACAGGACGAACCAGTCATCCGCCCGACGCCGAATACGCTCGATATGAGCCGCCGCCGCGGCATCTCCCGTGTCGTACTGGATGATCAGCTCATTGAGCTGGGCAATCTCGACGTATCGCGCGTCGCCTAGCGCCTCGGCGGCGCTGGCCAGTCTGCGATTCCAGATCCGAGCCTGAGCAAACTCGCCCTGGTTCAAAAAGATCCAGGCCACGTGGTACAGGCGGTTCAGACCCTCGCGATCCGAGCGGGCCTGAGCCTCGCGCCCAAAGGCCTCCAATGCATCGAAATCGGTCTGTGAAGCGCGCCGCTCGACACTCTCGGCCAACTGCAAAGGTGTGCGAACCGGTGCCGCGATGGCTACAGACGACAAACCGGCCACGACTGTCACAGCCATGGCCGCAAGGACCAGCACTCTTGAAATCATACGCCTACCCAACCCTCTAGGCGGGAGGTATGAGGCAGAAAGATTGAACAAGACTTAGCGTGTGTCTCTCGGGCACCCCGGACCCTTCCATGCCCCTTGATCCGATGAATGTTTTTGCCGGCAACCCCCTCGATCGGGCCGGTGACCGGCGAGAGGACGACGCGTGGCTGGCCGCGCAACTGGATCGCAATGACGGGTCCTGCCTGGCGATCTGGAAGGGCTCGGTGCTGGTTGAGCCCGGTGAAGACGGAGAGCAGATCGCCTGGCTCAGTCCAAATCTGGCGCGAGAGGCAACCGCGGACGACCAGGTATTCCTCGGCCTGTGGAACCAGGCTCCGGTTTTTGCCGCCCAGTTCGGCGGAGAAGCTGATCCAGCCGTCGGCCCCCTTCAGGGCTTGGGCCGGTTCATCGATCTGCGGACGGCAGCGGCCACCCTGGCCGGATCGGAGGCGGCCATGGCCGGCACCGCCCAAAGCCTGTTCGATTGGCACACGCGGCATGGCTTCTGCGCCGCCTGCGGCGGACACACCCGCGCCACCAACGGCGGTTGGAAACGACAGTGCGAAACCTGTGAAACCCAGCACTTTCCGAGAGTCGACCCGGTGGCGATCATGCTTCCGGTCTATTCAGGCGGGTCTGAGCCGGTCTGCCTGCTCGGTCGGCAAGCCGCCTGGCCGGCGAAACGCATGTCGGCGCTGGCGGGGTTCATCGAGCCCGGCGAGTCGATCGAAGAGGGCTGTGCACGTGAGGTTCTGGAGGAAGCCGGTCTGGTTGTCGTTTCGGCGACCTACCATTCCAGCCAGCCCTGGCCGTTTCCGCACCAGCTGATGATCGGCCTGTTCTGCGAGGTCGATTCCGACCAGGCCCAACCCAACCAGACCGAACTGGAATCGGTCGCCTGGTTGACCCGGCAACAGGCACGCGCCGTGCTTGAGGGCCGTCATCCCGATATTCTCGCCCCGCCCCCCTTTGCCATCGCCCATCAATTGATCCGCGCCTGGGTCGCCTGAGTTCGCTTGCGGGCTTGAGGGGGGCTCCTTATACGGCTGACATGGCCCCTGCGGCTTCCTGTTCCCAAAGCAAGGTCGAACCTCGCCGATGATCACCTCCTTCCGCCGCCTGTCTAAAACCTGGTTCGCCGGCATCATCGTCGGATTGCTGATCATCGGCCTGGCCGTGGTCGGGATGTTCGACCCGATGCGGTTCGACTTCTCGTCCTACGTCATCAAGGCTGGCGACCGCGAAGTCAGCCAACAGCAGTATCGTCAGATCATCGACAATCTGAACGAGCGCAACGCCCAGATGACGGGCCAGCGGTTCACGATGGCCGAGTTGGTCGAGGCGGGGCAGCATATCCAGATCCTTGAAAGCCTGGCCGGCGAAGAGAGCCTGTTCGCCTGGGCCTGGAAGGTCGGGATTCGTCCGGCGCGTGACCTGGTCGCCGCCCAGCTGCGTCAGCAGCAAGCCTTCTTCGATCCGGTAACCGGCCAGTTCAGCGAAGAGGCCATGGGTCGCGCGCTCAGCGAGACGGGCATGACGCCGGCGATCTTTGAGGACACCCTGCGCCACCAGATCGCCGCCGAACACTATGTCGCTGGAGCTGCAGCCGGTCTGCGCATGCCGCGCGTCTATGGCGCGATTGCCGCCGCCTATGCCGGTGAGACGCGCAATGGTCGCTGGATCCTGCTGTCGCCCTCCGACATTCGCGATGTGCCCAACCCGACGGATGCACAGCTGACGACCCTTCTGAACGAGCTGGCCGAGCAGGTTCGCGAGCCCGAGTTCCGCACTGTGACCATGGTGCGTTTCACGCCGGCGCTGGCGGCGGCCAATATCCAGATCAGCGATCAGGCCATTCAGGATCGTTTCAACTTCCAGCGTGAATCGCTCGGAACACCGGAAACGCGCAGCTTTGTCACGCTGACGGCTCCGAACGCCGAGGCGGCCCAGACCATTGCCCGGCGTCTGCGCGCCGGAGAAGACCCAGCTGCGGTCGCTCGCTCGCTGAACATTGAGCCGGTGAACTATGCCGGTCAGCCTCGCTCGGCGGTTCCTGATGCCCGTGTCGCCCAGGCGGCCTTTGGTCTGGCCCAGGGTGCCGTTTCCGATCCGGTCCAGGGCGAACTGGGTCTGGTCGTGATCAAGGTCACCGCCATCGCAGCCGGCCGCGAAGCGACCCTGGCCGAACACCGCCAGGAGATCGAGAACGCCCTTCGTCTGGAGCAAGCCCGCGTGCGCGTCACCGAAATGGTCGAGCAGTTCGTCGCCCTGCGCGAAGGCGGCACGGGTCTGCGCGAAGCCGCCACGCAGGTCGGGGGCGTCGTCGCCACCCTGCCGCCGTTCACCGAAGAGGGTATGCTGCCGAACGGTCAACCGATGGGAGCCCCTGAGGTCCTGTACCAGACTGCCTTCGACACCGCCGAAGGGTCCGACAGCGATGTCGTCGATGCCGGTCAGGATGAGTATTTCGCTATCCACGTCGACGAGGTCCGTGAATCGCGGATGCCGACGATCAACGAGCTGCGTCCTCAACTGGTCCAGTTCTGGCGCGGTCGGGAGATTGGTCGCCGTCTTCAGGAGCGCGGCAATGCGCTGGCTGAGCGCGTTCGCGGCGGCGAGGACATCGCTGCCGTCGCCCGCGCAGAAGGTCTGACCTTGACCACGCGCACCGGCGTGGGCCGCGGCGATGGCGAGGGCGAAACTGCCAGCCTGCCGGCTGACCTGGTCGGTGGCTTGTTCGGACAGGCACCGGGACAGGTCTTCTCGGGCCCGGCTGACCGCGAAGGCCGTTTCGTCGTTGGTGTCGTTGATCGCGCCACGGCCCCCGCGGCTGTTCTGGCCGGACGTCAGGCTGAGGGCATCCGTCCGCAGATGACCGGGCAGGCCTTCCAGGCCGAGTACGTCCCGGCCATGCAGGCCGCCGCTCGCACGGCCGTCCGCACCGAGGTCTTCCCGGATCGCGCGCGCGCGGCTCTGGGTGTACCGGCGGAAGAGACGCCGGCCGGCGAATGATCCCAAGCGGCTTCGCCGAGCGATATGGACGCGGCGAGGCTCAGATTGTCTCCCGACGTCTGATCGACGACCTGGAAACACCCGTCTCGGCCTATCTCAGGCTGGGACGGGGTCACCCTTACGCCTTCCTGTTCGAGTCGGTGGAGGGCGGGGCCTGGCGCGGACGCTATTCGATCCTGACAGTCCAGCCGGATCTGGTCTGGCGATGCCGGGGGGATCAGGCCGAGATCGCGCGCGGCCGGGAGGCCGTGGCAACCGACCAGTTCGTCCCGGAAGCCTTGCCGGCGCTCGATTCGCTGCGCGCGCTTGTGACGGCCTCTCGCATCGAGGTGCCGGAGGACTTGCCGCCGATGGCCGCGGGGCTGTTCGGCGTCTTCGGCTATGACATGGTTCGCCTGGTCGAGCCGGTGGGGCCGGCCAAGGCCGATCCGCTCGGCTTGCCGGATGCCGTCCTGGCCCGTCCGTCCGTGGTGGCGGTCTTTGACGGCGTGGCCCAGGAGATCATTCTGTGCACCCCGGTTTGGCCCGGCGAGGCTTCCGCAGAGGTCGCCCTGGCTGAAGCCGAACAACGCCTCAATGCCTTTGCCGCCGACCTACACCAGCCGCTGGCGCCGATGGTGGCACCCGCCTCGCCCGTTGCCCCGCCGGTTCTGTCGTCAGACATCGACGAAGCCGCCTATACCCACATCGTTGAACGTGCCCGCGACTACATCGGGGCTGGTGATGTCTTTCAGGTCGTGGCCGGGCATCGCTTCTCGGGCCCGGTCGGGTTTGAGCCGTTCGCCTTCTATCGGTCGCTGCGGCGGACCAACCCGTCGCCCTTCCTGTTTCACCTGGACTTCGGTGATTTTCAGCTTTCGGGGTCGAGCCCTGAGATCCTGGTGCGCCTGCGCGACGGCGAGGTGACCCTGCGGCCCCTGGCCGGCACTCGACCCCGCGGCGCGACGCCAGCCGAAGACGCCCGGCTCGAGGCCGAACTTCTGGCCGATCCCAAGGAGCGGGCCGAGCATCTGATGCTGGTCGACCTCGGCCGCAACGACGTGGGCCGCGTGGCCCAGCCGGGGACGGTCGAGGTGACGCGCAGCTTCTTTGTCGAACGCTACAGCCACGTCATGCACATCGTCTCCAATGTCGTGGGCAAGGCGCGCGCGGACCTCGATCCGGTCGAGGCCCTGACGGCGGCGCTGCCCGCCGGCACCCTGTCGGGTGCTCCCAAGGTCCGGGCCATGCAGATCATTGACGAGCTGGAAACGACCAAGCGGGGGGTCGGCTATGCCGGGGCGGCCGGCTATATCGGGGCCGGCGGTGAGGTCGATTTCTGCATCGTCCTTAGGACCGCCCTGTTCAAGGACGGCATGATGTACGTCCAGGCCGGAGCCGGGCTGGTCGCCGACAGCGATCCGGCCATGGAGTATGCCGAGACACTGCACAAATCCGCCGCCCTGAAACGCGCCGCCGAAGAAGCCTGGCGTTTCGGCTAGTCGTCTCCGGGCCGATCCTCGTCATCCAGGAAAATGCGGTGGGCCGCCCCGTCCATGTCGTCGTACTGCCCGCTTTTCAGCGACCACATGAAGACAACCACGGCCCCAACGCCGAACAACAGGGCCAGCGGGATCAGGAAAATCAGGCTGGTCATGCCGTTGCCTCGACAGGCGACGCCGGCATGTCTGCGCGGCGCTGGATCGACTTGCCGGCGGTCTGACGGACGGTCGGCGCGCCTCGCAGCCGCATGGCATTGGCCACCACGATGATCGAGGACAGCGACATGGCCAGGGCGGCGATCAGAGGTGTCACCAGACCGGCCACAGCGACCGGCAGGGCGATCAGATTATAGCCAATGGCGAGGGCGAAGTTCTGCTTCACCAACTGACCCGCGCGACGGGCGGTTCGCAGGCTGGTCGGCACGGCCTCCAGCCCCTTGTGCAGGAAGACGAAATCCGCAGCGTTGCGTCCAATGTCGGCGGCCTCGCCGGGTGCCATAGAGACATGGGCCGCGACGAGCGCCGGGGCATCATTCAATCCGTCGCCGACCATCAGAACCTTGCGCCCCTCCGCCGCCAGCGCCGACAGCCGGGCCACCTTGTCGGCCGGGTAGAGCCCGGCGCCGTGGTCGGCGATACCGAGACGTTCGGCCACGCCGGCAACAGCATCCGGCGTGTCCCCCGACAGGATAAGCAGGCGCACACCCAGAGCCTTCAGCTCGGCAACGGCTTCGCGGGCTTGAGGCCGCAAGGTGTCCTCCAGGGTAAACTCGGCCAGCAGGTGCCCGTCCCGCGCCAGAACCGTCCCGACCGAAGCGGAGGCACCGCGCCCGTCTAGCGCCCAGGTGGCCCGGCCGAGCCGATAGAGGTGACCGCCGTGACGGGCTTCGAGCCCGAGCCCTGGGTGTTCCACGACCTGAAGCCCGGCGTGCCCTGGACCCTGGCCTTCATCGGCAATGGCCCGCGCAACCGGGTGATTGGAACCACGCGCCAGGCTGGATGCCAGGGCCAGATGCTCGGCACTGATCTCGGTGGCATTGACCACCCTGGGTCGGCCGAGGGTCAGAGTCCCTGTCTTGTCGAACACCACCGTATCAATGGCCGCCAGCCGCTCCAGCCCGCCCCCGTCCTTGACCATGACGCCCGCGCGGAACAGTCGACTGGCGGCCATCACCTGAACCATCGGCACCGCCAGGCCCAGCGCACACGGACAGGTGATGATCAGCACGGCGATGGCTACGGTAATCGCCCGATGCCAGTCCCCGCTCGCCAGCATCCAGCCGAGGAAGGTCGCAAAGGCGGCGGTGTGAACAACAGGGGCATAGAGGGCGGAGGCCCGATCTGCGATCCGTCGATAGGTCGCCCGACCGCCTTCAGCCGCCTGCATCAATGCAACCATCTCGCTCAGGAAGGAATCGCGGGCCCGCGCCGTGGCGGCCAGGATCAGGGGGCCTGTGAGGTTGAGCACGCCGGCCTGGACCGGCGAGCCCGCTTCGACCCGCCGAGGCTCGCTTTCGCCGGTCGCCAAGGCACAGTCGAGCTCGGACAGACCCTCAAGGACCACCCCGTCGACCGGCACGCGATCACCCGCCGCCAACAGCACCTTCATCCCTGGCTCGATCTGATCGACAGGCAGGTGCTCGCGACGGCCATCCTCCTGCAGCACCGTCGCCCCGCGGGGGGCAAGGCGGGCCAGTCCGGCCACGGCGGTCCGTGCCCGGTCGCGCATCATGTGATCCAGCGTTCGCCCGATCAGCAGGAAAAACAGCAATGAGATCGACGCATCGAAATAGGCGTGCTCGCCCCCACCGATCGTATCGAACAGGCTCAGCCCGAAGGCCAGGATCACGCCAATCGAGATCGGCACATCCATATTGGTCTGACCATGACGTAGGGCGGACCAGGCGGACTGGAAGAAGATGCGGCCCGAATAGATCAGGCACGGCAAGGCGATGGCCGCCGAGATCCAATGGAAGGCCTGCCGGGTCTGCGGATCGGCACCAGACCAGACCGACACCGACAACATCATGATGTTCATGGCCCCGAAGCCGGCGACGCACAGGGCGCGAACCAGCCGCGACAGCTCAGGATCCTTGTCGTCTTGCTGAGCACCGGTCAGGTGCGACTGGAAGCCGACCCCCTCCAGGGCCGCAACCATGTCGGGGACCTCGTCACCGCGCCAGGTCACGCTGACACGCCGCGCGGTCAGATTCATCCGCGCAGCCTCGACGCCGGGCAGTTGGCCCAACCCCTTCTCGATCTTGCCGATACAGGCCGCGCACCGGGCACCGGGAACGGACAGGTCGGTCTGGAACCGCCCGCCGCCGAGATCACGGCTTGCTAGCCGGATCTCGTCAGGATGGCTCATCTGATGGCCTTGTAACTGTGCCAGGTCGCATGGCCCAGCAGCGGGAAGATGATGATCAGCCCGACCAGCCCCGTCGCCGCCGCAACCAGGAAGAGGAACAGAACGATAAAGCCCCATGTCAGCATGACCGGCAGGTTGTGGCTGACCATGCTGATGCTCGATCCCATGGCGGTGAAGGCATCAACGTCTTCGTCGAGCAGGCGCGGAATGCCGAAACAGCTGATGGCAAACGAAAAGGCCGCGAACAGGCCCCCGATCACGCCGCCGACCACCAGCATCGCCAATCCGATGGGCGTCCCCGTCAGCATGGCGGTTACGTCTTCCAGCCCAGGGAACGGTCGCAGGCCGAAGAACAGCGCATAGATGATCGTCGCCGCCCGCATCCACAGCAGCATGAGCAGACACAGTAGCGCACCGGCAAACCAGATCTGACCTCCCGACGCCGCCTTGACGAACAACATCCGGCGCAGACTGACCGGGCGGCCCGCCTCGAGATCACGGCTCTTCTGGTAGAGGCCGACGGCTAGGAGCGGCCCGACCACCATGAAGCCGGCCAGGGCGGGAAACAGGATGTAGTCCATCCGCAGCCAGAACAGACCGCCGATAACACCGGCTGAGATCACGAAAACCAGGAACCCGTAGACCAGGCTGGGGAACGGAACGCGCCACAGGTCGCGCCAGCCGGCGGCAAGCCAGCCGAACGCCGCCGACATCGGCAAACGCCGCCGGCGCCGATCCGCCAAGGTCGGGCCGGGCTCCATGGTGCTGACATTGGGATTGGCCATTCTCTCTTCCTCAGCAGGCCGAACGTGCGGCGCGATAGTCCTGTCCCTCACCGGCCCCGCGAGCGTGCGGCACGCAGTCCGGCTGGGATTCGAGCGCAACCCAGACCAGGTGCGCATTGGCGACGACGATGACCGCAACGACGACACCCGCGATCACCAGGGAGATCAGCCGCCAATTGGGTCTGGACCTTGCCATCAGCGACCTTCCGTATGGGCGTCGACATAGAGGGCCAGCATCCGGATATCCGCTGGGCTAAGGCGACCCTCCCAGGCGGGCATGTGGCCCTGGCGACCGCTGTGGATCGTCTCATAGACCGTCGCGGCATCGCCGCCGTAGATCCAGACACTGTCGGTCAGATCAGGCGCACCGACGGTGACGTCACCGCGCCCGTCGACACCATGGCACGACGCACAAGTGGTCGCGAAGACCTCGGCACCACTGGGGATGCGCTCGCGTTCGGCAGCGGTAAGCGACTGGCCCGAGCGCGAGCGAATATAGGCCGAAACAGCCTGAATCTGGTCACGATCCAATGTCCCGAAGGTGCCGAACGCCGACATCTGGGAGCGGCGTGTCTCGGGATCATCGGCATTGATGCCGACGCGGATGGTTTCAGCCACCGTATCCAGATCACCGCCCCACAGCCGCGCGGGCGCGGTCAGGTTAGGGAAGCCCGGGCCGCCGCGAAGGTCGGCACCGTGGCAGGCCGCACAATTGTCAGCGAACAGGGTCGGCGCGACCTCATCGACATAGGCCATGGCAGCGGGGTCGGCCCGCAGGGTGGCCAGTGGCTCCGTGGTCAATCGCCGGGTCCAGATCGCGCGATCCGCCTGGGCGGCCGCAACCTGCTGAGTCACCTCCTGGCGATCATTCAGACCCAGAAGCCCGCGGGTGTAGCTGACACCGAGCGGCCAGGCCGGAGCCAGGACCCAGTAAATGACCGAAAAGATCGTGCCGATGGCCAGGAAGGCCAGAACCACCTTGGGGATCGGCGTGTCCAACTCCTTGATACCGTTCCACTCGTGGCCGGTCGTCTTCTGGCCGGACGGGACGTCGTGTTCGGGCTCGTCCATCACGGTTGCTCCGGGGTGTCGTCCTCGGTGAGGATGCTGGTCTTGGCGTCGTCAAAACGGGCGCGGTTCGAAGGCCACAGGGCGTAGATCAGAACGGCAATCGACAGACCGATCAGATAGAACAGCCCCCAGCTCTTGGAGACAGCGACAAGGGTGTCATGGGTCCAGTCCATGCCTCAGCCCTCCGGTTGCTGGTCATGGGCAGCGTCCGTCAGGCCGCCCAGGATCTGGAGATAGGCCACCACCGCGTCCATCTCGGTCAGGACTTCGGCATCGCCGTCAAAGGGTCGAACGTGCGTCTCGCGGCCATAGCGTTCGTAGACGCCGCTGGTGCCGGCGTTGTCGGGATTGGCCTGGGCGATGGCATCGGCCTCGGCATTGGCAATCATGGCGTCTGTGTACGGAACACCGACGCCGCGCTGGGCCGCTAACCGGCGACCCAGATCGCTGGTCCGCAGGCGGTTCTCGTCCAGCCAGCCGTAGCGCGGCATGACCGAGGCCGGGACCACGTCTCGCGGATTGACTAGGTGACGGACGTGCCAGTCGTCCGAATAACGACCGCCGATACGCGCCAGATCGGGCCCCGTCCGCTTCGAACCCCAAAGCATGGGGTGATCGTATTGAGACTCGACCGCCAGCGAATAGGGGCCGTAGCGTTCGACCTCGTCGCGCAGCGTTCGGATCATCTGGGAGTGACAGGCTGAGCAGCCCTCACGGATGTAGATGTCCCGGCCTGCCAGCTCGAGCGGCGTATAGACCCGCATATCCGGGTCGTGCTCGACCGTCTCGTCGATGGTGAACAGAGGGGCGATCTCGACGAAGCCGCCGATGCCCGAGACAACGATCACGGCCAGGACGAAGCCGATGGCGTTGCGTTCTAGTTTTCGATGGAATTCGGCCATGTCTATTCTCCCGCCACCAGAACCTGGTCGGCGCGCGCGGTGGGCACATCACGGGCATCCGGCTGGGTCCCCTGGCGGCTCATGCGAATGGTCATGATGATGTTGTAGAAGCCGACGATGGCACCCAGCAGGAAGCACAGGCCCCCGATCATGCGGGCGATATAGTAGGGGTGCATGGCCTCGACGCTCTGCATGAACGAATAGGCCAAGCCCCCGCTCTCGCCGTAGGTGCGCCACATCAGGCCCTGAAGGATGCCTGAGTTCCACATGGCGAAGACGTAGATGACGGTCCCGATCAGGGCCAACCAGAAGTGCACCTCGACCAGCTTGGGCGAGTACATCCGCGACTGTTTCCACATCCACGGCACGAGGGCGTAGAACGATCCGAAGGTGATCATGGCCACCCAGCCCAGGGCACCTGCGTGAACGTGCCCCACGGTCCAGTCGGTGTAGTGCGACAGCGAGTTCACCGCGCGGATCGCCATGAACGATCCTTCGAAGGTCGACAGGCCATAGAAGACCGCCGCCACCATCATGAAGCGCAGGGTCGCATCGTCACGCACCTTGGTCCAGGCCCCGTTCAGGGTGGCCAGGGCGTTCCCGGCTGAGGCCCAGGACGGCACCAGAAGCACGACCGAGAAGGTCATGCCCAGCGTCTGAACCCACTGCGGCAAGGCCGTGTAGTGCAGATGGTGAGAGCCTGCCCACATATAGAGGAAGGTGATGCCCCAGAAGCTGATGATCGACAGCCGGTAGGAGAAGATCGGCCGCTCTGCCCGCTTGGGCAGATAGTAGTACATCATCCCCAGGAAGCCGGCCGTCAGGAAGAAGGCCACGGCGTTATGGCCGTACCACCACTGAACCATGGCGTCCTGGACCCCGGAAAACAGGGAGTAGCTCTTGTACTCACCCATCGACGCCGGCAGCGCCAGATTGTTGACGATGTGCAGCACCGCCACCACGACGATGAAGGCGATATAGTACCAGTTGGCCACATAGATATGCGGCTCCTTGCGGCGCTGGAGCGTGCGCAGGAACAGGACAAAATAGGCGACCCAAACGATCGTCAGCCAGATGTCGGCGTACCATTCCGGTTCGGCATATTCCTTGTTCTGGGTGATCCCCATCAGATAGCCGGACGCCGCCAGGATACAGAACAGGTTGAAGCCCAGAAGCACGAACCAGGGGCTGAACTGACCTGGCAACCGCGCCCGTGAGGTGCGCTGAACCACATGGTACGAGGTGGCGATCAGGGCATTGCCGCCAAATCCGAAGATGACGCCGGAGGTGTGGACAGGCCGGATTCGTCCAAAGCTGGCCCAGGCCTGATCCACAAAGGTCAGCTCAGGCCAGGCCAGGAGGGCGGCGACCCAGACACCCACGAACATGCCGATGACCGCCCAGATCATGGCCAGAACAATCCCAACCTTGGTCGGGTCGTCGTAGTACTGGGCCAGACGCGCCGGGGATGGCTCGGGCGCATAGTAGCCCTGGCCCACCACAAACATGAGCACGGCCGCAAAGACGAGCACGATCAGGCCGTGGACGGCGATGAGGTCGCCATTCACAGCCCCCGCGACCGTCATGGCCAGACCCGCCAGGGCCAATAGCCCCAACACCACAAGCGCCAGCTGGCGCTCGGCCACCGACAACTGAGCGATCATTCCACCGCCACCTTTCGAGTTTGCACCTTATTGCCCCCGTCCAGGCCGAGCAGCGGAATCAGGTCGCCCCTGTTCCCGACGACATCAGCCAGACTGTAGCGATCGAGAATGTCCATAAAGGAACTAAGGGCTTCTGCAAAGACACCTTTTAGCCGACAGGCGGGAGAAATTTGGCATCGGCCTGATCCCATGCATTCGACGACGACCATCTCTTCCTCGACCGCGCGCACGACGGTGCCGACGTTGATCTGTGCGGGCGAGCTGGCCAGCCGTATGCCGCCGGTTCGGCCCCGGATCGTCTCGATCAATCCCTGCGCCCGGAGTGTCTGTGCGACCTTGAGCAGATGGTGCCGCGACAGGTCATAGGCCTTGGCGATCTGGCCGACGGTGGCACGGCCATCCGAACTCAGCGCCAGATAGATGAGCATTCTCAGCGCATAGTCGGTGTGGAAAGTCATACGCATGAGAACAATCCTTCAGGTGAGGCGTCGCAGACCGACGGCGACGACCAGAATCAGGAGCACCGCCTTGAGCCCCTCGAGCACGACGTAGATCAGATGGTGCGGCGTCGAGGCGACAACCTCGCCGGCGATGATCTGGGCGACCCGCTCATCCAGGATCGGAAGCAGCCAGAAGCTCTGGGCAGCCAGGATCGCGCCGAGCAGGCCGACCAAGAGCCAGCCGATGCGGACACGTCCCCACGCCGAAGCCCCGACAAGCAGCCCCCACAAGCCCCACTCAACCTTGGTCGCCAGCGCAAAGGTCACGCGCCCAACATCCAGTGCCGTCGGCAAATCCAGGCTCTGCGCCTGAAACTTCACCGGCGTCGCCAGAAACGAAACCCCAATCAGCACCCCAAGCCAAAGTGCTGCCATCAAACCGGACGCCGAAACGACAAGCGGCCTTGTCCGACCATTTAAGTGGTATATCATATACTTCTTTTAAAACTCGATTGGTCGACTGGGAAGTGGATGCGGGGAAATTTCCTGGGGGCCGCACGCGGCGTCTCGGCCCTGTCGCGTGCAGACAGCCGGTGGATACCCGATCATAAGGTTGACTGCCGCCGCTACGAGGCTTCACGCATGACTGACGGTGCCATGATCCGTTGGATGCGACAGATGAAGGAACACTGATGGGACGTCTCACGCACCTGGACGCAGAGGGCCGCGCCCGCATGGTTGATGTGTCCGACAAGTCCGACACGGTCCGAGAAGCGCGCGCGGCGGGTCGTCTGGTCATGGTGCCTGCAACGCTGGAGTTGGCCCTGTCTGGCGGCGGTACCAAGGGCGACGTGCGCGCGGTTGCAGAAATCGCCGGCGTCATGGGAGCCAAGGCCACGTCCAACCTGATCCCGATGTGCCATCCTTTGCTGCTCAGCAGCGTCATGGTCGCGATTACACCCAGCACGGATGGAACCGGCCTTGAGGCCACCGCCACAGTCCGAACCACCGGCCCGACCGGCGTGGAAATGGAGGCGCTGACAGCCGTGACCACGGCCCTACTCACCCTCTACGACATGCTTAAGGCCGTGGACCGCGCCATGACGATTGAGGACGTCCGTCTGCTCAGCAAGTCAGGCGGGCGCTCTGGAGATTGGCAACGAGTATGAGCCTCCTCACTGTAGAACAGGCGCGATCCATCATGGTGTCGGCCATCCTGCCCCTGGGCTCCGAGGCCGTGCCTCTCTCGGAGGCGGATGGGCGTTGGCTGACAGAGAAGATTACCGCCGAGCGAGATCAACCCCCGTTCTCAGCCTCGGCCATGGACGGCTGGGCCATACGAGAGGCGGATGCTGTCACAGGGCGAGAGCTGCTCATCACCGGTGAAAGTGCCGCCGGTCACGGCCTGCGTGACCCGGTCCAGCCAGGTCAGGCAGTGAGAATCTTCACCGGAGCACCTCTCCCGCTGGGTGCCGAACGTGTCGTGCTTCAGGAGGACACTGACCCGAAGGACGACCACGTCACCATCACCGGTGCCCTGGGAACCGCCCGGCATATTCGCCCTCGTGGCGGTGATTTCGTCACAGGCCAGATCCTCCTCGCCCCGGGACAACGCGTCAATCCCTGGCACATCGCCCTGGCAGCCGCGAGCGGCCACGACCGCCTGATCTGTGGCCGCCGCCCTCGGATCAAGATCCTCGCAACGGGAAGTGAACTGGTCGAACCTGGGCAACCAGTCGGCCATGACCAGATCTTCAACTCAGGCACCCCTTCGATCGCGGCGTTCGTCCGCCGGCATGGCGGTATCGCCGGGCTTCGACCCGCCATGGGGGATCGCCTGGACGCCATCGTGGCCGAGATGGCGACCGACGACTATGACCTGCTGATCACGATCGGCGGGGCCTCCGTTGGCGACCATGATCTGGTCAAGCCTGCCGCTCTGCGACTGGACGCCGATATCCTGGTCAACAAGGTCGCGTTGAAGCCCGGCAAGCCGGTCTGGTTCGCCCGCTTTCCCGATGGTCGCCCGGTCCTGGGGCTGCCGGGGAATCCGGCGTCGGGACGGGTCTGCGCCGAACTGTTTCTGGGCCCTGTGATCGCAGCACTTCAGTCGGGTGTGGCCGAGGTCCCGATGGAGTTGATCGCCCTGGCAGGCCCGATGGCCGCCAACGGCCCCCGGGATCACTATGTACGCGCAGAGGTGATCGTCACCGAGGACGGGCAACGGCGAGTTCGCCCCTTTTCGGACCAGGACTCTTCTCTGGTGACCGTCATGGCCGCCGCCAATGCCCTGATCCGGCGTCCACCGCACGCCCCGGTCATGGGCGCAGGAGAGCGCGTGCAGGTTCTGGCTGCTGGTGTCTGACGTGAGACGGGATCTGGCACCGCCATGCCTCCAGAGAGCAGTGGAATGATCGTTGTCGGCCTACTGCTGGCGGGGGGGCGCTCATCCCGTTTCGGGAGCGAGAAGGCGGTCTTCAAACTCCAGGGCGGTCTGGCCATGATGGACGCGCCCCTGAACGCCCTGCGCTCGGCCTGTGTCCGGGTGGCCGTCTCTGCGCGCGTCGGTGGCGGTGCAGAGGCCCGAGCCCGGCGTCTGGATCTGCCGATCCTCGTCGATGATCCTGCTCATCCTGAGGGTCCGCTGGCCGGCATCCTTGCAGGACTCGAATGGGCCGCCGCTGTGGGGGCCGATTGGCTGGTCACGGCTCCGTGTGATGCCCCGACGGTCAAGGATCGCTTGGTCAAAGACCTCATCGCGGAGGTCATCAAGGGTGCCCCAGCCGCCGTCGCCGTGTCGGGCTCAAACTGGGAGCCCTTGCTGGCTGCGTGGCCGGTCCGCACGGCCCGGCTGCACCTCACGACGCTTCTGCACCAAGGCACACATCCATCGGTCAAGACCGTGCTGGCGGAGTTGGGGGCGTTACCGGTCACCGGCCATGATGGTGTCAACGTCAACCGACCGTCTGACCTGACGTCTCTGACCTGACGTCGCTGACCTGACGTCTCACGTTCGACCCGGCCGACGCTCGCATGGCTGATCGTGCGTGGGGTCAGGTGCCCGGCTGGGTATAGGGTATCCGACCGAAGAACCGCCGCTCGCCCCCGCGCGGATCATCTTCCATGTGGGGCGGATGATCGATGATCATCGTCTGGCGACGCGGGAGATCGTAGGGCTCCCAATGGGGAAGACTTGGGTGATTGGGATTTCCGGTTCGCGCCAGCGACGCAAACGCCTTTGACAGGGCCTCCGATACCTCAGCCGCACCTGGACCGGTCGCCGGCCATTCGCCAGCCTCCAGCGTCTTGAACACGAGCCGAATATCCGACGTATGCGGGGCCCCCAGCCGTCCGCCATCGTGGCTAGAAGCCCAGTCCAGTTGATAGACCCAGGCAGGTGCCCCCTGACGCGCCCGTTCCTCAGCTTCGATGACCGCCGCTCGCCAGGAGCGGCCCGCCGTGGTGGCCGCAAAGAACACCTCGGTCGGCGAATAGGCAGGATAGATGCGGCGATACGCAGCGATCACAGCCTCCGGCGTGACGTCGATTCGTAGCTGATCGGGCGACAGACGAGCGGGCAGATCGTCCCAGGTTAGGCTCCACAGCGAGGCATCGCTGGCGTTGAAGGCGCGTGTCTCGTCGTGAGTATTGCCGATGATCATTGGAATGCCGGCCGATTGCCCGGGCGCATCGGGAAAGAAGGGGTGACGGTCATGGGTCCGCTCATCCAGAACCGGCCCAAAATAGAGAGAGCCATAACCCAGGACCGGATCGCGCGGATTGGCCGCCAGCAGCTGTTCGACCGGCAGGCTGGCCGCCTCCTGTGCCCGGTCGGGGGTCAGGCCCAGCGCCTCCAGCCAGACCTCGGCCCGGCGCGTGGCGTTGAGCGGGCCTGACATCGTCACCTGCTGGCCGCTCATCGTGGCGGCAGAGTGGAACAGACCTGCGGCACGCGGTGTCGCCATCAGGCTGGCGATCTTGGCCCCACCGCCGGATTGGCCAAAGACCATGACGCGCGACGGGTCGCCACCGAAGGCAGAGATGCTGTCGCGCACCCACTCCAGCGCCAGGATCAGATCCAGTTGCCCGACGGCTCCGGAATCAGGAAACGGCCGACCCGGCATCCGCGCCAGATAGGCATAGCCCAGCGGCCCAAGTCGGTGATTGAGGGTGACGACCACCACATCCTCGGCCTGCGCCAGACGCGTGCCGTCGTACAGCGGCGATGAGCCCGACCCGGTCGCATAGGCCCCGCCGTGGATATAGACCATGACCGGTCGGCGCGCGCCGTCCAGTCCCGGGGTCCAGACATTGAGGAACAGGCAGTCCTCGCTCTGGTTCGGTTCATCCCCCCGCTGCGGGCTGGCGGGACCATAGGAGAAGGCCTCGACCGGTTCGGTCCAGGGTTCGGGCGGGACTGGCGGCTGGAACCGGCGCAGGCCGGTATCCTGACCATAGCGGATGCCCTTGAAGGCGTTGATGCCGCCGTCTCGGAAGCCTCTCACCGGCCCGTGCCGGGTCCGGGCGATCGGGTGCAGGACTTGCGCCCTCCCCCTGCCAGGCATCGCCGCCAGGCCGACCCCAGCCACCAGCAGGGTGCGGCGGTCGATCATGTCCTCAGCCATCCGTTCCTCTGCCCCCAGGCCAGCACCAGCTCGGGCCAGATGGCGGCGGGCTTGCCCTGGATCAGGCGGGTGCCGAAGCCGTGACCGCCCTCCTGAAAGAAGTGCGCCTCCACCGGCACCCCGGCCTCACGCAGGGCGGCCAGCAGCATCATGCTGTTTTCCGGCGGCACGGCCTCGTCGTCCATCGCATGCAGCAGCCAAGTGGGCGGGGCAGAGGCGGCGACAAGGTTTTGCAGGCTGAAGGCCGCGATCCGGTCCGGCGACGGATCGGCACCGAGGAGGTGGTCGCGCGAGCCCTGATGCAGATAGGGCGCGGCCATCGTCACGACCGGGTAGAGCAGAATCGAGGCGTCGGGGCGGCTCGGCATGCCGTCGGCCTCATCGTCCCGCCGGTAGGTCTGAGCGTCGGTCCGCAGGGAGAGCATGCCCGCAAGGTGCCCGCCAGCCGAGGCACCGAGGACCGCAATTCGATCTGACTCGACCCCGTATCGGAAGGCGTTGGTACGGATCAGGCGCATGGCGCGCTGCGCGTCCTGGAGCGGGGTGTCGGCACCTGCGTCCCAGCCGTCGCCGGGCAGGCGGTAGCGCAGGATGAAACAGGTGACACCTGCCGCTGCGAACACCCGGGCACAGTCCATGCCCTCCTTGTCCACCACCGCCCAGCGATAGCCGCCGCCCGGGATCAGCAGCAGCCCCGCCCCATTGGGCAGGGCCGGCCGCATGACGTGCATCAGGGGCTCGGTCGTATAGCGGGCATAGCGGTCGTGGTAGGCCGGGTCGGTCGATCGCTCCGGCACCTCGGGCACCAGGGCACGGGTGGTGGCATTGGCCCCCGGTGCCTCCCCCGGCCACAGGCGGAGCACTTCGGTCGGATCGAGCGGCGCAACCGCATCCTGGGCTCGCGTGGCGCTCGCGGCGGCTAGTCCCGCCGTGCCGAGCAGCAATCCGCGCCGATCCAGTCGCATGGCCTACTCCTATCGGATGACCCGGGCTCCCTTGCCCTTGATGATGGCCTCGACCTCTTCCTTGCGGACCATGGAAGTATCGCCCGGCGTGGTCATGGCCAGGGCTCCGTGCGCTGCGCCATAGTCCACCGCCGCCTGAGGCCCCAGGCCCTCCATGAAGGCGTAGATCAGGCCCGAGGCAAAGCCGTCGCCGCCGCCGACCCGGTCATAGATTTCCAGGTTCTCGCGGGCGATGGAGTTGTAGAACTGCCCTCCCGCCCAGACGATGGCCGACCAGTCGTTGATCGAGGCCGTCTTTGCGTTGCGCAGCGTCGTGGCCGCCACCTTGAAGTTGGGAAACTCGCGGCACGCCGTCTCGATCATCTTCTTGAAGTTGGTCGGATCGATTTCGGAGATGTGCTCGTCCAGCCCCTCGACCTCGAAGCCGAGGCAGGCGGTGAAGTCCTCCTCATTGCCGATCATCACATCAACGTACTGGGCGATCTCGCGGTTGATGGCCTGCGCTGCCGGTTTGCCGCCCTGGCTCTTCCACAGGCTGGCACGATAGTTCAGGTCATAGGAGACGATGACGCCGTGCCGACGTGCGGCCTTCACCGCCTCGATCACCGCCTGGGCCGTACCTTCGGACAGGGCTGCAAAGATCCCGCCCGTGTGCAGCCAGCGCACGCCGCGTTTTCCGAATAGCTCGTCCCAGTCCGTCTCGCCCGGCACGATCTGCGAGGCGGCCGAGTTGCCTCGGTCCGAACAGCCCAGGGCGGCGCGAACGCCAAATCCCTTCTCCGTGAAATTGAGCCCGACGCGAGTGTTGCGGCCCAGGCCGTCAAAGTCGCGCCAGATGACGTTGGACTGATCGACGCCACCTTGCATCATCAGGTCTTCGACCAGCCAGCCCAGGTCATTTTTGGGCAGGGCTGTCACCACCGTAGAACGGTGGCCCCAGCATTTGCGGAAGGCACGCGCCACATTGTATTCGCCGCCGCCTTCCCAGACATTGAAACTGCGCGCGTTGCGAACGCGACCAAAGCCAGGGTCAAAGCGCAGCATGACCTCGCCGAACGAGCACAGGTCGAACTCACAATCGCCAGCCGGGCGGATATCAAGTCGGAAGTCGCTCATTTGCCCAGTCCCTTGCGGACGTCGGCAATCATCTCGACCGTCTCGCGCACAGCCTGCTCAATGCCGGCCCAGTCACCATCCTTGACTCTCTGGGCCGTGATCAGCTTGGAGCCGATGCCACAGGCCCGAATGCCCGCACCGAACCATTCGGTCAGGCTTTCGCGCGTGGGGTCAACGCCGCCGGTCGGCATGATCTTGGTCCAGGGCATAGGCCCCAGAACGTTCTTGACGAAGGTGGGACCGCCGACACTTTCCCCGGGGAACACCTTGACCAGATCAGCTCCCAGTTCCTGCGCCTGCATGATTTCCGAGGCCGAGCCGCAACCCGGCGACCAGGCGATCATCCGCTTGTTGCAGAGCCGCCCTGTATCAGGGTCGAGAACCGGGCCCACGACAAAGCGTGCCCCCGCTGAAATGTAGAGCGCCGCCGTCGGTGCATCGACGATTGATCCCACGCCCAGAATCACCCTGGAGCCCCGCGCCGCCAGGGTGCGCGACACTTCGGTGAAGGTCTGGAGCATGAAGTCGCCCCGGTTGGTGAACTCCACACAGGGTGCCCCGCCGCGTGCACAGGCCTCGATGACTTCAAGGCATACCGCGGGGTCTGGGTGCGAAAAGACAGGGACGACGCCCTGCGTTTCCAGCGCCTTGAGCACATCAACGCGGTCCAGCCGCATAGTCTCCTCCGATCACGCCTCTAACGTGGGGTTGGGCGCTTTGTTCTAGCCGTCGCGCCAATTGACACCGGTGTCAAACAAAAAAGGAGAGGTGCCGCGCCCAGGCGCGACACCTCAAAGTTCGCTCAGGAAGCGATTGGGGAGGAAAGCCCGATCCGCCTAGAAGCGGTACCGGACCCCGAAGTAATACTGACGTCCAGTCGTGTGATAGACCGAGGTGGACTGGCGGTTGTCGTCGCCGACCCACTGGTGGTTCGGCTCATCCGTCAGGTTCAGCCCCTCGAAGGTCAGCACAACCTGGTCGGTAACATTCCACGAGGCCGAGGCGTCGATGGTCAGTGTCTCCATCTTGCCTTCGAGCGCATTGTTGTTCCGGCCCGGCACGTTCTGGAGGTAGGCGTCGCGGTACGACCCCGACACCCGCGCCGAGAATGTCTCGTCCTCATAGTAGAGCGTGGCGTTGAAAGCCTGCGGCGACAGATTGACCATGTCGTTGGTCACGGTCGTCGTACACAGGGCGTTCGAGCAATAGTCAATCTCGGACGCGACGTGGGTGTAGTTCAGCTGCACCCCGGTGTTGCTGAGCAGGCCCGGGAGGAAGAAGAACGGCTGCTGATAGCTGATTTCGAAGCCTGACAGCGGACCGCCTTCGGTATTCACCGCCGAGGTCAGCTGGAAGATCGTCGTCGGTGAACAGGCCGTGGCCAAGGTACAGAAGCCCGGCGCAAAGGCGGTCGGGTTGATCGCCGTCAGCTGCTGGTACTCCAGATCCTGGCGGATCACCTGGATGTAGCTGTCGATGTCCTTGTAGAAGAAGGCGACGGACAACAGGCTTTCCGGCGCGAAGTACCATTCGACCGACAGATCATAGGTATTGGCCCGGTAGGGATCGAGCGCCACATTGCCGATCGTGGCCGTGTAGTTGGCCGGGCCGGTATTCAGCGAGGTCGTCGGCACCAGATAGTTCTGACCGGCGAAGCTGTTGCCGATCGACGGGCGGGCCATGACCCGGGCTGCGCCGAAGCGCACGACCAGATCGTCGGTGACGTCCAGCGCCAGATTCAGCGACGGCAGGGTGTCGTCGTACGAGTAGTTGTCGAAGACGAAGGTGCCGCCGCCGGTCGACGAATAGCCCTCGGCGTACAGTTCGGTCTGAACCTGACGCACACCGACATTCCCGCGCAGGCGCATGTCGGCGATATAGGTGGTGAAGTCCGCCTGCAGATAGAAGGACGTATCGTCCTCATCGATAAAGCGGTTGCCGTTACGGGCATTGCCGTTGGTGATACCGGTCAGGGTAAAATCGCCGCCCGCGACACCGGTGTTGCAGTTGCAATAGATGTTGAACAGCCGCGCGATGGCATCAAGGTTGGGCACCATCCAGCTCGTGGCCGAACCGGTCGGCACCCCGAGGTTGCCGCCAAAGCCCGTCAGAAGGCGGGTGATGTCGGCCATCGTCGTGCCCGGCGGCAGGGCCGGAACCACTGTCTCATCGGTACGGCGCCGTTCACGGGAGTCCGATTCGAACGTCTTCCAGTTCGCCCCGAAGCGGACCGTCAGCCAGTCGTTGACGTCGTACTGGAAGTCCATCTGTGCCGACTGGAACAGGGTGTCCACGCTGTTGGGGCGCAGACGGATTTCCGAGCGCGGCAACGCCGCCACACCGGTCCCGAGGCTCGAGTCGCGCCACTGCCAGTTGGTCGCGACAGTCGGATCAATCCCCCAGCTGATCAGCGGCGTATTGGGATTGCCACGGAAGTCCCACGAGAAGTTCTGGACGTTCTGGCGGTCGATCGTGACCGTGGTTTGCACCGGGTTCTCAAACTCGGACGTCGCCTGGCCCAGGAAGGCCCGCATACGGAACCGGTCCGAGAAATCGTGGTCGACCGTGAAGGTCTGTTGCGTGAACTCGGTCGACAGCTCGTCGTACCGCTGCTCAGAGCGGAGGTCGACGTTGTTGAAAACGCCGTAGACCAGCATGTTGTTTTCAACCACTGCGTCGACGACATGGATCTGGGTCTGGCCGCCGGCGGCCGCGTTGCGGCTGAACGACAGGGCTTCCAGGAAGTTCTCCTGACGCGTGGCATCCAGGTGCGAATAGAGCAGATCGAAGGTGATGGTCGTGGAATCCCACGGACGCACCTGGACCGATCCGGTGAAGCCGGTGCGCTCCTGATGGTGGACCAACCGGCCGTAGCGCGGCAGGCGGGGAATATAGACACTGGCCTGGTTGGCGGTCGTATAGGCCGTCACATTGGCCGCGGTATTGGTCGGGCGGGCAACGCCGGTAGCGCAGTTGGCCGCGCTCGAGCCGGTCGACCCCGAGTTGGTCGGGTTCTGCGGCGCAAAGCCGACCGGGCTACAGAAGCCCCCCGATGAGCCCGTGCCCACGGCATTGACCCAACGCACCGACGAGAAGCCTTCCTCGTACAGGTCGCGCTCGGAATAGGCGAACGACGCCAAGATGCCGACCCGACCATCCGCGAACGTGTCACTGATCAGGGCCGCGAAGCGCGGATTCCATTCCTCGGACAGATCGTTGTAGCCGTACTGGGCTGAAGCCGCCGCCGTGAAGCCACGATAGTCGAACGGGCGAGACGTCGTCAGATCGATGGTCGCGCCCAGTGAGCCTTCCTCGACTTCCGCCGACTGGGTCTTGCGGACGCGAACGCTGTTGAACAGTTCTGCGGCGAAAACGTTGAAGTCAAAGCCCCGGCCACGGTTTGCACCGCCCGAGGAATCCGTCCCGCCGGTGGTTGCCTGGGCTTCCATCCCGTTGATGCGGGTACGGGTGAAGTCCGAGCTGAGCCCCCGAACCGTCAGGGTGCGGCCTTCGCCGGCGTCGCGGTCGATCGAGACGCCTGGGATACGCTGGATCGCCTCAGCCAGGTTCAGATCCGGGAAGTCGGCAATGTCCTCTGCGGAGATGGCATCGACGACCGCCACCTCTTCGCGCTTGATCGACAGCGATTCCGCCAGGCTGGCCCGGAATCCGGTGACGACGATCTCATCAACCTCTTCCGCCTCAGGGGGCTGGGCCGTCTGCGCGAAGGCCGAGCCAGCACCGGCGAGCACGAGCACCATGGCTCCCAGAGACACCCCATGACGCAGCACGGCGGAACGAGTGGATTGGGCGTGAGCCCCCTTGAAACGGAACATCGACAGTGCCTCCTCCCAAAGCGCGTGTCGCAGTCGGCCAAGCCGACGTCTGACTTTTTACCCCCGCCTGGCGTTTTCGCTCTTGCGAGAATGACACCGGTGTCATTTGCGGACATTGTGTCGTTGACACCGGTATCATCTCGACCCTAACTCGCCGGCATTGGATTTGGCAACCCCGAAGGTGATGCTTCCATGATCCTTGCTGCCGCAACCCTGGTCGCCGCCTTGTCGGCTAACGATCTGCCCGCCTTCCCCGGAGCCGAGGGAGCCGGTCGCCTGGCCCTGGGGGGTCGCGGTGGCTCGGTCTATCACGTCACCAGCCTGGCTGATTCCGGCCCAGGGACCCTGCGCGAGGCCGTTGAGACTGAGGGGCCTCGCACCATCATTTTCGACACCGGCGGAACCATTATTCTGGAATCTCCCCTGGTGGTCCGACATGGCCAGATCACCGTCGCGGGTCAGACAGCACCGGGCGACGGGATCACGCTGCGCGATCACCCCCTGGTGGTCCAGGCCGACGACGTCGTGATCCGCTACATCCGATCCAGGTTGGGCGATGCGTCCAACACCGAGGCGGATGCCATCTCGGTCAACCGTGGGAGCCGCATCATCCTGGATCATGTCTCGGCGTCATGGTCGGTCGACGAAACGCTATCCCTGGGGAACCATTACGACCCCCCCGAGCGTGGCCTCTATGACGTGACCGTCCAGTGGTCGCTGATCGCTGAGTCCCTGAATGAGTCCATTCACGGCAAAGGGGCGCATGGCTATGGCTCGCTGGTCCGCGGCGGGTTTGGGGCCCGTTTCAGCTTTCACCACAATCTGTGGGCCAACCACCGGGCTCGCATGCCCCGGCCCGGCAACTACAATGATCCGTCGGTTGATCCGACCGGCCCGTTGATCGAGTTCCGCTCCAACGTCTTCTACAACTGGGGAGGCAGCCGCGCGGGCTACAATTCAGACGAAGCCCAGATCGCCACCTACGTCTTCATCGACAATAGCTACCTCCCTGGCCCGGACAGTTCCCGGTCCATCGCCTTCGAGGAAGAAAGCCAGGGCGGACGGGCCTGGTTCGAGGGCAATCTGATGGATGGCGTTGAGCCCGCAGACCCCTGGAGCCTTGTCAACGGCTCGACGGGTCCGGGCTATCGGCTGGAGGCCGCACCCGAGGTCGCGCCAATCGTGGCGGAGCCAGGTCCCCTCGCCGCCGAGCGTGTTCTTGATGGTGCCGGAGCCTCTCGCATGCGCGATGAGGTGGACGCCCGGATTGTCCAGGGCGTGCGCGAGCGAACCGGTCGGATCATCGACACCCAAGGCGAGGTCGGTGGTTGGCCCGAACTCGCACCCGGCACGGCCTGGACCGACACCGATGGTGACGGCATGCCCGATGACTGGGAGAGCCATGAAGGGCTCGATCCGACTGACCCTGCCGACGGCCCGTCGGACCGGGATGGAGACGGCTACACCAATCTCGAAGACTGGCTGAACGGGCTGGCCGGTTAGCGAGCCTGCCACCCCCCGTCGACCGGCAGGATCACGCCGTTGACGTAGTCACTGGCGGCACTGGCGAGAAATACCGTCGCGCCGCCGATGTCCGAAGGCCGGCCCCAACGCCCGGCCGGTATCCGACCGAGAATCTCGGCTGATCGCACGGGATCGTCCTGCAGGGCCTGGGTGTTGTCGGTGGCAAAATAGCCGGGCGCGATGGCATTGGCGTTGAGGCCGTGTTTCGCCCACTCGTTGGCCATGAGCTTGGTGATGCCGGCGACCCCGCTCTTTGAGGCCGTATAGGAGGGCACGCGAATGCCGCCCTGGAAGCTGAGCATGGATGCAGTGTTGATGATCTTGCCTCCGCCGCCCGCCGCAATCCGGCGCCTGGCAAAGGCCTGGCTGAGGAAGAACAAAACCTTGAGGTTGACGTTCATCACGTCGTCCCAGTCCTGCTCGCTGAAGTCGACGGCATCGGCCCGACGAATGATGCCAGCGTTGTTGACGAGGATATCGGGCTGCCCGAGCCCCGCCGTCGCCTCGTCGAGGACCCGCTCAACCGGTTCGGTCGTGGTCAGGTCTGCCTGGATCGAAATGGCACGCCCCCCCGCATCCGTGACGGCTGCGACCGTTTCGTCAGACGGTCGGCGGGCGACCGAGGCGACCGCGCAGCCGGCCTCTGCCAGGGCCAGGGCCATGCCCTGACCAATCCCCGTATTGCCACCGGTGACGATGGCCACGTGTCCGGTCAGATCGAAGGGATGGCTCATGACTTTTGGACCTGTCCGGTTTTGCAGGAGATCGACATGGATTCCTTCCCAGCCCGTTCGGTGCGGATTGTCCAGTTAGGTAACCGGTGTCATAATCCTTGGCAAATGTCGAAAAGCGCCGCCGTCGGCGCGCCTGCCGCCCGGAGCTCCCATGAAAATTGCCCTGATCATCGAGAACAGCCAGGCTGCCAAGAGCGAGATCGTTCACGCGGCCCTGACCGCCGTGGCCGAGCCGCTCGGCCACCAGGTGTTCCACTACGGCATGTACACGCCCGAGGATAAGGCATCCCTGACCTATGTGATGAACGGCCTGCTGGCGGGCATCCTGCTGAACTCCGGTGCGGCGGATTTCGTCGTGACCGGCTGCGGGACCGGCATGGGCTCCATGCTGGCGTGCAATGCCATGCCGGGCGTCTTCTGCGGACTGGTGATTGATCCCACCGACGCCTTTCTGTTTGGCCAGATCAATGACGGCAACGCCATCTCCATGCCCTACGCCAAGGGCTTCGGCTGGGCCGCAGAGCTGAACCTGCAAGACTGCTATCGCAAACTGTTCGAGGGCGAGCGCGGCCTGGGCTACCCCAAGGAACGCGCCCAGATCATGGCCACAAACCGGGGCATCCTGAAATCACTCAAGGCGGCGACGTGCAAGGATATGCTCAGCGCCCTGAAGGCTGTCGACCCGGATCTGCTCAAGGCCGCTATCGCCGGAGAACGGTTCTCGGACCTGTTCTTCGCCAACGCGACCGACCAGGGCATCCGGGACTACATCAAGAGCCTCGTCGACGACCGGGCGATGGCCGAGGCCTGAGTCTGGAGGGGCCTGAAATCGGGCCACTCACATCCGCTGCGATTCAGCTAGCCTAGCGGCATGACGATCCTCGAGCTGCTCGCCGCCGTCACGACGGTCGCCAGCGTGGCGCTGGCCACGCGTCGGCAGGTTGCGCTCTATCCCGTTGGGCTGCTGGCGACAGGGCTGTATTTCTTTGTGTTCCTGGATGCGCGGCTATACTCCAGCGCGGCGCTCCAAGGCTATTTCACCGTGCTTCAGCTCTACGGTTGGTGGTTCTGGCTGCGCGGTGATCGCGGGGCCCGACCACAGATCGGCAACTGGGCCTGGAGCAAGGTTGCGTTGCTCCTCATACCGGCGACCGTTGGCACGCTTGCCGTTTCCGCCCTGCTTGGCGTTTTCACCGACGCCCAGTTGCCAATCGCCGACAGCAGCATCCTGACGCTGAGTGTTCTCGCCCAATTCCTGCTCGACAGGAAACAGATCAAGACCTGGCCGATCTGGATTGTCGTCAACGTCCTGTCGATCGGGGTTTACGGCTCCAGCGGCCTATGGCTGACAATGGCGCTGTATCTCGCCCTGCTCGGCAACGCCTTCTATGGATGGTGGACCTGGAACCGTGCATTCAAGGCTCAGTCAACGGCATGACGCTGGCACCGCAAAAGGGTCATGGCTTTGTCCTGGGCAAATTCATGCCACCGCATCAGGGGCATGTCGCCTTGTGCGAATTCGCCAGGGCTTATTGTGAAAACCTGACAATCCTCGTCTGTTCGCTGGAGGGCGATCCCATTCCAGGGCACCTTCGGTATGCCTGGATGTCGCAGATGTTCCCGACCTGTCAGGTCAAATGGTGCACCGAAGACCTGCCCCAGCTTCCCGAAGATCATCCTGACTTCTGGGCGATCTGGTCGGACGTCGTCTCCCGCTACGCCGGCGAGGTTGGGTTCATCTTCACCGGCGAACCCTATGGGCGGAAGCTGGCCGAGGCCGTGAACGCAGTCTTTGTGCCGCTCGATCGAAACGGAGGCTGGAACCCTGTTTCTGCTACGGCCGTGCGGGCGAACCCCTTTGGTCATTGGGACGATATCCCCGGCATCGTTCGTCCATACTATGTCGGCCGGGTTTGCATCGTCGGCCCGGAATCAACGGGCAAAACGCATCTGGCAAATGCTCTGGCCGCGTCGTTCAACACGATCTGCGTGCCCGAATATGGGCGCCTGTACACAGAGACGTTCGGCCTGGATCTCGACGACCAGGACCTACTGCGGATTGCACATGGCCAGTGGGCGAGCGCAGCGGCGGCCAAGGTCCAGGCGAACCGCATCCAGATCGAGGATACCGATCCTGTCCTGACCGCCGTATGGGCCGAAATGCTACTTGGGAGCGTCCCGCCTCAGCTGACCCGCTTTTCCGAGCTGGCCGACCTGTATGTGTTGTGCGACGTCGACGTTCCCTGGGTGAATGATGGGACCCGCTACTTTCCTGGGGCACAAGACCGTCAACGCTTCGGCGACCTATGCGAACGCGCCCTCCGGTCCAGGCGGGCTCATTTCGTCGTCGCCAACGGGGGATGGGAGGAGCGGCAGCGCATCGCAGAAGCGGCCATACGGCAGACCTTTCCAGGCTTGGGACGAGGCAAGGGGACAAACTGAGGCTGCGCCCTTGAGCCTCACCCTCTCGGCGGTGCCGAGGATTCCCGAATGACGAGGCTGGGCAGCACGTCCGGCTGATTGAGCTTGGTTGGGTCGATACCGCGTCGCGCCGCTGTCAGCTTCTCGGCCGCCATGCGTCCCATGTCACGAATCGGAAGCCGCACCGTCGTCAGATTGGGCCAGACACGCGACGCCATCGGCAGATCGTCGAAGCCGACGATCGACAGGTCTTTGGGAACATCCAGCCCGCGATTGCGCGCGGCCTGCATGACGCCGATCGCCATTTCGTCATTGCCCGCAAAGATCGCCGTCGGCGGCAGGTCCATGGCGAGCAGATCCTGTGCAGCCTCAACGCCGGATTCAAACGTATAGGCCGCCCGCCGCAGATAGGCGGGGTCCAGCGTCAAGCCATGCTCGGCCAGGCCGTCGGCAAAGCCGGCTCCCCGCTCGTGCGACGAGCGGAAAGTGTCAGGGCCGGAAATGAAGGCAATGCGACGGTGGCCAAGCCCTGCCAGGTGCCGAGCAGCTTCTGCAGCTCCCAGGCGGTCATTGGTCACGACCATCCGCTCGGGCTCATCCAACGAGACAGAGGCAATCCGCACATAGGGGCAGTCGGCCTCCCTCAGCAGCTCGACCACCCGCTCGTCCTCGGACACGGACGGCGGCATCACAACGCCGGCCAGCTTCTGGCGCACGACGAACGCCTGCACGTTCGACAGGAAATTATCTGCCTGACGGTTGCAGGGATGAACCACCAATTCCAGGCCGGAGCCCCGCACCCCGTCCAGAATGCCCTGCTGCATATTCACGACATAGTTCGGGCTGGGGTTGTCGTAGATCATCCCCACCAGGAACGACCGCCGGAACGCCAGACCGCGCGCCTGTGGGTCGGGGGTGAACCCCAGCTCAGCGATGACCGCCTCGACCCGCTCTCGCGTCTCGCCTCGTACTGACGGCGAATCATTGATCACCCGCGAGACGGTCTTTTTGGAGACTTCGGCAATGCGGGCGATGTCGTTGATCGTTACCCTACGCCCCGAGGGGCGAGGGTCGTCATCCCGCGAGCCTGAATCACTATCGTCTGACATCGGTTTCCGAAGCGGTTCTAAAGCAAGTTTCCGGGCGGCGGAATCGTTGGATTCTACAATCCTGAACGGACAGTCCCAAGCCGATTGGAACCCGACGGTCCTGCTTCAGACCGACGACACCGATCTTGCCTGCCCCGAAGGGGTCAGGTTCCGCGTCGACGTGCCGGCCGATCCAGGGCTTCCGGCGTCAGCGGCGTCATAAAGCGCAGATCCCACTGGCTTTCGTCAAAGGCACGACGGGTCGGCTCGGCCTGGGCCGGATAGCCGCCCACCTGCTCCTGTCGGTCGATGATCTCACCGCGCCCTTCGGCGACCTCGGCCACCAGCAGAACGTCTCGCTGGTCGCGGTCCCAGGACCGCGCGCCGACGCCGGACAGAACCCGCACCTGCACCTGGCTGGAAGGCCAGGGCTCAAGCCCCTCCCACCAGACCGGCGGACGCTGTTCCTCGATGATGCGTGCACCTGTCGTCGTGTAGCTCCCGAGCATCCGCAACGGATCACCGCGCGAATCCACTGCCACATTGTCGCGACCATAGTACCGAAGGTCCCCGGCCCCGCCGATCATCAGAAATGCCAGCCGATCGACCGGTGTGGACGGTCCAGCGATCAGCACATTGCCGACCGCGCTCATCAGTCCGTCCTGAAACGCATGGTCCCCCCACTCTTCGGGCGCGAGGTTGTAATGGATGGCGCGCGGTCCCGGATTGTAGATCAGATTGTTGACGATGACCCCGTGAACGCCCCCCTTGAACAGCGGGTTACGCTCATAGTTGTGGGCATACAGATTGCCGATAATCAGCAGGCCTGTGACATTGTCGTGGATGAGCGATCCCTTCGAATGCTCCCCCTTGGAGTGGCTCGAATAGGCGAGGCTCTCGGCGATGATATTGTTCGAGAAGGTGATGTTGTGGCTGGTTCCCGCACGCCATTCCTCGGGCGTTGATCCGGTGAAACGTGGGCCCGAGGCGGACAGGTTCTCGTCCGTCCCCCAGGTCAGCGAGCAATGGTCGACGATGACATTGTAGGCCGCCTGGGTCGAGATCGAATCCTCGTCCCAGCCGCTCATCCAGCCCTGGCCGGCATCGCCTGGCCGAATCCGGATGTGCTGGACGATCACGTCGTGGGTCGAAATATCCATGCCCCCGCGGATGAAGGTGATCCCTGGCGACGGTGCCGTCTGGCCCGCGATCGTGACGAAGGGCTCGGTGATCCGCAGGGTCTGCCGTTCCAGGTCGATGACCCCGCCGACCTCGAAGACGATGATACGCGGGCCGGATGCATTCAGGGCCTCTCGAAAGGAGCCGGGACCATCGTTGTCCAGATTGGTGACACGGATGATCCGGCCGCCACGGCCACCGGGTGTCGATGCAGCCCAGCCCTGGGCTCCAGGGAAGGCCGGAAGACTGGCCTCATCACCGGTCGACTGGGCCGTCGCTGGTGCCAGAGGCACGACCAGCATCAGGATGGACATGAGCATCAGACGGACGACGCGAGACATGGCTTGGACTCCCAAAAGCCGACGGTTTGACCGCCGATCATGGACGACCACACCTCCGCGGTCGCTCCTGAAATGAAATTGACACCGGTTTCCTTCCGACGCAATGTCCCTCGAAATCGGACGTCGAACGGCTCAGAATTCGGCGACGATTCAGGGCATGTCCCTGTTCGGAAACGCAAAAACAGGCGACAGGCGTGACCACGGCCACGGCATCCTTGGAAAATGTGCAGGACCAAGCACAAATTGCGCGCCACTTCACGGAGGCGCGACGTCAGGCGCGCGCGCTACCGGCCTATCCCGGGCCTGTCCCCTCGTCTCTTGAGGACGCCTATCGCATCCAGGAGGCGGCCATCGTCCTCTGGCCGGACCGGCTTGCCGGGTGGAAGCTCGGACGCATTCCCGATGCCTGGGTCAACCGGCTGAATGCCGGCCGGCTGGCGGGTCCGATCTTCGTAGGCCAGGTGCTCAACTCAGTCGAGGGCCGGACCGTCGACTTCCCGGTGTTCGAGGGAGGGTTCGCCGCGGTGGAAGCCGAGTTCGTCCTCAGGATCGGCACGGACCAGCCCGAGGGGAGATCCGCCTGGTCACTTGAGGACGCGGCCATGCTCGTTGACGCGGCCTTTGTCGGTGTCGAACCCGCCGGCAGCCCCTTGGCCACGATCAATGAGCTGGGGCCGTGCGTCGTCGTGTCCGACTTCGGCAACAACGCCGGACTGATCCTCGGGCCCGAGATTGCTGACTGGCGCAGCCGGCTCGACGACCTCACCTGCGAAACCTGGATAGAGGGCGATCTTGTTGGTCGGGGCGGCGCGCGGAGCATTCCGAACGGCCCCGTCGATTCTCTGCGCGTGCTGCTAGAAATCTGTGAGCAGCGCGGTCGACACCTCAAGGCCGGTGATCTTGTCTCAACCGGAGCTGCGACAGGCATCCACGACATTGTCGCCGGTCAGTCGTCTCGCGTCGTTTTCGACGGCGTCGGCGAAATCCTGTGCCGCGCTGTGCCTCGCCAAGCGGAGATCACCTGATGCTCACCCGTCGTACACTGGGCGTCGCGGGCCTCGCCTCCCTGGCTATCGGATGCACACCCCGCGCTCACTCCGGTCCGCGCGTCTTTACCGCTGCCGATGTCCATCCCGACGGGCACCCCGTCGTCGATGCCGTCCGCTGGATGAGTGACGAACTCAACCGTCGGACCGAAGGGCGCCTGTCCCTCAACATCTATCCGTCCGGCCAACTCGGGGCTGAAGACGATTCCATCGGCCTGGCCCGATTTCAGGCCGTCGACATGTGCCGCGTGGCCGTAGCCGCTCTGAACAATGCGTTTCCCGAAACCCGCCTGTGGGCCCTGCCCTATGTGTTTCGCTCGGTCGAGCACATGCGCGCGACGGTGGACGGTGACATCGGCCACGCATTGCTGAACGTTTTTGCGGGTCGGGGTCTGGTCGGGCTGGCCTACTACGATGCCGCGCCCCGCTGTCTGTACAATGTGCGCCATCCCGTCATGGAGCCTGGTCAGCTGCGCGGCCTCAAGATTCGCGCGCCCAACTCGGACATCTTCCTTGAGATGTTGGCCGCAATGGGGGCCAATCCGACGCCTTTGTCCTTCGGCGGCGTGTTCTCTGCGCTCCAGACCCACCTGATCGACGGCGCGGAGAACAACTGGCCCAGCTATCAGTCCAGCCGTCAGTACGAGGTCGCGAAATTCTGGTCCGATAGCCAGCATTGTTTCTCGCCCGATGCCCTGTTGATGTCCAAGGACACCTTTGACGCCCTGTCAGCGGCCGATCAGGAGTTGCTCCGGGACGTGGCCCAGCAGTCCGTCGCGGTTCAACGCAGGCTCTGGGACGAGCGATCAGCGACAGCCCAGGCTGAGGTGGTCGCCGCCGGGGTCGAGATCGCCCAGGTGGATCGCCCTGCCTTCGAAGCCAGTGTCCAGCCGCTTCTCGAACGGTACCTTCGCGATCCGGTCCTGCGCGGCCTGTATGAGCGCGTTCAGGCGCTGGCGTGACGGGAGAACCAACGATGTCGTCGACGCCTCGCCCCCTAAATCGTTTCCTCGACCCGATCGCAAAGGGGGCCATCGCCATCGCCGGCCTGGCCCTCGTCGTCATGGTCCTGGCCCAGGCCTGGCAAGTCTTTGCCCGCTACGTCCTGAATGCCAGCCCGGGTTGGACCGAACCGGTCGCCTTGCTGCTGATGAGTGTCGCCGTCATGCTCGGGGCAGCTGTCGCGGTGCGTCGAGAAAGTCATTTCGCCTTCTCCGGCCTCATTCATGCGGCACCGCGCGGCGTGCAGGCCCTGCTCAAGACCCTGTCTCGTCTGATCATCCTGCTGTCGGGAATCGGCCTGGCCGTCCTCGGCGGACAGTTGACGCTCGATGACTGGTCGTACCCGCTGGCAGGGGCCGGCATTCCGGCCGGCCTGCGGTTTCTGGCGCTGTCCATCGGCGGTGTCCTGATTGCCGTGTTCGCGCTGGAGCGTCTGCTCACCGGCGATTTCGTGGTGACCACCCCGTCCGAGGAGGCCTGAACCATGGAATTGATCATTCTGTTCGGTGTGCTGTTCGTCGCCTTGGCCCTCGGCGTGCCCGTGGCCTTCTGTCTGTTGACCGCCACCGTGGCGACAGCGCTGTATCTCGGCACCCCCATGATCGCCATTGCCCAGCAAATGGGCTCGGACATCACCTCGGTCGCGCTCCTGGCCATTCCGCTGTTCATCTTCACCGGCGAGTTGATGATGAAGGGCGGGCTGTCGGATCGCATGATTGCCCTGGCCTCCAGCCTGTTCGGCCATATCCGGGGTGGCCTGGGCCAGGTGACCGTGGGGGCCTCGACCCTGTTCGGCGGCGTCTCTGGTTCGGCCATCGCGGATGTGTCTGCCGTCGGCGGCACCATGATCCCGCAGATGGTCAAGCGCGGCTATCACGCCGACTACGCGGTCAATGTGACGATCTCGGCGGCTCTGGTGGCCCTGTTGGTGCCGCCCTCGCACAATATGATCCTGTATTCGGCCTCGGCCGGCGGCGGCGTTTCAATCTCGGATCTGTTTGCCGCCGGCGTGATCCCGGCGCTCCTGCTCGCCATCACCCTGATGATCACCGCCTATCTGGTGGCCCGCAAGCGCGGCTACGCCGCCGACGCCTTCCCCGGCCTCGGCGTCGTGCTGAGCCGGCTGATCGCCGCCATCCCCGGCCTGTTGCTGGTGGTCATTATTTTCGTCGGCATCCGCATGGGCGTCTTTACGGCGGTCGAGAGCGCCTCGATTGCCGTCGTCTATGCCGCCGTCATTACCGGTCTGGTCTATCGTCACCTGTCGTGGACAGCCTTTACCGAAGCCTGTGCCGCCGCCGCGCGCACGTCCGGGGCTGTCCTCTTCATCATCGGGACTGCCGGGGCTTTCGGCTGGCTGATGGCCTATCTTCAGGTTCCGGCCATGCTGGTGGATCTGCTTCAGGGCCTTACGGATCAGCCCGTTGTCATTCTGCTGCTCGTCATTGCCATGCTGCTGATGCTGGGCACCTTCATGGACATGGCTCCCCTGATCATCATCTGCACGCCGATCTTCCTGCCGGTCGTGCGCGCCTTTGGCGTTGATCCGGTGCACTTCGGGGTCATTCTGCTGCTGGCGTGCGGCATCGGCCTGATCACACCGCCGGTCGGCTCGGTCCTGTTCGTCGGCAGTGCCATCGGTCGCATCCCAATGACCCAGGCCCTGCGCACGATCTGGCCCTTCTACCTGGCCTGCGCGGCGGTGCTGTTGCTGGTCGCCTTCGTTCCGGCCCTGTCGCTCTGGCTCCCAACGCTGATGCGTTGAGGCGGTTCGCGCCTCAGACGGCCACCGCCCCTTGCAGGTCGGTGTCGGCGTCGAAACAGGCGGCCACGACACGCATCAGACGGCGCGCAGGCTCAGGCACACGCAGCACGCGGTCCTGAACCTCACAAAGACCGAGGCGCGACAGCGCGACCACATTGGCCAGCTCGGCATCCAAGGCGCGGCCGTCAAGACCGTGGGACTGGCATATCGCCCCCACATCGACCTGAAGATCGCACATCAGCCGCTCTATGATGTCGGCCCGCAACCGATCACCGGCAGACAGGACAAGCTGTCGGCCAACGGGAAGCCGCCCGTCGGCCATCGCGTCCCGCCAGACGTTCTGGGCGACGGCGTTCTGCACATAGCCGCCTTCGAAACGGCCGATCGACGACGGCCCGACAGGCACCAGGACATCTGCCGGGTCATCAGTATAGCCCTGAAAATTACGGCGCAGATATCCGCCACGCGCCGCCAGGGCCAGCGCGTCATCGGGCCGCGCATAGTGATCCAGGCCGATCCGCACATAACCCGCCTCTACCAGAACGGCATCCATCGCCGCCGCCTGTTCCCAGCGCGCCGCAACATCGGCCAGATCCCTGTCGCGGATCATGGCCTGATGCTTCTTCATCCACGGCACATGGGCATAGCCGAAGACCGCCAGACGATCCGGGCGCAACGTCAGCGCCTGCTCGGCGGTGTCCGCAACGATGTCGGGCGACTGACCCGGCAGGCCATACATCAGATCAAAATTGATCGCCGACACGCCCGCCGCCCTCAGGTCTGAAACGGCCTGGGCGACCCGCTCATACGGTTGGACCCGGTTGATCAGGGCCTGGACATCGGGGTCAAAGGTTTGCACCCCAAGGCTGGCGCGCGTGACACCCGCTGCTCCCGCTGCCTGGGCGAAATCGGTGGACATCAAGGCCGGGTCCAGCTCGACGGCGACTTCGGCGCCCGGCCGCAGGCTCAGCCGATCCGACAGCCGGTCGATCAACTGGATCAGATCTTCCGGTGCCAGGGCGTTGGGGCTGCCCCCGCCGAAATGGAGATGAGCCAGCCCCGCATGCTCGCCGAGGCGGTCCGCCCACAGATCGACTTCCTTCAGGATGGTGCGGTGGAAGGCGGCAACCCGCGCATAGTCATGGACGACGCTGGTGTGACACCCGCAGTACCAGCACAGGCGTTGACAGAACGGCACATGGACATAGGCCGATAGCCGATGGTCAGGACGATCCCGGCCAAGCGTCGCATCGAACTCGGATCGGCCTCGATCATCCATCGGAGCGAAAGCGCGGGCGGTCGGATAGCTGGTATAGCGCGGGAGCTTCTGTGCCGCCGCCGAGGCCCAGACTTCAGGCAATCGGGATTCGCGGTCGGTTTCGGCTCGAGCCTGGTTGGTCAGGACGTCGTTGGACATGGCCCGGCATGACTGACCCACGGCGACGTCGCATTGACCCCCGTGAAGCCGTGATTTGACACATGACAAGAGTGAAGCGCGCTCGGACAGCTATGGGCAGGTCATGACCAACCTCGTGTCCGATGGCGCGGCTTTCAGGCCCTCAACTAGCTGCGCCCAGCAGCATTTCCCGGGCGTGCGGTCAGAAAATGCGCCCTGGCTGCGAGCCGAGATGCTGGCCATGTTGGACCACTGGTTCGACTGGCGAAAGCACCGTTTCGACGAGACGGTCGACGCAACGACACCGATACAAGCCGGCGTAGGACATGAGCGCCTCAGCGAGCGGCTGGCCGCCCTGCAAGAGGCCCTGACCGAGGAAACACCGACCTTCACGCCCCGCTATGTCGCACACATGAAGTCGGACCTGTCGCTGCCGGCCATCCTCGGCTGGTTCGCGGCCATGCTGCACAATCCGAACAATACCTCGCGTGAGGCCAGTCGCGTCGGCAGTCTCATCGAGGCTGAGGCGATCGCTCATCTCGCCAGGATGCTCGGCTATGATCCGAGTGTCGCTCAAGGGCACTTCACCTCGGGCGGGACGGTGGCCAATTTTGAAGCGGTGTGGCGCGCCCGCTATCGGCTCGACCACTGGCTGGCCATGGCCCTGTTTCTCAGCGAAGAGCGGGGCGAACTCATGGAACCGTTCGCGGCGGCTCACATGGGTTGGGATCGGTTCAGGGCGCTTTGGCGTGAGCACGGCCTGACCGAGCCCATGCTCAAACAGGCCAGCGCCATGGCCAGCAATCCGATTGATGTACAACGCCGGATCAGCAAGGCAGCGGGCTTCGACTATCTGGGGCCAGTGCTGATTGCGCCGGGCAATCGACACTATTCCTGGAACAAGGCGGTCAATCTGTTCGGTCTGGGCCACGAGGCCCTGTGGAGCGTGCGGCTGGACGCCCATGGACGCATGGACCTCGGTGATTTCGAGCGGCTGGTCTTGCGGGCGCGGGAACAGAACAGGCCGGTGCTGATGGCGGTCGGGGTCACCGGCACCACCGAACTGTCCGCAGTCGATCCCATTGACGGTCTGTTCGACCGTCTTGATCGTTGGCAGGAAGATCACGGCTGGCACATCTGGCGGCACGTTGATGGAGCCTATGGTGGCTTTTTCAGCGCCATGCTGGACGACGATCAGCCGTCGGTCGTGGCCGCGGACGTCGAAGCCGCGCTCCGCGCCCTGCCGCGCGCAGACTCCATCACCATCGATCCGCACAAGCTGGGCTACATTCCTTACGCCTGCGGTGCCTTCCTGACATCTGACGCCCAGGCCTATGCCGTTTCGGCGTTCGACGCCCCCTATCTGCACCGTCCCGAACTGGGGGCCGGTAAATGGGCCTCGACGCTGGAGGGCTCTCGATCGGCGGCGGGCGCTGCGGCAACCTGGCTGACCGCCGAAACGCTTGGCTTGGGGCCCGATGGCCTGGGTGCGGTTCTGGCCGGCACCATTCAGGCCCGGCGCGCATTAGAAGCCGCCGTCACCTCAGCGATCCCTGAGGTCCGCTTCCTTCCCGCAGATGCCAACATCGCCTGCTTCACCCTGGCCGGGCGGGGAGAGCCGCTGAGCGTCTCGAACGACCGCACTGACGCGGTCTTTGCCTTCTTCCAGCGCTCCCCTGCCTTTGCCGTGTCGCGGACCGTGCTGGGCAAGGACTGCGCGGCGCTCAAGGCTGCCCATCTGGCCAGCTACGGCGGCGTCGATGACAGTCAGGAACTACTCGTCATTCGGCTGGTGGTGATGAGCCCCTACTGGTGCGATGCCGAGGTGTCTTCCAACATGGCGGCCCAGTTTATCGACGAGCTGACGAAGGCTCTGAACGCGGTCAATGCCGCGACCCCGGAGGTGTGCCCCCCATGATCCGGCTATCGATTTCCTTCTATGGCGAGATTGCCGATCGGCTCGGTCGCGAGCGCGTCATGGCCTTTGCCGCAGATGACATCACCGTGGGCGAAATCCGGGCGGAACTGGCACAACAGGACGAGGCCGCCGCGGTCCTGCTCAAGCCTCAAATCCGAGCTGCAGTGGACTCGCGCGTGGTCGGTGACGAGGCCTCGGTGAAGGCCGGCCAGGAGGTTGTCTTCTTCTCCATCGTATCGGGAGGCTAGCCATGTCGGTGGAGGCCAGGCTTGAACTGGAGGCGCTCGATGCCGGGGCCGAGCTTGCCCGGTTCATCTCAGGGCGGACCGAGGACGGTGCCGTCGTTTCCTTCACCGGCCTGGCCCGCAAGCGTGGGGGCGACGGCAACACGGTGGAACGACTGAGATTGGACTGGCACCCGGTGATGACCGAACGCTCACTCATCGAACTCGCGGAAGCGACGGCCGGGCGTTTCGGCGTCAGCGACGTACTCGCCGTCCACCGTGCAGGCGAGATTGCGCCGGGTGAAACGATTGTCTTCGTCGCCGTGGCATCACCCCATCGCCGTCAGGCCTTCCAGGCGGCTGACTATCTGATGGACCGCCTCAAGACCGAGGCGATGTTCTGGAAGCACGAAAGGGGTTCATCCAGCGGTCGCTGGATCGAGCCCACCGAACAGGATCGCGCCGACCGGGCGCGCTGGAGCGACTGATGGCTGGAATTCAGACGGACCTGCCCTTCTACCCCCTGAACATCGCCGTGCTGACGGTGTCGGACACTCGGGACGAAACCACCGACACGTCTGGGGCCCTGCTGGTCGAGCGGCTCCAGACGGCCGGCCACAATCTAGCCGGCAAGGCGATCGTCAAGGACGAGGTCGAGGCCATCCGCGATCAGGTCAGGACGTGGGTTGAGGACGAGGCTGTCGATGTCATCCTCACCACCGGCGGCACCGGCTTCTCGCCGCGCGATGTTACGCCCGAGGCGCTGAAACCCCTGTTCCGGCGTGAACTGGACGGCTTTGCCGTCGTCTTCCACATGGCCAGTCTGGCGACCGTCGGCGTGGCGACCCTGCAATCGCGCGCCTTCGCCGGTCAGGCCGATGATACCTTCGTCTTCTGTGTCCCCGGTTCGACCGGGGCCTGCCGCGATGCCTGGGACCTGGTTCTGATCGAGGAACTGGACAGCCGTTTCCGCCCCTGTTCGCTCGTGGGTCAGATCCCGCGCTACCGCGGAATCTGTCCCTGATTGCCGACAACTAGGCCTGCGGCTCGCCGAGCGGGATCACACGAATCGACACCGCCATTCGGGCGGAACGTGCGGCCCGGACATCCCCCTCGGCCACGACCATGAAGGGTCCAGTCTGGGGAGAGAGCGGCTCTCCATCATCCGTGTCGGCGATGATAATTCGATCAGCCCGGGTCGCCGGGTCTGTCTCGGCCAGGCCCAGCACCACCTGATACCCGTCTGCAGCTGTGATCAGCAGGGCAGTCGCCTGTTGATCCTTGCGAAGGGGACTGGCGGGCACGCCGACACGCGCCAGCACGTCGAGAAGCAACGGGCCTTCATAGACGCTGGTATCCTCGTGCCGGCTGAAGGTGACCTGCTCACGCGGAAGGGCCGCAAGATCCTGTCGCGTCAACACGACCTCTTCGCCACCTGCCCCAATCAGGGTGAGCGTCTGGATGGTGTTCGTCTCTATGCGCTCGGTGGCGGACGCGCTCGGCTGCTCAGCATCGGGCTGGGCCGTGGCCACGGGCGAGCAAGCCGCCAACACCACGAGGGACAGGAGCGCGGCCATGGATGTGAGGCGGCGACAAGCGTTTGGCTTCATGTTCATCACCGCCTCACCTTGGGCTGACACAGGAGCAGGACCTGAGCCAGTCGGTCGGGCCTCGTCGGGGATCAGTCTTGAGTCCGCGACCGAGACGACATCTAGTTCCCCGGCCAAACCTGCGTTGTGATGTAGTTGCGGGCCCGGCTTGATCGATGACAATTGATCCCGAAACCCGTCCGGTCGAACGAGGAAACACAGGCCACTAGATCGGCGGGGCCGCGACGAAGCGACGGAACAGAACACCCTCCTCCAGCTCGACGTGCGCCGTCAGATCGGCCTCAATGCGCGCGCACAGGGCGTAGAGCGCGCGCCAGGATTCACTCGCACCCGCGGGGACGGTGAACCCTTCAGTCAGCAGCCTCAAGGTTTCGAACTGTGCGGCGAGATCCGCGTGATCCAGATGCATGCGTGCAATCGGCCCGGCCAGAACATCCGGCGAGCCCGCCAGCATCCGAGGGAACAGAACCACCTCTTCCTTCTGCTGATGGTCCTCCAGATCGTCGCTGATCAACATCAGAAGATCGACCAGGCCCTGCGGGCAGCTTTGCTCGTGTTCCACTTCTGTGGCCAATCGGACCGCCTCAGCCAGATCGCGGCGGTGGGTCGCGTGATACCGTTCGAGGATGTGGGCAATAAGATCCCGCGTGGGCGCTTGCCGGGGATCAGCTGGTACGGCGGCGTGTGTCGACATCACTGTGGTCCTTCAACGGTGAATTAGGCCTTGGGTGGCCCGATCAGATTGACCGCCATCAAGGCCCCCCTTGATCATCGTCGTCGGCGCACCCGTTGCCCGGCGGTTCCCCTCCCCGGATCGAATCAGCCAGCCTCCTTCTCCCTCGAAAGGAGCAAGCCATGGCCTTCGACACCCCCCTTGCCGGTGAGATCTGGAACGGGAAGTATCGGTTCAAGCCCGTTGAAGGTCATGGCGACGATTCCGTCGAGGCCACCTGGGACCGGATCGCGACCGCCCTCGCGGAAGCCGAGCCTGCAAAGACCCGCGCCCGCTGGCGGGCCCGTTTCCGCGAAGCCCTGGATGGCTACCGCTTGCTGCCGGCTGGTCGCATCATCGCCGGGGCCGGGACAGGCCGTGCCGTCACCCTGTTCAACTGTTTCGTCATGGGAACGGTGCCGGACGACCTGAGCGGCATCTTCGAACACCTGCGCGAGGCGGCCTTGACCATGCAGCAGGGCGGCGGCGTGGGTATGGATTTCTCGACCGTGCGGCCCGCCGGCGCTCCTGTCAGGGGGGTCGGAGCCGACGCCTCGGGCCCGCTCAGCTTCATGGACGTCTGGGATGCCATGTGCCGGACGATCATGTCGGCAGGTCAGCGGCGCGGGGCGATGATGGGATGCCTGCGAATCGACCACCCTGACATCGAAGCCTTCATCGACGCCAAGCGCGATCCCGGCCGCCTGCGCAATTTCAACGTCTCGGTCCTGGTCACAGACGCCTTCATGGCAGCCTTGGATGCCGACGCCGACTGGCCGTTGACGTTCGCCGGCAAGACCTATCGCACGGTTCGGGCGGCCGACCTCTGGGCGCGGCTCATGCACGCGACTTACGACGCGGCTGAGCCGGGCGTCATCTTCATCGACCGGGTCAATGCCGCCAACAACCTGGCCCACTGCGAGACGATCTCGGCCTCGAACCCATGTGGAGAACAGATGTTGCCGCCCTATGGGGCCTGTCTACTGGGCTCGATCAACCTGGCGCGTCTGGTTGCCCGTCCCTTCGAAGACGATGCTCATCTCGATGAAGCCGCCCTGGCCGACCTCACCCGGACAGCGGTGCGGATGCTGGACAATGTCATTGATGTCTCGCGCTTTCCCCTCCCTGCTCAAGACGCCGAGGCCAAGTCCAAGCGGCGGATTGGCCTGGGCGTGACCGGCCTGGCGGATGCCTTGATCTTCTGTGGCGCGCGCTACGGTTCGGACCAGGCGGTTGCACTGACGCAGCAATGGCTGGCCGCGATCGAACGCGAGGCCTATCGCGCCTCAGCGGAGCTGGCCGCTGAGAAGGGGCCCTGTGCCGCTTACGACGCGGCGATGCTGGACCAGCCGAACCTGCTCCGGCTGGACGAAGAAACGCGTGAACTGATCCGTCAGCACGGCCTGAGAAACGGCTGCCTGACATCCATCGCCCCGACCGGTACGACATCGCTTCTGGCCGGCAATGTTTCCTCCGGTATCGAGCCGGTCTTTGCCTTTGACTATGTCCGCAAGGTGCTCCAGCCGGACGGCTCGCGCCGCGAGGAGGCCGTTCAGGACTATGCACTGACCGTCTGGAAACGATTGAGGGGAGACGAGGTGCCGCTGCCGGATACCTTCGTCAGTGCCCAGACCCTGACCCCCATCGATCATCTGCGCATGCAGGCGGCGGCTCAGGGCCGGATCGACAGTTCGATTTCCAAGACGATCAACTGTCCTGAGGACATCGCGTTCGGCGCCTTCTCGGATGTCTATGTCCAGGGCTACCGGATGGGTTGCAAGGGGCTGACAACCTATCGGCCCAACGCCATCACCGGATCGGTGTTGAGTGTCGCGGATCCCGAGGCGACGTCGGCGCTGGCGATCGAACCGCCGCCCCTGGAGCCGCGCCCGCAGCGGCTGTCGGGCTCGACCTACAAGATACGCTGGCCACTCGACGCCCACGCCGTCTATGTCACGATCAACGACATCGAGGACGGCCCAAGCGGACCCCGCCCCTTCGAGATCTTCGTCAACTCCAAGAACATGGCGCACTACGCCTGGACCGTGGCCCTGACGCGCATGATCTCGGCGGTGTTCCGGCGTGGCGGCGATGTCAGCTTCGTGGCCGAAGAGCTGAAGGCAGTCTTCGACCCGGCTGGAGGTGCCTGGATGGAAGGGGCCTATACGCCCTCGATTCCGGCCGCTATCGGTGAGGTCATCGCCCGTCATCTCGACCTTGGCGACCCTGACGAGCGGGCGGCCCATGCGGGGCGCTCCACAGCCGCCGAAGCCGGCCCCGGCCCGTCTTCCCACCTGGCCTGCCCGCACTGCGGAACACCGGGCCTGCTGCGCAAGGAAGGGTGCGACACCTGCCTGTCGTGCGGATACTCAAGGTGCGGATAGACGATCAGTCGAGTCGGTGCACGCTTGACCTGCGGCAAGGGCTCGGGACGGGTTGATCAAGCCCGTCTGGGGTCAGATCGACTAGACCCGGTTCGTGCGATGACGGGACCCCTCCGATGAATACTGCCTCTGCCATGCGCGCCCACCGCGGGCCTGCCCTGTTCAGCATCGGCCTGAGGCCATTCTTCCTGTTCTCGGCGATCTGGGCCGCGCTGGCGGTGCCGCTCTGGGTTCATGCCTATGCCGCCGGAGGTCCGATCGGCCTGACCTGGCACATCCATGAGATGCTGTTCGGATACGCCGCCGGCGTCATCGTCGGCTTTCTGATGACGGCCGTGCCAAACTGGACCGGGCGAATGCCGGTCGTCGGCCTGCCTCTGATGGGGATGGTCGGACTCTGGCTGGCAGGGCGGGCGGCCATGCTGATGACTGCATTCAGTCAAGCCGCAGCGACGGCCGTATGGCCCGCGATTGTCGACAGTTTATTGCTGGTCGTCATGGCCGGTCTGGTCTGGCGAGAAATCCTGACCGGTCAGAACTGGCGCAACCTGCCCGTGGCCATCATGGTGACCCTGTTGGCCGCGTCCAACATCGGCTTCCACGTCGAGGCCCATTTGATGGGCGGTGCCGCGCCGACGGCGACCCGTGCCACCCTGGCCCTGATCGCGATGCTGATTGCCCTGATCGGCGGCCGGATCACACCGAGCTTTACCCGCAACTGGCAGCTCAAGCGCAGCGGACCGCTCCCTGCCACAACCGGCCCGTTTGATGGATTCGTTCTGGCGATGACCGGCCTGTCTCTCGTCGGCTGGGTTGTCGCGCCGCAACAGGTCTGGGTAGGGGTCGGGCTGATCACCGCCGGGGGGCTGAACCTTGTCCGGCTCGCGCGCTGGAAGGGCTGGGCAACCGTCGCAGAGCCGCTCGTGATGATCCTGCACCTCGGATACCTGTGGCTCTCCTTGGCCCTGGGGCTGATCGGGGCATCGATCGTCTGGCCTATGGCGGTCGGAGCATCGGCGGGCGTCCACGCCCTGACGGCAGGCGCGATCGGGGTGATGACCCTGGCCGTGATGACCCGAGCCGGTCGCGGCCACACCGGCCGGCCTCTGACCGCCGGCGCGACGGGCGTGCTGATCTACGCCCTGATCAATGCGGCGGCCTTGGTCCGCGTCATCGGTGGCCTGTGGCTGGAGGCCTATCAGCCGCTGCTGGTCACGTCCGCCGTCCTGTGGTGCCTGGCCTTCCTGACCTTTGCCGTTGTCTATGGTCCGATGCTGATCGGGCCGCGCCCGCAGGCTCAGGCGTAACGCGCGGTCGCCGTGGCCTTGACCAGAGCCACAACCTCGAGGCCCGGCCGCAGCTCGAGCCGCTCCGCTGCCTGGGACGTCACCAACGACGTCAGGCGAAAGCCCTGACCCTCCAGTTGGATCAGCAGGCCATCCGAAGCGGGCGTGATCGCCTCGACCCGCGCGCCCAGCGCGTTCTGGAAACTGGCATCAGCTGGGGCGGTCAGGGCTACGGCGACATCTCGCGCATCGACAACAATTCTGACCCGCCCTCCCGGCGTGATCGCCAGCGGCGGCGTGTGGAACTGGGTGCCGCCCAGATCGACAACCGTGACGGGGCCGCCCCCCTCGGCAAGGGCCTGACCTTCCAGGACTGAGATCGGCGCGCCCAGGCCGGCGGCATCGGTGGCTTCAGAACGCGCGAAAGCACGATCCGGGGGACCGGCGTTGAAGGCCTGCCCATCGACCACCAGCACCATCTCATCGGCCAGCCGCGCGGCCTCGTCGACCGCATGGGTGACATAGAGGATCGGCGGCCCGCTGCGCGCCAGTTCGTCCAGATACGGCAGGATCTCGACGCGCCTTGCGCCGTCAAGGCCTGACAGGGGCTCGTCCAGGATCAACAGTTTCGGTTCGCTGAGCAGGGCCCGCCCGATCGCGACGCGTCGCGCCTCACCCCCGGACAGTGTGGCGGGCCGCTGCTCAAGCTGTCCTTCAAGCGCCAGGAGATCGACCACGGGGTCGATCCGTGGGGCCACGACGCCACGACGCCGCGCGCCGTAGAGCAGATTTTCGCGAACATTCAGGTGCGGGAACAGCCTGGTGTCCTGAAACACATAGCCGATCTGACGTCGCCAGGCCGGACGCTCAAGGCCAGACTCGGTGTCGCAAACCGTCTCGCCGTTGACCACAACGCGCCCGTGCTCGGGCTGCACCAGACCGGCGACCAGGTTCGCGATCGAGGTCTTGCCGGACCCTGACCGTCCGAACAGGACGGTGACGCCCGCTCCCCCCGTAAAGTCAGCTTTCAGGCGGAAATCACCCCGCTTGAGATCAGCCTGAACCTCAATCACGTCCGGCCTCCCCCGCCGGTCGCGCGGCGGACCATCACCTCCGACACGACCAGGGCCAGGATCGAAACACCCGCGGAGATCAGCACCAGCCGTAGGGCTGCCGCCTCTCCACCGGGAACCTGCGTCAGGCTGTAGATGGCCAGGGGCAGGGTCCGCGTTTCGCCTGGAATGCTCGAGACGAATGTGATGGTGGCCCCGAACTCTCCGAGAGCCTTGGCGAAGGCGAGGACCGCACCGGCGATGACACCGGGCAAGGCGAGCGGAAGGGTTACGGTCAGAAAACGCTGGAGCGGAGAGGCTCCCAGCGTCGCGGCGGCCTGTTCCAGCCCCGAGTCCGCCATGTCGAAGGCCAGGCGAACCGAACGTACCATCAATGGGAACCCCATGATGCCCGCCGCAAGGGCGGCTCCGGTCCAGTCAAAGGCAAAGACAATCCCCAGCGGCTCCAGCCAGGCGCCGATCGGGCCGCTACGCCCAAACAGGGACAACAGAACATAGCCCGTCACAACCGGCGGCAGCACCAGCGGCAGGTGGATCAGCCCCGACACCAGATCGCGACCAGGAAACCGGTAGCGAGCCAACAGCCATGCGGCCCCCACCCCAAGAGGCAGGCTGAACAGCACAGCCGTCATCGCCACCTTGAGCGACAGGCTGATGATCTCCAGCTCGGCGGCACTCAGCATCATAGCGGCGGCGAAAACCCGCGCGCGCGCAGGATAGCCTGCCCCTGCGAGCCGGACAGGAAGTCGAGGAACGCAAAGGCTGCGGTCGTCTGAACCTGTGGTCCGATGAGGGGCGCGGCGGGGTAGATAATCGGGCTATGCAGATCGGGGGCAAATTCGGCGACGACGACGACATTCGGTTCGGCCCGGGCGTCCGTGGCATAGACAATGCCGAGCGGTGCCTCACCCCGCGCCACCAGCGCCAGGGCTGCGCGCACATTTTCCGCGGGGGCCAGGTGCGCCTGCAAGTCCGACCAGAGCCCCAGCGCAGTGATCACCTGTCGGCCGTAGCGCCCCGCCGGAACATCCGGCTCTGCGGTAGCCAGTCGACCATCCCCCAGGCGCGCCAGAACCCGTTGCGCCAACCCTGCACCCGGCGTGAGGGCCAGGGGCGTCGTGTCTCCGTCGGCCGGCGCAATCAGAACCAGCCGATTGCCCGCAACGTTGCGGCGCGCCGAAACGTCAATCAGGTCACGCGCCTGCAGCCAGTCCATCCATTCGAGGTCAGCCGAAATGAACAGGTCCGCCGGAGCTCCCTGTTCAATCTGGCGGGCCAGTTGGGAGCTCCCGGCATAGACGGTGCGCGGAGCCTCGACCCCGCCGCTCGCAAAGGCGGCAGCGGCTTCGTTGATCGCCTCCTGGAGACTGGCGGCGGCAAAGATGGTCAGCGGTCGAGCCGGAGCGGCGGGTCCGCGCGAACAGGCGGCGGTCGCCAGGGTCGTCCCTGCCAGCGCCAGAATGGACCGACGGGACAGCGCGGGGGGGGGCGACATTTTCGACATGGAGAGTTCCCAAAGCCAAGCCCGCGCCTAACACGCTCCAAGCCTCGCATGGATCGGTCTTGCCATCTATCTGCTTGATGCAGGTCAAGCCATGCCCGCCAGGCCATCAAAGCCTGTCGGGTCCGGCGCGCCTATCAAGATGCCATCTTGCTCCGAGCTCGACAGCCTAAAGCGCATCGCGCCAGGGTCGGCGGGCCGGGTCCCATCCTGGGCCGAGGGTGCCGGAGGAAACTCCGTCGCCTCCCGTGTTTGGAAAGGAGCCTCCATGGCGTTCGGCGCCGGCCATCTGGCCGACGGCTTCGGTCGGCGGTTCCGCTATCTGCGTCTGTCAGTGACGGAGGTGTGCAATTTTCGCTGCACCTATTGTCTGCCGGACGGCTGGAAGAAGACCGCGCCTCTGTCGTTCCTGACGCCCGATGAGATCGCGCGGCTGATCGGGGCGTTCGCCGACCTTGGACTGGCCAAGGTCCGGCTGACCGGGGGTGAGCCGACGGTTCGAAAGGACTTCACTGACATCATCGCGCGCACGGCCGCCGTTTCCGGTGTCGGCAAGGTGGCGGTGACAACCAACGGCTGGAACCTGATACGCCAGATCGACAGCTGGAAGGCAGCGGGCCTGACCCACCTCAATCTCAGTCTGGATGCCCTGGAGCCGGAGGCCTTCCAGCGGATCACCGGACATGACCGGCTCGTCTCCATTCTGACCGGCCTGGATCGAGCCCTCGAGCTCGACCTCCAGGCCGTGAAGATCAACGCCGTCCTGCTTCGCGACACGGGTGAGCGGGGCTTCGAGGACTGGGCCGAGTTCGTGCGGCACCGTCCCGTTTCAGTGCGCTTCATCGAACTGATGCGCACCGCTGACAATCTCGACTTTTTCAACCAGAACCACGTTGGCGGCGGCGTCTTGCGAGACTGGCTGGAACAGCGCGGGTGGACCCCGGTTGATCGGCCACCCGACGGCGGCCCCGCCCAAGAGTACAGTCATCCCGACTATGCAGGCCGACTTGGCCTGATCGCACCGTATGCGCCGGGTTTTTGTGACAGTTGCAATCGTCTGAGGGTGACGGCGCGGGGCAAGCTGCGGCTCTGCCTCTTCGGCGAGGGGGGCGTCGACCTCCGCGACCTGCTGATCGACGATGACCAAAGGCCCGATCTCATTGAGCGAATCCGCGGAGCCATGTCGGGCAAGCGGCTGGGGCATTTTCTGGCGCAGGGGAACCCCGGCGACCTTGGAAACCTGGCGCAGCTTGGAGGCTAGGCGTCAGGCATAGCCGGGCGAATCCGACCAGCTTTCGACCTCTCCCTTACCAAGCAACCTCGACTGTGGCGGCATGTGGTTGTCGATCAGAGGCGTCGGGCGGGCCAGCCGCTCCAACGCCTCTGGCCGGGTCAAGGTCACCTCCGGACCGTGCACCACAACGCCCTGCGCCGACAGGCTGGAAAAGGCGCGCGACAGATTTTCCGGCGTCATGCCGAGCAGCGAGGCCAGGATGCGCTTTTCGTGCGGCAGGGTGATGGTGTCCTTCATGCCCTGACGGATGCGCTGGGTGATCAGGTAGTTGGCCAAACGCTCGGTCCCGCCGCGCAGCTTGTGGTTCTTGACCGCCCGCACCAGCCCCCGATAGCAACCCGACAACTCGTGCGCGACAGCACAGGCGAACTCTGCATCCTGATGCATGGTCCGGCGCAGGGCTTGGCCGGACAGCATGAGAATCTCCGACCTCTCGAGTGTCCGGGCCGACATCAGAGAGTCCGCGTCGAGCACCACAGCGGCCAGAATGAAGGTCGACACCGGACGGAGCACGGCCAGGGTGGTGTCCTTTTCCTTCCAGGACCCCTGAAGCTCGACGATGCCGTCGAGCAGAACATAGAGGAAGTCGACCGTGTCCCCCTCTAGCAGGAGCGTCGTACCGGCAGGAAACCTCTGAAGAAAGGCCCCGGCGGTGACATCCCGAAACGTCTCGGGCGATGCGTCCCTGAACAAGGGAAGCGCCTTCACGCGGTCGAGGTCGGATTGGCGCATGGTCATGGGGAGCTCCAGCTGGGTCACAACAGTCGCACCGGCCTTGACGGATATCAAGCCCACGGAAAGCCTCGCGGCCCAAATTGATGAACATCAATTACCAGATTAATATTTGTTGTGTTGTCCATGTATATTGGGTCAGCAAATACGTCAGATATCGCAATACATATACATCCCTTGTTGAGATAAGCTCGCAATTGACCTTAATCAACTATTGCCGGTCGAACCGAGACTAAAGGCTGTGTCGAACGCTCAATTCTGAGCGACCCCAAGGCTCTGGCAATGGTCGACACACACCCGCATATCCCCGGCGCGAACCGGGCGCTCTGGCTCAGCACCCTGGCCTTCACAGGCTGTTTCGCGGTCTGGACGATCTTCTCGATCATCGGTGTCCAGATCAAAGCGGAACTTGGTCTGAACGAATCCCAGTTCGGCCTGCTGGTCGGCACACCGATCCTCACGGGGTCGCTGATCCGGGTCTTTCTGGGGGTCTGGTCGGACCAACTGGGCGGACGCATCCTCAATGTCATTGTCATGTTGCTGGCAGCGGCGGCGACCTTTCTGTTGTCCTACGCTCAGACCTACCCACAGTTCCTGGCAGCCGCTCTGGGTGTCGGCATCGCCGGCGGCTCGTTCGCCGTGGGCGTCGCCTATGTGTCCAAGTTCTTCCCGGTAGAGAAGCAAGGCACCGCCCTGGGCATCTTCGGGGCCGGCAACGTCGGCTCGGCTGTGACCAAGTTCGCCGCGCCCTTCGTCATGTTGGCCTTCGGTTGGGAGGCTGTCGCCCAAATTTGGGCGACCGTCTTGGCAGGGCTGGCGATCGTCTTCTTCCTGTTCACCCGTGAGGATCCGGCGACGGCCGAGCGGCGGCGGACCGGCCAGAAGGCTCAGGCGACCTGGATGCAGCTGGCCCCTCTGCGCGACATTCGGGTCTGGCGCTTCTCGCTCTACTACTTCTTCGTCTTTGGTGCCTTTGTCGCCCTGGCGCTTTGGTTGCCGCACTATCTGACGGGCGTTTACGGCCTGGGCATTGCCACCGCCGGCATGCTGGCTGCGGCCTATTCCATTCCCGGCTCACTGTTCCGCGTCTTCGGCGGGTGGCTGTCGGACCGGATCGGCGCGCGCAAGGTGATGTACGTCACCTTCGGCCTGAGTGCGATCTGCACCTTTCTGCTGGCCTATCCGGCAACGACCTATGTGGTCGAGGGCATCCGCGGTCCCATCGAGTTCCACATCGAGATCGGCCTGTTCGCCTTCGTCGCCCTGATTTTCGTGCTGGGCTTCGCCATGAGCCTGGGCAAGGCGGCCGTCTACAAGCACATCCCGGTCTATTACCCGAACCACGTCGGGGCGGTTGGCGGCCTTGTCGGAATGATCGGCGGCCTGGGGGGTTTTGTCTTGCCGATCCTGTTCGGCATTCTGGCCGACCTGACCGGCATTTGGACCAGCTGCTTCATGCTGCTGTTCGGCCTGGTCTCGACCGCCCTGCTGTGGATGCACTTCGCGGTTCGCCGCATGGAGGTCGCGCGCGAGCCCGCTCTGGTCGACCTGCCGGAGTTCCCGGAACTGGGCGAGCCCGAACCCGCCCATGTGCTCAATGACTGGCACCCGGAAGATGAATCCTTCTGGGCCAGGACCGGTCGCCGTATCGCGCTGCGCAATCTGGCGATCTCCATCCCCAACCTGCTGTTGGCTTTTTCCGTGTGGATGCTGTGGTCGATGGTGGCCACCCGCCTGAATACGGTTGGATTCAACTTCTCCACCGCGGAGCTGTTCTGGCTGACCGCCCTGCCGGCCTTATCCGGCGCGACCTTGCGCATCTTCTACAGCTTCATGGTGCCCATCGTCGGCGGGCGGCTATGGACGGTGCTGACGACCTTGTCGCTGCTCGTTCCGGCTATCGGCGTGGGTGTCGCGGTGCAGGACGTGCACACGCCCTATTGGGTGTTTGTGCTGCTGGCCCTGTCTTGCGGCCTTGGTGGCGGTGCCTTTGCCTCGTCGATGTCGAACATCGGCTTCTTCTTTCCCAAGCGGGAAAAGGGCAACGCCCTGGCCATGAATGCCGGCTTCGGCAATCTCGGCGTCAGCGCGCTGCAACTGTTGGCCCCGATCGCGGCGGGCTTCGCCCTGTTCGGCCCGCTGGGCGGCGCGCCCCAGACCGCCGTTGTCGAGGGCGTGTCTCAACAGGTCTGGTTGCAGAACGCCGCCTTTATGTGGGTGCCGCTGATCCTGATCGCCGCACTCGCCGCTTGGTTCGGTATGAACGACGTCGCCTCGGCTCGCGCCTCCTTTAAGGAGCAGGCGGTCGTGTTCAAGCGCAAGCACAACTGGCTAATGTGCTATCTCTACATCGGCACCTTCGGGTCGTTCATCGGCTTCTCGGCAGCCTTCCCGCTCCTTGGGCGGACCCTGTTCCCCGACATCAACATCCTTCAGATTGCCTTCCTGGGGCCTCTCGTCGGCGCGGCGTCCCGCGCTCTGACGGGCTGGATCTCAGATCGCCTGGGCGGCCAGCACGTCACCCAGTGGGTGTTCATCTCGCTGATGCTGGGTGTGGGCGGCGCGCTCTACAGCACCGGCGCGCTCGGGGCGCCCCCGTCCTTCCCCCTCTTCTTCGCCAGCTTCATGTGGCTGTTCTTCTGGACTGGGGTTGGCAATGCCTCGACCTTCCAGATGATCCCGGCCCTGGTGCGCGCGGACATGCCGCGGCTGATGCCCAACGCCTCGCCTGATGAGCGCCACAAGGCCTCCGAGCTGGAATCGGCGGCCATCGTCGGCTTCTCGTCGGCCATCGGCGCCTATGGCGGCTTCTTCATCCCGCTGGCTTTCGCCAGTTCGATGGCGGCGACAGGCGGGCCGGCTGACGCACTCTACGTCTTCCTGGGCTTCTACCTGACCTGCACCGCCGTGAACTGGTTCTTCTACGCCCGCAAGAATTCCATCCTGAACCCGACCTCCAACAAGGCGGCCTGAACATGAGCCATACCCTCGATCGTCTCGCCTTCTTCACGCGCAAGACCGAGCTGTTCTCCAACAAGCACGGCGTCATGAATGACGACGACCGTACCTGGGAACATGCCTATCGAAGCCGCTGGCAACACGACAAGATCGTGCGTTCGACCCACGGGGTGAACTGCACCGGCTCGTGCTCCTGGAAGATCTACGTCAAGGGCGGGATCGTCACCTGGGAAACCCAGCAGACGGACTATCCGCGTACCCGGCCTGAACTGCCCAATCACGAGCCGCGCGGATGCGCGCGCGGGGCCAGCTACAGCTGGTATCTCTATTCCGCAAATCGGGTGAAGTACCCGCTGATCCGCTCTCGCCTGCTGCGGCACTGGCGCGCGGCGCGCGCGACCCTGTCGCCGGTAGCGGCTTGGGCCTCCATCCAGGCAGACACCGCCAAGCGACAGGACTACGTCAAGATGCGCGGCAAGGGTGGGCTGGTGCGCGTGACCTGGGACGAGGTCAACGAGCTGATCGCGGCGGCCAACGCCTACACCGTCAAGGCCTGGGGGCCGGATCGGGTGTTCGGCTTTTCGCCCATCCCGGCCATGTCCATGCTGTCCTATGCGGCGGGCGCGCGTTACCTCCAGCTGATGGGCGGGGTCTGCGGGTCGTTCTACGACTGGTATTGCGACCTGCCGCCGGCATCACCCCAGACCTGGGGCGAACAGACCGACGTTTCGGAATCGGCCGACTGGTACAACTCAGGATTCCTGTTGCTGTGGGGCTCCAACGTCCCCCAGACCCGCACGCCGGACGCCCACTTCTATACCGAGGCCCGCTATCGCGGGGCCAAGTCGGCGGTGATCTGTCCCGACTATTCCGAGGCGTCAAAGTTCTCGGACATCTGGCTGGCGGTGAAGCAGGGAACGGATGCGGCCCTGGGCATGGCCTTCGGCCACGTCATCCTGAAGGAATTCCACGTCGACCGCGAGGTCCCCTACTTCCGCGACTATCTGCGCCAGTATTCGGACTTGCCGATGCTGGTACGGCTGGTTCCTCAGGACGGGGCCCTGGTTCCCGACCGGATGCTACGGGCCGCGGATTTCCCGCGCGCGCTCGGCCAGAAGAACAATCCCGACTGGAAGACCGTCGCCCTGGACGAACTTTCCGGCAAGGTCGTTGCACCCAATGGCTCGGCCGGCTTCCGCTGGGGTGAGGACGGCCAGTGGAATCTCGAGGAAAAGGCTGATGGAGCCGAGGTCAAGCTGCGGCTCGGCCTGAAGGGCGTGCATGATTCCGTCGAGGGGGTCCGTTTCCCCTATTTCGGCAACACGGCAGGCAATGGCTTCGCCACCACGGACCACCCGGACGTCCTGGTCCGCAATGTGCCGGTCAAGCGAATGAAGCTGAAGGACGGTGAGGCCTTCGTCACCACAGCCTATGATCTGTTCCTGGCCAACTACGGCGTCGATCAGGGGTTCGGGGGCGAGCACATGCCTACCGACTACGACGACGCGGCCCCCTATTCGCCGGCCTGGGCCGAGGCCATCACGACGGTGCCGCGCGACCAGATCATCGCCGTGGCGCGCGGTTTTGCCGGCAATGCCGAGAAGACTGATGGACGCTCGATGGTGATCATCGGTGCCGCCATGAACCACTGGTTCCACATGGACATGAACTACCGCGCGGTCATCAACATGCTGGTGATGTGCGGCTGCGTCGGTCAGTCCGGCGGCGGCTGGTGCCACTACGTCGGCCAGGAGAAACTGCGTCCACAATCCGGCTGGGCTCCTGTGGCCTTCGGGCTGGACTGGCACCGCCCGCCCCGCCAGCAGAACTCGACCTCCTTCTTCTACGCCCACACCGATCAGTGGCGCTACGAAACGGTGGCCATGTCGGAGATCCTGTCGCCGACCGCGCCTGAGGGCGACTGGTCGGGCTCGATGATCGACTACAATGCCCGGGCCGAGCGGATGGGCTGGCTGCCCTCGGCACCGGCGCTCAAGACCAATCCCCTGGAAGTGGCCCGCGCCGCCGAAGCCGCCGGCATCGACCCCAAGGTCTACACGGTTCAGGCGCTCAAGGACCGTTCGCTGGAAATGTCCTGCATGGACCCCGATGCGCCGGAGAACTGGCCACGCAATATGTTCGTGTGGCGTTCCAACCTGCTGGGGTCATCCGGCAAGGGCCACGAGTATTTCCTCAAGCACCTGCTCGGCACCGCTCACGGCGTTCAGGGCAAGGACCTGGGCGATGATGGTGCCGCCCGCCCCTCCGAGGTCACCTGTCGCGATCAGGCTCCCGAAGGCAAGCTGGACCTGCTGGTCACGCTCGACTTCCGGATGTCGACCACGGCGGTCTATTCCGACATCGTTCTGCCGACGGCCACCTGGTACGAGAAGAACGACCTCAACACCTCGGACATGCACCCCTTCATCCACCCGCTGACGGCAGCGGTGGACCCGTCGTGGGAATCACGCAGCGACTGGGACATCTTCCGGGGTCTGGCCAAGACCTTCTCCGAGGTCTGCCCCGAGGTCCTTGGCGTCGAGAAGGACGTCGTCCTCACCCCGATCCAGCACGACAGCCCGGCCGAACTGGCCCAGGCCTACGATGTCCGCGACTGGTGGAAAGAGGAATGCGAGCCCATTCCAAACCAGACCATGCCCCAGATTACCGTGGTCGAGCGGGACTATCCGAACCTCTACAAGAAGTTCACCTCCATCGGTCCGTTGATGACCAAGGTCGGGAACGGCGGCAAGGGACTGGCCTGGAACACCGAGCACGAAATCAAGCTGCTGGCTGATCTGAACGGTCCGGTCCTCGAAGAGGGTGTATCCGAGGGCCTGCCTCTGATGGAGACGGCCGTTCAGGCCTGCGAGGCGGTGCTGATGATGGCACCGGAGACAAACGGAGAGGTTGCGGTCAAGGCCTGGGAGGCACTGTCCAAACACACCGGGCGCGACCACACCCATCTGGCTCACCCCAAGGAAGACGAGAAAATCCGCTTTGCCGACATCGTCGCCCAGCCGCGCAAGATCATCTCGTCGCCCATCTGGTCGGGACTGGAATCTGAGCACGTCTGCTACGCGGCCAACTACACCAATGTGCATGAGCGCATACCCTGGCGGACCCTCTCGGGCCGGCAGGAACTGTACCAGGACCATCCGTGGATGCGGGCCTTCGGCGAGGCGCTGTGCGTCTATCGTCCGCCGCTGGACCTCAAGACCCTGAGCATCAAGGGCCGCAAGCCCAACGGCGAAACGGAAATCGAGCTGAACTTCATCACCCCGCACCAGAAGTGGGGGATCCACTCGACCTATTCCGACAACCTGATGATGCTGACCCTCAACAGGGGGGGACCGGTTATCTGGATTTCGGAGACGGACGCCCGGCGCGCCGGCATCGTCGACAACGATTGGGTCGAGCTGTTCAACACCAACGGTGCCATCGCGGCGCGGGCGGTTGTGTCCCAACGCATCCGTGAGGGCACCACCTTCATGTACCACGCCCAGGAAAAGATCGTGAACACGCCGGGCTCCCAGATCACGGGCGAGCGCGGCGGCATCCACAACTCGGTTACCCGCATCGTCCTGAAGCCGACGCACATGATCGGCGGCTACGTCCAGCTTGCCTACGGCTTCAACTACTACGGCACCGTCGGCTCCAACCGCGATGAGTTCGTCGTGGTCCGCAAGATGACCAAGGTGGATTGGCTGGACCAACCCCTTGATGCCCCGGCTAAGGAGGCCGCCCAATGAAGGTCCGCGCCCAGATCGGCATGGTGCTGAACCTCGACAAATGCATCGGGTGTCACACCTGTTCCGTCACCTGCAAACACGTCTGGACCAATCGCGAAGGCGTTGAATACGCCTGGTTCAACAACGTCGAGACAAAGCCCGGCGTCGGCTACCCCAAGGATTGGGAGAACCAGAAACGCTGGAACGGCGGCTGGCGGCGCAAGAAGAACGGCCAGATCGAACCGCGCATGGGGGCGAAGTGGCGCATCCTGGCCAAGATTTTCGCCAACCCCGACCTGCCTGAGATCGACGACTACTACGAGCCGTTCAACTTCGACTACGCCCACCTCCAGACCGCGCCGGAGATGAAGCACTTCCCGACCGCCCGGCCTCGTTCGGCCATCACCGGCGAGCGGATGGAGAAAATCGAGTGGGGACCGAACTGGGAGGAAATTCTCGGCGGCGAGTTTGCCAAGCGATCCCAGGACTACAATTTCGAGGGTGTTCAGAAGGAGATCTACGGGGCCTTCGAAAACACCTTCATGATGTATCTGCCCAGGCTGTGTGAGCACTGCCTGAACCCGACCTGCGTGGCTGCCTGTCCGTCAGGAGCCATCTACAAGCGCGAGGAGGACGGCATCGTCCTGATCGACCAGGACAAGTGCCGCGGCTGGCGCATGTGCGTGTCGGCCTGTCCGTACAAGAAGATCTACTACAACTGGGAATCCGGCAAATCCGAGAAGTGCGTCTTCTGCTATCCGCGCATTGAGGCAGGGCTGCCGACAGTGTGCTCGGAAACCTGCGTGGGCCGCATCCGCTATCTCGGGGTGCTGCTCTATGACGCTGACCGCATCGAGCCCGCAGCCGCCACCCCGGACGAAGGCGATCTGTACCAGGCTCAACTCGATGTCTTCCTGGACCCCAACGATCCCGAGGTGATCGCCCAGGCCCGCGCCGACGGCATCCCTGAAGCCTGGATCGAAGGGGCACGCCGCAGTCCCATCTGGAAGATGGCGATGGAATGGAAGGTCGCCTTCCCGCTGCACCCGGAATACCGGACCCTGCCGATGGTCTGGTACGTGCCGCCGCTGTCACCGATCCAGAATGCGGCGGCCGCCGGCGCGCTGGAGATGGACGGCGAGATGCCCGATGTCCGCTCGCTGCGGATCCCGGTCAAGTATCTGGCCAATCTGCTGACGGCGGGGGTCGAGGAACCCGTGGTCCAGGCGCTGGAGCGGATGATGGCCATGCGCGCCTATATGCGGGCCCGCTCGGTTGACGGCCGCATCGACCACAACATCGCCGAACGCGTTGGCCTGACCGCCTCCCAGATCGACGAGATGTATCACATCATGGCGATCGCCAACTTCGAGGACCGTTTCGTCATTCCAACGACGCACCGCGAATGGGCCGAGGATGCCTACGAGCTGCGCTCCGACTGTGGCTTCACCTTCGGCAACGGTTGCTCGGGCGGGCGCACCGAAATCGGCCTGTTCGGGATGGACAAGCGATCCCGCGCCAAACCCGTCGCAAAGGTGTCCTGAGATGGCTCTGATCTATCGTGCCCTTGGCCTGATGCTGGGCTATCCAACCGAGGACCAGCGCGCCCTCATCCCGGCCATCCTGCAATCCGTCCAGTCCGAGGATCGCATTCCCGGACCAATCCGCCGCTCCCTGGTGCGGCTGGGCGAACGCCTGACCGAGGCGGACATCTATGAGCTCCAGGAAGACTACGTCCAGACCTTCGACCGAACCCGCACCCTGTCGCTGAACCTGTACGAGCACGTCCACGGCGAGAGCCGGGACCGGGGCCAGGCCATGGCCAATCTGGTCGAACTGTACGGACAGCATGGCCTGGAGATGGCGTCGCAAGAACTGCCGGATCATCTTCCGGTCTTTCTCGACTTTCTGTCTGTCGTCCCAGACGAACAGGCGGCCTCATTGCTGGGGGAAGCGGCCCACGTTCTAGAGGCCCTGGCCGAACGACTCCACAAGCGGTCCAGCCCGTATCGCGCTGTGTTTGGGGCCCTGGTCGCGCTGTCGGACGCCGCTCCCGACTCGGAGGCCGTCGCCGCCCTGATGCGCGAGCCCGAGGAAGATCCCGACGACCTGTCGGCCCTCGACCGGGCCTGGGAGGAAACCGCCGTCACCTTTGGCCCCTCAACGGATGAGGGCTGCCCCAAGGCTGAAGCCATGCTTCAGGCCATGAACGGCCACACCCAGCCCGGTCGCGCCAGCGACCACACCGCCTAGAGGAGCGCGACGATGGATCTCAATTTCCTGGCGTTCGGCGTCTATCCCTACGTTGCCCTTGCTGTGCTGGCGATCGGCTCGGTCATCCGCTTTGACCGGGAGCAGTACACCTGGCGGACGGGCTCGTCGCAGTTGCTGCGGAGACGGCAACTGGTCACCGGCTCGGTGCTGTTCCACCTTGGCATCCTGGCCATCTTCGCCGGCCATTTCGTCGGCCTGTTGACGCCGGTGGCCGTGTGGGACGCCCTGGGCGTCAGCCACGGCTTCAAACAGATGCTGGCGATCGTCGCGGGGGGGATTGCCGGGGCCTGCTGCCTCATCGGGGGTCTGCTCCTGCTGCACCGTCGGCTGTTTGATCCGCGCATCCGGGCCACGTCGAGCTTTGGCGACACCACCATCCTGATCCTGCTGATGGTCCAGCTCTGCCTGGGGCTGGCGACGATCCCGCTGTCGCTGGGCCATCGTGACGGCGAGGAGATGATCAAGTTCATGAACTGGGCCCAGGGCATTTTCACCTTCAACCCACTGGCCTCGACCTACATTTCGGACGTGCACTGGATCTTCAAGGCGCACCTGACGCTCGGCCTGACCATTCTGTTGGTCTTCCCGTTCACCCGGCTGGTCCACATGTTGTCGGCTCCGATCTGGTATCTGAACCGCAGGGGCTGGCAGTTGGTGCGGACCCGCCGCACCATGCCGATCGACCGGCACAAGGTGGGTATCCGCCGATGAGCGCCGCCCGCAGCAAGGTCATCGACGGCGTCGAAATCCCCGAACGCCTGATCGCAGAAGAAGCCCAGAACCATCCGTCCGACTCCGCCGAGGAAGCTCTGCGTGCGGCGGGCCACGCCCTGGCCATCCGAGCCTTGTTGCTGGACCGCGCCCATCAGATGGGACTGGAACCCGATAGCGTCATCGAAGAGGACGGGCGGGAGGAAACGCCGGAAGAAGCCCTGATCCGAGCCGTGCTCGATTCGCAGATCAGGGTCAGCCCACCCGACGCAGCAGAGTGTCGTCGGGTCTATGATGTCCAGCGCGCTGCGTTCCGCACGCCGACCCTGACAGAAGCGTCGCACATCCTGATCTCGCCGAACCACGACACCGAGACGGACTGGGACACGGCGCGTAAGCAGGCCGAGGATCTGATCACCCGGCTGGCGGACCCGCTGGTTCGGTTCTCGGACCTGGCCAAGGCTCATTCCGCCTGCTCGTCGGCCGGCCTGGGCGGCTCACTCGGCCAGCTCAGCCCCGGCGATCTGACTCCAACAGTGGAAGCCGCACTCGCCAAGCTCGCACCGGGCACCATCTCGACCGAGCCGGTGCGGTCGCGCTTCGGGTGGCATGTGCTGAGGCTGGATCGTCGGATCGACGGACGCGAATTGCCCTTCGAACACGTCCACGATCAGATCGCGCTTCATCTGGAGAGCCGCGCCTGGACGGCGGCGGCGACCCGCTTTGTCGCGGAACTGGCATCCGAAGCTCGCAGCCAGGGTATCGCCCTGCGTCTGACCGAGGAGGGCCGCATCGGCGACGGGGCCCTTTCGCTCGGCGACCTGCTGCAAGATCGCGACGGTGTTTCAGAGCGGGTCGAGGCCTGGCTCGACGAGGCCGATCCGCCTCTCTCGGAGCAGGTGCGCAACGCGGCGACCGCAGCCGGGGCCACCTTCGCCGGCTTTGTCCGCGATCAGATCTGCACCTTCGTAGCGGAGTCCGACGATGAGCGTTGGACGCAGTTGATCTCAGCCACCCAAGGGACTGAGGACCCTGCCCTGGGCTGCGTGCGCGCCATCCTCAAAGGCAAGCTCCAGCCGGCCGCCCGCGCCTATACCCTGATCAAGAGAACCTGAGATGCGTTTCGCTGCTGTCGCCGCTGCCGCCTGCCTGACCCCCGGCATCGCCCTGGCCCAGACCCCTACGCCGCCTGCGCCGGCCGCATCGGTCGAGGACAGGCTGCCGGGCACCCTCTTGTTCGACAGCAGGCTGAGATATGAAGGCGTCCAGCAGGACGGCCTGTCAGATGCCAATGCCCTCACGGCTCGCCTTAGGCTTGGCTGGCGCAGCCCGACGGTGTCCGGTTTTACCTTTCTGATCGAAGGTGAAGCCGTTCAGTCCGTGGTGGACGACTTCAACGACACGATCCATGGGCCAGCGAGCCAGGCGGTGGTGGCGGATCCCGACGCTGCGGAGATCAATCGCCTCCAGATCAGTTGGACCGGTCTGCCCGATACCGAAGTTACCCTCGGACGTCAGCGCCTCGTGCTCGGCAATGCCCGCTTTGTCGGCAATGTCGGTTTCCGCCAGAACGAGCAGACATTCGATGCGGTTCGGATCACGACCACGGCGTTCGAACCGTTCAACCTGACCTATGCCTATATCGACCGCGTCCATCGCGTGTTCGGAGACGACAGCCCGGTAGGCGAATGGCGCTCGGACAGCCATCTGGTGCAGGCCGAAACACCGACGCCGGCAGGCCGCCTCTCGCTCTATGGCTACTGGCTGGATTTCGAAAATGCCCCCGGCCAATCCTCGGCGACGCTCGGCGCACGGCTGGCCGGCAGTCAGGCGGTGACCGAAGACTGGACCCTGGGCTGGACCCTGGAATATGCGCGCCAGTCGGACTACGGGGCCAATCCGGCTCAGTTCGAACTCGACTATCTTCAGGTCGCGGGAAGCCTCACCCACGGCCCATTCAGCGCGGGGATCACGCGTGAGCGGCTGGACGGGGACGGCATTCGAGGATTTCAGACGCCGCTGGCCACCCTGCACGCCTTCCAGGGCTGGGCCGATGTCTTCCTGACCACGCCGGCGCGTGGCCTGACCGATGATTTCATCACAGCCGCCTACACCTGGGCCGCCCCCCCCGTCGGTCGCCAACTGGTGCTCAGCGCCGCCTGGCATGATTTTTCGGACAGCGGCAGCGACCTGGATTTCGGCCAGGAGTTCGACGCCTCCGCTCGCCTGATCCTCGATGATCGTTGGGCCCTGGAAGCCAAGACCGCCCTGTTTGACGGGTCGGGGCCTTACGCAGACCGCGACAAGCTCTGGCTGGCGCTGGAATACAGGTTCTGACCCGGGGCATCGCCCCAAGGGAGACGCTGAGGTGAAGCAACCACCTGCCATTGAACCGACCCCGTCAGCCCTGTTGGCCGAGCCGCTCAGCTGGCTCTCCGCCGAACATGATCGCCATCGTCAGTATTGTCGCCTCGTTGAAGAGGTCGCGCTTGCCCCGGTCGTTATGGCGGAGGCCATACAGGAACTCATGATGTTCTTTCATCACGACCTGCCGCTGCACATTCGTGACGAGGAGGAAGACCTGTTCGCGCTGCTGCGGCAACGCTGTGCGCCGGAGGATGACCTGGAGCGCATCCTCGACAACCTGTCGGCCGATCACCGCGGCGACATGGACACCATCGCCACCCTGAGAGGTCATCTCGAAGCCGCGCTCCGTCGGCGACAGCCCATCAGCAACGACCCTGAGGTCCAGCGTCTGTTCATCGCCTTCGTCGCGCACGAAAGGAACCACGTTGCGCTGGAAAATGCGGTCATCCTGCCCATCGCCCGTCTGAGACTAACTCAGGCGGATCTTGATCGGCTCTGTCGCCGCATGGTGGCGCGTCGAGGATTGCCGGTCCTGCCCGACCGCACCTCAGGCCATCGCCTCAACAGCCATTTCGATCAGGAAGACGGCGAAGGTCGCCACAATCCCGACCAGGAATGACGAATAGGCATAGGACAGATAGCGATACTTCTTGCGCTGGAGCACCTGGCCGTTCTGGTACAGGTCGCGCGCCATGGCCCGGTAGGTCTTCTCTTCGGATCGCATGATGTCCACCACATGCGAGATGTACTGCTCTTCGGGTATGCCCGAGAACGAACCGAAGAAGACGATGTTGGTGTTCGGCTGAATCGTTGTCGGCGGCTTCAGGATTTTCGGGCGCAACGCCATCACCGACAAGATCGTGGCCAGAAACGAAAACACCGTCAGGATCATCAGGGGCAAGGTCGGCGTGTTCGACGTCATGTGATCTATGGCCAGGGTGAACACGACAAAGGTAGCCCCCATCAGGATCGACGCCTTGGTGTCCGCCATTTCCGACAGGGTGATATGACCCTGCTGGGCGTTGGTCAGGATGTTGTGGGCTTCCTGCGGGAAGACGAACGGCACATCGTCGACGGGACGCGCCGGTTCGCTGGTCTTCTTCCTCGGCATCAACGGACCTCAATCTGCTGTTCGTGCAGGCATGGCCTAAACCTTTGGCATCAACGGCAACGGGCGACAATGAAGATCACGTGCACGGCATCCCGTCGCCAAGGCTCAAGTACCTGATGACACACACCTAGCCGGCGACGAAGCGGCCCGTCCGGATGTCGAGGCTGGCGACAATCCGGTGTGGTTTGGCGGATCCAAAATGGGAAACGAGACTCCGGCCATTCCACAGATGCAGGACGAACCCTGGGTCCTCTTCGACAATCCGCGGCAGTCGCGTCTGGCCGGCGTCGCCGGTCCCAGAACCCAGATCCAGCACCACCTGCGGTGCGCTCGAAGGCGCGACGATCAGGCTATGCCCCGCGAAACTGGTGACGAAGGGCCGGTGAATGTGACCCGCCACCATGGCAACCACCTGACGACGCCCCACCAGCACAGCCTCAAGTCGCTCTGACCAGGGGCCGGTAGCACCCACGTCCATCCAGGCGATACCGGAAGCCACCGGTGGATGATGCAGCGCGATCATCGTCGGCGTGTCGGGGCGTTCATCGAGGGTCTGTGACAGCCAGGCCGCCCGACTTTCACAGAAGGCTCCACCATGCTGACCGGCCTCAACTGTATCGAGGACAATGATGCGCCGGTCGTCGAACTCTCTCGCGTACTGAACGAACCCGCCATGTGTCGGCGTATCGGTGAATGCAGCCCGAAAGGCTTCCCTCTGATCGTGATTCCCGATGGTGTAGAGGACGGGTCCGGTCAGCGGGGCCATCAGCACCTTGAGCCTGTCATAGGCCGCCGCGTCTTGCCCCTCGATCAGATCGCCTGTCACCAGCACAAGATCAGGCACCGCCGCCTGGACGCGCTCAATCACCTGCTCGAGCCGCTCGTCGTTCAGCACCGACTTCGTGCCCATCCCGATGTGCAGGTCGCTAATCTGAGCGATCAGCATCTGATCGACGTCGTTGCCATGGGCCGGTGATCCTCGACGAAAGTAGCGTCACTTGATGGGACATGATGTTCAGGAAAGCTGGACCAATCAAGGGCATGCCATTTGCCGGTGCGGGTCGGACACCGAAGAACCGCACTATTCAGACGAGTATCCGGTCCATAGGATCACCGAACGCCAGGATCGGCGGATCACGATGGAGCGCCGCATGTCCCTGCTGGACCGACTGAGCGTGCGGTTTCGCCAGTGGGCCGCGCCCGTTGACGATCCCGCGGGTCGCCCGGCCTTTTTTCAGAGACTGGGCCTTGCAAAGCTCAGGCCCACCCCGGCCATGCTCGGCATTGCAACGGTGCTGGTCATGTTGGGCCTTCAGGTATTCGGCCTGCCCATTGTCGACCGCATAGGCCTGGCCACCTTCGACGCCTATCAGCGAGCCGCGCCTCGCCCATACGAGGACGCCGCCGTGCGCATCGTCGATATCGACGACGAATCGATCCGGCGACTGGGCCAATGGCCTTGGCCGCGCGAAACCCTCGCCGAGTTGACCGATCGCCTGGCCCAGGCCGGCGCAGCCGTGATCGCCTACGACATCGTCTTCTCGGAGCCGGATCGTACATCGCCCTCGCGACTGGCGGCGCGTGTCCGCGCCCAGGGCGATGAAGAAGCCGCCGTCATCCTGGATCGACTTCCCGAACCAGACGGTACCTTTGCCGAGGCCGTCGGCTATTCACCTGTCGTTCTCGGTTATTTCCTGACCCACGAAGGACAGGAGCGGGCACCTCAGCCCCTGGCGGGCCTGGCCGTCGGCGGCTCCACGCCGACCGCTGTGGCGACGTTTTCGAACGCCATCTCGCCACTGCCGGGACTTGTGGCCACGGCGGCGGGATCCGGGTTTGTCAGCACCGTCGGCGACGCCGACGGCATTGTGCGGCGCGCGCCCCTAATCGCGCGTCAGGGCGACGAGCTCTTGCCCAGCCTTTCGCTGGAGGCGCTACGTGTCGCCCAGCAAGCCGGCTCAATCATGGTCCGCTCAGACGACGCCAGTGGCGAACACGGAGGAACGGGCACCCAGGTCGTTGCGGTACGTGTCGGCAACTTCGAGATCCCGACAAACGGTGAGGGCGAAATGTGGCTTCGCTTCACCGAGCCCGCGCCCCAGCGCACCGTTCCGGCTTGGCGTCTCATGCAGGACGATATGTCCCCCACCGAACTGCAGGCCGCCTTTGCCGGTCAGATCGTCTTTGTCGGGACGGGGGCGATCGGTTTGCGCGATCTTGTGGCGACACCCATCGAAGAGCGAACCCCGGGGGTGACGATCCACGCCCAGGCCACCGAACAGGTGATCCTGGGTCAGTTCCTCGTGCGACCTGATTGGGCCCCAGGACTGGAACGGGTTCTCATGCTGGTCGGGGGTCTGGCGCTGGCCTTCACCATGCCGTTGATCGGCGCGCGCTGGAGCGCCGTGGCCGGCCTCGTCGCCGTGGGTGCCATGGTCGGTGGCAGTTGGTGGGCCTTCCAGTCATCCAGCTTCCTCATCGACCCGACCTGGCCCAGCCTCGGCCTGGCGGCGACCTGGGGCGTTGTGACCATCGCTACCTATTTCCGCGAGGAGCGCCGGCGCGCCTTCATCCACGGGGCCTTTGATCGCTACCTGTCGCCTGAGATGGTCCAGCGCATCGTCAAGGATCCGGGTCAGCTTGAACTGGGCGGTGAAGAGCGGGACATGACCGTGCTGTTCTGCGACATCCGCGGCTTTTCCCGGATTTCAGAGGGGATGCCCCCACAGGACATCATCCGCTTCCTGATCTCGTTCCTGACGCCGATGTGCGACATCCTGCTGGAGCGAAAGGCGACCATCGACAAGTTCATCGGCGACGCGATCCTCGCGTTCTGGAACGCGCCCCTGGATGACCCGGATCATCCGACCAACGCCGCGCGCGGTGCCCTGGAGATGATCGCGGCCCTGGAAGCTCTCAACCGGGACATGCTGGCCCAATCCGAACAGCCCTGGCCGGGCGAGGTGAGGATCGGCATCGGCCTGAACAGCGGACGATGCTGCGTCGGCAATATGGGATCGGCCCAGAGGCTGTCCTATTCGCTAATCGGCGACACGGTGAATCTGGCGTCACGGTTTGAGGGGCTGACGAAATATTATGGTGTCTCCATCGCCATCGGCAGCGAGTTGCAACGTCAGCTCCCCGGCTTTGCCACCCTGGAGCTGGACCGCGTTCGCGTGGTCGGTCGCGACGCGCCCGAAACCCTCTACGCCTTAATGGGCGATGAGACGCTGGCCGCAGATCCGGACTTTGTCACCTTCGCCCAGGGGCACCTTGAACTGATTGGGGCCTATCGGTCCCGCAACTGGCGGCGGGCCAGGCTGAAGATCAGACAGTTGGCACAGCCGGCAGCGCAATACGGCCTGACCCCGCTTCATGGTCTGATGGCCCAGCGGATTACCGCCTATGCCAAGCAAGACCCCGGCCCTGACTGGGACGGGGTCTTTCAGGCGACGGAGAAATAGGCTCGCGTCGCTGGATTCGCCCAGGCGTCAGCAGAATGCTGGATCGTTGCAGTACCCGCTGCCGTCATAATAGTGATCCAGAACACCCCCGATCAGCGGATCGCCGACGAGGGGGTCATCAATCTCGACGTCCACCGTGGTGCGCGGATCTCCCAACAGAACCGCCAGGTCCGATTGACCGATATTGGACAACAGGAAAGGGCCGATCGGAGGCTGTCCCGGACCGGGGATATAGGCAGCGTAGCCCACCGTCTCTATGGGCAGGGTCCGGCCTCCCGCGCTGACGTCTATCGCGCCGGCAGGCTCACCGGGGACATTGGGGCCTGGTCCCCGCAGCAGAACGAGGGTCGCCGTCTCAGGGTCGGCATTTGGAACAGCAGGCAGGCCAGACTCCGCGTTGAAGATGCGAATGGCCTCTGGCCCGACCGCCCCCTCGACGATGGTGCCGCGCACCCCGATCGAGGCCACAGGCGTGCGAATCCCCGACTGACCGGGGCGCTGGCGTGTCGGCGCGCCTGACACAAACCGGAACGAGCCTTGCGCCACGTTCACCCCCACTTCGCTGGCCGAGCGGTTGGGGTCATAGACGAACCGGTCCACCGTCAGCCGCGCATTGGCTCCAACCTGAAAGCTGGTCCCGTCGAGCAGCAGGATCTGGAGGCGGCTCCCTGTCCCTGTCTGGATCTGATTGGACAGCGAGACGCGTTCCCGCACCGCCGCGCGGTGCAGTTGCGGGTTCGCCTGGGTCGTCATCTGCACGTCGTTCACGACGACCGCATTGGCTCCGACCGTCTGCGCCGCGACCGGTGCCGCAGCCCCAACCAGGAGAAGGCCGAGCAAGAACCGGAACATGGGTTGTCTCATCTCAAACTCCTTCACTGCCGGACCTGGCCGAACCGGTAGACGAGCCGCAACTCACCACCGGTGCTGTTGGAACTGGCGAACCCGCTATTCTCATTGAACCAGCGGGCCGAGTGCGTGATCGCCGCCTCGACGAACAGATTCTCATACGGCGTCGGAATGCCTATGCCCGCTCTCAGGTGAGCGCGCCTTTCGCGACGGTCGGGCAGGAACATAGCATCCCCATAATCGACCATACGCAGCACCGCCGATCCCGTGAAATAGGTGCCATTCTCGCGGATCGGGATCTGGGCTGCTGCGAAAACGCGACCGCCGAAATAGCCCAAAGCATCATATTCGGCGTCTTTTAGTTCCAGGGCCGCACCGATCATCCAGGCCCGCTCGTCACCGGTTGAGCGGAGATATCGGATCGCCAGATCATACTTGCCGCCGTCCCGTGAAGATCCTTCATAGTCCTGATGAACGGCCTCGGCATTCAGCCGCCACCGACCGTCACCCGTCCCCCACTGATATTCCGCCTGGCCCCCATATTCGGTCACGATGCCGTCACCTTGCAGATTGGCATGGCCGACGACCGCTCCACCAGACAACTTCTGGCCACCGCCACCAAGATAACGTGCATAGCCGAGACGAGCCTCTCCGATGATGAAGTCACCGTCAAAGCCCGAGATCGACTGGTTCGTCTGCACATTGACCCCAGCGTATCCGTGCCCGCTCCGACGTGCGGCGAAACGACCGTCTACATCCAGGGTGCCGAGAACGGCCCAGCCCTCTTCCGTCGTCGCCGGAAACCCGGGAACTTCAAATTCGATGACCATCGCACCGCGCGCGTCACTTTGGTACCCGACACCCAGCGTGGCCCGCCCAACTACACCGTTGCCGCGCGTTGTCTCACCGCTCGACGCCGCCTGACCGCACGCCTGCCGGGCTTCGGACCAGGCCGCGTCATCACCACCGGAGGCGATCGTGGTTTGGTATATCCCTCGGCGCGTATCCCCCAGCCGACACAGGATGCTGGCATAGTAGAGCCGCACATGGTCCGAAGAGGAGCCAGACCGCAGCAGCAACGAGCGTTCCAGCGTCACGGCCGCCCCGGTCAGATCGCCGTTCCCGGCCTGCCGACGCGCCAGCGCCAGGGCACCGCTGTCGCTTTCGGTTGCGGAAATGAGCGCATCAAGGTCGGCCTCTCCGGGCTCCTGGGCCCAAGCTGCGCCACCCGTACAGATCAGGGTCGCCGCAACCAATGACAACCATCCCCATCGCACTTTGAACACGCGCAACCCCCTCTCGACCTCGACTGGGTACTGTAACAACGATCTTTCAAATCCCAACAGAAATCTGAGCTTGTCTCACCCTCAACGGCGGCCGCCATACTGGCAGGCCCGGTGGCCCGCATCCCTGGCGTCGCGCACTGGTCAGGCCTTGGTGCCCGCGCCAGCCCGTGCCACACACGACAGTGTAAGAGGAAACGCGCGGCGACCTGCGGAAAAACGTGGGCACGGCGCACATCAGGAAGGCGCGCCATGCTCGGCTGGTCGGCCCATGTCGATACGTTTGTGAGAGATCGCCTGCCGCCCGCAGACCAGTGGCCGAACATCCGGCTGGACGGGTTCGACTATCCCGAAAGGCTGAACGCGGCAGTTGAGCTGACCGACCGGCAAGTCGAGCGTGGCTTTGGTGATCGTACCGCTCTGATCGGCAATGGCCGGCGGCGGACCTACAAGGAGCTGGCCGACTGGTCAAACCGCCTGGCCCATGCCCTGATCGACGCCCATGGGCTTAGGCCCGGCGACCGCGTCCTGATCCGCTCGGCCAATAATCCGGCGATGGTGGCCTGCTGGCTGGCGGCGACCAAGGCCGGGGCGGTGGCGGTCAACACCATGCCCATGCTGCGCGCCGGCGAACTGGGCCAGATCGTCGACAAGGCCGAGATCAGCCTGGCGCTCTGTGACACCCGGCTGATGGATGAACTGGTCGCCTGCGCCAAGGACAGCCGGTTCCTGAAAAAGGTCGTCGGTTTTGACGGCACGGCTAATCACGATGCCGAGTTGGACCGGATCGCGCTCGACAAGCCGGTGACGCCGGTAGCAGTCGAAACGGGTCGGGATGACGTGGCCTTGCTGGGCTTCACCTCGGGGACGACCGGCTCGCCCAAGGCAACCATGCACTTTCACCGCGACCTGCTGATCATCGCCGACGGCTACGCGAAGGAGGTGCTTCAGGTCACGCCCGAAGACGTTTTCGTCGGCTCGCCGCCGCTGGCCTTCACCTTCGGCCTGGGCGGACTGGCAATCTTCCCGCTCAGGTTCGGCGCGGCGGCAATCCTGCTGGAAACGGCCTCGCCGCCGAACATGATGGAGATCATCGAGACGTATAAAGCCACCGTCGTCTTTACCGCCCCAACCGCCTATCGGGCGATGCTGGCGGGCATGGAGGCGGGCGCGGACCTGTCGTCGCTTCGCGTCGCCGTCTCGGCGGGCGAGACGCTGCCGGCTCCGATCTTCGAGGCCTGGACGAACAAGACGGGCAAGCCGATCATCGACGGCATCGGCTCAACCGAGCTGCTGCACATCTTCATCTCCAACCGGCTGGATGACGCCGGGCCGGCCCGCACGGGCCTGCCGGTCACCGGCTATGAGGCGCGTGTCGTTGACGACGCCATGAACGAGCTGCCGCGCGGCCAGGTCGGGCGGCTCGCCGTGCGCGGGCCGACCGGGTGCCGGTATCTGAACGATGACCGTCAGGCGGCCTATGTGACGGATGGCTGGAACCTGACCGGCGACACCTTCGTGCAGGATAAGGCCGGCTATTTCCACTTCGTGGCTCGCTCCGACGACATGATCATCTCGGGCGGCTACAACATCGCCGGGCCTGAGGTGGAGGCCGCCCTGCTGGCCCACCCGGACGTGGCCGAATGCGCCGTTATCGGCGCGCCCGACGATGACCGCGGCCAGGTGGTCGAGGCCCACGTCGTGCTGAACGAGGGCGTCGCTGCGGACGGCGAGACGCGCCTGAGGCTCCAGAACCATGTGAAGGCGACGATCGCGCCCTACAAATACCCCCGCTCGGTCCGCTTCACCCAAGCCCTGCCCAAGACCCAGACCGGCAAGATCCAACGGTTCCGCTTGCGGGAAGGCGTCTAGCTCCCCGAGGGCAGGAAGGGCGAGAAGGTGATGACGGTGAAGCTGTCGCGGATGTGCGGGCGGGTCTGGACCGACTTGGTCACGAAGGTGCCGATGTCCAGGTCCTTGGGCAGGTTGAACTTGGCCAACAGGTCGTACTGGCCCGAGGTCGAATAGACCTCCGAGACGTATTCGACATTGTCGACGATGTCGGCGGCCACATCGTTGGCGTGGCCCAGCTCGCATTTGATGAAGACGAAGATGGCGGTCATCATGGCGGCGGCCTCACAGCGGTTGAGCGGCCTGACTAGCGGAGGATGGCGTGGCGAGGAAGGGCGAAGCGGCGCTGGATCTGGAGGCCGAATACAACAACCGCGCGCTCTGCCCCGATCATCCGGCGGTGATGGCGCGCTGGAAGGCGAGCGCGGAGGCCGCACGGGCCGCCCATCCGCCGGTGGAGATCGCCTATGGTGCGGGCGAGCGGGAACGGATGGACCTGTTTACGGCCGGGCCGGATCGGCCCGTCGCGGTCTTCCTGCACGGGGGCTACTGGCAGGCGCTGGACAAGAGCTGGTTCTCCGGGATTGCGCCGGCGCTTCTGGCTCACGGTGTCGGCCTGGCTGTACCGAGCTATGATCTGGTGCCGCAGGTGAAGCTCGGTGTGATCCTGGGTCAGATACGCGCGGCGCTGGCCCGGCTGGAACTGGCGACCGGCGCGCGGCCTGTCGTCTTCGGCCATTCCGCGGGGGGCCATATGGCCGCAGCCATGCTGAGCGAGGGGCGGGCCAGCGCGGCGGTCGCTATCTCGGGCGTGTTCGAGCTGGCACCGCTGATCCCGACCTCGTTGAACCGCGCGCTGGGCCTTGATGAACTCGAGGCCGAGGCCCTGTCGCCGAGCCTGTGGCCGGCTCCCGAGGGGGCGGTGCTCGACTGTATCGTCGGCGGCCTGGAGAGCTCGGAGTTCATACGCCAGAGCCGCGACATGGCCGAGACTTGGGGACAGCAGGGTGCCGAGACGCGGTTCGAGGTCCCCGCCGGGCTGGACCATTTCACGGTGCTGGACCCGCTGTTTGCGGCGGATAGCGTGTTGATCAGACGCATCGTCGAGCTGGCCTGCTAGGTGCGGCCCGCCACAAACATCGGCCCGCCGCGCCACGCCGGGAAGCCGTAGCCATTGATCAGGACCAGATCGATGTCCGAGGCGCGACGGGCGACGCCTTCGCCCAGGAGGGCCTCGCCTTCGGTTCGCAGCGCCGTCAGGATGCGCCGCTGGATCTCGTCGGCGGCGACGGGGCGGCGGGTGATCTCCTTCTCGGCGGAGGCGGCCTCGACGATGGCGGCCACGGCCGGGTCGACCTCCCGGCGGCCTTCGACGTAGCGATAATAGCCGGCGCCGGCCTTGCGCCCGAGGCGACCGGCTTGGCACAGGCGATCAGCGATGACGACATAGGGCTCGGCCGGATCGCGCGTGGCGGCGGCGCGCTTGCGTCGGGCCCAGGAGATATCCAGCCCCGCCATGTCGTTGACGGCGTAGGGCCCCATCGGAAAGCCGAAGGCCTCCATGGCCGCATCGACCTCATGCGGCAGCGCCCCCTCCTCCAGCATGACGTCGGCCTCGCGGCGATAGGCCGTGTACAGACGATTGCCGATGAAGCCTTCGCAAACGCCGGTGACGACGCCCAGCTTGCCGAGCCGTTTCACCACCGCCATCGCCGTCGCCAGAGTCCCGGGCGAGGTCGTGGCCGTCTCGACCACCTCGACCAGCCGCATGATGTGGGCGGGCGAAAAGAAATGCAGGCCGACGAACCGCTCCGGGTGGGCGACCGCCTCGGCCAGCCGGTCGGGGTCGAGATAGCTGGTGTTGGTGGCCAGGATGGCGTCGGGTCGGACGATCCGGGACAGGTCGGCGAACAGGGCGGTCTTGACGTCTTGGTCGTCGAACACCGCCTCGATCACCAGATCACAGTCGGTCAGGGCAGCGCGGTCGGTCGAGACGGCTAGACGTGACAGGCGCGCGGCGACCGCGTCGTCGCTGATCCGGCCCGACGTCCGGGCCTTGTCGATCAGGTCGTGGATGCGTGTCCCCCCGGCCTCGGCCGCGGCAGCGTCGTGTTCGACCACGGTGAGCGGCCAGCCGGCGTTCAGCACAGCGGCGGCGATGCCCGCCCCCATCAAGCCGGCCCCAACGATGCCGACCGAGGTGACCTCGCGCGGCGCGACACCTTCCAGACCGACGATGCGGGCGGCATCGCGCTCGGCGGCAAAGACGTAGCGCAGCGCCGCTGACTGCGGGCCGGCCAGAAGCTCGACGAAGGCGGCGCGTTCTTCGGCCAACCCCTCGGCCAACGGAACCTCGGCGGCCCTGCGCGCGAGGCGGGCCGCGCGGCCCGGCGCGATCTGGCCGCGCGCCTTTTTGTCGATGGCCGCGATCCGGGCGTCGACAGCGACCGCGTCGAAGGTCGGGACGGGCTGCTCGCCCGTCCGGCGCGGCGGCGATCCGATCAGAGTGCGGGCGAAATCGCGCGCCGCCTCCAGCAGGTCGCCCTCGGCGATCCGGTCGATCAGTCCGCAGGCCACGGCGGCCTGCGCGTCGATGCGCCCGCCGCCGGAAACCATCTCGATGGCCGTCTCCATCCCGGCCAGACGCGGCAGCCGCTGGGTCCCGCCCGCGCCCGGGATCAGCCCGAGCTTGACCTCCGGCAGGCCCATCTGGGCGTCCCGCGCGGCGATGCGGGCGTGGCAGGCCAGGGCCAGCTCCAGCCCGCCGCCGAGCGTCGTGCCGTGCATGGCCGCCACCACCGGCCTGATCGACGCCTCCAGCGCCGCACAAACGTCGGGCAGGATCGGCGCAACGGGCGGCTTTCCGAACTCCTTGATGTCGGCCCCGGCCACGAAGGTCCGCCCGGCGCAGGCCAGGACGATGACGCCGATCGCCGGGTCTGTGTTCGCTTCGTTCAGGGCGGCGACGATCCCCGCCCGGACAGCGTGCGAGGCCGCATTGACCGGTGGGTTGTCGATCAGAACGACGGCGACCGGGCCGTCGCGGTTCAGGCTGACGACCATCAGTCCGGCACGACCGCGACGGCCTGAATCTCGACCAGGGCCTCGTCCTCGATCAAGCCCGAGACCTCGACCACCGCCATGGCGGGAAAGACCCGGCCCATGGTCGCGCGCCAGGCCGCGCCGATCTCTTTGGTGGAGGCGGAATAGGCTTTCCGGTCGACGACATACCAGGTCATGGTGGTGACGTGCTCAGGCCCCGCCCCGGCCTCGGCGAGGATGGCGACGACATTCTCGAGCGCCTGGCGCACCTGGCCGGGCAAGTCGCGGACCTCGAAGCGGCACTGGCTGTTCCAGCCGATCTGGCCGCCCACGAAGACCTGGCGCCCGCGCGCCTCCACGCCATTGGCGTAGCCGACCGGTCGGGCCCAGCCCTCGGGCTGGAGGATGCGGTGGGGGGTGTCGGTCATCGGTTCATCCCTTGGCCGCCTTCATCAACTCGCGGCCGATGATCAGCTTCTGCACCTCGGTGGCCCCTTCATAGATGCGAAGGGCGCGGATTTCGCGATAGAGGCGCTCGGTGATCTCGCCTGAGCGGACGCCGCGGCCGCCGAACATCTGCAGGGCCTGGTCGATCACCCACTGAGCGTTTTCGGTGGCGGTCAGCTTGGCCATCGCCGCCTCCTTGGTGGTGTTCAGTCCTTGCACGTCACGCCGCCAAGCGGTGCGGAAGGTCAGAAGGGCGCCCGCGTCGATGGCGGTCGCCATCTCGCCGAGCGTGCTCTGGGCCGTCGGCAGGTCGGCCAGGGTGGCGCCGAACATCGGACGGGTGCGGGCGTGAGCCACCGCCTCGTCCAGCGCCCGGCGCGCGAACCCCAGCGCCGCCGCCCCGACCGAGGGGCGGAAGATGTCGAGCGTCCGCATGGCCAGTTTGAAGCCCTCGCCGGGCTTGCCGAGCAGGTTCGCGGCTGGGACGCGGCAGCCGTTGAAGCGGATGCGGGCCAAGGGATGCGGGGCCAGGGTCTCGATGCGTTCGACGATCTCGAAACCGGGCGTGTCAGCAAAGACGACGAAAGCCGAGATGCCGCGCGTGCCCGGCGCCTCGCCGGTGCGGGCGAAGACCGTATAGACGTCGGCGATGCCGCCGTTGGAAATGAAGATCTTCTCGCCGTCCAGCACATAGGCGTCGCCATCCAGCCGGGCGGCGGTGGTCATGGCCGCGACGTCCGATCCGGCCTCCGGCTCGGTCAGGGCGAAGGCGGAGATCAACTCGCCGGAGGCGATGCGGGGCAGGATGTCGGTTTTGAGCGCGTCCGGGCCTTCCAGGCTGATGGCACCGGTGCCCAGCCCCTGCATGGCGAAGGCGAAGTCGGCCAGGCCGTCATGCCAGCCGAGCGTCTCGCGGATGATGCACAGGGACCGACTGACGATCCTCTCGGAGGCGCCGCCGAAGGCCGCCGGCACGCAGTGGCGCAAGAAGCCGCCCTGCCCCAGCCGCCTGACCAGCGCCTGGCAGGCCGCGTCGGCGTCGTGGTGATCGATCTCGCCCAGCCCGCCGCCAGAGATGAAGGCGTCGAGATCCGCCGCCAGCGCCCGGTGCTCATGGCCCAGAAACGGCCAGTCCAGATGTTCGCGCGAAGGCCCCGTCAGCATGGGTTCAGTTCCCCTCGAACCGGGGCTTCTCCTTGGCCGCGAAGGCCTCGAAAGCGCGGCGGAAATCGCCGGTGGCCATGCAGATGGCCTGAGCCTGGGCCTCGCTCTCGATCATTTCGTCGATGCCCATGGACCATTCCTGATCGAGCATCTTCTTGGTCATGGCGTGGGCGAACCAGGGACCGTCGGCCAGCTTGCGGGCGAAATCCTGGGCGGTGCCCAACAAATCGGCCTGGGCGTGCAGCCCATTGTAGAAGCCCCAGGCGTGACCCTCCTGCGCCGTCATGGCGCGGCCGGTGAACAACAGCTCGGCGGCCCGGCCCTGGCCGATGATGCGCGGCAGGATCCCGCAGGCGCCCATGTCCGCTCCGGCCAGGCCGACACGGGTAAACAGAAACGCGGTCTTCGCCTCCGGCGTCGCCAACCGATAGTCCGACGCCATGGCGAGGATGGCACCGGCGCCCGCACACACGCCGTCGACGGCGGCGATCACCGGCTGGGGACAGCTGCGTATCTGGCGCACCAGATCGCCGGTCATGCGGGTAAAGGCGATCAAGTCAGGCATGGCCATGCGGGTCAGCGGCTCGATGATCTCAAACACATCACCGCCCGAACAGAAGTTGCCGCCCTCGCCCGTCAGCACCACCACACGCACGTCCGAGGCATGGGCCAGGTCGCGGAACAGGTCCGTCAGCTCCTGGTAGCTGTCGAAGGTCAGAGGATTCTTCTTGTCGGGCCGGTTCAAGGTCAGGGTCGCCACCCGGCCGTCGGCGTCGGTCTCGAAGCGGAAATGCGTCGCCGCGTGGTCCTTGAAGGCGCGGCGCTTGGCCTGCATGGCGTTGGTCATCGTCTCTCCCATCAGCCGGCCAGGACCTCGCCGCCGGCGACCGCAATCGCCTGGCCCGTGATCGCCGAGGCACCCTCGCCCGCCAGCCAGGCCACCGTATCGGCCACCTCGTCCGGCGTCACCAGCCGGCCCTGCGGATTGCTGCGCGCCAGGGCCTTGCGCGCGTCGTCGGCCGAGCGACCGGTCTTGTCCATGATGGTCTGGATGGCACCGTCGACCAGGGGTGTGTCGGTGAAGCCCGGGCAGACGGCGTTGACGGTCACATCGGTCGCGGCCAGCTCCAGCGCCAGCGCCCGCGTCAGGCCGACCACCCCATGCTTGGCCGCGCAATAGGCGCTGACATAGGGATAGCCGGTCAGCCCCGCCGTCGAGGCGATGTTGATGATCCGACCGTTCCCGGCGCTTCTGATCGACGCCAGCGCCACCTGGGTGACCAAGAAGGTTCCCGTCAGATTGACGCCAAGCGCCTGATCCCAGACCTCGCGGCTCGTCTTGTTGAACGGGGCCGAGGGGGCCTCACCAGCGCAGTTGACCAGCACAGCCAGGCCGCCGAACCGCTCCAGAACCTGGGTCACGCCCGCCTCGACCGAGGCGGCGTCGGTGACGTCAAAGCCGGCCAGCACCAGGCTCTCGCCGGCGATGGCGGACGCGACCTCTTCCAGCGGCGCGGCGCGGCGCCCGGCCAGGGCGACCGGATGGCCCGCCGCGGCCAGCCTGAGGGCGACGGCCCGACCAATGCCGGTCCCGGCGCCGGTGATAAGGGCGGGTCGGCTCATGGCTTGGCTCCAGCGGCCTCGGCAGCGGCGCGCTCGAGGTTGGTTTCGTACTGCTGACGGGCCGACAGATACTGTTTGGGCCACTCAAGACCGCCATAGCCGATCTTTGCCGCCTCATGCAGCACGAAGGCCGGGTCGGCCAGGAACGGCCGCGCCACCGCGCACAGATCGGCCCGGCCTGCGGCGATGATCGAATTGGCGTGGTCCGCCTCCGAGATGGCACCGACGGCGATGGTGTCGACCTCGACCTCGTTGCGGATACGGTCCGAGAACGGCGTCTGGTACATCCGGCCGTAGGCCGGCTGGGCCTCGGTCACGACCTGGCCGGAGGAACAGTCGATCAGATCCGCCCCCGCGTCCTTGAACATCCGCGAAAAGATCTCAGCGTCCTCAGCGGTGTTGCCGCCCTCGGCCCAATCGTGGGCAGACAGGCGCACCGAGATCGGTCGCTCGTCAGGCCAGACCTCGCGGATGGCGCGCAGCACCTCCAGCGGATAGCGGGCGCGGTTGGCGTGGTCACCGCCGTACTCGTCGGTCCGCTGATTGGTCAGGGGCGACAGAAAGCTCGACAGCAGATAGCCGTGGGCGGCGTGCAATTCCAGAATATCGAACCCGGCCTCGGCGGCGCGGCGGGTGGCGGCGACGAAGTCGGCGGTGACGCGGTCCATGTCGGCGCGGGTCATTTCGCCGGGCGTCTGAGACTGCGGAAGATAGGGGATCGGCGAGGCTGAGATCAGCGGCCAGCCACCGTCGTCCAGCGGCTCGTCCATGCCCTCCCAGGCGACGCGCGTGGCACCCTTGCGGCCTGCATGGCCCAGTTGAATGCCGATCTTTGCGGACGTCTTGTCGTGGACGAAGTCGACCATACGGCGGAAGGCAGCGGTCTGGTCCTCGTTCCAAAGACCGAGGCACCCCGGCGTGATGCGCGCGTCCGGCGACACACAGGTCATCTCGGGAAAGATCAGTCCGGCTCCACCCATGGCGCGCGCGCCGATGTGGACCAGATGGAAGTCGTCGGCCACACCATCCGTCGCCGAATACATGGCCATGGGCGAGACAACGATCCGGTTGGGCAACGTCAGCCCGCGCACCTGATAGGGGGTGAACATCGGCGGCGGCGGCTTGCTGGGTCCGGGGTCCATGCCGGCGCGCGCGGCGAACCAGCGTTCGTAGTTTTCCAGCCAGACAGGATCGCGCAGCCGCAGGTTCTCATGGCTGATGCGCTGGGAGCGGGTCAGCATGGAATACATGAACTGCTCCGGCTCGAACTGGTCGGCGTAGCGGCGCCCGACGACTTCGAACCATTCCATGGCGTTCCTGGCCGCGTTCTGGATGCGGATGACGCCGATGCGGCGCTCGGCCTCATAGGCCTTCAGCACCGCCGGGATCTGGTCGGCGTCGTGGCCGAAGATCTCAAACTGGCGGGTCAGTTCGATGGCGTCGTCGATCGCCAGCTTGGTGCCCGAACCGATGGCGAAATGGGCGGTGTGGGCGCTGTCGCCCATCAGCACGACATGGCTGCGTCCGTTGAAATGGCTCCAGCGGGCGCAAACCAGCCGCTGGAAGTTCAGCCAGGCCGAGCCGCGCATATGGCGCGCATTCGACATCAGGGCATGGCCGTCGAGCGTTTCGGCGAACAGGTCCTGGCAGAAGCCGATGGACTGATCCTGATCCATGTCGCCCAAACCGTGGGCCTCGAAGGCCTCCTCGGTCGTCTCGACGATGAAGGTCGAGGTTGTCTCGTCGAACTTGTAGATATGGGCCTGGAACCAGCCGTGCTCGGTGCGGCGGAAGTCGAAGGTGAAGGCCTCGAACGCCTTGTCGGTCCCCAGCCAGATATAGCGGTTGGGCCGGACCTGAAGGTCGGGTTCGAAGACCTCCGGATAGCGGTTGCGGATGACCGAATTCACCCCGTCGGCGGCGATGATCAGGTCGGCGTCGGGGAACTCTTCGTCGCTTCTGACCTCACGTTCGAACACCAGCTCGACGCCCAGGGCCTTGCAGCGATCCTGCAGGATGTTGAGCATCCGCTTGCGACCGATGCCAACGAAGCCGTGCCCCGTGGTGCGTTGGCGCCGGCCCTTGAACACCAGCTCGATGTCGTCCCAGTGGTTGAAGGCGTCCTCGATTTCGGCGGCGGTTTCGGGGTCCCAGACGCGCATGGCGTCCATCGTCTGGTCGGAGAAGACGATGCCCCAGCCGAAGGTGTCATAGGGTCGGTTGCGCTCGACCACGGTGATCTGATGTTCGGGATGCCGCCGCTTCATCAGAAGCGCGAAATAGAGCCCCGCCGGGCCGCCGCCGATACAAACGATGCGCATGAGCCGGACAGTGGACGCCCTGTCGCCAAGGTTCAAGCTGGCATGCGCGCCTTAGTCGTGGGATGACCGCAAATGGCTGGCTTTTCCACCTCCCGCACCCTGGCGTTCGGCGACTGCGACCCGTCCGGCATCGCCTATTTCCCGACCTATCTGGACTATCTGGTCAAGGTGCTGGAGGCCTTCTTTGCCGACCTCGGCCACCCGTGGCCCCAGATGGTGACCGAACAGAAGATCGGCACGCCGACCGTGACCCTGAACCTGACGTTCGAAAAGCCAGGGTTCCACGGCGATGACATGACGTTTCACCTGGAGGTCGTGAAGGTGGGGCGAACGTCAATGGATCTGCGCCATCGGGTCGTGGCCAATGGCGAGGTGCTGTGGCGCGCAGACCACCGGGTCGTGGCCACGTCGCTGGAGACGCACCGACCCGTGCCATGGCCCGATGAATTGCGACGGGCGCTTGAACAGAGCTTAGCTGACCAGATGTGAGCCGGGTTCTCTTTCGGTCGACGGGATCAGGCCGCGACGGCCCGCATGATCGCCCGCAGCAAGCGGGCTGCGATCGCCAGGGCGCGGATCCCCGCCGCCCCCAGCCCGCAAAACCAAAAGCCCTGCCCGACGCCACGCCACATCAGCGGACCCCGCGTGGGGAGCCCTGCCGCGGAAGGTCCAGTAGGCGCGGCCCGTGTCGGCAATGATGATCGGGATAAATCACGGCCCCAACCAGATATTCACATCAAGGATAATGGCGTGGGGGAGAATACCGTGGATGCGCCTGGCCGCATCGTCAAGTCTGCGCGCCCGCAGGTGTGCCGTCGTCCGATCCAACGTCTCTGCGTTTTCGGGCGATGCGCCACGCAAAGAAGATAATGCCGCAGACGAGGAATAGCGTGCAGACGATGCTTCCCTCCGGGCCCTGCGCGCCGCCCGTCAGAAGGTCCGTTCCAGTTGGGTCCAGCGCGACGGTGAGCGCGGGCACGCCCGCGTCGAGGCCGGTGACCGGCAGATCGAAGCCGGTGGCCAATATCCAGTTCCATCCCGCGTGCCATCCCATCACGCCCCAGATGTTGTTGGATGAGATTGACCACGCGCTTGCGAAGAGAGCGAACAGCAGAATATTGCCGGTGACGAGCCAGGGCTGCCCCCGGGAAAAATGAAGCAGGGTAAAACAAAGCGACGATAGCAGGACGGCAAGGATGAGGTTCATGCGGCGTGTGATGACCGACATGAGCCAGCCACGGAAAATGATTTCTTCGATACTGGCTTGAACGGTGAAGCACACGAAGAGTCCGGCGATCGCGACAAGCGCCCCAGGGGACTGAGCGGCCGGAAACAGGGCGCCAGGTTGGTAGGTGCCAGCCAACCAGATACATGCCACCAAAGCCGACAGCATGACAACGCCAGCGACCAGGCCGCCGGAGAACCCGGCCGCCGCACCTGGTCTCGTGAGGCCGATCGTGCCGGCATTGCGCCGCTCGACGAAGGCTATCCACGCTGCAACGGCGAGCATCCAGGCGGTGAAGGACACCAGAAGCAACGCCATAAGGCCTTGGGAGCCGACGGGTTCGCCGCTCGCATCAACAAAGCCGAGCCGCTCAAGCAATAGGCTGGCCGGAATGTCGGTGACGATGGCGAGAACGAGGCAGATGACGGGAGCGAGAAGTCCCCATGGAAGCCAGCCGCGCGCGGGAGAGGTGCTGTAAATGGTTTTGAGGTTCATACCCGAAGACTGAACCAGGGCGCGCGTCCGTTATAGAATGATCGTGCGCGGCCGCACGCACTCACGCGGGGCGGTGGTTTCGAGGTCGCCGCTTTCGAAATCGTCTCATTCCGGTCCCGACCGATTCAAACGTTGCCATTGCGCCGGCGTCAGGCCGTAGGCGCTCCGAAAATGTCGCGTCAGGTGGCTCTGGTCAGAGAACCCGTTGGCAACGGCGATTTCTGCAAGCGGGGTTCTGCCGTTCATCATGGCCCGCGCTGTGTCGAGGCGGCGGAAGATCAGATAGCGATAGGGACTGACGCCCAGCAGCGCCCGGAATCCGCGCGAGAGCTGCCAACGATCCTGTCCGCTGACGCGTTCGAGATCATCAAGTCGGACATTGGTGTCCGGGTGGGCGTCAATGAACGCGCGCGCCACCGCCACCGCCTGGAGGTCGACCCGCCCGTGATACATCTGTTCACTCCCAAGCTCTGACAGGGCCTCTGCGAGGTCGAGCATGGCCTGATCATACTCGAACCCACAGAGGGCCTGGTTGAGATCACCGATCAGGGCCGTGGCGGCCGCGTGAAGTCGCGCGTCGTCAGAAACGCCCTCGGCAACGAAAGGAAGAGCGCGTCCGCCGAGCGCCTCCTGAAGCGCGGAAGGTGCGACGCTGGCGCTCCGGTACCGGAAGTGTCCCCCGTCCCCGGCGTGACCGTCATGCATCTCATCGGGATGGAGAACCACGATCTGACCGGGCAGCGAATGGCACCGCGATCCGCGGTAGGAGAAGCTCTGCACCCCCGCGACGGTTATGGCGATGGCGTAGGTGTCGTGCCGGTGTGGACCGTAGGCTGCCCCGTTCAGGCATGCTTCAAACCGTTCGAGGTCGCCCGGTGCCCGGACAATCCAGCTCGTCTCGTCACACGACATGCCGCCCCAAAACCTCCTGCAGAGCTTCTGTCACTCTAACGCCAGGACGTCTCCGGTGAGAAGCACCGCAGGGGCCTTCTGGAACAGGGATCAATGCCGCCGATCTCGTTCAAGCACCACCGTTTGCCGCCTGACGTGATCCGTCATGCGGTGTGGCAGATCCATCGGCCGGGCCGGTTGGGGGAGAACAATCGGATCGAGAATTCCCTCCTCCCGATCCGACGGCGAGAACGGCAACAGCAGCGCTTCAAGAGCCAGTCCTCAGCCCAGCAATTCCTCGGTAACCACGCCGGCGTCTACAACACGCTCAACGTCCAGGGATCCTGATCAGCCGCCCCACCCTTCTCCGCTTCCGCGCCGAAGCGGATGCCGCATGGGCGGCGGCTACCGCGTAGAACAGCGGGGGTTGGGCTAGCTTTGGCGGAGGCGGTTACCCTGACAGCACCGTTTTTCTGGCGGGGGCTGGCGGTGCTGTCAGTCTAACGCTAACAAGTCTCCACTGAGGGCCGCCTGAGAGCCCTTATCGGGCTGGGGTTCGTGACTGCGCTTTCGTTCAAAAGACACCGCTTCCCGGCGGACGTGATCCGCCACGCGGTGTGGCTGTATTTTCGGTTCAACCTGAGCTTCCGGGACGTCGAGGAGCTGCTGGCTCAGCGCGGCGTCGATGTCTGCTACGAGACCATCCGCTGCTGGACGATCAAGTTCGGCCCGCAGATCGCCAGGAACCTGAAGCGCCGGCGTCATGCCCCTTCACCACGGTGGCACCTGGACGAGGTGGTCTGCACGATCGGCGGTAAACGCCTGTATCTCTGGCGAGCGGTCGACGACGAAGGTGAGGTGCTGGACCTAGTGGTCCAGAAGCGCAGGGATACTGACGCCGCTTTGAAGCTGCTCCGCGGGCTCATGCGTAATCAGGCTGTGGAGCCCGAGGTGATCGTCACCGATGGCTTGCAGTCCTACACGGCCGCGCTGGACCAGCTCGGCCTGCGCCATCTCCACCGCCCCGGCCGATTACGGGAGAACAACAGGGCGGAGAACTCGCACCTGCCGATCCGACGACGAGAACGGCAGATGCAGCTGTTCAAGAGCCAGGCCTCAGCCCAGCGTTTCCTCTCCACCCACGCCGCCGTCTACAACACCTTCTACACCCAGCGACATTTGATCAGCCGAGACACCCTCCGTCGCTTCCGCGCGGAGGCGCATGGCGCGTGGGCGGCCGCCGCTGCTTAAGCGGGGAGGAGAGGGCTGCGTTTGGCCGGCGGGGGTTAAGCTGACAACGCTGGCGTCGGAGCCGAGCCTGAAGACGCGCGATCAACCAACCAGCCAGAGCCGTGACGACGAGCATGAGTCCCAGGACGCCGAAGATCACTGGATCAAGCGCACAGCAGCCGACAGGTGGCGCACCGGAAAGCATCGGGTCTCGCCCCTTAACCGGCGCAGCAGGAAAGTTTGGTGACGTCCTTGTTGAACGTCAGCGCGGCCAGCTTCAGGCCCTCGACGGTCGTGAGATAGGGGAAGATCGTGTCGCCCAACTGCTCCACCGTCATTCCGCACTTAATGGCCACCGCTGCGGTCTGGATGCTGTCGGCGCCTTCCGGCGCAAGAATGTGCGCGCCGAGGAGGCGCCGCGTGCCGCGATCCGCCACCAACTTGATGAGCCCCCGCGTGTCCCTGGCCGCGAGCGCACGAGGAACGTGATCCAGGGTGATCATCGAAGTCTGAACATCATGCCCGGCCGCCCGCGCGGCGGCTTCCGTGAGCCCGACCGTGGCGACTTGGGGATCGGTGAACACCACCGCCGGCATCGCTAGGTTGTTGTATGACAGACTGTCGCCGTTGAGGGCGTTTTGGGCGGCCAGCCTGGCGCCGTAGGCCGCCATATAGACGAACTGGTCGCGCCCGGTGACATCACCGACGGCGTAGACGCCGGGGCGAGTCGTGCGCATCCGGTCGTCCACAACGATTCCTCCGTTGTCGCAGACGCGGACCCCTAACTCAGCAAGACCGAGGCCATCCGAGTTGGCAACCCGGCCTGTCGTCAAGAGCACGCGCGCGGCGGTGAGAAGTCTTCGGCTGCCGCCTTGCGTAAGGGCGAGCGACACTCCGGTTTCGGAATGGCTGATGGCCTCGTAGACCGCCCCCGCGACCACGGTGACGCCTTCGTCTGACAGATAGCCTTGCAGCGCTTCGCCGATCTCGGGTTCACCTTCCGGCAGAAGTCGCGACCGGCACACGAGCGTGACCCCCACGCCCGCCCGGCTGAACATCTGTGCCAGTTCCACTCCGATATATCCGCCGCCTACCACCAGCATGGACTGCGGCAGAGCCTCTAGTTCTAGCGCGGTCGTGCTGGTCAAATAGGGGACGGAGTCGATCCCAGCGATCGCGGGGATCGCTGGTCGCGATCCGGTCGCGATGATCACCCTGTCGGTGGTGAGCCGGACGTCGTCGATCTCTACGCCGCCCTCGACGAGTCTCGCCGCGCCTTCGTAGTAGGTGATGGCGTCGTAGCCTTGCAGGACATCTTCGTATTTCGCCTGGCGCAGATCGTTGACCAGTTGGTCCTTCTGGCGAGTGACCTGGGACCACGCGCTAATCTCGGCCTTGGCGTTCACACCGTCGAAACGGCTCGCGGCCCGCGCTTGGTGCAGGGGTTCGACCGCTCGGATCAACGCTTTCGACGGGACACAGCCGACGTTCACGCAAGTTCCGCCGATCGTTCCGGCGCCGACCAGCGCCACCTTTGCGCCCTGCTCGGCCGCTGTAATGGCGGCCGAGAAGCCAGCCGAGCCCGCGCCGATCACGACCAGATCATAGGTCTCTGCGGCGTCCTGCGAGGGAGGGCAACATTCACTCATACTGCTCGATGCTTTCAAATCATGTGCCCGCCATTGGGCGGCGTTCGACAAGTGAACAGACCTAGCGTCCCACGACGGGAGCGACGACGGGCGGGTCCGTAACGGGTAAGCGCGCTAGGAAGTAACGCTGCATGACATCGCGGATGTTCGTCCGATGATGCCAACAAGAAGCGAAACGAGGCTGCCGTTACCGACTTGCCCGAACACGAGCGGGATAGCCTGCGTTAGTCGAGGCTTGAGCCAAGGCCGCCGGCGTCACTCGCACGTCGTCGTAGGTCACGGTCGCCACGGCCCGTCCGGCGGCTCCAGCGTTCACGGATACGGCCGTGACGCCCGGAACGCGCGAGATCGTGCGTCGAACGATGGGGGCGCATGTCACACAGGACACGTTGGTGACGTCCAGGATCACCGTGCGTTCGGCGGCCTGAGCCGTTTCGGTGCTGAAAAGAGCCGCTGCAACGGCGAGAGCGGCGCGGATGGAAAGGGTCATAGTCTTCATCTCCAGGAACTCACGCGCCGATGAACAGCGGCGCAACATAAGGGAACACGACGGCGATGGCGACGAGCACGGTCGCCGTCCAAAGCGCGATCTTGACGAGTCGGCTAGAGCCCGGTCGGGCGCAGGTCTCGCCTTCGGCGCACGCGCCGCGAGGACGACGATAGACCCGGAAGAAACCAACCCCCAGGAATGCGATCGCCGCGACGACGAAGTAGGGATGATAAGGCGCGAGGGCCGTGACGTTGCCGATCCAGGCACCGCTGACGCCGAGCGCGAACAGCACGAGCGGCAGAACGCAACAGGACGATGCGCCGATCGCGGCGGCGAAGCCTCCGACCACTAGCCAGACACGGCCGGACGTCTTGTCGGCTGGGGTCACGGGGTTTCCGTTGGGTTCTTCGATGCCGTTCGTGGCGGCCATTGCGCACTCCTTCACATGTCGATGGAGGCAAGATAGGGTCTGTAGTGACTACAGATACAAGGGGTTTAATGGCGATGGACAAGTTGGCTCTGCGTGACACGACGCCGCAGTTCGCGATCGGCGTGCTGTCGCGCCGCACCGGCGTCAACATCGAAACCGTTCGCTACTATGAGCGCATCGGGTTGATCCCCGCGCCCGCTCGTAGCGAGGGCGGGCACCGCCTCTACGGCGGGGGCCACCTTCTTCGGTTAAACTTCGTTCGGCGGGCTCGTGATCTCGGGTTCACGCTCAACGAGGTTCGAGCCCTGCTGGATTTGGCGGAAGAACGGGATCGACCCTGTTCCGAAGCCCGCGAAGTGGCCGCCGGGCACTTGACCGATGTGCGCTCCAAGATCGCCAGCTTGCGGGCGATGGAGCGAGTTCTCTCCGAAATGGTGGCCCGCTGCGCCGACGGCTCGACGCCCGACTGCCCGATTATCGAGTCCCTGTTCTCGATCGAAATCGAAGCACCACACTAGGCTGTCGTCTGCCGCGACAATGCTGCTCCTAACGCGCGTCAGTGCTTGAGATTGTTACCGCCACGTCCGCGACCGGTGTCGAGACGGTGGTAGCTGCCCAGACACACTTTGCAGACCTCGACTTCGTCCGGCACGAAATCGTGGGCCAAGTTCTCGGCGGCCTCGAACGTCTCGCACTGGAACTTGTGAGAGTCGCCTTTCCGGCTCTGACGCTCGGGCGTGTCTCGGAGGGGTGCTGTCAGTCTAACGCTAACTTGTCTCCACTAGGGCCGCTGAGAGCCCTGTGAGGCAAGGGTTTGATGCGTCCTATATCGTTCAAGCGGCACCGCTTCCCGCCGGATATCATCCGTCATGCGGTGTGGCTCTATTTCCGCTTCACGCTGAGCTTTCGGGACGTCGAAGAGATGCTCGCCCAGCGGGGCATCGAGGTCAGCTACGAGACCATCCGCTGCTGGACGGTCAAGTTCGGCCCGCTGATCGCCAGGAACCTAAAGCGGAGGCGATCGGCCCCCTCCCCTCGCTGGCATCTGGACGAAGTGGTCTGCAACATCGGCGGCAAGCGCATGTACCTCTGGCGCGCCGTGGACGATGAGGGCGAGGTGCTCGATGTCGTGGTGCAGAAGCGCCGCGACCATGACGCGGCGCTCAAGCTGCTGAAGCGCCTGCTGCGCAACCAGCCTGTAAAGCCCGAGGTGATCGTGACCGACGGCCTGGCGTCATACGGTTCGGCTCTGCGGGAACTTGGACTCGATGGTGTCCACCGTCCCGGCCGGCTCCGAGAGAACAACAGGGCGGAGAACTCGCACCTGCCGATCCGACGGCGGGAGCGGAAGATGCAACTCTTCAAGTCACAGAGCTCAGCCCAACGTCTCCTCACCACTCACGCCAGCGTCTACAACACCTTCTACACCCAGCGTCACCTGATCAGCCGAGACACCCTCCGGACCTTCCGCAGCGCGGCGAATGACGTTTGGACCCAAGCGAGCGCAGCGGCATAAGACAAGCGCACCCAGACCTCGGTGCGAGCCCGCTCAGTTAAGCTGACAACGCTGGCTCGACGCTCACGCTCCTTGCCGAGGCGCATCGGCTCATAGCTGGCGAAGCCTGATCAACATCGGACTGTCCTGGACTGCGCCAGTCCCGCGTGCTATGGCCGCCTTGTGATCCTCACCCGCACCCGTTCCCCTCTTGTGTCAGCGCTTTTCGCGTTGATCCTCGGCCTGTTTGTGGCCGGACCGTTGGTGGATACGGCGACCTGTGGACTGGAAGGGGTGGATCGCTGCGAGGCGGTTATGACCGATGGCGTCCATTCCCAGGATGACGCTTCTCATACGTCAGATGTGGCGCACGGGTGCGGGCACGGCCACTGCCATGGGTTCGCTGATGTGCCGCCTATGGGTTCGGACGATCCCGAACCGGCGACGATTGCCGTGAGCCTTACGCTTCCTCCCGGCCTTCTGTTCGCTTCATTGGCCCCCGACGGTTTGATCCGCCCCCCGAGAGCCTGACGCTCCGCGCGCTGATGCGCGCCGTTCGTCATTCATGCTCATCGGGACACATCCATGACAATCCACGTCTCCTCGTCGCTTCGCGCGACGGGATGCGCCGTAGCCGCGTTGATCGCAGCTTACGCAGGTCAGGCGCTCGCCGACCCCGCTCCTTCCTATGACAGTCTCGTCGGCCAATCCGACGCGGCCCCTCTCAACCTTGAAGCCGCAGCTTTGGCCGAGGCGGCGGAGGCTCGTGTCCGACAGGCAGGCGTTCGGACAAATCCCGAACTCTCGCTGGACATTGAGAACGCGCTCGGCTCCGGTCCCTTCACAGGTTACGGCGCAGCTGAGACGACGCTGTCGGTTTCCCAAGACCTCGAACTATTCGGGCGACGGCGGGCGCGCATCGATGTCGCTCGTGCAGAAGCCGGGGTCGCCGGGCTGCGGCGAGACGCGGCGGGCGTGGAAGCGGCTTCGCGCCTTGCCCTAGCCTATGCTGAGGCGGAGGCCGCTCAACGGCGCTTCGCTCTCACCGAAGAAATGCTCAGCATTACCTTGGCAGACGGGCGCGCGGCCCTTGCCTTGGTCGAGGAGGGCCGCGAGCCTCTCGTGCGCGGGCTCCAGGCGGAAAGCGAAGTGGCCGCCGCCCGCGCGGCCTATGACGAAGCCCAGGCGGAACGGGACGCCGCCTTCGCCCGGCTCACGGCAGTCGCCATGCTCGTTGCCCCGATCACGTCCATCGAAGACAGCCTCTTGGATCGCGCTCCGTCATCCAGCGGAGTGACGGCCTCCGAGACCCTTGGGGTCCAGGTGGCGCAAGCCGAACGAGACGTGGCCGAGGAACGCATTGAAGTGGAGCGCGTCCGTGCGCTCCCGGATGTGACGGCCTCGGTTGGCTTTCGTCGGTTCGAGGCGGAGGACGCCACCGCCCTGACCTTCGGGGTCAGTGTTCCACTTCCGCTGTTCGACCGGAACAGAGGCAACATCGACGCCGCCCATGCCGAGTTTCGCGCCGCCGAGGCGCGCGTCGATCAGGCCCGACAGGAGGCTGTCGCCGACAGGGCCGCCGCCATGGCGCGTCTGGCCGGGTCCGCCAGCCGAGTGCGCGCGGCTGACGGCGGGGTTACGGCCGCTGAGGAAGCGTATCGGCTCACCCGGATTGGCTTCGAGGCCGGTCGCATTTCCCAGCTTGAACTGCGCGCGTCCAGGTCGGCCCTGATTGCAGCGCGCAACGCCGCCATCGACGCCCGTCTCGCCCGCGTCCGCGCGGAAATCGATCTTGCGCGGCTTGATGGCCGCATCCCGTTTGGAGGCTCGCTTTAATGCGCTCGTTCACATCTCCGCGCTGGCTGATCGCCGGTGCCATCGCCGCCGTTGTCGTCGTGGGTGGCGGCTATGCGGCCTTCCGCATGATGGGCGCTCCCGAGGCCGCCCAAGACGAAGATGCCGATGGAGAGGACGGTCACGCTGAAGAGGGGGGCGAAGAAGGTCACATCGACCTGACGCCCGCACAGATCGAGGCAGCCGACATCGAGGTGGTCGCCGTCGGGCGCGGCGGCGGTGAAGAAACCCACATCGCTGGCCGCGTCGAACCGATGGTGGATGCCCGCGCTGCGGTCGCAGCCTACATAGGCGGACGGGTGGAGCGGGTGCTGGTCGCCCCTGGCCAGTCGGTGCGCGCCGGACAGGCGCTCGTCATTCTGGTCAGCGGCGACGCGGCGAGCCTTCGCGCAGAAGCTGACGCGGCTCAGGCTGCCTATGTGGCCGCCGAACAGGCTCACACGCGAGACGAGGAACTGGCCGAACAGGGCGTGGTCGCTCAACGCGAAGCGGAGGTCTCTCATGCGGAGGCGCTAAGCGCCCAGGCCGCCGCTCGCGCCGCCCGCGCGCGGGTTGAAGCGGCCGGAGGCCCGTCAGCCTCTGGACGGGTCCAGGTCGTGAGCCCGATCTCCGGCGTCGTCACCAACGTCCAGGTCGGCCCTGGCGGCTTCGTGCCTCAGGCGGGGATCGTGGCGGAGGTGTCCAATCCCTCGCGTCTCGAACTGATCTTCAACGCGCCGCCCTCAGTAGCGTCTCAGGTGCAGGTAGGATCGACGCTGCGGGTTGATGGTCCCAACGGCGGCTTCCAAGCTACTGTGACCGGCGTCGCCGCCGACACGGGAGAGGAGAGCAACGCCACGCTCATTCGCGCGCGCGCCAACGGCATCATCGCCCTCCCGGCGGGATCGGCGGTAACGGGCGCGGTCGTGACCGGCTCGACGAACGGCCTCACCGTGCCGACCGATGCGGTCCAGACGGTCGAGGGGCGCACGGTCGTCTTCGTGCGCACCGACGACGGCTTCCGAGCCGTGCCGGTCTTGACGGGCCGCGCGTCCGGGGACCGCGTCGAGATCGTTCAGGGCCTAACTGGCACCGAGCGCATCGCGGGACGCAACGCCTTCCTTCTGAAGGCTCAGTTGGGCGCGGGCAGCGCCGAGCACGGTCACTAAGGGGGCGCGGATGTTCAAGTTCATCATCGAGGCCAGCGTCCGCTTTCGCTGGTTCGTCGTGCTCGCCGTCGCGGTCGTCTCGGCCTACGGGCTGTTCGAGTTGACAAGGCTGCCTATCGACGCGGTGCCCGACATCACCAACCGTCAGGTGCAGGTCAACACCGTGGCGCCAGCGCTCGCGCCCGAGCAGATCGAGCGCCAAGTCACCTACCCCATCGAAACGGCCATGGCGGGGATACCGGGCCTGGAGAGCACACGTTCGATCAGCCGCAACGGCTTTTCTCAGATCACTGTCATCTTCACTGATCAGACGGACATCTACTTTGCTCGGCAGCAGGTGTCTGAGCGGATGGAACAGGTCCAGGGAGACCTGCCCGACGGCGCAGAACCCATGTTGTCGGCCATTACTACGGGCCTTGGCGAAGTCCTGATGTGGACCGTCGATTTCACGCCGTTCAACGCCGACAACATGGCCCAGCCGGGCCAGCCGGGCTGGCAGGCGGGTGGTCTCTTTCTCACCCCGGAGGGCGACCTTCTAAGGACGCCCGCAGAGCGGGCTACATATCTCCGAACGGTCCAGGACTGGATCATCGCGCCGCAGATGCGCTCCACGCCCGGCCTCGCCGGGGTTGATACGAACGGCGGCTACGTGAAGGAATACGCCGTTCGGCCCGACGCGGGTCGCCTTTCAAGCTACGGCCTGGGCGTCGGCGATCTCGTTAGGGCGCTGGAACGCGCCAATACCCAAGCGGGCGCGGGGTTCATCCAGAGGGCAGGGGAGGCATTAGTCGTTCGCACGGACGCGCTGGCCTCCACAGTCGAAGATCTGGCCCAGGCCCCCGTGGTCAACCGGGCGGGGCTTGTCGTTCGCGTAGCGGATGTGGCGACGGTCGAACTCGGGCAGGCTCCCCGCCTGGGCGGGGCCAGCCGGGATGGTCACGAGGCGGTCCTTGGCACCGCGCTGATGATCGCGGGCGGCAACAGCCGCACGGTGGCCCAAGCAGCACGAGAACGCTTGGAGGAGGTGTCGTCATCGCTTCCGCCCGGCATCGAGGCGGAGGTGGTGCTGGACCGCAGCGCGTTGGTGAACGCGACCATCCAGACGGTGGCGCGGAACCTGACCGAGGGCGCTCTGCTGGTCATCCTCGTGCTCTTCCTGCTGCTCGGCAACATCCGGGCCGCTTCGATCACGGCTCTCATGATTCCGATCAGCTTCCTGTTCGCGGTCATCGGCATGAACCGCTTCGGGATCAGCGGAAACCTGATGAGCCTGGGCGCACTCGACTTCGGTCTTCTCGTAGATGGCGCGGTGGTGGTGATCGAGAACACCCTGATGATGCTGGCTCAGCGGCGGGCCGACCTCGGCCGGTTGCTGACCCGGCGAGAGCGGCTCGATGTGGCGGTCCAGTCGGCGCGGCAGATGGTGCGCCCTGCCGCCTTCGGTCAGTTGATCATCCTGCTGGTGTTCACGCCCCTGCTCCTGCTGGAGGGTGTCGAGGGCAAGACCTTCATCCCGATGGGCGCGACAGTGATGCTGGCCCTTGTCGGCGCTTTCATCTTCTCCTTCACATTCGTCCCGGCGATGGCGGCGCTGCTAGTCCGCGAGCCCAAACTCGCTGCGGACGGACACGGCGAGCACGAGACGCGAATCATCGGCTTCGTTCGCCGTCGCCTGGAGCCTGCGATCCGGAAGGCCGTCGCCCGTCCCAGGGCCGTGCTGATCGGCGCGGTGGCCGCGCTCGCCATAGGCGGAACTGCCTTCGCGGTTCTCGGACGAGAGTTCATCCCGACGCTGGATGAGGGTGACATCGCCATGCAGGCGATCCGGGTGCCTTCTACGTCGCTTGAACAGTCGCTGGCGATGCAGATGAACCTGGAGCGCACCATAGCCGCCATGCCCGAGGTCGAGACCGTGTTTTCGCGCACGGGAACAGCCGAGGCCGCCATCGATCCCATGCCCGCCAACATCACGGACGCTGTGATCAATCTCCGGGATCGCTCCGACTGGCCTGATCCGGGCCTTGAGAAGGAGGAACTGATCGAACGCATCGAGGAAGCCGCATCCCAGCAGCTTGGGAACGCCTTCGAGTTCAGCCAGCCCATCGAACTCCGGTTCAATGAACTGATCTCCGGTGTCCGCACCGACATGGCGGTCATGGTCTATGGCGAGGATTTCGACACCCTCCAGCAGATCGCAGATCAGGTCGCAGAGGTGCTCAATGATACGCCGGGAGCCGCCGATGTTCGGGCGGAACAGGCGTCGGGTCTGCCGACCCTGACGGTAAGCGTGGATCGCTTCGCCGCCGCCAACTACGGCCTATCCGCCGCCGATGTCTCCGAAGCGGTGTCGGCGGGGGTGGGCGGAGCGGAGGCGGGTCAGATTTTTGAAGGCGACCGACGGTTCGATGTCGTCGTGCGTCTCCCGGATGCGGCGCGGAGCAATCCCGCCGCCCTGGCGGCGCTGCCCGTGGTCACAGAAACGGGGCAGGTCGTGCCCTTGTCGTCGGTCGCTCAAATCCAGACGGAGGAAGGCCCGAACCAGATCAGCCGATACAACGGCAGCCGTCGGATGGTCGTTCAGGCCAACGTCCGAGGCCGCGATCTCGGCGGTTTCGTCACCGAGGCCCAGGAGCGCGTGGCCGAGATCGACCTTCCGCCCGGATATTATCTGGACTGGGGCGGTCAGTTCGAGAACCTTCAGCGCGCGGAGCAGCGGCTGGGGCTCGTCGTCCCGGTGGTGTTCATCCTGATCGGCCTCCTCCTCTTCATGGCGCTGGGATCATTCGCGGAGGCGGGTCTCGTCTTCGCCTGCGTGCCGCTCGCCCTCGTGGGCGGAGCCTTGGCGCTCCTGCTCAGGGGGATGCCCTTCTCGGTGTCCGCTGCGGTCGGTTTCATCGCCGTCTCCGGCGTCGCCACCCTGAACGGACTGGTGTTGATGCAGGCCATCCGCGAGCGCCTCGATCAGGGGCTCCCGGCCGTGGAAGCCGCCATACAGGGAGCCGCCAGCCGTCTGCGAGCCGTGTTGACTACCGCCCTGGTCGCCATCGTCGGCTTCATTCCCATGGCGATTGCGCACGGGGCAGGAGCCGAGGTCCAGAAACCGCTGGCGACCGTAGTGATCGGTGGTCTTCTGACAGCGACGCTGCTGACATTGTTTGTGCTCCCGACCTTCGCGGCCAAGGCCGTGAAGCACCGCAAAGCAGAAGGGATCGAGGACTGATGGGCTGCTCCGACGATGAACCGCTACAGCGCCGCACCTTGCTCGCGGTTCTAATCCTCAACGCGCTCTTGGCCGTCGGGCTCGGCTTTGGGGGCCTGGCGGCGGACTCAAGCGCCTTGCTCGCCAACGCCCTCGACAACGCCTCGGACGCGGCGGTCTATCTCATCAGCTTCCTCGCCGTGGGCCGTGCGCTGGTCTGGAAGACGCGGGCGGCGAGGGTGTCGGGGATCATGCTGCTGATCTTGGCCGCTGGCGTCCTGATCGACGTGGTGCGGCGGGCTATCATGGGAGCCGAACCCGTCGGCTGGACGATGATGGGCCTGGCGTTGGTGGCCGCCGCCATAAATCTCGCGTGCCTGATCCTGATCCGACGGCAGAAGAGCAAAGACGTGAATATGAAAGCAGCCGAGACTTTCAGCCTCAACGACTTCGCCTCGAACGGCGGCATCCTCCTCGCCGGTGGCTTGGTCATGTGGCTCGACCAGTCATGGCCCGACCTCCTGGTCGGATTGATCGTGGCGGCGATTGGCTTGAAGGGCGGCGTGGAAATCCTGCGAGAGGCCCGCGAAGTGGAAAGGGCGCGCTGATGGCCGGGCACCAACACGCCGACGGCGAGGCTCACGATCACACCGCCGGGGCCAGCGCCCGGCAGATCACGATTGCGCTCCTCCTCACTACCGCCTTCCTGGTCGCCGAGGTGGTCGGCGGCTTCGTCTTCAACGGCCTCGCTTTGCTGTCAGACGCCGCACACATGTTCACCGATGTGGTCGCGCTCGCCATCGCCTTGGCGGCGATCAGGATCGGTCAAAAGCCAGCGGATGATCGGCGCACCTTCGGCTATCGGCGCTTTGAGGTTCTGGCGGCGGCGTTCAATGCGATCCTGCTCTTCGGTGTCGCCTTTTATGTGCTTTATGAAGGCGTAAAGCGCTTCACGGACCCTGAGCCGGTTCAGTCACTCGGCATGTTGCTCGTCGCGAGCGCGGGGTTGGCGGTCAACCTGATCTCCATGCGCATCCTGTCGGCGGGCAAGGACAAGAGCCTCAACGTAAAGGGAGCCTACCTGGAGGTTTGGGCCGACATGCTGGGCTCTGTCGGCGTCATCGGCGCGGCGGTGGCCATGATGCTGACAGGCTGGCGATGGATCGATCCCGTCGTGGCGATTGGCATCGGCTTTTGGGTGTTGCCGAGAACCTGGGTGCTCCTGCGCAACACTACACATGTCCTTCTGGAGGGAGCGCCGCGCGGGACCGACGTCGTCGAGGTCAGGGCGGCTCTCAGCGCGATCGACGGCGTGACCAGCCTGCATGACCTGCACGTCTGGATCACCGGCGCGGACGAACCCAGTGCGACGGTGCACGCCGTAGTCCGGGAAGGCGTGGATGCCGATGGGGTGCGCACAGCCATAAAGAGGCTGCTCGAAGAGCAGTTCGGCGTGCATCACTCGACCATCCAGATCGAGCCGACGAGCGCTGATGCCGGAGGGCTGCACCGCTGACGTGAAAAAAGCACGCCACTAGCCGGGCCTCCCCTCCAGCATTCGTTGTAGGCCGGCAGAAGGTATCGAGGCAGGCCGGGGCTCTTCAACATGGCGGCAGCAAGTATGGTGTCTTGCTCAAGCTTGACCGAGAACGCAGAGTAGCCGCGGACGGAGAGGACTCACGAGCAATGACGGGGCCAAGCCTTTGGGGGGCTGTCCGGCGAGGGGTATTTCCTCATCAGCTTTCGTTGTTCCTCGATAATCCGCTGCGGCGTCTGATGATCACCCCGGCAGCCCTGGCTGATCGCCTTCGGCTCAATTCCACAAGCCGGGTGTTAGAGGTGGGTCCAGGCTCCGGATACTTCAGTCTTGAGCTTGCGCGTCGCGTTCCCGAGGGGCGTCTCCAACTGCTAGATTTGCAGCCCGAAATGCTGGCGCAAGCGGCGCAAAAATTTGGCGGCCAGCTTCCGGGGCATGTGCAAAGCATCGCAGCGGACGCCTGCGGCCCGCTCCCATTCGACGATGCCAGCTTCGATGTCGTCGTGCTCGTGACTGTCCTTGGGGAGTTGCCCTGCCCAAAGGACGGATTGGCTTCCTTCTACCGGGTGCTGCGACCTGGCGGCATGATCGCAGTCCACGAGCAGTTGCCCGACCCGGACATTATCTGGCCAGCCCGGCTCGGCCACCTGATGACCGGGGCGGGATTTCGCCCTCTCGGTCGGCAGGGGCCGAAATGGAACTATACGGCCTTGTTTGAAAAGCCTGTGTCGCGGGGAGCGGAACAGTCCCGCTAATGCAGACAGGGCTATCGTCGGGCGGGGTCGTCTGACGCGCCGAAATCCCGATCCTAAGCAAGATCCCAAAAACCTCGCGTGTCGGAATCGAAAGTCTAGTTTCCTGCGTCGGAGAGGCCGGCGACCTTGGGCTTGCCATTGTCGTCAAGCCCAGCCGTCAGAGCTTCGACAATGCGGCAGTCCCGCCCCACGGCGGAACAGTTCACGTCCAGGGCGTCAAGCTCCTGCTTGAGCGCCTCCAACTGCAAGAGACGCTCTTCCACGGCCGCTCGATGTCGCGCAACGAGCTCGCTCGCGCTTTCGCACGGCTGTTCCGGATGATCGGCGAGACGTAGCAGCGACCTAACCTCGTCGAGCGAGAACCCCAAATGACGCGCCTGCTTAACGAACATGAGCCTCCGTTCATCGCTATGGCCGAACTGGCGACGACCGTTCGCCGCGCGTGGCGGCGGTCGCAGAAGGCCCGCCTCCTCGTAGAAACGAATCGTAGGAACCTTCACCCCGATTCGCCGCGACACCGCTCCGATCGACATCCCCGGCATGTGCTTGATCCTCTAGTGACTGGAGGATGTAGCGTACAATGATTCAATGAGCGAGGTGGTCATGGCGGGATGTGAAGACGGATGTGGCGCGAAGGCCGTGGAGGCGGCGAACACGCCCGAATATGTTCGTGTCCTCTGGCTCGTCGTGGCGATGAACGCGGCGATGTTCGTGGTCGGTGTGGTCGTGACCGCCACCGGCGGGTCGGTGTCGGTACGCTCCGACCTGCTCGACTTCCTGGGGGACGCGCTCGCGACCGGCATTGGCTTGCTGCTGGTTGGTAAGGCTGCGGGCATCCGGGCAGCAGCCAGTCTATGGCAGGGCCTGGCGCTCGGGGCGCTTGGGCTGTTCGCGCTGGGATCAGCGATTCTGCGCGTGTTCTCCGGAGACGTTCCCGAGCCGTTCGGGATGGGCCTTTACGGCATTCTCGGCTTCGCCGTGAACGTCGGAGCAGCGCTGCTCCTTCTCAAGCACCGGAAAGGAGACGCGAGCGTACGGGCCGTGTGGCTCTACAGTCGAAACGACGCCATCGGAAATATTGCGGTCCTCGCCGCTTCTGGACTGGTGGTCGTGACAGCGACCCGTTGGCCGGACGTAGTGGTCGGTTTCGGCATCGCGCTCCTGTTCCTTCACTCCGCCACTGAAATCGTTCGGGATGCCCGCAAGGATTTGCGGAAGGCGCGCGCATGAGAGACGCATTCCCGATCGCCGCCATCGCGGCAGTCAGCACAATCGATCAGCTAACCAAGGCTATGGCCCGCGAGGCGTTGACCCCTGGGCGTCCGGTCGAGGTCGCGCCCTTTTTCAACCTGACGCTCGGTTTTAACGAAGGCGTGGTCTTCGGCATGGGCGCTGACCTTGGCTGGGGCCCGTGGCCGCTGATCGTTCTGACGGCGACGATCGCCATCGGCTTTTCGATCTGGCTATTCCGCGAGACGAACAACGTCATGCGCGGGGCTCTGGCCCTACTGGTAGGGGGCGCTGTCGGCAATCTGCTCGACCGCGTGTTGCGGGGAGCCGTTACAGATTTCTTGGATTTCCATGCCGGGGGCGTCCACTGGCCGAGCTTCAACCTGGCGGATAGCGCCATCGTGGTCGGGGTAGGACTCTTGGTTTGGGAGTCCAGTCACCGAACGTCGCTATGAGCACGACCGCCTACACGCCCGCATCAGGACGCGCTGAGTGGACCGGTCTGTACGATCTGGCGCTTCCTCTTCTCACCCGCGAACGGCGGTGGCGCGTCGCCTTGGCGCATGCGGTCGCGCCCGAGGCAGAAGACACTATCCTGGATGTGGGCTGCGGCACCGGAACTCTGGCCGTTCTCCTCGCAAGGACTGCGCCCGGAGCCCGCATAGTCGGGCTCGACCCCGACCCCGCCATCCTCGCGCGAGCCAGAGCGAAGGCTGCGGCGTTCGCAGCGAGCGTTACGTTCCTCCCCGGCTTCGCGAGGGACGCGGCGAGTGCCGGCTTTGGCTTCGACAAGATCGTTTCAAGCCTCGTGTTTCATTAGGTGCCGATGGCTGAAAAGCGGGCCGGTTTCGCCGCAATGTTTGCGGCGCTGAAACCGGGTGGCCAACTTCACATAGCCGACTACGGAGAGCAGCGAACCGCCCCCATGCGCGCCCTCTTTCGGATCATCCAGGCCCTCGATGGGGTTGAGAATACGGAGCCGAACGCGTGCGGAATGTTGCCTCAGCTGATGCGCGAGGCGGGCTTTTCCGATGTAGTCGAATACAGGGTTATCCCGACGCCGACCGGCTCCATATCCCTCTATAAGGCCACACGACCGCTATGATGCCATTGACGCCCGAAGAGCTTCGCATCGAGCAACACCGCGTCAGGCGGCAAGCGGTTCGCGCCTTATTTTTCTGCGCCACGGTCTTAGTCCTCGCGCGCTGGTACTTGCCACTCGTCTGGACGTTCCCCGACGGATTGGCGGAGCGCATCGCATTCGCGCTCCAGGCAGCCGTCTTCGTCCTGCTGTGGGTTGTGATCGGGGTGCGGCTTGTAGCCAGCGGTCGATATCGCTTCGCCGAGGATTACCGGGGCTCAGCCTATGGCCCGCCCAGCCCAGCTTTGGCCATAAAGGTCGCCTTCCTCCAGAACACGCTTGAGCAGGCGGTCATGGCGATCGGGGCCTATCTGGCGCTGGCGACTCTTGCGCCCCGCGACGATCTCTCGCTGATCGTCGGCGGAGTCATCCTCTTTGCGATCGGACGCGCGACTTTCTTGCGCGGCTATCCGCACGGCGCCGGCGGCCGTGCTTTTGGTGTAGCCGTGACCGCTCTCCCGATGGTCGCTGCTTACGGATACGCAATCGTGCTAATGGCACTGAACTTGCTCAATTGAACGGTAGGTGGGTCGTTCTGACGAGCCACTAGAATCGCTCGACGAGTTCCTGAGCTTTTGCGGAATGGCGCGCAACCTGCGTGGCGTCGTAGTGTTGGCCGGATACCGTCTCATCCACCTTATCCTGTGCATGGGGAAGCCGCCGACGCCACGGTGCGGCAAGAGATCGAGAAGTTCGCGCACATCATCTTTTCGAGCAGTCCGGCGCAGCGCGAGTTCTGGATCGGCCAACGCGGCGTGACGATCGAGGAGCTGCGCACACGATATGACGGCTGCAAACCCTGCCTTCACGGCAGCGATTCCCATGACCAGAAATCCGTGGGCCAGCCCGTCGACAACCGCTTTTCGTGGATCAAGGGCGCCTTGGAGTTCGACACCCTCCGCCAAGCCTGCATCGATCCCGAGGGCCGCGCCTATGTCGGCGAACACCCGCCGCGCTCCGCGATGCCGTCACAAGTGATCTCGCACGTTAGGATCGACTATGCGGATTGGGCGTCCACGCCGGACATTCCGCTCAATCCCGGCCTTGTCGCCGTCATCGGCGCTCGGGGCTCGGGCAAGACGGCCCTGGCCGACGTCATCGCGGCCGGCTGCGATGCGATCACGCCATCCGGATGGGACGCGGACGAAAACATCAGCCCATCCTTCCTGGCGCGTGCGCGACGGTTGATTGGCGACGCGACGACGACGCTGACCTGGGGCGGCGGCGCGACGGTTACGCGCGCACTCGATGGCAGCGACGCCAACGGCCATATGTCGTTTCCGCGGGCCCGCTACCTGTCGCAGCAGTTCGTCGAGGAGCTTTGCTCGGCCAAAGGTGTGTCCGACGGCCTGGTCGACGAAATCGAGCGCGTGATCTTCGAATCGCATTCGCAGGACGATCGCGAATGGGCCCTCGACTTCGCTGAGTTGCGTGATCAGCAGACGTCACGGTTTCAGCAGGCGCGCGAGCGCGAGGCCGAGGCGATCTCAGACATCTCGGATCGCATCGCCACCGAGTTAGAGAAAGAGAGCCTCGTCGTCTCGTTGACCACCCAGGTCGGCCAGAAGAAGAAGTTGATCGCAGATTATACGACGGACCGCGCGAAGCTCGTGGTCAAGGGCACCGAAGCTCAGGTCGCCCGCCATACCCAACTCAGCGAGGCGGCCCAAAAGCTCCGAAACAAGATCCAGAGCTACGGCAATCAGCGCCGCACCTTTGTAGCCCTGCAGGACGAAGTCCGCAGCATGCGGGCTACGGGCGCGCCCGAGATGCTTCGACAGGCCCAGGCACGCCATACCAATAGCGGCCTCGACGCCAAGCAGTGGGACGACTTCCTGCTGATCTACAAGGGCGACGTGGACAAAAGCCTGACCGCATACGTCGCCTGGGCGGACGGCAAAGTTCGCGAACTCAATGGCGTTCCGCCCGTGCCCGGCGATCCGAACGTCCCGCTGATCGCCGATACTGCCGACATCACGACGCTGCCGCTTGCGCCGATCGCCGCCGAGATGACCCGCCTCGAAGCGCTGTTCAGCGCTGACAAGCTGGTGCGCGATCAATACGCGGCATTGACTGCGCGCATCGCGCAGGAGAATTCGGCGTGTCAGACCCTCGAAACCCGCCTTACCGATGCGCAGGGTGCCGCCGCGCGGCGCAAGGATCTCCAGACCGAGCGCGATGATACCTATGGCCGGGTTTTCGAGGCGATCATCAGTGAACAGAACGCGCTCGCGGGGCTCTACGCGCCCCTGATGGCGCGCCTTGCCGCTTCGTCGGGGACGCTAAAGAAGCTTAGCTTCTCAGTCCGACGGATCGCCGACGTTCAGGCTTGGGGAACCTTCGCGGAGGAAGAGCTTCTCGACCGTCGCAAGACCGGACCCTTCTACGGGCGCGGTTCGCTGATCGCCGCGGCCATGGAAGCGCTCAAGCCGGCGTGGGAAACTGGATCGGCGGCCGAGGTCCAAGCTGCCATGATGGCCTTCATGGCGAAATACCTCGGAGACCTTCTGTCCCATGCGCCTTATGCGCCGACGCAGCAGACCGAATTCCGGGCTTGGTCGAAACAGTTCGCGCACTGGCTTTTCGGCACCGACCACATCACCGTCCGGTACGAGATCTCCTATGACGGCGTGGACATCCGCAAGCTCTCACCCGGCACGCGCGGTATCGTGCTGCTGTTGCTCTACTTGGCGCTCGACGATTCCGATGATCGGCCGCTGATCATCGACCAGCCTGAGGAGAACCTCGATCCGAAGTCCGTATTCGACGAGCTGGTCGCGCTCTTCATTGCCGCGAAGGCGAAGCGACAGGTGATCATGGTCACGCACAACGCCAACCTCGTGATCAACACAGACGCGGATCAGATCATCGTCGCCGAAGCAGGGCCGCATCCATCGGGCGGCCTGCCCCCGATCAGCTACGTGGCGGGTGGGCTGGAAAATGCTGCAATCCGCAAGGCGGTCTGCGACATCCTCGAAGGCGGCGAAGCCGCCTTCCGCGAGCGCGCCCGGCGTCTCCGCGTCCGCCTCGAACGATAGGACAGCGAGATGGCCGAACGCGACATCGCCATCTCCGATACGCGACAGCCTCTCGGCCCGCTGGCGGAGCGCGGCTGGTCTCTTCATTGCGGCGAAGGCGTGGACGCCGACGCGACAGTGAGCGAGTTGAGCAAGCTCGGCGATCGCCTCGGCACTCGCGTTCCCGGCCGCGCTGGCTCACTCGAAGAGGTCATCGAGCCTCAAGGCACCGACGATGCGCATCCACGATCCTTGAGCGCCCGCTACGGTCTGGGCGCCCTTCCGTTCCACACGGAGCTCAGCCACCGCACCAGACCATGCCGCTACCTTCTCCTCGGGTGTATCGACCCAGGGGCGCTAACTGCCGCAACAATCCTCCTCGACTGGCGAACGCTCGGCTTTTCATCGCAAGAGCTTGACCTTCTCGAAGGAACGGCGGTGCTCGTTCGTAGCGGCCGGCGTTCCTTCTACGCGACGATCCTCGCGCCAGGTGGAGTCTTCCTGCGATACGATCCCAGCTGTCTCGAAGCCGTGGACAAGCGTGGCCGCATCGCCTTGGCGCTGGTCGAGGACCGGATCGCCGCCGGTTCGCCCCAAGTCCACCACTGGCACCGGGCCGACATCCTCATCATCGACAACTGGCGCGTCCTTCACGGGCGCAGCTCGTCGGACCGAGGGTCCGGCAGGCGCCTCGCAAGGATTCTCATTGATGCCTGACGACATCTTCATCGCCATAAACGGCGACGCGCTTCATGCAAAATCGAAGGTCTACGTCGGCCGCGCGCTGGCCCGCAAAGGCGCCGGCGATCTCGACGAGTATCAGCTCTGGGCGTCCCTCGCGCTCGAGCTGCTCGGCAAGGCCGCACTCGCGCGCAAGCATCCGAGCCTCGTCGTCGATCCGACGCACTGGCAGTCGATGTTCGTCGCCGCCGGCATCAACGTCACGACGGACGTGAAGACGATCACCGCCAAGACCTTGTTCGAACGCATGGCCCATCTCGTTCCTCGCTTCGACAAGACGGTCCAGAAATTCTGCCAGGACATTGCCGAGCGCCGAAACTCCGAGCTGCACTCGGCCGATCTTCCGTTCCGGACAATGCGACTCGACGCCTGGGAGGCACGCTATTGGCATGCGTGCGACACGATCTTGCACCAGATGAGCTCATCCTTGGAGCAGTGGCTCGGCGCGGCCGATGCAAAGGCGCCTCGCCAGCTTCTCGATGAAGCCGCCAAGGCCCTTGCGGCCGCTGTCAAGCTGCGCGTCGAGGCCGCCCGGGAGCAATTCGAGGCGTTAAAGAAGGCAGAGCGCGAACGCCTTACGGCCGAAGCGGAATTGCGCAAACCGCAGCACCAGACGGGAATCTTCAAGGGCCGCTACGACGAGATCTGGGCGGAGAGCTGCCCGGCCTGCAAATGCCGGGCCTTCATGACCGGCGAGCAAACCGGCGAAGACATCAGTGAGGAGCGCGATGAGCATGCGATCTGGGAAGTCGTCGACCGCGAGTTCGTCGGTGAAGAGTTTCGCTGCCCGACATGCGATTTGACGTTGATGGGAAGCGACGAAATCGACGCCTCGGGCCTGAACTACATCCATGAGGACCAACAAGAACGTGAGATGGAATACGAGCCGGACTACGGGAATGACTGATGGCCAATGGAGTCAGACGCAACGGGGCAGGCCTATGCCGGTTTACTTCATAGGCGAGGATGAAAACGGGTGCTCACCCATCAAGGTCGGTCTCGCGAAGGACATTGGCCGGCGGAAGAGCGACCTGCAGACCGGCAATCCGCTTGCACTCAAACTCCTCGGTTGGATCACGTCGGCCGACGATTTCGAGACCGAGCGCGATCTGCATCGTCGCCTCGCTTCCCGACGCTGCCGCGGCGAGTGGTTTTGCATCGAGCCGGCCGACGTCCTGCCGTCCCTGATGGAGGTCGGACAGCGCGGTTTCGTCGCGAAGAATGCCGATGCCTTCGAGATCACCGGCTACGATCGCGACGCCATCCCTGAATATCTCGGCGTGTGGGAATGGGCCTACCTCGAAATCGACGAATGCTGTCCCTTCTGCGGATGCCTGTGCGGCATGCATTTTCAGGAGGCCTCGCAGATGTACTACTGCATCCAGTGCGACACGCTCACCGATTTCTCGGAACTGTCCCCGGATGACTACGACGGGCCAGAGGACTGGGTACCCTCAAGACCAACAACGAGTGGGGGCATAACATGAGCATACAATGGCTGTTGGCGCGAGCACCGGGATTCCACGCGCTGCCCGACGAGGACCGCGCGGCGATCTTCAACTTCACCTTCCTGTGGAGCCTGTTCGAGGCCCAGGTCATGGGCAATTTTGCGCGCCCGGATCTCATCTGCGTGAAGGCAGACGAGTGGCGAGACGCGGGTACGCTCGACGCCGACCACTATGAAGGAGAGCTGGCCTACTTTCGGCAGCGCTACTTCGCTGACGGGCAGTTCACCCCACACTTCGCCTACCTGAATCTTCGCCCAGCCGATCAGCCCGACCTAGTCCGGTCGGTCCTCGAAGGAAGCAACGACGACCCGCGCGATCGCCTGCTGACCGTGCTGATGATCGTCTGGCGCTTTCGCAACAATCTGTTCCACGGCGAGAAGTGGGCTTACCAGCTCCAGGACCAGCTCCCGAACTTCACCCACGCCAACGCAGTGTTGATGCGGCTCCTCGAACGGCATGGGCAGTTGGCAGGCTGACGGCCCCAAGCGCTCGGGAGTTTCCGTCAATGCGGCTCGTCCGAATAGATCCTACCCACCATTTGTCCATGCGAGTTTGGCCCCGAGCGAACTCGAATGCGGACCTTCCCAACGTCGGCTAAGAGCCCAAAGGCGACACTAAGGGATCCACGGCGCGAAGGTCCGAAATGGGCTCATAGCGGCGGTTCAAAGCGTCCGCTCTCGGCACCAGGCGTCGGCGCTGCCGGATAGGCTGGGACTTATGCGGCCTTCTGGAGCGCCCCCTTTGGGCATCGAACCGCACTACTGAATTCTCAGATCACTCTTCATCCACTGGCGCGGAGGCTGGCCTGCCGGACGCAGCGGGCAGTTTATCATCGTACCGCAACAAGGCTGCCCTTGCTCTGATTTCCAATAGCGATCGAGGGCCCGTCGACGGTGCAGCTCCATAGCCACTAGCCGAGCGATAGCCGCCCGCCGCTCGCACTCGCCCCAAAGAATCCGTCTGCGTCGCCGTCCTCGCGTTTTTTCACAGCCACGCGGGCAAGGAGCGCGCCCGTTGATCGGAGTCCCGTCATCCTTGGCTACACGCGTCGTTGGATTCGTGATCCAAGACGGGAGTCCTGCATGAGCGCGCCGGTATTCCTCGCCGAACCCCAGCTCGTCGGCGAGCCGTTGCGCCGCTCGCTGCCATTCACCGGCGTGGCCATGGTCGAGCGCATGAGCGTCGGGCCAAAGGCCCGTTTCGTCTGCGAGGGACTGCAACTGCAGCCATTGTTCAAGATGCGCCCACCAGATCCGAGCTTCGTCGATCGACCCTGCCCCGAGCGCATCGAGACCGAGACAGAAGGTCCGGTCCCTCTGGATGTGGCGCTCCGCGCACCGGCCGGGTAGTCGCGTGCCGGGGACGGGCTCGGACACCGCGATCCGGTCGCCATCCGTTCGCAGGATGAGGGCAAGCCCACCCTGCGCCCAGACGGTGTCCGCGGGGCGGGCGACGCCAGACAAGGCGTCCGGAGCCGACTGGGGTTCCGCCGTGAACCAAGCCGGCGTCGTCATTTCCAGAAAGACCAGCCTCTGAGGCATCAGCGATTGTGGGCCTGTACCAACGGGCCGGCGATTGACCCGATGTTGGCCGGCGCCACGCCCTTCACCAGACGGACTGCGTTCGGATATGTGAGGTTCGAAACCGTCCTGGATCCACGCAGTGCCTGTCGGACGGCGAGACCCGCCGCGTCGAAAGCCCCCTCTCCGAAAACGGTCCCGCGTCCATCGCAGGTCCGCTGCAGACGTTCGGACTCGCAGGTCGCCGCGCTGGTCACGCAACGTACGCCGGAGGCACCACGCAGGCCAATGCGGCAGGCCGGGGTCGTCCCGTAATCCACGCCGATCGCCAGTCCGAGATCTTCAATTCCCGGGAGCTCCGCCTTGCACAGCAGGAAGGACGAGCGAAGCGCACCGGCCAGCAGGAATGCGGTGTCGATGGTCTTGGTCGGGTCGACCGCGCTGGCGTCGCCCTCCGCAACAACGGCCTTCAGGCAATCGCCGATGAAGCGCACCTTGCGTCCATCGAAGTCCTCCCGGACTGTGGCGGCGAACTCGCCGCGCATGACGTGAAGGTTGGCCACGGCCTGATTGACGCGGCCGCTCGCCAAGCTCACATCGACATAGTCGGTGAAGCCGTCGAGGTCCGCGAACAATGCCGCCATGGCCATCAGCACTGATCGGCTCGGCACCAGGAGCTTGAAGTCCAGCGTCTTCAGAGGCGGCGTGTGTTGGTGGAAGTTGAATACCGGCAGGCTGCCTTGCGATTCCGCTACGGCCAGTTCGACATCGTATTTGGCGATTTCGTCATCGGCCGCTTCCTGCAACGTCCTGAACCCGCCAGCGGCGCGAGTTGAACCACTGCGGCGCACCAAATCTTCGAACGGGTCAAGCCCTTGGGCCGCGGTGAAGCTTAGCGGCGCGAGAGCCCGGCGGACCCGTTCGCTAAGATGGATACCCGGCAGCCCGCACGCAGCCAAATGGGCGGCATGGTTGGCGGGCCGGCCGATGAACAGGGGCTCGTGCTCGTCGCCACGGCCGCTATTGATAGCAACGGCGCGACCAGCATCGATGCCAATGGCGACGCGGGTCTCGTAGCGCCCGTTGAAGCGCCCGCCCATCCGCGCGACCATGGCGATGATCGTACGCGCAAAGGCCACTGCGCGACCGATCCGCTCGAGGGCGTTGTCGGCTCCCGTCGGCGTCAACACCACGGCGTGCAGGCGCGCGCCGTGGAAGTCGACACGCTGCAGACCGAAGGCCTCAATCAGGCGATCGGACCCGCCGTAGTAGAGGTGAAGGAAGGTCAGGGCCCGGCGGTAAGCCGCCTCTGTATCGCGCTCAGATGACAGCTGGGTGCTGAAATCCATCAGTTCGACGTAGACATGAACGCCGTCCGTGAGAACCGCCCGGTTCCGCGGAATATCGACGATCGCGGCGGCGGAGGCCTCCGTCAGCATCATAGCCTTTGCCAGCGCCTCGCGACGGCGGGGCATGTAGTCGCGTTCGAATTCCTCGACCTGGATATCGGTCTCGGGCACATTGTTCTGGAAGCGACGAATGCGCTCCCGGCTTTTTTCTTCAGTCCAGCTCATGGGTTTTCTTGATGCTCAGGTGAGGACGCCGCGAAGGGCAATGTGTTTGCGAAGGTCGTTGACGATCGGACGGAGCGCTTCGTCCAGTTCACGATCGGTCCGGTAGCGCAGCACGGTCACGCCGTTCATGTCGGTTGTGAGGTGCGTATGCGCGGCGGGGGTGACCACGATGACCCGGTCAAGACCGAGCACGCCGATGGCCATGCCCATCTCGAAGGTGACGTTGTCGCGGGGCACCGGAATGGTCTTGCCCCTCGACCGCACCTTGTCCTCCGGCGTCGCCACGACGAGTGCGAAGTCCGCCTCCTTCAGGGCATTGACGAGGGCGTTTACCGGATAGCTGGAGATGGCGAAGACGCCGCCTTGATCCCACGGCCGGAACCGAAAGTCGTCGTCCCGCAGAAGACTCTCGACTTCCCTCACCACCGGCAGGGCTTCCGAGGCGCTGATGGCGAGGATCTGGGGTTTTTCATTGCGCTGGCACTCGCGATCGCCTCGCTCAGCGAGCCGCTTGTTCGCCTCCAGCGCGACCGCCTCCATCAAGTCGGTGTGGCTTCGGGCGAGATCCCTGAAGCCTTCGCCGGGCACGCGCAACACGACGGACGGCTCAGTGGCGGTCACGGTGGCGCTGCGCTTTTGGCCGGGATCCAACCCGGCGATCTCGCCGACATGGTCGCCGTACTTACGGACATTCACATGGTTGCCCTTCACCAGAACGGCGAAGGCACCTTCCAGGATGAAGTAGAAATCGATACCGGTCTCGCCCTCACGAACGAGATTGTCCCCGGTCCTCACCGAAATCAGCTCGCCTAGGTCGGCCAGCGCCTCGGCCACGCTCTGATCGTGGCGTACGAGGGTCTGGGCGCGGAGGGCTTGGATCAAGCGCGGCCGCCCCTCAGCACCCGCGAACTGCGTCATCGATGACATGTTCGCTCCCTTCAGCGCTTGCTGTCGGGCGTGCGGCGCTCGCGCCGCCACGTCGAACCGGGGCTCTGCGTCGGCGGCAGGGTCCGGCCGTCGGGGACGGTCGCCCAGTTGTCATGCTTGCCGCCACGGGGACCTACCTCACGGTAGATGCCGCCGCTCTTGCCGGACGATTCGCCCGGCTTCTTTTCAATGCTCATTCTCTTGCAGGGTCTGAGCAGGTGGCCTTGCAAGCCGTGGGACGAGGCGATACTCCGTTTTTTGCTGAGTTGGAGTTATCTACTTCATCTTCCGGCGCCGCCCCGGCCGCCTGCGGTTGGTGTGGGCGTCACAAAACTGTAGGGGGCGGGCCTTTGGCTCGTCCCTTTTTCTTTTTGCGGCGTTTACCCGCCGTAGGCCGGAATCCTCCCCGTGTGCCAATGTGGGAAGCGTAAGTAGTTCAGCGGCTTTGCAAAGTCAATGTAAGTGAGTTATTCGCCATGGCGATGTGCGGATATCTGAGGGGAAAAAATGCGACTGTCTGAAATCGCTGAGGTTTTTTCGGGACGTCCTGCGCAGCGGGTCGAAGACGGGGAGCGGACAAGCGTCGTTCCTATCGTGGCGATGCGCGATGTCGGCACCCGAATCATCGCCAGAGCCCATCTGGAAACCGTTCCGGTCGGCGGAGAGCCCGATCCCCGACGTAGGATCCAGGCCGGCGACATCGTGGTCACGAGCCGTGGCCGTGTTCGGGCGGCAGTGGCCTACGAGGAACACGCCGGCGTTTTGCTCGGTCCCAACCTCATGATGATCCGACCGCAGTCGGACTACCCTTCGGCGCTCTTGGCTGCGTTTCTGCGTCACCCCGCCGTGGAGGCACGACTGCTACAAGATACGATGACGGCGGGGACGCCAGGCTTCTCCATGGAAAACCTGCGATCCCTAGAGCTGAAAGACATCACGGCCGAGCAGGCGGACCGCCTCGCCGAACTCATGGACGAGACCGACACCTATGTCTGGGAGGTTCAAGCCGGAGCCAATCGGTTAACCGCCGCCGCAATCGAAACTGTATTCACTAACCTCAATGTCGAGCCTACAGCATGACCGAGGCCTCTGCGCCGGACTTCGATTTCAGGCCGGCAACGATCGCGTTCGAGCGGATGCTGATGCGTTTGCGGAGCGTCGACCATTTCGCCATCGGGCGCCGTGTTCTAACGATCGTTGCTTTGGCTCGGTACAACACACTACTCGCTATGGCCCTGCGAGGTGCCGCCGGGTCCGCTATGGATGCGTCACGCTACAGCGTATTCCGAACCGCCATCGAGCAGATTGGCGACGTTCCGGGCGACATGGTCGAAGCATTCCGCTCCACGCTCATTCCGGATGTTTTGCAGAGCCGTTGGGAACAGGGTCTAGATTACGCCGCTAGCATACTGACCTCCCTTCCACTGTCCGCGCCCGAAGAGGAGTTCGGTCGATGGTTCAGCGACAGGCTCGACCAGACAGTGATGGCCGGACCGCTTGCGTCTGAGGTCAGCACGCCGCGACATCTGGCGGAGTTCATGGTCCAACTTGCGGATATCAGACCGGGCCAAACGGTCTTCGATCCCTGTTGCGGTCAAGGCGGTCTGCTTGCCGAAGCCTGGCAGGTGGAGCCGAAGGCTAAAGTTCGTGGATCTGAAGTTCACGCGACCTCGGCCGCTCTTGCCCAGCTCCGGTTTGCCCTGCTGCACGCGCCTGCTGACATTTCGCGCGAGGACTCTCTGCAGACGTTCGCTTCAGGGCAGTTCGATCGGGTCCTTTGCGACCCGCCGCTCGGCTACTACGTGGATGTAGCGGGCCGTCGCGGAGCACAGGCGGGCCGGAGGGTTGAGACCCTGTTTTTGGAGCGATCGTTGGACGCATTGGCGCGCGGGGGACGCGCCGTAGTCCTAGTGACGCAAGCGGTTCTATCCCGCCGTGGTGCAGAAAGTATTCTTCGCAAGCAGATTCTGGATAACGCAGAACTCGAGGCCGTGATCGCCCTACCAGCGAGCGCAATGGCTTGGACCGCCACCGACATGGCGATTTTGGTGCTATCACGCGGGAAGCGAAACCAATCCGTCCGCATGTTTGACGGCGCTCGTTTTCGAAACGTGCGCGGACTGAGGACAAGTAGCCAAGTCCTCGCGGCAATACGGGAGGCATTTGAAGCGGGCGACCCAGACAAATGCCAGGATGTCAGTTACGCCAGCCTCAAGGAGGCTGAAACATGGAGTCCAAGACGCCATCTGGCTTCGCCGGTTGCAACTCATGACCCGGTCCGTCTGCGTGACGAGGCCTATGACTATCTGAAAGACGCCGAGCAGCGACTGCCAAGAATCAAGGAACTGTTTGCTGAGGTGCTGGGCGACATCAATGAGCCTACGGGCTCTGCCAAGCGGCGGCACCGTCGAAGGCCGGCCCCGTAGAGTGGGCCTTCGGTAGCTGGATAATGTCCGATTTCAAGTCCTGATTGCCGTGCTGGCGAACGATCTCCCTTCGTCTATGACGGCCGCTAGACGAGACATGACGGTGCCCTCCTCTGGCGTGATGCGGTACCCCTCGCGGCCGGCGGCGTCTGCGCCGCTTCGAGTGAAGAGGACTGACCATGACAGGAGGGCTGTGGTGGGACGATGTAGTTGCGCGTGCGGATGATTGGGAGGAGGAAGAGCGGCCTCGGCGGCGGATTGCCGATGACCTCGGCTACCCTGACTGGGTCGACATGGTCACGGCGCGGGCCAGACAGCATCCCGAGGATGCGCGGCGCGTCTGCTGGGGCTGCGTGCACGATCGCGGCCTAAAGCGGTTCGTGCGCTGGGCCGCGGTGGCGCGGACCTGTGACTTCTGCGGTCGACGCTCTCCGGTCGATTTCGCAGCGCCGCTGTATGAACTGGCGCGCTTCGTCGAAGGCTGTCTGAGGGCCGACTATGATCAGCCGGAGAATGTCCTGTTCTACGACGCCGAGAGCGACACCGGCTGGGCGGGCGACGTCTGGGATAACAGGGAACTGCTCGAGGATACCGTCTGGGCCGACGAACGGGTCGTCGAGGCACTCATCGGCTCTTTCGACACGGATCTGCAGTGGTGTGAAGGCGAGCCGGCCTTGTTCATGCCGGAGGATCATCTGCGGGTCAGTTGGGAAACCTTCTGCGATTACGTCAAACACACCTCCCGCTTCATGTTCATGCGTCCGGACGAGGCGGGCCGGCGGTTGGCCGACGAGCAGGACAGTACGCTCGTCCGTTCCACCGAAATGCTGGATCTGTTCGGAGAGACGATCGAGGCCAGCAGCCTGATCCAGACGCTCTCGGTGCGAATTAAGCTGTTTCGGGCACGACCGGTCGAAAACGGTGATTGGCACGAGACGGCCGACACTCTCGGTCCCCCGCCGAAGTCGGACACCGGTCCCCCGGCCAGTCGGATGAGCCCCGCCGGCATCCCCATCCTGTATGGTGCCTTCGACGAGACCACCGCCCTAGCGGAGGTGATGACCCGCACCGGACAAGCCTCGCTCGGGGTATTCTCGCCGCTCCGACCGTTGAAAGTGCTCGATCTGCGGGCCGACCGGCCGGTTCCGGCGCCGACCATCTTCGAGAATGCGAGCGCGCTGGCGAGGGGTCTGCCCGGTTTCGTCGAGGCCTTCCGCGACGAGATCGCCCGACCAGTGACCCGCGACGGCCGCGAGCACATCGACTATGTCCCCTCCCAGATCGTCACTGAATATATCCGGCGGGTCTACCGGACGGCGGCCGGTGATCGGCTCGACGGCGTCCTCTACCCGAGCACCAAGAATCCAACTGGCGTCTGTGTGGCGCTCTTCGCCACCCGCGCCGACATTGCGGCCTCTGTGGGGGCCCGCGCCAGGCGGGACGCCTTTCTGCGGTTTCGCCCGCGATCGCCCCGACGATTGCGCGTCCGCCTCGGTCGTGACGGTCGCGTCAGGGGTGTCAATGCCGTTTGAGGCCGACCATGGCTCAGCTAAGGGATTGGTGATGACAAACAAGGTCCGATTCTCGCGGTCGAGGTAACGTCCGCTTCTGGCGCGAACCAGCCCTACTCCGCCGCCGCCATCGCCGTCAGCTTCACCCCGTCATGGGTCCAGTAGTCCGAGCCCCGGACGGTCGACCACTCGTACCCCATCTCTCGAAGCACGATCAGCGCTGACTGGCTCAGACTCATCTCCTGCCCGCGGAATGACACGGTTCTGGGCCCGGCCACCGTGCAGGTCTGGGCCGAATCCTTGGCGAAGGCCAGGACGGTCCCGACCTCCAGCCCGAGCCGATCGAACGTCAGCGGCTGGGCGCGCTTGGCCTTCTCCTCCTCGATCACCTGACGCTGCTCCGGCGTGATGGCCTGTTCGGCGTCTGACGGCGTGGTTTCGGTGATCTCGACCAGCTGGATGATAGCCTTGGCCAGATCCGGGTTGGCGGTGAAGAACTCCCGGTTCAGCCGGGCGCGCTGTTCTCCGAACACCAGGTGCAGCGTCTTCTCCAGCCGCCGGCAGTCCGGGACCCTGGCGGCATAGAAGATCTCGAAGGGAAGCGCGGTGGAGGTGTTATCCAGCTGGCGAAGCCTCTGGTTCACATCGTCGGCCTGGGTGAAGCCGATCTTGATGTAGTCCGGCATGGACGCATTGGTCAGGATGTAGACCGTGCCTTCAGACATGCAGCTCCCCCTCGTCGTGCAGACGATGAGTCTAGCTATCAGTCCTCCGACTTCCTGTCAGCCGCGCGCCTGGTGGTCCGGTCGAGCAAATCCGACCAGGTGCAGCCCAGCGCCTTCACCAGCCGCTCCACGACCGTGACGGTCGGATTGCGCGTGCCGCGCTCGAGACCGGAGATGTAGGTGCGGTGGATGTCAGCGCGGTACGCCAGTTCTTCCTGAGACCAGCCTTTCGCTGTTCTCAGCCGCTGGATCTGGAGTCCGAGTCGGCGCTGTACATCCATCTCGGCATGCAGGCCCCGATAAAGCTGATCGGGCTACATCCGATGAGTCACAATGCGACTTGACTGCCCGCCCGACCGATGGCTCGTCGCTGGACATGGCTGTTACTTATAGGATGCAATCATGACCAAGAATTCGAAGCGCGCCGCCATGTTGGCGGGCGGCGCGATGCTGCTGGCGATCTCGGCGGGACACGGGTCGGCGCAGGAGGCGGCGACGGAAGGGCCGGTGGAGGCTGAGGCTTCCGCCACCGATCCTGCGATCGGCGGCTGGCGGTTCGAGGAGATCGTCTCGCCGCTGGAAGGGACCCGAACCCTGGCGGCGGTCCTGACCTCCTCCACGGAGGTCGCTAACATCGGGGGAGCGCCCGAGCCCGTTGAGCTGTTCATCCGCTGCCAGGACGGCTCGCTCTCCGCCTTTATGGGCTGGCCGCTTTATCTGGGTCTGAACCGGGGCCGGGTCTCCTACCGGTTCGACAGCGGAGAGGTGCGCACCGAGACCTGGCAGACCAGCACGACGGGCACGGCCATCGGCCGGTTCGACGACCGGCAGGGCCGGGCCCTGATCGAGCAGATCGGCCGCAGCCGCCAGCTGGCGGTGCGGGTCCTGCCCCAGTACTTCGACCCGCGCGAGACGGTGTTCGATCTCACCGGGTCCGCGGAGGTCACCGCCCGCATCCTGGACGCCTGCTCATGATCGGGCGCGAGGTCGTCTCGGAGGGAACGCGCCTTCTCGCCACCGCCATCACCGAGATCCTTGAGGACGTCCACGTGGACGCCTCGATCGACGACAACACCGAGGACCGCTGCCGGATCGTCACCCTCGCCACCGCAGGCCGGGACGTCTCGGCGCTCGCGGCGGCGATGGAGGTGCTGACCCGGCGCGGCGAGCGGTCTCTCTAGGCAGCCATGGGAGGCGAGGCTCCCAGCTGTTCCAGCTCCTCTTCGCTCACCCTATGCCATCCACGAAATGGGATGCAGTTCCGCGTGCTGCTCTCCGGGATCCAGAAGATCCCGTGGAGATCCGGTCTGATCCGCTTACTTTGCTGGGTGTAGAAGGTGGAACTATTGTCCGACCTAAACGGCACCAAATCCTCCTGCGCCTCCTGTGGCGGATTGGTCAGGGCTTCTGCTTCACGGCGGTACCATTCCAGCAGGCCCGAATGTGGCACGGTGAAGTACTGCAGGTACTCCAGTCCCTGGGAGAAGGCGTCGACCTGATCGTCGAAGCGGCCATTCGGGAACACCTCAGCCTCGTAGAGGAAATCCGGTACCCAAACGGCCTGTTCGGGCACCAGCACCCTGCCGGCAGCCAGATGCCCGGTCAGGCCCTCCATCCGAACCTGTTTTGACCGGTGCGGCTTGACCGGGTGGGTCTTGAAGAACTGGGCCTTGGCCAGTTCCTGAAGCAGCGCAGTGCCGACGCCAGCATCCTCGATCACCACGACGTCCGCACGGAAAGCCGCCTGCAGAGACGCAACCTTGGCTTTGAGGTCGTGATACTCGAGGCGCTCGCGATAGATATCGAGCACAAATATCTGGTCTCCCACCTGGCCGAAGGTCACGCAAACGCTGAAGTCGTTGCGCAGACCGGTCTTGCTGGCTGTGTCCCAACTCTGAACGACCCGATCACAGCGGACAGGCCGGTCCTTGTATGTGAGGAACCAGCCGATCTTGACGATACCCCCGCCGGCCGGCGCGGGTCGTTGCTGGTACTGGGCGGCCCACACGGCTTCGCCGACGTCCAGCCTGAACTCGTCGAGCTTGTCCCTGGAGAACCGACCGGGATGGAGAAGATCCCCGGGCTGGCGACGCCAGACCATCTCCTCGCCGGCCCAGTTCAAGTAGCGATGCTCCTCGTCGTGCTCCGCGATGGCCGGGAGCGACAGGATCGACCAGCCCCGGCCCTTTTTCGTCACGTGGCCGAGGAAGTCGTCCTCATGGAGCCGCTGCTGGATGATGACCACCCGGAACTCGTCAGGCGAGTTTTGCCGGCTTTGGAACGTCCCGGAGAAGGCATTGTTCGCGCTTGTCCTCAGAGCTTCAGAGGCGACATCCGCGGCCTTCTGGGGGTCGTCAAAGATCATGAGATCGGAGCCGAAGCCTGTGGCTGCACCTTCAATGGAGGTGGCTTGCCGCAGGCCTCCCTGAACCGTCCTCATCATGTCGACCGCGCCACGCGGATCTTCCAGGCGGGTCGCGAAAGCCTCCTTGTACCAGGCGCTCTGCATCACCTTGCGAGTCTTGCGCGCCAGGGTGATTGCAAGGTCCCGCCCATAGCTGACCGCCATCACCGTCTTGTCGGGGAAATGCCCAAGGAAGAACGCCGAAAGAGCGATCGTCCCGCACTCCGACTTTAGATGACGCGGTGGAAGCGCCAGGGCCATGCGCCGCGTTTCCCCAAGCACGATGGCCCCGAGGTTGGCGCACACCACGTCCAGATACGGATCCCAGATCAGCGGGGTCCTGGGGTTCAGCTCCTTGAACACGAGCTTGACGAAAGTGGCGAAGTCTCGGCGCACGAGCGCCAGACGTTCGGCCCTGCGAAGGATCGGATCATCCATTGGAACCTCCATCATTTGATCCACGAAGACGGCGCGACAGGTCTTTCAGCAGCGCCTCATCGAGCGCCTCCTGAAGTTCCGCGGGCGCGACCTCGTCCGGCGCCAATCCACTGGCCGCGACGAGATAGTCGAGCAGCATCTTGCTGGCGCGCAGGTCGCCCCCGGCCGCCTTGTTGACGATCTGGGTGGCCGCCACCTTCAGCTTGCTGATCCGCCGGCTCTTGCCATTCTCGGTGACGGTGACCCGCTGACTGGCCGCCTTGGTCAGCACCTCCAGGGGATCCTTTTCGCGCTTGGGCCGACCACTCTTGTTTCCGGATGTGCCTTTCGGCCATTGCGAGTGCTTGGGCGGCTTTTTGTATCCAACCTCATAGTCGCTCATGCCGCGTCCTCCAGCTCGAGCCAATCGAACAGGGCGCCGTCCGAGCGGACCGCCTGGCCCCCTCCGTGGCGACGCCAGCGGCGGATGATCAGATCACAATAGGCCGGATCGAGTTCGATCATGCGACAGCGTCGCCCGGTGCGCTCGGCAGCCAGCAGGGTGGAGCCAGACCCGCCAAAGGGGTCCAGGACCACATCGCCGCGGGCCGACGAATCCAGCAAGGCGTCAGCGATGAGCTGCACGGGCTTGGGTGTCGGATGTTGTCCGGCCAGGTCCGCGTCCTCGCCCGAGCGCAGGAAGGTGTTGGCGCCGGGGTAGTTCCAGACGTTGGTGCGATTGCGACCAAACCGGCCCAGCTGGACGTTGTTGCGATGATGCCCTGCGCCTTTCCTCGCAACCACGACCATCTCGTGCGCGGACCTGTAAAGTGACCCCATCCCGCCGTTGGACTTGGACCAGACGCAGATGTTGATCAGGTCGTCGTAGACGGACCGCACCACGGCCAGCAGACCATGGAGGTGGCGCCAGTCCATACAGACGTAGTGCAGGCTGCCATCCGCGCTCCAGTCGGCCATAAGCCGGCTGGCAGTGTGCAGGAAGGCATTGAAGTCCGGCTCTGACATCTCGCCGGCGGCCATGGCGAACTCGCGGTGCTTGCGCTTGCCCTTGCCACTCACATGGCCGGTGATGGGCACGTTGTACGGTGGATCGGTGAAGACGACCGACGCCCGCTCATCGTCCATGAGCGCTTGGTACGTCGTCGCTTCGAGCGACGACCCGCAGATCAGCCGGTGATCGCCCAGGACCCAGAGATCCCCGGGTCGCGTCACGGAAGGTCCCGGCTCGGGGAGGATCTCTTCCTCGGCCGGCGCGGCCTCGCTCAAACCTTCGATGAAGAGATCGATCTCTCCCATCTGAAAGCCGGTGTCCTCCAGACTGAAATCGAGCTTCAGGTCCGACAATTCGGAGAAGATCTCGCCAAGCGCTCGCTCGTCCCAGGAGCCGGTCTCGACGAGCCGGTTCTCGGCGATTGCGAATGCCTGGGCTTGGGCTGGCGACAAGTGACTGAGACGAATGACCGGGACCTCGTCCATGCCCAGCTCGCGACACGCGATCAACCGCACATGACCGGAGATCATGGTCCAGTCATCCTGAGCGAGCAGTGGCACATTGTACTGATGCGTCCTGACGCTCCGCTTCACGCGCTCGATCTGCGCGCGAGTAATTTGCCGGGCGTGTTTTGGATTGATCTTGATCTGATCGATCGGGACGTACTCGATCGACAGATTGTTGCTGCGAGACATGCCTATCCCCTTCTGCTCATCGGCCGAACTGACCGATTTCGCTCACACCGACATGGTGCGAACGCACTTTCAGGCCGCGCGGGGGAGGACGTGCTCGCGACCCAGATTTGAAAACGTCGGCGCTCAAACCCGAAGGGAGCGGCCGGAACATATGAGGAACTCGAATCTCTTAACAAAGTCCTAAGCGGCGACTGGACTTCACGCTCATTGGAAGCATCAGTGGCTTGTCGCCCGCGCTCGCGGGCTCGCCTCGGTAGGGGCGCGATGGTCGCGCCTCACAGACCGAGGAATGACGATGACCACCCAACCCGAGAAGACCAAGTCGGCCCAGCCGAAGAAGGCAGCCACGGCCAAGGCTACTCCGCCGAAGGCGACTTCGCCGCGCAAGCCAGCAGCCGCAGTCCCTGTGGAGACGACGGCCGCGGCCCCGACCGGCAAGCTCGGCGCGGTCGTCGAGCTGATGCGGCGGGCTGAGGGCGCCACTGTCCAGCAGATGAGCGAGGCCACCGGCTGGCAAGCGCACTCAGTGCGCGGCGCCATGTCGGGCGCGCTCAAGAGGAAGCACGGCCTGACGATCACCTCCGAGAAGGGCGAGGCCGGCCGCGTCTACCGCATTGCAGGAGATCAGGCGGCGTGAACCCCGAGGCGATCTACGACGAGGTCCGGGCGCTGGAGCGCCTGGACCTCCACGCCCTGCGTGATCAATGGCGAAAGCGCTACGGCGAACCGCCCAAGCTCCGTTCGCGCGAACTGCTTGGACTGCAACTGGCCTGGAAGATCCAGGCCGACGCCTTCGGCGGGCTGACCCCTGAGGTGAAGGCGAAGCTGCGGGCGCCCGGCAAGATCAAAGCCGGCCCCCAACTGATGGTGGGGACCAAGCTGACGCGCGAGTGGAAGGGAGAGCCGCAGGTCGTGCGGGTAACGGACGCGGGCCTGGAATGGAACGACCAGACCTACAAGAGCCTCTCGGCCGTGGCGCGGGCCATCACGGGCATCCGTTGGAACGGCCCTCGCTTCTTCGGTCTACGGGATGAGGCGTCATGACGAAGAAGGTCCTCCGCTGCGCCATCTACACGCGAAAGAGCTCCGAAGAGGGACTGGATCAGGAGTTCAACAGCCTCGACGCCCAGCGGGAGGCTTGCGAGGCCTATGTGAAGTCTCAGGTCGGAGAAGGCTGGTCAGCGCTCGCGACCACCTATGATGACGGCGGCGTCTCGGGCGGCACGATGGAGCGCGATGGCCTGAAGGCGCTGCTGGCCGACATTCAAGCCGGCAAGATTGATGTGGTGGTCGTCTACAAGGTCGATCGCCTGACACGGTCGCTCCACGACTTCGCCCGCATCGTGGAGGTGTTCGACAAGCACCAGGTCTCGTTCGTCTCGGTCACCCAGGCCTTCAACACCACCACCTCCATGGGCCGACTGACGCTGAACGTGCTGCTGTCATTCGCCCAGTTCGAGCGCGAGGTCACCGGCGAGCGGATCCGCGACAAGATCGCGGCGTCCAAGGCCAAGGGGCTCTGGATGGGGGGCAATCCGCCGCTTGGATATGATCCCAAGGACCGCACCCTGGTGATCAACGAAGCGGAGGCCGAGACGGTCCGCCACATCTTCCGCCGGTACCTCGAAGTCAGGTCGGTCAATGATCTCCACGAAGAGCTGGCGCGAGAAGGGTTCCGGTCCAAGAGCCGGTTGACGCGGGATGGTCGCCAGATCGGCGGCAAGGTGATCGGGCGAGGCCCCCTCCTCCATCTGCTGCGCAACCCCGTCTATCTGGGTTGCATCACGCATAAGCGGATCAAGCATCCCGGCGTCCATCCGGCGATCCTCGATACTGCCCTCTTCGACGCGGTGCAGGCGAAACTGGATGGCGCGCGGGTGGTGAGAACCGCCACGGCTCGCCAGACCTCACTTCTCACCGGCATCATCTTCGACAGCGAAGGCAATCGGATGTCTCCCACCCATGGCAGAGGTAAGGGTGGCAAGCGCTATCGCTACTACGTCTCGGCGCCGTTGCAGCAAGGCGGGAAGGTTCGTTCGGAAACGATCAGCCGGCTTCCCGCGAGCGCGACTGAAAGCTGGGTGCGTGACCAGCTCGGCCGGCTGTTGCCAAGCCACGATGGGCAGACGGCGTTGGAGCGCCTCGAGGTTCGAGCAGCGTCTGTCCACCTGGCCATCCATCCAGATCGGCTCAGCCAACGAGCCTGTGAAAGACAGGATGCACAGAAGCGGTTGATCGCCGCCCTTCATGAGGGCGAAGAGTTCGAGGACGATGGCGCGCTGTGGTGGGTGCGGATTGATCGACAGCTTCAGTTCCGGGGCGGCCGGGCCTGGATCGAAGGAGCAGCCCAAGCCCCGCGACGGTTCGACGCCACCTTGGCCCGCGCGCTGAAATCCGCTCATCGGATTGCTCGGGCCCATGCCAGCCCAACAGCCCTGCTCGAGCGATCACCGACCAATCCATACGAGCGCATCCTCGTATCAATGGCCTTCCTCGCCCCGGACCTTCAGGCTGCGATCCTGGAAGGCTCGCAGCCGGCGCGATGGCAGCTGGAACAGTTGATGGCGGGCGCCGTGCCGTTTGCCTGGGCGGACCAGCATCAGGCGTTCCCATAGAGTCTTCGCAGCGTTCACTGCTGGCGCACGGGTCATTCCCTGATCTGGCTAAAATATTTCCCTGCCAAGGTGGGCCAGAATGCGTTCCGCTCACTCGCATTTCCAAGCCTACACTGGGGTTCAGAAGCCCATCGCGCGGATCGAGGGTCGAAGTTTCGCTGATAAGTTCGCTGTTACCAGGGAAACTCAAGGGAACTGGGACAGACGGAGACTGCCCGGCCCAAAATGCATGAATACGGGCGATACCAGCCCCAGAAATCAGCCGGTCGGTAGGGAATTGGCGGGAGTTCCCGCGACATTTTGGCGGGTTAGCCAGCGCTAGATCGTAGAGAGACAGTTTGGCGGACTGGCTGGCGGACAGAGAGGGATTCGAACCCTCGATAGGCTTGCACCTATACACGCGTTCCAGGCGTGCGCCTTCAACCACTCGGCCACCTGTCCATCACCCGCTGCGTCGGCATCAACAAGGACGCCCCGCATGGCGAGGCGGGGAACTAGCCCACAGCGCGGCCTGGGGCAAGGTAGGAGGGTGCAAAGTTCGCCGGTACCGCCCATATCTGTCGCGAAGGAGTACCCGCCATGACTGCACCTGCTGGCCGCCCCGATGCGATCGCGACCGACGAAACCCATTTCGTTCTGGGGCACCCCCTGAAGGGCCCCTACCCCGCCGGTCTGGAGTCGGCCGTATTCGGCATGGGCTGTTTCTGGGGTGTCGAACGCGTGTTCTGGAAGCTGTCAGGCGTGTGGGTGACCTCCGTGGGCTATGCGGGTGGCCAGACGCCCAATCCGACCTATCGTGAGGTCTGTTCGGGTGAAACGGGCCACGCTGAGGTCGTAGAGGTCATCTTTGACCCTGCGGTGATTTCGTATGGCGACCTGCTCAAGGTCTTCTGGGAAAACCACGACCCGACGCAAGGCAACCGTCAGGGCAATGACATCGGCACCCAATACCGCTCGGCCATCTACTATGCCGACGACGCCCAGCGCGCCGCCGCCGCGGCCAGCCGTGAAGCCTATCAGACAGCGTTGACCGCCGCCGGGCGGGGACCGATCACCACCGAAATCACGCCGCGCCCACCCTATTACTTCGCCGAAGGCTACCATCAGGGCTATCTGGCCAAGAACCCGGACGGCTATTGCGGCATCGGCGGGACTGGCGTGCCGTGCCCCGCTGGCCTCGGGGTTGAGGCCTGATGGATCGTCAGGGCGTCAAGCAGGTCTGCCTGGCGTTGCCGGCGGCGACCCTGGACCATCCGTGGGACCCCGACCACGACGCCTACAAGGTCGGTGGCAAGATGTTCGCCGTTATCGGGGGCATGGGCGCCATCAGCTTCAAGGTGTCGGATATCGCCTATGAAGTGCTGACCCAGAGCGGCCGGGCCAGGCCGGCCCCCTACATGGCGCGGGCCAAATGGATAAACCTGGATGACCCGTCTGACTGGCCCGACGACGAGCTGGCCGAGCATCTGCGGATTGCCCATGGCCTGATCGCCGCCAAGCTGACGAAAAAGGTGCGGCGGGAGTTGGGGCTGGATTAGGATCCGGCCCGACCGCTCAGCCGGTCCGACGCTGTTTCCACCGCCTCTTGCAGCCGCGCCATGAATTCCGCGCGTTTCAGGCCGGCGGGGAGCGGCGGCAGATACTCCACCACGACGACGCCCGGGGTGAAGCCTATGCCCTTGGCCGGCCAGTGCTCGCCGGCATTCGTCGCGACAGGCCAGCAAGGGCCGTCCAGATCACGATAGATGGCCGCGACGCCAGGCTTGTAGTCAGGCGCCGCTCCAGGCAGTTGCCGCGTCCCCTCTGGAAAGATCAGAATCTGCCGGCCTTCGGCCAGCCGATCACGGGCGCTGCGCACCATGTCCTTGAGGGCTTTGGCATGGGCTCCACGGTCTACCGGGATCATCTTCGTCTTCCAGGCGAACCAGCCGATGAACGGAACGATCATCAGTTCCTTCTTGAGGACGAAACACGGATCCCTCAGCACCGTGAACGGCACGACGATGTCGAGCATCGACTGGTGTTTGGGCGCAATGAGAGCGGCCCCGTTCGGACGGTTTTCCAGGCCTCGGACCTCGACGGTCACACCCATGATCCAGCGCAGCCCAAACAGCACCACGTGAGCCCAGATCTTGATCACGCCCATAGCCGGGCGATGGGGCATCAACAGCGCCGGCGACAGGCCGATCGCGCAGATCGGCATCGACAGGTAAAGCCAGGCTGCAAACAGGAGCCGACGAAGGCTAAGCATCAGGGGATGGCTCCGGCTCGGTCGGTTCGACCGCATCGCTGGGATGGAACAGGCGAGCGACAGCTTCGCGCACGAGGACCGCAAGATATTTGCTGTATTCGACGACCATCCGGCGTTGGCCCGTTCCCGTGCGCCACCAACTGTCCGCATGCAGCGAGGGCGTCGCCACAGGATAGGGCAGCAGCTCGGCGTTTCGCATCTGACCGCGGATTTCAAGCATGGCGCGCGGCATGTGGTAGTCGCTGGTGACCACAATCAGGCTGTCGTAGCGTTTGGCCTCTGACCAGGCCGCAATTTCCTGCGCATTGCCGACGGTGTCTTCGGCCTCGAACCCCAGATCGACGCAGCAATCGAACAGGCGGTTCGACCCCGCCGTGACCTCGCGAAGCTCGCCGCGCTGAACCTGGCGATTGACGCCCGAGACGAGCAGGCGCTCACCCCGACCGCCGGCAAGAAGACGCAAGGCTTCATTGATTCGCGCATCCGAAGCGCCCGTCAGCACGACAATGCCGTCGGCCCGGCCCGGGTCCGTGGCCGGTGTCATGCGTTCAATCCGGTCGGCAAAGGCCAACAGGCCCGCCAGCCAGATGATCAGGATCACGCCAAGGGCTGCGAGATACCTCATCCTCTCGTCTCCGTCCGGTAAGCGACGTGCAACAGGCGTCGGACCGTAAGGCGTGCCGCCAGGGCCGCCAAGCCGGCCGCCAGCACCGGCGTTGGGGCGGCCATGACAATATCCGACCAGTCAAAAGGTAGCGCGGGCGTCAGCCCCTGGTCGCCACCGCCGAGAATCACCGCCGCCAACAGACCGATCGCACCCAGCGCGCCGGCCGCGCCGGCCACCGCCGCCAGCCAGGCGAAGCGCGCCTGAAACAGATTGGCGATATAGGCATGGGTCGCCCCGGTCAGACTGAGCACCTGGACCATCTCGTGACGCGCCTGAAGGGCGGCTCCACAGGCAAAAATCACCGCGCAACCCGCCGCCAGCGCCGCCAGCCCTGCCAGCCCGATGGCCGCGAAGGTGGCGGTCTGGGCCGCGTGTCCGACATCTGATCGCCAGACGGAATGGTCGTCAACGCGGGCATCCAGCCCGGCCTCGGCGAGGGCGCGGCTCAGGGCGGCCGCCTGTGCCGGCTGATCCGGGTCCAGGCGCACAACAACAAGATGCGGCAACGGCAGGTCTGGCAGGATCGCCTCGCCCAACCAGGGCCGCAACAGACGTTCGGCCTCCGCCCGCTCGAGGGCCTCTGCCTCGATCACACCCGGGACAGCCGCCAGGATCTCCGCCGCGCGCGCCGCCGCCTGATCTCCGCTCTCGTCCGGGCGCGGATTGACCTGAACCGTGGCCTCTGCGGCCATGGCCCTCGACCAACCATCAGCCGCCCGCTGGGCCGCCGCCGCCGCCATCGCGCCAAAGGTGGCCAGGAAACACAGGATGGCCACCACGGCGAACAGGGCGACATCGCGCCCCTCGCGCGTCGGCAGCAATGGACCAGGGCGATAGGACCTCATGCCGGCACCTGAGTCAGCCGACCACGATCGAGATGGAGCGACGGCATGCCCGAGCGCCCGACCAGCTCATGGTCATGGGTCGCAATCAGCACCGTCGCTCCCAGTCGGTTCAGCTCAACGAACAGTCTGAGAATCCGAACGGCCATATCGTCGTCGACGGCTCCGGTCGGTTCGTCAGCCAGGATCAGCCACGGACGACCGACCACGGCGCGCGCAATGGCCAGCCGTTGCTTCTCGCCCGCCGACAGGGCCGGCGGATAGCTTTCGATGCGCGCTCCCAGACCCACCCAGTTCAGCAACTCCTGCACGTCTTCGGAATAGGCCTTGGGCTTCTGGCCCGCCACCCGCAACGGCAGGGCCGCATTGTCGAAGGCGGTCAGATGATCGATCAGCTGAAAGTCGTGGAAAACGACTCCCATGCGGCGGCGCAGGGACGTGCGGTCGGCCGGACTGATTCGAGTCGTTTCCTGACCGAACACCGTCACCTGCCCTCGACTGGGGGCCGCACCGAGATAAATCAGCTTCAAAAGGCTCGATTTTCCCGCTCCAGACGCCCCGGTAAGGAAGTGGAAAGAGCCGGCAGGCAAGGTGAAATCGACGTCCCGCAAGACTTCGGGGCCATAAGCGTCATAGCGCAGCCCGACGGTTTCAAACCGGACGGCGGAACTCATGGGCGCGGAGGCAGGTGAAGGCATGATGGGACGGGCGAACTCGGGGAGATGGGGCGCGACGCCCGCGACGCCATGATACTGTCCTGTCCCGACTGTTCCACTCGCTATTTTGTTCCCGATGAAGCGGTCGGCCCAAATGGCCGCACGGTTCGCTGTACCTCCTGCGGATTCGCCTGGCGCGCTGAGGGGGAAGTGACCCTCGATCTGGTGTCGGATTCCGCATCCGACAATGGCGTGCTGTCCGGCTCTGCGAGCCTCGCGTCCGATGTCGGGCCACCACTGACGGCTCCCGAACTGCCCAAGGCCTTCCGCGCCAAGGTCGTCGAGAAGCGGCGCATCCACAAGGCCGTCATCCAGGGCGCGGTCTGGTCGGTCCTGGCCATATTCGGGCTGGGCGTCATGGCCTCGGCCTATCTCTTTCGGGTCGATATTGTCGAAACGGCCCCACGCACCGCGGCGGCCTATGCGGCCGTTGGCTTGCCGGTCAACGCCACCGGCCTGGAGTTCGAGGACATCGCCGCACGCCCCGCCCCCGACGGCTCGGCCGCTGTCGAGGTCAGCTTCCGGCTGCGCAACGTCCGCGGCGCGCCCCGACACGCCCTGCCGGTTCGCGTCGCCCTGGTCGACGAGCATGGCGAGCGCATCGACACCCGCATCGTCTATCCGCCCCATGAGCCGGTGCCCGCCGGTCATGTGGTCAATCTGATCGCTGTCGTTCCCGACCCGCAAGGACATGGAACCGACGTCGACCTGGCCTTTGCGCCAGAAGCCCGACGCCCGATCCGGCAAGACGCCGCCGCAAGACCGGCCGCAGACCACCCCGGCCCCGAGCATCCACCGGTCGAAGCGGCACAGACCAGCGAGTCGGCGGGGCTTAGGCCCACCGAGCATATGGATGCGACCGCGCACGGGGCCCCAGAAGCCACACCGATCGAAACCCATAATCCAGCAGCTCTCGACAACGGACTACGCCCGGCGGTATCCGCCGGGGATCATGGCTGATCCCCACGCTCCCGAAATCCTGCTCGACGAAGAGGCCGTTCGCGCCACCGTCGAAACACTGGCTGAACGCATCGCGCCGGAGATCGATGACGAAACGATTGCCGTCTGCCTGCTGACCGGCGGCATCTGGTTCGCCGCAGACCTGACGCGGGCCCTGGCGCGGCAAGGCCGCATGGTGGGCTTCGATGCCCTGTGGCTGGCCTCCTATGGCGACGGCAAGACGTCGCGCGGAACCATCGAGGAGCGCGCTGGTCTGCAGCGCGACGTCGCCGGCAAGACGGTGCTGATCCTGGATGATGTGTTCGACACCGGGCTGTCGTTGAAGCGCGCCGTCGAGATCATCCAGACCAAGGGGGCCACCCGGGTCGTGACCTGCGTGTTCGCCTCCAAGCCGTGGCCCGAGCCCCGCGCCCTGGAACCCGACTTTGTCGGCTGGCAGGCTCCGGCCCGCTACCTTGTTGGCTACGGTCTGGATTCGGCCGGCAGGATGCGCGGCCTGCCCGGAATTGCTGCGCTGGACTGATTCACAGACTTTCCGTTGCGTGAACAACGAGGTTGCGGTTAGGTCAGCCATCCTTTGGGAGGGACCCGATGACTGACCAGACCACCGCCGCCCCCGCACGCCGATTGGAACTGACCCTTCGGGCTGTGGTTCTCGGGTGCCTTCTGGCGGTGATCTTCACCGCCGCGAACACCTATCTGGGGCTTCAGGTCGGCCTGACCTTCGCCTCGGCCATCCCGGCGGCGGTCATCTCGATGACCCTGCTCAGGGCACTGAAGAATTCGACGATCTGGGAAAATATGACGGTCCAGACCGTGGCCTCGGTCGGTGGGGCCATGAGCGCGATCATCTTCGTCTTGCCCGGTCTGGTCATGGTCGGCTGGTGGCTGGAGTTCCCCTTCTGGGAATCGGTGCTGATCTGCGTGCTCGGCGGTATCCTGGGGGTGACCTTCTCGATCCCGCTGCGCCGCGCCTTGGTGGTCAACGGCGGCCTGCCCTATCCGGAAGGCGTGGCGGCGGCCGAGGTGCTTAAGGTCGGCTCGCCGGGCGCGGACCAGAGCGACGAGGCCGTGCGGGAGAACAAGGCCGGTCTCTGGGTCGTGGTCTGGGGGGCCATCGTCTCAGCCGCCTATGCGCTCGGCGTGTCTGCCCGCGCCTTTGCAGGTGAAGCCGCACGTTTCGTCAGCCTGCCGGCGGCGCTGGGGGGCGGAGCCACCGGCATCGGCGTTGGCATGCAGTTCGCGCTGCTGGGGGCCGGCCACCTGATTGGTCTGGCGGTCGGCCTGGCCCAGCTGTTCGGCCTGTTCCTCGCCTGGGCCATCGCCGTGCCGATCATGACCTCGCTTGAGTACATCGCCTGGTGTCAGAGCCTGGGGCTCGATTCCATCGCCGCCGGCCTGGCCGGCGCTCCGGCAGAAGAGTTGGCCGGGACGGTCTGGGCGCGTGAAGTGCGCTTCATGGGGGCCGGCGTCATCGGCGTCGCCGCGATCTGGACCCTGATCAAGCTGGCCGGACCGCTGGTCGGCGGCGTCATCGGAGCCCTCGCCGCCAACAAGGCGCGCCAGTCGGGCGAGACGCTGGATATTGTCGAACAGGACATTCCGATTACCTGGGTGGCCATGCTGTCCCTGGCGTCCTTGGGCGGCATTGGTGTGCTGCTGACGGTGGTGGCCAACAGCATGGGCCTTGGCTCCGCCGGGCCGCTGCTGGTCATCGGTGGCCTGATCTATGTCGTCGTCATCGGCTTCGCCGTGGCCGCCATCTGCGGATACATGGCGGGTCTGATCGGCTCATCGAACAGCCCGGTGTCGGGCGTCGGCATCCTGGCCATCGTCGTCGCCTCGCTCCTTATGCTGGTGGTGCTGGGCATCACCGGCCTGCCGGCGGACCCGTCCGTCGTCGCCTTCGCCTTGATCGTCACCGCCATCGTCTTCGCCGTGGCCGTCATCGCCAACGACAACCTTCAGGACCTCAAAACCGCCCAGCTGGTAGAAGCCACCCCCTGGCGCCAGCAGGTGGCCCTGATCATCGGCTGTGTGGCCGGGGCCCTGGTCATTCCCTTCGTGCTGAACCAGCTGAACGCCGCTTTCGGCTTTGAAGGTGGTCCCGCCGGTATCGCCGACCAACCGCTGGCCGCGCCCCAGGCAACGCTGATTTCGGCCCTGGCGCGCGGCGTCATCTCCGGTGATCTGCGTTGGGACCTGATCGGCGTCGGTGCCGCCATCGGCGTTGCGGTCATCATCCTCGATGAGATCCTGCGCCGCACCAGTGGTGACAAGATCAAACTTCCGCCGCTGGCCGTCGGCATCGGCTTTTATCTGCCGGCGGCGGTGACCTTCATGCTGGTCATCGGCGCGGTCTGTGGCTTCCTTTACAACCGTACGGTCGCAGGTCGGTCCTATGGCGAGGTCGCCCGGCGCATGGGCGTGCTGCTGGCGTCCGGCCTGATCGTCGGCGAGAGCCTGTTCGGCGTCTTCAACGCCGCCACCATCGTCGCGACCCAGAACGCCGACTGGGCCGCCGTCCTCCCGCTCAGCGAAGGCTGGCCCGCCATGATCGTCGGTATCGTCGTCTTCGCGGCGCTGACCTTCGGCCTCTATAGCTGGATCATCCGACGGTCGGCGACGGTGTAGGGCGTCACGACCTGCACTTGAAAGCCCCCGTCAGTGCTCTGGCGGGGGTTTTCAATTGGATCCGGAATCAATACAGACACGGTCGAACGGTTCGGGGGAAGGCGGTGAGAAACCGCCACTGTGCCCGCAACGGTAAGCGGACCTCGGTCCGCCCAGTCCGAATGCCCGGTCGTTTACGTCGCTCGTCTTGCGTCCGGGATCAGACGCCAGGCCGGGAACTCCGTCGCAGCGACGCGATCGGCCGCCCTTCGCTTCGGAGGATCGCTGTCGCTGAGCCGGTCCCACGCGCGGCCTCGCGGGACCCTGCGATGGAACCCAAGCGTCATGAAACGCGCCCTCCTTCTGGCCACGGCGATCAGCCTGGCCCTCTCAACCCCCGCCCTGGCCCAAGCGACCGCTCCAGTCGAAGTCGATGAGGTCATCGTCACGGCAACCCGTCTGCCGGCACCGATCGATGTCACCCCCGGTGCCTATGTCATCGACGCGGTCCAGATCGAACAAAGCGGCCACGTCCTGGCCGTCGACATCCTCAGTGAGGTGCCCGGCCTTAGCGTCTACCGCAGTGGCCCCTTTGGCGGCGTGGCCGGCATCCGCATGCGCGGTACCGGTCAGGACAAGACCCTGGTTCTGCTCGATGGGGTCAGCCTCAACGATCCCTCGCAGCCGTCCGGCGGCTACGATTTTGCCTCGCTCGAGCTGGCGGACATTGAGCGCATCGAGGTGCTGAACGGACCGCAGGGCTCGCTCTGGGGCTCGGACGCCATCGGCGGCGTCATCTCCCTGACCAGCCGGGAGCTGAACGGCGCGCGCCTCGATCTGGAGGCCGGGTCGCTCAATACCCTCAACACCTCCGCGGCGGTCGGCACCGCCAACGCGCGCGGAGCCTTCGGCGTCTTCCTCTCGGCCATCCGTACAGACGGAATTTCCAAGGCCGACGAGGCCGACGGCAACCCGGAGGTCGATGGTTTCGAGAGCTATTCTGCGGGGGTGAATGGCCGCCTCAATTTCGGTCCGCTCATCCTCGACGGCCGGCTTCGCTACAACACCGCCGAGGCGGATATCGACGGCTTTCCTGCCCCCGCCTACCTTCTGGCCGACACCCCTGAAGTGTCGGACAGTGAAGGCGTCTCCGGCTTCGTCCGCGCCCGTGCCGAGTTGTTCGGCTTTGAGCAAAGCCTGAGCTGGTCCCGGTCCACGCTCGATCGCTCGATAACCGGCGGGGCCTTCCCCTCGCGCTACACGGCCGACCGGGCCACCTGGCGCTGGCAGGCCACGAACGACCGGGTCACCGACCGCCTCGGTGTCGTCGTCGGCCTCGAACGCGAGCACACCACCGGCGATCTGTCGACTGGCATCGCCGAGGACCTGGGGGCCACATCCGCATTCGCCGCCGCACGCTTCGATGCCACCGAGCGCCTGACCGCTTCGTTGAGCGCCCGCCTGGACGACCCGGATGAATACGACGCCGAGGCGACCTTCCGGGCCGGCCTGGCCTATGACCTGGGCAGCGGCCTGACCGTCACCGGCTCCTGGGGTCAGGGCTTCAAGACCCCGACGATCAGCCAGACGCTCTGTGACTTCTGCTTCGCCTTCATCCCCTTCCCGGAGCTGCGGCCCGAGCGCGCTGAAGGGTTCGACCTGGGCCTGGCCTGGCGGTCCGGTGATGATCGCCTGGGTCTTCGTGCCACGGCCTTCCGTCTGGAGGTTGAGGACGAGATCATCTTCTTCTTCGATACGACGACCTTCGACAGCTACTACGTCAACCTCGCCCGCACGGAATCGACAGGTCTGGAGCTGCAAGGCGATGTCGAGCTGGGCCAGGGCTTCGGCCTCAGCGGGGGCTACACCTACACCGACGCCCAGGACGGGATCACGGGTGCGCGCCTTCTGCGCGTTCCAGAGCACGCGGGCTCGGTCACGCTCGACTGGTCGGACGGCGCATGGCGAGGTGCCCTGACCGTCCGCGCCGAGAGCGACATGCTGGATGCCGGCGGAACCCGCGAGGGCTTCGTCACGGGTCGGTTCTCCGGCGGCTATGCCATCAATGAGAACGTCGAGCTGACCCTGCGCGTCGAGAACCTCGCCGATGCGCACTATCAGGAGCTACTGGGCTATGGCGAGCCGGGCCGGACGGCCTACGTTGGCGTCAGGCTGCGGTACTGACCCACTGGCGTGGATCCAGGGCAGTTCGGTCCTCCAGGGACAGGGCTGCCCAATCCAGCCGGGGGGCTGGCTGATGTGAGGCTGCGATGACAGCCCGCAACTCCGCCGCCGAGGCCACACCCACGATCGCGGCACTTGCCTCGGGCCGGTCCATGGCAAAGCTCAGCGCGGCCTGCAGCGGGTCGGCACCGCTTTCGGCCAGCATCCGGCGAATGCGCGACAGCCGCGGCCCCGCATGGGTCAAACACGCTGGCAGGGCCTCACGGTCCATGAACAGCAGGCCCTTGAGGAAGACCGACCGCAGGTGAACCTCAACGCCCTGGGCGGCGAGCTTGTCCAAGGTGCCGTCTGCGACGAGCCGCTGATCCAGCATCGACACGGGAACCTGAACGACATCCGGGTTGTAGCGCCGCGCCAGCGTGGCCGGGTCATCCTCGGCGTGGGCCGAGAAGCCGATCTTCTGGAAAAGGCCCTCGCCTTTCAGGCGTTCCAGTCGCGCCCACAAAGCTGGTCCGTCGGGACCGTGCAGGTCCTCAGCGGACTGGACCAACAAACCTTCGGCGCGCGCAATGCCCAGCCGTTCCAGCGAACGCCGGGCGCGATGTTCCAGCCGGTCCAGACCCTCGGACAAACGCACGGTGCGCGTGATCACCGAAAACGGGCTGGGGAACGGCCACGAGCGACCAAGCGCCCGCTCGGCATCGCCATAGGCGGCAGACGTGTCCACCAGCGTCACACCCGCAGGGGCCGCCGTATCAAGAATGGCGCGGATCTCGGCTTCTCCGCCGCGCCCGCGCGGCTCGGCGAACTGGGCAGTCCCCAGCCCCAGGCGAGCGCGGTTCGGAACGGAATGCAAACTCATCCTGCGCGACGACGCGGCCAGTGAAACTGATCGACCAGAGGCGACAACACACGATCATACGCCTTCAGCAGGGCCCCCACTTCGCGTGACCCGACCGCCGACGACAGGATGTGAGCGCCCTGGAACATGACCCCCTCGGCGGCCAGCGCCTGGCACAGGGCGGCTTCGAAGGCTGTGTCTCCGGCCACGACACTCCAGGACGGATCACCGTGGAGGGCCACCATCTGGTTGGCACCCGTGGCGATCAGGCGCATCTGAAGTTCAGCGACGATCTCGGCCCCGTTGACCTGTAGGCCTTGCGCGACGTCATCGCGGGCCACCCGCGATAGGACCACGTCAGCGGCCGCAAACGCGGCCAGATCCGGATGCGGGCCCTGGCGTTCGAACACCGAGAGCAGTTCCACCGAGCCGGTGACGGCACACAGCTCGCGTCCATTGGCCAGCGACGGACCGAAAACCACAGCGTCGGCACGAACCCCCGACAGACCCTGGGCACCTCCGCGATGCACGCGCAGGGCAGAGCGCCCCTCTTCAAAGATCAGCATGGCCCCGGCGCGATCCGCCAGCCGGCGAACAGCTTTCAGGAAGGACGGAGCTGCGTCCAGGGGACGAATGACGATAGCGGCCAGTTCACCGCCGCGCTCATCAACCAGGCCGATCAGGTCATCCAGCGAGCCGGCCACCGAGACGGCCTCGTCACAGAAGTAAGCCCCGTCCCGTCCGGTCACGGTTCGGGCGGCAACCAGCGCACCGGCGACGGCGTGGCCCAGAGTGGTTTCAAAGGCGACAGCCTCAGCATTGGGGGTCATGGCGGCGAGCCGGGCCGCAACCCGGGCCGGTAGGCCGCAAGCGGCGGGGTCAGCTGCTGCGGCTTCAACCTCGGCATCATTCCACCCGAGCAGAATGGCTCCGTCAGCACTGACCAGGTCCAGGCGCTGAATACCGTCCGCCCCCTGCAGCCAGGACCCAGCCCGCGAGCGCGTGGACCGCAGGACCGAGGCGTAGTCGAGCGCGTCGATCCCCGCCTCCGTCGAAACCAAACTGAAGCGCGTCATGGCGCGTCCTCCAGGCCTTATGCCTAGTAACAATGATGGCCGAGAAACCTTAATGGTGGCTGAGCGGAAGCCTTATGGACCCTTAATGCACTTCGTTCGGCGATCTGAGCTCACTGGCGCCTTGTCAGGGCCCGCCAGCCACGGCAGCTTGGCCATATCATCAAAGGAATCACGCATGACCGATCAGGATCACCAGTTTCAATCCGCCGCTTCGGCCCCCTCGAACGGCATGGCGATCGGCTCGCTGGTGCTCGGCATCCTGTCGATCGTGACCGCCATTATCCCCTTCGTCGGGATCGTCGCCTGGGTGCTGGCCCCGATCGGGTTGATCCTCGGGTTCCTGGCTCGCAAAAAGCCGGGTGGGCAGGGTCTGGCCATTGCCGGGATCGTCACCTCGGGCATTGGCCTGGTCATCTGCATTCTTTGGGTGGTCGGCTTCGGGGCCCTTGTCGCCGGGAACGCGGGGTCCTTCTAGCCCCGACCCTGATCAGTCGGCGTCCGGCTGGACGTCAGGATGAGCGGCCTGAAACGCGGGATGTTGGCTGGCCCGCGCCTCAATGTCGGCCAGCCGAGGCCAGGCCGAGACATCGACTTCAAAGCGGCGGGCGGAATAGATCTGCGGGATCAGGTAGCAGTCGACCAGGGTGGGCGTATCGCCATATGACCATCCGACGCCGTGACGCTCGACCAGGGATTCCAGCGCATCGAAGCCGGGCCGTATCCAGCTGGCGGCCCAGTCATTTGTGACGCCGCCCAGGGCCTGAACCGCTTTCAGAACTCGCAGGTTGTTCAACGGGTGGATGTCACAGCCGATGACGGCGGCCATGGCCCGCACCTGAGCCCGTCCTGCCGCATCGCCAGGCAACAGGGGCGGATCGGGAAAGCGTTCCTCAAGCCATTCCAGAATCGCCGGGCTCTGCGTCAAAATCTGCCCGTCGACCTCAAGAGCGGGAACCAGACCCTGCGGATTGAGAGCCAAAAAGACCTCTGACCGCTGGTCGCCGGCGCGGAGGTCCACCGGCATCTGCTCATAGCTCAGGTCCTTGAGGTTGAGCGCAATGCGCGTGCGATACGACGTGCCCGAGCGCCAATAGCCATGCAGGATCATTCCGGTCGTTCCTAGATAAGCGTGAATTCAAGGTCGGTCAGGCCTTCGACACGCGCCGTCACACGATCGCCATGATGAAGCGGGCCGACTCCTTCAGGCGTCCCGGTGAAGATCAGATCACCGGGAGCCAGCCGCCACAGGGTCGAGGCCTGGGCCACGACCTCGGCTGGCCCCCAGATCATGTCAGACAGGCTGCCGGTCTGGCGGGTCTTGCCATTGACCGACAACGAGATGTTGCCCATCGGCAGGGGCAGGTCGTGTATCGGCGTGATCGGGCCGATCGGGGCCGAAAAGTCAAAGCCCTTGGCCGCATCCCACGGACGACCGCTGGCCTTGGCCTCCGCCTGAAGATCGCGCCGCGTCAGATCAACACCGACGGCCCAACCGACGATCAGGCCGGCGGCGGATACAGGATCCAGATCTGCGCCGCCATGGCCCAGGGCCACCACCAATTCGACCTCGTGGTGCAGATCGCGGGTACGACCGGGATAGGGCACCTCGCCTCCCAGAGGTACCAACGCATCGGCCGGCTTGGAAAAGAAAAAGGGGGGGCGCCGTTCGGGGTCCGCCCCCATTTCGCGCGCATGGGCGGCATAGTTCTGACCGACGCACAGGACGCGACGCACCGCAAATCGCCGGTCACTTCCGACCACCGGCACACTGACCCGCTCAGCGGGCGGAAAAAGATACTCACTCATGGCTTGGCCCTAGCCCCGATCGTCGTTTGCGGTAAAGGAACTCACGACAAGCTCTAGCGTTCAATCTTCAACTCGCCCATATGGCAGATATCAACGCTTTGCCGGAGACAAAGACATGGCCCGTACCGCCAGCACCAGTGCGCGTGAAGACGTCAAGAATGACCTCAAGGCCCTGAAGGAGGACCTCAAGGCCGTATCTCGCGAAGAGGCCGAGCGCCTACGCGAGATCGCGGCCAAGGCTGATGAGACCGTGCGTGAACGCTCGGCCGAGCTGCGCTCGCGCGCTCAACGCCTGTACGATCAGGGTGTGGAAAGCGGTCGCGAGTACTATGACGATGCCGCCGAGCGGTTCGACGAGTATCAACGCTACGTGTCCGAGCGCGTTCAGGAGAAGCCGCTGGCTTCGACCGGGATCGCCCTGGGCGTCGGCGTGATCATCGGCCTGCTGCTGGCGGGCGGCCGCCGTTGATGTTTGGCCAGGGCCTGGTGAAGAGGGCCGCGGCCCTTGCGGCGGTGGCGGCGTGCGTATTCGTCGCCGTCACGGCGCTCGGCTTCGCCATCTATGCGGCCCTTGCGATCTGGTTGATCCCGGCGGGGGCAGCGGCGGTCACCGCCCTGCTTTTCGCGGCGGTTGCCGGTGGAACTGCGCTGATCATGGCCGGACCGCGTGAGCCGGAGCCTCAGGACGAACCCGCCGGAATTCAGGATCGGATCGTCACCCTGTTCAGCCAGCGGCCAATTCTGGGGACCGTGGCCGGACTGGCAGCCGGCTGGATTTTCCTGCGGAATCCGGCGCTCGCCACGATGGTGGCGGCCGTGATGACGGACCGGCCAACGCCGACCCGACGCCGCCGATAGGGTCCAAGCCCGAACGAACGCAAAAGTGCCGCGCGCTCACCGCTGCGACATTTTTCCTGGGCGCGATCAGCTGCGCCGGCGCTCCAGATGCCAGGTTCGCATGGGTTCAAATCCCGAACCGACCCAGCCCATGGCCGTGACCGTGATGTTCGCATCGTCCCAAGTCACGACATTGAAGGATGGCGGAAAGCCGCGCTCTCGTTCTGAGAGGGTGCCGCAACCGACGGCATGACAGCCTGTGATGCCGACCCCGATCGGCAGGGCAAAGGGGACATGCACATGCCCCGTCATGATCAAATCCACCCTGGCCTCGGCAAAGATCTGAGCGGCCTCGGGCCCACGTTTGACCTCCCCGGTCATTGGCGCACCGATCATTTCGACGAGCGGATGGTGACAGGCGAGGATGCGCAGGGTTGACGGATCCGAAGCCTTGAGGGCCTGAGCCGCTCTCTGCGTCTGTTCGAGGTCAATGACGCCCTTGGACCAGTTCGGTCGAGCCTGCCAACCGCGCGCGGTTGTTACCCCCCGAACCATGAAGCCGTCGCCGACAAACTCATGGTCGTGAGCGGGGTGACCCGTCGTCTGTTCAAACATCTGCCAGGGATGAAAGACACGATCAGCCAGGCTCCAGTACGGCACATCGTGATTGCCCACGATCACGAAGACCGGATCGGGCAGCTCAGACAGCCACCCAGCGGCGGCCTCAAACTCGCGGCGATAGCCCTGCTGGGTGATATCACCGGTGATCAGCACCAGATCCGGCTGCTCAGCCTGACAATAGGCCGTCGCCGCCGCCACAGCGGCCTTGTTCTCGGCCCCGAAATGAACATCCGACAATTGGATGATGCAACCCATCAGGCCTCGGCCTCTGGAGCTTGAGCCCTGGGAGCCAAAGCCCGGAACGCAACCGGAAGGAACCGTATCTCGGCATCGGTCGACAATCGGGTTGTCTCACCATCGAGAAGCGCCGGAATCCGAGATCGTGACCAGGCATGGGCGCGCTTGACGATCTTGGTATCTACGCTGGGATCGTCGCGCCAGTTCGAAAAGACAGCATTGGCAGCCAGTCGAAAGGCCTCGCGCGCGTCGGACGTCCTCATCACCGCGGCCTCAAGGCCGCTGTTGTCCGTCAGCGCCATCGAAATCAGCGGAGAAATTAGGACTAAAGCCTCGGCGCGTTGAAGCTCTCCACGATCGAGCCGGTAACGCACCCGGCCCATGAAGGCCTTTTTGAAGGCCCAGCGCGCCTGGGCAAGGCTGCGCACGATCCGACCTTCACGCAGAGCTTCGCGCGCCGGGGCCCACAAGGCCGCGGGCCCGAGGATGGCCGCGCAATAGAAGGGTTCGCCGTCAACGACACCGCCGGCGATCTCGCGAACCTCTCCCTCTTCAAGAGCCAGGCTCAAGGCGGCTCGCCAATCGGTGACACCGTAAACCGCCTTGGGCAGCATATTCATCGTCCCCCCCGGCAGGGGGGCGACCAGCGGGCCGTCCGGCCCGGCCCGCGATGCCACGGCGCGAACAGTGCCGTCCCCGGCCAGCACAATGATCAGGTCAGGGCTATCAGCGAAGGCCTGATCCAGCACGTCGGAGAAGTTGCCCGATTCAAGCACATGAATACGCGCCTCGATCCCGCGCTCCAGGAGTTCCTGGCGCAGGTCATCGGGTGCCATCTCCGACACGCTGCCCGAACGCGGGTTGACGATCGCAACGATCCGTTTGAGGCGCAGCGCCCCAGGTCGCGTCGAAATGCGCGTTGATTCAGGCTTCATCTCAGGCGAACGCCCCGCTCAACAGGGAGTTCCACCCGACGTGATCAGCCGCCCTTGAGCTCTTCAGCGGCGCGGTCAGCACCTTGCTCAACAGCGTCACCGGCTTCTTCGGCAGCGTCACCGGCCGCTTCGGCCGCATCGCCGGCGGCTTCAGCCGCGGCGTCCGCAGCGTTGCCGCCCGTCACCATGTTCCAGCCCGCCGAGATCCAGCCATCGACGCGGCCACCGGCCGACGCGACCGAACCGCCCGCAATCGACAGGCCCAACACCAGCGCCCCGAACAGAGCGAGCAGCGTCACGATCAACCCCACAAAGGGATTGGACCCACTGCGGCGTCCGCGCCGTTCCCAGACCGGGCCGGCGCCCGCCAGATTGTCGCCGTCATCCGCCATATCTATTCCCCCTCACTCGGTATGCTAGGATGTGACCTTACCTGGTCCCCAGGTAAGGTTAACTCAACAGAAGTCTGCCGCATAGTCGCGGAACCTTGACCGCAATCCAGCGTTCTCGCCTACGGAGCGAAAGGGAGAAACTCCATGATCAAAACGATTCCTGTCGTAGCCGCCGCCGCCCTCGCGTTGGCCGGATGCACGACAACCGGCAACGTCGAACGAAATGCTGCCGGCGGGGCCGCCATTGGTGCCCTGGCAGGGGCCATCATCGGCAATAATGTCGGCGACGGAAATGCCGGACGCGGCGCGGCTATCGGTGCCGTTGTCGGCGGCGTGGCCGGGGCCGTTCGTGGTTCGCAGCAGGACCGCGAGGCCCGCAACCTGTCGCGTCAGTACGACAGCCGCTACGGTCGCTACTACTACTGCTATCCCGAAGGCGATTGCTATTGGGAAGACGGCACCCGCCGCTACTAGGCGCCGGATGACGGACTGAATGCAGAGGCGGCTCGCCCCCGGGGTGGGTCGCCTTTTGCTTTTTGCGACCAGAGGGAGGGCGTAACGATGAAAAAGACGATCTTGGTGACGGTGCTGGCAATGGCCGGGCTGTCAGGCTGTTCAAGCCTGGGTTTCGGAAGTCGCTCCGACCTAGTGGTTGATCCAACCGCTTGTCGCGAGACGGCTGTACCGATCTACTTTGAGGAAGGTCAGGCTGGCCTGACGGCCCCTGCACACGAACTGATCCGCAACGGGGCGGACGCCCTGCGCGGGTGCCACATCGACCGGGTGCGGATTGTCGGCCTGGCCAGCGCCAGCGGCAGCGCAGCCGCCAATATGACGCTGTCAGAGCGCCGGGCCCTGACCGTCGCCCGGGCCCTGGCCGATGCGGGGCTCCCGACCCCGACGTTCGATGTCGAGGCTGCGGGTGAAGAAGGCGCACGCGAGGGCGGCGTCAGCGAGCCCGTCCGTCGACGGGTCGAGGTCATCATTGAGGCCCGTCCGGGGGGCTGACTCAGCTGAGGAGGAGGTGCGGAGGCAGCAGGCCGATCTACGCCGGCCATTTGTCGGGGGGCGTCGCCGCCTCCGCACGACATCAACGCCGATAAACGACAGCCGTTCCCGACGAACGCGACATCGCTGTGGAAAACTGTCTGCGTGCCCGATCAGGCCGGCAGGGCGTGTCGAGCCGGATGGAAGAACAGGGCCTGACCGATGGCCGCCTTCACATTGTCAGGCTGGAATGGCTTGGTGATCAGGAAGGTCGGCTCAGGCCGCTCACCGGTCAGCAACCGTTCGGGGAAGGCCGTAATGAAGATCACCGGCACATCATGGATGCTGAGAATGTCTTTGACCGCGTCGATACCGGACGACCCATCGGCAAGTTGAATGTCGGCCAGGACGAGGCCCGGGCGCTTCTGGGCCACGGCCTCGACAGCTTCGGTCCGGGTTGTGCTGACGGCGACGACCTTGTGGCCGAGTTCGAGAACCAGCGCCTCGATGTCAGCCGAGATTACGGCCTCATCTTCGATGATCAGCACATCGGTCGCCAGCTCTGCATCAATGTCGGCCTGGGCCTGAGCAATCAGGGCATCGACTTCGGTGACGTCCGTGTCGAGAATTGCCGCGGTTTCGGAAGCCGTGAACCCTTCGAGCGCCGTCAGCAGGAAGGCCTGACGCGATCGCGGAGGAATCCGCAGCAGCCGTTGCGCCGGATTGGCGGTATCGGCTCCGCCCTCTTCAAGCTGGGCTCCCGTTGTCTCCCAGATCGCGTGAAACGCCTGATACAGCGCCACGCGCGGTGTGGCACTTTCCGACAACTCCAGATCGCCGACCGCCAGGGCTTCCAGCGATGCCCGCACATAGTTGTCACCTGACACCTGATCGCCGGTTAGCGCCCGCGCGTAACGACGCACATACGGCAGGTGCGGTGCCAGCTTGGCGACTAGACTCATTTCAACCCCGACACGAAATATGGGCGCGGTGCGCGGCCCGTTGCGAGCTTAACAGCCAAGCTCAATTTTGGTTCCCCGACGAATTCTGTACGGTACGAAATCCATCGAGTCTCGGAACCTCAACGATATTTCGGCGTTCCAAGGTGCAAATCTCCCCAATCTGATGGGCGTCACGACGACCATGAAAGACAATCCCTTGCCTGATCGCAAGCTCCACGACGACCCACCCAAGCCCGACATTGCCGAAGCGCGCCTGCGCCAGCAGGCGATCGGCGTGCGTCTTCGCCACCTGTTTGACGAGGTCGTGAACGAACCGGTCCCGGACGAATTTCTGTCGATCCTGAAAAACGCGGACGAGCGCAATCGGGGCGGTGCATGACGGACGCAAGGCCGCCTCGTGCTCCCGAGGACGATGAGGCGTTCAAGCGGGAACTGGTTCCGCTGATCCCACACCTGCGCGCCTTCGCTCGCACCTTGACCGGTGACGCGACGGCCGCCGACGACCTGGCCCAGGACGCCATGGTCAAGGCCTGGGACGCACGGGCCAGCTTCCAGCTCGGCACCAATATGAAGGCCTGGACCTTCATGATCCTGCGCAATCAGTTCTACTCGGACAAACGACGGTCCTGGCGACAAACTCAGCTCGACCAGGAAGCCGCAGAGCGCACGCTTGTGGCTGTCGATGATCCATCAGCCCCGCTGGCCCTCGACGAACTGCGGCGCGCGCTGAACACCCTGCCGGACGAACAACGTGAAGCCATCGTCCTAGTGGGAGCCGGTGGGTTCGCCTACGAAGAGGCTGCGGCCATCTGCGGCTGTGCGGTCGGGACGGTTAAAAGCCGCGTCAGCCGGGCGCGGCGCGCCTTGCAGGCCGTGCTGGAGGATGGCTCCTACAGCGCTGATGGCCGGGCCGCCGGCGAAGCCATGGGGGCAATTCTGGCTGAGGCGGATCGACTTTCCGGTCCGCGTTAACCGTGCGGCGCTGGCACCGAAGCGGGATCGGAAGTTTCTTCAAGGGGATCCGGCTTCGTCTGATCGTGGCAATGGCCATTGCCCTGGCTCCGATCCTGATTCTGAGCGCCATCCAGTCGCGTGCCGCGTTTCGCATGGAGGAGGATCGCGTCGAGCATGACTTGCTCGACGCCGCGACGGACAGTGCCCATGCGGCTCAGGTTCATGTGGACGCCTCGCTCATGGCGTTGCGAACCCTTCGCCGCGAGAGCCTCGGGACCGATTGCTCGAGCCGACTGGCCGCGTTGGTCGCCAGCGGGGATCACTATGAAGCCCTGGCCTCCATTGATCGTTCGGGACGTGTGCTGTGCGCCAGCCGCCCCTTGAAGCGGTCCCGAGTCGACGACCGGCCCTGGTTTGCGCAGGTTAGATCCGGTCGGGACGTCTCGCTTAGCGCATCGCCGGCCTCCCAGTTGTCAGACGAGCCTGCCGTTATCGCCGCCGCGCGACGGGAAACACCGGCAGGCGAATTTGCCGGAGCGGTGGTCGCCGTCGTTCCCATCCAGTCGCTCCAGGAGGCCGGGCTCACGGACAGCGACGTACCCGGAACCGAGGTGGCGCTTGTTGACGCCGACGGCCGCGTCCTGGCCACAACCGACGCCACAGCCTTTCCCACCCAGAGCCCGCCGCCGCGCTCGCAAGTCGGGCGACTGAGCCGAATTCGCGATGCACGCGGCGAGGCGCGCGTTCAGACCGTCGCCGCCTTCGCCGGAGAGGATCTATTTGTCGTCGCCACGGCTCCCAGCCAGGACCTTTTCCGATGGGCTATGGCCAATACGCTGGCGGTTTTCATTCTGCCCCTGCTGGCCTGGTTTGCCGCCCTCGTCAGTGTGATGGTCGTCACCGAGCGGGTCATCGTACGTTGGCTGACCTATTTGGAGCGCGTCGCATCCTTGCAGGCCCGGGGACGCCACTCGGTGCGCCCAACCCATGCCCAGGAAGGCCCCGAAGAGATCCGATCCCTGGCCACCGCGATGGATGCGATGGTGCTGGCGATTGAGGCGCGGGATGCCTCCCTCAGGGAATCGCTCGATGAGAAGGACGCGCTGATGCGTGAGATCCACCATCGGGTGAAGAACAACCTTCAGGTCATCACCAGCCTGCTCAATATGCAGCAACGGGCGCTCAAGGACCCCGTTGCGCGCGCCGCCATGAACGATACCCGCCAGCGAATCACGGCCCTGGCTCTCATCTATCGGGCGCTCTACCAGTCCGAGACGCTCAAGCAGGTGAATGTTGCAACCTTCCTGAACGATCTCGTGTCGCAACTGATCACGACCGACCCCAGCGCCGGGCCTCCCACCGAAACCCTAGTTGAGGCCGAGCCTCTGATTGTAGACCCTGACAAGCTGGCCCCCGTGGCGCTTTGGGCGGTGGAAGCGATTTCCAATGCCCAGAAACACGCCCTGACGGGTCGAGGGGGTCGCCTGGTCGTGCGCTTCTACTCCGAAGGTGACCTGAGCACGGTTGAGGTCGAGGACGACGGGCCAGGCATCGACACCCCTGACGAGGTCAACGGGCTGGGCCACACCCTGATGACCGCCTTCGCCCGGCAGCTGAGAGGTGAGGCCACCTTCGATCGTGGGCCAATGGGAGGGCATCGCGCCCGCCTGACCTTCCCCATCCCGGATGTTTCGCTGGAGCGGCTCACGGATTCGGCCGGTCGGCGGAACCAACGCCCATCCTGAGCATTTTGGCTGTCAGGATTTGAAGAAAAGGGTTCTCCGCATGCGTAAGGTCTTTGTTCTCTTCGCTGCCGCCGCCGCTTTGTCGGTGGCCGCCTGCAATACCATTGCGGGCGTCGGTCGCGATGCCCAGGCCGCCGGATCTGCCGTCGAGCAAGCCGCTGAGGACGCCGCCGACTAACCGCCTCAACGAACCAGCGTCGCGGCCCATTTCCCCCCGACTGCCGCGACGATGAAGAGAAGGCCCCGCCGCGCCCCGGCGGGGTCTTTTTCATTAGAGTTAAGCCGTTCGCCCGTACGGGGTGTCATCGCTCCAGATACCCGCGCTGTTAGGTTTTTGGTAACGAAGTCGCTGGGGATGGCCTAGGGTACGTGCATGAGCCTGCGCGTCCCTGTCCTGGTCTTCGCTGGAATGTTCGTCGCCACCCTGGTCCTGATCGGGTGCGATGCGGCCGATCACTCGCCGGCTCCCGCGGATGAGGATCCTGCAGCCGGGCATCTCAACCTGACCTGGAATGACCTGGCCAGCGACGAAGGCACCGCCCTGGTTCTATTGGGCGAAGGCAATCGCCAGATCTTCCACATGGCCTGTCTTCGCGCCGACCGGGAGATGCAGATCATCGCCTCGGACTTTACCGTGATCGGCTCCGAGGAACGGATGACCATGGGCATCGCCAACGAAGCCTTTGGCTTTGTGGCGGACACCCAATGGACCGGTAGCGGCGTTATGGCCCGCACCGCCATCGACCCGTCGCTTCTCGACCACCTGGCGCGCACCAGCGACCTGTCCGTCCTCTATGGCATCCAGCAGGGCGGGCCTTGGCCGGCCCCCTCACAGGATCAGCGCGACGGCTTCATCCTGGCCTGTGCCGAGATCGGCCAGCTGGATCATACCGATCCCACCGAATAGGTCGCGTTAGGCCTGGGTGTAGGTGGTCTTGAACTTCGTATAGAATTCACGGGCATACGGCCCCTGTTCACGCGGTCCGAAGGACGAGCCCTTGGTGCCACCGAAGGGGGCATTCAGGTCAACGCCGGCGGTCGGTAGATTGACCATGACCATGCCGGCCTGAAGCTCGCGCTTGAAGCGTTCGGCCTGTTTCAGCGAGGTCGTGAACACGCCGGCCGACAGGCCGAACTCCGTGTCATTGGCGATGGCCAGCGCCTGATCGGCATCATCCGCCGGTATGACCGAAGCGACCGGGCCGAAGATTTCCTCGCGGGCAATCCGCATGGAATTGTCCACGTCGGCGAACAGGGCCGGGGCGATGTAGAAGCCATCGGTTGCGAGCTTGAGCCGCTCACCGCCGCCGATCAGCTTGGCCCCTTCGCCCTTGCCGATCTCGACATAGTCGAGGTCCTGGTTGAGCTGGGCGGCCGAGACGGCAGGGCCGATGTTGGTTTTGGGGTCGAGCGCATGGCCGACGACGAGGGCGGCGCGGCGCGCCTCCATCTTCTCGACGAAGGCGGCGTAGATCGACCGCTCCACGACGATGCGTGACGAGGCCGTGCACCGCTGGCCGGTGGCGAAGAAGGCACCGTTTGCCGCCGCCTCGACCGCTGCATCCAGGTCGGCGTCGGCCAGGACGACCAGCGGGTTCTTGCCGCCCATCTCCAGCTGGAACCGCTTCAAGCCCGCCGCGCAAGCCGCAGCGACACGCGCGCCCACACCGGTCGAGCCGGTGAAGGAGACGGCGTCGACGCCCGCATGGTTCAGCATGGCCTCGCCGACCACCGAGCCCTTGCCCATGACCAGGTTGAAGACGCCGGCGGGGGCACCGCACTCGCGGATGATGTCGGCCAGGGCCCAGGCCGAGGCCGGGACCAGATCGGCGGGCTTCATCACCACCGTGTTGCCGTAGGCCAGCGCCGGGGCGGCCTTCCAGGCCGGGATGGCGATGGGGAAATTCCAGGGCGTGATCAGGCCGACGACACCAACCGGCTCGCGCCGGGCCTCGACGGAAACGCTCGGGCGGGCACCGGGGATGATGTCGCCGCCGCCGCGCAGGGCCTCACCGGCGAAAAACTTGAAGACGCGGGCGGCGCGTTCGACCTCGCCTTTTCCTTCCGCGAGGGTCTTGCCCTCTTCGCGCGAGAGCAGTTCACCCAACTCGTCCTTACGGGCCATCAGCCGGTCGCCGACACGATCCAGCAGATCGGCGCGGTCCTGATGAACGCGGCTCCAGGCCGGCAGGGCGGCGCGGGCGGCCTGGACGGCCTGATCGACGTTTTCGGCATTGGCTTGCGCGAACTGGCCGATGACGTCCGAGACGTCGGACGGATTGATGTTCTCGGACCAGTCCTGGCCCTCGATCCACTCTCCGCCGATGAGGTTGGCCTTGCGCGTCGTCATGTCAGCTCTCCTGCTCGCGGCCCCGATGTAGAGGGGCGAACGCGGGAATGCCAGCCATGGATCAGGCCAACCAGCCATCCAGGGCCGCGATCAGGTCCGGCACCTGTTCGGGCAGATAGTACTCGGGGGAACCGGCCCCCCAGACCGGGTCAGGCCAAGCCTCGTCGTCCTGGCGTCGGCCAATGACATGGACGTGAAGCTGGGGCGTGACGTTGCCCAGCGTCGCCACATTCAGCTTCACGACCGGGCGCTCCAGATATTCTCCCAGCCGCCGCACGGCCATCGACGCGACGATGACCTCCTCCATCAATCGCCCGCGATCCGCAGCCGTCAGGTCGGTCAGCTCCACCGCGTGGGGAACGCGCGGCAGAAGGATCAGCCAGGGGAAGCGTGCGTCGTCCTGGAACCGGACCTGGCACAGCGGGAGGTCCTTGATCACCCAGGACCCGGGCTCGAAGGCGGGATCGGGGGTCCAGCTCATTCGGGCGCAGCCTGCATGGCCGCGATCATGGCGTCGTAGCGGTCGGCCACAGTGTCGAAAGTCGTCAGATCGTGGCCTTCCGGCTCGCAGGCGTTGCGGACACGCCATTCACGCTGATCACGCCAATGGGCTGGAACGTCGGTCAGCTGGGCGAAATGGTTCCTGAGGGCCTCGAGATCCTCGGGGTCGCTCATCACGCGGTCGAGTCCCAGGAATATCTGGACATGGTCTTCGAGGTCGTGAGCCTCGGACGTCCAATCGTACAACTCCCAGCGACACCCCTCGCCGTCCCGACCGTCATAGGCCGGGGACGTTGAGAAGGCGGCCCATCGGACCTCGGCCCAGGCCTGGAAGGCCAGCGACACCCGCTCGGCGAAGGGGGAGTATTCCGGCTCCTGCGCCTGGGCTGTTCCGGCCCCGGCGGCGAGCATCATCGCCGCCAGCAGCCCTGCCGCGCCCGACGCCCGCCTCATTCCGCCGCCCCCGGCCCCATGACGAAGGCGTTCAGCTTGTTGCCGTCCGGGTCACGGAAATAGGCGGCGTAGAATCCGTCGCCGCGCGGACCGGGGGGACCTTCGTCGGTGCCGCCGTTGGCCAGGGCGATGTCGTAGACCTCGCGCACCTGGGCCGGGCTGGCGCATTCCAGGGCGACCATGACGCCGTTGCCGACGGTGGCGGCCTGTTTGTCGAACGGCTGCGTCAGGCCGATGCCGGCCCCGCCGCCGGCCGTGCCCCAGGCGATGGCACCGGGCCACTCCATCATCCGCCCCGTGCCGAGCGCCCCGCAGACCTTGTCGTAGAAGGCCGCCCCGCGCTCCAGATCATTGGTGCCGAGCGTCACATAGCCGATCATGGCGTCCTCCGCTGAAAGCCGCGCCGACAATGGCACAGAAGGCCTGTCAGGGACAGGCTCGCGGCGGGTTGGATGGGCTAGGCGGGAGCACATCCACCACCAGCATCCCGTTCCCGGCGTCAGCCGCAGGATCCGGATTGGCGGCGATGAAGGTTTGATACATGCGCTCTCGTTCGGTTGAGGACAGGGTGTCGATCTCGACTGCGTTCCAACGTTGGCCCTCGTCGTCCTCGAGCGCGAGGGTAAATCGGCCACCTTCAGTCATCGCCTCCAAAAGCCCGGGCGTGGCGGGTCCGCCATAGGCTCCCGCTCCATCAGAACCGCTGGACCAATCCTGCCCCCTGACGGGGCCGGCCGGCACCGGCACGCGGTACCCGCGCCAGACCTGGCCTTGCGGCCCGAGGAGAACGGACTGCACGAAACTAAAACGGTCGCGACAGTAGGCCCCGAACCGGATCGACCAGCCTACGCCGGTCGGCTCGCCAAGCTGCCCCCCAGCGTTCTCGTACCAAACGTTGAAGGAATAGCTCGCGCCCTCCTCAATGCTGCCAGCCATGAGGGAAACGTCTCCCGCTCGTTCGATGCGCACAACCTCCGGCTGGGCCGGTCCCGGCCCCGCGACGGAGGAGGCGGAGCACGCCGATACGAGCAGGGCCGCAGCCAGAATCAGAACGCGCATAGATTCCTCCCGACAACCCGCGATCCTGCTGACGCCGGAGACGCCTCGTCAAGCTACTCCTGCCCCTTCTCCCCTGAAGGCGCGAAGAGTAAGAGGCCCCATGCCCTTTACCGCGACCGTCCTGACCATGTTCCCCGAAGCCTTTCCCGGGCCGCTCGGCGTTTCGTTGATCGGGACGGCGTGGCGCGAGAAGGGACTCTGGGCGCTGGAAACCCTTGACATTCGGGGCTTCAGCGCCGATAGGCGCGGCTTCCTGGACGACACCCCTGCGGGGGGCGGTCCAGGACAGGTACTGAAGGCGGACGTGGTGGCCCGGGCTCTCGATAGCCTGGAAGGGCCGCAGCGGCCGCTTTTGTGCATGAGCGCCCGGGGCCGGCCCCTGACCCAGGCGCGTGTCAGAGAATGGGCTGCGGGAGACGGCGTCGTCGTCCTCTGTGGTCGGTTCGAGGGGGTGGACCAGCGGGTGCTCGACGCCCGGGGGTTCGAGGAAATCTCCGTCGGAGACGCGGTTCTCGCCGGCGGCGAGGCGGCGGCGATGGTGGTGATTGAGGCGTGCGTGCGGCTGATCCCGGGGGTCCTGGGCGAGGCGGCATCCACCCAGGAAGAAAGCTTCGAGGACGGCCTTCTCGAGCATCCGCAGTACACGCGACCGCGGAGTTTCGAGGGCCTCGACATCCCCGAGGTCCTGTTGTCAGGCGATCACAAGCGGATCGCCAGATGGCGGCGGGAACAACGGGAAGCGGCTACGCGGGAACGGCGTCCAGACCTCTGGGCCGCCCACCTCGCCAACTTACAGCTAAAGGGCCAATGAAGCCCAGGAGACATGACGATGACCAACATTCTTGAGACCCTCAAGAAGGAAGAAGCCGACCGTCTGGCCGCCAAGCGCAAGACCCCGGCCTTCCGTCCCGGCGACACCCTGCGCGTCAACGTGCGCATCAAGGAAGGCGAGCGCGAGCGCGTTCAGGCCTTCGAAGGCGTCTGCATCGCCCGCTCGGGTGCCGGCCTGATGGAGAGCTTCACCGTCCGCAAGATCAGCTTCGGCGAGGGCGTCGAGCGGGTCTTCCCGGTGCTGAGCCCCATGATCGAATCCATCGAGGTCAAGCGCCACGGTGCCGTGCGCCGGGCCAAGCTGTATTATCTGCGCGACCGCCGCGGCAAGTCGGCCCGTATCGCCGAACGCCAGGTCCGCAACACCGAAATCGAAGCCACCGTCCACGAGGTTCCGGCCGCCCCGGAAGCCCCGGAAACGACCGAAGGCTGAGGATTTCTTCCTCCCCGAATACGAAAAGGCCCCGGCAGCGTCCGGGGCCTTTTTTGTTGAAGCCTACTCTGCCGCCCAGGCCTCGACGCGTTCCTGAAGGACGCCGAGCGGCACCGCCCCGACGCCCAGGACGACTTCGTGGAAATCCTTGATGTCGAAGCGGTCGCCCATGCGCTCGCGGGCGGCGGCGCGCAGGGCCAGGATCTTGAGCATGCCGACCTTGTAGCTGGTGGCCTGGCCGGGTGAGCAGATGTAGCGGTCGATCTCGCGGTCGATGGTCAGGGGGGCGACCATGGAGTTCTCGGTGAAGTACTGAACCGCCTGCTCGCGCGTCCAGCGGCGGGTGTGGATGCCGGTGTCCACGACCATGCGGATGGCGCGCCAGATCTCCATCGTCAGGCGGCCGAAGTCGGAATAGGGATCCTGGTAGAAGCCCATCTCCTTGCCGAGCTTTTCAGCATAAAGGCCCCAGCCTTCGGCATAGGCACCGTAGAAGCCGTATTTGCGGAACATCGGCAGGCCCGGCTGTTCCATGGCGCGGGCGATCTGGAAGTGATGACCCGGCGCACCCTCATGGTAGGCGATGCCCTCGGCGGAGGGTTTGGACACCTGGGTCATGTCGGCCAGGTTGACGTAATAGATTCCCGGCCGCGTCCCGTCCTGGGAGGGCTGGTTGTAGAAGGCGGTAGAGGCCGTCTGTTCGCGCCAGGTCTCGACCGCGCGGACCTCGAGCGGGGCCTGCGGCAGGGTGTGGAACCACTGGGGGGCAATGTCCATGGCCTGGGCGATGTAGCGGCGACTGTCCTCGAGGAAGGCCTCCTTGCCCTCGGGCGTGTTCGGATACTGGAACTGGGGGTCGGTCCGCAGGTGTTCGAAGAAGGCCTGCAGGTCGCCGTCAAAGCCGACCCGGTCCTTGATGACCTCCATCTCGCCGCGCAGGCGTGCGACCTCGGCCAGGCCCGTCTCGTGGATCCAGTCGGCGGTGTCGTCGGTGGAGTTATAGAAGCCGAGCATGGCCTCGTAGTAGGCGGCCCCGTCTGGCAAGGCCCAGACACCGTCGTTGGCGGTGCGGCCCTCGCCGACCTCGGCAATGGCGGCCAGGAAGACCTCATAGCCGGCCTTGAAGGGACCGGTCAGGGCGGCGCGGGCGTCACCCAGGATCTCGACCTTCTCACCGTCAGGGATGTCGAGCGCATTCACCTTGGCCTGGATGTCGGTCCACAGGGGAGACTCCGCACCCTCTTCGAAGGGAGCCCCCGAGATGATGGCCCGGCCGGTCGTCAGGTTCGGCTGATAGGTCAGGGCCGGCGGCGCGAAGCCGGCGGCGGCGCGATCGCGGAAATCGGCAGCAACCTCGCGCATCACCCGCTCCACTGCGGTCAGGCGAGAGATGTAGGCACGGGCATCCGAGACATCGTCGACGCGGTGCTGGTTCATCAGCATGACCGGCAGGGCGCTCATGACGCTGCCGGACTTGGTGATCAAATACTGGTGCTGGCGGTACCGGTACAGGGCGCGCTGCTGGACCACGCCCTCGGCCAGGAGGCGGAGCGACAGTTGGCCCTGCTCGGACAGGTCGGCGTTTTCGAACCGTCCGACGATGTCGGAGGCCTGGGCGGCGGCCAGAAGCAGGTTCGCCGCCGCGCCCCCCGGCGTATAGTCGTCCAGCTCGCCGTAGCGTTCCTTGAGACCCAGGCCGGTCAGCGTCTCGGGCGAGGTTCGGGCGGCTTCCATGAAGGCGGCGTCAAGGGCCTCGACCAGGTCGGCGTCGGGACCGGCTGCGGGTCCATCCTGAAAGGCGGTGCGGGCCAGGGCCGCCGGAGCCGCGGCGGACAAGGCCAGGCCGAGAAGAACTGAACGACGGTCGAACATGGAAACTCTCCGAAAGGGACGACGGCGACCTTAGGGGATGGGACGGGGGCGTCCACTTACGGATTTGAGAGGCTCCGCGAGGAAACCTTTGTGCTCTTCGTGGGTCCTGTGTGATCTTTGTGATGCACCCGGTTCTTCACCACGGACACAAAGTCGGTCACGAAGGTCACGAAGGGACCGTGCATGCGACGGCGATTTCCCTTAAATCCCCTGCCATGACCGATATGACCTATGCCCGCTACCTGACCTTGGACCAGGTGCTGACGGCGCAACATCCGCAGAGCGAGCAGCATGATGAGATGCTGTTCGTCATCATCCATCAGACCAAGGAACTGTGGCTCAAGCAGATTCTGCATGAGGTCGGCCTGGCCAAACGGCTGATCCGGTCCGGCGATCTGGTGCCCGCCTACAAGTCACTGGCGCGGGTCAGTCGCATTCAGGCCGTGATGACCCAGAGCTGGGAAATCCTCTCGACCATGACGCCGGCGGACTATCTGTCGTTCCGCGAGGAATTGGGCGGGTCGTCAGGGTTTCAGTCCGACCAGTTCCGGCGGCTGGAGTATCTGCTGGGATTGAAGGATCCGGCGTTCCTCAGGTTCCACACCGACCGGCCGGCGGCGCATGCGGCGCTGGTCGAGGCGCTGGAACAGCCGAGTCTGTACGACGATGCCCTGTTCCAGCTCGCGCAGCATGGCTTGCCGGTGCCCGAAGAGGTGCTGAACCGCGACGTCACCCAGGCCTATGCGCCGTCCGAAGGCGTCGAAGCGGCCTGGCTGATGGTCTATCGCGACACCCGCAAATACTGGGAACTGTATCAGCTGGCTGAAAAGCTGGTGGATCTGGACGACGCCCTGATCACCTGGCGGCACAAGCACGTTTTAACGGTTGAGCGCATCATCGGCGGCAAGAAGGGGACGGGCGGCACGCCGGGCGTCGCCTATCTCGCCTCCACCCTGTCCAAGCGGGCCTTCCCCGAACTGTGGACCCTCAGGACGGCGCTGTGACCTTCAAGCCGCTCTTTTCGCGCGCACTGGGCCTCGCCCCCAATCGTCTGCACTTCGCAGCGCACAGCCATCACCTGTGGCCGGATGCCTCCTACGCGGCGCAAGGGCTGGCCTGGGACGATGCCATGCGCCACGCGGACGAGAAATGGAGGCCGATTTTCGAAACGGTCATCCCGCGGGCGCAGGGGCACATCGCGCGTGAGCTGGGCCTACCGGACCCGAACAGCCTGGTGTTCTCGTCCAACACCCATGATTTCCTGATCCGGCTGTTCTCCGGGATCGAGCGTCGCCCGGTCCGAATTCTGGCCACTGATGGCGAGTTCCACTCCTTCCGCCGTCAGAGCGAGCGCTGGGAAGAGGCCGGCCTGGCGGAGGTGGTGCGCGTACCGGTCGAGCCGTTCGACACCTTCGCGGACCGGTTCGTCGAGGCGGCGCGCACGGGCCGCTTCAACTGGATCCTGGTCAGCCAGGTCTTCTTCAGAACCGGGCAGACATTTGACCGGATCGAGGATCTGGCGGCGCTGGCTGATCCAGCGGGGCCATGGGTGGTGATCGACGGCTATCACGGCTTCATGGCCACCCCGACCGATCTGTCGCGCGTGGCCGACAAGGTCTTTTATCTGGCCGGTGGCTACAAATACGCCATGAGTGGGGAGGGCGTCTGTTTCCTGCATGCGCCGGACGGCTATTGCCCGCGACCGGTCACGACCGGCTGGTACGCCGAGTTCGGCAATCTGGCAGGGCCGCCAAATGGGGTGAAGTACCGCCTCGACGCGGGGCGGTTCTGGGGCGCGACCTTCGACGTCAGCGGCCTGTATCGGTTCAATGCCGTGCGGCGGATGCTGGATGATCACGCCCTGACAACCGAAACGGTCTCGGACCATGCCACCCGTCTGATGAGACTGTTCCAGACGGCGGTGACGAGCGGACAGGCCGGGGCCCTGACCCGGGCGGATCTGCTCAATCCGGTTGAAGGCGACGGACCGCGCGCGCGTTTCCTGGCGTTCCAGCACCCCGAGGCCCAGGGGTGGCAGCAAGCCCTCATCTCGGCCGATGTTGTGACAGACGTTCGCGCCGATACGATCCGGTTCGGTTTTGGCCTCTACCAGGATGAAGCCGACGTCATGGAGCTGATCCGTCGCTGCGCGAGAGCCCTGCCCCTGTAGATGCGAGCGTTTCGCACGGCCCGTCGCGTTGACAGGCCCGGTCGTGGGTTCCAAAAGCGGGGCGCTTTATCGCTCCGCTGGAAGAGAGTCGCGCTCCGCATGACTGAGACGCCACACCGCCCGCTATCGCCGCATCTTCAGATCTGGCGCTGGCACGTCACCATGGCTGCGTCGATCCTGCATCGCGCGTCCGGAATCGGCCTGGCCGTCGGGGCCGTTCTTGTCGTGGCCTGGCTGGCCTGTCTGATGGCCGGCCCCGAGGCCTACGCAACCTTCACCGGCCTTTCAGGGTCCTGGATCGGGTTGATCGTCTGGATCGGCGTATCCTGGTCGGCCTTCTATCATCTGGCCTCGGGCATCCGGCATCTCATTTGGGACGCGGGCGTCGGCTTCTCGCTGGGGACAGCGGACGCCATGTCGTGGGCCTCGATCGGCTTCTCCATCGGGGGCACGGCGGTGTTCTGGTTCCTGCTGATGCGCGCTGGGGTGGCCTGATGAGCAGCTCGCACGTCAAATCCTCCGAAAAGACCGGAGCCTGGACCTGGATCAAGGAGCGCGCGTCCGCGATCGTTCTCGTGCCGTTGATGCTCTGGGCCCTGGTGGCCGGGGCCACCGTGCCCGGACTGGATCATGCCCAGGCGCTGGCCTGGCTGGCCATGCCGACCAATGCCATGCTGCTGGCGGTCGGATTGCTGGTGGCCGTCTATCACCTCCATCTGGGTATCCGCGTGATCATCGAGGACTATGTCCACGGGTCGACGGGCAAACTGGCCCTGATGCTCAACCTTCTCGGCTGTCTGGCGCTGGCAGGCGCCGGCCTAGCCTTCATCATCCTGATCGCGCTGGCGCAAGCGCCGGCCGGAGCCTGACACTGTGACCACCTATCAGATCGTCGATCACGCCTATGATGTTGTGGTGGTCGGAGCCGGCGGCTCGGGCCTGCGCGCGGCGCTCGGATGCGCCCAGGCGGGCTTGAAGACCGCCTGCGTCACCAAGGTCTTTCCGACCCGCAGCCATACAGTCGCAGCCCAGGGCGGCATCGCCGCCTCGCTCGGCAATATGGGCGAGGACGACTGGCGTTGGCATATGTTCGACACCGTCAAGGGCTCGGACTGGCTCGGCGACCAGGACGCCATCGAATATATGTGCCGCGAGGCACCCAAGGCGGTCTACGAGTTGGAACACTGGGGCGTGCCGTTCAGCCGCACCGAAGAAGGCAAGATCTACCAGCGTGCCTTCGGCGGCATGACCAAGGACTTCGGCAAGGGCGGCCCGGTTCAGCGCACCTGCGCGGCCGCCGACCGCACCGGTCACGCCATGCTGCACACCCTGTACGGCCAGTCGGTCAAGCATTCGACCGACTTCTTCATCGAGTATTTCGCGCTCGACCTGATCATGGAGGACGGTGCCTGTCGTGGCGTCACCGCCTGGAAGCTGGATGACGGTACCATCCACCGCTTCCGCGCCAAGCTCGTCATCCTGGCGACTGGCGGCTATGGCCGCGCCTATTTCTCAGCCACCAGCGCCCACACCTGTACCGGTGATGGGAATGCCATGGTGCTGCGCGCCGGCCTGGCCTTGCAGGACATGGAGTTCGTCCAGTTCCACCCGACCGGCATCTATGGCGTCGGCACCCTGATCACCGAGGGTGCCCGCGGTGAAGGCGGCTATCTGACCAACTCCGAAGGCGAGCGGTTCATGGAACGCTACGCCCCGTCGGTGAAGGACCTGGCCCCGCGCGACATGGTTTCGCGCGCCATGACGGTGGAGATCCGCGAGGGTCGCGGCGTCGGCCCGAACAAGGACCACATCTTCCTGCACCTGGACCATCTGGATCCGAAGATCCTGCACGAGCGCCTGCCCGGCATCTCCGAAAGCGCCAAGATCTTCGCCGGGGTCGACCTGACCAAGGCACCGATTCCGGTGTTGCCGACCGTCCACTACAACATGGGCGGCATCCCCACGAACTACCACGGCGAGGTTCTGACCCGTGACGGCGACAACTCGTCCAAGGTGGTGCCGGGCCTGATGGCCGTGGGCGAAGCGGCCTGTGTGTCGGTGCACGGGGCCAATCGCCTCGGATCGAACTCGCTGATCGATCTGGTGGTGTTCGGCCGGGCCGCAGGCCTGCGCGCCGCCGACGTGGTTGAGCGCGGCGCCATCCCGGAGGTGGCCCCGGCCTCGACCGAAGGGCATCTGGATCGCCTGGATCGCCTGCGCCACGCCAATGGCTCGACCCCCACGGCCGAGCTGCGCCTGCGGATGCAGAAGGCCATGCAAAAGGACGCCGCTGTCTATCGGACCGGCGAGACTTTGAGAGAAGGCATCCAGGCCGTGCGCGCTGTGCGCGCCGCCTCGGACGACATCAAGACGACCGACCGGACGATGATCTGGAACACCGATCTGGTCGAGACGCTGGAATATATGAACCTGATCGATCAGGCCTTGGTCACCATCGAAGGTGCCGAAAACCGCAAGGAGAGCCGCGGCGCTCACGCCCGCGAGGACTTCCCCGATCGCGACGACAAGAACTGGATGAAGCACACGCTGGCCTGGTGCGACGACAAGGGCAAGGTGACCCTCGGCGAGCGCCCGGTTCACGATTTCACCCTCACCGACGCGGTCGAGCCGTTCCCGCCGATGGCGCGGAAATACTAGCGATCTTGTCTCCTCCCCACCTTTGATGGGGAGGTGGTTCGGTGCGTCGCGACGGGCCGAAGGGGACTCTCTCCGCCGCACCGGCGTCCTTCGGTCGCCGGCCCCTCCACCACTTCGTGGTCCCACTCCCCACCGCTGCGCGGCAGGGAGGAGACAGAGCTATCAGACTCCGTCAGCCCGTTTCCTCGCACCTCGGCCTTGATTTCGCCTGACAGGCGGTGTCGCCTCACGTCAGGGATGGAGACACCGACATGGCCGACACCAATTCGCTCAAACTGCCTTTTCCGCGCCGGTCGCTGGGGTTGAAGCTGCTTCTGGTCTGTGGGCTGGCGCTGTTGATGAGCATACCGGCCCTGATGGTGTTCGGCCTGCTGATGGATCGAACCAACCGCGCCGAGACGGTGGCCGCGGAGGTTGGTGGTCTGATGGGCGGACCTCAGACCTTCCTCGGACCGGTCGTCGCGGTGCCCTACAGCCTGACGCGCGCAGCTGAGGCCGGACAGCCGGCGACGACAACGCAGTCGGTCTGGATCATCTATCCTGAAACCGGAAACATGACGGTGGGCACCGAGTCCGAACTGCGCAAGCGGTCCCTGTTCCGGGTGCCGGTCTATGAGGCCGACGTCACCTATGCCGCCACCTTCAACCTGGCCGAGGCCGGAGATGAGGCCCCAGCCGGGGCGGTGCTGGACTGGTCGCGAGCGGAGCTCATCGTCGGTGCCTCCGGTGTGCGAGGCGCGCGCTCGGATCTGACCCTCGCGGTCGGCGGCGGCGAGCCGGTCGCCCTTGAGCCGGCCAATCTGTTGTCGAACATCTCCCTGGACGGGTCGGACGGCAACTATTCCAGCCCCGAGGTCCGCGGTGCCGGGGCACCGACCCTGGGCCTGTTCTCGACGCCTCTCGGTGAGGTGGATCGGGCCGCCGGCCCAGTCGAAGTGCGTGGTGAGGCCAACTTCTCCGGCGCACAGCGGCTGGCCATTCTCGCGTTCGCCCGGACAACAACGGCCGCCGTTTCCGGCGACTGGCCCCATCCGTCCTATGGCGGCGGCTTCCTGCCGACCGATCAGGGTCCGGCAGCGCAAGGCCCCGGTTTCGAGGCGGCATGGTCGATCCCCTATGTCGCGCGCGGCGTGCCGGCAGAGGGCGGCACCGACACCCTGTCGCGCCTGGGCACCAACGAACTGGCCGTCAGCTTCATCGAACCAGCCAATCCGTATCAGTCGGTCAGCCGCAGCCTGAAGTACGCGCCGATGTTCATCGGCCTGGTGTTTCTGGCCTATTTCCTGTTCGAAACGACGACCGGCAAGCGGGTCCACCCGGCGCAGTACATCCTGGTCGGCCTGGCCCAGGTGATCTTCTATATGCTGCTGCTGTCGATCGCCGAGCACACGGGCTTCGACATCGCCTTCGGCATCGCCGCGACGGCCACCGTGGCGCTGATTTCCGCCTATGCGGGCTGGACCTTCAAGAGTCGGGCGCAAGGGGTGCGCGCACTGGTGGCTTTCACCTTCCTCTATGGGCTGATTTACGTCCTGATGCGGCTGGAGGATTACGCCCTGCTCGTCGGTGCCCTGGCCAGCTTCGCCGCCATCGCCGCGGTGATGTGGTTCACCCGCAATATCGACTGGTACGGCGGCAAGGGGGATGGTGGCGAAGCCGCCGCCTGATTTCGCCCGGTCCCGCTAGCTGCGCCCGGTCAAACGGCGCAGCAGCGGGCGGCTGACCGACGCCACAACGATCAGGGGCGATAGCCCGTAGGCCAGCAGGCGGCGCGGCCAGCTATCGGCCCGCTTGACGAAATAGCGGGCCAGACCCAGCCCCTTGAACCACTCAACGAAGAGGGGTTCCACCAGGCTCGTGTGGCCCAGGTGAACGACCTCTGCCCTTGGATGGAACAGGACCGCTCCGCCCATCTTGCGCGCCCGCCAGCACAGGTCGACGTCTTCAACGTGCAGGAAGAAGTCTCCGTCAAAGCCGCGCAGAGATCGGAAATCGGCCCGGCCGACGGCGAAACAGGCCCCCGAGATGGTCGGCACCGGAAGCGGGCCTTCAGGAAGGGGCTCGCTCTCAAGGTGGATCTCGAACTTGCGCAAGGCCGGCACCATCTCCGCCAGGCGCGTAAAGCTGAGCAGCGTGGTTACCGGCGTCACCTCATAGCGGCGGGCTCCCCGCTGTTCGGTCCGATCTTCATTCAGCACCCGTGCCCCGACGATACAGGGACTGGGCTGACCTTTGGTGGAGTCCACCAGGGCACGAACGCAGCCGGGCTCAAGGAAGGCGTCCGGGTTCAGGAATACCAGAAAGCGCCCGCGCGCGGCTGAGGCCCCCAGGTTGGCACCCTTGGCAAAGCCGATATTGCCATGCCCCTGGAGAAGACGAACACGATCATCCGTCTGGCTGATGGCGAACAGCCGCGCCTGATCCGGTTCGGACGAGCCGTTGTCGACGATGACGAAATCATCGACGTCTGGATCGGCCAGAACCCGCGCGATCGACGTGAACAAGGCCGGGCCCGTCATATAGACGACCATGATCACCGAGACTTCGGCAGACGGGTCCTCAAGCTCGAAATGGGGAAAGTTCCGAACTGGAACGAGCTTGTTCACTGTGGCTCCCGCCTCCAACACACCGGCAACGGCTGTACGCTTCGTCTCGACCCATAACACCCCCGAACCGACTACCGCAGGTCGGGAGGAGTGGCTTCCATCGTCAGCGTCTGAACAGCTTCGTCGAGCGAAATCAACTCCTGGGCGTTCCCTGTGCCCAGACGACGCAGGGCGACGGTTCCGTCCTCGGCCTCCTTGCGCCCGACCACGGCAATGATGGGGGCCTTGGCCAAGGAATGCTCTCGGATCTTGTAGTTGATCTTTTCGTTGCGGAGATCCGTCTCGACCCGAAGGCCCGCGGCGCTCAGACGCTCTGCGACCTGGCGGGCATAGTCGTCCGCGTCCGAGGTGATGGTCGCGACAACCACCTGGGTCGGGGCCAGCCACAGGGGGAACGCCCCCGCATAGTGCTCGATCAGTATACCGAGGAACCGTTCGAACGAGCCGAGGATCGCTCGGTGCAGCATGACCGGTCGGTGCTTGCCACCATCCTCGCCGACATACTCCGCGTCCAGGCGCTCGGGCAGCACATAGTCGAGCTGGATGGTGCCACAGGTCCACTGGCGACCGATGGCGTCACGAATGACGAAGTCCAGCTTGGGCGCATAGAAGGCCCCGTCGCCCTCGGTGATCACCGGCTCAACCCCGGCCTGGCGAGCCGCCGCCAGCATCTGGCCCTCAGCCTTGTCCCAGAATTCATCGGTACCGGCCCGCAGCTCAGGCCGGGTGCCCAGTGAGATATATTCCGCCTCCAGGCCCAGGTCGGCGTGGATTGACCGGCATAGTTCGATGAACCGCGCCGTTTCGCCCTCGATCTGATCCTCGCGACAGAAGATGTGAGCGTCGTCCTGGGTGAAGGCGCGCACGCGCATCAGACCGTGCAATGAGCCGGACGGCTCATACCGATGACATGAGCCCATCTCGGCCATGCGGATCGGCAGTTCCCGATACGACCGCTGACCGACGTTGAATATCTGGACGTGGCCGGGGCAGTTCATCGGCTTGAGCGAAAGCGTCTCGCCCTCGACCGTCTCGCAAACGAACATGTTTTCGCGGTACTTGTCCCAGTGGCCGGATTTCTCCCAGAAAGACCGGTCCAGCACCTGAGGCGTCTTGACCTCAACATAGCCGGCGGCATCCAGGCGGCGGCGCATATAGGCTTCCAGCGTGCGCCACAGACGCCAGCCCTTGGGATGCCAGAAGACCATGCCGCGGCCCTCTTCCTGCATATGGAACAGGCCCATCTGCTTGCCGAGCTTGCGGTGGTCGCGCTTCTCGGCTTCCTCGATGCGTTCGAGGTAGGCGTTGAGGTCCGCCTCGCTGGCCCAGGCCGTGCCGTACATCCGCTGGAGCTGGGCATTGCGGTGATCGCCGCGCCAATAGGCTCCGGCCAGCTTGGTCAGTTTGAACGCCTTGCCGACCGACTTGGTCGAGGGGAAGTGCGGGCCCCGGCAAAGGTCAGCCCAGTCGCCCTGTTTGTAGATCGTGATCGGTTCGCCGGCCGGAAGATCACGGATGATCTCGGCCTTGTAGGCCTCACCCACATCCTCGAAATGTTTGATGGCGACCTCGCGGTCCCAGACCTCACGCACGATGGGGGCGTCGCGATCAACGATCTCGCGCATCTTGGCTTCGATCTTCTCGAAGTCGTCCGTCGAAAACGGCTCGTCGCGGGCGAAGTCGTAGTAGAAGCCGTCCTCGATGGCCGGGCCGATGGTCACCTGGGTGCCGGGGAACAGCTCCTGAACGGCCTCGGCCAGGACGTGGGCGGTGTCGTGGCGGATCGTCTCCAACGCCTCGGGATCGTCACGCGTGATCAGGCGGAAGGCCCCGCCCTTTTCGATCTCGCGGTGCAGATCGCGCAACTCACCGTCCAGCTCGGCCAGCACGGCGCGTTTGGCCAGCGACGGCGCGATGGACTTGGCCACCTCAAAGGCCGTCGTGCCGTCCGGATACTGGCGGCTGTTTCCATCGGGGAAGATCAGGTCGATCATCGTCTCAGTCTTTCTTGGGCGGCACCGGGTCATAGCCCGATCCGCCCCATGGTGTGCACCGGCAGACGCGGCGCAGGGTCAACCAGCCGCCGCGAACCGGCCCGTGATCAATCAGCGCCTGGGCTCCATAATCCGAACAGGTCGGCAGGAAGCGGCACTGATTTCCAATCAACGGCGAGAGCGTCAGCTTGTAGGCCCGATGGGCCCCACGGACGCTGGATTCATAGATGCCCATGCCGGCGCGTTTCATTTCACGAAGCAGTTCGCGGGCTTATCGCACCTGCGAAATGGTTGGATCAAGCCGCGCCGGCGATCCTAGTTCGATCCAGCGCCTGGCGTGCTGCAGCCGCCGCAGCCTCGATCGGGATCATCGTCGAGGCGTGGCGCGCCGGATAGTCCCGCACCGTCTCCAGAATGGCCAGGCCGGCAAAGCGCCCGGTCGGCGCGGGACCGGCCTCTTTCAGCATGGCCTTGAGCTGATCGCGCGCCGTTTCCAGTTCCTCGATCGTCGCGCCGATCACGCTTTCACCGACGATGGCGGCGCAGGCCTGACCCAGCGCACAGGCCCGGACGTCCTGGGCAAAGTCCGCGACCCGCCCCTGATCATCCAGAACCACATCGACGACCACCGTCGAGCCGCACAGCTTGGCGACCCCCTCGGCCGTCCCTTGCGGCGCAGCCAACCGCCCGGCCCGCGGCATATTGGCCGCGAGCTTCAGGATCCGGTCGCTGTAGAGGGCGTCGATCATCGGAGGAAAGATAGCGATGGCGGGGGCGGGGTTCCAGTGGCGACCGCAATGTCTCCTCCCTGTCGCCGTAGGCGGCGGGCGGGGGGGACGCATCAGGCCTCCTACGCGTCCGGCAGCACGCGCGGGCGCTTGTTCTCGTCGATGGCGACGAAGGTGAACACGCCCTCGGTCACCTTCTCATAGGCTTCGCGCTCGCGCGGGCTGCGCCAGGCCTCGACGAAGACGCCCACCGAGGTCCGCCCACGCCGCACCACCTTGGCAAACAGGCTGACGACATCGCCGACATAGACGGGATGGTGAAACACCATGGCGTCGACGGCCACGGTCACGCAGCGCCCCTGCGCCGCCTCATAGGCCGCCGACGCCGCCGCCTGGTCCATCTGCGACAGCAGCCAGCCGCCGAAGATGTCGCCATTGGGATTGGTGTCCGAGGGCATGGCGATGACGCGGATCTGGGGGGTGGTGTCGGGCGGGCCGTTGCGGTCTTCGTCAGTCATTCGGCTGAGGCATCACACCGGGCGCAGCTTGTCCAGAAAAACGAAGGCCACCGCCGCGATCATGCACAGGAACGCCGCCGCGTGGTTCCATTTCAGCCGCTCGCCCATGACCAGCACCATGAAGGCGGCGAAGACCAGAAGCGTGATCACCTCCTGCATGATCTTGAGCTGGGCCAGGTTCAGCCCGGACGCATAGCCGATGCGGTTGGCCGGGATGACGAACCAGTATTCGAAAAAGGCGATGCCCCACGAGGCCAGGACCACCAGCCACAAGGCCTTGGCCGGGAACTTCAGATGGCCGTACCAGGCCAGGGTCATGAAGGCGTTCGAGATCGTCAGCAGGATCGCCGTCCAGACCCAGCCGTTCATTCGGCGGCTTCCTTGTCACGCGCCTGTTCCACCAGCTCCGGTCGGCTGAGCGCGCGCGGCGCGGCCTCGACGGGGGCGATCTCGGGGATGTCCTTGCCCTCGTGATCAACGGCCAGGTCCTCGAAGCGGCGGGCCTGGACCATGACCTGGCTCTCCAGCGAGCCGACGAACTGGTTGTACCGACCGACGGCGGCGTCGAGCGCCTTGCCGACCGAGGCGGCGTGGCCGCCCATAACCGACAGGCGCTTGTAGAGCTCCTTGCCGAGCGCCGCGATCTTGGCCGCATTGGCCCCCTGCTCCTCCGCCCGCCAGCCGTAGGCGACGGCCTTGCACAGGGCGAACAAGGTGGTCGGGGTGACGATAAGGACGCGCTTGTCCATCGCCTCGGTCATCAGGTCGGGCTGGCGCTCCAGGGCGGCGGCCAGGAAACCGTCGCCGGGCACGAACATGGCCACGAAGTCAGGCGACCCCTCGTCCTTGAACTGGTCCCAATAGGCCTTGGCCGACAGGCCCTGCATATGCGCCTTCAGGCTCTGGCCGTGGCGGATCAGGGCCTGTTCGCGCGCCTGTTCGTCCGCCGTCTCCTGCGCCTCGAGAAAGGCGTTCAGCGAGACCTTGGCGTCGATGGCGAAGACGCCGCCGCCGGGCATCCGCACCTTGACGTCGGGGCGGCGGCGGCCCTCGTCGGTTTCGACGGTGAACTGCTCCTCGAAATCGAAGCGATTGTTCAGACCCGCGGCTTCCAACACGTTGCGAAGGGTCTGTTCGCCCCAGCGACCCTGGACACCGGCCCCGCGCCGGAGTGCCGCCGACAGTTTGCGGGCCTCGCCCTGGGTGGCCACCGAGGCCTCCATCAGGGCGGTGATCTGGGCCTTCAGCCCGCCGGTTTCTTCGGCCCGCGATTTTTCCAACGCCTGAACCTGGGCCTCGAACTTGGTCAGGGTGTCGGCCACGGGCTTGAGCTGGGCCTCCAGCCGGGCGTGGGACAGCTGATCGCGCGAGGCGAAACGCTCATCGGCCTGTTTCAGCAGGGCCTCAGCCACCTGTTGCGCGGACTGCGCGGCCTGGGCGCGGACCAGCTCGGCGTTGGTGGCGGCCGCGTCCTCCATGACCTCGGCCCGGGCCAGCGCCCGGCCGTGCTCCTCGCTCAGCGACCAGGCCCGCGCCTCCGCCGCCGACGCCCGCCGACGCTCCAGCACCGCCCACACCAGCGCCAGCACCGAAAACGCCCCCGCCGCCATCGCGGCGATCATCCATGCCTGTTCGTCCATGATCCAACCCTAGTCAGAGTCCCGCCAGGCTCCAACCTGAATGGCGGGTGCGCCAGAGGCGGTCGCACCTAGCCGAAGGTGAAGGCGTACGCCGCCGCGCCGGGGTCGAGGAATTCGATGCGGAGTTCGCCGCCGCCGGGGTTGGGGAGGCGGACGAGCTGGTAGAGGCGCTGGTCGCGGATGACGCCGTCACCGGAGGGGGAGACGTCGGTGCCGGCGGCGTCCCCCGGGGGCTGGCCGTTGATCGTAATGCGGAAGCGAACCGGGCGGTCAGTGGTCGAGGCCAGGACCAGGTGCACGTCGCGGCCGCGGAACTGATAGCGGACGGTGCCGCTCGGGCCGGTGAGGACGGCGCGCTGGCCTTCGCGGGTCCAGGCGCCGTCGAGGGCCCAGTGGTCAGGCTGGAGCGGGCCGGAGCCGGTGACGAAGTTCATGCCCCGGTCCGTGCCCAGATACGTCTCCGGCGAGCGGTCGGCGCCGCTGTCGGGGGCCATGGCGCCCTCGGCCTCGGTCCCGCCGGCGGGCGGCGGCAGGTTGGTGGCACCGGCCTCCATCAACAGGGTGCGGATGATGGCCTCGGAACGCTCATAGTCGCCCTCGCCGAAGCGGACGTGGCGCAGGTGGCCGTTGGCGTCGATGAAATAGTGGGCCGGCCAGAAGCGGTTCTGATAGGCGCGCCAGACGTTGAACTCATTGTCCAAAGCGACCGGATAGGGGATGCCGAGATCCTCAACCGCGCGGCGGACGTTATTCGGATCCCGCTCGAAGGCGAACTCCGGCGCGTGCATGCCGATGACCACCAGGCCGTGCTCGCGATAGAGCCGATCCCACTCGATCAGATGAGGCAGGGTGCGGATGCAGTTGATGCAGGAGTAGGTCCAGAAGTCGATCAACACGACCTTGCCGCGCAGGTCCTCCAGGGTGGTCGGCTCGCCCTGGAGCCATTCGGTGACGCCGTCGATGGGCGGCGCGACACCATAGTCGCGGAAGTCGTTGGCCTCGGCCTCCGGCTCCGTATGGCCCATGCCGCCGGTGCCCAGGAGGCCCTGTTCAATGCGTTCGGTCGAGGCCGCGGACACCTGCGCCAGCACACCCCGATCCAGCCCCAAAGCAATCGCCGCCACCCCGACCAGAACCAAAGCCCCAAGCACCCGGCGCACGACCCGCTCGTGCTTCAAATAGCCCTTCATGGCTTTCAAAACCCGCCCGCCGACCAGCAGAGCCAGGGCCATCGAGGTGGCCGCGCCCAGCGCATAGGCGAGCAGCAACAGGCTGGTGGACGCACTGGCTCCATTCAGCGCCGCCCCGGTCAGGATCAGCCCCAGGATCGGCCCCGCGCACGGTGCCCACAGAAGCCCCGTCGCCAGCCCCAGGATGAGCGAGCCGCCGACCTCGTTCAGTCCCTCAGACCCGCCGGGCCGGACCCGTTCGCTCAGCCGCGCGCCGAGCGATTGCAGCGGCGTCATCACCCGGTCGCCGAAGGCGGGGAACAGCATCATCAGGCCGAACGCCGCCAGCAGGACGATGGCGATCCACCGGCCCCACTGATTGGCCTGCACCGCCCAGGCCCCACCGATCGCCGCCAGAGTGGCCACGCCAGCGAACATCAGCGCCAGCCCCGCCATCATCGGCAGGGTCGAGGTCAGAAACGGCCGCCCCGCTCGCGCAAACACGAAGGGCAGAACCGGCAGAATGCAGGGCGACAGAATGGTCAGCACCCCGCCGAGATAGGCGATCAGGATCAGGGTCATATCAGGCCGGCCGGAAGCTCAGGGCGACGCCATTGTTGCAGTATCTGAGGCCCGTCGGGCGCGGCCCGTCTTCGAAGACGTGGCCGTGATGCCCCAGACAGCGGGCGCAATGGTATTCGGTGCGGCGCACACCGATGGCGAAATCAGCGCGGGTTCCGATGGCACCGTCGATCACCCGATAGAAGCTCGGCCAACCGGTGCCGCTGTCGAACTTCCACTGGGATCGAAACAGCGGCAGGTCACACCCCCGGCAGTGAAAGACGCCGCGTCGATGCTCGTCGTTCAGCGCGCTGGTGCCGGGCCGCTCGGTCCCCTCGTGGCGGAGCACCTGAAAGGCCAGCGGCGAAAGACGGGCCCGCCACTGGGCATCGGTGACGCGCCGGAACGGCGAATTGGCGTAGGCCGCTTCGGCCCCGCTGCTCTGGGCCTCGGCGCGGCCACCCGTACAGGCGGCGGTGAGAAAGGCGGCTCCGGTGAGCAGGAGGCCGCGACGATGAAAGCTCTGGGTCATGTCTGCCTATACGGGGCCACTCCTGAGCCGGATGCAATCGTCAGGGCGCGACGCCTTGACGGGGCGTATCGCCTATCCGTGTTATCTTGCCCGAATCCCTGCAGGTGCGGAGCCCCAGATGTTTGCGTTGATCAGTGTCATGGCGGTGGTCGCAAATTTTCTGATGCGCGCCTGTCCTCTTCTCGTTCTGGTCGTCATGGTCGGCTGCGGGCCGTCCTACGCCCCGGTCAACGCCCCCTCGCGACCGTGTCCCGAGATCACCGAGGCCGCGTTCGACGCGGCTCTCGCCGCCGGTGCCGCGCGCGGTGATGCGGTGATCCACAGTTCGGGGATGGTCGATCTGACCTTCGGGCCGGGCGTCGTGCACTGTGCATCCTATCGCTCGTCGATGCGCCCGTGCCGTCGCCCCAATGATCTGGTCATCCGCTACGAAATCGAGGGCGATCAGACCCGCTTCGTTCAGGTCCCGGCCAATGCCCAGTATCGCTTTCACGTCGGCGGACGCCCCACGACCTGCCAGATCGTCAATGAGGACACACCGGGCGGCTAGACCCGTGATGGCCGCGTCAGGATTGCTCATCTTGACGAACGCCGATCTGCGGGTCTGATTGCCGGAACGGGGATCACGCGTGATCCGCAAGGCCGGGAGACGAAGATGGCGGTTAAATCGATCCTGCTTGGCGCAACCCTAGTGGTGGCGCTCGCCACCGGGTCCATCGCTGCCGCGCAGTCGCAGCCCCTGCCGCCGGGCCCCGGACCATTCACCGGCCGTCCGCTGCCGACGCAGCCGAGCCAGCCGATTACGCCCCGGAACAATGACGGACAGCTCCGCCCCCTCCCCACCCAGACCGAGCTGAGAGTCGAGAGCTTTACAACCCGCGACCTGCGTTGCTCAGCTGACCTGTCGAGCGCCAGCTACAACATCAGCGCCCGCCTGCCGATCCAGACCGATCCGGTGCGCAGCAACCAGGCCGATATCGAAATCCTCGTGGATGGAGTTTCGGCGGGAAGCATGACCCTGACGGCCAGAGACGGCTATGTGACCTTCTCCCGCCGGGTGAATGTGACCGGTGGAGCCTCGGCGGACCATCAGATCGTCTTTGTCCTGAACGGAGCGGTGCGCAGCGCCCCGATCTCGGCCCCGCATTCCTGCGCGACGCTGCGGCCGAGCGTGACCGAACACCAGCCCGGCGTCGCGACGCGACCGAACCTGGCCTTCAGCGCGCCGGTCTATGTGGCTGTACGGCGGATCGACAACCGGATCGGCGTTGCGGGCCGACCCACACCCCCCCGGATCACCTACTCCTTCAACGCACCCCTAGTTCTGGAGCTTCCGAGAGATCGATCCAACGTCATCCAGTTTCGGGGCGTCCGTCTTTGCGATGCCGGCGACACCTACGCGCCCCAGATGGAGTTCGCCGTTGCGATCGACGCCTTCATGGTCGATGACCCGGCCGCGCACTTCTCGGCCTCGGGGCCCGGCACCCGGGGTCTGAGCACGCCGCGCTACGTGGATACGCGGGGCGGGTCGCTGTGGGCGACAGGCGATGCGCTGGGAACACCCAATATCGAGGGCACGCCACTGCCGGCCGGCCATCAGTGGTTGGTGTTCAGCGGCCAGCTGCACTGTACCTCCAGCGGCAATCTCGACCTGAGGTTCGACCCTGGCGACCTGCGGGAAAGCAGCACTGAGGACAACGCCTTGCGGCTGCGGTTCGTGACCCGGCCCTGAGGAACGGCTCAGGCCGGGCGACGCGCGCGCAAAGCCTGGGCGATGGTGCCGTCATCCAGCCAGTCGAGCTCGCCGCCGACGGGAACGCCGCGCGCCAGGGATGTCACCGACACGCCTGTGTTTGCCAACCGCTCCGCCAGATAGTGCGCCGTGGTCTGGCCATCGACCGTCGCCGGCAGGGCGAGGATGACTTCGCTGACAAGGCCCTCCCCCACCCGCTGGACCAGTTCACCGGCCCGAATGGCGTCCGGGCCTACGCCGTCCAGCGCCGACAGCAAGCCGCCCAGCACATGGTAGCGCCCTCGATAGGCCCCGACCCGCTCCATAGCCCACAGGGCCCCGGCCTCCTCGACCACGCAGATCAGGGAGGAATCGCGGCTCGCATCCGAACAGATCGAACAGGGGTCGCGCGTATCGGGTGCCGCACAGACTGAACAGGGCCGCACCTTGGCCGCCGTCTCGGCCAGGGAATCGGCCAGTGGCTGCATCAATTGTTCCCGCTTTTTCAGCAGGGCCAGGGTCGCGCGGCGGGCCGACCGCGGCCCCATACCGGGCAGCTTTGACAACAGGCCGATGAGGCGTTCGATCTCGGGTCCGGCGGAGGAGGCCATGGTCTGGGTTTAGCCGAAAGGAGCGATTCCGTCAGAGCCAATCTGGGGTGACGTGAAATCACGCTGGACAGTCATTCCACGCGGTGTCTCACTGTCAGATTCCCCGGCTGTGTCGGGGTGAGGAAACAACAACAAGAACCATCAAAACAATGTCGTCCAATCGCAGCGGGCATATTCGCCTGAACTCCCACCCCGGCGGCGGAGCTGCCGGACGCTTTCCGATCCATTGGGGAGCGCCCACGGCACGCGAGCGAGGCCCGGTCATCGGCTCGGCCCATGCCGGCGCAGATCGCAATGCTATCGGGGCCCATGGCGGAGCCTATTCCCTGTACCGCGCCCTGGCGATTTCATCGGGCGCGATGCCGGCAGGATCGCGGCCGGACCTGACCAATACCCAGCCGACGTTTTCGTTCGGTCCCTTTCCCCAGTGGAAGAATGCCGAGAAGATCGTCTCGCTCGACCCGTGGGGCCATCTGGTGGCTGATGCTTTCGCCGAAGAGATTCGCGAAGGCGTCGATATCCGCCCGACCATCGCCGTCACCAAGGCGCGCCTGACCCTGCCGGAGATCAGCCAGGCCATCGACGCCGGACGCCTGAACATCGACGGAACCATCGTTCACGAAACCCGCGACGTGGCCGTGACCAAGGCGGCGGTCGATCCGGTCTGGTGGCTGCCGGGCATCGCCGAGCGGTTCGGGGTGACGGAGACGGCGCTGCGGCGGACCCTGTTTGAAGAGACGGGCGGCATGTACGCCGATCTGGTGACGCGCCCGGACATCAAGGTCTTTCTGCCGCCGATCGGGGGAATCACCCTCTATATGTTCGGCGACCCGGCCAAGATCGGCGATCCGACCCAGCGGCTGACTTGCCGGGTGCATGACGAGTGCAACGGTTCGGACGTGTTCGGCTCGGACATCTGCACCTGTCGGCCCTATCTGACGCACGGCATCGAAGAGTGCGTGCGCGAGGCCCAGAGCGGCGGGGCAGGCCTGATCGTCTATAACCGCAAGGAAGGCAGGGCGCTCGGCGAGGTGACCAAGTTCCTCGTCTACAATGCCCGGAAGCGCCAACCGGGCGGCGACCAGGCGGCGACCTATTTCGAGCGGACGGAGTGCGTGGCGGGCGTGCAGGATGCCCGCTTCCAGCAGTTGATGCCGGATGTGCTGCACTGGCTGGGAATTGAGCGGATCGACCGGTTCGTCTCCATGTCGAACATGAAGCACGACGCCCTGACCGGCTCCGGTATCGAGATCGGTGAGCGGGTGCCGATCCCCGACGACCTGATCCCGGACGACGCCTCGGTGGAGATGGAGGCCAAGAAGGCCGCCGGCTATTTCACCCCCGACGCGCCACCCAGCGCGGAAGATCTGACCAAGGTGGTGGGTCGCGATCTTGGCAAGTTCTGAGACGGAGGCCGCGCGCGGCCTGTTGAACGCGGCGGCGGTGCGCGAACGCGCCCACGAGATGCTGGACCTGGCCCTGGCCGGTCAGGTTCAGGGCTGGCGCGTCGATCTGGATCGGCTGCCGGACACGGCGCGGTTCGCGGCCGGAGTCATTCGCGACCAGTACCCGGACCTGAAGGTGCCGTTCCACGCGCGCTGGCGACACTTCGTGTTTCAGGGCCGCGACCTGTGGGCCGAGATGTCAGCCCGCCTTGACGACGCGGATGCGCGGGCACGGGCGGCGTTTGATCTGGCCATCGTGTCGGTGTTGCTGGACGCGGGATCCGGGCCAGGCTGGCGCTATCGCGACGCGCCACTGGGGATCGAGGCGACCCGTTCGGAGGGGCTGGCGCTGGCGTCCTTGCGGATGTTCGAGGCCGGGGCCTTCTCCGACCGGGACGACCAGCCGTTGCGCGCCGACGCCGCCGGATTGATCGAACTGAGCGCCGCCGCCCTGGCCGAAGGGTTCCAGGTCGCGGACGACAATCCGCTGGCGGGGCTAGAGGGGCGGGCCTCACTCCTCAACCGGCTGGGCGCGCAGGCGGTGGCGCGGCCTGACCTGTTCGCGATGGCCGACAGTCCCAGACCCGGCGGCCTCTATGACGCAATTCGCAAATGCTCCGTAGACGGACGACTGGCTGCGCCCGTGATCCTGGAGGTGCTGCTGGAGGCGCTCGGGCCGGTCTGGCAGGATCGGCTGACGCTGGGCGGGGTCGATCTGGGCGACACCTGGCGGCATCCGGCGCTGAAGCGCGACGACGCCACCGATGGGCTGGTTCCGATCCACAAGCTCAGCCAGTGGCTCAGCTATTCGCTGGTCGAGCCGCTGATGGACGCCGGGCTTGAGGTCACCGACCTGGACGGCCTGACGGGCCTGGCGGAATACCGGAACGGCGGGCTTTTTCTGGACATGGGCGTCGTCGCCCTGACCGATCCGGCCGACGGCGAGAAGTCCTGGCCGGTATCCGATCCGATGATCGTGGCGTGGCGGTCGATGACGGTGGCGCTGCTGGACCGGATCGCGCCGCTGGTGCGAGACGAACTGGGCGTGACGCCCGACGAGATGCCGCTGGCCAGCGTGCTGGAGGGCGGCACCTGGGCCGCCGGTCGGCGCATCGCCGCGACAAAACGCGAGGGCGGCGGACCGCCCCTGACCATTCTCTCAGATGGGACTGTCTTCTGATGACGACCACGATCCAAGGCGTGACGGTGATCGACCACCCGCTGGTCCAGCACAAGCTGAGCCTGATGCGCAACAAGGACACCTCGACCGCCCAGTTCCGGCGGCTGCTGCGCGAGATTTCGACCCTGCTCTGCTATGAGGTCACGCGCGATCTGCCGCTGGAAACCATCCAGATCGAGACCCCGGTTGAGCGGACCGAGGCGGTGCGGCTGGCCGGCAAGAAGCTGGTGCTGGCGCCGATCCTGCGCGCGGGCGTGGGCCTGATGGACGGGATGCTGGACCTGATCCCGGCGGCGCGCGTGGCCCACATCGGCCTCTATCGTGACCCCGAAACCCTGGTGGCGGTGGAATACTATTTCAAAGCCCCGGACGACATCGCCGAGCGGCTGGTGATCGTCGTCGACCCGATGCTGGCCACAGCCAATACGGCGGTGGCGGCGCTGGAGCGGCTGAAGGAGCGGGGCGTCACCGACCTGAGATTCGTCTGTCTGGTCGCTTCACCCGAGGGGATCGAGCGGCTGAGGGCCTATCACCCGGATGTGCCAATCTGGACCGCCGCCATCGACCGCGGGCTGAATGAGCACGGCTATATCGCACCGGGTCTGGGCGACGCCGGCGACCGGCTATTCGGGACGCGGTAGGCACCCCCTCCTCTTTGCGAACGGCGGAATCGCACGGCCTGACTTGACCTTAGGGCGAGCAGATTGTCTGTTTCGCGGATCAGTTGGGAGGAGCTGCCATGACCGATCAGAAGAGTATGCGCCCGCGTGGATTGGACCGGCGCCAACTGTTCGCCGTCGCTGGATCGGCGGGCCTGATGGCGACCGTCGCGCCTTCTGCCATGGCGCAGACGGCCACGCCCCACAGTCTCGTCGAGTTCTTCCAGTACGATCGCCTCATCAGCGTGGCCCTGTCTCCTTCCGGCGAGAAGATCGCCTTGCTCAAGGAAACGCGCGAGAACGGCGAGCGGCTGGCCCTGGTTGACGTGTTTTCTGTCAACAATCTGAGCCAGGCCACCAGTCGCAGCCGGCTCGGGGATTTCCAGGCCGATCAGATGGATTGGGCCAACGATGAGCGACTTCTGATCGGATTGATCCAGATCGTCTCTCGCGACGCGCGTGTCCGAAGCGATCGGTCCACGATCACCGACGAACAGGTTACCCACGTCAGCCGGCGCATGATTTCGCTGGATACGGTCAACGGAGGGGCGGTCGTCCTGTTCGAGAACCAGCCGGGTGCCCTCACCCATTCCATCGACCTGGGACGGGTTGTTGATCTCCTGCCCAGCGACCCTGACCACATCCTGATGATGTCGCGCGAGGGGCAGCGGCAGTCGGGCTACTGGATTCCCGCATCATCCGGGCGCCAGGCCCTCTACCGAGTGAACGTGAACACCGGCGATGCCGAACGGATCGAAGCCGGGACCGACCAGACGATCGGTTGGCGGACGCACGCAGGTGTGCCGGTCATTCGCGTCGATATCAGCCCCCGAGGCACCTACGAGACCTTGTACGCCCGGGTCGAAGGCACAAGCGATTGGCGTCTGCTCACCCGTCGGCGGGTGACCGAAACCCCGGAATTCGAATACATTTCCAACGGAGATCGCCCCAATGTGATCCTGGTCGCAGCGCGACGCGACGGAGAGGACACCTCCTCCGTGCGCACCCTGGATCTGACGTCTATGACCTACGGTCCGCCGTTGACCGCGCGGCGGGACCGCGATGTGTCATACGGCGTTCTTGACGACACCGGTCGATATCTCGGCGCGGCTTTCTACGCTGATCGACTGGAGTATGAGATCGCCGGGCCTTTGGGGGCCCAGCATCGGGCCCTGAACGGCTATTTTGGCGGAAACAGCAATGTCCATTTCTGGGATGTCAGCCGGGATCACAACCGGCTGCTACTCCGGGTAAGCGGCCCCCAGGATCCCGGGTCCTGGCATCTGTACGATGTGGCGGGCCGTCATGTGGAGGCCCTGGGCGCGCGTATCCCGCTTGAAGTGTCGCGCCTGTCCCCCACCGAAGCCATCGATGTGTCCACGCGCGATGGCCGGACCATCCGGGCCTATCTGACCGGCCCTCTGCACGGACGACCCGCGCCACTGGTCGTTCTGCTTCATGGCGGGCCGGAGATCCGGGATGCTCTGGAATGGGATCGTCAGGTTCAGGTCCTGGCGGCCCAGGGATGGTGGGTGCTGCAACCCAATTTCCGCGGCTCAGGCGGCTATGGACAGGCCTTCGCGCAAGCCGGCTGGCGCGAATGGGGCGGCAAGATGCAAACCGACGTCGAGGACGCAGTCGCTCGCGCGATCCAGCTCAAGGGGCTGGATACGTCAAAGGTCGCCATCATGGGGGCGTCTTACGGCGGCTACGCGGCCCTGATGGGAGCCGTACTGCGCCCTGACCTCTACAAGGCCGCGATCGGCATCGCCGGCGACTACGACCTGGTCCGCCTGCTCGAGCACGAGCGCGATACGGACGATACCCCGGACAACTTCGTCTACGGCGTCTGGTCCAACCGGATCGGCGACCTGCAGCGCGACCGCGCCCTGATCGAGGCAGCCTCTCCGCGTCGGCGGGTGAACGAGATCCAATGCCCGGTTCTTCTGGTACACGGCGAATGGGACCAGATCGTTCCGATCAGCCAGAGCGAGCGGATGGAGAGCGCGCTGAACGGTGCCGGCAAGTCAGTGGACTTCGTTCGAGTCCGAAACGCCGGTCACGGCGATTGGGTCGATGACGTCGATGTCGAACTCTGGCGCCGCTACGTCGAGTTTCTTCAGCGCGCCTTCGCCTAACCCCCACAGGCGCGACAGGTCGGGTCTGCGGTCACCTGGACCGTCCGCGCCTCGCCTTTGAGGCCGTCATAGATCAGCAGCCGCCCGGCCAACGGCTGGCCTGCGCCGATGATCAGCTTGATGGCCTCCAGCGCGGCCATCGAACCGACGACACCGGCCAGCGCCCCGACGACACCGACCCTCTGGCAGGTCTCGGCCTCGGGCGGGACATCCGGCACCAGACAGCGATAGCAGGGCTTTCCGGTGAAGACGCCGACCTGGCCGGTCCAGCGACCGAGCGCGCCCGACACCAGCGGCTTGTCGAGCATGGTGCAGGTGTCAGACACCAGCAGCCGCGTGGCAAAATCATCCGTGCCGTCGATGACCAGATCACTCTGCCCGATCCAGGTCGGCGCGTTGTCGGCGTCGAGCGCGGCGAAGATCTGAAAGACCCGCACATTCGGATTGATGGCCTTCATCGCCCCCGCCGTCGCCTCAGTTTTTTCGTCGCCGATTTCGGCGGTGGCGAACTGGATCTGGCGATGCAGATTCGACAGGGCCACCCGATCCGGGTCGATCAGAGTGATCTGACCCACGCCAGCCGCGGCCAGATACAAGGCCACCGGCCCACCGACACCGCCGCAGCCGACGATCAGCACCTTGGCCGCCTGGAGCTTTTGTTGTCCCGGCCCGCCGAGTTCGGCCAGCACCAGTTGGCGAGCGTAGCGTTCAACTTCTTCGTCGGAAAAGGCCATACGGCTTGCGAAATCCCTCGTGCGCCGCCACCTGTGCAGCATGAACCAGAACAGCTTCCCCGACTGGCACGGCACAACCATCCTCGCTGTGCGCAAGAACGGCAAGACCGTCATCGCCGGTGACGGTCAGGTGTCCATGGGCCCCACCATCGTCAAGGGGGCGGCCCGCAAGGTGCGAACCCTGGCCGGCGGAAAGGTGCTGGCCGGCTTCGCCGGGGCCACGGCCGACGCCTTCACCCTGATCGAGCGGCTGGAAGGCAAGCTGGAGCAATATCCCGATCAACTGGCGCGCGCCTGTGTCGACCTGGCCAAGGACTGGCGGACCGACCGCTACCTGCGTCGGCTGGAGGCCATGCTGCTGGTCGCCGACAAGGACCAGATTCTGACGGTCACCGGCGTCGGTGATGTTCTGGAGCCGGAATACGGCGTCGCCGCCGTCGGCTCGGGCGGCAATTTCGCCCTGGCGGCGGCGCGGGCCTTGCTGGATCATTCCGACATGGACGCGGAGATGCTGGCTCGTGAGGCTATGAAGATCGCCGCCGAGATCTGCGTCTATACGAACGGAAACCTCACGGTGGAGACGCTGGGTTGAGCGGCGAAGCGGGTTCATCACAAAGCGCAGAAAGAACCCACGAAGGTCACGACGGGATCGAGCCTATTCCGGCCCACGTTGAACGGATCGGACGTGCTGTGATGGATGCGGCTTTCGCGGTCCACAAGGCGTTGGGACCGGGGTTGCTTGAGAGCGTTTACGAGACCTGTCTCGCCGAAGAGCTGAAGCAGCGCGGTCTGAAGGTCGAGAGACAGGTCGGCGTGCCGGTCCTCTATGGCGAGGCGCGATTGGAAGTGGGCTATCGGCTTGATCTGCTGGTCGAGGGCGCTGTGGTTGTGGAGATCAAATCCATTGAGGCGCTTGCGCCCATCCATACAGCGCAAGTCCTGACCTACCTGCGTTTTTCAGACGTCAGGTTGGGCTACCTGATCAACTTCAACACGGTCCTGCTCAAACAGGGCCTTCGCCGACTGGTTCTCTGACCCGTTGTGGTCTTCGTGACTGCTTCGTGCGCTTCGTGATGAACCGAGATTTCTCCCCGGACAAACCCAAATGACCGACCTTTCCCCCCGCGAAATCGTTTCCGAGCTGGACCGCTTCATTGTCGGCCAGGCCGACGCCAAGAAGGCCGTCGCTGTGGCCCTGCGCAACCGTTGGCGGCGCAAGCGGACGGATGAGGGCATCCGCGACGAGATCACGCCCAAGAACATCCTGATGATCGGGCCGACAGGCGTCGGCAAGACCGAGATCGCGCGCAGACTGGCGAGGTTGGCCAACGCCCCGTTCTTGAAGGTCGAGGCGACCAAGTTCACCGAGGTCGGCTATGTCGGTCGCGACGTCGATCAGATCATGCGCGACCTGGTCGAGGCGGCGATCCTGATGGTGCGCGAAACTGGCCGGGCCGGCGTGCGCGCCAAGGCTGAGCAGGCCGCTGAGAACCGTATCATCGACGCCCTGGTCGGGGCCGGCTCCGGCGAGGCGACCAAGGAGGCCTTCCGCAAGAAGCTGCGGGCCGGCGAGATGGACGACAAGGACATCGAGCTGCAGCTCAACGACACGCGCACGCCCCTGCAGGGGCTGGACATGCCCGGCGGCAATGTCGGGGTGCTGAACCTGGGTGAGATGCTGGGCAAGCTGGGGCCACAGCGGACCAAGACCTTCAAGACCACCGTGAAGGACGCCTGGACCCCGCTAATTGCGGAAGAGAGCGACAAACTGCTGGACGAGGAAAGCCTGATCCAGGAGGCCGTGCGGCTGGCCGAGAGTGAGGGCATCGTCTTCATCGACGAGATCGACAAGGTCGCCGCCCGCTCAGAGGCGCGCGGGGCGGATGTGTCGCGTGAGGGGGTCCAGCGCGACCTGCTACCGCTGATCGAGGGCACGACGGTGTCGACCAAGCATGGGGCGGTGAAGACCGACCATGTGCTGTTCATCGCGTCGGGCGCCTTCCATGTGGCCAAGCCGTCGGACCTGTTGCCCGAGCTTCAAGGGCGCCTGCCGATCCGGGTGGAGCTGAAGGCCCTGACCCGCGACGACTTCCGCCGCATCCTGACTGAGCCGGAAGCCAATCTGATTGCCCAGCAGGTGGCGCTGATGGCGACCGAGGGCGTGGATCTTCAGTTCACGGACGATGCGATCGAGGCCCTGGCTGACGCGGCGGTGGCGGTGAACGGTGCCGTCGAAAACATCGGCGCGCGCCGCCTGCAGACCGTGGTCGAAAAGACGCTGGAAGAGCTGAGCTTCAAGGCCGACAGCCACGATGGCGAGACGGTCGAAATCACCGCCGAGCTGGTGCGCGACCGGATCGACGCCCTGGCCAAGGACGCGGATCTGTCGCGGTTTATTTTATGACGTCGCGTCGGGGGTTGAATCTCCGCTACCGGCACTCCGCTGCGTCTCAACTTTCTCAGCTAGACGGGCTAGGTTTCGAGCAAGCAAGTCGTCAAATGTAAACGCTAAGATCGACAACACAATAAAGGCTAGGACTGCGGCCGCCCAATTCATCACGACTGCAAAAGTGATATTTGGCAACGACCACAGTTCACCAAGGCCTTGCCGATGAGTCTTTGAGTCGGCATTAAACTTTGACTCTGCCAACTGAAACAAGGCCTCTTTGCCTGCATCCGTCAGGAGCGTATTTTCACAAGCTGGTTGCGCGGCGCCCGGCTGGGCCATCGCCTCCTCAAGCCTCTTGCTGAATATCGAAATCATCACCCCTTGTGTGGATTCAGGAGCGTTCTTCGCCTGGCAAAACTGACGGATTCGGTTGAGTGCGTCTCCTGAGGGAGCGGTCATTTTTTACCCCCCTCCCCGGACCATCGAACAACTAGCGTCTCGTATTCTATATACGATCTATTATTTCCATAACTATTTCTTATTTCATAAATAAGCGGCGATAGACGAGAGAATGTCTTGATAAAGAAAGATCGATTATATCTATGCCAAAGTCGCTCGGATAGAGTTCCGGAATTTATTCCAAGTGAAATGGCCTCCATCGTATTCATAAAAGATAGAAGTTCGACCTTCTTCTTGCCGTCTATTTCCGTTACGTCCGATGAAGGCGGAAACATTATAGATGAGATGCGGACTGTATCAATGTTTTCAAAAAACCAGCTAGGCAAGGCCATGCTATCTCGAAGCGACAGAAGTACCTGAAATTGCCAGCGATCATCTTGGCGACGGTACCACGAAAAACCAATCACCAAGGCAGAAGCCATGGAAAGGATCGATAGAAGCAGTCCAAGAAGTTCGAATGGGAGATAGATATCCATCTTAGACGTCAACCTCGGCGTCCAGGGCGTTGTCCTGGATGAACTCGCGGCGCGGCTCGACGACGTCACCCATCAGCTTGGCGAACAGGTCGTCGGCATCGTCGGCGTGCTCCACGCGGACCTTGAGCAGGGTGCGTGCATTGGCATCCAGCGTCGTGTCCCAGAGCTGGTCGGCGTTCATTTCGCCGAGGCCCTTGTAACGCTGGATCGACAGCCCCTTCTTGCCGGCGTCCATGACCGCCTGAACCAGATCCAGCGGCCCGCGAATGGTCGTCGACCTGTCCTTGCGGCGGAAGACCGCCGGCGTGGCGAAGGCTTCGGCCAGGCTGACGGCGCGCTCGCCCAGTCGACGGGCGTCCATGGATCGGACCAGGGCCTCTTCGAGCACAATCTGTTCGGACACAGCCCGACGCACGCGCGAGAAGACGCTGGCTCCGGCATCGCCGCGCGTACCCGACCAGCGACCATCGCCCTCCTCATTGTAGAGGTTCAACCGCGGTGCCGCCGTCTCGACCGACCCGCCGTCTGCGAACAGCCCTCCCAGAGCCGCCTGTTCGACAGCGAAGGCCGGGGCCCGCTGGGCCAGACGTTCGACGAGAGCGCGGAACGTGCGAGCTTCGTCGACCAGGCGGCGCAGATCCGCGCCGGTCAGGCGCTCGCCGTTGGCCAGATCCAGCTCAGCCTCGTTTACCCCCTCCTCGACCAGGAAGGTGTTCATCTCGGCGTCGTCCTTGAGGTAACGGAAGCTCTTGCCCTTGGAGGCCTTATAAAGGGGCGGCTGGGCGATATAGAGATACCCCTGCTCGATCAGCTCGGGCATCTGACGATAGAAGAAGGTCAGCAGCAGGGTGCGGATATGCGCGCCGTCCACATCCGCATCGGTCATGATGATGATCTTGTGGTAGCGCAGCTTGTTGATGTCGAATTCGTCGCGCCCAATTCCGGCCCCGAGCGCCAGGATCAGGGTCCCGATCTGATCTGAGGACAGCATCTTGTCGAAGCGGGCGCGCTCGACGTTCAGCACCTTTCCGCGCAGGGGGAGGACCGCCTGGTTCTCACGGTTGCGCCCCTGTTTGGCCGAGCCACCGGCCGAGTCGCCCTCGACGATGAACAGTTCGGACTTGGCCGGGTCGCGCTCCTGACAGTCGGCCAGCTTGCCGGGCAGCGATGAGATGTCGAGCGCCGACTTGCGACGGGTCAGTTCGCGGGCCTTGCGGGCGGCCTCGCGGGCAGCAGCGGCTTCGACGATCTTGGCCACGATCTGACGGGCCTCGGTCGGGTGTTCCTCGAACCACTCCGACAGACCTTCCGTACACAGACTTTCGACGGCGGGGCGGACCTCCGACGACACCAGTTTGTCCTTGGTCTGGGAACTGAACTTGGGGTCCGGCACCTTGACCGACAGGACACAGGTGAGGCCTTCGCGGGCGTCTTCGCCCGAGACAGAGACCTTTTCCTTCTTGGCCGCGCCGGCCTGTTCGATATAGCCGCTCATCACCCGCGTCAGGGACGCACGGAAGGCCGACAGGTGCGTGCCGCCATCCCGCTGGGGGATGTTGTTGGTGAAGCACAGCATCGTCTCGTGGTAGCTGTCGTTCCACCACAGGGCGAGGTCCAGTTCGATCCCGTCCTTCTTGCCGCGCACGACGATGACGTCCTTCAGCAGCGGCGTCTTGGACTTGTCCAGGTGGCGCACGAAGGCTTCGACGCCGCCCTCATAGTGCAGCGTCTCTTCGAAGGGTTCGGCCCCGCGCAGGTCCTTCAGCTTGATGACCACGCCGGAGTTCAGGAAGGCCAGCTCACGCAGGCGGTGCTCCAGCGTCTTCAGGTCGAAATCGATATGGCTGAAGGTCGTCATCGACGGGAAGAAGGTGACCTCGGTGCCGGTCAGCAGCTGACCGGCCTTTTCACCCTCGGTGCGGATCGGGGCCTCGCCGACGACCTTCAGCGAGGTGACCGTATCACCGCGCTCAAAGCGCATCTGGTGTTTCTTGCCGTCGCGATAGATGACCAGCTCCAGCCAGTCCGACAGGGCATTGACCACCGAGACGCCGACGCCGTGCAGACCCCCGGAAACCTTGTAGGAATTCTGGTCGAACTTACCGCCGGCATGCAGCTGGGTCATGATGACTTCGGCGGCCGAGACACCCTCGCCCTCGTGGATGGCGGTGGGGATGCCGCGACCGTTGTCGGTGACCGTGACCGAGCCGTCCTCGTTCAGGATCACCTGAACAAGATCGGCGTGCCCGGCCAGGGCCTCATCGATGGCGTTGTCCACCACCTCATAGACCATGTGATGCAGGCCCGAACCGTCATCGGTGTCACCGATGTACATGCCGGGGCGCTTGCGAACAGCATCCAGCCCCTTGAGAACCTTGATGGAATCCGCGCCGTATTCAGACTGCGGCGTGTCGTTTTCGTCGGTCATTCGATCTGTCGGAAAGGCCCGGTCGGGGGGCTGGAGAATGTCAGGTGCACAGTCAGCGAATCCGCGCCGCGCGAGACGATGAATATATAGGGATTCACCCTCAGAAAGCGAGGGAAACTCGGCGAAAACAACAACCCGTAGTGGGTCCGACATTGACACAAACCAAGGGTCGTTCAAGCTGGCGGTGTGAGAGACGCAGCTTGCTCTCCGCGCGCCTTCGTTACGTCGATTGAATCCCTGTCTCGGCCCACTCACCAATGGAGGGCACAGTGCGATCTTCGAAGAACGCCAAGATGCTGTCAGGCCTTGCCATACTGGCCCTGTTGATGGCTGTCATCATCATCAGGCTGTTGGGCTAAGCCGGGTCGAACCCGCCGCCGCTTACACGCACGAAGGTCGCTTGACCCTCCAGGGCTGCGAACAGGCCGCGCTCGGTCCCGGTCATCACCGCCTGGAGGCCCAGGGCCTGGATCTCGTCGAACAGAGCCGCACGCCGCCGGTCGTCGAGGTGTGCCGGGGCCTCATCGAGGAGCAGGATCGGCCTCGACTCGTCATCAGCAAGGCGCGAGAGCTGGGCGAGGATCAGGTTCAGGACCAGCGCCTTCTGTTCGCCAGACGACCCCTCGGAGGCCGAGCGACCTTTCTCACGATGCAAGGCCGTCAGGTCGGTTCGGTGCGGGCCGAAGAGCGAGCGACCGGTCGCCCCGTCACGCCCCCGAGCGCGTTGGAAACCTTCGACAAGGAAGCCTGAAATGTCGTCCTGTCCGGCTCCATCGGCGGCCCGTGCCTCCGCTTCGCCGGCCAGGGACAGGTCCCCCTGGGGAAACGCTGTCGCGGTCCGGGCGTCGATCGCCGCCTGCAGCTCTGCCAAGGCTTCGAACCGGTTTATCGCCGCCGACGCCCCATGCTCAGCCAGCCGCGCCTCCAGGGCATCGAGCCACATCGGATCGGCGACCCCATCCCGATCCGCCGCATCCGACAACAGGCGTAACCGCTCCCTGAGGGCCTTTTCATAGGCCGCGACGGCATGGGCATGACTGGGCCGCGCGGCGAAGACCAGCCGGTCGAAGAACTTCAGCCGCTCGGCCCGACTGTCCGAGAACAGACGATCCTGATCCGGCGTCGCCCAGATCGGGCGAATGTGGTCGAGCAGGTCGCCCGGCTGAGCCGGCTCGCCGTCGATACGGACGATGCGCCGGGCACCGCCTGGGGCCTGAATGCCGGTGCCGAGGCGTCGCTCGTCGTCGCCCAGCACCGCCGCGACCGCCCAGGCCCGGCCCGCGGCCTCGCCCGGCTCGCGTCGCCCGACCTCGGCGGTCCCCGCACCGCGCAGGCCCTTGCCGGGCGTCAGGAAGCTGAGCGCCTCCAGCACATTGGTCTTGCCCGCCCCGTTCGGCCCGTGAAGCACAGTGATCCCGGCACCAGGTTCCAGCCTGGCCGTTTCGTAGGAGCGGAAGTCCGTGAGGGTGACAGAGGTGATCACCTGACCGACCTAGCAGGATGGCGCACCGGCGCACACCCGCCGATCACATTCGTCATTGCCCGATTGCCAGAACGATGTTCCGGGGCGCTAATGGGTCCGCACGGCAAATGCGAGATGTGAGGCTAGGATGAAATACGCGCCCCTTCTGATCGGCCTGATGGCTACCGCCCTAGTGGCCCCGGCCGCCGCCGCGCCGACCCGTGATGTCGGCCAGCTGACCAAGCAAAACCAACCCAGCTTCAACTGCCGACGCGCCGGGACACGGGTAGAGCACCTGATTTGCGGCGATGCCTATCTCAGCCAGCTCGACCGGGAAATGGCCCATGAATACGGGGCCTTCCAGCGGCGGATTTCGGCTTCGGAGCGCGTGCGGCTACGCGAGAATCAGCGCCTCTGGATCGCGGATCGCAATCGCTGCACGACAGTCTCATGTCTGGTCGCCACCTATGAAGACCGGATCGCCTGGCTTCAGGGCAGCGGGCGATACTGACGGCCTAAACCCTCAGCGGCATCAGCACGTACTGGACCCCCGGGTCCGCCGGATCGAGCACGAGCGTCGGGCTGGCCGGGTCGGCGAAGCGATAGTGGGCCTCGTCGCCGGTGATCTGGCCGGCGATGTCCATCAGATAGCGGGCATTGAAGCCGATCTCGAAGCCCTCGTCGTTATAGTCGATCTCGACTTCTTCGGTGGCCTGACCGGCCTCCATATTGCGGACCGTCAGCGTCACCTTGCCCTGATCCAGGGCCATTTTCACCGAGCGCGATTTCTCAGCCGAGATGGTCGAAACCCGGTCGACCGCCTGGGCAAAAACAGCGTTGTCCAGCACCGCCAGCTTGTCATTGCCCTTGGGAATGACCCGCACATAGTCGGGGAAGGAACCGTCGATGACCTTGGACGTCAGGGACGCCTTGTCGAATTCAAAACGGATCTTCTGGGGGCTGATCTGGATTTCGACCGGACCGGAGCCCGCGTCGAGCAGACGGCGAACCTGATCGATCGTCTTGCGCGGGACGATGACGCCGGGGCCGCCCGCGGCGCCTTCGGGCGCGGGCGTCTCGGCCAGGGCCAGGCGATGGCCGTCGGTGGCCACACCACGCAGCAGGGCCTGGCCACCCTCGGACACCGTGTGAAGATACAGACCGTTGAGGTAATAGCGCGTCTCTTCGGTTGAGACGGCGAAGCGGGTCTTGTCGATCAGCCGAACCAGATCGTCCTTGAGCAAGGTAAAGCGGGCCCCGGTGCTTTCGGTCGACATCACCGGGAAGTCGCCCGCCGGCAGGACCGGCAGGTTGAAGCGCGAACGGCCCGCCGAGACGGTCAGGCGCGGATCGTCGCCCGAATAGCTCAGTTCGACCTCGGCACCCTCGGGCAGCTTTCTGACGATATCGAACAGCGTATGGGCCGGGGCGGTAATCTGGCCTTCCTGACTGACGTTAGCGTCGGCCTCGTCGACCATCTCCATGTCCAGGTCCGTCGCGGCGAAGCTCAGGCGATCCCGTCCGGCCGACAAAAGCACGTTGGACAGGATCGGGATGGTGTTTCGCCGCTCAACCACACTCTGGACATGCCCGAGGGCCTTGAGGAGTGCAGCGCGTTCGATGGTCAGTTGCATTCTTGTTCGTCCGTCAAGCGCGACTCGCGCGCCCGTTCAACATCTTTGGACCCCGGACACTAGCCGAAAGCGAGCCAGCTTCAACCTGCAAGACCGCACGTTCGCTTGCATGGCGAGTGGATTTCCGTCACATCTTCGCCCGTCGACTGTCCACGCCTATGCCGACGGTCCAGCCTTGGCTGGCCCAAGCCTAAGTTCAGCAGGTCCGACAGCCTCCGGGAGCGGTTTTCGGAGGCAACCTACATCGGAGGCTGCCATGGCTACCGGCACCGTCAAATGGTATAACACCACTAAAGGCTACGGCTTTATTCAACCTGATGGGGGCGGCAAGGACGCCTTTGTCCATGCGACCGCCGTCGAGGCGTCCGGCATGCGGAGCCTGAACGAAGGTCAGAAGGTCGAGTTCGAACTTCAGGCCGACAAGCGTTCGGGCAAGGAAGCGGCCGTCAATCTCAAGGCGATCGACTAGCCTGAGTTCGCATAAGCGGGTTTTCCCGCCTGTGCACAGGACGCCCGGCCGCATCAGCGGTCGGGCGTTTTCGTTTCGGGACACCAGCTTGGCGCACAGCTTGCATCGGAGGCTTGTCCCGCGACCATTTGGGTCGTTTGCCAACCCGTAGTGCCCATGGATCAGTCCCAGCTGCTGTCGCTTTTCAACGCCGCCGAGCTTCAGGCCTTCATGGCCGGATTCCCCGTGCTAATGGCCCACGTCGGCGTGACGGTGGTCATGCTCATGCTGGGCGCGACCCTGTATGCGATCCTGACCCCCTGGAAAGAAATCTCGTTGATCCGTAACGGAAATTCTGCCGCGGCCGTCGCTTTTGGCGGGGTCCTGGCCGGGTTGGCCATCCCGTTGGCGGCGTCGCTGTCGGCGTCCAACTCGACCATTGAGATTATCATCTGGGGCCTTGCGACGGTGATCGTTCAACTGCTGGCCTTCCGCATGACCGACATGGTGCTGGCCGGGCTACCTGACCGAATTCGGGACGGCGAAATATCGGCGGCCGTTCTTCTGGTCGCGGCCAAGCTCTCGGTGGCGCTGATCCTGGCGGCGGCGGTGACTGTCTGATCCATGGCACGGCATCTGGACTGGTTGGTCTATGGAGGGCTCGTCGCGGGGGCCGTGGCCCTGTCGCTGGCCTTTCGGTCCGCCGATGCGCCCCCGGCGCCTCCGGTCGCCGGCGAGGACGAACTGGGTGGCGTCCTCGGGCCGGCCACGCCCTTTGATCCGACCGTCGTGGTCCAGGCCCCCGATGCCCGTCGCCAACTGACCAGCGGCACCGCCTTTGCCGTGTCCGGTGAGGGTCAATGGCTGACGGCCCGCCATGTCGTCGAAGGCTGTCGAGAGGCCGCGCTGATCGTCGGCGGTGACCGTGCGGTGGCTGCCGACATTCAGCTGGCCAGGGACTCCGACATCGCCCTGCTCACGACGGACGGCGGGCCGAACGCCCTGCCCGTGGGCCCGGCACGAGAGCGTTTGAGAGTCGGTCGCCATGCCTATCACCCCGGCTATCCGCAGGGACGGCCCGGCGAAGCCGCTTCCAGGCTGATCGGACGCGAAACCCTGCGTTTTCGCGGGCGAGGCCAAAGGGACGAGCCCGTCCTGGCCTGGGCCGAGATCGGGCGGACGGAGGGGCTTCACGGAACCCTGTCCGGTCTGTCGGGAGGGCCGGCCCTGGACAGTCAAGGCAGGGTCATCGCCGTGACTATCGCCGAGGCACCCCGTCGAGGTCGCATCTATACGACCGCGGCAGAAAGCATGGCGGCGGCCACCCAATCGGTGGATCAGACCGGCCAGTATGCCCCCGGCGCCGTCATCAACACCCACAACTACGGCACCGTGGCCGATGGGTTGAGACGCGACCTGAGGGTCGCCCAGGTCGTCTGTTTGTCGGCGGCTTGAGGCGGACAAGGGGGCGACATTCCACGGTGGACGGAAAAGTCCGGTGTCCACAGGTTCGGATATGCGGACAAGGTCGCGATAGCGGGGCAATTGCGAACCGCGAACGGCGCGGCCTGCAAACGACGACAATGGCAAAGACCACCAGGGCAGGCCAAAGGTTCAGCCTGACCTGTCTCCCATCCTACTGGACCCCAAGGCGACGAGGAGAAGGGTCAGGCCCGATGCTTCAAATCTGTATCGAGAAGGGCGCGATTACACGGTCGAAAGTCGGGTGTATCCGTCCCCATCGGCGACGCGTTTGCGGCGGGTTCAGGTCTGTCGGCGCGCACGGCGCGGGCTGGCCTCACCGCCGCGTCATCCTCGGGCCAAGGCCCGAGGAGCGGGCGTCGGATTGAGCGGCCTGTCGGGGCGGCCTGGGCAGCCGTGGGTCTTGGCCTGAGGGTGACGAGAGGGGCGCAAACCGACGTCGCGGGGCACACAGGCTTTTCGTCGAAAAGCGCGTATGCCCCGCCGGTCGTCCCTAGCGCAGCGCCGCGCTGTCCAGATCCAGTTCCGTCAGCGGGATCACCTCGACATTGGGGTGCGCAGCGCGGAGCTGGTCGATGAACTGGGCCGCGTCGCCCACGACCACGATCGAGAACAACGCCGGGTCGAGCTCGGCGGCTGCGACGCGCTGGATATCGGCGGCACTAACCCCGCGCACCCGGTCCGCATAGTCGGCCATTTCCGAGATCGGCAGGCCGTTGTTGGCCAGATTGGCCACCGCGCCTCCCAGACCGTCCACCGTCTCCAGCGAGCGCGCATAGCCACCCACCAAGGTCGCCCGGCGCGGAGCCAGCTCATCCGCCGTAGCCTGTTCCGCAGACAGGCGCGTCACCTCGGCCAGGATCAGGCTGACCACCTCGGCGGCAGCGTCGTTGCGGGTCTGGGCCTGGGCGGTGAGGATGCCGTCGTCCTGGCGCGCCGAAAGCCCCGAGCCTGCGCCATAGCTGAGGCCGCGCTCGATGCGGATCTCGCGGTTCAGACGGGCGGAATAGCCACCACCCATCACCGCATTGCCGACCAGCAGGGGGTAGTAGTTCGGGTCGGCCCGGTCGACGGCGCGCGCGGCAGCATAGACCGCCGCCTGGCCGGAGCCCGGCAGGTCAATCACGATCACGCGCGGGGCCACAACCACACCCGCCGGATTGTCCGACATGGCCACACCTGTCGCCGAGGGCACCCAACCGCCGAAAGCCTCTTCGGCCATGCGGAAGGCAGTGTCGGGATCAATATCCCCCGAAAACACCAGGGTCGCCGTCTCGGGCCGCCAGGCCCCGGCGTGGAACATGGCCACATCCTCACGCGTGATGGCCGGCAGGCTGTCGACCGTTCCGCCGCCCGGAGCGCCGTAGGGCGCATCCCCATAGACGGCGCGGGCTGCGACCGCCGATGCGACCGGTCCCGGCTGGCTCATGGAGACGCGAATGCCGTCAAGTGCCTGGTCGCGGGCCCGATCCAGTTCCTCCTGGGCGAAGTCCGGCGAGCGCACCAGCTGGGTCATCAGGGCGAACGTCTGATCGAAGGTATCCGAGGGACTGTTGGCATAGACACTGGTGAAGTCCGCCCCGGCAGAGGCCCCGACCGCAGCGCCAAGCCGCTCGATGTCGGTGGCGATCTCGGGGGCTGAACGCCCGGCGGCCCCTTGCGTCAACAGACCGGCCGTCATCGACGCCAGGCCGGCGCGACCGGCGGGATCATCCGAGGTCCCGGCCTGGAAGGACAGGCGGGCCGAAATCAGCGGCAGGCCATCGGTTTCGGCCACCAGAACCCGCATGCCGTTCGCCAGACGGCGCTCCACGACCTGCGGCGTTTCGACGGCGCGCTCCGGCCCCGGCTGGGGCAGGGCGATCCGCTGATCCTCCGGCGCGAGTTCAACGATCTCAACGTCGGTCGCCAGATCGGCCAGGGTGACCGGCGCACCGGTCTGGGCCGCCGTCGGCTCGGCGGGAACACCGTCCGGCTGCTGATCTTCGTTCAGATAGCGGACAACGATGCGGCGTTCGGGCGTCAGATACTGGCGCGCCACACGCATGACGTCGGCGGCGGTCACGGCCTGGATCGCGGCCACCTCATTGTCGGCGGTTGCGGCGTCACCGGTCATAATCAGCGCATAGCCGAGGGCAAAGGCCTGATCGTCAACGCTCTCTCGCTGGCGCAGCAGGCCTGCCACCAGTTCGGTCTGGGCTTCCTGAAGCTCTGCCGCCGTCACCGGCTCGTCACGCAAGCGCGCAATCTGGGCCAGGATGGCGGCCTCACCCTCCTCGACCGTGTGGTCGCCGGTCATCAGCGAATAGGCGGCGAGGCTTCCGCCCTGCTGGGCAAAATCGGGGGTCGAGGAGGCCTGAGCCGCGATCTGGGTGTCGTACACCATCGACCGGTACATCCGCGACGATTCCCCGGTGGACAGGATGCCGTCCAGAACGGTCAGGGCCGCACGGTCGGCGTGGCCATAGGGAACGGTCTGCCAGGCCACGACCACCGCCGGGAGCGGAACGTTCGGCGCATAGTAGGTGGCCTCACGCGGGGCCGCCGTCGCCGGCTCTGCGACATCATTGGCCGGGATCGGCTGAGCCGGATTGGTGATCGCGCCGAAATACTGATCGACCCAGGCGTCGAGCTGGCCCTGGTCGAAATCGCCCGTCACAATCAGAACGGCATTGTCGGGACGATAGTAGGTTTCGTGGAACCGGCGCACATCGTCGATGGTCGCGGCCTGGAGGTTTTCCAGCGAGCCGATACCGGCCCGGCGATACGGATGCTCGCGCCAGATTTCGCGCGGCATGTAGAGGCCGAACAGCCGACCGTAGGGCGAGGCCAGAATGCGCTGACGCAGTTCTTCCTGAACCACGGCGCGCTCGGAATCGAAGCTCTCCTGGTTGACGACCAGAGAGCCCATGCGCTCGGCTTCGGCGAACAGCATCCGCTCCAGATGGTTGGCCGGCACCACCTCATAGTAGTTGGTGAAATCATCCCAGGTGGAGGCGTTGTTGAAGCCGCCGACATCCTCGGTCAGCCGGTCGAACGTCTCTTCCGGAAGGTTGCGGGTCGATTTGAACATGATGTGTTCAAACAGGTGGGCAAAGCCGGAGCGATCCTCGGGATCATCCTTGGAGCCGACGCGGTACCAGACCTGGACGGTGACATCGGCTGTCGAGCTGTCCGGGCGCGACCAGACCTGAAGTCCATTGGGCAGGGTCCGCAGCTGGAAGCCCAGCGGTGCAACCTGGACCCCCTGGGAGGCTGTATCCTGGGCGACGGCCAGGCCGGGCGTTCCGGCAATCAGGGCCGCAGCGGCGGCAGTGGCGAGAAAGAAGCGCTTCATGGGACTACCTTTGAGAGAGATCAGGGGACCTAAAGGCCCAGGTCGGAACGGTCGAAATCAAGTGCCTCATAGGGCACGCGGACGGCATTGGGCCAGTTGGGTTGAACAGCTTCCCAGAATTGGTCGGCGTTGCCGACAATGACGATGACCGCTTGGCTCGGGTCGATCCGGGCCGCGCTGATGCGGGCCACGTCCTGGGCGGTGACGGCATCGACGGCCCGTGGATAGTTGGACACCTCATCCAACGGCAACCCAAGCGCCGAGAAGCCGGCAAGCGCGGTCGTCAGGCCCGCCGTCGTCTCGATCTGGCGACCGAACGAACCGTTCAGGAAGTTGGTCCGGCGATCAATCGCGCCCTGGTCGGCCGGCGTGTCGATCAGACTGTCGAGTTGATCCAGCATGACACCGGTTGTTTCCGCCGCCGCTTCGTTTCGGGTCTGGGCCGTCAGGGTCAGGCGACCCGCTTCGCTCGCCTGGCTCAGGGACGAATAGGACCCATAGGACAAGCCGCGCCGCGCCCGCACCTCCTGGAACAGGCGTCCGTTGGACCCACCGCCCAGGACCGCATTGGCCAGGGCCATGGCATAATAGTCAGGGTCATCGCGCGGGACCGAGCGTAGCGAAATCTGGACAGCCGCCTGACCGGCGGCGGCCCCCATGTCGACCACAACCACCCGCGGCCCCGGATTGTCGCCCGTCAGAGGAGCCATGGCTGGGAGGGCGGCAGCGGGTGCTCGCCAGTCGCCGAACATCTCCTGCGCCAGGGCAAAGGCCGCCTCCGGCTCCATCGAGCCGCCGATCAGCAGCGTCGCATTGTCAGGACGCCACCAGGTCGAATGGAAACGGGCCAGTTGTTCGGCGGTAACCGCCCGCTGCTGGGCCTCGGTGGCCGAGCCCTCCCCATAGGTCGCCCCCCCGAACAGAAGTCGGGTGGAGACTTCAGCCGCAATGTTGCCTGGCTGGCGCATGGAGACCCGATAGCCGTCGATGGCCTCGGATCGATATTGCTCAAGCTCGCTGCCCGCAAAGGTCGGATTGCGCGCCACCGTCGCCATCAAGGCCGCAGCCTGCTCGGCGTTCACAGCCGGAGCCGATACCGAGAGGGTCTGGCGGTCCGCGCCGCCGCCGGCGCTGATCGAGCCGCCCAGCTGTTCGATCCGGGCCGCGATGGCGGTGGCAGACATGTCGCCGGCACCCCGCGTCAGCATCTCGGCCATATATTCATTGACCGCGCCGGGTCCACCCTCCGCTGCGTCGCCTCCCCGCACCATCAGCACCGAGGAGAACCACGGCTGGTCCCCGGCCCGCGCCACAATCACACGCAGACCGTTCGACAGAGTGCGCTCAGAGAACTGTGGTGGGGTCGGCGTGCGCTGCGCGATCGGGGCCGGCGGCGCAATCCGCTCCTCATCCGAGGCATGGGTGACGAGCGGGCGCTGATTGGCCGGCAAATCCAGCCCATATCGCCCCAAGGCCGGTGCCACAGGATCGGTCACGCCTTCCGGGCGCCGGCTTTCATCCAGGTAGCGGATCGACACACGCCGATCGTCGCGCAGCCAGGTGCGTGCGACACGCAGGACGTCGTCGGCCGTAACAGCCGCCACGGCAGCCAGATTTCGGTCGGCCCAGTCGGGATCGCCGGTGTCTGCGATCGACTGACCCAGGGCGAAGCCACGGCCCATTGCCGTCTGTCGGGACCGGAGGGCCTGGGCCAGGATTTCTGTGCGGGCCTCCGCCAGTTCTGCAGCCGTCACCCCGCCGGTCCTCAGCCGGTCGATCTCGGCCTGCAGGGCCGCCTCAGCCGCCTCGATGTCTGACTCGCTGGAGACGATGACCTGCGGGCCATAAAAACCGCCGTCCTCAAGCTGATAGTTGTAGGCCCCGGCCGACGAGGCGACGCCGCCCCGAACCAGGGCCTGATAGAAGCGCGAATTGTCGCCCTGGGTCAGGATGGCATCCATGACCTGAAGCGCCGCCGTATCCGGGTGATCGACCCGCGGGGCCGGATAGGACCAGACAATGGCCGGCAACGGCACATTGGGTGCATAGGCCGTCACCGAGCGCGGGCCGGTCCTCTCGGGCTCGGTGGCCTCAAAACGCGGAATCGGGCGGTCCGGCGCGGTGATCGGTCCGAAGTGCTCGTCGATCCAGGCATCCAGCTGGGCCTGGTCGAAATCGCCCGCCACGATCAGCGACGCGTTGTCGGGCCGATAATAGGCGTCATGGAAGGCCAGGACATCGTCAACCGTGGCCGCGTTGAGCTCCTCGATCGAGCCGATGCTCGGGCGATGATAGGGCAGGGCCACCCACGAATTCTCGATCATCACGAACCGCTGAAGCCGCCCGTAGGGCACGGCCAGAACGCGCTGGCGAAGCTCTTCCTGCACGATCGAACGCTCAGCCTCGAAGATCGACTGATCGACAACCAGCCGGTCCATGCGCTCGGCATGGGTCCACAGCATGGTCTCAAGGAAGTGCGACGGCACGACCTCGAAATAGTTGGTGAAATCCGGGCCGGTTGAGGCGTTCCGTGAACCGCCCACATCCTCGACCAGGGTGTTGATGTAGCCGCGCGGGATGTTGCGCGTCATGCGCGACAGGATGTGCTCGAACAGGTGGGCAAAACCTGAGCGACCGTTCGGGTCGTCCTTGGCACCGACATTGTACCAAACCTGAACGGAGACGGTCGGCGAAGAGCGGTCCTGAAGCGTATAGACCTGAAGGCCGTTGGCCAGGGTCCGGTGCTGATAGTCGAGGGCCGGCGCGGTCGGCGTCTGCGGCGGCGCCGTCATGGCGGCATCGACCGTCTGGGCCAGGGCCGGAGCCCCACCCAGGATCGTCGCCATGGCGGCAGACAGCATCAGGACACGCTTCATATCAGACCCCTCCCAGCATTCCGGCACGGACCCTAGACCTGTGACCCGTCGCTCGCCACTTACAGGGTCGTAATGTGGGGATAGCCGTGTCCGCCGTCTCGCATCCGGCGGTCGATGTGATTAAGTAGACATAATGGCCCCGCCCGATATCGATTCCGACCTGCCTGAAGAGGACCTCGACGCGCCTGAGCGCGACGAGAACACCTCCGACATGTTCGGGGGCGGCACCCCGGCGACCCAGGCGGAACCGGAGCCCGCCTCGCGCCCCGCGCCGGGCATGGCGAACGAGGTACCGGCCTATACGGTGCTGGCACGCAAGTATCGCCCGCGCACCTTTGAGGACCTGATCGGCCAGGAGGCCATGGTCCGCACCCTGACCAACGCCTTTTCGACGGGCCGGATCGCCCACGCCTTCATGCTGACCGGCGTGCGTGGGGTCGGCAAGACGACGACCGCCCGCCTGCTGGCGCGCGCCCTGAACTACGAAACCGACACGATGGATCGCCCCAGCGTCGACCTGACCGCCGATGGTCGCCACTGTGCCGGCATCATTGAGGGCCGGCACATGGACGTGCTGGAGCTCGACGCCGCCAGCCGGACCGGCGTGGACGACATGCGCGAGCTGCTGGATTCCGTCCGCTATGCGCCGGTCGAGGCCCGTTACAAGGTCTATGTGATCGACGAGGTCCACATGCTGTCCAAGGGCGCGTTCAACGCGCTTTTGAAGACGCTGGAGGAACCGCCGGCCCACGCAAAGTTCATTTTTGCGACCACGGAAATCCGCAAGGTGCCCGTCACCATCCTGTCGCGCTGTCAGCGGTTTGATCTGCGTCGCGTCGAGCCCGATGTCCTGTCGGCCCACCTGGAGAAGGTCGCAACCCAGGAAGGCTGTCTGGTCGAGTCCGAAGCCCTGGCTCTGATCGCGCGCGCCGCCGAAGGTTCGGTCCGCGACGGCCTGTCGCTGCTGGATCAGGCTCTGGTCCAGGCCGAGGCCGGCCAGACGGTCAAGGCCGAGACGGTACGCGACATGCTGGGCCTGGCGGATCGCGCCCAGACGATCGCCCTGTTCGAACTGATCATGTCGGCCCGCACGGCTGAAGCGATGGAGGCGTTCCGAACGCTGTACGGCTTCGGAGCCGACCCGGAGCAGATCATCGACGACCTGCTGGAACATTGTCATATGGCCTCGGTGGCCAAGACCCTGGGACCGGCGGCGACCCGCCTGCCCAACGATCAGGCCCAGAGAATGGCCGCGCTGGGGACCAATCTGTCGGCCGGCACCCTGGCGCGGGTCTGGCAGCTGCTGCTCAAGGCGCACGACGAGGTACGACGCGCGCCCGACCCGGCGGCTGCGGCCGAGATGGCGATCCTGAGGCTCGCCTATGCTTCGGACCTGCCTTCCCCCGAAGACATGGTGCGCCGCCTCCAGTCGGGTGACAGCCCGACCGCCCCCCCTCCCGGAAGCGGTGGACGTGCGGCAGCTAGCGGCGGCGGGGCGGTCGCCATGGCTCAGCCCAGGGCCGAAGCCACGCCCCTAGCCTCTCCCCAGACTTTCGACGAGACGGTTGCGCTGATCGAGAGCAAACGCGACGTCAAGCTGCTGATGGACGTGCGGCGCTTCGTCAAACTCGTGTCGTTCCAGCCGGGGCGCATCACCTTTGAGCCGGTCCCGGATTGCCCGCCGGATCTGACCCGCCGCCTGGTCGGTCGTCTGCGTGAATGGACCGGTCGGCCCTGGCTGGTCGCAACCGAGGGCGGCGGTGGCGGCGAGAGCCTGTACGAACAGGAGCGGCGCCGCCTCAATGACGAAAAGGCGGCGATCCAGTCCGACCCCTTCGTTCTGTCTGTCCTGGAATTCTTCCCGGGCGCAGAGCTGATCAATATTCGCAAACTGGCCAACACGCCGGTCGAGGCTCCGGTTCTCGGCGACGTCGAGCCCACCGAAGACGAGTAACAGACCATGAAAGATCTCAACGCCCTGATGCAGCAGGCTCAGGCCATGCAGGCGCGCATGCAGGAAGCCCAGGAAAAGATGGCGGCGACCTCGGCTGAGGGTTCGGCCGGCGGCGGTCTGGTCAGCGTAACCCTCAAGGGCCCGTCGGAAATGACGACCCTCCGCATCGACCCCTCGCTACTGGCGGACAATGATCCCGAGATCCTCGCGGACCTGATCATGGCCGCCCACGCCGATGCCAAGCGCAAGCTGGATGAAGCCAACAATGCCCTGATGCGCGAAGCCGCCGGGCCTATGGCCGGCATGAACATCCCGGGAATGCCCAAGCTGTTCTAGGCCATCGGTGGCAGCAGCCGATCGGGCGGGCGGTGGCCGTTCTCCAGCGTCTTGATATTGAGGATGACCCGCTCGCCCATGTCCTCGCGGCTCTCCTGGGTGGCCGAGGCCATGTGGGGCATCAACACGACCTCGGGTCGGTTGACCAGGCCGGGATTCACCGCCGGCTCGTGTTCATAGACATCCAGCCCCGCCCCCGCGAGCGCCCGGCGGTCCAGCGCCGCGACCAGGGCCGCCTCATCTACCACCTCACCACGGGCGGTATTGATCAGCACGGCATCGGGCTTCATCAGCGCCAGCCGCTCCGCTGACATCAGGTGATAGGTTTCCGGCGTCGCCGGGCAGTTCAGCGACACCACATCCATGCGCGGCAGCATGGCCTCCAGACTATCCCAGTAGGTCGCGCCCAATTCTTCTTCCAGCCCGACATTCAGCCGGTGGCGGTTATGATAATGGACCTGCATGCCAAAGGCCTTGGCCCGGCGCGCCAGGGCCTGGCCGATCCGGCCCATGCCGACGATCCCGAGCCTTGAGCCCCAAAGCCGGCGGCCCAGCATGGCCGTGGGCGTCCAGCCGGCAAAATCGCCCTGTGACATCAGGGCGGCCCCCTCGATCAGCCGCCGCCGCACCGCCAGGATCAGGGCCATGGCCATGTCGGCGGTGTCCTCGGCCAGGACACCCGGCGTATTGGAAACGATGATCTTGCGAGCCGCCGCCGCCGCAATGTCGATATGATCAACCCCGGCCCCGAAGTTGGCGATGAGCCTGAGTCTGTCTCCGGCCGCTTCGATCACCTCGGCATCGATCACATCTGTGATGGTCGGAACCAGCACGTCAGCGCGCGCGACCGCAGCCTTCAACTCGTCTTTACCCATCGCATGATCATCGAGGTTAAGCTCGGCGTCGAACAGCTCGCGCATCCGCGTTTCGACGGAATCGGGCAGACGGCGGGTAAGAATGACTTTGAGGCGTGCGGACATGGTGATTCCGGAACTGCGGACCCTTCCCTATCCCATGGCGGGCCGAGCGATCAAAGCCGCAGCCTGCGGCCTGTTACTGATGACGGTGCCCGCCTGTGGAACCCAGAACGAGGAAAAGGCCGACACACCGTCGGGCTATCCGGTGCCGCGCTGGGTGTCGGTGCGCGGCGCCCCGGCCTCCATGCGAACCGGACCGGGTCTGGACTATCCCATTCTGTGGCAGTTCGAACGCTCGGGGGCCCCGCTACAGGTCGTCACTGAGACAGAGGAATGGCGAAAGGTCTGCGGCCCCAACGGCTCCATGGCCTGGATCCATCGCAGCCTGACGACGGGACGGCGCCGGGTGATCGCCGAGACAGCCACGGAAATGCATGCCCAGCCGCAGGCCGGATCAGAAGTGCGAGCCCAGTTGGCCGCAGGGGCGATGGTCAGTCTGGAGAGCTGTGACCGGGGATGGTGCGAGCTGCGCTCAGGCGACATTCGCGGGTGGGCCCCGCAGGCTTCGCTATTCGGAACCGCCGACGCCCCTCTATGCGATCCACGCCAGCCGGCAACACGCGGGAACCTGGAGCTTGATGCTGGCGGTTGAGGCGGCTCGCCCGGTCGTGTAACCGGAGCCGAACGGTCGGCGATCAGTCCGCCGATGGGAGCCTCCATGAGCCAATACCCCAACACCTTTGACTACGACGCCCTGCTGGCCTCTGGCCGCGGCGAACTGTTCGGTCCGGGCAATCCCCAGCTTCCGGCCCCGCCGATGCTGATGATGGATCGCGTCGTCCGCATCGAAGGCGAAGGTTCGGGAGCCCACGGCAAGGGCTATGTCGAGGCTGAACTGGATATCCACCCAGACCTCTGGTTCTTCCAGTGCCACTTTATCGGTGATCCGGTCATGCCCGGATGTCTGGGCCTGGATGCCATGTGGCAGCTGGTCGGCTTTTTCCTCGGCTGGTCGGGCGGCCAGGGCCGCGGTCGCGCGCTCGGTGTGGGCGAAGTGAAATTTACCGGCCAGGTCACGCCTGACATCAAGAAGGTGGTCTACAAGATCGACCTCAAGCGCGTGATTAATCGACGGCTGGTCATGGGCATTGCCGATGGCGTGCTCGAGGCTGACGGCCAGGTCATCTACACCTGCAATGATATGCGTGTCGGCCTGTTCGGTGCCAATGCGTCCTCTGCGGATCAGGCGTAGGAGAACCAGATGCGGCGCGTTGTTGTTACTGGCCTGGGTATTGTTTCCTCCCTCGGCGATGGGGCCGATGCGGTCGCCCAGTCCCTAAAATCTGCCCGCTCGGGCATCGTTTCGTCGCCTGAGTTCATCGAGCACGGTTTCCGATCCCAGGTCTGGGCTCCGCCGGCGATCGGTGACTGGACCGAGCGGGTCGACCGTCGGGCTTCGCGCTTTCTGGCCGCCGGCACCGCCTGGGCCCACATCGCGTTCGAAGAGGCGCTGAAGGACAGTGGCCTGAGCCCCGACGAGATCAAGAACGAGCGAATCGGCCTGATCGTCGGGGAAGGCGGTCCGTCCACCCAGGTCATCATCGAGGCGGCCCAGACGACCCTTGAAAAGGGATCACCCAAGCGCGTCGGCCCGTTTGCGGTGCCCAAGGCCATGGCGTCCGGCCCCTCGGCGGTGCTGGCCACCTGGTTCGAGCTGAAGGGGATCAACTATTCGATCTCGTCGGCCTGTGCGACCAGCGCCCATTGCATCGGGGCGGCGGCCGAGCAGATCCAGTGGGGCAAGCAGGACGTCGTGTTCGCCGGCGGTTGCGAAGACCTGTCGTGGTCGATGTCGAACCTGTTTGATGCCATGGGGGCCATGTCGTCCAACTTCAACGACACCCCGGCGGTGGCCAGCCGCGCCTATGACGTCAACCGTGACGGGTTCGTCATCGCCGGCGGGGCCGGCATCGTGGTGCTGGAAGAATACGAGCGCGCCAAGGCGCGTGGCGCCACCATCTATGCCGAGGTCGTCGGCTATGGTGCCAACTCAGACGGGTTCGACATGGTCGCCCCGTCCGGTGAAGGTGCCGAGCGTTGCATGAAGATGGCCATGGCCGAGGCCGGGGGCCGCAAGATCGATTATCTCAACCCGCACGGCACCTCGACGCCGGTTGGCGACCAACGTGAGATGGCGGCAGTCCGCAACGTCTTCGGTGGCGCGATGCCGATGATCTCCTCGACCAAGAGCCTCTCGGGCCATTCGCTCGGAGCCGCCGGGGTTCAGGAAGCCATCTACAGCCTGTTGATGCTCAAGCACGGCTTTGCCGCCGAGAGCGCCCATATCGAAACACTCGACCCCGAGTTCGAGGGCATGCCGATCCTGCGTCAGCGTCACGACGGCGAACTGACCACGGTGATGTCGAATTCGTTCGGGTTCGGGGGCACCAACGCCACCTTGATCCTGTCCAAAGACAGCCTCTAGGGCCCCTGCGTGTTCGGAAATTCGAACCAGGACCGCCGGTCTGAAATCCGCAGGCCGGCCAATCGACGTGCCCTTCTGGTCGGTGCGGCGCTCGAGGTGCCGTGTCGGATCACCGATGAATCCAAGGGCGGGCTAAAGCTCACATTGGATCGGGGCATCGAGATGCCCGGACGCGTCATCGTCGTCGAGGTCAAGGAGGCGCTGGCCGTCGACATCGACATTCGCTGGACCCGTGGTCGCGAGGCCGGAGGTCGCCGGATCAGCGAAACCAGCCTGCGCGGACTGGTGCCCCAGCGGCTGGCTGCCGCCCGCGACGCCTGGCAGCGTGCGGGCGGCCACTAGAGGGCTACCAGAGCCGGACCCGATCCTGCGGCGCGAGGTAGTAGGCACTGCCGGGCATCACCCCGAAGGCCTCGTACCAGGCATCAACATTGCGAAGCGGCCCGATCACCCGGAACTGCGGCGGGCTGTGCGGATCGGTCGCGATCATCTGTTGCATTCGGGCTTCGCGATAGGCCGCGCGCCAGACTTGGGCCCAGCCGTAGAAGACCCGCTGATCGCCGGTCGTACCGTCGATGACGGGAGCCGCCTGGCCGTCCAGGGACAGATGGAAGGCCTCCAGCGCCAGGGTCACCCCGGCCAGGTCACCGATATTCTCACCCATGGTCAGGCCGCCCTGAACATGGAAGCCCGGCAGAGCTTCGTAGGAGTCGTACTGGGCACCCAGCCGGTCGGTCTGGGCGACGAAACGGGCCTCGTCGTCGGGGGTCCACCATTCGCGCAGGGCCCCGGTGCCGTCAGACTTGCGGCCCTGATCATCGAAGCCGTGGCCGATCTCGTGGCCGATGACGCCACCGATCCCGCCATAGTTCACCGCCGGATCGGCGTCGGGATCAAAGAAGGGCGGCTGAAGGATGGCGGCCGGGAAGACGATCTCGTTCTTGGTCGGTGAATAGTAGGCGTTCACCGTCTGGGGGGTCATGCCCCACTCGTCATTGTCGACCGGGCCACCCAGGCGACCGAGGCGGAAGTCCCACTCGAAGGCGCGCGAGCGCATCTGATTGCCGACGACGTCATCGGCCATCACCACCAGGCCCGAATAGTCGCGCCACTGATCGGGATAGCCGATCTTGACGTTGAAGAGTTCGAGCTTGGTCAGGGCCTCGGCCCGTGTCTCGGGGCTCATCCAGTCCAGGGTTGCGATCCGGGCGGCCATGGCGGCGCGCAGATTGGCCACCAGCTCCTCCATCTGGGCGCGGCTTTCCGGCGGGAACCAGCGTTCGACATAGAGCCGGCCGAGCGGCTGGCCCATCACGCCTTCGGCAAAGGCGACGCCGCGGCGTTCGCGGCTGCGTTGCTCCGGCTGGCCGCCCAGTTCGCGCAGGCGGAAGCCGTAGTTGGCATCGACAAACCGCTGCGACAGCAGGGGCGCTGCCTGATCGGCGATGGCGAAGGCCTGCCACGCCTGAAGGGTGCCCACCGGCGTTTCAGCAAAGGCCTGGGCCATGGCCGGAAGGGCCGTGTTCTGAATCGCGATATAGCGGTCGTGGTCCCCGAACCCGGCAGCCCCAAGGAAGGCGGCCCAGTCCATGCCGGGCGCGGCGGCCTGAAGTTCGGCCACGCTCATCGGATTGTAGGTCAGGTCGCGGTTGCGGCTCTGCGTGGGCGTCCAGTGCGCCTGGGCCAGACGCGTCTCGAAGGCCACAACCGCATCCGCCGCCGTCGAGGCATCGGCCCAGCCGATCATCGTCAGCATCTGTTCGACATAGACCCGGTATGCCGCCAGCTTGTCGGCGAAGCGCGCCTCCAGATAGTAGTCGCGGTTCGGCAGTCCCAGGCCACCCTGGGCCAGATAGGCCTCATAGACCTCGGGGTTGCGCGCATCGTCATTGACGAAGCTGCCGAACAGCGAGCGCCCATAGCCCCGCATGCTCTGACCCATCAGGGCCGCCATGGCCGCGTGGTCGCTCGTCGCACGCACCGTCGCCAGCATCGGTTGGATCGGCTGGTCATCGAGCTGTTCGATGCGTTCCACATCCATGAACCCGTCGTACAGGGCGGCGATCTTGGCCTCGTCAGAGGCCGGGTCGAGGCCCGTCTCCTGTGAGATGTCTTCCACCAGCGTGCGCATGCGGTTCTCGGACAGCTCGGCCAGCATGTCGAAGGCCCCGTAGCGCGTCCGATCCGCCGGGATTTCCAGCGCGTCCACGAACAAACCATTGGCGTATCGGTAGAAGTCGTCACCCGGGTTTACCGAGGTGTCGCGCCCGGCCATGTCAAAGCCCCAGGTTCCGAAGCTCGGAGCCTCTGTTCCCTGGATCAATCCCGTCGACTGGGTCGTGGCCGATCCATCGCGACCAACAATCGACACCAGGGTGCACTGTTCGTCCAGACAGGGGTGATCGTCCTGCTGGGCCTGGGCTGGGCCGGCAAGAAGCACCGTCAGAGCACTGGCGGCGAGAAGGGCGGATCTGGTCAAGGAAAACCTCCTGAGGGTCACGGCGGGATCACGCCAATCGTCAGTGGACCGGGAGACTTAGCGGCTGACGACGGCTTCGCCCCCTTAAATTAAGTTCATCGTGCATGGGCCCGACCCTTCCATCAGGCCTGACCCGTCCCCTATGGTTACGCCATGACCCACGGACCGGCACCAACTGAATACAAGGACATCTTCGTTTTCCTGGCTGCCGCCGGTGTTCTGGTTCCCCTGTTCAATCGCTTGAAGGTCAGCCCGGTTCTGGGCTTCTTGGCCGCCGGCGTGCTGTTGGGGCCCGATGGTCTGGGCCGCCTGGCCGGCACGTTTGAGTGGGTCGATATTCTGACCATCTCGGATCGGAGCCAGATCGCCGTCCTGGCCGAGCTGGGCGTGGTGTTTCTGATGTTCACCATCGGCTTGGAGCTGAGTTGGGAACGCCTGAAGTCGATGCGCCGGCTGGTCTTCGGCATGGGCATGGCACAGATTCTGGTCTGTGCGGCCCTGTTGGGGGTGCTGTTCTATCTGATGGGGCGCGGAGTCGGCGGAGCCCTGGTGCTCGGCTTTGCCCTGGCTCTCTCGTCAACTGCGGTGGTCATGCCCGTCATGGCCGAACGCGGGCGGCTGTCGACGACGGCGGGGCGGTCGACATTTTCGGTTCTGCTGGCCCAGGATCTGGCGGTTGCGCCGATCCTGATCATGGTGGCCGTCCTCGGCTCAGGCGTGGGCGATGACGGTCTGAGCCCCGCGGCCATCGGACAGGCGGTGGCCAGCCTCCTGCCGTCTGTCGTCGGCGTCGGCCTCCTGGTCGTTCTGGGTCGGGTGGGCTTGCGTCCGATGTTCCGGTCCGTGGCCCGGGCCAAGAACACCGAGATGTTCCTGGCCACCTGTCTGTTCGTGGTGCTGGGAACGGTGTTCCTGGCTCAGTTCACGGGCCTGTCGCCCGCCGTCGGGGCCCTGGTCGCCGGTCTGCTGATCGCCGAAACCGAGTTTCGTCGCGAGGTCGAGGTCACCATCGAGCCCTTCAAGGGACTGTTGCTTGGCGTCTTCTTCGTGTCGGTCGGGGTCGGCCTGGACCTCGATGCGGTCGCGGTTGCGCCTGTGACCATCTTTTCCATTGCGGCCCTGCTGATCCTGATCAAGGCCGTGGCGATCTTTGGTGTGGCGCGCGCCTTCAAGGTACCGCCGGGCGCGGCACTGGAAACCGCCCTGGTGCTCGGCCCCGCCGGAGAGTTTGCCTTCGTCATCCTGAACGAGGCCATCGGCTACGGGGTGGTCGGACGTGATTTCGCGCAAGGGGTCCTGTTGTCGGCGACCCTCAGCCTGTTTGCCGTCCCCATCCTGGCAGCCCTCGCACCGCGTATCGACAGGCGCATCCGGCCCAAGATCGAAATCTCCGACACGCCGAATCCCGATCTGGAAGACGCCCCACAGGACACCACAGCGGTCATCATCGTCGGCTACGGTCGGGTCGGTCAGTTGATCGGTGAGCTCCTGAGTGAACACGACATTGGCTATCTGGCGGTCGACGCCGACCCTTCTCTGGTTTCCAAGGCCCGACTGGACGGCATGCCGGTCTGGTACGGCGATGCGGGCCGGCCTGACCTGCTTGAGAAACTGGGTCTGGGACATGCCAAGGCGGTGATCGTGACGATGGATGCCCCGGGCAAGGTCGATGAAGTCTGCCGCGCGGTGCGTCATCTGCGCTCGGACGTGGTGCTGGTGGCGCGCGCGCGCGATGAGAAACATGCCGCCCGCCTCTACAAACTGGGCGTGACCGATGCGGTGCCGGAAACGACCGAAGCCAGCCTGCAACTGGCCGAGAATGCCCTGGTCGATCTGGGCGTGCCTATGGGGATGGTTCTGGCCTCGATCCACCAGAAGCGCGAGGATTTCCGTAAGATATTCCAGGCCTCGATGCCGGAAGGAAACAAGCGTCCCACCCGCGCGCTCAGAGGGCGGCTGGGTACGCCCCAGCGTTAATCCGGCGGACTGTGGCGCTCATCTTCGAGCGCGCCTTTGGCATTCAGCATCGTCCGTTTGAAGCCGAGCGGGTCATCAATCATGTGCAGCTGGTTCACGCCCTGATCGGACGCGGTCATGATCTCGATTTCCCCGTACCCAAAGAGACGACCGAGCAGGGACTGTTCGGTTTTGACGTCATTTAGCTTGTCGAGGATCGAGTCCGACACTTCCTTGTTGAGGACGCCCTGCATCTGGATCACGCGGTGATTGGTGATGACGCTCATCTGGTTTGACCAGACCTGATATTCCCAGATCCAGAATCCCAGAGGCACCAGCGCCAACGGGGCCACCCAGCCCCAGTAGGGCGAGCCGGCGATACGCAGCCAGATGACGCCGATCACGACGGCGGAAAACAGCACAATCCAGAGGATGGTCTTGGCCATCAGGACCAGCCAGTGCGGGCGCGCAATCAGCAGCACCCGCTCGTCCTGACCGAGGACCTGAGCCAGATAGCCCGAGGGATGATAGGTCATGGCAGCCCCCTTCGCCGGCGACACTATCCTATCGCCGGGCGACTGCAACGGCCGAGGGTCAGAGGGGGGTGACGATCATCATATAGTTGATCGAGGCGTCCTGGCTTTCTCGCCACTGACCCGACAGGGGGTTGTAGGTCACGCCGAACGGGCCATCGACGGCCAGCGGCTCGCCGTCGGCGAAGCTGCGGATTTCCTCCGGCGTCAGGAACTTGTTCCAATCGTGCGTTCCCGCCGGCACCCAGCGCAGGACATATTCGGCCCCGACCTTGGCCAGGGCGAGCGATCTGAGGGTTCGGTTCAGGGTGGCGACAATCATCATCCCGCCCGGCGCAACCAGCCGCGCCGTATCGAGCAGGAAGCGGCGGGGATCGGCCACATGCTCAATGACTTCCATGTTGAGGACGACATCGAACCGGCGGTCCTGTTCCAGCAAGGCCTCGGCCGTTGAGGCCCGATAGTCGATGTTCAGCCCTTGTGCTTCGGCATGGGCGCCGGCGGCCCCGATATTCTGTTCCGACGCATCCACGCCGGTCACCTCGAACCCCAGCCGGGTCATAGGTTCAGACAGAAGCCCGCCGCCGCAACCGATATCCAGCAGCTTCAACCCCGAGAACGGGCGCGCCTGGCGTATCTCGCGCCCGAAATGGACCGCGACCCGATCCCGGATGAAGCCCAGCCTGACGGGATTGAACCGGTGCAGGGGCGCGAAGGGTCCGGTCGCGTCCCACCAGCGGTCCGCCAGGGCCGAAAATCGGGCAACCTCGTCTGGATCGATGCTGGAATGTACCTGAGCCATTGCGCGCGGGTGATGGACGCCCTATCGCCCCAAGGCAAGCAGTTTGAACCCCGGAATGGAAAGGCGGTCATGTCGCGACTGGTGATGAAGTTCGGCGGGACCTCGATGGCCGACCTCGAACGCATCCGAAAGTCGGCCGCCATCGTGGCCGCCGAGGCCGCAGCCGGTCGCCATGTGGCCGTTGTCGTCTCGGCCATGGCCGGCCAGACGAACCAGCTGGTGACGTGGACCGACCTTGTCGGCCCCGCCGCCGCCGGGGTTCCCGCCAGCGATGATGAGTACGATGTCGTCGTCACCGCCGGTGAACAGATCACCGCCGGCCTGATGGCCATGACCCTGCGTAACATGGGCCTGAACGCCCGTTCCTGGCTGGGGTGGCAGTTGCCGGTCCGCACCGACGATGCCCACGGCAAGGCCCGGATCGCCGACATCGACGGCCTGGCGCTGGGGCAGTCGATGGATTCCGGCGTTGTCGCGGTGATCCCGGGCTTCCAGGGCGTGACCGAAGACGACCGGGTGACGGCGCTGGGTCGCGGCGGGTCGGACACCTCTGCCGTCGCGGTCGCCGCAGCACTGGGATGCCCGTGTGACATCTACACCGATGTCGATGGCGTCTATACGACCGATCCGCGCATCGAGGCCCGTGCGCGGCGCCTGGAGCGCGTATCCTATGAGGAGATGCTCGAGCTGGCGTCGCTGGGGGCCAAGGTCCTGCAAACCCGCTCCGTCGAACTGGCCATGGCCTACAAGGTGCCCGTCCGGGTGCTGTCGAGTTTTGTCGATCCCGAAACCGGCCGGGGCGTCGGCGGTACCGTGATCTGTGAAGAGGATGAGATCTTGGAAAAGCGGATTGTCTCCGGTGTCGCCATGAGCCGCGACGAGGCGCGCGTCACCCTTCTGGGCCTGCCGGATCGGGCTGATGTCACCGCCACCGTCTTTGCCCGCCTGGCCGAGGCGAACATCAATGTCGACATGATCGTCCAGTCCGAGACGCGCAGCGCCGATTTGACTAATCTGGTCTTTACGGTCGGTCGCCGCGACGCCCGCGCCGCTGCCGAGCTGATGGAAGCCATCCGCAGCGAAATCAGTTTCGAGGAATGCCGCGTCGATGAGGACGTGGCCAAGGTTTCGGTGGTCGGGGTCGGGATGCGGAGCCACGCCGGCGTGGCCGAAACGATGTTCCGGGCGCTGGCCGACAAGGGGATCAAGATGCTCGCCATCTCGACCTCGGAGATCAAGATCAGCGTGCTGATCGACGCGGCCTATACCGAACTGGCCGTGCGTGCCTTGCACGCGGCCTACGGGCTGGCAGAACCGGCTTAAATCCAGTCCGGCCTCACCTCGCGGGCCAGGACCTCCTCCAGACGGGGACGCGGGCGCACCAACGCCCACCGCTCGCCGTCGACCAGCACCTCTGCAGCGGGCAGTCGGCTGTTGTATTCACTGGCCATCGACGCCGCATAGGCACCGGCCCCACCAAAGGCGACGAGATCACCCGCCTGAAGCGGCGGCATGAGCCGACCCCGTGCAAACGTGTCCCCCGTCTCGCAAACGGGGCCGACCACATCATAGGCCACGGGCGCGCCCGATCTTGGATTGATGGCCGCCAGATCATGCCAGGCGTCATAGAGGGCTGGGCGCACCAGATCATTCATCCCGGCATCCAGCACCAGAAAGGTGGGTCCGTCCTGGCGGGCGTTGACGTGGATGACCCGCGAAATCAGGACGCCGGCCTCCGCCACAATGGATCGCCCGGGCTCGACCGCCAGCTTGACCACCAGATCACCGACGGTCCGGCGGGCCAGGTCGGCCAGATCCGCCGGGGTGGCCCCCGCCCCGGCCCCCGCATAGTCCACGCCCAACCCCCCGCCCAGATCGAGGCGATCCACCGACAGGCCTTCGGCGCGCAGCGCCAGGGTCATCTGCCGAAGTCGCCTCCAGGCGTCGCCGAACGGGTCCACCTGGCGGATCTGGCTGCCGATGTGGCAGGCCAGGCCCACCGGCCGAACAGCTCCCTCGTCTTGCGCCCGCCGGTAGAGGGCCATGGCCTCCTCGACGGGAACGCCGAACTTGTCGCCCGACTTGCCGGTGGCGATCTTGGCGTGACCGCCTGCCGACACGTCGGGATTGACCCGAATAACGACGGTGGGACGCACATCGCGCGCGCGCGCCAGGGCGGTCAGCCGTTCGTACTCCGGTGTCGATTCCACATTGAGCTGGAGCCCCGGCAGGGTGAGGGCATAGGCCAGTTCAGCATCGGTCTTGCCCATCCCGGAGAAGATGATCCGATCCGAAGAAATGCCGGCTTCGAGCGCGCGGTGGATCTCACCCTCGGAGACGGTATCGGCACCGGCTCCCGCCGTGGCCAGCACACTCAGAACCGAGAGGTTTCCGTTCGCCTTCACCGCATAGGCGACCAGACAGTCCATGCCGGCGAAGGCCACCATATAACGGTCCAGCCGGTGACGCAGCGCCGCGACGGAATAGACATAGGCGGGCGTTCCCACGGCCTCGGCAAGCGTCGTCAGCGAGACGCCTTCGGCGTGAAGGCTCCCCTCGCGGTAGGCGAAATCGTCGGAAGGCAGGGTCATGTCGCCGCTACATAGACGGTTCGCCCGTTCGTGGGAGCAATTTGTCGCCATCTGCATTGGCGACGGAGCCAAGGTCGCTTAGGCAGGGGCATCGCTCCGACGAAAGGGAGGCCGTGCCGAAATCACAGACACCTGCGTTTGGCTCCGGCCCGCGCGTTCTGCTCAGGCAGATCCGCGAGGTCATGGCGTCCGACGCGCCGGTTCAGGCGCGGCTGGATCAGGTTGTCAAATCCATCGCCCGGCTGATGGTGACCGAGGTCTGCTCCGTCTATCTGCTTCGCAGTACCGGCGAGATGGAGCTGTTCGCAACCCAGGGGCTGAACCCCGAAGCCGTGCACAGGACCCGGCTCAGGGAGGGCGAGGGTCTGGTCGGTGAAGTGGTGCGGACCGCCGCCCCCATCGCCCTTTCGGACGCCCCGGCGCATGCCAGCTTCTCGTATCGACCCGAGACAGGCGAAGATCCCTATAGTGCCTTCCTCGGCGTGCCCTTGCTGCGAGGCGGCCGTGTGGTCGGCGTTCTGGTCGTGCAGAACCAGACGTCGCGCGTCTATGCCGAGGATGAGGTCGAGGACCTCCAGACCATTGCCATGGTGCTGGCCGAGGTCGTGGCCGGGATCGAGGCCGCCATCGACACCCTGGGCGAGGTCGAGGTTTCACCGCACCGTCCCGAACGCCTCAAGGGTCAGCGATTCGCAGACGGCCTGGCCATAGGTCGGGCCGTGATGCACGACCCGCCTATCGCCATTGCCCACATCGTCGCCGATGATCCGGTGGCCGAAGAGGAGCGCCTGGAGGACGGGCTGCTGCGGCTGCGGGCCCAGATCGACAATCTGCTGTCGGTCAGCCACCTGTCCGGACCGTCCATCGAGGTTCTCGAGACGTATCGGATGTTCGCCGATGACCGGGGCTGGGTCCGGTCCCTGGAAGAGGCGGTGCGTGGCGGCCTGTCTGCCGAGGCAGCGGTTGATCGGGCCAGAACCCAGCACCGCGCCCGTTTTGCCGCTGCCAAGGACCCCTATATCCGCGAGCGGCTGCATGATCTGGAAGACCTGGCCAACCGGCTACTGAGAGTCCTGGCGGGGGAAGTCACAACCCACCGCGCCCTGCCCGAAGATGCCGTCCTGGTGGCGCGCAATCTGGGTCCGGCCGATCTGCTGGAATATCCCGCCGGCTCGCTGAAGGGGCTTCTGCTCGAAGAGGGTTCCGCCGCCAGCCATGCAGCTCTGGTTGCCCGCGCCCTGGAGATTCCATGTGTCGGGCGATTGTCGGGGGTGCGCGATCATCTGTCGGAAGGCGACATTGTTATCGTCGACGGGGAGACGTCTGAGGCGCATTTGCGCCCCCGCCCCGATGTTATTGAGGCCGCCCGATCGCGGCTTCTCGTTCGCGAGACATTGCGGGCCGACATCGCCGGCCTGCGCGACAAACCCGCCGTAACGCGTGACGGAACGCGGATCACCCTTTTGACCAATGCCGGTTTGATTTCTGACCTGGCCGCACTCGATGCCACTGGGGCCGACGGGATTGGCCTGTTCCGTACCGAGTTCCAGTTCATGGTTCAGGATCGGCTGCCGGGTCTGGAGGCCCAGGCGGATCTCTACAGCCAGATCCTGGATGCCGCCGACAATCGGCCGGTCACCTTCCGAACCCTCGATATCGGCGGGGACAAGGTGGTGTCCTTCCTGCAGGAGGGGCGCGAGGAGAACCCGGCCCTCGGACGTCGATCCATCCGCCTTGGCCTGGACCGCCCCCCGCTGCTCCGCCTGCAGATCCGCGCCCTGTTGCGGGGTGCGCGTGGGCGGGAACTGAGGGTGATGTTTCCTCTGATCGCCAGCATCGACGAATTCACCCAGGCCAAGGGTCTGGTGGACGCCGAATGCGACTGGGCGCGCCGCCGCGGCTGGGCTCTGCCGTCAATGCTGCGGATCGGCGCGATGATCGAGGCCCCGGCCTTGCTTTGGCATCTCGACGCCCTGCTGCCACAGACAGACTTCGTCTCGGTCGGCACCAATGACCTGATGCAGTACATGTTCGCCGCAGACCGCACCAATCCGACTGTGGCGGATCGTTACGACACCCTGTCGCCGCCATTCCTCAGTGCCCTGGCCCGGATCCAGGAAGCCTGCGCGGCATCAGGCACGCCAGTGTCCGTTTGCGGCGAGATGGCGGGCCGTCCGCTTGAGGCGTTTGCCCTGGTTGCCCTGGGTTATCAGCGACTTTCCGCCCCAGCTGCCGGCGTCGGCCTGGTCCGGCGCATGATCCTGTCCCTCGATCTGGAAAAGGCGCGCAAGCTGTTCCTGCCGCTATTGGGCCGGACCAGTGGCTCGGTACGCGGCGAAGTCGAATCCCTGGCCCGAAAATTGAATCTCGCCCTGTGAGGCGTCCCGGGGCGAAACAAGTGTCGCCATCCCGCCGGATTGGTTAAGAAAACCTTGATTTTTGGACCGTCATGGCCTATGCAGCTAACCCGTTCGGGGAGCCTTTTCTTCAAAAGGCGGATCTGACGCCCCCAGGGGTCGCAGATCGGAGTGAGTTGGGCGTGAGTGAGGACGTACCGTCAGTAGACGAGGATACCGACAACGGATCCTACCAGACCGCAGCAGTTCGGCGGTCGACGCCTTCGGTTACGCTGGAAACCGCTGAGACGCTCGGCGATGCCTTCAAGGCAGCGCGCGTGGCGTCGGGACGCTCCCTGTCCCAGCTCTCGGAATCGACTCGGGTGCCCGTGCGCTATCTTGAGGCGCTGGAAGAGGGGCGTCGCGCCGACCTGCCGTCACGCCCCTTCGCCCTGGGCCACGCGCGGTCCTATGCACAAGCCCTGGGACTCGATGAAACCGCCGTCACGGAGCGTCTGCGCCGCGAGTACGACCTTCCCAACCAGAAGCTGGAGGCCCCGGTCGGGTTGGCCTTTGACGAGCCCCGTGGCCGGTCACCGGTCTGGGCCATCTCAGGCGTGGTGCTGGTTCTGGCCGTGGTCGGCTGGAACGTCCTTCAGCGCGTCAATCTGATTGATGTCCCGCAGACGGCCGAGCTTGCGGCGATTCCTGAAAGCTGGCGCGTCGGTTCCACCTTCGACGAGATCGAACTGGATGCCCCGCACCCCGCCCCGCCGGATCAGACCACGCCAGTCCTCTATGTGACACCAGGTCTGGAAGAGGTTCTGGCTCCCGCTCTGGAAGGCGCACAAGCCGCCGCCGCCGCCCCCGATATGGGTGGGCCGGTCGGAGCTGCCTTCAATCCGCGCGGAGCCGTGTATGGCGCGGCCGCCGGCAATTCTGGCGTCATCCTCCAGGCACGCCGGGCGTCGACCATCGTGGTCCGAGCCGCAGACGGCGTGGTTCATTTTGCCCGCCAGCTCGCGGCGGGGGAGGCCTATCGCGCGCCCAGGACCCAAGGCTTGGTCGTCGATGTATCTGATCCGACGGCCTTTGACCTGTTCCTCAACGGCGAGCGTGCCGGTCGTCTGGAGCAACCCCAGACCCAGCTCGCGCAACTGAATGGACGCGCCGAAAGTTTGGCCCGCCAAGCCGCTGCTGAAGCCGAGACCCGCAATCGTGAGGCTCAGCGCGCGGCCGAAGCCCGCCTGCGTCATGCCGAGGCTGCAGCCGCCGCCCGCGCATCAGAATCCACGTCGGAGCCGGTCGTGGTCGAGACAGCCGACACGGACTCCCCCCTGCCATTGGCGACGCCTGCCCAATAGCGTCCGGCGCATGAAGCGCCTATTCTAGGTCCATGGCCTCCCCCACCGACCTCGAACACGTTCGACCCTGGCGCCACATCGAGCGCCGCAACAGCCGCCAGATCATGGTGGGTTCGGTGCCGGTCGGCGGTGGCGCACCGATCTCTGTGCAGTCGATGACCAATACGCCGACGGCGGACGCCGCCGCGACGATCGACCAGATCCGTCAACTGGAAGAAGCCGGTGCCGACATCGTCCGCGTCTCCTGCCCGGACGAGCCCTCGACCGCTGCCTTCAAGACTATCGCGCGTGAATCGAACGTCCCGCTGGTGGCCGACATCCACTTCCACTACCGCCGGGGCATCGAGGCCGCCGAGGCGGGTGCCGCATGCCTGCGGATCAATCCAGGCAACATCGGCTCAATGGATCGGGTCAAGGAGGTCGTCCAGGCCGCCCGCGATCACGGTTGCTCCATGCGCATCGGCGTCAATGCCGGGTCGCTCGAAAAGCACCTACTGGAAAAATACGGCGAGCCCTGCCCCGAGGCCATGGTCGAGAGCGCACTCGATCACGCTCGCATCTTGCAGGACCTCGACTTCCACGAGTTCAAAATCTCGGTGAAGGCATCGGACCCCTTCCTGACGGTTGCGGCCTATCAGCAACTGGCCGAAGCGATCGATTGCCCGCTGCACATCGGCGTGACCGAGGCGGGGCCGCTACGAACCGGCACGATCAAGTCGGCCATCGGGCTGGGCAACCTGTTGTGGTCGGGCATTGGCGACACCATCCGCGTCAGCTTGGCCGCCGATCCAGTGGAGGAAATCCACGTCGGCTTCGACATTCTGAAGTCGCTGGGACTGCGTCATCGCGGCGTCAACATCATCGCCTGTCCGTCATGCGCGCGACAGGGCTTCAACGTCATCGAGACGGTGGCCGAGCTGGAGAAACGTCTGGCCCACATCTCCACACCCATGAGCCTGTCGATCATCGGCTGTGTTGTGAACGGGCCGGGCGAGGCCCTGTTCACCGATGTCGGCTTCACCGGCGGCGGCAAGGGCGCCGGTATGGTCTATATGGCCGGCAAGCCCAACCACAAACAGGACAACGCCGGCATGGTCGACCACATCGTCAGCCTGGTCGAACAACGCGCGGCCCAGCTCGACGCCGAGCGCGAAGCCGCCAAGGCGGCGGCGGAATGAGCATGAAACTCTACATCACCGACCCCTCGCCCTACGCCCGCAAGTGCCGCATCGTGCTCCGGGAGCGGGGTCTTGCCGACCGATGCGAAGAGCTGCGCGTCGATCCCTATGCGTCTGACCCGACACTCGTAGCGGCCAATCCAGTGGCCCAGGTGCCCGCCCTGGTGACGGAGGACGGTACGGTCTTCACCGACAGCCCGCTGATCTGTGCCTGGCTGGACGCCCATGGGGTATCAGGCGATGCGCTGATCCCGCCCGGGGATGCTCAGTGGCCGGTCCGCCGGCTTGAAACCCTGGCCGACGCCGGGCTGGAAATGGGCGTGAAATGGGTGCTGGAGAAGCGCCGTCCCGAGGCCGAACGCTCACCCACCTGGATTGCGCGCTGGCAGGCGGGCCTGATCCGAACGCTCGATGCCCTCGAAGCCATGGACATGGACACCGCCCGGCCCGACCTCGGCATCATCAGCGCCGGCGTCCTGGTAACCTGGCTGGACTTCCGCCACCCGGAGGTTGACTGGAGGTCGGGGCGACCACGCCTTGTCGCGCTACAAACGGCCCTCGAAACTCGCACGAGTTTCGTCGAGACATCTCCGCGCTAGGATCCCCTACAACCACCCCACCAGCCGCGCCGTCTGATAGGCGGCCACTAGCGTCACCAGAATGCCGACCGCAAAGGTCAGCACCCTGACAGGCGCAATGCGCACGACATATCCGGCCAAAGGCGCCGCCAGGAGGCCACCCAGGATCAACCCGCCGATCGCCATGGCGTGGTCGGCCAGGCCGTCCGTCGTTTCCCAATGCCCCGTCAGAAGCGCCGCCAGAAACGTCGCCGAGATGGCCGAGGTGACGAAGAACTCCGCCGCATTGGTTGTGCCGATGGATTTGCGCGGCTCGCTCCCGGCACCGACCATGGTCGTCGTGACCGTAGGTCCCCAGCCCCCGCCTCCGACCGCATCGAAGAAACCGCCGACCAGGCCGAGCGGCGGCGTGTATTTGACTGGAAATTTCCGGGGCCGGACACCGCGCACCGCCCGCCACAGGATCATCAGCCCCATGAAGCCGAGATAGGCGGTGATCCACGGCTTGATGATGTTTCCATCGATCGACGTCAGCAGGAAGGCACCTGCGATGCCGCCAGCCACGCCGCCCAGCGCCAGGGGCCCGAAGAGCCGCCAGTCGACGTTCTTGTTGACGGCGTGCGACCCGGCAGAGGCCGCTGTTGTAAAGACTTCGGCTGCATGGACGCTCGCCGAGGCCGTGGCCGGCGGCACCCCGAATGACAGAAGTACGGTCGATGAGATGACCCCATAAGCCATTCCCAGCGACCCATCGACGATCTGCGCCAGGAAGCCGACGGCGAGAAACAGCAGGAACTCTTCCATTCGGGATCCTCACGCTCGCGTCGTGGGCGTTCATTGTCGAGGCTAGACGCGTCTAGCCTCGGTCCGATAGCGCCTGACGAGAATGTTATCAGCCCACCCATCACGCCGGCGTGGATCGACAGATTGGGGCGGGTTCGAGTAGGAACCGGGCCTCCGAACGAAAGGTGCCCTTCCTTGCAACTGCCCCAGGCCCGTCTCGACCAGGTGCTCGACCGCTTCCAGGAGGTCGAGGCCCGCATGGGCGCTGCCACCGACGGTCAGGAAATCGTGCGCCTGTCCAAGGAGCACGCCGAGATCAAGCCGGTCGCCGATGCGGTGCTGGCCTTGCAGAAGGCTCGCCAGGAAGCGAACGACCTCGAGGCCCTGGCCGCCGATCCCGAGATGGCCGCCATGGCCGCCGACGAGCTGGAGATGCTGAACGATCGCCTGCCCGAACTGGAACGCGAAGTCGCCCTGCTGCTGGCACCGCGCGACGCCGATGAAAATGCCTCGGCCATTCTCGAGGTCCGCGCCGGCACCGGCGGCGATGAGGCCGCGCTGTTCGCCGGCGACCTGTTCCGCATGTATCAACGCTACGCCCAGGGGCGCGGGTGGCGGGTCGAGATCGACAGCGTCTCCGAAGGCGAGGTCGGCGGCTATAAGGAGATCGTCGCCACCATCACCGGCGATGGCGTCTTCGGGCGACTGAAATTCGAGAGCGGCGTCCACCGCGTGCAACGCGTGCCGGAAACTGAGGCCGGTGGGCGCATCCATACCTCAGCCGCCACGGTCGCGGTCCTGCCCGAGGTCGAGGATGTCGAGATCGACATCCAGGACAAGGACATCCGCATTGACACCTACCGGTCGTCCGGTGCCGGCGGCCAGCACGTCAACAAGACCGATTCCGCCGTGCGCATCACCCACCTGCCGACTGGCATCGTCGCGACCAGTTCCGAGAAGAGCCAGCACGTCAACCGCGACAAGGCGATGAAGAACCTCAAGGCCCGTCTCTATGACCTGCAACGCCAGGAGAAGGACAAGGCCCGCGCCGACGCCAGAAAGAGTCAAGTCGGCTCCGGCGACCGCTCAGAGCGCATCCGCACCTACAACTTCCCGCAAGGCCGCGTGACCGACCACCGTATCGGCCTGACGCTACATTCCCTGCCGCAGATCCTCGAGGGGGACCTCGACCCGGTGCTGAACGCCCTCATCGCCGAGGACCAGGCCGAACGCCTGGCCAGCCTCGAGGCGGAGTTCGGCTAGGCCGACAGGCTCTCAGCGCATTCCACAATCGTCGCCGCCCCCGGACGCGGACGCCAGCCAGTCATGGCTTGCGCCTTGGCTGACGAGAAGCTGATCTGCCGACCGATCATCGGCACCAGCGGCTTCATCAGGGGGACGAACCGCGCCATCAGCCGCACCAGCCAACCCGGCATATTGCGCTTGGGCACCTTGGCGGCCCGCTCACCCAACCGACGCCGAAGGATTGCCGCCACATCGCCCATCCACATCCGCTCACCGGCCGCGATCAGGCGCTGACCGGCAGCGTCCGGCATGGTCATGGCGCGGATGTGCAGTTCGGCGACGTCGCGCACGTCCACGACGTTGAAACCGACGCGCGGCGTCATCGGCGGATGACCATTCAGCAAACCCTCGATCAGGGCCACCGAGCTCATCGCCTCGCGGGACAGGATCGGGCCGAAGACGGCGGCGGGCAGCACTGTGGTCATCCGCGCCGGATCGTCGTTCTCAGCCATCCAGTCCCAGGCCGCTCGCTCCGCCACGGCCTTGGACCGGCGATAGTTGTCCAGGTTCGGATCGTTCGGGTCGGTCCAGGTCGTCTCGTCCACATCGACCGCGCCGGTCGTATCGCGCGGGGTCGCCGCCCCGCAAGACGAGGTCACCACCACCCGTTTCACATTGGCCCCCTTTGCCGCCTTCAACACCCGGATCGTCCCGTCCCGGGCGGGGCGGACCAGGGCCTCCAGGTCCTGGGTGTCGCGCCCCAGCGGTGAGGCGACGTGCAGGACATAGTCACAGCCCTGGGTCGCCTCGTCCCAGCCGGCGTCCTGAGTCAGGTCAGCGATGGCGAAGCTCAGACGCGACAGGTCGGCCCCGGTCCTGCCAACCGTCTGGCGGACGATGTCGGCCTTGTCGTCAGACCGCACTGTGGCCCGCACGGCGTAGCCCTGGTCCAAGAGTTGAGCGATGCACCAGCCGGCGATGAAGCCCGAACCTCCGGTGACGAGAACGGTCTGTGTCATGGCGAATTCGTCTCGGGCGACAGCCCTATGTATACATATGTAGACTCTCTTGACCCGTTTGTCTACAATTGTAGAATAAGAATATGCTGACACCCGCTCCGACGCGATCCAGAGATGCAACCGCGACGCGGTCCGCCATTCTCGCCTCCGCCCGCGAGGCTTTTGCCCGCTCTGGATACGATGGTGCAGGTGTGCGCGAGATTGCTGGCGGCGCGGGCGTCACCGCCATGATGGTCAACCGCTATTTCGGCTCCAAGGAGGCCCTCTATGCCGAGGTGCTGGATCAGATTTTCGGCGGCCCGCGCATCCTGACTGAAGCGCTGATCCACGCACCCGACGCCGCCCGCATTCTGGCCGAGGCGGTCGTCGACATGACCGCCGCCGGTGCGCCTCAGCTGGACGGCTTTGTCATCCCGCTGCGCTCGGCCTCCAACCCACGCGCGCTGGAGATCGCCCGGGACCGGATCGAGGCCAATCACCAGGCTGACGTTGCGGGTGCCTTGACGGGCCCTGGGGCGAGAGAGCGCGCCGGCCTGATCCTGGCCGTGGTCGCCGGTCTGCAGTCCATGCGCCAGACCGTCGAGATTTCATCGCTGGTCGACGCCGACCGGGACGAACTCATCCGTCAGCTAGCCGGCATCTTTTCGGGCCTGATCGCCGGTTAGCTGCGCTCGGCCTCCCGCCGGGATCGACGCCGCAACAACCGATCCGACAGCAACTCGGCATAGCGCAGCGTATAGGCCAGCGCCGCCGGATTGCCGCGGCGCGCGCCGAGCGTGTCGGCCACCACCGCGCCCCGCTCCCCGAGCGCGCGCGGCGCGCCGGTCGTCGTATCAACCGCTGTCTGGTGTTCGATCTCGGCGTTCAGCTCTGCCCCCATGATGACGATCTGGACCGTCAGCCAGGTCCACAGGAGGAAACCCATCATCGCGGCCAGCGGACCATAGGACGCCGTGCGCACAAAGGTCTGAACATACCAGGAGAAGCCGAACGACAGGCCCAGGCTGAGCAGACCGGCAAACACCGCACCGGGCACAACCCATCGCCAGCGCGCGCGCGCGCGGCTGGGGCCGATCCGATAGGCCAGCGCCAGGGCGGCGACATAGATCACTAGAAGGATCGGCCAGCGCAGAGGCGTCAGATGGTTCCATTCCTCCGCCAGGCCGAACACACCCAGGACGAGCGGCACCCCGACAACGAGCGCCGCACTCAGTTGCACCGCCATAAACCCCGAGAGGGTGAAGGCCATGCAGATCAGATTGAACCGGACCGGATGCCGACGCTCAACCTCGTGGTAGGCGACGTTCAGGCTGAAAAACAACATCTTGACCGCACTGTTCGCGGTCCAGAGCGACAGGAGCAGCGTCCAGACGAGGGTAAAGGTCAGCTCGGTGTTCGAATTCTCGGCCAGCCGCTGCATTTCCTCAGCGAGGAAACCGGCGACCCCTGGCGGCAGCACTGAATAGAGCAACTCAAGCCGCCCGGCGGCCTGCGCCGGATCGGCAAACAGCCCATAGACGGAAACCAGAGCCCCCAGGGTTGGGAACAGGGACAGGGCCACGAAGAAGGTCACGCCGCCGGACAGAAACCCGACCCGGTCCCCGAAATAGGACGCACCCAGCCGCCACAGAATATCGGTCCAGCCTTTTCGGGGAATATGCTCGGGTCGATCCGCTGCCCGCCCGCGGCCCGGCTCCTCGGCATCAAAATCTTCCGGCGTCTTGGGCGGGGGTGGAGGGGCCAATGCCTCGCGGGCAATACGACGGGAGCGTCGCCCCGCCATGTGTGAGGCCGCAGCGCCGGCCGCCAGGCCCGCAAGGGCGGTCCCTGCCAGGGCCCAGAGCCCGCCGATGCCGCCGTTGTTGTCCGCCTTGGCCATGCTGCCTCGTAACGAGCCGCCGGGACGATGGTTGCCAGACAGCCTCTGAACCGCCATTTGGCGCGCATGACCTCGCTTGTGAAGACTTGGAAGGCCGCGCAGACGCGGCTGAAGGACGCCGGCATCGACAGTCCGGCCATCGACGCCCGGCTCCTGCTGGAGGCCGCCGCCGACGTTTCACGTCTCGATATCCTCAATGACCCGTACCGCGAGCTGACGCCCGAACAGCTGGATCGGTACGATGCCTGGCTTGCGCGACGCCTGGCGCGTGAGCCCGTCGCCCGCATTCTCGGTCGCAAGGCCTTCTGGAAGATCCTGCTCAATGTGACGCCGGATGTGCTGGTGCCACGCCCGGACACCGAGACGGTTGTGGAAACCGCCCTGTCCGCGTTTCCAGAGGGCACCAGCTTCAACATGGTCGACATGGGTGTCGGCTCGGGGGCCATTCTCCTGTCGATCATGGCGGAGCGACCGGGGGCCAGGGGCCTGGGCACGGACATCTCGGAAGACGCCATTGCCGTCGCGCGCGACAACGCGGCGAGCCTGGGCCTGGCGGATCGCGCGGCCTTCCTGCGGACCGGCTGGGCCGATGGCCTGGCCGATGCCAGCTTTGATCTGGTGACGTCCAACCCGCCCTATATTCGCTCCGCCGAGATTGCCGAACTGGACGAAGAGGTCCGCGCTCACGATCCGCATCTGGCGTTGGATGGCGGTGCCGACGGCCTGGATGCCTACCGCGCCCTGGTGCCCGAAACCCTTCGCATCCTGAAGCCCCTGGGCGTTTTCGTCGTCGAGACCGGCTGGGATCAGGCCGAACAGGTCAAGGCGTTGTTCGCGCAAGCCGGTTTCGAGAACCTGCGGATCGTTCAGGATCTCGGCGCGCGAGATCGTGTGGTGACCGGAACTCGTCCGGCCTGACGAAAAGCCCTTGGATGGGCGCTTGAAAGCGGCTAAAGAACCCCCGTTCCCCCCTGAGACAACGCCCGCGACCGACGTGGTCGGTGGCGATCAACGGGGCCACCTATTCGGTGGCCGGGATTTCAAGAACCATGGTCGGCGCTATCGGGAGACGGGCTCCCGAACGCTCCACGGACAAGCCTCAAGGCCAACGCCGCACGCGGGCCCAAGGATACGGTATCGAAGATGAGAGACTTCAAGGGCATGAAACGCCAGCGCAACCGCAACCGGCGGTCGGGCGGCGGAGGCCAGGGCGGTCAGAACAACAACCCCAATCGGTCGCTCGATTCGACAGGCCCCGAGGGCATCAAGGTCCGCGGCAATGCCCAGACCGTCTATGAGCGGTATCAGCAGCTGGCGCGCGATGCGACGTCGTCGGGTGACCGGATTCTGGCGGAAAACTACCTCCAGCACGCCGAGCACTATTTCCGCCTTCTGCGCATCATGCAGCCCAATCGCCCCGTGGCCGAGATCGCCGCGCGCGACGGTCTGAATCAGGGCTTCGACATCGATTTCGAAGACGAGTCCGGCACCCAGTTCGCCCAGGTCCAGCCGCAACTCGAAGCCCGCGAAGACGGCCAGGCTCAGCCGGCAAACGGTGACGGCGATACCGCCGCCCAGGACGAGCGACGCGCCGAAGGCGACAGTCAGCAAAGCCGCCGTGAATCCCGCCGCGAACGCTATGAGCGCCGCCGCCAGGAGCGCAAGACGGACGATCAGGCCGAAGGCGCATCTGACGCCGACGCCGGCGCGTCGGACCCGCTGGCAGTCATCGAGCCCAAGGCCGACGAGGCCGGCGACGACAACCACATGCCGAGCTTCCTGACCCGCCCGACGCCGGTCACCGCTGCGGACGAAGGGGCCCTTGAGGCCCCCGCTCGCAAGCCACGCACGCGCCGTCCCCGCGCGACGGAAACCACCGACGGCGAAGCCTGATCGGGCTGAGCTGAGGAGCACCAATCGTGTGGGGCCTGGCCAATCCTGATCGCTTCATGCGCCTGACCCGAGGCTGGGGTGCAGGTCTGGGCCTTCTGGCGGCCTTGCTGATCGGTGCCGGTTTGTGGATGGGGTTCACCGCTCCTGAGGACTACCAGCAGGGCGACACCGTCCGCATCATGTTCATCCATGTGCCGGCCGCCTGGGTCTCGCTGGCGGCCTATGTCGCCCTGGGGGCCGCCAGTTTTGCGGCCCTGGTCTGGCGTCATCCGCTGGCCGATGCCGCGGCCAAGGTCTGTGCGCCGATCGGGGCGGTGTTTACCGTCCTGGCCCTGGCGACAGGCTCCCTCTGGGGCAAGCCGATGTGGGGCACCTGGTGGGTTTGGGATGCACGCCTGACGTCTGTGGTTGTGCTGCTGCTCTTCTATCTGGGCGTCATGGCCCTGAGAGCTTCCATCGATGACGAGGGCCGCGCAGGTCGCGCCGCCGCCGTGCTGGCGCTGGTGGGCCTGGTCAATCTGCCGATCATCAAGTTCTCGGTCGACTGGTGGTCGACGCTGCACCAGCCGGCGTCGGTATTCCGGGGTGACGGTCCGACCATGACGGCCGACTACCTCTGGCCGCTGGGCCTGATGGGCCTAGGCTATTCGCTGTTGTTCGCGGCCCTGTGGATTCTGGCCATCCGAACCGAGGTTCGTCAGCGCCGGATCACGGCCCTGATGCTGCGACAGGCTCGGGGAGGCTAGGATGCTCGATCTGGACATGAGCCCCTATGGTCCCTTCGTCTGGGGGGCCTATGCGCTGAGCGCGATCGCCCTGATCGGCCTGAGCGCCGTTATCGTGCAGCGGGCACGGTCCGTTGCGGCCCGACTGGCAAGGTTGGAAGCCGATACGTGACACTTCGAACCTCGCTGATCATCCTCGGTGGCCTGTTTGTCGCTGCGCTGGCCTACAAGGCCTGGAACGATCGGCAATTGTCGCCCGAACCTCCACAGATCGAAGCTGGCCAGCGCCTTTCGAATGATGTGCAGGTGGTCCCCCTGGCGGGCGGTGATCCCCGCCCCCTGTCTGACGAGGTCATCGGCCCGACCGTCATCAACTTCTTCGCCAGCTGGTGCGCGCCCTGCCGGGCGGAGAATGCGGTACTGCTTCAGCTCCAGAGGGAGGGGGTCAGGATTGTCGGCGTGGCGGTGCGCGATCAACCGCCGGCGACCCAGGCCTTTTTGAGCGAACTCGGGGATCCCTTTTTCCGAACCATGACCGACGCCTCAGGCGAAGCCATGACCGCCCTCGGCCTTGGAGCAGACTTGCCACAAACCCTGGTGATCTCGCAGGATGGGGAGATCCTGTACCGCCACGCCGGGCCACTGGTCGGGACCGACGGTGACGCCGCCGTCGCTGAAATTCGCGATCTGGCCGGGCCGCGTTAACCCTTTTTAGCCAGACCCTGTTAACCATCGGCGCATGACCACGCCGATCCGCCCCGGCCCCATGACGGCCCCACCTGCACCGACGTCGCGTAGCCCGCAGGCCCTGGCGGCCCAGCGCGCCTTCTTCCAGGCCGCGATGGATCGTGCGTCTGGGGCCACGACGCCTTCAGCCCCGGTCAAGCCCCAGGCGGCAATGGCGACCCCCCCCTCCACGCCGACCGCCCGTGCGCAAACGGCTGCCGCGTCGCCGATCGAGAGCCCTGAGCCCGTGTCGCGCCCGGGGCGTTATCTCGATATCCGCGTCTAGACGTTCTTGCGCGGCTTGGCCTTGGCCGCCGGCGCATCCGCGACCTTGTTCAAGAGCTTCACAAACGCCTCGCGCTTGGGCTTGGACAACAGGGCCAGAATGCGCTTGTCCGCCGCGCGCACCCGCGGACGTGCCGCCTCCAGGGCGGCCTGGCCGGTCGGGGTCAGGCGAATCGTCTTGGCGCGTCCATCGCGGTCTGAACGCGACCGTTCCAGCATACCTTTGTCGATCAACCGCGCCGCCAGGTCGGCCAGGGTGGATCGGTCGATACCGGTCAGATTGACCAGGTCGGTTTGCGACGGCTGGTCCGTCGATGCAACCGCCGCCAACAGGGCATATTGGCGCTGCGTCAGCAGGTCCGCGCCCATCTCCTCGGCATAGATGCCGGCCGCGCGCTGAAGAACCCGATGCAACAGATGGCTCGGCGATTCCGTCAGATCGAACGGGGCCTTGCCGTCCTTCTTGTTCTCCGACTTGGCCATGCCAGACGCTCCGTTCCCTGCCTATCGCCGAAGGTGTGCCACGGACGTTGGACTTCCCGACGACAGGTCGATGTCAGCTGCGTGACGGACGCCTAGCTGTTGGTGGAGGCGGGCTCGTCATCCGTCGGCTCTCCGACCCCATCCGTCGCCAGATTACGGAAGATCAAAGGAAGATTGGCAAGCCCGAAGATCGACGACGCAATCCACAGCACGCCTCGGAAGCTCACCCAGACATCGGCTGGATCGATGTGGCCCATGCCGAGCTGCTGCACCGACCAGCCGACCAGCGCCTCGGAGCGAACCAGCTCATTGACCACCGCCACACACGCGAAAAAGATGCCGTAGCGGATCGTCAGAATGTTCCAGGCCCGATCCGCGATCGGAATGAAATCTCCTAGCAGCGCCTTGAGGGGCTGTTTGCCCATCATCCGCCCACCGATCAGTGCGACGGCCAGGCTGGCATTGAGAATGGTGACCTTGAGCTTCACCCACAGATCATCCTGGGTCACCAGGGTCAGCACCCCGAAGACCAGGGCAAATCCCCCGACGAGCAACGGCAATAGAGCCAGCCGCTTCTCAACCAGAAGCCCCATCACAACCCCGACGGCCGATCCGGCTACGAGAGCCCAGGTCGCATTGACCAGCGCCTCATTGCCCTCCAGCCCGCGCAGGCGGAAAAACAGGAAGGTCAGGGCAAAGGCCAGCAATCCACCAAAGTCGACCCAATGTCTGATCGAGCTCCCCTTGCGCTCCGGTAGGACGGGAGGCGTCTCTTCGCTCATGCAGCCGGCTCCTCTTTCAGACCGACCAGAGAACGAGCGAAAGCCCGCGCGTCGAACGGCTGCAGGTCATCAATACCTTCGCCCACGCCGATCAGCTTGATCGGGGCGTCTGACGCCTGGGCCACCGGAACCAGCACCCCGCCGCGCGCGGTGCCGTCCAGTTTCGTCATCACGATGCCGGAGACATAGGCCGTGCGCCCGAAAATCTTTTCCTGCTCCAGAGCGTTTCGGCCCACGGTGGCATCCAGCACCAGCAGGGTTTCGTGCGGGGCGTCGGGGTCGACCTTTTTCAGCACCCGCACGACCTTCAGCAGTTCGTCCATCAGGGCCTGTTTGTTCTGAAGCCGCCCGGCGGTGTCGATCAGCACCACATCAAACCCTTCCGCCTTCGCCTTGGTGTAGGCGTCGAAGGCCAGACCGGCGGCATCCGCGCCCTGACGACGGCTTTCGAAATAGGCTCCGGCGCGTTCGGACCAGACCTTGAGCTGTTCGACCGCCGCCGCGCGATAGGTGTCACCGGCGACGACCATCACTTTCGCCCCCTCGCGGGTCAGGCTGGCGGCAATCTTGCCCAGCGTCGTCGTCTTGCCCGAGCCGTTGACGCCGACAAAGAGCACCACGTACGGCTTGGGCCCCGACAGCGGATCAAAGGTGTCCTGGCGTGGCAAGAGTTCCGCCGCGACCGCCTCGGCCAGAGCCGTGCGCACCTCGGTTTCGTCAGACGCCTTGCCGAAGCGCAGCTCGCCGAACCGCTCGGCGATCCGCGCCGCCGCCGCCGGCCCCAGGTCGGCCGCGATCAGCTCTTCTTCCAGCTCTTCGAGTTGGGCGCGGGTCAGCGGTTCTTTCGTCGCAAACACCTGGACGACCTGTTCGGTCATCTGCTTGGAGGACTTGTTCAGCCCCTCGGTGAGCTTGGAAAACCAGCCGCCGGACTTTTTGCCGCCGAACATGCTCAGATCAGTCCTTCCGCCTCAGCGAGTGCCCGCAGCGACACTTGGGGGCGCGGCCCCCAGTGCGCAATCACTTCCGCCGCCGCCACCGAGCCGAGCTTGCCACAGGTTTCAAGCGGCCAGCCGCGCGCCAGACCCAGCAGGAAGCCCGCCGCATACTGGTCACCGGCCCCTGTCGTATCCACGACCTTGCCGACCGGATACGCCGCGATTTCGATTCGCTCGTCGCCCGAGACAACGACGGAGCCCTTCTCGCTGCGGGTCACCGCCGCCGTGTCGACGATGGCGCGCAGCTCGCTCAGCGCCGCCTCAAAATCCGTCAACTGGAACAGGCTGAGTAGCTCAGCCTCATTGGCCAGGACAATGTCACATGACGTCTCGATGAAGGCGCGCAGTTCATCGCGCCAGCGGTCGACGACAAAGGTGTCGGACAGCGTGACCGCCACCCGACGACCCGCCGCATGGGCGACGTCCGCTGCACGTTCAAAGGCCGCGCGCGCGTCGGACGGGTCGAACAGATAGCCTTCCAGATAGAGGATCTCCGACGCCTCAACGACGTCGCCGTCGATATCATCCGGCGTCAGCTGATTGGCGGCCCCCAGAAAGGTCGACATCGTGCGCTGGCCGTCCTCGGTGACATTGATCAGCGACCGCCCCGTCGCCGCTCCGCCGATCAGTTCGGGCGTATCGAACACGGCACCGATCGCCCGCATATCAGTCCGATAGACTGACCCCAGGTCGTCGTTTGCAACCTTGCCGATATAGGCCGCGCGTCCCCCAAAGGAGGCGGCACCGGCGATGGTGTTTCCGGCGGACCCGCCCGAGGCCTCCATGCCCGTCGCCATGGCATCGTACAGACTGACGGCACGGGCCTCATCGATCAGCATCATGCCGCCCTTGCTGAGCCCTTCGCGAGCGAGAAAGGCGTCGTCACAGGGCGCAATCACATCAACGATAGCGTTGCCGACGGCGCAAATATCGAAACGGGTCTGGGTCATGTCGGGGCGATAGCCTGTCTTGGGGTCCGGCGCTAGAAGGCGTCCATGACCGCTCAGCTCTGCATTCTCACGCCCGACCCCGATGACGAGGCCGCTACAGGCCGCTGGACCGAGGTGTTCGCCCGCATGGCCGCGCCGCTCCAGGCGCTCGGTGCGACCGTCGAGCCGCGTCCCTGGGTGGATGCCGGCGACCTCTCAGGCTTTGATCTCGTGCTGGCTCTGATGGTGTGGGGCAACTATCGCGCCGTGGATCGCTGGCTGGCTGCCGTCGCGGCCTGGGACGCGCAAGGTATCCGTCTGCACAATCCCGCCTCAGTCCTGACCTGGAACGTCGACAAGATTTATCTGCAACGCCTGGCCCAGGCCGGCGCGCCGGTGCTGCCGACCGCCTGGCTCGACCGCGGTGATCCCGAACTGGCCGAGGCCGCCCGCCAGGCCCACGGCTGGGACGAGGCGGTGGTCAAGCCCCGCCGCTCGGGCGGCTCCTACCGCACCGAGCGGCTTCGGTCGGGTGCCCCCGCGAACTTCGAGCCCTTCGACAGCCCGGCCATGCTCCAGCCGTTCCTGCCGGCGGTCGGCACGACGGGGGAAACCTCGCTGATCTTTTTCAACGGCGTCTTCAGCCACGCCGTCCGCAAGGTCGCCGCCGCGGGGGATTTTCGTGTCCAGCCTGACTGGGGCGGCCAAGTCAGCGCCATCAGCCCCGCCCCCGACGAGCAGGCCGCCGCCCAGGCCGCGCTCAACGCCATCGAGGAGGGTCCACTGCTCTACGCCCGCATCGACCTCGTTCGCGACCGCGACGGTCGACCGGTGGTGATGGAGCTGGAACTGCTCGAGCCCGACCTTTACCTCGGCGAGGAAGACGGCGCTCAGGCGCGCTTCGCGCGCGCCGTGCTGGATCGCGTCTGATCGGTCTCGATCCCCGCCCGCGATGGGCAGATATCATTGAGCACACAGCCGGCGCAGTTCGGCTTTCGGGCCGTACAGACATAGCGACCGTGCAGGATCAGCCAGTGGTGCGCCTTGGGCAGCCATTCGGCCGGCACGACCCGATGCAACTGGTCCTCCACCTTGTCGGGCGTCTTGGCGTTGGCTAGCCCCAGCCGGTGCGAGACGCGGAACACATGGGTGTCTACGGCAATGGCCGGCTCGATCTCCAGCTCGTTCAGCACGACCGAGGCCGTCTTGCGCCCGACGCCCGGCAAGGCCTGAAGCTCGGCGCGCGTCAGCGGAACCTCGCCACCGTGTTGCTCGACCAGGACGCGGCTCATCGCCACCAGGTTTTTCGCCTTGTTCCGGTACAGGCCAATCGAGGAGATGTACGGGATCACGCCCGCCTCCCCCAGCGCCAGGATCGCCGCCGGCGTATTGGCCATGGCGAACAGCTTGGTCGTCGCCTTGTTGACCCCCACGTCGGTCGCCTGGGCCGACAGGGCCACGGCACTGACCAGCTCGAACGGCGTGGACCAGTTCAGCTCGGTCTTGGGCTCCGGCATCCCGCGCGCCAGGCGCGCGAACACCTCATCGACATAGGCTTCATCAGGGGGCCAGCGGCGTTTCATCGGGTGCATCTCACACCTGAAACCAACCGTGTTTGATCCGCATTGCAAGCCATCTTGATTATTGGACGATATCGTCTATTTAACGCGCTCCCACCCAATCGGACCCGTGCGCCATGTCGCTCTCCCCGGAACTTCGCAAACGTCTCCCCCTCATCGTCGGCGGCCTCGTCGGCGTGCTTTTGATCATCGGCGGCCTCGTCTGGTGGCAGGGCAAGCAGCGTTGGGAGGCGACCGACAACGCCTTTGTCGAGGCCGACACGGTCCTGGTGTCCAGCCAGATCGACGGTCGCATCGTCGAGGTGCTGGTCCATGACAATCAACGGGTCCAGCCGGGCGACGTTCTGGTCCGGCTCGATGATGCTGACGCCCGCGCCCGTCTGATCCAGGCTGAGGCCCAGCTTACCGCAGCCCTGGCCGCCGTCGACAATGTCGATGCCCGGTCTGCCCAGGAAGGGGCCCAGATCCAGGTCCGCGCTGCCGGCGTGGCCCAGGCCCAGGCCCAGGCCGACCTGGCGGGAGCCGAGGCAGACCGCTACGGCCGCCTCGCCTCGCAGGGCTGGGTTTCGGATCAAAGGGTTCAGACCGAACGTGCCGGGGCCGCCCAGGCCCGGGCCGTCGTAGCCGAGGCCCAGGCCGGTCTGGAGGCTGAACGCCGGGCGGCCGCCACCCTGACCTCGTCCCGAGGCCAGGCCGAGGCTCAGGTCGAGCTGGCGCGTGCCGCCGTCGAACAGGCTCAGATCGCGCTGGATCGAACGGTCATTCGCGCCCCATCTGCCGGGGTCGTCGGGGCGCGCCAGGTGCGTGTCGGCCAGTATGTGCGACCCGGCGGCCAACTCATGTCGCTGGTGCCTTTGGGCGAAACCTATGTGGTCGCCAATTTCAAGGAGACCCAGGTGGGTCGCCTGCGCATCGGCCAGACCGTCGAGATCACCGCTGACGCCTTCCCTGGCCAGACCCTGACCGGTCGGATTGACAGCTTCTCGCCCGCGACCGGCTCGGAGTTCGCCCTGATCCCGATCGAAAATGCCTCGGGCAACTTCACCAAGATTACCCAACGGGTGCCGGTGCGCATCGTCGTCGAGACGGGCCGTGAGTCCATGGCCCTGCGGCCCGGCCTGTCGGTTGAGGTCCGGGTCGATCTGCACAGCGACGGCGGTGCCTCCTTCGCTGAGGCCGCCACGGGAACGGCGGGATGAGCACCGCCGGCGCGGCTCCAGCCGGTTCGCCGGTGCGCGAGGAGGCGAAGGTCGACTGGTTCGTCCTGCTGCTGGGCTTCGGCGGCATGGTCGTTGGCCAGTTCATGGCCATCCTCGACATCCAGATCGTCGCCGCCTCCCTGCCCCAAATCCAGGCCGGCGTCGGGGCCTCGAACGATGAGATCAGCTGGGTTCAGACCGCCTATCTAATCCCCGAGGTCGTGATGATCCCCCTGTCGGGCTACCTCGCCCGCTGGTGGGGGACGCAACGGGTCTTCCTCGCTTCGGCCACCGGGTTCATCGTGATGAGCGTGCTGGCCGGGATGTCGACCTCCATCGACATGTTGATCATCTGCCGCGCGCTTCAAGGCTTCCTGGGCGGGGCCATGATCCCGACGGTTTTCGCCGTCGCTTTTACGGCCTTCCCGCCACAACAACGGGTCACCGCCAGCGTCATCATGGGCCTGATCGTCACCCTGGCCCCGACCGTCGGGCCGACGCTTGGGGGACACCTGACCGAGATGCTGTCCTGGCGCTGGCTGTTCTTCATCAACGTCATCCCCGGTGCCCTGGTGCTGTTTCTGGTCAGCCAGTACGGCAAGTTTGACGAGGGTGACCCAGAGCTTTCGAAGGGCTTCGACTGGTGGGGCCTGGGGCTGATGGCCGCCTTCCTGATGAGCCTCCAGTTCGTGCTGGAGGAAGGGGCCAAGAACGACTGGTTCGCCGACGACATGATCCTTTTGCTGGCCGTCGTCGCGGCCATCACCGGCCCGGCCTTCATCTGGCGGACGCTGGCCTACAACAACCCCATCGTCGAGCTGCGGGCCTTTCGCGACCGGAATTTCACCGTCGGCGTGATCATGACCTTCGTGACCGGGGCGGCTCTGTTCGGCGGCACCTTTCTGTTGCCTCTATTCCTGGGGCGGGTGGGCGGCTTCTCGGCCGCCGAGGTCGGGACGATCATGGTCGTTTCGGGCCTGGCCATGTTCCTGACCGCGCCGATCGCCGGCCGCATCGCGCGCAAGGTCGATCCGCGTATCCCCATGTTCGTCGGCTTCCTCTTGGCCGCCTGGGGCATGTGGGAGGCGCACGCGGTGACGCCCGAATGGGGCTTTTGGGAGTTCGCCTCGGTTCAGGCGTTTCGCGGCGTTGGCGTCATGCTGGCGATGATCGCCTCCCAGAACGTCACCATGTCGACGCTGAAGCCCGAGATGATCAAGAACGCCTCTGGCCTCGTAAACCTCGCGCGCAATGTTGGCGGTGCCTTCGGCCTGGCCATGCTCAATACGATGCTGACGGATCGCACCGCCGTGCACATGGGCGAGTTGACCTCCCGCATTTCCACGGCCTCGACCCAGACGTCCGATATGCTGGCCGGCCTGATCGCCCGCTTTGAAGAGATGGGCCTGGCCAATCCTCAGGGGGCCGCCTACGCCGCCATGGAGCGGATGATCCATTTGCAGGCCACCAACCTGGCGTTTGGCGACGCCTTCGCCGCGCTCGGCTTCGGCTGCGTCGTCGCCGCGTTTGTGGTGCTCCTGGCCAAGCCGGTCCGCGGCGGCCTGCTGGCCCCGACAGAAGGAGCCCACTGATGCCGCGCGCCATCGGACAGGTCGACGAATCAAAGACCGAGGCCATCCTCGACGCCGCCGCCGAGCTGACGGCACTGAACGGTGCCAAGGTGTCGATGGAAGCCATCGCCAAACGGGCGGGGGTATCCAAGCAGACGCTCTATAACCGCTTCCCCTCGCGCCTCGAGATCGCCCGCGCCTTGGCGGCACGCCGGTCCGACATGCTGACCCAGCCGCTGCGCTCGGGCGGCGACGTCGAGGCGGTTCTGACTGCCTTCGCCGCCGGCCTGCTCGAAAAGATTGTCCGCGAGAACGTCGCTGTCGCCTTTCGCAGCGTCGCCCTGATGTCGGCCGAGGTGCCGGAGCTGGCCGACGCCGTCTATCAGGCCGGCCCCGGCGAGGGACTGCGCCGGCTGTCCGCCTGGCTGGCGGAACAGGACCGCGCAGGCGCACTCAACGTCCCTGACCCGGACGCCGCCGCCGAGATGTTCGCCGGCATGACCCTGGGCCACAGCCACCTGCGCGCCATCCTCGGCGTCAACCACCCCAGCTTCGACATCGCCGCCCGCGCTCGCGACACCGCCCGGCGGTTCCTGAGGGCTTTCGCCGTCTAGCTGGCCCGGTTCTTTACCAGATCCTCGACCACCGCCGGGTCGGCCAGGGTCGAGGTGTCGCCCAGGTTCGACATATCCCCCTCGGCGATCTTCCTCAGGATGCGGCGCATGATCTTGCCGGATCGGGTCTTGGGCAGGCCCGGCGCCCACTGGATCACGTCGGGCGAGGCGATCGGCCCGATCTCACGCCGGACCGTGGCGACCAGTTCCTTTTTCAGGTCGTCGGACGGCGTCTGACCCAACTTCAGCGTGACATAGGCCCAGACGCCCTGGCCCTTGATGTCGTGCGGATAGCCGACCACTGCCGCCTCGGCCACGGCGGGGTGCTCGACCAGGGCGCTTTCGATCTCGGCGGTGCCCAGCCGGTGCCCGGAAATGTTCAGCACATCGTCGATCCGCCCGGTGATTCGGTAATAGCCGTCAGCGTCCCGCCGCGCCCCGTCGCCGGTGAAATACTGGCCGGGGAAGGTCGAGAAATAGGTGTCGAGAAACCGCTGGTGGTCGCCGTACACCGTCCGCATCTGGCCGGGCCAGGAATCCGTCAGGGTCAGCGGCCCTTCGGCCTCTCCCTCGATCGGCTCGCCCTCGTTCGTCACGATGGCCGGGAACACCCCCGGCATCGGCAGCGTCGCTGATCCCGGCTTAAGGTCCGTCGCGCCCGAGCACGGCGAGATCAGCGCCCCGCCCGTCTCGGTCTGCCACCAGGTGTCGACGATCTGGCAGCGCCCCTCCCCGACCACGCGGTGATACCAGAGCCAGGCCTCCGGATTGATCGGCTCGCCGACCGAGCCCAGCAGACGCAAGGACTTGCGGCTCGACGCCAGCACCGGGCCGTCGCCTTCGCGCATCAGGGCCCGGATCGCCGTCGGGGCGGTGTAGAAGACCCCGACCTGGTGTTTGTCGACCACCTGCCAGAAGCGCCCGGCGTCCGGGTAGGTCGGCACGCCCTCGAACATCAGGCTGGTCGCCCCGTTCGCCAGAGGCCCATAGACGATATAGGTGTGGCCCGTGACCCAGCCGACGTCGGCGGTGCACCAATAGACCTCGCCTTCCCTGCAATCGAAGACACGCTGGTGCGTATAGCTGGCCCAGGCCAGATAGCCGCCGGTGGTGTGCAGCACCCCCTTGGGCTTTCCCGTCGAGCCCGAGGTGTAGAGGATGAACAGCGGATCCTCCGCCCCCATCGGTTCGGGCGGGCAGTCGGCTGAAACGGAGGCCGGGTCATAGACGACATCGCGGCCCTCGATCATTGGCACGTCGGCACCGGTGTGGCGCACCATCAGCACCGTCCTGACCCCGCCAACCTTGGTCAGCGCCGCATCGACATTGGCCTTCAGCGGCACCTTGCGTCCGCCGCGCAGGCCCTCATCGGCGGTGATCACGAAGGTCGAGCCGCAGTCCTCGATCCGCCCGGCCAGGCTGTCGGGCGAAAAGCCGCCGAACACTACCGAATGCACCGCGCCGATCCGCGAACACGCCAGCATCGCCCAGGCGGCCTCAGGGATCATCGGCAGATAGATCGTCACCCGGTCGCCCTTGGCCACGCCGTGGGCCTTCAGGAGGTTGGCCATCCGGCACACCGCTTCGTGGGCTTCGCCGTAGGTGAAGGACCGGCTGACGCCCGGATCGTCGCCCTCCCAGATGATCGCCGTCTGGTCGCCGCGTGTCGCCAGATGCCGATCCAGGCAGTTGGCCGAGACGTTCAGAACCCCGTCCTCGAACCAGCGGATGCGGAAATCATCCTTGAGGAACGACACATCCTTGATCTTCGAGAACGGTCGCATCCAGTCCAGCCGCCCGCCGACGTCCCGCCAGAAGCCATCGGGATCGGTGACCGCTCGCCGGCGCTCTGCCTCCAAGGCCGCCGCGTCCAGACTTGCGTCCTCAGCCTGTTCGGGCGTCACGGGAAAGAGGGTGTCGTCGCTCATGGTCGTTTCCTCTGGACCGGCGCTGCATCTCTGTTTTTGTCGCCGCGCGCTGATCCATTCAGTATGAGAGGCGCATCCCGAATCCAAGCCGTGCCCACTGTAGGCCCACCGAGAGTGTCACCATGCTGATCCACCTGTCTTCCTGGCCCGAAATCGAGACGCGACTGGACCAGACCCGCACGGTCATCATCCCGATCGGCTCAAACGAACAGCATGGGCCGACCGGCCTGTTGGGCACCGACTGGCTCTGCCCGGAGATCATCGCCCACGCCGCCGAGCGTCAGGACGAAGGCCTGGTCGTCGCCCCGACCTTCAACATCGGCATGGCACAGCATCATCTGGGTTTTCCGGGGACCATCACCCTTCGACCGTCAACCTTCATGGCGGCGATTTCGGACTGGGTATCGTCCCTGACCCGACATGGTTTTGACCGCATCTATTTCCTCAACGGCCACGGCGGCAATGTCTCGACCATCGAGGCCGCCTTTGCTGAAATCTACGCCGAATGGTCGTTTGCCGAGGAACGCTGTCCCTTCATCCTCAAGCTGAAGAACTGGTGGGACCTACCCGGCGTCCATGCCTTGTGCAGCAACATCTTCCCGACCGGCCACGGCTCGCATGCCACGCCTTCCGAGATCGCGGTGACCCAGGCCGCCTACCCTGATCGGATCAAGACGGCTGTGATGGAGCCGAAGATCGCCCCCATGGGGCCCATCCGCGATGCCCTTGATTACCGGGCGCGTTTCCCCGACGGCCGGATCGGCTCTGACCCGCTGCTGGCCAGCCCGGAAAAAGGCCAGCGGATCATCGACGCGTCGGTCACGGCCCTGCTGGCGGACGTGAAGGCGTTCTCCGATGAGGTCATGCCCGGCGTCTAGCCGCGGCTATTCCTCGACGATCGCGCCCATCTCAGCGGCAAACAGCGGCGCGACCGACGCGAACAGACGCATATGTTCGGTCATGGCATCCCAGGTCATGCCGGGGGTGATCAGGACGTCGTACTGGGCCGCAACCGCCCGACCGTCCGCGTGTGGGAGCTCAAGGGCCTTGAGATAGCGCATCTCCAGATTCCAGCGGCTCACTGCTCCCTCCGGCAGGTCCGGGATCAGGAAGCCGGCGCTGAACTGCCAGGACCGGCACCGTCCCGCAGTACAGTCAAAGCCGGTGAGGTCCCAGGACACGCCATTGGCCCCGGACTGTACCCGGTCGCCGTCAACCCGCGTGTCGAGCCCCTGCCCTCGCAGCCAGGTCGAGACTTCCTCAAGTGTCGGACCACCGGCGGGAAGCGTCTGGGCCTGGGCCGTCCCGGCCAGGCCCATCGCCGCAACAACCACCACGACCGGCAAGGCGGAAAAGCGCATCAAACCTACTCCTGAAATCCACCCGCAAGCGTTCCACGCGACGATGACGCGATCAAGGCACCTCGCGGGCGAGACGGAATTCGCCCCCCGGACGAGCAGAATTCGCGCAATTGGGCTTGGCCGGATCACTGCCAAAGCCTATCGGTCCTATCGGGAGAAGATGGGCCGCGCGCCAAGGACGGCCCTGGTCAGGAAAGCACCACCATGGACGGCGGCCAATCCGCACAAAGCCTACAGGCCCTTGAAGACGCAGTCTCGGGCCCGATCGGTCGCAAGTCGGCCAAGAACCTGGAGGCGCTGGAACGCCTGTTCATTAGCCAGGTCCACGACGATTATATCGCCGACGAGACGCCAGAGCTTGGCCTGGAGGACTTCGGCAAGATCCTCGCCCATTTCTGGGCCTTTGCCGAATCGCGGCAGGCCGGGTCCGCGCCCTCGATCCGGGTCATCCCGGCGCGCGAGGCTGGAGTCGATGCGCCCTACGATCTGGTCGAGATCGTCCAGGACGACGGCCCGTTCCTGGTCGACAGCACCATGGGTGACCTCGCGGAGGCCGGCGTGTCGGTCCGCGCCATGTTCCACCCGCTGCTGGACTGCGGACGCGACGACAAGGGGGCCCGCGTTGCCGGGTCGGGCCAGCGGGAATCCATGATTCTGGTCATCATCGATCCGATGACCCACGAACGTCGGGAATCCGTTCGGGCCAGTCTGGCTGAAACCCTGGCCGATGTTCGCCTGGCGGTTCAGGATCACGCCGCCATGGCCGGTCTGATGGCCGAAGCCATCACCCGCCTGGAAGCGGGTGCCCCCGGCGTCTCACCTGATATCCGCCAGGAGAGCCTTGAGTTCCTGCGCTGGCTCCAGGCTGACCACTTTGTCTTCCTGGGCGCACGCGATGCCGACTATCCGCGCGATGCCGGCGGTGGCTATGCGACCAACGAACCGCTGCGTCAGCGCATCGATGGCCTGGGCGTTCTACGCGACCCTGACCGCCCCATCCTGCGTCAAGCGCATGAAACCGCTTCCTTGTCGGATGCCTTGCAGCGACGGGCTGAGCGGGGCGAGCCGGTGGTGGTGGCCAAGGCCAATCTTCGCTCGCGCGTCCATCGCCGCGTCCACATGGATTACGTCTCGATCCTTCGTTACGGCGAGGACGGTCGACCGTCCGGTGAGACGCGCTTCGTCGGCCTGTTCACCTCCGAGGCCTATGACAAGGCGGCCTTCGATGTGCCGCTGGTTCGGGCCAAGGTCCGGCAGGTTCTGGCCCGTGGGGGCAAGGCCGAGGGTACCCATAACCACAAGCGTCTCAAGAACATTCTCGAAGCCTTCCCGCGCGATGAACTGTTCCAGGTCGGTGAAGACGAGCTGCTGGCGACGACGCTGGGCATTCTGCACCTGAACGACCGTCCGCGCGTCAAGCTATTCACCCGGCTGGACCCGTTCGACCGCTTCATTTCCGTCCTCGCCTACATTCCGCGCGAGCGGTACGACGCCAGCGTGCGGGAGCGGATCGGCCTGATCCTGGCCGAGGCCTGGGGCGGCCGCATGTCGGCCTGGTACCCCCAGCTCAGCGATGGGCCCCTGGTGCGCATTCACTACATCATCGGCGTGACACCGGGCGAACATTTGACGCCCGATGCCGGCGAACTCGAAGTCCGGGTGGTCGAAGCCTCTCGCGGATGGGCCGACCGCTTTGAACAGGCCGCCCGAGGTCTGGGACTGGCGGATGCCGGCATCGGGGCCCTGACACGCAACTGGGCCGAGGCTTTCCCGGCCAGCTATCGGGATCGCTACGACGCACGAGAGGCCCTGATCGACCTCGCCGAGGTGGATCGTCTGGGTGAGAACGATGTGGTGGTGCGGGCCTTCCGCAACGCGTCGGACAACAATCTCCAGTTCCACTTCAAGCTCTACCGGCGGGGTCGTTCCGCACCGCTGGCCGATGTTCTGCCGATCCTGTCAGACATGGGCCTGAAGGCGCTCGAAGAGTACGGCCACAGGGTTCAGCCCGCCGAAGGCGACCCGATCTACATCCACGAGTTCCTCCTTGAGGACCCGCGCGGAAGCTATCTCAAGTTCGCCGACGTCAAGGACCCGTTTGAAGACGCCTTCACGGCGGTCTGGGCGGAGGACACCGAGTCCGACGGCTTCAACCGTCTGGTGCTCGAGCTGGGCGTCAACTGGCGCGAGGCCGCCCTGGTGCGCGCCCTGGCGCGTTACCGCCAGCAGTCCGGCCTGGACCCGTCCCAGGCCACCCAGGAAGAGGCCCTGCGGGAATATCCCGAAGTCTCACGCCTGATCCTTGAGCTGTTCCGGGCCAAGTTCGATCCGGACCGCAACGGTGACGCCACCGCCCGCGAAGGCGAGGTCAAGGCCTTGTTCGCCAAGGGTGAACAGGGACTGCAGGCGGTCAAGAGCCTGGACCATGACCGTGTGCTGCGCCGTTTGATGCTGCTGGTCATGGCCATCAAGCGCACCAATTTCTTCCAACGGACGGACGACGCCGAGCGGCCCTTCAAGTCCTATATCTCCTTCAAGGTCGCCTCGCGGGAGTTGGCCGACCTGCCGGCCCCCAAGCCATATCGCGAGATCTTTGTCTGGGCCCCGCACGTCGAGGGCGTCCACCTGCGCTTCGGTCCCGTGGCACGGGGCGGCCTGCGCTGGTCGGACCGTCGCGACGACTTCCGCACCGAGGTGCTCGGCCTGGTCAAGGCCCAGCAGGTCAAGAACGCGGTCATTGTGCCCGTCGGTTCCAAGGGCGGCTTCTTCGCCAAACATCAGGCGCGCGTCACCAAGGCCTCCGGCGGCGACCGGGATGCCATCCAGCAAGAAGGCATTCGCGCCTATCGAACGTTCCTGTCGGGCCTGCTCGACATCACCGACAACATTCTGGCGGATGGATCGGTCCAGCGTCCCATCCGTGTCATCGCCTGGGAGGGGGATGACCCCTATCTGGTCGTGGCCGCCGACAAGGGGACGGCGACCTTCTCGGACATCGCCAACGGCATTTCGGAATCCTACGGCTTCTGGCTGGGCGATGCCTTCGCCTCGGGCGGATCGGTGGGCTACGACCACAAGGTCATGGGCATCACGGCCCGCGGCGCGTGGGAAGCGGTCAAGCGTCACTTCATGGAGATGGGCAAGGACATCCAGTCCGAACCCTTCACCGTCGTCGGCGTCGGCGACATGAGCGGTGACGTCTTCGGCAACGGCATGCTGCTGTCCAAGCAGATCAAGCTGGTGGCAGCGTTCAACCATCTGCACATCTTTATCGACCCCGATCCCGATCCGGCGACCAGCTGGGCCGAACGCGACCGCATGTTCAAACTGCCGCGATCAACCTGGGCCGACTATGATGCGTCCAAGATCTCCAAGGGCGGCGGCATCTTCTCCCGCGACGAGAAATCGCTGTCCCTGTCGCCTGAGATCAAGGCGGCGTTCGGCATCGAAGAGGACGCGCTGGCTCCGGCCGACCTGATCCGTGCCATCCTCAAGGCGCAAGCCGAGCTTCTCTACCTGGGCGGTATCGGCACCTATGTGAAGGCCGCCTCCGAGACGGACCTTCAGGTTGGCGACAAGGCCAACGACGCCGTGCGCGTCGATGCCTCGGAACTGCGGGTGAAGGTCGTCGGCGAGGGGGCCAATCTGGGTCTGACCCAGGCCGGCCGCATCGAGTTCGCGCGCAATGGCGGGCGCATCAATACCGACGCCATCGACAACTCGGCCGGCGTCGATTCGTCCGACCATGAGGTCAACATCAAGATCCTGTGCGGCGTCATCGAATCCGCCGGCAAGATGAACCGTGAGGAACGGAACGTCCTCTTGGCCTCGATGACCGACGAGGTTGCCGCCAAGGTGCTGGTTCACAACTACGATCAGACCCTGGCCATCTCGCTCCAGGAGTCGTCTGCCGTCCCGGACCTGGATTCTCACACGCGCTTCATGGCGCGCCTGGAACAGGCCGGGAAGCTCGACCGCAAGGTCGAGGGACTGCCCGGTTCGGAGCAGTTGAGCGAGCTGGCGACTGCGGGCCTCGGGCTGACCCGCCCGGAGCTGGCGGTTCTGACCGCCTACGGCAAACTCGAGCTCGACGCCGAGATCGTGGGTGGCAAGTCACCGGACGACCCCTTCTTTGAGGAAACCCTGGTCCGCTACTTCCCGGCTCCGATGGCCGTGTACGAAGACGAGATGAACCGCCATCGTCTGCGGCGCGAGATCATCTCGACCATTCTGTCCAACGAGATCGTCAACATGTGTGGGGCGACCTTCGGGGCGCGCCTCAAACAATCGGCCGAGTGCGACACCGACGCCCTGGTGACCGCCTTCGAGGCCGCGCGCCGGGTCTTCCGCCTGGACGAGGCCTGGGATGCCGTCTCGGCCCTGGACTACAAGATCCCCGCCGCTGCACAACTCGCCCTGTATGGAGAAATCCAAGTCGTTCTGCGCCGTCAGACCTTCTGGCTGGCGCGACGGGCCCGCAACTCCATCGGCGGCGTCCAGGCGCTCATCGATGCCTATCGTCCGGCGGCGGACGCCCTGCGGACCCAGGGTGCCACCGTCCTGTCCAGCTTCGGCAAGGATCGGTACGAAGAGCGTGCCCAGGATTTCATCGCCCTGGGAGCCCCCGAAGACCTGGCCCGAGCCGTCGCCATGCTGCGTCCGCTGACCGCGACCAGCGACATCGGCGATCTGGCCAATGTGGCGGGCTGGGAGGCACCCTCGATGGCGCGCCTGTACCATCAGGTCGGACTAGCTCTGGGGTTTGACCGACTGCGTCAGGCCGCCGGTTCCCTGGTCACGCGCGACCATTTCGAGCGCCTGGCTGTCCGTCGCCTGATCGAGGACCTGATGACCGAACAGGCCACCCTGGCACAGGCCGTTGCCCGCAGCTGCGAGCCGGCGGATGGGTCCGATGAGGCACTCGCCGCACGGGCGGTGGCCGACTGGATCGGGCCGCGCGCAGGCATCGTCGAACAGGTGCGCCGCACCATCGACGAGATCGAACAGGGCGGCCAGGGCTGGAGCTTCGCCAAGCTGACCATCGCCAATGTCGCCCTGCGCGACCTGGCGACCTCGGCCTGACGGACAGAGGAGGACGAGGATGCCCCGCAAGTTCCTCGTCGTCGCGGACGACAGTTCAGAGTTCCGCGCGGCCTTGCACTACGCCGCGCGTCGCGCCCGTTCGACCGGTGGTCGTGTGGCCCTTCTCAAGGTGCTGCAGCCCTCGACCAATGACTATTTTGCCGGCGTCCGTGAGGAGATCGAAGCCGAGCTTCGCCGCGACGGGGAGGCGATGCTCAATCGTCTGGGTGCCGAGGCCGAGGAACGGTCAGGGGCCAAGCCTGAGTTTCTGATCGAGGTCGGAGACACGCGCGAAGCCCTGCGCCGGGTCGTGGTGGCGGACCCGGACATCAAGATTCTGGTGCTGGCCGCCGCCGTGGGAGGACGCGGCCCCGGCCCGCTGGTGACGGCGCTCGCCAAGGAGGGGGCCGGTTTCTGGGGGCGCCGCCTGCCGGTCACCGTTGTTCCCGGCGACCTGTCCGATGAGGAGATCGAGGAACTGGCGTGAGTGGGCGCTGGGAATTCTGGATCGATCGGGGCGGAACATTCACCGACGTCGTTGCGCGCGCGCCCGACGGACTTCTGAGCGTCTCCAAACTGCTCAGTGAAGACCCCGGACGCTATGCCGATGCCGCCGCCGAGGCGGTCCGCCGAACCCTGGCCGCGGCTGGAACACCCGACGCGCCGGTTCTGGTGAAGATGGGCACCACGGTCGCCACCAATGCCCTGCTGGAACGCAAGGGCGAGCCGGTCTTGCTGGTCACCACTGAGGGCCTTGGTGACGTGCTTCGCATCGGCTGGCAAAGCCGCCCCGACATCTTTGCCCGCCATATCGTCTTGCCGGACGCCCTCTACGTCGAGGTGCTGGAGGTGGCCGAACGGGTGGGGACCGATGGCACGGTCATTCGCCCGCTGGACGAGGTGGCGACCCGCAAGTCCCTTCAGTCGGCCTACAGTCGCGGCCTTCGGTCGGTGGCCATCGTCCTGGCCCATGGGTGGAAGCACACTGACCACGAAGTCCGCGTGGCCCGTCTGGCCCGCGACATCGGCTTCGATCAGGTTTCGGTCAGCCACGAGATTTCGCCCCTGATCCGTATGGTCGGACGCGGCGACACGACGACCATGGACGCCTATCTGTCACCCGTGCTGCGTCGCTATGTCGATCAGGCGGCGCGGGAAATGGGCACAGCGGCACGTCTGTTGTTCATGCAATCCAACGGCGGCCTGATCGATACGTCGCTGTTTCGCGGCAAGGACGCCGTCCTGTCCGGCCCCGCCGGCGGCGTCATCGGCATGGCGGCAACCGCCCGTGAGGCCGGCTTTGACCGGGTGATCGGCTTTGACATGGGCGGCACCTCGACCGACGTGTGCCACTATGCGGGGGTCTTTGAACGCTCAACCGAGCGGACCGTCGCGGGCGTGCGCCTTACGGCCCCCATGCTCGACATCCACACCGTCGCCGCCGGCGGTGGCTCGATCTGCCGGTTCGACGGCGAGCGTCTCAGGGTTGGGCCTGCATCGGCCGGTGCGATGCCCGGGCCAGCCTGCTACGGACGCGGGGGGCCCCTGACGGTCACGGACTGTAATCTGGTGCTGGGCCGAATTCGGTCGGAAGCCTTTCCTCATGTGTTCGGGCCAGACGGCGACCAACCACTGGACGCCGAGGCGGCACACACCGGCTTTGACGCCCTTTCACGAGAAACCGGACAATCCGTCGAGGCCCTGGCGGAGGGATTCCTCGATATCGCCGTCGAACATATGAGCCGAGCGATCCGCCAGATCTCTATCCAGCGCGGGCATGATCTGAAGGGATACGCCCTGGCCTGTTTCGGCGGGGCCGGCGGACAGCACGCCTGTCGGGTCGCGGACGCCCTGGGCCTGGACACGGTTCTGATTCACCCCATGGCCGGGGTCCTGTCGGCCTATGGCATGGGCCTGGCCGCGCTACGCTCGCTGCGCCGGCTCAGCGTCGAGCGCCCCCTGGTCGAGGCGTTCGACGATCTGGCCCGTCTGGCCGGCGATCTGGAGGCGCAAGGTCGGGCCGAAATCCTGTCTCAGGACATGGAGCTGGCCAGCCTGAACGTCGAGCGCCTGGCGCATGTGAAATACATCGGCTCGGATTCCAGTCTGGCCGTTGCCCTGGGCGGGCTGTCCGACATGACCAAGGCCTTCCATCAGGCCCATCTGAAGCGGTTCGGCTTTGACGCCCGATCCTCTCCCCTGGTGCTGGATTCCATCAGTGTCGAGGTCGTCGGCCAGATGACGGCTCAGGCACCGCGCGTCCTGATCGGGGCTCCGGCCTATGTGCCCGAACCTGTACAACGGGTCCGCGCCATATTTGACGAGGCCACGCGAACGCCCCTGTTTGATCGGGCCGATCTATCGCCGGGAGCCGTCATTGATGGACCGGCCATTATCGGCGAGGCCACAGCCACGACGGTTGTCGAACCCGGCTGGCGCGCGCGAATGGACGGCCTGGACAATCTGGTGCTTGAGCGGGTGGCCCCCCGCATCAAGCGGCAGGCGGATGGCACCGCCATCGACCCGATCCGCCTGGAGCTGTTCAACAGTCGCTTCATGGCCGTGGCCGAGCGGATGGGGCTGGCGCTTCAGGCGACGGCCCGCTCGGTCAACATCAAGGAGCGGCTCGACTTCTCCTGCGCCCTGTTCGACGCCGAAGGCGGTCTGATCGCCAATGCGCCGCACATTCCGGTTCACCTCGGCTCGATGGGCGAGAGTATCCGCACCGTCATCCGCCAGCGCGGCGACGCCCGCGATGGTCGCGGTATGCAGCGGGGCGACGCCTATGTGCTGAACGCTCCCTATAACGGCGGCACGCACCTGCCGGACATCACCGTCATTCAGCCGGTCTTCCTGGAGGGGGCTTCCGAGCCTGGTTTCTATGTTGCGGCACGCGGCCACCATGCCGACGTTGGGGGCATCACCCCCGGCTCCATGCCACCGACCTCACGCTCGGTCGAGGAGGAAGGCGTCCTGATCGACGATGCCTTGCTGGTCGATGCCGGGCACTTTCTTGAGGCGGAAACACGCGCCCTCCTCGCCTCCAACCGTTGGCCGGCCCGAAACCCCGACCAAAACATCGCCGATCTCAAGGCCCAGGTCGCAGCCTGTGTTCAAGGGGCCGATGAACTCCGCGGTCTGGTCGACACCTTCGGTCGCGACGTCGTCGACGCCTATATGGGCCATGTTCAGGACAATGCAGAAGCCGCCGTCCGCCGGGCCATCGAGGTGCTGAACGATGGCGCATATGCGTTGGAAATGGATGAAGGGGCCGTCATTCGGGTCAAGGTCACCGTCAATCGCGCCGAACGGTCTGCCGTCATCGATTTCACAGGCACCAGTGCCCAGCTCGGCACCAATTTCAACGCCCCCTCGTCCATCGCGCGCGCAGCCTGCCTGTATGTGTTCCGCACCCTGGTGGACGACGCCATTCCCCTGAACGAAGGCTGTCTGAAGCCCCTGACGCTGATCCTGCCCGAAGGATCCATGCTCTCGCCCCACTATCCAGCCGCCGTGGTCGCCGGAAACGTCGAGACGAGCCAGGCGGTGGTGGATGCCCTGTACGGCGCCCTGGGTGTTCTGGCCGCCAGCCAGGGCACGATGAACAACTTCACCTTCGGGGATGATCATCGCCAGTACTACGAAACCATTGCCGGCGGCTCGGGTGCCGGGCCCGGTTTCGACGGTGCCAGCGCGGTCCAGACCCACATGACCAACAGCCGCCTCACCGACGTTGAGGTGCTGGAAGAGCGATTCCCTGTCCGCATTGAACAGTTCTCCATTCGACACGGATCCGGTGGCGAAGGCCGCTATCGAGGCGGAGACGGCGTTCTCAGAAAGGTCCGCTTCCTCGAGCCCATGACCGCGGCCATCCTGTCGAACCGGCGCCGGACGCAACCCTTTGGGGCGGGTGGCGGGCAACCCGGCGCTTCGGGCCAGAACCAGATCATCCGCGCGACCGGAGACACCCAGACCCTTGGCTCCACCGATCAGGCTGAGATGATGGCCGGCGACCTTTTCGTCATTGCCACGCCCGGCGGCGGCGGATTTGGCTCAGGGGGTTAAAAATCTTTGATTTGAGGGCTATGTCCTCGCCATGACCGATCTGAACAACGTCATCAACCAGGGCCGCGAGGCCGTCTCCCTCAACGCCGCCATGATCGACCGGGCGACCCAGATGGCCGGCAATCTGGCCATCAACCTGGTCGTTGCGGCCCTCATCCTGATCGCAACCCTGTTCATCGCGCGCTGGGCCAGCCGCGCGGTCAGTCGGATGTTGTCCCGCAGCAAGCGACGGGCACCTGACCCGATGCTCGAAGGCTTCCTGGTTCAGCTTGTCCGCGTCATTGTCATCGCCGTTGGCCTGGTCGCGGTGCTCCAGCGCCTCGGGGTTCAGACCACCTCCATCCTTGCGGTCCTGGGGGCCGCCTCTCTGGCCATTGGCCTGGCGCTGCAGGGCACGCTGTCGAACGTGGCAGCAGGCGTCATGCTGCTGATCCTGCGACCCTATCGCGTCGGCGACGTGGTCCAGGTCGGCGACAAGACCGGCACGGTTCAGAAGCTGGACCTGTTCACCACCCGACTGATCGACCCGAACAACATGCGGATTACCGTACCCAACAGCCAGGTTCTGGGCGACGCTATCGTCAATATCTCCGGCCAGAAGACACGCCGCATCGAACTGGCGATCGGGGTCGACTACGACAGCGACCTGAATGAGGTGATGGAGGTGATGAAGGCTACCGCCGCCGGCCATCCCGCCGTCCTCAAGGATCCGCCGCCTTGGTCCGGAGTGATCAGGTTTCTCGACAGCTCGATCGAGGTCATGCTGCACAGCTGGGTCAAGTCGGGCGACTATTGGCAGACCAAGGCCGACCTGCACCTGGCCATGAAGGCCGCCTTCGACAAGGCCGGCATCGTCATCCCCTATCCGCACCAGGTTGACCTGCATCGGTCGCTGGCAGCACCGAGGCCCAAGACAACCAAGGCCCCTGACCTGAAAAAGAGCCGTCGCACCCAGGCGGCCCAGGGCCGTAGCGCCGCCGCCAAGGCGCAAGCCGCCGGTGGGGATTGATCGCCCATGCGATACGACTTCGGCTCAGACAACACCGCCGGCCTCGCCCCGGAAGCACTCTCTGCCCTAACTGCGGCGAACACCGGCTTTGCACGTGCCTATGGGGCCGACGAGATCACGGCGCGCTGCGCCGATGTCATCCGCGACAAGGTCCAGGCCGACGCCGAGGTCCGCTTCGTCTTCTCCGGCACAGCCGCCAACGCTATCGCCCTGTCGATGCTGGCGCGTCCATTCGAGGCGGTCATGGCCCATCAGGCCGCCCACGTCTGCACGGACGAGACCGGGGCACCGGGCTTCTTCGGTCAGGGCGTCGGCCTGATCGGCCTGCCCGGCCCATCGGGCAAGATCGACCCGACGGCGCTGAAGGCCGTCCTGTCCGAACCCGAAGTCGGGCATCGTCAGCCCCCCGCCGCGCTCAGCCTGACCCAGGCCACCGAGTACGGCGCGATCTACACCTCGGAGGAGCTGCGCAAGCTGATCGAGCCGGTGAAGGCCAGGGGCTTCGGCGTGCATCTGGACGGCGCGCGCCTGGCCAACGCCGTGGCCGCCGGATTTGATCTGGCCGACATTCCTCGCCTGGGCGTCGATATTCTGGTTCTTGGGGCCGCGAAGGCCGGTGCCCCATGTGCCGAGGCCCTGGTCATCTTCGACAAATCCCTGACCCGGCGCCTCGACAATCGTTTGAAACAGGCCGGCCAGACCGCCTCGAAGGGCCGCTTCCTCGCCGCCCCAATCCTGGGTCTGCTCGAATCCGGGGCCTGGGAGGGTCATGCGGCTCATGCCAATGCCGCCGCGCGGGCTCTGGCCGATGGTGTCCAGGCGCGCACCCGCTATGTGCTGGCCCATCCCGTCGACGCCAACACCGTCTTCGTGCGGATGCCGGCTGCCCATCACAAGCGTCTGACGGACAAGGGCTGGGCCTGCTATCGCTTCGATGACGGCTCGGTCCGCTTCGTCTGTTCCTGGGCCACCACCGAACAGGCGGTCGTCTCCCTGATCGACGACATGGTCGACCTCGTCTGATCATCCATCGCGTTTCAGGCCAACCGCACTATCTATGCCAATCATGCGCCACACCTCCTCTTTCCCGATTTCCCGGATGGCCCGCTGATGGCGAGGGGGGGTAGCCGACGCAATCTGGATCCCGAAAGCCGGGTGATTGACGCTGGCCTGATCGCTGCGGAACCCAGATTGCCGCGCACCTTTGACGCCTTTGCCGATCTGATCCGTCTTGTCGCACGTTCGCGCGCACCACAGTTGCGCCTGCGGTTGTTCTTTGCGCTGATCCTGACCATCGCCTCCAAGGCACTTGGGGTGCTGGCCCCGCTGGCCCTCGGGGCCGCCGTCAACCAGTTGGCAGGGCAGGACCGCCCCGTGCTGGGCCTCAGCCTGGGATTCGCCGGCTTTGCCCTTGGCTGGGCCTTCATCCGCTTTCTGTCCTCGGCCATGCCCCAGGCGCGCGACGCCCTGTTCACGGCGGTCGCCGAGGCTACGAAACGCACCGCCGCCACCGAAGCCTTCGGTCACGCGCTCAGCCTGTCGCTCGATTTCCACCAGACCAAGAAGTCTGGGGCGCTGGCGCGTATCGTTGAGCGGGGCGCGCGGTCATCAGAGTTTCTGCTTAGGATTCTGGCCTTCAATATTGGCCCGACCATTCTGGAGCTGATCCTGGCCGCGGCCGTCCTAGCTGGTGCCTACGACTGGCGTTTTGCCGCAGTCGCGGTCGCCACCATCACCGTCTATGTCGCCTTCACCCTGATGGTGTCCGACTGGCGCATTCGTCATCGGCGCGACCTGAATACGGCCGAAGCCGAGGCGGCCGGCCTCGTGGTCGACAGTCTGATCAACTACGAAACGGTCAAATCCTTCGGAGCCGAGCGTCGCGCCACCGCCGGATACGAGGGGGCGCTGAGCGCCTATGCCGATGCGGCGGTCAAGTCGAACAACTCCTTGGCCATTCTCAACGCCGGACAGACGCTGGTGATGAATCTGGGACTTGGCGTCATGGCCCTTCTGGCAGGGCTGGAGGCCATGGCGGGCCGCATGGGGCCCGGCGACGTGACCGCCTGTGTACTGATCCTGATTTCCCTCTATCAACCGCTGAACGTGCTCGGCTTCGCCTACCGTGAGATCCGCCAGTCCTTCATAGACATGGAGGCTATGCTCGACCTGATCCGCCAGACCCCGGATGTCGCCGACGCGCCCGATGCCGTCGACCTCCCCGAACCGGCCCGGGCCGGCGGCGGCGATGTGCGGTTCGAGGGTGTCTCCTACCGGCACTCGGCCCGCAGCCACGGACTGGAGGACATCTCCTTCCGTATTCGCCCCGGCAAGACCACCGCCCTGGTCGGTCCTTCCGGCTCGGGCAAGTCCACGATCGTCAAGCTGACGCTGCGCCTGCTCGATCCGCAGTCCGGGCGCATCCTGATCGACGGCCACGACGCCCGGACCGTGACCCAGGCGTCGCTGCGTAGCGCCGTGGCCCTGGTCCCCCAGGACGTGGCCCTGTTCAATGAGACGCTCCGTTACAACATCGGCTTCGCCCGCCCGCAGGCCGATGACGCCGCCGTCTGGGCCGCCGCAGAGGCTGCCGAGCTGGGAGACTTCATCCGCTCCCTGCCGGACGGTCTGGAGACGCGCGTGGGCGAGCGGGGCCTCAAACTCTCCGGCGGTGAACGCCAACGCGTCGGCCTGGCCCGCGCCCTGTTGGCCGAGCCCCATGTGATGATCCTGGACGAGGCCACCTCGGCGCTCGACAGCCGCACCGAGGCCGCCATCCAGGCGACCCTGCGCCGGGCCCGCAAGGGGCGCACCACCCTGGTCGTCGCTCACCGTCTGTCGACCGTCGCCGATGCGGACGAGATTCTCGTGCTCAAAGGGGGTCGCATCGTCGAACGCGGCAAGCACGATCAGCTTGTAGCCTTGGGTGGCGAGTATGCGGCGCTCTGGAAAAAGCAGACGCGTGGGCGCTAGAGGAACGAATAGGGGTCCACATCGACCCGCAGACGCACGCTCGCGGGGACCTTGAACTCCGCCAGCCACGCCCTGAGGTACGCCTGCACATCCACATCGCGGTCGGCCCGGACCAGGAACCGCTTTCGCCGCCGCCCGCGTACCAGTGCCAGCGGCGCATCCGCTGGGCCATAGACCTCGACCCGCTCGGCTGTCGGAATGCGCCGCGCGAGATCCAGACAGACCCGATCCAGGGCCTCGGCATCGGCGCTCGACACGATCAGGGCCGCCAGCCGGCCATAGGGCGGCAAGCCCATCAGGCGGCGCCCGTCACCCTCGGCCTGCGTGAAGGCGTCGCGGTCCATGGCCTTCAGGGCCTGCATGACCGGATGCTCGGGCAACCATGTCTGGAGAAGGGCCCGACCCGGACGATCCGCCCGCCCGGCCCGGCCCGCCGCCTGGATTAGCAGCTGGAACGTCCGTTCCGCTGCCCTCAGGTCGCCGCCCTTCAATCCGAGATCGGCATCGACAACCCCAACGAGGGTCAGGTTGGGGAAGTTGTGACCCTTGGCCGCGGCCTGGGTCGCCACCAGAATATCGATCTCGCCCTCGGTCATACGGCGCACCAGATCCCGCGCAGCGGCGGCATCGGGCACGGTGTCTGACGAAAAGACCTCGATGCGCGCCTCCGGAAACCGCTCCGCCGCTTCTTCGGCGATCCGCTCGACACCCGGCCCGATCGACACCAGGCTGTCGGCGGCCCCACAGGCGGGACAATGGCTCGGCTTGGGCATCGAAAATCCGGTCAGGTGACAGACCAGCCGCCCCGTATAGCGATGCTCCACCAGCCAGGAATCGCTGTCTGGTGCCGTCATCCGCTCACCGCACGCCCGGCACAGCACCACCGGCGCATAGCCCCGCCGGTTCAGGAACAGCAGCGATTGTTCGCCCTTGGCCAGCGTCTCGACCATGGCTTCGACCAGGGGGGGCGACAGCCAACGCCCCCTGTCTGGCGGGGTCGCGCGCAGATCGATCAGGTCAATGTCCGGCAGGACTGCGGCCCCGTGCCGGGCTGCCAGACGCACCCAGTCATACCGTCCCTGTTCGGCATTGGTGAGCGTCTCCAGCGACGGGGTCGCCGAGGCCAGAACCACGAGCGCCTGGCTCTGACTGGCCCGGGCTACGGCCAGATCGCGCGCGTGATAGACAATGCCCTGTTCCTGCTTGAACGAGCCGTCGTGCTCCTCGTCCACGACGATCATCCGCAAGGACCGGAACGGCAGGAACAGAGCGGACCGCGCGCCCACGACCAGGTGGGCCTCGCCCGAGCGCACACCTTCCCAGACCTGGCGCCGAACCGGCGGCGGCACACTGGAATGCCACTCCGCCGGGGGCGCGCCGAACCGGGCTTCGATCCGTCGCATCAAGGCCTGGGTCAGCGCGATTTCCGGCAGGAGGATCAGCACCTGGGCATCGGGCTGCTGCCGAAGAAGATGAGCCACGGCCTCCAGATACACTTCCGTCTTGCCCGACCCCGTGACCCCATCCAGCAGCACCGGCGCAAATGTCCGACCGTCGATCGCGCCGGCCAGACGGCGTGCCGCCGCGGCCTGATCCGCGCTGAGCTGGGTGGCGGAGAATTCAGGGTCCGGCACACCGAACGGCAGGGCGGGCTGGATTTCAGCGACCTCAAGCACGCCCTCATCCATCAAACCCTTGATCACGCTGGCCGAGACGCCTGCCGCCCGGGCCAGGTCGGCCATGGAGGCGGCCTCATCGTCCCCCAGGGTGGCCAAGGCCCGGCTGCGCGCCTCCGTGGGCCGGGCGGGATCGCGTCCGGCCACCCGCCGCAAGCGACGCTCAGCCCGCGGGGGAGGGCTCGACAGTCCTCGCGTCGCCAGAAAGGCCATTTCGCCCGGCGGCGTCAGGGTCCAGCGGGCGGCCCAATCCAGGAAGGCCATGGCGCTGGGCGGGACTGAGGGCACATCCAGCCGCTCCTCAATCTCGCGAAGCCGGCGATTCGATCCGGTGACTTCGCGAATCTCCTGCACCAGGCCACGCACCCGGCGCGGCCCCAGCGGCACCACGACATGATCACCGATGCCCAGCTCCCAGTCGTCCGGGACGCCGTAATCAAACGCCTCCGGCAACGGCAGCGGCAGAAGAACCGAGGCGACTTTCAACGGCGGCCCCCTCCCCGGAACAAAGCGAGGGGGAGGGGGCGCCTCAGGCTTTTTCGGATAAAGCAGCGCCGCCCTTTCCGGCTCAGCGCGTCACCGCGCTGAGCCACCTCCCCATCGCAAAGCGATGGAGAGGAGAGGCCTCGCGCCACCCCGATTTCACCGCTACACATCGTCCCCATGCAACTCTTCATCGACAGCGCCGAAACCGGCCTCATCAAGGACCTCGCCGCCACGGGCCTCGTGGACGGGGTCACCACCAACCCTTCTCTCATTGCCAAATCGGGCCGACCCATCGTTGAGGTCATTGCCGAGATTTGCCGCGCCGTCGAGGGGCCCGTGTCCGCCGAGGTCGCCGCGACCGAAACGGCCGCCATGCTCGAGGAAGGTCGCCGCCTGGCCGGGATCGCCGACAATGTTGTGGTCAAGCTGCCCCTGACGCTGGACGGCCTGCGTGCCACCGCCACCTTTGCCGCGGAAGGCATCGCCACCAATGTGACCCTGTGTTTTTCGCCAGCCCAGGCGCTGCTGGCGGCCAAGGCCGGGGCCACCTTCGTCTCGCCCTTCGTGGGCCGTCTCGATGACATCGGCGAGGATGGCCTGCTGCTGCTGCATGAGATCCGGTCCATCTACGATCAGTACGGATTTGAGACGTCAATTCTGGCCGCATCCCTGCGAAACGTGGCCCATGTGACCGGCGCGGCCCTGGCCGGGGCCGATGCCGCCACCATTCCGCCGACCACTTTTGCGGAGCTCGTCAAACACCCCTTAACCGACAAGGGGCTTGATGCGTTCTTGAAGGATTGGGCCGGAACCGGTCAGTCGATCTAGGGGAAGCGCATTGGCTGGGGCGGAACGCGAGACGAAGACGGGCGATGAAGCCCCCGGCGTCTGGCCGGACCTGCGTGCCTGGCTCAAGTCCAATCCCCAGCACCTGACGACAGACCACGAGCTTCTGACGGAGCTGGGCCTGAAACAGGCAGACAATGTCGTCGCCTTTGGCCCGGCAGCCTTGTCGCGCCTCGAGGAGGCGGTGAAACGCGAAACGGGGGCTCGGCGCGTTATCGAGCACGTCGCGCGCGCTAATTTCTCAGCCCAGGCCCAGACCCACGTCACGGTGCTGGACCTGCTGGAGGCCCGCAATCATTCCGACCTCGCCACGCGCCTGGATCACGCCTGCCAGGCGCGGTTCGGGCTGGCGACGGCGACCATTTGTCTGGAAAGGCCCGGCACGGCACCCTTCGGCTGGCGTTTGCTGGAACCCGATTCTATCGCGCGCATGCTGGGCGAACATGGCCTGCAACGACTAGGACCGTCCGACTATCAGGGAGCCCTGTTCGGATCACGCGGGGCCGAGGTCAACAGCATGGCCCTGGTCCGCATGGCCTTGTGGAGCGGCAACCGTGAGGCGCTGGTCGCCTTCGGCTCGGCCGATCCAGAAGGCTTCACGCCGGACATGGGGGCTGAGTTGATCGCCTTCGTAACCCGCGTGGTCGAGCGCGTGGCGGATCGCTGGCCGATCCTGGACCCGCAGGCGTGACCGCCGACCAGGCCATCGAGGCCTGGCTAGTCTGGCTGACGCACGAACGCCGGGCATCTCCCAGGACAATCGAAGCCTATGGGCGGATCGGCCGCGGCTACATCGCCTTCCTGCAAGCCTATCGCGGCGGCCCCCTGACCCTGACCGATCTGGGTGGGGTTCGCGCGGCCGACGTCCGCGCCCATCTGGCGGAGCGGCGCTCCGGCGAACAAGGGCTCCAGGCCCGTTCGATCTCGCAGACCCTGTCGGCCATCCGGGCCTTTCACCGGTTCCTGGACAGGCGACTGAATACCCCGGCCCCTCAGATCGCGCTGGTTCGAGGCCCGCGGCTGAAGGCGACGCTGCCGCGACCGATCAATGAGGATCAGGCGCTGGGCCTTCTGGCCGAACCCGAGGCCGACCCGGACCTGGACGCCTGGGAAGCCGCGCGGGACCATGCTGTCCTGTCGTTGCTGTACGGCTGTGGCCTGCGGATATCCGAGGCCTTGTCCCTGACGGCCGCCGACGCGCCGATCGGGTCCTCGCTACGCATGCTCGGCAAGGGGTCCAAGACCCGGATCATACCCGTCCTGCCGTCTGTTTCAGACGCCGTGGAGGCCTATCGACAGGCCTCACCCTGGCCGTCAGTCGGGGACGATCCCCTGTTTCGAGCCAAGCGCGGCGGCCCTCTGACCCCCCGGCACGTCCAGGCCATGGTCCAGAAACTGCGCGCCCGGCTCGGCTTGCCGGCCAGCACCACCCCCCATGCCCTGCGCCACAGCTTTGCAACCCATCTGTTGGGGGGCGGCGCAGACCTGCGGTCCATTCAGGATCTGTTGGGCCATGCCTCCCTGTCCACGACCCAGAAATACACCGCCGTTGATTCCGCCGGCCTGCTCGCCGCTTACGCCAAGGCCCATCCGCGCGCGTGACGGCCCCGACCTTGCCGTATTTTGATCTCAGCCTGCTCTCAGGGAGGAGGCTGACGTGTGGAATAGGCGAAGCCTGCTGATCGGTGGCGGCGCGGTCGTTCTGGCATCCCCGACCAGGTCCCAGCCCATGCCTGTGCCGGCCGAACCGCCGATCAGCGAAGCGGCGTTGGACGTGCTGCCCAATCTGGTCACGCGCATGGCCGTCAACGTCGACATCAACGGCAGCACCGGCCACACCTTCGTCGTCGATACCGGTGCCAACCGGACCGCGATTTCATCAGAGCTGGCCTTGGCCCTGGGCCTGCCCCCCGGCCCGGAGGTTCTGGTCAATGGCGTGACCGCCGCGGTACCGACCCCAACGGTGCGGGTCGAGCGTCTCTTTGTCGGAGAAACCGCCTTTCGCGGCCTGCTTATGCCGGTCATCTCCCACGCCCGGCTCGGCGTTCACGGGTTGCTCGGCGTGGACGTGCTGGGACGATTTGCCGTCACCTTTGACGTCGGCGAGAGTGTTTTGCGGCTGAGGCGGCGCGGCGTCGGTCTATCGCGTGCCGAGGACACCCGGCTCGATGATCAGACGACCCTTCAGGCACGCCAGAGATTTGGCCAGCTCACCCTCGTGCGTGTGACGGCCGATGGCGTCCCAATCCAGGCCTTTATCGACAGCGGCAGCCAGTATTCGATCGGCAATATGGCGCTGTTCAACTCGGTGGCGGCCCGCCGTCCCGACGTCAACGACCGGCGTTGGACCGTGCCCGTTATCGGGGCGACCGGCGACAACGTCACCGGCGAGCTTGCCGTCGTCCGTCAGGTCCGCCTGGGCAGCGTGACCCTCAATGAGTTGCCGACCATCTTCTGCGACCTGCACGCCTTTCGAATCTGGCGCATGGAAGATCGGCCCGCCATGCTGTTCGGCGCGGACATTCTTCGGATGTTTGATACCGTGACCGTGGACTTTCCCGAACGCCAGGTCCGGTTTGGGCTACCCACGCGGGCGCGGTCGGGGGCAACCTAGGCCTGCATGATCCAGCCATCCACGCCCATCGCCGCCTGGCGCACAGCCTCCGAGCGGGTCGGATGCGCATGGCAGATCCGCGCCAGGTCCTCTGACGCCCCGCCAAAGGCCATCAGCACACAGGCCTCATGGATCATTTCACCGGCTTCAGGGCCGAAGATATGCACGCCCAGAACCCGGTCGGTTGTGGCGTCGGCCAGTACCTTCACGAAGCCCTCCGTTTCGTGATTGATCTTGGCGCGTGAGTTGGCGCTGAACGGGAATTTGCCCTTCTTGAAGGCGACGCCGGCCTCATTCAGCTGGGCCTCGGTCCTGCCGATCCAGGCGACCTCCGGCGAGGTGTAGATAACGCTGGGGACCAGAGCATAGTCGACATGCCCGGGCTGACCGGCGATCAGCTCGATGGCCGCAACAGCATCTTCCTCAGCCTTGTGGGCCAGCATCGGCCCGTGGGTCACGTCGCCGATGACCCAGATGCCATCGGCCACCTTCAGGTGGTCATTGCCGATGAAGCCGCGCTTGTCCGTCTCGACGCCGAGCGCCTCGATGCCCAGACCGTCCGTGTACGGACGACGTCCGATCGCAACCAGTACGACATCGCCGGTGAGGGTTTCCGATGCGCCGCCCGCGGCCGGCTCGATCGTCAGCTCGACACCTGCGTCAGTCACCTTGGCTCCGGTGACCTTGGTGCCCATCTTGAACGCCATGCCCTGTTTGGTGAGGGCGCGCTGGAAGGCGGTGGCGACCTCGGCATCCATGCCGGCCCCAACCGCGTCGAGGAATTCCACGACGGTCACCCTGGCACCAAGACGACGCCAGACCGAACCCAGTTCAAGCCCGATCACGCCCGCGCCCACAACGATCAGATGTTCGGGCACCTTCGCCAGGGACAGGGCCCCCGTCGAATCGATCACCTTGCCCTCTTCGAAGGCCACGCCCGGCAAGGGCGTCGGCTCCGAGCCGGTGGCGATCACGATGTCCTTGCAGCCATAGACGGTCTTGGTGCCGTCCGCCGCGGTGACCTCGACCTGGCCTTTGGCCAGAATCCGGCCCCTGCCCTTGAGCCAGTCGACCTTGTTCTTCTTGAACAGGAACTCGATGCCCTTGGTGAGCTGGTCGACGCTGTCGGCCTTGGCCGTCTGCATCTGGCCGAGGTTCAGGCTGGGGGTCGCGTCGATCCCAATCTTGGCGAATTCCTTGCCTGCCAGTTCATACAGCTCCGAGGCGTGCAGCAGGGCCTTGGACGGCATGCAGCCGACATTCAGGCAGGTGCCGCCCAGGGTGTTTCGTGCTTCCACACAGGCGACCTTGAGGCCCAGCTGCCCGGCGCGAATAGCGGCATTGTAGCCACCCGGCCCGCCCCCAATGATGATCACGTCATAGGCGGTTGCGGCATCGGCCATGGTCTTGGTGTCCTGTTGTACGAGGGGCGCGCCCCACATAGGCCCCTCAGCCGTCAGGTCAATCCGCAGAGCCTGTTTGGGTGTAGCGGACGTATCGTTCGAACCCACCAGACATGACGGTATCAACCAGCGGGGCCATCGCCGCCGTCGCCTCACCCCCGCCCCCGACAACAAAGGTCTGGGTGACCTCGACCCCGCCCTCGTCGCGCGGCCGGATCGTATAGGTGAGGATGGCGGTCAAGGGCTGGGCCTGCAAAGGACCGAACGGTGCATTCATCCGCAACAGACCCTGTCCGGGCCAGGCCAGCAGAACCCGCGCGTGTTCAATCTGCCCGCCGTCCCAGACCTCACACAGGCAACCGCCCGCCGAAAGGCCGAGGTTCACGTTGGCCGAACTGCCGGAATAGGTGTGGGCCGGGCTCCACCAACTTCCCCACTGGCCCAGGGCTGCCCACGCCTGTTCCGAGGTTGTCGATTCCAGCACGGCCGTCGATCTCAGCTCAAATCCGTTGGCGCTGGTCGAAACCACCTCAGCGGAAGCCGAGGACGCGCCGACGACCAGCACGGCCCCCGCCAGAATGGAGACAAATTTCATGGGGTCCTCCCGATCCGGGAGAGACGATGCCGTCAAAACCGATGCGGCTTCAAGCCGCTTCGAACGTCACCGGCGCGCCCCAGAATTGAGACACCAGATCCGACTGCCGCCCCGGTGTGCCGGTCGTCAGAAACTCGCGCCGCCCCGCCGTGCCGAGGTCGTACTCGCCATGCCGTCCGAAATACCGTTCCAGCGCATCCGCAGTGGCCGACGGCTGGTGGATCAGGGTCGTCCCCTCCGGCAGAGCCGCCTCGAACAGCGGCGCAACGATCTCATAGTGGGTACAGCCCAGGATCGCCTTGTCTGGATAGCGCCCAATCCTCCGGCGCAGGGCGTCGACATGGTCGCCGACGACCACCTTGAGCTCCTCTACTGGAGCCCCCAGCTCGATCAGACCCGCCAGTCCGGGGCACGGCTCGGAAAAGGCCGCCAGATCCTCGCGGCGCTTCTGGACCTCGATCTCGTAGACCTGGCTCATTGCTGTGGCGGCGGTACAGAAGACTCCCAGCACCTCGAGCTTCTCGATCTTCCCGTCCAGCGGCGGGCCCTGATCCCACCCGCGCCCGGTCGCTGCCTCAATGGTCGGCACGATGATACCCAGGACATTCAGGGCTCGACCGACCTCTCGCCGGTACTCAGGCAGCCAGGTCTGCTGAAGCCGTCGCAGGGCGATGGCCGAGGCCGTGTTGCACGCCAGGACCACAACATCGGCCCCGGCTTCAAACAGCCGTCGGCACCCCGTTCGGGTCAGGTCGACAATCTCTTCGCCGCCCAACCCGCCATAGGGCGCGTGGGCCTGGTCAGCCAGATAGACAAAGTCCGCCTGCGGGAAGCGGTCCACCAGCTTGCGGTGCACGGTCAGGCCGCCCACCCCGGAATCGAAAACACCTATCGCCATGATCGGCGCTTCTAGCGAGGATTGGAGCCGGATGGGAGGGCCGGTTGGGGTGAAATCGCCCAGACTTCGACCCACACGGATTACACCGCGTTCAGGTGACGCCGTGGTCCCGACCGGCTAGGGTCAGTTGAAATGGCCCTTTTCCGGCGTGCCGGCGAAACGGGGTCGCGGCCTGAGGGAACCCTATGAACAGACGTCAGATGATCATCACCAGCGCCGGCGTGCTCGCCGTGACCGCCACCGGCTGCGCCACCACGGCGGGGACCGAACGGGCGACGAACATGGCGTCGGCCTCGCCTGTTCTCACCGGCAATCCGCTGGCCGATCCCTGGCCGGGCCCCTATCAGGGCGTGCCCCCGTGGAACCAGGTTTCGGTGGATCTTCTGCGCGACGCCCTGAACAAGGGCATCGATGTCCTGCGCGCCGAAGTCGCCGCGGTCGTCGACAATCCCCAGCCCGCCACCTTTGAAAACACCATGCTGGCCATCGAGCTGTCGGGTGAGCATCTGGGCCGCGCCAGTTCGATCTACAGCGTCATGGGCGGCAATATCGGCACGCCAGAGTACCAGGCCCTGACCCGGGAAATGTCGCCGGTTCTGGCGGCGGTGTCGGATGAGATCACCTTTAACGACGCCCTGTTCCAGCGCATCCGTCATGTCCATGAGACGGCTGCGGCGGCCGGCCTCACCCCCGAACAGGCGCGCCTGACACGGCGCTCCTATGAGCGTTCGGTCCGCAATGGCGCTGCGCTCGACGCCGCCGGCAAGGCAGAGCTTGGTCGCATCAACCAGGCGCTGTCGAACGCCTTCACCGCCTTCCAGCAAAAGGTCGTGGCCGATGAGCAGCTGATCACCCACTACACCACCGAGGCAGACCTCGACGGTCTGCCCGATTCCAACAAGTCCGCCGCCGCGGCAGCTGCGCGCAGCCGGGAGTTGGACGGCTGGGTCATCGTCAATACCCGCTCGGCTGTCGATCCCTTCCTGACCTTCGCCGACAACCGCGCCAAGCGTGAGGAGATCTGGCGCAAGTTCGTCAATCGCGGTGACAACGGCGACGGCAACGACACCAACGCCACCATCGCCCAGATCCTTGACCTGCGGGCCCAGCGCGCGCGCCTGCTCGGTTTCGAAACCCACGCCCACTGGCGCATGCAGGACACCATGGCGGGGTCGCCTCAGGCCGCCATGGACCTGATGATGCGCGTGTGGCCGCCGGCCGTCGCCCGTGTCGGAGAGGAAGTGGCGGAAATGCGCGGTGTCGCCGGTCACGACATCGAGCCCTGGGACTATCTGTACTATCTCGAGAAGGTCCGCAAAGCTCGCTACGACCTCGATCAGAACGACCTGAAGCCCTATTTCGAACTGACCTCGATGAAGCGCGGGGCCTTCTACATGGCCGAGCGCCTGTACGGCATGGTCTTCACCCAATTGCCCGACGGGACCATTCCGGTCTTCCACCCCGACATGAAGACCTATGAGGTCACCGACCAGGCATCCGGTCGCCACATCGGCATCTTCTATTCGGACGACTTCGCTCGCTCGGGCAAGCGGTCCGGGGCGTGGATGACCACCTACCGCAGCCGCTCGAACTTGAACGGCCACGCCGAGAACGTCCTGGCGTCCAACAACAACAACTTCATCAAGGCCCCGGACGGCGAGCCCTTGCTGATCTCGCTGGACGACACCCAGACCCTGTTCCACGAGTTCGGCCACGCCCTGCACTATCTGTCGTCGAACGTGACCTATCCGGGCCTGGGCGGCGTGCCGCGCGACTTCGTCGAATATCCGTCGCAGGTTCACGAAAAGTGGGTGCTGACCCAGCCGATCCTGGATCAGTTCGCCCGCCATCACGAAACCGGCGCGGCCATGCCACAGGAACTGCTCGACAAGATCGAGGCCTCCTCGACCTTTGCCGAGGGCTACGCCACCGTCAGCTATCTCTCATCGGCCCTGGTCGACATGGACCTGCACAACCGGACCGAACCGGTCACCGATGTGGATGCGTTCGAGCGTGACAGCCTGACGCGGATCGGTATGCCGCGCGAGATCGTGATGCGGCACCGCTTGCCCCAGTTCAATCACCTGTTCACGTCCGACGCCTATTCGGCCGGCTACTACAGCTATCTCTGGTCCGAGGTGATGGACGCCGACACCTGGGCGGCCTTCATGGAGGCGGGCGATCCGTTCGATCCCGAAACGGCGCGTCGCTTCAAGGAAATCATCCTGGCACCAGGCAACACCACCGACCGGGCCCAGGCCTATCGTGACTTCCGCGGTCGCGACCCGGATGTGACGGCCCTGCTTCGTACGCGCGGCTTCCCGACCAGCTAGGGGAGGTTTCAGGGGCTAGGTTCCAGGGGTGGTGACGTCCCTAGAACCTAGTACCCAATCCCTAGTCCCTTCTTCTGAGCGTGACATACAGCGCGCCCTCGCCGCCATGTTTACGGTGCGCGTTGGCGATGCCGGACACGATAGCTCGCAGCGGCGGATGCGCCACCCAGTCTGAAACGGATGACCGGATGATGCCCGGTGTGCCGCGCGAACCCTTGCCGGTCACCACCAGTACCGCCCGAAATCCACGTCTGTGGGCGCTCAGGACGAAGGCGGTGAAGGCATCCTGGGCCTCAAACCGCGACAGGCCGTGCAGGTCGATGCGAGCCTCGATCGGGTCGCGCTCGCGCGCCAATCGGCGGTGACGGCGGGGTTCCAGTTCCTGCGGCGCGGCATGTGGCAGCTGTCGCGCCGGCGGCGCGGCAGGTGCCAACACGGAAGGTTTCAAGGGTTTTACAAATTTAGGTGGAGGCTTGGGCCCAGGCACCGCTTCCGCTTCGAGCTCCGCCGCGGGCTCGGAGCGTTCAGGCCGTGCCTTGTCGAGCGTTCGCTCAACCCGGGCCCAAAGTCGCCGATCCTCGCGCGTCAGCGACCGCCGGGCCACGCTCAGGCCGCGTCTTCGGTGTCATCGAGCCCGGCTTCAGAGGCTCCGGGTTCATAGGCCAGCAGGTCACCCGGCTGGCAGTCCAGTTCGCGGCATAGGGCATCCAGGGTCGAGAAGCGCACGGCGCGCGCCTTGCCGGTTTTCAGGATCGACAGATTGGCCAGGGTCACCCCGACCCGGTCCGCCAGCTCGGTCAGTGACATCCGCCGTTCAAGCAGCATCCGGTCCAGATTTACGCGGATCGCCATCAGATGGTGAGCTCCTGCTCGTGACGCAGACGGGCCCCTTCCCGGAACACCTCCGACAACACAAAAATCGTCAGGACCGAAAAGATGGGCACGATCAGATCCCCGACATCGAACCTTACATCCGACTGCGGATAGATCACCGACAAGAGGGGACGGAAGGCCAGCTGCATGAGCACCACGCCGGTCATGGCAAACCCAATCAGCCTGAGCCGGTGCACATTCTCCAGGTCAAATGGCTCGCCGGCCGCCAACGTCAGGAAGACCTGCCTAAGCCGACGAAGAATAAACAGGGAGGCCCCGATATTGGCCACGACAAACGCCAGCGCATAAACAATCAAGGCCCGTGAAAGCGGCGCATCGATGGGGCCGTCGGGCCCATCAAGCGTGACATCAAACCGGTCCAGCGGGACGAAGAAGCTGACCACAAACACCGCCACAACGACAGCCAGTCCCAGCCAAAGCGCCCAGTAGGCGACATCCAGCGCGACCTTCAGAAGGCTGGCGACCGATCCCGGTCCGAGAGCTCGCATCAGGTTAGTCTCCCTCAGGCCGCACGGGGACCGATCCCGTCTGCGAACCCGCCCCTACACGAGACGGTCCGCAGTCGGGATATAGTCGATGACCCAGGGTGCGACGCAAGGCCCGCATCTAGAAGCTCTGGATCAGCGCGGCCACCAGCCCCAGCGGCAGGCCCGCCAGCATCACTGCATTGATCACCGTCAGGCCGAATTTTTCCATCCAGATGGACGCGTTCATCGTTTGCATTGTCGTTCTCCGTTGTCCTGGGCCTTGGCCCTTGTTCGCCGCATCTGAGCGCCGGGGTCTTCCCTCGGTCCGTCGAACGGCTGCGGCCCCGTCCTTGCCGATAATCAATATGGGCATATCGAAAAACGATCAAGGCAATTATCGTTTTTCGATATTAAACTTTCGCAATATGTGAATCGCCTGTAAGGCGCGGTGATGAAACCCAGACTGCTCAAGGGGTCGCGCCTGGTGGTGGCGACCCACAATCCCGGCAAGGCCCGCGAGATCGCCGGACTCCTCGGCGGTGACTTCGACGTTCTGACGGCCGATCAGGCCGGCGTGCCCGAGCCGGACGAGACGGAAACGACCTTCATTGGCAACGCCGTGCTCAAGGCCCGCCATGCCGCCGTCGTCAGCGGCCTGCCCGCCCTTGCCGACGATTCGGGCCTGTCGGTTCGCGCGCTGGACGGTGCACCCGGCATCTATTCCGCCCGCTGGGCCGGCCCAGGCAAGGACTTCGCCCCGGCCATGGCGCGCATCCACGACGAGCTCGGCGACGCAGAGGACCGCTCCGGCTGGTTCACCTGCGCCCTGGCCGTCGCCTGGCCGGACGGCTCGGTCTTCGCCGTCGAAGGAACTGTGGAGGGAACCCTCGTCTATCCACCGCGCGGCGACCGCGGCTTTGGCTATGATCCTGTCTTCCTGCCCGAGGGCGGCGCGGAAACCTTTGGCGAGATGGACCCCGCCGCCAAGGACGCCATCAGCCACCGCACCCGCGCCTTCACCCAGCTGAAGGCCGCCCTGATTGACTGAGCCGGCCCCCGTAGCGGTCTATCTGCACTGGCCCTACTGCGCCCGCATCTGCCCCTACTGCGACTTCAATGTCGTGCGCGAGCGGGGTCGCGAGACGGAAAAGGCCACGCTCATCGATGCCATGGTCGCAGACCTGCAGGTCCAGGCCGAGCGTCTCGGCCCGCGTCGGCTCGCCTCCATCTTCTTTGGTGGCGGCACGCCGTCCCTGATGCTGCCCGAGGGAGCCGCCCGTCTGATCGAGACGGCGCAGCGCCTCTTCCCGACGGTTGATCCGGTCGAGATCACCCTCGAGGCCAATCCCACCGACGCCGAGACTGCTCGCTACCGCGCCTTCGCCGAAGCGGGCGTCAACCGCCTGTCCCTCGGCGTGCAATCCCTGAACGACGATGCACTCAGGTTCCTGGGTCGCGACCATTCCGCCGCTGAGGCCCGGCGCGCCGTCGAGGCCGCCCAAAGCACCTTCGGTCGCGTCTCCATCGATCTGATCTACGCGCGCCCCGACCAGACCGCCGCCGCCGCCGCCTGGCGTGCCGAGCTGGCCGAGGCCATCGCGCTGGGTCCCGAACACATCTCGCCCTATCAGCTGACCATTGAAGCCGGCACGGCGTTCGGTAAATCCTATGAGCGCGGAGCCCTGATCCCGCCCGACGATGACGCGCAAGAAGGCCTCTACGACCTGACCCAGGCCACCCTCGCCGACGCCGGTTTCGACGCCTATGAAGTGTCCAACCACGCGCGCGGCCCGGCGGCGCAATCGGTCCACAATCTCCACGTCTGGCGCGGCCACGAGTACCTCGGCATCGGGCCTGGCGCGCACGGGCGGCTGAACCTCGACGAGGCCCGGACCACGACCGTCGCCCATCGCCGCATTGCGGACTATGTCGCCGCAGTCGACCAGACCGGAGTGGGCTGGGCCGAAGCGGAGCCTCTGTCCCCCCTTGAGGCCGCTGAGGAACGATTGATGCTCGGCCTGCGAACGACCGAGGGCGTCGCCGTATCCGCACTCGCACCGCTGGACCTGTCAGACCGCATCGCCTCGCTGGTCGCGGATGGCTTCCTTGAGCTGAGCGCCAACCGCCTGTCCGCCACCCCGCGCGGTCGCAAGGTGCTGGACGCTGTGATCCGGGCCTTGCTGGTCTGATCCGGCCCTGTCAGCGGTCGAGAAACTGCTGACGGCGGCTGCCGTTGGCGATCAGGCCGCGGGTCAAGGCGATGCGCTCGTCCATGCCCGCGTCGACCGCGCGCGCGGCGTCGATCTGATCCAGCCGCGCCGCCGCCCGTTTGAAGTCGCCCGCCTGTCGTTCGACATTGGCCACAAAGACCTGGTGCACCACACAGGCCTCAGCCTTTTCGGGCTTCAAATCGGCGGCGATCTCATCCATCGCCTGACCCAGCTGCGCCGCGTACCGCCCATAGCGCGCCGGGTCGCCATAGCACTCCCACGTCGCCTGCAGCATACGGTCGATGCGCGTCCAGTCGGTCGCACGCCCGAGAGCAACCTCCGCCAGGTTCAGGCGCCAATAGGGCGTTTCCTCACCCGCCTCCGTCCAGGCTTCGCTCGCGATAAGGGCCTGTGCCCGTGTCCGTTCCACCGACTCCAGATCGCGAAACGTCGCCGGGAACCGACAGGCGGGGCATTGCGGCAGGCGCAACGGAAAGATCCACGATCCGTGCGGCAAACCGTCCAGGGCACGCCCGAACACCGAATAGCTCGGCGTGCTCATATAGGTGAACGTCGTGCCATCGACCGGACAGGTCGCTTTGAATTCCATCAGCATGCCCATGTCGTCCTCCTCGCGCTTGAAGAGGGCAGATGGGATCGGGCGTTCCGCCGCCAAGAGCGCGTCAGCTATCGTCAGAGAGGCCCAACCCCCGCTATACCGCGCCCATGGCCTTCAGTCCGCCGCCACCCAAGCCCGTCTCGCCGGGCCTCTATCTGGTCGCCACACCAATCGGGAACCTGCGCGACATCACCTTGCGCGCCCTCGATGTGCTGGAGGCGGCGGATCTGGTGCTGGCCGAGGACACCCGCGTCACGGCCAAGCTGCTGAACGCCTACGGGCTGTCGAAGAAGCTCCAGCGTTATGACGAGCACGTCTCCACCGAGGTCGAGGCCCGCGTCCTCGACGCCCTGGCGGCCGGCCAGATCATCGCCCAGGTCTCCGACGCCGGCACGCCGCTGATTTCCGACCCCGGCCAGTCGCTGGCCCGCGCCGCCGCCGAGGCCGGTTTTCCGGTCCATCCCATCCCCGGAGCCTCCAGCGTCCTGGCCGCCCTGTCGATCGCCGGCCTGCCGACGGAGCGGTTCCTGTTCGCCGGCTTCCTCCCACCCAAGTCGGGCGCACGCCGCACCCGCCTGGAGGAGCTGGCCCAGACCCCGGCCACCCTGGTCCTGTTCGAAACCGGCCCGCGCCTGGCCGCGTCGCTCAACGACATGGCCACCGTCTTCGGCCCCGACCGCCCCGCCGCCGTCTGTCGCGAACTGACCAAGCTGCATGAGGAGAGCGTGCGCGGCCACCTGTCCGACCTCACCGCCGACCCGCGCCTGCTGGGCCCCAAGGGAGAAATCGTCGTCGTCATCGGCCCCGCGCGCACAGAGGTGGCCACCGAAGCGGACGCGGATGCGGCCCTTCGCCTCGCGCTGAAGACCCTCAGCCCGTCCGAGGCCGCCGCCGAGGTGGCCCGCCAGCTCGGTCTGAACCGCCGCGACCTCTATCGCCGCGCCGTTGCCTTCAAGAGCGAATGACCGCCCCGCCGCGACCTTGGCGCAAACAGCTGGGTGCCCGCGCGCATCGTCAGGGTCATCGGGCCGAGTGGATTGCCGCCGCGCTGCTGATGCTGAAGGGCTATCAGATCCTCGGCTTTCGCCTGAAGACAGGCGGGGCCGAGATCGACGTGCTGGCTCGCAAAGGTCGCGCCCTCGTCCTGGTTGAGGTCAAGCGCCGCGCGACGCCCGAAGCGGGGCTGGAGGCGCTCGGCCCCGATCAGCGTCAGCGTCTGCTTCAGGCCGGCCAGGCCCTGATCCAGAGCCGACGCGCCTTCGCCGGTCTGGACCTGCGGCTTGACCTTTTTGCCTTTTCGCCCGGCCGACTTCCGCGTCATTTCCGCCATCTCGACACCGGCATCACCCCCTGACCCGCTTGCACCCCGACGGACACCGGCCCAGATAGCCATCATGCTCAATGTCGCCGTCCAGATGGACCCCGTTCAGACCGTCAACATCGAGGCGGACACCACCTTCATGCTGGCCATGGAGGCGCAAAGGCGTGGCCACAGGCTCTGGCATCACGGGCCCGAGAATCTGGCGCTGGAGGACGGTGAGTTGTTCGTCCGAGCCCGTCCGCTCGAATTCAGAGCGGTCAAAGGCGATCATTACACGCTGGGTGAGGCCGAAACGCTCAAGGTCGCCGACCATTTCGACGTGGTGCTGATGCGCCAGGACCCGCCCTTCGACATGGCCTATGTCACCGCGACCTATCTGCTCGAAACGGTCCATCCCAAGGTGCTGGTGGTCAATGACCCCGCCGAGGTCAGGAACGCGCCTGAAAAGCTGTTCGTTACCGCGTTTCCCGGCCTGCAACCGCCAACCGTTATTTCGGGCGACCCTGACATCCTGGCCGATTTCCACCAGCGCCACGGTGATGTGGTGCTCAAGCCCCTGCACGGCGCTGCCGGGGCCGGCGTCATGCGGCTGAAGGCCGATGATCGTAATCTCGAATCGCTCGTGGAAACCTTCGGGGCCATCAACCGGGATCCGCTGGTCATGCAGGCCTTCATCCCGGCGGTGTCCGAAGGCGACAAGCGCATCATCCTGGTCGACGGCGAGGTCGCGGGGGCCATCAATCGCATCCCGCCCAAGGGCCACGTCCGCTCGAACCTGCGCGTCGGCGGCACCGCCGCACCGGCCGAACTGTCGCAACGCGACCTCGAAATCTGCGCCACCATCGGCCCGGAGCTACGCCGGCGAGGCCTGATGTTTGTCGGCATCGACGTCATCGGCGGCTATCTGACCGAGATCAACGTCACCTCCCCCACCGGGGCCCAGCAACTCAAACAGTTCGGTGGGGCAAATTCCGCCGCCCTGCTGTGGGACGTGATCGAAGCGAAACGTCGTTAGGACGGACAGCTCGCCGACAGTCGACGCGCCCGGATGGTTCCAGTCGGCCGCACCGAAATCCCCAACACCCGCGTGTCGAGCTCGGCCCGCATCTGGAACTGAGTCGGGGAATAGGTGCCCGTGGCGACCACGCCCACCTCCCGCCCGCGACGGTCACGGCAGGTGCCTTCGAAGCGCATCTGGCCGTTGTTGACCACGCGCGTGGGGTAGTCACAGGTGTAGTGCCGGTTCGACGGCCCGTTGAAGAAACGATTGATCTCGTTCTGCCGCACGCAGCGGTTCTCGGTATCCGTCGAAGAGACGCCGAAACGAATCTGGCTGGTGTACTCCCAATAGCCCGGCAGGATGGTTTCAGTGCTCTGGGCGTGGGGGGCGGCGGCCGTCAGCGCCAGAAACGGCGTGGCGACAGCAGCAACAAGAAACAGACGACGAAGCATGATCAGTAGGTTCGCTGGAAGGGAGGGCGATCTCTATATAGGGCCCTGTGAATACGGCCTGAATGGGTCAGAACCTGACTCCTGCGCCTTGACGCCAAAGGGCCATCCCGTCTATATGCCCGCCTCTCGCGCGGGTCGAATGCCCGCGCGTTCCCATTTCCGCGCTCCGGTTTCGGTCGGGACGCCAACTCTGACAAGGATTACCGAGATGTCGCGCCGCTGCGAACTGACCGGCATCGGTCCCATGACGGGCCACAGCGTGAGCCACTCGAACGTCAAGACCAAGCGCCGCTTCCTGCCGTCGCTGAAGTCGGTGGCACTGCACTCCGAGGCCCTGGGCCGGTCGGAGCGTCTGCGTATTTCCAACGCCGCCCTGCGCACCTTGGACTTCAAGGGTGGCCTGGATGCGTTCATCGTCAAGGCTTCGGACGACAAGCTGTCGCCGAAGGCACAGAAGCTGAAGCGCCAGATCAAGGCCAAGCAGGCGGAAACCGCCGCCGTCTGATCCCGCTTCAGGGGCAAAGGGGCTTGAAAGGCCGGCGGCAACGCCGGCCTTTTTTATTGCCGTAACGGCCGGCGGGCTTCAGGCTATGGCCATGAACCGCCGAGCCCTCCTGGTTGCCGCTGCCGCCACTGGCGTGGCCTCAGCCGTACAGGCCCAGCCTGATACCGACGGCATGGCCGACCTACTCGATCACCTACGGAGCGAAGCAGGTATCCCCGCGCTCGGTGGGGCGGTGGTCACGCCAGACGGGATCGCGTGGCTCGGCGTAACCGGCGTGCGACAGTCCGGCCGCTCCGATCCGGTGACCTCAACCGACCGTTGGCATCTGGGCTCCAATACCAAGGCCATGACCGCAGCCCTGTACGCCCGTCTGGTCGAGCAGGGGCGGGCAAGCTGGGACGCCCCCTTGCGGGACCTGTTCGCAGATCTGACCGTCGACCCCGCCTGGGACGCCGTGACGATCGGGCACCTGTTCCGGCATCGGGCCGGGGTTCTTGATCCCGCAGTCATGCCCGTGTGGATGATGACGGCCTGGGGCGACGCAGATGTGAGCGAACTGCGATCCAGCCTGGCCCGAACGGTCCTGGGCGCGCCACCAGCGGGAGAGTTCGATCGGTTCGCCTATTCCAATGCCGGCTACATCCTGGCCGGTGCCGCCATCGAACGGCTCACGGGGGAGCCGTGGGAAACAACCTTGAGGCAGGAGGTCTTCGAGCCTCTGGGCCTGACGTCAGCTGGATTTGGGGCACCGACCGGCGACAATGCCTGGGGCCACCAGGGAGCCGGATTACGCCCGAAAGATCCCGCCGTGCGTGGCTCGGACAATCCGCCCGCCCTCGGCCCGGCCGGAACGGTACATGCCAGCCTGCAGGACTATGCCCGCTTCCTTCGGGTCTTCCTGAGGGGCGGCGATGGCTGGTTGTCCGCCGATAGCCTGGCGGTCCTGACGGCACCCGGGCCCCAGGGTTCCCCAGCCTATGCCTGTGGCTGGGGCGTCATCACCGGCCCGGCCTGGACAGGCGGCGCGCCGGCCCTCACCCATGATGGCTCGAACACCCTGTGGCTGGCGCGAGCGGTCGTTGTTCCGGCGAAATCGACCACGCTCATCTGTGTCGCAAACGCCGCAGACCCGGCCGAGTCGGCTATCCAAGGATTGACGCGAAGCCTGATCGAACGGTTCCTTGCCTGATCTATCGGGCGCCAAATCGAGGCGGGGGCGTTGTAGACCATTATGAGACGCCCCCCGAACGACCCGGGAAAACGCCAAATCCTCGCCGACCTCTGGGTCCAGCTCTGGCAGGCTGTCATCGTCGGGGCCTTTGCCCTGGCGGTTCTGGACGGCTGGGTTCCCTCGGAACATCTGCCGTGGACACGGCTCGACCTCGGCCAGCCGGTCGGGGTGACGACGGCGGCCAAGATCGCAGACCTCGACCTTCCCTACCGGACCACCAACCAATCCCGCATCGACGCCGACACCGCGCGGTGCATGCAGACGCTGCGCGAAGCGGGCGTTGAGGTCGAGCGCGTCGCGGATATTGATGACGGAGGCTTCTGCGTCATTCAGGGCGCGGTGCGGATCACCGGGGGCGAGGTCACCCCCTTGCGTCCCGAGGGCCTGGTCATGCGGTGCCCCCTGGCCATTCGCTACGTCATCTGGGAACGTCAGAGCCTGCGCCCCGCAGCCGAGGAAATTCTGGGCTCTCCCGTCGCCGGGGTCGAGGCCGGTGGCTATGCCTGCCGCCGGATCAACGGCTCAACCGACCCGTCGACGCAACCCAGCGAACATGCCAGCGGCAATGCCCTGGACATCCCGGCCATTCGCCTCGAGGACGGGCGGCGGATCACCGTCGCCGGAGGCTGGGGGCCAATCCGTGCTGATTCCCGCGCCGCCCGGCTCGAGCGCGAGGCCCAGGGAGCCCTTCCTCCGCTCTTCGGTCCTCCGTTGGCCCGCGCCAGTACACCCGAGGCGCGCTTCCTGCGCCGCATCCGCACCGATGCGTGCGACATCTTCGGCACGGTTCTGGGACCGGAGTACAACTCGGCCCATCGTGATCACCTGCACCTGGACGGCTCGCACACGCCCCTGTGCAGCTAGTCGCCGCTGCTACCGTCTCGGAGCCGCCGACGACGCGCCAGGGCATCTGAGAAGGCTGCAGACAGAATGCCGGTCGGGGCGGCGATCAGGCCGATCCCGCAAATAGCCGTCACCCCGGCCACCATGCGCCCGCCCAGGGTCACCGGGAATACGTCACCATAGCCGATCGTGGTCAGGGTCACGATCGACCACCACATTGCCCGCGGGATTGACCCGAAGGCTTCAGGGTTTGTCGGCCCTTCCATCAAGTACATCGCCGTCGAGCTGAGCACGAGCAGCACAAGCGCGACCGCCAGGCTCAGAAGCAACTCAAACCGGCGCTCCATGATGGCGTCCCCCATCAACGAGATGGCCGACGACATCCGGCCGAGCTTGGCGATGCGCAGGATACGCGCCAGCCGGAACAGCCGCAGAATATAGACGGGGCCCGCCCCCACGAAGATCAGCGCCGGAACCAGAGCCACCACGTCGATGATGGCCGTCGGCGTCATCATCCATCGCAGCCGCCCCCAAAACGGCTCGGCATAGCGCGGATCTTCCGGGGCGATCCAGATGCGTACAACGTATTCCGCAAGGAACAGGGCCGTGAAGATCACCTCGGAAATGCCAAAGGCTGTCGCAAATCGGGCCGCGACCGAGCTTTCTGTCTCCAGAATCGCGGACATGACCGAAAGCATGATGGCGATCGTCAGCACCTTGTTGGCGAGCGACAGACCCCCGGGCCGCGCCGAGGGATCAAGCCGATCAAACACCCAGCGTCTCAGGCTGATTGCAGCATGCGCGCCCATTTGCCCTCCGTCCCTCGCGGGCGAGCCTAGACCGCCGATCCCACGTCGCGCAAACGCAAGTCTCGCCCCTGGTCGCCATCCGGTCTAAGGAGCCGCCATGACGCCCCCCCAATCTCCCGCACCCTCCAGTTTCGCCGCCCTCGCGGTGCTTTTCAGTGTGGTGTTCATCAACCTGGTTGGGTTCGGCCTGATCGTGCCGCTGCTGCCGTTCTTCGGAACCAGTCTCGGTGCCGAGCCGTGGCAGATCACCCTGCTCTTCGCCGCCTATTCGCTGGGTCAGTTCTTCGCCGAGCCCTTCTGGGGACGTCTGTCCGACCGGATCGGTCGCAAGCCGGTGCTGCTGATGACCCTTCTGGCCAATGCCCTCGGCTATCTCATGCTGGCCTTTGTGCCGGACATCTGGACCGCCATCGCCGTGCGCCTGTTCACCGGCCTGGGGGCCGGAAACATCTCTACGGTTCAGGGGTATGTCGCCGACGTCACGCCCCCCGAGAAGCGCGCAGGCCGGATGGGCATGATCGGGGCGGCCTTTGGGCTGGGATTCATCGTCGGACCGGGCCTAGGCGGCCTGCTCGTCGACGAGGCGGCCGGCCATCAGGGCTTCGTCGTCCCCATCTATCTGGCAGCAGCGATGGCGGCGCTCGCAGCGGTGGGCGTGGTCGTCTTTCTCAAGGAGAGCCGCGCCAAGGCCGATCCCGCAACGCCGCGTGAACCGTTCCTGGCCGGACTTCAGGTGGCCGTGCGAAACCCGGTCGTCAGCCGTGTCCTGCTTGTCACCCTGATCTTCATGGCGGGGTTTGCCGGCATGGAATCCACATTCGCCCTGTGGGCGGAAGATGCCTGGAGTTGGCACGCGCGTGAGGTCGGGCTCAACTTCATGGCCGTCGGCGTCGTCTCGGTCATCAGCCAGGCCTTTCTGACCGGTCGCCTCGCGCGCAGGTTCGGGGAGGCCAATGTGCTGGCGTTTGGGGCCTGTCTGTTCGGGGTTTCACTGGTGGCCCAAGTCGTGGCAGCCCGTCTGATGACGGGTCACGACTGGATCGTGCCCGTCATCACAGCCTTCACGGCGTTCGGCATGTCTCTGACCATGCCCAATGTCTCGGCCCTGATCTCGCGATCGGTCGATCCTGACCGCCAAGGCCAGATGCTGGGGCTGAACATGGCGTCCGGATCCATCGCCCGCATTCTCGGCCCGATCGTGGCCGGCGCCATCTATTCGGGCCTGGGGCCAAGTTGGCCGTTCCTGATCGGGGCCTTGTTCGCCATTCCCGCCGCGATCATGGCGCTGAATGCCGGACGGGCCTTCTTGCGAGCCCATGCCTCGGTGCCAGCGGACCAAACCTAGACTCCGCTTGCCTTTCCCGATGCTTTGGCGTATCAGCGCCGGCTTCCGAGCCGCCGGGCCCTAGACATGCCTGGGCGGCTCTTGTCTCACAAAGAGGACGGGCGAAAGCCCGCGATGAAATGTCTGGGTATAAACTGAAGACCAAGTCGGGCGCCAAAAAGCGCTTCAAACTGACCGCCTCGGGCAAGGTAAAGGCCGGCGTCGCCGGCAAGCGTCACCGCCTGATCAGCCACAATTCCAAGTACATCCGCCAGAACCGCGGCACGGAAGTCATGGCTGACGCCGATACCAAGAAGATCAAGTCCTATATGCCGTACGCGTGAGCGCGGCATCGGATCTGACATCAGTTTGAAGGAATAGAGAACAATGGCTCGCGTCACCCGGGGCGTTACGTCCCACGCCCGTCACAAGAAAGTTCTGGAGCAGGCCAAAGGCTTCTACGGCCGCCGCAAGAACACCATCCGCGCCGCCAAGGCCGCTGTTGACCGCGCCGGTCAGTACGCCTACCGCGACCGCCGCAACAAGAAGCGCAACTTCCGCGCCCTGTGGATCCAGCGCATCAACGCCGCCGCCCGCGAACATGGCATGACCTATTCGCAGTTCATCCACGGCCTGAACAAGGCCGGCATCGAGATGGACCGCAAGGTTCTGGCCGCCGCCGCTGCCGACAGCGCCGCCTTCAAGGCCATCGCCGACAAGGTCAACGCCGCGCTCAAGTAAGCGCCAAGCGACCTGCGACAACAGACCGCCCGCTCCGGCTACCGGATCGGGCGGTTTTCGTTTGCGGCCTGCGCTAGCATCGCCTCGACCGAGGGGGAACCATGCGCCTGATCAGTCTCATCGCTGCAGCCGCCGCAATGCTCGCCGGCCCGGCGCTCAGCCAGACGCGCAGCGTCGCCGTCACCTTTGACGACCTGCCGTTCCAGACCACGCCCGAAGGTCTTTGCGATGCGGACAATGTCCGTCGGCTCACGACCGATTTCCTGACCATGCTGGCCCCGCTCGACACCCATGCGACTGCTTTCGTCAATGAGGGGCGGATGTGCGACGAAACCCGCGAGCAGGCTTTGCGGGGCATCCTGACGCTCTGGCTTGAGGCCGGCGTCGACCTCGGCAACCACACCTTCAGCCACATCAACATCCACCGGTCGACGCCAGAAGCCTATCTGGCGGACGTGGATAGGGGCGACGACGTCACCCGACCGCTGCTGGCGGCGCATGGGCGCGATCTGATCTGGTTTCGTCATCCGTTCCTGTTCACCGGCGAAACCCCTGAGAAGCGCGCCGCTCTGGAGGCCGGGATCGCCGCGCGTGGCTATCGCGTCGCGCCGGTTACCATCGACAACGAAGACTGGCGGTTCGGCCAGGCTTATCGCCGCGCGGAATCCGAAGGAGATGAGGCCATGCAGGCGCGGATCGGCGAGGCCTATGTCGCACACATGGCCGCTGTCCTGGACGTGGTCGAGCCCTACTCAGCCCTTCTGGCGGGCGGGGCCGAGCCGCCACAGGTGCTGCTGCTGCATGCCAACAGCCTCAATCAGGCCTGGTACCCGGCGATCCATGCGCTGTTCATGGCGCGCGGCTATCGCTTTGTTCCGCTCGAAGAGGCCGTGTCTCATTCCGTCTACAGCCGCGCCGACGGATGGACCCGGGCCAACGGCGTCTCCTGGCTGCACCGCTGGGCCCTGGCCGATGGGGTGCCCTTTCAGCCGGAACCCGATACGCCTCAATGGGTCGTCGATTACGCCGAGAACCGACAGACCTCAGGATAATCGATCCTCTGGTTGAAAAGGGCGCAACCCCAAGGCTACGCTTGCGTTGTCTTTCCACCCCCAACCGGAGAACCGCCATGAGCGTCGCCAAGGTCACTGAAGTCACCGCATCTTCAACCGTCAGCTTCGAGGACGCGATCAAGCAGGGCATCGCCCGAGCCGACAAAACGCTGAACAATGTCGCCGGGGCCTGGATTCAGGAACAGAAGGTCGTCGTTTCGGGCGGAAAGATCAGCGAGTATCGGGTCAATATGAAGATCTCCTTCGTTCTGGAAGACTGAACCCGCCATTCTCGACCTGGGTGGGTGACGAATGCGCTCTGGCCCGCTAGAGGGTCCGGGCTATGACGGATCTCGCCCAGCTCGAACTTGACCTCACCAATGCCATGCACGCTGCGGACACGACCGCTGCGCTCGAAGAGGTGCGCGTGGCCGCGCTGGGCAAGTCCGGCTCGGTCACCACCTTGCTCAAGGGCATGGGAGCCCTGTCACCGGATGAACGCCGCATCCAGGGCCCCCTGATCAACGGCCTGCGTGATCGTCTGACCGTGGCCTTGGCCGATCGCAAGGCTGCATTGGAGGCCGCCGAGCTGGACGCGCGCCTGGCTGCCGAAACCGTCGACCTGAGCCTGCCCGCCCCGCCGCGTCGCAAGGGGTCGGTGCATCCGACCATGCAGGCGATGGACGAGATCGTCTCGATCTTCGCCGAGATGGGCTTCGCCGTCGCCGAAGGCCCGGACATCGAGGACGACTTCCACAACTTCACCGCCCTGAACTTCCCGCCCGACCACCCGGCGCGCGAAATGCACGACACCTTCTTCCTCAAGCCTGATCCTGAGACGGGTGAGCGAAAGGTCCTGCGGACCCACACCTCGCCGGTCCAGATCCGCACCATGCATCGGACCAACGACAAACCCGGCGCACCGTGGATTGCGTCGGGTCAGGAACCGCCGATCCGCGTTATTGCACCGGGTCGGACCTTCCGTAAGGATTCGGATGCCACCCACACGCCGATGTTCCATCAGGTCGAAGGCCTGGTGATCGACCGTGACATCCACATGGGCCATCTGAAATGGACCCTGGAAACCTTCGTCGCCCGCTTCTTTGAGCTGGACGGGGTCGAAGCCCGGTTCCGCCCCCACCATTTCCCGTTCACCGAACCGTCCGCCGAGATGGACATCCGCTGTGACCGCTCCGGCGGCGAACTGAAGCTCAATGTGGGCGACAGCTGGATGGAGATCTTGGGCTGCGGCATGGTGCACCCCAATGTCCTGAGTGCCGCCGGCCTGGACCCCAACGAATGGCAGGGCTTTGCCTTCGGCATGGGTGTGGACCGGCTGGCGATGTTGAAATACGGCATCCCCGACCTTCGCCCGATGTTCGACGCCGATGTGCGTTGGCTCGCTCATTTTGGATTCTCGGCCGTCCAGGCGCCCAGCGCCGCCGCCGGCCTAAGCTGAGACACACCATGACCCCGACCGAGCGTTTCACGCCCCCCATCTGTCAGGACTATAACGTCGCTCATTTCGACGGCGTGGCCCTGTCCCTGTTCGAAGTGTTCAGGGCCAATCTGATGGCGACGCGCCAGCCGATCATCGAAAACAAGACCTTCACCGGCTGCGTTATTGAAGGGCCCGCCATTCTTCTGGCCCTGGCGGGCGTCAACTTTGACGGCTGCAATCTTGGTGTTCGCGGCGATGATCCGCGCAGCCTGCTTGTCATGCCCATGGCCAAGAACCGAGTGACCGGTGCCATCGGGGTTCGGAACTGCTTGTTCAAGGACTGTACGTTTTTCGCCGTCGGCTACACCGGACCTGACGCCTTCATTGACCAGATGATTCAAGTTCTGGACGCCTCCGCCAAGACCCGAGACGCCGGCGAATGAAGTTCACCCTATCCTGGCTGAAGCGGCACCTGAGGACCGATCGAAGTATCGGCCAGATTGCCGACGCCATGACCATGGCCGGACTGGAGGTCGAGGAGGTCATCGATCCGACCGAGCGGCTCAAGCCCTTCTCCGTGGCCCGCATCGTTTCGGCAGCGCGCCACCCCGACGCCGACCGTCTTCAGGTCTGCCAGGTCGAGACAGTCGACGGCATGAAGGAGATTGTCTGCGGTGCCCCCAATGCCCGCGCAGGACTGGTGACCATCTATGCGCCGATCGGGGCCTATGTGCCTGGGCTGGGCGTGACGCTGGTCGAGAAGCCCGTGCGCGGCGTAGTTTCCAACGGCATGCTGTGTTCAGCCGCCGAACTTGAGCTGGACGGGGCGTCAGACGGCATCCTGGATCTGGACAGCGACCTCAAGGTCGGCACGCCCGCCGCAGACGTCTTCGGCCTTGAACCGGTCATCGATTTTGAGGTCACCCCAAACCGGCCCGACTGGCTGGGTGTCGCCGGCATCGCGCGTGATCTCGACGCCGCTGGGCAGGGCTTGCTGATCTCGCATCAGACCCCGTCCATTGCGGGCGGCTACGCCAGCCCGATCCGCGTCGAGCTTCAGGCTCCCGAACTTTGCCCGGTCTTTGCCGGTCGGCTGATCCGTGGTCTTCGCAACGGTCCCTCGCCCGACTGGCTCCAGGATCGTCTGAGGTCCATCGGGCTTCGGCCGATCAACGCCTTGGTCGATGTGACAAATCTCATCTGTTACGATCAGGCGCGCCCCCTGCATGTCTATGACAAGGCCAAGCTGGTCGGAGATCAGATCGTCGTTCGCGGTGGCCAGGTCGCCACCGATACGGGTGAGCCGGAACGCCTGATCGCTCTGGATGGCAAAACCTATGCGCCCGGCCCTCGTATGTGCGTGATCGCCGACGCCGGCGGCGAACGCCCCATCGGCCTGGGTGGCGTCATGGGTGGCGAATCTACCGGATGCGACGAAACCACCACCGACGTCTTCATTGAGAGCGCCTGGTTCGACCCCATCGCAACAGCCCAGACCGGACGTCAGCTCGGGATCACCTCGGATGCCCAGTACCGGTTTGCCCGCGGGGTCGACACCCATTCCGCCGTCGCCGGCCTTGAACAGGCGACCGCTCTGATTTTGGAGCTATGTGGCGGTGAGGCGTCTGAGATCACCGTCGTCGGCACCCCCCCGGCACCGCCGGCCGCGTTCGACTTCGATCCGGCGCTGGTCGAACGCCTCACAGGCCTGAGACTACCAACCGTCCGCATTCACACCATTCTGAGCGCCCTGGGCTTTGAAGTGGCGTACGACAATGGACCCTGGCGGGTCACGCCTCCGACCTGGCGGCGCGACGTCCACGGGCCGGCTGATCTGGTCGAGGAGGTCGCCCGGATCAACGGCTTCAACTGGTTGCCGTCCACGCCTCTGCCGGATCTGGGTGCCCCCACCGCCGGGGTTCTCAGTCCGCGTCAATCCCGCATCCGGGCCGCACGCCGCATCCTGGCCGGGCTCGGCTGGGCCGAGGCCGTCACCTGGTCGTTCACGCGGCAGGACATCGCCGAAGCCTTCGGCGGGGGCTCAGAGGCCCTCGTTCTGGACAATCCGATCGCTTCGGATCTGGACTGTATGCGTCCGTCGGTCCTCCCCAACCTGATCCAGGCAGCCGCCCGCAATGCAGATCGGGGCTTTGCCGACCTCGCCCTGTTCGAGATCGGCCCGATCTACCGGGGTGACCAGCCGGGCGACCAGCGGACCGTCATCGCCGGCCTGGTCGCGCCGCACGCCCCGCGCCGCTGGGATGGCGACACGGGCGATGATCTGTTCGGCCTCAAGTCCGACCTTTTCGTCCTGCTTGAGACTCTGGGCGTTTCGACCAGCGCGCTCCAGCTCGTGCAGGGGCACACCTCGACCTGGTGGCATCCCGGGCAGTCGGCCCGGCTGCAACTCGGCCCCAAGACCGTGATCGCCGAGTTTGGCGCGATCCACCCCGGCGCGCTCAAGACCCTGGATGCCGACGGCCCGATGCTGGGCTTCGAGATCGACGTCGAAGCCCTACCCCAATCCAAGGCCCGGGCCACCAAGGCGCGTTCCCGGCTCGACCTTTCCACCCTGATGCCGCTGTCGCGTGACTTCGCCTTTGTGGTCAATGCCGGACTGGCAGCGGGTGATTTGACACGCGCGGTCGCGGGGTCTGACAAACAACTGATCTCAGATGTTCGGGTGTTCGACGTCTATACCGGCACAGGCGTGCCCGACGGCCAGAAATCCCTGGCGGTCGAGGTGACCATCCAGCCGCGCAACGCCACCCTGACCGAGGCAGAGATTGACGCCCTGTCAGATCGTATCGTCGCTGCCGCCGCCAAGCTCGGTGCCAGCCTGAGGGGATAGATATGTCGAGCAAGCCGCCGTTGGAAACCGCCTTCGAACGCGCTCTGTTCCGCTCGCGCTGGCTGATGGCTCCCTTCTATCTGGGTCTTGTCATCGCGCTGGCGCTGTTGCTGGTCATCTTCGTCAAGGAGCTGATCTACTACGTCCCCCAGATCCTGGCGTTTGACGGGGCCTCGATGTCCGCCAATGACGGCATCCTTGCGGTGCTGACGCTGGTGGATCTGTCGCTGGCCGGAAATCTGCTGCTGATCGTGATGTTCTCGGGCTATGAGAATTTCGTTTCCAAGCTCGATATCGATGAGAGTGAGACGGACCGCCCGCCGTGGATGGGGACGGTCGATTTTTCTGGCCTGAAGATGAAGTTGATCGCCTCGATTGTGGCGATCTCCGGCATCCAGCTGCTCAAGACGTTCATGAACATTGGGCGGGCCGGCTACGAGTTGAATCCTGACGAGGCCTTCTGGGGCGTGGTGATCCACCTGACCTTCGTTGTGTCGGGTGTGCTTCTGGCCCTGATGGATTGGCTCAGCGCCAAGACGGACAAGCACTGAGCCCTAACCGCCCTTGAGCAGCCGCAGCAGATATTCGCCGTAAGCACCAGGGCCGAGGTCGTGGGCTCTATGGCTAAGGTCCTCGTCTGACAACCAGCCGTTCCGCCAGCCGATCTCTTCCAGGCAGGCGATCTTGAGGCCCTGATTGTGCTCGATGGTCTGTACAAAATGGCTGGCCTCTAGCAGGCTGTCGTGGGTTCCGGCATCCAGCCATGCGAATCCACGCCCGAAGGTGACAACATCCAGCTTGCCGGCTTCCAGATAGGCCCGGTTGACGTCGGTGATTTCGACCTCGCCCCGCCCGGATGGCTTGATTTCGCGCGCAATCCGGCAGGCGTCACCATCGTAGAAATACAGGCCCGTGACCGCCAGGTTTGACTTGGGCTGGGCCGGCTTTTCTTCGATCGAAACCGGCCGCCCGTCGCGATCCAGCTCGACAATCCCGAAACGGCGGGGCTCTCGCACCTCATAGCCGAAGACGGTCGCGCCATCCGTCTTTTCGGCCGCCCGGCGCAGCAGGCCGGTGAAACCGCCGCCATAGAAGAGGTTATCCCCCAGCACCAGGCACACCTGCTGTCCGGCAATGAACCCTTCCCCGATCGTCAGGGCCTGCGCGATGCCCTTGGGTTCTGGCTGGCCGGCATAGGAGAAATTCACGCCAAAGCGGGTGCCGTCGCCGAGCAGCGCCTGAAACGCGGCCTGATCATCGGGCCGGGTCACCACCAGGATGTCGCGCACACCCGCCAGCATCAGGGCCGACAGCGGATAATAGATCAACGGCTTGTCATAGACCGGCAGGAGTTGTTTCGAGACGGCAAGTGTCACGGGGCGGAGCCTCGTACCGTTGCCCCCCGCCAGGATAACGCCCTTGATGTCGCTCACGCCGCCCTCTCAAACCCGGTGCGGCATCTTAGCCTGAATGGAGCCGAAGCCCCAAACCCGCCCCAAACAGGCGAGACGTTGTGGCAAAGTCATTCCAGATGTGATTCGCAAGACCACGGGAGCTCCACATGCATCGCCGTAACCTCATCCTTTCGGGGCTTGCCGCCGCCACCGCCACCGGATGCGCCTCAGGCCCGGCCACCCAGCAACCCAGCCCCGGCTATCCGACCCAACCAGGGATGGGACCCGGCCCCAATGATGCGCCGCAACCGACCTACACCCAGGAAGAACTGGTCGCGGCGGGTTCCAACTTCCTCGGCGTCGCCGCCGAAGCCCTCGGCGGGGCGATCGAGCGCGTCTTCCTCGACCAGGGGGATGCACCGACCGGCTACATTGCCGGTGAGGAAGGTGCCGGTGCGCTCGCGATCGGCGCGCGTTACGGCCAGGGCCTCCTGTACATGAAGGACCGGCCGGCCCCCCAGGAAGTGTTCTGGCAGGGTCTTTCGATCGGCTGGGATTTCGGCGGCAACGTCGCGCGGGTCTTTACCCTGGTCTACAATCTGTACCATCCCGACATGCTGTATCGGCGCTACCCCGGCGTCGAAGGCTCCGCCTATCTCATCGGCGGGATGGGCGTGAACTACCAGCAGGCGGATGGCATCGTCCTGGCCCCCATCCGCGCCGGCGTCGGCCTTCGTATCGGAGCCAACGTCGGGACGATGAGCTATTCGCGCCAGCGCAACGTGCTGCCGGTCTAGGTTCAGTTGGCGCGCTGCGGCCGCTGCATGGCCTGATCGGGACCGACGCCGGGTGAGGATTCGCGGGCCGCGCCGGCGGTTTCCCCTGGACGCATGAACTTGACCAGCACGCGCTGGCCGATCAGCAAGGTCGCATCATCCGCTGAGACAACCACTTCAACGACGCGCTCATCGGTCTGCTGACCGGGTGTATCCGAGGCCAGCTGGCGTGCACCGAACATGGTGGCCCGACGCATGACACGCCCGACAAACACGCGCGTCGGATCGTTCTCCGGCGTGATCTCAACCTGTTGGCCAATGCTGACATTGGGCAGGTCACTCTCAACGATCTCGGCCCGCACGATGCGCTGGGTGTCCGGCTCCAGGTCGAACATGGTCGAGACGTTCAGCGTTGAAGCCCCCGCCCCCGGCTGGGCGTAGCGGCGCGCGATCCGTCCCGACATGGGGGCCCGGATGATGGTCAATTCAAGATTGTACTCCGCCTCGCGTTGGCGCGCCTGGGTGGTGGAAACCACCGCTTCCTGGTTGGTCATGGCAGCTTCGGCCGAGGCCACGGTGTCACGCGCCTGGTCCAAACGCTGCGCCGCCACGAAATTCGACGGGGCCAGCCCTTCCAGGCGCGCCAACTCGCGGCGGGCGGCATTCAGATTGACCCGCAGGCTTCCCAGTTGGGATTGCGTCTGCACCACCTCAGCCCGAGCGCGATCCACCGCCAGGCGCGCTTCGTCGTCTTCCTGACGTGCCAGGATCTGGCCGGAGACGACGCGGTCGCCCTCCTGGACATAGACCTCGCGAACCACCCCGCCCCGGCGGGCTGCAATCTGGATAATCCCGCCCTCGACGTCGGCCCGGCCATTGGCGATGGCGGCATAGGGGCTCTCGACCTCCTGGGCCGCCGCCGCCGCGACCTCAGCCTGACGGGCCTTGTTGGCCTGCGTGAACATGAAGCCGCCGATGAGGATCAGCGCGACGACAACGATGGTGATCCAGAACCAGGGGCGCTTGAGAAAGCCGAACATCGAACAAGTCCTGAGGGTCAGTGCGCCAGCGGCGCCGGGTTGGGGTCGGGGACGCGCTTTTCGTCCGAAAGGATGTAGCCGTCTTCCATCTTGATCACGCGGTCGGCCCAGGCTTCGAGCCGGGGGTCGTGGGTCACGCAAATGACCGCCGCGCCATGCTCGACAGCGGCCCGGCGCAGAAGCCGGATCACCACCTGGCCGTTTTCGCCGTCCAGCGCCGAGGTCGGTTCGTCCGCGAAGATGAGCTGAGGTGACTTGGCCAGGCAGCGCGCGATCGCCACCCGCTGTTTCTCACCGCCGGACAGTTCGGCCGGTCGCTGGTTCATCCGATGCCCCAGGCCCACTTCCTCCAGGGCCACGCGCGCACGCCGGTCCTGCTCGGCCGGGCTCAGTCCCTGATATTTGAGGACGATCTTGACCTGCTGTAGCGCCGTCAACGCCGGAAACAGGTTGAAGCCCTGAAAGATGAAGCCGCAATGATCCAGGCGGAAACGGTCGATCCGGCCCGAAGATTTCTTCCACAGATCGTCGACATCCAGAATGTCGACGCGCCCTTCATCCGGCTTGAGCAGACCCGACAAGGCAGCGATCAGCGTCGACTTGCCCGAGCCGGACGGCCCCATCACCATGGTCAGGTCGCCATGGGTGGCGTCGAAGTTCATGCCTTTCAGCACCTCGATATAGGTGCGCCCGGTCTTGAACCGTTTGACCAGCCCGGTGGCCTCGATAGCCGGGGTGCCGTGTTTGCCGCTGGCGCTTGTGCTCATCGCAGGAGGTCCGCCGGCTGGCTCTGTTGCAGCATCCCGAGTGACAGGAAGCCCGACAACAGGGCGATGATCAGCAACAAGGCCGAGACGGCCAGACACATCGGGAGGGGGAAGGCCATCGGCAGGCCGAACATCCCGGCCAGGAGACTGATCAACCAGGTCAGGAGGAACGAGGCCCCGATCCCGACAATGCCGACCCAGAAGCTGAGCTCGACGATAATGCGCCGTAGCGAGCCCATGCCGACGCCCAGAGCCCGCAGCGAGGCGAATTCCTTGATATTGGCCAGGATGGCCCCCCTCAGGGTCTGCCAGGTGATGGCGATGCCGATCAGCCCGCCCAGAAACACCGAGAAACCGAGCATCACCACGATGATGCCCTCCTCAAACATGCTGGCCTCGTTGGCCGCCGAAAGCTCAGCGCGGGTCCAGGCCCGGTACTGGCCGTTCGCACCGGCATTCAGTTGGGCCACGACGACCTCGGCACGGGCCGGGTCACGCAGGCGAACCATCAGTGGCCCGACACGCGACCCGTTATAGGCCTCGCCATAGCGTCGCAGGGTATCGCGCGACATCACCATGCCGGGCTGCATGAAGTTGGCATAGCCGCGCGTCACGCCGACCACCCGCACCCGGTGACCATTGTAGATCGCCTCATCGCCCAACTGGACACCCAGGCGGGTCAGCGCCGTCTCGTCCAGCACCACGGCATCGGGTTGACGCAGAGCCTCAACCAGCGCCTCCGAATAGTCGACAGGAATAGTCGGGTTTCCCGGCTGGGTCACAATCGAGGTGACCATGACCGATTCCGACCGCTGGCCTTGTGGCGGCGTCGCGCCGGGTGCCCGCAAGGCGGCCTGGTCCATCGATTCAAACCGACCACCCGAGAGGTCGATATAGTCGACCACCTCGACCTCGGGGTGCTGGTAGATGATCGGAATCAGGCGGCGCGGCACACCGGAGGGGCCGCCGAACAGCTGGGTCGCACCGGGTGCCAGGATCATCACATCGGCACCGGACCGGTCGATGGTGGCCGTAAACGACTTGCCCATGCCCATGAACATGCCGGCGAACGCCAGCACGAGCAGGCCGGAAAAGGCCAGCGCGACGACCGCCGCCATATAGCGACGCCATTCATAGATCAGCGTTGAAAGCGCGAGCGACATGGACTCGGAACAGGCTCCCTTGAACCCCGCTCTTGCCGTGTCCGACCGGAACATTCCAAGTTAAATCGATGTTAGACGAGACGATTATCCACGAGGACCAGGGTGACAGTGATCGAACTTCTAGGTCTGAACGCCGCTGTGGTCGCGGGGCTGATGCTCGGCCTATGGCTGGTGGCGCTGCGCCTGAGGGATGTCAGCTTCGTGGACGCCTTCTGGGCGTTCAATATGGGCGCTGTGGCCACCGTCGACTACGTCGTCGCCGGCGGCGACCCGGTCCGCAAGGCCTTGCTGACGGGCCTGTGCGTCGCCTGGGCCCTGCGGCTCGGCTGTCATCTGTTCGTGCGCTGGCAACGGCAGGGCGTCGACAAGCGGTATGAGAGCCTTCTCGGTCGGTTGGCCGCGCGCGGAATGCCCTGGCCGGTGGCCGCCCTGATCTTTGTCTTCTTGTTACAGGGCATTCTGCTGCTGCTCGTGTCTCTGCCGGTTCAGATTGGGCAGACCCATCCCGACCTTCCGGTCGGCTGGCTCGGCTGGGGTGGCGCGGCGCTGGCGACGTTCGGACTGGTCTTCGAAGGGGTCGCCGATCATCAACTCAGTCGCTTTCGTGCCGATCCTGCCAGCGCCGGACAGGTCATGGACCGGGGCCTGTGGCGCTACTCACGCCACCCCAACTATTTTGGTGATGCCTGCGTCTGGTGGGGCCTTGGCCTGATCGCCTGTGAGGTGCCTTGGGGTTGGGTATCGTTGGCCGGGCCCGCCTTCCTGACCTTCACTCTCCTACGCTGGTCCGGTGCCCCTTTGTTGGAGCGCGGCCTGACAAGCTCTCGCCCGGGCTATGCCGACTATGTGCGGCGCACGAGCGCCTTCATTCCCTGGCCACCCAAGGCCGGCTAGGACTCGCGCGGCCGATCAGGCTCTAGAGGACCGCGGCATAGATGGCGCGCGCATCAGCCCGGGTCATGTCGCGCGGGTTGTTCACCAACAGGCGGGTGATCTTCATAGCATCGTCCGACAATCGATCGAGATCCTCTGGTCGTACACCCACGTCGCCCAGCCTTTGTTCCATCGGCAAGCCGGACACCAGCCGCCGGATCGCCGTGACGAAACCGTCGCCGTTGTGGCATCGCTCGGTCAGGTCGTCCGGCAGGCTCACCGCCAAATCCGCATAGGACTGGCTCGCCTCCGCCAGATTGAAGTCCGCCACTTCGGCGAACACCAGGGCATTCGACAGGCCATGAGGTACATGGAACAGCCCTCCCAGCGGATAGGCCAGGGCGTGAACCGCGGCGACCGGGGCATTGGCAAAGGCCATGCCCGCCAGCAGCGAGCCTTCAAGCATGGCCCGCCGGGCGACTAGGTCCGACCCCTCTTCGACGACGCGGCGAATATTGGCCGACAATAGCCCCAGCGCCCGCACCGCCAGGGCATCCGAGATCGCATTCTTTTTAAGCCGAGAGGTGTAGGCTTCGACCGCGTGGACCATGGCGTCCACACCCGTCATTGCCGTCGCGCGGGGCGGCAGGCCCAGGGTGAGAGTCGCATCCAGAATGGCCAGGTCTGGGTAGAGCCAGTCTGAAACCACGCCCGTCTTCTGGCCGTCCGGTGTGGTGATGATCGAGATCGGCGTGGCCTCAGACCCCGTGCCGGCCGTCGTTGGAATCTGCACCAGCGGCAGCCGGGGGCCGCGGCTCTGATCCACGCCGTACACCTCGGCCAGCGTTTCGCCCGATGCTCCCAACAACGCGACCAGCTTGGCCGTGTCCATGGCACTACCGCCGCCGAATCCGATAACCACGTCGACGCCGGCGCGACCGGCGACATCGACACCCGCCTGCACCGAGGCTTCCGGCGGATCAGGTTCAACCCCATCGAAGACCGTTGCCGCCACGCCCTGTCCGGCCAGGCCCGCCACCGCCGCATCAATCAGGCCGCAACCGGCCAGGAAAGGATCCGTAACGACCAGGGCATGCCTCAGGCCGCGCGTCGCCAGGCGCTCACCGAGACGTTCGCAAGCGCCGTCTTCGACGATGATCTGTGGCGGGGCGCGAAACTGAAATGAACCCATCTGGTTGGCCTCTGCGCCGTTAACGCTTGAAGAGTCGCGGATTTGCCCGCGAACCTCTATAATGGAGGCCCAAGTATAAAGGTGAAGACCGCTCCGTGCTTCAAGCGCTGTTCCCGAAAAAGCCCGGAACGGAACCCCTGGCGGAGGCCATCAGGGCCTGCCGCGCGCACCTGCTGTTCGCCTTCGGCTTCTCGGCCCTGGTCAATGTCCTGTACCTGGCCCCGACCCTCTACATGATGCAGGTCTATGACCGGGTGGTCCCGACCGGCGGCATTATGACGCTGTTGTTCGTCACGGTTGTCGTGGTCTTTGCCCTGGGGACCCTGGCGGCTCTGGATCACATCCGGTCGCGCATTCTGGTCCGGGCAGGATTGCGGCTGGATCGTTTGTTAGCCGGCACCGTGTTGAACCGGGTCATCGGTTCGCGAGAATCCGGCACCAAGGTCGCCCAGGCCATGCGCGACTTCGACACCTTCCGCCAGGGTCTGAGCGGCCAGGGAGCCCTGGCCCTTTGCGATCTGCCCTGGACGCCGGTGTATCTGCTGGTGTGTTTCATGCTGCATTGGACGTTGGGCATGCTCACCCTCGTGGGCGGCATCCTGTTGTTTATCCTGGCGGTCTTGAACGAGCGGTCTTCCAAGCCCCGGATCGAGGCGGCCACCCAGGCCTCGGCCAAGGCCTATATGGCTCAGGAAACCATCGCCGGTCAGTCCGAGGTCGTGCGGGCGTTGGGCATGCGCCAGGCCATGATCACCCGCCAGCTGAAGGAACGCGACGCGGCCGTGACCGCCCAGTCCGAGGCCCAGTTTATCGGCGGGCGCTACACCGGGGCGATCAAATTCCTGCGCTTGGTGCTTCAGTCGCTCGCCCTGGGAGCCGGGGCCTGGCTGGCCGTTGAAGGCCAGATTTCTGCCGGCGCCATCATCGCCGCCTCGGTGTTGCTCAGCCGCGCCGTGCAGCCCATCGAGCAGGTTGTCGGGGCCTGGAACGGTATCGTTCAGGCCCGGGCCGCCTGGGCCAATCTGACTGAGCTGTTTGCTTCAACGGCCGATCAGGATCGGCCCCGGACCCTATTGCCCAAGCCCGCCGGACTGTTGACGCTAGATGGCGTCGGCGTGCGGGCTCCGGCGCGCGAACAGCCCCTACTGCGGCATGTGAGCTTTACCCTTCAACCGGGAGAATCGCTGGGCATCATCGGGCCGTCCGGGGCCGGAAAGACGACGCTGGCGCGGTTGATCGCCGGGGCGACCGAACCGGACGCCGGCAAGGTGCGACTGGACCAGGCCGACTATGCCACCTGGAATCCGGAACGGCTGGCCCTGCATATCGGGTATCTGCCGCAGGATTCGATCCTGTTTGCCGGAACTATCAAGGAAAATATCTCGCGTTTCGAGAGCATGCTCGACGCCGCCAGCGAGGACGTCGATGCCCGGGCCATCCAGGCGGCCAAAGCCGCCGGATGCCACGAGATGATCCTCAAGCTACCGCAGGGCTATGACACACCTCTGGGGCCGGGAGGGCGGGGACTGTCCGCCGGCCAGTCCCAACGCGTCGCTCTGGCACGCGCCCTCTATCGCGATCCCTGTCTGGTCGTTCTCGACGAGCCGAACTCCCATCTCGATGCCGAGGGGGAGGTGGCTCTGGCCAGCGCGATCAAGGCCCTGAAGACGCGCGGCGCAACGGTCATTCTGATCGCCCACCGAACGGGCGTTCTTCAGACGGTCGACAAGCTGCTGGTGCTGCGCGACGGCAGTATCGAGGGGCTCGGTCCGCGCGACGAGATCGCGGCCCGCCTCCAGGCCGGTCGCCAACCGGCCCCCCGCGTCGTCTCGAGTGTGAACTGAGATGAGCGCCGAACCCGCCAAACGCGTCGAAGAGACGCCCCCTGCAACGGTGAGGGAACCCGCCACGACCGGTGCTGCCGAACCGATGGCCGGCACCCCGTCTGCCGAAGGCCCGCCCCCGAGCACCCGACCGGCTGATTCCATGCGCCGCGAACTGCGCATCGGCGGGATCATCGCCGCCGCCTTCTTTGTGATCTTCCTCGGTTGGGCCGCGTTCGCACCGCTGGATGCCGGGGCCTATGCGCCGGGCAAGATCGTGGTGTCGGGCAATCGCCAGGCGGTTCAGCACCGCGACGGCGGCGTTGTCTCGGCCCTGCACGTCCACGAGGGCCAGGAGGTGCGTCAGGGCCAGGTCCTGGTCGAAATATCGGCCGGCGAGCTGCGCGCGGCCGAGCGCGGATTGACCGGACAGGTGCTGGCGCTGCTGGCGCAACGGTCCCGGCTCGTGGCCGAGCGCGACGGCCTGCGATCTGTGCCGACCCCGCCGGAGTTCCAGGCCCTGTCAGGCGATGACGTGGCCTTGGCCAATGAGGCCCTGGCCTTGCAACGCCAGCAGTTTTCCGCGCGTGGAGGATCACGCGGCAACGAGATCGGCGTGCTGTCGCAGCGGGTCGAACAGCTCAACCAACAGATCATCGGCCTGGACCGGCAGATCGCCTCCAATCGCGAACAAAGCCGTCTGATCGGCGAAGAGCTCGCCGGCATGCAGAGCCTGGCCGACCGCGGCTTCGCACCGTTGAATCGCGTCCGCGCGCTCGAACGCCAGGCTGCGGCTCTGGACGGTGAAGAAGGAGCCTTGCGAGCCCAGGTCGCGCGCGCCCAGGAAGCCATCGGCGAGACGCGGCTCCAGATGCTGGGCGTTGGATCCCAGACCGATGAGGAGGTGGCTGACCTTTTGCGCCAGGTCCAGGTCCAGCTCGACGAACTCAACCCGCGCCTGACCGCCGCGCGCGAGCAGCTGGCGCGCGCCCAGGTACGAGCCCCTGCGTCCGGGCGTGTGGTCGGCCTGTCGGTCTTTACCATCGGCGGCGTCGTCCAGCCCGGTCAGATGCTTATGGAGGTCGTGCCCGAAGAGGCGGCTTTGATCGTCTCCGCCGAAGTTTCGCCCACCGATGCCGATGACCTGCGTATGGGCCAGGACACTGAGGTCCGTTTCTCGGCCTTCCGTGAACGTGACCTGCCGATCCTGCATGGAACAGTGACCGACATTTCCGCTGACAGCTTCACCGACGAACGGACAGGCCGCAGCTTCTTCCGTGTCACCGTGGAGGTCCCGCCATCAGAGCTAGCCAAGATCGAAGCCGTCCGCGGCGAAGATACCGGCCTGATCCCTGGTCTGCCGGTTGAGGTGGTCGTGCCGCTCAGGAAACGCACCGCCCTGCAGTATTTCTTCGAGCCCCTGACCCAGAGTGTGTGGCGCTCGTTCCGCGAACACTAGGCACGCATCGCCAGCAGGGCGAAACTGGCCAGCCAGTGCTCGCCCATATAGTCGCCCGTCACATGCGGCAGGCTTGCCGCCAGGTGCCGATCCGCCGACGCCAGCGCCAGAGCTCGCACGCTGTGGTCGTCCGGCAGGGCACCGGCGATCCCACGCCAGCACCAGGCCCGCGACAGGTTCAGTCCGTCCAGGTGTGCGATCTTGCCGTCCGTCCGGTCCGTCGGCGTGACCGGTTCAAACAGGACGCCCGGCTCACCCGTAGCGGCACGTGGCAGAAAACCATCAAACCAGGCCGGAAAGTCCTCACCCAGTACCCGCCGCATCAGTTCGGCCTCCATGAGGGCCGGTGACAGAAAGGCATCCTGATCCGGCTCCCAGGCCTGACAGTCGCGATCGTCGCCGTGCCACTGGAGAGCCTTGTCTTGGATCAGACGTTCCAGGCCCCGATCCTCAACACTCTCGGCGTAGTCGAGAGCTAACCGCAGGGCGAAGGCGGTCGAGAAGTGCGTTCCTGTCCGCACCGGATAGGCCGAAATCGGCAGAAAGCCCATGAACCGGTCGGCGAAGGCCTGGCTCAGGGGCTCCAGTTCGCGGGCCCAGCGGCGACCTTCGGGTGTCGCGTGCCGGTTCAGCTCTGCCTGCAGCATCAAGAGCCACGCCCAGCCGTAGGGTCGCTCGAAACCTCGCGACAGCGGTCGGTGCAGATAGGCGCGTTCGGCCTCGACATGGGCCGGGCTAAAGGTCACCTCGGCGGCGGACAAGACACGCTCCGCCTCGGGCATCTGCGGGAAAAGCCTCACCAGCGTCGCCAGGGTCCACCAGCCGTGGACACAACTGTGCCAGTCAAAGCTGCCATAGAAGATCGGGTGGGCCTGGCGTGGGCTCAGGACATCCTCCGATCCGCCCATGACGTGATCCATCTTGTTGGGCCACTCACGCGCCACATGGCCCAGAGCCGTCGAGGCGAAGCTGGAGGCGAGGGCGAGATCGAGCGTCATCGTCAAAACCGGAAGGCGAGGAAGAACATCAAGAGGATATTGACCGCCAACATGACCAGGGCGGTCGGAATCTGAGCCCGGATGACACCGTTGAGCGGCGAATCGCGATCCGGGAGTTCCAAGAGATTGGCCGGTACCACATTGAAGTTGGCCGCCATGGGCGTCATCAGGGTTCCGCAGAACCCGGCCAACATCCCGATCGCGCACACGATGGCGACATTGCCGTCAAACTGATGGATCAGCACCGGCAGACCGATGGCTGCCGTCATCACCGGAAAGGCGGCAAAGGCGTTGCCCATGATGACGGTGAAGGCCGCCATGCCCACGCAATAGGCGATGACCGCCATCAGGGGGGTGGTCAAAGGCACCGTCGAAGAGATCAGTTCACCGACCACCCCGCCGACATCCGCCATCAGGAAGACCGCGCCCAAGGACGCCAGCATCTGCGGCAAGAGCACCGCCCAACCGATGGAATCGACCAACCGGCGGCCTTCCTGGAACGGGGCGGTTGGCGGCGGCTTCAACCAGGCCCAGGCGACCGCCAGCGCAATGACGCAGCCCAGGCCCAGGGCGATCAGCGTGGTCTGCGCGTCCGAAATCAGCCAGGCCCCAAAGGCGGTGTACTTGGCCGCCAGCGTCCCGCCGACAGCCACCAGAGGTACGATCAAAGCCGGGATAAACAGCCAATTGCCATGCTGGACAGCGCGGGCCTCACGCTCCACCGGCGTGGTCGTCGTCGGCTTGCCGACGCCTAGCTTTCGCACACCCGCCAGAACCACCAGACCCAGGACCAGCAGGCCGTTGCCCAGATCTCCGATCCAGGTGCCAACCAGCATCGAGGCGGCGATCAGGCCCCAGAACAGGGCGCTACGAATGCGTGTCGGATGCTCTCGGTCCAGCAATGTCAGGACCGAGAAGGCCAGGAACATCAGTCCGACGACCAGATAGGCATGATCCAGAGTGATCATTTCGAGCCCTCCGTCTCTTCAGCCGCAGAGGATGATCGTTCCAGGGTCCGGTCGAACATCAGAAGCCGGGCTCCATGGACCATCAGGGCAACGATCGCGGTCGGAATGGCCCAGACCGACAGCTGCAAGGGCTCCACGACAATGCCGGCCTGCTGAAGGAAGCCGACCATCAGCACGATCGAGCCGATGGCGATGAAGATATCCTCCCCGAAGAACAGCCCGATGTTGTCGGTGGCCGCGGCCATGCCCCGGATACGGTACCGGGTCCTGTCGGAGATGGGGCCGTCGGCCTCAGCCGCGCCTTCGGCCATCGGGGCCAGCAGAGGGCGTACCATCTGGGGGTGGCCACCCAGCGAGGTCAGCCCCAGGGCCGAGGTGGCCTGCCGCAGCACCAGATAGACCAGCATCAGCCGCCCGGCCGTTGCAGCCTTGGCCTTGGAGATGACGATCCGGGCGCGCTCCTGCAGCCCTTCCCGCTCCAGCAAGCCGATCAGAGGCAGGATCAGCCAGGTGATGTGGAAGTAACGACTGTCGTTAAAGGCCTTGCCGAAGGCTTCCAGGGTCGCCACCGCCGCCGCCCAGAGTTCGGCCACACCCACCCCTGGAGCCCAGGCCGCCGTCAGCCCGGTGACCAGGGCTGAAATAACGATCACCAGCAGAGGGTTGAGCCGCAGCACGAAGCCCAGCACCAGAACCCCGACCCCCAACAGAACCCACATGCGCCACGCCTTTCCCGATTGGTTCGCGCACCCTAGGGCGTCCACGGCGTTTGGAAAGACCTCTCGGTGGCGTCAATCCCCCCTCTTCGCTTGCCAGCGCCGCCCGGCTTCGCCAGATTGCGTCGCCTTGAAGACAGACGCCTCAAAGGGCGCGAAAGAGAGTATGGGCGACATCAATTCCGTAGGCGTCATCGGTGCCGGTCAGATGGGTTCGGGCATCGCCCATGTCTGTGCGCTGGGCGGGCGTGAGGTCAAACTGCACGACCAGAACGCCGAGCGGCTAAAGGCCGCGCTTGCCGACATCGAAAAGAACATGGCCCGGCAAGTCGCCAAGGGCCTGATCACCGAGGCTGATGCCAAGGCGGCTCTGTCGCGCATTGCCGCAACGGTCAATCTGGCTGAGATCGGCCAGGCCGATCTGGTCATCGAGGCAGCGACGGAGAATGAAGAGGTCAAGAAGGCCATCTTTCAGGCCTTAACGCCCAGCCTCAAGGCCACAACCCTGCTAGCGTCCAACACGTCGTCAATTTCGATCACCCGCCTGGCGGCATCGACCGACCGACCCGAACGTTTCATCGGCCTGCATTTTATGAATCCGGCTCCAGTGATGAAGCTGGTCGAGATCATCCGTGGCATCGCCACGGCCCCGGCCACCTATGAAACCGTCAAGGTCTTTGCCGAAAGCCTGGGCAAGGTCACGACGGACGCCGAGGACTATCCGGCCTTCATCGTCAACCGCATTCTGGTGCCGATGATCAATGAGGCGATCTACGCCCTCTATGAAGGGGTCGGCGATGTCCGCTCCATCGACAACTCGCTCAAGTTGGGGGCCAATCATCCGATGGGCCCGCTCGAGCTGGGGGATTTCATGGGGCTGGATGTCGTGCTGGCCATCATGAATGTCCTGCATGACGGTATGAGTGACACCAAATACCGGCCCTGTCCGCTGCTGGTTAAATACGTTGAGGCCGGCTGGCTCGGTCGCAAGACCGGTCGCGGCTTCTATGACTACTCAGGCCCGACGCCGGAGCCCACACGATGAGGCCGCCTGACCTGGCCGAGACCGGTCGCAAACTGACCGAGACGCGCGCCATGAAGCCGCTGCGCGAATTGGCCGAAAGCGACAAACGCCTGCCGGGCACGGCTCTGATTCATTGGCGCGAAAGCCCCGTCGTCTGGGCACCGGTCGCCTGGCTGGCCAGCCTGGCCTGGCCACCGATCATCATCACCCTGCTGGCCTGGCCACCCCAGGCCTTCTCGCTCGGCCTGGACATGGATTGGCGCCTGCTCGGCCTGATCTGGGTCGCCGTGGGGACCGCTATTGGCCTGTGGCTGCTGCGGCGCGAATGGCGGCGCTCGCGCACCCCGACGACGCGCCTGGGCGTTATCTGGCGTTTCACCCTGTTTGGGGCGGTGCTGGCCGTCGGAGCCCAGCTTTTGCTGGTGTTTATCTTACTGATCGGCGGATGGCTGCGCGTCACCGGCCCGGCTCAGGGCCTGGGCGTGGCTGAGACCACCTTCTTCATCTATGGTGTCGGCCTGTTGCCGATCACGGCTCTGGTCGGAGCGGCCTTCGCCAGCTGGGCGGGCCTGATGGTCAGTCTGATCGCCTTCACGCGCGTTCCTGAGCCGATGCGGACCCCCTATCACATCCTGAAGGGGCAGCAGCAGGACAGCGTTGGGGACGCTAGCTAGCAACCGGTTCTGGGGGAACCATGACGCAGACAGAGCCACAAACCGAGATCCTGGCACCCGTTCAGCGGGCCGACCGCGTCCTCAGCCTGGATGTGGTGCGCGGTCTGGCTGTGCTGGGAATCCTGGCGGTCAATGCCATGACCTTCTTCTGGCCGCACGAGGTCGGAATGAACCCCGCGATCCAGCCTGGCTGGGACGCCGATGCCCTGCTCGGCTGGCAGATCCAGGACGTCTTCTTCCGCGACAAGATGCGGACGCTGTTCTCGCTCCTGTTCGGGGTGTCGATCTTCCTTGTCGGCGGTCTGCGCACCGACCTTGATCGGGGTCGGCTCTTGAGATCACGCCTGTTCTGGCTGGCCGTCTTTGGCCTGATCCACGGGGCCGCCTTCTGGTTTGGGGACATCCTGTTCCTCTATGCCCTGACCGGCTTCATCGTCATGCTCGTCCGGTCCTGGAGCGCGCGCCGCCTGCTAATCGTGGGCACGGTCCTCTATCTCATCCTGTGTGCCCTCTACGTCGGGATGATGTGGAGCATGACGCTCATGCCGCCGGATCAGCTCCAGGCGAGTATCGCCGAACAGGGCGGCCACATGACCCCAGAACAGCTGGCGGCGGCCATTCAGGCCATGACCGGCGACGCCTGGTCGGTGACGGTACATCAGTTCCAACAGTGGCTGGCCGTCGTACCGATTATCGCTGTGGCGATGATCCCCGTCACCGCCAGCCTGATGATGATCGGCATGGGCTTGTTCAAGGCCGGCTTTCTGGCCGGTCGGAGCCCGACCTGGCTCTATTTCGCTTCGATCCTTCTGGCGGCGGGCTGCCTTTATCTGATCTGGGGCGAAAGCTCAGCCATTGCGGCGAGTGGCTTCGACTTCATTCAGGCCATGACGCGGCCCCATGCGACCTTCCTGGTTCCGCTGGTTTCGCTCGGTTATGCCAGCGTGCTGATCCTGATGGTGCGCTTCGGCATGAGCCTGATCCTGTATCCGCTGATTTCGGTCGGGCGGATGGCCTTCACCAACTATCTGACCCAGACCTTGATCATGACCACCCTCGCCTACGGCGGGCGAGGCCTGGGCTGGTATGGCGAGATCGGCTGGCCTGAAATGTGGGGCATCATTGCCGTCGTCTGGATCCTCCAGCTGCTTTGGTCACCCATGTGGCTGGCCTTCTTCCGCATGGGGCCAATCGAATGGATCTGGCGCTCATTGACCTATGGTCGGTTGCTGCCACTGAGCCGCGAAGCGGCGGCCTGATTGCGGTTCGGGCCGTGCCGGGGTAAGCGCGGCCCATGTCTGATCTTCTGGAAATACGGCCCGAGGCCCGCAAGGCCCGCGGCCTGGTCGACCGCCGCGGTCGCGACCTCATCACCGAGCGCCGCATCATCACCGCCGTCGCCGACATGTACGAACGCTGGGGGTTTGAGCCGCTCGACACGCCGGCCTTCGAGTATGCCGATGCACTCGGCAAGTTCCTGCCGGACGCCGATCGTCCCAACGAAGGCGTCTTCGCCTTCCAGGACGACGACGAGCAATGGCTGGCCATGCGTTATGATTTGACGGCTCCGCTGGCGCGCTTTGCCGCCGAGCACTGGCAGACCCTGGCCAAGCCCTATCGGCGCTATGCCTTCGGCCCGGTCTGGCGCAACGAAAAGCCGGGGCCGGGACGTTTCCGCGAGTTCCTTCAGTGTGATGCCGACACCGTCGGCTCGGATCGGCCCGAGGCCGATGCCGAGATCATTGCCATGGCCGTCGAGGGCCTGACGGCGGCCGGCGTCCCCCAGCGTGGAGCGGTCATCAAGATCAATACGCGCAAGCTGTTGAACGGCCTTCTTGATCGTTCAGGCGTCTCCGAGGCGAGCCAGCGACTGGCGGTGCTGCGCGCCATCGACAAGCTCGACCGGCTGGGGCCGGACGGCGTGCGCGACCTGCTCGGCAAGGGTCGCCTGGACGATTCCGGGGCCTTCACGAAAGGGGCAGACCTCTCGGGCGAGCAGATCGGTGCGGTGATGACCTTCCTCACCGCCTCCACAGCCGGGCGAAGCTCGGCCCTGGGCGTCCTGGCCGAGGTCGTCGGCGGGTCCACCGAGGGCGATCAGGGGCTCGAGGAACTGGCCCGCATTGACGCCGCCCTCAGCGGCCTGGGCGTGTCAGAGGATCAGGCGCTGTTTGATCCCTCGGTGGTGCGCGGACTGGAGTACTACACCGGGGCCGTGTTTGAGGCCGAACTGATCCTGCGCGGGCCCGTCGAATCCCTGCGGCTAGGGTCGATCGGGGGCGGCGGCCGCTATGATGATCTGGTTGCCCGCTTCACCGGCGAGCGAACACCGGCGACGGGCTTCTCCTTTGGCGTCAGCCGCCTGGCCGTGGCGCTTCAGGCCATGGACGCCGGCCTGGCGGCGGTTCGCGGACCGGTGGTTGTCGTCGCCTTCGATGAGGCGGCGATGCCCGAATATTTCGCCGTGGCTGCCCAGCTTCGACAGGCCGGCATCCCCGCCGAGGTCTATCTGGGACGGTCGGGCCTCAAGGCTCAGATGAAGTATGCCGACCGGCGGATGAGCCCCGCCGCCATCCTGATCGGTGAGGATGAAATCAAGGCCGGAACCGTCACCATCAAGGATCTCGACCTAGGCCGGGAGCTGGCCGCAGGGTCCGACCTGCAGACCTGGAAAGCCGAACGCCCTGGCCAGCAGACCGTGCCGCGCGACCAGATGGTTGAGGCTGTGCGCGCCATCGTCTCAGCGACGCCATAGGGTCTTCGCGCCTAGAGCCTGGTCGGTTGAGATGGAATCGCTTCGCGATTTCATCCCTGCCGTGAATCAGGCTCCAGATGAGAGCGCGAGCATGATTCGGCTTCGTGTTGGAACCGCGCCGCGGTTCAAACGCGAACCATCATGCTCTAGCGAAACTGATCGTTGATCAGTTGTTAGCTGGCAGGTTTGTGAACGCGTGCCCGCATTGACAGTCTGAATAAACTGGCGTTTCGTCCGGCCAGTGAGGTGGTTCGCCGCCTCCGGCGTTTCGGGGAGGAAACGCCCGCTCCTGATGAAGAGCAGAGCCCGCCGCGATAATCCCCGCGGCGGGCTTCTCTTTGAGAAGACCGCCGCAAATCCCTGGTCAATGCCGGCGCGACAAGCGCGCCGGTGGGGCGGGCTTCTCTTTAGAATTTGTCATCCCGGCCAATGAGCGAAGCGAAGTCGAGCCGGGACCGCTGCGGGTGCAACGGTCCCTTTCGACAATCCTACCGCGGTGCCAGCCGGATCGCGCCGTCCAGGCGGATGCACTCGCCGTTGATGTAGACGTTGCGCGCCAGCTCCAGCGCCAGCGAGGCGTAGTCCTGCGGCGTGCCCAGGCGGCTGGGGAAGGGGATCATCGCCGCCAGGGCGTCCTGGATCTTCTGGTCCATGCCCGCCATCATCGGCGTCCACATGATGCCCGGCAGGATGGTGTTGATGCGCACCCCCTCCTGGGCCAGATCCCGTGCGATCGGCAGGGTCATGGCAAAGACGCCGCCCTTGGAGGCCGAATAGGCGGCCTGGCCGATCTGGCCGTCCTGGGCCGCCACCGAGGCCGTATTGATGATGACGCCGCGCTCGCCGTCATCCAGACGATCCGCCGTCACCATGCCCGCCGCCGACTGCGACAGCACCCGCATGGTGCCGAACAGATTGACCCGCACGGTGCGCTCGAACTGGGCCATGTCGTGGGCCTTGATTTCGCCGGTGTCCTTCTTGCGGCTGACGGTCTTCATGCCGGTGGCGATGCCGGCACAGTTGACGCAGATGCGCTCCTGGCCGTGGGCGGCGCGCGCCTTTTCGAAGCCGGCGGCGACCGAGGCGTCGTCGGTGACGTCGACGTTGCAGAAAACGCCACCGATCTCGGCGGCGACGGCCTCACCCTTGTCGGCCTGCATGTCGAAGATGGCGACCTTGACGCCCTGGGCGGCGAGCGCGCGCGCCGTACCCTCACCGAGGCCCGACGCGCCCCCGGTGACCACTGCAGAGATCGAACCATCGAGTTTCATGCGGAGTATCCCTATATTGGCCCCAAGGGCTGATTGATGAGCGCGAGGATGTAGCGGTCATGGCGAACAAGGCCAACACTGAAGGCATGACGGTCGAGGATGCTCTCGACCCGAACAAGGCCCTGGTTCCCGCCGTTGTGCGGATGAATGAGACGCGCGTGCGTCAGGGTTTCTGGCCCAAGGTTGCCCGGACGGCGGCGAAGATCCCCTTTGCCCGCGACGTCGTGTCTGTGTGGTATTGCGCCCGCGATCCGGCCACCCCCGTTGCGGCCAAGGGCATGATGCTCGCCGCCCTAGCCTATTTTGTGCTGCCGACGGATGCCATTCCTGACGTGCTGGCCGGGATCGGCTTTACGGACGACGCTGCGGTCATCGCCGGGGTCATCGCCCTACTGCGCGGGCACCTGAAGGATCGACACCGCGACCAGGCCCGGGCGGCACTGGACCGGCTCGAGGCCGACTAGCCCATCAGCCAGCCCGAGATCGCCAGTCGAGGATGCGGCGCATATGGCGCGATCTGGGTCACCGCATGGCTTTGCGGCGTGCGGAACAGGTTCAGGCAGTTGAAGCCCGGCGTGAACCCGCGAGAGACGTGGCCCTGTTCGTCGTAGAACAGCAGCAAGCCGCCCCAGTCCGGATTCCATGTCCTCGTCAGGTTGAACACATGGGCCACCAGGCGTTTGCCGCCGCCGTGATCCGTGTGCTCGGTCAGGACCTGTCCGTTCACGAAACGTGAGGCCTGGCAGTAGATGCGTTGGGTATCAGCCGCCTGGGTGATGGTGCGCATCACCTCCAACTGCGGCTCCTCGTTCAGCCAGTATTCGAAATCATCCAGCAGATCGCCGCGTGGCGGGTTTGGCACATGACCCGAGCCGAGCGGCCGATTATCATAGACGTACTGCATCTCGGGATCACCGCCGTCGACGATGGCGTCGGCCAGCCACTTTCGGTGCGTCTCGGTCTGCGGCTCATTTCCCTTGAGGGGGACATGGAAGGTCCCCGACCGCATTGTCACCGACCGGATCCAGTCTGTCTCGGTCGCCAGGGCCTCCTCCAACAGGTCGGCTGTTTCCAGAGTCAGGATGTTGGGAACATGAAGACGCCCCCCCGGCTCCCAGCACTCTGACAGGGCCTCCAGATCAAGGTCCGGGTTGAACGCAAAACGGCTCACGAAATCTCCACGACGATCTTGCCCAGGGCAGATCGATCTCCAAGCGCCTGGATCGCCTCAGCACCCCGGTCGAAGGAGAAGCGTTGTGAAATCCGCGGCCGGATCTTGCCCTCGGCATACATTGCCAGAAGCGCAGCCATGTTCGCTTGATGCAAATCAGGTTCGCGCTCGGCATGCGCGCCCCAGAAGACGCCGATGACCGACACCGACTTCAACAGGGTTAGATTGAGCGGAAACGACGGAATGCCCGCCGGGAAGCCGACAACCAGGAAACGCCCGTTCCAGTCCATGGCTCGCAGGGCCGGCTCAGCATAGTCGCCGCCGACGCCATCGAGCACCACATCTGCCCCGTCGCGCCCGCAGGCCAGCTTGATCTCGCCCGACAGCTCCTTCTGGGCGGCCTTGTCCAAGGCTCCAGAAGGATAGATCAGGCCGTTATCTGCCCCCAGTTCGAGGGCGAACTCGACCTTTTCGTTGGTTGAGGCCGCGGCCACGACGCGCGCGCCCATGGCCTTGCCCAATTCCACCGCCGCCGACCCGATCCCACCGGCGGCACCCGGTACAAAAAGCGTCTCGCCAGCCTTCAACTCAGCACGGTCCTTGAGCGCGTAATAGACGGTGCCATAGGTCATGATGAAGCCGGCGGCCTCGTCGAACGGCATGTCCTTGGGAATTTTCAGGCACCGTCCGGCGTGGACCGCGACGCGCTCGGCCAGCCCGCCCCAGCCCACCATAGCCGCGACCCGATCTCCCCGTCGAAGCGTTGTGACGCCCTCCCCGACGGACTCCACCACGCCGGCAATCTCGCCGCCGGGTGCGAACGGACGCGGCGGACGGAACTGGTATCTGTCTTCGATGATGAGCGTGTCGGGGAAGTTGATGCCAACGGCCTTGACGTCAATGATCACCTCGCCCTTGCCCGGCGTCGGGTCATCGACCTCCTCAAGGACCAGGGTTTCAGGACCGCCAACGGCCTTGGACAATAGTGCTCGCATCGAATCCCCCGCTCGCCTTTGCGCTGGTCCAACGCTAAGCAGCCGCCACGCGCCGGGTAAAGGCGTCGCGGACGAGGAAATGTCGATGCGTAGATTTGCTATGGCCCTGCATGGCGGTGCCGGGGCCCGCCGCAATCGGGACTACAGCCGCGAAGTTCCCCACATGCTCGAACTGGCTGAGCGGGCGTGCGACCGTCTGGCCGGCGGGGCCTCGGCTTTGGATGTGGCCGTCGAGACGGCCATGGCGCTCGAAGACTCCGGCCTTTACGTCGCTGGGCGCGGGGCCAGCCCCAACCTCGCGGGAGACTATGAATTGGACGCCAGCCTGATGGATGGATCCAGCCAGGCGGCCGGGGCCGTCGCGGCGCTGAAGGGCTTTCGCAATCCGATTCTGGCCGCGCGCCGGGTCATGGAAGCGACGCCCCATGTCATGCTGGCTGGTGAGGGGGCCGAGGCCTTCTGCCGCGAGCAGGACCTGGCCGGGATCGAGGATCCCGACACCTGGTTCACCCGGGCCGGTCAGGGCGAGGACAATCACCCGCCTGGGACACTGGCCCACGGAACGGTCGGCTGCGTGGCTCTCGATCTCAACGGTCGTATGGCCTCCGCCACATCGACGGCCGGCGTCTTCGGCAAGATGCCGGGTCGCGTGGGGGACACACCGATCCCGGCGGCGGGCACCTGGGCCGACAGCCACGCCGCCGTCTCGGGAACCGGCCAGGGCGAGTATTTCATTCGGACCGCCGCCTGTGCCCAGACCTCCTGGCGCGTGGCTGCCGGTGCGACCGTCGCCCAGGCCACCCAGGCGGTCATCGACGAAATCGGCCGGCTCGGTGGAGACGGCGGCCTGATTGCGGTGGATCGTCAGGGTCGGATCGCCATGCCGTACAACAGCCAGGGCATGAAGCGCGCCTGGGCCACGTCGGACGGTCACATCGGGTCCGCCGTTTTCGACGAAGGACCGACCCAACTCTGATCAAATCTGACCCTCTCGATCTCCGACTTGATGTATCGCCGTTTCGTGATAGTTTTTCATTGAAAACAGCTGTTTAATTGAGAATTGGTCGCAATTGCACGGGAGGGTGCCATGGCTGACGAAGATAACAAGCCTAAGAAAAAGCGCCTCAATCGGCGATCCTTCATGGCGACTGTGCTTGGCGGCGCGGCCGCGGCCGGCGGGGCCAGCGCCCTGATTGCAGGTGAAGCTCGCGCCCAGCAAAGACCGACGGGCCGGACCGATGGTGATTCCGGATCCTATGCCGACCGGGGTGGCTATGGCCGGACCGGCCTGACCGATTCAGACCCCTACGACCGCTCCGGCTACGGCGTCGGGGGCGGCGGTGGCACTTCGGGGTGTTCTGACAGTGATGGTGGAACCTACGCCGATCCCGGCGGGAACGGTCGCCGTTGCAACACTGGCGGAGGCGGCGGGGCGTCAGGCCTGACGGACAGCGATCCGGTCGATCGTGGCGGCAACGGCCGCGGCAACGGCACAGGACGTTCGGATTCCGATTCCGGCGGCAACTCCGATCCGGCAGGACGCGGCTATACCGGTATTACCGATTCCGATTCGGGATCGAACCGTGACCGCGCCAGCCATGGCCGGGGACGTCCCCGCGGTTAAGCCTCCATGAGTCAATTCAAAGGGGCCGGTCAGGCACCGGCCCGTCCATGGGCGGCGGACGCCCTGAGCTGGCTGATCGGTCCGATCACCCATCAGGAGTTCTTTGACCGCTATTATGAGCGCGAGGCGCTGATCGTCCCCCGCGACGAGCCCACGCGGTTCGCCCCCCTGTTGTCGATCGCGCATCTGGACAGCCTGATCGCCTCCGCCGATCTCCGTGCGAACACGATCGACCTGGCCGATGCCAGCCGCGAATTGGATCGCGCGGGCTGGGTCATGGACGGTGGTGCGGTTGATCGCGCCGTCATCGCCCACCAGCACGCACTGGGCGCAACGATCATCCTGCAGCAGCTGCATCAGTCCGACCCGGATCTGGCCGCCTTCTGCCGGGCGATGGAACAGACCTTTTCCTGTCATGTGCAGACCAACATCTACCTGACGCCGCCCTCAGCTCAGGGCTTTCACACCCACTACGACAACCACGACGTCTTCGTGCTTCAGGTCGAGGGCGAAAAGCTCTGGCGGCTCTACGGCACGCCGGTGACCACCCCTTATCGCGGCGAGGGCTTCGAACGCGGCAAATATGATCTGGGCGAGAAGACCAGCGAGTTTGTCCTCAAGGCCGGCGACTGCGCCTATGTCCCGCGCGGCTTGGTCCACGACGCCTCAACGTCTGGCGATGGACCATCGCTGCACATCACCTGCGGCTTGATCGTCAAAACCTGGGCGGAGGTCGTGCTTGAGGCTGTCTCGGAGGTCGCGCTGAGCGAGCCGGAGTTCCGCCGCAGTCTGCCGCCCGGTCACGCTCACAGAGATTATGACCGGACCCAGGCCCAGGTCCTGTTCGACCGCCTAATGAAGATTCTTCCCGAACGTGCGCGGATGGACAGTGCCTTCGACCTGATGGTCGATGGCTTTATCCGGTCGCGGGATTCCGACATCGCCGGGGCTGTCGTCTCGGGAGCCCTGCCGCTCGACCCGGCCCAGGCCTATGTGCTGAAGGCCACCATCCCCTGGCGACTTGCCGAGGACGGCGACACCCTGGTGCTGATCGCGCCAGGCGGGGACCTGGATATCAAACAAGCCGAAGAAGCGGCCTATCGGCGTGCCCTGTCCGGCGATCCCTTTGTCCTGGCAGACCTCGGGCTGGACGATGCCGACAAGGTGCTACGCCGCCTGATTGCTTTCGGCGTGATCGAGCCGGCCTAGTTGCCGTTGAAAGCGCCGGGCCGCTTTTCAATGACAGCCTGCACGCCTTCGAGGTGGTCGTTCGTCAGGTGCGCCAGCGCCTGAACCGCCGCCGACATCTCCAAGAGCTGATCGAAACTGGCGTCGCGCCCCTGTCGCAACAACGCCTTGCCCATGCGTAGAGCTTGCGGCGGCTGGCCGGCAATCTCTTCAGCCAGCTTCACAGTCTCATCCATCAGGACACCAGGGGCCACCACCCGGTTGACCAGTCCCCAGGCCAGGGCCGTCTCGGCGTCGATACTGTTTCCGGTGAACAACATCTCGGCCGCCCGCGCATAGCCGACATTTCGCGGCAGGAGCCAGGCTCCACCATCACCCGGGATCAATCCCAGCTTGATAAAGGGGACGCCGAAAACGGCCTCTGACGAGGCCAGGCGAATGTCCGCCAAACCTGCAATGTCGCAGCCGAGCCCCATGGCCGGCCCGTTGACGGCGGCAATCAGGGGCACCTCCAGTCCATACAGGGATCGGACAATCCGGTGCACAACGCGACGATAGCGTTCGCGGATCGCTGCGCCCGAACCTTCGAACAGGGCCGAACGTCCGGCCATCGCTTTGAGATCGCCCCCGGCAGAAAAGGCGCGCCCGGCCCCCGTCAGGATCGCAACACTGATTTGCGGATCAGAGTTGATGGCATCACACGCCCCCGCGAAGGCCTCGCCGTCATCGAGATCGGGCAGAGCATTCAGACGGTCCGGTCGGTTCAGAGTCAGAACGGCAATCCGTCCGCGGCGTTCGATCTCGATCAGGCTCATCGGTGTCCTCCCATGTGAGGCAGGACTAGGAGCCGACCGTGCCCGCGACAAGCAGAAAGCCCCGGCGAGCGCCGGGGCCTCCCCTTGTTTGGCTCCATCAAGCCTAGCGACAGGCGGCAAGCTCACCGGTGGCTGCGGCCTGATCCGACCGTGCCCAGGACGCTGCTTCGCGTCGTGCGCTAGAGGCCGCATCACGAATGTGGTCCGCTCGGCCGCGGCGTTGCTCGCGCAGCGTCTGATCAAAGCGAGCCGTGTCCGCACCGGTCCCGTCCGCCAGGCCGGCACATCGGGCGGTGGCGATATAGTCGGTGTCCGAGAGCCGAACCGTCTGGGCCTGGGCGGCCCCGGCCAGGGCGGCGGCAACGAGAGCCGTAGGTACGATAAGCATCTTCATGTCGGTATCTCCGTTTTTTTGCTGAGCGCCTGAACAACCCCTTGGAAGGGTCGCTCGAAGATCTCGGATCGACAAGTTAACTATCGGATATTATTGGCTATAGTTTTGCCCCAAGCATGACGGTGTCGTAATCTTCAGCGCACCGGTCTATGACGCAGGCCATGTCCACGCCGATCACCACCCCGTGCGTCAAGGTTTGCATCGTCGATGGCGAGAGTGGCCTGTGCCTCGGCTGTTATCGCAAGCTGGAAGAGATCGCAGGCTGGATACGGCTGACGCAGGATCAGCGGGAAACCATCCTGTCCGAACTGCCGGGGCGTCGGGGCCAGATTGACCCGGCCAAGCTGGGCGAAGCCTGATTCACCGGATGCAAACCTGATCGCGCTAGGCTGATCCCAAGGCCGAGAAACGGCCAGTGTGTGGGGTGCGTAGGCGTGAAGAAGCTCAAACCCATGGCGATCGTGGCCATCGCAGCCTGTGGCGCGCTCGGCGCGGCTGGCGGCGTGCTGGCCGTCGATCGGTCTGTCGGCCCCCCCGACGCCGTGCTTCCGGTCGCCGACGACGGGCATTTCTGGGCTGAGGGGGCGACCGAGGGCGGTCGTCTTCGCCTGCTGATTGATACAGGTGCGACTCGGGTTTCCCTGACCCGCACGGATGCGGAACGTCTGGGGGTCATCCTGACGGACGACGCCTTCACCGACGTTGTGGCGACCGCGGGCGGACCGTCACATGTGGCGGTCATTACCCTGCCCTGGCTCTCGGTGGGACCGACGCGCCTTGAGAACGTTGAGGCCGTTGTGTTCCAGAACGGCCTGGGTCACTCCCTGCTCGGCATGAGCTTTCTGGGCCGGCTGGACGGCTACGGCGTGTCCCGCGGGGCCATGCGGCTCCAGAGCTAGAAGCGCCAGGTCAGCCCAACCTGAACCACCGGATAGTAGCGTAGCTCGGCGGCCTCTGATTCCACACGACCTTCCTCGCGACGAAGCTGAGTCTGAAGGTTCGGATCATTCGACAAGGTGCCGCCGACCGAGTTCAGGTGAACATCCGGCTCATCGCCGATGGCGACCCCGGCCAGGACCCGCCAACCCAGACCGCGCACCCGGCTGAAGGTACTGTCCCATCCGGCTCCGAACGACAGGGCCCGATCGCCCAGGTCCACCTCGCCATCCAGTCGCCCGATCTGCGTCGGGGTGAATGTCTGGTCACCGATGGTCACCGGCCCGGCCGGCTGGGCCGCCAGGCCGACGGCGCGTTCCCCGAACAGCCCGCCCCCACTGACGAAGAAGTTGGATTCCATCGGGTGGACCTGAACGAAGCCGCCGATCACCCCGGAATCCAGGCGTCCGGTATAGGTAATGTCGTCCACATTCTGGTCGCGCTCGAATTCTGCGAACTCGTAGGTCGCGCGAAGGCTGATGTAGGAGGTGACCCGGAACTGTCCCTCGACGTAGAGGCCGGTGGTCCCAATGCCGGCCCCGGCGGCGAAACGGGTCGGCTCGCGCGGCTCCGTAGGTGCCTGAGCCTGGGCGGCACCCGCCGCCGCAATAGCAGACAGGGCGATCAGCGCGATGCGGGTCATGGGAGCCTCCTGTGGCGCAGGGAACCGTGGACCAACACGGCTAATGAAGCCTGAACAGCTCAGAGCGCCTTGATCAGCACAGCTACCGCGGCAAGCGTCAGATAGACGGCAAAGGCGCGTCGCAGCACGGTCTTGTCGAGGCGATGCGCCAGGCGCGCACCGAACGGGGCCACGGCTGTCGTCAGCAACCCCAGGGTGATGGCCGCCGGAACATTCACGTAGCCCAGCGACAGGGGTGGCCTCCCCGGGGCCCCCCAACCGAACAGGACAAACCCCAGGGTCGCCGCCAGGCCGATGGCGAAGCCAAATCCCGAAGCCGTCGCCACGGCCTGATGAATAGGCCGACCGAACAGCGTCATGGTCATTCCGCCCAGACTGCCACCGCCAATCCCCATCATGGCCGACAGACCACCTATCGTGGTGGCTATGACGCGCCGGCCCCAGCCGGTCGGCAGATCTCCGGCCAGCTTCCAGCCATCAGGCGTCAGAGCCATCTGGGCCGCCACCAGGATCAGGCAGACTCCATAGACCCAGCCGAGGTTCGCCATCGAGGTCATCCCCGCGATCCCGGCCCCGATCAGGGCCCCAAACGCCACCCACGGCGTCCACGTCCTCAGGACCGTCTCGTCCACCGCCCCGTGCGCCCGGTGCGCCGCCAGCGACCGCCAGCTGGTCGCCACGATGGTCAGGAGCGACGACCCGATCGCAACGTGTAGATTGCTCTCGCCGCCGACGCCTAACAGCTCGAAAGCATAGAACAGGGCTGGCACCATCACCGTGCCGCCCCCGACGCCGAACAGTCCCGCGATCAGCCCGCCGAACAGTCCCGCTCCGATCAGCGCCGCCGCCAAGGCGGCCCAGTCAGAAAAAGACAGGGCCTCCACGCTCAGGCCGCCTCGCGCCGGGCTTCGGCTTCGCGCACGGCAGCAACGGCGCGATCAACGACCTCCAGCCCGGCCCCCGCCTGCCCGGCCTCGACCGTCAGAATGCGTCGATAGGTCCGCGCGCCGGGGCGCCCGTGCATGGCCCCGAGCATGTGCCGCGTCATGGCCGACAGATGCACGCCCTCGTCGAGCCGCGCCGCCAGATAGGGACGATAGGCCTCGATCGCCTCGAACGGCCCGACATCCTCGACCGCCTCGCCGAATATGCGCCGGTCCACCTGACCCAGCAGGGCCGGCTCGTGATAGGCGGCCCGGCCCAACATGACCCCGTCCAGCGCCGGGCCGTCATCGTTTTCGACCAGGAACCCTTCGGCCCGATCCAGATCAGCGATCCCACCGTTGATCGAGATCGACAGCTCAGGCCGCTCAGCCTTCAGCCGCCGGACCACGCCATAGTCGAGCGGCGGCACATCCCGGTTCTCCTTGGGAGACAGCCCTTTCAGCCAGGCCTTGCGGGCATGGACGACGAAGGTATCGACCCTGGCATCCGCACAGGTCCGCACCAGGGCGAACAACCCTTCATCCGTTGACTGATCATCGACGCCGATCCGGCACTTGACCGTCACCGGCACTGCGACCGCCGCCTGCATCGCCGCCATACAGTCCGCCACCAGGTCCGGCTCGCGCATCAGGCAGGCCCCAAACCGCCCCGACTGCACCCGGTCGGACGGGCAGCCGACATTCAGATTGATCTCGGCATAGCCCTCGGCCTCGCCGATCCGCGCCGCCTCGGCCAGGTCGGCCGGCTCCGACCCGCCGAGTTGCAGGGCCACCGGCTGTTCCAGTGGATCAAATCCGATCAGGCGCGCGCGGTCGCCGTGGATCACCGCGCCGGTCGTCACCATCTCGGTATAGAGCAGGGCCCGCTTCGTGAAGGCGCGATGGAACGCCCGGCAATGCCGGTCGGTCCAGTCCATCATCGGGGCCACCGACAGGCGGCGGGCAAGCGCCAGGGTCATGCCGCGCCCCATAGGCCAGGCGGGCCTCCGCTGCAAATCTGCGGCGATCCGTGATGCCCTCTCTATTGTGTCGTGCGATGAGCCAGACGACGCGTCAAATAGACCGAGACGACTGCGGCCGTCGCGGTGGCGAAAGCCCCCCAGGCCATGTCGATCAGAGTGAGATGGATCGGCCAGATCCGCAGGGTCGCCTGATTGGTGAGATCATAGGTGGCGTAGGCCACCAGCCCAAACAAGCCTCCGGTCCATAGCGCCCTGACGGTGCCACCCGCTTTCAGGGCCGGCAGCACGACCAGCCATGTCACGCCAACCAGATACAAGACATAGAAGGCCGCCGCCGGGCCCCACCTCACATCATCAGCCATGATCTCGCCGATGGCCGGTCGGTAGAGGCGCGGTGCCGCATTCGACAGCCACAGATAGTCCAGAACGGCGAATGCGCTCCCCGCGGTCAGATAGGCCAGGATCGGCCTCACCCATTCTCCTGAACCTGTTCGTCCGTCATCCTGCATGCCGATTCGTCTCCTGACACGGGGTGTGTCCGAACAACAACGCGAGGCCCACGATCCGGTTTCGCCCTTTGAGCGACCCCTGCTCGCCCCATTTCGGCCAAAGGTTGCACCGCCCAATCCCCACATCAACGGGTGGAGGTCCAAGATGCAGTGGCTCAAGATCAGTCTGGTTTCTGTTTTATCGCTAGCGACGGCAACGTCTGGGGCTCTGGCACAGTCGTTCACGCCCCCGCCGCCGGTGGGTCCGACGCGGCCGCTCGACGGCGAGGCGACGCCAGCGGCCTGCGAACAGTTCGGCTATCAGATCAACGACCTAGAACGTGACGGTCGCGCGCGCGGCGCACCAATGGTGTCCACCGCACCCGTGACCCAGATGACCGGGGCCCTGCCACCACCACCACCACCACCTCCTCCCCCTTCGCCGCCGCCTTTGGCCTATGCGCCGCAAACCGCTGACTCCGTCGTCGTCACCGGCAGCCGGATACGCCAAGAGGGTCTGGTTTCCACCTCTCCGGTGCGACCCGGACCCCAGCCCGGCGACACCGAGCGCTACCCGGACGCCCCCACCAACGCCGTCGTCGTCACCGCCGAGAACCCGGTCTCGACCCTGGCCATCGACGTCGACACCGCCAGCTATTCCAACGTCCGGCGCTTCCTCAATGACGGCTCCCTGCCGCCACGCGACGCCGTTCGGGTGGAGGAGCTGATCAACTATTTCGACTATGGCTACGAGCGGCCGCGCAGCCGCGCCCAGCCGTTCACAGTCTTCACGGAAGTCAGCGCCAGCCCCTGGGCAGAGGGGCGTCAGATCCTGCACGTCGGCCTGCAAGGCTATGAGCTGCAAAGCCGTGAGCGTCCGGCCCTCAATCTGGTCTTCCTGGTCGATGTGTCCGGTTCGATGTGGTCGCCCGACAAGCTGCCGCTGGCGCAACAGGCGCTGAACACCCTGATCGACCAACTCCGGCCCCAGGACCGGGTCGGCATCGTCGTCTACGCCGGGGCCGCCGGCGCGGTGCTCCAGCCGACGCCGGGCGACCAGCGCCTGCGCATCCGCTGCGCCGTCAATGCGCTGCGCGCCGGCGGCTCGACCGCGGGCGGTGCCGGCCTGGCCCTGGCGTATCGGATGGCCGAGGCCAACTTTGATCGGGATCGGGTCAATCGCGTCGTCCTGCTGACCGATGGCGACTTCAACGTCGGCGTCACCTCCGACCAGCGGCTCGAGGACTTCGTGGCCGAGCGCCGCGAGAGCGGCGTCTATCTGTCGGTCTATGGCTTCGGGCGCGGCAACTACAACGACACGATGATGCAGGCCATCTCCCAGGCCGGCAACGGCACGGCGGGCTATATCGATACGATCCATGAGGCCAACCGCCTGTTCCGCGACGACTTCTCTTCGTCCATCTTCCCCATCGCCGACGATGTGAAGGTTCAGATCGAGTTCAATCCGGCCCAGGTCGCCGAATGGCGTCTGATCGGCTACGAGACACGCCTGCTGAACCGCGAGGATTTCAACAACGACGCGGTCGATGCGGGCGACGCAGGCTCAGGTGCCACCGTCACCGCCATCTATGAGATCACACCTCCCGGCGGCCCTACCCAGGTCGACCCTCTGCGCTATGCCGTGCCCTCAACCAACAGTCGGGACGGCGAACTGGCCTTCGTGCGGGTTCGCTACAAACTGCCCGGCGAGGACGATTCCCGCCTGATGGAACAGGTGGTTCAGGCCGATGCCGTTCGCCCTTCGGAATCCACCCGCTGGGCCCTGTCAGTCGCGGCCTTCGGCCAGCGCCTGCGCGGCGATCCCTGGCTCTCGGACGATTTTGGCTGGGATGATATCCGGGGTCTGGCCAGCGGGGCTGTCGGTCGCGATCAGGACGGCCTGCGCCGCGAGTTCATCGGCCTGATCGACCGGGCCTCGGAACTGGAGCGCCGCACGCCGTAGCCGGCATCTGTGGCTCCTCCCCATTTCATGGGGAGGAGCGGTTCAGGCCACCCGCGCCAAAATCCCTGCCACGGAGGCGGACACCTCGCCCCAGGTGATGTCGAAATCCTCGTCATCGCCGTAGTAGGGATCTGCCACCGACTGCCCCTCGCGGCCCGGCACATGGTCGAGCATCAGGCTAAAAGCCGCCGTCGCATCCCATGGCGCAACCTCGCGCAGCACTCGCAGGTTGGACCGATCCAGCGCAATGATGTGGTCAAACCGGCGAAAATCGTCCGGCGTCACCGTCCGCGCCCTCAGACCCGAAATATCGACGCCGTTGCGACCCGCCGCCGCAATGGCGCGCGGGTCGGGCGGCTGACCCTCATGCCATCCGCCGGTGCCGGCGGAATCGACCTCAATCCTCAAGCCGCGCCGCTCCACCTCATTGCGCAAAGCCCCCTCTGCCAGCGGCGAGCGGCAGATGTTGCCAAGGCAGACGAAGAGGATGGAGGTCATCGCCGCCCGAACAGCCGCTCAATGTCCGCCAGCTTTAGCTCCACATAGGTCGGGCGACCGTGGTTGCACTGGCCCGAATGCGGCGTGGCCTCCATCTGGCGCAGCAGGGCGTTCATTTCGTCGGCGTTGAGGCGTCGCCCCGCCCGGATCGAGCCGTGGCAGGCCATGGTCGAACAGACCTCCGCCAGCCGTTCCCTCAGCGCCAGGGTCTGGCCGGTTTCCGTCAGGTCGTCGGCGATGTCGCGGATCAGGCCCTCGACGTCGGTGTCGCCTAGCAAGGCCGGCGTCTCGCGCACCAGGACCGCCCCGGCCCCAAAGCCCTCGATGATCAGACCCAGCTCGGCCAGATCGTCGGCGACGGCGACCACCCGTTCGGCCTCGGGCGGTTCCAGCTGGACGACGGCAGGCACCAGCAGCGCCTGGCGCGCCACGCCGCCCGCTGACATCTGGGCCTTCATCCGCTCATAGACGAGCCGTTCGTGGGCCGCGTGCTGGTCAACCACCACCATGCCGTCGCGCGTCTGGGCGACGATATAGGTTCCGTGCAACTGAGCCCGCGCCGCCCCCAGTGGCCGGTCGATCAGGTCGAGGGTGTGGGGTCCGGGGTTTGGGGTCTCCGGGTCGAGCCCCGGCTCTACCCGTGCGGAAACCTCGGCGAGGCCCGGAATGACCTGTGCGGGCGCGGTGAAGGGGCTGGTCCAGGCACCGGGACTGTAGGCCGGCTCTGAAGACCACCCGGCCCCCACACCCCACGCCCCACGCCCGACACCCCCTCGCCCCTGGAACGCCGACAGGGCCTGGTCGGCCACGGTCGTCGAGGCCCGGTGCCCGGCCCCCGCCAACGCATGTTTCAGCGCCCCGACGATCAGGCCTCGGGCCAGCGCCGGGTCGCGGAACCGGACCTCCGCCTTGGCCGGATGGACGTTCACATCCACCTGCGTCGGCTCCAGATCGATGAACAACACCGCTGCCGGGTGCCGGTCGCGCGCCAGGAAATCGGCATAGGCCCCGCGCAAGGCCCCTTGAAGCAGGCGGTCGCGTACCGGTCGTCCGTTCACGAACAGATATTGGTGCGCGGCATTCCCTCGTGAATAGGTCGGCAGCCCCGCATAGCCCGACAGCCGATGCCCGTCGCGCGTCTGATCGATCAGCAGGGCGTTCTCGCCAAAGGCCTCACCCAGGATCGCCGCCAATCGCCGGAGCCGCCCTTCATCGCCCGCGTGCTCGGCCTCCAGCCGCAGGACGGGGCGCCCGTCGAGCGTCAGGATGAAGGCCACATCCTCATGCGCCATGGCCTGACGCTTGATTTCCTCGGAAATGGCCATGCTCTCGGCCCGCTCCGACTTCATGAACTTGAGCCGCGCCGGCGTGGCGTAAAACAGGTCGCGCACCTCGACCCGCGCACCATGATCGCCTGCAAAAGCCGCCGGCCGGACCGTCGATACCGCTCCACCCTGCACGTCTATGGCATGGGCATCACCACCGATTGTCCGTGAACTGATGGTTACGCGAGCGACGGATCCGATCGACGGCAGGGCCTCGCCCCGGAAGCCCAGCGTATGGATGTTCAGAAGATCGACGTCGCCGGCATCATCGACCTCCAGCTTGGACGTCGCATGGCGTTCAACCGCCAACGGCAGTTCGTCCGGCCCCATCCCGCGGCCGTCATCAACCACCAGGATTCGCGACAGCCCTCCACCGTCCGCCTGGATTTCGATTCGGCGCGCGCCGGCATCGATGGCGTTTTCCACCAACTCCTTGATGGCACTGGACGGTCGCTCAACCACTTCGCCGGCGGCGATGCGGTTGACGACCTCGCTGGGCAAACGGCGGATGGGCATGAGTCGCATCATAACGACTTCGCCCGCAACGCACAGCGTCGCGGGCGAACCGAAATCAACATCGAGATGGCGGTGGCCTAGAGGCCCGGCAGCTTGAAGCCCGAGTCTGACCGCTGAATGACAATGGCCTGACCGCCGGTCAGAGCTTGTAGACGCTCCTGCTCGCGGGCCGCATCGATGACCAGATTGCCGGCGGTCGTTGTCGCCGTCTGGCTGGCCGCGTCGCCGCTGCGCCAGAACATCAGACGTTGCGCCCAGCTCTCGTCCTTGTGGGCGAGGTCACCGAACTCATCGTCGACGACGAAACGGGCCAGAGGATCAGCCTGATCGCCCCCCGCAGCATTGACCAGAGCCTGTTCGGCCGGCGAACGCACGGCTCCTTCGCGGGCCCCCAGCAGAATGTCGCGGGCGGTCGAGGTCGGGTCCAGCTCCTGAGGACGGGGCTCACCCGGCGTGGGCGGACGCAGGGCATAATCCGGTGGAACCGTCAGCGGCGCGATCGACACGACCCGGAATTCATCCGGTGTGACCCGATTCATGCCCGCAGCGCCGCGCAGGGTATTGCAGGCCGACAGGCCGACCAGGGCGGTGCCGGCCAGGATGAGAACAGCGACGCGTGAACCACGCATGGACAACTCCGGTCGTATCGCCCGGTGCCGGGCGGGTATCTGGAAGAGACGGTTACTCTGTTTGCGCCTCGGAGCCAACAGGCTCAGTCCGACGCTCGCTCAGGAAACTGTCGAGAATAAGGAGGCCGACACCCACCGAGATGGCGGAATCGGCGATATTGAAGATCCACGGGAAACCCAGACCGGAGAAATCCAGAAAATCGACGACGGCCCCGATCTGGATGCGATCGATCACATTGCCGAGCGCGCCCCCGATAACCAGGCCCAGCGCCACCGCGAACAACCGCCGGGGGGCCCGCAAAGCCCACCAGGCCATCACGCCGGCCACGATCAGCGAGAAACCGGTCAGAACCCAGCGCGCTTCGCCGCCGGAGAACATGCCGAAGCTCACTCCCGTATTCAGGGTGAAGGTCAGATCAAAGATGGGGCTGATCTCGATGGTCTGGCCAAGCTGCATGTTCAGCAGATGCAGCACGATCCATTTGGTCAGCTGGTCCAGGACAATCGCCGCCAGGGCCACACCGTAGGCCAGCCAGGTCAGCTTCTTGAGGGAAAACGGAGGCATTCGATCTCTACAGAACTAGGCGAGCCAGCCGGTTAAGGCCAAACGCGACGAAAGGCAAAGGGTTGGCACCGTTCCGGCGAACACGGTAAGCCCGGCCCATGAGTGGGCCCCTGTTCGATCTTTCCGGCCGCATCGCCCTTGTCACCGGGGCCGGCCGTGGCTTGGGCAAGGAAATTGCCCTGGCCCTGGCGGCGGCCGGGGCCGATGTCCGGCTCGGCGGTCGCACCGTCGCGCCATTGGAAGTCGCCGCGGCAGAGATCATGTCGGCGGGCGGGACCGCCCAGCCCTGGCCGTTCGATCTGGCCAATGAGGATGCAACACGCACCGCCGTCCAGCGACTGGAGCGCCTCGACATTCTGGTCAATGCCGTCGGGATGCGGGATCGCCGCCCCCTGGCCGAGTTCGACATGGCCTCGGTGCGCAAGATGATCGAGGTCAATCTGATTTCCGCCTTCCTGATCAGCCGCGAGGCCGCCGCCCGCATGGGGCCGGGCGGACGCGTCATCAATCTGACCTCCATCGCCGGGCCGATCGCGCGGTCAGGCGATGCCGCCTACACCATGGCCAAGGGCGGGCTGGACGCCCTGACCCGCGGCCTCGCCGCCGAACTGGGGCCCAAAGGCGTATCGGTCAATGCCATTGCGCCCGGCTATTTCCGCACGGAAGCCAATACGGACTACGCGTCGGACCCTGAGGTCGCCGCCTGGTTGGCGCGGCGCACAGCCATGGGCCGCTGGGGTGAGCCGTCCGAAATCGCCGGCGCGGCTGTCTTCCTGGCCTCAGACGCCGCCAGCTATGTCACCGGCCACGTCCTCGTCGTTGACGGCGGCTACCTGAGCCACTTCTGACGCGCTTCACCGAGCAACAGATTGTCGATCAGCCGGGTCTTGCCGATCCGCACCGCCAGCGAGGCCACCGCGCCGCGATCATCCACCATGTCCAGTTCCGCCAGGGTGTCCGGGTCGGCGATGGACACATAGTCGGGCCGCGCCATCGGCTCGGCAATGAGCACGGCCTTCATGGCCAGGCGAAGCCTGTCGCCCGACCGCTCGCGGGCGTCAAACGCCGCCTCGGCCGCCCTGAGCGACCGGATCAGGCACAGCGCCGCCACCCGCTCGTCGGCGGCCAGATAGATGTTGCGGCTGGACATGGCCAAACCGTCCGGCTCGCGCACGGTTTCGGCCACCACGATCTCGACCGGCAGATTCAGATCCCGCGCCATGCGCCGGATCACGGCGCACTGCTGGGCGTCCTTCTGGCCGAACCAGGCCGCGTCCGGCTGGACCATGTTGAACAGCTTGGTCACCACCGTTGCCACGCCCGAGAAATGCCCGGGCCGCACCGCCCCTTCGAGCGGCGCCGTCACCCCCTCCACCTCGATCCGGGTGGAGAAGCCATCCGGATAGATCGCCTCCGGCGTTGGGGTGAACACCAGGTCGCAGCCGACCTCCTCCAACAGCCTGAGGTCCCGGTCCAGATCGCGCGGATAGCGCGCCAGATCCTCGCTCGGGGCGAACTGGGTCGGATTGACGAAGATCGAACAGGCGACCGCGCCCATGCGCGCCTTGGCCGCCCGCACCAGCGTCAGATGCCCCTCATGCAGAAAGCCCATGGTCGGCACAAAGCCGAGGCGGGGATAGTCACCGCGCGCCGCGCGCAGATCGGCGACCGTCGAAACGACCCGCATCAGGCCCCCTTGCCGTAGATGGCCCCAAGCGCCTCATCCAGCGCCCCGTCTTCCATCTTGCGCGAGGACTGCGCGTCGGTCGGAAAGGCACCCGCCTCGACCTCGCCGACATAGGCCGCGACGGCCTCGCGCATGGCCCGGCCGATCTCGGCATAGCGTTTGGCGTGGCGCGGCGAACGCCCGTCGAACAGACCCAGCAGATCATGCCAGACCTGGACCTGGGCATCGCACTCCGGCCCGGCCCCGATGCCGATCACCGGGATGGTCAGACGGCGCGCCACCTCGGCCGCCAGCTGCGCCGGCACCAGCTCCAGCACCAGCGCGAACGCCCCCGCCGCCTGCAAGGCCTCGGCATCGGCGATCAGGGCGCGTGCGCCCTCGGCGTCCTTGGCTTGGACCTTCAGGCCGATGGTCCCCGCCGACTGCGGCGTGAACCCCAGATGCGCCATCACCGGAATGCCCAGATCGACCAGCCGCCGCACGATCGGAACCACCGCGCCGCCGCCTTCCATCTTCACCGCCCCGGCCCCGCCGTCGCTCATCATCCGCCCGGCGTTGGCGATGGCGGTCGCCTCGTCGCGGAACGACAGGAAAGGCATATCGGCGACCACCAGGGCCGTCTGGGTGCCGCGGACCACCGACTGGGTCGCGCGCACAATGTCATCGACCGTCACCGATAGGGTGTCGCCACGGCCGTGCACGACATTGCCCATCGAATCCCCGACCAGCAGGACGGGCACGCCCGCCGCCTCGGCGATCAAGGCAGAGGAATAGTCATAGGCCGTCAGCATGGGGAAACGCCGCCCCTCGGACTTCAGCTTCGCAAGGTCGAAAACGGTTGTACGCACAGGCCATCCTCCGGGGGAGCGGGGTGTCCGCCAATATGGCACGGACGAACCTCGTTCGCACCTGCACAAGAAATCAGGGGACGTCAGGGGTGATTTCGGCTAGGAAGCGACCCCTTCCGTCCCCATATCGCCTCCCGACATGAGCAAGATCCGCGTCCTTCGCGCCAAACTCCACGGTATGACCGTGACCGGTGCCGACCTTCACTATCAGGGCTCGATTACCCTCGACCCCCTGCTGTGCCAGGAGGCGGGCATCTATCCGCTCGAATTCGTCGAGATCTGGAACAAGAACTCCGGCGCGCGGATCGAAACCTATGTCATCCACGGCGAGCCGGGTTCCGGCTGTTGCGTTCTGAACGGCGCAGCGGCCCGGACCTGTCAAAAGGGCGATGAGGTCATAATCGCCGCCTCAACCTATGCCGAGCCGGGCGACCTGTATCAGCTCAAGCCCAAGGTTCTGGTCTTCGGCCCCGGCAACACCGTGCGCCAGAAGATCACCTACGAAGTCGGCCAGACCCCCGATCTCGATTTTGAGTTCCGCATGCGCGACACCGACACCGGTGAGCGCATCGTTCCGGGAATGTGATGCCTACATCACCCCGGCCCTGAGCAGGTCGTGGACGTGCAGGATACCAACCGGCCGCCCCTCCCTGACCGCAAACAGGACGGTGATCCGGGCCTCGTTCATCAACTTCAAGGCCTCAGCCGCCAAGGTTGTCGGCTCGACCGTGCGCGGATCCCGGGTCATGACCTCGCCGGCGGCATAAGTCAGCAGTCCGTCCATATGCCGGCGCAGGTCGCCGTCGGTGATCAGGCCGATCAAGGTGCCGTCCGCATCGATCACCCCCACGGCTCCGAAACGTTTCTCGCTCATCACCAGAAGCGCCCGATCCATTGGCTGATCGGCCCCCACCAGCGGTAGCTCGTCGGCCCCGTGCATCAGGTCCCCGACCGTGCGCAGCATGGCACCCAGCTTGCCGCCGGGATGGAAAACCCGGAAATCCTGGGCCGTGAACCCGGCGCGTTCCAGCAGTGCTACCGCCAGGGCATCGCCCAGCGCGATCTGAAGCGTCGTCGAGGTCGTCGGCGCATCGACTTGGCCGGTCGCTTCGGGAGCGTCGGGCAACAGCAGCAGGATGTCCGACTGACTGCCCAGGGCGCTGTCGGCCCGTGCGGTCATGCCGATCAGAGGAGCTCCGAACCGCTTGGCATAGGCGATCACATCCGCCAACTCTCGCGTCTCGCCAGACTTCGACAGGGCCAGGACGGCATCGTCCGGCCCGATCATGCCCAGGTCCCCGTGGCTGGCTTCCGTCGCATGGACAAACATGGCCGGGCGACCGGTCGAGGCCAGGGTGGCTGCAATCTTGCGGGCCACATGGCCGGACTTGCCGACGCCGGTACAGATGACCCGGCCCGACAGATTGGCCAGGGTTTCGACCGCCCGCGCGAAGGGCTCACCCAGACTATCCGCCATGGCCTTGAGGGCCTCAGCTTCGGTACGCAGGACGCGCTGACCGACCGCGACGGCCGCGCTCATGGCTGGGCCTCCGCCACGGCACCAAGATTTCCCGGCGTGCGACCGGGCCGCTGCGGCCACATCACCGCCGTGGCAATCAGGGCGACCGCCACCAGGGCCGCCAGTGCGTAAAAGAGCCGATCCGACATGACCTGCCTATAACGTGCGCCGCCCGTCCCGTCCAAGCCGACGCTTGACGCGCCGCAACATGGGGCCTAGCCCGGCCCAAACTGTCACAACACGGAGCCGGGATGCCCATCCTGATCCTACTTCGCCACGGCCAGAGCCAGTGGAACCTCGAGAACCGCTTCACCGGCTGGGTCGATGTCGACCTGACCGAAACGGGTGAAGCCCAGGCCCGCAAGGGCGGCGAGTTGATCGCCGCCGAGGGGCTGGAGATCGACGAAGCCTTCACCTCGGTCCAGACCCGGGCCATTCGCACCAACAATCTGGCCCTGGACGCCGCCGGCCAGAGCTGGGTGCCGGTGACCAAGGCCTGGCGTCTGAACGAGCGCCACTACGGCGGCCTGACCGGTCTGGACAAGGCCGAGACGGTGGCCAAACACGGTGAGGACCAGGTCAAGATCTGGCGCCGCAGCTATGATGTCCCGCCGCCGCCGCTGGCGGCTGGGTCGGCCTATGACCTGTCGGGGGACCGCCGCTATCGCTCGGTCGAGGTTCCGGCCACCGAAAGCCTCAAGACCACACTGGCGCGGGTTCTTCCCTATTGGAGCGAGGCCATTGCGCCGCGCCTGTCCGATGGCAAGAACGTCCTGATCTCCGCTCATGGCAATTCGCTCAGAGCGATCGTCAAACACCTGTTCGACGTGTCCGAAGACGATATCGTCAATGTCGAAATTCCGACCGGCAATCCGCTGATGGTCGTTCTGGACGACCATCTTCGGCCTGTGTCAGCCAAGTATCTCGACGAGGAGCGGGCCCAGGGCCTGCCGGCGATCCCATGAGCGACGACAGCAAGTTCATGGCCCGCGCGATCGAGCTGGCCACCGACCAGCTCGGCAAGACCGCTCCGAACCCGCCTGTTGGCTGTGTGCTGGTCAAGGACGGTCAGGTTCTGGCCGAGGGGGCCACGGCAAATGGCGGACGCCCGCACGCAGAAGAGCAGGCTCTGCCCCTGGCCGGCGACGCCGCCGAAGGGGCCACCGCCTATGTCACCATGGAGCCGTGCGGCGCGCGCTCGTCAGGCCGGGCCTCGTGCGCCCAGCGCCTGATCGATGCCGGGATTCGCCGCGTCGTCATCGCCTCGGAGGACCCGTCGCCCTTTGCTGCCGGGCGCGGGGTCGAGCGGCTCAAGGCCGCCGGCCTGGATGTTGAGATCGGCCTGTTGGCTCCCGAGGCTGCGGTCCTGGCCGAAGGCTATCTCAACCGGCTCAAGACGGGGCGGCCGATGGTGCGAATTAGCGAGGACGGCGTGGGTTTCGACGCCCGCTTCGCCGCCGCCCCCACCACGGACCTGGAAGCCGAGCTGCGCCGTCTGGGCGAGGCCGGCTACATGCGGGTCTGGGTGCCCGCCGGGCCTCTGGCTGAAGCCTTGTCCGAACAGGGACTGCTCGCCGTCGATTAACCCCGAAAGCGAGGGTTCCTTAACCGCTCTGTCCTAGGGTAGTCGCGATGCAGACCCGCGCTATCCAGGAAGTTCCCCAGCGCCTCTCCCAGGCCGAAGCGGACGCCATCTGCGCCCGACACGAACGGCTATGGCGCGCCCGGCCCGGCGGTGCGCGGGGCGTATTTGCCTGGATGGACCTGAGCGGCTTGGATTTTTCAGGTCGAAATCTGACAGATACGGACTTCTCAGGCGCGATCGCAGTCGGCTGCAACCTGTCCGGGGCCAAGCTGGACAACGCCAATCTGTTTGGGGCTGACCTGCGTGAGGCGGACCTTTCCAACGCCAGCCTGCGGCGGGCGGACCTGCGCGGTGCCTGTCTGCGCGGGGCCAATCTGTCTGGCGCTGACCTGTTCGAGGCCGATCTGCGCGAGGGCGCTCTGGCCACGGCTGACGCTAGGACGGGCTATCGCGTTCTCAAGCCGGACGGTCGCCCGTCGGACGCCCAGGGCGTGTCCCTGGTTGGGGCCAACCTTGAACGGTCACGGTTGACCGGGATCATCGCGGTGCGGGCCGACTTTACCGACGCGGTCATGCGTGACTGCAAGCTGGTGCGCGCCAATCTCAAACAGGCCACGTTCAACGGGGCGGATCTGGCGGGATCGGATCTGTCTGGAGCCGACCTCTCAGGGGCAGATCTGACCGACGCCGTTCTGGTCGGGATCAAGACCGAGGCCTGGCGCACCGACGGGGCGGACCTGTCCGGTGCCTTGACCGATGCCGGGTCCGGCCAGCGCAATGTCTCGCCGCAGCAGGCGGCCGAGCGTCTGGGGGCCCATGCTCGCTGGTGCGAGTCCTCGGGCAAGGATGGCCAGCCCTCCGTTTTCGATGACCTCGACCTGCGCCTGCTCGAATCGGTGCGCGGCTTTAATCTGACGGCCCTTTCGGCCCAACGCGCAGTTTTCTATGGCCTCGACATGGAGGGCGTAAAGCTCCAGGGGGCCCATCTCGAGCGAGCCGATCTGCGCACCTGCAATCTGCGCGGCGCGGACTTGCGCGGCGCCCGGCTGGCCGGGGCGAAGCTCAACGACGCCGACCTGCGTCAGGCTCACCTGGGTCCTCTGCTGATCGGACAGGACCGGCTTCTGCCGGCGGACCTGACCGGGGCGGTTCTGCGCGGTGCAGACCTGTCCGGCGCTGACCTTCGCCATGCCTGCCTGGCCGAAGCCGATCTGCGGCGCGCCCGCCTCGCCGGGGCCCAGACAAAACTCGCCGACTTCACCCTGGCCCAGCTCGTCGGCGCGAGCGGCCTGGACCATCCCTCCAAGGAAACACCCCAATGAACACCGGCCATCGACGTTTGAGCCAGGGCGACCTGGAAATGATCCTGGTGTCGCACGAACGCTATGTCTCGGGCCGCAGCGGCGGACGTCGCGCCATGCTCAAGTTCGTGGACCTTTCGGGACTGGATCTGGCCGGGCGTCGCCTGGACGACGCCGATTTCACCGGCTGCGTCTTTGACCACGCCCGCCTCATCCGCACCCAGCTTGAGCGGGCAGTCCTCTTCGGCTGCGACCTGCGCAAAGCGGACCTGAGAGGGGCCAACCTGCGCCGCGCGGACATCCGGGGGGCCTGTCTGCGCGGAGCCAATCTGTCGCTTGCGGACCTCACCCAGGCCGACTTCCGCGAAGGCAAGATCGGCATTCCCCACCCGGAAAAGGGGCTGACCGCCCTTCGCCACGAGGTCCGTTCGGGGGAGGCCGACGAGGTCAATTTCTCAGGCGCCACCCTGGATCAATCGAACTTCAACGGTGTGTCCGCCTTCGCGGCGGATTTCTCCGACTGTTCGATGCGGGGGGCCAAGCTGACCGGGGCCAATCTCAAGGACGCCAATCTGGCTGGTGCCCTGCTCGAGGGGGCCGACGTGGTCGGAGCCAACCTGGAGGGCGCCCGCTTCAATGGCGCGGTTCTCGCCGGCTGTGACATCGACAAGGCCAAGATCGACAAGGCCGACATGACCGGGTGTCTTCGCTCGCCGGTGGCCGATGGCACCAGTCTGCAAACGCTGGGTCAGGCCATCGCCGAGGCGGAGTCCTGGGCCCGCTCGGGCGGTAAGGACGGGACGCCGGCCCTGATGGATCGGTTGGATCTTCGCCCGTTGCTGGACGGCCTCAAGGGACGGCGGCTTCCAGCCATGAGTGCACGCGGGGCCTGTATGGTCGGCATGGACCTGTCCGGTGTCGAGCTTCAGGGGGCTAACCTCGAGAATGCCGATCTACGCGGTGCTATTCTGCGCGGTGCCGACCTGCGGGGCGCTCGACTGGGCGGGGCCAATCTGGTCAAGGCCGACCTGAGAGGCGCCCAGCTGGGGCCGCTCCCGATCGGCGCAAACCGGACCCTTCCCGCCGATCTGACCAGCGCCCGGCTTCGCTATACCCAACTTCAGCAAGCCGATCTGACCCAGGCCGGCCTCAAACAGGCCGACCTGCGCGGCGCGGATCTCACCGGGGCGGTCCTCGTCGGGGCCATGCTCGCCGGCGCAGAACTGGGGGAGGTCGAGGGCCTCAACCTGGCGGCGTGAAGCAAAAAAGGGCGGCCCCGTCGGGACCGCCCTCTTTCAGGTCTATCCAATCCAGGCTTAGGCCGACTTGGACTTGCGCGCCGGCTTGGCCTCAATGACCTCGTCGCTCGAGGCCGAGATCGGGATGGTGCGGGGCTTCAGCGCCTCGGGCAGCTGACGCTCCAAGCCAATCTGAAGCAGCCCGTTCTCAAGCTTGGCTTGCGTGACCACGACATAGTCTGCCAGCTGAAAACGGCGCTCAAAGTCGCGCTCCGCCAAGCCGCGGTGCAGGAAACGGCGCTCATCACTTCCATCGTTGGCCGCCTTGCGACCGGTCACGATCAGCACGTTCTCCTTGGCCTCGATATTCAGCTCTTCGGGCTTGAAGCCGGCGACCGCCAGCTCAATCCGGTACTGGTTCTCGCTCAGACCTTCGATGTTGTACGGGGGGTAGCCTTGGCCCTCGGTCTTGGAGGCCGCTTCCAGCATCGTGAACAGTCGGTCGAAGCCAACGGCCGAGCGGGTCAGTGGGGCAAAATCATAGGTGCGCATTTCAAGTCCTCCTGAAATCAGCAAGGTGAACCGTCCGGCGTCTTCCCGGGACGATCTGGGATCAGATGGTGTCGGCCCCTTCCTGGGCACCGGCGTCATCCGCGAAGGCCCGACCATCGGCGCCTTCGACAAATCAGATGGGATACCGGAGCACCCGCGCAAGGGGTGCGCGGGTGACCGAGCGGTTTGATGTGTCTATTAATCCCCGGAATCGATCTGGAGTTTGTGATGCGCCCTGCCCTCGCCGCCCTTGTTTCCCTGGCCCTTCTGTCCCCGAGCGTGACCTGGGCCCAGACATTTCCGATCGAGCGGGGTCAGGCGGCGCGGCCCGATTTTTCCGAGGACGACACGCTTCAGGCGGTGATCGATTCTCCGCTGAGGTCCGCCGAGGCGCGCGCCCGCGATGCGTTTCGTCATCCCTTCGAAAGCCTGACCTTCTGGGGTCTGCGTCCCGGGATGACGGTGGTGGAGATCGAACCGGGTGCCGGTGCCTGGTGGACCGACATTCTCGCGCCGTACACAGCCAGCACCGGCGGTCGCTATGTTGCCGCCTGGGTCGACACGACCAACCCGCAGACGTCCCAGGGCGCGCGCGATGCCCGAGCCGCCCTTCAGGCCCGGTTTGATGCTGATCCCTCCACCTTTGGTCCGGCCACGGTGGTCGATTTCGGACCGCAATCAGGCGTCGGCCTGCCGGACCAGAGCGCCGATATGGTCTTGGTGGCACGGGCCTTCCACAACTGGGCCAGGGCCGAAGGCCGAACGGATCGTTACATGGCTGAGTTCTTCCGGGTGCTGAAGCCGGGCGGCTATCTGGTCGTCGAACAGCACCGGGCTGCGGACGGTACCGACGTTCAGGCCACTGCTCCGACGGGCTATGTGCCCGAAGCCTATGTAATCGAGGCGGCTCAGCGCGCCGGATTTGTCCTGGAGGCGCGCAGCGACCTCAACGCCAATCCGATGGACGGGCGCGATCATCCGTTCGGGGTCTGGACGCTTCCGCCGGTTCGGCGTTCGACCCAGGATGGGCGGACCCTGACGGGCGCTGAGCGCGACCACTTCGACGCCATTGGGGAATCCGACCGCATGACCCTTCGCTTCGTGCGACCGACAGCGGCGGACAACTGAGGGCAACCTGCCGATCGGGATCGCTTTGACGCCCCTCGCGGCGCAGTTTAAGCCGTTCGCCAGCCTGTTTTCCGCTTGAAGAAGTCGACCGCTCTTGGCCCGAGTATCTGCGAACAATCTCCATGGATTGAGCCGCCGCCATCTGCTGCTCGCGGCCGGTGGTCTGGCCCTGGCGGGCTGTGGACGCGGTCAGGGCGAGCCTCAGAACGACGAACCGGTCGATCCGAATGCGCCTCCCGTCGGGAGCCTGGCCTGGGCGGTTGCCGGTAACTGGCGGGCCGACGGTCGACCGCGCGACGCCTGGCGTCATCCGGTTGAGACGCTTGAGTTCTTCGAAGTCGCGCCGGATCAAACGGTCGTCGATATGTGGCCGGGTGCCGGCTACTGGACCGAGATTCTGGCCCCCTATCTCGCACGCGGCGGTGGGCGTCTGTACTGCGCCAACTTCCAGGTCGAACGTCCCGAACCCGGTCAGGATCTCAGCAACGGGGCCAATCTGGCGACTGCCCAGCTGGTCGCGCGGTTCCGGGAGCGATTTGAGGGCAACCGGCGCCTCTATGGCGAAGTGGCCATGACCGAATTTGGTCCAACTAGTGGACCCGTCGCCCCCGCCGCCTCGGCGGATCTGGTTCTGTTCATGTCCCAGCTGCACAACTGGATGGCTGCCGGCATCGCCGAAAAGGCCTTTGAAGATGCCTATGCCGCCCTCAAGCCCGGCGGGACGCTCGGCATCGAACAGCACCGCGCCCCGGTCGGCTCGATCCAGGATCCGGCGGCGGCTGACGGCTACGTCCAGGAGGCCTTTGTCAAACAGCTCGCCGCTGAGGCCGGCTTCGCCTTTGTCGCGGCCAGCGAAATCAACGCCAATGCGGCCGATACCCGCGATCATCCGTTCGGCGTCTGGACCTTGCCGCCCGAAAGGCGCTCAGCCCCGCGCGGAGAGGCTCCTAACCCTTCGTTTGATCATTCTCCCTATGATGCCATTGGGGAATCTGATCGCATGACACTCAAATTCAGAAAGCCGACCGCGTGAATCGCGCCCAAGCCTATGCTGCGAACGCGCCCTTGATGGGTGTACCGGGAGCCATGCCGCCGCCGGGCGGTGAGGGTGAATGGTATCGTGGTGCCGGGGGATTGCGCCTGCGCGCCGCCTTCTGGACGCCGGCATCGCCGCCGCGCGGAACGGTCATCTTCTCGGCCGGTCGGACCGAGCCGATCGAGAAATACTACGAGCTCTATGCCGATCTCCTGGCGCGTGGGTTCTGTGTTCTGGCCCACGACTGGCGCGGGCAAGGGCTGTCGGCGCGGCTCCTGCCTGACCGCATGCGCGGCCACGCCCGGGCGGTTGAGGAGTTCCTCGACGACTACGGCCGCCTGCTCGACCATTTCCAGGACCGCATGCCCAAGCCCTGGATCGCGGTGGCCCACTCGATGGGAGCCGCCTTCAATCTTCTGACGCTGGAACAGGGTGAGCCCCGTATCGACGGGGCGGTGCTGTCCAGCCCCATGCTAAGCATCACCACGGGCAAACGCTCCATGTGGTCGGCCAAGTTGGCCGTCCGATGGAACCTGCGCCACGGTCGCTCGGCGGACTATGTGCTGGATGATATGGACGACCCGTTTGAGCACACCTTCGAGGACAACGCCCTGACGCGGGACGCCCACCGCTACGAGCTGTTCCGACAGCAGCTCTACGCCTGTCCGCACCTGGCTATCGGCGGACCGACCTGGGGCTGGCTGGCGACCGCCTTCGACGCCGGCGAACGGGCGCTCAAGCCGCGGGCGCTCAAGTCGGTCAAAATCCCTGTGTCGATTATACAGGGGGGAGACGACACCCGGGTCTGGAAACAGACCAATCGTTGGGCAGCCAAGCGCCTGGGGCGCGGTCGCTATGTCGAGATCAAGGACGCCCAACATGAGATCCTGGCCGAGTTGGACGAGGCGCGGGAAGCGTTCCTGACCGAATTCGATGCCATGGCGGACTATCTGACCTCGCGCGGGCAAGCGGCGGCCTAGCTCGCCAGCAACCCGCGCATGGACTGGGCCAGGCCCGGATCACCCACCGCCAGCAGACTGGACTCGCCGCTGGGCTCGGCTCCGGCCCAGTCTGTGACCGTCCCGCCCGCACTCCGAACCAGAGCCGTCGGTGCCGCCCAGTCCCACGGCTTGAGACCCGTCTCGGCGACGGCATCCATCCGCCCTGCGGCCACCATGGCATAGGCATAGGCATCACACCCCAGGCGAGCCAGGCGTGTCGCGGTACGCAAGGCATCCCAGCCGCGCTTCTGCTGGACGTCGAACAGGATCGGGTCGGTCGTCGAGATGACTGCGGCCGACAGCTCAGGACAGGCCCGGGCGCGGATCGGTGTAGAGATGCCGCCCGCAACCCGGCGCGCGCCGGACGGACCCCCCACAAAGACCTCGCCCAGAGCCGGGGCGGCCACTGCCCCGATCACCAGCTCGCCGGCCTGTCGCAGGCCGATCAGCGTCGTCCACAGCGGAAGGCCGGAAATAAACGCCCGTGTTCCATCGACCGGATCGACGATCCAGACGAACTCGGCACCGGGCCGATCGGTCCCATACTCTTCACCGATGACACCGTGATCGGGAAAGCGGGCCTGAATCAGCTGACGGATCACAGCCTCGGCCCCTCGGTCGGCTTCTGTGACAGGATCGAAGCCCGCCGCATCCCCCTTGTCCTCATGCGCGCATCCGGCACGAAAGATCGGGACCGCGACATCCGCCGCAGCCCCGCAGAGTTCCAAAGAGAATTCTTCAAGTCGTTTCAGATCGGTCATGACCGACGCGGCATGGCACAGGGCCGCGCGCCGGTCACGGGCCAAACCACATCAGGCGGGATCGCCACCTTCAGCATGCAGCGACTTGGCCAGATCCAGAAGGCGACGACGAGGGCGCTCTTCCAGCTGATAATAGGCCTGGATGAGGTCCAGGGTTTCCTTGCGCGAGAACATGTCGGAACGTTCCGGGCGCGTTACCTGTTGCTCCAGGGCCTCGGCCAGGCCGTCGTAGAAGTAGCTGACGGGCGTTTCCAGGGCCTCGGACAGCTGCCAAAGGCGCGCCGCCGAAATGCGGTTGGCCCCGCATTCGTACTTCTGGATCTGCTGGAAGCGGATCCCGACCTGCATGGCCAGTTGTTGTTGCGTAAGACCCAGCAGGCGGCGGCGGCGGCGCAGGCGCTTGCCCAGGTGAAGATCAATGTCGGTCGCCATTGGTCCGTTTTCCTCGATAGCGACCGTCCCATTCTTGGACGGCTCGCCTGACAAGCGGCAAGGCTCGTGCCGCACACGAAATCCTCCCTTCTTGTTCCCCGTGTGGCAGGTGCCGCCCCTTGGCGGCGCGGCCCCAAGGGGTTAGGACCGCCCGGCTCCCAACTCCCAGGACTGGCATGATCGCGGAAATCGGGCATCTCGCCCTCATCCTGGCATTTCTTCTGGCCCTGGTTCAGGCCGCCATGGGACTGAGTGGTGGCGCTCGCCGTGATAGCCGCCTGATGGCGGGGGCCCGCGCCTCGGCCCTGTTCCAGCTCCTGTTCGTCGCCATGGCATTCGTTGCCCTGGCGATCTGCTATCTGATCCCCGACTTCTCGGTGGCCCTGGTCCAGCAACACAGCCACTCGACCCAGCCGTGGCCCTACCGGCTGGCGGCTACCTGGGGCAGCCATGAAGGCTCGCTGCTGTTGTGGGTGCTGATCCTGGCCATCTATGGAGCCGCAGCGGCCCTGTTCGGGCGGCGGCTGCGTCCGACCCTGGTGTCGCGCATGCTGGGGGTCCAGGCGTTGATCGCGGCGGCCTTTCTGGGATTTGCGCTGTTCACGTCCAACCCGTTCCTGCGACTGCACCCGGCTCCGCTGGATGGGGCAGAGCTCAATCCGCTGCTGCAGGACCCCGGCCTGGTCCTGCATCCGCCGCTGCTCTACCTCGGCTATGTCGGCTTCTCGGCGGCTTTCTCTTTGGCGGCAGCGGCCCTGATCGAAGGGCGCGCTGACATGGCCTTCGCCCGCTGGCTGCGCCCCTGGATCATCGCGGCCTGGTCGGCCCTGACGCTGGGCATCGCCTTGGGGTCGTGGTGGGCCTATTACGAACTGGGCTGGGGCGGCTGGTGGTTCTGGGACCCGGTCGAGAACGCCTCGCTCATGCCGTGGCTGGCCGGCACGGCCCTGCTCCATTCCGCCATTGTGCTGGAGAAGCGCGGGGCACTGATCAGCTGGACGCTCTTGCTGTCGATCCTGACCTTTTCGCTGAGCCTGCTGGGCACCTTCCTGGTGCGTTCAGGCGTTCTGACCAGTGTGCATGCCTTTGCGGTCGATCCTGCGCGGGGCACGGCGATTCTGGGCTTTACGGTACTGGCGACAGGCGCGGCGCTGGCCCTCTACGGCTGGCGGGCCCCGTCGATGCAGACCGGCGCGGTCTTTTCCCCCGTCTCGCGCGAGGCCGGTCTGGCCCTGAACAACCTATTCTTGATGGCGGCCACGGCGACGGTGTTTCTGGGCACCTTCTATCCGGTCTTTGTCGAGGTCCTGTCGCAGGGTCAGGACCGCATCTCGGTCGGACCGCCCTACTATGCCATCACCTTTGTCCCACTGGTTTTGCCGCTGCTGGCCATCGTCGCTTATGGCCCGATGCTGAACTGGAAGCGGGACAGCCTCAAGGCGGTCACCGGGCGGCTGAAGTGGCCGCTGCTGATCGCCGCCCTCGCTCTGGTCGTCGCCATTTTTACTCTGGGCCCGTCGCATGTCCTTCAGATTCTCGGCGCGACGCTTGGGGTCTGGCTGATCGCCGGATCGGCCTGGGTGCTGGTTCGCCGCTGGACGGCGGCCGGTCGCGACGAGATCGGCTGGCGTATCCGCAAAACACCGCCGGCGGTCTGGGCCTTGTGCCTGGCTCATGCGGGCCTCGGCATGACGGCGCTAGGCATCGCCTCGGTCACGGCCCTGGAAACGGAAACTGTCGCGACCCTGACGCCCGGCCAATCGGTCGACTTCGCCGGACGCCGCATGACCTTGACCGGAGCGGAAATCGTCGAGGGTCCTAACTATCGGGCCGAGCGCGTGATCCTGCACGCCACAGGCCCCGGCGTGAACCGCGAGATCATCTCGGAGCGTCGCTTCTATCCGGTGACCGGCACCTGGACGACCGAGGCGGGCATCGATCTGACGCCCCTGGGGGCCTACTACGTCTCGGTGGGTGAGCGCCGGGGTGACGGCGTCGTCATCCGGGCCTGGAATCATCCGATGGTCGGCTGGATCTGGTGGGGTGGGCTGGTGATGGCCTTCGGCGGTGCTCTCAGCCTGGCAGATCGACGCCTGCGTCTGGCCGCGCCCGCGCCGCGCGCGCCCGCGAAGACCGCGGAGGCCGCACCATGATCCGGCGGCTTATGTTCTTTGTACCGGTCGTGGCCCTGGCCGTTCTGGCGGGACTTCTCTGGCTGGGGCTAGGACGCGACCCCGAGGCCCTGCCCTCGACCCTGATCGACCGCCCCCTTCCGGCCTTCGAACTGGCCCCGGTTCGGACCGGCGAAGACCACGGCCTGGCCACAACCGATCTCACCGGTCGTCCGATGCTGCTGAACGTCTTTGCCAGCTGGTGTGTCGGCTGTCGGCTCGAGCATCCGTTCCTCATGGAGCTGGCTGGGCGTGGCGTGGTCATCCAGGGCCTCGACTGGAAGGACCCCCCAGGGGCCGGAGCCGCCTGGCTGGCGGAACACGGCGACCCCTATGCGCGCGTCGGCGATGATCCCGACGGGCGAACCGGGATTGATCTGGGTGTATCCGGCGCGCCCGAAACCTTTATCGTCGACGCCCGTGGGCGTGTCCGGCATCGCCATGTCGGGCCGATCACACCCGAGGTCTGGGAGACGGAACTGCGCCCGATCCTTCAGCGACTGGAGGCCGAAGGATGAAGCGAGCTGCCCTGATCCTGACGGCCCTGATCCTGATGGCCTCAGCGCCGCCTCCGCCTGCGCCGGTCGAAGATCGACCGCTGGCAGATCCGGCCCAGGAAGCCCGTGCCCAGGCGATCCACGAATCGTTGCGGTGTGTCGTTTGCCAGAACGAGTCCATTGCTGAATCCGGGGCCGTCCTCGCCGCCGACCTGCGCCAGGTCGTGCGCGAGCGCGTCAGCGCCGGCGACAGCGACAAGGAGGTCCGCGCCTTCATGGTCGAGCGATATGGTGACTTCGTCCTGCTCAAACCGCCATTTGAGGCAGCGACCTGGCTACTCTGGCTCGGCCCGTTTGCCGTTGTCCTGATCGGGGCCGGGGCGGTGTTTGCCTACCTGCGCCGTCGGCGAAGTGCCGGGGAAGCGACACCCCTGACGCGCGAGGAACGGGCGCGCCTTGATGCCCTTCTGGCCGAGGAGGACGAGGCATGATCTGGCTTGTTCTGGTCCCCATGGCCGCCTTGGCTGCCATGGCGGTGCTCCTGCCGTTCATTCGCCCCGACCGGACCGAACCCCTGCCCGAGCCGGCCCAGCCGCTGGCTCTGAAAGATCGGCTGGCCGAGATCGATAGACAGGCCACTGACGGTGACCTCAGCGAAGGCGAAGCCAGCGCCCTGCGGCTGGAAGCGCATCGCCGGATTCTTGCGGAGGCCCGAACGGCGAACGGCATGGCCCGCCCCTTGAGTCTGCGGGGCCGCCGGATCGTCGGCATCGGCGCGGCCGTCCTGGTCTTTGCGGGGGGGCTGGGGCTGTATGCGCTTCTGGGTCGGCCCGATCTGGCCCGCCCGGATGCCGCGGTTTCCGCGCCGGCCGACAGCTCGCTGAACCGGATGATCGCCGCCCTGGAGACGCGCGTTCAGGAAACCCCCGACGATGCCGAGATGTGGCGTATCCTGGGACAGGCCTATTCCCAGGCCGGACGCTTTGAGCCGGCCGCCGGGGCCTATGCGCGGGCCGCCCTGTTGATGCCCGACGATGCCCGCCTGCATTCGGCACTGGGTGAAGCCCTGGTTCAGGTCGGCGACGGGGTGGTCACCGACGATGCGCTCGTCGCCTTTCGGGCTGCGGTAGCCCGCGACCCGAACGACCCGCGCGCGCGCTACTTCCTTGCCCTGCACAAGGACCAGACCGGCGACCGCGACGGGGCCATGGAAGACTGGATCGCCCTGTTGAACAGCGCGCCAGCGGATGCGCCCTGGGCACCCCAGGTCCGTGCCCTCGTCGATCAGGTCGCTGCCGAGCGCGGCATCGACGTCTCAGGGCGGATCACAGGATCGGACGCGAGCGGATCACGAGGTTCCTGATTTCGGTCATGCCCTCCATGGCAAAGCGCACGCCTTCGCGGCCCAGGCCGGAATCCTTGACCCCGCCGTACGGCATGTTGTCGACCCGGTAGGACGGAACGTCGCCCACGACGACACCTCCGACCTCAAGCCGGTCCCAGGCCATCAGGGCCTTGCTGAGATCATGGGTGATGACCCCGGCCTGCAGGCCAAAGCGGCTGTCATTGACCTCGTCCAAAGCCTTGGCGAAGTCAGTGTAGCTCTGCAAGGTCGCCACTGGACCGAAGGCTTCTTCGCGGTTCAGCTTGGCGTCGTGGGGCACATCCTCGACCAGGGTCGCCTGCATCATGCAGCCGTCGCGCTCGCCCCCGACCAGCACCCGCGCGCCGCCGTCGACCGCCTCCTGGATCCAGTCTTCCAGCCGCCTCGCCTCGCCCTCGTCGATCACCGGCCCGATGAAGGTGTTCTCGTCCTTGGGGTCGCCGCAGACCAGCGACGCCGTCTTTTCGACCAGCCGCGCCTTCAGGTCGTCATAGATGTCGGCGTGGATCAGAATCCGCTGCACGCCGATGCAGGACTGGCCGGACTGATAGAAGGCCCCGAAGACGATCCGCTCGACCGCGTCGTCCAGATCGGCGTCCCGGTCGACGATGACAGCGGCATTTCCACCCAGCTCCAGCACGACCTTCTTGCGTCCCGCCCTGGCCTTCAACGCCCAGCCGACATCCGGCGATCCTGTGAACGACAACAGCTTCAGCCGGTCATCGGTGGTGAACAGATCCGCCCCGTCGCGGGTCGCCGGCAGAATGGAGAAGGCCCCCTTGGGCAGGTCCGTCTCGGCCAGAACCTCCCCGATGATCAGTGCCCCCAACGGCGTCTTGGAGGCCGGCTTCAAGACAAACGGACAGCCCACCGCCAGCGCCGGTGCCACCTTGTGCGCCGCCAGGTTCAGCGGAAAATTGAACGGAGAAATGAAAGAGCACGGTCCGATCGGCACGCGCTTCCAGATGCCCTGATAGCCTTTCGCCCTTGCCGAAATGTCCAGTGGCTGATGCTCACCGGTGATGCGGACGCTCTCCTCAGCCGCCACCCGGAAGGTGTCGATGAGACGGGTGACCTCGCCGCGCGAATCCCGGATCGGCTTGCCGGCCTCCACGCAGAGCGACCAGGCCAGCTCTTCGGCCCGTTCCGTAAAGCGGGCGACACAGTGCATCAGCACCGCCTGACGTTCATAGGCCGCCATGTCGCTCATCGGCTCGCTGGCCTTCACCGCCCAGCCGATCGCCTCGTGGATGACGTCCGGGCTGGCCATGGCCACGCGCGTTGCCACCCGGCCGGAGTATTTGTCGGTAACCTCAAGATCGGCGTTCGGCTGCACCGGCTCATTGGCGAGGTAGAGGGGGTAGGTGTCCTTGAGCTGGAACATGGCGCGGCTCCCTTTGCTGGGCCAGCGGTATGGGACTGGAGCCCACGGAGCAAGCCGCCTACATAGGCGACATGACCGATATCCCCGAGATCGAAGGTGCTGCACCGGGCAAGACGCTGAGCCCCGAGGCCAGGCGTGCGCTCGAAGAGGCGGCCGCGCGGCGGGCGGCGACACCCTCGAGCGACCTGCCCCCTGAAGCCGGCGGCCGTGGCGGCGAGGAACCGACCCGCTACGGGGATTGGGAAAAGAAGGGCCTGACCGTCGACTTCTAACCCACCGCGGGAATCTTAAGGTTAAACCGCCGTTTACTCGGTGTTTGGGTTTGAAGCCTTGCACGCTTCGGCGCTGACTGGTGCCATGAGACAGCTCCTGCCCGCTCTTGCGCTTTTTGCCGTCGCGGCCTTCCCGGTCGCGGCCCATGCTGAACTCTCCGGCTTTAACGGCGGTGACCGCGGTGGCGGTGGCAGCTACGGCGGCGGCTACGGCGGCGGCGGTTGCAATACCGGCTGCGGCGGTGGCGGAGGCCATGGTGGCGGACATGGTGGCGGTCATGGCGGAGGGGGCCATGGGGGTGGTCATGGCGGCGGTCGCGGCGGCGGCGACGTCAACATCGACATCAATGTCTCCAGCCACTCATCGGCTAGCGCCGGGGCCTATGCCGCCGCCTCATCTCGCGCCTACGGTTATGCCGCTCAGTCGGATTTCTACGGCGGTTCACAGTCCCAGAGCATCGCCTATGGCTCGCCCCCCGCCGGGGGTGGCGGCTACGGCTATGGCGCGGCCTGTGCCTCTCCATGCGGCGTTACGCCCGTCGGCTATACTGTTGCGCCCTATGGCCCGGGCGGGCCCTTTGTCACCTATACGGTCGTCGACAGCCGGTCCTATCGCCGGGAGTACAGCCGCGAAGAGGTTTCGCACCGCTATTCAGATTCCTACGGGCGTCGTTCCGAGGGCGCGCGTCGCTACGAATGCAGCTACGACAGCCGCTACGATCAAGCGGCGAACTGTGATCAAGACGTCCATGACGACCGCTCACGGGGTGACTACGTCCAGGCCTTCCACGACGGCTATCAGACCGGCTACAGCGACGGCTATTACAGCCGCGACTGCGACTGCTACGTCCAGCAGGAGCCCCCGGCTCCGCCGCCCCCGCCGGTGACGCAAGCGCCCGATACCTACCACGATCCTACTGAGCCGGATCGCGGTTGCTATCGGGGTGGTTCGGGCGAGTGCGGCTGACCTAGCCCGCAACGACGCCGGCGACGGCGACGGCCAGGGCCGCCAGGGCAATCACAAACCCCGCCGCTCCCCAGTCATCACCTCGGCGCTCCTGGATGATCACCGGAGGCTGGGGCGGTGTCTCGACCAGGCGGATCAGCCCACGCACCGCCCGACGCAGCTCCTCAAGGCCGTCCTTGATCTGACCGCGCGGGCCCAGTTCTTCGCGAATCCACCGCTCGACCACCGGCCGGGCCGCGGCCCACAGATCGTGATCCGGGTTCAGCCGCCGGGCCACGCCCTCAACCGATACCATCGTCTTCTGCAGCAGGATCAACTCGGGCCGCAGCCGCATGTCGAACAGGGCCGTGATCTCGAAGAGCTGACCGAGCAACCGCCCCATCGACACCTGACTGGCCTGTTTGCCGATCACCGGCTCTCCCACCGCACGCAGGGCCTGGGCAAAGGTTTCGACCGAATGCTGGGCCGGCACATAGCCGGCCTCGAAATGCACCCGCGCAATCCGGTCATAGTCCCGCGAAATGAAGCCCCAGAGAATTTCGGCCAGATAGCGCCGCTCTGACGGCCCAAGCCGCCCGACAATGCCGAAATCGATCGCCGTCAGCTTGTCCGGGGCCTCGGCGAACAGATTGCCTTCGTGAAGGTCGGCATGGAACACGCCGTGATCCAGCGCCTGACTGAGGAAGGCCCGCACGACCTTGTCGGCAAGCTCATTCTGATGAAACGCCGGATCCGCGACAATGTCCGGGTCTGTCATCGGAATACCGGGGGCCCAGGTCAGGGTCAGGACCCGTTTGCCGACCCCCTCCCAGACGACGGACGGTGCCGACATGTAGCCGTCCTTGGCCATGACCTCAGCCAGTTCGGACGCCGCGGCCGCTTCCAGCCGCATATCCAGTTCCAGGTCCAGCGCGCGCGCTATCGTTTCGACGAAGGCCGACGGCTCCAGCCGCCGCGCGATCGGGATCAGCCGCCAGACGATGCGCGCGCCCAGGCGCATGGAATCCAGGCCCTTCTCGACCTGCCGCTCGACGCCGGGGCGCAGCACCTTGACCGCGACCTTGGTTCCGTCGGCCAGCCGCGCCGGGTGCGCCTGGGCCAGCGACGCGGCGGCCACCGCCGGTTCGAAATCGGCGAACAAGGCCTCGACCGGCTTGCCCAACGACCGCTCGACCTCGCGCCGGGCCTGGTCGACCGGGAAGGGCGGCAGGGCGTCTTTCAGGCGGCCGAGATCACGGGCGAACTCCAGGCCGAAGATGTCCGCGCGGGTCGCCAGCACCTGACCGAGCTTGATCGCCACCGGCCCCAGTTGTTCGAAGGCCTTGCCGAGGCGTTGGCCGGGCCGTCCCTGTTTGCCCTGACGCCCGGAGAAGAGCTGGACCGTCCAGGCGAAAGGTCGGCTCCATGCCGGCAACAGCGGATTGACCTCGCGCGGCACCAAGGCGTCGTAGCGCGCCAGCACCCACAGCCAGCCCCACAGGCGAAAAAAGGCCGTGACCGGGTTCCTGACCGGATGGTCAGCCGGCGGCGGCGGCGGATCGCGATAGACCGGCCCGCTCAGATCGCCCACCCATGGTGAAGGGCCGCAACCCCGCCGGAATAGTCCGTCCAGCCGACACGCCCGAAACCGGCGTCCTCGATCATTTTTGCGAACGTCTTCTGGTCCGGGAACCGGCGGATCGATTCCACCAGATACTGATAGCTGTCGCGGTCGCCCGTCACCGCCTGGCCGATGGCCGGGATCGCATTGAATGACCAAGCGTCATAGGCCGCCCGGATGGCCGAGGCCTTGGGCCGCGAAAACTCCAGACACAGGAACCGCCCGCCAGGCTTCAGCACCCGTCGCGCCTCCGCAAGGGCCGTCGGCACATGGGCGACATTGCGGATGCCGAACGAGATCACATAGGCGTCGGCCACCGCGTCCGGGATCGGCAGGTTCATGGCGTCGCCGACATTCCAGGTCATCTCGGGCTCGCCGCCCTTCTTGCGACCGGCGGCAATCATCTCGGCGTTGTAGTCGATCACCATGACCGTTGCGTCCGGCCCGCCGCGCCGCTGCTGGACCTTGCGGGCCATCTTCGAAAAGCGCCGCGCCATGTCGCCGGTGCCGCCGGCCAGATCGAGGATCAGTTCGCCCGGCTGGGGGTTTAGGCGGTTAGCCGCCATGTCCTTCCACAGGCGGTGGACGCCCCCGGACATCAGGTCATTCATCACGTCGTAGCGGTCTGCCACGCTGTCGAAGACGCCGCGCACCAGGCGCACCTTCTCGCGCGCATCGACGTCGCGGAAACCAAAGCTGGAAGTGGACGGGGCCTCGCTCATGCGCGGGGCTTTAGCGCCTTATCGCGCCTGGGTCACGCCACCACGATCCGTAACATCACCCACGCGGCGGGGTTGGCCGGCAAACTCTGCCGAAAAGGCCGGATCAATCAGGCTGCGAAAGGCGCTCTGCGGCACCACGATCTGATAGGAACCCTCGACATAGGGGCCCACCTGATAAGGGCCGATCAGGAATTCCAGACCACCGACCCGACCGCTGGTCGTCGAGGCCGCCAGGACAAAAGGCGTCTGGGCCGCACGCGGACACGACCAGTCACCGTCGGTGCCCACCGACAAATGCGATGGCTCGCCGGTGGTGGCGGCCCGCGCCGTATTGATGGCATCACACAGGGCCTGATCCAGGACCGACATATCCGCCCCGCGCCGGAACAGCGAGGCCGGCTGCAGACGACGATCCGCCGTCTTGTCCCAAAGCACCGCGCCAAAGGACGAATTCGGATGCGCCCCGCCGGTGTATTCGAAATTGACCTCCGTCAGGCTCAGCAGGCGTGCACTCTGACCGGCCATCTCATAGGTGACGCTGCGCTCATAGGGAGGAAAGCCGTCCTCACCGGAATATTCCGTGTGATCGGACTGGGCCCCCTCGAGGAAGGCCCGCATGCCCTGAACCTCTTCGCGATAGAGGGTTGCATGCAGGTCGGGATAGGCAATGACGGCTTCCGGCAAGGTCAGTTCGACATCGGCATAGGCGGTTTCGCGCGAATAGGTCAGGGGCGCGGCCTGCTCGGCCTCTGTCACCTGCGGATCGGCTTGGGGTTGCGCAGGCGGCGCTTCGGCTACCGTGCGGGTCGCTTCATCGTCGGTGCCACGCTGGCACGCCGCGACCAGGACAAGAGCCGCGAGGGCGAAATGGACCGGCTTCATCGTCAACTCCACAACAGGCCGCCCGACACTATCGCGACCAGAAGGATGAGTCCCGCCTCGCGATTGGACTTGAACAGTTTCAGCGCCAAAACAGGGTCGCCGGTACGAAGCGACCGGACCTGCCAGGCCAGATGCCCCGCATAGACCAGCATTCCGATGGCGAAAATCGGACCGAGCCCGGCCTGTGAGCCCGCCAGGGCCGCACACAACACCGCCAGGGCATAGAAGAGGGCCACCCCGGTTCGGACCCGTCCACCCAGCCGCCGGGCCGAGGACTTCACCCCGACCATGGCATCATCCTCGATGTCCTGCAGCGCATAGATGGTGTCGTAGCCGAGCGTCCAGAACACCCCGCCGAGGTAAAGCAGGATCGCCGGGATCCAGACCTCCGGCGCCAGTCCGACTGCATGAGAGGTTGGCGGCATGAGCCAGCGATCCCAGACAAAGGCTCGATACTCGATCAGGAGCTCCGTCGGCAGAAGGGCTCCGGCCGATGCCACGATGGAAGCTGCGAAGCCCATCAGGGCGCCCCAGTTGAAGGTCAGCCCCAGCCACGCCTGCGGCCACCAGGTGATCCGCTTCATGAACGGATAGGCCGCCACCAGCACAAGCGACCCCACCCCCAGCCAGATCGCCGTGACGGGCAGGGTCAGCAGGATACCCAGGCTGACCAGGCAGCACGCCGCAATAAACGCCAGCGCCTGTTTCAGGCTGATCCGCCCGGAGGCGATCGGCCTGTCGGCGGTCCGGGCGACCTGTCGGTCGATGTCGCGATCAACCACATCATTGAAGGCGCATCCCGCAGCGCGCATCAGAACTGCGCCGACGGCGAACGAAACGAAAAGCCAAAGGTGATAGGCGAACGGCCCGGTTCGATACTGGACCATGGCCAGGGCGATCCCCTGCCAGCACGGGATCAGCAACAGCCAGATGCCGATGGGTCGGTCGAACCGTCCCAGCTTCAGCCAGGGCTTGAGCGTCTCGGGGGCAGATCGGTCGACCCAGTTGGTCCGATGGGCGTCCGGGAGGTGATCGCTCACCGCGCCATCCGCCCATCCGTCAGGGCCGAGGCCTCGAACGGGAAACACACATCCGCATCCACCGGCTTGACCTTCACGCTAAGGTCCGGGGCCCCGATCTGGCGCACCAGATGCCGCATGACGTTCAGTCGCGCCTTTTTTTTCTTATCGGTGGCCACGATGGTCCAGGGCGCATGCGCCGAATGGCTCCGGGTCAGCATGACATCGCGCGCCTCCGTATAGGCTTCCCAGCGCACTTGCGCCTCCGCATCCAGCGACGACACCTTGAACCGCTTCAGCGGATCGTCCACTCGCGCCTCCAGCCGCTCCGCCTGTTCGGCCTTGGAGATATCCAGCCAGAACTTGATGATCTGGACCCCGCCCTCGGTGAGCGAATGCTCAAACCCCGGCACGTCGCGGATGAAGTCCGCCTGCTGTTCCGGCGTGGAAAAACCCATCACCACTTCGACCCCGGCCCGGTTGTACCAGGAGCGGTCGAACAGCACGATTTCCCCCGCCGCCGGCAGATGCGCGACGTAGCGTTGGAAATACCACTGGCTGACCTCCCGGTCCGACGGCTTGGGCAAGGACACCACCCGCGTCTGGCGCGGTGCCATATGCTCGATCACCCGCTTGATCGCGCCGCCCTTGCCCGCGGCATCGCGCCCCTCGAACACCACGAGGATCTTGCGCCCCTGCGCAATCGCCCACGCCTGGCTCTCCACCAGGGCGATCTGAAGCTGTTCAAGTTCGGCCTCATAGGCCTTGGTGGCTTTCTTGCTCATCGACTACCCTTACAGTGCCCTCTCGCTTGGCGGGAGGGTCTAGCCGTACCTGATTTACGTCCGTAGAGGGGCGAACAGGTCGGCAGGTTTCTCTGTCTTTCGTCATCCTCCGGCGCGCGGAGCGCGACCGGGGGACCCAGACCAGGGCCTGAAGCCGGCCCCCTTCCCTCCGATGGCGCTGGATCCCCGATCTGCGCCACCTTGCGGCTTGTCGGAGGATGATGAGAGGGGGCGTCACGACACGGCCTCCCTCAAGGCCGTCGCCGCCTCGCCGTGGCCATGCACCTCGATGTCGCCCAGATCCATCCAGGCCGCCATATCCTGGAGGCGTTCCGCCAGGGCCGGCGCGATGTCGAGCGGCTGGGCGTGGTCTTCGCGATGCACCGCCTGCACCCGCAACACCCGGGCCTGTCGGTCCGCCTTCAGATCGCACCGCGCCGTCAGTCGCTCGCCTTGAAGGAACGGTAGGACGTAGTAGCCATGCACCCGCTTGTGCGCCGGCACATAGATTTCAATCCGATAGTGAAAGCCGAACATCCGTTCGGCCCGCTCACGCCGCCAGATCAGATTGTCGAACGGCGACAGCAGGGCCGTCGCCTCGACTTTCCGGGGCCGGGGCGCGTCTCGGTACAGCCACGCCGCCTTGCCCCAACCCCTGACCTGAACCGGAACCAGAACCCCCTCTTCCGTCAACTCAGCGATCCGCGCGCGCGTCTCGCCCGGGTCCGTGCGGAAATAGTCTCTGAGATCCGTCTCGGTCGCCACGCCCATGGCCCGCGCCGCGATCTCGATCAGGCCCCGCTGGGCGTCCTCTACCGTCGGCGTCGGCGTATCGAGCACGCTCTGGGGCAACACCCTCTCGGGTAGATCATACAGCCGCTCGAACCCCCGCCGGGTCGCCGTCGTCACCAACCCGGCCCAGAACAGCCATTCGACCGCCCGCTTGCCGTCCGACCAGCCCCACCAGCCGCCGGCGCCTTTGCCCGCCTGTTCCAGCTCGCCCGCCGACAGCGGCCCGCGCCGCCGGACCTCGTCAAGCACCTGTTCGATATAGGTCCGCTTCTCTCGCCCGAACCGCGCCAGACCCGAATAGGTCCCCACCCCGGCCTCGGCCCTCGCCATGCGCCAGCGCAACAGCGGCTGATAGGCCATCGGGATCAGCGATGCCTCATGCCCCCAATATTCAAACAGAGCTTTGCGCTTGCCCCAGGCCAGGGCGTCCATATCCGCATGGTCATACGCCCCCAGCCGCGCGAACGGCGGCAGATAGTGCGATCGGCTCAGCACATTCACCGAATCGATCTGGATCAGCCCAACCCGGTCGAACACCCGCCTCAGGTGCGCCTTACCCGGTTTGGCAGGTCGTCGATCCCCAAACCCTTGCGCCAGCAGCGCGACCCGGCGGGCCTGGAGGTCGGAGAGCGTTTCGGTCGCGGTCATGCGATGTTCTTAGTGTGTTCCTGTTCTCAAGTCTCGCCTCCCATCGTGACCGCGATGGGGAGAAGACGTCAGACCTACCCCCGCCGCCAGGTCGCGCCGGTCGGCCCGTCCATGACCACGACATTCAACGCCGCCAGCTCACCGCGGATACGGTCCGCCTCGCCCCAGTCCTTGGCCGCACGCGCGGCGGCGCGCGCCTCCAGAAGGGCCTCGACCTGGGCCTTGAAGCCGTCATCCGCCCCGCCCTCGAACCAGGCGTCGGGGTCCTGCTGAAGCAGGCCCATCAGTGCTCCGCCCGCCAGAAGCTCCCCGGCCCGTGCCGCCGCTGTCTCGACTTCGCCATCGTTCAGCGCCCGCTCGACCGCCCCGGCGGCATCGAACAGCACGGCCATCGCCGCCGGTGAGTTCAGATCATCCGACAGGGCATCCAGCAGGAGTTGCGGCGGCGCACTGTCAGAAATCCCGCCTGCGGCGCGCGCGCGCTTGAGCGCGCCGTACAGCCGATCCAGGTTCTTCCTTGCCTGATCGACCAACTGATCGGTCCAGTCCAGCGGGCCGCGATAGTGCGCGCTCAGCAAGGCCCAGCGCAGAACCTCGCCCGGCTGCCGCTCCAACAGCTCCGTGATCAAGCTCACATTGCCCAGGCTCTTGGACATCTTCTCGGCGTCCATGGTCAGAAAGCCGTTGTGCATCCAATAGCGGGCAAAGTCCGTATTGGTCGCCAGCCCGTGCGCCGCGCACGACTGGGCGATCTCATTGGTATGGTGCGGAAAGATCAGGTCCAGCCCACCGCCGTGAATATCGAACGGCAGCCCCAGCACCTTCTCGGACATGGCCGAGCATTCGATATGCCAGCCGGGGCGCCCCGGCAGGGGCTGGCCCGTCGTCGGGTCGTGCGGGCCGTCCCAAGCCGGCTCAGCCGGCTTTGACGGCTTCCACAGCACAAAGTCCGCCGCGTGGCGCTTGTTCTGCGCCACCTCAACGCGGGCCCCGGCCACCATGTCGCTCAGCGACCGATTGGACAGCGCCCCATAACGCCCCGTTCCGGCATCATAGCCTTCCACGTCGAACAGCACTTCGCCATCCGCGACATAGGCGGTGCCGTCTGCCAGCATGGCTTCGATCAGGGCGATCATCTCGGCCATATGGGCCGTCGCGCGCGGCTCGACGGTCGGACGCAGGCAGCCTAGAGCGTCCAGATCGCCGTGATAGATATCGGTATAGCGTTCGGTGATGACGCCGATCTCGACGCCTTCCTCGGCGGCTTTCTGATTTATCTTGTCGTCGACATCGGTGATGTTGCGCGCATAGACGACCTCCCGCTCAGGGTAGAGCCGCTGCAACAGGCGGAACAGCACATCGAACACCACCGCCGGGCGCGCGTTGCCGATATGGGCGTGATTATAGACGGTGGGGCCACAGACATACATCGTCACCCGCTCGGCCTGTGCCGGTTCGAACACGCGCTTTTCGCGGCTCAGGGTGTCGTGCAGCTTCAGAGGCATTCAGGCGTTCCTTGGCGGGAGCGGGATTTTTCCCCATATAGCCCAACCTCAAGCCCGGCCAACGCCGGACAGACGGATTTCGAGTACCATGGACGCCTTCAAGCCCAAGCTGGTCGGTAACGACGACCGCCCCCGCCCGACACGCGAGCAGGCGATGGACGCGGTGCGGACCTTGATCGCCTGGGCCGGTGACAATCCCGAACGCCCAGGCCTGGTCGATACCCCGCGCCGGGTTGTCGACGCCTATGGCGAGTGGTTCGAAGGCTATGATCAGGACGCCAGCCGTGAACTGGCACGCATCTTCGAGGACGTGACCGGCTATGACGACATGGTCGTGCTGCGCCATGTCGAGGTCGAGAGCCACTGTGAGCACCACATGGCCCCGTTCATCGGCCAGGCGACGGTCGCCTATATCCCCGGGGACAAGGTGGTCGGAATCTCCAAACTGGCCCGGGTCGTCGAAATCTTCTCGCGACGGCTACAAAGCCAGGAAACCCTGACCAATCAGATCGTCGAGGCCATCGAATCGGCGCTTCAGCCCCGGGGTGTGGCCGTCCTCATCGAGGCTGAGCATCAGTGTATGACGACCCGTGGCGTGAATCATCGTCACGTCTCGACGGTCACCAATCGCTTCACCGGTGCCTTCAAAGACGACCCGCGAATGGCGGATCGCTTCCTGAATCTCGCCCGACAGGCGTAATTTGGCCTTCTCTTCGCGCTAAGCCGCAGTCCGCGCTTTACAAGGCGGCTTCGTCCCGCCAAGAAACCCGCGACAGGTCCGCCGAGCGTGGGCCCCCAAGGAGGTTGGTTACGCATGGGTGCGAAACTCTCAGGTCCGTCTGGCAAGGGCGGCCCCGTTTCCCAGAACGCCGACATCAACGTGACGCCCTTCGTGGACGTCATGCTGGTGCTTCTGATCATCTTCATGGTGTCCGCGCCGCTGGCCACCGTGTCGATCCGTCTTGACCTGCCGCCGCCGGTCGATCCGCCGCCCGGTTCGCCGCCGCCGCCGCCGCCGACCTTCATCTCGATTGCCGAGGGTGGACGCCTGTTTGTCCTGACCGGTGAAGGCGCGCCGACCGAAGTGACCCTGCCGGGCCTCGACGGCGAACTGATGAGCCGCCTGGGTGACCGCGAAGAGCGCGTGATGATCCGCGCTGACGCCGATGTGCCCTACAACGACTTTATGACCGTGATGAACGATCTCCAGTCCAAGGGCTGGCTCCAGGTCGGTCTGATCAACGAAGATATCGAATAGGCCTTAATCGCCCGTTCAAATCCCGATAGCCGCCCCGGTGTTCGCGCCGGGGCGGTTTTCTTTTGGCCTAAAGCCTGTCCAGCGGCCCGGCCCCAACCGTAGTCGCCGTCACCGAAAATGCCGCGCGTTCCTCGACGGCGAAACGCGGCTCCATGATGGTCGAGACGCCCATCATCCGGCACTCGGCCCGGTCCGGCGTCAGGCTGAGGACAAAAAAGCCACGCGGCTCAAACTCACACCATTCCAGGTCCGGGCTGGCGGCCACCAGCATCTCGGCCATCGGGGCTCCGGGCAGGGCCCGGGAATAGGACGGCTGGGGGCTGGACACCGCCGTCGCTCCGAACTCGACCCCGACGCGACCTTGTCCATCATGCAGGTTCGAAGCCCAGGCCGCATGGCTGTCGCCGCTGAGCACGATCAGCCGGGCCTCTGCCGCCCGCGCCTTGGCATACAGACGGTCCCGCTCGGCGGGATAGCCATCCCAGGCGTCGAGATTGAGCGGAGCCTCGACCGCGCCCAGCGCCGCCATCTCTCGCAACCGGCGTTGTTGATAGCCCTGGAGGTCCGGCATGGCCGCCTCAATAGCCGCCTCCCCAACGACCGTGACCAGATCAGGGACGACCAGTTTCGCCATCAGAACCTGATTGCCCAGCACCTGCCACGCCGCTGTGTTGGTCATGGACTGGCCCAGCCAGTCCAGCTGATCCTGACCCATGAGGCGTCGATCCGGGTCATTCAGACGATCTTCGTCGATGGTGCCGTCGGGCCGGGTGATATCCTCATACTCAAACTGAAGCGCCCTCGCCGACAGCCGTGTCTCGATCATGTGCAGCGCCGCTGTCTGCCCAAATCGGAAAGAGCGGCGTACCGCGTCATGCAGCGGCTGACCGGGAGCCGGTTCGCGGATCGGGTTCCATTCGAGATAGGCCCTGAGGGCATGGGCCTTGCGACTGGCCCAATCCCCTTCGCCCTCGTTGTGATTTTGCGCCCCACCTTCCCAGGGATCGTTCGTCACCTCATGGTCGTCAAAGGTCATGATCCAGGCCGCGCGGGCGTGGGCGGCCTGGGTTTGTGGATCGGCCTTGTACTGGGCATGGCGCCGCCGATAGTCGTCCAGGGTGACAATCTCATGCGCCGGATCGGGTATCCGGTTCAGCTCCAGCCCCGTGCGCATCCCGTAGTCACGCTCGCCGGCCCCGTACTCATAGATGTAGTCGCCCAGGTGGACGACCGCATCGACCCGCTCCAGCCCGGCAATGGCCTCATAGGCATTGAAATAGCCACCGGGATGCAGGGAACAGGAGGCCACCGCCAGGACGACCTCGTCGGTCGAATCCTCGGCGGGCAGGGTACGGAAGCGACCGATGGGGGAGGCAAGGTCGGTGCCCTGAACGTAGAACCCGAACCAATACTCGCGTCCGGATTCGAGCGGACGAGCCGAGTCACTGTTGATCTCCAGCTTGGCGGTGTAGTCTCGCTCTCGGCTGGCCCGAAGGTAGCTCCCCAATATCAGACGCCCCAACGACCCGTCATCATTCATTTCACCGACAATGAGTTGAAGCGGAATCTCGGAGGGATCAGGCGGCTCGACAGGCGTGACCCGTGTCCAGAACACGCCCCCAGACGCTGTAGGATCGCCCGAAGCAACGCCATGATTGAATACGGCTGTTCCCTCGTAGGCGGGCGGGGGTGGTGGGGTCGCACAAGCCGGCGTCGCCACGCCCGCTCCCAACAGTCCCAACGCCTGCCTACGGTCGATCTTCATCGCCTGGCTCCTCGTCCGTCTCATCTCAACGTGTCATAGAGCATGGAACCACGACCGGAGCACGACCTTGTCGCCCAGCGACGGCACAGACCTGACCGACGACGAGCCTGATTTCATCGAGGCTCTGATCGTCGATCTCGGCCCCCAGGCCGTCGGCCAGCGGCTCGACAAGGCGCTCGCCCTGGCGGCCCCGGATCTCTCGCGTGCCCGTATCCAGGCGCTGATGGCCGAGGGTCGCGTCACCTACGCCGACGAGGTGATGACCGATGGGTCGTCCAAAGCGCGCGAAGGCCTCTATCTCATCGCCGTTCCCGAACCTCTGCCCGCCGAGCCGCAGCCAGAGGATATCCCCCTGGAGGTTCTGTTCGAGGACGAACATCTGATCGTCATCGACAAGCCGGCGGGCATGACGGTCCATCCGGGCCCCGGCCACCAGACCGGTACCCTGGTCAACGCCCTGTTGTTTCACTGTGGCAACAGCCTGTCGGGCATCGGCGGGGTTCTGCGGCCCGGCATCGTCCACCGGCTCGACAAGGACACGTCCGGCATCATGGTCGCAGCCAAGTCCGACGCCGCCCATCAGGGCCTGTCCGCCCTGTTTGCTACCCATGATCTGGAACGCCAGTACATCGCCCTGACCCGGGGGCAGCCAAGGCCCGCATCCGGCCGGGTTGAGAACCGGATTGGTCGCTCCAACAGCGACCGCAAGAAAATGGCCGTCCTCAAGACATCCGGACGGCTGGCGATCACCGACTATCGGACCGCAACGACGTTCGGTCCCCAGGATCGCCCGCTGGCATCTCGTGTCGTCTGTCGTCTCCACACAGGTCGCACGCACCAGATTCGGGTTCACATGGCCTCAATCGGCGCACCGGTCTTGGGGGATCCGATCTATGGCTCCGGCCCGCCCGCGCCTTCAGTCAGGCAAGCCATCCAGACCACCGGCCTGGACCGACAGGCCCTGCATGCGGCCGTTCTGGGCTTTGTTCATCCCATCACCGGGGCCACGCTTCGGTTTGAAACGCCGCTTCCCGCCGACATGTCCGACCTGGAACAGCAATTGGCTGAGCTCTGAGGCAGTTCGGTGCTTGCCTAGGTCGTCCAGCGAAGCCAAGGTTCTGGCCGAACGGAGTCCTTTCATGATCAGACGTCTTGGCCTGGCCGCTGTCCTCCTCGCCCTGCCTTTGGCTGCCTGCGGCAATGGCGGCACAGAGGAAGACCGCACCCTGCATACGCCCGACGGGACGATCCACACCCAGACCGAGGGCGAGAATTCCACCTCGACCTATCGCGACAACGACGGTCGCGAAGTGGTTGTCGCCACAGGCCCGGATGTCGCGGCCAGCGGTCCGGCCTACACCCGGCCCTACCCCGACTCTCGGGTGCTGTCATCCGTTACCTCGCCCACCGACAACGCCGGCTTGCTGACCTTCCAGACCGAGGCTGAGCCCGGCACCGTCATCGCCTATTATCGCCAGCGCGCCGAGGAATCCGGCCTGACCGCGCGCGCGGAAATGACCATGGGTGACACCCAGCAGTTCGGGGCAGACACAGCCGCCGGCGGTGAACTCAATGTCGTGGTCACCCCCCAGGACGGCCAGTCGACCGTGACGGTCACCTGGGAAGGCTTGCCGGGATGAGGCGTCCGCTGGCCACCGCCGCCCTCCTTCTGGTGACCGCCGCCTGTGCGCCCGTCGGTGCGCGCGTGGCACCGGTCGCGACGGAAACCGGCCAGGCCGAGCGCCCCGCTGCCTATCTGGACACCGAAACCCATCAGCGCCTGGGTCAGGCGACCCCCTTGCCGCCCGAGCCCGGCTCGGCGGCTGAACGCGCGGACCAGGTGGCTACCCGCGCCGGCTGGGTTGCCCCGGGCTCTCCGCGCTGGACCCTGGCCCAGAACCACGCCGAGATCTCGCCGGCCCTGGCGCTTGGACATTTCGACTGTCCCTTGGGAACACGGCTGTCCGAGACCCCACCGCCGGCCCTCGTTCGGCTGTTCAGCCGTGCCCTGGAGGACATTTCGGCCGCGGCTCGCGTGGCCAAGGCGCGCATCTTTCGGCCACGCCCCTTCGTCGATGACCCATCGGTGGCCACCTGTATTCGCGTCGATGACAGCTACCGCACCAACTCTTCCGCGCCCTCCAGCCATGCCACGGCGGGCATCGTCTTTGGCCTGATCATGGCCGATGCCGCGCCGGATCAGGCCGATGCCCTGACCTATCGCGGGCGCGTCATCGGTGAGAGCCGCCTCGTCTGCGGCCTACACTATGCCGCCGACGTCACGGCCGGTCAGCAACTCGGCTATGAGCTGTTTGAAGCCATCGTGGCCACACCGGCCTACCAGGCCGATATCGCCCAGGCCCGCTCCGAACTGGCCGCAGCCCGGCAGCTGGGACACACCAATCCGACCTGTGCAGCCGAACGCCTGGCGCTTGGTCTGAACTAGGCGCGCGGCGGGCCCAGCAGCGGACCATACAGGTCCGTGCGGCGATCCCGGAAAAAGCCCCAGGCGGCCCGGTGCCGGTCCAGGAACTCCAGGTCGAAGGCGTGAACCAGCACGCCCTCATCCTCACGCCCGAAGCTCTCGACCAGATCGCCGCGATGGTCGGCAATGAAGCTGTGGCCATAGAAGGTCTGTCCTGCCTCGGTCACCCGTTCGTGGCCGATCCGGTTGGCCCCGACGACGGGCACCACGTTCGACACGGCATGGCCCTGCATGGCACGCCGCCACGGCTCGGCGGTGTCCAGCTCATGGTCGTGCGGCTCGGTGCCGATGGCGGTAGGATACATCAGCACCTCGGCCCCCATCAGCATCATCGCGCGCGCCGTTTCGGGGTACCACTGGTCCCAACAGATGCCGACGCCAACCCGGCCATGACGCGTGTTCCAGACCTTGAAGCCGGTATCGCCAGGGCGGAAATAGTATTTCTCCTGATAGCCGGGGCCATCGGGAATATGGCTCTTGCGATAGACGCCCAGGGCCTCGCCATCAGCATCCAGCATGACCAGGGAATTGTAATACTGGGGTCCGTCGCGCTCGAAGATCGAGACAGGGATTGCGATCCCCAGCTCCCGGGCCACCGAAGCCAGCTGAACCACGCACGGATGCTCGCGCCACGGATGGGCGTGGGCAAACCAGTGCTCCTCCTGGCTGACACAGAAATAGGGGCCTTGAAACAGCTCCGACGGCAGGACGACCTGGGCCCCGCGATCCGCCGCCTCACGGATGAAGTCGATCGTCTTGTCGATATTGGCCTGGAGGTCATCGCCATAGGAGGTCTGGATGGCGGCGACGGAGATCGAACGAGTGACGAGTGACGAGTGGCGAGTGGCGAGTGTCATGGGCGACGCGCTTCCAGTTTGGCGATCAGCGAAGCCAGCATTCGGCTAATTTCGTCGGAAGATTGCAACAGAGGCTCAAGCGCTTCTGTCGAAAGATAGGACAATTGCTCGGCGAGGAGCATTTGCGTCTCCACTTCGGCTAGCGAGCCCCTAGCGATCGAGAGGAACCGCACGAAGTCGCCGGTTGCTCTCCGCGCGCAGCCCTCGGCGATGTTTGACGGGACAGAAACAGCGGCGCGCCGAACCTGACTGACTAGCCCAAATCGTTCATCCGTGGGCCAGCCGCTGCTGGCCTGATAGACCCCGCGCACCAAGGCCATGGCCTTCTGCCAAACCCGGAGTTCCCGGTAGTGACGAACCTCGCCACTCGCCACTCGCCACTCGCCACTCATTCCGGCTCCTGCTGGCTGATACAGTGGAACGAACCGCCCCCGGTCAGGATGGCACTCGAGGGCAGGGCGATGACCTCCCGATCCGGGAACAGATCGGCCAGAACCTCGACGACCAGGCGCACGGCCGTCTCGTTTCCATAGGTCGGAACGATGACGGCCCCATTGGCGATCAGGAAGTTCATGTGGCTGGCAGGAATGACCGCGCCATCCGCATCGACCTGACGGCCCGGCGACGGAATACGCACGACGTCGAGCCCGGCCTCGGCCAGGTCCTGAGCGCAGGCATCATAGACCCCCGCGTTTGGATCATCGATCCCAAAGGCGATCGGACAGGCCACCACACCCGGGGCAACGAAACGGGCCAGATTGTCGACGTGGCCATCCGTGTGGTCGTTGAGAAGCCCGTCACCCAGCCAGACGACCCGTCGCGCGGCCAGGGCTTCGATCAGCGCAGCTTCTGCAATCGCCTCATCCCAGCCGCGATTTCGGTTTGGGTTCAGCACGCACTGGCGCGTGGTCAGGATCGTCCCGTCTCCGCCATGGTCCAGCGCACCGCCTTCCAGAATAAAGTCATGCCGGTCCAGCGGCACGCCTGACGCCTCTCCGATCTGGGCGGCGACGGTGTCGTCATACGCCAGCTCGTACTTGCCACCCCAGCCGTTGAAGCGAAAAGCGGCGGCCCGGCGCGAGCCCGGACCAAAGATGGGGCCGGTATCCCTGAGCCAGATGTCACCGAACCGCCCGGCCACAACCTCGACGCCGGCGACATCAGCAAAGCGCCCTTGAGCGTCGGCCAGGGCCTCCGGCTTGCCGACCAGCAGACGCACGCGCTCGCGCCCGGCTCCGGCCAGGGCCCGGACCAACGCTTCCACCTCGTCTTGCGCCGGTGCGAGGTTCTCTTCCCACAGCTCTTCGTGGCTGGGCCAGCCGACCCACATCGCCCGGTGTGGCGACCATTCAGCGGGGATGATCCCGGTCATCTCAGGCAGGTCCTCTCAGGCGTACCAAGGCGCGACCAGATAGGGGGCCGAGGCCCGCCCCGCAAGCCACGCAAACGAAAGGGGCGGAGCCTTTCGGCTCCGCCCCCCTCTGTCGTTTGACTGTGCGTCGCGCTTAGAAGGCGATGCGCAGCGAGGCCGAGATCGCACGCGGGGCACCGCGGTCGGCCGTGCGGTTGCCCGCTTCAGCCGTCGAGATGTTGCCCAGGTAACGCTCGTTGAAGAGGTTCTGGACGTTCACCTGCAGGTAGGTGCGCTCGTTGATGAAGCCGAGGTCCACGCGGCCATCCAGGTCGACGACCGTGTAGGACGGGGTCGATTCGTCATTGACCAGGTTGGTCCAACGCTCACCGACATAGCGGGCCTGGGCCCCCAGGGTGATCGGGCCACGCGAATATTCGCCGCGCAGGGCCCACTGGAACTGCGGCACCTCAGCCAGCTCGTTGCCGGTGGTGTTGTAGAAGCCACCCGAGGTGTTCGGGATGTCGTTCTGCAGCTCGGTCTGAATCCACGAGGCCGAGGTGAAGACCGAGAAGCTGTCGGTCACCTGATAGCCCAGCGAGCCGTCGAAGCCCCAGCGATCGATGTCACCGGCGTTGATCGAATAGGCGATCGTCGACAGATCCGGCAGGACTTCGAAGCCGCGAACGATGAAGTTCTCGAACTGCGAATAATAGGCCGAGGTCGAGACGATCAGGTCGCCGTTGCCGAAGCGGTAGCCGATTTCATAGTTGCGGCTGCGCTCGGGGTCGGGGTTGGCCGGCACGCGGTCGTACAGGTCGTCGGTACGCGGAGCCGACAGGTTTTCCGAATAGCTGATGTAGGTCGTGTGGTTCGGAGCAAACTCCCACGACGCGCCAACGTTCGGCAGCAGGGCATCGTAGTCGCGCTCGAACGACACCGGGGCACCGGCCGTGGTCGACGCCGACGCACTGACCAGCGGCGTCACGGGACGCTGCTCGGTACACCAAGCGTTGAAAGTGTCCGTCTGCCAGCAGTAGTTGTTCAGCTCGCGGGAGAAATACGGCGCGCGCAGACCCAGGTTCACACGAACCGTGTCGTTCAGATAGCGACCATTATACTCGATGGCGAACTGGTTCAGGATGGCGATCGACTGACGATTGCGCTCCTGGAACACGTTGCCGTCCAGGGTCAGAACCTGACGGCCGTGGCCGTCCTTGCCGCCGAACCAGCTGTCCCAGTTGCCCGACAGGTCCAGATAGCCGAACTCCGAGGTCTGGCGGTGATTGCCGTGATCCCAGGTATAGGCAAAGCGAACGCGGTGATCGTCGTTGAAGTCCCAGATCAGCGAGGCGTTGACGCTGTAACGGCGGGTGTTGGTGTTGGAGGGCGAATACAGCTTGATCCGGTCACGCAAGTCGCCGTCACCGTTCAAGTCGACGCCGTTGAACACCGCCGGGAAAACGGCAACGCCACCGACACCATAGGTGATCTGCCGCCGGTTCAGCGGATCAAACGTTGACCCCTGCAGCCGCTGGTCGGTTTCTTCGACGTTGGTGATACCGCCGCCGTTGGCCAGGACGTACTGGAACGTCGGGTCAATCGTCAGGGTCAGGCTGTCGCTCAGGGTGAAGCGTGACTGACCGCGGATGCTGCCCGTGTTCGACGGGTTGACGCTGAACATATAGTAGTTGCTGCAGCCGGGATTCAGCGAGCTGCTCGCCTGGTCCTGACGGGTGCCGTTGACACCAGCCAGAAGGGTACAGCTGGTGGAGTTGGGCGTCGCCGAGAAGGTGCCGTTCAGATTGAACGTATCAACGCTGTCGCGGGTCTGCGGGAACTGGTTGCGGTTCTCGTTGTAGTGGAACGCCACCGCCATGAAGTCGCCGTTCTGGCCGACCGGCTGCCAGATGCGGGCGTTGTACTGGTCCTTCTGGACGCCGCCGACGCCGGCGAAGTGGTCATATTCGGTGTGTGAATAGGCGGCCCACATGCGGGTGCCCCACGGGCCGATCTCGCCGGTTTCGCCCATCAGGAAGATACGGCGATAGTCGAACGAACCGACCGACGGCTGGACAATGAAGCCCATGTCCGGGCCGGGACGACGGGTGACCATGTTGATCGAACCACCGGTGGCCGAGGCCGTCGGGCTGTCGACGTCGGTCGACCCCTGGTTGACGCCGACGCGCTCAATCAGTTCCGGGTCGAGCTGCTGGTTCGAGTAGATGGCGTAGTTGCCGGTGTCGTTCAGCTGAATACCGTCCAGGTTCAGCGAGATGCGGTTGGAGTCAAAGCCGCGCACCGTGATGTCACCGCCCGAAGCGCCGTAGGAGTCGCTGTTCGAGAAGGTCACGCCCGGGAGGATCGCGATCGAGGCCAGAACGGACTGACCCGGCTGCTGGCTTTCCAGATATTCGCCCGTGAGGGTCGAGCGGGCACGGGTCACCGTCTCTTCGACGGCCAGACCGTCGACGTTGGCCGGGCCACGGGCACCGGTGACGATGACTTCGGCCACGGTATCTTCTTCGAAGGTTTCCGAGCCGGTGGACTGGGCGGAGGCAGCCGTAGCCGCCAGAACACCGCCGACAAGGGCCGTGGTGGCCCAGATAGCGCGCTTGAGGTTCGTCATTCTTGAGATCCCTTGGGGTGAGATAGCCGATGGCAGAATTAAGGCCGTCCCGGACAGCCCGTTGTATGCGGCGCGTTTAGGAGCGAGTCTATAAAGGATGGCGACAGGTCTGTGACAGAGGCGTGACAGTCGCCAAGCGTGGCATGGAGGTGACACCTTTCGCCTGGTTGGTGTACAGGCCCGCCAATGGCCCTCTCCGCCGCAGCCTCGTCCGACGCCGGTTCGCAAGAATTTCACAGATTCTGGCGGTTGTTCCTGTGGCTGACGCTTGGAATCACCGTGATCCGGCTGGCGGCGCTGTTCGTGACGCCGCTGGAGCTCTACCCGGACGAGGCCCAGTACTGGCTGTGGTCGCGCGACCTGGCCTTCGGCTATTTCTCCAAGCCCCCGATGCTGGCCTGGCTGATCGCCCTGACGACCGGGATCGGTGGCGACAGCGAGCCCTTTGTAAGGCTGTCATCGTCACTGCTACATGCGGCGACGGGACTCATTCTCTTTCGCGTGGGAGCCCGGCTCTATGATGAGCGAACCGGCTTCTGGGGAGGTGTCCTCTATCTGCTGATGCCCGGCGTCCAGTTGTCGGTCGGGATCGCCTCGACCGATGCGCCCCTGTTGTTTTTCGCCGCCCTGGCCCTGTGGGCCTATGTGGCCTTTCAAGCCCGCCCTTCGGCGCGCACGGCGCTTTTTGCCGGACTGGCCCTCGGCGGGGCCTTTCTCAGCAAATACGCTTCGCTCTATCTGCTCATCGGCGTCGCCCTGCATCTGATCAGTACGCCTTCGGCCCGCGCCGGCTGGACGCCCATGCGGGTCCTGGCTGCTGCTACGGGCCTGCTTGTGGTCGCGGCCCCGAACCTGATCTGGAACGCCCTGCATGACTTCTCGACGGTCAGCCACACCGCTGCCAACGCCAACTGGAACGTCGCGGACCTGTTCCATCCTGGCGAGGCACTGGAGTTCCTGGTATCGCAAACCATGGTCCTGGGCCCCGTGCCGTTTGCCGCCATCCTGATCGGAGCGGGCCTGGCGGCGGCGCGGCGGTTCGACCTTTCGCCATCGGACCGGTTGTTGCTGGCCTTCGTGCTGCCGCCGCTGATCCTCGTCTTCATTCAGGCGTTGCTGTCGCGCGCAAACGCCAACTGGGCCGCTGTGGCCTATACTCCCGCTGTCATACTGGCCGCCGCCTGGCTCCTGCGCTGGCACGCCTATCGGTGGTTCATGGGCGGCCTGGCTTTCCAGATCGTCGTGGCGGTCATGGTTCTGGTGTTCGGAGCCTGGCCGCATCTGGCCGATCGCGCCGGGCTGGGCAGCTCGTTCAAGCGTGTGCGCGGCTGGGAGGTCGGCACCACGCGCATCCTGGACGCGGCTGAAGCCTTGGGCCCCGGAACCGTGATCGCGGCGGATGACCGCTTCCTCTACAACTCCCTAGCCTACTATGGGCGCGACCGCCTGTCGGGCCCAGACGCGCCTGAGCTGACCATGTGGGTCCGCGAAGCCCATCCGCAGAACCAGGCCGAGGCTGAAGACCCCCTGACTGTGGATCAGGGGCACCGTGTTCTGATGGCGTCCATAGAAGGCCGGTTCCGCCACGAATTCGAGGCGGATTTCGTTCGCTTTGACGGCTGGACGGACGCCACCGTCCGCCTCGATCCAGAACGAACGCGGGATCTGGCCATCGGGATCGGCGAGGGCTTCGCCCCCCAGCCTCGTGATCCCGAAACCGGCCTTCCGGTTCCGGTCAGCCCCACACGGCCCTGAGCCGCGCCGCGCGGCGACACCCCGTCGCATAGGCCTGGTAGTTGGCTGGATGCCGCCGGGCATAGTCTTGATGGTAGGATTCGGCTCGCCAGAATCGCTGTGCATCCAAGACCGGTGTGCGAAACCGCGACTGACCCAGAACCGCCACCGCCGCGCGGCGGGACGCCTCCGCGACCGGTCGCTGGGCCGGCGTCGCATAGACACCGGACACATAGGATGGGCCCTGGTCACAGAATTGACCGTCCGGGTCGGTCGGGTCGATCATGCGCCAGAACCGGTCCACCAGATCTCGATAGGTCACCCGGCCGGAATCATAGGTGACGCGGACAGCCTCGACATGGCCGGTCCCGCCCGCCACCACCTGTCGATAGGACGGATTGACCACATGACCGCCGGTGAACCCGGATTCCGCCTCGATAACGCCCGGGATCTGCTCAAAGCCGTGCTCGATGGACCAGAAGCACCCCCCGGCGAAGATCGCGGTACGCTGTTCGCCTCGTAACGGAGGCACCTCGCGGCGCGTCTGGGCCTGGCTGTCGGCACAGGCCGCAAAGGCAAATGCCGCCATGACGACAGCAAAACTTCGGGCAATGAGGCGGGTGTGGGTCATGGTGGCTATACGTCTGAACCCCGCCCTTGGATGCACCGCTTGCGTTTGCGCAAAGCCCGCATTAGAGATCGCGCCCTCGCTCGCCCGGCCCTGCGTCGGTGCCCCCAAAATGGAGAGGTGGCAGAGTGGTTGAATGTACCGCACTCGAAATGCGGCGTGCCTGCAAGGGTACCGTGGGTTCGAATCCCACCCTCTCCGCCATCCCATCGTCCGCTGACGTGCACCAGGGTCCGTAGAGACCCTGGAAACACAGGGCTTCGTTGTCCATAATTCTTCGCATTGATCCGAGCGCGTTCGCCCGCAGCCGCGATATTTCGTGGGCGGAAATGTGGGCGAAACCGAAGTGGAGAGTGTGGGCGAAGACTTATGGGAAAGCTGACGGCGAACGAAGTGAAAGCCGCCCTGAACCGACCAGGAACCTACCAGGATGGCGACGGGCTGTTCCTGAAAGTAGATCGGCGCGGCGGTGCATCCTGGAAGGTTCGGGTCCAACACTGCGGCATTCGGCGTGACTATGCCGTAGGGTCCGCCCGCCTTGTGTCTTTAGCCGAGGCCCGCGCCGAAGCATCCCGACTTCGCCATCAGATTCGTGTTGAAGGTCGTGATCCCGCGACTGAGAAACGCCAGGCCAAGGCCGCCGCCGTCACGTTCCGGGAAGCCGCTGAAGCGTTCTGCAATCTCGGCCATCCCAAATCGAAAGCCTCGGGACGACCGGACGCCCGACTTGCGATGCTCAAGACCTACGCATTTCCCAAACTCGGGGACCGTCCGGTCGGCGATATCGATGCCGCTGATATCGTATTGGCGCTCCAGTCCGTTTGGACGACCAAGCCCGAAACGGGGCGGCGGCTACGTCAGCGCATCTGCGCCACCTTGGACTATGCACATACGCAGGGGTGGCGCGCCACCGAGGCCCCCGCCCGATCACTTGCCGCCGGTCGAGGACTGCCCCGCCAACCGCCGAGAGACACGCACCGGCTGGCCATGCCGTACGCGAATGTTCCTAGCTACTTGCTTCGCTTGAGGGAGCGATTCTCGTTTGGACGACTCGCTCTGGAGTTCTTGATCCTGACCGCTGCGAGGTCTCAGGAAGTGCGCGAAGCGACCTGGGATGAGTTCGATACGGAGGCCGGTCTGTGGACCGTCCCGGCGTCGAGAATGAAGGCGCGCCGGGTCCACGTCGTGCCCCTTTCGCAAGCTGCCCTTGCAGTCCTTGCCAAGGCCAATACCATGCGCGTCGCCGGAACCGATCTCGTTTTCCCCGGAAGCTCTCTCAAGAATCCCATGTCGAACATGACGCTTCTGAAGGTGCTGCGGGATGCTGAAGAACCTTTCCATGTCCATGGCTTCCGGTCCTCGTTTCGCGATTGGGTGTCTGAGGAAACCAACTATCCTGGGGAAGTAGCGGAAGCGGCTCTGGCTCACGTCGTCGCCAACAAGGTCGAGGCGGCCTATCGGCGCGGCGACCTGCTGGAGAAGCGACGCGGCATGATGGAAGCGTGGGGAGCCTTTTGTGACGACGATCATAGCACCGTCGTCAACCTGGTGGATCGGGGTTAGGCGATCCCCCTGCCAAGGATAGGACGCAACAAGGTCAACCAAGTCATGCGGAGCCAAGCTCCCACAGGTCGGCGGCATTCATCCACAGCACTTCGGGCTGACGGCGGCGAGAATCTCGGCGATAGAATTGCGTCCGGGCAAGCCCGTCTGGACCCGCTGAGTCAGCGGTGACCCCCTGGTCCAGGAGTGTCCATTGACACCACTTCTCCATTCCATCGCCGAGGCCGCCAAGATGCTGGGCATCGGTCGGTCCAAAACCTACGAACTGATTGAAGAAGGGCGGCTTGAGACCGTCTATATCGGCGCACGGCGGCTGGTAAAGGCCGACAGCATCAAATCCATAGTCGACCGCTCCACAGACAGTCAGAACCCTGATCAGTGATGCGGACAGCCGGAGGGGCCGGGACCGCAAGCGCGGCACCTGGCTCCTCCGCCGCTGGTCTCAATGGCGTGCCCCATCCAGTTTCTCCCGGCGGCAATTCCCCTTTCTCACCGCCTGAGGCATTCCCCGGCAGCGCTGGCCTGGAGCGTGCGCTCGCTCGACTAGGCCGCGCCATCCTGGACGAGGCAGGCCGAGAAGCAGATCGTCTGAGAAAGGATGCTGACAGCCGCACACGTCCGCAGGTGAAACCTCACGGCTCAGCAGGCTCCGACGAACCTTCGGCAGCCGCATTAGGTGCTGAAAATGCAGAGCTATATCGCCACATTGGCAGACCAACACGGGAGGCCATACCTCTATATAAGGTAGGGGAGACCAACGGTCCCCATGGGGCGGGAATCGCAACCGTGCTGATAGGAAAAGCTATGGGCTGACCGACGCGCAGCTCCAGCAGCTAAGCGCGGCGGCAGCCCGTAGCTTCGCCCTCGGTCTCCCGCCCAATCGTATGATCACGATCACCTGGGAAGCAGCAGGCATACCCTTGGAGGAAATGGTGGCTGCCACGAGCGCCTTCCTTGATTGCCTTGGTAAACATCTAAAGGCGTCGGGACATGAGCGCTCGTGGATATGGGTGCACGAAAACGGACCCCAAATCGGCGGGCACTGCCACATCCTCGCGCACGTGCCGTCCGAGCTAGTGAAAAAGCTGACCCGACTGCAAACGCGATGGATCAAACAGATCACCAACAGGCCCTATGCGGCCAAGACCATCAAGTCTGTGCCGATTGGCGGACGGCTCGGCCTGGAGACAAGCAATCCTCACCTCCATGAAGTCAATTTTGATGAGGCCGTCGATTACCTTTTGAAGGGCGCTGAATCGGACGTTCGGGCAGCGTTCGGGATCAGACGCAGCCAGCCCGGCGGCCTAATCATCGGCAAGCGGTGCGGGGCGTCCAACAATCTGCTCGGAGGCTGATTGCTCAGCACCGCCATCAAGCGCTCAACTGAGCATGATTGCGGCCAACGCCGTCTTGCTCGGCCTTTGCGCCGGATCATCTGGTAGGCGCATCGGCTTCCCGTGAAACTCGCCATAGGGAGATTGCTTCAGTTCGTCTGACACCTGAACGGTCAGCGTATCGGCGTTGATCTTGATCAGGCGGAGGTCGAACAGGGTGTGAAGATCGGCCCTAAGCAGGAGGCCATTTGTAACATCGTTGCTGTGGGGGCCGAGATAGGGGCGAATATGCGCGGCTTCGAGCACCTCGCGCACGTCGCACCCTGAAATCGCACAGGCCGCCCCATACGCCTTCATCAACTCGCCCCGAAACTGCTTCTGCCCTTGCCGACGCGTCACCTCGGCCAACACCTTCAGGCGCGCATCAGCCTCGGCCAGGTCCTCAGTCGGAACATCCGCTTCGGGCGTCGCTCCTGCATCGGCGACGCTTTCAGCAATAAGCGTGAGAACAGCCTCCCGCAGCTCGGCTTCGCTGCGCGACTGCCACGTCTCCATCGTTTCGGCAGCCCTCTTGTTCGGCGCGGGCGGCCGCTCAATCTTGCTGGATTGCCGCCACCCCTGTCGTCCGTTCTCGAAATGGCCGTCGAACGTGTCACGCGCTGCCTTGAGGCTATTGCGGAACGTGGACTGCGACCGCCCATTGCCAAGCACCAGGTAGAAAAGGTCATAGGCTTCGTTCCACGAACCCACGCCGAGCCAAGACGGAGGCGTACCGTCTGCTCCAGCTCGCGCCAAGGCGTAGGCGACCAGGTACATCTCCGGCGAACGACGAATGAGAATGTTGCCGCCCGGCATAGGCAAACTCCGTGTGTGAAGAAGCATCCTTAGCTAGCTGACCGCCAGTCTCGAAGGTCCAACTTCCTGGTCGCCCTTGACCCCAGGCCTCGTGACCGATTCAACGCTTGGGCGGGGACGTCGAGTGTGGACGCCAGGGGGAAATCAGTGCCGACGCTTACGCAATCCGAACTTGAACGCCATCTTTGGACGGCCGCTGACATCCTGCGCGGCCACGTCGATGCGGGGAAGTTCAAGGACTACATCTTCGCCCTGCTGTTCTACCGGCGCCTGTGCGACGTCTGGGATGAGGAGTTCGAGGTGCTGCTGGCCGAGACCGGCGACCGCGATGAGGCGGCCGATCCTGACGAGCATCGCTTCCACGTCCCGCCCCAGCATCACTGGAACGCGGTCAGGAAGCACGCCACCCAGATCGGCCAGCATCTGAACAACGCCTTCGCCGCCATCGAGGACGCCAACCTGCGTCTGCGTGGCGTGTTCGGCGACGTGGACTTCGCCAATCAGGAACGGTTCCCCGACGCGCGTCTGGAGCGGCTGCTCGCCCATTTCGAGAAGCATCGGCTGCGGAACAGTGACGTGCCGCCCGACATGCTGGGCGACGCCTACATGTATCTGATCGAGCAGTTCGCCGAGGGCGCGGGCAAGAAGGGCGGCGAGTTCTACACGCCCCGGCAGGTCGTGAAGCTGATCGTCGAATGCCTCGATCCCCAGCCGGGCATGTCGATCTACGACCCCACCTGCGGCTCGGGCGGCATGCTGCTGGAGGCGGCGCAGCACCTGAAGGCAAACGGCCAAGACCCGCGCAGCCTGTCCCTCTATGGACAGGAGAAGGAATTGGACACTTGGGCCATCGCCCAAATCAACCTGTTCCTTCATGACATCGACGACGCGTTTATTGCCAAGGGCGACACTATCCTCGATCCGAAGCGATACGATCCGCGCGCGCAGGAGTTCACACCTGGCGTCGGTGCCTATGACCGGGTGCTGGCCAACCCGCCCTTCTCGGTGAAGGAATGGGGGCACGAGGTCTGGACCAATGGCGATCCGTTCGGTCGTGATCTGTTTGGCGTGCCGCCAAAGGGCTATGGCGATCTCGCTTTCGTTCAGCACATGGTCTCTTCGATAAAGGACGACGGCATGCTGGGCGCGGTCGTGCCGCACGGCGTGCTGTTCCGTGGCGGAGCCGAGGGCCGCATCCGCGAGGCCATGCTGAAGGCCGACATCATCGAGGCGGTGATCGGACTGGCGCCCAACCTGTTCTATGGCGCGGGCATCCCGGCGGCGATCCTGATCATCCGCAAGACCAAGCCCGCCGAGCGGAAGGGTAAGGTGCTGGTCGTCAACGGCGACGCCACTTTCACGCCGGGGAAGGCCCAAAACCATCTGTCGGACGCCGATGTTCGAACGCTGGCCGCCGCCTTCCATGGCTTTGCCGACGCCGAGAAGCTTGCTCGCGTCGCGGAGATCGAGGAGATCGCGGCCAACAGCTTCAACCTGAATATTAGCCGCTACGTCCAAACCGGTGCGGACGCTGCAGCGGTGGATGTGGCCGCCGAAGTCGCCAAGCTCCAAGACCTGATTGCCGAGCGCAACGAGGCCGAGGCAGTGATGTTCGAGCATCTGAAGAGGCTCGGCTATGTCGAGTGAGGTGCCGGAAGGGTGGCGACCGGGCCGGTTCGGACAGTTCTTGAAAGCTGCCCAAGGCGGCGGAACTCCACCCCGTGACAACCCGGCCTACTGGGGGCGCGATCTACCATGGGCCAGCGTGAAAGACGTGACGAGCGGCGCGCGCGAGCCTTTGGAAGGGATCACCGCCGAGGGGCTTGAGAACTCGTCATCGCGTCGGGTTGCGGCAGGGACCAACATTTTGGCAATGCGAATGGCCGTGGGATCGGTCGTTCGCTACGGCGTCGATGTTGCGATCAACCAAGACCTGCTCGCGCTGACCCCGGCTGACTCGCTCGATGGCGACTTCCTGTTCCATTGGCTGCGACACTGTTCTACGCACTTCGCGGATGTCGCGACTGGGACCACAGTGAAGGGTCTGCGGAAGGACATTCTGCTCGATTGGCCCATCGTCCTCCCACCGCTCGACGAGCAGCGGCGGATCGCCGAGGTTCTTCGCTCGGTGGATGTGGCGATAACGATAGCGGGTGCTGTGTTGTCTCAAACCCTTGAGGCTCGCGAACACCAGCTTGAAAGACTCATGGCCTTACCGGGCGACATGCGGCCGCTGGCTGACGTGTGTCGGCTCGGTGGCGGCTACGGATTCCCCATCAAGCACCAAGGGAAGCGGAGCGGAGCCTACCCGTTCGCCAAGGTTTCGGACATGAACCGGCCGGGCAACGAGACAGAACTGGTAAGTGCGGAAAACTACGTCGATCAGGCCGACTTAAAGGTGCTGCGAGCCAAGCCCTTCCCGCCGGGAACGACGTTCTTTCCGAAGGTCGGGGCGACGTTGCTCACAAACAAACGACGCATCTCATCAAGCGAGATCATTGTGGACAACAACGTCATGGGAGCGGTGCCAACCGCCATTGAGTCGTGGTTCTTGTTCTATGCCTTCAACACCATCGACATGGCTGACTACGTTCAGCCCGGTGCTGTTCCATCCGTGAACCAAGGAACTGTGGGCAAAATAATGATCCCCGTGCCGTCTCGTGAAGTTCAGAGGGATTACGTCATCACTATGCGTGATCTTGATTCTGCCATCGAAGCTCAACGAGCCACGATTTTGTCGTTGAGGATCACAAAAACTGCTGTGTCTGCCGATCTTCTCTCCGGCAGTGTCCGGGTGCCCGCATGAGCGAATACCGCCTCGCCGAAAAACCTGCGCTCGAGGCCCTGACCGGCATGGGCTACGTCGCACTTCATCACGAGGCGGCGATGGCGATGCGGCAGGAAGCGAACCGCGTCCTGCTGAAGCCGGTGCTGATCGAGGCCCTTCAGGCCCTGAATGAGGGCTTGGACGCCGAGGACGCCGAAGCGATCTACAGCGACCTCTCCACCCTGTCGGACAACGAGGAATGGCAGCGGCGTCTGCGCGGCGCCTATTCCCGGCGGCTGAAGGGGGAGGCCAAGGACAAGCCTGTCGTCCTGATCGACTTCAAGCGACCCGATAGGAACCGCTACCACGTCGTGCGACAGTTCAAGGTCGAGGCGCAGCGGTCGCGGATCGTCGATCTGGTGGTGTTCGTGAACGGCATCCCGCTGGTCGTGATTGAAGCGAAATGCCCGCTGAAGGCGGCGGATCGTTCCGGTCAGGCGTTCGAGCAGATCAAGCAGTATGAGCGCGACATTCCGCGCCTGTTCTACCCCAACGCTTTCAGCGTCGTGACGGACGGCATGGCGACGCTGTATGGCGCGACCGGAGCCCCTGCGAAGTTCTACGCCCCCTGGCCCGACCCATGGCCACGCACCCGCGACGAGTTTGCCGACGACCTGACCAAAGATTTGTGGTGCCTGCTAGAGCCGTCGCGACTGCTGGACCTGCCGGCCCACTTCATCGTCTTCGAGACCGATCCCGACACTGGGCGGCGGATCAAGAAGGTCTGCCGCTATCAGCAGTTCCGGGCGGTCAACAAGGCGGTGAACCGCGTCGCCGAGGGCACCAAGAAGACAGGTCTGATCTGGCACACCCAAGGCTCGGGAAAGAGCCTGACGATGGTGTTCCTCGCCCTGAAGCTGAAGACCCATCTGACGCTGGATGCGCCGACGCTCCAGAACCCCAACATCCTCGTCCTCACCGACCGAATTGATCTGGACGACCAGATTTCCAAGACATTCGTCGCGTGTGGCTTACCCAACCCGAAACAGGCGGCCTCGGTCGGCGAACTGCGCGAGGCCGTGGCGCGCGGCGGTTCCGGCCAAATCCTCCTCTCGACCATCTTCAAATTCCAAGGCTCCAAGGAGGCGATCCCGAACTCGGACGACTGGATCGTGCTGGTGGATGAATGCCACCGCACGCAGGAGAAAGACCTCGGCGCCTTTCTTCAGGCGACGCTGCCCGACGCCCGCTACTTCGGCTTCACCGGCACACCGATAAAGAAGGCCGATAAGGACACCTACGCCCGCTTCAGCGAGCCGGGCGAAACCTACCTCGACAAATACGGGATCGACGACGCCGTGCGCGACGGGGCGACCGTGCCGATCCTCTACGAGGGCCGAAAGACCGAGTGGTCGATCAACGAAGCCGAGATCGACATTCTGTTCGACCGCTGGTTCGTCGATCTGTCGGACGAGAAGCGCGAAAAGCTGAAGCAGAAGGGTGTCAGCCTCGCCCTGATCGCAAAGCATCCCGAGCGCATTCGGCTGATTTCCCGCGACATCTGGGAGCACTTCAAGCAGACCTGTCGCCCGGATGGCTTCAAGGCCCAGATCGTCGCCATCGACCGCGAGTCGGTCGTGCTCTATCGACTGGCCTTGGCGGAGGTGATCGCCGCCGATCTGGCGAAGGACGGTATGGCCGAGGCGGATGCTGCGGCCAAAGCCGACAGCATGATCGCGTGCGTGTTCTCCAAGAGCCAGGAGGACGACAAGCCGAGCGAGGGTGCGGACATCGAGGCCGTCCGCGCCGAGTTGCGCGCCCACTATCTCGACGCTGACGGAGAGAAGGCGGCCAAGAAGGCGTTCAAGGGCTCAGGCGATGAGCCTAGCTTTCTCATCGTGTGTGATAAGCTCCTTACCGGGTTCGACGCCCCGAACGAGCACGTCATGTATCTGGACAAGCCCCTGCGTGAGCACGGACTGCTCCAAGCCATCGCCCGCACTAACCGGACTCATTCGTCGAAACGACCGGACGGTTCGACGGTGACAAAGCCGCACGGCCGGATCGTGGACTACATCGGAGTAACCCAGCACCTTGACGAGGCTCTGTCGTCCTATCGTGCCGAGGACGTTCAGAACGCCCTGCGTGACCTCGACCTGCTACGCCGCGACTTGCGGAAGACCCATGCCGAGTTCAAGCGTCAGCTTCGACTGCTGGGCCTCGACGGCATGGACGAGAAGACCGCCGCCTACGCCATCGAGAGGCTGGTGGCCGACGGCCGCGAGGACGACTGGTTCGAGCTTCAGCGGCTGGGGCGCCACTTCGTGCGGACCTATGGCGATCTGTCGCCCGATCCGGCGATCCTCGACTTCACCGAGGACATGAAGTGGGCCGCTACCTTCTTACGGCTGGCGCAACAGGCGATCACCAAGGACGAGAGCCTCGATCACCTGACCTATTCTGGCAAGATCAGGGACATGCTGGAGGAGCATGTCCGCGCTACCGGCCTGACCACAACCGTCCGCCTCCGCAACATCACCGATCCAGACTTCAAGGACGACTTCCAGACCGACGAAAAGTCCGATGAGGAGCTCCAGGAGGCATTCATTCGCAAGGCGGCCGAGCTCCGCCGTGTGACGCGAGAGCTGGTCGATAGGAACCCAGCCCAATTCGGACGGTTCTCTGAGCGGGTTCTGGAGATCATTCGTCGCTTCGAGCAGGGGCAGATCGCCGCCGCTGAGGGCCTGAAGGAGTTTGAAGACCTGGCCTTAGGCATTGAGGCCGAAGCTGGCGCCCACGCCGATCTAGGCATGGATGAACGGGCCTTCGCCATCCTGCGGATCATGGAGCCGCACGCACCGCACACCGATCATAGCGGGCTCCAGCCCGTCGCCGTCGAGATCGGCGACCTCTACGCCCAGGCCCAGGCCAGCCAGCCCTCCTGGTTCTTCATGGACGGCTACAAGAAAGAGCTCCGTCGCGAGGTGCGAAAGCAACTGCGGGCCCTGGACCTGACTGACGCCAACGCCGTCCGCGACGAGATCGAGAACTACGCCGTCCATGCCTATGCGGAGAGCCGGTGATGGGTGTTGTCCGCATCGGCCAGACCGAGGTCGCCTACGACCTTCGACGCTCGGCCGCCGCGTCCGAACGCCGGATCACGGTAACGCCGGGTCACGTCGAGGTGCTGGCGCTGACCACGGACGGCGATGCCGATATCGACGCCTTTGTCAATCGCAAGCGTCAGTGGCTGTTCAACACCCTGCGTGAGCTGGAAACTAGGACGGCAGCGCGGGCCGTCGTCCCCCGATTTATGACCGGCTCCAAGATTCCCTTCCGGGGACGGATGGCGAAGCTAACTGTGCGCCGCCACGACGGCGCGCACGTCGAAATCGACTATCGCCGGGGCTTCTTCATCGATCTGCCGTCCTGGGTGCGCGACGAGGATCAGGACGCCGTTGTCTCGACCGAGCTCAAGCTGTGGCTCAAGCGTCGGGCGCGCCGTGATGTGTTTGAGGTCGCCTCCTCCTACCGTCGCCGTTTCGATCTGAAGCCTCGCTCTCTCCGCGTCGGTGAGATGAAGCACGGCTGGGGTTCCTGCGGGCCAACCGGCGCCATTCTCATCAACTGGACGCTCGTCTTCGCGCCGAAGGCCGTGCTCGAATACGTCGTCGTCCACGAGCTCGCTCACCTGAAGGAACGATCCCACGGCCCAGCCTTCTGGGCTCACCTGGGCGACTTGCTTCCCGACTACGAACGCCCGAAGGCATGGCTCGACCGGCACCAGGGCGCCTTGGACGACGGGTTTCTAAGAGCAGGGCGCTAGCTCGCCCTATCTATGGGAGTCCGGCTGACGTAATTTGTCGCCATGGCCCCGCCCCTACCCGACCTGGCGGCGCTTTCAATTAAGCAGCGCCTCTTTGTCCTCGAATACCTCAAGGACTTAAACGCGACCCAGGCGGCGATCCGGGCTGGCTACAGCCTCAAGACGGCCTACTCGCAGGGTCAGCGGCTGTTGAAGAATGTTGAGGTTTCCACGGTGATCGCTCGCCTAGCCAGGGAGCGCGAGGAGCGGATCATCGGTGAGGCAGACGACGTGCTGCGACGCCTCTGGCAGCAGTTCCAGGCCGATCCGCGAGAGGTCGTGACGGTGAGACGCGACGCATGCCGCTTCTGCCATGGCGAGCGTCACAAGTATCAGTTCACCCAACCAGAATGGGACTTGGCTCTTGAGGCCCACGAGGGCGAGCTGGAGAGCGCCAGGCGCGAGGGCCTTGATCGTGCTCGCTGGCCAGTGCCACCGAACCCGAGGGGAGGCGTCGGCTTTGATCCGCGCAAGCGCCCGGCTGGCGACTGCCCCGGATGCCACGGGCGGGGTGTAGCCGTTCTGTGGCTGGCGGACCTTGATGACCTCAGCCCCGGTGCGTCCCGGCTAGTCGCAGGGGTGAAGCAGACACGCGACGGTATCGAGGTAAAGCTGGTGGACCAGATGAAGGTCACTGAGCTGCTAGCCCGCCATCATGGCCTGACCCGCGAGGCGGTCGTCCTAGACGTGACCGAGGGCTTCGCTGAAGCTCTCGAAGCTGGACGCCAACGCGCCCTGGAGCATGTCCGACGAACCCGATCCGAGGCGGGCATTTCGTCGCACTAGGCACCTTCACTCTGAGAAAGTGTGGGCGAAAACGTGGGCGAAGAAAGTTGGCGTGATATTTTCACGCATATTTTCTATAGTTTATTGATAAAGTTCGATGGCCGCCCTCGCCATCATTTGATCACGACATCAACCGCTTAGGGGCCGGCAATCTGCCGTCCACGGTCGGCCAAACCTGCTCCGTCATCCCCGCTCAAAGCGGTGGTGCCATACTGGCTGGCAGGGTCCGTCGCCGAAGGTCGATTTTCCCCCATTTGCACCAGTCGCACTGTGTTTTCACAGTGCAGAATCCGGTCATCCTGCGCCGCGTCTTTGACTGGACCCCTCGGTCTGCAAGCCCTAGCTAGGTGTTTTGGGAGTGCCTCTTGAAAGTTCTCGGCGTCCTCGGCGGCATGGGTCCGGCTGCCACCATCGATTTTCTGGCCAAGCTCCAGTACGAGACGCCGGCTGAGCGTGACGAGGACCACATCCGCGTGGTCATGGACCTCAACCCCCGCGTGCCCAACCGCCATCTTGAAACGGACGCCGCCGCCGCCGAGCTGGCCCAGATGGCTGTTGCCCTCAAGGCTGCGGGTGCCCAGATCCTGGCCATGCCCTGCAATACCGCCCATGTGAACCGCACCGCCATCGAGGCGGCCTCGGGGCTTGAACTGGTCGATATGCTCGACGCCGCCGTCCATGAGGCGCGTGATTTCGGGGCCGAGCGGATCGGCGTCCTGTCCACACCCCTGGCGCGGGGCCTGTTCATTGAGCGGATCCGCACCGCCGGTCTACAGACCATTGCCCTGTCCCCGCTGGGCCAGGAGGCGCTGATGGAGGCGATCTTTGCCGTCAAGGCCGGCGATCTGTCCGAACAGGTCGAGGACGTCATGGCCGCCGCCGCCGCCGAACTGGCCAACGGTGGGGCCGACATCATCATCGCCGGCTGTTCCGAAGTGCCCCTGGCGCTCGACCCGGATCGCGTCGCCGTCCCCGTCATCGACGCCACCGAGGCTTTGGCTAGGGCGTGTGTGGAGGCGTGTCTCTAGGTCGTCGATGACCTGACCCCGCCACCAGGCCGAGACTGAGGCCGAAACCCAAGACCCAGGACAGGCCGAAACCGATCACCGGTGTCGGCAGCGTCCCGGACAGGCTCGCCGCGCAGAAGATCAGCCACAGGGCCACCATGGCTGCTGTCGTTGGACCGAACCGACCCCAAGACGCCAGCAGGATCGTGGCGGGAACGCCGATCAGCCCCGCCACGGCCACGAGGCCGAACACCGGTCCAGCCTCAAGGGCCAGGGGCACGACCTGCTCGACATAGGCGACGGGTTCCAACGGTGGAGCGAACGCGGCGACAATCCCAGCGATCAGACAGGCCGCCAGAGCCAGGAGCCAGGGCGGTCGCCACATCCCCAGAAGCACCAGCGTCGCGACGGCGGCGAAGAGGGCACCGACGGCCTGGGTGTCCGGCTGGGCCGCGCAGAACGCCGCCGCCAGGATCACGACCGCCGGACCGGCCCATCCGGTCGGACGCGCGACGGCGAACCAGACAAGGATCGGCAGGGCCACCGCCGAAGGCAGGAACTGGACGGGACCAAGGGCGATCCAGCGATGAACGCCGTCGGTTCCCGCAAAGAACAGGGTCGCGGCCAGCGCAGCCAGGGCCAGGCCGACCGCCGCCATCGCACCCCGACCTCGCGGATCGGGCGACTGGGCCGCGATCACGCCCCCGAGGCCCAGACCAACAAGACCGGCGACGCCTTGCAACACCACCAGCGCGGTCGGCGCACCCGTGACCGACATCGCCACGAGGCCCGCCGAGATCACCGCCGCGGCCGCGCCGATCGCAATCAGCGGTCGGCCGCTCACTTCCCGAACAACCCGCCCTGTCCCGGCCCCTGCGGCGGCGTCTCCAGGCCCAGATGGGCATAGGCCTTGGCGCAGGCGACCCGGCCGCGCGGCGTACGCTGGATGAAGCCCTGTTGCAGCAGATAGGGCTCGATCACGTCCTCGACCGCATCGCGCGCCTCGGCGATGGCGGCGGCGAGCGTATCCATGCCGACAGGGCCGCCGCCGTAGTTTTCAATCAGGGCCTTGAGAAAGCTACGGTCCAGCCGGTCCAGCCCGGCCTCGTCAACCTCCAGCCGGCTCAACGCTCGTGCCGCTACAATCCGGTCGATGGCGGTCGACCCTTCCGCGTCCGCGAAGTCCCGCACTCGACGCAGCAGCCGTCCGGCCACGCGCGGCGTGCCGCGCGCCCGCGCGGCGATCTCGCCGGCGCCGTCGGTGGTCAGGTCGATCCCCATCCGCCGCGCCCCGTGCTGGAGCACGCCCAGCAGCTCTTCGGGCGAGTAGAACTCCAGCCGGATCGGAATGCCGAAACGGTCGCGCAGCGGCGTCGCCAAGAGGCCCGCCCGCGTCGTCGCCCCGATCAGAGTGAACGGTGCCAAGTCGATCCTGACCGAGCGCGCCGACGGTCCCTCACCGATGATCAGGTCCAGCACATGATCCTCCATCGCCGGATAGAGCACCTCTTCGACCGCCGGGTTCAGCCGGTGGATCTCATCGATGAACAGGACGTCGCGCGGCTCCAGATTGGTCAGGATCGCCGCAAGATCCCCAGCCTTGGCCAGGATCGGTCCCGACGTCGCCCGGTAGCCGACGCCCAGTTCCCGCGCCACGATCTGGGCCAGGGTCGTCTTGCCCAGACCGGGCGGGCCGAACAGGAGGACGTGGTCCATCGCCTCCCCGCGCGAGCGCGCGGCGTCAACGAAGACCTTCAGATTGGCCTTGGCCTGGGGCTGGCCGACGAACTCCGCCAGAGTTTGAGGGCGCAACGCCCGGTCGGAGGCTTCCGGCGTATCGGGAGAAACAAGGCGGTCGGTCATCGCCCCAACTCCTGCAAGGCCGCCTTGATCACCGCTGAGACGTCAGCTTCGTCTCCAAGGCGCGTAATCGCCTGATCGACGGCCCGACGTGCATTCATCTCCGGCATGCCCAGACCCAGCAAGGCTGACACGGCCTCACCCGCGACCGATGGTGCAGCAGCCGGCACCGGCCCGCCCGGCAGACCCGACGGCGTAAAGGTCACCTCGCCCAGGGTCTTGCCCTTCAGCTCCGTCACGATCCGCTGCGCCAGCTTCGGCCCCACCCCGTTGGCCCGTCCAACCGCGGCCTTGTCCTCGCGGGCCACCGCGCCGGCCAGCTCTCCCGGCGGCAGGACATCCAGCACGCCGAGCGCCGCCTTGGGTCCTACACCCTGAATGGCAATGAGGGTGGTGAAGGCCTTCCGCTCATCCTTGGCCAGAAAGCCGTAGAGGCGCGGGCCGTTCTCCTGGCTCCACTGGCTCTCGACCATCAGGGTCAGCTCCTCGCCCGCGGCCGGCAGGCGACTGAGCGTGCGGGCTCCGCACGTGACCACATAGCCGACACCGCCGACATCGATCACGAGGTCGCTTTCGCCCGTCTCCACCAGCATGCCGCGCAGCCGCCCGATCACGCCGCGATCCCCTTGATCCGCCGAAGTTGGGCGTGGGTCAGGGCCACGGCCAGCGCGTCCGCCGCATCCGCCGACACCTCGCCCGCCGCCGGCAGCAGGCGGCGCACCATGAAGGCGATCTGAGCCTTGTCGGCGTGACCGGCCCCGACCACGGCCTTCTTGATCAGGTTCGGCGCATATTCGGCCACCGACAATCCATGACCGGCCGGCCCCAGGATCACCGCCCCGCGCGCCTGGCCCAACTTCAGGGTCGACGCGGGGTTCGCATTGACGAAGACTTCCTCGATCGCCGCCTCGTCACAGGAATAGGTCGCGCATAGCTCGCCCACCGCAGTCATCAGATGCAGAAGACGCGCCGCGAACGGAGCCTTGTCATCGGGCGTCACCACGCCGTGCGCGACCCAGCTCAGGCGAGAACCGGCAACCGAGATCACGCCCCAGCCGGTGCGCCTCAGGCCGGGGTCCAGCCCCAGGATTCGAGTCGGTTCGTTCGCCATCCGTTCCGTTCATGCCCCAAAGAAGGTTGATGGACAATGACCGGCGCGAAAGAGCCTCCCTGATCAGGCTGACGCTCGGGCCGCGAGGCCGCACGCGCCGCCGTTGAGATGCCTAGCCGTTGGCGGCGCTTGGCGAGTCGTTTGAACGATTGCGCCGCGAAGCCTCGAGTGCAGCGGCCGTCATCGCCTGCTCGGCCTCAGCCTCCTGCATGCGCGCCCTGAGAGCGTCCATCTGCTCGCTCAGGCCCCGCGCCTTGGCTTCATTCTGGGCGCGCAGGGCCTCGATCGTCTCCTGCAGCTTGGATGCCCGTTGTTCGCTGCGCGCCAGCCCACGCTCGGCGGCCGCCGCCGACTTGGCAAGCTGGTCGGCCCGTTCCACGGCGGCCTGACGGGCCGCATCGGTCGCAGCATGGCGCTGGCGGCTTTCTTCCAGAAGGCTCTCAAGCTCCTTGGTCTTGTCCTGCGAGCGGGTCAGATCGATCTGGAGATTGCCCGAGCGACGTTCACTGGTCTGGCCGGCGCTCTGTGACTCGTTGAGGCGCGATGTAAGCTCGGCATTGAGACGGTCCAGCCGCTCCGCCCGAGCGGACAGGGTTTCATGTTTCGTCTCAAGACCCACTAGTTCCGCGCGCGCGGTCTCAACCTGTCCCTCAAGGGACTGGATTGATCGCGTTGCGTCAGACTTCTCGGACTGTGCCCGCGCCCGCTCGGAGGTGAGTTGGCCATCAAGCGTCGCCTCAGCCCGTGCCAGCCGCGAGATTTCGGACTGGGCCTCATCGAGCCGGCGCTTGAGCGCCGCATTCTCTTCCACAACCAGGGCATGACCACGTTCGGCGACAGCGCGCCCCTCTGCGGCCTCTACGCGTCCCGTATCGGCATCTCTCAGCTGCGTTCCGACGTGCTCAAGATCCTGCTCAAGCCGCCGGATCTTCTCGGCGGCGACGCGGTCCGCCTCGGTCTGGGCCAAGAGCCTGGCCTCAAGTTCGGATTTGGCGACCCTCAGGGCCTCCGCCTGACCCATATGCTCCTGGGCCGTCGCTGTCTGCTCGGCCAGGCGCTGGCGAGTTTCTTCCAGCCGCTCCTCAATGGCGTCGCGGGTCGAGATCAGGGTGCGCGCCTCCGTGCTGGCCGCTTCGAGGGCAGCCGCCGTCTCAGCATGAGCCGAGCGGAGATTGACCAACTCGATATAGTCGGCCCGTCGTGCGGCATATTCGGCCTGGAGCGGCTGGCGCATCTCCTTGAGCGCGGGCTCGAAGGCGCGAAGCTGGTCGAGCATGGCCGACAGTTTGTCGAGCCCGACATTCATCGTCTCGTAGCGTTCCCCGATGGCACCCGCGACATCCGCAGTCTGTCGGCGAACGCCGGATCCGCCGGCGACCCTGAGGCCTTCCTTGTCTTCATCTTTCCTGGCGGACAACACGCGGTCAAAGGGCGATAGCAATTTCATCTGTTCTCTCAATCAATTACCAGGCCGGACCCCAGCTCCCGGACTTCGGCCTCCAGCAAGTATAGGCCGCAATAACATCGATATTCGACTCGAATTTCGCTGAGCGATTGCGTTCGCACCGCCTCTCAGGGTATTGCATATGCAATGGAATCTCGCGAACCCTGTCTGTGTGGTCGTCTAAGGCGCGCCACACGCACGCTCAGCCGCCTCTATGACGAGGCGCTGGACCCCTCTGGCCTGACCATCACCCAGTTCTCGATCATGCGGACGCTGACCCGCCTGGACCATCCGACCCTGGGGGAACTGGCCGATGAGACGTCGCACGAAAAGAGCGGGCTTTGGCGAACGCTGCAGCCCATGATCCGGGATGGCCTGATCGAAACCGAGGCCGATGGCCGGGTCCAGCGGGTAAAACTGTCGGATCAGGGGCTGATGGCTCTTGTGCGCGCCATGCCGATGTGGCGAGAGGCGCAGCGTCGCGTGGATCGCGTCCTCGGCCCGCGCGGTCGCGCCTTGATTGACCTGCTTTCGGATGTCGAAACCCGTGTCTGACGTCGCATCACCTGAAATGTCCAACCGTGCCTGGATCATGGTGGTGGCCGGTGCCCTGGTGGTGACCCTGTCGATGGGCGTGCGTCAGACCTTCGGGCTGTTCCTGACCCCCCTGGGGCTGGAGATGAACATCAGCCGCGAGGCTTTCGGCCTGGCCATCGCTATCCAGAACCTGTTGTTTGGTCTGGCCCAGCCCTTTGTGGGGGCCTGGGCTGACAGGCATGGAGCCGGCAAGGTCGCCGCTGTCGGGGCCGTCGCCTATCTGGCCGGCCTGGTCCTCGCCTCCACGGCCGCCGGCCTGTTCGGAATTACTCTGGGCCTGGGCGTGCTGGTCGGCCTGGCCATGGCGGGCTGTACCTTCACCGTCGTCCTCGGGGCTGTCGGCAAGGCCGTGCCCGAAGGCCAGCGCACCCTGGCTTTCGGCATTGTCACGGCGGGCGGCTCCCTGGGCCAGTTTCTGCTGGTCCCCGCAACCCAGGGCCTGGTGGACGCACTGGGCTGGCGCGACACCCTTCTCATCCTTGGCGGCCTGATCGCCCTGATCCTGCCGCTGGCCCTGGGCGTGGCCGGAAAGCCCGCGACATCGGCGGCCGACGACGGCCCGGACCTGAAGGCGGCCCTGGGCGAGGCGGCGGCCCACCCCTCCTTCTGGATGCTGAATATGGGCTTCTTCGTCTGCGGGTTTCACATCGCTTTCGTCGGCACCCACCTGCCCGCCTATCTGCGCGACCAGGGGCTGACGCCCGGCGTCGGGGCCATGGCGCTGGCCCTGATCGGCCTGTTCAACATCCTGGGCTCGGCGGCCTGGGGGGCCTGGGGCTCAAAGCACTCCAAGAAGCGACTTCTGGTGATGGTCTATGCCCTACGCGGGGTCGCCATCGCCCTGTTTCTGCTGGTCCCGATCAGCGCGGCATCTGCTCTGGTCTTTGCTGCCAGCTTCGGCTTCCTGTGGCTCGGAACCGTACCCCTGACAAACGGGCTGATCGCTTTGATCTACGGCGTACGCAATCTGTCGGCGCTGGGCGGCATCGTCTTCCTCAGCCACCAAGTCGGGGCCTTCCTCGGAGCCTGGCTAGGCGGCATGGCCTTCTCGGTGCTGGGGTCCTATGACGCGATCTGGATCGCTTCGATCGTCCTGGCTTTCCTTGCGGCGCTCGCAAATGCGCCGATCCGGGAAGTCTCGCTGAGAGCCCCCCGGGTCCCGGCATGAGACGCTGGATCGCCCTGATAGGCGGCTTCGTCGTTCTCACACTTCTCGGGGTGTGGCTGTGGTTCCGTGAAGGGGCTGAGGTCTGGATCGACGCCGTCATCGCCTTCTGCACTTAAGGTTACGGCTTGTAATAACCTTGAAGCTGGTGTTCCTATCCGCGCCTCAAGGGGGCGGGAACAGCGCGCGGTCGCGTGCTCCGCCGTGGAGTAGGGACGTCCATGAATATCGTGATCTTGTTAGGCGTGCTGGTCACGCTGGTGACCGGCCTTCCGGTCCTCATGCAAATGCTTCGGAACCATCCGAAGGGCCTGATCATCCTGTTCTTCGCCGAGATGTGGGAGCGTTTCTCCTACTACGGCATGCGCGGTCTGCTGATCTTCTACCTGACCCAGCACTTCCTGTTCAACGACGAGACGGCCAGCCAGACCTACGGCTCCTACACCTCGCTGGTGTACCTGCTGCCGCTTCTGGGCGGCATTATCGCCGACCGTTGGCTGGGCACGCGCAAGGCTATTGCGTTCGGTGCCCTGTTGCTGGTCGCCGGTCATGGCCTGATGGCCTACGAGGGCCGCCCAGCGACCGAGACCCTGACCTATCAGGGTCAAGCCTATGAGATCGTCGCCGAGGGACGCGGCGACCTGCGCCAGGCCGGCATCATGGTTGACGGCCAGCGCTACGACTTCGGACCGGCCGAGGGCGGCGGCTTCGCAATCGAGGGCCTGCCAGAGGGCGCATCCCTCCCGGCCGTGCTGGCTGAAGACAGCTATGTCATGCAGCAGGACCAAGATTCGAACGGCTTGAACGCCTTCTACCTGGCGGTCTCGCTGATCATCATGGGCGTCGCCTTCCTGAAGCCCAACATCTCCTCGATTGTCGGCCAGCTCTATCCGCAGGGCGATCCGCGACGGGATTCCGGCTTCACACTCTATTATTACGGCATCAACCTGGGAGCCTTCTGGGCCGCCATCCTGTGCGGCATCCTTGGTCAGAACTACGGCTGGAACTGGGGCTTCGGGCTCGCGGGCGTCGGCATGGCGCTGGGCTTCATCGTCTTTGTGCTCGGAAAGCCCTTGCTCCAGGGTAACGGTGAGCCGCCCAATCCCGAACGCCTGCGCCAACCTGTCGTCGGGCCGGTCAACCGAGAATGGCTGATCTATCTGCTGGCTCTGATGGCTGTCCCCGTCGTCTGGTTCATGGTCCAGCGCCATGCGCTGGTCGGCAGCATTCTGACCGGCGCGACCATCCTTTCGCTGCTCGCGATCGGCTTGATCATCCTCCTGGGCGCCAAGACCTGGATGCAACGGCGGCACATGATCCTGGCGACGGTCCTGATCGGCGGCGCGGTGGTCTTCTGGACCCTGTTTGAACAGGCCGGCACCTCGCTCAACCTTTTCACGAGCCGTAACGTCGACCTGAACCTGACCGCCGCCGCGACCCAGTTCATGGGGATGTGGTGGGGCACCCCGGCCCAGTTGGCCGAGGCGGGCGTCACACCATCGGGAATGTGGATCGACACCACCCTGACGGCGGCCCAGACCCAGTCGTTCAATGCCGGCTACATCCTGATCTTCGCGCCGATCTTCGCGGCGCTGTGGACCAACCTCGGCCGTCAGGGTCGCGACCCCAATCCGCTGCTGAAGTTCGCGCTCGGCCTGCTCCAGGCCGGCCTGGGCTTCCTGGTGGTGGTCTGGGGCGTCAACGCCGGCTTCGTCAACGAGGCGTTCCGCGCCCCGCTGTTCCTGCTGGCCGCGCTCTATCTGCTGCACACCACCGGCGAACTCTGCCTGTCGCCGGTCGGTCTGTCGCAGATCACCAAGCTCAGCCTGCCGTCGGTCGTCAGCTTCATGATGGCCGTCTGGTTCCTGTCTTCCGCCATCGCCCAGTATGTCGGCGGCATGATCGCCGCCGCCTTGGGCACCGAGACAGTCGGCGGTCAGGTTCTTGACCCGGCGGGCGCGCTGCAGACCTCGCTCGGCGGCTTCGAACAGATGGGCTACGCCGGTCTGATCTGTGGGGCCGTCTTCCTCGTGCTCAGCTTCATCATGGGCAAATGGGGTGAAGGCTCCGACGACGCCGGCACGCCGGCCCCGGACCCGCGCATCGAAGACAGCGCGGCCGACATCGACGAGGCCACGGGCGAACGCACCGCCTGATCATCGGCAGATTTCGGACAGATTGGGGCGGCGGAGCAATCCGCCGCCCCTTTTTCATCTACATCCCGGCGCCACGACGATAGAGTGGCTTTCCATCATCTGCAGGAGTCTCCTCGTGAATCGCCGTAATCTGGTCCTGTCTGTCCTGACCCTGCCAAGCCTGTCCGTCCTCGGGGCTTGTGCCACCGTGCGTTCGACGCCGGCCTTCAGTTCGGAGCGGATTGCCGTATCGATCGAGGGATCGGGGACGGACGTTATCCTGATCCCTGGACTAACCTCTCATCCCGAGATCTGGGACACGACGACGGCCCACCTGCTTGGCACCGGCCATCGGGTCCACCGGGTGTGGGTGTCTGGCTTTGCCGGCCGCCCGGCGGGTGCCAATGCCGCCGGGGATGATGTCGGTCAACCTGTTGCCGAGGAGATCGCCCGCTATATCCACGAGCAAGGCCTCGTTCGGCCCGCCATTGTCGGCCATTCGATGGGGGGGTGGATCGGCATGGTCCTCGCGGCCCGCCACCCGGACCTGGTCGGCAGGCTGATGGTCGTCGATATGCTCCCCTTCCTCGGGATGATGTTCGGACCTCCGGGCGCGACCCCCGAACAGGTTCGGCCGATCGCCGAACTGACGCGCAACAACGTCCGCTCCGTGCCGCTCGAACAGCGCCGCGCGAGGGCGGAAGCGACCATCAACGGAATGATTCAAACGGAGGCCCGACGTGAGCAGGCCATCCAGCACATCCTGAACAGCGACTATGACGTTGCAGGTCGAGCCTTCTACGAGCTCATCGTCACCGATCTGCGCCCCGAACTTACGCGGATTTCGGTCCCGATGGTGGTCCTCTACGCTCCGCCGGCAGGCGTTCCAATGACAGACGCCCAGCTCGACGCACTTTACACGACGTCTTTCGTCACCCGTCCGGCAACGCGCCTCGTCCGTATTCCCGACAGCGCCCACTTCATCATGTTCGACAATCCGACCCGGTTCTTTTCCGAACTGGACGCCTTTCTTTCGCCGGAGTGACCTTTCACGTTTCCGTGATAAGAGCTCGGACTTGTCGCGTCAGAAACCGTCTGGCAAGCCCCTGAGGTCCAGGTCGCTAGGTTAGTCCAGCAAGGAACGGAAACGTCGATGAGCCACGGCCATCAGTCAAGCGGGGGAACCTCGCGGCGCTCGCCCATGGGCAGGCTGGTCTACTGGGGTGGTGTGCTGGCCATTTGGGGCCTGATCTTCGCCGTGGTCTTCTTTGCGGTGTTTGCACGGGGTCTGCCCGACACCTCGTCGCTGGACGCCATCGAGCGGGTGCCCGGGATCACCTATCTGGACCGGAACGGCGTGCTGATCGCCGCCCGCGGCTCCGAGCAATCCCCTCCGATCGAGCTGGATACCCTGCCCGACTACGTGCCCGCCGCCTTCATCGCGGTGGAAGACCGACGCTTCTACCACCATCCGGGCTTTGACCCGATCGGCATGGTTCGGGCCATGGTCGCCAATATGCGAGCCGGGCGCGTGGTCCAGGGCGGGTCGACCCTGACCCAGCAGCTGGTCAAAAACCTGTTCCTCACACCGGACCAGACCATGCGCCGCAAGGTCCAGGAAATCATGCTGGCGGTGTGGCTGGAGTTGCGCTTCTCCAAGGACGAGATCCTCGAGCTCTATCTGAACCGGGTCTATTTCGGTGCCGGGGCCTATGGCATCGAGGCGGCGGCCCAACGCTATTTCGACAAGTCCGCCCACGAGCTGACCATCGGCGAAGCGGCCTTGCTGGCCGGACTGCTCAAGGCCCCGTCCCGTTATTCACCCCTGTCAGAGACAGAACGCGCAGCCGGGCGCGCCACCGTCGTCCTGAACGAGATGGAAGAGGCGGGCGTCATCACCACCGCCCAGCGCGAGGCGGCGGTCCTAGAGCCGGTGCGAGTGTCGCGCACATTGGCGACCCAACACGCCCAGTATTTCGTCGACTGGCTGGATCAGGAGGTTCAGGCCCTGATCGGTGAAAGCAGCGCCGATCTGGTCGTCGAAACGACGCTGGATCTGACGCTCCAGGCCCAGGCCGAACGCGCCGTGCGCGCGATCATCGCCCGCGACGGCGAGCGCGGTGTCGAACAGGCCGCCCTCGTCGCCGTCGACGGCGAAGGCCGTGTGCGCGCCATGATCGGCGGGGCGTCTTATGCCGACAGCCAATTCAACCGGGCCGTCGATGCCCGACGTCAGGCCGGGTCGGCCTTCAAACCCTTTGTCTATCTGGCGGCCATGGAGGCCGGCTACACGCCCGATACGCCGGTTGAGGACCAGGCCATCACCATCGGAAACTGGTCGCCCAGGAACTACGACGGAACCTTCCGCGGGCGTATGACCATGGCCCAGGCGGTGGCCCAGTCGACCAATACGGTCGCGGCCTATGTGGCAGACCGGGTCGGGCGGGACCGTGTCGCTTCAGCGGCACGCCGTCTGGGCATCACCTCGCCGATCAATACCCAGCCTGCCATGGCTCTGGGTGCGGTGGAGGTCAGCCCTCTGGAGATGGCCCAGGCCTATGCAGCCTTCTCCAACGGAGGTCGGCGGGCCCGTGCTCACGGCATCACGCGCATCCGCACGCGTGATGGGCAGACCCTGTACGAACGCCGTGAAGGCGAGGCCGGGGCCCAGCAGCAGGTGATCAACAACCCCCCGCTTTACTACATGAACCAGATGCTGCGTGGGGTGATCACCAGCGGCACGGCGCGCGCCGCCGCCATCGAGGGCTATGACCTGGCCGGCAAGACCGGGACGACGTCCGACTACAAGGACGCCTGGTTCGTCGGCTACACCGGCGGCTTCGTCACCGCCGTCTGGGTGGGTCGCGACGATAATACGCCCATGCGCCGGGTGACCGGCGGCGGCGCGCCGGCGGCGATCTGGCGTCAGTTCATGGCCGCGGCCCTGCCGCGGCTGGATGTCCAGCGCATTCCCGATGGCCCGGCCATGCCCGAGGGCTGGCAGGAGGGTCTTCAGGCTCCGGGTCAGGACCCGATCGGCGACATTCTGGACGGCATCGGCGGTCTGTTCGGTGGCGAAGGTACGCCGGCCCAGCCGCAACCCCAGCCTGAACCCGTGCCGGTGCAGGAACCGGCTCGGCCCCAACCTCAGCAGCCGCAACCCCAGCCTCGTCCTGCACCCGCAACGCCACCGCCCGGTACGCCGTCCCCCCAACCGTCTGAACAACGGGACGAGGGACGCGAGCCCATCTATTTCTGACGGGCCATAATGGACAGCATCTTCAGCTTCTTTGCCGATCTCTGGGCTCCGATCAGCGCCTTCTTCGACGGCCTCGGCGAACTCATTCGCGACAATTCGGCTTGGGCGGGACCGATCCTCGGCCTGATCACCTTTGGCGAGTCCATGGTGCTCATCGGGGCTTTCTTCCCGGCGACCGCCCTGATGCTCATTGCCGGCGGTCTAGCGGCGGAAGGCTCGGTCAGCATCGTTGAGGTGCTTCTGTGGTGCGTCGCCGGAGCGTTTCTGGGTGACGCCGTGTCCTACTGGCTCGGCCGCAAGCTCGGGCCCGCGGCCTGGCGTAGCCGCCTGCTCAGAAACCAGCGCCGCCTGGCCGCGCGCTCGCGCTTGTTCTTCCGACGCTGGGGCGTGCTGTCGATCTACCTGTGCCGCTTCATGGGCCCGGTGCGCGCCTTCGTGCCGCTGATCGCCGGAATTACCGGCATGCCGCATCTGAAGTTCCAGCTGGCCAATTTCGGCTCGGCGGCCGTCTGGGTGCCGATCATGCTGGCCCCCGGCTATCTCGGGGGCCTCGGTCTTCAGTGGCTGAACCAATATGAGCATGGCCTCGAATACGGCATGGCGATCCTGGCGGTTCTGATCGTGCTGTTTCTGGTCGCGCGCGGCGCACTCAAGGCCCGCGCCGAGCGCGCGCTGGGCCTCGCTGAGGAATAAATCGCGGGACTCTGTGCGTCCACGGTGCTTGTCTGCGACCTCTAGGCCAAGACGCCACAAGCTCAGGAGCCCGCCATGCACCGCGCCGCAGCCGCATCCATCCTCGCCCTTCTCGCCGCCATGCCCGCCGGTGCCGCCGTGGCCCAGGACGGCCATGCCGGCCACGGCGCCCACGCCCAGCACGCGGATCATGCGGCGCATCAGGATCACCAGACCTACACCGCCGCCCAGTTCTTTGAGACCACCAGCTTCGGTATGGCCTCGTCTGGTGCCTACGCCTTTTCGCCGGACGGATCGCACATCCTGATCAACTCCGACGCCTCAGGTGTCTTCAACGTCTATGCCCAGCCGATCGCCGGCGGCGAACCCGTCGCCCTGACCCAGTCGACCGACAACGCCACCTTCGCCGCCTCCTATTTTCCGAATGACGGTCGGGTCCTGTTCACCCACGACCAGGGCGGCGACGAACTGGACCACGTTTACCTCCGCAACGAGGACGGCACGGTCGTCGACCTGACGCCGGGCGAGGGTCTCAAGGCCGATTTCCTCGGCTGGTCAGGGGACGGAGCGACCTTTTACCTGACGTCCAACGCGCGCGACGCAGCCGCCTTCGACATCCTGGCGTTCGACGCCGCTTCGCTCGAAAGCCGCGTCCTGTTCGAGAACCCGGGCGGCTTCTTCCCGTCGGGGGTGTCGCCGGACGGGCGTTGGGTCGTCATCGACAAGCCCAACACTTCGGCCGACAGCGACATCTATTTGGTTGACCTGCAGGGGTCCGGCGAGCCGACCCTGATCACCGCCCATGAGGGCGCGATCGCCTATGGATCCTACGGCTTCACACCGGACAGTTCGGCTCTGGTTTTCGGCACTAATGAGCACGGCGAATGGAACCAGGCCTGGAGGCGAGATCTCGCCTCCGGTGAGATTTCGCCGATGATCCAGGCCGACTGGGACGTCACCTACGTCAGCTACAGCCCATCCGGCCGCTACCAGGTTCACGCCCTGAACGCCGACGCCTCGACCGACGTCACCCTCACCGACACCTCGACGGGGCAGGCGATCAGCCTTTCAGGCGTGCCGGGCGGCGACCTCGGCGGCATCCGCTTCAATGAGGACGAAACGACCATCGCCTTCTCCGTCGCGTCCGACACCTCGCCGTCCGACATCTTCGTCGCCGACCTGGCGACCGGCCAGGCGCGGCGCCTGACCCACGCCCTCAACCCCGAGATCGATGAAAGCCATCTCGTGGAGGCGACCATCGTTCGCTACGAGGGCGAGGGCGGGGTCATGGTTCCGGGTGTGCTGTACCGGCCGCACGGTGCCTCAGCCGCGGTGCCGGTTCCCGCCGTTGTCTTCGTCCACGGCGGTCCGGGCGGCCAGAGCCGGCGCGGCTATTCCGCCATGGTCCAGCATCTGGTCAATCACGGCTATGCGGTCCTGATGGCCAACAACCGCGGCTCGTCCGGTTATGGCAAGACCTTCTTCCACATGGACGACCGGGCGCACGGTGAGGCCGATCTGCGCGACATCGTCGCCGGCGGTCAGTGGCTGCGCGACCAGGACTGGGTGGCCGACGACCAGGTCGCAGTCATGGGCGGGTCCTACGGCGGCTATATGACGGCGGCGGCTCTGGCCTTCCACCCGCAAGCGTTCGAGGCCGGCATCAACATCTTCGGCGTCACCAACTGGGTGCGGACCCTGGAGTCCATCCCCGCCTGGTGGGGTGCCCAGCGCGACGCGCTGTTCGACGAGATGGGCGATCCCGCCACCGACGCCGAGCGCCACCGCGCTATCTCGCCGCTGTTCCACGCCGGCAACATCGTGCGGCCGATGCTGGTTATCCAGGGCGCCAATGACCCGCGCGTGCTGCAGGTCGAGAGCGACGAACTGGTCGCCGCCGCCCGCGCCAACGGCACGCCGGTGGAATACGTCCTCTTCCCCGACGAAGGCCACGGCTTCCTGCGCCGAGAGAACCGGGTGACGGCGCAGGAAGCCTATCTGCGATTCCTGGATCAGTACGTCCGGCGAACCGGCGAATGATCCGTCAGGCGGTCAGGGCCTGCCAGGCGACGTAGGCGGCCACGGCCAGGATCAGGCCCGCGAACAGGCGGCGTCCGAGAGCGGCGTTGGTGCCCAGTCGATCTGAGATCGGCAGGCCGAGGAGCGTGCCGACAGCGCCCCCTGCGGCCATGGCCGCAACCAGCGGCCAGACGACCAGCCCCGACAGGCTGTAGTTGATCGCCGTCGTCGCCCCGAAGGCGGCGACACTGACAAGGGACGAGGCTTGGGCGACCGCCAGGGTCATGCCGGCGGCGGCCATCAGCCCCGGCACGATCAGGAATCCGCCGCCAATTCCGAAGAAGCCCGACGCCGCACCGACGGTGGCACCGGCCACGCCCAGACGCGGGACGAGGGAGACCGTATGGGGCCGCATCAACGCCTCGGATCCCTTTTGGGGCCGGAGCATCGCCAGAGCCACGGCGGCCATCGCGGCGGCGAAGGCCAGCAGTAGCCGATCCCCATCGACCATCTTGGCCAGGGACGATCCGACCCAGGCACCGGCGATGCCGAAGGCGGCGAAGGTCAAGGCGTGCGGCCAGCGAACCCGACCGGCGCGGGCCTGACCGACCAGGGCCGTCAGGGCGTTCAATGACACGCCGGCGGCTGACACGCCGATGGCGACGTGAGGCTCGGACACGCCGACCACATAGAGCAGCAGCGGCACGGCCAGAACCGATCCGCCGCCCCCAAAGACGGTCAGGAACAGCGCCACGATCCCGCCGCTGAGCGCGGCGAGCGCAAGCGTCGTCATCTCCATGGGATCAGGCCTGGGCCGGACGGTTCCAGGGCATGACCGCCAGCACCCGAGCCATGCCGCAGAAGCCCGTAACACCCGCCATCAAAAGGCCGGCGCCGACGAAGGCGGACAGGGCCCAGAAGCCCGGATTGACCCAGACGCCCAACGCAGCTCCGATCAGGATCAGGCTGCCGGCCCCGATCTGGACCTGGCGCATCATCTCCAGCGGCGCCTTTCGATCAACTTCGGTCGCCAGGCCCGCCGCCTTCCAGGCATCGAGCCCGCCCTCAAGCACATAGGCCTCGCCTTGAACCCTGGCCGCCAGCCGGTCGCAGTTGGCACCGGTCCGGTTGCCCGTCCGACACATGAAGATGACGTCGCGATCAGGTGCAATGTTCAGGTCCGCCCCCTCGAAAGTGGACAGCGGCACCCGTGCGGCACCGGCGATGTGCTCGCGCGCGACTTCGTCGGGTTCGCGAATGTCGACGAGGTGCGCCGCGCCGGCCTTGAGGCGCGCAGAGACTTCGGTGGGAGACAGGGGAACGAGCTTGGCGGTCATGGCGAACCTTTCAGGCAGCAGGAGGACAAAAGATCTCGGCGAGCACGCCGATGACCTTGAGGGCGGACGGATCCGCGATGCGATAGAAGATGGCGACGCCATCCCGGCGCGCTGCCACCAGCCCATCCTCGCGCAGGCGCGCCAGGTGCTGGGACAGGGCCGACTGTGACAGACCTGAGCCGGCCTGAAGTTGGCCGACCTGCATCTCGCCCGCCTCAAGCTGGCACAGGATCAGAAGACGATGCGGATTGGCCAGGGCCTTCAACAGGTGCGTGGCCGCGCCTGCGCTGGCTTGCAGCCGTTCCAGATCGTGAATTTCAGCGTCGATCATGCGGCCTATATATTCGCGATTGCTAAATTAGCAAGCTATAATATTATAGATCCTCAGGAGACACGCATGACCTCATCCCCCGACGTCGTCGGCCTGTTCGATCCGGCCAGCCATACCGTCACCTATCTGGTGTCCGATCCCGCTACCGGCACAGCAGCCCTGATCGACCCCGTGCTCGACTACGACCCGGCGGCGGCGCGCATCACCACGATGTCGGTCGACAAGCTGATGCAGGTCGTCGAGGCGCGCGAGCTCAGACTGGAGCGTGTGCTGGAGACCCATGCCCACGCCGACCACCTGACCGGGGCCCATGTGCTGCGCGGACGCACCGGCGCGCCCGTCGGTATCGGCTGCCGGATCACCGAGGTGCAGAAGACCTTCGCTACCGTCTTCGACGCCGATGACGTCACCGCGGACGGAGCGGCCTTCGACCAGCTCTGGGCCGACGGCGAGCGCTTTCCGCTCGGCGAGCTGGAGGTCGAGGTCATCCACACGCCTGGCCACACCCCCGCCTGCGTCAGCTATCGGATCGGCGACGCCGTCTTCGTCGGCGACACCCTGTTCATGCCCGACTACGGCACCGCGCGCTGTGACTTCCCCGGGGGCGATGCCCGCACCCTCTATCGCTCGATCCACAAGATCCTGGCCCTGCCGGACGACACCCGCATCTTCGTCGGCCACGACTATCTGCCCGCTGGTCGCACCGCCTACGCCTGGGAAACCACTGTCGCCGCCCAGAAGGCCGACAACATCCATATCGGCGGAGATCGCTCCGAAGCCGATTTCGTCGACCTTCGCGAAGCCCGCGACGCCACCCTCAAGCCGCCACAACTGATCCTGCCCGCCCTCCAGATCAACATCCGCGCCGGTGCCCTGCCGCCCGCCGAAACCTCGGGTCAGCGGTTCATCCGCCTGCCGATCAACGCGATCTAGCGGACGCCAGCCACATCGCCCCGATCATGCAGGCGCCGAACAGCAGGCCTTCCAGCCCGCCGGTGACGGTGCGGCTCACGACCCCGAACTCCGGCTCGCCCAGCAGCCGGGCCACGCCGTCCAGGTTCAGGCGCGACTCCGCGAACTGACGTCCGAGCAGGTCGAGGCTCCCTGCGAACAGCCGACCGCCCATCAGGCCGATGGCTACGCCGCCGAATGCCCCGGCCAGACCCGCCACCGCCATCGACCGCCTCAGTGACGGAGCCCCGCGCACGGACATCCAGGCCCCGACGCCGATCGCCGCACCCAGCACCAGCCCGCCGCCGCCGCCGGTGATCCCGCCCGGTGCCTCACCCAGCAGCAGCGAGAAGGCGTCCAGTCCCAGCATCTTGACCACTGCCCCGACGATCATCCCACCCAGGGCTCCGCCGACGATCCGCCACGGGCCGGGCCGACCGGCCAGCAGGTCCGCTCCCGCAATGCCCAGCGACACGCCGGCGGCTCCGGTCACGGCCACCAGAATGGTCACGCAAGTCAGCACCAGCACAATCGAGCCGGACCCCAGCCCCGGCTCAAGCGGATCTCCGGCTCCGATAAATCCATAGATCAGGCCACCGATGGTGCCGGCGACTGCGCCGCCGGCGACACCCGCCACGACCAGCCGCAGGGCGTCACGCCAGCGCCCGTTCGACACAGGGGTGTCACCAGCTCGGGTCGTCGTCGGCTCGACGGAGGCACGAGCGTCAACCACCCCGCCATCACCCCGCTTCACTTCCGCGATGAACCGATAGCCGTGCTTTGGCTCTGTCTCGATAAACCTCGGTCGCCCCGCCGCGTCGCCTAGCGCCCGACGCAGCGAGCGTATGCACTGCGTCAGGGCCTCGTCCGTCACCGGAATGCCCTTCCAGACCTCGTCGAGAAACCTGTCCTTGGACACCAGCCGCCCGGCCTCCGACACCAGCAGCATCAAAGCGTCGAGATACCGGCTCGACAACTCAACCGGCACGCCCGCGCGGGTCAACCGTCGATCCGCAGCGTCCAGCTCGAATTCCCCGAAGCGATACCGGTCCGATGTCAATTTCAGCGTTTCCTCACACCCTGCTCATGCCGCTCATGGAACTCTGGCCCAGGTTGGCGACCTCAGCCTGACATGGAGCAAACCGCATGACCCGACCAGACCCAATCGCCAACCGCCACCTCGATACTATCCTTCGCCTGCTGATGTGGTGTGGCCTGCTGGGCCTGTGGCTCTTCCCCCTCATCGCCAAACAGTTCACTGACGAGGTCCAGTGGTCGACAATGGATCACGTCTTCTGGTTCTTCATGCTGGCCATTCCCGGTGCTGTCATTGAGGTCGTATCCCGCCTGACCTCGAACTGGGCCTATCGCGGCGGCGTCGTGATCGCCCTGGCGACCAGCTTCGTGATCACCTGGGCCAATCTGGCCGTCGGCATCGTCGGCAATGAGGACAATCCGATCAATCTGGTCTTCTTCGGCGTGGTCGCCATCGCCGTGTTTGGGTCGATCCTGGTCGGCTTCAAGGCCAGCCGCATGCGCTGGGTGTTTCTGGCCACCGCAGCCGCCCAGGCGCTTAGCGCCCTGGTCGCCCTGCAGGCCGAGCCCTTTGTCTGGGTCTTCTGCGGCATCACCACCGCCCTGTGGCTGGCGGCCGCGACCCTCTTTGGCCGCGCCGCAGAGGCCCAGACGGTCGCCGGGACGCCCCCGGCCTGACGCGGCTTGCTCGGCGCAACGGGATCACCCATGGTTGGGAACCATGATGATCCTGGTCTATTTCGCGACCTTCGCCCTGTTTTCGGTGATCTTCACCCGCGAGGTCATCGCCCCCGCCTCGCGAGCGAAATGCGACAAGCGTTGGCGTCTTTACGCAGGGTCGCTGAACGCCCTCAACCTGATCGTCGTGGTCGCGGCAGGCGTTCTGTTCCAGAGCTGGATCGCCGGCCATTCGGTTTTCAAACTGGAGGGACGGATCGATCCGGTCAGCGGCGGCCTTCTAACTTTCGTGACGGCCAGCTTCTTCGCCTACTGGTATCACCGGCTGATCCACAAGAGCGATCGCCTTTGGCGATGGGTGCATCAACTGCATCACAGCCCGACCCGGATCGAAGCCCTAACGGCCTTCTATATCCACCCGCTCGACGGCCTTATGGCGACGCTTTTGAATGCCGCGGTGGCCTATGGACTACTCGGTGTCGGGCCGGTAGCGGCGGCGATCGGCCTGGGCTGCGTGACGGCCTTCAACCTGCTGGCCCACGCCGACATTAAGACACCCTGGTGGCTCGGATTCATCGCCCAGAGGCCTGAGATGCATCGCATCCACCATGAGCGGGGTGTCCACCGGAATAACTACGGCCTGCCACTGTGGGATCTGCTGTTCGGCACCTGGCGCAATCCACGAGACGGCTGGGTTGAATGCGGCTTTCCCGACGACAAGGAACGCCTGATCGGCCAGATGCTGATGATGAAGGACGTCGACGGCTAGCCCAGACCCTCCAGGGCGCTGTGGATGGATAGGGCCTGAACCGTCTGGCGGACATCATGGACCCGCAGGATGGCCGCACCCTGGCGCGCGGCCTCCAGCGCCAGAGCCAGCGATCCCCCCAACCGATCCAGGGGGTCAACGGCGGTCGGGTCGAGGGTCTGGATCATCCGCTTGCGACTGGCACCATAGAGAACCGGGTAGCCGCGCTCGACCAGGGCCCTCAAGTCGGCGGTCAGGGCCAGATTGTGCTGAAGCGCCTTGCCGAAACCGATGCCGGGGTCCAGCCAGATCCGGTCGCGAACGACGCCGGCGGCTTCGGCGGCCAAAGCCCGCTCGGCCAGCCAATCCGACACCTCGGCCACCACGTCGTCATAGACGGGGTTGTCCTGCATGGTCCGGGGCTCGCCCTGCATGTGCATGAGCACGACCCGGCATCCGAGATCGGCCGCCGTCGCCGGGCTCTCTTCGGACCAGGTCAGGGCCGTGACGTCATTCCATATGGTCGCGCCTGCCGCCACCGCCGCCCTGGCGACCGATGGTTTCATGGTGTCGATAGAGATCGGCCCCGGCCAGCGATCCCGGATCGCCCGGATCAGCGGCACGACCCGGGCTATTTCTGTTTCGGCGTCGATCGGCTGGGCACCCGGGCGCGTGCTTTCCCCGCCAATGTCGAGAATGTCCGCGCCCGCCTGGATCAGAGCCAGGGCATGCGTCAGAGCTGCGTCCGTCGAGACGAAACGACCGCCATCTGAAAAGCTGTCCGCCGTCACATTGACGATGCCCATGACCTGGGGCCGGGTCACCCTCGGCCCCCGATCAGGCCACCCAGAGCCTCCAGATAGGCCGCGAACGCCTTGCGCCCCGCCTTGGTGATGGTCACGCGGGTCAGCGGTTTGTTGTCGCGAAAGCTCTTGTCGATGGCGACATAGTGCGCCTCTTCCAGCTTCTTGAGATGAACCGACAGATTCCCCTGCGTCGCCTCCAGCGCCGATTTGAGTTCGGTGAAGTCAGCCGTTTCGGCGTCCGCCAGATAGACCATGATCCCCAGCCGAATACGACCGTGGATCACCTCATCGATCTTGCCCAGGTCGGACAGGCTCATGGATCAGTGCGCCTTCAGCCCGGCGCGCGCATCGCGAAACATGATCCAGCCCGGCAGGGCGAACAGCAGGAACAGGGCGGCTGTGCAGACGACCAGATACCAGAACGGCTCTCGCACCAGCACGCCGAGCGCCACAGCCGTCGCCCAGCCGCCCAGTGCGGTCGCCAGCATCCAGCCCTTTCGGCGAAGGGTCCAGGCGACGTACCAGGCCGCAGCCTGCAACGCGAAGACGATAGCGGCGTAGTAGAGCCAGATGAAGAACTCGCCCTCTCGGATCGCCCCGACGGCGAAGACGATGACGACCGCCGCATTTGCCATGCCGGTCGCACTGAAGGCGGCATTCAGCATACGGGCACCGGTCGGGCCACGGTTGGCACCGCCGTTCTTCATGTCGGTCAGGATGGCCCAGGTCAGGATGGCCAGAAAGGCAACGGTAATGCCGACGACGAAGATCAGATTGGCCAGGCCCGGCCAACGGATCACGCCGAGAATCTGGCCGATGTGAAACAGACACTGGAGCCCATAGAGCAAGCCACCGGCCAGATAGCAGATGGCCAAGGTCATCGGCGGACGTCGGTCACCGTCAACAATGGACCGAAGGAAGGCCAGATCGGCTTCGGCGGACTGGCGATTGGGTGTGTCGGGCATTCTGTGGGCTCCGTGAACCGGCGCGTTTCGAAGTGAACGCACCGGCCCGGCTTGGCAAGCTATTCGGCAGGCGCGGCTGTGGGTTGCGGGGGCGACCGACGCCACGGGACGCGACGACCGTTTAGCCAGCGGCCCATGAATGTATGACGGATCAGAAGTTCATAGCTGATCAGACAGACCGCCATGACGCCGAGCGATACACCGGCCAGTTTCAGCCACCAGGGACCGGCCCAGTCCTGGATCCAGACCTGGGCCAGCATGACCAGCGGCAGATGCAGGATGTAGACCCAGTAGGAGGAGTCCGCGAGATAGCGTCGAACCGGGCTGTGGCCCGACAGGAAGCGAATGCACAGCCCCATCGCGGCCAGGGCCGATGACTGAACGGCGAGGGCCATGACCCCGGCAGCGATGGCCTTGTCCATCGTCGGCTCGACCATTGGCTCCAGGTTGGGGCCGCCCGCCAGGATATAGCCGGCAACGCCCGCCGTAACGGCAACGCCCACGAAGATGGGGGACCACTGCGCGATGCGGTTGAGGAGGTCACGCCGCCGGTCCAGTAGGAAACCGTAACCAAAGGCAAGGCCAAAGGCGATCAGCGCAGCGGTGTCCGGCACGATCCCTTCGTCCGGCGTGGGGACGGCAAAGAAGGCGACCCAGGCCGGATCCTGCCAGAAGGCCCAGGCGGTCGGGATAGCAAGCAGGATGGGAGTCCAGGGACCGGTCACGGCACCGGTCAGCCGATCCACAAGACGGCCCCAGGCACCAGAGCGGTCCAGCATCGCGAATGGCGAGCGCAGGATCAGCGCCGCAGCGTAGAAGATCAGCAGGACATACAGGAACCATAGGTGGGTCAGGGGGAAGTTGGTCCAGTCGTAGGTCGGAGGCGGAGGTGGTTCCGCACCCGGCGTGACCCAGCCCTGGATGTGGGCATTCCAGACCAGGGCGGTGATGATGCCGGCCATCACCGGCGTCCAGAAGGTCGCGAGCGGCCCACCGATGCGGATCACGCGATCCTTGAGAAAGCCCAGCCAACCGCGTCGGCTCAGCATCATGTGGGCAAACAGGCCGGCGATCAGAAAGAAGGCCGTCATGCGGAAGATGTGAATCGCAAAGAACAGCCACGCCGCGCCAATCGAGGTGCTGTCGTCGCCGACGATCCAGATCTGGGTCGGGAAGAAGGAAAGGCTGGCGTGCAGGACTACGCCCAGCAGCAGGGCACCGCCTCTCAGGGCGTCGAGCCCGTGCAGGCGGTCCGGGGGGGTCTGGGTGAGCGGCATGACGATGTCTCCATAGTGCGGGAGAGCGTATTGCATAGACTTGTCTGTTTTGCAAACTTGTTCGCCAGAACCTTCCCTTGCCTGACTCCGCAATGACAAACGGGCGGCTCATGAAGCCGCCCGCCTGCCTGTCTTGGATGCTCGGATTTAGTGTACGGTCGGGATTGTGTCCGCCTCGACCGTATCGCCGGCGGGTGTCACCGGGACCGCCAGGGATGCCCCGACAGTCACGTCCCCCGATTCCTCGCGGTCCGGCAGCTTGCCGTCTTTGAGCAGGGCGACGATTTCCTCGCCCGACAGGGTTTCGTACTCAAGCAGCGCCTGGGCGAGCTTTTCGTGATCGCCCTTCTTCTTCTTGAGAATCTTGCGCGCTTCGTCCCAGCCGGACGTCACGAGGCGCTTGACCTCGGCATCGATGGTACGGGCCGTCTCTTCCGAGACGTTCTGGCTGCGGGCAACCGAGTGACCCAGAAAGACCTCTTCCTGGTTCTCGCCGTAGGCGACGGTGCCCAGCACATCCGAAAAGCCCCAGCGCGTCACCATGGCGCGCGCCAGCTTGGTCGCCTGTTCAATGTCGGACGACGCCCCGGAGGTGATGTTGTCCTTGCCGAAGATCAGCTCTTCGGCAACGCGGCCGCCGGCCATGATGGCGATACGGTCGACCATCTGCTGGTACTTCATCGAGTAGCGATCGCCTTCGGGCAGCTGCATGACCATGCCCAGGGCCCGCCCGCGCGGGACAATGGTGGCCTTGTGGACCGGGTCCGCCATCTTGACGTTGATGGCGACAATGGCGTGACCGGCCTCGTGATAGGCGGTCAGGCGCTTCTCTTCCTCGCTCATGGCCATGGACTTGCGCTCGGCACCCATCATGACCTTGTCCTTGGCGTCTTCGAAGTCGCGATGGGTGACCATCTTGCGGTCCTTGCGCGCCGCCGTCAGAGCCGCCTCATTTACCAGATTGGCCAGGTCGGCACCCGAGAAGCCGGGCGTGCCGCGCGCAATGGTCTTGACGTTCACGTCGGCGGCCAACGGCACGTCCTTCATGTGGACACGCAGGATTTTCTCACGGCCGGAAACGTCCGGATTGGGCACCACGACCTGACGGTCGAAGCGGCCGGGACGAAGCAGCGCCGGATCCAGAACGTCCGGCCGGTTGGTGGCGGCGATCAGGATGATGTTCTCGGAGGCCTCGAAGCCGTCCATCTCGACCAGCAACTGGTTCAGGGTCTGCTCACGCTCGTCGTTGCCACCGCCGAGGCCTGCGCCCCGGTGACGCCCGACGGCGTCGATTTCGTCGATGAAGATGATGCAGGGCGCGTTCTTCTTGGCCTGTTCGAACATGTCACGAACCCGGCTGGCGCCGACGCCGACAAACATTTCGACGAAGTCCGAGCCGGAAATCGAGAAGAAGGGCACGCCGGCTTCGCCGGCCACGGCACGCGCCAGCAGGGTCTTGCCGGTGCCCGGAGGGCCGACCAGCAGGGCACCCTTGGGGATCTTGCCGCCCAGGCGCTGGAACTTGCCGGGATCCTTGAGGAAGTCGACAACCTCCTGCAGCTCTTCCTTGGCCTCGTCGACGCCGGCCACGTCGTCGAAGGTCTTGCGGCCCTTGTGCTCGGTCAACAGTTTGGCCTTGGACTTGCCGAAGCCCATGGCGCCTCGCGCACCACCCTGCATCCGGTTCATGAACCAGAACCAGACCAGGATCAGCAACAGGAAGGGGGCGATACCGATCAGAAGGGTCAGCCAGATCGACTGTTGACCGGTGACCGCCGTGATCTCGACGTCGGCGGCGTTCAATCGCTCCTGAAGGTCGGTACTGGGCAGCAGAGTCACGGATCGGAAGCCGGCGCCACTTTCATAGACACCGTCGACGCGATCTCCCCGAATACTCACTTCCCGAACTTCACCGGCATCGACGCGGCGCAGAAGTTCCGAATAGGAAATCTCGGTCGGGCGGTTGGTCTTGGTCTGGGTTTGCGGCCCCATGAAGCTGTAGGCCGCCAAAAGGGCCATGGCGATGGCACCCCAGATGGCCAGATTGCGCAGGTTCATTCCTGTCCTCAACGTCTCTTGATGAGCGCGTCACCGCGCTGTTCGACCCTAGATAGGATGACGAGTCGGGCGACGCCATGGCCGCTCACAGATCGCCTTCCATTTTCGCCTGCCTCGTCGCCAGTCGTAGCCGATCCGGAACGAGGCAGGACGCCTTCACTGTCGGGTGTGCAAGAACCGGGCAAGGATCACCGTCCCGAAACAGCACCGGGTGATACGGTCGGGCCGGTGCAGGCAACTGGCCAAGCCAGGTCCGATCCTGGCAAGACAGTCTTGCCCGGTGGCCGCCGGCCGGGCCGACCGCCCACCCCGGCTCAGCGGCTTCAAAGGCGAAACGCCCGTCCCAGACCTGGACATCCCCGGGCACAAGCGATTGGGTCGGCGGGCCCTCGCGTCCCCGTTCTCGTGTGATGGTCAGTCCGCCAGCCTGAGCCTGAACCCTCGCCCCATTTAACACCCCCGCAGAGGCCCCGGTGACGAGACGATGCCGAAGGCGCTCAACCGCCGACGACGACGGGATGCCGGCCCGCCCCGCCGCGCTGGCCAGGGCCTGACCCAGCCAGGGCGTTGTGATCGGCCCGCGGATGACGCCCGTTTCGGTATCCACCTCCAGATCAAGGCTCGGGCGGCGGCGATCCACCATGGCCGTCCGGGACGGTTGGGCGGCGCGGGCACGACTCCTTTGAAAGCGGAGGTCGGCGTTGGCCGGGTCGTCGACCCAGCTGATCCCCTCGGTCTGAAGCCAGGCCCTCAACGCCTCGCGCCGAACATCCAGCATGGGACGCAGCAGCATCAGCCCCCGGCCCTCCGGCCAGGCCGGCGACGGCGACCAGACCTGCATCTGTCCAAGCGGCGTTCCCCTGGCCCGCATCCAGTCGGCCTCGGCCAGATCATCCAGAGTGTGGCCCAGCAGAATAACCTTGGCCCCCCCCGCGCGCGCGGCCTCGGCGAGCAGGGCATGTCGAGCTTGCCGCGCGGCCTCGGCCAGACCGCTATGAGGCTTCGCCCCATCCCAGCTCAAACCGAGCCAGTCCAGGCCCAGGGCAGTTGCCGCGCGGGCGACCTGATCGTTCCATGCCGGTCCGTGCGGTGACAGGCCGTGGTCCAGGCTGAGAACAACCAGCCGCCGCTTGCGTCGGCGGGTCCAATCGGCAGCCACATGCATCAAGGCCATGGAATCGCCACCGCCCGACACCCCGAGGGTCACGGGCGCGCGGGCATGCGGCGTCAGATAGTGGTCCAGTCGTTGCTGGACGCGTTCAACCCAATCGGGCCTCAGCCGCACTCGGCCTGGCTGTTGATCTGGGTGGCGCGGGCGCGCAGGGCCGGGCTGGCGCGCTCAGCATAGCGCCGGCTGAACTCGCCCAGAGCCTGACAGGATTGTTCGTCCCGGTCGCTGGCGGCCAGGGCCGACGCCAGCTTGACGGTCGCATCGGGAGCCCACGCGGTGCTGGGCCATCCCCGCAACGCGCGGGCAAAGTCCTGAACGGCACCGGTGGCGTCGTTGCCGGCCAGGCGAAGGTCGCCCAGTCGATAATGGGCCTCAGACACACGACCACTATCCGGCCAGGTGACAATGAACAGCTCAAACGCTTCTGCGGCATCGGTGGCCTGGCCGTCCCGGACCAGACGCATGGCGGCATCGAAATCACCGCCCTCGGAACCACTGGGAGAGCGGGGGGCCAGGGTTCCACCGCCCTCAGCCGCCGTCTCGGCAGCCGCCGACTCAAGCTGGGCGACCTGTCGGGTCAGGGCGTCGATGCGCCCCGCCAGGTCGCGCCGGGTCCGCTCGCCGCTTTCCAGCTCGATCGTCAGACGCTCATTCTCGCCGTTGATCCGAACCAGGGTCGCCTCAAGATCGGATAGCCGCTGATCCATCAGATCGACCCGTCCCATCAAGGCCACGACCTCGGGGTCGGCCTCGATGATGACCGGGTCCCCCGCCGCATTGCGCTGGGTCAGGGCCCGCTCCAGACGGCGCACGTTGCGATCAAGCCGCTCCAGACGCCGGGCATCCCAGGCGATCGCCGGCGGCTCCTGGGTCTGAGCCACGACGGCCCCACCCGTCACAACCAGAGCCCCGGCAGCGGCACCCAGGGTGATCGCCAGGGCTGGAACGAGGCTGAGGGTTCCGAGGCGGAAGCGGGACATAGACTTGAGCATCATGGCCTGGCCAAACGGACTGACGTGACGGGCGCGCACCGAGGCACGCGCCCCATCACCGGTTACTGAGGCGCGCCGCCCGTGATCGTGGTGTGGGCGTTGCGGTTCTGGGCCCAGGCCTGCTCGTTCGAGCCGAAGGCGATCGGGCGTTCCTTGCCGTAGGAGATCGTGTCGATCCGGCTGGCCGGGATACCGTTGGCGATCAGGAAGCTACGCACGGCTTCGGCGCGACGGGCCCCGAGGGCCAGGTTGTATTCACGGGTGCCGCGCTCATCAGCATTGCCCTCGATGCGGATCTGGACCTGCGGATAGCGCGACAGCCACCCGGCCTGGGCCGCCAGAACGCGCGAGGCATCCGACCGGATCGAATAGGAATCGAAGTCAAAATAGACCCGATCCCCGACGTTGATGGTGAAGTCGCGCACCGAGCCCGGGATGACCGCGCCGTCCACGGGTCCGGTCGGAACCGACGGGCCGGTCGGCGTGGTCGGCTGGCTCGGCGTGCCCGGGTCAACCGGGGTCGGCGGCGGCGTGCGGCGGGTACAACCGGCGGCCGCGATCATCGCGACGGCGGCGACGACGATCGCCGTGGTCTTGAAGGGTGACGTGGTCATCGATCTATATCCTCTCGACTGTTCCGCTTTTTCAACGGTGTAGCTTATCCAAAAGTCCTAGGCCGATGTTGGGATTTCCACCATCGCGATAACGGCAAGTTGACCTTTACCCCCCAGCGGCGAGACAGCTTCCGCCACTCGCGCCGACAGCCCCGCCGAAGTCGGCCGCGGGAGGGTCCAGCAGCGGCGACCAGGCCGGATCAGAGGCCGCCCCACCATAGGGAGCCGGGCGCAGAATACGTCCGGTAACATCGGTGATCCACAGGTGCGGGCTCTCTCCCGCCTCACCCCGGAAGAACATCAGATAGCGGCCATTCGGAGCCCAGGTCGGACCTTCCTGATAATAGCTCGACGACAGGATGCGCTCGCCACCACCACTCGCGTTCATCACTCCGATGTGGAACCGGCCACCCTGTTGTTTGGTAAAGGCAATCATATCGCCGCACGGGCTCCACACCGGCGTGTGGTAGTTGCCCGAGCCCGATGAAATCGGGCGCTGGCCCGAGCCATCGGCGTTCATGACATACAGGCGCGGTCGCCCGCCCCGATCCGAGTTGAAGACGATCCGCGATCCGTCCGGCGAGAAGGACGGGGAGGTGTCGATACCCGGGTCCGACGTCAGCCGGGTGAGCTGGCGCCCCTGAAGGGTCATCACATAGATGTCCGAATTGCCGCCCCGTTCGAGTGAAAAGGCGATCCGGCGCCCATCGGGAGAGAACCGCGGGGCGAAAACGACGCCCTCAAACTCGCCCAGGCTTTCCTGGCGACCGGTTTCAAGATCCAGCAGATAGATACGGGTATAGTCCTCGCCCAGCGCCATATAGGTCACGCGCTGGTGGGTCGACGAGAAGCGCGGCGTCATGACGATGGCGTCGGTCGCCGGCAGGTAGGAGGGGTTGAAGCCGTCCTGATCCATGACGCCCAGCCGCGTAGTTCGATTGGGGCCGCGCCCGTCTTCGGCGACAAAGACGATCCGGGTATCGAAATAGCCGAGCTCACCGGTCAGGCGTTGATAGACGGCGTCAGAGATCTTGTGCGCCACCCGCCGCCAGTTTTCCGGTGTTGAGGTGAACTGAAAGCCCAAAAGCTGGGTCTGCTGGACCGTGTCCCAGAGCCGGAAATTGACCCGCAGGCGACCATCACCGTCGACATTGACCTGCCCGACCAGCAGGGTCTGGGCATTGATCTGGGTCCATTGTGCGAACTGGGGTTCGACATCGACGCCCGGATTCTGCTGGATGAAGGCGGCTGGGTCGATGGGGTCAAAAAAGCCGGATCGCTCCAGATTGGCGGAAATGACCTGGGCGATCTCCTGTCCGCGCGGGCCCTGGAACGGGGCAATGGCAATCGGCAGGTCGCGCAGCACGCCTTCGGAAATCACGACATCTTCGCCTGCGGGTTGGCCGGACTGGGCCATCGCTGGCTGAGCCCCGAGCGTTGCAAGCGCGAGGCAGAGGGGGGCGATCAGGGCGGTCAGACGCATCGGCGCTCCATCAAGCAAAGGCGAGGGACACCCCTTACTGTCCTTGCGTCCCTTGCAGAGAGGTGAACGGCCAATAAGGCAACGATACGGCGAAGGCGTCAAACGATCGGCCTGACGAAGCCTGATGCCCTCTACCGGCAGGCATCAGCGGTTTCGAACCGGAAGGTTACGTTGGACGACTCATAGCCGTCTGGAACTTCGTAGGGTGCCGCGGCCCGAACCGCACGCAAGGCACTTTCTGAAGCCGCGCGCCAAACAGGCCCGGACTGCGGACTGATCAGGGTCGGTCCCTCGGTAATACGGCCGCGACCGTCAATCGTCAGACGCATGCGGATCGACAGAGCATCTCCACCTGCCATTTCACAGAAGGTCAGGTTCCAGTGCGGGATCACCTGACGACCGAACAGGGCGACCTGCTGACCCGTGGCCACCGGTGCGTCGCCGGCTCCGGATTCGGTCGCCGGGCGCCCGGGACGCTGCGGCCGGTTCGGCTGGCGTTGCCCGCCTCCCGTCAGATCGTCGAGGTTCAGAGATTCCGTTTCCCGGCGCGGCGGGGTCGGACGATCCGGGCGCGGCTGAGGGGGTTGCGGGCGGGGCGTAGGCGTCGGGGTCGGCGTCGGACGCGGCGGGGTCGGACGCGGCGGCTGAGGTCGGGGCGGAGTCGGGGTCGGATCGGGGGCCGGCTCAGGCGCTTCGGGTTCGGGCGTTTCGACGGCGTCCGGCGTCACCTCATCGAACACCTCTTCAGCCGGAGCCGGGGTCGGCGCCGCCTGTCGCTGAATCTCGGACACCACCGTCACCGGCACCGAGCCGATGACGACCTCTGGCCGCTCGGGTTGCCTGAGCAGCATGACCAGGGCGAGCGCCAACACGCCCACATGCAGGACGATCGATCCAACAATGGCGAGCGCCCGACGCAGCATCTCAGGGGGCCTCTGCGGTCCCTTCGGCCGTTTCAGTGGCCGTTGCCGGGGTCGCCTGCGGGCCGGCACTGTCGGTGACCAAATTCAGGCGCGTGAACCCGGTTGCGGACAGACGGCCCATGACCTGGGCAACCACGCCATACGGTGCCTGGCCATCTCCACGAACAAAGATGGGGCGCTCCAGATTGTTGCCGGCCATGGCCGAGATGCGCGGGCCCAACTGCTCCAGCGTTGCGGGGTCTTCCTGCACATAGATGGCCCCGTCGCGTTGAATCGAGACGGTGATTGGCTCTTCGATCTGCTCGACCGATCCGGCGTCGGTCTTGGGCAGCTCCAGCGGAACCGCCACCGTCAGCAGCGGCGCGGCCACCATGAAGATGATGAGCAGCACCAGCATGACGTCGACCAGCGGCGTGACATTGATTTCGGACAGGGGGCGACGGCGAGCGCGACGTCGGCCACGCCCCGCGCCCCCCGAGCCTCCGGCAGACAGGGCCATGTCAGAGCGTCTCCGAACGGGTCTGAACCGGCTGGAAACCTGCCGCTGGATGCGGCGGCGGGCCCGACCGTTCGCCCAGGCGCTTGGCGATGGCGGCCTGAAGGTCGTCGGCAAAATTCTCTAGGCGACCGGCAAACTTGCCCGCATCAATCGAGAACTTGTTGTAGGCAATATAGGCCGGGATCGCGGCGGCCAGGCCGATTCCGGTGGCGAACAGGGCTTCGGCAATCGCCGGGGCCACCGTCGTCAGATTGGTGTTGCCCTGGGCGGCGATCTCACCAAAGGCATGCATGATCCCGTAAACGGTCCCGAACAGCCCGATAAAGGGTGACGAGGTCGCGACCACCGACAGGACCCCCAGGCCCTCTTCGGCAGATTGGCTCTCGCGGGCGATGATGGCGTCCAGTGTGCGGTCAAGACGCGCAATCAGAAAACCGGCCTGCGCATCCGAAAGCGGGCCGCCGGCCCGCGCCTCGCGCCAGTCGCGGATCGCCGCGACCAGCATCCGGGGCAGGGGTTGGCGCGGATTGGGGCCGGCCTGCTGGGCCAGATCCTCCAGCGACCGGCCGCTGGATAGCGCCTCTTCAAAGGCGTTGGCCTGACGGTTCAGGGTGATGAACCGCGCGGCGCGGTCAATGATCACCGCCCACGACCACAGGGACGCCAGGGCCAGACCGATGATCACCCCCTTGATCACCCAGTCGGCATGGATGAACAGGTTAATGACGTTGAGCGCCTCGGCGGCGGTCGCACTGATCGGCATGAAAGTCTCCGGTTCCCGAATCGATCACCCTCCCGCTTGCAGGAACGGTGCCGCTCACACAAGCGGCCAGACGTGACGTTTCTAAGGCAGCAACCAGGAGGCCAGAGCGTTCCGCAGCGCCTCCGGGGGACGGCGCGGGCGGCCTTTCAGGTCAATACAGGCCGCCTCGACGTCGGCCTGGGTCAGGACCTGATCGCCGCGGGTGATGGTCTGGCGGATGATCAGGCGCGGGCCCTGAATGGCCTCATACAGGGTCCTGACGATCAAGGCGTCATCGATCCGGGCCGCGGCTCGAAAGCGGGTGTCCATCCGTGTAACCACGAAGGCGATGGGCTCGGCCTGATCCAGCAGTTCGGCATGACCGATCGAGATCAGGCGCAGGAAATCGGACCGCCCGCGCTCGAAATAGCGCAGATAGTTGGCGTGATAGACCAGGCCGGTGAAGTCGGTGTCCTCGTAATAGACCCGGACTGGCAACAGATGGGTTCGGCCTTCGAACGCGCCGGCGGTCGGTTCGGGCAGGGCGGTCATGGAACGGGTGCGGCAGGATTGGGGAACATGCCGCGACAATAGCGCGCCTGTGCCGCCTGAAGGGCCGGATTCTCTACGCGCCCGATGATCACATTGCGGGGGGTCGAGACAAAATAGGCCTGGCGTGACCCACCGCCTTGTCGTGAAACAACGGCCTGACCACAGATGACCTGTGGGTCCTGGGCCGAGGCTCTGAGGAACCGCACCTCGGTCGGCCGGATACTGGCATCCTCGAGCTGGCGCATAGCGCGGGCTTCGGGGGCCTGTGGCCCGCGAATCGGATCAACCAGAACAATCACGGCCAATCCCACGAGGATCGCCAGGCCCACACCGAAGATCCAGGCCCGGTTCACACCGCGCCTCCGCCCCTATTTCGCCCGGCCCGAGCTACCGCCGGAACCGAAGGTGTCGCACTGGGCCGGATCGCCGGACTGAAGACCGCGACGCAGCCATTCGACCCGCTGTTCCGAGGAACCGTGCGTGAAGCTCTCCGGGCTGGCCCGACCGCCGGACAGAACATCGTCGCCAATGCGCGAAGCCGCGTTCAGGCCCTCCTCGATGTCACCCGGCTCCAGCGTCACCTGGCCGCCCGAGGCCTGACCGACCCGCGCCGCCCACACACCGGCATAGCAGTCCGCCTGAAGTTCCATGGCGACCTGCCAGCGATTGGCCTCGGCCTGGCTGCGCGCCTGGGACTGGGCCTGACGCACGCGGTCGGCTGTGCCGTCCAGGGTCTGAACGTGGTGGCCGACTTCATGGGCAATGACATAGGCCTGGGCGAAATCACCGGACGCGCCCAGTTGCTGGGACATGGTGTTCCAGAAGCTGAGATCCAGATAGACCTGACGATCCATCGGACAATAGAAGGGGCCCATGGCCGCCTGGCCGAGGCCACAGGCCGTGCCGGTACCGCCTTCGTAGATAACGACGCGCGGCTCTTCATAGCCATTTATCAGGCCCGACCAGACATCGGTGGTGCTGGACTGGATGACCTCGACGAACTGACCTGCCGGATCGTCGGGCGAACCGATTTCCCCCTCCGTGCTGGCCCCCTGCCCCATGCCGAGCTGGGTGGCGACCTGGGTGGTCACTTGCGGGTCGATCCCGAACAGGAAATATCCAGCCAGGGCCAGAACGGCGACCCCCAGGCCCCCGCCAATGATGCCGCCGCCGCCCATGCCGCGGCGATCGTCGACTCCGCCCCCGCGCCGTCCACCTTCCCAACGCATACGAAATCCCTCCCAAGGACCTTTGGCCGCAACCTAGGCCGAAAACTGCGACGCTCGCAATCGCTGGATCAGTCAGACCGAGTCTGGTTCAACCAACCGCGCAGACCGTTCAGACCCTGTTCGAGGTCCTCCTGTGACGATCGCGTCGGGCTGGGGTCAGGCGCGACAGGCACCGGAGCGACTGGGACCACCCCGGCCGGATCGAGGGGGATCACACCCCCCGCAGGACCGCGGCGCGCCTGGATATCGCGAACGACGGCGTCGGTCCGCAACTGGTCCAGCCGGGATTCGAGCCGGCGAAGGTCTTGCTCGTTGCGCCAACGTTCCCGTTGAAAGCGCAGCTGCTCGGCCTGCCAGACCGGATCGTCAGGCCGAAGTGTCCAGGTCTGGACCTGGGCCGCTGCGCCGACAGGTGCCGCAAGCGTCATCAACACCGCGAGGCTGAAAAGAACCCGTCCCATGCCGGCAGAATGACATCGCTCCCGTCACGATCCAAGCGGAGCCAGGCCTGGGCCACGTCCTGAAGCATGGCCGTCCCGTCAGCGGTGACCGATGGCCAGTTGGATCTTGTCGTCGCCTTCGTGGATCTGGAGCCCCCGGAACGGTGGGTCGAACGTGATCTGCAGCACCGTGCAGGCGCGACCCTTCTCCTTCATCAGGTCCTGGATCATGCCGGCAAAGGTCTGGGCTTCCGGGTCATTGCTCGGAACCAGGATTTCCAGCGGGCGCGACACCGTCAGCTCGAGCAGCTCGTTCTTAAGCGGCTCGGAACCCGGGTGATCGAGGCGGCGACCCCGAATATCAGGGGGCGGGATGTTGGGGTTGGCAGGCGCGTCATCGGTCATGGACCTGCCGTAGCAGGCCGCGCAACGATTGCCAAAGGCGGCTGCGGTCGTAGCGAGAGTGCGTGATGACAGCCTGACGAAATGTCAGGTTGACGCGACATTCGCCTCGTGTCACGTTGTCCTTACATTCTGTCACGAGGAGCTGACATGACCGCCGCCGCCAAAGCCTATGGGATTCGGACCGTTTTATTCATGGCCGGCTATGCCGTCGCGCTCGTGCTGGCCATCGGTGGCGGGCTGGACGCCATAGCCGGTGCCAATGGCTGGGTTCTGGCGGCCGCCGTCGCGGCACCCGTGGCGGGGCAGATCTGGGCGACCCTGGCCTTTATCCGCGACAGTGACGAGTTTGTCGCCGCCGTCACCGCCAAGCGGTTCATCCTCGCGGCGGGCCTGGCGATCGCCCTGGCGGTCTTCTGGGGGTTCGCCGAACGCCTGGCCGGAGCACCGCACCTGGAAGCCTACTGGATCTATCCGGTCTTCTGGGCGCTGATGGGCGCCGCGCCGATCTTCGTTCGGGATTCCTCACGATGAAAAACCGGCTGCGCGTGCTCCGCGCCGAAAAGGGCTGGACCCAGGAGGACCTGGGCAAGGCCATCGGGGTCAGCCGCCAGGCGATCAACGCCCTGGAGACTGAGAAACACGATCCATCGCTGGACCTCGCCTATCGCATCGCCTCGGTGTTCGGTCAGAGCGTCGAGGACATCTTTGAGAATCCGCACGGCTGAGGCCGGCGTTCCAGAAGCCTGAAGGAGACTTCCATGATCCATTTCGCTCGCCGCGCCGCGGGGTCGACCCTGCGCGCCTTGTTCGTCGCCTCAGTTCTGACCCTGGCCGCCGGCGGCTCGGTGATGGTCGCCGGGCCGGTCCTGGCTCAGGGCGAGCCGACCGCTCCGACCTTCCTCAGCGACCGGCTGTCGGTCGAGGTTCTGGGTCAGGGCCCGGACGTCATCTTCATTCCGGGCTTCGCCTCCTCGCGCGAGGTGTGGCGGGCGCAGGCCGAGCGGCTGGCCGCAACGCATCGGGTGCATCTGGTGCAGCTTGCCGGATTCGCCGCCCAGCCCTGGAGGCACGGCGACGGACCGTTTCTGCAGCCGGCGATCGACGGACTGGCGGCCTATGTCCACCAGTCCGGCGTCGAACGGCCCGCCGTGATCGGTCATTCCATGGGTGGTCTGATCGCCCTGATGCTGGCCCAGCAGCACCCGGACCTGGTCGAGCGGGTGATGAGCGTGGACAGTTTGCCGTTCTTTTCCGCCCTCTATGGACCGACGACGACGGCCGAGACGATGCGACCGTTGGCCGATCAGGCTGCGACGATGATGCTGAACGCAGACCTCGACAGCTTCCGAGCGGGGCAGGCGATGGGCGCCGCCGGGATGGCGCGCGATCCGGCGACCCAGGCCGTCATGGTCGAATGGGCCGTCGCCAGCGACCGGCAGGCCCTGGCCTCTGCGATGCGTGAGGTGATGACCACCGACGTCCGGCCGCAACTCGCGACCATGACCGTGCCGGTCTGGGCCGTCTATGCTTCGGACGCAGACGGCGGCGCGCCCGCCGCCCTGGCCGACGCCATGTGGGTGCGGGAGTACGCCGGCCTGCCCAGCGCGCATCTGGTGCGGGTCGATGGTTCACGCCATTTCGTCATGGCCGACCAGCCCGACCGGATGGCCGAACAGATCGACGCCTTCCTGGCGGAATAGCAAATGACGCGGCTCGTCTCAGCGGGCCGCGCTCGCCGCCAGCGCAGCGAGCAGGCCGTTGGCTACGGCCTCAGCCGAGGATCGTCCAGTGAAGGCGACCGCGACATAGGCCTGATGGCTCGGCGACCACGCCACGACCGTCCCGGCACCCGGAGCGCCACCGCTGTGGCCGATCCAGACCTGGGGCGGGCCATCGGGCACCGGGACTTCGTAGAGCATTAGGCCGCGCCCGTACCATTGAGGCGCACCGAACATCTGATGGGATGAGGCCAGCATGGCGTGCGCGTCTGACGTTGCCAGCAGTTCGCCCGTGAGGACGCCGTGCAGCAACCGGATGACGGCCTCCGGCGTTGCCGCGATTCCGCCGGCGGCGCCGGGCCAGCGCGGATCCACGGCCGGCTCGCCGGCTTGCGGCGGTCCGAGAGGTTGAATGTCAGAAATGTCCGCATCGGCTGAGAGGACACGCCCGTCGACGCCCAGCCGATCAAGGATGCGCGCCTGGACCGCCTCGGACCAGGGGCGCTCGTCCTCGATCTCGATGATCTGCCCCAAAAGGGCGTAGTTGGTGTTTGAGTAGCGCCAGCCGGTCCCCGGACAGAAGACCGCGCCGTTCCGCTCGGCGACCGCGACCTGTTCGTCCACGTTCATGCTGTGGGGCTCGGCACGATAGGCCAGGTCCTCATTGGCGCTGAACAGGCCCGAGGTGTGGGTCAGCAGCTGATCGACCGTGATCTGGTCGCCGTGAGATACGTCCACGCGCCAGCGTGTGAGGGGCGCATCGAGGGTGAGGCTCTCTTCCTCGACGAGCTGAAGCACGCTGGCTGCGACGGCCAGCTTGCCGACGCTGGCCCACCAGTGGAGCGGACGCGGCTCGACGCCGGGCGCGTCCCAACGCGAACTCCAGAAACCGACACCGGGCTGCCACAGGGCGGCGGTGAGCGACAAGGGCTCGGACCGCTCGACCGCGCGCGCCAGCACGGCGTCGAAGGCGGCGGTCACGGTCGAAGGGAAGGGATCCGCAGCGAACGTCGCCGGGGCGGGCCAGGCCTCCGGGGCAGGTGGGGCGTGGATCGGCGGCCCCGCGAACCGCGCCGGTGCCGGGCAGGACGGCTGGCTCAGCGCCGGCGTGGCGAGGAGGCAGGCCGCTCCAAGAGCCAACACCCCGGGCAGAGACGACTGGATCAGCTTCATTTGACACCTCCCTCTGTCCCGAGGCTAGGCCGACAGCAGGGGCGAGAATGGGGCGAGGGCATGGACGAAGAGAGGCTCACGACCCTAGATTGACGCCATGAGCGTCGCCTTCACCCGCGAAGAGGACCTGGAAGCCACGGCGGCGGACCTGCCGGACCGGCCGGTTTCGCCGCATCCCAATCTGGTGACACCTTCGGGCCTGACCCAGATTGAGCGTGAATTGGCGAGCGCGCGCGCAGCCTACGCCGCCGCCCAGGCTCAAGGCTCCATCGAGGCGGACCGAACCGCGATGGCGCGGGCGACCCGCGACCTGCGATACTGGTCGGCCCGTCGCTCGAACGCCCAGTTGATCGAGACTGAACCTGACGGGACCGTGCGCTTCGGCGGGTCGGTGACGATCGAACGTGAAGACGGTCGCTCGCAGACCTGGTGCATTGTCGGCGAGGACGAGGCTGATCCCACCAAGGGGTCGGTCAGCCAGGTGTCGCCGCTCGCCCGCGCTCTGATGGGAAAGTCCGTCGGCGATGTCGTGAGCATCAACGGCCAGGAGGCCGAGGTGGTCGCGGTCGACTGAAGCCTGCCGGCTCAGGGGCTGGCGTTTGCCCCGTTCCGCTCAGCGATCAGGGCTGAGACATTGATGTCCGATCCGACCACGCAGGTGTCGGCGCTGAGCGGACAGATGCCGAGCGTTCGCTCGATCTCGCGCAGGCGCACGACCTCGGGGTTGGAGCGAATGGATTCGGCCAGCAGCCGGTTGGCCTCGGCCTGACCGCGGGCCTGGGCGATGCGGGCCTCGGCGTTGGCGCGCTCAAGGTTGACCCGCTCCAGCGCCGCGCGCGTGTTCTGTTCGGCGGTCGTGCGCGCCTGGATGGCGGCCAGCACGCTCTCGGGATAGCGGATCGAACCTACCCACTCCATGCGGATGATCTCCAACCCTTGCGGACCCCATTCGCGCTGAAGCGCGCGCATGGCGGCGGCGAGCGCCACCTGGCGGCCCGGCCCGATCAGCTGGCCCGGACAGGTTGGATCCTCGTCGGGAGCGGCGGGGGCGGACTGTGCGCCTTCAGTAGGAACAACCGGCGCGATGTCGGCCACCGTCAGCTGAGCGTTGCAGGCCACCGGCAGGCGTTCTGTCTCGCGCGCGATGGCGGCGCGAACCGAGGTTCGAAGGGGGCCATCGATGAAGGCGTCAAACTCCTGCCGCCAGGTGGCGAACAGGTCCGCGGCCCGGTCCTCACGCACGCGGAAGGTCAGGGCGACGTCGGCGGACATCGGCAGGCCGAGATTGTCAGAGAAAGTGATCTCCTCGTTCTCGCTACCGTACTCGTTGGGTTCACGGGTGTAGCTGTAGGTGCGCTGGAGCGTCGGATAGGTGCGGATTTTTTCGCCGATGCCTTCCCAGTGGAAACCCGGCCCCAGCTCGTCGCGCTGAACGCCCGGATTGGCCCCGAAGCGGGTGGTCTTGATGCCCATATAACCGCTCTCGACCGTGACGCTGCACGACGAGACGGTGATGGCGGCACCGACGAGCAACAGGATGATGGCGGCACCCATGCCGATCGTGCGCCCAACCGAGGGCCGCCCGCCCGTTGGCAGGCGCGGGCCCTTCCAGACGCGGTTGGTGTCAGTCATGGCGAACTCCTAGCGGCCAAAGGCGCGGCGCGCCCAGCGAAAGATGCGGAAGGCCAGCCAGGCCAGGCCCAGCACGCCGACGACGCCGACGACGGTGGCGACGGGCAGGGCCCCGTTGAACCGGGACGACAGGATCATGGGCACGAGCCAGCGGGTCAGCACGATCAGGGCCGCGACCCAGCCGACGATCAGTGCAACCAGCATGATAGCGATGCGGGCTTCGCGATCCATGACGCCTCCAGCCCCGATCTAGGGGCAGGCCGTGCGCCTTGGCAACCTCAAGTCGTCAGACCAGCTCGACCGCCATGGCCACAGCCTCGCCGCCGCCGATGCACAACGACGCCACGCCCTTCTTGCCGCCGCGCATCTGAAGCGCGCCCAGCAAGGTCGCCATGACGCGGGCACCCGAGGCACCAATGGGGTGACCGAGCGCGCAAGCGCCGCCGTTGACGTTCACCTTGGCGTGGTCGAGGCCCATCTCCTGCATGGCGATCATGGGGACGACGGCGAAGGCCTCATTGATCTCCCACAGGTCGACGTCGTCGACGGTCCAGCCAGCCTTGTCCAAAGCCTTGCGCATAGCCGGGACCGGGGCGGTGGTGAACAGGGCCGGTTCATGGGCGTGGGCGGCATGGCTGATGACGCGGGCGACGATGGGCAGACCCAGCTCGTTGGCCGTCGATTCGCGCGTCATAACCAGCGCGGCGGCACCATCACTGATCGAGGAGGCGTTGGCGGCGGTGATGGTCCCGTCCTTGGCGAAAGCCGGACGCAGGGTCGGGATCTTGTCGGGGCGGGCCTTGCCGGGCTGTTCGTCGGTGTCGACGGTTTCAGTCCCGGCGCGGGTCTTGACCTCGACGGGCGTGATCTCGGCGGCGAAGGCCCCCGAGGCGATGGCCGCGTTGGCGCGGGCCAGGCTCTCGATGGCGTAGGCGTCCTGCTGTTCTCGGGTGAACTGGTACTGGCCGGCCGAATCCTCGGCGAAGGCCCCCATCAGCTTGCCGGGCGTGTAGGCGTCTTCCAGACCGTCCAGATACATGGTGTCGGAAATCACATCGTGGCCGATGCGGGCGCCGCCGCGATGCTTGGCCATGACATAGGGTGCCCCTGTCATGCTCTCCATGCCGCCGGCGACGATGACGTCGGCGGTCCCGGCTTTCAGGGCGTCGTGGGCCATGGCCGCGGCCTGGAGGCCCGAGCCGCACATCTTGTTGACGGTGGTGGCCTCGACATTCTGGCCCAGGCCGGCACCCAGCGCCGCCTGGCGGGCCGGAGCCTGGCCGAGGCCGGCGGGCAGGACGCAGCCCATGAAAATCTGATCGACCTTGGCCGGATCGACCTTGGCACGCTCGACGGCGGCCTTGACGGCCTGGGCACCCAGGTCCGTCGCCTTGACGCCAGACAGCACACCCTGAAAACCGCCCATCGGGGTGCGGGCGAAGGAGACGATGACGACGGGATCGTTGGCCTGGGTCATGGGGAGATGTCCTGAAGCTAAAGGGTCGGCGGGGATATAGGCCTGGATCGGTCCGGCGTCACGCTACGGCGTCCTAAAGGATCTTGCGCCTTTGCCGGGCCACCGCCAGGGGCGTGCCGTCTGCGGCCCGGCAGACGACGTCGTCGACCGACCAGCCCAAACCGATGTCCAGCAGAGTGAATTCAAAGAAGGCCCAGCCGTCCGGGCACAGTTCGGGGGTCGGATCGGCGAGTAGATCGTAGCGCAGGTCCACCGAGGTCATCATCGGCGGCGAGGTGAAGGCGGTCCAGGCCGGTGGATAGAGGGCGTCCAGCAGAAAACACAATCGGTCCGCGTCGAGCGGTGCGCCATCGCGCGTCCGCATCCACACGCGTTCAATCGGCGGCTTGCCGACATTGCCGCCGAAGATATTGGGACCGTCGACATAGATGTAGTCGACCTGACGCGTGAACCACGGCGACAAGGGGTCCGAAAGCTGATCGCGGATCAGCCTGTCGTCGCGCGGCGGCGGCGGCGCGGTCAGGGGCGCAAGGGCGACGCTGGGCGCATCCCGGCCCCAGGTCGCCGTCGCGTGCAGGGTCAGCCGATCCCCCTGGAAGGCCTCCAGCGCCGTATAGGCGACGCGGCGCCCGCCCCGCAGGGTGCGGGGCCGCAACATGATCTCGCGCTCGAAGCGCGCGGCGGCGAGATACTGAACCGACAGGGTTCTAAGCGGCGACGTCAGGTCCAGCCCCTCGCGCATGGCCTTGGCCGCCAGAGCGGCCAGCAGTCCGCCGAACGGCGCACCGGCCTCGGGCGGCCCGCCCTGAGGTCCATTCGAGAAGCCGCCGGTGAGATAGGCGCTGAGCGCCTCGCCGTTGCGGGTCAGGCTCAGGGCCTCGGGCAGGGTTTGGTCGGTCATGGGCGCGGCTTGGACAAAGGCGGGCGGGAGCGCAAGCGCCCCCGCCCGAGGTGCAGGTTGGCGACGATCCGAATCGAGGCGATTCGATAACGTTGCGATTAAAAACCTAATCGGGCGCGTTCGTTTTCGCAACCCACTTGTCAAATGCCTGACGGAGCGTCATCTTCGTCGGCATGGGACGTACTGCTGACTATTCCGATCAAAGCTGCTCGATCGCCGCGACCTTGGAGGTCATCGGCGACCCCTGGACGCTGCTTGTCATCCGTGACGCCTTCAAGGGCATCAGCCGTTTCGAGCAATGGCAGGAACGGCTGGGCGTTGCGCGCAATGTCCTGGCCTCACGGCTGAAGACGCTGGTGGCCCACGGCGTCCTTGAGGCGCGCCAGTACTCCGCCCGCCCTCCGCGCAACGAATATGTCCTGACCCAGAAGGGCAAGGATCTGGCGGACGTGCTGGTGACCATGCACGCCTGGGGGTCCAAACACCTCTATGGAGACATGGAAGCCGGGGTTGTCTTCAAACACATCCCGTGCGGTCAGCAGCTCAAGCCCCGTGTCGCCTGCGATTGCTGCGGCGAAATCGTCAAACGCAGCGATATCGAAATGATCGTGCTGCAGGATCGCCCGACCGTCGGGGAAATCCTGTCCAGGGACGAGGCGGCATAGGCAGGATCGTCTGAAGCCGTAACGCAGCCGTCAGCCTCCAGCACGCTGGATTTTAGAGCCAGATGTCCGACCTCGGACCCGTTCTGCGTACTCCCAACAGTAAGCGTTGCTGGGAGGCAGAGCGATGGACCGATACAAAAACTGGCTGGCAGGGAGCGCCGCGGCGCTGGCCCTGATGGCTTCGGGGCACGCGCAGGCTCAACCATCCTCGGCCCCGACCTTGCGGGTTTGGTCGGGCGAACAGCCTTGGGCACAATGGAATGATCCCGCCGCAGAGGTGGACTATGTCTCGGCCCGCCCACGTGACGCCGTTGAAACGTCGCGAATAGAGGCAGCGGTTGATCGGGTTCTGCGGCAATACCCGAGGACCGGTCGGCCGTTCGGCCTGGTCGGCTGGAACGACCCGGCGACTTTTCAGCCACCCCAGCCTGGTCCTGAGCGGATGATCGGCATCATGATCCGGATGCGGGCCGATGACCGGGCTTTTGCCGGAGGTTGTGGAGCCCAGGGCGACAGCGAGTACCTGACCGTACCGGTGTCCTGGTTCGACGCGCCAGATTCCAGCACCTGGATGTCGGCCTATCCGGAATTGTCCATCGCCATGGCAATCGGCTGGCGTCAGATGCGAGACTACTGCGCAGACCGGTTGAACCTGTCGCCCGTTCCCGTCTCCGAGGCCCGCACCTCGCCGGTGGGACTGGCCTTGAATGGATTGGGAGGAGCGCTCGGCCAATCGGGACTGTGGGGAGACCTGACGCGAGACGGCGACAGTTGGGATGACCAGATCATCGGGCGGATGCTGGATCGGCTCGGCGTTTCCCGGTTTGACGATCAGGTCGCGCTGGCGTCGCCGACGGGCCTGGCTCGGCGTATGGGTGGCCTGCGACCGGTCGACCACCCGCTCTTTTCCGTGCGGGCTGGAAGCTCTCCCGACAGCTGGTTCTGGTACTATGCGGGTTGGGTCCGGGACTGGACCTTCCTGGAACCGCTTCTGGCTAGCGCGCCGTCGGACGATACGGACCCAGCCCTACGGGACTGGCTGGATTCCGCCCTGCGCCGAACAAGCGATGCCGGCATCGGTCTCGACCGGGCCCTGGCGACCATCAATTGGAACGACATTACGGCCAACTGGCAGTCCGACCCCGCCCTTCGCGGACGTGGCGTGTTTCGACGTGAGATCTGGCAAGAGGCGATGATCAGCGTCAATGCCGCGCCCGGATGCGCACCCGTGTCGCTGTCGCACGAGGTGGCCGCCGTGCCGGTCGACCTGGAGCTGGCAGAGGCGGCGTCCAACTGCATCGTCGTGGCTTGGGATGGGCCGCCGCCCGACCCTGAACTGCCTCCCGTCTTCACCGTTGTGGCCAGAGCGCACGGCGTGGATGCGGCGGGACTGGACGCGCTTCATCTATCTGCCGACCAGAATTGGTCCGATACCCTCACCGTCGAACGCGAAGGCGGGGTTCAGGCTTTTGACCGACGCCATCACACACCGCTCATCCGGCCCGGCATCGTCGTGGAAAACACCGCGACCGGCGAGGCAACCAAGGTCTGGGAGGTCGTCCTGCGGCCCGACCCTGCCTTTGGCGATGATAGAATGACGCTGGTCTTCACCAATCAGCATCCCGACCGTCCCGGCTCGACCCGACCGATGGACCTGGACTTGACGGTTGGCGCGGGGGCCCACGAGGCCCGACAGAATCTCAGCGGGACGTCATTGCCGGCGGATGGTGATCCGTGCCGAGATCAACAGCGGCTTTCGCTGGGTGTGGCGCAGACCTACAGCTTGCCGGTCGTCAGCTTCCACGCGGCGGCGCTGGATGCCGACGACTTTGCCATCACCGGCCACTTCCTGGCCGCAGGCTCGCCTGACTTTATGCGGCAAATGACCGACTGCGTGCGCGTCCAGTTCGCGCTGTCGCAGGTGGGAGTTGGTCAAACTGTTTCGACGGCTCCAGCCGGGTCGCCGGACGCTGTCTGCGCCGGGCGTATGGCCGCGGTCACGGGTCTGGGAGCCCAAGCCATGGCGGCGGCATCCGGTGGTGGTAGCCTTACAGGGCTCGAAGGGCTGGCGCCCCGGCAGGTCTCGTTCAGCCTTTCGGCGCGCACGGCGATCACGGGGCCCGGAACCTACGCTGCTGACGCCTCGGTGAGTTACGAAGACCTTCCGGCAGAGACGCGCGGGACCCTGCTGCCCTCGAGCTATGGCGAAGGCACAATCACAGTGGAGGAGGCGGGGCCCGGCTATCTCAAGGTCCGCTACCAGGCGCGCTTTGAGCCTCAACAATGCCAGGCCTATCTGGCGGGGACGATTTCCGGCGAGTTGGAGGCGGTCGTGGCCTTGCCGCTGGCCCCAGCGTCGCGCCGGGCCATGATCGCACCTCGCCCGATTGACCTGCTGGGGGAGCGGCTATGGGTGAGCCTGTCTGCCTCGGACCGTCGCGAGATGGAGATGGCTGATCGCCGAGGCGATCCTGAGCCGGGACCGGCACGAGGCCCCTCGGGAACCGGCGGGGTGTTGGGTACCGGTCAATGTGCTCTGACGCCCGAGGAGGTGCGCCGTCTGCTGGAACAATATGCGGCTCAGGTTCCCGAGCAAGTTCGGGCCGAGATGATGGCCCAGATCCTTGCCGACCCTGAGGCGGCTCAGCAACTGGCCTGCATCTTTCGCGATGCCATGTGATCGGCGGGTGTTCGTCGTGTGATCAGGCGGCGGAGGTGAGCCACAGGGCCGTGGCCACGCCACAAAAGACCAGAACGAACGCTTCGGCCTGGAGCTCGACCAGGCCGCTGAGCACCTGGGCTGTGGCGGTGGCGTACATGACCCAGAAAGGCAAGGATCTGGCCGACGTGCTGGTGACCATGCACGCCTGGGGGTCCAAACACCTCTATGGAGACATGGAAGCCGGGGTTGTGTTCAAACACATGCCGTGCGGTCAGCAGCTCAAGCCCCGCGTCGCCTGCGATTGTTGCGGCGAGATCGTCAAACGCAGCGATATCGAAATGATCGTGCTGCAGGTCCGCCCAACCGTCGGGGAAATCCTGTCCAGGGACGAGGCCGCCTGAACCCCGACGGCGCGACGGCGGCGTTGCCGGGCTAGTTGCCCGACCGGCTGGCCTCCAGGGTCGCCGATGTCGTGTTCATCGCACCGTTGAAGATGCTGGTGCCGTTACCGGCAAACAGGCTGAAGGCCGCAAAGATCGTCAGGGCGATGCCGGCGATGATGAGGCCGTACTCAATGGCCGTCGCGCCCCGGAGGTCTTTCGCCAGTTGGCGGAACAGTCGTTTCAAGCTCCGCCTCCTTTCATCCTAAAGCAGGTCGCAGAGGTGCGCGACCAGGGGCAGGTCCGCCGGCGGCATGGGATATTCGGCCATTCGATTGGGCCGAACCCACGCCAGGGCCGCGTGATGGCGATTGATTACCACCCCGTCCCAGCGCCGACACAGCCACAATGGCATGAGAAGGTGAAAGGTTTCATAAGCATGGCTGGCAAAGACGTAGGGGGCCAGACACGACTCTTTCACCTGGATCCCAAGTTCCTCATCCAGCTCGCGGATAAGGGCCTCTTCAGGCCGTTCGCCCGGCTCGACCTTGCCACCGGGAAACTCCCACAACCCGGCCAACTGCTTGCCTTCGGGGCGTTGGGCGATCAGCACCCGGCCCTCGTCATCAACGAGCGCCGCGGCCGCTACGAGGACGATGGGGAGGGTCACGAGCGATAGTCGCCGTTGATCTCGATGTAGCCCTTGGTCAGGTCACAGGTCCAAACCGCCGCCTGGCCGCGCCCAACCCCGACGTCGACCGAAATCTCCAATTCGGATCGTTTCATATAGGCGCTCATCTTGACCTCGTCGTAGGTCGGTGCCGGCGCACCGTCGATGGCGGCCTGATGCGGCCCGAACTTGATGGCCAGACGATCCCGCGAAACGGGTTCTTCGGTCTTGCCCACAGCCATGACGATACGGCCCCAGTTGGCGTCCTCGCCCGCAATGGCGGTCTTCACCAGCGGGCTTTCGGCGATCGACTTGGCGATCCGGCGGGCCGAAGCGGGGCTGGCTGCCCCTGAAACCTGAACCTTGACGAATTTTGTCGCCCCCTCCCCGTCGCGCACCAGCTGGTGGGCCAGGCTCAACAGCACCTTCTCCAGCTTCGCAGAAAAGTCCGCCAGGCGACGGTCGCCGACCCGACCGATGCGCGGCGCGCCGGACTGGCCCGTGGCAATCAGCAAACAGGTGTCATTGGTCGAGGTATCCCCGTCGACCGTCACCGAGTTGAACGTCGACCTCACATGAAGCGACAACAGCGCGCGAAGGACGCCGGGCGACAGGGCCGCATCGGTGAAGACGAAGCCCAGCATGGTCGCCATGTCCGGCGCGATCATGCCCGATCCCTTGGCGATGCCGGCGATGCGAACCTTGACCCCCTCGATTTCGGCCTCGGCATAGGCCCCCTTGGGGAAGGTATCCGTCGTCATGATGGCGCGCGCCGCCTCGTCCCACTGGCCGGGTTTGAGCGCCTTTTCGATGTCTGGAATGCGGGCGGCGATCTTCTTGTCGTCCAGAACGACGCCGATCACACCGGTCGAGGCCAACAGGACATCCCGCTGGCGACAGTCGAACCGCTTGGCGACCTCTGAGGCCGTGCGTCGGGCCGCATCCGCCCCCGGACGGCCGGTGAAGGCATTGGCACAGCCGGCGTTCACCACCAGGGCGCGCACTTCGTCTCCGCCCGCCCCCTCCAGGTGACGCTTGCACCAGTCGACCGGGGCCGATCCGATCTTGTGACGGGTAAAGACACCTGCCGCAGTCGTCCCTTCGGCAAAGCGAAACACGACCAGATCCGGTCGGTCGTGCTTGTAGAAGCCCGCCCGGGCCACCGCCATCTCCACGCCGGGAATGGCCTTCATGCGCGGCAGTGGCACGGCCAGAGGCGAGATCGCCAACCCCGGCTTGCCTGGTGTGGGCGAAACAGCCGCGGTTGCGGGTTTCTGGCCCGACGCCTTCTTGATGGCCGAGGCCAAAGGATCGAGCGCACGCTCCAGCGTCTGGCCGACAGCCTTGGCGCTGTCGCCTATCCCGCCTGACTTGCCTGACGAACGGCTCATTGGGCGGCGCCCGCCGCCGGCGACGGGGCCACCGGTGCTGTCGGGGAGGCGGCATTCTCACGCCGTGCCGGAGGTGCCGAGGCCGGCTCTTCTGGCGCTCCGGGAACCGCCATCGGGTCATCACGAAGCAGAATCTCGATTTCTGCCCGCCCCCTCAGCCTTTCAAGCAGCTGGCGGACCTGATCATAGGTCAGGAAACGCAGGATCTGCGGGCGCGCCTGCTCCAGGGTCAGGGGCTGCTCCTGACGGCGGTCCTCAACGCGTAACACTGCCCAGCCGCCTTCCGCCTGGAAGGGACCGACCGTGTCGCCGGCCCGCGCATCGGTCAGCGCCCGTCCAAAGGCCGGCGGCATGGTGTCAGCGGTGAAGTAGTCCAGATCACCGCCGTTGAAGCGGGTCGATTCATCAATCGAACGGTCCGCCGCCAGGGCCTCGAACGACGCGCCATTGGCCAACAGCGACATGACCGCATCGGCCTCTTCGCGCGTCCGCACCAGGATCATGCGCGCCCGAAACTCTTCGGACTGCTCGGTCAGGCGGCGTTGCTCCTGATACAGTTCCTCGACCGCGCGACCGGTGATGGCATCATCCACCACCGTCTCGACCAGCATGTCGCCGAGAATACGCTTGCGGGCGGCCTCAAGGCGCTGACGCGCCAGCGGCGTATCGTCCAGCCCCTGACGTTCGGCTTCCCGAGCCAGAAGCTCCTGGTCAATCACCTCATCCAGAACCCGCCGAAACAGAACTGTGGCCGGGTCGAGCGGCTCGCCCTCCCCGATCAGGCCCTGGGCGACCGCCTCACGTTTCACATCCGACGCCCAGATCGGATCGCCGGACACCCGCGCCACCACAATATCGCCGGGCTGCGGCGGGCGTTCATCCGACGGGGTCCGGCTACAGGCCGTTGCGCCCAGAACGACAACGAGACTGAGGGCCGTCAGAATCCGCTGAACCGAAAGGACGCTCATAAGCCAGGCCTCGCCAAACGCAGACAATGATGATGGGCCCGTATCGTTGACAGGGCTAGGGGGGCTGCTTAAGTCTCACGCGCGCCCAAGTCGAGGGGATTGAACCCGCTCGAAACGCCTGGCCGCGGCGCATCCCGCCCCGCTGTCAAGCTCCTTGTCTTCCTCCCAAGCGGCGGCGCACCGCGCCTGTCTGACCGGTACTCCATGCTCGGCATCGCCAAGAAACTCTTCGGTTCCTCAAACGACCGCAAGGTCAAGGACATGCTGGTGCGTGTTCAGAAGATCAACGCGCTGGAGGCCCGCTACGAGGCTCTGTCCGACGACGAACTGCGGATGATGACCCAGACGTTCCGCGACCGCCTGGAGGCGGGCGAAACCCTGGACCAGATCCTCAACGAGGCCTTCGCCGTCGTGCGCGAGGCCGCGAAACGCACCCTGGGTCAGCGCCACTACGATGTTCAGCTCGTCGGCGGCATGATCATCCATCAGGGCGGCATTGCCGAAATGCGCACCGGTGAGGGCAAGACCCTGGTGGCCACTGCCCCGACCTATCTCAATGCCTTGACCGGCAAGGGCGTACATCTGATCACGGTCAATGACTATCTGGCACGACGTGACGCCGACTGGATGGGGCGGATCTATCGCTTCCTCGGGCTTGAGGTCGGTGTCGTCGTCAACGGCCTGTCCCAGGCCCAACGGACCGCCGCCTATCAGGCCGACATCACCTACGGCACCAATAACGAATTCGGCTTCGACTATCTTCGCGACAATCTGGTCTATGACGTGCGCGAAATGGTCCAGCGCGGCCACAACTTCGCAATCGTCGATGAGGTCGATTCGATCCTCATCGATGAGGCGCGCACGCCTCTGATCATCTCGGGCCCGACCGAAGACCGGTCGGACTTCTACCTCGTCGTCGATGAAATCGTCCGTGAGCTGATCAAGGACGAAACCACCTATGACCTCGACGAAAAACAGCGTCAGGTCCTGCTCAGCGAGATTGGATCCGAGAAGGTCGAGGATCTTCTGGCCGCAGCCGGCCACCTGGCCGAGGATTCCGCCGGGCTGTACGACCCTGCCAACATCTCGGTGGTTCACCACGTCAACCAGGCCTTGCGCGCCAACATGCTGTACACGCGCGACAAGGATTACATCATCCGCGCCGGCGAGATCATCCTGATCGACGAGTTCACGGGCCGGATGATGCAGGGGCGGCGCCTGTCTGAAGGCCTGCACCAGGCCATCGAGGCCAAGGAGAAGGTCAAGGTTCAGCCGGAAAACCAGACCCTGGCATCGGTGACGATCCAGAACTATTTCCGCCTCTACGACAAGCTGTCGGGCATGACTGGCACCGCGGCCACCGAGGCCAGCGAATTCCACGACATCTACAAGATGGATGTGGTCGAGATCCCGACCAATCGTCCGATCCAGCGGATCGACGAGGACGACGAGGTCTATCGGACCATGGCCGAGAAGAACCAGGCCATCTGTTCGCTCATCGCCGAGCGTCACGTCCTGGGCCAGCCGGTCCTGGTCGGCACCGTCTCGATCGAGAGATCCGAGCAGCTTTCCAAGATGCTGGCGGAATTCCCCTTTGAGGTTGAGGTCTGGCGCGTCAAGGACGACCAGGTCGAGCGCCTCATGGAGGCCACGGGCGGCAAGTCGATCAAGCTGATCTGGTCGCGACGCGAGCTTGAAGCCGACAAGACCGGCAAGAAGCTGCGCGAAAAGCTCGGCGACGACGCCTTCGAGATCCAGACCCGCAACGGTGTCGGGGTGCCGCACAACGTCCTGAACGCGCGTCACCACGAACAGGAAGCCCTTATCGTCGCAGACGCCGGTCTGCCGGGTGCCGTCACCATCGCCACCAACATGGCCGGTCGCGGCACCGACATTCAGTTGGGCGGCAACCTCGACATGCACATGCTGCGCTGGGAAGCCGACCTGCGCGATGCCGGCCAGGAGCCTGACCCGGCCGCCGAACTGGTCGAGCGTGAGCGCATCGCCGCCGAGATCGTCGGTCGCCGCGATGAGGCGCTCAAGGCGGGTGGGCTGTTCGTTCTCGGCACGGAACGTCACGAGAGCCGCCGCATCGACAACCAGCTTCGCGGTCGAACCGGTCGTCAGGGCGACCCCGGCTTCTCGAAGTTCTACCTGTCGTGTGAAGACGACCTGCTGCGCATCTTTGCCGGTGACCGCCTGGATTCGATCATGCGCAACTTCGGCGTCGCCGAAGGCGAGGCCATCAGCCACAAGTGGCTGAATTCAGCCATCGAGACGGCCCAGAAGCGGGTCGAGCAGCGCAACTTCGAGATCCGTAAAAACCTGCTCAAGTACGACGACGTCATCAACGAGCAGCGCAAGGCCATCTTCGAACAGCGCCAGGAGTTCCTGCAGTCCGACGATCTGTCCGAGCTGGTCGACGAGTTCCGTCAGGATTCCGTGGCCGAGATGGTCGAGCGGTTCCTGCCAGAGAAGGCCTATGCCGAACAATGGGACGTTGAAGGCTTGGACGAGCGCGTCCGCTCGACCCTGGGTCTTGAGCTGCCGATCGCCGAATGGGCTGCCGAAGAAGGCGTCTCCAACGAAGAGATGGAAGAGCGCATTCAGGCCGCTTCCGAAGCCCGCGCGGCTGAGCGTCTGGGCCTGATCGGGGCCGACCAGATGCGCGGCCTGGAGAAGAACTTCCTGCTTCAGATGATCGACATGCAATGGCGCGAGCATCTGGTGCATCTGGATCACCTGCGGGCCGTCATCGGTCTGCGAGGCTACGCCCAGCGCGATCCGCTGAATGAATTCAAGACTGAGGCCTATTCGCTTTTCGAGGGTCTGCTGTCGAACCTGCGCCAGAACGTAACCCGCTGGTTGATGACGGTCGAATTCCAGTTCCGCCCGCCGCCGCCGCCGCTCGACATCCAGGAGGTTCACCTGAATCCCCAGACCGGCGAGAACGAGATGGCCAACCCGGCGGCCCAGCTGCCCGAGGGACTCGGCTCGGCCGATCAACGTTCCAAGCTGCCGGTGTCGATGCTGCCCGAAGGCTGGGAGCGCACCAGCCGCAACGCCGCCTGCCCGTGCGGCTCAGGCCGCAAGTTCAAGCACTGCCACGGGGCTTTGGTCTAGACTGCGCCGAACACAGCCGGTCCGTCAGCGACGGATCGGCTGCTGTCGATGGTCCAGCACCTCATAGTGGGCGGCTGTACGGTCGAACCGTATCAGCAGGCCCAGGGCCTCTTCCGGCACATAGGCCAGGTCATGGCCTTGCGGCAAAAAGGCCTTCACCGCCTCGATCGACGAGAACCACATCAGGGTGGAGAATTCCGTCTCCGCGCCCTCCGGCCCATCGATGTCGCGCCGCATCAGGTCGATCAGCTGGAAACCTTCCAGGCAGAGGCCCTCGATGTCCGGGATCACCTGATGATGGATGACGGCCTGATAGGTTTCAGCGTCCTCACGTCGCGTCCAGCCGCGCCAGACCCGACAGATCATGCGTCGCCCCGCGGGCGCGCGATAATCTTGCCAAAGGCTCCCGGATCACGGTCGCCGATGCGGCGAACGCTGACCTCAATCTGAATGGCGTTGCCGTCGTCGCACCACAGGTAGTTGCGCTCGACCTCGACCTCGTCGCCTGCGGGGGTCAGCCCCGTATAGCTGTCGCCCCAAGGCGTGATGCGCCTGAGCTCTTCCCAGCTCAGCGCCTGGGCCTGGTCGAGTTCCTCATCGACCATGGCGGCCAGATCGTCGCCGTTCACAGCCATCGACGGACACGCTCCTTGTAGTCGAGATAGGGCTGGCCGAATCTGGCGGCCAGATAGCGTTCTTCACGCTGAATCACGCCCCAGGTCATCAGGGCCAGACACGGCAGCAGCAGAATCATCGCCGACGGGCTCTGCAGGCCCAGCGCCAGGCCCAGATAGACCAAGGTGAAGCCGACATACATCGGGTTGCGGCTGAACCGGTACGGCCCGGTCGCGACCAGGGCCGTCGACGGCGACCAGGGCACCACATTGGTCCCCGCCTTCTTGAACAGGCCTCCGGCCCACATCTCCAGGCCCAGACCGGCCACGATGAGCACAACCGCGATCACCTTGACCGGGAACGTCAGCTCAAAAGGCATCGACAGATGCAGGACGTAGGTATCCAGCACCCAACCCAGCAAGAGGAAGCCAAAATAGATCAGGGGTGGCGGGGCAATGACACCGGCATGGGCGTCCGGCGCGGGAGGCGGGGTCTGGATCATGGGGGCTGTCTTACAATGACCCGTGCTGGAACGTCACCACACGATCAGACGCCCGATTTTGCCAAGGCAATCGCCAGGACCAGTCCACCGATAACCGCGACATTGACCAGGAAGCCGTTCAAGGATGCCGAACGAGCCTCGCCCTCCTGATTCCAGAAATCCAGCAACAACAGATTGGCCAGGGCCACAAACAGGATCAGGGCCCCCGCAGCCCAGACCGTATGGAACCCGGACGCCAGCAGCGCCCCGGCCGCCGCTTCCCACAGGGAGGCAAAGACCAGGATCGTTCCCGGCAACGGCCAGCCGCGCTCTGCCAGCATGGCGCGGACCTCGCGGAAGATGCGAAAATGATTGAGCCCGCCCCAGACGAAATACAGCCCGATCAGGGCGAGGCCGAGATGTTCGACGAGGACCAGCGGGTGCATGGCCTAACTTGTAGCGCCGCCGCTGCCGCGCGTCATCTGCGCTCAACCCACACGCGGATACGCCCCGGAGATCTCTCTCCGGGGCGTCCGCCAGAAACGGCTGTCCGCCTTACTGGAACATGCTGGCGATAACCGCGACAACCAGGCCGGTGGTCACGGCGGCCAGGACCACGTCATTGCCGCTACGGACGTATTCATAGCCATACGGCGGGGCGTAGAGGCCATACCGTCCATAGTCACGGATCACATACTGGTTGGTCCGGTACTGGTAGGGCATGCGCTGGCCATAGGCCCAGGCACGGGTCTGATAGCCGCGCGGTGCATAGTAGCGGCCGGCGCTGTAGCGGCGCTGGGCACGCTGCCACCGCTCATAGCGGCGCTGTTCTGCGCGGTCATGGCGGTCGCCACGACGCTCCCAACGGTCATCGCGTCGATCATCGCGGCGATCGTAGCGGTCATCCCGTCGATCGTCACGACGATCATAGCGGTCGTGCTGGCGCTCGTAGCGATCATGGTCACGGTCGGAACCGCGTCCATAGGATTGGGCCGAGGCCATACCAGCGGTGCCGAGGGTGCCGACGGCCATAAGACCCGCCAGAGCCAGGCTCAGGGACTTTTTCATGGATCATCTCCGTTTTCGGCCGTCGCGGCGGGGGCCGCCTTTGCCGTCCATGGAGGGGTTATGGCGTCTGCGTCCTGACCTCGCGCTGAACAGCACGGGTCATCCCAGGTTCATCCTGGCAGATGGTCAGGCCGCCTGGCGAAGGGCCTCACGGCCCGCCGCGGATCGCTCGAGAACCTGACCCAGGGCCCGGAAGTCGATCGGCTTGTTCAGATAGGCGTCCGCACCGGCCGCAAGACCGGCCTCATGGTCCTCGGTCCGGGCCGAGGCCGACAGGACCACCAGCGGAGCATGCTGGTTTGGCCCCGGCGCCTGACGGAGGATTCGCGTTGCCGACAGCCCGTCCATCACCGGCATATTCACGTCCATCAGGATCAGGTCAAAGGCCTCGACGGCACAGATATCCAGGGCCAACTGGCCATTCTCGGCGGTCACCGTGCTGTGGCCGACGCTCGACATCCAGGCCTCGATGATCATGCGATTGACCGGATGGTCTTCGACGACCAGAACCTTGAGGGGCCGCTCACACGCCACCTCGTCGTCGATCGCCTCCGCATCCTGCGGCACATGCCAGTCCACGACGTCCGCCTCGACGGAAAAGGTGAAGGTCGAGCCAACGCCCAGGCGCGTATCCACAGTGATCGTGCCGCCCATGATCTCGGCCAGACGCCGCGAGATGGTCAGGCCCAGGCCCGTGCCACCGTGGCGACGTGTCGAAGAGCCATCAAGCTGGGTGAAGGGTTCAAACAGCCGCTGGAGATCGGCGCTGGCAATCCCCGGCCCCGTATCGGACACCGAAAAGTCTAGCTTCACACGTTCATCGGTCAAACGCTCTGCCATCACCCGGAAGACGATCTCACCGTCGTGGGTGAACTTGATCGCGTTGGACAACAGGTTCTGGAGAATCTGGCCGACCCGGACCGGGTCGCCACGCACGACGGACGGGATCTGATCGCTCGTTTCCAGCCGGTAGACCAGCTGCCTGGCCTGAGCCTGAGCCGAGGCCACGCCTGACACGCGCTCGAGCAGCTCAGCGAAATCAACGTCGGCGTTGTCGAACTCCATGCGGCCGGCCTCGATCTTGGTCATGTCGAGGATGTCGTTGAGCAGCGTCAACAGGCTGTCACCCGAGTTGCGGACGATGGACACATAGTCATGCTGGGTCTTGTCCAGCTGCGTCGCCGATAGCAGCTGGGCAGCTCCCAGGACGCCGTTCATCGGCGTCCTCAGCTCATGCGAGATCACGCCCAGGAAGGCGGACTTGGCCTGATTGGCCGCGTCGGCCCGATCGCGGGCCGTCTCCAGTTCGGCAATCAGGTGTGCCTGATGGTCCTGGAAGGCCTTGATGCGGGCCTCTTTCACCATGGTCATCACCACATGGACAAAAAAGCCGGCGGCAATGAAGGGAATCGACGCCACGAAGGGCCAGAAGTCAGGCGTGCCCCACAGGCTGGCCAGGCAGATCAGCGCCGCCACACCATAGGGTGACGAGATCACGGCGGCCTGGCGGGGGCTCGAGCGCAGCTGGGTGAAGACCAGCAGATAGCCCGACACCAGGAAGACCATGGCCAAGGGCCGCCCGAAGGACGCGCCTGAGAACCAGGCAATCAGCGGGGCCAGCGCCCAGGCGCAGGTCGTCAGGGTCGCCACGGTCGGGAACAACAGGCCATATCCCGACCCGACCCGGGCTGCGACGCGACGCTCGATCCAGCCACGGTAGGTCCCGGCCGCCAGGGTCAGGACCAGCCAGCCCAGGCCCAGACGCAGCCCAACCGTCGCCGTCAGTCCCAAGGCCCAGGACAGGATCACACCGTAGCGAAGATAGTGGGTCTGCAGGATCGCCGTCAGCGCCTGTGCGGCTTCGGACTGGGGCACATGCTGAGCCGCCGTCGACGCAGCCATGGCCGACGCTGGCTGCGGTTCCGTAACCCCCATGGCTCGCCTCCGACCCCAATATCAGGGGCGACCCTAGCTTCGGACTTCTAAGATCAAATGAACGTCAGTCTTCTCCGGGAACAAGCGCCTGGATCGACAGGGCATGGACGGGTCCGGCCAATTCGTCTTGCAAACAGGCGTTGACCGCCCGCTGGCGGGCGACGCGGTTCATCCCGGCAAAGGCCGCCGACACCAGACGCACATTGAAATGGCTCTCCCCGCCTGCGTGTCCGTCAACACCGCCTTCGTGATGATGGCCGGCGTGGCGTGCGGAATCGTCCTCAATCACCAGCGAGGTCGGCGCAAAGGCCGCTTCCAGCTTGGTACGAATGCCACGCGCGACGGGCCCTTCAGTGTTCATCATCGTCCTTTCCTTGAAGACGCCGGAATCAACCTTACACTTGGGGGTGATGGACGATGCGTTTCAATACCGGCCGCGCTTTACCGATATTCGGGTCAAGCCGCCCAAGCCCGAAGAGGACGAGGCCCAGGCCCTCGGCCTCAAGCCGGGAGAGATTCCGTGTGACTGGCCGACCTGTCGCAAGGCAGCGTCAGCGCGCGCGCCCAAGTCGCGAGAAACCCGCGAGTTCTACGATTTCTGTCAGCCCCACGCGGCCGAATACAACAGGAACTGGAATTTCTTCGCCGGCATGAGCGAAGGCGAGGTTCGCGCCCACCGAGAGGATGAGCTGACCACCGGCGGACGCCCCACCTGGAAGATGCAGGCCGGCCGCGCCAGCCGAGAGGCCGCCGCCTTCGCCGCCAAGTTCGGCAGCGGCAAGAACACCGGAGCCGGCTCCTGGCGTGACACCTTCGAAATGTTCGGCGGCGCCCGCCGTGCGCCCGAGGCCGCGCCAGACCCGGCCGCGCGCCTGGGCAAGCTGGAACGCAAGGCCCTGGCCGACCTGGATCTGGAATACGGCGTCGACGCCCAGCAGATCCGCATGCGCTACCACGACCTGATCAAGCGCTGTCACCCCGACATGAACGGGGGCGACCGCGGGGCCGAAGACAAGCTCCAGCGCGTCCTGATGGCCTTCCGTACGCTCAAGAAGGCCGGCATGGCCTGATCGGCGCCGACACCGCCTTGAGGCCCCTCGACCACCCCGTTCGGACGCGCTAAGCCGACGCCCATGTCCACATCATCCACCACCGCCGCCGATCCCCTTCTGACCACCCAGCCGGAACGCTGGGCCACGGTGCGCGAGGTGCTGGGCGTCGACAGCGACATGAAGGTGCCGGTGTTCGCGCCCGGCGACGCCCATGTGCCGGAGCTGGACCCCGCCTATCGCTTCGATCCGCAGACGACGCTGAGCATCTGCGCCGGCTTTGCCCATGATCGCCGCGTCATGGTCCAGGGCTATCACGGCACCGGCAAGTCGACCCACATCGAACAGGTCGCCGCCCGCCTCAACTGGCCGATGGTGCGGGTCAATCTCGACGCCCACGTCAGCCGTATCGACCTGATCGGCAAGGACGCCATCGTCCTCAAGGACGGCAAGCAGGTTACCGAGTTCCGTGAGGGCATCCTGCCCTGGGCGCTCCAGCGCAACATCGCCCTGGTGTTCGACGAATACGACGCCGGCCGCCCGGACGTGATGTTCGTCATCCAGCGCGTGCTGGAGGCGCAAGGCAGCCTGACCCTCTTGGACCAGAACCGGGTCATCCGCCCGAACCCGTGGTTCCGCCTGTTCGCCACCTCCAACACCGTGGGCCTGGGCGACACGACGGGCCTCTATCACGGTGCCCAGCAGATCAATCAGGCCCAGCTCGACCGCTGGTCCATCGTCACCACGCTCAACTACCTTGACCATGACGTCGAGGCCGAGATCGTCCTGGCCAAGGTGCCCGAGTGGAACAACCCCGAAGGCAAGCGCCGCATCGCCGCCATGGTGCGCGTCGCCGACATGACGAGGAACGCCTTCATGAACGGCGACATCTCCACCGTCATGTCGCCCCGCACCGTCATCACCTGGGCCCAGAACGCCATCATCTTCGACGGCGACCTCGGCCTGGCCTTCCGCCTGACGTTCCTGAACAAGTGTGATGAGCTCGAGCGCCCGACCATCGCCGAGTTCTATCAGCGGGCCTTCGGCGAGGACCTTCCCGAGGCGGCGACGCGGGTGAAGGTGAGTTAGGGGCGTAGCAAAATACAGAGTCCTACAGCGTCCTCAGGACAGCCTTCGAAACGGCGGGTGAATTTCGGCCGCGGCAATCGATCCGAGTAGGTGTCGACCTTCAGCTTCGGAAATTCGGTCCTGAATTTTTTAGCCGCGTCTGCCATTCTCGCTTCAGCAGGCTTCTTCCCCGGCAGGGTCAAATGAAGCGCACAGACAGCCACCCAGCGCACCGATCCTTCGTGCTTCTTTCCAAACCTATCGAGCATGGCCACAAGCCTGTGCGAGTCGGCCTTCAGACCAGAGAATCCAAAGTGGCGCTTGACCTCGACAAGCCCTCGTAGGCGGTCGAGTCGATTGTAGAAAGCCACGTCGACCCGGCCGCTTTTGTTGATGCTATCGGCCACGCGCCCAGTTGAGGCCCCGCTCCATTCGTGGAGTTTGGCGATCGGCGTCTCCAAAGTAACCCACCCAGCCCCGCCCGACGCTTCATAAAGCGCCTGAGCAACCTTGACGGACAGAAACGGCTCGATCCCCCAAGCATGGATGTTCGGGTCGCGGGTCCAGAGATGATACTGACGCCAGCCATCCACCAGACCGCGCGCTATTGCTGAGCCGTATTCCGAGAATTGTGTCATGCCGCCCTCGGCGTGATCCGCGCCAGAGCGTCGCCCAACTTGCGGCGCTGCTCCACCAGGTCGAAATCGGCCTGCAGCCCCAGGAAATACCCCGGACGAAGGCCCCAGTAGCGGGCGAGGCGCAGGTCTGTGTCGGCCGTCACCGTGCGCTTGCCCAGCACGATCTCATTGATCCGCCGGGGCGGCACGCCGATGGCGCGGGCAAGGGCCGACTGGCTCAGTCCGGCGGGCTTGAGAAAATCTTCCAGCAGAATGTCGCCCGGCGTCGGATTGTGCAGCCACTCATCCGGTGCGCCCGTCTCAGCGAACCCCTCAATGGTAGTCGCAGATTTCGACATCGTCACAGCCTCCGTCACGCCAGCGGAAACAGATCCGCCACTGCTGATTGATCCGGATCGAATGCTGGCCGCGCCGATCCCCCACCAGCGCCTCCAGCCGATTGCCGGGCGGAACCCGCAGGTCGTCCAGAACCGCGCTCCGGTTCAACTGACGCAGCAGGCGCAGCGCCTTGTCCTGGATATCCGGCGGCAATCTGCGGGAGCGCCGACCGGCCCAGACCCGCTCCGTCTCGCGGTCCCGAAAGCTCCGGATCATCCCAAATCATAACGCATAACGTTATGTGGTGCAACCCATATGTGGCCGAAGCACACCCCCTCGCGGCCTTCCCGCCCCCACCACCTCCAGACTTGTCATCCCAGCCATAGCGGCGCAGCGCTGAGAGCCGGGACAACCGCGCCGCCTCCACCCCACGCGGCGGCATTCGCGCCAACCTCGCCGTTGTCCCGGCTCTTCGCTTCGCTGCGGCCGGGATGACAAGGGAGGGGGCGATGGAAATCCCGCCTCCCGCACGATCCCCCTCTCCCCTTGCGGGACCCGATGGGCGGCGCGGAGCCTGAGCAGGCGGACCGCGAAGCGGGTCGGATGAGGCGGCACCAGGGCGAGGCGCGTCGCCTTTCCACCGTCCACCAATCCTCGTGCAATTTCGCCGTGTAATCTCGCCCTTCTCGATACCAAGGGACCGACCGCAGGCGCGCCTTAGTCCCCGACGCCGGCGTCACGTCTATGATCGCGAAAGGGGTGGGCGAAACCGAGCGCGCGCGCCTGTGGTCTTTGACAGTCCTGCTCAGCGCGCACCGCGTCCCAGCCGTGTGCAACCCCCCGCTGCGCGCGACCGACAATCCCCGTATACGCACCCGGGACCGGATGTTTATCCGTATACTGTGGAATGTCGCCCCTAGCCGTGCGGCTCCGCGCGGCCTTCTCCCCGCCCCGTTGCCCGCTGGATCACCGCCTTGATCGTTCCGCCCTGCACCAGCACCGAGAACAGCACCACCATATAGGTGGCCGCCACCAGGACGTCCTTGATCGGGCTGGCCGGGAGCGACAGGGCCAGGGCAATCGAGATCCCGCCTCTCAGGCCGCCCCAGGTCATGATCGGGAAAGTCAGGCGGAACGGCAACAGCTTGCGCCAGGCAAACAGCGGAACGCCCACCGACACCGCTCGCGCCGCCAGGACCAGCGGAATAGTCAGAACACCCAGTCCAATCAGGCCCCACCTCTGGGCTACGACAATGGCCTCCAGCCCGATCAACAGAAACAGGACAGCATTCAGCACCTCGTCGATCAGCGTCCAGAACTTGAGCAGATAGTCCTTGGTGCGATCGCTCATGGCCTCGGCGACACCGCGGTTGCCGATCAGAAGACCCGCCACCGCCATGGCCACCGGCCCGGAAATGTGCAGCGCCGAAGCCAGGGAATAGCCGCCCATAACCACCGCCAGGGAGATCATCACCTCGACCGAATAGTCGTCGATGGCTTTCATGGCGCGATAGCCGATCCATCCGACGACAAAGCCGAAAATGGCCCCGCCGACCGCCTCGACAAGGAACAACTCTCCGGCCCCGATCAGCGAGAAGGACTGGCCGCTGACGGCCGTGGCCAGAAGGATCGAAAAGACGACCACTCCGACCCCGTCGTTGAACAGGCTTTCGCCGGCAATCGTCGCCTGCAGGCCCGACGGGACACGGGCGGTCTTAAGCACCGCCATGACGGCCACCGGGTCGGTCGGGCTGATCAAGGCCCCGAAGACCAGACACCAGATCAGGGGCACCTCAATCCCCAGTGACCGGGTCAGGCCCCAGAACCCCAGCCCCACCAGGGCCGTCGAGGTGATCACCCCCAGGGTGGCAAGGATGGCGACTTGACGGCGGCCCTTGCGAAGCTGGTCGATATCGACGTGCAAGGCTCCTGCGAAAAGCAGGAAGGACAGCATCCCGTCCATCAGGGTGGCGTGAAAATCGACCCCACTCAGGAAGCGGCGGACCGTCCCCGAGAGGTCGCTGCCCGGCAGGGCGTGATCGATCAGAACCACAATGATCGACGCAATCGCCCCCATCATGGTCAGGGCCACCGTCCCGGGCAGGCGCAGGAACCTTTGATTGATCCAGCCCAGGATCGCCGACAGCACAATCAGGATCGCCGCAGCGTCAAAGGCGGACAGGGCCTGATTCATGCGATCTTCCTCCAAGATCACGGGAGCCGGGTTCATCCTAACGCCGACTCTCGTTCGTCGACAGTCCGCGTTTGCGCAAATGGGAAAGAACCCACGGCGCATTGGCGCGTTGAGATTTCAGACCCAGATAGATGTCGCCCCCGGAGACAGCCGATGGATGCCATGACCCAACCCGATCCCGATCCTCGGGTCCGCCCCGGCGAGCGAGTTCGCGCCTTTCGGGCGGTCGAAGCCCTACTCAGGCTACAGCGCATCGTCCGGGACTATTTTCCCAATGAGGATATGGAATCCGTGACCGTGTTTCTCACCGTCGCGGCGGGTAGCGTCTCTGTCGTCGACCGCAGCGAGGAGGCGCACGAAATCCTGACACGCCAGCCGCTACCCGCCGAATGGTTCAGACCCATCAGTGGGCGCGCGGTCGCCGCGTCGTGCAGCCTGCCGCGCGAAACCGTGCGTCGGCGGCTGGACCATCTGGTCGAGGCCGGTTTGATCGAGAAGGTGGAGGGGGCTTCACCCTGAGCGAGAACATCCTGGCCCAGGGTGACAACCTGGCATTCGTGCGGGCCCTGGTCCGGGAGTTCGAGGCCGTGGCCCGTATGGTCGAGAGGTGCGACGACGCCTCGTAGATCCGCAGCCAGGCTAGATCACTCGCGGGTCGTCTCACGCGGCCTTGGACTCGTCCATGAGCTCCGCAATCAGGTCGGCAAGATAGCTACTGGCGCGGTTTGCCGCCTCGCGACCATCACCATCAAACGACGGCACGTTGTGGCCAAGGCGTCCTGCCTCTTCGGCAAAGGTCTGGATCAGCTCGGCCATCGCCGCCGCAGACCGGCGACCGTGCATGCGCGACAGGGCTCGGACCGCTGCTCGCAGGGCCAGAACCTCGGTGTTCAAGGATTCAAGAGTCGGCTTGGAAGGCATGGGGGAATAGCTTTGAATGGAATAGGGAGGCCATCAAATAGGAACTCATTCCCATGCGTCCAGTCTCACGCGACCCGATCCGGGACACATGGTCGCGGCTAGGTTGCCGGCTTGTCGGACGAACCGTAGCCCGTTGGGTTGCCCGTCCCGTCGGAAAGGGGAGTCAGTTCAGGGTCGCGAGATGGGGCCTTGCCGGAGGCGTCGTCGACTGTCTGATCGCTCTCCCAGGGCAGGCCCAGCGAGGGGACTTGCCAACCCGGGTCGGTCACTGACGAAGGCAGGGCCTGTTGCCAGGTCAGGGCCATGGCAACCAGCCCGGCGACAATCACGCCCACGAGAGCCAACAGCACAATCGCCGCAGTGCGACCCTGCGAGCGCGCTTCGATTTCATTGGGAGGCCGCAAGGTGCCGGACACCTGCGCCAGATTGTCCGGCAGGGACTTCGGCTCGACCGGTTCGGGCGTAGCGCCAGGCGCAACAGGAGGTTGCTCGGTCATCGCCGACACCCCTAGCCCGCGTACTTGGCGGCGTCTTCCTCTGAAATGTCCTCGTTGGAATAGATCTGCTGGACATCGTCCTCGGCATCCAGGGCGTCGAGCAGCTTGAACAGAGTGCCCACAGCGTCCCCGCTCAGCGGCACCTCCGACTGAGGCTTCCAGACGATGGCGGTGGATTTGGGATCGCCCAGGGACTGGGACATGGCCTCGGCCACCTCGTTCAGATCCTCGAACGCCGTCCAAATGGTGTGGCCCGGCGCGTCCTCATAGACGTCGGGCTTGACGAGGTCGCTCTCCACGTCCTGGGCACCGGCCTCGATGGCGGCCTCCATGACAGCATCCTCGCTACCGGCTTCGGCCGGATAGACGATCTTGCCGACGCGGTCCCACATGAAGGTGACCGAGCCCGTTTCGCCCAACTGACCGCCGTATTTGGTAAAGGCCGCCCGCACGCCCGAAGCCGCCCGGTTGCGGTTGTCGGTCAGGACCTCCACCACGAACTGGACACCGCCGGGGCCGCGGCCCTCGTAGCGGATTTCTTCCATGGCATCGACTTCACCGCCGGACGCCTTCTTGATGGCGCGCTCGATATTGTCCTTGGGCATGGACTCGGCCTTAGCGTTGTTCACAGCCAGGCGCAGGCGCGGGTTCATCGCCGGGTCGGGCAGGCCGGTCTTGGCCGCCACGGTGATTTCACGGCTCAGCCGGCTGAACAGCTTGGACCGCACGGCATCGGCGCGCCCCTTGCGGTGCATGATATTCTTGAATTTGGAATGGCCGGCCATGGAGTCCGTTCAGGCTTGTATCGACGGGAGAGGCGGCGATTTAGCCCATGCCGCGGCGGCTGTCATCCAGGGCGGTTTTGGGCAGACACATCGCGCCGCGACGCCTAGGTTGCCCGCGAGCTATTCAATGAGATGCGCATGACCCTCCCCGACGACATCTTTACCGAGCCGGAGTCGTCGCCCGACACCCTGGCTCACCTCGGCCCCCTGGCGCGCCTTGCCGGAGTCTGGGAAGGCACGAAGGGCATCGACGTCAATCCAAAGGCCGACGGCCCCGAGCGCCGGACCTTCAATGAGCGTTATACGCTCCAGCCGATCGATCCCCAGACCAACGGCCCCCAGCTGTTCTATGGTTTGCGCTACCACACGCACATCACGACAGATGAGGAGCTGATCACCTTCCACGACCAGGTCGGCTACTGGCTCTATGAACCGGCCACCGGCCTGATCCTCCAGACCCTGGCCATTCCGCGCGGCCAGATCGCCCTGGCCTCAGGCCATGCCAGGCCGGGTGACGACCGGCTCATCGTCAGCGCCGAACGAGGCCGCACCGACTACGGCATCTGCTCAACGACCTTCTTGGAGGAAGCCTTCCGAACCGAGAGCTACAAGCTGACGGTCACCTTCAATGCCGATGGAAGCTGGAGCTATGTGGCCGAAACGGCCCTGGCGGTGCACGGTCAGCCTGGCATCTTCAACCACCGCGACCAGAACACGCTGACCCGGATAGCCGGGCCGGACCCAACGCCCTGGCAAAGCCGCCTGGCCGCCGGGGATGGAACTTCCTGACCCCTGACGGATTGATGCTGCACCGAAAAGGGAGCTGACACCCATGACCGAGTTTGACGAAGACGACGTCTTCCTGGTCGACGAAGACGAGGCAGGCGAGATTGTCCATTGGCAACGCCCTGAGGTCCGGCTTTCACCGGTTCAGGCCACCGGTGCGACGCTGGGCGCCTTCGGCCTCGGTATGCTTGTCGCGGTCGGAGTGCTCGCGCTTCTGGGAAGAATTCGCCACTGACGCCTTTATCCGGGCGCCAAGCCGGTCTAGAGGGCGCGCCTCTCAGACTCTGGAGTTCTCATGCGCCTGGATGCCATCCCCGTCGGAGCCAATCCGCCCCACGACGTCAATGTCGTGATCGAGGTGCCGATCGGCGGCGAGCCGATCAAATACGAGATGGACAAGGCCTCGGGGGCCCTGGTGGTTGACCGCTTCTTGTACACCCCCATGCGTTACCCGGGGAACTACGGCTTCATTCCGGGCACCCTGTCCGGTGACGGTGATCCCTGCGACGTGCTGATCGCCAACACCCGCGCCATCGTGCCCGGTGCCATCATGTCGGCAAAACCCATCGGCGTGCTGGTCATGGAAGACAACGCCGGCGAGGACGAAAAGATCATTGCCGTACCGTCCGCCAAGATTACGGCCCGCTATGCCGGCGTCGAAGAAATCTCTGACATGCCCGAGATCACCATCCAGCAGATCGAGCACTTCTTTTCGCACTACAAGGATCTGGAGCCCGGCAAATGGGTCAAGATCAAACGCTGGGGCGACAAGGCCGAAGCCCACAAGATGATCCTCGAAGGCATCGCCCGGGCCGCCCGCGAGAGTTGATCCGCCGTTTCGACAGTTGACCTGCGCCGCCGCCCCAGCGAACAGTGGCAGCGGAGAAGCCATGCTGTTGAACCGTAGACGCTTTCTATTCAGTTCAGCTGTTGCTGCGACAGCCGTGGCGGCGGGGCAGCGCGTCCGGGCCCAGGACCTGGCGGCGGGTCCGCGCGCCCGGATCGATCCGGTTACCGACATCTATTTCGGCCAGGCGGTTACGGACCCCTACCGCTGGATGGAAGATACAGGCGACTCGGACTGGTTGCCCTGGCTGCAAGCCAATGATGCCCACGCGCGGACCTACCTGGACGCCCTGACTTCGCGCGAGTCCGTCCGGACGCGGCTGGAGCAGCTGGGCGGGGGCTACACCCGCGTCTCCCTGCCTTACGAATTTGGACGACGCCTGCTCTATCTCAGCCAGCCACCCCAATCGGGCTGGCCCGTGGTGATGGTGCGCGACAACGGGACGGATCGCCTGTTCTTCGATCCGGGCGTGACGGTGCAGCCGGGCACCGACGTCTCCCTGGAATTCTGGGTTGCTTCGCCGGATGGCCGATATCTGATCCTGGGGCTCGGATCGGGCGGATCCGAAGAAGCCGTCATCCATATTCTTGACCTGCTGACCGGCGAGCTGTTGCCGGATCGAATTCCGCGGGCGACGGCGCCGGCTCCCTACTGGCTCCAGGACGGATCCGGGTTCTTCTACACCCAGCTCGGGGTTGGGGTTCTGGGGACGCTAAACTACCGGGCAGATATGCGCTCGCGCCTGCACCGCCTCGGCGACGCGCCGGCCTCGGACCCCGTTGTCCTCGCGACCGGCCTTTATCCGTCCGTTCAGGTCGATCCGCACGACACACCCGTGATCAAGACCTTTCAGGGTAGTCGTTGGGTCCTGGCGGAGACCAGCACCCTTATGACCAAGGGCCTCTGGTGCGCTGAACTGGACGCCCTTCTGGCCGGGCGGCCGCAATGGCGCACAATCTTTGAACCGGAACGCGGTGCCCCGGATCACTATCTCGACGGCGACGACCTGTGGATCTGGGGAGCTATCAACGATGAAGAAAGTCTGGTTTCGAAACTGGACCTGACGTCCGGGCCGCCTTTTGCCGAAACAACATTGGCCACAATTCGAGGGGGCACGATCCAGCACACCAGCTTTGCTGACGACGGCCTCTATCTCTCGGCGGACAGGGGCACGACGTCCCAGCTGTTTTTTGTGGGCAGGGATACAGACGGTTACGAGATTCCCCTGCCGATGCCGGGAGCGGTCAACGACCTTGCCTTCGGGGATCGCCGCAAATCAATCATGGTTCATCTATCCAGCTGGCTTGAACCGGCCTCGACCTGGCAGTTCAAGGCCTCCAGCGGGTTTCGTCGCCTTGACCTGATGCCCGATCCCATCATCGACACCTCCGCCTATGAGGTCATCAGCGACACCGTCACGGCCCGCGACGGCGCGGAAGTGCCCGTCACCATCCTGGCCCGCAGGGGGCTGAGGCGTGACGGATCGGCCCCCTGCCGGGTCCTGGTCTATGGGGCCTATGGACAGTCCATGACTGCGGATTTTGATCCCTTGGGCCTGGCGCTCATGGAACAGGGCGGCATCCAGGTTATCGCCCACGTCCGCGGCGGAGGCGAAAATGGCCGACACTGGTGGATGGCCGGGATGGGCGCGACCAAGCCGAACACCTGGCGTGACTTGATTGATGTCTGCGAGCACCTGATCGCCGAGCGGTGGACCTCGACGCCCAGGCTCGCCATCGTCGGTGGATCTGCGGGGGGCATCGCCGTTGGCCGCGCCCTGACCGAGCGGCCGGACCTGTTTGGACTTGTCGCGTCGCAGGTCGGAGTCCTGAACCCGCTGCGTTTCGAGTTCGAGGCCAATGGCCTGGCCAACCGGCCTGAATTCGGCAGCCTGGAAACCGAGGCGGGGTTCGAGGGCCTGCGGGCCATGGATACGCTGCACAGCATCGTCGATGGGACGCGCTATCCAACCGTGCTGCTGAGCCATGGCGTCAATGACGCTCGGGTCGCCATCTGGCATTCTGCCAAGGTCGCCGCCCGCCTCAGGGCTGCCGGATCAACGGACAGTGGCCCGGTCCTGTTCCGGGTCAATTTCGACCGGGGGCATCTTGTCGATTCGGTTCAGGACGAGATCGACTCCAAGCTGGACGTCTTTGCCTGGCTTCTCAGCCCGGGATGACGTCTCTCAAACCGCCGGGACACTCCGGCTCAAGCGACCGCCCACCCGGATCGCCTCGACGCGCGTGGCCAGGCCGGTCCGATCGTCTGTCTCGACATAGACGCCGCAGACGGTCGCCGGCCCCGACGCCGGCGAATAGCGGCCACCAGATAGGCGCGTGGTGAACCGCCGAAGCGGTTCTTCCTTGTCGTTGCCGATGACGGAATCATAGTCACAGCAGCCCCCCGCATCGGTCTGATAGGCGGTTCCGCCGGTCAGGATCTGGGCATCGGCAGTCGGGACATGGGTGTGGGTGCCCACAACCAGACTGGCGCGCCCATCACAGAAGTGGCCCATAGCCATCTTCTCCGAGGTTGCCTCGGCGTGGACATCGACGATGACGGCATCGGCCACCACGCCTAGAGGCGCGGCGTTCAGTTCGCGCTCCACGGCCGAGAACGGATCATCCATCGGGTCCATGTGCACCCGGCCCAGCACCGAGATCACCAGCACGCGCCGCCCATCATCGAGGGTGAACACATCCGCGCCGCGGCCAGGCGCATCCATCAGGTGCGGATAGTTGGCCGGTCGCAGCAGCCGCGGCTCGCGCACAATATAGGTCAGGGCCTCGCGCTGGTCCCACGAATGGTTGCCCAGCGTCAGACAGTCCGCGCCCGCATCAAACAGCTGGCGCGCCGAGTTCTCGGTGATGCCGAACCCGCCCGCGGCGTTCTCGGCATTGACCACCACGAAGTCGAGCTTCAGATCCCGGCGCAGGCCGGGCAGGTGATCCGAAATCCCGTCGCGCCCGGACTTGCCGACCACGTCTCCAAAAAACGCCAAGCGCATTCAGTCCGCCTTTCGGGCGGGGGTATAGCCCGTCTCGGTCAGAACACCATGCAGCCGAATGTCGTGAGGCTCCATCGGCACACGCGCCACCGCCTGCCCGGCATAGGCCACGCCAATACGAAGCGCGTCGGGATGGGCCGCAAATGTCCGGTCGTAGTAGCCCCCGCCCTGCCCCAGCCGGCCACCGAAGGCGTCGAAGGCCAACAGCGGCGTCAGGATCAGGTCCGGCGTCACCTCGGGCGCGATGTTGATCGGCGCTGCGATGCCCTGAAGGTCCGGCTGGAGCGGATCCTGCGGTCGCCATTGTCGAAACACGAGCGGCATGCCGGCCTCGACCACCACAGGCAGGCACAGACCCCGGCCCAAGCCCGCAAGCCGTCGCGCAAACGGAAGGGTGTCCAGCTCTGAGCCGACCGGCAGATACAGCGCCGACATCGCGGCCTTCGGCAGGCCCCCGACCTGCTCGGCCAGCCGCACGCCCGCGTCCAGCGCTTCGGCGGCCAGCCGCCGGCGCAAGGCCCGCGCGGCCCGGCGCATCTCGTCCTTGGAGATCATCGGCTCAGTCTAGGGGAAGGTTGGCGGTGCCGCGAGGACCGGTTGGGACAGTTCAACCCCCTCGACCTGGATAACCAGGTGGGCGCCGTGTGCCTGGGCCCTCGAGCCCTGACAGGGACAGCTCCCTTCGAGTGAATTAAGGTCGCTGGAGTTTGTTTGCCCGCTCGCGAACCGCAGCGCCGCCGAGCGGCAATATAATATCGCCAGCGCCGTCCCGCCAGCGTCCTGTCGCCGCGCCCTATTTCGGCAGCAATCCCGCGACCCGCTCGGCGGTCGCCCTGGCCGAAAACGGGTTCTGGCCGGTCACCAGCCGCCCATCCGCTACGCTGTAGGATATGAACGGCAAGCCGGCCTTCTGATAGCGTGCGCCGCGGCGCTTCATCTCGGCCTCGGCATTGTAGGGCATCTTTGACGCCACCCCCGCCAGCACCTCTTCGGACCATGAGAACCCTGTGATCCGCCGCCCTTCGACCAGCAACGTCTCGTCCGAAAGCCGGGTGTTCAAGAGGCCGCAATAGCCGTGGCACACCGCTGAAACGACACCGCCCGCCTCCCAGATCGCCCGCGTGATCGCCTGCAATCCCTTGCTGTCAGGAAAGTCCCACATCACCGCATGGCCACCGGTGAAATAGACAGCGTCAAAATCCTTCGGGTCGAGCTCATCGGGCCGGGCCGTGGTCGCCAGCAACTCCATCCGCGCCGGGTCGTTCAGCCAGGCCCGTGCCGACCCATCCAGCAGCGGCCACTTCAACGCCCGCGGCTCCAGCGGACTGAACCCACCCTTCGGACTGACGATCCGCTGATCAAACCCGCGCGCCTCGAACACGTCCCACGCATGGGTCAATTCCGACAGCCACAAACCGGTCGGGTACGCCGGGTCTGCATAGTGAGCGACATTGGTGACGACATGCAGGATGCGGCGGGTCATTCGTCATCATTCCCCGCAATGCCTTTCCCGCCAAGGCGCGGATGCCCGAAAAAGGGCCCGGGCTCGAAATTGTTCGGGTTTCGCACTAAATGGCCGCCTATGGATCTGTCCCAGACCTCCTGCCCGATGCCCGACATCACCCCGCTCGCCGACGGCGATCTGGACGGGGCGATTGCCGCTGCGCGGGCGGCGGTGGGCCTGCCGGTGGGCGCGCGTGTGGTTGCGGCCATGTCGGGCGGGGTCGATTCCACCGTGGTGGCGGCCCTGTTGCACAAGGCCGGCTACGACGTCGTCGGTGTGACGCTGCAGCTCTATGACCACGGTGCGGCGCTGAAGAAGAAGGGTGCCTGCTGCGCCGGTCAGGACATCCACGACGCCCGCCTGGCCGCCGAGACCCTGGGCATCCCCCACTATGTGCTCGACTACGAAAGCCGCTTTCGCGACGCGGTCATCGACCAGTTCGCCGACACCTATCTGATGGGCCGCACCCCGGTGCCGTGCATCCGCTGCAATCAGACGGTCAAGTTCCGCGACCTGCTGGACGTCGCCCGCGACCTGGGTGCCGAGGCCATGGCGACGGGCCACTACGTCCGACGTGCCGTCGTTGATGACCGGGTGCAGATGCGCAAGGCAATCGATCCCTCGCGGGATCAGTCCTACTTCCTGTTCGCCACGACGCGCCAACAGCTCGACTATCTGCGCTTCCCCCTGGCCGATCTCGAGAAGCCGCAAGTACGCGGCGTCGCCGCCGAGCTGGGCCTGCGCATCGCCGCCAAGCCGGACAGCCAGGACATCTGTTTTGTTCCGAACGGTGACTATCGCACCTTGATCGACCGCTTACGTCCGCAAGGGCGCGATCCCGGCCAGATCGTCCACATGGACGGGCGGGTTCTGGGCGAGCACGCCGGCATCACCGGCTACACCATCGGCCAGCGGCGCGGCCTCAATGTCGCTGTGGGTGAGCCCCTGTTCGTGGTTCGGCTCGACCCTGAGGCTCGTCAGGTCATCGTTGGCCCGCGTGAGGCCTTGCTGACCGGTGCCCTGACATTGGAAGAAACCAACTGGCTCGGCGACGAGGCCGGGATTGCCGATGCCGCTCGCGACGGGACCACCGTTCTGGCGCGCGTGCGCTCGACCCGTCCACCGTCATCGGCCCGGCTGGCAATGGATGGCGAGGCCGTTTCCGTCGTCTTCGACGAGGGCGAGGAAGGCGTCGCGCCGGGTCAGGCCTGTGCCCTGTACGACCCCGCCGATCCTGATCGGCTGCTCGGCGGCGGCTTCATCGCCACGACCACGGCGGTCGCCGGATGAACGACGGGGTGCGTGTCACCGTCCTGGCCAGCCAGTTGCTGAACAGCGCGGCAGATTTCTTCGAAGCGGTGGCAGATCAGAATCCCGATCTCGACGGCATGATGCGCGACAATGCCGCCGTCTATCGCCAAGTGGCCGATGCGCTCGACGCCGATCCGTCTGCCACGCTCGAGACGGCCGGCCTGGACCCGGCTCCGACGGTCTGCGATCTGGCGGTCCGGTTGCTGACCGACGCCAGCGAATTCTTCGAGAACGTCTTTCAGCAGAATCCCGTGTCCGGCGACAATCTGCCGGAAACCGCCGAGGCCTATCGCGCCCTGGCCGAACTCATGGCCGAAGATCCCGACGTCCGCCTGCCGACAGACGCCTGACTTGGCCGAAGACGCAAATCAGTCCTAGCTAGACGGTTCGTCTGGCTACGGAGCGTTTTTGTGTTCGATCCCAACCTCGTCTGGCCGTTTGTCTGGCCGATTGCGGCCGCCATGATCACCGGCGGGCTCATCGGCGCCGAGCGCACCTACAACGGCCATCCGGCGGGTTTCCGCACCCACATCCTCGTCGCCCTGGCCTCCTGCATCCTGATGCTGGCGGCCATGCATCAGAACAGCTGGGCTTTTATGGCCCTGCCGGGGCAAACCATCGTCATCGACCCCACGCGCATGTCGCACGGCATTCTGACCGGCATCGGTTTCCTGTGTGCGGGCGTGATCTTCCGCAAGGGCTTTTCGGTTCATGGCCTGACGACAGCGGCGTCGCTGTGGATCACCTCAGCCATCGGGGTGCTGTTCGGGGTGGGGATGCTCGAATTGGCCCTGATCGCGGCGTTCGCGACCCTGGCGGTTCTGGCGGTGCTGCGACTGGTGGACGCACGCCTGCCCCAGGTGGCCACCGTCGACATTGAAATGCGCTGGGTCGGCAAGGCCGCCCCGGATGAGCCGGCGCTCCGGGCCCTCATGGCCGAGTTCGGACTCAAGACCCTGCGGATCGGTCACGAGGTTTCAGACGGTGACCGCTGGCACGACCTGACCGTCAAGGTGCGCGGTCAGGCTCCCCTGAAGGTCGGCCCTTTGCTGGAGCGGCTGAAGGGTGACCGGAACCTGCACGGGTTCTCGATCACCCCTCACGACGACTGAGGTTACTTCACCCCGGCCATCATCCGCTTGAGGATCGGCGTGCCCAGCAGCAGCACGGCGCCGACGCCGACCGCAACCCAGCCCCACATGTTGTAGACTTGGCCATAGGTGGCCAGGGCCTGGGCCGGATTGGTCACCACGCCGCCGACCGTCTCGGTCGCCGTCATGCCGGCCACTACGCCGCCCAGGGCATGAGCCAGGGACGAGGACAGGAACCACACGCCCATCATCACCCCGATCACCTTGGGTGCCGACAGCTTGGTGATCATCGACAGGCCGATGGGCGAAATCATCAGCTCGGCGATGGTGTGCAGCACATAGGTCAGGGCCAGCCACAGGAAGGCGATCTTGAACAGGGAATCGGCCTGCGTCGTCGTCGCCCAGGCCAGCATCACGAAGCTGAGGCCCATGATGATCAGCGCCATCGAGAATTTGAACGGCGTCGACGGCTCGGCGTTCCGCGCCGCCAGGGTCTGCCACAGGATGGCAAAGATCGGCCCCAGGATCACGATCATCAGCGGATTGACGATGTTGGACTGGGCCGCATTCATGAAGCTCGGCATGTTCACCGAGTTCTGCGCCATCAGCGTCAGCGACGACCCGGCCTGTTCGAACAGCATCCAGAACAGAACCGAGAAGATGCACAGCACCAGGGCCGCCAGCATCCGGCTACGCACCTCGCCCTTGAGGAAGAACGCCGACCAGATCAGCATCCCCAGGAAGATCATCGGCCCCAGCCAGCTCAGGCCGGTCTCGACCAGCTGGTGACGCTGCAGCAGCAGCCACACCGGAATGATGGTGACGATCCCGCCGATCCACAGGGCCGCCTCCATCGGGATGCCGAGGAACTTGGCCCCGGTCGCCTCGGGCGGCGGCCCGGCTTTGCCCTCGAGCCAAGGTTGGCCGACCTGGAAGACAATCAGGCCCAGCAGCATCCCGATGCCGGCCAGGCCGAATCCATAGGCCCAGCCGTATGTCAGGCCGATCCAGCCGCAGAGGATCTTGGCCAGGAGCGAGCCCAGGTTGATCCCGACATAGAACCAGGTGAACCCGGCATCGCGTCGCTGATCGCCCTTTTCGTACAGGGCACCGACGACATTGGAGATGTTGGCCTTGAGGAAGCCGACGCCGACCACGATCAGGGCCATGGCGAACAGGACCGTGCTCTCGCCGGTGATATCACGCACGACCCGTTGCTCGATCTGATCGTGCGGCGTCAGGGCCGGGAGCGGCGACTGCGGCCCGCCCTCGGACGCAAGACCCTCGGCGGTGAATTCGATCGGCGTGCGCTGGCCGTCGGCGCTGATGGCGAACTGCTGGCGGTTCGCATCCCGGCCGACCGTCTCGACCTGGTATTCCTGGCCGGAGACGGTGATGAACTGCTGTCCGCCGGAGCCTTCGAAGGCCATGGCGAAGTGACCGGCCACCAGGAACAAGGCACCGATGGTGACCGCCTTTCTCGCGCCCAACCACTTATCGGCGATGGCTCCGCCGACGATCGGCAACAGATAGACCAGCGCCGCATAGGCCGCATAGGTGCCCGCCGCCTCGTCCTGGCTCATCAGGAAGTGCTGGACCAGGAACAGGACCAGCAGCGCCCGCATGCCATAGTAGGAGAACCGCTCCCACATCTCGGCAAAGAACAGCACCACCAGTCCGCGCGGGTGACCGAAAATGGTCTTGCCGCCGCCACCGCCCTCAGTCGTCGGGGTTACATCCGTCACGCATTATCCTCCCAATCACAGGGCGGGCAATCGAGCGGATTAGACGGGATTAGGCAAGCCTGAAGGGCGTCAGCTCTTGTCGGCCTTGTCCAGCGGAACGCCGTAAAGCTCCAACTTGTGACCGATCAGCTTGTAGCCGAGGCGCTCGGCGATGGCCTCTTTCATCTTTTCGATCTCGGCGTCGAAGAATTCCACGACCTCGCCCGAGCGGGTGTCGATCAGATGATCGTGGTGGTCATCACCGGCCTCTTCATAGCGGCTGCGACCGTCGCCGAAATCGTGGCGCTCGACTACACCGGCTTCTTCGAACAGTCGCACGGTTCGATAGACCGTGGCGATGGAGATGTGCGGATCCTGGGCTGAGGCGCGGCGGTACAGCTCCTCAACATCGGGGTGGTCATCCGACAGCGACAACACCCGGGCGATGACCCGGCGCTGTTCGGTCATGCGCATTCCGCGCTCGATGCAGAGTTTTTCGATCCGATCCATGCCGTGCACGATAGGCGCGCCGCGCGACAGAAGAAAGTCAGTCGGCGAGGTTTCGCGCTAAAACCGCAGCGGACACACGCCGCCCGTCCGGTCGGGTGTAGTAGCCCGCCCGTAAGCCGACCTGATTGAACCCTGTCAGGCGGTAGAGTGCCAGAGCCGCTGTATTGTCTTCGGCGACCTCCAAGAATAGCTGGGTCGCGCCGTCAAGCCCCGCCTGGTGTACGGCACCTTCGACAAGAAGTCGGCCATAGCCCCGCCGACGAGCCTCGGGCCGCACCGCCAGCGTCAGGATTTCCGAATCGCCCGCGACCGTCCGGATCAGCACGAACCCGTCCGCGTCGCCCAGCACGGCCACGCCGTCCTGCCCCAGCAGACTCGCAAACGCCGCCGCGTCCCACGGCTGCTCAAACGCCGTCGCATGGACCTCGGCCAGCAGGTCGGGCGTCATGGGTCGATTCCACCGGGGAGTTTTGCGTCCGGTGCCCGCAGATAGATCGGTTCGGGCAGATGGTCGCCTGCGTCCGCCGCCATCGCCAGCCTTGCCAAAGCTGCAGGATCACTCGCCGCCCGGGCCTCGATCCTGGCGTTTGGAAACAACCCTGCCGCCAGGACCGAGCCGGGACCGTCAACCCAGTCCACCATCGTCCCCACGCCCAGGTCGTCGATCCGTACGGCCTGAGACGGCCCGGTCGGGTTTTTCCCGTCAAAGCGCCGCGCATAGACCTGTCCTCGGCGGGCATCCACAATCACCAGACCCCGCCCCTCACGCGGGGCTGAAGCGGCGATCGCCTCCAGACTGTCGAAACCTAGGACCGGGATGTCTCGTGCAAAGCCCACGCCCTTGGCGAAACTCAGCCCAACCCGAAGACCCGTGAACGAGCCCGGCCCCACTGTGACGGCGATCCGCGCGAGGTCATCAAAGTCCAACCCGCTCTCAGCCATCACTTCGGCGACCATCGGGGCCAGCCGCTCCTGATGCCCTTGCTGCATCGCCTCAGTACAACTCGCCAGCACGGCGTCGCCGTCGGTCACCGCCGCCGAACACAGACCCAGCGCCGTATCGATCGCCAGAACCCGCACGGCGATCTCAGGCTGCCTGCTCGACGCGCGTGACCTCGGGCACATAGTGGCGCATCATGTTCTCAACGCCCGCTTTCAGCGTCGCCGATGACGACGGGCAGCCCGCACAGGCCCCGCGCAGGACCAGCCATAGCACTCCCGTTTGCGGCTCGAACCGGTCAAACAGAATGTCGCCGCCGTCCTGGGCCACGGCGGGTCGAACGCGGCTGTCCAGCACATCTTTGATTTCCTGGACGATCTCGGCGGCCTCGCCTTCATACTCGGCATGATCCGAAGTTATCCCGCCGTCGCGCAGCAATGGCTGGCCCGACATGAAATGATCCATGATCGCCGCCAGAACGCCGGGCTTCATCTCGTCCCACGAGGGGGCGCTGATCGCCCGCGTCACGCTGATGAAATCCTCGCCGAAGAAGACGCCCTCGACGCCTTCCAGCTGGAACAACCCCTCGGCCAGGGGCGAGGCCGTCGCCTCGTCGATGGTGCGGAACTCCACCGCCCCGCCCTCGGCCACGCGTCGACCGGGCAGGAATTTGAGGGCCTGTGGGTTGGGCGTCGGCTCAGTCTGAATAAACATGGCGCTCAGATAGGCCCTTTGTCGCCCCGCCGAAAGTCCGGCCTCAGGTCTCGATAGAATCGAGATCCCGACCTTTTGTCTCCGGCAGGAAGAAGAAGGCCACGACCGCCGCGATCAGGGTGAAGACCACCGTGTACCAAAGGCCGAAATAGATATCGCCCTTCCAGGCCACCAGGGCGAAGCTGGCCGCCGGCAAAAGGCCACCGACCCAGCCGGTGCCGATATTGTAGGGTAGGCTCATCGCCGTATAACGAATCCGCGTCGGGAACAGCTCGACCAGCGCCGCCGCCTGGGGGCCGTACAACGCCGTCGCCGCCACGATGAAGACAAGCAACACCGCAAAGACCGTGGCCATGTCGATCTGGGTCGGATCCGCGGCTGCCGGATAGCCATGGGCGGTCAAGGCGGACGAGATGTCGGCGGCGACACGCGCCCGCGCCTCTGTTAGCTCATCGGGGGTCATCCCGGCTCCTTCGACGGAGTGGATGATCTGATCCCCGATGACGACAAAGGCGGGGTCCGGGTTCATCAGCGTTGCACCGTTCGCGCCCCAATAGTCGGTATTCGCATAGGAGACGCCGGCGTTCGTCAGCACCTGCTTGGCGATGTCGCACGAGGTCGTAAAGGCGGCGCGGCCCACAGGATCGAACTGAACCGAACAGGTCGCCGGGTCGGCCACCACCGTCACCGGCGATTGCGCTTGAGCCGCCGCCAGGGCCGGGTTTCCGGCCTGGGTCATCAGGTGAAAGCCGGGGAACACCGCCAACAGCATCAGGATCATGCCGCCCAGCATGACCGGCTTGCGGCCGACCTTGTCCGACAGCCAGCCGAAAAAGACGTACAGGAACGCCGACACCACCGTGATCCCCAGGATCAGGGCGTCCACCGTCGCCGTGTCGATCTTGAGGAACCGCTCCATGAAGAAGCGGCTGTAGAAATAGCCGCAGTACCAGACCGCCCCTTGGGCAAACATGATCCCGACCAGCGCCAGGAGCACCACCTTGAGGTTCTTCCAGGTCCCAAAGGCCTCCTTGTAGGGCGCGCGCGGGGCGTGGCTCTCGGCCTCCATCCGCTGATAGGCGGGGCTTTCGTTCAGCTTGAGCCGGATCCACAGCGAGATGGCCAGCAGGAAGGCCGAGAGCAGGAACGGAATCCGCCAGCCCCATTCGGCAAAGGCCTCGGTGCCCACGACCATGCGGGTGATCAGGATCACCCCCAGCGCCCCGATCAGGCCCAGCGCCGCCGTCGTCTGGATCCAGCCGGTCAGGAACCCCCGCTTCTCGCGCGGGGCGTGCTCAGCCACATAGATGGCCGCCCCGCCGTATTCGCCGCCCAGGGCAAAGCCTTGCAGCACGCGCATGGTGATCAGCAGGATCGGTGCGATCACTCCGGCCTGTTCAAAGGTCGGCAGAAACCCGATGGCCACCGTCGCCACCCCCATCAGGGTGATGGTCACCAGAAAGGTCGTCTTGCGCCCGGTTCGGTCCCCGAACCAGCCGAACACCAGGGCACCCAGCGGGCGCACCACGAACCCAACGCCGAAGGTGATCAGGGCCAGGATATAGCCCGTCGCAGCTCCGACCTCGGCATAGAAGTGCTGGGCGATAACACCGGCCAGCGAGCCGAAGATGAAGAAGTCGTACCACTCAAACGCCGTGCCGGCCGCCGATGCGCCCACGACGGTTTTCAGCGAAGGCGCTTCGCGCACAGGCGTTTCAATCTGGTCGGTCACAGTCGTCTCCCCGCCGCCCGGTGTGGTCCCGAGGTCGGCTTCCCGCGCCTCGTATGGCAAGGGCGCGCCGGGGCGGCAAGACAGGAACGCCTTGATGGCGCCGCCTTCTCCGGCGCACACTCTCTGCCTGACCCGCGAGAGGACCGACGATGCGCCCGATCCTGACCCTGCTTTGCCTGATCCTGGTGGCCTGCGCCCCGGCTGTCGCCCCGGCGACCGGCGTCAAGGACGGCGACGGCGGGCCGTCGACGGCCCCGGTGCAAAGCCCCCATGCCCTTGATGCCGGCCAGTGCGCCGCGGCGGGCGGAACCATGCGACCGGTCTGCATGATGGGCACGGTCCAGTGCGTCGTACCCTACGCGGACGCCGGTCGCACCTGCCGCGACGGCGACGACTGCCAGGGCGATTGCCGGGCCGAAACGATGGAGCCCCAGCGCGGTCCTGTCACCGGTCGCTGTCAGGCCAACAGCGATCCCTGCGGCTGCTACGCCAACGTCGAAGACGGACGCGTCGACGCCGCGCTCTGCGTCGACTGACGGCTCAAGGGATCGGCAGCTCGGCCTGAACCTGCGCGATCCAGCGCCGCACCGCCGGGTGCCTGGACAGGTCAAAGCCGCCCTCGTGCGCGACCCGCGTATAGGCCACCAGGGCAACGTCCGCGACCGTCAGCCGCTCGCCGACCAGATAGGGCGACACTGTGAGCGCCGCCTCCATCCTGTCCAGCGCCGCCTCGCCGCGCTCGAACAGGCGCGCCTCGATCTGCTCGCGCGGCTTGCCCTGATACAGCATCTGGAACCGTGCCACGGCAACATAGGGCTCGTGGCTGTACTGTTCCCAGAACAGCCATTCCAGCATCCGCGCCCGGTCGTAGGCGTCGTCGGGAAATAGGTCGGTGCCCTCGGCGAAATGCAGCAGGATGGCGTTCGACTGCGCCAAGGCCCGCCCATCCTCGAACACCACCAACGGCACCTGGCCAGCCGGATTGATCGCCAGAAAGGCGGGGGTCCGGGTCGCCCCGTCCATCACGTTTGTCTCAATCCAGTCGTAGTCCCGCGCCTGCCGGTCCAGCAACCATTTGACCTTCAGGCAGTTGCCCGATCGGCTGTCGCCGTAAACCGTCAGCCTCACCGCCAGCCGCTCGCCGCTGCTTCTTGCGCCTGAGGATTGACCGCCCTTGCAATCAGGCCCGACTGGGTGATCCACACCTCATAGCGCGCGCCGTCCGCCATCGGCATGGCCGCGCCCGACCCGTAGAGGGTGTCCACCGCCTCGCCGAGAATGTCGTACTGTCGGCCCAGGGCCCACAGATCGATCTGGTTTTCCTCCGTCGGCCGGAGGTCATAGGCGCTGCGCTGAGCGTTCAGCTCGTCTTCGGTGCGAATGTAGCGGCCCGACAGGCGATCCAGCTGGTACTGACTGTCCAGACCCAGGACATTGGCCCATGGCTTCCACCTGAGGACGCGCGCCTCGATCCGCCATTCGTCGCCATGGATGTCGTAGGTCTGCAAGGAGCCGCGTCGCTGCGAGGCGGTATCTGCCAACTCGAGATGGGCGGTGAAATGCTGGGGCCCGACCCGCTCCAGGCTGAGGGTTGCCACGGGCCGTTCATAGGTCAGGCGCGAATAGGTCTGAACATTCATGCCCGCCAGGGCCAGAAACCCGGCCGCCGCCCCGACGCCGGCCCCGCCGATCGTCCGCAACAGACCCGATACCGGGCGGCCGCCGAACAGGGCTCCCAAGCCGGCGAACAGGGTCACCACGCCGGCCAGACCGATCACCGCCGGTAGAATCCACCACCACCAGACCATGCCTCGCACTCCAATACCTTCGTCCAGCGACAGACTAACCCAGAAATGGCCGTTGTCCTCCTGTCGTCCCCTGACCGGCGAAAGCCCGCGACACCTGGTCGCCTTTCTCTTGAGCCGGGGCGGGGCCATCTTTTGGCCCTGTCCTTGGATTTAGTCCGCCGCCCTTCAACGGATCGGGACCTTCCCAGATGATGAACCTTGTTCCCCTCATGGGGCTGATTGGCGCGCTATTCAGCCTGCCGATGCCCGTCGCGGCCAATCTGGCTGATCGGGCCCCGCTGGCCGCCGCTCAGGTCCGCGAGCCGGACTGGCAGATGCGGGTCACCCTCTATCATCAGGGTGGCGGCGGGGCCGGCCCGCGTGATTCCCTCGGGTGTGCGCCGGTGGCCATGCGGACGGCCGCAGCCGACCGCTCCGTCGCCCCGCGCCGCAGCATTATCTTCATTCCCGATACGGTCGGCCTGCGTATGCCGAACGGCGAGACGCACGACGGCCTCTGGTATGTGTCGGATACCGGCCCGGCCATCCGTGGCCAGCGCATCGACCTGTTTACCGGCATGGGGCGTCGCTCCATGGACCCGATCATGCACCTGAATGTCCGCAACGTGGATGTCGTGCGCATGGGGTCGTTCACAGGGTGCCCGCCGCGCGACTGAGTTGCGGGGGGCTAGCCATTTTCGCCCGGTGGCTTAAGACGCCCGCCATGACCTCCCTCGCGCCGCTTGCGCGCCCCAGCCCGTTCCATGAAGAGCGCGTCCTGTGGGTCCGTCACTGGACCGACAGCCTGTTCTCCTTTGCCATCACCCGCCCAGAGGATTTTCGCTTCCGCTCGGGCGAGTTTGTCATGATCGGCCTGCCCACAGAGGGCGGGGCCAAGCCAGTCCTGCGCGCCTATTCCATCGCCAGCCCCAACTGGGCCGAGGAGCTTGAGTTCTATTCGATCAAGGTGCCGGACGGCCCGCTGACCTCTCGTCTGCAAAAGATTCAGGCGGGTGACACCGTCCTGATGGGCAAGAAGCCGACCGGCACGCTGGTTCTGGATGCCCTGACCGGCGGCGAACGCCTGTGGCTGATCGGGACGGGCACGGGCCTTGCGCCCTGGCTCTCGGTCGCCCGCGATCCTGACACCTATCAACGCTTTGGCCAGGTCATTGTCTGCCACACGGTTCGCAACGTCGAGGACCTCGCCTATCGCGATTTCTGGACCCGCGAGATCCATGACGACCCCCTCATCGGCGATGAGGCGAAACGCCAGCTGATCTACTATCCCACGGTCACCCGCGAACCCTTCGAGACTCCCGGCCGGATCACAGATCGCATCAAGTCCGGTGCCCTGTTCGCTGACCTCGGTCTTGAAGCCGGCTTTTCGCCGGCGACGGACCGCGTCATGCTGTGCGGGTCCATGGCCATGATCAAGGAGGCGGGCGACCTGCTCGAAACCTACGGCCTCAAGGAAGGCTCGAACGCCGAGCCGGGCGACTATGTGCTGGAGCGCGCCTTTGTCGGATGATGTGAAGATCGATGCGCGGGTTGCGCCCGAGGCCTGCACCTCCATGGCCGAGGTTCGTCAAGGCGTCGATGCCCTGGATCGCGCCCTGGTCGCCCTGATGGCCGAGCGCCAACGCTACATGGACGCCGCTGCCCGCATCAAGCCCAGCCGCAACGTCGTCCACGACGACGCCCGCATCGAGGACGTGGTCGCCAAGGTCCTGGCCGCCGCAAAAACCGCCGGCCTGTCGCCCGACATCGCCGAACCCGTCTGGCGCACCCTCATCGACCGCTGCATCGCCCATGAGTTCGAGAGCTGGGACCGCACGCGCGGCGGGGATTAAGGCACCGGCGGCGTCGGCGTCTCGCCGGGATCGACCGCTTCGCCCGCGTGAGCGAGGGGGTGCCAGACGAAGGCGATGGCCAGCCCCGCGATCGCCATCAGGCCATTGAGGATGAAGGGGGCCGGAGCGGTCCACTCATAGAGGGCCACGCCCAGCACCGGCGGCACCAGAAAGCACAGCCCCATCACCGAGACGATCAGGCCCGCGACGGCCCCCTGATCGCGCGCATCCAGCGCCAGAGACGACCCGGCCATAAAGCCCGGCCGCGCGAAGCCCAGACCGAGGCTCATCACCGCATAGCCCAGCACGACTCCGTAGAAATCCTGGGCGATGGCCGAAATCAGATTGCCGCCGAGCGCCAGCACCGCGCCCCAGCGGATCAGGTCTTTCGGCTCCAACCGAAAGATGCGGATCAGGCCCCACTGGGCCATCAGGGTCGCAGCCGCCCCCGCCAGCATGGCGATGCCGACGTAGGACTGGGCCTGGAGCGGCGGCAGGGCCACCTCGTCCAGCACATGGAAGCCCAGCACCGAAATATTGATCGCCTGGGTCGAGGTGATCAGGAATCCGTAGACAAGGAACGGCAGCACCCGCGGGTCCTTCCACAGGCCCTTCGTCGGCGACTGGCCGCCGATGGCCTGGCGCGGGACGTCGCCGCTGGGCAGATAGCGCCGCACAATCAGCCAGACGATGACGCCCACCGCGGCGAAGACATAGAGCGGCCCTGCCAGGCCCACGATGGGCAGGACGAACAGCGGGGCCAGGGCCGGTCCGATGACGGTGCCCAATCCTTGCGCCGAGGCCTGAACCGACATGGCCTCGGTCCGCTCCTCGCGGTTGGTGCGGTCGGCGATATAGGCCTGGGACGCGGTCGGAGTGGCCGATCCGAAGATGCCGTAGAGCGACCGGCTGACAACGATGAACACAAGGGCCGTCACCGATCCGATCAGCCCGGCCAGACCGACGCTGACCGATATGCCGATACCGATCATCGACAGAGTGAAACCCGCCAGCCCCAACAGCACCATGTTCTTGCGTCCATGCACGTCCGACAGCCGCGCCCACAGGCCGGGCGTCAGCGTCCAGAACAGGGCCGACAACGCAAAGGCCCCGGCGATCACCGTATCGGACAGCTCGAAACTACGGCCGATGGCCGGCAGCACCGACTGTAGCGCCGTATTGCCCGCCGCCGCCGTCATGGTCGCCACGAACAACAGCATGAAGGCCCGCTCGCGTCCCTCGGGCACCCGGAATCGCTTGGTGTGAACGACGGCTGGGGATTGCCCTTCGGCCATGGCCTCGTCATCGTGGGCGGATCGGGATGGGAGACGGGCCATGCAGCGACTGAAGACCTTTCTGGGCGCAACGATCGCGACCGGCGCTCTGTTGGCGACCGTCCCGGCTTACGCCCAACAGCCCGGTGGCGTCGAGCCGATATCCGCGGCGGATATTCGGGCCGCCGTCGAGGCGGTCAATGACCAGGTCATCGTCTGGCGGCGCGACATCCACCAGAACCCCGAGCTGGGGAACCACGAAACTCGCACCGCCGCCCTGGTCGCCGACCATCTGAGGTCGCTCGGTATGGAGGTTCGCACCGGGGTCGGCGTCACCGGCGTCGTCGCCATCCTTCGGGGTGGCCGATCCGGCCCAGTCGTCGCCTTGCGGGCCGACATGGACGCCCTGCCGGTGCGCGAAGACACCGGCCTGCCTTTCGCCTCGACTGCAACCGGGACCTATCAGGGCCAGACCGTCCCCGTCGCCCACGCCTGCGGCCACGATAGCCACGTCGCCATGCTGCTGGGAGCCGCGACCGTCCTGGCGGGTATGCGCGATCAGTTGCCGGGAACCGTCGTCTTCATCTTCCAACCCGCCGAAGAGGGCACGCCGCCGGGCGAAGAGGGCGGTGCCGACCTGATGATCGCCGAGGGGGCGCTGAACAATCCGCGCCCGGACGCCATCTTCGGTCTGCACGTCGTCACCGGCCGACCGGGCGAGATCTGGTGGCGACCCGAAGGCTTCATGGCCGCGTCCGACCGCGTCGACATCACCCTGCACGGTCGCCAGACCCACGGTGCCTGGCCCTGGCGCGGGATCGACGTCATCGCCCTGTCCGCCGACATCGTTCAGACGATCAACACGATGACGGCGCGCACCGTCGATCCGACCACCACCCCGACGGTCTTCACCATCGCCACCCTCCATGCCGGGGTGCGCTACAACATCATCCCGGACGAGGCGGTGCTGTCAGGCACCCTGCGGACCTTCGACGTCGACCAGCGCAACGACCTGATCGCCCGTTCGAGCGCCGCCATCGGCAATCTGGCCGAAAACTACGGGGCGACGGCGGATGTCAGCTTCCACCAGAACGCGCCCCTGGTCTTCAACAATGTCGAGCTGGCGGGCTGGGCCTCTGGTCCGCTGGCCGAGGCGGCGGGGGCCGACCACATCAACGCCGCCGCTCCGCCGACGACGGTGGCCGAGGACTTCGCCTATTATGGTCAGGAGATCCCCGCCCTGTTCTATCATCTGGGCGGCACGCCAAACTACGACCCGGCCACAGCCCCACCGAACCATTCGCCCCAGTTCCACGTCGATGAGAGCGTTCTGCCGTTGGGCGTCCGGTCCCATGTTCTGACGGCGGTGCGGTTCCTTGAAAGAGGCGCTCGGTAGGCCATCATCCCGGCTGCGGCCGTGTGTCGGAGAGCCGGGCCCCAAACGCAGACGGCACCCACGAGCTTAGGTCCCGGATCGGTCTGTCGACCGTCGGGGGTGACGTTAGCCAGCGAATAGCCGCCGCTCCGCCTTTACGGCTGCGGTGGTGAAATCCATGACCGCGCGCACCCGCGCTACTGACCCCAGGTCGGCGTGAACAACCAGATGAAATGCCCGGCGCAACGCCACTTTTTCCGGCAAGACCCGCCGGAGGTAGGGCCGCCCGTGGGCCACAAACTCGGGTAACACCGCCAGGCCCGCCCCGGCCACACACGCCTGAAGCTGGGCGATCAGGTTGGAGCTCTTGAAGGCGACGTGAATGTCCACGTCCGGCGCCTGCATATAGTCCAGCTCCGGCGCATAGAGCAGGTCCTCGATATAGCCGATGAAGCGGTGTTCCTTCATATCGGCCCGGCTAAGGATCGGCGGGTTGGCGTCCAAATAGGCCGGCGCGCCGTACAGCCCCAGTCCATAGTCGGTCAGCTTGCGGCTGATCAGCCGGCCTTCGCGCGGCGGGCTCAACGTAATCGCCACATCCGCCTCACGCTTGGACAGGCTCAGCGTGCCCGGGATGGCCACCAGCTGGATCTCCAGGTCGGGGTGCAACTGGGCCAGTTGCGGCAGACGCGGGGCCAGGAAGTAGCTGCCGAACCCCTCTGGGGCCCCGATCCGCACCACGCCGGACACCGACAGATCGGCTTCCCCAACCTCGGCCTGAGCCGTCAGCATCAGGCCTTCCATAGCCTCGGCCCGCGCCATCAACCGCTCGCCCTGGGCGGTCAAGGCATAGCCTTGCGGGCTGCGATCAAACAGCCGCGCCTGGAGCGCCGTTTCCAGCGCCGCGATCCGGCGCGACACGGTGGTGTGGTCCGCCGCCAACACCCGCGCCGCCGTCGTCAGCCGCCCCGTCCGTGCCACCGCCAGAAAGTCGCGAAGATGATCCCAGTCGGGTGTCTTCATATGTGGATTTTTGCACAATGATTGCGGAATGTCTCTCCTAGATACGGCAAGAACGCCGTGCGATGAAGATCTCACGCTCCCGCAGGACCCAAGACAGACCATGGCTTTCGACGCGCTCCCCTCCTCCGCAGACCTGGCTACCCTGTCGCCCGCCGCTCTGATTGACGGCGCGGTCCTGCCGGGGGCCGACTGGGCCGAAGCGAACACGGATCGTTTCCTGGCGATGCTTTACGTTGCGCCGCAGCCGTGCGAGGGGCTGGACCGCCTCACCGCCTAAGCCGAACGGACGCCGACATGACGGATCAGACCACGCCTCCCAAATCCGTCTTTGAAACGACCCCCGGCCTGCCTGACCCGGTCACTGTCAGCCGTCTGCTGGTCGAATTGGCTGAGCACAGCCACGCCGCCGTCCGCGCCCAGACCGAAAAGATGCTGTCCGGCGAGTCCCTGCCCTATGATCCGATGCAGATGGCCAACGCCTGGATGGCCTTCAACACCGCCCTCTGGACCGACCCTCAGCGCCTGTTTGAGATCCAGACCCGCAACCTCGAGGACTGGACCGCCCTGTGGCGCACCATGGCCGAGCGCGCCATGGGCCAGACCGCCGAACCGCTGATCGAGCCGGCCAGGGGCGACCGCCGCTTCAAGTCCGCCGCCTGGTCCGACGAGCCGGTCTTTGATTATCTGAAACAGGCCTATCTGCTGGCCGCGCAACAGATCGGCGACCTGGTCCAGACCGCCGACCTGGACGACAAGACCCGCTCCCAGGTCGACTTCTTCGCCCGCCAGACCATCAACGCCCTGTCCCCGGCCAACTATGCGATGACCAATCCTGATGTCGTGCGCCGCACCATCGAGACGGGCGGCGTCAATCTGATGACCGGCCTGTCGAACCTGCTGGATGACTTGGCCACCAACGACGGCCTCGTTCGCCGCCGCGCGCCGCAATCCTTCGAGGTCGGCAAGGACCTGGCCGCCACGCCCGGTGCCGTGGTCTTTCAGAACGACCTGTTCCAGCTGATCCAGTACGCCCCGTCGACCGACGAGGTTTTCAAGCGGCCCCTGCTGTTCGTGCCGCCGCTGGTCAACAAATTCTATCTGTTCGACCTCACGCCCAAGGCCTCCTACCTCAAGTGGCTGGTCGACCAGGGCCACACCGTCTTCGTCATCTCCTGGGTCAATCCCGACAAGTCCCATGCCGACAAGGGCCTTGAGGACTATGTCGTCGACGGCGTGCTGGAGGCCATCGGCGCGGTCGAGGCAGCCACGGGCGAGACCGGCCTGGACCTGGTTTCCTACTGTCTGGGCGGCACCCTGTCGGCCATGACCCTGGCCTATCTGGCCGCGACCAATCAGGCCGATCGCGTCAAGACCGCCACCCTCATCGCCACCTTGGTCGACTTCCGCTCCATCGGCGAATGGTCGGTCTTCACCGGCGAGAAGGAGCTGGAGGTCTTCGAGCGCTATCTGGACGACAAGGGCTATGTCGAAGCCCACGACCTGTCCAAGCTGTTCTCGACCGTGCGCGCCAACGACCTGATCTGGAACGCCGTCGTCACCCACTATCTGCTCGGCGATGAGAGCCGGCCGTCAGACCTGCTCAGTTGGTTCGACGACGGGGCCCGCATCCCCGCCGCGACCCTCAAGCAATATGGCCGTCTGGTCCTGAACCAGAACCGCCTTCGTGAGCCGGGCGGCATCGAGATCAAGGGCACGCCGCTGGACCTGTCCAAGGTCACCACGCCCGTCTTCGTCGTGGCCCTGAAGGACGATCACGTCTCGGCCTGGAAAGACACCTATTCGGGCCGATTCCTGTTCGGCGGCGACACCCATTTCATTCTCGGCGGCTCGGGCCACAACGCCGGCATGATCAACCCCCCCGAGGCCGGCAAGCACGGCTATTGGACCAACGCCGAGCGTCCCGACGACCCGGAAGCCTGGCTGGCCGGGGCCGAAAACAAGCCCGGCTCCTGGTGGCCGGAATGGCAGGCCTGGCTCGCAGACGATCAGAAGGTCGCAGCCCGCACCCCCGGCAAGGGCGGCAAGCTGAAGGCGCTGGAAGCCGCGCCCGGCTCCTACGTCCGCGCCAAATAGGCCCAGGGCCTCAAGCCGGCTCGACGACCGGACGGCGGGCCCTCGCCGCCACCTCGGTCTTCTCGGGTCGGACATAGATCGACGCCAGCTGCGGCCAGTCGGCCCTCAACTGCGCTTCAAGTCGTTCAATCACCGTCTCGGCCTCGCCCACGGTCATCCGGTCATCGAAATCGGCGCTGACCGCAGCAAAAACGATGTGCGGCGCGGCCTGACTGGTCCGCACATGGTTGACGGCGACCACGCCCGGTGCTGCCGCCACCGTGTCCCAGATGCTGGCCACCAGGGCCGGGTCTGCCGCCTCGCCGATCAACAGGCCCTTGGATTCCCGCGCCAGGATGATGGCCACCGCCCCCAGGATAAGGCCGATAATCACCGACGCGACCCCGTCGATCCGCCCATCGCCGAAATGGTGGCTGGCCCACACACCGATCACCGCGATGATCAGGCCGATCAGGGCCGCGCTGTCTTCAAACAGGACGATGAACCCCGGCGGGTCCTTGGAGGTCTGGATCGCCCGCCACCAGCTCAGACGCCCCTTCTTGACGCTGAACTCCTTGACCGCCACCGTCCACGACCAACCCTCCAGCAGCATGGCGATGCCCAGCACGATGTAGTTGATCGTCGGATCGCGCAGCTCTTCGGGGTTCTGGATGTGGCGAATGCCTTCATAAACCGACACACCCGCCCCGACCGCAAAGATCAGAATGGCGACGATAAAGGCCCAGAAATACAGCTCCCGCCCATAGCCGAACGGATAGGCTTCATCGGGCGGACGCTTGGCCCGCTTCTGACCGTACAACAGCAAGACCTGATTGCCGCTGTCGACCAGCGAATGCACCCCCTCGGTCAGCATCGCCGACGAGCCGCTGATCGAGGCGGCAACGAACTTGGCGATGGCGATCCCTAGGTTCGCGAACAGCGCCGCGAACAGCACGATATTGTCCTTGATGGGGTTAGGCTTGGACGTGATATCGGTGGCGGTCATGTCGGTGTCTCCCCGAGGTCAGCCTAATTAAGCGACATCGAAGAACTCAGTTCCACCGCAATGCAAGTTGGAGCAGATCGCGCCCTCAATCCTCGTCCATCTTCAGGGCCGCGATGAACGCCTCCTGCGGAATATCCACCTTGCCGAACTGGCGCATGCGCTTCTTGCCGGCCTTCTGCTTTTCTAGGAGCTTCTTCTTGCGGGTGGCGTCGCCGCCGTAGCACTTGGAGGTCACGTCCTTTCGCAGCGCCCGGACGGTTTCGCGGGCGATGATCTTGCCGCCGATGGCGGCCTGGATCGGGATGACGAACATGTGGGGCGGGATCAGCTCCTTCATCTTCTCGACCATGCCGCGGCCGCGCGTTTCGGCGCGGTTGCGGTGGACCAGCATCGACAGGGCATCGACGGGTTCAGAGTTGACCAGGATCGACATCTTGACCAGGTCGCCGACCTTGTAGTCGGTCAGCTCATAGTCGAACGAGGCATAGCCCTTGGAAATGGATTTCAGCCGGTCGTAGAAGTCGAACACCACCTCATTGAGCGGCAGCTCATAGACCACCAGCGCCCGTGAGCCGACGTAGGACAGCTCCAGCTGATTGCCGCGCCGGTCCTGGCACAGCTTGATGACGCCGCCGAGGTAGTCGTCCGGCGTCAGGATGGTGGCCTTGATCCACGGCTCACTGATCGTGTCGATCTGCATCACGTCGGGCAGGTCGGCGGGGTTGTGCAGGTCGATCGACGTCCCGTCCCTCAGGCCGATCTTGTAGACCACCGACGGGGCGGTCGCGATCAGGTCGAGGTTGAACTCGCGGCTGAGGCGCTCCTGGATGATCTCCAGGTGCAAGAGGCCGAGAAATCCGCAACGGAAGCCGAAGCCCAGCGCGGCGGACGATTCCATCTCATAGGTGAAGGAGGCGTCGTTCAGCCTCAGCTTGCCGATGGCGGCGCGCAGGTCCTCGAAGTCAGCGGCATCGACCGGGAACAGGCCGCAGAAGACCACCGACTGGACCTCCTTGAAGCCTTTCAGCGGTTCGGCGGTCGGGCGCTTTTCGTCGGTGATGGTGTCGCCGACGGCGGCGTGGGCGACCTCCTTGATCTGGGCGGTGATGAAGCCGACCTCGCCGGGGCCGAGCTCCTCGACCGGGGTGTTCTTGGGCAGGAAGACGCCAACCCGATCGACCAGGTGCGTCGAGCCGTTCTGCATGAACTTGACCCGCTGACCCGTTTTGAGCGTGCCGTCAAACACCCGCACCAGCAGCACCACGCCCAGGTACGGATCGTACCAGGCGTCTACCAGCATGGCCTTGAGCGGCGCATCTCGGTCGCCCTTCGGTGCCGGCAGGCGGGTGACGATGGCCTCCAGCACATCCTCGATGCCGAGGCCCGACTTGGCCGAGCATTCGACGGCGTCTGATGCATCCAGACCGATGACGTCCTCGATCTGGGCCTTGACCCGCTCCGGCTCGGCGGCGGGCAGGTCGATCTTGTTCAGGACCGGGACGATCTCGTGATTGTTGTCGATGGCCTGATAGACATTGGCCAGGGTCTGGGCCTCGACCCCTTGCGAGGCGTCGACCACCAGCAGCGATCCCTCACACGCCGCCAGCGAGCGCGACACCTCATAGGCAAAGTCGACGTGGCCGGGCGTGTCCATCAGGTTCAGGACGTAGTCGAGCCCGTCTCTGGCCTTGTAGTTCAGCCGCACGGTCTGGGCCTTGATGGTGATTCCACGCTCCTGCTCGATCTCCATATTATCAAGGACCTGCTCGCGCATCTCGCGTGCGGTCAGGCCGCCGGTGAACTGAATCAGCCGGTCCGACAGGGTCGATTTGCCGTGGTCGATGTGGGCGACCACTGAGAAGTTTCGGATGCGCTCGATCAGCGTGGACATTTTTCGGGAGTTCCTTCAGGGCGCGGCCCCTAGCACGTCAGGCTTTCGAGCGCCAAGGCGAGAGGAGAAACGGCGGGTTTCTGTGTGAAGGATTTTTAATCGAGACGATCTTCGTTGCAGCCGCTCGCCAGTCGCCTAAAAGGTCGCTGACTGAAGGGATTTATCGTGTTCGAAGACTCTGCCCGACCCACACCGCGCCAACCGCGCTTCGACAAACGCGCCCGCATCGCGGCGATCATCGCCGCCGTCGCGGCCGTTGTTGCGGTGCTGTTCCTGTTGTTCGGGCGAGGACACGAGGCCACCGAGCCGGCCGCTGCCGCCGCGTCGGCGGGCGGACAGGCTGTGTCTGTCGTCACCGTAGCGTCAGACACCCTCGCCGGGGTCGTGACGGCTTCGGGCACGGTGTCGGCCTGGGAAGAGGTTCCCGTCGGAGCCGAGACTGGCGGTTTGACGGCGGTGGCGGTGCTGACCGACGAAGGGCGCTACGTCCACCAGGGCGAGGTTCTCGTCCAGTTGAACGACACCCTCCTGCGCGCCCAGTTGCGCCAGCAGGACGCCGCCGTCGCGTCGGCCCAGGCGTCCGTGGCCCAGGCCGACAACGCCCTGGCCCGCGCCCAGGAGCTGCGCGACCGCGGCTTCCTGTCCCAGGCCGGCCTCGACAACGCCATCGCTCAGCAGGCGACCGCCCAGGCCCAGCTCAACGCCGCCAGCGCAGGGCGTGCCGAAACCCAGGCCCGACTGGCTCAAGCCGCGATCCGGGCGCCGGTTTCGGGTCTGATCATCAGCCGCTCGGTGACCCGCGGCCAGATCGTCCAGCCCGGCAGCGAGCTATTCCGGATCGTCCGCGACGGACGGCTGGAGCTGGACGCCCAAATTCCCGAGACCGAGATCCGACTGGTCCGCGCCGGTCAGCCGGTGCAGATTTCGTCGGACGAGGCGGGTGCCGGCTCGGGCACCGTTCGTATCGTCACGCCGGAGGTGGACCCCCAGACCCGCCTGGGCGTCGCCCGTATTTCGCTCGGGGCCGGCAGCGGGTTGCGACCCGGGATGTTCGCCCGCGCTCGCATCAATGTCGGTGCCCTTCCGGCCATCGTCGTGCCGCCCGCCGCCATCGTCTATCGGGAAGGTCGCGAGGGCGTCTACGTGCTGCAGACGGACTCGCGCGTCCACTTTCAGGTCATTCGCACCGGCGAGCGCACTGACCAGCAGGTCCAGGTGCTGGAAGGCTTGTCCGCAGGCCAGCAGGTGGTCACCGACGGCGCTGGCTTCCTGGGTGAGGGGGATCATGTTCGCGTGACCCGCGCTGCGCCGGCTGAGGGCGCGCGCCGATGAACGGTATGTCGTCCTGGTCGATCCGGAATCCGATTCCGATCGTCCTGCTCTTCATCGTCCTGACGATCGCAGGTCTGGTCAGCTACACTCGGCTGCGCACCAATAACTTCCCGGACGTCGATCTGCCCGTGGTGGTCGTCACCGTCGTCCAACCCGGTGCCGCGCCGACGGAGCTTGAGACTCAGGTCACCCGGCTGATCGAGGACTCGGTCGCGGGCCTGGGCCAGGTCCGCCACATCCAGTCGACCGTGACCGACAGCGCCTCGACCACCAGTATCGAATTCCAGCTGGGCGTAGATCTGGAAAAGGCAACCAACGACGTCCGCAACGCGGTGACCGCCGTGCGCCAGAGCCTGCCGGCCGACGTTCAGGAGCCGATCGTCCAGCGCGTTGAATTCACCGGCATCCCCATCTCGAACTACGTGGTGCGCGCGCCGGGCATGAGCCCCGAGCAGCTCAGCTGGTTCGTCGACAACGATATCGCCAAACGCCTGTTGTCGGTTTCGGGCGTCAGTCAGGTGCAGCGCGACGGCGGCGTCAGCCGCGAGATCCGGCTCAAGCTCGATCCGGCCCGGCTGGAAGCCTATGGCGTCACCGCCTCGGACGTCTCCAACCAGCTGCGGGCGGTCAACATCAACCTGCCGGGCGGCCGGGGCGAAATCGGCGGCGAGGAACAGGCGATCCGTACCCTGGGCTCTGCAGCCTCAATCGAGGACCTGCGCGAGACACGCATCGTCACCCGCGCCGGCTCCTCCGTGCGGCTGGCCGATCTGGGCGAGGTGGTGGACGAGTGGTCCGAGCCGCGCGGGCGCGCGCGCTTCAACGGCGCGGAGGTCGTCGGTTTTGGCGTCGTACGCTCCATCGGCTCGTCTGAAGTGGATGTCTCGGACCGGGTCCAGGCCGAGGTCGAGGCCATCGACGCCGAGCTCGACAATGTCGAGATCGAGCTGGTCACCACCACGACCCAGGACGTTCGCAACAACTTCCATGCGTCGGTCGAGGCGCTGTTGCTGGGCGCCGGTCTGGCAGTCGCGGTCGTGTTTTTGTTCCTGCGTGACTGGCGCGCCACCTTGGTGGCGGCCGTAGCCATGCCGATGTCGCTGATCCCGACCTTCTGGATCATGGATCTGACCGGTCAGTCGCTGAACGTCGTGACGCTTCTGGCCCTGTCGCTGACGGTCGGCATTCTGGTCGATGACGCTATCGTCGAGATCGAGAACATCGTCCGGCATATGCGCGACGGCAAGGCCCCCTATCCCGCGGCGATCGAGGCGGCCGACGAGATCGGCCTGGCGGTGGTGGCCACCACAGCAACCCTTGTGGCGGTGTTCGCCCCGACCGGTTTCATGCCCGGCGTGGTCGGGCAGTTCTTTAAATCCTTCGCCATCGCAGCCTGCGTGAGCGTGTTGTTCTCGCTGCTGGTAGCGCGAACCCTGACGCCTCTTATGGGTGCCTATCTGCTCAAGCGGGACGAAAAGGAGCACGGCGATCCGTTCTGGATGGCGGGATATCAGAACGCCCTGAAATGGGTTCTGGGCTCGTCGGCCTCGCCCGAGCTTCGGGCTGAGCATCGCAACCGCCAGGGCGGCTGGTTCCGCCGGAAGGTGGTTTACCGCCTGCTTGATCACCGCATCTGGTCGCTGGGCCTGGGGGCGCTGTTCTTCGTCTTCTCGCTGTTCCTGGCCACGCAAATTCCCGGCGAGTTCATCCCGGTCGAGGACATTTCCCGATCAACCGTCCAGGTCGAACTGCCGCCTGGCGCGACGCTGGAAGAGACCGACGCCGCCGTGCGTCAGGTCACGGCTGTGCTGGCGGCTCGGGAAGAGGTGACTTCAATCTACAGTTCAGTCGGCTCGGCGACCTTCAGTTTCGGTCCCGGTGGGGGCGGCTCGAGCGGTGAGGTCCGCCGCGCCAATCTGACCGTCAACCTTGTGCCCAAGGCGGAACGTCGGCTGTCGCAATCCGAGTTCGAAACCGAGATCGGCCCGATGCTGCGCGAAACCCCAGGTGCCCGGGTCAGCTTTGGCCAGGAAGGCGGCGGCGGCGGCCGGATGTCAGTGTCGCTTGTCGGCGACGATCCGGCGGTTCTGGAGCCGGTCGCCACGGCGGTCGAGCGCGAGATGCGCGGTATCGAGGGCTTGAACAACGTCACCTCATCCGCATCACTCGTTCGCCCTGAAATCCTAATCACACCGCGCCAGGATCTGGCGTCGCGTCTGGGCGTGACTTCCGCCGACATCTCCCAGGTGGCGCGTGTCGCCACTCTGGGTGACGCTGATCAACTCCTACCCAAGTTCAATCTCGGCGACCGCCAGGTGCCGATCCGGGTCATGTTGGCCGTCGACGCGCGCGAAGATCTCTCGGTGATCGAAAACCTGCGCGTGCCGACCTCGACGGGCACCCTGGTGCCGCTGTCGGCCGTCGCCGACATCAGTTTCGGCGCTGGCCCCAATCAGATCAGCCGCCTCGATCGCCGGCGTGTGGCGACCATCTCGGCTGAACTGGGCGCGGGGGCCACCCTCGGCGGAGCGCTGGAATCGGTTCGTGCGCTACCGTCGATGCAGTCGCTGCCGTCCGGCGTCATGGAGGCCCCGTCCGGTGAGGCCGAGAGCTTCCAGGAGCTGGGGCTGGGCTTCGCCTTCGCCCTCGTGACCGGCATTCTGTTGATGTACGTCGTGCTGGTGCTGCTGTTCGGCAGCTTCTTCCACCCGATCACCATTCTGGCGGCACTGCCCGTGTCGTTCGGCGGGGCCTTCCTGGCCCTGATGCTGACCGGGAGGTCGCTGTCGATGCCAGCCCTGATCGGCATCATCATGCTGACCGGGATCGCGGCCAAGAACTCGATCCTGCTGGTGGATTACGCCATCATCGCCATGAAGGAGGGGATGGGTCGGTACGACGCCATCCTCGACGCCGCCCACAAGCGGGCGCGGCCGATCCTGATGACCACCCTGGCCATGGGCTTGGGGATGCTGCCAATCGCCATGGCCGTCGGCGAAGGGACCGAGTTCCGATCACCCATGGCAATCGCTGTGATCGGCGGACTGATCACCTCGACGGTTCTGTCGCTGCTGTTCGTGCCCGTGGTGTTCAGCGTCATCGATGGGATCAAGACGCGCCTGGAGCGCGTGCTGGACCGCGCCTTCGCCGATCAGAAGGCCGCTGCGGACGAAATGTCCAACGGTAAATGATCAGCCGGCGCGAAGCTGGCTGATCGTCCGGCCCGGGGCGATGTCCTCGGGCGAGGTGATCAGGTGGATCAGGGCGGGGCCGTCGGCGGCCAGGGCCGCTTCGAGGGCGGGGCGGAAGCCCTCGGTCGTCTCGACGCGCGCGGCCGTCAGCCCGAAGGCCTCGGCGAAGCGCACGAAGTCCGGGTTCTTCAGATCGGTGCCCGAAACCCGCGCCGGATAGTCCCGCTCTTGATGCATGCGGATGGTGCCGTAGGTGCCGTTGTCGACGACGACGAACACGGCCTTGGCATCATACTGAACCAGGGTCGCCAGCTCCTGGGCCGTCATCATGAAGTCGCCGTCACCGGCGATGTTCACCACCTGTCGACCCGGCTCCATGATGGCCGCAGCCACCGCCGCCGGCACGCCGTAGCCCATGGCCCCGGATGTCGGGGCCAGCTGGGTCCGGCAGGCCTTGTGGCCATAGAAGCGGTGCAGCCAGGCGGCGAAGTTGCCCGCCCCGTTCGTCACAACGGCGGTGGGCTCCAGCACCTCGCCGAGCGTCTTCATGCATTCGCTCATATTGACCGCACCGGTCACGGCCACCGACGTGGAAAAGGCGAGGTAGTCGGCGTGGGCCGTCTCGGCCTCGTCATGCCAGCTTCGGCCCGGCTTGAGCTCCGACAGGGCCAGGGCCGCCAGCGAGTTGTCGGAAACCGCCGCCATCAGGGTCGGCCAGACCCGGCCCAGTTCTTCCGGTCCGGGATGGATGTGCACCAGACGGCCTCCCGTCTCGGTGCGGTCGAACAGGCTGTAGCCTTGCGTCGGGTTTTCACCCAACCGCGCCCCCAGGGCGATGATCAGATCGGCCCCCTTGGCCCGCGCCGTCAGCTTGGGATTGCAGCCCAGACCGAGATCGCCGGCATAGTTGGGCCGGTCGTTCGACAGGATGTCCTTGCGCCGGAACGACAGGGCGACAGGCAGGCCGAGCCGCTCTGACCAATCGCCGATGGCCATCGCCGCCTCATCGGTCCAGCCGGACCCACCCAGTACCAGAAGCGGACGCTCCGCCTTCGACAGGCGTTCGTTCAGCTCAGCCAGAAACGCCGGCGACAGCGCGGCCCTGGCGGGCGTCACCGCCTGTTTCGGCTCCGGCCCACCCTGATCGTGCAGAATGTCTTCCGGCAGGGCGATGACCACAGGCCCCATCCTCCCCTGAAGCGCCGTGGCGAAGGCCCGCTCGACCACCTCAACCGTGCGCTCGGGGCTTTCGATCTCGGTCGCCCATTTGGCCAGGCCGCCGAACACCTCACGGTAGTCCACTTCCTGAAAGGCTCCGCGGCCCCGGTCGGCCAGCCCGACCTGTCCGACAAACAAGATCATCGGGGTCGAATCCTGATGAGCCGTATGGACCCCGATGGAGGCATGGGTGGCACCCGGCCCGCGGGTGACCATGCAGATGCCGGGCCTGCCGGTCAGCTTGCCGTAGGCCTCGGCCATATTGGCCGCCCCGGCCTCATGGCGGCAGATCACCAGCTTGATCTGATCGCGCACGTCATAGAGCGCATCCAGCACCGCCAGATAGCTTTCGCCCGGTACGCAGAAGACGTGATCGACCCCGTTTATGACCAGGGTTTCGACCAGACGGCGGGCGGCGGTATCAGGAGCTTGCGTCATGGTCGCGCTCCTAGCGACAATTCGGCTCTGTGGCGAGCCTGCGCCTTGACACCCCCGTCGCAATACCGATGGTTGGGTTGTCCGCTTGCGGACACCCCAGACCCCCCGAAGGAGAGCCGCGTGGCCCACAAGTTTGAAATCTACAAGGACAAGGCGGGCGAGTTCCGCGTTCGCTTCAAGTACAATTCCGAAGTGATGTTCGCTTCCGAAGGCTACAGCTCCAAGGCCTCGGCCCAGAACGCCATCGATTCCGTCAAGAAGAACGCCCCAGGCGCGCCGGTCGAAGACAACAGCTAGGCTGTCGATCTGACATCTTTTGCAACGCCCCCGGAAGCCTCCGGGGGCGTTTGCTTTTGGGGGTCAATAGCCGCCAGCCCTGGCGACCCGTTCGGTATGGTACCCCGCGTCGCCGAACAGCTCCTGGGCCACCCGCATCCGCTTCATATACAGGCCGACATGGAACTCATCGGTCATGCCGACGCCGCCGTGCATTTGCACCGCCTCCTGGACCGCCAGTTCGCCGGACTTGCCGGCGCGGGCCTTGGCGACCGCAAGCAACAGGGCCGCGTCGTCGGAGCCGGCGTCCAGCGCCTGCAAGGCCTTTAGAATGACGGCCTGGGTGATCTCGATTTCGGAATAGAGATGGGCCGCGCGGTGCTGCAACGCCTGGAACTCCCCAATGGCTTTGCCGAACTGGGTGCGGTCCCGCAGATAGGTCAGGGTTCGGTCGAAGGCGGCCTGGGCGGCTCCCGACATTTCGGCCGCCACAGCGCCCTCGCCGAGGCGAAGAACGCGATCAAGGACAGATCCGTCGGCGGCACCGAGCAGGGCGTCGGCGTCGACCGACACGTCCTTCAGGTCAACACGCGCGGCGTTGTGCGCATCGACCATGATCGTGCGCTCGACCAACAGGCCGGCGACGCCCGGATCAACCAGAAACAGGCCGACCCCGTCGTCCGTCCGCGCCGCCACGATCAACACGTCTGCGATATGGCCGTCGACCACCAGGGCCTTTGACCCGTTCAGCTTCCAGCCGTTTCCGGCGCGTTCGGCGCGCGTGGCGATCCGGTCCGGTCGGTGTTTGGGACCCTCAGCGATAGCAACGGCCGCAATGGCCTCTCCGGCGGCGAAGCGGGGCAGCCAGTCCGTCTGTTGCGCCTCCGAGCCACCGTCGATCAGGGCGCGCACGGCGAGCAGGCCCGTCGACAGAAAGGGCGAAGGCGTGAGATTGCGCCCGATGGCCTCGGCCACGATCCCCGCTTCCACGGCACCCAGGCCGGACCCTCCGTAGGCCTCGGGGATGATCACCCCCGCCAGTCCCATCTCACCAAACGCGCGCCACAGGTTGCGCGAGACGCCGTCGGCGTCGCGGTCGTCGCGCAGCTGGCGCAGGTGGGTGATCGGCGCGTTCTCGCTGAGGAACCCCTCGGCGGCCTCCTTCAGCATTGATTGTTCGTCGGTGAGGATCAGGGGCACTTCCGTCTTCCTTCGTTCGTCATCCTCGGGCTTGACCCGAGGATCAGGTGATCCGTCCGCTCAGCACTTCGATCGGAAGCGCCGAGCCTGCTTCATCGTCTGGCCCTCTGGTCAGGCCCGAGGGAGACGATGGTAAGAGGTCACGCCCCCGGCAGCCTGAGGATGTGCTTGGCCAGGATGTTGAGCTGGATTTCGCTGGTCCCGCCCTCGATGGAGTTGGCCTTGGTCCGTAGCCAGTCGCGGGCGGCCTGGCCGTGGTGGGACCGCGCGCCCTCCCACTCCAGGGCGTCGACGCCACCGGCCGCCATCAACAGTTCGTGGCGGCGCTTGTTCAGCTCTGACCCATAGTATTTCAGCATGGAGGCGACCGCTGGGTGGGCCTGACCGGCCTTGACCTGATCGCCGACCCGTTCGAGCGAGGCCCGAAAGGCGATGGCGTCGGCCTCCATCTCGGCGATGCGGGCGCGCAAGACCGGGGCGTCCAATCGGCCCTGGTCGTCCGCCCCGATGCTGTCGCGCGCGACCGCGCTCAAGGGTCGCCCGGCCCCGACCTCGCCCATGGCCCCGATCATGGTGCGCTCATGCGCCAGCAGATACTTGGCCACGTCCCAGCCGCGGTTGAGCGTGCCGACCAGGTTTTCCTTCTCGACCCGCACGTCGTCAAAGAAGGTTTCGCAGAAGGGGCTCTTGCCGGAAATCAGGGTGATCGGACGGGTGGTCACCCCCGGCGTCGCCATGTCGAACAGGACGAACGAAATTCCCAGATGTTTGGGGGCCTCGGGGTCCGTCCTGACCAGACAGAAGATCCAGTCGGCCTTGTCTGCGTAGGACGTCCAGATCTTCTGACCGTTGACGATCCAGTGGTCGCCCCGGTCCTCGGCCTTCGTCTGTAGGCCCGCCAGATCGGACCCAGCGCCCGGCTCGGAATAGCCCTGACACCAACGAACTTCGCCGCGCACGATTTCGGGGAGGTGTTTTCTCTTCTGCTCCTCGGTCCCGAAGGCCAGCAGCGCCGGGCCGAGCATCCAGACACCGAAGCTGAGGAGGGCCGGCTGGGCGTTGATACGGCGCAGCTCGGAAGCCAGAACCTTGGCCTCCTCGCGGCTCAGGCCACCGCCGCCGTATTCGGCGGGCCATTCCGGGGCGGTCCAGCCCCGCGCGCCCATGCGGTCCAGCCACAGCTTGTGGCCCGGCGTCGCAAAGACGGCCTTGCGTCCACCCCAGATGGCGTCGTCTTCGCTCTTGGCCGGGCCACGCACCTCCGGCGGACAATTGGCCTCCAGCCAGGCCCGCGTCTCGGCGCGGAAGATGTCCAGATCGCTCATGCGCGTCGCCTCCCAACAGTCGGTCGATGAGATAGCAGGGCGCCGCAACGGAAGGCTACGCCGATCAATGCTAGCCGGACCGCCACCCGCGCCCTATAGACGCCTCCCATGAGCCAGACGCCGCAACAGGGCCTGAAGCCCAATACCGCCGCCTTTGAAAACATCCCGCTGGTCAAGCCGACCGGGTTCCGGGAATACGATGCTCGCTGGGTCCTGAACGAGGAAATCAATCTTCTCGGGATTCAGGCGCTGGGCCTGGGGCTGGCGACCTATATTCACGAGATCGGCGTGACGCCCAGGATCGTCGTGGGTCACGACTTCCGCGCCTACAGCCTTAGTGTCAAACAGGCGCTGATCCTTGGGCTGCTACAGGGCGGATGCGAGGTGCTGGACATCGGCCTGGCCCTGTCGCCCATGGCCTATTTCGCCCAGTTCGCGCTGGAGGCGCCATGCGTGGCCATGGTCACCGCCAGCCACAACGAGAACGGCTGGACCGGAGTGAAGATGGGGGCGCATGCTCCCCTGACCTTTGGCCCCGAAGAGATCGGTTGCCTCAAGGAGATCGTGCTGGGTGGCCTGGGCGTCGAACGTGACGGCGGCAAGCTGGTGCGTATCGAGAATTTCCGGGACCGCTACATCGAGGAGGTCGCCGGCAAGGTGAAACTGAGCCGGCCGATCAAGGTCATCGCCGCCTGCGGCAATGGCACGGCCGGGGCCTTTGCACCGGACGCCCTGCGGGCCATGGGTGCGGACGTCATCGAGATGGACTGCGACCTCGACTGGACCTTCCCCAAATACAATCCGAACCCGGAAGATTCCGAAATGCTGCACGCCATGGCGGCGGCGGTGAAGGCTCAGGGGGCGGACGTGTGCCTGGGCTTCGACGGCGACGGCGACCGCTGCGGTGTGGTCGATGATCAGGGCGAGGAGATCTTCGCCGACAAGATCGGCCTGATGCTGGCCCGCGACCTGTCGGCCCTGCACCCGAACTCGACCTTCGTGGTCGATGTGAAATCGACGGGCCTTTACGCCACGGACGAGGTTCTGGCGGCCAATGGGGCCACGACCGTCTATTGGAAGACCGGCCACTCCTACATCAAGCGCAAGACCGCCGAGCTGGGTGCCCTGGCCGGGTTCGAGAAGTCGGGCCACTTCTTCTTCAACGCCCCGCACGGGCGCGGCTACGACGATGGCCTGGTGGCCGCCGCCGCGATTCTTCAGATGCTGGACCGCAATCCCGGCCGCAAACTCAGCGATCTGAGACAGGCCCTGCCGGTGGCCTACACCTCCCTGACCATGAGCCCGCACTGCGCCGATGAGATCAAATATGATGTCCTGGCCAAGGTTGTGGCCGAATACGAAAAGCTGGGTGCCGACGGCGGCTCCATCCTGGGCCGCAAGATCACCGAGGTGATCACGGTAAACGGCGCGCGGGTGCATCTGGAGGACGGATCGTGGGTGCTGGTGCGCGCCTCGTCGAACAAACCCGAACTGGTCGTCGTCGTCGAAAGCACCCAGTCCGAAGACGACATGCGTGCCCTGTTCCGAGACGAGGTGAAGCCGCGTCTTGCCCGCCACCCGGAAGTCGGGGCCTATAATCAGGAAATCTAGGCCTTGACCGTCGCCATCGTCGGTGCCGGTCTGTCGGGGTCGCTGCTCGCGGCCCAGCTGGCTGGCCGCGGGCACGATGCGGCGTTGATCGAGCGGGCCGGTGTCTTCGGGCTGGGACTGGCCTATTCCACGACGAATGACAGCCATCGGCTGAATGTGCGTTCGGGCCGGATGAGTGCTCTGGCTGACGATCCCGGCCATTTTGTACGCTGGCTGGACCAGACCGGCCACTGGGACGCCGATCCCAACGCCTTCGCACCGCGCCGCGTCTATGGCCTCTATGTCCAGGACCTGTTGGCCGAGGCGGAAGCCACCGGGCCGGGGCGAATCCGGCGAATCGCCAGCGAGGCCGTCCAGGTCACACCCACCGGATTGAAGCTGGCCGATGGTCGCGAGATCATTGCTGATCATATCGTCCTCGCGACCGGCAATCCGGCCCCCCAGACTGCGGGCGGGACCGCCGGCATCATCGCCGACGCCTGGGCACCGGGCGCGCTGGACGGCATCGGGCCGGATGACGATGTCGTCGTCCTCGGATCGGGCCTGACCATGATCGACGTGGTCCTGGAGCTGGACGACCGAGGCTGGCGAGGCCGCGCCGTGGCGATTTCCCGGCGCGGGCTACTGCCCCGATCCCACGACGTCTCCCAGAGCCACCCGTCGCCCAGGCCCCCTGCCGACACGGCGCTGTCCCAACGCATGAGAGCCTTTCGCGCCCGTGCCGACGAGATCGGCTGGGGCGTGGCCATGGACGAACTTCGCAGCCTCAATGCAGAGCTGTGGGTGGCGTTGGATCAGGTCGCGCGCGCGCGTTTCCTGCGTCACCTGCGACCCTGGTGGGACGTTCACCGCCACCGGATCGCACCCGACGTCGCGCGGCGGATCGAAGCACTGACTCAGCTCGGTCGACTGGTCGTGCGCGCCGGGCGACTGGAGACGGTCACGTCGGTCGGTGAAGGCGTAGACGTCCAGTGGCGCCCCCGCGGGTCGGATAGGGCTGAGGCGACCCGAGGGCGGGCCCTCATCGACTGTACGGGTCCGGGCGTTGACCCGGCCCGGTCCACCGACGCCCTGACCCGCAATCTGCTGGCGACAGGTCTGGCGGGTATCGACCCATTGCGTCTGGGGCTCAGCGTCGACAGGCAGGGGCGGTTGCTGAACGCTACCGGCCATGCGTCTGAGCGCGTCCATGTTCTGGGCCCACCCAGCCGCGCCGCGGTCTGGGAGATCGTGGCCGTGCCGGATATCCGGCAACAGGTCCAGGCACTGGTTGAGCGCCTGGCGGCTTAACCCGCCGCCCTGACCGCCTCAGCGATGTCACGCACGACCGCGCGCACCAGGGCGTCGTCGTCGCCTTCCGCCATGACCCGGATCAGAGGCTCCGTGCCTGAGGCCCGAACCACCACACGTCCGCTACCTTCCAGTCGCTCGCGTCCCTCAGCAATCGCGGCCTTGACCGCAGCCGTTTCCAGGGGTTTGCCCCCCCTGTGCCTGACGTTCTCAAGAAGCTGGGGCACGGGGTCGAACTGGCGAGCCAGTTCGCTCATCGGCTTGCCTGAATCCGCCAGCACCGCCAGCACCTGTAGCGCCGCCATCATCCCGTCGCCGGTGGTGGCATGGTCATGCAGGATAATATGCCCGGACTGTTCCCCGCCGATATTGAATCCGCCCTCGCGCATCCGCTCCATGACATAGCGATCGCCGACCTTGGTGCGCTCCAGCGTCAGCCCTTCGGACTGAAGACGGCGCTCCAGACCGAGGTTTGACATGATGGTCGCCACCACGCCACCGCCGGTCAGGCGACCGCGCCGGTGCCAGTCCAGGCCAATCAGGGCCATAAGCTGATCGCCATCGACGACGCGGCCCGTTTCATCGGTGATGATGACGCGGTCGGCATCCCCGTCCAGCGCGATGCCGACGTCCGCGCCGTGACGACGAACGGCCGCAGAGACGTTCTCAGGATGGGTCGAGCCGCATTCGGCATTGATGTTCATCCCGTTGGGCTCAACGCCCACGGCGAAGACATCGGCCCCCAGCTCATACAGGGCTGTCGGGGCCACCTGATAGGCCGCGCCATTGGCGCAATCGACCGCGATCCGCATGCCCTTGAGGCTGAGCCGTTTGGGAAAGACCGCCTTGATGATCTCGACATAGCGGTGGCGGGCGTCGTCGATCCGCTTGACCCGGCCCAGGCTGGCCGAGGCGGCCAGGCTGGAGCCTAGATCCTCCTGCATAAGCCGCTCGATCTGGAGTTCGATGTCGTCCGACAGTTTGTAGCCGTCCGGGCCGAACAGTTTGATGCCGTTGTCGGCATAGTCATTGTGCGACGCTGAGATCATCACACCCAGATCTGCCCGCATCGACCGGGTCATCATGGCGACACCCGGCGTCGGGACAGGGCCGAATGTCCGCACATCCACGCCCATCGACGCGAACCCTGCCACCATAGCGGGCTCGATCATGTAGCCTGACAGGCGCGTGTCCTTGCCGATCACCACCAGATGGCGTCGATCATCCTGGGACATGAAGAGCTTGCCGGCCGCCAGGCCGACCTTGAGGGCGATTTCGGCGGTCATCGGATAGGCGTTGGCCTTGCCCCGGATGCCGTCCGTTCCAAAATAGGCACGTTCAGTCATAGATCGTTTCAACCTCGCCAGCGCGCCAAAGTCGAGAAACTTCGTGCAATCGGGTTTTACAACTTGGCGAGATCACCAGTGCTATGGGCGCGGTGAAAGCGATCAGTCTCAGGAGCAACGCCTATGTGCGGTATTATTGGCGTCACCGGAACCGGCCCGGTTACCCCCCGCCTGATCGACAGCCTAAAACGGCTGGAATACCGCGGCTACGATTCCGCCGGGGTTGCTGCCCTGGTTGACGGCGTCACCGAGCGCCGTCGCGCCCAGGGCAAGATTCGCAATCTCGAAACCGTGCTGGCCGAAACGCCCCTGAACGCGACCGTCGGCATCGGCCATACGCGCTGGGCGACCCACGGGGCTCCGACCACCGAGAACGCGCACCCGCACAAGGCCGGGCGTGTGACCTTGGTTCATAACGGCATCATCGAGAACTTTGCGGAGCTGAAGGCTGAGCTGGCCGCTGAAGGCCATGTTTTCGAGAGCCAGACCGACACCGAGGTCGTGGCTCATTTGCTGGACCGCGAGCTGGCCAAGTCGAACGATGCCATCGCGGCGTTCAAGCGTGTCCTGGATCGCCTGACGGGAGCCTATGCGCTGGCCGTCCTGATCGACGGTGAGGACGAACAGATCCTTGGAGCCCGACGGGGCAGCCCCCTGGTCGTCGGCTGGGGTGAAGACGAAATGTATCTCGGCTCGGATGCCCTGGCGGTCGGGCCGTTTACCCAGCAGATCAGCTATCTGGAGGAAGGCGACTACGTCGTCCTCAATCGTGCCGGGGCGCGTTTCTTTGATTCGACCGGCTCTGAGGTCGAGCGCGCGGTGGTCCAAGTCTCAGCCTCCTCAGCCATGGTCGAGAAGGGGGCGTATCGCCACTTCATGGAAAAGGAGATCCATGAGCAGCCCGACAGTGTTCAGCACACCCTGTCGGCCTATCTGGATCTGGTTTCGGGCACAGCCCGGTCCCAACCGGTCGATTTCTCCAAGCTCGACCGGGTACAGATCGTGGCCTGTGGCACCGCCTTCTTTGCCGGTCAGATCGGGCGCTATGCCTTTGAACGCCTGGCCGGCCTGCCTTGCGATGTCGAGATCGCGTCGGAGTTTCGTTATCGCGAGCCGGCGGTGTCCCCTTCGACCCTGGCGGTCGCCGTCAGCCAGTCTGGCGAAACCGCCGACACCCTGGCCTGCCTGACCTGGTGCAAGGCGCATGGGCTCAAGACGGCTGCCATCGTCAATGTCCACACCTCGTCCATGGCCCGCGAGGCCGATGTTCTCTGGCCGACCCATGCGGGGCCGGAAATCGGGGTGGCCTCAACCAAGGCCTTTACCGCCCAGGTCGCCGCCCTGCTGGCGCTGGCCGTTGCCGCCGGTGTGGCACGAGGCCGGATCGACGCCACGCGTGAGGCCGAACTGGTCAAGGCCCTGTTCGAGGCCCCACGTCTGATCTCCGAAGCCCTGGCCATGGACGCTGACATCCGCCGTGAGGTGGTTGAACTGGCCAAGGCCGATGATGTCCTGTTCCTGGGCCGCGGGGCCATGTACCCGTTGGCCATGGAAGGCGCGCTCAAGCTCAAGGAAATCAGCTACATCCATGCCGAGGGCTATGCCGCCGGCGAGCTCAAGCACGGGCCGATCGCCCTGATCGACGAATTCACCCCGACGGTGGCCCTGGCCCCTCTGGACGACGTGTTCGAGAAGACCGCGTCCAACCTTCAGGAGGTTGCGGCGCGCGGCGGTCCGGTGATCATGATTGCGCCTGCCGAGGCTGAAGCCCCGCACGGGGCCAGCATCCGTCGTATCGATGCGCCCGACTGTCACCCCCTGATCGCGCCGCTGGTCTATGCGGTGCCGATGCAGTTGCTGGCCTACTATACGGCCGTTCAGAAGGGCACCGACGTCGATCAGCCGCGTAACCTGGCCAAGTCCGTCACCGTCGAGTAGCGCCTATTGAGGCGGAACCGTCAGGGGTTCATCCGCCTGCGGATAGGCGTCTTCGGGCACGTCCTCTTCGGCCGGGATGGCGTCGTCCGGCGGCAGGTCTTCGGCATGGATCGCATCATCCAGTGGCCCGTCAGGCGCGACCACCGGTGCCTCTGTGCCGGCCTTGTCTTCAGCCGCCGGTTGGCAGGCCGCGACCGTCATGGCGGCCAAGGCCAAGCCTGCGAGTGTCCCCGGTCTGATCATGCCAAGCCCTCCTTGGATATCGTCTTTGAAAGAACCGCTCCTGGCAAAGCCGGTTCCCAAGCCGCGCCGATCATCCTATGTCGTCGACGCATCCCCATGTCAGAAGCTAGAGCATATGACCGCTGTTAGAAAAGCCGTTCTTCCTGTCGCGGGCCTCGGCACACGGGTCCTGCCGGGGACCAAGACCACGCCCAAGGAGCTGCTGAACGTCGTCGACAGGCCGATCCTGTCCTACATCGTCGAGGAGGCGCGCGAGGCGGGGATCGAGCACATCGTCTTTGTGACGGGCCGCTCCAAAGGGGCCATCGAGGACTATTTCGACCACCAGGTCGAGCTGGAGGCCCAGCTGGAGGCCAAGGGCAAGACCGATGTGCTCGAGGCCGTGCGGCGCGACCTGCCCAAGGCCGGCGAAATGAGCTTCACCCGCCAGATGGCCCCGCTGGGGCTGGGCCACGCGGTCTGGTGCGCGCGCGACATCGTCGGCAATGAGCCGTTTGCCGTGCTGCTGCCGGACGTGATCGTGGATTCAGCGCCGGGAGCCCTGGCCCAGCTGATGCGGGCCTATGATCTGGTCGGCGGCAACATCATCGGCGTGGAGGAAGTGCCCGCCAGCGAGACGCATAAATACGGCATCATCGACCCCGAGCGCACCGAAGGCCGGATGTCGGCGATGAAGGGCATGGTCGAGAAGCCGGCCCAGGGCACGGCCCCGTCCAATATGTCGATCGCCGGGCGCTACATCCTGCAGCCGGAGATCTTCGACATCCTGGAAAGCCAGCCGCGCGGTGCCGGCGGCGAGATTCAGCTGACCGACGCCATGGCGACTCTGATGGGGAGCCAACGGTTCACCGCCTATCAGTATGAGGGGATCACCCACGACTGCGGCGACAAGATCGGCCTGCTGAAGGCCAATGTGGCCCTGGCGCTGAAGCGGCCGGACCTGGGCGACGCGGCGCGCGCGGCGCTCCAGGGTCTGATCTGATCGCCGTGCCCAAGGTCCTGCTCATCGTCGGCGGCGGCGTGGCGGCCTACAAGGCGCTGGAGCTGGTGCGGCTGATGCGCAAGGACGGGATGGAGGTGCGCGCCATCCTGACCGAGGGCGGGAGCCATTTCGTCACCCCCCTGTCCCTGGCGTCCTTGACCGAAAATCCGGTCGGCGGCGACCTGTTCGACCTGACGGCGGAACAGGAGATGGGCCATATCGTCCAGTCGCGTTGGGCCGATCTGATCGTGGTCGCGCCGGCCACCGCCGACCTGATGGCCAAGGCGGCGAACGGCCTGGCCAATGACCTGGCCTCGACCACCCTGCTGGCCACCGACACGCCGGTGCTGATGGCACCGGCCATGAATGTGCGGATGTGGACCCATCCGGCGACCCAGCGAAATCTGGCCCAGCTCAAGGCCGACGGCGTCGCCTTCGTCGGGCCGGACGAGGGGGAGATGGCCTGCGGCGAGTTCGGCGAGGGCCGACTGGCCGAGCCGCCGGTGATCCTGAACGCCATTCGCGCCCGCATCGGTCGGGACGACAGCCTGAAAGGGCGTCACATCCTGATCACCGCCGGGCCGACCGAAGAGCCTCTGGACCCCGTGCGCTTCCTGTCCAATCGTTCGAGCGGCAAGCAGGGCTACGCCATCGCGAGCGCGCTGGAGCGGCGCGGGGCGACGGTGACGCTGATCTCCGGGCCGACCGCCCTGCCGGCGCCGGCGGGCGTTACGCGCGTTCAGATCGGTACGGCCGAGGAGATGCTGGCGGCCTGCAAGGCCGCGCTTCCGGCCCAGGTCGCGATCATGACGGCGGCGGTGGCCGACTGGCGTCCGGCCGAGGCCGCGCCCGAAAAGCTCAAGGACAAGGCGACCCGCACGACCATCGAACTGGTCGCCAATCCGGACATCCTGGCCCAACTGGCGAAGGACGGACCGGATCGCCCCGCCCTGGTCATCGGCTTCGCCGCCGAGACCGAGAAGCTGATCGAGCACGCGCGCGGCAAGCTGGCGAAGAAGGGCTGCGACTGGATCGTGGCCAATGACGTCGGCGGCACCGGCGTCATGGGCGGCGACGCCAATACGGTGACGCTGATCGACGCCGACGGCGAAGAGGCCTGGCCGAGGCTGTCGAAGGCCGAGGTGGCGGAACGGCTGGCGGAGCGGATCGCGAAGACGCTGGGTTAGGTCTTGCGGTCGTGGCCGCTTCGCGTTGAACCTGGGGGCTTAGCAGCGCGAGTAGAGGTGTCGCCGTGTCAACCAAGCCCACTTTGGCCGCTGCCTCTGCCATCACATTTGCGATCGTGGCTGCGCTCATAGGCGGAGCTCTGGCGCGACCTGTAGTCGACTGGCTATTCGCGGATGGGGCTAGAGGCTCGGACGTCCAGTGTGTTGCAGAAGATCGCGTCTGCGTCGGCATGCCTGCGACAGCTGCGTTCGGCTACGGAGTGGACGACCATATCGGGGGGGTTCTTAGTGTCAGTTGCGGATTCTCTGAACCCGGCGCAGGAGCCGGTAACCATATGAACCCCCTCCAACTCATGACGGGTGACTGTGTCGAGGACAAATTCGTTGTCGGCTTTTCGACTGGGCGCAGGCTAACGAACGTCTGGGTCGATGCTGGTGTGATTGTCAGACTTGATGACTATCCGCGCCACTCATTTGATCCCTGAGACGCGAACTGACCTCCCCAGTGCCTTAACGCCCCGACGCCTCCGCCAGCACCGCCCCATACCCCGGCGCGACCTCCATTGCCTCTGTCACCCCCTTCTCCGCCAGCAGGCGGTGCGCCCGCTTCAGGCTCCAGCAGGGCAGGTGCATGAAAATGTGGTGCTCGGCGTGGAAATTGACCCAGTAGGGGGCGATGAAGGCGCGCTCCCACCAGGCGGCGTGGGTGGTGCGGGCCTGGCGCAGGGGGTCGATCTCGGAGTTCTCGACGCAGGCGTGCTCGGCGATGTTCCTCAGGCGCGTCACCATCGGAAACCAGGTCGCCAGCGGCAGGAGCCACAGCGCAAAATACGCCCACCAGACCCCCGCCAGGATCGCCCCAGCCAGCATCGCGCCATTGACCAGCAGGAACGGCGCCGCCGACCGGGCGGTGACGCGGGCGCCTTCCGGCAGATCCTCATCGGGCGGCACCCGCACGAAAAACGGCGCGATCCGCTGTTTGAAGAAGGTCTGGCCGGTCAGGTCGCGGATGATCTTGCGCCTGAGCGAGGCGCGCGTCACCGGAAACGGCGCCGACAGCGGCAGGTCCGGGTCTTCAACCTGCTGGGCGTATTTGTGGTGGCTCAGGTGATAGGGACGATAGGCGCTCAGGCTGGCGCCGATGGGCACAGCGCACAGCCAGTGGCCGACCCAATCATTGACCTTGAGGTTGGGATGCAGCCCCGCATGGGCCGCCTCGTGCATCAATATGGCCAGACCCAGCTGACGCGTGCCGATGACCATGACGCTGAGCGGGATCAGCCAGGGGATCCACACCCCCAATGCCACCGCCAGGGCGATGACGCCCCAGCAATGGATGACCAGCGCCAGCCCCTTCCAAGATGACCGCGCCGACAGCCCCGCCCATTCCTCGGGCGAGAAGAAGTCGTTCGGCCTCAGGCGGGCGACGGCGGGCATGGGGAGACGTTAGCCCGTCTCGTCATGGCCGAGAAGCCGCGTCCCTTTCGTCATCCTCCGGCGCGCGCAGCGCGACCGGGGGACCCAGAGCAACGCCCGCACTTCGCGCCGATTTCTCAGGTCATCCTGGGTCCCCCGATCTGCGCCGCTGCGCGGCTTGTCGGAGGATGACGATGGGAACGAGGGCCTAGCCCCACGGTCCACGGGGCGTGGTCGGCACGCCGGTTGACGGCGCCCGGGGCGCAGCCGGCGTTGCGGTCAGCGTCGGACGACGCCCGCCCATGCGACCGGCCAGCTCCATCAGGGCCTTCACCCGGTTGGCGGTGTTCGGGTGGGTCGAGAACAGATTGTCCGCCCCCTGGCCCGACAGCGGGTTGATGATGAACAGCTGGGCCGAGGCCGGGTTATGCTCGGCGGTCGGGTTCTCGATGCGCTTGGACCAGCCCTCGATCTTTTGCAGGGCCGAGGCCAGCGCCTGGGGATCGCCGGCGATTTCGGCGCCGACGCGGTCGGCCTCATATTCGCGGCCCCGACTGATGGCCATCTGCACGAGCGCGGCCGCCATGGGTGCCAGAAGCGCCATGGCGATGGTCCCGATCATGCCGCCGGGCCGGTCGCGGTCGCCGCCGCCGCCGAAGAACAGGCCGAAGTTGGCCAGGGCCGAGATGGCGCCCGCCACCGTGGCGGTGACCGTCATGGTCAGGGTGTCGCGGTTCTTCACATGGGCCAGCTCATGGGCCATGACGCCGCGGATCTCTTCACGCGTCAGGGCGCGCAGCAAGCCCTCCGTGGCACATACCGCCGCATTCTCGGGGTTGCGGCCCGTGGCGAAGGCGTTGGGCTGTTCGGTCGGGATGATGGCGATCTGCGGACGCGGCAGGCCGGCATCTGCAGACATCTGAACAATGTCGGCGACATAGTTGCGGATCAGCGGCTCGGGGTGGCTCTCATCGACCGGCACGGCGCGATACATCCGCAGCACGATCTTGTCGGCGTTCCAGTAGCTGAACAGGTTCATGCCCCCGGCGAACACCAGGGCGATGAGCATGCCTGTGGTTCCGCCGATCAGATAGCCGAGGCCCATGAACAGGGCGGTCAGAGCCGCCAGGAGGACAAAGGTCTTGAGGTGATTCATGCCCGCTATGTGGCGAGCCCGACCCCGGGACTCAAGAGGCTACGGCCCGACGTCGTTCGGGTCGTCCCGTCCATCGTCGATCGCGCGCGGCAGGGTGATGTCGATGCCCAGAGCGCGGGCCAGGGCGGCGTCCCGCTGGTACACGTCCTCGCGGAAGGCCACCGCCCCCTGGCCGGTGACGAAGGCCGTCCAGTAGAGCAGCCGCACCGAGATTTCCCGACCGGTCTGAACCCGTGTGGTCGTGCGGGCATCCAGGGCCTGGTCGAACTGGGCCAGGCGTTCCGGATTCGGCTCCAGCAGCAGACGGGCGAAGTCGATGGCGTTCTCAACCCGGACGCAGCCATGCGACCGGTGGCGATAGGCGTTGCGGAACACGCCACGCGCCGGCGTGTCGTGCAGGAAGATGGCGTAGCTGTCGCGCAGCTCGAACTTCACATAGCCGAGCGCCGCCGTCGGGCCGGCGCGCTGAACCACGCGCCCGTCGGAGGTCACATACATGTTGTTGGCGCGCAGATAGGCAGCGCCGCGTGGCAGGATTTCGTTGCGGGCAATCCCCATGGGCACGTTCCACGGCGGATTGGCGACGACCGAAGCGAACGGTTTTTCAAGGCTGGGGGTCTGGTTCGCCGGCGTCCCGACCACGACCCGGTTGGAGTGAACCGGACGCCCTTCGTGCCAGTAGACCATGATGGCCGCCGCTGTATTGACCTCGATCCGCTCAGGATTGAGGTCACGCTTGAGCCAGCGGCGACGTTCCAGGTTCAGGGCAATCTGGCGGGCACGGTCCGTGGCCGTCGCCGACAGGGCCGAGGATGAGCCCTGGCCGATGATGCCGTCTGAAACCAGACCGTGACGCACCTGGAACCGGCGCACGGCCGTCTGGATGTCGTCGGAATACTGGGTCGTCTGCGGGTCGATCGACGCCATGTCGGTCCGGCTGAGATCACCCTCGGCACGCAGACGCTGGATCAGGGCGGGGATACGATGATCCGTGTCACCGGGCCGGATCGGCCCACCGGCACCAAAGACAGGCCAGCCACCGTTCAACGAAATGTCGCGATAGCGGATATAGCCGGCCGACAGATTGGTATAGCCGATATCCGTCGGGGCCAGGGCGTTCATCCAGTCGGACAGTCGGTTCTGGCGAAGCGCCTCTGCCATGGGGGCACCCAGCGCCACCCGGTTCGGCTCCATCTCCCACAGATCCTCGACGGTCGTGGGATCGACCGTGCCTTCTGACAGGACCTTGGCATAAGTCAGGGCGGCCACGGTCAGGCGCATATCTGCCATCTGTGGGTCGGCGACAACGGCCACGCCATCCAGATAGTGGGCCGGGTCAAGACCGTGACGATCTGCCTGACCGATCACCTGGCCCAGCAGCTGGACACGCTCCGGTGTCCAGGCGGGCTGCCAGCCGAGCACCTCATAGAAGCCCCGGATATCGGCCTGTAGCGCCGCCGGCTGGGACGCCAGCTGGTCGTTAAATGTCTGATAAAACGGGCTGATCGGCGCGCCCGCCGGCGTGGCGGGCTGGATCTGGCCCAGACCCGTTGCGCCACCAAGCGCAACCGCAGAAGCCGAAAATGCCAGTTCGCGTCTGTTCAAGCCCATGGACACCATTCCTTGATCCGCCCTGTCCGAGCGTCCCTGATGGAGCCAACTTAGCGATGATCTGCGCAAACAGAAAGGCGCCGATCCTGACGATCGACGCCTTGTGTGTCCTGTTTGCAGCTTGGCTGTAGCCAAACGGGCTACTTCTTGATGAAGCCGCCAAACTTGTTGTTGAAGCGCGACACGCGACCGCCGCGGTCCATCAGGTGCTGGCCACCACCAGTCCAGGCCGGATGCGTCGTCGGATCAATATCCAGATTCAGCGTCGCGCCTTCCTTGCCGTAGGTCGAGCGCGTCTGATAGGTCGTCCCGTCCGTCATCACCACGGTGATGAAGTGATAGTCGGGGTGGATGTCCTGCTTCATGGCGTCTGGTCCGGCGGGGGGCGCACCCGGGGGGTGCGGCAAAAAATGAAAATCCGCCGGGGCCCGGCGGAGAGGCGGCGTCCATACTAGATGGACCGCAAAGAGGCAAGAGTGGATGTCCCAGACTGATTCGCCGTCTCACCGGGGTGATCGGCCCTCAGGCGGGGCGCTGCTGGCCGAGCAAATGTCGGAGGCAGCAGATCGGCGCGAAAAGCGGCGCGATCTCAGGCCACTGTTGGGTCTGTGGCCCTTTGCCCTGCGCCATAGGAGTGATCTGTTCCTCTCACTCGTGTTTCTGCTGCTGGCGACCGTGGCGTCCCTGGGCCTTACGGTCACTTCGCGTGGAGCCATCGATCACGGCTATGCAAATGGCGGCCAAGACATCAACCGCTGGTTCCTGTGGCTGGGCCTGAATGCCTTGGCCCTCGCTGTCGTGACGGCGGCTCGATACTTCTATGTCACCAAGACCGGCGAGCGGATGGTCGCAGATCTGCGGCAAGCTGCGTTTGGACACGTCCTGTCGCTGGATCAGCAGTATCTGTCGGGCATCCGTACCGGCGAAGTCTTGAGTCGGCTGACCACCGACATCCAGATCGTCGACACCCTACTGACAACCTCGATCTCCTACGCCCTGAGGAATGTTCTGATGCTGACCGGAGGGGTGATCATGCTGGCGACCGTCAGCCTGAAGCTGACCGGCTTGGTCATGCTGATTGTACCCGTTCTGATCGTGCCCCTTTTCGTCTACGGTCGACGCGTACGGGCTCTGACGGTTCAATCCCAGGATCGGTTCGCCACGGCCGTCGGCTTCGCCGGAGAAAGCATCGAGGCGCTGGAAACCGTTCAGGCCTTCGGACGCGAAAGATCCGCTTCGGCCCGCTTCGATGAAGCGGTCGATGGGGCCTTTGCCGCCTCGCTGGAAAGGATAAGCGCGCGCGCTGTGATGACGGCGGCCATCATCCTGGTGATGTTCGGGGGCGTGACCCTGGTGCTGTGGCTGGGCGTCCGCGATGTTCTAGACGGCCGCATGAGCGAAGGCGCTCTCATCCAATTCGTCCTCCTGGCCGTATTTGCGGCAGGTGCTGTCGCTGCTCTTGGCGAAAGCTGGGGTGACGTGCAGAAGGCCTCAGGTGCCATGGCGCGGATCGGCGATCTGATGCAGGCCACACCCGAGATCGCGGCCCCGCCCATGGTGACGGTCCTGCCCGTTCCTCCGCGCGGCGAGGCGGCGTTTCAATCGGTGGCGTTTGCCTATCCGGGACGGCCCGACCTGCCGGCGCTGAAGGATTTCTCCTTGACCGTTAGACCCGGTGAGACGGTCGCCCTGGTCGGACCATCAGGAGCGGGTAAGTCGACGGTTTTCAGGCTTTTGCTCAGATTCTATGACCCCGAGGCAGGCGAGGTCTTGATCGACGGCGTGAACATTCGTGACGCCGAGCCCGCCGAGGTACGCCAACGGCTGGCCTGGGTGTCGCAGGAGGCCCCCCTGTTTTCAGGGACCGCCGCCGACAATGTCAGGTTTGGACGCGCCGATGCCGATGAGGCGGCTGTCCGTCAGGCCCTGGAAGAGGCCCAGGCGCTCAAGTTCGTCGAAGCCCTTCCCAGGGGACTGGACGAGCCCCTGGGCGAGCGGGGCCGGTCCCTGTCCGGTGGCCAGAGGCAAAGGCTGGCCATTGCGCGCGCCCTGGTCCGGCATGCCCCGATCCTGTTGCTGGACGAGGCCACCTCGGCGCTGGATGCCGAAAACGAACGACTGGTTCAGGCGGCTCTCGATCGCGCCATGGACATGCGCACAACCCTGGTCATTGCTCACCGTCTGGCGACGGTGAAACGCGCCGACCGTATCGTGGTCATGGATGAGGGGCGGATCGTCGAGGAAGGCACGCACGCCGGTCTTGCCAAGAAAGGCGGGCTCTATGCCCGGTTGGCCGACCTTCAGTTCCGAGCCGACTAGGCGGCCCGCAACAGCTTGAGCAGTTGCGGCTGGATATCCGACGCGCCGACACAGACCGAGACGCCGGAACGCACGTCGTGGCCCTCATCAATGGCACCGATGAGCCCGCCGGCTTCGGTCACCAATAGCAAACCCGCCGCCACGTCCCAGGCATTCAGATTGCGTTCCCAGAAGGCGTCGTAACGACCGGCGGCCACCCAAGCCAGGTCGAGCGCCGCCGAGCCCAGGCGACGGATGCCCGCCACCCGCTGGCCGATCGCGTGGACTTCCTTGATCGTCTGGCCGTGACCGGGGCGTCCGATGTAGGGCAGACCCGTGCCGATCAGGCAGTCCGCCATGTCCCGGCGGCCCGAGACGCGAATGCGCACATCGTTCAGGAACGCACCCTTGCCCTTCTCGGCCCAGAACATCTCCTGGATGATCGGGTTATAGGTCACGGCCGCCTGGATCTCGCCTTCGCGCTCCAGCGCGACGGTGACGGCGAAGTGCGGCATGGCGTGGAGAAAGTTGGTGGTGCCGTCGATCGGGTCGACGATGAAGGTGTGGCTCTTGTCCGAGCCTTCAACCAGGCCGCGCTCCTCGCCCAGGAAACCATAGCCGGGTCGCGCCTTCATCAGGACCTCGAACAGCGTCTGTTCGGCCCGCAGATCTGCTGCGGTGACGAAATCACCGGGACCCTTGCGCGACACCTGCAGGGCCGCAACCTCGCCAAAGTCGCGCATCATTGGGCGGGCGGCCTTTTTGACCGCATCGATCATGACGGACAGGACAGGAGAAACGTGGGGCATTTTTCGAAGGTTCTAGGTTTCAGGGATTAGGGAGATCGGCGCTTTCCCTAGCACCTGGGACCAGGTTCCTAGAGCCTAATCGGCGCGGCGGACGTATTCGCCCGTGGCCGTATCGACGACGATCCGCTCCCCGGCCGACATATAGGGCGGGATCATGACGCGGATACCGTTCGACGCCGTTGCCGGCTTGTAGGACGACGAAGCCGTCTGGCCCTTCACCGTCGGCTCTGTTTCGGCGACCTCGAGGACGACCTGGTCCGGCAGGCTCAGGCCGATCGGGCGATCTTCATGGCTTTCGATGACGACCTTCATGCCTTCCTGGAGGTAGGGAATACGCTCTTCGCCGACCCAGTCCTTCTGAAGCTCGATCTGCTCGTAGTTCTCGTCGTTCATGAACACGAGGGTGTCGCCGCCATCGTACAGATAGCTGTAGTCCTTCTGTTCGAGGGTGACGCGCTCGACCTTGTCCTCCGAGCGGAAACGCTCGTTCAGCTTGTTGCCGGTTTCCAGGTTCTTGGCCTCGACGTTGGCGAAGGCACCGCCCTTGCCGGGCTTGACGTGGTTGGCCTTGGTCACGACCCACAGGCCGCCGTTATGCTGAAGCACCATGCCGGGCTTGATGGTGTTGCCGTTGATCTTGGCCATTTGGGTCTCAGGAGGCTGGGCGGGCCGGATAGCGGGCGCGCGCGAGAATTTTGAGGGCGCTCCCTACAGGTGACAGCCAAAAAGGGCAAGCTGTCGACAGACCATGGATCAGCCGTCAGGCCGCCGGCAACTCGACCCAGAAGGTCGCGCCGTGGCCTTCGCGGCTGTCGACGCCGATCCGCCCGCCTTGCAGCTCAACAAGGCGCTTGGCCAGGGCCAGACCAATGCCGTGCCCCTCCACAGTGGAACGCTCCATGCCGAGGCGGTTGAAGGGCTCGAAAAGTTCAGCCTGTTTGGCCTCGCTCAGACCGGGACCACGATCAGTCACCTCGATACGAACCCAGCCGTCTGCGCGCGAACCAGCCTTGAGGCGAACAACCCCGCCGCTGCGTCCATACTTGAGCCCGTTGGAGACGAAGTTGGACAGGACCTGGTTCAGACGCACCGAATCCGCCGTGACCACCTGTCGGGTCGACACAGGCTGAATTTCGATACGCATGCCCTGCGATTCCGGGTGCAGGATCGCCGAACGGCGAATGTCTTCAAGCAGGGCCGGAACGTCCACGGGTTTCAGGTCAACGGAAACCGCGCCGGCCTCGGCGCGCGCGACGTCCAGAAGGTCGTAGGCGAGAGTTTCGATCTGGCGCGCCGTCTTGACCAGCATTTCCGCCATTTCGACCTGGGTCTCGGTTGTGGTGCCCAGCTTGCCTTCGCGCCACAGCTCGCCAATCCCGATAACGCCGGCGATGGGGCTTTTGATTTCGTGGCTGACGTTGGCCAGCAGACGCGACTTGCCGTCCGAAGCACGCTCGGCCCGCAACTGCGCCGCCTTGGCCTTGCGGGTCAGGCCGTCGCGTTCTTCCAGAACTGCAACCACGATCAGAATCGGGAGATAGCCCACGAGGGCCAGGACCTGAGCCATGACGGCGCGACCCGGACCATCGAACAGGGCCGCATAAGGGCCATGCCCCTGCATGCTGCCACCGACGGCAAAGGTGGTAATCAGAATGATGGCCGCGGACATGCCGATAAAGCGAAGACGCACCGCCACCAGCAGGGCCAGAGGAGCCGACAGCACCCCGACGGGGGCCACCCACGGTGAAAAGATCGAATAGAACAAGAGGCCCACCAGGCTCAACAGAACCGCCGCCTCCAGCGCCCGCGCCGGAGGGCGCAGCCGCAAGGCTTCTGGTCGGCTAAGGCCCAGGATCAGACCGCCGACCCCGGCAATCGAGAGGGCGTGGCCCAGCCACCATGTCAGAAACGTCGTGGCGACATCGGCACCCTGAAGGACGCCCAATCCGGCGGCAGCGAGGACCGCCGAAGGCAGGGGGGCCAGCAGAACCGCCGTCGCCAGGAACCGCATCACCCCGTTGATGGTGGTCAGGTTGAGGCCGTCGCCGAAACGGCGCGCCAGGCCAACCGCCAGGACGATTTCCAGCATGTTCGCCGCGGTGAACAAGACCGTCTGCTCAAAGCCGTTGCCGACCAGGATTTCGGCCACCGCGATCGCCATCGTCAGCAGGGCGGCGAAGCAGAGGTCCCAGGTTCGCCCGCGATCCCGCCGGAGCCAGACACCAACCGCCAGGCCACCGGCCCCCCACAGGGCTGCGATCAGACCGGCCGAGCGCGCAAACAGAACGGCCAGCACGACGAGCGCGATGACGCCCAGGGCCGCTGCAATCGGCTCAAACGGCTTGGAGACGAAGAGCGCCGCGCCACCGTCGTCCAGACGCGATCCCAACCGCCATGTGCGGGCGGGGCGGACAGCTCCGGGGGTGTCGAGCACAGGGCTCACGCTCATAGGGACGGCCTCGACGCAGACTAGGCGGGCAGCCTAGGGCCAAGCTCCCTAAAATCCCCCTAAGACCCGGCCCGGTCGGCAAGGCCGTTTGCGATGGCGGCATTGATCCGCACGACAGCGACTGCGGGGCCGCCGGGATGATTCCAAACGCCTGATCCGACACATAGAAAATCGGCCCCGGCTGCCGCCAGCTCGGCCGCCGTGTCCACCGTGATGCCGCCGATGGCGACACAGGGCACTTCCATCGACTCCTGCCAGATCGACAGGACCTCCGGTTCGGCGCGGGTGTCGGCGTCCTTAGTGGAACTGGGATAGAAGGCACCGAAGGCCACATAGTCCGCCCCGGCCTCGGCCGCTTCCATAGCCAGATGGCGGCTGTCGTGACAGGTGACGCCGACGATCAGGTCCGGCCCGACATCGCGGCGCGCGGCCGCATAGGAGCCGTCCGCCTGGCCAATGTGAACGCCGTCCAGGCCCAGGGGCTTCACCAGATCGGGCCGGTCATTGAGAATGACCGCCACCCCGCGCGCCTGGGCGATCGGCGCGAGGACCGCAGCGACGCGCCGGATCTCATCATCGTCCGCCGGCTTCAGGCGAATCTGGAGGCTGGCGACGTCGCCCGCATCGAGCGCGGCCTCAAGATCGCGCGCAAAGGCGTCCAGATCCGGGATCGTCGGTGGGGTCAGAAGGTAGAGACGGCATTCGGGCGCTGGCATGGGCGGGTGGTGCGCGCGATGGGCCCGGGCGTCAATCCTTGGTCGGCAGGCGCGGCGTCAGATCGACCCGCCGCACCGAATAGATGCGGCCCGAGCGGACCTGGCCTTCGATCAGATCATATCCGAGCAAGGCAAAGATGCGGTTTCCGATGAAGATGGGCCGGGCGTCGCCGTACCAGTCGACACAGGAGGCCTGACAGTGATCGTCTTCAGCGTCAGACCAGCTGTACAATTCGCCCAGCTCGGTGAGCTGATCGTTCAGGCGGCGCAGGAAGACGACGCTGGCGTCGACGTCGCTGTAGCGGTTGCCGCTCGACTGTTCGAAGACCGGCAGGCCCAGAATTCCGACCTCCCCATCCGTCGATCCGGGATCGGGCCGATAGAAGAAGGCATGGCTGCGATATTCGGCCTGACCGGCGTCCTCCAACAGATAGGCCCCTGAGAAGCCCGGCTGGGCTCGAAGCCCGGCAGGCGTCAGATTGTAGGTTCTGAAGGACAGGCCATCGTCATTCTCGGTCAGGATGAACGCGTCTCGTCCCATGGGCTCGATGCGCACGACACTGCCGTCCAGCACATGGGTCTGAACGGCCCCCTGGTCGAGCCAGACGATGTTCAACACGCCCCCGGCGGGCTGCCATTGGTCGTTTCTGACCCCCGCTCCATAGAAGAGGTGCCGACCGACAAATCGGTTCCTGACACCATTGCCGCTGTTTTCGGGCAAGGGCGGCAGCTGGCGATAGTCCTGCGGACGGGCCTGGCCTGAGCCATCGCCGAAACGGCTGAGGTCCAGGGTCAACAGGGCCGCGCTGCCGTCAACGAACCAAGGATTCCACATGGCATCGCCGTGGCCGTTGCTGAACACCAGCGCATACAGCCGATTGTTGTCAGCATCCTCCTCCAGCGAGAACTGGTCGGCGGGGGCACCGTGGACTTGCAGGGCGCGCGGACGACCTTCGTTGAACGGCAGGCGATAGACGACGGATTCCGGCAAGCCACGGTCCGTGCTTTGCCGCCAACCGGTCAGCCAGAGATAGCCTGCTCCCGCCGAGGCATAGAAGGTCCGAGCCTCGGGCCCGATCACCGCCGTCGAGCGACAGATCAGTTCCGGCGCGGTCAGTTCGCATCGGGTCAGGGCGTGGATCGCCTCCGGCTCCCCCAGGCTTTCCGGGGCTCGATAGATATCCCGCGCCGTGACCAGCGGGCGCTCGTCCTCGGCCTGATCCTTGCCGGCCCAGCGCGACAGGGTCGGAATATCGGCCAGCGGGTCCCGGCGACGGACATAGGCGGGCGTGTAGAGGATCAGATCGTCACCCAGCAGCCGCGAGGCGTAGTTGGTCGAAGAGTAGTAGTCGTCGGTGGCGATGTGGTGGCTATCGACAAAGGTGATCCGGCCTTCGGCATTCAGCCGGAAGCGGTTGATCTGGGTGCCTGTAACCGCGCCGTCATAGAGATAGCCGATCACCACCACCCAATCGCCCGACACGAGCATCTCGTCGTACCAGGAGCCCCGATCGACCGGAAAGCCCGGCGGATAGGCATTGGCATGGTCGACCGCCCGCAGGCCTCCCTCGGAGATGTCGGCCGTAAACAGGCGGCCTCGCCTCAGCAGGATCAGGGTGTTGCCGCGCAGCTTGACGATATCGCCCTCGTCAACACCGAGCTCCTGGTTGTTGGTGATGGAGGCTTCGCCCGTGCTGTCGGCCGCCGTCGTCACGGCGGTCACAGGAGAGGTCGAGGCGAACTGGGGGGCCGAAATTCGGGAACCGGTCACCACGATTTCACGGACGTCCTCATCGGGGCCGAGGCACATAGCCGGATCGGGGTCGTCGCAGGGGGGTGGATTCTGTTGGGCCTGATCAGCCAGCCAGGTCTTGAGCTCATCCTCGGACTGAAACGCCTGCAAACCGGTGCTCTGGGCCAGAACCGGGCTTGCCAGGCCCAAACCCACCGCCAAACCAAGGCCCAGAAGAAATGTCCGCATCGCCCCCTCCACGTCCGGCGCATTGGGCCGGGTGAATGCGGCGGGGACGGGCGCGGAATGCGGCAGAAATCGGGTCATGCGACCCGCTTGCGAACGCCTTGCAATCGAGCGGTCGCGCATGATATGTAGAGTCATTCGCAACCATTCGGGCCGCGTTCCTTGTACGTCTGTAACTGCAACGGCATTCGCGAACGTGAGGTCCGCGCCGCTATTGAGGCGGGGGCCGGCAAGCCGCGTGAGATTTTCGCGGCGCACCAGTGCCAGGTTCAATGCGCCAAATGCGTCTGTGAAATGCGCGAGATGATCCAGGACAGCCGCGCCCTCTACGCCATCGCCGCCGAATAGGCTTCGCTCGTCAGAGCAAAAATCATTCGCAATATCAATGCGATGAGAAACACTCTCATCTGAGCCAAAGCCGTTTGCGCGTGTTAAAAGGCGTGACGGTGCCGATAGATTCGTGCACCGCGGCCGACAGGAGGGCCGGGACATGAAGGGCGATCCCCAGATCATCAAACTGCTCAATGCCGTGCTCACCAACGAGCTGACGGCGGTGAACCAGTATTTCCTGCACGCGCGGATGTTCGAAAGCTGGGGCCTGACGCACCTGGGCAAGATCGTCTATGAGGAATCGATCGGCGAGATGAAACACGCCGACAAGCTGATCAAGCGCATCCTCTTCCTTGAAGGCCTGCCCAACATGCAGGACCTGCACAAGCTCAAGGTCGGCGAGACGGTGCCGGAGTGTATGCAGGCAGACCTCAACGTCGAAATCTCCGGCCGTGCCGACCAGATCGAAGGCATCAAGCTGTGTGAAGCCACCGGCGATTTCGTCAGCCGCCAGATCCTGGCCGAGATCCTGTCCGACACCGAGGAGCATATCGACTTCCTCGAAAACCAGATCGGTCTGATCAAGCTGATGGGCGAGCAGAACTATATTCAGTCGGCCATGCAGACGATCGAGCCGGACGGGGCGGCAACAGGGGGCTAAGTCCCCCACGTCTCGCTTGACCATCCAGGCCCCAGGCCCGAAGGCTTGGGCGTGACAGATACCCCGATCCTCGTGCTCGGCGCGACCAGTCTGGTCGGCCGGTTCGTCCTGCCCCGGCTGAGAGCGGCGGGGATCGTCCACACGCCGGTGTCACGACGGCAAGAGGCGGGCTGGCTACAGGCCGATGTGAAGACGCCGGAGGGCCGCGCCGCCCTGCCTGTCGCACCCACAGTCCTGTCTCTGTCACCGATCTGGCTGTTGCCGGAGGTCATGGCGGCCTTGCAGACCAACGGCATGCGGCGGCTGATCGCCTTCTCCTCGACCAGCATCGTGACCAAGGCGGGCTCCGCCAGCGCCTATGAGCAGGGCGTAGTCACTGATCTGGCCCGCGGCGAGACGGCGGTACACGACAGTGGCATTGACTGGACGATCCTCAGGCCGACGATGATCTACGCCGAAGGACACGACGGCAACGTCAGCCGGCTCGCCACCATCGCGCGACGGCTCCGCGTCCTGCCGATCTCGGGACGGGGCGAGGGTCGACGTCAACCCGTCCATGCCGACGATCTGGCCGACGCCGCTGTGGCCGCCCTGACGACATCTGCGTCGGTCGGCAAGACCTATGCCCTGCCCGGCGGCGAAACCCTGACCTACCGCCAGATGTGCGCGCGTATTTTCGAAGGGCTGGACCGACCCGTGCGCATCGTCAGCCTGCCACCGCTGATCTGGAAAGCCGGCCTGTTCCTCGCTTCGCCGCTCCTGCCCGACGCGACAGCGCAAATGGGCGAACGGATGGATCGGGATCTGGTCTTCGACGGCACCGACGCCCGCACCGATCTCGGCTGGTCGCCACGGGATTTCCGCCCGCGCTTCTAGGTCCGCCGCGCCTTGACCGACTGGTCCGGCGTGCCGAGCCGCAAGCCCTTGTCCGCCACCAGCACCACGACCTCGGTGCCCGCCGCCGCCCAGCCGCGCAGGGTCTGCTCGAACGGGGCCTTCTTCCAGGCCTGGGGCGTGGACGGGTCGACCTCGACGATGATCCGGCCCTCGTCCTGATGCAGCAGAAAACCGGCCCGGTCCGGTCGCCAGTCATCCGGCAACGACGGCGTCAGCAGCCAGCCGCAGTTGAACCCCCGGCATTCGGCGGGCCGGTCCGCATAGACGTCGCAACCGCTACGCCGGCGAAAATGCACGCACCATTTGCGCGGCGGCTTGTTGAGAGAGGGGGCGGACAACAGCTTGCAGCACATGCCGCACTCGCCACACCCTCGCGCTTCGGCGGGGTCGGCCACCTAGTTCAGGGCTCCGGGACGATCACTGTCCAGCGAAAAGGCCGGGATTTTGACCGCCAGGACCTCTCCATTGGCATCGACCATGCCATAGCTGCCGACCATAACCCCCGACGAGGTGTTCAACGGACAGCCCGATGTATAGCTGTGGGTCTGGCCGGGCCGGATCACCGGCTGCTCGCCGATGACACCGGGCCCCTTGACCTCATCCACGCGACCGAGCGCATCGGTAATGATCCAGTGGCGGGTCAGAAGTTGAATCTCTTCTTCGCGCTGGTTCTCGATTTCGACCGCATAGGCCCAGACCCACCGCCCCTGGGATGGGTCAGACTGCTGAGACAGGAAGGTCGGCGTCACCCGCACGACCACGCCCTGTGTTTCGGCCTGATAGCCTCTCATTGGCCCGCCCTTGCCCTGGCAGCTTCCAGATCTTCGGGATTGTCCACCGAAATCGGGGCCTCGTCGACCACCGAGGCCCAGATCGAAAGACCAAGCTCCAGCGCCCGAAGCTGTTCCAGCTTCTCGCGGCGCTCCAGCGGAGACGGCGGGGCGGCGCAGAACCGCTCCAGAGCCGCCCGGCGATAGCCATAGATGCCGATATGACGCCAGACCGGCCCGTCGCCGTACAGGGTCGAGCGCGTAAAATAGAGGGCCCTGCCTCGATCGGCTGCCGTCAACGTCAGGATGGCCTTGACCACATCCGGGTTGGATCTGTCCGCTGTCGAGGCTTCGGTGGCGACCGCCGTTCCGATGTCGCAAGCCGGTTCTTCGGCCATCAGACGCGCGACCGCCCCGACGGTCGCCGGGTCCACAAACGGCATGTCGCCCTGAAGATTGATCACCGAATCAAACCGTCCAACTGGATCGACCTCGTCCAGGGCTGCACGCACGCGATCAGAGCCGGACGGCAAGGCTGGATCGGTCAAGATGGCTTCGCCGCCCATCGCCCGAACAACGTCGACGATTTCGGGATCTCCGGCGGCAACGACGACCGGTCCGATGTCGGCTGCTTCGGCCTGGCGCTGGGCCCGCACGATCATCGGAATGCCGCCGATATCGGCCAGCGGCTTACCCGGCAATCGTTGTGCCGCCATGCGGGCGGGAAGGATGACAATGGCGGAAGACACGCCTTTCGACTCCAGTTTCGACGCCGGGCTGGTTGCGCCCTTGGCCATACGGTGTAAGAGAGCCGACGCAACCAGAGCAAGGGCAAGGCGGCTTCAAGGCATGAGCGGCGACCTCCAGTTCAACAAGATCGCGGGCGCAGGCTTGGCGACGGTCTTCACGATTCTCGTCGTCAACACCATTGCGGACGGGGTCTATCACCAGGAAGCCCCTGAAAAGATGGGTTATCATGTTGAGGTCGCCGAGGCCGGCGGCGGGGCCGCCGAGGCCGAGTTGCCGCCGGATTGGGGCACGGTACTGCCGGCGGCTGATCTGGCTGCGGGCGAGCAGGCCTTTGCGCGCTGTGCAACCTGTCACACCATCAATCAGGGCGGTGCCAACGGCACTGGCCCGAATCTGTTCGGAATCGTCGGTAACCGCGTTACCCACGCGGCCGGCTTCAGCTATTCGGCGGCCATGCAGGCCCACGCCGCTGAGGCTCCAACGTGGGGCTATGACGAGTTGGATCAGTTCATCACCAACCCGGGCCGCTATGTTTCCGGCACCGCGATGACCTTTGGCGGGCTTCGCAACACCGAAGAGCGAATCAATCTGATCGCCTACCTGCGCAGCCAGGGTTCGACCAACTATCCGATCCCCGCACCCGATCCGGCCCGCCAACCTGGTGCCGCGGCTGCGGCTGAGGGCGACGCGGCCGTGGCTGAGGCCGCAGCCGGTGACGACACCACGGCCGCTGATCCGGCTGCCGTCTCGGACGTGCAGGCGACCGAGCCCGGCGCGACCAACTGACGTCAGACCCCCACGACCTGGCCCGACGGGGCGAGGCGCTCGCGGCGGACGGACGCTGGAACGAGGCTGAGGCCGCCCTGGTCGAGGCGGCGCGGCTGGATCCGTCCCTGACGCCGAATCTTCACGCGTTGCAGGATCGCCGCGGCGGCCTGGCCTGCGATTTCGCGCGGGATCGGCGCAACTGGCCTGGTCTTGAACACGCCGCGCGCGCCTGGATCAGCCGGCGCCCGGATCAGCCCCTTGCCTGGCGCGAGGCGGCTCGCGCCCTGTTCGAAATGGGACGGCACACCCAGGCGGTGAAGGCCTTTGAGCGTGTTCAGGCGCTGGAGCCTGAGAGCGCCGCCAACCACGCCGCCCTCGGCGGCCTGTTGCTCCACGCCCTGGACTATGAGGCGGCAAGGGTCGAGCTGGAGCAAGCCCTGGCCCTGGATCCCGACCACGTCGGAGCCCTGTCTGATCAGGCGACCCTGCTCACCTACCTTGGGCGCTTCGCCGAGGCTGAGGCCGCGTGCCGGGCTGCTCTGGAACGCAATCCCGATCACGCGCCGGCCTTCACCCTGCTCTCCCGCCTGACCGGTGGACGGCTGACCGAGGCCGAGACGGCGCACCTATCGCGCATCACTGAGGATCCTCGCGCGCCGCTGGATCGCCGTATTCCCGCTGCCTTCGCCCGCGCCCACGCGCTGGACGCCGACGGCAAGGTCGAAGCCGCCTTCACCGCCTATGGCCTGGCCCACGTCTTGTCGCGCGAACGTGACCGCCTGGAGGGGCGCGCCTACGACCATGCCACGGCGGTGGATCGGGCGCGCCGCATCGTGGCCCTTCCCCTTGCCCCGGCACAGCCGCCCGGTGGCTCGCCGCGCCCGATCTTTGTCGTCGGCATGGCGCGATCCGGCACCACCCTGGTGGAGGCCATGCTGGCCAGCCACACGCGCGTGTTCGGTGCGGGTGAGCGGGTCATCCTGCCCGGCCTTCTTGAGGCATGGCTAGCGCGTTCAGACGCCGCGCCCGATGCGGCCTGGGCACGGGCCTATCTTGAAGGCCTGGGCGATCTCGGCGGTCGCGACCACGTTACCGACAAGATGCCGCGCAATCTGGAATCTGTCGGACTGATCACCCGCCTGTTCCCGGATGCGCCGATCATCCTGATGCGCCGAGATCCGGTGGAGACCTGCCTGTCCCTCTATCGTCAGGAGTTCAGCCGCGACTGGGCCTTTGTCCATGACCTGGCGGACCTGGGCCGGGCCTATGGGCTGACCGCTCGGTTGGCGGCCCATTGGGCCAGAGCCCTGCCCGGGCGGATGATCGAGGTCCAGTACGAGACCCTCGCCGAGGACTTCGCGGCCGAGGCCCGGCGTATCGTCGCCGCCTGCGGTCTGGACTGGGATGCGGCCTGTGAATCGCCGTCGAAGTCTCCGCGACCGATCGCCACCTTCTCAACGGTCAGCGCCCGAAGCCCCGTTCGCGTGATGAATGATCGAGCTGAGGCCTATCGGCCGTACCTGGGCGGCCTGATTGGGGCGCTGGAAGCTGAGAGCGTCGACCTGACAACGGGCGGCCTGAAGGCCGGCGTGGAACCAGGACTGGCCTAGAGGCGGCGGATGACCGGCGCTCCGGCACCGAGCGCGCGCCAACGCGCATCGACCTCCTGGATCGCCTCGATCAGAACGCGGCCCGCCTGCGGACAGGCATGGATGAGACGGGTGTCGTCCACGGCTATGCCCGCGTGGTTTCCGATCCAGACCAGTAGGTCACCGCGCCGCGCCTCGGTCGCCGCGTCTCCCAGGCGGGCCTGAAGGTCTGAGGGGCGAGGACCAGCCTTGCCGCAGGCCAACAACGCCTGCTGGACGAGTCCGCCGCAATCCACGCCTGCGCGAGACCGTCCGCGCCGATGGTAGGGCGCGCCCAGCAAACGTTCGGCGGCGCTGGCCAGATCAGTGTCGAAGGTCAGAAAATCCGTCAGGTGCTCGGGCTCCACCTCGTCGGCGTCCGTCACGAGCGCGTTCAGGGGCAGGGCGGCCTCCGTCGTGGCCACGCGGCGCGTGGCCGGGGCGCTGGCCGTCTCGAGAAGATCCGAATCGACATATCCGACGGTTCCGTCGCGACGCGCCCGTCCCCACGACAGCGCCTCGCGATCCTCCAGAACGTCGAACACCTCGCCGAATAGAATCTCGCCGACCTGTTCGCCCGCCTCATCACGGATCGGCGCGAACCCCAACACACAACGCAGCGCCCGTGTCGGCGCATAGCGTTCCGCCACGACCAGCCCCTCCAGGGCTAGTTCGGCCAGGTCGGACCGGGCCAGCAAGAAGCGCGGATCAAGGTCGGGGAACATGGTCACGCCGTCCGATAGGCGCAAAGACGAAAAAGCCGAGTTAACGCCCGTAGCGATCCGACAGAACCTTGAACAGGGTGCGCAGCCCCTGGGCGGCGCCTCCCATCGGCCAACCTGGTCGCGCACGATTGTTCCAGGCGAAGATGTCCAGGTGGACCCAGCTGCCCGTCTCGGGCGCAAACCGTTGCAGGAACAGGGCCGCCGTCACAGAACCGGCCAGGGACCATTCCGCCGCATCATTGCGGACATCGGCGATCTCGGCGCTAACCGCCTCGCGATAGCCGGGCCACAGCGGCATGCGCCAGACCGGATCGTGACGATCCGCCGCAGCGGCGCGGATCTCGTCGGCCAACGCTTCGTCGTCGGTGTAATAGGGCGGCAGCTCCGGGCCCAGAGCCACCCGCGCCGCGCCGGTCAGGGTGGCGAAGTCCACCGTCAGATCCGGCAAATGCTCGCCGGCCCTGGCCAGCGCATCCGACAGGATCACCCGGCCCTCGGCGTCCGTATTGCCGATCTCGATAGTCAGGCCTTTGCGCGAGCGAAGAATATCGCCGGGTCGGAAGGCATCGCCCGAGATGGCGTTCTCCACCGCCGCAACCAGCACCACCAGCCGGACCTTGAGCCCCGCCTGCATGACCAGCCGCCCCAGCGCCAGAGCGTGGGCCGAGCCGCCCATGTCCTTTTTCATATGGCGCATACCCGCCGCGCCCTTGATGTCCAGGCCTCCGGAATCAAAGACCACGCCCTTGCCGACCAGAGCGACCAGCGGCAGGTCGGTCTGGTCGAGGTTCCAGCCGATCTCGATCAGACGCGGTGCACGCTCCGGGGTGGCGGCGCGGCCGACCGCGTGAATGGCCGGATAGTTCTCTTCGAGCAGGGCGTCGCCGAGCGTCACCGTAACGGAGGCCCCGTGGGCCTCGGCAATCTCGCGGGCAATCGTCTCGATCTGCAGCGGTCCCATATCGCCGGCGGGCGTGTCGACCATTTCGCGTGCCAGAAGACTGGCGGCGGCAATGGCGCGGATCTCATCCACCGCCTTGCCCTTGCCGACCACCAGCCGGGCGCGGCCCCGCTCGGGCCGGGTCTTGTAGCGGTCAAACAGATAGCCACCTTCCGCCCAACCATGCGCGAACATCAGCGTATCCAGACCCTCGGGTGGCTCCTTCAGCTGATAGTCGCCCTTGGGCAGCCGCGCCGCCAGGGACCGGGATATCAGCGGATCGGCCGACCCCTTGCCTGTGCCGGCCCAGACCCCGCGAACATCGCCGTCGTCGCCCGTCTGAAACAGGATCTGACCCGCCTGGCCCTTGAACCCCTGGCCTTCACCCAGGGCCTTGAGCCCGGTGTCGACCACCCCTTCGAACCCCGCCTCTGAAATGAGATGAAGCGGGGTCGCGGCTTCGGACCGTTCGATCAGGACATCCGGCATGTTGGGCCTTTCGCGGGTTAACCAATCCTTGACCGGCGCAGGATGAGACTCTTGGCATCCAGGCCGACCGGGAACCGTCTGTCATGTCGCCCAAGACCCTCGCCTTCGCAACCATTGCTGCCGTGACGCTCGCGTCCGCCCTGCCGGTTCAGGCCCAGATCTGGCCGTTCGGACGCGACCGCGAGGCCGCCGCCACGCCCGCCCCGGCGACCCAAACCGCCACGCCCTCGACCACTTCCAACCGACGAGTCGCCAGCGCCGAGGACCGCGCCCGCGCGGCCCGACTGGATCCCCTGTCGCGGGCGGTTTTCTGGGCCGCCGAGGTGTCGATCGCGCCTGAGGACGTCGAGGCTTATCTCAACCTGTCACAGGCCCAGCGTGAACTCCGCCGCTATTCAGAAGCCGCCGACAGCGCCCATCAGGCCCTGTTGATCGCGCCGAACGACCGGCGCGCCTTGATGCAACTGGCACGCGCCAAGATTTCGGAGGGCCAGGCCTTCTACGCCATCGCTCCCCTGGAGCAGGCCCGATCCATGGACGCCCGCGACTGGGAAGCCGTGTCACTCCTGGGTGTGGCGTTGGACCAGATCCATCGTCGCGATGAGGCGCGTCAGGCCTGGGCTGAGGCCCTGGCCCTGTCCCCGGACAATCCATCGGTCCTGACCAATATGGCCTTGGCTATGGCCGCCGATGGCCAGACCGCCGACGCCGAGGCCCTGTTGCGCCGGGCCGTTGCCCTGCCGGGCTCCACGCCTCAGATGCGGTTGAATCTGGCCCTGATGATCGGTTTGCAAGGCCGCGCGGCCGAGGCCGAGCAGATCCTGCGCCGCGAGCTGCCGCCTGAGCTGGTCGAGCAGAACCTGACCTGGCTTCGCCAGGCCTCAAGCGTCTCGGCCCCCGCGGCCCCGGCCAATACCCGCAACTGGGATGCCCTGCGGGCAGGCTGAGCCCCCAGCAACCGCTCCGCCCCGTTGGAGGCGTCCGCGTCAGCGGACCTGCCGGGAAACAAAGGATGGTGCCCCGGGTCGGACTCGAACCAACACGACCTTTCGGCCAGCAGATTTTGAGTCTGCCGCGTCTACCATTTCGCCACCGGGGCCGGAGGGAAGGCCGCGCAACATAGGGCGTTGCGCCGGGCGGTCAATCACCCCGACACGTGGCCCTCGAATTAGCTACGTCGGCCACCGTTGTTGCAGATGAACATTGCCCGACCCGCCGGATCACCGACGACGCAATAGGGCACCTGAAGCGGGGGCCGCATCCAGATCCAGTAGTCATGGCCGAACATCTGATAGTGGCAGACCAGAACCTGATTACCCCCCATCGTCTCAATAGACGCCGACTGGACCGAGCTGGATTGCGGCGTGGCCGTCCAGTCCATACCGGCTGCCCCGCCTTCGTAGGTCACCACGCCCCGCGCTCGATCAGGGCACGGGACGTCCCACTGTTCATAGGGACGGTCATCGCTCAGCAATGCCGCGACCAGCGCCAGTTCCAGTCCAATCATCGGCCCCTCCCAAGGTTTTCAGACCGCCATAGGACCTCTAGGCCCGTGACAGAGCAATTGACGATTACTGACTTGGAGGCCCGCTTGCGCCCGCGAGGATCTCCATCGGAGTGCCGATCGTAAGGACTTGATCCGGCGTCAGCTGGATACTCTCAACCAATTGAACGGTATGAGTACTCTTGCTCTCAACGCGCGCGATAGATCCGACCCAGACGCATGACGAAGGTCACGCGCTCCAGTTCGGTCACATCGGTCAGGGGGTCGCCGGAGACGGCAATCAGATCCCCCGCCATGCCGGGACGCAAGGCCCCCACCTCGTCTGCGACTTGCAAATGGTCAGCGGCCCGCACAGTCGCTGCCTGAATGGCCTCCAGCGGGGTCATGCCGCACTGGACCAGAAGCGCGAACTCCTGGGCATTGTCGCCGTGGGCCGAAACGCCGCTGTCCGTGCCGAAAGCGATCTGCACCCCGGCCTGATGGGCGCGGCGGCACATATCAAGCATCAACGGTCCGGCCTCCAGGGCTTTGGCCGTCTGGGCCGGAGAGAGGAAGTTGTTCGGTCCCGAAGCAATACGGGCGACGAAATCTCCTGCCAGAAGGGTCGGGACCAACCAGGCCCGGTTCTGACGCATCAACCGGATGCCCTCATCATCCAGATAGGTGCCGTGCTCGATGGAATCGCCCCCGGCGCGCAAGAAGGCCGTAATCCCGTCGGCTCCGTGGGCATGGGCGGTGACCCGCCGACCCATGCTGTGGGCGGCCTCAACGATGGCCTCCAGCTCCGCATTCGAAAACTGCTGGCCCAGGCCCGCCGCCGTATTGGACAAGACGCCCCCGGTGGCTGTGATCTTGATGACGTCGGCCCCCAGGCGGATCTGCTCGCGCACGGCCCGCCGGCAATCGTCGGCCCCTGAGCACACGGCCTCAGAGCGCAGGATTTCGAGGACCTCGGGGCGATAACCGTGGCTGTCACCGTGGCCACCATGGACGCTGATCCCGGCCCCCGACGCAATAATCCGTGGCCCCGGCACGCGCCCGCGCGCTACCGCGTCTCTCAGGGCGAAGATAGCTTCTGAGTTGGCCCCCAGATTGGCGACAGTGGTGAAGCCCGCCTCCAGCGTCACCCGCGCATAGTAGGCCCCCTCCAGCGCCTGGGCAGAACGGGTCATAGTCACCGCATCGATCCGGTTGGTCGGGCCCTGCTGGCCCAACAGGTGCACATGGCTGTCGATCAGGCCCGGCAGGACGAAATCATCCCTCAGATCGACAACCCGGCCCTGACCCTCACCAACGAAGCCATTCTCAATGCGAACGACGCGGCCATTCTGAATGACGACCGTTTGGTCGGTCGCCACCCGACCCGTCGCGGGATCCGCCAGCAAGCGCCCCGCCTGAACAAAGGTCAGGGCGTCTTGCGCCGGCTCAACCTGTGCCGCTGCCGGCGTCAGTCCGAGAAACGCGACCGCCGCCGCGACAAGCCATGATTTCATCTGGTTACTCCCCCCCAATGAGTCTTGCTCACTCTACCGCGCTGACTCGTCGCACGGGAAGCGACTTGATCCTGGCCCCAGGTTTGCAGATAACTTTCAATCTAGTTCTGCGTGCTCGGGGGTATCTCCATGTTGCTATCCAGGCGCGGCCTTTTGGTCGCGGGGGCCGGTGTTGTCGTTACCGGCTGTGCATCCAACGCTCAGATGGCCGAAGCCCCGGCCCCGGCTCAGCAGGCCTGGGCACCGGCCACGCCGGTTCAGCGCACGGCGGCTCCGCCTCTGGATCCGCGCGGTCTGGTTCCGCGCGACCTGCGCGAACAGGCCCTGGCCGCCCTGGATCGTCATGCCTGGTCGATTCCGAACCGAGACCGGATCTATATCGTTAATTTTACTCAACATTCTGCCGAGCCCCGCCTGTACGAACTGGATGTGATTTCCGGGGAGGCGCGGATGTTCCACACCGCCCACGGCGTGGGCTCGGACCCGTTCCATTCCGGCTATGCCCACGGGTTTTCGAACATCGTCGATTCCAACGCCTCGTCACTCGGCGTCTATCGGACATCGGGCATGGGCTGGGGCGTGCGGCACGGCCAGAACGTCCTGCTGGACGGGCTGGAGGACACCAACAACGCCGCGCGCGAACGCGCCATCATTGTCCATGCGGCCGACTATTGTGAGCCGGAATGGCTGGCCCGCGAGGGCAAGCTGGGCCGCAGCTTCGGCTGTTTCGCGACCAGCTTTGCGACCCTTGACTTCCTGCGCCCCCGCATGGATGAGGGCCGGCTTCTGTACGCCGCGCGCTCGATTTAAGCGGTTTCGTCCCGCTCCAGCGCCCGCCAACCGATATCTGACCGGTAGAAACCGCCTGGCCAGTCGATCTTGCGGATCGCCCCATAGGCCCGCTCGCGCGCCTGCGTCACGTCTGCACCGCGGGCACAGACATTGAGCACACGACCGCCCGCCGCCGTCAGGCGACCTCCCTTGTCGCGCGCGGTCCCCGCGTGGAAAACCTGAACATCGGGGCCGAAATCCTGTTCCGCGCCCCGGATGATCGAGCCGGACAGCGGGCTATCGGGATAACCCTTGGCGGCCATGACCACACAGATCACCGTATCGGCATGGAACTCTGGAGGCGGTAGCCGCCCCAGGTCGCCTTGAGCGCAAGCCAACAGATACGGAGCCAGATCGCTCTTTAGCCGCATCATCAGCACCTGGCATTCGGGGTCGCCGAAGCGAGCATTGAACTCGACCAGACGCGGGCCCTGGTCGGTGGCCATCAGGCCGGCATAGAGAACGCCGCGATAGGGGGTGCCCTCCGCCGCCATGCCCGCGATCGTCGGGCGAATGATCCGCGCCTCAGCCGCCTCGACCAGTTCGGGCGTGAATACCGGGGCCGGTGAATAGGTCCCCATGCCGCCGGTATTGGGGCCATGATCCCCGTCAAAGGCCCGCTTGTGGTCCTGGGCCCCGCCGAACAGGACCGACCGGGTTCCGTCCGACAGGGCGAACAGCGAGGCTTCCTCGCCCTCCATGAACTCTTCGATGACGACCCGGGCACCGGCCTGACCGAAACGTCCGCCCAGCATGGCATCGATCTCGTGGCCGGCGTCACGCGCATCGGGCGAAATCACCACACCCTTGCCGGCCGCCAGTCCATCCGCCTTGATCACATAGGGCGGTTTGAACACCGACAGGGCCTGCCGGGCCTCTGCGGCTGTCTCGTAGACCCCGTAGCCGGCGGTCGGGATTTCGTGCCGGTCGCAGAACTGCTTGGTAAAGGCCTTGGAGGTTTCGAGCCGTGCCGCCCGCTTCGAGGCCCCAAAGCACGGGATGTCGTACTGGGCCAGTCGGTCCGCCAGACCTGCTTCCAGCGCGGCTTCAGGCCCCACGACCACCAGATCCGCCTGGATTTCGCGCGCCAGGGCAACCAGGCCCTCTACATCGGTGGCCTTGATGTCTCTCAGATCACCCAGAGGGGCCATGCCCGGGTTGCCCGGCGCAATCACCAACCGCTCGGTCAGCGGCGACTGAGCAAGTTTCCACGCCAAGGCGTGCTCGCGCCCGCCTGATCCAACCAGAAGAAAAATCATGCCCGGCCCATGACCCGCGCCTGCTCCGGGGTCAAGTCGTTCAGGCGATGACCGCGAACGCGATATAGGCGGCGATGCCCAGGAGAACGATCAGCCCTACCGCGAGAAGTGGATTGAAGCCCTCGCGCTCGATGCGATCATCTGCGGCTGCGTCTTCGGGCTCGAGGTCGTCGCTCATGGGGGCTCAGCCTCCGATCTGGGTGCCCCAGCCTAGCCCGAGCGCGGCCAGCCCGGCAATCGCGACCACGACGCCCGCGACAAAGGCGGCAATCAGCCGTCCACGGCGCCGATGATAGGCCCCCCGGCGCAGGGTCCGAATATAGACGTGGGGTCGCCGTCCAAAGGCTTCGGACCCGACAATATTGTGTTGCGACACCACACGCACTCCACGCTGAACACACCGGTGACCCCGGCGAGGTCACGTCTAGCATGACCGATCCATCCAGATTGTGGTGTTATATCCGCCGCCGCTGCGTGCGGCCCATTGTCCGACCCGCATCAGGGCACAAGCACAACCTTGCCCGTGACCGTCCCGGTCTCCAGCCGTCGATGAGCCTCGCCGGCTTGATCCAGCGGCAACTCGGCTTCAATGACCGGCCGCAGCCGCCCATCGGTGAGCCAGGGCCAGACCGTCTGTTCCACCGCGCGCGCCAGTCTTGCCTTTTCGTCGACAGGTCGCGCCCGCAGGGTCGATCCGGTGATGGTCAGTCGGTTGCGCATGACCCGCGCCAGGTCCGCCTCGCCCGTAGCCCCGCCCTGAAAGGCGATGATGACCAGCCGTCCCCCGAGATTCAGAGCTTCGAGATTGGTCTTGAGAAAGGCCCCGCCCACCATGTCGAGAATGACGTCCGGGCAGGCGTCAGCCAGGCGAGCGGCAAAGTCTGGAGCGGTCGAATCCAGCGCCAGGTCGACGCCGAGCGTCCGCGTCGCCTCGGTCTTGGCCGGTCCGCGTGACGTCCCGACCACCTTCGCACCGAACGCACGGGCCATCTGGATGGCCGTCGTGCCGATCCCTGAGGTCGCCCCGTGAACGGCCAGCGTCTCGCCCGGCTTCAGCGCCCCGATCTCGAACACATTAGCCCAGACGGTGAAGACCGTCTCGGGCAGGGCCGCCGCCTGGGTGAATTCGATCCCTTCCGGCACAGGCAGCAGCGATCCGGCATCGACGACGGCATATTCGGCATAGCCGCCGCCGCCCAACAGGGCACAGACCCGATCCCCGACCGCCCAGCGCGCCACGTCCACCCCCAGGGTCACGATCTCGCCGGCAACTTCCAGCCCCAGGGTGTCGGGAGCCCCCGGCGGCGGCGGATAGGCTCCCATCCGCTGCAACAGATCCGGCCGATTGACTCCGGCGGCCCGGACCCGCACTAGCACCTGTCCCGCACCCGGTTCTGGGCACGTTATATCTTTGATTTCAAGGGATTCAGGGCCACCTCGCCCGTTCGCCACGACGATGGCGCGCATAGTTGTTGCGGTCATAAAAGCTGCTCCGGGCTTGCCATTCAGAGGCCAGAAGCGTTCCATAGCGGGTTCGCGCTGTTGGTAGGAGGGCCCTGGCATGATCGACGACCTCGAACCCCGCCCGATCCGAGGGGATGCGTTGCGGGATCTGGTCCGCGAGGACCTCGATGGCCACTCGGTGACGGACTTGAGCGAGCGGGTAGAGATCCTCAAGGCCGAGATCCAGCGCACCGAGGCCGCCGCCAAGGCCAAACTCCAGAAAAAATCAGACGCCGACGCTCTCTTTTCCTTCGGAAAGACGCAGACTTGACCTCGGGCGGCTTTCAACGTGGCATAGGGGTTGCAACGCCTCGACCACGGTGCCAGTTGCGCCGCGCGTATTTGACGGAGCCCTAATGTCCCAGTTCGCAGCGTCCGACGCTTCGATCCCCGACCCGACACACGCCGCGGTGGCCCGCGCGCGTCAGGTCGCCGACTTTGCCCAGTCGGAACTGTTCGAGCGGACCTTCCAGGACGGAATGGCGCTTGTTGAGGAAACGGCGGACTATCTGGACGGTGAGGGGCGCCGTGAAGCCAAGCTGCTGAGCCGGGCCGCGGCCCTGGCCTATGCCGCTGAGAGCATGGCCCTGACGACGCGCCTCATGCAGGCCGCCTCCTGGCTGCTGGTCCAGCGCGCCGTACGGGAAGGCGACATGTCGCCTGATCAGGCCTGTGACAGCCGGTATCGGCTCAAACTTCGCGCCCCCGCCGACCAGCCGACCCATGCCGAGCTGCCGATCGCGCTGGTTGAACTGATGGTCAAGGCCGAGAAGCTGCTGGAACGGGTGGTTTATCTGGATCGCCGGATGTTCGTTGACGCGCCCGAGGTCGAGCCCACCAACGCCGTCCAGACGCAGCTGGATCGCCTGAAGGCCGCCTTCGGCGGGTGAGCGTCTGGCTCGATCGCCTGTCGGCAGAGGTCCGTCAGCGCCGCGTCGTTTCCTTGGATCGCCCGTTCGTCGTGGGGCTGGCAGGCGGTGTCGCCTCCGGCAAGAGCACGATCGCCAAGGCCCTGGCCAGTCGCCTGCGCAAGGACGGCCTGACGGTTGAGGTTGTCGGCACCGATGGCTTCCTGTTTCCCAACGCCGAACTGGACCGTCGCGGGCTCATGGATCGCAAGGGGTTTCCCGAAAGCCATGATGCAGGGCGACTGACCGGCTTTCTGGAACAGCTGACATCCGGTGCCTCGCCCTTGAGGGTTCCGACCTATTCGCACGAAACCTACGATGTCGGTGCCGAGCGTAGTTTCGCCCGGCCGGACGTGGTTCTGATCGAGGGCCTGATCGCCCTTCAGGCGGGGGTCGAGCCCGTGGACCTTGGGCTTTTCCTCGACGTTGACGAGGACGACCTGATCACCTGGTACATTGAGCGGTTCATGGACCTCGAAAGGTGGGATGCACCGCGCCTGGCCGACCGTCTCGCAGAGGTCGGCGGCGATCCCGAAGCTCTGGCCGGGGATATTTGGGACCGGATCAACGGCCCTAATCTGAACGACCATATCCTGCCGACGCGGTCCCGAGCCGACCTTGTCCTGCACAAGGATGAGCGCCACGCCATCCGCTTACTGGCTCCGGCCTCCAAACCGGCGTAACGCTCTCGCGGATTGGCCGGAGCATTTGGATGTCATTCAAGTTCGGGCGCGGCCTGCTGGGACCGCTCAAACCCCTGATCGGCAGCTGGTCGCACACCGGCGAGCACAACGGCCAGGCCGTCTCGGTCAGCCGTACTTACGAACCCTGGGGCAAGGGTTGGGTCAGGCTCACTGCCGCCTGGACCCTGCCGGGCAAGGACTATGTCGAGATCGCCTTCTACGGGCCGACCGACGACGGGTCGCTCGGCTTCTATTCCTTCACCAACGATGGTCGGCGCTCAGAGGGTCGTCTGGCCGATGGCTCGGACGTCCATGACCAGGCCATCGCCTTTGTGGCCAGGTTTCCCGCCGGAACTGGACGCATGATCGCCTGGCCGCGTGATGACGGTCAGCCCGGCTTCGATTTCGCCGTCGAAAGCCGGACCCAGAAAGGGTGGAGCCGGTTTCTGGTTCAACGCTTTGGAGCAGCCTGACATGCTGGCCGACCCCGCCGCCTTTATTCTGGGACAGACCCGTCTGCAGCCGGTCAGCCATGCGCCGGAGATCTCCCTGTGGCTGGCCGATGAGGTCACCCCGATCTGGCGGCTGACCGAGGAGGAGCTGGGCGAGATGGGTGTGCCACCGCCGTTCTGGGCCTTCGCCTGGGCGGGAGGCCAGGCGCTGGCGCGCTATGTTCTGGATCACCCTGAGCGCGTCCGCGGCAAGCGCGTGTTGGATCTGGCTGCCGGCTCCGGCCTGGTCGGGATCGCCGCCATGAAAGCAGGCGCCGCCTATGTCCAGTGCGCCGATATTGACCCCTTCTGCGAGGCGGCGGTTCGCCTCAATGCTGAAGCCAATACCGTGGCGCTCGACTTCACCGACCAGGATCTGCTGGAGGATGCCCCTCCGGCGTTCGATGTGATCTGCGCCGGCGATGTCTTTTACGAACGCCCGATGGCCGAGCGGGTCATCGCCTGGCTGGGCCAGGCGCGCCATCAGGGGTCGACCGTGCTGATCGGGGATCCGCGCCGGAGCTATTTCCCCACAGGACGGCTCGTGCAACTCGCGGAATATGAGGTTCCGACGACGCGCGAACTTGAGGACCAGGCCGTCAAGCGCAGCGGCGTCTACGCCCTGGCGGAATAGGACGAGGGGGCCGCGTCAACCCGGACTGCAACCACGGCCCCGCTCGCGCGTCCCGATCCTGCGAACCGGAGCGCGATCACTGTCGAGGCCTGTCGACCTCGACCGTCTCTGAGATCAGATGTAGCGGCGCAGCGAGCGGGCCAGTTCCTTGCCGCCGTTCTTCTTCTGGGCCGGCTGATAGGCCACGCGCGAATGTTCCACACAGTAGGGATGGCCTTCGTCGGAGCGGCGCCCGCAGAAGCTGAACTCGTCTGACGACGGATCACCGATCGGCCATTTGCACATATGAGCCCCCAGGGTCAGGACCGTGGCCGTGCCCGGCAGGTCCAGCACCGCCGGGCGCGGAGCCGGCGGGGTCGGCTGGGCCGCTACCACCGGGCGCGGGGCCGGATCAATGCGCCGTGGCGCGCTCGGCGCCTGGGTCGGGCGCGGACGGGCAGCCCGGAAGGCCGGACGCGAGGGTTGCGACGGGGCCGCACGGCCCGACAGGCCCAGGCGGTGCACCTTGCCGATCACGGCATTGCGGGTCACGCCGCCCAGTTGTTTGGCGATCTGGCTCGCTGACAGGCCATCCAGCCACAGCTTTTTCAGATCGGCGACCCGCTCGTCGGTCCAGCCCATTGCGCCACTCCGCAGAATTGATTCAACATCTTGTAGGAAGACGCCCCTCGGACGCCGTCGCCACACAATCTATCGTAAATCTTTCATTAACGGACGCAACATCTGGCGCCTGCGTATCCACAGAATCTAGATATAGCGTTGCTCGCTGGACTCACTGCGTCATCGCCACAGCAGATCACCCCGGAACCGGGATTTCCGCCCAGGCCGACACCAGACATCTGATTTTGCGCACGATCTCGGATCTAAAACCCGCAGCGCGGCCGTAGCGTCGAGGTCCGCTAGGGTGATTGCAGATTCAGGCGTCCACCCTCAGCGGAGCGCCGCGGCGCAGATCCTCTGGGAACGAAATGTCAGTTTGTCAGTCCTTATCTGACTGACACCTCGGAGCCCTAGTGGTCACCCTCGGGGCGCGGGGCCGGGTCGTGATAGCCCGAGCCCTTCTTGCCATAGACAAAGCGACGGTCGCAGTAACCGCACTCGACCGTGCCGTCATCGCCGACATCGAAATAGACCAGCGGGTGCCCCAGCGCCCCACCGCCGCCATCACACGAGACGCGCGCGGTCGTCACCTTGATCTCTTCAGGCTTGGGCGAATAGGTCGGCGAGTGGCGCGGCGGCATGGGTCGGGATCCGGCAGGGTTGACGCGCCCTGTCTAGGCGCGCCGCCCCAATCGCGTCAAACCGCCTCTTCGGTCGGTACCGCCCTGCGGCCCATCAGGCGGTTGAGAATAGCCTTGCGCTTGGCGAAGACCGTCCAGCCCAGGGTGGCCGCCGCGACCCACAGACCGACTTCACCGACCAGGCCCAGACCGATGGCGACGACGACCGCCATCTTCGGCCCTATCAGGTCAAAGCCGGCCAGGGCGATGGCCGCGAACATCCCGCCATAGCCAAGGATCAGGGCCGTCACAGCGGCAACGCCGACGATCTTCGTCCGGGTCATGGTTCTTCTCCGTCAAGGAACCCAATCAGAATGTAAAGTGTCCTAGACATTGCAGCACATCAAGTCAAGGACCCTTTCCCAAAGGTCGCGCAAGTTTGTCTCGACTTGCCTTGGCGAACCGCCCTTTCGGCCCTACCTAGTCGGCAGCCCCCCATCCGAAAGCGCCCATGTCCGACCCCCTCCTGCCTGACAACGCCATCGAGGTTCGCGGCCTCACCAAGACCTATGCCGGGTCCAAGAAGGCTCCACCCAAAACGGCGCTCAAGGGCATTGATCTGGTGGTTCCGCGCGGTTCGATCTTCGGCCTGCTCGGCCCGAACGGCGCGGGAAAGTCGACCCTGATCAACATTCTGGCCGGGGTGGTGAACAAGACCGGCGGACAGGCCTACGTCTGGGGCCGCGATATCGACACGGACCCGCGTGGCGCACGGGCGGCACTCGGTGTCGTCGCCCAGGAAGTCACCGCGGACGTCTTTTTCACCCCGCGTGAATCGCTGGAGGTTCAGGCGGGCTATTACGGCGTGCCCCCCGCCGAGCGGCGCTCAGACGAACTGCTCGCCGCCCTGGGGCTGGCCGACAAGGCCAATGCCTATGTGCGCGCCCTGTCCGGTGGCATGAAGCGCCGCCTGATGGTCGCAAAGGCCCTGGTCCACAATCCGCCGGTGCTGATCCTCGACGAACCGACCGCCGGCGTCGATGTCGAGCTGCGCCGCCAGCTCTGGGCCTATGTACGCGAACTCAGCGACCGCGGCGTCACCATCCTGCTGACGACCCACTATCTCGAAGAGGCCCAGGAGCTGTGCGACACCATCGCCATCGTCAACCACGGCGAGGTGGTGGCCTGCGAGCCGACAGCCCAGCTGCTGCGCCGGCTGGACACCCGCAACGTCGTCGTCACGCCCGAAGCGCCGCTCACCGCCGTGCCCGAGATCGCCGGCTTTGATGTGACCCCGCGCGGCGACAGTTTCGTCGTCGCCTACAAGACCGGCCAGTCCAGCGTCGAACAGGTGCTGGTCGCCGTCCGTGCCGCCGGGGTGCGTATCAAGGACATCGCCACGGAAGACCCCGATCTGGAGGATGTGTTCGTGGCACTGACCTATGGCGACACCAGCCAGGTCGATCCCACCCGCGACGATGCTGTTGTGGCCTGAGCCCGCTTCCTGTAAGCAGCCGCTCCGCGCGCATGCGCCCACGCACCCGTAGCTCAGCTGGATAGAGCGTTGCCCTCCGAAGGCAAAGGTCACACGTTCGAATCGTGTCGGGTGCGCCATTTCTCTCGACACGCCGACCTGACCATCGCCCGCCGCGCTTGACAGGACCGGCCCGGCTTGCCCCTCTCGGGTCGTCGAACCAGGGGATCCGATGAGCACCGACGCGGCCCAGCCCAAGAAACCCGAGCGCGGCTCCGGCCTCGGCGAGGGCAACTCGACCGCCTGGCTGGCTGCTCAGATGTTGCGCTGGGGTCACCCCCGCTCCCAGACCCGACGCACAGTGCTGCTCGTCGCGCTGATCCTGTTGTGGCTGGTGTTCGGCATCATCGGTTGGGGCGAATGGACCCGATTGTCGGGCGGGGTCGCCTGCGTCGACTTCTGTGCCCAGCGCAGCACGGACTATCCCTATCTGTCGCTCTGGCTTCTGACTCCCCAGGGTGATGTCGCGGGCGACAACGTCCACTGGACGCTGGACCTGTCCCGTTACTTCGGGGCCGCTATCCCGCTGCTGGGGATCGTCTTCCTGATCGCGCGTCGGGTTGGAGACGCCTTGGCCGAGGTTCTGATGCAATGGAACGGTGCCGACCACGTGGTCGTCATTGGTGAGGGCGTGGAAGCCGTCCATGCCGCAGAGGCTGCTCACGCCGAGAAAGCCGCCGTGGTCCTGATCGACCCGTCGATTGCCGAGGCCCAGACTGAAGACCTCAATCAGCTGGGGGTGCTGGTGTTGCGCGACGATCTGACGGTCGCCGCCCGCAAGGCGGGCCTCAAGCGGGCACGACGCGTTGTGGTGGTTGGCGAGAACGTCACCCACAACCTGTCCCTGGCGCGCCGGGCCGGGGCCTTGCTCGATACGGACGCTGCCGATCTGCACGTTCAGATCGAGGACGAGGACGTGCTGGAGATGATGCGCCAGTCGGCGGCGCAAAGACCGATGATCGGCCCCACGCCGCGCCCCTTCTCCCTGGCTGCCGCCGCCGCCCGATCTGCCAATGAGGCGCTCAGACTTTGGGACCGCGACAAGGGCCTGCATGTGGCTGCGGTCGGTTCAGGACCGTTCTCCCAGGCTATGGTTCGCCAGGCGATTTCCCTCGGGTGGCGGGTCGGGCGTCCACCGCCGTGCGTGACCCTTTGGGACCCGTCGGGAGAGGTCGAGGATCGCTGGACCCGCATGGCTCCCGGCGCGCTTGAAGACCTGTCAGCCATTTATGACGGCCCACCTTTTCGCATTCTGTTTTCTCGTTCCGCCTCAATCGGGGGCTTTCTGAGCGAGACTGCCGATGCTGATGCCTGGGTCGTCGAAAGCGACGTTGGCCTTGCCTGCGCGGCAGCTCTGATGGCCTCACGCATGACCCCGGGCCCCATGGTCATTGTCTCAGGCGACGAAGACCTGGGAGATACCCTGCCAGGTGTGCATACGGCGGTGTCGGGGTTCTCGGCCGGCCTGGCCCAGGCGATTCTCCCGGAGGTGGATCTGCGCGCCCAGAGATTGCACGGCGCGTATGAAAGCCGCGGCAAGGAAGGCTACATCGAACTGGGATCAGAGGCGTCAGGTTCGCGCTGGGCGATCCTGGCGGAATCTCTATGGTCGGCCAATCGGGCTGCTGCTTCGCATATTCCAGTCAAATTGGCGGACGCAGAGGCGTTCGGGACCGACCCCCGTGACGACCGCGACCTGCTTGAGCGTCTGGCTGAGATCGAACACGACCGTTGGTGTGCCGAGAGACTGCTCAACGGATGGCGGCCCGGTGCGCGCGACGATGTTCAGAAGCTGCATCCCGGCTTGGTCGGCTGGCAGTATCTGGACGAACCGACCCGCCAGAAGGACCGGGACGGCGTCATCGATGCCTTCCGCGTGGCCTGGCCTCGCCGGAACTCCCGGCTCTAGTCGCGCCCCCCCCCGATGAAATGCGCGTTTCCCCGACCTTGCAGGGCTGGATCAGGCGCGTTACCCCAACGCCTCTGGACGGGAGGCGGGCATGGATCGAAAGCGCATCGACGCAGACGCGGTATTGGCGGACCTGCCGCAGTGGCAGCGGGCCAACGACCCGCGCGAGGCGATCACCCGTACCTTCGTTTTTGCGGACTTCAATGCCGCCTTCGGCTTCATGGCCCGCGTGGCCTTGCTGGCCGACAAGATGGATCACCACCCGGAATGGTCCAACGTCTACAACCGCGTTGACGTCCTGCTGACCACCCATGACGCCGATGGGGTCACAGGCCTGGATCTCCACATGGCCCGCTTCATGGACACGGTCTTCGGAGCCGAATCGTGAGCGGGCGCGTCGCCGGCAAGGCGGCCCTGATCACCGGCGGGGCTCAGGGCCTCGGTGAGGCCATCGCCTGGATGCTCGCCCGTGAGGGAGCCCGTGTGGCGGTCACGGACATCAATGCGCCGGGGGCCCGTGCCGTCGCCGACGCCATCAATGCTGCCCACCCGGGCCAGGCCTTCGGCTACGGCCATGATGTGACCGACGAGGTCCAGTGGGCCGAGGTCGTGGATCGAGCCACCGCCGACATGGGCCGCCTGTCGGTCCTGGTGAACAATGCCGGCATCGGTGGCGACCTGCGCTGGCTGGAAGACGACAGCCTGGATCACTGGCGCAAGATGCAGGCGATCAATCAGGAAAGCGTCATGCTGGGCTGCAAGTACGCCATGCCCCATCTGCGGGCGGCGGCTCCGGCTTCGATCATCAATATATCCTCGGTGGCCGGCCTCGCCGCCGCGCCCGGCATGGGGGCCTATAACGCCACCAAGGCGGCGGTATGGATGTATACCAAGACCATCGCGCTGGAGGCCGCCAAACATGGCTGGGACGTGCGCTGCAACTCGATCCACCCGGTCTTCATCAAGACTGCCATTCTGGATCCCTACGTGAAGATGGCGGGGGGCGACGAGGCCAAGGCCCACGAGCGTTTGATGCGAGGCATCCCCTTGCGCCGCATCGGAGAGCCTGACGATGTGGCCTATGCGGCCCTCTATCTGGCGTCAGACGAATCCAAGTTCATCACCGGCTCTGAAATCAAGATCGACGGCGGGCTTCTGGCCCAATAGGCCTAGCGCGTCAGGATGGTACCGATCAGCAGACGGGCACCCTGGCGACCGAGCGTCTCATTGGTGGCCGCCTGAAGGTCGCGCGCAAGCCGGTCGGCATCGGGCACTTCGCCGGGGAGCATGGCCGCCCCAAACGTCCGCACAACCTGGCTGAAGGCGGCGCGAAGCCGGGGGACAGACTGAGCGACGCTGGCCCGCAGGGCCTCGTTCTCGACATCGATCCCGGCCTCAACGGTCAGCACGCCACGACGCCCCCCCGAACGTACCAGGGTCGCGGTCAACACCCCCAACGTCGTAAATCGGGCCTGGGACGTCGAGCCCCCCGACGGCCCGCTGGCCTGTGCCACCGTCGGGGCGGCGGCCAGGATCAGTCCGAACGAAAGAAGGTCGCGGCGTTTCATCCCACCATCACACCACATCCCGACTAAGGATCAGTTTACGGCGCGGCCGGCTCCGCCGGCACCAGCCGGATCTCGAACAGATGTGGCCAGTCCTTGCCGGTGACGAACAGCCGCTGGCCATCCTCATCCCAGGCGATACCGTTCAGCACATCGTCTCGCGGTCGCGCCCGCTGCGCCGCCGGGAACACGTCGGTCAGGTCGATCACGCCCACGACGTCGCCGGTTTCGGGGTCAATCCGCACAATGAGGTCCTGCAGCCAGATATTGGCCAGGATCTGGCCATTGACCCATTCCAGCTCATTGAGCCGAGACACCGGCTGGCCCCGAAACGTCACGGTGACCTGGCGGGTCACCTCAAAGGTTTCGGGATCGAGAAAGCGGATCACCGGCGTCCCGTCCGACAGGATGAGCTGGTCATCATTGTCGGTCAGGCCCCAGCCCTCGCCCTCATAGCGGAAGGTGCCGATCGGGTCGGTCAGGTCGTCGCGATCCCAGATGAAGCCTTGCCCTCCCTGCCAGGTCAGGCTGTAGAGCCGACCTTCGATTTCGGTCAGCCCCTCCCCAAACAGGGACAGGTCCAGCGTCGTGCGCGCCAGGATTTCGCCGTCCTCCAGCCGGACCTCACGCACGGTCGAAGGATAACGGCCCGTGCTCTCGAACATCCGTCCGTCCACATAGATCAGGCCCTGGGTGAAGGCTTCAGGGTCGTGGGGAAAGACATTGACCACCTCGAACACCTCGACAGGGGGATGAGGCGGCAGGGCAGACGGGGCCACCGGCGGGCTCGTCGGCGGCGTCTGGGCCGCTGCAGAGGCGCATCCTGCCGCCAGAATCAGGGCCGACACCAGGAAGGCGGATCGGACCATGTCGGTCAGACCTCCGCCCGAGGGGCAATCATGGGTTTGAGGTCCAAAGCCCGAAACAGGGCGGCGTCCTCATCCTCCTCGGGGTTCGGCGTCGTCAGCAGACGCCCCCCCACGAAGATCGAATTGGCACCGGCGAGGAAACACAGGGCCTGAAGCTCCTGGGTCATCCCCTCACGCCCGGCCGACAGGCGCACGACCGAAGCCGGGCAGACCAGTCGGGCCACCGCCACGGTTCGGACGAACTCGATAGGATCGAGCTCGCCCTCGCGGCTGATCTTCTCGCCCAGCGGCGTCCCCGCCACGGGAACCAGCGCATTGACCGGCAGGCTGTCCGGGTGCGCCGGCATCGTCGCCAAGGCGTGCAGCAGGCCGGCGCGGTCGCGGCGCGTCTCGCCCATGCCGACGATGCCGCCGCAGCAGGTCTTCATCCCCGCCTGGCGGACGTATTCCAGCGTATCGAGCCGGTCCTGATAGGTCCGTGTGGTGACCACCTCGCCATAGTATTCCGGCCCGGTGTCGAGGTTGTGGTTGTAGAAATCCAGTCCCGCCGCCTTCAGCTCTGCCGCCTGGGCCGGCGTCAGCATTCCGAGCGTGGCGCAGGTTTCCAGCCCGAGCGCCTTCACACCCGAAATCATCGTCGCCAGTTTGGGCAGGTCCCGGTCCTTCAGCTCACGCCAGGCCGCGCCCATGCAGAAGCGATCTGCCCCGCCGTCGCGCGCGGCCTTCGCCTCGGCGATGACGGCTTCGGCATCCATCAGTTTGGAAGCCTTCAGCCCGGTGTCGAAACTGGCCGACTGGCTGCAGTAGCCACAGTTTTCGGCGCAGCCGCCGGTCTTGACCGACAACAGTTGCGCCTTCTGGATCGCTGACGGGTCAAAGCGGCGCCGGTGCACCTGGGCCGCCTCGAACACCAGGTCCATGAACGGGCGTTCGAACAGGGCCTCAACCTCGTCCAGCGTCCAGTCGTGGCGGACGGCGGCAGGGTCAGGTCGACGAGGTAGGGAGCCGTCCATCAATGCCCGCCGTCATCCTTGGTCGCCGCCTTCGCCTGACGCTTGCGAGCCATCATGTTGAGCGCCTCCACCCCGGCCGAGAAGGCCATGGCGGCATAGATGTAGCCCTTGGGCACATGGAAGCCGAAGCCATCGGCGATCAGCACCATGCCGATCATCAACAGGAAGCCGAGCGCCAGCATCACCACCGTCGGGTTCTTGGCGATGAAATTGGCCAGCGGGTCCGCCGCCAGCAGCATCACCGTCACCGAAACAATCACCGCAACCACCATGATCGGCAGGTGCTCGGTCATGCCCACCGCCGTCAGAATGGAATCGATCGAGAAGACCAGGTCCAGCAGGATGATCTGAAAAATCGCCGCACCGGCGTTGGAGATCACCACATCCTTCTTGTCGAGCAGGTCGTGATGCTCACTGGGCACCGGATCGACCGAGTGGTGGATTTCCTTGGTCGCCTTCCACACCAGGAACAGGCCGCCGGCGATCAGGATCAGGTCCTTCCACGAGAAACCGTGGCCGGCGATGGTGAAGACCGTCTGCGTCAGGCCGACCAGCCAGGCGATGATCGACAGCAGCGCCAGGCGCATGATCAGGGCCAGGCCGATGCCGATCCGGCGCACGCGCTGACGCTGGTTCTCGGGCAGCTTGTTCGACAGGATCGAAATGAAGATCAGATTGTCGATCCCCAGCACGACCTCCATCACCACCAGCGCGATCAGCGCCGCCCAGGCGGCGGGGTCGGAAAACAGCGGGATAATGGAGTCCATCAGTGTCGGTCCGTTTCGTCAGTGCTTCGGGTCTTGTTAGGCGGCGTCCCGCTCTAAGGCAACGAAGACCGGAGCACTTGGTTCGATATCGCTGGGAACTTACGCCCGACCCACGCCAAGCGAGCGATCTCGGGGGCTGGTCGGAGGCCGGGACACAAATTCGCAATCTCGGTGCCACGAACAATTCTCCGATCTGGCGCCGAGCGTCTGTGAATCCGGCATCGGGGTGACACCGCCCGGTCGTAGTCGCTCGCTCCTCATTCGAGGGGAAGTTCACCATGTCCAAATGCAAGACGTTCAAGGCCCGCCTGATGTTCGGGGCCACCCTGCTGGCGGCGCTCGGGGGCCCGGCTGTCGCCTGGGCCCAGTCCGCAGAGCTCATTCGGGTTTCCGCCACCGAAACGCCGGACGTGACCGATGAGGTGGCCGAGATCGTTGTCACGGCGACCAAGCGCGAAACCTCGCTACAGGACACGCCGATCGCCATCACCGTGCTGGGCGCCGAGATCCTGGAGAACAACAATGTGTCCTCCCTGCTGGACGTGGCGGGCTTGTCGCCCAGCCTTCGCATGTCGACCTTCGAGTCACGCCAATCGGCCCTGACCGTCGGCATCCGCGGCATCGTCCCGAACGACGCCAATCAGCCCGCCCGTGAACAAGGCGTCGGCATCTATCTCGACGGCGTCTATCTGGGCCGCCAGCAGGGGCTGAACGCCGCCATGCTCGACATTGAACGGGTCGAGGTTCTGCGTGGACCGCAGGGCACCCTGTTCGGTCGCAATACCGAAGGCGGTGCCGTCAACATGGTCACCCGTCGCCCGACCGGAGAGCTGGGCCTGCGCTCCACCTTCGGCCTGAGCAGTTTCTCAGGCTACAACTACGAGGTCCATGCCGACTTGCCCGAGATTGCCGGCTTCAGCATCAAGCTGGATGGCGCGGCCCAGTATCATGACGCCACCACCCGCAATCCGATGCCCGGCCAGTACGGCTGGAACTATCTGGACCGCCACGGCTATCGCGCCTCGGTGCTGTGGCGTCCGATGGATAGCTTCGACGCTCTCTACAGCTATGACTTCGGGCACAGCGAAACCACGCCCTTCCTGAGCCAGCTGATCAACTACAACCCCCTCGGCCTGCCGGTATCGGATGTCTTCCCGCGGGTTCCGGGCACGATTGCGCCGCTGCCGCCGACCGTCTTCGTCCATCCCGAACGCCAGGATGTCGCCGACATCGGCGTGCCGCAGCAGCCCAGCGTCGATGAAATCTTCGGCCATTCGCTGACCCTGAACTGGCAGATCAACGACAACCTCGAACTGCGCTCCATCACCGCCTACCGCGAGGTCGCGGTCGAGCAGTATGACAACGCCGGCGGTCCGGCCCGGCCGCCGGTGTTCCAGCCGAACGCGCCGGAAGGCTCGTCGGTGCGCAACTTCTCTCGCTACAGCCTGTCGGACCTGGAGCAACTTCAGCGCAGCCAGGAATTCCAGCTGGTCGGTTCAGCCTTCGACGACCGCCTCACCTATGTCGTGGGCCTCTACTACTTCAACGAAAAGGCCTGGGAAGAAGCGGCCACGCCGTCCAGTCTGACCTGGGTGGGATCCGACGGCCGCTACGTGGTGCGCGATCCCCGCGTCGCCGGCATCGAGCGCGGCTTCCGCTCGATCGACCGTGGCAGCGTCGCCTATGCCGAGAGCATGGGGGCCTATGTGCATTCGGTCTTCACGCCCCCTGTCCTTGGCGACGCCCTGCACATCACCCTGGGGGGCCGGTTCACCCGCGATGAGAAGAACGGCACCCTCTATCTGGTCGGGAACCGGCCGCGGGATTACCGCTTCGACCTGGACGAATCCCGGTTCGATCCCCTGGTGACAGTCGACTATGACGTCACCCCGGACATCAACGCCTACATCACCTACGCGACGGGATACCGGGCCGGCGGCGCCAACTCGCGCTCCCTGACCTACGCCCCCTTCGAGTCCGAAGAGATCGAGAGCTTCGAGATCGGGCTCAAGTCCTATCTGTTCGACCGGCTGACCCTGAACCTGGCCGCCTTCGCCATGGAGCGCACCAACAGCCAGATCGAGTTCACCCTGGTGGCTCCTGATCCGGTCGGCGGCTCGAACCGGAACACCGTCGAAACCGTCAATGCCCCCGGCGTCACCGACATTCGCGGGCTGGAGCTGGAATCGACCCTCACGGTGACTGAAGACCTTAGCCTGTCATTCGCCTACGCCTACACTGAGACCAGCGTGCCGGACGCCCAGAACCCGTTCCCGCCGTCGGCCGCCTGCCCGTCGTGCGGGACGATCCAGCCGGTCTACATCATCTATACGCCGCGCAACGCCTGGACCGCCGCCCTGAACTATGAGCGGCCGCTGGGCTTCGCCGAGCTCCGCGTCAACGTGAACGCGGCGTGGTCGGAAGGGACACAGAGCTTCGAACAATCGCCACAGGTCACCGACGACTCCTTCATCGTCAACGCTCGCCTGGCCCTGGCGGACTGGAACGTCGCGGGCGACCGCGACGTGACGGTGGCCCTGTGGTCACGCAACCTGTTCAACGAAGAGCACATGTATCGCCGCTCGACCGAGAACCGGTCCGGCTCGAACGCGATCGGTGACTACGCCAACTTCAATGAGCCGCGGACCTACGGCTTGGAACTGTCGCTGGCCTTCTGATCTGCCGACGGACGAACGGGGACCGATGGGTGCGGACACACCCGTCGGTCCCGCAATCAGCGGCCTCACACCGGTTGCTCCTTTGAAACTTCGGTGCTATCAGGCGCCCGGCTTCGGACGGGGCTGTCCTTTTGGACCGGTCCCGTCTTGTGCTTTTTCAAGCATTTCAAGCCTTTGACGGTGGCGAATCCTCGCTTCCGGCTATGACCCAAACGCTGACCCTCTAGGCGGACCCGAAGTGGCGGACGATTTCAAGGCCAACGAAGTCTCGGAACGCTATGCGCGCGCCCTGTTTGAGCTCGCCGATGAGGCGGGCCGTATCGACGCGGTGCGTGGCGATCTCAGGACCCTCAAGGCCATGCTGGCCGACAGCGCCGAACTCCGCCGGGCGGTAACCTCGCCGGTCTATTCGGCGGAAGACAAGGGCAAGGCCCTGGTCGCGCTCGCGGTCAAATCGAAGTTCGATATGTTGACGGCCAAGTTCCTCGGCCTTCTGACCCAGAACCAGCGCGCCGCGGCCCTGCCGGGCGTGATTGCCGCCTATGACAAGCTGTGGGCCGCTCACACCGGTATCGTCAGCGCCGAGGTCGTTTCGGCCCAGCCGCTGTCAGCCGCCCAACTCAAGAACATCAAGTCCGCCCTGCGCACCGCGCTGGGCGCTGACCCCGAACTCGAGGCCCGGGTCGATCCGTCGATCCTCGGCGGCCTCAAGGTCAAGGTGGGCTCGAAACTCTTCGACGCCTCGCTCAAGACCAAACTCGACACCCTGAAATTCGCCCTCAAGAGAGCGTAACGACCATGGATATCCGCGCCGCCGAAATCTCGGCCATTCTCAAGCAACAGATCGCCGGCTTCGGCGATGAGGCAGACGTCTCTGACGTCGGCCAGGTCCTGTCGGTCGGCGACGGCATCGCCCGCGTCCACGGCCTGGATCAGGTTCAGGCCGGTGAGATGGTCTCCTTCCCCAAGGCCGGCGTGAAGGGCATGGCCCTGAACCTGGAGCGTGACAACGTCGGCATCGTGATCTTCGGCTCCGACAGCCAGATCGCCGAGGGTGACGAGGTCCGTCGCCTCGGCGAAATCGTGGACGTGCCGGTCGGCAAGGGTCTGCTGGGTCGCGTCGTCAACCCGCTGGGTGAACCGATCGACGGCAAGGGCCCGATCAAGGCGACCGAGCGCCGCCGCGTGGACGTCAAGGCTCCCGGCATCATCCCCCGCAAGTCGGTGCACGAGCCGATGCAGACCGGCCTGAAGGCCATCGACACCCTGATCCCGATCGGCCGCGGCCAGCGCGAGCTGATCATCGGTGACCGCCAGGTCGGCAAGACCGCCGTCGCCGTCGACACCATCCTGAACCAGAAGTCGGTCAATCAGACCGACGACGAGAGCGCCAAGCTCTACTGCATCTACGTCGCCGTCGGCCAGAAGCGTTCGACCGTGGCCCAGATCGTCAAGACGCTCGAGGAGTCGGGCGCGATGGACTACACCATCGTCGTCGCCGCGACGGCGTCGGAACCGGCCCCGCTGCAGTTCCTGGCCCCGTTCGCCGGCTGCGCCATGGGCGAGTGGTTCCGTGACAACGGCATGCACGGCCTGATCATCTATGACGATCTGTCCAAGCAGGCTGTGGCTTATCGCCAGATGTCGCTGCTGCTGCGCCGCCCGCCGGGTCGCGAGGCCTATCCGGGCGACGTCTTCTATCTGCACAGCCGCCTGCTCGAGCGCGCGGCCAAGCTGAACGAGGACAACGGCTCCGGCTCGCTGACCGCCCTGCCGGTCATCGAAACCCAGGCCAACGACGTCTCGGCCTACATCCCGACCAACGTGATCTCGATCACCGACGGCCAGATCTTCCTTGAATCGGACCTCTTCTACCAGGGTATCCGCCCGGCCGTGAACGTCGGCATCTCGGTGTCGCGCGTGGGCTCCTCGGCTCAGATCAAGGCCATGAAGCAAGTCGCCGGTCCGATTAAGGGCGAGCTGGCCCAGTATCGGGAAATGGCCGCCTTCGCCAAGTTCGGCTCAGACCTGGACGCCTCCACCCAGAAACTTCTCGCCCGTGGCGAGCGCCTGACCGAGCTGCTCAAGCAGCCGCAGTACGCCCCGCTCAAGGTCGAAGAGCAGGTCTGCGTGATCTACGCCGGTACCCGTGGCTACCTCGACGGCATCCCGACCTCGGCGGTCGGTCGCTTCGAGGCCGAGTTCCTGGCCCTGCTGCGCGGCAAGCATGCCAAGCTGTTGGACGCCATCCGCACCAAGAAGGCGCTGGACGACAAGCTCGAAGGCGAACTGAAGTCGGTGCTGGAATCCTTCACCTCGACCTTCGCCGCCTGATCGGAGACCGGTAGCCCGTCATGGCCAGCCTGAAGGAAATGCGCAATCGGATCGGAAGCGTGAAGGCCACGCAGAAGATCACGAAGGCCATGCAGATGGTCGCCGCCGCCAAGCTGAAGCGGGCGACTGAGCAGGCCGAAAACGCGCGCCCCTATGCCCAGCGCATGAGCGCCGTCATCGCCAATCTGGCACGCGGCGTCACCGGCGACGGTGCCCCCAAGCTCCTGGCCGGCACCGGCCAGGACAAGAAGCACCTGATCGTCGTCGCCACGGCGGACAAGGGTCTGGCGGGGGGCTTCAACTCCTCGATCGTCCGGGCCGCCCGCGAGCGCATCCAGCACCTGATCAACGACGGCAAGGACGTCTCGATCATCGCCGTGGGCCGCAAGGCCAACGATCAGCTGCGCCGTCTGTATGGCGACAGGATCATCGACCGGCATCTGCTGTCGGATCACAAGATCCTGTCCCTGGCCGCCGCTCAGCCGGTGGCCGACCGCATCCTGTCGGAATTCGAAGCCGGCAACGCCGATGTGGTCACCCTGTTCTACAGCCGCTACCGCTCGGTGATCTCCCAGGTCCCGACCGCCAAGCAGTTGATTCCCGCGGTCGTCGATGACGGCTCCGAGCCAGTCGACCTGGCCGGTGCCGCCTATGAGTATGAGCCTTCGGAAGAGGCCATTCTTGAGACGCTGCTGCCGCGCAACATCGCTGTCCAGATCCTGGCGGCGCTGTATGAAAACCAGGCCGGTTTCTTTGGTGCCCAGATGAGCGCCATGGACTCCGCCACCCGCAACGCCGGCGACATGATCGCCGCCCTGACCCTTTCCTATAACCGTCAACGCCAGGCGCAGATCACCAAGGAGCTGATTGAAATCATCTCCGGCGCCGAAGCCCTCTGACGACCTGCCCGCACGCAAAACGGACCTGAACACCATGGCCACCGCCCCCAAGACCGCCGCCAAGAAGCCCGCCGCCGCCAAGAAGCCGGCTGCGCCCAAGGCTGCCGCCGCCAAGACCGCCGCGCCGAAGAAGGCCGCCCCCGCCAAGGGCGCGACCGGCCGCATCTCGCAGGTCATCGGCGCCGTCGTCGACGTTGAGTTCGAAGGCGCTCTGCCGGCGATCCTGAACGCTCTCGAAACCACCAACACCGACCAGCGCACCGGCGAAGAGTTCCGCCTGGTCCTGGAGGTTGCCCAGCACCTGGGTGAGAACACCGTGCGCACCATCGCCATGGACACCACCGAGGGCCTGACCCGCGGCCAGCCGGTGACCGACACCGGCTCGTCGATCCAGGCGCCCGTCGGCCCCGGCACCCTCGGCCGCATCATGAACGTCGTCGGCGACCCGATCGACGAGGCCGGCCCGATCAAGACGGACATGCACCGTCCGATCCACAAGGAAGCTCCGAGCTTCGAGGAACAGTCCACCTCGGCGGAAATCCTGGTCACCGGCATCAAGGTCGTGGACCTGATGTGCCCCTACACCAAGGGCGGCAAGATCGGCCTGTTCGGCGGCGCCGGCGTCGGCAAGACCGTGACCATGCAGGAGCTGATCAACAACATCGCCAAGGCCTACGGCGGCTATTCGGTTCTGGCCGGTGTGGGTGAGCGTACCCGCGAAGGTAACGACCTCTATCACGAGATGATCGAGTCGAACGTCAACGTTGATCCGGCCAAGAACAACGGCTCGACCGAAGGCTCCAAGTGCGCCCTGGTCTATGGTCAGATGAACGAGCCGCCGGGTGCCCGCGCCCGCGTCGCCCTGACCGGCCTGTCGATCGCGGAATACTTCCGCGACGAGGAAGGCAAGGACGTGCTGCTGTTCGTCGACAACATCTTCCGCTTCACCCAGGCCGGCTCGGAAGTGTCGGCGCTTCTGGGCCGTATCCCATCGGCGGTGGGCTATCAGCCGACCCTGGCGACCGAGATGGGCAACCTGCAGGAGCGCATCACCTCGACCAAGAAGGGCTCGATCACGTCGGTCCAGGCCATCTACGTCCCCGCCGACGATCTGACCGACCCGGCCCCGGCCGCCTCGTTCGCCCACCTGGACGCCACCACGGTTCTGTCGCGTGACATCGCCGCCCAGGCCATCTTCCCGGCCGTGGACCCGCTGGACTCGACCTCGCGGATCATGGACCCGCTGGTCATCGGCGACGAACACTACGCCGTCGCCCGTCGCGTTCAGGAAATCCTCCAGCAGTACAAGGCCCTGAAGGACATCATCGCCATCCTCGGGATGGACGAGCTGTCCGAAGAGGACAAGCTGGTCGTGGCTCGCGCCCGTAAGATCCAGCGCTTCCTGTCCCAGCCCTTCTTCGTGGCCGAGCAGTTCACCAACTCGCCGGGCAAGTTCGTCTCGCTGGAAGACACCATCTCGTCGTTCAAGCGCATCTGCGACGGTGAAGGCGACGCCTATCCTGAAGCGGCCTTCTACATGGTCGGCGGCTTCGACGAAGTCGTGGCCAAGGCCGAGAAGATGGCGGCTGAGGCATAATGGCTGACAAACTTCAATTCTCCCTGGTCGCCCCCGAGCGCGAAGTCTTCGCCGGCGAGGTCGATCAGGTTGACGCGCCGGGCGTCGAAGGCGACTTCGGCGTCCTGCCCAACCACGCGCCGTTTATGACGGCCCTGCGTGAAGGGCCGGTCACGGTCCGCATCGGTGCCAACCGCCGCACCTTCGCCGTCAAGGGCGGCTTCGCCGACGTCACCCCCGAAGGCCTGACCATCCTGGCCGAAGAGGCCGCGGAAGCGTCCGAGGCCTGACGGCGCTCATCGGGCCCCTCCCCCGGGAGAGAGCCGTGGGTCATTGGTGCGGCCGGCGCGATCTGATAGGTCGGCTCATGGTCGACACGCCCCTTCGCCTCCAAGACTGCGTCAACACCACCTGCCCCTGGTCCGGCGAGCCCGTCTCTGCCGACGCCCTGACGGTTTATCGGGGCCATGTGGTGGGCTTCTGCAATCCAGGATGCCGCGACAAGTTCCAGGCCGCGACCTGGGCGTTTGACCAGCTTCTCGACCAGGAGTGACCCGCCTCGTCGTGCCCGCCATCTATGCAGCTTGAGTCCGAGGGCCGCAGGACCAGTATCCACCTCATGCCAACGCTTCCGCCCTACATCCCCGACGGCCTCGATGAGGTGATGATCCGACAGGTCGTCTTCGGCTTCTATGATCAGGTCCGGGCCGATGCCGAGCTGGCCCCGGTGTTCGACGCCCGCATCGCCCCGGAAGCCTGGCCACATCATCTTGAAACCATGTGCGATTTCTGGTCCTCGGTGCTGATGCGGACGGGCCGCTATCACGGTCGCCCCATGCCCAAGCATCTGGCCCTGCCGGAGCTGACCGACGCCCATTTCCACCGCTGGCTCAGCCTGTTTCGCATCACGGTGCGCGACCTGTGCCCGCCGGCGGTGGCAGACCTGTTCCTGGACCGCGCCTTCAACATCGCCCAGGCCTTCCGCCTGCAGATCGCCATCCGCGATGGCCGCGACGCCCTGGCGGTGGAGCCGTTCACCGAGGCGGATTTGACCCCGGCGGCTTGACCCGGCGCTCAGGTGCCCTAAGTAGCCGTCCGCAAGACGAGGCCACGTCCTCGCCCCGCCCATGGCGGTGACAAGCCCGGGACGGCCCGGCCCTTTGCAAGGAGGGCCGACCCATGGCCTGGATCTATCTGTTCGTCGCCGGTGTGCTGGAGGTCGTCTGGGCCTTCTCCATGAAACAGTCCGAAGGCTTCACCCGCCTGTGGCCCAGCATCATCACGATCGGGGCCATGATCGTCAGCTTTTCCTTGCTGTCCCTGTCGATGCGAACCCTGCCCCTGGGCACGGCCTACGCCGTCTGGACGGGCATCGGTGCCGTGGGGGCCTTCATCGTCGGGGCCATGGTCCTGAACGAGCCGCTCAGCCTCATGCGGGTTACGGCGGCGGCCCTGATCGTCGGCGGCCTGATCCTGATGCGATTTTCAGCCGCAACACCGGCGACCCCTTAGTCTTTGTTAACCACGACAGTCGCAGATTCCGCGCCACTATGTTTGCGCGTCGTCAGTCCGCCCTGGCCAACCATGCCGGTTCTCCCCCCTCCGAGGGGACGAAGCTGAACGTGCGCGCGCTTCTGGCTCTCCTCAAGAAGCCGCCCGTGGCCGTTGCGGTCGCCGGCCTGACCTTCCTGGGGGCCGCCAGTCTTCTCATCCTGGCCATCGGGGACCCGCGGGCCGGAACGCCCACAGGGCGGGCGGATGTCGAGCGCCCCGCTCCCGTTGAACGCCAGCCCATCAGCGGCGCTGAGGTTTTCGGCATGGACACCCTGGGAGCCTATCAGGACCTGACCGCGCCGGGCGACGTTGATGCGCCGGGCGGCGAGGCAGTTATCACCCTGCCGGGTTCCGCTCAGGTTCTGACCGGGCCGGTCGTGCGTCAGGCCCCTGCAGCACCCCTGGCCGCAGCCCCGATTGCCGGGCTGTCCCAGCCTGGCCCGAACGGCCCCCTGCCGGTCATCGCCACGGACGGACGCACCCCCTTCTCGGCCTATGCCAGGCCGTTTGCCCCCGATGGCCGACCTCGTGTGGCTCTGATCGTTGGTGGCCTAGGGCTGAACGCCCCGGCGACGCGCGCCGCCATCGAAGCCTTGCCGCCCGAAGTCACCCTCAGCTTTGTTCCCTATGCCGAAGGGCTTCAGGCCTGGATCGACCTGGCGCGCGCCGATGGCCATGAGGTTCTGCTCGAGCTGCCGATGGAGCCCGAGGACTACCCCCAGAACGACACCGGTCCCTATACCCTGTTGGCGAACTCTGACATCGACGAACTGGACCGTCGCTTGAACTGGCTTCTGGGTCGCACCACCGGCTATTTCGGTGTGACCAACTATTTCGGCTCGGCCTTCATCGCCTCAGACACCTCCATGACCCCCTTCATGCAGCGGTTGAGATCGCGCGGTCTGGCTTTCATCGACGATGGGCAGGCCCGCAATCGTCAAGGGGCCTATGGACGTGCCAGCGCCAACCGGGTGGTCGACGAGGCCCAGGACGCCGCCTCCATCCTGGCCGCGCTCAATGCCCTGGAAGCCACCGCCCGCGCCAACGGCCAGGCCCTGGGCTCCGGCTACGGCTTTGCCGTGACGGTGGCGACCGCCGTGCGCTGGACGCAAGGCCTGAATGATCGCGGCATCCAGCTAGCCCCGGCCTCCGCCCTGGTGGCCCGCTCCGGCGTTCGCCGCGCCTCGTGAGCGAATCTGACGCCTTTCCCCAGCACCGCCCCAACGTCGGCATCGTCCTGTTCAATGATCAGGGCCTGACCTGGATTGGGCGGCGCGCCGATGTCCCCCACGACCGTCGCTGGCAATGGCCGCAGGGCGGGGTCGACCCCGGCGAGGATCTTGAGGCCGCCGCCCGCCGCGAACTGGCCGAGGAAACCGGCATTCGGTCCGTCGACTATCTAGCCAGGACCGAAGACTGGATCACCTACGACTTTCCGCCGGGTGTGATCGCGCGCGACAGGCGGCTGGGGCGCAAGGGCTGGCTGGGCCAGAAACAGATCTGGTTCGCCTTTCGCTTCACCGGAACCGAGGCCGAGATCAATCTCTACGGCTACGGCGAGCCGGAGTTTGACCAGTGGCGCTGGGAAGCGCTGACGCGGGTAATCGACGTCGCCGCTCCCTTCAAACGCGAAGTCTATGAGCGGGTGATCGCCGCGTTTGGAATCTTCGCGGTGCAGAACGGCTAGGCCTGCGCTCGCTTTCTGGCTGGCCTGGTCATTGATGCGAGAAGGAAATTCGGAAAACCGTGCAGGAGTTGTCGTCGCAGCCGGGGGATCAGCATACTGTCTATCCGGGCCATTCAGGCCGGTGCGGGTGGAAGCCCTTCTCGAAATTTAGTGCACTTAGTGCACTTAGTGCACCCGATTCACAGTGCACTAAGGACCGGGCTCAGAGCACGCCGTCGCCGCGAAGGGCCGCGACCTCTTGGGGGGTCAGCCCCAGCTCCTCGCCCAGCACCGCCTCGGTGTCCGCCCCCAACGCCGGCGGTGCCCAACGGTAGGACACCGGCGTCTTCGACAGGCGCATGGGACTGGCCACGGTCTGCACCCGTTCGGCCAGGTCGGCCCGGTCCTGCCCGACGATCAGTCCGCGATGGACACCTTGCGGCTCGGCAAAGACCCGGTCGATCGTGTTGATCGGGCCGCACGGCACCCCGTGCGCCTCCAGCGTCTCGATCCAGCCGTCCGTGCTCCGCAAGGCCAGGAATGGGGCCAGGGCCTGGACCAGCTCGGCCCGATGCTCAACCCGCTGGGCGTTGGTCGTAAAGCGGGCGTCCGCCGCCAGGTCATCGGCCCCGATAGCCCGGCACAGCGCCCTGAACTGCCCATCATTGCCCACGGCGATGACCACCGCGCCATCGGTCGTGGCGAACGGCTGATAGGGGGCAAGATTGGGGTGGGCGTTCCCCATGCGCGTCGGGGCCTCTCCCGACACAAAGAAGTTGGTGGCCTGATTGGCCAGCATGGCTACCTGGACATCGAACAGGGCGACGTCAATGTGCTGGCCCTGCCCGGTCGCGCGGGCGTCCAACAGAGCCGCCAGAACGGCGTTGGCGGTATACAGGCCGGTGAACAGGTCGACCACCGCCACCCCGACCTTCATCGGCTCGGCTCCCGGGGCCCCGTCAGGCTGACCGGTAATCGACATCAGGCCGCCCATCGCCTGGATCATATAGTCGTACCCGGCCTTGTCCTTGAGGGGGCCATCCTGGCCAAAGCCTGTGATCGAGGCATAGACCAGCCGTGGATTGACCGCGCTCAGGGCCGCATAGTCCAGGCCATACTTGGCCAGCCCGCCGGTCTTGAAATTCTCGACCACCACATCGGCCTTCATCGCCAGCCGACGGATCAGTCCGGCCCCCTCCGGCCGGGCCATGTCGACCGTGACGGACCGCTTGTTGCGGTTGGCCGCCATAAAATAGGCCGCATCACCCCGCGCGCCGTTCGACTGTGTCGTAAAGGGCGGGCCCCACTGGCGGGTATCGTCACCGGCTCCGGGCCGCTCAATTTTGATGACGCGGGCCCCGAGATCGGCCAGCACCTGGGTCGCCCACGGCCCGGCCAGCACGCGCGACAGATCCAGCACGACAACGCCGTCGAGGGGGCCTTTAGAAGTGGTCATACCCGGCCTCTAGCGTTTCAGCGTCGCAAGCGGAACGATCCGTTAGACCCTAGAGTCCCGGATCCCACACCCCGGCGTCCTTCATCCGGCATTCGCGGGCCTCTTGCGCGCGCGTGCCCATGGTTTTGGCGGTGGCCTTGATCTCGTCGGACACGGTCGTGACGAAAATGCCGGGAACCAGGGCATGGGCAAAGGCACAGGCCGACAGCCGCAACAGCTTGAACCCAAAGCGCCCGGAGGCCGCCATGTGCTCGAGATAGCTCTCCTCCACCTGGCGCGGATGCTCGACGAAAAGACGTTTGAACAGGTTGGACATCGGGAAGGGATCGCCCTGGCCGCTAGTGCTTTCGGCCATACTGCCGTATCACGCCCGCAATTCACAGACCGCGCGAACATCTGCGCTGACGAAACAGGACATTCGACATGGCCCACGACGGCAATGCGGCCCCCGCCAAGACCTTTCGCTGGGAAGACCCGTTCGACATGGACGGCCGGCTGACCGACGACGAGGGCATGATCCGCGACGCCGCGCGCGCCTATGCCCGCGAGCAACTGTTGCCGCGCATCGTCGAGGCCTTCCGTGACGAGACATTCGACCGCGCCATCATGACCGAGATGGGCGAGATGGGTTTCCTGGGGGCCATGCTGCCGGAGCAGTACGGCGGCTCGGGGGCCAGCCACGTCGCCTATGGCCTGATCGCGCGCGAGATCGAGGCGATCGACAGCGGCTATCGTTCGGCCATGTCGGTGCAGTCGTCGCTGGCCATGTACCCCATCTATGCCTTCGGCTCCGAGGAACAGAAGAGCCGCTTTCTGCCGCGCATGGCCGCGGGGGAGCTGATCGGCTGTTTCGGTCTGACCGAGGCCGACGGCGGGTCTGATCCCGCCTCAATGAAGACCAAGGCTGAGGCCGTGCCCAACGGCTACAAGCTCAACGGGGCCAAATACTGGATCACCAACTCTCCGATCTCGGACCTGGCGGTGGTCTGGGCCAAGCTGGACGGGGTCATCCGTGGCTTCATCGTCGAGCGCGGCTTTGACGGCTTCACCACCGACAAGATCGGCGACAAGCTGTCCTTGCGCGCTTCGATAACCGGCGACATCGGCCTGAACGACGTCTTCGTGCCGGAGGAGAACCTGCTGCCGGGCGTCAAAGGTCTGCGCGGGCCGTTCTCGTGCCTCAACAAGGCCCGCTACGGCATCGCTTGGGGTGCCATGGGCGCGGCGGAATTCTGTTTCCACGCCAGTCGCGACTATGTGGCCGACCGGATGCTGTTCGGCCGGCCCCTGTCGAGCCGCCAGCTGGTCCAGAAGAAGCTGGCCGATATGCAGACCGAGATCTTCCTGGGCCTTGAGGGGGCCTATGCTCTGGGCCGTCTGCTCGACACCGGAGCGTGGGTGCCGGAGGCCATCTCCCTGATGAAGCGGAACAATTGCGGCAAGGCGCTGGATATCGCCCGGGTCGCGCGCGATATGCACGGCGGGGCCGGCATCACCGGCGAAATGCACGTCATGCGCCACGCCATGAACCTGGAAACGGTCAACACCTATGAAGGCGCCCACGACGTTCACGCCCTGATCCTGGGCCGGGCGATTACCGGCGAAAGCGCGTTCTAGGATTTGATCGGGCCGGTTCTTGTGGTGCCCCGATCCGGGTCACGCAGAGTAATGACGATTACCCGTCTTTAACAGCGCTCGTGCCATCAAAGCCGAATGGCGGGTCCCGTTCATTTCGAAGTCTTTGCACGCAAAACACCCCAAGCCGGATGGGTGCTCCAGACCGCTCTCGAATCTCGCGAGCAGGCGATCCAGTTGGCCGATGACATGTTGGTGGACAAGCGGGCGGTTTCGGTCCGCGTGACCAAGGAAACGCTCGACGTCCAGACCATGGAGTTTCGAAGCGTCACCATCGTCACCAAGGGGGCGCCTGAACCGCCTCGCCCCAAGGCAGCGCGCGACGACAAGTCCCTCATGGTCTGCACGGCTCCGCCGGACCTCTATACGGTTCACGCACGCGAGCTTATCGGCCGGGTTCTGGACGGCTGGCTGGACCGCCAGGGCCTGATCCCCTTTGAGCTGTTGCATCGGGCCGATCTGGTTGAGCAGCTTGAGGCCTCCGGCATCGAGCTCCAGCACGCCCTGCAGAAGATCGCCGTCCCGGAGAGCCAGTCGACCGGACAGGCCGTCCACGAGATCATCCGCCACTACCAGCGACTGACCGATCAGGCGATCGAGCGAGTGGTGCGAACCGGCCGCAATGACGGCTTCCCCAATCTCAGGGCCGAGCCCATTGCCGACATCGCGCGGCGCCTTGCCAACAAGTCAGACCGGGCCTTCCTCATGGGTGGCGCTATCGCCGCCGCCATGGGCGAGGTGCGCGGCTGGCGTGCCAAGTTCGAGCTTCTGATGAACCTGGCCGACACCGCCCCTGAAGAGGCCGAACCAGCCGCCCTGGTTCATGTCACGATCGAACAGATCATGGCCGAGATCTTCAACGTCCGTCAGGGTCGCGCCGACGTTCTGGGAGCGACGCTCGACGTGGGGGGACAGTTGGCTGCCATGGTGCGTCTTGCCGTCCCGGTCGAGGCCGACCTCCTGGCTCAGGCAGACAAGCGGGTTGCTGCGGTCCTGCCGCCACTGGACGGCCCCGCCTTACGGCTGGGTGGGCATATGGCGCGGGGCCAGTATCGGCTGCTGGCCACAAGCCTGTCCCGGCGGGTGCTGCGCGAACTCATGGGGCCCCGGCGGCTGAGGCCCGGCGATCCTTCAGGCGAGATTGATGTCCTGCGAGCCATGGCCATGGTCCTGACGGCGTCAGCCGGCAAGTTCCTGACGCTTGAGGAGGCGCAACTCGCCTTTGCCGAGCGATCCAAGGCGCTGGTGGGGGCGGATTTCGTCGAAGCCTATGTCGGGACGGTCGGCAATCCGCTGATCGAGGCCGACATGCTGGTCCGGCTGTGTGAGAATGTGACGGGCAACTCCGCCAAACGCAGTGCGGCGCGCTGGTTGATTGCCTGCGTCTCGGCCCTTCGCTTTGAGCGGAGCCTGCGTGAGGGCGAGGCGTCCCCCGGCAGCAAGCTGGCAAGCCTGGCTGACCTGCAGTCACGCGCCCAGGCCTGTGGCCTCAGCCCCAAGGACCAAGCCGCGATTCACGAAACCCTGGGTCGGATCGGAGACATGGTGGAGGCTCAGGGCAAGGTCACGGCCCAGATCGCACGAGCCCCCGTCCCCCTGCTTCAGAGACTGGCCTTGCTGCTCCGTATGGCCTGCGGACAAGGGTGTCCGGTTGGCCCGGCTTCCAACCGTGCGCGTGCCGAAGCCTTGCGTCTGCTGAAGGGCCCCGAACTCCGCCGGGTCCTCGCCGGCGACCGGGAGGCAGTGGAGACGCTCAAGCCCCTGATGCAGGCCGCCGGGCTGGCGGCCTGATCGGCCTATTTGCGGGCGCGCAGTTCGTCGCGAATCTCGACCAGGAGGGCCTCGGTCGGGGTCGGGGCCTCGGGTGTCGCATCCGGCTCGGCCGCCTGCTGACGCCGCAGCTTGTTGATCCCCTTGACCACCATGAAGATGACGAAGGACACGATCACAAACTGGATGATCGTGTTCAGGAATGCCCCGTACTCGATAAAGACCGTATCGGCCCCCGGATTGGCCGGGTTCTCCGGCAGCGCAACCTTCAAGGCGGTGAAATCGACGCCACCAATCAGCCAGCCGATCGGCGGCATGACCACCTGGTCGACCAGGCTGGTCACGATCTTTCCGAAGGCCGCGCCGATGACCACGCCCACTGCCAGATCGATGACGTTGCCGCGCGAGATGAACTCTCGAAACTCGGAAAAAACGCTCATGCCGGTGCCGTCCCCTGTCTTCAACTATGACTCTAGTCGGCGTTGAGCCGTTCGCGCAGCTCTTTGCCGCTTTTGAAGAACGGAACCGACTTGGCCGGCACACGCACGGCGTCGCCGGTACGTGGGTTACGCCCCTGACGCGCGGGTCGGCTGCGAACGGAAAAGGCCCCAAAGCCGCGCAGTTCCACCCGGCCCCCGTCAGCCAGCGCGTCCGTCATCTCATCAAGGATGACATTGACGATGCGCTCGACGTCCTTTTGCGTGAGGTGTGGATTTTCGGCCGCCAGGCGGTCGATCAGCTCGGACTTGATCATCTCGTTTTCGCCGCTCGCGCAGCTCTCCCCTCGATCGGGCCCCGATCCATCCGTCCACACTAGCCTTCACCGTGCGGGGGAAAAAGGGGGATTCGACCTGAAGTCGATTCAGAAAAAACCCCGCCCGGCGGACCGGACGGGGCAATTTCCTGACGTTGGCCTGCAGTCTTACGACTTGTCGGCCTTTTCCTTGAGGGCAGCACCCAGGATGTCGCCGAGCGAAGCGCCCGAATCCTGCGAGCCGTACTGCTCAACGGCTTCCTTCTCGTCCTTCATCTCCAGCGCCTTGATCGACACCGAGATGCGGCGGGTCGCGCGGTCAACGGCCGTGACTAGCGCGTCGACACGATCGCCCACGGCGAAACGCTCGGGACGCTGATCGGCACGATCGCGCGACAGATCCGACTTACGGACAAAGGCGGTGGCCGGCGCATCGTCATCGCCGAACTTGACCTCGATACCGCCCGAGGTGACCTCGGTGACGGTCACGGTGACGGTCTGGCCGCGAACGAAGGCGTCGCCCTCCAGCGGATCGCCGCCCAGCTGCTTGATGCCGAGCGAGACACGTTCCTTCTCGACGTCAACGTCCAGCACCTTGGCCTTGACCATTTCGCCCTTGCGGTAACGCTGGATGGCTTCTTCGCCCGGCGTGTTCCAGTCGATGTCCGACAGGTGCACCATGCCGTCGATGTCGTTGTCCAGGCCCAGGAACAGACCGAACTCGGTGGCGTTCTTGACTTCGCCCTCGACGGTGGACCCGACCGGGTGGGCTTCCAGGAAGGCATCCCACGGATTGGCCTGGGCCTGCTTGAGGCCCAGCGAGATGCGGCGCTTGGAGGCGTCGACGTCCAGCACGATGACGTCCACTTCCTGCGAGGTGGAGACGATCTTGCCCGGATGGACGTTCTTCTTGGTCCAGGACATTTCCGAAACGTGGACCAGACCTTCGACGCCGGCTTCCAGCTCAACAAACGCACCGTAGTCGGTGATGTTGGTGATGCGACCGGTCATCTTGGCGCCGACCGGATACTTGGCCTCGACACCATCCCACGGATCGGTCTGAAGTTGCTTCATGCCCAGCGAGATGCGTTGGGTGTCCGGGTTGATCTTGACGATCTGGACCTTGACCGTGTCGCCGACCGCCAGGACCTGCGACGGATGCGACACGCGCTTCCAGCTCATGTCGGTGACGTGCAGCAGGCCGTCGATGCCACCCAGGTCCACGAACGCACCGTAGTCGGTGATGTTCTTGACCACGCCTTCGCGGATTTCGCCCTCTGCCAGCTGGCTGACCAGCTCGGTGCGCTGTTCGGCGCGAGCCTCTTCCAGGATGGCGCGACGCGAGACGACGATGTTCCCGCGCGGACGGTCCATCTTCAGGATCTGGAACGGCTGCTCCTTGCCCATCAGCGGGCCGACGTCGCGGACCGGGCGGATATCCACCTGCGAGCCCGGCAGGAAGGCCGAAGCGCCACCCAGGTCGACGGTGAAGCCGCCCTTCACGCGGCCGACGATGGTGCCCATGACCGGCTCTTCCGAGGCGAAGACGCCTTCCAGACGGTTCCAGGCCTCTTCGCGCTTGGCCTTGTCGCGGCTGATGACCGCCTCACCCATCGCGTTCTCGACGCGCTCCAGATAGACCTCGACGGTGTCGCCGACCTTGGGCGCAGCCGAGGCGTCGCCGCCGGTGAACTCACGCACCGATATGCGGCCTTCGGTCTTCAGGCCGACGTCGACGATGACGAAGTCCTTTTCGACGCCGACGACCAGGCCGTGGACGACCTGACCTTCGTTGAAGTCGCGGCCGGTGAGCTGTTCGTCCAGCAGGGCGGCGAAATCGTCGCGAGTGGGGTTGAGGGTGTCAGTCATGTTTGAGGTTGCTCCAGGGGCGGACGTGCGGCGCGAAGCCAACACGGGAATCCGCCCGTTCGTTCGGTTAGGGTTTGAAAGGTCTCGGACGGGGACCGGGGGGTCCCGAACGCCTGCGGCCGTCGAGCGGAGGTGCGTTTGATTTCAGCCCTTGCGGGCTCGCGCCTCTTCGACGATGCGGCAGGCCGCCTCGAAGGCGGCGTCTATAGCCAAGTCAGACGTATCCAGCAAGACCGCGTCTTGCGCCGCCACCATCGGTGCCGCGTCTCGCCCGGCGTCGCGGGCATCGCGTTCGCGGATGTCTTCCAGGATGGTTTCAAAGGCGACCGTCTCGCCGCGGTTGACCAGCTGTTTCCAGCGGCGTTCGGCGCGCACGTCAGGATCAGCGGTGACATAGATCTTCACATCGGCCTCAGGCGCGATCACCGTGCCGATGTCACGCCCATCCAGCACCGCACCGCCGGGTTGGGCGGCAAAGTCTTTCTGCAAGGCCAGAAGCGCCTCTCGGACCGGCGGATGAAAGGCCACGCGGCTGGCCGCGTCGCCGGCGGCGCGCCCGATCAGGGCCGGGTCATCCAGAGCCGCCAGATCCAACGACCGGGCTGCAACGGCAGCCTGCTCGGGATCGTCGAGATCGCACCCTGCCGCCAGAACCGCCAGCCCGACCGCCCGGTAGAGCAAGCCGGTGTCCAGATACGGTAGGTCATAATGCGCCGCGAGCCGCGCCGCGATCGTACCCTTGCCCGATGCTGCCGGGCCATCAACCGCGATGATAAGGTCGGTGCTCACGCCTCGCCCTTAGCCGCCGAAGTGTGGCTTTGCCAAGCACGCCATCAAGGCCGACGCCGTATCCGGTTGCTGGGCTTCTCGACCAGGGCCCGAAAGGTCACTACCACGGCGGCGATCAGAATGACCGCATGGGCGATCAAACTGAAGCCGAAGCGCGTGGGGTCATCGGCCATCGACACCATGTCCACGAACCGCCGGCGTGAGAAGGCGATGATCTCGCCGTTCTGCATGGCCCCGCTGAGCCCGCGCCACATCAAGCCGCCCACCGCCGTCGCACAAATGGCCGTCACCAGCCTCATGACGGACCCATTTGCGCGCCGAGGCCGGTCATCAGATCGACGAAGCCGGGAAAGCTGGTCGCGATCATGTCGGGCCGGTCCACGCTGACGGGGCGTGACGCCGCCAGACCCAGCACCAGGGCACTCATGGCCAGACGGTGATCGCCGTGGGTTTCGACGCGACCGCCGCCGGAGGGCGCGCGCGCCTGTCCCTGAACAATCAGGCCCGCCGGTTCTTCCTCGACGATGGCCCCACAGGCCCTCAGCATCGCCGCCGTTCCGGCGATCCGATCGCTCTCCTTGACCCTCAGCTCCTCGAGACCGCGCATGATTGTCGGTCCTTCGGCAGCCGAGGCCAGGGCCGCCAGAATGGGGTACTCGTCGATCATTGAGGCGGCGCGCTCGGGGGGCACCTCCACGCCCCGCATGCGCGATCCGCGTGCGGTGATGTCGCCGACCGTCTCGCCACCCTGCTCGCGCCGGTTCGCAATGGTCAGATCGGCTCCCATCTCAACCAGGGTTTCAAACAGGCCTGTCCGGGCTGGATTGAGCATCACCCCCTCAACGGTCACGCGAGAGCCCGGGATCAGCAAAGCCGCCGCCAACGGAAAGGCGGCCGACGACGGATCACCCGGCACGCTCAGATCCGTCGCCGACAAGGCCTGACCGCCTCCGACCGCTGCCGTCAGTCCGTCGCGCTGAACCTCCACGCCAAACAGGGGCAACATTCGCTCGGTGTGATCCCGGCTGGCTGAGGGCTCGGTCACCGAGGTCACGCCGTCTGCCCGCAAGCCTGCCAGCAGGATGGCGGACTTGACCTGCGCCGAGGCGTTTCGAGACGTCCACTGGACGGCGTTCAGCGGGGCGCCAAAATGCCCGCCGCCGCCCACCGTCAGCGGCAGACGGTCTGCAGACACCCGCGCGCCCATCAGGACCAGGGGCTCGCTGACACGCGCCATCGGACGCCCCCTCAGGCTTTCATCCCCGTCAAACCGCACCGCGATCGGGTAGCCGGCAACCGCCCCCATCAGCAGGCGCGCGGCTGTTCCTGAGTTGCCGCAGTCAATAATCCCGTCGGGCTGTCGCAGGCCACCCTGACCGACCACGCGCCACACGCCCGGCCCCAGCCGTTCGGTTTCAGCCCCCATCGCCGCCACCGCGGCGGCCGTGGCCAGGACGTCATCGCTCTCCAGCAGGCCGTCAATCCGGCCTTCTCCGACCGCCAGGGCCGATAGGATCAAGGCTCGGTGCGAGATCGACTTGTCGCCTGGCGCACGCACCTTTCCAGACAGGGCTGTCGAGGGCCTGGCGGTCAGGCTTTGGCGGTCCATCTGATCCCGGGCCATGGGCCTCTCAACGCGTGACGATGAAATCGCTTTTGACAGCGGCCAAATCCGGTGGCAAGGGAGCCGCCCGATACGTCTGGGGTCAAACCCCACCTCACGAACAGCAAGGCTTTGACCGTGGCTAATCCCGAGCTCGGCGCCAAGCAGATCTGCCCGAACTGCCAGGCCAAGTTTTACGATCTGAATCGTCGCCCCGCGCACTGTCCCAAGTGCGACACCGAATTCGAAGCCGAAGAGGCCATCCGTCTGCGCCGCGGGCGCGGGCGCCCCGGTGTGGCCGATGACGACCAGACCGATGAGGACGAGGACACCGAGGATCAGGTCAAGTCCAAGCCCAAGACCTCGGAGGACGACGACGAGGACGAGGAAGAGGACGAGCCGGCGACCCCGGAGATCGACGAAGCCGCCAACGAGATCCCGGTCGGCGACGACGACGACGACGGTGACGACACCGACAAGGTCGCGCCAGGCATGGGCGACGCTGACGACGACGATGACGTCGCCGATGACGACGACGATTCTGTGCCCTTCCTTGAGGACGACGACGACGAGGATTTCGACGACGAAATCGACGGGATTCCCGGCGAGGACGACGACGACTGATCGCCCTGATCCGCCCGGTCGAATTTCGCGCTCAGCGGGGCTTGATCGGGCGGGCCGGTGCGACTAGGTTCCGCCGCCTTGCGGGAGGCCATCCCGCAAACCCGAGACGATCGGGGCTATAGCTCAGTTGGTAGAGCGCTTGAATGGCATTCAAGAGGTCAGCGGTTCGACTCCGCTTAGCTCCACCATCGAAGGCCCGGCGGACCCCCGCCGGGCCTTCGTCCTATCCGGGCCTAGCGGAAGCGCGGGTTAGGCCGCTTGACCAGAAGCTCCGCGGACCCCACCTAGAGCCTAACGAGGCGCTTCTTCGGAGGGCCTCACCTGTGCAAGGGTCGCTTCCCAAGGAGGGCTCATGTCCCGCTCTGTCTTTTTTGACAGCCCGTTCCTGCTCGGCTTCGAGCAGACCCGGTCGCTGATCGACCGCGCCGCCAAGATCGCGGCGGAGGGCTATCCCCCGTACAATGTCGAGGCTGTCGGAGACGACGGCGTCCGCATTTCACTGGCCGTGGCCGGCTTTTCACCAGACCAGCTGTCCGTCACCGTCGAGGGACGCCAGCTGACCATTTCGGGGCGTCGCGACAGCGAACCCTCGGCCCCCGAAGGCACCTATCTTCATCGCGGCATAGCGGCTCGGGGCTTTAACCGGGCCTTTGTCCTGGCGGATGGAATGGAGGTTGTCGGCGCGACGGTCGAACATGGCCTGTTACACGTCGATCTGACTCAGCCCCCGGCCAGCCAGGTGGTGCGGCAGATCCCCATCCGGGCCGGATAGAGTCCCTACTTCCGCCCCTTTTCGCAGGACAATTGAAACTCGGAATGTCCGGCTGGCGTGAACCCGCAGGCCGCATGGGCGTTCCTTTGGTCAAGGACCAGACACGATGACGACTGCTTTTTCGCGAAAGGCTTTTGCCGAACTCGGGGCCCCAAACCTCGTTTATGTCCGCCCGCTGCGCGCGGGGGATCTCGGGCAGGAAGCCGGCATTCAGACGCGGCCCGGCGTAACGATCCGACCGGACCAGATCATCTATGGCGTCTATGGCGCGGACGGCGAGCGGTTGGCCGTACTTCTCAAGCGCGAGGAGGCCTTTGCAGCCGCCGTCGCCTATGAGTTGGCCCCGGTGTCGGTGCACTGACGGTCGCGGCGCAGGTCAGGCCTTCATCTTTTCAATCAGGGCCTCGGCAGCGGCCGGATTGCGCAGTTTGGCTCCGGAGATGAAGTAGGAAAAGACATCACCACCTTGCGCCCAGGCCAGAGCCCGCGTGGCCACGGCGTCCAATTCCTCCGAAGTCATGCCGGTGGGCTGGTCTTCACGGCTGGTCATCAGGCGCGCATATCGGAAGTCGGTCGTGTTCTGATCCATGCGCGGCCATTCCGGTGCCTCGGGGTCTTCGGCATAGATAATCGCGCAACCGTACTTGGCGGCCAGGTCGTAGAAGGCCGGGCCTTCGAACGTGCCGTTGCGAACTTCCAGAGCATGGCGCAGCCGTAAACCGTCCTTCTCGGCGGGAAGCAGCTTCAGGAAGCCCTCGAAGTCTTCCGGGTCGAACGTCTTGGTTGCCATGAACTGCCAATTGATCGGCCCCAGCTTGGGGCCCAGATGCGTGAGCCCCTGGTTCAGGAACATCTCAATTGACCCGGCGGCATCCGTCAGCACCTTGCGATTGGTGCAGAACCGGCTGGCCTTGACCGCAAAGACGAAATCATCCGGCGTCTCGTCGCGCCACTTCATCCAGGTATCGGGCTTGAAGCTGGAATAGTAGGTGCCGTTGATCTCGATGGAGGTCAGGCGACCGGCCATATGGGCCAGTTCCTTCTTCTGGCTTAGCTTCTCTGGATAGAAGACACCGCGCCACGGCTCATAGGTCCAGCCGCCAACGCCAATGCGAATGGGATGAGTCATTGGGTTTCGCCTCCCGCTGGGGCTTACTCGTGCGCCGTGCGTGGCACACCCACGACGACAAAATAGATCCCCACCACCCCCAGGGCCACCAGCGAGGTGAGGGCACCAAATTCCCCCGTCAGCCACTTGGCCTGTGGGCCGGGGACAAAGGCGGCCACCAGGATCCCCTGGATGAACAGATTGTGCGACGCATGGGCCAGGGCCGCCGGCCAGAAACTGTTGGATCGCAAGCGGATGGCGTTGAAGAACGGGGTGATGATGAAAATCAGGGCGGTAAAGCAGATCAGGCTGTACCAGACCGGCGTCCCCTCTCCCGCATAGCCACCAAACAGCAGCACCGGCAAGTGATAGGCCAGCCAGATCAGGCTGGACACCAGGCTGAGCCGCCAGAAACCCATTTCGCGCCCGAGCGCCGGGACCAGGAAGCCGCGCCAGCCGATCTCTTCACCGACGGCCCGGGTCAGGCTGGTCAGGGTTCCCACCGCGGACAAGGCCAGCAGTCCAACCCATGGCCCGACGTTCAGCCCCAGCCGGGCCACCGCCGCCTCCTGCCAGCGCGAAATATCGAACCCGCCGGCCCCGAGGAGAACGGCCCCGGCCACGGTTAGCGCGGCATAGATCACCGGCACGGCCCAGCCGACCGCCAACTGGCCGACGGGCCAGGGACACCAGCCCAGCCCCCGCAGCGATCGGGTCGCCAACAACGTTGTCAGGATGGCCGCCAGGCCCGGGGCCCACATGATGTAGACGACCCATTTGTGGGTGGCCGGATTGCCAAGGCCACCACCACCGATGATCAAGGTGTTGAAGACGATGGAGGCGACGACAACGAGGCCGAGAAAGAGCCAGATCTGGGTGCGGTTCGACATGGGTTGATTGAGCCGCGATGCTGCACATCTGACAACTGCTGAAACAGCAAGCTGGCCATTTCCGCCTTGACCACTAGGGTCGGACCGACACGAGGGAGGGCTGCATGCACACAGGATCATGTCTTTGCGGGGCGATCCGCGTCGAGGTTCGCGGCGACCTGCACGCGCCGGATGCCTGTCATTGCAGCCAGTGCCGGCGTTGGTCGGGTCACATTTGGGCCTCGACCGATGTTCCTCGCGACAGATTGACCCTCTCCGGAGAGGACCAGATCCGCTGGTTTCAGTCGTCAGACAGGGTCCGGCGAGGCTTCTGCGGCACCTGCGGCTCGGTAATGTTCTGGGACCCGCCGGCGCGGACCAGTATGGCCGTAGCCATGGGCTGTTTCGACCGACCGACGCAAACCGAGCTGGGCGTTCACATCTTCACCGCCGACAAAGGTGACTACTACCGGATCGACGGCGACGAGACGCCCCAGGAGCCGGCGCCGCCGCCCTAGTAGGCGAAGTCCCGATAAACCCGGCTGACGTCGCCCTGCCAATCACCGTGGTACAGATCCAGCAGACGCTCGGCGGGCGTGACGCCACTGTCGGCGATGTCTTCCAGCTCTGACACATAGCCGCGCTCATCAACCATGCCGCCCGAGAATTGCCCGCGGTTCTTCAGGCCCATGCGGGCAAGGGCCACCATGTCACGCGCGACATCGCGCACGGAGCGCCCCGCCACCTCGGCCTTGAGGCCCAGGCGGGTTACGTCGCGGCGCAGACGTTCGTGATCCTCGATATCCCAGCCCTTGACTAGGTCCCAGCATGACGCCAGCGACGGCGCGTCATAGAGCACCCCCGCCCACAGGCCCTGCAGGGCACAGATGCGGCTCCACGGCCCGCCGTCGGCCCCACGCATTTCCAGATAGGACTTCAGCCGCACCTCGGGGAACAGGGTGGTCAGGTGATCCTCCCAGTCCTTCATGGTTGGATACTCCCCCGGAAGTGCCGGCAGTTTGCCCTCCAGGAAATCCCGAAACGACTGGCCCGAGGCGTCGGCATACCGTCCGTCGCGCTTGACGAAATACATGGGCGTGTCGAGCGCATAGTCGACATAGCGGTCGAAACCGAAGCCGTCCTCGAAGACGAAGTCGATCATGCCGGTGCGGTCGGGATCGGTGTCGGTCCAGACATTGGCGCGGGCGGACAGAAATCCGTTCGGCTTGCCTTCCGTGAACGGGCTGTTGGCGAACAGAGCCGTTGCAATCGGCTGTAGCGCCAAGGCCGTACGAAATTTCAGCACCATGTCTGCCTCGGACTCGAAGTCGAGGTTCGACTGGATGGTGCAGGTGCGCAGCATCATGTCCAGACCCAACTTCCCCACCTTGGGCATGTAAGCGCGCATGATGTCGTAGCGGCCCTTGGGCATGACCGGGATCTGGTCGCGCCGCCATAGCGGATCAAATCCAAGTCCCAGACACCCCAAACTCAGCTCGTCGGCCACCGTCTTGACCTCAACCAGGTGACGGCCTGTTTCGTCGCAGATGTCATGTACGGTCTTCAGCGGCGCACCGGACAGCTCGAACTGGCCACCGGGCTCCAGACTGATAGACGAACTCATGCCTTCGGCGTTCCGCCGCTCCAGGGCGATGACGTTTTCACCTTCGCGCACCGGAGCCCAGCCGAACCGGGTCAAGCCATCCAGCATGGCCCGAATTCCCGCCGGTTCATCGTAGGAGGGCCGGTGCAGGTCCGAGCGCTCGAACATGAACTTTTCATGCTCAGCCCCAATCCGCCACTGGTCACGCGGCTTCATGCCCTTGTCCAGGGCAGAAACCAGATCATTACGGGAAAGTGGTTCGCTCATCAGTCGGGCCCTTGTCGTGGCCGCTAGATGGGCCGTTCCGGCCTCCGGCTCAAGAGCGCCAGTCACCCTTGGCGGCCTGCCAGAGCGTCAGGGCCGAGATCGCCGCGGTATCTGCCCGCAGGATTCGAGGTCCGAGCCCAACCGGCACGACGAAGTCCATACCGCGAAGCCGCGTCCGCTCTTCCGGCGAAAAGCCCCCCTCAGGGCCGATCAGGACCGACCATGGGGCCTCATCGTCTGGCAGGGACTTGAGCGCCGGCTGAACGCCGCCGCCTTCGTCGCAAAACATCAGACGGCGCCCCTGAGGCCATTCTTCAAGGATCTGATCCAGCTTCTCGGGAGCGACGATCTCCGGCACATCGAGCCGCCCGGTCTGTTCGGCCGCCTCCATGGCGATGGCGGCAAGCCGGTCTGTGCGCGCATGATCGGCCTGGGTGTAGCGCGTGATCGCCAGCCGAACGCGACGGCAGCCAAGCTCCGCTCCTTTTTCGACAATGGTTTCGAGCCGATTGCGCTTCACAAGGGCGATGATCAGCTCGAGGTCCGGTGTGACCGCCTGTTCGCGCGTGCGCTCGAGCGCGGTGAGCACACAGGAGCGTTTCGACGCCTCGGTGATTTCAGCCCGCCATTCCCCGTCGCGGCCATTGAAGACGAGCAGGTTGTCCCCAATGCCCTTGCGCATGACGCCTGTCAGATATCGTGCCTGATCGGCAGACGGTTCCAGCACAACGCCCGGTGACAGCGGATGGTCGACAAACAGGCGGATCATGCCGCGACCTTAGCGGCAGACGGGGCGGGCGGCTATCCGCCGCCCAGACCTCGCTGGAAACTCTCGACAAGGGACCCCGCCACCAGCCGCCAACCGTCCACCAGAACGAAGAAGATCAGCTTGAAGGGCAGGGACACGATCACCGGCGGCAGCATCATCATGCCCATCGACATCAGGACGCTGGCCACCACCAGATCGATGACCAGAAACGGCACGAACAGAAGAAATCCGATTTCGAAAGCGCGCTTCAGTTCCGAGATCATGAAGGCGGGCGTCACAACCCGCAGCGGCAGGTCCTGGGCCGTGGTTCCGGCCTCGACATTCGACAGTCGCGTAAATAGGGCCAGATCGGCCTCTCCCACCTGGCTGAGCATGAAGGTCTTGACTGGCTCGGCCGCCAGATCGAAGGCCTGCGGCAACTCCATCTGCTGATCCAGCAGGGGTCGGATCCCGGAATCGTAAGCCGCCGTCCAGGTGGGGGCCATTACGATGGCCGACAGGAACAAGGCCAGGGACACCAGCACCGCATTGGGCGGCGACTGCTGGAGGCCAAGCGCCGTTCGCAACAGGCTAAGCACCACCACGATCCGCACGAAGCTGGTGGTCATGATGACAATGGACGGAGCCAGCGACAGCACCGTCATCAGGCCAATGAGCTGAACGACCCGCTCGGACAGACCGGCCCCGGTGCCCAGATCAATATTGATCGATGACCCCTGGCCTGACTGGGTCACCAGGTCCTGGGCCAGGGCTGCAACCGGCCAAGCCAGACAGAACAGAGTCACAACCAATGACAGGCGCGCCGCCCGGATCAGTTCGTCTTGCGTCGGTTTGGCGAGCCACCGGCCCATCGCCTAGGCCCCCCGCTCGGGGCGGTCGCCCAACGGCATGGCGCGCAAGGGTCGGACCGCCTGCGGACCCGTCAGCTCCTTGCCTTCGCCGAGCAGAAGCAACCGTTCTTCATTGTCAATCTGAACCAGAACCAGTCGCCGTGCGGGGTCAAGCACCAGCGTCTCGGTGACCTTGAGGCGGCGCTCACCACGATCCGCCTGCAGCTTCTCAAGCCACTGGGGCGCATACCGACGCAGGCCCACCGCCACCAGGCCGATCAGACCCAAGGTGATGGCCAGGCTGAAGACGGCCCAGGCAAAATTCAGAAAATTCATGTGGCGAACCGGCCTTACGCGCCCGTTCCGGGCAAGGCTCTAACCTCTTCGAACATGGTTAACGTCGTCTTGCTGAAAGGTCCGGTTAACCATGGCTGCGGCATTTTATGCCCGGTAGATGAGGAAGGGCCCGCTATGGGCATCGACGACATCCCCCTGTTTTCGAACCTGCGCGGTCGGCTCGGCTGGCTCGCGGAGCGTCAACGCGTGGTCGCCCAGAACGTCGCCAACGCCGATACCCCCGGCTATGCCGCCCGCGATCTGGCTCGACCGACAGATTTTGCCGATGCGCTGAGCGGCGCAAACCGACTGGCCATGGCCCGGACCTCTGCCAGCCACATTCCGACGGCTCCCGGAGCGACAACCTCGCCGTTCATCATCGAACGGACGCCGGATTCCGAAACCACGCCTGACGGCAACTCGGTCGTGGTCGAAGAACAGATGCTGCGCATGGCCGAAAGCCGCATGGAATATGACGCCGCCATCGGCTTCTATCAGAAGTCCCTCAACATGCTGCGGCTTGCCTCGCGCAAGCCGGGCGGATGATCCTGGAGGCGTGACAGATGACTGATCCCGTTGCCCCGAGAAACTCGACCATGGCGGTGGCCGCCTCAGCCCTGCGGGCCCAGCAATCGCGCATGCGGATCATCGCCGAGAACATCGCCAACGCGGAATCGACGGCACCCATTGATGGGGCCGACCCCTATCGTCGTCAGGTTCCCGTCTTCCAGACCCGCGAAATCGACGGTGCCACGGGGGTCGAACTGGCCCGGGTCCGTGAGGATCAGGGCGATTTCCGTCTCGATTATGAACCCGGCCACCCGGCCGCAGACGCCGAGGGCTATGTCCGACGACCCAATGTGGACACCCTGATCGAGGCGATGGACATGCGCGAAGCCCAACGCGCCTATGAGGCCAACCTCAACGTCATCGAAACAGCGCGCGCGATGGAACAGCGCACGCTGGACCTGCTCAAGCGATAGGAACCCCTAGGACATGGATGCCCTGACTGCGCTCCGCGCCTATTCGGCCGCTCAAGGCAGCGCCTCGCCGACATCGGGGCCGCAGGAAGCCGCAGCGCCCGGCTTCGACGACATGCTGGCCGGTTTCATCGGGCAGGCCGGCGAAGCGACGCGTGCCGCCGAAACCCAGATGGCCGCCCATTCGGCGGGTCAGACGGATCTGGTCAACGTCGTCACGGCCATCGCTTCGGCCGAGGCCTCCCTGGAAACCGTTGTCGCGGTCCGTGATCAGGTGATCTCCGCCTATCAGGAGATCATGCGAATGCCGATCTAGGATTTCATCAGACCGCGCGGGGCCCGGTTCCTGAGCCACTGGGAATAGACCCATTTCTCACCGGTTGTCGGCGGACGCCCGGCATGGCGCGTCGCAAGGTCAATACGACCATTGGGCTTGATGTTCGCCCAGAAGAAGGCGTCGCCTTTGCGCCCGCGATGCTTGAGGCCGATCGCCTCCATCTCGGTTTCGCCGCCCTCGTAGTCGTCATTCAGATAGGTGAGGAAGGTCGCCACACGCTGACCCCGCTCCTCGAGGTCGGGACGGTGGCCTGCCTTTTCAGGGTCCAGCCAGTCATAGTGCGGCGTGAAGGCTTCACCGACCGCATAGTGAAGGATCTGAACGGATTCCAGGCCAACGACGGGCAGCCCAGTGGCCCTGGCGATGCGCTCGCGCACCAACATCATCACCAGATCGCAATCCAGGAGGTCGAAACTGGTCGCCGAGTTTGAACGGCTCCACTTGATCAGGGGCTGGCCGGTTTCCGGGTCATAGACCGGGGCCTTTTCGAGATGCGGCAGGGCACGAGCGCACAGCCAGTCACACGCCTCATGCGACACAAAGCCATCAATCGCCAGAACGTGGGGCTCCTGGGCCAGAATCCGGGGCGACGGCGAATGAAGCCAACTCGCTAGATCCGGGTTCGGCCCAAGAATTCGACGGGTCTCATCGGCAAGGACATGCCCGCTGGCCGCGGCCTGAGCCAGCCGCCGAAAGGCTTCCGACCAGTCCTGGGGTCGAGCCAGTCCGGCCGCCGACATCAATGCCAGATGATGCGCCGCCTCTGCGTCCCCGGCGTCAGCCTCGGCGATCAACACCTCGGGCGTATGATCCCGGTCGAGTTGATCGTCAGACCTCATCCGCCGCGCGCCAGTCTGAGAAACTCTTCTCGGGTGCGCGGATCGTCACGCACGACACCCAACAAACAACTGGTGCTCAAGGACGCGCCCGGCACCGCGACCCCCCGCAGGGTCATGCACGAATGCTCGGCCTCGATGACCACGCCAACGCCCTGGGGTTCCAATACCTCCTGGATCGCCTGAGCGATCTCAGCGGTCATCTTTTCCTGGATCTGGAGTCGTCGGCCAAAGCCCTTGACCACCCTCGCCAGCTTGGAAATGCCGACGACGCGATTGGTCGGCAGATAGCCGACATGGGCCTTGCCGACCACCGGCAGCATGTGGTGCTCGCAGAAACTGACGAACCGGATGTCGCGCAGCACGACCAGTTCGTCATAACCGGCAACCTCTTCAAAGGTACGTTCCAGATAGGAGCGGGGGCACTCGTCATAGCCGGCAAACAGCTCGCGATAGGAGCGGGCGACGCGGGCCGGCGTATCCAGGAGGCCCTCGCGCGTCGGGTCGTCGCCGGCCCACTGGATCAAGGTGCGAACGGCGGCCTCGGCTTCGGCCTGGCTAATGGAGCGGTCAGTCATTCAGCTATTCTATCCTTGCGCAGGGAGCTCTGCGAGGGCCTGGCGCGCCTCTGCGGCATCCTGGTCGATACGGGCCTTCAGAGCTTCGAGGCCGTCGAACTTCAGTTCAGGCCTGATCCAGGCGATCAGTTCAGTCTCGATGACCTGGCCGTAGATATCTTCGTCGAAATCGAACAGCCAGACCTCGAGCAGCGGCTCTTCGGTCTGGAACATCGGTCGCACGCCGAGATTGGCCACGCCGTCGAAGATCCGACCATCAGGCAGGCGCGTCCGCGTCGCATAAATACCGTAGGCCGGTCGGACATAGTCACCCAGGCGGACATTGGCTGTGGGCACACCGATGGTCCGACCACGCTTGTCACCGTGAACCACCTCGCCTTCGATGGCAAAAGGTCGACCCAGGATCGCGGTGGCCCGGTCGGGTCGGGCGCCCATCAGCGCCTCGCGAATGCCGGAGGACGACAGCTTGGTCCCATCGTCGGCGGACAATTCCGGGATGGCCGTCACCTCGAAGCCAAATGCTCGCCCGTAGTCGGCCAGTGCCGCCGGCGAACCGGTCCGCCCCTTGCCGAAGGTCACATCAAAGCCGACCGCCACATGGCGCACGCCCAGTCCGTCCGCCAGAACCTGCGCGGCAAAGTCTCGATCGGTCATGCTCGCCATCTCGGCATCGAAGGGCAGCAGATACAGGCGATCAATGCCACATCCTTCCAGGGCCCGCGCCATTTGCCCTGCGGTCATCAGCCGGAAGGGCTCCGCATCCGGCTGGAAGTAGCGGCGCGGGTGAGGTTCGAAACTGACCAGCCCGGCAGGAACCCCCAGGGCGCGGGCCTTGACGACAGCCGCCTCAATCACGGCCCGATGGCCCTGATGCACGCCGTCAAAATTGCCCAGCGCCAGGGACGCACCCCGCTGTCGCGTGGTCAGGTCCTTCCAGCCCTCGATGATCTCCACCGGCACCTAGGTCCGCCTGCGCCGACGCGGGACCCGGATCGTGGCCTCGCCCTCAAGGACCGCGTCGCCGTCGACCAGACATTCGGTCCGCAGAATGACGCGCGCTGAGGGATCGATAGACTGAACCGTGACGCGCGCGACCACGACATCGCCGATACGCACCGGCCTGTGGAAGTTCAGCGTCTGACCGAGGTAGATCGCGCCCGGCCCCGGCAGGATGGTGCCGACGACCGCCGAGACGAACGAGGCCGACAGCAGGCCGTGGGCGACGCGGCCCCGATAGGCACTGGCATTTGCGAAGGCCTCATCAACGTGTAGCGGATTGAAGTCCCCCGAGGCCTCGGCAAAGGCCATGATGCGCTCATGCGTGATCGGCACGCACAGCTCTGCCGTCATGCCGACCGACAACTCATCGAGAATATAGCCCCCGTCGGGGGTTGCGTGCGCGCTCACCAGGTCAGCTCCTTGAGAACATAGCGGGCAGTGGCCCCAGACTGGGCCAGACGAGCCTCGGCCAGCAACGGGTCGAGACGGCCGGCGGCGTCCACGACGTCGGCCCCATGGATCCCACCCGCGACAAACAGACAGTCCAGGCCCTGTCGATTCGCCCCCAGGACATCGGTGGGCAGGCCGTCCCCGATTGCCAGAACGCGGCTCTTGTCGAGGGCCCCGGTCCGTAGCCGGCCCGCCTCTCGCAACGCCAACTCATAGATGGGCGAGAACGGCTTGCCGGCCATGACGACCGTTCCGCCCACCGCCGCATAGACATCGGCAAGGGCACCGGCGCACCAGATCAGATCCTTGCCACGGTGAACGACCTTGTCTGGGTTGGCGCAGACCATTTCGAGCCCGCGCCGCGCGCAATCCGAAAATCCGTCTCTGTAGTCTTCGGGTTGGTCCACATCGTCATCGAACAGACCGGTACAGGAAATAAAGGCCGCTTCGGACAGATCGTCGGTCAATTCGACGCCTGTGCCATCATAGATGCCCGCATCCCGTTCGGGACCAACGCGCCAGGCGGGGCCCGGCGCGCGTTTGGCCAGTTCCGCCCGCGTCGCGTCGCCCGACGTCACCACAGCAGCCCAGGCTTTGCGATCCACGCCGATGTCATCCAGCTGGACGACGAAACTCTCGCGCGGGCGCGGCGAGTTGGAGATCAGCACCACCACGCCACCCTGTTCCGAAAAGCGGCGCAGAGCCTCCACCGACGCCGCAAACGGCACCTTGCCGTCATGCACCACGCCCCAGACATCGCACAGGACGACGTCATAACGGTCGGCGATCTCGGAAAGACCCGTCAGGGTTTGAAGCTCGGACATGGCCCGTCTCTAGCCGGGACACCCCTGACCGGGCCACCTCAAAAAAGCACATCAGCCCCTTTCGCGGCGCAGAAGCTCTCTCTTGCGGTCCGTACCCCAGGCGTAGCCGGTCAAGGAACCGCTGGACCCGACAACGCGGTGACAGGGCACCACAACGCACACGGGATTGGCCCCACACGCCGCTCCGACCGCGCGCGCGGCACCGGGGCGGCCAATAGCCGCCGCCAGCTCCCCATAGGTCCAGGTCTGGCCGGCCGGAATGGTCCGCAGGGCTTGCCAGACCTTTTGCTGAAAGACGGTACCACGAACGTCCAGCGGCAGATCGGCACCCGGATCCTTCGGATCGTCGATCAATTCGACGACGCGCTTGACCAGCGCCTGAAGATATCCGTCCTCGGCCAGCGTCTCGGCCTCGGCAAACCGGGCCTTGAACCGCGCCAGCATGAAATCGGCATCATCGCCCAGCTCGATCGAAGACACGCCCTTGTCTGTTGCCGCCACCAGGACCCGGCCCAACGAACAGGCCGCGACCGTCACCCGGATGCGCTCTCCGGCCCCCGCCTTCTTCCAGGCCGTGGGCGTCATGCCGAAGCGCCGATCGGCTGAATCATAGAAGCGGCTGGGCGCGCCGAAACCGGAATCGTAGATCACATCCGTCACGCGCCCCCCCTCCGTCAGAGCCGCCTTGGCTCGGCCGTCGCGAATCTGTCGGGCGTAGGCCGCCGGGGTCACGCCCGTCTTTGCCTTGAACATCCGGTGAAAATGATGCGGCGACAGCCCCACGCTCGCCGCCAACATCTCCAGAGATGGCGGTGTTTCCGCGGCCTCAATGATCCGGCACGCTCTGGCGACCCTATCAGCCTGGGGGGCCGCCTCGTCCGGCTTGCAACGCAGACAGGCGCGGTATCCGCGCGACCGGGCCTGTTCAACCGTATCGAAGAACTCGAGATTCTCGCGTCGTGGCGTTCGGGCGGGGCAGCCAGATCGGCAGTAGATGCCCGTTGTCGTGACGCCGACAACAAAAGCCAACCGCTGGGACGCGTCTCGACGCGCCAGCGCCGCATACCGACTGTCATTTGTCTGGGAACGATCCATTGCCATCAACATAGGCCATATCTCCGATTTCAGCAGGGCCGTCTTGCCCGTCGAAAGGAGGCCCGGCGTCCCGCCTCTTGCGGTCAATGTCGGCCGCTTAACGGTTCCTCATCGCCTCTACGGTAGTTTGCCGCGTCAATCATCGGGATGTCGGACCACCGCCATGACGCCGGAAAACCTCAAGCCCTTGACCTCTATGCGGTTCCTGGCGGCCTTCTGGGTCGTCATGTTCCACTATTGGCCCAAGCTCGACCTGGGGCCGGCCACCGGCTGGACCCCCGGCCTTGTCGCCCAGGGCTATCTCGGCGTTGAACTGTTCTTCGTCCTGTCCGGCTTCATCCTGTGTCACGTCTATCTGGCCAGCACCGCAGACGGCTCCTTCCGCTACGGTTCCTTCCTGTGGGCACGACTGGCCCGTGTCTATCCGCTGCATCTGGCGACCCTGATCGGGGTAGGTCTTCTGGGACTGGCCGCCGTCTTGGCTGGAATATCAATCGACGACAGCATCCTGTCTTGGGCATCTCTGCCGGCGAACCTGACCTTGACCCAGGCCTGGGGTCTGGCCCCCGAGGCCGCCTGGAACCATCCGTCATGGTCAATTTCGGCAGAGTGGTTCGCCTATCTCTGCTTCCCGGTTTTCGCCTGGGCGACCTGGCGACTGCGCTCGCGCCCCGGGCTGGCACTGGTTCTGGCAACGGCTGGCCTGTGCGCGACCTATGCCGTCTTTGAGACTGTCGCGGGCTTCCCCTTGACCCAGGCGACGATCGACTGGGGCGCGTTACGGATCGTTCCCTGTTTCGCCCTGGGCTGCGCGGCCTATCTCGTCTGGCGGTCCGGTGGGCTGCGTCGGCCGGGTGTGTGGGCGGTCATGACCACGAGCCTCATCCTGGCCTGCGCCGGCTTCCAGCTTTGGGACGGAATCACCGTGACCTTGTTCAGCGTTCTGATCCTCGCCCTGGCCGGCTTGGCGGGCCGCGGCGGTCCACTGGAATCAAAAACCGGCGTCTGGCTGGGGGAGATCAGCTATTCCGTCTACATGGTCTGCGTGCCGTGGAAGCTCCTCGCCATCAATGGACTGGCGCGTCTAAATGGTGGGTCAGAGCACCTGCCCTCGTGGATGTGGGTGCCGGCCGTTCTGGCGATTGTGCCGCTGGCCGGTCTGACCCATCACCTGATCGAACGCCCGGCGCGGGCGGCCATGCGCCGCTGGGCTGAACAGCGCGCGTCGAAAGGTCGCAGGCAAATTCAGCCTGCGGCGACCTGACGCCTTTTCGATCTTAAGACCTCCCCGCTAGATCAGGTCCTAGGATAAACGTCGTCGGGACCTTCCATGTTCAAGCGCCTGGGCACCGCCCTGTTTGCGGCCGTTGTCGCCGTGTCGGCCCTGGTGCCGGCGACGGCCGCGGTGGCGCAGGACACCTACTACCAGTGCGTGCGCTTCGCCCGGGAGTTCTCCGGCATTCAGATCTATGGCGATGCCTGGACCTGGTGGGCCTCGGCCCAGACCCGCGGCCTGCGGACCGGTCGCGCCCCCGAGGTCGGGGCGGTTCTCGTCTTTCAACCCCATGGAGCCTCGACCCGTGGACATGTGGCGGTCGTCAGCCAGATTCTGACCGAGCGTGTCATGCGAATCAGCCACGCCAACTGGGGTGGATCGCGCGGGCGGATCGAACGTGACGTCACGGTGGTCGATGTCTCGCCCGAAAACGACTGGAGCCAGGTTCGCGTCTGGCACAACCCGTCAAACGGCCTGGGCATCAGTGTCTATCCGACCTATGGCTTCATCTACCAGGACGATGCCGCCGCCATGCAGCGCATCTCGGCCCAGGCCGAAGGCATGCAGGCCAGCGGCTATCAGACTGCTGCGCTGAGCGCCGCCTCCGGCCAGCCCTGACACCTGCCCCCTTTACATTCGGAGCGGCTTGAGGTCGGGTTCGCGCCAGACGGGGGCCGCCTATGATCCGACTTTTCCAGTCCTGCGAACCGTCTCCGACCGAAGTGTCCGATCCGCCAGACGGATGGACCGTGCCGGACGCCACGGTCTGGATCGATCTGGTTGAGCCCAGCCGCACCGAGGAACTCGCCATCGAGCGAATTCTAGGTCGTCCCGTCCCGACACCAGATGAGATGGCGGAAATCGAGGCCTCGTCGCGCCTCTATCGCCAGGATCAGGCGACCTATCTGACGACCGATCTCCTGTACAACACCGACGCCCTGCTACCGTTGGTAGGTCCGGTTACCTTCATCCTCTCGGAAGGCCCCCTGGTCACGGTCCGCTATTTTGAGCCCCGGGCCTTCAAGATCCTGGGCGAGCGGTTTGATCGCGATCCTGAACTTTGTTCGGGAGCCGTCATGGTGCTGATGCACCTGTTCGAGGCCATCATTGACCGCACGGCGGATGTCATCGAACGGCTCTCTCGCGAGGTGGATGATGTTTCCAATGACATCTTTGTCGACCCCGGAAAGACCAACTATGCACGCGCCATCAAACGCCTGGGCGTCGCCCAGCATGCCTCGTCACGCATTTCTGACAGCCTGACCGGCATCGAACGCGCCCTCACCTTCATCCAGCTTGATTCCCGGTTCGACCTGCACCCTGAGGCGGGTGAGCATCATCGATCGCTGTCGCGCGACATTCAGTCGCTGCAAGGACATATCGGTGGTCTGGTGCAGACCATCAGCTTCCAGCTGTCAGCCGCCCTGGGTCTGATCAACATTGAACAGTCCGCCATCATCAAGATCTTCTCGGTGGCGGCGGTGGCCTTCATGCCACCGACCCTGATCGCCTCAATCTATGGAATGAACTTCCACCACATGCCCGAGCTCTCGCAGATCTGGGGCTATCCGGCGGCCTTGCTGGCGATGATCGTCTCGGCCCTGTTCCCGCTCTGGTACTTCAAGAAGCGGCGCTGGCTCTAACTTGTGATCGCCGTCTCAAGGGTTGCCCGGGCCTGTTCCGGCATCAGCATGGGAAAGAAATGCGTTCCGCCTTGCAGGGCCGAGACACTCAGCTGTGGCACGCGGGCAGCATCGCCCTGTGTCACCGCACAGGTCGAGCCGATCTCGGCCTTCAGGATGTGAACCGGGCGGTCCAGTCGCCGCAGAGCCCCCCAAGCATCATTGGCCTGGGCGGAATAGTTCGAGGACTCCCACGCCGGCGCACAGGCCAGCTCGACCGCGCCATCTGATGTCGGTCGGAATCCGCCATCGACGTAGTCCCGCAAGGTCGCATCGGGCCAGCCCTTGAACGAGCCGCGCCCCCGATAAGTCGTAAAAGCCACGTCCAGATTCTCGAAGTGGGAACGACGTTTGAGCGCAGCGACAGCCCACGGATGTCGTTTCGCCATCCGCCAGCCGCCCGGTAGCCGCATCACCGTTGCCGCTGAGCGCGCGAGGATCACCGGATCGAGCATGACCACGGCACGAACCCGCTCGGGCATTTGGGCCGCCGCCAGCAAGGCCAGGGTTCCGCCCATCGAATGCCCGGCCAGCACGACGGGTGGTCCGCTCAGGCTCGCGACCAGATCAATCAGATCTCCTCGCATATCGTTCCAGCTGGCCCGGTTAGTCGGCACCGTCGGCAGGTCGGTCAAGCCGTGGCCACGAAGATCCGGGGCCAGCACCCGCCAGGCATCTCCCAAGGGGGCCAGCAGGTTGCGATAGGTGCGCGCGTTGAAACCGTTGGCGTGGACGAAGATCAGGTCGACGGGGCGACCAACGTCTCCCCATTCCAGCCGCGCCAGACCTTCCGGCGAAAGGATTTGTCGCACGGCCGACCCTAGGCGGGGGCCATGTCAGCGAACTGGCCGCCCACACGATAGCGCCACAGATAGGTGGGCGCGATCGCTTCGACCCCGGTAGCCTCAATCCCAAGATCGGCGAGTCCGGGCGCGCCCTGGCTCACCACATTGTCGACCTTCAACAGGGCGACCTGATCACGGGTCAGAGGAGGGGCCAGGCCGACCCAACTCAGCGGCTCCAGCATCAGACCGAGCGCGCTTGCAGCCGCCGCAGGCAGGGGCAACAGGGCGCGGTCCCGCCGCGTTTCATGATTCACCAGTTCGAGGATCTGGCGCAGAGTCAGAACCTCGGGACCGCCCAGTTCATAGGTTTTGCCTGCCGCAGTGGGGTCGTCGACCGTCCTGGACACAGCTTCCGCAACATCCCCCACATAGACCGGCTGGAAGCGGGTCTCACCACCACCGGGCATCGGCAGGGCCGGAGACACGGTCGCGAGGCTCGCGAACCGGTTCAAAAGCCCGTCGCCGCGGCCAAAGATCACCGAGGGGCGAACTACGGTCGTAGACTTCAGGGCGGCGCGAGCCCGAATCTCGCCCTCGCCTTTCGTCCTTGCATATTTCGACGACGACCCGGCATCGGCCCCGAGGGCCGACACATGAGCCAGACGGCTGATGCCGCGCTTGGCACAGGCCTTGGCGATCCGTTCTGGGGCGTCACCATGCAGGGCCGAGAAGCTCTGCCAGGGGCTTTCGAACAGGACGCCGACCAGATTGACCGCAGCCGTCGCCCCCTCCAGGGCAGCGGCGACCTGGGTGTCGTCGCGAACATCACAGGCGACCCGCTGGATCTGCCCGACCCGGCCCTGGGTCTGGCTTTCAAAGGCCAGGTTGGGATGGCGCACAGCGATCCGAACCCGATGGCCGCCGCGCAACAGGGCGCGCACCACCTGGCTACCCAGAAAGCCTGAACCGCCAAACACTGTGACCAGGGAATCGGAACGCGCCATTGCCGGAAATCTCTCACCGAGGGGAAGTCGAGCCGGGGATAGCCGAGGTGTCCGCGAACGGCAATGCGGAGAAACCCAACAGACCCGTTGACCCGCCCTGGCTTCCGCCCTATGTGTCCGCGCCTTCGGCCCCTGGCGGGTCGGGCCCAGGTGGCGGAATTGGTAGACGCGCTGGCTTCAGGTGCCAGTGGCCGAAAGGTCGTGGAGGTTCGAGTCCTCTCCTGGGCACCAATTCTTCGGGCGACGGCCCACGAGACGGCGCTGGTTCTTTGGACCGGCGCCGTTCGCGTATATGGTCCACAATGATTCACAGGGGCGCTTGACCTTGGCCACCCATCTTCACCTCGGCGATCTTCCCGACGACCTCGATCTGGGGCCGGTGGTGGCGGTCGATTCGGAAACCATGGGCCTGCGCTATCGGCGCGATCCACTGTGCGTCGTTCAGCTGTCATCCGGGGATGGCAACGCCCATATCGTGCGTCTGAACCGCCCGAACTATGACTGCCCGAACCTCAAGCGGCTGCTGGTTGATCCGGCGGTGCTGAAACTGTTCCACTTCGCCCGTTTCGACATCGCCATGTTCCAGCTCTATCTGGATGTGGATACCTGGCCGATCTACTGCACCAAGATCGCGTCCAAGCTGGCGCGCACCTACACGGATCGCCATGGCCTGAAGGATGTGGCACGCGAATTGGCCGGGGTCGAACTGTCCAAGGCTCAGCAGAGCTCGGACTGGGGGAATCAGACCCTGTCGAAGGATCAGCTGGCCTATGCCGCCTCGGATGTCCTGCATCTGCACCGTATCCGCGACCAGCTGGACCTAATGCTGGCTCGTGAAGGCCGCGCCGGCCTGGCTCAGGCCTGTTTCGATTTTCTGCCGACCCGCGCCCGCCTTGATCTTGGCGGATGGGAAGAGATGGATATCTTCGCTCACGCATGACCCAGCCCGCCGGCCCCGTCCCCTCCTTGCTCGAACAGGCCCCGACCGACCTGGCCACGGTTCGGCGTGAGGACGCCCGGCGCGTCGTGGAGGCTATGGAGGCCTGGCGCAAGCGGTCGCGCATGATCCATTTCTTTCGCCGGGCCCTGCCGATTGCCCTGGCGGTGATCACGCTTGGAACAGTGGGTTGGGTCATCGCCCGAACCGTTCTGGCAGATATGGCCGACCAGGCGGCTCAACAGTCAGACATCCGCATGACCAATCCGCGCTTCTATGGTCAGGATGCTCAGGGCCAATCCTTCGTCCTGGCCGCTGCCGAAGCCGTTCAGGATCGGGGCGAAGCAACCTTGATTCACCTCACCCGTCCGGCATTGCGCTTGAATGCGACAGGCGAGCGCCCCACAGAGATTACGGCCCTAGCGGGAATCTACAATGAGCGGGAGGACCGGATCGAGTTGTCCGGCGAGGTCACGGTCATTGATGGCGGGACCGGGTTCAGGTTCGACACCGGAGCCGCCGTGATTGACACGAGCACCGGCGTCATTTCGGGCCGGTCCAACATCCGTGGACGCGGACGTCTTGGAACCATCGACGCCGCGTCCTATGCCATCTACGATCAAGGTGCTCGTCTCGTTTTCGAAGGCGACGGCGACCGCAAGGTCACCGGCGTCATCAACATGGCCGACTGAACAGGATTTCGTGATGCGGTTTCTCATTCGCAGCCTCCCGGTCGCCCTGGCGGCCTCAACCGTTCTGCTGGTCGGACCGGCCGGTGCCCAGATCGCGCCCGGCGGCGGACCGGTCGCGTGGGGGGCGGACCGAACCGAGTATGTGGAGGCTCAGGGCCTGCTCAAACTGATCGGGCGCGCCGAACTCATCCAGGCCGAGAATCGGCTCCGGGCCGATGCCATCGACATGTTCACGACACCCGCCCGCAACGGCAGCGGCGGCGGTGATGTCCGCGAGGTGGTCGCCACCGGCAATGTCTATTTCGTCACCCCGACCCAGGTCGTGCGTGGAGATCGTGCGGTCTACACCGCCGCCAGCGACACCATTGTCGTGACCGGAGACGTCATCCTGACCCAGGGGGAGAACGTCATGACCGGCAGCCGCCTGACCGTCGTGGTCGCCACCAACAACGCCGTCATGGACGGCGCGCCCTCCTCCGCCGGCCAGCGGGTGCGTGGCGTCTTCTATCCCGACGAGTGATCTTCGCTTGAGCACCCTGACCCTGAAACCAGATTCCGCCGGTGTTGAGGCCGATAACGAGGGCCTGTTCGTCGATTCGATCGGTCGCTCCTTCGGCGGGCGGGCGGTCGTCAAAAGCGTGTCCTTGCGCCTGCGTCGCGGCGAGGTCGCCGGGCTGCTGGGGCCAAACGGGGCCGGCAAGACCACCTGCTTTTACATGATAACGGGGCTCGTCCCGGTCGAGTACGGCAGCATCTATCTGGACGGCGAGGACATCACCGGCCAGCCCATGTACCAGCGCGCGCGTCTGGGCGTCGGCTACCTGCCTCAGGAGGCCTCGATCTTTCGCGGAATGACCGTCGAAGAGAATGTCCTGTCTGTCGTCGAGCTAAGAGAGCACGACCGCGCCAAGGCGATGGCCGATACCACCCGCCTGCTGGAAGAACTTCGGATCAGCCATCTGCGCCAGGCCTCGGCGATGGCGCTGTCAGGGGGTGAACGGCGACGGGTGGAAATCGCGCGCGCCCTCGCCTCTGAACCCAGCTTCATGCTTCTGGATGAGCCGTTCGCCGGCATCGACCCTCTGGCGATTGCCGATATCCGCGAGGTCATTGTATATCTGGCCACGCGCGGCATCGGCGTGCTGATCACCGACCACAATGTGCGCGAGACGCTCGACATTATCGACCGGGCCTCGATCATCCACGGTGGTGAGGTTCTGTTCGAAGGCACGCCGGCCGAGATCATCGCCAACCCCGAAGTGCGTCGGGTGTATCTGGGCGAAGCCTTCTAGGTTCTGGGGATCCGGTTCCAGGGACGCGGCGTTCCTCCCTAGGACCTGACCCCAAGCCCTTCTCAGGCCTGCGTATCCACCGATGAGCCCGGCGGGGCCGCCGCACTACCGCGGGCCGCGACGATGACCATGGCGGGTCGGACGGTCCGCCCGAACAGGACATAGCCTGGTTGATAGGTCTGGATCACCGTCCCGGCCTGCACCTCGGTCGAGGGCTGTTCGGCCATGGCCTGATGGATATTCGGATCAAACCTGTCGCCGGGTTCCGGTGCCACGCGGGTCAGGCCATTGGCCTCAAATGCCTGGATCAGCGATTTCTCAGTCATCTCCAGGCCCGTCACCAACCCCTGCACTCCGGCATCGACCGAGCCTTGCGGTGCCGCTGTCAGAGCACGTTGCAGGTTGTCAGCTACGCCCAGGAGGCTCGTCGCGAAGCGTTGAATGGCATAGGCGCGCGCATCGTTGGCCTCGCGCTCGGCCCGGCGCTTGATGTTCTCGACCTCGGCGGCCAGGCGCATGGCCTTGTCTTTCCAGTCATCCCGCTCTGCGATGACCGCGTCGAGCGGAGCCAGATCATCACCGTCCATCGCCGCTTCGAGGTCAGTCTCGTCAATCGGGTTCTCAGGGGTCTCGGTCACGTCAGTCCTGTCTGTCCAGCATTCGTCCCAGCACCCGCGCCGTATAGTCCACCAAGGGAATCACGCGAGCATAGTTCAGGCGCGCCGGTCCGATCACGCCGATCGCCCCAACCACCTTCTGTTGCCCGGTCATATAGGGCGCCGCGACCACAGCGGAACCCGACAGGGAGAACAATCGTGTCTCGGAGCCGATAAAGATGCGTAACCCTTGCGCCTCACGCACCCCATCGAGCAGGCCGATCAGCTGCTCCTTCTCTTCCAGGTCCTCGAACAGCTGGCGCACCCGCTCCAGATCCGCCAGCGCCTCTGGGTCCTGCAACAGATTGGCCCGACCGCGCACGATCAGCGCCCGATCCTTCGCCTCGCCGCCGGACCAGGCCGCCAAACCGTCTTCGACAAGCCCCGCCGCCGTCGCATCCAGCGCCGCCCGCGCGGCCTGAAGCTCCACCGCCATCTCCGCCTGAGCCTCCCCCAGCGTCCGCCCGCGCAGGCGCGTGTTCAGAAAGTTCGAGGCCTGCTGCAGACTCGATGGCGTCACACCGGGTGCCAGCTTCATCAGGCGGTTCTCGACGGCACCATCATCGAATACCAGCACGACCAGTGCCTGTTCGGACGACAGCGAGACGAACTCAACATGGCGCACGCCCGCTTCTCGCACGGGGGCGGCCACGACCCCGGCTCCCCCGGCCAGACCGCTCAGGAGGTCAGACGCCGCCTCCAGCGCCTCATCGAACCCACGCCCCTTGCCGATCAGCCGGGCATCAACGGCGCGGCGCTCCTCTGCCGACAGGTCACCGATTTCCAGCAGGCCATCCACGAACAGGCGCAACCCCGCATGAGTCGGCACGCGCCCCGCCGACACATGGGGTGCCGCCAACAGGCCCAGGTGCGTCAAGTCCTGCATGGTGTTGCGGATCGAGGCGGGCGACAGCTGAATTCCGCCCCTCGACAGGGTCCGCGATCCCACCGGCTCGCCCGTTTCCAGATAGGACTCGACGATCCGCCGAAAAATGTCGCGTGCGCGCGCGTCCAGTCCGGCCAGACCCGAGGCCGACGGCGTTGCTGGTGAAATGAAGCCGCTCATGCCCGCGTCTCCGCGCCGCGCGCTCTGCTGGTCCGGGTCTTGGCGGTGGCGACGTTCACGCCGATAGGATAAGCCGCGCAACGTCTCCTTCAAGCCTTTCTGGACATCGCCCATGCGCCCGTCGAACCGCCGCCCCGACCAGATGCGGGCCGTCACCCTGGAAACCGGCGTCAATCGCTATGCCGAAGGCTCCTGTCTGGTGAGCTTTGGTCATACGCGGGTTCTGGTCACCGCTTCGGTCGAGGAAAGCCTGCCGCCGTGGCTGCGCGGCAAGGGTCAGGGCTGGGTGACGGCGGAATACGGAATGTTGCCGCGCGCCACCCACACGCGGGGTCGCCGCGAGGCCGCCGCCGGCAAACAGTCGGGCCGGACCCAGGAGATCCAGCGCCTTATTGGTCGCTCGATGCGCGCTGTCGTCGATCTGAAGGCCTTGGGCGAACGGCAAATCCTCATCGACTGCGATGTGGTCCAGGCCGACGGCGGTACCCGCACGGCCTCCATCACCGGGGCCTGGGTGGCCATGGCGATGGCCGTTAAGACCTTGAAGGATAAGGGTGCCGTGACAACCGACCCCATCCTCGATCAGGTCGCGGCGGTGTCGTGCGGCATCTTCAACGACGTTCCCGTGCTGGACCTCGACTATGATGAGGATTCGGCGGCCGAGGCCGATTCCAATTTCGTTCTGACCGGCCAGGGTGGCATCGTCGAAATCCAGGCCACCGGCGAGAAGCGCGGCTTCTCGCGGGCTGAGTTCGACCGGCTGTTCGAGCTGGCGGGGATCGGCTGCGCCGAGCTGTTCGCCCTGCAGCGGTCGGCGGTCGAATAGCCTCCCGCCTTGCCTCCGCCGCAAGGCGTCCCCATAACGCCCGCCATGACCGATCAGCCGACCGGCCAGCCGTCAAAACGTCTGTTCATCAAGACCTACGGCTGCCAGATGAATGTCTATGATTCCGAGCGCATGGCTGATGTCCTGCGCCCGCTGGGCTATGCCGCCACCGACCGGCCCGAGGATGCGGACTTTGTCATCCTCAACACCTGCCACATCCGCGAGAAGGCTGCCGAGAAGGTCTATTCGGAACTCGGTCGTCTGAAGGCGATCCGGGCCGAGCGGATCGAGCAGGGCCTGCCGCGCTCAACGATCGCGGTCGCCGGCTGTGTCGCCCAGGCGGAAGGCCAGGAAATCATCCGCCGCCAGCCCGCCGTGGACATGGTCGTCGGCCCCCAGGCCTATCACCAGATCCCCGAGCTTCTGGCTCGCGCGGCCCGCGACAAGGGCGAACGGCTGGCCGCCGCGTTCGAAGCTGAAGCCAAGTTCGACAGTCTGCCCGCCGATCGGGCGGTCAAGGGCGTCACCGCCTTCCTGACGGTTCAGGAAGGCTGTGACAAATTCTGTTCGTTCTGTGTGGTGCCCTACACCCGTGGGGCCGAGTGGAGCCGCCCGGCCGGGGCCATTCTCGATGAGGCGCGGGCGCTGGCCGACAAGGGGGTGCGCGAAGTCACTCTGCTGGGCCAGAACGTCAACGCCTATGACGGGACGGGTGCCGATGGCTCGGTCTGGACCCTGGCGAAGCTGGCCCGCGCCATCGCCGAGATCCCGGGGCTGGACCGCATTCGCTATACGACCAGCCATCCCAACGACATGTCCGACGACCTGATCGCCGCCCACGGCGAGCTGGACGCCCTGATGCCCTACCTGCATCTGCCGGTGCAGTCAGGCTCGGACCGGATTCTCCGGCTGATGAACCGCAAACATTCGGCGGACAGCTATCTCAAGGTCATCGACAAGGTCCGCGTCGCCCGGCCCGACTTGGCGATTTCGGGCGACTTCATCGTCGGCTTCCCCGGTGAAACGGAACGCGATTTCGAAGACACGATGAATCTTGTGCGAGCGGTCAACCACGCCTCAGCCTTCTCCTTCCGCTATTCGCGACGGCCCGGCACGCCTGCCGCCGCCATGCCCGGACAGGTGCCTGACGAGGTCGCCGAAGACCGCCTACAACGGCTTCAGGCCCTTCTGTTCGAGCAACAGACGACCTTCAACGCCAGCCAAGCGGGAAAGACGCTCAACGTCTTGTTCGAGAAGCCCGGCCGCCATCGCGATCAGGCCATTGGACGCTCACCGTACCTGCAGTCCGTCCATGTCGAGGATGCCAAGGGCCTGATTGGTCGGATCGTCCCGGTGAAGATTACCTCGGGTCAGCAGAATTCCCTGGCGGGCGAGCTCATCGTGGAGACAGCCTGAGTGGCGCGCGGCGAAGAGTTTATCGCCCTGTCCGACGCCGCGTTGCGCGCCGTCATCGGGCCGAATAGCCGCCACCTGGCCCTGATCGAGAATGCCTTCAGCGTCCTGATCGAAAGCCCGGGCGGCGGGGTGACCATCACGGGCTCGACACGGGAGCGCGCCGACGCCAAGCGGGCCGTTCTCTTGTTGGCTGAGCGGGCCGATGCGGGTGTTGATCTATCCGAGGCCGATGTTCGCGTCAGCCTTTCGCTGACAAGTACCGGCAAATCCGGCGCGGGCGGTCAGGCTCTGATTTCCGGTCGGCGCGGCCCCATTGCGCCCAAGACTGCTGCGCAGGCGTCCTATCTCGACATGCTCGAGCGTTGCGACCTGACCTTCGGGGTCGGGCCGGCGGGGACCGGCAAGACCTTTCTGGCCGCCGCATATGGGGCGACGCTTCTGCTCAAGGGACAGGTCGACCGACTGGTCATCACACGTCCGGCGGTCGAGGCCGGCGAACGACTCGGCTTTCTGCCAGGCGACCTGAACGAGAAGGTTGACCCTTATCTCGCCCCCATCTGGGAGGCCCTGGATCAGATCATTGGCGCGGACGCTGTTCGGCGTCGTCGCGACAAGGGCGAAATCGAGGTCGCGCCCCTGGCCTTCATGCGCGGTCGGACCCTTGCCCACGCCTTCGTCATCGTGGACGAGGCCCAAAACACGTCGCGCCTGCAAATGAAGATGGTTCTGACGCGTCTGGGCGAGGGCGCACGCATGGTTGTCACCGGCGATCCGAGCCAGGTTGATCTGCTGAACCCGCGCGATTCCGGCCTGTCTCATGCCATCCGGTTGTTGAGCGGCGTCGAGGGCGTGGGCGTGTCCGAATTCACCGCCGATGATGTTGTCCGCCATCCGCTTGTGGCCCGCATCGTGCGCGCCTACGACGCCGATGCCGAAGCGCGCCGGCCTCGCCCGGACCTTGAGGGTGCATGATCGAGGTTGAGATCGACGATGAGGCCTGGAACGAGATCCTCTTCGACGTTCAGAGCCGGGTCGAGGCAGCGGCCACTCTTGCGCTGGAGGAGGCCGGAGTTGTCACCATCAGCCTGTCCGACGATGACACCGTCGCGGATCTGAACCAACGATTTCGCGACAAGGCCGGGCCGACCAATGTCCTGAGCTTTCCCGCCCCGGAGACGGCCCGCCCCTTTCTGGGTGACGTTATTCTGGCCTACGGCGTTTGCGCGCGGGAGGCTGGCGAACAAGGAAAGTCGCTGAGCGACCACATGCAACATCTCGTCGTGCACGGCGTCCTGCATCTGCTGGGCCATGACCACATGGACGAGGACGAGGCCGAGATCATGGAATCGCGCGAGCGCATGATCCTTGCACAGCTGGGTCTGAAGGACCCCTATGCGTTCCGAGATGAACCAGGCTGACGACCAGATTCCCGAGGAGGTGAGCGAGAATGCGGCTGGACCCGCGTTCCCCTTTCGCCCACGCGGGCACCTTCTGCGGTTGACGGCCGTGGCCCTGGCCCTGCTGGCCGGGATTGGTGCCGCCCTGGCGCATCCCCCCTGGTCGATCTGGCTTGGGTTGCTCGGATACCCGCTTCTGATGGGCCTGTCGGAGCGTACCGCGACGGTGCGAGGAGCCTTCGGGGTCGGATGGGCGGCAGGTTTCAGCTATTTTTTCGTCAGCTGCTGGTGGGTGGCCGAAGCCTTTCTGGTCAATCCCGATCAGGCCTGGATGGCCCCCTTTGCCGGATCCCTGCTGCCGGCCGGACTGGCGCTGTTCTGGGGCGGGGCGAGCGCCGCCTACCGATGGCTGGCACCAAATCGCGGGGCTGAGAGGGTCTTCCTGTTCGCGGCTCTGTTTGGACTGTTCGAGTGGCTGCGCGGCCACGTCCTCACGGGCATGCCCTGGAACCCGGCGGGAGCCGTCTGGCCTGCCGGCTCCGCGCCGTCACAGATCGCCGCCTATGTCGGCGTCTATGGGCTGGGCCTCATCACGGTACTGGCAGTGTCGACCCTGGGCCTGGCCATCGGCCCCGGTCGCTGGAAGGTGAAGGCAGGCTATCTGGTCGGCGGTGCCTTGCTGGTCGCCGGGCTTTTCCTGGGTGGTGCCGAACGCCTGTCCCAGGCCGATCTGAGACTGACACCAACGGTGGTGCGGATCGTCCAGCCCGACGTCGACCAGCAGGCCAAATGGGAACCGGACCAGTTCGAAGCCGTCGTTCGTCGCTACGCCAATCTGTCCGCCAGCCAGAGCGGGGCGCGGCCGGACATTATTGTTTGGCCTGAGGGAGCCTTGCCGATCAGCGCCAACGAGGCCTTCACCTCCTGGGTCGGGTCCACCATGGACCAGGCGCTGGAGCCCGGCCAAACCCTGATCGCCGGTTTCAGCCGTGCAGATGCCCTCCCGGATGGCACACCCCGGTATTTCAACAGCCTGTTCGTGCTGCAGGATGATGGCCAGCTTCGCGTGGCGGACGTCTATGACAAGTATCGTCTGGTGCCTTTCGGCGAGTTCCTGCCACTCGGTGGCATAATGTCGGCCACCGGAATTCGATCACTGGTTCATGTTCCGGCCGATTTCTCGGCAGGACCACGTCCCGAGCCGGTGGATATTCCCGGTGCCCCGAGAGCCCAGCCCCTGATCTGCTACGAAAGCCTGTATCCCGGCTTCACCTCGACCGTCGGAGGTCGTCCCGGCTGGATCGTCAACATCTCGAATGACGCCTGGTTCGGTCGCACATCCGGGCCTCGGCAGCACCTTAATCTGGCGGCTTATCGGGCCATCGAAACCGGACTACCTATGGTTCGCGCGACGCCCACCGGCATTTCTGCCCTCATTGACCCTTGGGGACGCATTGGGGCCCATCTGGAGCCAGGCGAGAGTGGGGTTCTGGATGTTCGACTGCCCGAACCAGCCCCGCCGACCCTCTATGCGAAAATTGGCGATTTCGCTTTCCTTATTGTAATGCTCGGCTTGCTGATTTCTGGCTTGAGATTCAGCATGAAAACGCGCATTTCTTCCCGCCACGCTGATGGGGGTGGGCATGATGCCGCCGGCGCGTCGGCTGATCGGGGGGAATGAAAGCCTTGACCACGTCCGAAGCCGCCAGCGAGCGAAAGCCCAATCCTATCGATATTCACGTTGGCTCGCGGGTACGGATGCGCCGCAAGCTGATGGGGGTGAGCCAGGAAAAGTTGGCCGAGGCCCTGGGGCTAACTTTCCAACAGGTCCAGAAGTACGAGCGCGGCGTGAACCGTGTGTCGGCCTCCAAGCTCTTTGAAACGTCGAATTTCCTCGGCGTTGAAGTCAGCTACTTCTTTGATGGGCTCGCGAACCGTGATCCCGCCGCCGGCTTCGCCGAGAGCGAGTCCGAACGCTACACGCATGAATTCCTGATGACGACCGAAGGTGTGGAGCTGGCGTCGCTCTTCCCGCGCCTCGCTCCCAAGCAACGCCGGCGGATTCTGGAACTCGTTCGAACCCTGGCCGACGACGACGACTGATCTTGTCGGCCACACGCTTGCGGATATAAAGATATCTTTATATGTTCCGCGCGCCCTAGCCTCAGGAGAGCGCGCGCGTGAGCCGAACGTCCTTTATCTTCACCTCCGAAAGCGTTTCGGAGGGCCACCCCGACAAGGTCGCGGATCGTATCTCGGATACGATCGTCGACCTCTTTCTGTCCAAGGATCCTGAAGCGCGCGTTGCCTGTGAAACCCTGACCACAACCAATCTGGTCGTGATCGCCGGCGAGATTCGCGGCAAGGGCATCATGGATACCGCCGGGAACTGGGCCCCGGGTGTCGAGGATGAGATCGAGGCCGCCGTGCGCCAGGCTGTGCGGGATATCGGCTATGCCCAGTCCGGCTTCCACTGGGAGACGTTCGCCTTCCACAACCATCTGCATCCACAATCGGCCGACATCGCCGTCGGCGTCGATTCTGCGGGTAACAAGGACGAGGGGGCCGGCGACCAGGGCATCATGTTCGGCTACGCCTCAAACGAAACTGAAGAGCTGATGCCAGCGACGCTTCAGTACAGCCAGAACATCCTGCGTCGACTGGCCGCCCTGCGCCACGGCGGCGAGACGCGACTTGAGCCCGACGCCAAGAGCCAGGTCAGCCTCTTCTATGAAGATGGAAAGCCTGTTCGCGCCACATCAATCGTCGTCTCTACCCAGCATGCCGCAGGCTTGACCCAGGCCCAGGTGCGCGAGGTCGTTGAACCGGTCGTTCGTGAGGTTCTTCCCGCCAGCTTCATCACGGATGAAACGGTGTGGCACATCAACCCGACCGGCATCTTCGAGATTGGCGGGCCGGACGGAGACACCGGCCTGACCGGCCGCAAGATCATCGTCGACACCTATGGCGGCGCGGCACCCCACGGCGGCGGGGCCTTTTCGGGCAAGGATCCGACCAAGGTGGACCGCTCAGCGGCCTATGCGGCCCGCTATCTGGCCAAGAACGTCGTCGCCGCCGGCCTGGCCGACCGCTGCACCATCCAGCTCAGCTATGCCATCGGCGTGGCCGAACCGCAGTCGGTCCACGTCGACCTGCATGGCACAGGCCGGATCGATGAGGCGGTGCTCGAGCGCGAACTGCCCGGCATGATCGGCGGCGCGACGCCGCGTGCGATTCGTGAGCACCTGGGTCTGAACCGCCCGATCTATGCGCGCACCACCGCCTATGGCCATTTTGGCCAGGCCCCCGATGCCGAAGGCGGCTTCTCCTGGGAGAAGACGGATCTGATCGAGCGCCTCAGGGCCCTGGCCTGATCGAAAGGGTTCGAGGGAAGAGAGGACAGATGCTAGGGACGTCCTCCCTAGAGCCTAGAACCTGACCCCCTAGAACCTCCTCGCCATGACCCCGTCCGATACCCCAACCTGGGGACCGCTCAGGTCCTTTGGGCGCATCCGCTCCCGAACGCTCAAGCCTCGCCAGGCCGCCTTGTTTGACAGCCTGCTGCCGAATATCGCTGTGCCCGACCCAGCGAACGGCCCCATCGACCCCAAGGCCCTGATGCCCGGGGCGAAAGAGGCCTGGCTGGAGATCGGCTTCGGCGGCGGCGAGCATCTGGCCGAACAGGCGGCGCGCCACCCCGAGGCCCTGATGGTCGGCTGCGAGCCGTTTCTGAACGGCGTCGGCTCGGCCCTGCGTCACATCGACGAGCGCGGCCTGAAGAATGTGCGCCTGCACGCCGATGACGCCCGCGCCGTCATGGCGGCCCTGCCGGACGGATCGCTGGACCGGGTGATGATCCTGTTCCCCGATCCCTGGCCGAAGGCCCGGCACAACAAGCGCCGCTTCATCCAGCCGGAAACCGCCGCAGAGATCGTACGGCTACTGAAGCCGGGCGGGCGCTTGCGCTTCGTCACCGACTGGAAGGCCTATGCCGACTGGGCGCTGGAGATCCTGAACCGGACGCCGGGCCTGGCCTGGAGCGCCGAACAGGCCGACGACTGGCGCACCGCCCCGACCGATCATGTGGTCACACGCTACGAGGAAAAGCGGCTTGGCGACACCCCGCCGATCTTCCTGGAGTTCACCCGGACATGAGGCTGATCGATCTCAGCCACGTCATCGAGGACGGCCTGGTCACCTACAAGGGTCTGCCGGCCCCGCACGTCTGTGACTTCCTGAGCCGCGAGGCATCGCAGGCGAACTATGAGGCCGGGACCGAGTTTCAGATCGGCCAGATCACCCTGGTGGGCAATACCGGCACCTATCTGGACACGCCGTTTCACCGATACGCCGACGGCGAGGATCTGGCCGATGTCGGGCTGGAGCGACTTGTGGATCTGCCGGGTTTGGTGGTGCGGGCGCGGACCGACGGCGCGGTCGACGTCGATGCTTTCGAGGGACTGGATGTGGCCGGTCGGGCGGTGCTGGTCCACACGGGATGGGACCGGCATTGGCGGACCGAAGCCTATTATGAGAACCACCCCTTCCTGACCGAGGCGGCGGCGGACCGGCTGGCCGAGGGCGGGGCAATGCTGGTGGGGATCGATTCCCACAATATCGACGACACCCGCAGTCGGACCCGGCCGGTGCATTCGCGGCTGCTGGGCGAGGGGGTGCTGATTGTCGAACATCTGCGCGGGCTGGAGCAGCTGCCGGACGGGCCGTTCCGCTTCTTCGCCGCGCCGCCCAAGGTGAAGGCCTTTGGGACCTTTCCGGTACGCGCCTTCGCCATGGTTGATTGAGACTGGCTGCGACGCCAGGATCGGCCTAGCAAGGTCAGGTTCGTCACCCCCTGGTCCAGGAGACTGCGCATGGCCATCACCCTGTATTCAGCGTCCGCGCCCCTGTTCATTCGTGGTCTGGACGTGCTGTCCAACCTGCTGGACAAGGCCGAGGCCTCGTCCCTGAGCGAAGCCGAGCTGTTCGAGGCCCGGCTGGCCGAGGACATGCACCCCTTCCCCAACCAGATCCGCATGGCCGCCTTCGGGGCGCGCGCCTGTATGGCGCGGCTGGCCGGGATCGACTGGCCGAGAACCGACGACACCGAGGCCTCCATCGCCGACCTGCGCGCCACCGTCGCCCTGACCCGGTCCTTCATCAGCCAGATGGCACCGGACGCCGTGGACGGGGCCGAGAACCGCCAGATCGTGGTCAAGGTTCCGTCGATGGAGCTGAACTTTCGGGGTCAGGGCTTCCTGACCAGCTTTGCCCTGCCGAACTTCTATTTTCACATCTCCATGGCCTATGCGATCCTGCGCAACCGGGGCGTCGATGTCGGCAAGCGGGATTTCCTCGGCGCGATCGAACTGACGTGATTCCGACGTACGGCGGCGTTGGGGGCTGACAAAGCCCCCGCGCCTCGCTATATGGCCTCTCACATCGTTATCGGCAGGCGTCGGACGACGCCTCTGAGAGCGGCGGTCCCGACACCGGGCCGGCCGCTTTTTTGTTGGGCTGAGGAACCGTGAAGGCCAAGACCGGCGAGGATCGCAAGCTGCTCGAGCTGCTCGAGCCCGTGGCCGAGGGGCTGGGGCTGGAGATCGTGCGCCTGCGGATGATGGGCGGAACCCAGCGACGCCGGTTGCAGATCATGGCCGAGCGCCCGTCCGATCACGAGATCGATGTCGAACAGTGCGCGGCCCTGTCGCGCGCCGTTTCCGAGGTGCTGGACGCCTCCGACCCGATCGCCGGCGAATATATGCTGGAGGTGTCGTCGCCCGGCATCGACCGGCCGCTGACCCGTCTGGCCGATTTCCAGACCTTTGCGGGTCTGGAGGCGCGGCTGGAAACCGACCGGCTGGTCGAGGGCCGCAAACGCTTCAAGGGCCGGCTGGCCGGGATCGAGGATGAGGACATCCTGATCGACCTGGACGGCGAGGACGAGACGGCCCTGATCCCCTTTGCCTGGCTGGCCGAGGCCAAGCTGGTGCTGAACGACGAACTTATGAAACTCGGGGCCGCCAAGCGCCCCGCCGAAAACCTGACTGAAGAGGACTGACGGACATGAGCCTGACTGGCGTTTCCGCAAACCGTCTCGAGCTGCTCCAGATCGCCGACGCCGTCGCGCGCGAGAAGTCGATCGAGAAGGAAATCGTGATCGAAGCCATCGAGGATGCGATCGTCAAAGGGGCCAAGGCCCGCTACGGCAGCGATCACGACATCCGCGCCAAGATCGATCCCAAGACCGGCGAACTGGCCCTGACGCGCCACGTCACGGTCGTCGCCGACGACTGGGAGCCCGAAGCCGCTGAAGGCGAGATGGAGCCCGCCGAGTTCAACGACGATGCCATGGTCCGCCTGACCATCGCCCGTAAGACCGACGCCGAGGCCGAGGTCGGCAAGGAATATGTCGAGGATCTGCCGCCGTTCGAGTTTGGTCGCGTTCAGACCCAGATGGCCCGTCAGGTCGTCATGCATAAGGTCCGCGAGGCCGAGCGTGAGCGCCAGTACGAAGAGTTCAAGGACCGCGTCACCGAGATCGTCAACGGCACGGTCAAGCGCGTCGAATACGGCAATGTCATCGTCGACCTAGGCCGGGGCGAGGGCGTCATGCGCCGCGACCAGTCGATCCCACGCGAACAGTTCAACATGGGCGACCGCATTCGCTCCTACATCTATGACGTCCGGCGCGAGACCAAGGGCCCGCAGATCATGTTGTCCAGAGCCCATCCGGGTTTCATGGCCAAGCTGTTCGCCCAAGAAGTGCCTGAAGTCTATGACGGTGTGATCGAGATCCGCGCGGCGGCTCGTGATCCGGGTTCGCGCGCCAAGATGGCGGTTCTGTCGAACGACAGCTCGATCGATCCGGTCGGAGCCTGTGTGGGTATGCGCGGCTCTCGCGTGCAGGCGGTTGTAGCCGAGCTGCAGGGCGAGAAGATCGACATCATCCCGTGGAATTCTGACGAGGCCGCCTTCATCGTCAACGCCCTGGCTCCGGCCGAGGTGTCCAAAGTCGTCATGGACGAGGACGAGGGCCGCGTTGAAGTCGTCGTCCCGGACGAACAGCTCTCGCTCGCCATTGGCCGTCGCGGCCAGAATGTGCGTCTCGCCTCGCAGCTGACCGGCTGGCAGATCGACATCATCACCGAGAGCCAGGATTCAGAGCGTCGCCAGAAGGAGTTCGCCGAGCGGACCGCCCTGTTCCAGGAAGCCCTGGATGTGGATGAGGTCATCGCCCAGCTGCTGGTGACCGAAGGGTTCGCCACCGTTGAGGACGTGGCCTATGTCGAGGCCTATGAGATCTCGGAGATCGAAGGCTTCGGTGAGGATACCGCCGCCGAGATCCAGGCCCGCGCCACCGACTTCCTGGAGCGTCAGGCTGCCGAAATGGATGCCAAGCGCAAGGAACTGGGCGTCGACGATGCCGTCATGGACGTCCCGGGTGTCACCCTTCAGATGGCCGTCTGGCTGGGCGAGGCCGGGGTCAAGACCGTCGAGGACCTGGCGGAACTGGCCACGGACGAACTGCGTGGGGGCTTTGAGTTCAAGGACGGCGAGCGCGTGCGCGTCCCGGGCGTTCTGGAACAGGCCGCCTTGTCGACCGAGGACGCCGAGATGCTGATCCTGCAGGCCCGCGTCGCGGCCGGCTGGATCGACGCCTCGGACCTGCCGCAGCCCGAGCCCGAGTACGAAGAGGACTACGCCGAAGAGGGCTATGACGAGGCCGAGGCCGTATTCGGCGACGAAGAGGCCGAAGAGGCTGAAGCGGTCGCCGAAGTCACCGAGGAGGACGAAGAGGCTTAAGGCCTCTTCGGACGCCCGTCTTGGATCGCAAGACGCCGGCAGCTGAACGGGAGCGCAAGGATCTGGTCTCGGGCCAGGTCATGGATGAGGCCTGCCTGATCCGCTTCGTGCCCGGACCCGACGGCCAGGTCTTTCCCGACCTCGGTCGCAAGCTGCCGGGCCGCGGCCTGTGGGTCGCCGCGAATCGGGAAGCTGTTGATACGGCAGCGAAAAAGGGCCTGTTTGCGCGCGCCGCCAAGGCCGGGGTCAAGGCCGCGCCGGACCTGTCGGACCAGATCGAGCGCATCCTGATGAAGCGGTGCCTGGACCAGTTGGGCTTGGCGCGTCGCGAGGGCGTTCTTATCTCTGGCTTTGAGAAATGCCATGCGGCGCTGAAGGCCGGCCGGGCCACCTGGCTGATCGAGGCGAGCGACGGCTCCGAGGACGGGCGGACCAAACTTCTGGTCGCCGTCGACAAGTCTGAAAGACCCGTCGAGGTCTGCGGGGTTTTCTCCAGTTCAGATTTGGGTTTGGCCTTGGGCCTCGAAAATGCGATACACCACGTCCTTCCTTTGGGACGGCGGGCTGAACGGTGGGCCTTTGAGGCGCGGCGTCTGGCGGGATTTCGTCCTCTCCTTCCTTTGGAGTGGCGTGGACGAGACTAGAGGCGGGCGGGACATTGTCGTCCCGGCCCGATTTTTTTGTTGGAGAATGGCCCTGCCTATCGGGCCGAACGAAGCGACCGAATGAGCGATACGAACGACGATAAGCCCAAGACCGACGGACCCAAGCCCAGCGCCACCGGACCGCGTGCGCCGCTGAGCCTGCGTCCGCGCCAGGAGGGCTCCGTGTCCAGCGGCGTGGTTCGCCAGAGCTTCAGCCACGGCCGCTCCAAAACGGTCGAGGTTGAGGTCAAGCGCCGCGCCGGTGCGGGCCCGCGCCCGCGCCCTCAGCCCCAGGGCTTTGATGTTGCGCGTCCGCGCCCGAGCGCGCCCGCCCCAGCCAAGCCGGCTGCGCCCGCCGCTGCGACCGCAGACGCCGGCGGCTTGTCGCGTGACGAACAGGCCGCTCGCGTTCGCGCTATTGAGGCGGCTCAGGCCGCGCAACAGGATCGGGTCCGCCAGGAAGCCGAGCGCAACGAACGCGCCAAGGCGGCAGCCGCTGCCGCTGCGGCGGCCAAGGTGGCTGCTGAGGCGCCGAAGGTCGCTGAACCCAAGGCCGCCGAACCGGTCAAGGTCGAGGCACCCAAACCGGTCGAAAACAAGCCGGCCGAACCCGCCAAGACTGAGGCCCCTGCTGTCGAGCCCGTCGAGCGTCAGGAACGCCGCCCGACCGCCGGCTTCGGTCAACGCGCGCCGCGCGAAAAATCGCCCAATTTTGGCCAGCGTGCACCGCGCCCCGACCGGGGTGGTGATCGCGAGCGGCCCAGCCATGCCATGCGCACGGACGGTGGCAACCTGGCTGGCAAGTCCTCGAGCGAGCGTCCGGCCGGTCGGCCCCGCCCGGCTGGTGCCGGTGGTGGTGCCGGCGGTGGCGAAACGGTCCGCTATTCGGCCCTGGCCCCGCGCCCGGCTCCGCGGTCGCGCGACGGGGGCGGCTATCGCAGCACACCCGAGAACGCACCCGCCGCGCCGGAGGTGGCTCGCCCGTCGCGGGGAGCCGGTGGCCGTACGAGCGGTGACCGCCGCCCGGCCGAGAGCGAACGCGATATTCGTCGGCGCCCGGCGGGGGGCGACGACCGAGCCGTCAGCCGTCAGAAGGGCGCGCCCCAGCGCCGCGAAGGCCGCCTGACGATCCAGGCACTGGCTGGTGGAGATGAGGATGCCGCCGAACGCATGCGTTCGCTGGCCTCGGTGCGCCGCGCCCGAGAGCGGGAGAAGGAAAAGCGCCGCGGTGGCCAGACCGAAGCCCCCAAGGTTGTGCGCGACGTCATTATCCCGGACGTCATCACGGTTCAGGAACTGTCGAACCGTATGGCTACGCGCGGCGTCGACATCATCCGTTTCCTGATGGGTCAGGGCATGATGCTCAAGATCAATGATGTGATCGATTCCGACACGGCCGAGCTGGTCGCGCAGGAATTTGGCCACAAGGTCACGCGCGTTTCGGAAGACGACATCGAGGACGGCTTCATCGACGAAACCGTCGACGCCGACGAAACCCTGGAGCCCCGCCCGCCCGTGGTCACCATCATGGGCCACGTCGACCACGGCAAGACGTCGCTGCTCGACGCGCTGCGGACCACCGATGTGGCTTCGGGTGAGGCCGGCGGCATTACCCAGCATATCGGGGCCTATCAGGTTCGCCTGAAGGACGGCCAGCGCATCACCTTCCTGGACACCCCCGGCCACGCCGCCTTCTCGGCCATGCGGGCCCGCGGGGCCGACATCACCGACATCGTCGTTCTGGTGGTGGCGGCCGATGACGGGGTCATGCCCCAGACGATCGAGGCCATCCAGCACGCCAAGGCTGCCGGGGTTCCGCTGATCGTCGCGGTCAACAAGATCGACAAGCCCGGCGCGGACTCCACGCGCGTGGTCAATGAACTGCTCCAGTACGAAATCGTGGCCGAAAGCCTCGGTGGCGACACCCAGATCATCGAGGTATCGGCCAAGACCCGTCAAGGCCTGGAGAATCTGGTGGACGCCATCCTTCTCCAGGCAGAGATGCTCGACCTGAGGGCCAACCCGGACCGCAGCGCCGATGGCGTGGTCATCGAGGCCAAGCTCGACAAGGGCCGGGGTCCGGTGGCAACGGTTCTGGTCAAACGCGGCACGCTCAAGCGTGGCGATGTCGTCGTGGCAGGCTCATCCTGGGGTCGGGTTCGAGCCCTGCTGGATGAGCGCAATGCTCAGCTGACCGAGGCGGGTCCGGCCACGCCGGTCGAGATCCTCGGCCTGGATGAAGCCCCGTCGCCTGGCGACGCCTTCGCCGCGGTCGAAAACGAGGCGCGCGCCCGCGAGCTGACCGACCACCGCGAGCGCAAGCGCCGCGATCTGGCCGTTTCCCCGGTCGCCGCTGTGTCGCTGTCGGACATGATGTCCAAGCTACAGACCAACAAGCTCAAAGAGCTGCCGCTCATTCTCAAATCCGACGTCCAGGGCTCGGGTGAGGCCATCATCGGCTCGCTGGACAAGATGGCGACCGACGAGGTGCGCGCCCGCGTGATCCTGTCCGGCGTCGGCGGCATCACCGAAAGCGATGTCACCCTGGCCAAGGGTGCCGGGGCGCCGATCATCGGCTTCAATGTTCGTGCGTCGAAACAGGCGCGCGAACTGGCCGAGCGTGAAGGCGTCGAAATCCGGTACTATGCGGTGATCTACGACCTGTTGGACGACCTCAAGGGCGTGCTGTCGGGCCTGCTGTCGCCGATCCAGCGCGAAACCTTCCTGGGCAATGCCGAGGTGCTTCAGGTCTTCGATATTTCGAAGGTTGGTCGCATCGCGGGCTGCCGCGTCACCGAGGGCGTTGTTCGCCGGGGTGCGCGCGTCCGTATCGTCCGCGACGACGTGGTGGTGCTCGAACTGGGCACCCTGCAGACGCTCAAGCGGTTCAAGGACGATGTGGCGGAAGTCACCAATGGCTATGAGTGCGGCATGCACTTCCAGGGCTTCCAGGACATCAAGGTCGGCGACCTCATCGAGTGCTTCAATCTCGAGGAAGTCGCCCGGACCCTCGACTAGAGTATGGTGATTTCCGTTGGGACCGCGTCACGGCCCCAACGGAAAGCTGAATCAGGCTCTGGGGGTCGCTTCGGCGGCCCCATTGTCGCCGCGAGAGAGCGGCAGGGGAACCCTCATGCGCCGCTTGCTGCTCCTCGTCTTGCCCCTGATCGCCTTGGCTGCACCCGCTCGGGCCGAGGACCGATATTTCGCCTTTGACCCTGCCAATGACGCCGCCAGGCTGATGACGCGCGGGATTACGCTTCAGGTCGAGCGGGGCCTGTTCGGCGGTGTGCGGGCGGAACGCCTGTATTCTACGGTCGGAGCCGGGTCTGCCAGTCTTGAGCGTGACGAGCTGCCCGGCGGCACGCGCGCCGTGCTGCCGGACGGAGCCGACGAGTCCAACGTCTATCGGGTCATGCCGGAAGGTCAGGGTGCCGCGCTGGGCCGGGCCCTGTGCCCCGGTGCAACCACGGTCTGGCTGATCATGGGACGTATCCGCGCGGTGAGGGACCTCACGGTTCATGCCGTCGGCCAGGGGGCCAGTGGTCAGGTTCTTTTGTGCCGGACCATGGAGTATCGCTATCGGGGCGAGTGGGACGCGCGCGCACCGACGCGGCCCGACCTGATCCCCGCGCGCCCGCCTCAGTAGATCCGGTTCATTCGGTGTGGATCGGTCGTTTTCCGACAGAAATCACTATCTCGCTGGGCTGGATGTCGCATAGTGGCTATTGCGGAAGCGACGGGGCCCACAGCGGGGAGAGAATCTGATCCGATGCGTAGTCTGGCAGTCCTGACGAGTCTGGTCCTGGCCCTGGGCATGGCAGGCTGTCAGGGGCAATCCGAGGCCAAGGAAGACGAGGCCGTCTCGACCGGAGCGGCCGAAGACGAGATCGCGACGCCAGAGTTGACCGCCGAAGAGGCAGACACCCGCGCCTTCTTCGCGGCCTGGGAGGCGGCCGCACCCGTAACCGCCTCTGATCCCCGCTTGAATGACGAGGAGGATGTTCGTTGGCCGGAGCCCACCGCCGGTAGCTACGAATTCCGGGATGGCGACGTCATCCAGCTCTCGACGGACCTTTATGCGCTGGTGTCGCGCGGCTATGGCCAGGGCAGCACCGGCAAGGGGGTCCTCGCCTTTCATTATCTGACTCGAACGGCCGACGGTTTCCGGCGCGTGGGGGCCGAGCCCCTGTTTATTGCCGGCGGCGTCAACGGCCAACCGCCGACCTTCACCGTCCACCGCGACCTGATGCCCGCCCCTGCCGTTGTGGTCACCACACGGACCGAGGGTCGCACCGGAGCCTGTTCCGTCGCCCAGATCGTTGAGCTCGCGCCGAGCCAGCCTGTCTTGCGCGTTGTGAATTTGCCACTGGGCTTTGAGGCATCCGGTTCTGGCCAGGGCTGGCAGGGCGAACCGGAAGCCGGGCGGGCGGGGCGCGATTTCGCGGTCCAGTATTCCGGGGCCTCGGAAGCCAAGGCGACCTGGATCCTCACCGACGCGGGGACCTATCGGGCCTCGGGTCAGCCGCGCCTTTCGGGCTGCTGACTGGACAAGTCGTCGCCCAGGGCCTAGACCCCGCCCCTTTTTCCGCGTCAACCGGGTCCGATCCCCGGTGCCGCCCGTCTACGGAGCGTGCCATGAGCCGCCATCGCCATCATGATCGCAACACCACCGGACCCTCGCAGCGCCAGCTACGCGCCGGCGAACTGATCCGTCATGCGCTGGTTGAAGTCCTGCGTGAGGAAGAGATTCACGACCCAGCCCTCAAGGGTGTGTCGGTGACGGTGACCGAGGTTCGCCTGAGCCCGGATCTCAAACATGCGACCTGTTTCGTCGAGCCCCTTGGCGCGGGCGTGGCCGACGCCGAGGTCGGGGATCATATCGACGAGATCGTCAAGGCATTGAATGGTCATGCCAAATTCATCCGTGGGGCCTTGGGCCGACACATCGACATGAAGTTCACGCCCGATTTGCGCTTCCGGCACGACGAGAGCTTCGATGCGGCGAGCCATATGGACCGTCTGTTCAATGATCCGCGGGTGCGGGCCGACCTCGAACGGAGCGACGAGGACTGATGGGTCGCCACAAACGCGGTCTGCCGGTCCATGGGTGGGTTTGTCTCGACAAGCCCCTGGAGATGGGATCGACCCAGGCGGTCAGCCGCGTTCGGCGGCTCTTCGACGCCCGGAAGGCCGGACACGCCGGAACCCTCGACCCCCTGGCGTCCGGCATCCTGCCCATCGCCCTGGGCGAGGCGACCAAGACCGTGCCCTTCATGCAGGACGCCCGAAAGACCTATCGCTTTGTCATCGAATGGGGGGCGTCAACCACCACCCAGGACCGCGAAGGCGAAGTCGTCGCCCGTTCCGATGTTCGCCCCGACCCTGAACAGGTCGCGGCGGCGCTGACCGCCTTCGTCGGCGACATCAATCAGGTCCCTCCGGCCTTTTCGGCCATCAAGGTCGATGGTGCGCGGGCCTATGATCTGGCCCGTGACGGCCAGACGGTGGAACTCAAGTCCCGGCCGGTCACCATCCATCAGGCATCGGTCACAGCCGTTCCTGACCTCGACCATATCGAGATCACCGTCCTGACGGGAAAGGGTGTCTATATCCGGTCGCTGGCGCGCGACCTGGCCTCGGTTCTTGGAGCGGAGGGTCATGTCTCTCTGCTCCGGCGCGAACGGGTCGGCCCCTTCGGCCTGGAAAACGCGGTAGGGCTGGAATTCCTCGAGGATTTGGTGCATAGGGGCGCCGCCTCGGAGGGCTTGCTTCCGATCACGACCGCTCTGGACGACATCCCGGACCTGGCCGTGACCGACGAAGATGCCTTCCGGCTGAGGCAGGGACGATCCATCGTTCTCCTTCCCCGGCAAATGGAAGCGATCCAGGCCCGGCTTTCGGCCGGCTCGCAGACCGTTTCCGCCGTCCAGGGAAATGAGCCGGTGGCCCTGTGCAGCCTGAAGGCCGGACGGCTTGAGCCGGACCGCGTTTTCAATCTCCAGACCTAAGGAGTTTTCGATGTCGATTACCGCCGAGCGCAAGAGCGCCGTCATCGCCGACAATGCCCGCAAAGAGGGCGACACCGGGTCGGCTGAAGTCCAGGTCGCGATCCTGACCGAACGGATCGTCAACCTGACCGAGCACTTCAAGACTCACAAGAAGGACAATCACAGCCGCCGCGGCCTTCTGAAGCTGGTTTCCCAGCGCCGCCGTCAGCTGGACTTCCTCAAGAAGACCGACGAGGCCCGTTATCAGGCCCTTATCGCCAAGTTGGGCCTGCGCCGCTAAGGCCGGATCCACCAGAAAGGGGCCGTCAGGCCCCTTTCGCATTTCCATCGGCCGTTCAGGTCGGTGATCTCGCGAGGGCCCCAACGGTCCTCAACTTCCAAATCGCTGGTCCTGGGACCGGCGGCTCACTGGACTGAAGGACTGAAGTCCCTCCCGTCCGTCGCCCGCGAGGAATTCGCCCGTGGGCCTCCTGAAAGATCAGAAAAATGTTTGATATCAAACGCAAGACCATCGAATGGGCCGGGCGCCCGCTGACGCTCGAAACGGGGCGTATCGCCCGTCAGGCCGATGGCGCGGTCCTGGCCACCTATGGCGGCACCGTGGTTCTGGCCACCGCCGTCTTCAACAAGTCGCCCAAGGCCGGCGTCGACTTCTTCCCCCTGACCGTCAACTACCAGGAAAAGACCTTTGCCGCCGGCAAGATCCCGGGTGGGTATTTCAAGCGTGAAGGCCGCCCGTCGGAAAAGGAGACCCTGGTTTCGCGCCTGATCGACCGTCCGATCCGGCCGCTGTTCGTCAAGGGCTTCAAGCACGAGACCCAGGTCGTCGTGACCGTGCTCCAGCACGACATGGAGAACGATCCCGACATCGTCGGCATGGTCGCCGCCTCGGCCGCCCTGACCCTTTCGGGGGTGCCCTTCATGGGCCCGATCGGCGCCGCGCGCGTCGGCTATATCGACGGCGAGTATGTTCTGAACCCGCTGCTCGACCAGATGGCTGACAGCAGCCTGGACCTGGTCGTCGCCGGCACCCAGGACGCGTTGATGATGGTCGAGTCCGAAGCCAAGGAGCTTCCGGACGACACCATGCTCGGCGCCCTGGTCTTTGCGCACCAGTCGATGCAGCCGGTGATCGACGCCATCATCGAGCTGGCCGAGCACGCCGCCAAGGACCCGTTCGACTTCGTGCCGGCCGATGTCTCGGACATCGTCGCTTCGATCAAGAACCTGGTCGGCAATGACATCAAGGCCGCCTACGCCCTGACCAAGAAGCAGGACCGCCAGGAAGCCATCGGTGCCGCCAAGAAGAAGGCCGCCGAAGCCCTCGTCGCCTCGGATGACAATCCGGATGGCGTCGACGCCACCAAGTTCGGCACCGCCTTCAAGGAATGCGAAGCCGACGTCCTGCGTCGCGACATTATCGAGAACAGCCACCGTGTCGACGGTCGCGCGCTGGACAAGGTTCGCGACATCGTCTCGGAAGTCGGCCTTCTGCCGCGCACCCACGGTTCGGCCCTGTTCACCCGCGGTGAGACCCAGGCCATCGTCGTCGCCACCCTCGGCACCGGCGAAGACGAGCAGTGGATCGACGCCCTGCAGGGGACGTACAAGGAGAGCTTCCTGCTGCACTACAACTTCCCGCCCTATTCGGTCGGCGAAGCGGGCCGCATGGGCTCTCCGGGTCGTCGCGAGATCGGCCACGGCAAGCTGGCCTGGCGCGCGATCCGCCCGATGCTGCCGTCGAAGGAAGATTTCCCCTACACTATCCGCCTGGTCTCCGAGATCACCGAGTCGAACGGCTCGTCCTCGATGGCCACGGTCTGCGGGTCGTCGCTGGCCCTGATGGACGCCGGGGTGCCGCTGGCCCGCCCGGTTTCAGGTATCGCCATGGGTCTGATCCTCGAGCCGTCGGGTGAATACGCCATCTTGTCGGACATCCTGGGTGACGAAGACCACCTGGGCGACATGGATTTCAAGGTCGCCGGCACGCGCGAGGGCATCACCTCTCTGCAGATGGACATCAAGGTCCCCGGCATCACCGAGGAGATCATGCGCAAGGCGATTGCCCAGGCTTCGGCCGGCCGTCTGCACATCCTCGATGAGATGGATAAGGCCATCGACGGTGCCCGCACCGAGTTGGGCGAGTTCGCGCCGAAGATCGAGACAATCAAGATCGCCACCGACAAGATCCGCGAAGTGATCGGTTCGGGCGGCAAGGTGATCCGCGAGATCGTCGAGAAAACGGGTGCCAAGGTCGACATTGGCGACGACGGCACGATCAAGATTGCGGCCTCGGAGCAGTCCAAGATCGACGCTGCGCGCGACTGGATCAAGTCGATCGCCTCGGAGCCGGAGCCCGGCGCCATCTACACCGGCAAGGTCGTGAAGGTCGTCGACTTCGGAGCCTTCGTGAACTTCTTCGGTGCCAAGGACGGTCTGGTTCACATCAGCCAACTGGCCCCGCGCAAGGTCGCCAAGGTCAGTGATGTGGTCAACGAAGGCGACACCGTGAAGGTGAAGTTCCTCGGCTTCGACGATCGCGGCAAGACCAAGCTGTCGATGAAGGTGGTTGATCAGGAGACCGGTGAGGACATCACCGACAAGCTGGCCGCCGAGCGCGAGAAGGCGTCGGCCGAATAGGCTGGTCCAACATCGCCGGAAACTGGAAGGGGGCCCTTGCGGCCCCCTTCGCATATCGCCACTGTTTCACGTGAAACTAGGGAGCGCCCCATGAAGATCAATGTCGAGATCGACTGTACCCCAGCGGAAGCCCGGACCTTTCTCGGTCTGCCCGATGTCGCCCCTCTCAACGATCATCTCGTCGCAGAGATGCAGCGGCGGATGGATGAGAACATGGCCCGGATGCAGCCCGAGGAGCTGATGAGAACCTGGGCGTCGTTTGGCGTTCAGGCGACCGAGCAGTTTCGGTCGATGATGAACATGGCCACCACCGGAACCACTAAGCCCTGAGCCACCCCTTCCCCGCCTATGCGGAGCGGGACCATCCCATGCCCACCACAGCCGGGACGGGTGGAGGGGCCTTCTTCAGAACGCCGACGCCCAGATGACCGACACCATCTTTGCCCTCGCCACCCCGCCCGGCCGGGGAGCGGTTGCCGTGATACGCATCAGCGGACCGGCTTCCGGGCGCGCGCTCGCCCAAATCGGAGCCACCTCGCTGACGGCGAGGCGGGCCTCTCTGCGCCGCCTTGTCGACGCTGATCACCGCGAGATTGATCAGGCCCTTGTGTTCTGGTTCCCGGGCCCAGCCAGCTTCACGGGCGAGGACAGCGCCGAGCTGCATCTGCATGGCGGCCTCGCTGTGATCGAGACGATGACAGCGGCGCTCCTCCACACAGGTCTGCGCCTCGCCGAGCCCGGAGAGTTCACGCGCCGCGCCTTCGAGAACGGCAAGCTCGACCTGTCTCAGGCAGAGGCGGTTGCGGATCTGGTTGATGCCGAAACCTCCGCTCAACGGGACCAAGCGCTTCAACAGCTCGGGGGCGCGCTCAGCCGCCGCTATGAGGACTGGCGTCAGCGACTGATTCATGTGCTGGCGATGCTCGAGGCCGCCGTCGACTTCCCCGACGAGGAGTTGCCGGAAGATGTCGCAGGTCGCGCCCGCCCCGACCTCGACGCCCTTCTCCTCGATCTAGAGCAGGCCCTGTCCGAAAGTGCGCGCGGAACCCGCATCCGCGAGGGATACCGTATTGCCCTGACCGGAGCCCCAAATGCCGGCAAGTCATCTCTGTTCAATGCCCTTGTCGAGCGCGACGCCGCCATTGTGACCCCGATTGCGGGGACCACCCGGGATGTGATCGAGGGCCAACTCGTCTTAGGCGGGCGCAAGGTTCTGATCGCCGATACAGCCGGCCTTCGCGAAACGGACGATGTCATCGAGGCTGAGGGCGTCGCTCGGGCGCGGGCCTGGGCCGCCGCTGCCGATCTGGAACTCCACCTCGTGCCGGTCGATGAGCCGCCGCCGGCGGTTCCCGATGGCGTCTGGCTGATCCGAACCAAGGCCGATCTTCGCCCGAATGACGGGGTCGGCATCAGCATCGCTTCCGGCCATGGCCTAGCGGCCCTGCGCGCCGAACTCACGGCCGCTGTCGTGGCGGCCACATCAGGATCGGAGTTCCCAGCCGCGACCCAAGCGCGGCACGCCGTCCGCTTGAGGGACGCCCACCAACATCTCGAACGGGCAGCTCATCACCTCCACGAGGCCGAGCTGGCCTCCGAGGACGTCCGGTTGGCCATTCGGGCGCTTGAGGCGGTCGCCGGACGCGTTGATGTCGAGGCGGTTCTCGATGTGATCTTCTCCAGCTTCTGCATCGGAAAGTGATCGTGTGTTTCACGTGAAACAGGGCGAGGTCGGTTCCGTCGCGCCCCTCGGTCTGCTATAGGCCCGCCTCCCTCTCCGGAGCTGTGTGTTGACCCCATCCTGGGACGTTATTGTGATCGGTGGCGGCCACGCCGGCTGCGAGGCGGCTCATGCCGCCTGGCGGACGGGTGCCCGTACCCTCCTCCTGACGCACAAGCTCGAAACCATCGGCGAGATGAGCTGCAACCCAGCCATGGGCGGCCTCGGCAAGGGCCATCTCATCCGCGAGATCGACGCCCTCGACGGCCTGATGGGTCGCATCTCGGATCGAGCCGCCATTCAGTATCGTCTTCTTAATCGCTCAAAGGGGCCCGCCGTGCGTGGCCCTCGCTCCCAGATCGACCGCGGCCTCTACCGACAAGCCATGCAGCAAGCTCTGTTCGAGAGCGACGGTCTGGACATTGAAGCGGCGGCTATCGAGGATCTAATCGTATCCGATGGCCGTGTCGTCGGCGTGGTCGATGATCGAGGTCAGACCCGGTATGGCCGGACTGTCATCCTGACCACCGGCACCTTCCTGAAGGGCGTGATCCATCGGGGCGATGAGCGGATCGCTGCGGGCCGCATCGGGGATCGCCCGTCCATTGGCCTGTCCGAACGCTTATACGCCCTGGACCTGCGGATGGGGCGCCTCAAGACCGGGACCCCGGCACGCCTTGAGGCCGACACCATTGCCTGGGATCAGCTGGAAATGCAGCAAGCTGACAATCAGCCGTCGCGTTTCTCCTTCCTGGAAACAGGCCCCATTCTCGACCAGATCGCCTGTGGGGTCACCCACACCAACGCCGCCACGCACCAGATCATCGCTGAGAATCTCGCCGAATCCGCCGTCTATGGCGGGCGGTTGGCGGGCAAGGGACCGCGCTACTGCCCGTCGATCGAGGACAAGGTCGTCCGCTTCGCCGACAAGACAAGCCATCAGGTCTTTCTTGAGCCGGAAGGCCTGCCCGGAAACCCGGACGGCGAAACGGTCTATCCCAACGGTGTCTCGACGTCGGTATCCGAGGCAACCCAACTGGCCTTCCTGCGGACCATGCCGGGGCTCGAAGAGGTCCGGGTCCGACGCTACGGCTATGCCATCGAGTACGACTACGTCGATCCGACCAGTCTGCACCCGACCCTCGAACTGCGATCGCTGCCGGGACTTTACCTCGCCGGGCAGATCAACGGTACGACCGGTTATGAGGAGGCCGGGGCGCAGGGCCTGATCGCAGGGCTCAACGCCGCCCGAGCCGCTGGCGGACAGGACGGCGTGGTGCTGGGACGTGACCAGGCTTATATCGGCGTCATGATCGATGACCTGGTGACGCGGGGGGTGACCGAGCCCTACCGCATGTTCACCAGCCGGGCAGAGTTCCGCCTGACCCTCCGTGCGGACAATGCGGATCAACGATTGACTCCCGTCGGAATCAATCACGGCCTCGTCAGCACTGATCGACGCCGGGCCTTTGAGTCCAAAGCCGAATCCCTGATGCACGCTCGCCGCCTGATGTTCGATACGCGTCTGACGCCGAATGAGGCCAACCGCTTAGGACTAAACGTGAATCAGGATGGTCAACGGCGGTCGCTCAGCCAGCTTCTGGCCTACCCCGGCGGCTCGCTCGCAGCTTTCGTCGGCACCTGGCCCGAGATCGGCGGATGGTCCCGCGAGGTCATCGAACAGGTAGAGATCGATGCCGCCTACGCCGGCTATCTTGGACGCCAGGCCGCCGATGCCGAGGCGCTTCGACGCGACGAGAATCTGGTCATACCACCCCATACTGACTTCGCGTCGATCGGCGGTCTGTCGAATGAAGTCCGCGAGAAGCTGGTCGCTGTCCAGCCGCGAACGCTGGGACAGGCCGCGCGGATTGAGGGGGTTACCCCCGGTGCCTTGACCGCGCTCCTCGCGCACGTTCGCCGGTCACGTCCCGAGGCGGCGGCCTGATCATATGACCCCGGCAGAGTTTCAGACACGGACCGGAGCCTCCGTCGCGGCCATGACGGATCTCGAACGCTATCGCGAGATGCTCGTCGCCGGAAATGAGGTCATGAATCTGGTCGGGCCGGCCAGCCTGCCGGACTATTGGAACCGGCATGCATTCGACAGCGCCCAGCTTCTCTCCCTGGCCCCAGAAGCCAGCACGTGGGCCGATCTCGGTGCGGGGGCCGGCCTGCCCGGCGTCGTCCTGGCGGTCCTCCTCAAAGACAGCCCCGGAAGTCAGGTGTGGCTGATCGACAGCCAGGCCAAACGAATTCGATTCTTGAATGAGGTTGTCAGCACCCTGTCTTTACCAGCCCGGGTTATCCACGCCCGCGCAGAAGACCTTGCCCTCCAGGTCGATATCGTTACCGCCCGTGCCTGCGCGCCGCTTGACAGGTTGCTGCAATTCGCAGCGCCCTACCGCAAAAGAGGTGCCGAGGCCCTGTTCCTCAAGGGCGAAAAGGCCGAAGAAGAAATTGCCGCGGCACGCCGGTCCCACCGATTCGATGTCGAGGTCCTACCGTCCGCCAGCGACCCTCGGGGCCGCATCCTACGCATCCGGAGTTCCCAGCGTGTCGCGTGAAGTTCCACCGCCCCGCGTCCTAGCCATTGCCAACCAGAAGGGGGGCGTCGGCAAGACGACCACGGCCATCAACCTGGGCACCGCCCTGGCCGCCGTCGGTGAGCGCGTCCTGCTGATCGACATGGACCCCCAAGGCAATGCCTCAACCGGCCTGGGTGTGCCGCGCGAACAGCGGCGCGTGACCATCTATGACGTGATTGTCGACCAACGCCCGCTGCATGAGGCCGCCGTCGAAACCCTGGTTCCCAATCTGTGGCTCGTGCCGTCTGATCCCGATCTGTCCGGCATTGAGATTGAACTAGGCCAGGCAGAGCGCCGCTCGTTTCGACTTCGCGACGGCGTCGACAAGCTGAAGCAGCTCAAGGATACGCTCAAGCCGACCTATGTGCTGATCGACTGCCCGCCATCGCTGAATCTGTTGACCGTCAACGCCATGTCAGCCGCCGATGCCGTTCTGGTCCCGCTTCAGTGTGAGTTCTTTGCCCTCGAAGGGCTCACCCAGCTGATGCGAACGGTGGATCTGGTACGTTCCAGCCTCAATCCGCGCCTGGATATCCAGGGCATTGTCCTGACCATGTATGATCGCAGAAACGCCTTGTCCGGCCAGGTCGAGGCCGACGTACGCGGGCACTTCGGCGACACCGTCTATGAGACGATGATCCCGCGCAACGTCCGCGTGTCCGAGGCCCCGTCCTTCGGCAAACCCGCCCTCATCTATGATCTGAAATGTGCCGGCAGCCAGGCCTACCTCAAGCTGGCGCGGGAGCTGGTCCGCCGCGAGCGTGCGCGTCGCCGCTCTACGCAAATTCTCGAAAAGGCAGAGTAAATGTCCGAACGCCAAAGAGGCCTTGGCCGAGGTCTGTCGGCCCTTCTGGGTGAGGCCGCCTCCGATACCCACGACGTCGCCCCGCCTTCCGCTCCGACCGACACGCCAATCGAGTTGATCCGTCGCAACCCGGACCAGCCCCGGCGCACCTTTACCGAGGCCGAGTTGGAGGCCCTGACAGCCTCGATCAAGGAACGTGGTGTTCTACAGCCCATCCTGATCCGCCCGGCCCCGGACGGCGACGGCTACCAGATCGTCGCCGGCGAACGTCGCTGGCGTGCAGCCCAACGCGCCAGCCTGGCCACAATCCCGGCGGTCATTCGCGAACTCGATGATCGTCAGGTGCTCGAGATCGCCATCATCGAGAACGTCCAGCGCGCCGATCTGAACCCGATTGAAGAGGCCCTCGGCTATCGGGCCCTGATCGAACGGTTCGGGCGCACACACGAAGGCCTGGGCGAAATCGTCGGCAAGAGCCGCAGCCATGTGGCCAACACACTGCGCCTTCTCAGCTTGCCGGATGGCGTGCGGGTTCATGTTGAGGAAGGCCTGATCTCGGCAGGCCACGCCCGGGCCTTGCTAACGGCCGAGAATGCCGAAGCCCTGGCGGAACGTATCATTGCTGAAGGCCTGAGCGTGCGCCAGACGGAAGCCTTGGCCAAGGGGGCCGCCGAACGCCCGGCACGCGCCGCCACGCGCCGCGACACAGCGGATCGGAACCCCGATATCGCCGCCCTGGAGCGTGATCTGTCTGACAGCCTCGGCCTGAAGGTCGATCTGACCGACAAGGGTGGCAAGGGGGCTTTGACCCTGCGCTACGGCACCCTGGAGCAGCTGGATGAGCTCTGTCGCCGATTGATGCGCGGTTGAATCAAGCTTGATTCGGCCCGCCTAAAGACCCAACCGACGCGCCCGAGCCGCCACCGACAACAGCGCGCGTTCGGCGATCAGGGCATCTGGAGATCCGGCGCGCTTGCAGGCCCGATCGGCCTCAAGCAGGTCGGCCTGAACACCGTCCAGTTCGGACAACGACCACGAGCGCGCCTGCCGTTGCATCTCGCGTTCCTGCTTCCAGAATACACCGGCGGCCTTGGCGGCCTCCTTCATGTCCGCCCCACTGCGGGCCAGGGTGACGATCCGCCGTAGCTTGCCCAGATGCTGACTCGCGGCACGAACCGCCGCCGGCCCCGTTTCGCCCTCTTCCAGGGCCCGGACCAAGCCACTGCGCGCCGGCCCTGGACGCCCGCCAAAGGCATCATTCGCCGCCTCAAACAGCGAGGCGTCAGGCTCAACCCCCAGAAATTCTTCTAATTCGGCGACGCCGAGCGTCGCGCCAGACCCCGGCCCGATGAAGAGCGCCAGACGCTCGATCTCCTGCCGCGCCACCCCACGTTCCTTCGGCAGCCGGGACAGAAAGATCTCCAGGGCTTCTGAGGTCAAAGAGACATTGTCGTCACGCAAAGCCTCGCGGGTCATGCGCGCCACATCGCCGACCTCATCCTCGTAGCAGGGGATGACGCAGACACTCTCAGCCTTCTCGGCCAGCTTGCGAAGACCAGATTCGCGCCCCAGGGCCCCGGCCTCGATAACGAAGGCCGCGTCCGGGTTGAGCCGCCCCTCAACATGCGCCGCCAGGGCCTCGGCCACGGCTCGATCGATCGTCGATTTTTCGCCGTGAAGCCTTAGACGCACCAGTCGTCGGCCCCCCATCATCGACAGGGCCGACAACTCGCCCTCCAGCCGCGCGGGATCGGCCTCCAGGTCGCCATCCGTCAGGAGTGCTGTGTCGAACGGATCGTCAATATTGGGCACAAGGGCGCGTGCCAGCTGCTCGGCACGCTCGCGAACCACACCCCGGTCGCGCCCGTAGACAAGGGTTGCCCGCACCGATGCGTCAGGTCGGGCCAGAAAGCGGTCGATATCCGGCCGCCGCTTGAGGATCATTCCGGGCGGCTCCCCGCCGGCTCCGCAAACCATCGCGCCAGATCCTCACGAATGAGGCTCGCGGCCTGGGCTGCCGCGCGATCAGACCCATCCTCGGCGGCAACAACGCCCGCATAGGGCTGCGCCGCCGCCGCATAAGTCGTCGATACGGTCACAAGGTCCTCGTGAAGACGACGATTCCCACGAATCTCCGTCAGGGCATAGGCGACCGTAAGGGTCAGCTCATAACGGGTGGCCGTATCGTCGGCCCGGCTCCCAAGCGGCGTGCGCCGTTCACGGACCTGGGTTGTCAGACGATAGGTGGATGCGTCCTCGCGACGATACCCCAGGGCATCTTCCAAATGCCCCCGCAGGACAAATCCGGTCCGCGTGTCCGGGGCCCGGACTTCGATCTGCTGCAGCCCCGCCGTCACACCGGGTTCGGCATAAAGCGGCGTAAATCCGGCACACGCCGTCATCAGCACAGACAACGCCGCAAGGATCGACCCAGTCAGACGGCTCATAATCTACCCCGTCACGATATTGATGATGCGATCCGGCACGACGATAATCTTACGAACCGCCTGTCCCTCCAGTTTGGACTGAACCTCAGCGTCTGCAAGCACGATCTTCTCAACGGCTGACGGATCAAGACCCCGTGCCACGCTCAGCTCACCTCGGCGCTTGCCGTTGATCTGAATCGGAAGAACGACCTGATCGTCTGTGGCCAGAACGGCATCGAAGACAGGCCAGAGGGCATTCACCGCCAGGCCTTCCTGACCCAGACGCTCCCAGCATTCCTCCGCCAGATGAGGGACAAACGGCTGAATCAGCAGGGTCAAGGCCAACAGACCATCGCGCTTGGCCGCCAGCAGGGCCGGCGACGCCGTCTCGACCTTTACGGCACGCAAGGTGTTCAAAAACTCATACAGGCGGGCGATTGCAGCATTGAAGTGGAAACCTTCCACGCCCTCCGTCACCGCCTTGATGGCCTTGTGGGTCGCCCTTCGCAAAGCCAGGGCCTGCGCGTCGTCACCCGGCGACGCGGTTTCGGTCGCAACAAACCCATCGACCTCGGCCCAGACCCGCTGGACGAAACGGCTGGCTCCCTCGACCCCGCCGGCGGTCCACTGAACGTCGCGCTCCGGCGGGCTGTCAGACAGAACGAACAGACGTCCCGCATCCACGCCATACTGGTCAACGATCTCCTGCGGGGCGACCACGTTCTTCTTGGATTTCGACATCTTCTCGATGTCGCCGATGACCAGATCCTCGCCCGTCGAAATCCGGCGCGCCTGGCGATGCCCTTCCTCGTGAAACAGCTCGACATCCGTGGGCTCGACCCATTGTCCGGCTTCGGACCGATACGTCTCGTGAACTACCATGCCTTGCGTGAAAAGACCGGCGAACGGCTCCTTCACCGCCATCAGTCCGGCATCGGTCAGGGCGCGGCTTATGAAGCGGGCGTAGAGCAGATGCAGCACCGCGTGCTCGACCCCGCCGATATACTGATCGACCGGCAGCCAGTGGTCCGCCGCGGCCTTGTCTATGGGCGCTTCGGCCCACGGGTCCGCAAAGCGGGCGAAATACCAACTGGAATCCACAAAGGTATCCAGGGTGTCCGTTTCCCGTTCTGCCGCGCGACCGCATTGGGGACAGTCGACATGTTTCCAGGTCGGTTGGCGCGCCAATGGGTTACCCGGAACGTCAAACGTCACGTCCTCAGGCAGTTTGACAGGGAGCTGCGTCGTGGGCACCCCGACGGGCCCGCAAACGGGACAGTGGATGATCGGGATCGGGCAGCCCCAGTACCTTTGTCGGCTGATACCCCAGTCGCGCAGGCGATAGACTGTTGCGCCCTCACCCTGTCCGGCGACCTCAATCCGGCGGATCGCTTCGGCCTTGGCCGCCTCGATCTCCAAGCCATCCAGGAAGTCCGAATTGAACAGGGTGCCAGGCCCGACATAGGCCTCGTCGGCGACACCAAAATCATCCCCGGCGCCATCCGGGCGAACCACGGGGATCACCGGCAGATCGTATTTGCGCGCAAAATCCAGATCACGCTGATCATGGGCCGGGCAGGCGAAAATCGCCCCCGTTCCGTAGTCGGACAGAATGAAGTTGGCGATCCACACCGGAACCTCGGCCCCGGTGAACGGATGGATCACCGTCAAACCCGTGTCCCAACCGATCTTCTCGGCCTGTTCGATATCGGCGGTGGAGGCTCCCCCCTTGCGGCACTCCGCCACGAAGGCCGCGATCTCTGGATTGTCCGCCGCCAGGGCGACAGAAACGGGGTGATCCGGTGCCAGTCCCATGAACGAGGCCCCGAACAGGGTATCGGGCCGGGTCGTATAGATGGTCAGCCCGTCGGGAGATGCCAGCGGAGCTTCCCCGGCCCAGGCCCAGGTCATGGTCAGGCCTTTGGAGCGTCCGATCCAGTTTTCCTGCATCAGGCGAACCTTGTCGGGCCAGCGGTCGAGCTCCGCCAGACCGTCGATCAGATCATCGGCATAGTCGGTGATCCGAAAGAACCACTGCTTCAGCTTGCGCTTCTCGACAACGGCCCCGGAACGCCAGCCCCGGCCGTCGATGACCTGCTCATTGGCCAGAACGGTGTTGTCGACTGGGTCCCAGTTGACGACGCCTTCCTTCTGATAAGCCAGACCGCGCTGCCAAAGCGTCAGGAACCAGGCCTGCTGCTTGCCGTAGTAGGCAGGGTCACAGGTGGCGAACTCGCGGGACCAGTCCAGGGACAGCCCCAGGAGTTTGAGCTGATCGCGCATGGTGGCGATGTTGGACCAGGTCCATTCGCCGGGGTGAACACCTCGTTCCATGGCCGCGTTCTCGGCCGGCATGCCAAAGGCGTCCCAGCCCATCGGGTGCAGAACTTCGAAACCGCGGGCCCGCTTGTAGCGCGCCACCACGTCGCCCATCACATAGTTACGGGCGTGTCCCATATGTATGTTTCCACTGGGATAGGGAAACATTTCAAGGACATAGTACTTCGGTCGCCCCGAATTGAGGTCAGCCCGGAAAACGTTCTCGGACTCCCACTGGGCACGGCGCCGGGGCTCGGCCGCCCTGGGATCATATCGGGACATGGGTCTTCGTTCAGTCTCCGGCACCGGCCAGACGCAGCTGCCGGGCTCGGGTCAGGATGGCGTTTTCGATGTCCGTCTCGGTTTGAGCTGCCACCGGGGCAGCGACCCACTGGCCAGCCTCGTTACGGACTTCGCGGTTGATGGTGACGTTCAGGGCATCGGCCCGAAGTCGCGAATCCAGAATGTAGACCGTCGCCTTGATCCGCTCATTGGGCGACGTCGCGGTCGAGTGCCAACCGTAGTTGATGATGCCACCCCACGGATCCGCCGTTTCAAGTGGCAGGAACTCCAGCGTGTCCAGAGAGGCGCGCCACAGATAGCCGTTGACCCCGATGCCAACCGCCTGGGCTTGTGGCTGTTCATCACCGCCGCCGACAACGCGGCTGACCGTTCCACACGCCGAAAGACCGGCGACCAGCCCCAGGGCCAGGGTCACGCCGAAAAGGCCGCGCGATACTTTCATGGGGTAATTCTCCGCCTCAATGTCGTGCCCGTGGGCCGAACGGCTCCTATAGCACGCGCCCTTAGCGGTCTGACAAGCGGCTCGCAAAGGGGCAGAACGATGGCCGGGCCCCCGGCACCTGCGGCCGCGTGTCGCAGGGGACACAGGCCGGGCAAGATTCGCCTCTAGGACGAACCCAACCTCTGATCGGCGTTGACCTTCAAACCAAGCGGAGTCTTTATTTGTCATAATCAGGTCACGGCTGGGCTCTATCCAGCTTGGAAATCTGAAGTTTGTCGGTGGGTTTTCATCGACGCGGGAGTGATTTGAGGCCGATGCGCCACAAGACAATCATCGCAGCCTTGGCTGTCGGCCTGGCCCTTTCGGGGCTGGCCACGATGTCGCACGCCCAAAACCGGACCCGGTCGGAATCCCTGTCCGGCGCTCAGATTGTCGATTCCACCGCCCAACGTCAGAACCGTCGCGGCCTTCAGTGGAACGAGAATGGTCGTTGGGGCCTGAACCTCAATGTCGACCAGCCTGTTGGCCGCGAGGCCGACTGGAACGATGTTGATGCGTCGGCGTCCTACCGCCTGTCGCCATCCTTGCGTCTGCAAGGAACTGTAGGCTTGGGAGAGCGCCGTCCGGATCCCGCTCGCCCCCAGGCGACCGACCGCGATCAGCCGCGCGTGCGGCTCGAGACGATTTTCCGCTTCTAAACCCATTTTGCCGTATGGCGTCAGGCCGCCTGGGCGGTTGCGACATCGTCACGTTCTGCCAGCGACCCGACGAAGTCGGCATAGATGTCGTGCATCTCTTCGGGTGAGATCAGGCCGCCGCGCACCCTGTAACGCCAGAAGCTGACGATGTGCTGCAAAGCACCGACTTGCTCGCCCAGCCGTGTGAACAGGTGGGGCGCTTCCAAAAGAAACTCCCGAAATGCCGTCGGCTGACCATTCTGGGTCAGCTGCCGATAGGCGTCATCATAAACCTTCAGGGTCGCGGAGGCCTTTGAAAGTGTTCTGGTAATCCGGCGGCACAGGACCTCCCGCGCGGATGTCAGTTCGGCCTGGTCTTCCGGGGTTACCTTGCCCGATGGGCGCAGGCGACTGATTTCAGCCAGCACCGGGCCAATGTCATTCATGACCGAGGCGATCGACCATTTGTAATAGAGGAAGCCCTTCCAGCAGAAGACGCCCTCGGCGTACTCTTCCTTGGCAAGACGCAAGGTCAGCCGCAGGGGCTCCATCTCCTCGCCGTCAGCGTTTGATAGAATCTTGCCGACCAGAACGCCGGCCCGATCTGCGGTGCGGGCATCGGATCCCATGCTCATGGCCACCAGCGGGGAAATTTCGGCCTGGGCAAAGGCAAACATCCGGCGGCGGTCGGCTTCTGTCAGCTCGAAATAGACGCGGCCTGGGGTCCGCCCATGCCGTGCCAGTTGTTCGCGCACAAGGAACGGATCCAGCGACGGCAGGTCGTCAATCATGCGCAGCGTCTGGAGGTCCTCCTCAGGCATCGAGGCCCCAAAGACCTGACTGATCACCTGTTTGAAGTTCGACTGGCCAACGAAAACATAGCGACCACCGAGCTTGAGATCGTTCGGATCGACCGGGATGATCACCTTGGTCGCCACCTGGCGGCGGCTTCGGAACAGATCAAACTCGTCTCTGCGCAACCGATGCTTGATGATCAGGGCGCGGTTCAGGTGTGCGTTCAGAAAGAGCGGCTGCTCGATCCATTCAGGATCGTCGCGATGATGCCGCCAAACCGTCAGCAGGTTCAGGACGCGCGAGGTCGAAGCCGAGCTCTGTAGACGGGACAGATTTCGAATAGGACTGTTCGGCACGGCAGCGGGCTCTCCTGGCTCGCTCAACGGGTACCGCACAAGCGTCACCATTCGGTTAGTTCGACTGGACAGGCCCGCCACCCTGGCCTAGCCGGTTCGTATGGTTGAGATATCCGGTATCTGCCCGCCCCGATTTGACACCGTCCAGGATCGCTTCGCCGCCAACTTCGATGCCGGAGAGGAGTTGGGGGCCCGCTTCAGTGTCTGTATCGACGGCGAGCTTGTCGTCGACCTGATGGGCGGCTTTTCCGACGCCGCCCGCACCACGCCCTTCGGTCCAAATACCCTGACGCCGATCTTTTCGACGACGAAGCTCATTGCCGCCTTGATGACTGCCCGGCTCGTCGATCAGGGATTGATCACCTATGACACCGCCGTCGCCGAGGTGTGGCCTGAATTTGGCCAGGCGGGGAAAGAACCGGTGACGCTCGGCCAGATGATGAGCCATCAGGCCGGCCTGCCTGGACTTGTCCCGCCGGCGGAACCGGACATCTGGTTCGATCCACCCACGGTCTGTGAGCAACTGGCCGCCCAGGCCCCTCTGTGGCCGCTCGGGACCGGGTCAGGCTACCACCCCATCACCATCGGCTATCTGGCCGGCGAGGTGTTTCGCAGGCTTGAGGGGCGCTCGCTCGGCGCGGCGTTCCGGCAAGATATCGCCGAACCGCTCGGCCTCGATATCTGGATCGGTCTGCCCGACAGCGAACACGGTCGCGTGGCCCAAATGCGCAAACCCCCGGCGGCACCTGACCTCGGCACCATCGACGACATCAAGCGCGCCGCCTTCCTCGACAGGGGCTCGGCACCGGGGGGACGCGGCTCGGCGGACTGGCGACGGATGGAGATTCCGTCCGCCAACGGCCATGCAACCGCGCAGGGTCTGGCGCGCCTGATGTCGGCCGTCTCCGGCGACGGGACGCTGGACGGCCAAGCGATTCTGGCACCCGAAACGCTCAAGGCCCTGCTGGCCGAACGGGTACGGGGACCTGACAAGGTCTTGCCCTTTGACCTGGTCTGGGCCGCCGGCCCCATGCGCAACAGCCACGTCAATGGTCTGGGACCGGGCGCACAGGCGGTCGGCCACTATGGATGGGGCGGCTCCATGGCGATGGCCGACCCGGAACGGAATCTGTCCGTCGCCTATGTCATGAACAAACAGTCGGTGCATCTGGTCGCCGACCCGCGCCCCGTGGCACTGATCGAGGCGCTCTACACTGCAGTCTAGGGTCGCTCGGCCGGTGGATCAATCAGGCCCGGTTCGGGTGCCAACACCCGCGCCGCCCGCGACCGCTTCAACGCACCCGCCGCATAGACCATCGCCCCCACCCAGATAAAGGCGAAGCTGATGCCGCGCAGCCAACTGAAGTGCTCGCCCTGAATCAGGCCGATCACAAAGGCGATGGATGGGGCCATAAATTGAAGAAATCCCATGGTTGACAGCGGCATGCGTCGCGCCGCCCAGGCGAAAAGCGCCAGCGGCAGGACGGTAATCGGTCCCGCCGCCATCAACCAGAAGGCACTGGCCGGGCTGTCGATGAAATGGTCGGCCCCCTGAAGTCCCAGCCATACGGCCCACGCCACGCCCAGGGGGGCCAGCAGCAGACATTCCACAAACAGGCCAGACTGGGCGTCAGCTGACACCCGCTTGCGGATCACCCCATAGGCGGCGAACGAAAAGGCCAGAACCAGCGAAATCCACGGCAGGTGGCCCAGGGCAAAGGCCTGAAGAACCACCCCGACCGACGCCAGGCCGATGGCGGCGATGCCGAAGCGATCCAGTCGCTCCTGAAAGACCCAGGCTCCCGCCGCCATGCTCAAGAGCGGATTGAGGTAGTAGCCGAGCGACGCATCCAGCATCCGGCCGGTATTCACCGCCAGGACAAAGACCGTCCAGTTGATTGCGATCAGGGCCGTCGACAGGGCCAGCCAGCCCATGGTGCGGCGGTCGGCCAGGATGGCGCGGACCTGTCCTGACTGATGCGCCAGAACCACAAGCAATCCGGCCCAGAGGACGCCCCAGATCGCCCGGTGAGCCATGACCTCGAACGGGTCGGCTCCAACGGCCCCCATCTGCTGAAAGACCAGGGGCGCGAATCCCCAGATCAGGTAGCAGCTGACGCCGGCGATCAACGCCGTGCGGGACGAGTTCGGCTCGGCTGCCGGGCCCGCCATCTAGACGGTGATCGTGCGGTAGCCGGCCTGCGGCGTGATAAGGCCTTGCTCGTCCAGAAGCTGGGCGATCTGAACGGCATTCAGCGCCGCGCCTTTGCGCAGATTGTCGGCCACGACCCAGAGGTTCAGACCATACTCGACGGTCGGATCGTTGCGGATGCGCGAAACAAAGACGGCAAACTCTCCGGCGGCCTCGACGGGTGACACCCAGCCGCCTTCCTCGGGCTTGTCGACCACCAGAACACCGGGCGCATCGCGCAGAATCTCGCGGGCGTCCTCGGCATCCAGAGGCTCTTCGAACTCCAGGTTGACCGCTTCGGAATGGCCGACGAAGACCGGCACCCGGGCACAGGTCACGGTCAGTTTGATATCGGGATCGAGAATCTTGTGCGTCTCGCGCCACATCTTCTCTTCTTCGGAGGTGTAGCCCTCATCCTTGAGGTCGCCGGCAAAGGGCAGGACGTTGAAGGCGATCTGCTTGGGGTAGACCTTGGGCGTTGCGTCCCCAAGACCATAGAGGGCCTTGGTCTGGTTCCACAGCTCGTCCATGGCCGCCTTGCCCGTTCCGGAAACCGATTGATACGTCGCCACGACCGCCCGCTTGATCCGCGCCGCGTCATGCAGCGGCTTGAGCGCCACCACCAGCTGGGCCGTTGAGCAGTTTGGATTGGCGATGATGTTCTTGCGCTTGGCCAGGTGGATCGCGTCCGGGTTCACCTCCGGCACGATCAACGGCACATCGGGATCCATGCGGAACGCCGAGGAGTTGTCGATGACGATCGGACCCGCCTTGCCGATCTTCTCGGACCATTCTCGCGACACCTCTCCACCCGCCGACATCAGCACAATGTCAACTTTTGAAAAATCGAAGGTTTCGAGATTCTGACATTTCAGGGTCCGATCCCCGAACGCGACCTCAAGACCTTGCGAGCGGCGCGAGGCGACCGCGTGCATCTCGTCGACCGGAAACGCCAGCTCCTCGAGGATAGCCATCATCTCGCGGCCGACATTGCCGGTGGCGCCTACGACGGCGACGCGATAGCCCATGGTCATCTCCTGAAACCGGCGGGGAAGCGTGGTAGTCCGCCGTGCCCTCGCATTTAGGCCGATCCCGCCAAAGCGCAATCGCTTTGCGTCATGCAAAACAGACGTTAATCCCGGCCCATGCCCATCGACGTGGCCGAGGCCTATCAATCGCTGATCGACCAGGGGCGGCTCAGGCCCGACCCCAGCCAGCGCCCGGCCCTGGACGCCCTGGCCGAGGTCGAGGCGGAGATCGAGGCACGTCCGAAGATCCGGCTGTTCGGCGGCAAGCCGGTACGGGGCCTCTATCTCTGGGGCCCGCCGGGCCGCGGCAAGTCGCTGTTGATGGACCTGTTCTTCCAGACCGTCGACGAGCCGAAGAAGCGCCGTGCCCACTTCCACGCCTTCATGGCCGAGGTGCACGCCCGGATCAAAGTCTGGCGCGCCGGCGATAAGGCGGAACGCAAGCGGGTCTTCGGCACGCACCGCGGCGACGATCCGATCGCACCCCTGGCCCGGCTGATCGCGTCGGAGGCCCGGCTTCTGTGTTTTGACGAGCTTCAGGTCACCGACATCGCTGACGCCATGATCCTGGGCCGGTTGTTTGAGGCCTTGTTCGAGGATGGAGTGGTGCTGGTCTGTACCTCCAACCGCCCGCCTGACGATCTCTACAAGGACGGTATCAATCGCCAGCTGTTCACCCCCTTCATTGACCTGATCAAGGAGCGCTGCCGCCTGGTGGAACTGAACGGGTCGCACGACTGGCGGCTGGAGCGGCTGCGCTCGGCCCAGGTCTGGTTCACCCCGGATCAGCGGCCGGCGTTCAACGCCCTGTGGGACGAGCTCAAGGCCCGCGCCCACGAAGCGCCGGCGACGCTCGAGGTGGCGGGGCGTCAGGTGCTGATCGCCCGCTCGGCCGGATCGATGGCGCGCGAGACCTTTGACGCCCTGTGCGACCGTCCGCTGGGTCCGTCCGACTATCTGGCGCTGGCCGCCCGCTTCGACACCCTGTTTCTGGAAGACGTCCCTGTGCTGACGCCGGACCGGCGCGAAGCGGCGCGACGCTTCGTCACCCTGATCGACGCCCTCTACGAGGCCCACACCCGGCTGATCGTGCTGGCAGCGGCTGAACCGGACGCCCTGTATCCCAAAGGCGTCGGTGCCTTTGAGTTCGAGCGTACGGCCTCACGGCTGCACGAAATGCGGTCAAGGGACTGGCTGAAAAACAAGAGCCGCCGGCGATCCTGAGATCACCGGCGGCCCGGACGGGGGTCCGAACCGACAAGGGGGCGGTCCGGGTCGTCAATGGGCGACTGGATCGGGGGGACGGGTCCAGATCGCCTGGCCGGCGGCTCCAGGGGAGGGGGAGTGAGCCGCCGTGTGGCCTAGATGTAGGAAGCCCTCAGTCGGATGTAAGAGGGGTCATCACGAAAACTTGATCGGAGAGGCCAGCTTTCGTCGCGCCTTGGCCTCGGCAATCAATTTTCGCTGCTCGGGCGGGACCGGATAGGGGTCGCCGTCTCCCGACAGAAGCACGGCAATCCAGCGCGTCCCGGCAAACTGTGCCGTGATAGCCAGCACCATCACCGCAATCGGCGTCGACAGAAAGGCTCCGGGGATGCCCCACAATGCGCTCCACAGGGCCAGGAACAGCATCACCGTGATCGGATCGATATTCTGATTGTCGCCCTGCATACGCGGCTGGATGTAGTTGCCTGACACCTGAAGAATGAGCTGGAGGCCGGCGAACAAGACAATCGCCTGCCAATAGGTATCAAACTGAACCAGAGCATAGAGCGGCGGGCCGACGGCCGCGATTGCGCCACCTACAACCGGAATGTAGCCGACCAACAGGATCAGAAAGGCCCAAAACAACGGGTTCTCCAGACCGACGGCAACCATGATGAGCCACGCGGTCGCCGAAATCATCAGACCTGTCACGGTCTGGACCATCAGATAGCCCTCAACCCCGCCACGTACCCGCTCGAAGACCTGAGTGGCCCGATAGCGTTCCCGCTTGAGCGGAAACAGGGCGACGACCTTCTTTATGAAGCTGCGCTTCGACGCCATCATGAAGCCGAGATAGACGAGGGTGAAGAAGGCCGCGCTGAACACGGACTGTGTCGTCAACGCCGCCCTGGCCGCATAGCCCGTCAGATCCATCCCCGCGACAAGGTCGCGCAGAGCCGGCGGCGTCTGGATTCCGAACAGGCCCGCCACATCGGCAATGATCTGGTCCAGACGCTCGCCGATCCCTTGGCCCTGGGCGACGATCCCGGACAGACCGTCGACAATCACCCAGATCGAGCCGAACAGGCTGAGAAAAACCAGGATGGCCGAAACCCAGCCAACCGCCCGCTTGGGTACAGGCAAGCGGCTCGCCACCCATCGGGTCAGACCCTCGATCATGATCAGAAGGAAAACCGCCATGGCCAGCGGCACCACAATGCTGCGCATGAAGTAGAGGGCCGCCCCAACCAGAATGACCGCCACCAGCGCTACGGAGTTGCGAACCACGGTGGAGCCCTCTGTGGACTGAGCCGCCGCCGGAGGAGCCGCCTCGGGCTCGGGGGTAGGGGCGCGTTTTCCCCGGTTCAATTGCGGAAGTTTGATCGCCATGGGCGGAGCATTGGCCGCGACGCGCCTTGCGGTCAATCTCGCTGGTTTCTGACCCAGTGGCGCGCTAGGTCTGCTTCAACGACTGTGGAGACCAGCGGACATGAGCGATACGGACGGCGACGGCGTCTATCTCGGACAATCGACCAAGGCCGAGACCCTGTTGTTTCGGAGGGCCAACCGGCACGGCGTTGTCGCCGGAGCCACCGGCACCGGCAAGACCGTCACTCTGCAGATCATGGCGCAGGGTTTCTCCGACGCCGGAATCCCGGTCTTTGCCGCCGATGTGAAGGGGGACCTGTCCGGGATCAGCCAGATAGGCACGCCGAACGAGAAACTTCTGGCCCGCGCCGAGCAGATCGGCCTGGATCTCGTGCCGGAGGCCGGGCCGACCATCTTCTGGGACCTGTTTGGCCGCAAGGGTCATCCGATCCGCACCACCATGTCGGAAGTCGGCCCGCTGTTGCTGGCTCGGATGCTCGAACTCAACGACGTTCAGGAAGCGGTCCTGTCGGTGACCTTCCGTGTTGCCGACGACGAAGGACTGCTTTTGCTCGACATCGAAGACCTGCGCGCGGTTCTGGCCCATGTGGCCGAAAACGCTGAGGAAATCGGCAAGCGATACGGCCATGTCGCGCCGGCGACGGTGGCGGCGATCCAACGCGCCCTATTGCAGGTCGAAGATCAGGGGGGGGCCGGCTTCTTCGGGGAGCCTGCGCTCCAGCTTTCGGACCTGATGCGAACCTCGACCGATGGGCGAGGTATGATCTCGGTTCTGGATGCCACAACCCTGGTCAACAGCCCGCGGCTCTATTCCACCTTCCTGCTGTGGCTGATGTCGGAACTGTTCGAACAGCTCCCCGAGGTCGGCGACCCGGACAAGCCCAAGCTGGTCTTCTTCTTCGACGAAGCCCATCTGCTGTTCCGGGACACCCCCAAGGCCTTGATGGAAAAGGTGGAACAGGTTGTGCGCCTGATCCGCTCCAAGGGCGTCGGCATCTATTTCGTCACCCAGAATCCTGCCGACATTCCCGATTCCGTCCTGGCTCAGCTCGGCAACCGTATCCAGCACGCGCTGCGGGCCTATACGCCGTCTGAGCAGAGAGGTCTTAAGGCCGCCTCCGAGAGCTTCCGCCCCAATCCCGATTTCGACACCGCCACGGCCATCCAGGAACTCGGTGTCGGTGAGGCTCTGGTGTCGACCCTTGACGAGAAGGGTGCCCCAACCGTCGTCCAGAAGACGTTGATCCGGCCCCCGTCCTCACGCCTCGGACCGGCAACGGACACCGAACGGGCCGCCGTCATGGCCGCCAGTCCGGTCAAGGGCCTCTATGACACCCCGGCTAACCGCGAATCCGCCCACGAGCTCCTGCAAAAGCGCGCGAATGAGGCTGTTGCCGCCGCCGAGGCTGCCGAGGCCGAAGAAGCCCGCCGGCAAGAGCGCGACGCCCCAGCCCCCGGCCGCGCCCGACCACCCTCATCCGGCGCTCCGCGCACCCGCACGCCTGCCGCACCGCGTCGCTCCAACCGCCAATCAACAGCCGAGGCCTTCGGAAAATCCGTCGCCCGCTCGATCGGCTCCCAGGTTGGCCGCGCCCTGGTACGCGGAATCCTGGGCAGTCTGACCCGGCGCTAGTTTCGCGGCGTCAGACGCCACATCCGCAACGGATGGCGGACCCGACCGGCTTGCTGGCCGGCTGCGTCACCGCGCCCGACGTAGAAATCGGCGCGGACGGCCCCGCGAATGGCTCCACCGGTGTCCAGTGCTGTCACCAGACCACGATAGCCTCGGTCAGCCCCCACAAGATTTCCCTGGGGAGCGTCGATAAAGATCAGGTCGCCATAGGACCAATAGGCCGGGTCAACCGCAACCGACCGACCGGCGATCAGGGGCACACCCGCGGCTCCCGTCGGGCCTCGCCCATCGTCATCCTCGAGCCGGAAAAAGACATAGCGAGGGTTGAGATTCATGATCTCGGTCGCCTCGACCCCTCGATGCGAGGCCAGCCAGGCACGGATCGCTTCCCCCGAAGTCCCATTCGCCGGCAAGAGGCCTCGCTCGGCCATAGGCCTGGCGATCCCGACAAAGGTCTGGCCATTGTGGGCGGCATAGGCAGCCCGCGCCGTCCGCCCGTCCTCGAACGTCAGATAGCCCGACCCCTGAATCTGCATGAAAAACAGATCTTCCGGTCGCATCCAGGCAATCGGGGCAGCGTCTGTCTCGTCAATTTCGGCTCGAGCCGGATAGGGGACCAGACGCCCGTCGCCGAGCCGCTGCTGAACCGTATTGCCGTCCGCCACCAGATCCAGCGGACGCGCCAGAACCGGCGCGCTGAAGGCGTCGGTCCGGTACGAACGAGCGGCGTACTCAGGCGCAAAATAGGCGGTGAGGAGGCCGTCCTGGTCCCCTCGCTCAACGACGAACCAGGTTTCCAGAAACTGACGGGCCGCCCCTGCGTGGCCCGCGGGCAGAACCCGAGCGGCCTGGCAGGCGGCGGCGTATCTCTGGTCGCGGGCCACATGACAGACCTCCGCCCAGGCCTCGACGGCCGCCAGATGGTCTTGCTGATCCCACCCCGGCAGGCTGGCCGGGCCAACCCCTGAACCCGACGCGGGTGAAGGTGGAGGCGGGGTCGGGTTGATCGGACCCGGCGCAGGAGCCGGCGTTGCACAAGCGGCCAGGCTGAGCGCGCCAGCCAGGGCCATCAGACGTCTCACGCGCGGGCCTCCTCCACGCGGGCCAGGACCCAGTTCGGGTCACCCGACCCGATGCGGCGCTCGAACGTCCACAGCTCCGCCGTCCGGCGCTCTTCCGTCGTCGACACGCCTTCGTGGGTGATCTCGCTCTTCATCTCCGCAAGGAACCGCACACGCGCGCGCGCCAGATCTCCGTGAACCTCGGCATGGTCGAGATCCGCGCGCGGCGGATGGGGAAGCTCAACCACCTCTGTCGTGCCGGAGGATTCGCGACGCGTGATCCCTTCTTCGAAGGAGGTCATCACGGGGCCCGCCAGCAGCGGCTTCAAGGTTTCTCGGTCCCCGGCAGCATAGGCCCGAACAATGGTTTCATAGGCCTGACGTGCGCCATCCAGAAAACGAGCCGGGTCAAAGCCCGGATCGCGGCTACGAAGCTGCGCCGCCCCTTCGGCGGCGGCGGGATCCATCGCGACGCCCCAATCGGGTCGGCTGGTCTCTGCCTGGACCTCGTTTCCGGGGGGTGCGGCCACTGCGGGCCGGTCCTCGGGTTGGCGACCGACTTTCTTGCCGAGCACATTATAGAGCAGCACCAGCAGCACTGCGGCCACGGCTGCGAAGACAATCATCTGGATAAGGGCAGGATCCAACAGACAGAGTTCCTTTGATACACAGCCTATCGAGTAAGCATCCGCATGCCGTTTCGCAAGGTACGGCGCGGTCGCAACATTGCGCGCACCGCCCGCACATGATAGGCGCCGCCGCCTTAGTTTCCCTTCTGCCAGAGGCTCGCCATGACCGATCAACCGCCCGCTGACACCGGCGCTACGCCCGAAGGCCCGCCGCAGGGCACCCCGATGGGTCCGCAGATGCGCGTCCTGGTCCAGTATGTTCGCGACCTGTCGTTCGAGAACCCGCGCGCGCCGGATTCCCTAAGGATCGACGGTAAGCCGGCAATCGACATGGCCGTCGAGATGAACGCCCGCGGTCGTCGTGACGACCTCTACGAGGTTGAGCTCAAGCTGTCCGTTGGGGCCACGGTCGAGAACCAGCCGATGTTCCAGATCGAACTGGTCTATGGCGGCGTATTCCAGATCGCCGGCGTGGCCGAAGCCGATATGGAGCCGTTCCTGCTGATCGAATGCCCGCGCTATCTGTTCCCGTTCGCGCGTGAGATCATTTCGCGCGCCTCGGCAGACGGTGGCTTCTATCCGCCGTTCCAGCTCGATCCGCTGGATTTCGCCGGCATCTACAATGCCCGCAAGGCCCAGGCCGCCCAGCTGGATCAGACGACTCCCGCCGGCGAAGCCTAGTCGGCCAGGCCCGGCTCCAGCCGCGTCCACAAGCTGAGGTCCGATAGCGTCGCCCTGAGAAAGGCGGCGTGACGGGCGCGCTCGTCCTCGGTTGAAGCCGGGCCGAGGGGTCTGGGCCGTTCACCGTAGGTCGATTGGCCAACCGTCTCGCGGACCTGACCGGACGCCGGGGCCGAAAGGTCCAGAACCCGCTCGCGCCCCCCTCTCAGCTCCAGATAGACTGACGCCAGCAACCGGGCGTCGATCAAGGCCCCGTGCAGGGTCCGTTCGGTTAGAGAAACCTTGAACCGCTTGCACAGGGCATCGAGCGAGTTCGACATCCCCGGAAAGCGTTTCTGCGCCAACTGCAACGTATCGACCCACTGAGCGTCATCAATCACGGCGCGGCCGGCCGTCTCCAGTTCAAAATTCACGAAGCTCCGGTCAAATCCGGCATTGTGCGCAACGACAGGCGCATCGCCGACAAAGGCCAGCAGCTCATCAGCAATCTCGGCAAAGCGAGGCGCGTCCCGTACCTTTTCATTGGTAATGCCATGAACCCGGACGACCTCGGGCCCGATGACCCGCTCGGGGTTGATCAGCTTGTGAAACGTGCGGCCGGTCGGCGTAAGATTTTCCAGCTCGATACAGCCGATTTCGACCATCCGGTCGCCGCCCCGAGCGTTGAAGCCGGTCGTTTCGGTATCCAGGACAATTTCACGCATGGCTCTTACTCGCTGCGTTCGGAGCGCCTGTGAAGGCCCGATGAGCGCTTCGGCAACCAACCCGGTGTGGACAAGGTTTCAAGAATGACCCGTACCTGATCGCGCGCGACGGCTATCGAACGCCCGGTATCGACGACGAAGTCCGCCTGGGACCGCTTGTCCGCATCCGGCATCTGCCGAGCGAGGATCTGTTCGAAACGCGCCACCGTCATGCCTGGCCGGTCCAGAACCCGCCGGCGCTGAACGTCCGCGGGTGCCGAGGCGACGACCACAACGTCCACCTCCGTCTCCGCGCCGGTTTCAAACAGGAGCGGCACATCAACCACCGCAAAAGTTGAACCGGCTTTCTGAGCCGTTGCCAGAAAGGCCTGACGATCTTCGCGCACCAGCGGATGCACGACAGCCTCCAGGGTCGGAAACCCTGACGGATCGGCGCGAAGACGATCCGCCAGCAGAGATCGGTCGACGCCGCCTTTCAGAGATGTGGTTCCCGGAAACAGGACCTCAACCCGGGCAACGGCCCGACCGCCTGGCGCATACAGGCGATGCACCGCTGCATCGGCGTCCCAGACGGAACATCCCTCGTCCTCAAACAGGCGAAGTGTTGTCGATTTTCCCATGCCGATCGAGCCGGTCAGGCCAATGATGATCATCCCTGCGCCTCCAGGGCTTCGAGGCACAGGCGGCGGACATCGATCTCTGGGGCCGGCAGCCCGAACAGAACCTCGAAACTTGGCCGAGCCTGACCGATCAACATAGCCAGTCCATCGATCGGGGTCAGGCCACGGGCTCGGGCCCTGGCCAGAAGCGGGGTTTCGAGCGGCCTGTAGGTCATATCCATGACAGCGCCCCCCGCTGACATGCCTGCCAGGTCCAATGTTTCCAGAGACGATGCGGCATTGATCAACAGATGACTGCCCGTCAGGGCGACCTCAACCTCGTCCAGGCCAAAGCCGGCCACGCCCGCTCCCTGCTCCTCGGCAAGCACAAGGGCCCGGTCCCGGGTCCGGTTGACCACCCGGATATCCGTAGCCCCCCCCGACGTCATCGCCTGAACCGCGGCGCGACCCGCTCCCCCCGCCCCGAGGACCACGACCGTCGCCGCCGCGAGATCCAGATGAGGCGCCTGCCCCCGGATGGCGGCCAGCAGGCCGGTGCCGTCGGTACTTTCGGCGCGAGGGCGATCCCCAAGCCGGACCAGATTGACCGATCGGGTCACCGCCGCCTCCGGTCCAATGACAACGCCCCGTGTCCGCGCCCAGTCGAAGACGACTTCCTTGTAGGGTGCGGTGACATTGCAGCCGAGCAGTGTATCGGAATCCAGCAGCGCCCCGACCGCCTGCGGCGTTTCTGGAGCCAGGGCGATGTACTGATTATTCAGACCTGCCGCCTCAAGCCAGGCTCCGTGGATCACCGGACTGAGAGAATGGTGGATCGGCCGGCCAATGACGGCCGCCACGCCATCGCGGCTGAGGGTCACGAGGCCAACACGCTGCGGGCGCGCAATTCTGCCAGAAGCGGCAACAGGGGTAGTCCCAGAACGGTGAAATAGTCCCCCTCCACCCGGTCGAACAGCTGCGCCCCCTCGCCTTCCAGCCAGTAGCCACCGACCGCCGAAAGGGCAGCGGTCTGATTGCGGTCGAGGTATCCATCAATGAAGCCCGACGATAGGCGACGAACGGACATCACCGCCGTATCCACGGTGCTCCAGAGCAGATGCCCGCCTTGGGCCAAGGCCACGCCCGAATGCAGCCGGTGGATGGACCCCGAGAACAGCTGCAACCGGGCTCTCGCCTCGTCCAGGCTGGCGGCCTTGCTGTACAGGGTGCCGTCCTGTTCCAGCGTCTGATCGGCTCCGATCACCAGGGTGCCCGGGTGTCGGCTGGAAACACGCATGGCCTTCTCGCCCGCCAAGGCTTGAGCCACGGCCCGGGCATCGGCCCCTTCGCTAATCAGTTGGCCCGTGAAGGCCCCCTCATCCAGGTCAGCGGGATCAAGGGTTACGGTCACACCCGCCGCCTCCAGTAGCGTTTGCCGGGCGGAGCTCCGGCTAGCCAGGATCAGGTTCATTGCGAAGCCCCCAACCGGCCAGATCGGCGTTCATTGACCAGGTTGATCACCTGGGCAGCGGTTTCTTCAACCGATCGGCGTGACACATCTATCACCGGCCATCCCAACCGTTCGAACAGGCGACGTGCACGGATGGTTTCTTCGCGCACCAGGTCGGTATCGACATAGTCCGTGTTCGGGTCCACTCCCAGATGCTGGAGTCGGTTTCGTCGGATCGACACCAATCGGTCCGGAGACACCACCAGACCGACAACCAATGGATTCTTGAGACGGGATAGAAGCTCGGGCGGTTCCTGGGTCGGCACCAGCGGCACATTCGCCGCCCGAATGCCGCGGTGTGCCAGATACACGCAGGTCGGCGTCTTGGAGGTCCGGCTGACCCCGACCAGAACAACATCTGCGCGTTCGAGCTCGGCCAGACCCTGGCCGTCATCGTGGTGGATAGCAAAATCCAGAGCCCCCATGCGTTCAAAATAGTCCGAATCCAGCGCATGCTGGGCCCCGACCCGGCTCGACAGGGACGCCCCCAGATAACCGGACAACGCCGTCACCAGCGGGTCCAGAGCTCCGAGTTGAGGGGCCCCCAGAATCCGGCAACCCTTCTCAAGCATCGCCCTCAGCTCCGGGTCGACCAGCGTATGTAGAACGATGCCCGGAGCCGCTTCGATCTCTTCCAGCACGCGCTCAAGCTGTTTGGGGGACCGCACCAGCGCATAGATGTGCTCGATCGGGATCACGCCTTCGAAACGCGCCACGACCGCCTTGGCCATGGCGTTCAAGGTTTCGCCGGTCGAATCCGAGACAAGGTGAACGTGGAAATAGGTCGAGATCCGCCGGGGAGCGTTCGCGGTTCGCGGTGGGAGGTCTGTGGACAAACGGCCCTCGGCTGGGGGTGACGACAAGACAAAAGAACCCTAGCGCGCCTTGGCGACCAGCGCACCTGGGATAGCCGTGGAGAAATATGCCGGATGTCCCCAGCCCTGTCCTGACGGCGGCTTCCAGATTCCCCCAGACGTGGAAAACTGAGTGACGTCGTAAACCATACCCAGGCCGATCCCGAACTCGTCGTTAGGAATTTGGAAAGGAATCCTTAACCCTTTCTTAACCTTCCCCGCTGTCCCCAGACCGGTGGAAAAGTCGCTGGCCGGGCAGACATCTCTGTGAATCCTGCGCGCGTCACCGCGGGATCATTGGAATCTTCCCCCGCGATTCAGCCCGCCTACGACCTTCTTCAATTCCTTTTGAATCCTCTTTTCTTGAGAGGGATTGAGCCATGGGCGGGGACGGCCTAGGACGCCCTGATGACGGATCAACCGGATTTTCTAAGAGCCCTTGCGGGTGAAACGCTGGCACGGCCACCGGTCTGGTTCATGCGCCAAGCTGGACGCCATCTGCCGGAGTATCGTGAGCTACGGGCCAAGGCCCCCGATTTCGTCGACTTCTGCCTGAACCCGACAATGGCCGCTGAGGCGACCCTGCAGCCGATGCGGCGTTATCCGTTCGATGCCTCCATCGTTTTTGCCGATATCCTGCTTGTTCCCAAGGCTCTGGGTCAGGCGGTCTGGTTTGAGGCTGGAGAAGGCCCGCGTCTGGGCGTGTTGCCAGATCTCTCCGCCATGCGTGATCTCGCGCCGTCGGCCGGAGAGGCCCTGAAGGCGGTCGGTGAAACCCTGTCCATCGTCCGAGCTGAACTGGAACCGTCCCGCGCCCTTATTGGGTTTTGCGGCGCTCCTTGGACCGTTGCCACCTACATGCTCGACGGGATGGCTCGCACCATCGGCAAGGGAGAACGAGCGGCCGCCAGGGCCTATGCCTATGCCGATCCAGAGGGGGTCGATGCCCTGTTGGGCGTCCTTGTTGAAGCCAGCGCCTGGTATCTGAAGATGCAGGCGGAAAACGGGGCCCAGGCCCTGCAGATCTTTGAAAGCTGGGCCGAGGGTCTGCCGGATGACCTGTTCGAACGGCTGGTGGTCAATCCACATCAGATGCTGATCGCGCGGTTGCGCGAACTGGGTGTGGATGTGCCTCTTATCGGCTTTCCCCGTGGCTCGGCGGCTCTGCTCGGCGACTATGCGGCGCGCTGCGCGGTTCAGGCGGTTGGTCTGGATACGGCCTGCCCTCTGGCGGTTGGACAGGCGGTCCAGAAACGCAAGACCATTCAGGGCGCGCTTGATCCGATGTTGCTTCGGACCGGCGGCGCCCCCCTTGACCGGCGCATCGACGAACTGCGCGCGGCCTGGGGGGATGGCCCCTGGATCTTCAATCTCGGCCACGGAATTCTGCCGGACACGCCAATCGCCCACGTTGAGCAGGCCCTAGCCCGGATTGGTGCATGAGCCGGCTGGCCGTCGTCCTGTTCAATCTGGGGGGGCCTGATGGTCCGGCCGATGTACGGCCTTTTCTCCAGAATCTGTTCTCGGACCCGGCGATTATCGGTTTGCCGGCCTTCCTGCGTTTGCCTCTGGCCCGCTTCATCGCCCATCGTCGCGAAAAATCGGCTCAGGCCAACTATGCCCTGATGGGGGGGGGCTCTCCGCTGTTGCCCGGGACGTTCAAACAGGCCGGGGCGCTCCAGGATGCCCTGTCGGATTCCGCCGATGAGGTCGGGGTCTTTGTGGCCATGCGGTACTGGCGACCGCTCACGGATGAGACGGCGCGTCAGGTTGCCGACTTCGCCCCCGATGAGGTGATCCTCCTCCCGCTCTATCCGCAGTTTTCAACCACGACGACCGCCTCATCCCTCGAGGCCTGGGCGGAGGCCTATGCGGGCCCCGGACAGGTCCATACGGTCTGTTGCTACCCCGAAGCCCCCGGCTGGATCGAGGCTCAGACCAAGGCTATCCGCGCCGAACTGAACAAGGCCGGTGACCAACCCGTCCGCGTTCTTTTTTCCGCGCACGGCGTGCCGGAGAAGGTCATCACCGGACGCGGTGACCCCTATCAGGTCCAGGTCGAGGCCGGATGTGCGGCTGTGGCCCAGGCCGCAGGCCTCTCAGACTGGTCCATCTGTTACCAAAGTCGGGTCGGGCCGATGAAATGGCTGGGCCCGTCCACACCAGAGGCGATCGAACAGGCCGCCGCCGACAAGGTGGGTGTGTTGGTCGTTCCCATCGCCTTTGTCTCCGAACACATCGAAACCCTGGTTGAGCTGGACATCGAATATGCCCATCTGGCTGAGCAGCTAGGCGTCAGCCCGTACTTGCGGGCCCAGACCCCTGGAACAGACCGGAGCTTTATTCGAGCCCTGGCGGATGCTGTGCGCGCAGCCCGCCGCGGGGCGGCGATCCAGCCTTTCGGTCCAGGTTGCGGCGGCGATTTTTCCGCCTGTCCCTGTCAGAACCGTCGGAGAGTCGCATGACCGCCTACGACCTCGCTCGTGGCCTGCATATTCTAGCGGTTATCGCCTGGATGGCCGGCCTATTGTTCCTGCCTCGCCTTTACGCCTATGACGCCGAACAGGCCGAAAAGCCTGAACCCCTCAGGTCAGAGATGCGGGATCTCCTGAGGACTTGGCAGCACCGACTGCTGAAGATCATTCTCAACCCGGCCATGATCGCGGCGTGGGTTTTCGGGGCGTGGTTGATCTGGCTGGATGGAGCGGTGTTGCGCGGCTGGGGCGTCTTTCACGAACCCTGGATGGTGACGAAGCTCCTCGGTGTTCTGGCCTTGACCGGCTGGCATCACTATCTGGCCGTGGAGAAGAAGCGCATTGCCGCCGGCACCTCAGTTCGAACAGGTCGCTTCTGGCGCATGACCAACGAGGTTCCGTTCCTGCTGGCCATCGTCATGGTTCTGTCTGTGACGACCGAATGGACCTTCGGATAGCGGCTTTACCTTGACGGACGCGGCCCGGTGTGGTTCCGCTAGGAACAGGCGACGGGTCCTGCTTCGGCGGTTCGGCGCTTTCCCACCCTTCTTCAGACCTGCATCGCCCTGATTTGCGGCGCGGTCGAATCCGAAAACGAACGCCCTGATGGGCCCCAGAATTTCTGCCGACACCCGGATTCTGACTCTGTCGGGCTCCGCGGGTCGCCACACAAGTCCAAGACCCCATGACCGAAGACTCTCTGATCGAATCCGACCTCGATACCGTCGCTGATGGCGAGGAAGACGGACACGCCGCGCCCCAGCGGATTGCCCTGTCCGAGCTGAAGGACAAGACTGCCGCCGAGCTGGTCGCCTTCGCCGAGGACCTGGAGGTCGAGAACGCCTCCAACCTGCGCAAGCAGGATCTGCTGTTCGCCATCCTCAAGACCCTGGCCGACGAGGAGGTCGAGATCTCGGCCGCCGGCGTGCTCGAAGTGCTCCAGGACGGCTTCGGCTTCCTGCGTTCAGCGGACGCCAACTATCTCTCGGGCCCGGACGACATCTACGTCTCGCCGTCCCAGATCAAACGCTTTGGCCTTCGCACCGGCGATACGGTCGAAGGCACCGTGCGCGGCCCCCGAGAGGGCGAACGCTATTTCGCCCTGCTCAAGGTTGATTCGATCAACTTCGAAGACCCTGAGAACGTCCGCCACAAGGTCAATTTCGACAATCTGACGCCGCTCTATCCCGATGAGCGGCTGCACATGGAAATCCAGGATCCGACGCTGAAGGATCGCTCGGGCCGGGTCATCGACATCGTCGCGCCGCTCGGCAAGGGGCAGCGCTGCTTGATTGTCGCCCCGCCGCGCGTCGGCAAGACCGTGATGCTGCAAAACATCGCCAAGTCGATCGAGGCCAACCACCCCGAAGTGTTCCTGATGGTGCTGCTCATCGACGAGCGCCCGGAAGAAGTCACCGACATGCAGCGCACGGTGAAGGGCGAGGTCGTAGCCTCGACCTTCGATGAGCCGTCCACCCGCCACGTCGCGGTCGCCGAAATGGTGATCGAAAAGGCCAAGCGCCTGGTTGAGCACAAGAAGGATGTCGTCATCCTGCTGGATTCGGTCACCCGTCTGGGCCGCGCCTACAATGCGACCGTCCCGTCCTCGGGCAAGGTGTTGACCGGTGGTGTCGATGCCAATGCGCTGCAGCGCCCCAAGCGTTTCTTCGGCGCGGCGCGCAACATTGAGGAAGGCGGCTCGCTGACCATCATCGCCACCGCCCTGATCGACACCGGCAGCCGCATGGACGAGGTCATCTTCGAAGAGTTCAAAGGCACCGGTAACTCTGAAATCGTGCTGGACCGCAAGGTTGCCGATAAGCGCATCTTCCCGGCCATCGACGTGCTGAAGTCCGGCACCCGCAAGGAAGACCTGATCACGCCGAAGGATCAGCTGACCAAGACCTATGTGCTGCGCCGGATCCTCAACCCGATGGGCCCGCAGGACGCCATCGAGTTCCTGCTCGACAAGCTGCGTCAGTCCAAGAACAACGCCGACTTCTTCCAGTCGATGAATACCTAGGACCAGACGAGTGGCGGGGCTTGTTCACATCGGTCTGGCCGGCGCGCGCGGGCGCATGGGGCGCGCCGTTTCAGAGGTGCTGGACAAGCGCAATGACGTGGTTGTCGCTGCGCGCTTCGACCGCACGGATCACCCCGACCTGTCGGTCTGCGATGTCGTCATCGACTTCACCGAACCGGCGGCTTCGGTTGAGCTGGCCCGGGTTTGTGCCCAAGCCGGGGCCCCGGCCCTGGTCATCGGCGCGACGGGGTTCACGCCTGATCAGGAAGCCAAGATCGAACAGGCTGCGGCCCAGGTGGCCATCGTCAAGTCCGGCAACTTTTCGCTCGGCGTCAATATGTTGATCGGCCTGGTGGCCCAGGCGGCGCGCCGTCTGCCGGCGTCAGACTGGGACATCGAGGTGATCGAGGCCCATCACCGCATGAAAAAGGACGCGCCCTCCGGCACCGCCCTCATGTTGGGCGAAGCGGCTGCGGATGGCCGCGGTCAGGATCTGGTGAATGTTCGAGGGGCTCCGCGCGACGGTATCGGCGAAGAGCGCCCGACCGGCGAAATCGGCTTCTCCGCTATCCGTGCCGGCGGCATCGTCGGCGAGCATCAGGTCATCTTCGCCGCCCAGGACGAAATCTTGACCTTGGCCCATTCTGCCCGTGACCGGGCTCTGTTCGCCCGCGGAGCCGTCATGGCCGCCCTCTGGGTCAGGGGCCGCTCACCCGGCCTCTACGGCATGCAGGACGTGCTCGGCTTCCGGCAGGCCTAGTTCAGGGAACGGGTACTGGGGATTAGATTCCAGGCCACGCCCTCTCCGAATCCGTAATCGCCCTATTCCCTAGAACCTGGACCCTTCCCCTAGTGTCCGCCCCTGCGGACAAAAATGGATTTCACCATGAAAAACAGGGCGATGACGATCGCATAGCCCAGAAAGAGCGCCAGCAGGGTCATCCAGAAGGTCAGGGTGACCACATTGGGAAGCTCGAACTGCCCTCCGTTCAACATCGGCAGAATGGCCCCGATGATGACGTGGATGACGGCGGCGCCGGCGGCCGTCCGCCACAGGTCGGGCCAATTGTGCATGGTCAGGACGGCGACCAGGGCAATCAGGATACCGGTGACCTGATTGACGCCCGAAAATCCGGCCTGAGCCAGCTCCCAGAGCTGTTGGAAAAATCCGACAATGCTGTCCATGAGACAAATACCCCTCTACTTCGACCCCCTCTGGTCGCCTCCATCTTAACGCAGTTTGGGCGATCAGGCTCCCGTTGACCCGAAGCCCCCGGTCCCGCGTTCGGTTTCGTCGAGCTGATCAACCTGCTGGAAGCCAGCTTGCAGGAACGGAGCGATGACCATCTGAGCGATCCGATCCCCTCGGCGGATGACAAAGGGCTCGGCCCCGAGATTGGCCAGAATGACACCAACCTCACCGCGATAGTCGGCGTCGATGGTGCCGGGACTGTTCAGGCAGGTGACGCCAAACTTCAGAGCCAGGCCGGAGCGGGGCCGAACCTGGGCCTCGTGATGATCGGGCAGGGCGATGGTCAGGCCGGTCGGGATCAGAGCCCGCCCACCAGGGGGCAGGGTCACGGGGGCTTCTTCGGATACGGCCGCCCGCAGATCCATCCCGGCTGACCCTTGTGTCTCGTAGGCAGGGAGCGGCAGGCCCTCGGCGTGAGGCAGACGGGTCAGGCGAATGGTGACGGTCATGGGCGCTCCTTGTCGGTCCCGGGTCGGTCCTGGCTTAGGCCCAGATCGAGGCTCGGTCGAGAGACGGTCGCCAAGCCTGACCCAGAAATAGCCGGTTCCCTGATCCGACTCGACTCATACGGTTAACGGAGTCACGTTTCGTCCCGAGAAAGCGGGAGGCTAGGTTGCAGACCGAGACAGCGCGCATTGTCAGACGCGTCAACCTCCTGACGGACAGCCACGTTTCGTTTTTGGTTGAGGTTCGAAGACCGGGCGGACCTACGCACCGGTGGCCTCAGGCGTTCAACTCTCACGACGACGCTATGTTAGCGGCCGATCACGCCGGCGTTGAGGTCCTTCCGGGCTGGTTTGACGAGTACGCCTGACGGGGAGAACATTGCAAGAACACATAGCTGTGGTATAGCGTCGTTCTGCAACTGAAGCGGGAGGCTTTTATGCGTAGTCTGACATTTGCAGCGGTGGCCATTTTGGCCCTGACGGGGGGATGCGGCAACGGCGGTTCGGCGGTCGAGACGCGTGATCGCCCTGGAGACACCCAGGCCCTGGCGGATCTGGGCGATGCGACCGGATCAACCGTCGCGGCTGAGGATACCGCAACGGAGGCTTCGGCCCCGGCGGTGGAGGCTGAACGCGGTCGCCCGGTCTGGTCTACGACCCGCAACCGCACGGCGGACGAGGGCGCTCAACGCAGTTTTGAGCGGAACGGCGCGGATTTTGGGGCCTCGAGCCAGGACGCCTATGTCCAGGCTGTTCACGCCTTTATCGCCAATCCGCCGCCCGGTACCGAAACCGTTCGTCGGCGCAATGGCGACACCCTCTACTACCACGCGGCGTCCAACACCTTTGCAGTTGCCACGCGCGAAGGCGCGCCTCGCACCATGTTCAAACCACGGGAAGGCGCGGCCTACTGGGCCGAGCAGCAGGCCAGCGTGGCGCGCCAGTCAGGCGGCGGCTAAAGGCCGCCACACGGGTTTGTGGCCTAGTAGCGGTAGTGCTCCGGCTTGAACGGACCCTGCGGCTTGACGCCGATATAGGCGGCCTGTTCGCCCGACAGGACCGTCAGCTTGGCCCCCAACTTATCCAGATGCAGGGCGGCAACCTTTTCATCCAGGTACTTGGGCAGGACATAGACATCCGTTTCATACTTGGGTGTCTGGGTATTGGCCCACAGTTCGATCTGGGCCAGCGTCTGGTTGGTGAACGATGCCGACATCACGAATGACGGGTGACCGGTCGCGTTCCCGAGGTTCACCAGGCGACCTTCGGACAGAACGATGATCTTGTTGCCCCCGGGGAATTCCACATGGTGGACCTGGGGCTTGATTTCGTCCCACTTGAAGTTCTTCAGGCCGGCGATCTGAATCTCGGAATCAAAATGGCCGATATTGCAGACGATGGCGTTGTTCTTCATCGCCCGCATATGGTCGACGGTCAGGACGTCCTTGTTGCCGGTGGCCGTGACGAAGATGTCGGCGTCCTTGACGACATCCTCGACGGTCTTGACGTCATAGCCTTCCATGGCCGCCTGCAGGGCGCAGATCGGATCGATCTCGGTGACGATGACGCGGGCACCGCCGCTGCGAAGCGAGGCGGCTGAGCCCTTGCCGACGTCGCCATAACCCATGACGACCGCAACCTTGCCCGCCAGCATGACGTCAGTGCCGCGACGGATGGCGTCCACCAGGCTTTCGCGGCAACCGTACAGATTGTCGAACTTCGACTTGGTGACGCTGTCATTGACGTTGATGGCCGGGAACGGCAGCTCGCCGCGTTCCGCCATCTGATAGAGGCGGTGCACGCCGGTCGTGGTTTCCTCCGACACGCCCTTGATGGCGTCGCGGATGGCCGAATAGAAGCCCGGCTTCTCGGCCAGGTAACGCTTCATCACCGCAAAGAGGGCTTCTTCTTCCTCGTTCTGCGGATTGTCGAGCACGGTCGGATCCTTCTCCGCCTTCGGCCCCAGCACGCACAGCAGGGTGGCGTCGCCACCGTCATCGAGGATCAGGTTCGGATAGCCGCCGTCGGCCCATTCGAAAATCTTGTGGGCGTACTCCCAGTACTCGTAGAGCGTCTCGCCCTTGATGGCGAAGACCGGCGTGCCATTGGCCGCGATCGCGGCGGCGGCATGATCCTGGGTCGAAAAGATGTTGCACGAGGCCCAGCGCACCTCGGCTCCGAGGGCTTCAAGCGTCTGGATCAGCACTGCCGTCTGGATGGTCATGTGCAGCGAGCCGGCGATCCGCGCGCCCTTCAAGGGCTGGGCCTTGCCGTATTCGGCCCGAAGCGCCATCAGCCCCGGCATTTCGGTCTCGGCGATGGCGATTTCCTTGTTGCCGAAATCGGCGAGCGAAATGTCCTTGACGATATAGTCGGTCACGACGAGGCCTCCTGGGGCGCGAACTGTCCGGGGAATTTAACCGCGCCTATAGCGGCCCCAGCCTCCAGGGGCAACCATCATATAAGGATATCTTTATATGCGAGGGATCCCGATAGCCGGGCGACGCAGGCCGCGCGTTCGGTATTCTCAAGACCCGGTCCCGGAACCAGACGCTGGCGGTGCGCGGTTTCAACCACACTCACACAGTTGCCGAAGAGCTGGGGCGGAAATCTAACAGGTTCACCCCGGTCAATGTGTTCAAACAGGTCGGGACGTAGATCCAGCCCCGTGGCCAGACCGTAGGCCGCAATCAGCCGGTCCGGTGCCGCGCCCTGACCGGACGGCAGGCTGAGCATCAGGTCGTCCAGTCGGTCCCCGGACATGGCCCAGAGGCGATCATCCAGCATAAGGGCCAGCAACAGCCCCCGATGGTAGGGAATTCCGGCTATGGCCGGATCGCTGAAAAAGGCCCGCGCGATTGCCGAATTCTCTACCCGGAACGGCGTGTTGGCCTGACGCTCCAGCGCCTGATCGAGGCTGGCGATGAAAGCCTCGGGCTCGATTAAACCCAGGATGAGTTCAAGACGAAGCGCATAGTAGTCCGTGAACCCTTCCGAGAACCAGAAATCCAGCACTTCGCCGGAGCCCGGCGTCAGGCCGCCAAAATGGTCGGGCAGCCAACCGTGCTGCTGTTCATGGACAAGGACGTGCCCGAGATCCTCAAGCGACTGATCCGGTGGGAGCCAGATCGCCAGGCCGTCGCCCAGTCCCAAGCCGGCCTGGCTGGTTTCCGGGAGGCGGTCTTCACGCGGAGAAAGCGCCAGGAAGTAGCCCGCCGCGGGCTCTCCCCAGAACCGTTCGGACGCCGCGACCACCCTAAGATAGAGGTTCGCCAGCTCGGCATCCGAAAAGCGCCAGGCCCCCCGCAGGGCAAGCGTGACCGTTCCGCTGGGGCCCTGGCGCTCGACGATCCGCAGATCGCGCCCACCGACCAGGACGCTGTCGGCCAGGTCGTCAAATGAGATCGACAATCCGACGACCGGGTCGAGATCCGAAGACAGCTGCCAGCCTGTCGGTGTGGGGCCCCAACCGAAGGTCACGTATCCGCTCTGGCGGTGACGGACCCGCGCCATGACGGTGCGTCCGATCAGAGTGAAGCCCTGTGACTGGATCGAAGGCAGATATGGCCGCGCCGGGGCCCCGGTCCGATGGCTCAAGGCGCTCGACCCGATGCGGTAGGTCAGCCGGATCGGTGCATTCCGGGCATGCCGAAGGCTCACAACGGACCCCCGGCGACGAAGCCGCGCTCCCTCGACCCTCAGATCCCCGAGGCCTTGATCCAGTCGCTGTGCCCCGGCCCAGTTTCGCGGCAGGTCGACCTCGGTGCGTCCGTCCGCATCCCCTCTGAAGGCCAGGGTGACATCGACGCCGACAAGGGCACCGTGATCCACGACAGGCTGAACCTGATAGGTGGTGGTCGGGGTCGGTTGGGCCTGGGTCGGCGATGCTGACAGGACAACAAGACCTGTCAGCCAACCCAAGATTCTGACCATGGCCGCGCCTCCCGGCAGCCGCCCCCCTGGATCAGCCTGTCACAAAGCAGGCCCCGGCGACAAGGGATTGTCCCCGCGCCGGCCTCTCCAACAGGCTTGGCGGCCGTATGTCTGCGGCCTATGTGACAGCCATGCCCGAGCTTCCCGAGGTCGAGACTGTCCGCCGTGGCCTGGAGCCGGTGCTTCTGGGTGCCCGCCTGGAGCGCGTTCGCAAGAACCGACCGGATCTTCGGTTCCCTTTTCCCGAGCGGTTTGCCGAACGCCTGGAGGGGGCCGTCATCGAGCGTCTCGACCGCCGCGCCAAATACCTCCTGTTTCCCCTCTCAACCGGTGAGACCTGGGTGACTCATCTCGGGATGACTGGGCGCTTCACGCTCGAGGGCGAGGAGATCGGAGCCTTTGAGGACGCGCCACCCGTTGCCGGAAAGCACGAGCATGTGACTCTGTATGCACGCTCGGGTGACAGGCTGACGCGGCTCGGCTTTGCAGATGCCCGTCGCTTCGGCTTCATGGGGCTGATCGCGACCAGGGACGTCGAGGGTCACGCCTGGTTTCGAAATCTGGGCCCAGAACCACTTTCCAACGTCTTCGGTGCCGTTGATCTCAAACACGGCTTTGCGGGCCGAAGAACGCCCGTCAAAACGGCCCTGCTGGATCAGGCGGTCGTGGCGGGTCTGGGCAACATCTATGTCTGCGAGGCCCTCTACCGCTCGCGCATATCGCCTTTGAGCGCCGCCGGCTCCCTCTCAGGCCGCCGGCTGGAAACTCTGGCCTCGGCGATACGTGCAGTCCTGATCGAGGCGGTCGAGGCGGGCGGCTCCACCTTGAAGGACTTCGCCAATGCCGAGGGCGGTCAGGGCTATTTCCAGCACCGGTTCGATGTCTATGGGCGCGAGGGAGAGGCTTGCCACACGCCGGCATGTTCCGGCACGGTTCGACGCATCGTTCAGTCCGGTCGGTCGACCTTCTATTGCCCCCGTTGTCAGTCCTGATGTCGGCGCGGATCATCCTGTTTCGCGGCATGAACACCGGAGGCGTCCGAGCCCCGGTGACCGAGCAGCGGGCGATGGCGCTGGAGATGGGCCTTCAGAACCCGCGAACTCTTCTGGCCTCCGGGAATCTGGTTGTTGACAGCGACATAGGGCCACCTGACCTGGAGGCGCTGATCGAAGTGGAAACGGAAAGACGCTTCGGCCGTCGCATTGAAGCCATCGTGCGAACCCGCGAGCAGTGGGCCCGGATGATGACGGAAAACCCATTTGCTGAGGTGGCGCGCACCGATCCCAGCCGCCTTCTGGTGATGGTGATGAAGGCGGGCATCCGCCCGGGGGGCCTGGAGGCTATTCAGGCCTTCGCCACCGCAGGTGAAGCGGTCGAAGTCTCTGCCGGAGAGCTCTGGTTCTGGCACCCGCATGGCATCGGCACTTCGAAAATGGCCGAAAAAGCCCAGCCGCGGCTGCTGGGAATGGGCACCGCGCGCAACTGGAATACGGTGTGTAAGCTCGCCGCCATGGTTGATCTCACACAGGAGTCGAAATGAGCAATCGAGAGCTGCGCGCCTGGGGTGATCTGATCACCACTGTCCTGATCTGGGGGGCCTATTTCGTCCACTTCAGCCAGGGCGTGGCTTCGGGGGATCTGGCGCGTCAAGGGTTCGTCTCCAGCCTGGGGGGGCACCTGGCCGCTGCGCTGATCCTGTCGATCGTCGCGGCCTTTGTCGTCAGCCTGGTTGTCAATCTGGTGCGTCGAGACACGCCCACACAAAGTCAGGCGGATCGCGAGGCCTGGGCTGGATTACGGGCCACGCGACTGGCGCATGGAGTCATCATCACCCTGTTGATGATCCTGACGGCGCTGGCCCTGGCGCTCGGGGCGTTTGCCGGGCCGGCTCTGGCCGATCAAGTCAACGGCTGGCTGGGGCGCAGCGGAACCAACGGCCTGATTCTGTTTGCCCATGCAGGCCTAGCGATCCTGATCCTGGCCGAGCTGGTCCACTACGGCGCACTGATCGTGCTGTTGGGGCGTGACCGGCGCTAATCCCTGTCGCGAGGATCTTGGGGCAGCAGATTGAGGATCACGTCTTCATCTTCGAAGCGGACCCGTACCGGCCAGGACTCGACACGCCGCCGCCATTCGGGTGGCAGGCGCACCCAGTCCTTCTCGGTGGTGATGAGGCCCGCGCCCAGCGCCTCGGCCCCGCGGGCGAGAGCCGACAGCTCGCGGTCCGTGTAGGTGCCGTGATCGGCAAAGCCATGGAAGGCCTTTAGATCGACGCCAGCGGCGCGCAGACTCTGTTCAACTCGCCAGGGCTTGGCGATTCCGGCAAAACCCACCTTGGGTCCAGCCGAAGGCGAACGGAGGGGTTCAAGGCGTGCGACCCGGACGGGATAGTCGCCGAACACGGCCAGGAGTTCAGGATCTGGCGTTGCCAAGTCCGTCGGCAACATCACGATCACAGAATCGGCCCGTGCCAGACCTGCCTCCAGCGGTTCGCGCATTGGCCCGGCGGGGACCACACGACCGTCACCAAAGGGCCAGTCACCGTTTCTGGTTTCCCCATCGACCACGATGACGGAGCGCGTTTTTCTGACGGACGGATTCTGATGGCCGTCGTCCAGCACAACGACCTGAGCCCCGGCCTCGACGGCGGCGCGGGCCCCGGCGGCCCGGTCACGAGAGATCCAGACCGGGTGATCCTGGGCGAGCATCAGAGGCTCGTCCCCCACCTCGTCAGCGGTATGTCGATCGGGATCGACCTGGATCGGCCCGGGCAGCCGGCCCCCGTGTCCGCGCGAAACCGCATGGGCATCGACGCCGTTACGGGCCAGCATGTGCAACACCTCGCGCACAACCGGGGTCTTGCCGGAGCCGCCAACAGTGAGGTTGCCAATCGAAATGACGGGAACGCCGGGGTCGTATCCGGGATCGCCTGCGATCCGTCGGGCCGTCTGATCGGCGAACAAGGCGGCCAAGGGCTGAAGGAGGACGGCCAGCGCCCCGCCGCCCTGTCGACGGTACCACCAGCGCGGGGTCTTGAGCTTCATTGAGGAATCAGGGGGCTGAGGTGATGCCAAAGTCTATCCAGCACATCCGTCTGGCTGGTCGCAAATCGACGGGCCCGCTGTCCCATTGCCGCAACCTCGCGAGGGCCGCTGTAGAGGCGAGCTAGGGCCGGGGCCAGGTCATCGGCCGCAACGATCTCGACCGCTTGATCTGCTGCCAGGGCTTCAAAGACGGTAGCCCAGTTGCTGACCGACGGCCCGGACAGGACGGCCTTTCCAGATCGCCCCGGCTCCAGCGGGTTGTGGCCCCCCACGCCCTCAGCCCAGCCACCGCCCAGCAGGATCAGATCCGCCAGTTCAAAGAAAAGCCCGAGCTCTCCCAGCGTATCGGCCAGATAGACGTCGGTGCTGCGCTGGACGGGATCGCCGCGTGACCGGCGTGCGACCGCGCGCCCCGTCAGGATCAGCTCTGCCTCGATCTGGTCAGCTCGCGCGGGGTGGCGCGGCGCGATGAGGTGCAGGGGTCTGTCGGGCAGGCTAGCGACGGCGCTATCGGACAGGCGCTCTTCGCCCGGATGGGTGCTGGCCGAGACAATCACGCGCCGATCTGAAACGGCCCCGCGAAGGGCGGCCAGAGCGACCGGGTCGTGGCCGAGTGGCGCGCCGACCAGCTTGAGATTGGCCAGCCCGGTGACGGAGGCCCCCAGGTCCGACAACCGGCGAGCCGAGGCGTCATCCTGAGGGAAGACCAGATCAAAGCCGGCCAGGATTCTGCGCGCGGTCCCGCGAAGGCGCCGCCATCCGTCTGCGGTCTTTTCGGTGAAACGGGCGCTGACCAGGGCCAGACCGCCGCCACGCGCCTTTGTCTCGGTCAGAAGATTGGGCCAAAGCTCGCCCTCCAGCAGGATGAGCGCGTCGGGTCGCCAGTGGTCGAGAAATCGCCGGACGGCGTTCGGCGTGTCGACGGGCGCGTACTGATGCAGGGCGAAGGCCGGTAGGCGCGACCCCAGAAGCTCGGCAGAGGTCCTCGTTCCAGACGTCACAAGCACATGCAGATCGGGTCTTTCTCGGCCCAGTCGCTCGATCAGGGGCAGGGCAGACAAGGTTTCGCCGACGCTGGCCCCATGAAGCCACACGAGAGGTCCCTCGGGCCGATCAACGGTTGAATGACCCAGTCGCTCCTTGAGCCGCGCTGGGTCTTCCTTGCCGCGCGCGGCCCGACGGCGCAGCAGCAAGGGCACCAAGGGCTCCAGCAGGGTGGTTGTGCCGCGATACAGGCTGAAAGCCAGGCTCACAGGCGAGCCTCCGCCTGGCGTGTGACTTCAGACAGCCTTGCCGCCCATTCGGCTCGGAGCGTTGCCGTATCGGCATTGCGGGTGGCGCGGATGGGGTCAGCCCAGACAATCGCGCCGCGCCCGAACGGCAACGGTACCTTGCCCCGATCCCAGGTATCGACCGTCAGCGCCGGTGCACTGGCCAGGCCAACCAGCAGAACCGGCGCGCCGGAGGCGCGGGCGAGCATGACCGCACCTTCAGCCATGGTTTCGACGGGACCGCGCGGCCCGTCCGGGGTTATCGCCAGGGCACCGCCGGCGCGCAGCCAGCGCAGGCCCTGGCGAAAGGCCTCGGCACCGCCCTTGGCCTTGTCCGGCGCGCTTTTCTTGGATGAAGAGCCTCGGATGGCCGGGAATCCGAGTCGGTCTACGGCCTGGGTGATGAACTCTCCGTCAGGGGACAACGACACCATGACGCGGGGCTCCTGGGCGCGGCTGAGATCCCAGCAGGCGGGCGACAGCGAAAGGCGCGAATGCCAGAAGCAGACGATGACGCCGCCGCCCTCCTGCCACAGAGCGTCAACGGGGCTCTGATTGTCGCGTTGCCAGCGGGTCGTTGACAAACACAGCCGAAGCCAGCAGGAAAACAGCCATGCCAGGGTCGCCTGGACCCAGGGATGCCGGAGCGGCCTCATGCGGCCGACCCTTCCAGGGACTGGCTCCGGGCCAGGCGGGCGTAGAGCCCCCCCGTCTTGACGAGCGCCGCGTGCGTTCCGGTTTCGACGACCCGTCCCGCCTCGATCACATAGATCCGGTCCGCCGACTTCACCGTCGAGAGCCGGTGCGCGATCATCACTGTGGCGCGGCCCTTCATCAACCGTTCCAGCGCGGCCTGGACCTGGGCTTCGCTTTCGGTGTCGAGCGCGGAGGTGGCCTCATCGAGCAACAGGATCGGCGCGTTCTTGAGGAAGGCCCGAGCGATGGCGACGCGCTGGCGTTGGCCGCCGGATAGCCGTCCACCCGCCTCACCCACACGGGTCTGATACCCTTGAGGCAGGGCCGAGATGAAATCATGCGCCGCAGCATCGCGGGCGGCGGTTTCGATCTCCTTTTGCGTCGCACCGGGCTGGGCATAGGCAATGTTGGCGGCAATCGTATCGTCGAACAGAAAGGGTTCCTGGGTGACCAGGCCGATATGGTCGCGAAGCGAGGCCAGGGTCAGATCACGCACATCCATGCCATTTACCGTCACCTGACCGGTCACGGCGTCATAGAACCGAGGAATCAGGCTCAGGATCGTTGATTTCCCCCCACCTGAAGGACCGACCAGGGCTACGCACTCTCCTGGCCGTACCGACAGGCTGACATTTTCGAGGACCGGCTCTCCAGGCCCGTAGGCAAAGGACACATTGGCGAGCGCGACCTCACAGGGGCCGGCGGCGAGGGCCTTTGCCCCGGCGCGATCGGTGATCGTCGGCTGAACGTCGAGGGCCGCGAACAGCCGTGCCGCTGCCGTGAGGCCCTCACTCATCACCGTCTGGAGGTTGGCAAGTTGTCGCAGGGACTGGGACACGATCAGGAGCGAGGCGATGAAGGCGGTGAACTGTCCGACCGTCAGCCCGCCGTTCGACGCCCGCCAGCCCGCATAGGCCAAGACAGCGGCTACCACGATCATGGTGAGGCTCTCGGTGACCGGGGCCGCCGCCGCCCGGGCATTGGCTCCCTTGATCACATGGGTCTGGCGCCGGGCGACAACGGCGGCGACACGCGCCTGTTCGTCATCTTCGCGGCCGTCAATCTGGACCACCTTCACCCCGTCGAGGTTCTCCATCACAGCCGTCGACAGGGCAGACGTTTCTTCCATGGCCCCTTGGGCGGCCTTGCGGGTCCGTTTGGCGAACCGTCGCAAAACCACGCCGGCGACGGGGGCCGCGACGATCACGATGCTGGCAAGCAGGGGGTCCAGGAAGACCAGATAGGCCAACAGGGCAACCACGATCAGCCCGTGCTGGACATAGTTGACCACCCCTTGCGTAAAGGCCTCCCGGATCAGATTGGCGTCGAACAGGACCGAAGCGACATAGGCCCCGGAGTGCTGGGACCGGAGTTGGGCCAGATCCGACCGAATCATCCGCCCGAAGAGCTGAACCTGGACATCTCCGACGATCCCGTGCCCGATTCGGTTGACCAACAGAGCCGAGATCACCTGAAATACCCCGCGGGCCACAGCCAGCCCGGCGATGGTCAAGGGGATAAGGATCATCGCGCGTCGATCATGGTCGACCAGAAGATGCTGAACCGCCGGGTCCAATTCGGCGGCAAGCCGGGCGGTTAGGCCGGCAGCGGCGGCGGCGGACAGCAGGGCGAGGGCCAGCACGCCCCAGCGGGGCTTCAGATAGTCCCGCCAGATGCGGGACAACATCGTCCGTCTGGGCATTTCCTCGGGCGAAGCACTCATGGTCTTCCGGTCGGTCCTTGCAGCGCCTAAGTCAAGCGCGCTTCAAATGTGGGGCGCTTCAAGCTAGTCAGCCACCCATGCCGGGATATGATCTTTCGACCTTCTGGGGGCGTGCCCGCGCCTATTGGGACTTCTGGTGGGGGGACCACGCCTTTCTGAGGCTTGGGTTTTCCAATGCCCACTGGATTGGGCCGGATATGATCCGCACCAACCACCCGTGGCCGTTTCAGCTGGCCTGGTGGAAGAAGCGCGGCCTCAAGACCGTCATCAATCTGCGTGGCGGCCCGCAGAGCGCCCACTACCAGCTCGAAAAAGATGCTGTGGACCATCTCGGCATGGCCTGGGTTGATGCCCCGATGGGCTCTCGCGAAGTTCCGAGCCGCGAGCGAGTGCTGCACGCCAAGGAAATCTTCGAAACAATTGAATATCCAGCCCTCATGCACTGCAAGTCCGGGGCGGACCGGGCCGGGATCATGGCGGTGCTCTACCGGCACTTTCATCTGGGCGAGCCGATCCGCGCCGCTGTGCGCGAACTGGGCCTGCGCACGCTTCACGTCAAACAGGGCAAGACCGGCGTTCTGGACTATGTGTTCGAGGTCTATCTCAACGAGGTCGAGCCTCGTGGGATCAGCTTTATCGACTGGGTGATGTCGGATGAATACGACCCCGTCGCCATCAAGGCGAAATTCCAGGCCGGCTGGTGGGCGACCCTGTTGACCGACAAACTGCTGCGGCGCGAATAGTCAGTCGCCAGACGGACGGTCCCACGGGCCGCGGGGGCGGTTCGGATCGTCAGGTCGGGCCGGCTGAACCCGCAGGGCTGCGGTCGATTTTCGATCACCCCGCTGGAATCGCTGCCAGGCGCGCGCGCCGCGAAGCGCCCGAAAACAGATGACCAAGGCCAACAACGACCCAACGAGGGCCGCAATTCCCTCTGGCCCGAGAGCGTTCAATCGGCGTCTCCGCGCGGGTCGATCAATCGATGCGCGTGCAGGATGAAATACCGCATATGGGCGTTGTCGACGGTGGCCTGCGCCCGCGCCTTCCAGGCCTTGCGGGCCTCGGCATAGTTCGGGAAGGCACCCACGAACTCGATCTGCGACAGGTCCCGGAAGGTCGGCTCGCCCAGATGGCGCAGTTCACCCCCGATCACAATGTGAAGCAGCTGGTCGTCGTCGGCGTGGTCGTGGTCGCGATGGCTCATGGTATTCCGTCGTTTGGGTCGGTCAGGGCAATAGGCCCACATTGGCCAAGGATCAACGGGTACAGGCCCGGCGTGGCACAGATGAGGCTCGCCTGCTGGGGAACCGGCCGATTGAAATGCAGCGGTCGGCCGCCATGGTCCGAGACGAAGGCCCCACCTTCGGTCGCGATCAATGTGCCGGCCACGACGTCCCAGTCCCATTTCGGCCCCAGGGAGATGGCGGCGTCAAACACGCCCGCTCCGACCAGGGCGAGGCGGTAGGCGATGGAGTTTCTCCGTTCCAATCGCAGCTCGGGCCAGGGGTGTCGCCAGATCGGCCGGGCCAAAAGGGCGGGATCGGCCAGAATGGCCGCACCAGCCAGGCGTTCGGTGCGGGAGGCGGTGATCGCCTCGCCGTTCAACCAGGCTCCCTTGCCCCGAATTGCTGTATAGGTCTCGTCGAGATCGGGAGCATGGACCACGGCGGCGACCGGCTCGCCGTGCTCGACCACGGCCAGAGCCACCGTCCACCACGGCAGACCCTTGATATAGGCAACCGTCCCATCGACGGGATCGACGACAAAGATGCGCGCCCTGGCCAGACGCGCAGGGTCATCCGCCGTCTCTTCAGAAAGCCACCCGTAGTCGGGTCGGGCCTTTCGGAGGCGCTCGGTCAAGAAGGCATTGACGGCCAGATCACCGTCGGTAACGGGAGAGCCGCCTGCTTTGGACTGGACTTCCAGACCGCCCCGACGCCGCGCGCGCGCAATCTGGCCCGCCTCCATGGCCGCTTCGACCATCAGCTTGAGGTCATCGGTCATGCGCCTGCGATGGCCACCGCGTCGATCAACAGGGACGGACTGTTGTTGGATGAGCGCATCTCCAGATCGGACCCTGGAATCAGGCGCTGATAGAGGGCCAAAAGATTTCCGGCGATGGTCACCTCATTCACAGCATGGACAATTTGGCCGTTCTCGAACCACTGGCCGCTGATGCCGGCAGACCAGTCGCCGGTATTGGGATTGAGCGAGGGGCCAAACATCGAGGTCACCAAAAGGCCTGATCCGGCATCGCCCATGAGTTCCGCAAGACTGCGTGATCCCGGTTCGATGTTGAGGTTGTGCCCCGATACGCCAGCGGGCCCGGCCAGTCCGCGCGAGGCGTGACCCGTCGTCTCAAGGCCAAGCTGGGCCGCGGAGGACGCATTGAGGAGCCAGCTGGTCAGGACGCCCCGGTCCACTAGCGAGCGTCGTCTAACCGCGACACCTTCGTCGTCGAAGGGGGTTGAGCCCAAAGCGCGCGGGCGCAACGGATCATCGACCAGAGAGATGGCGTCGGACATCACCTGATCCCCCATTCGATCCTTGAGAAAGGACACGCCCCGCGCGACCGCGGGCCCGGCGATGGCGCCTATCAGGGGTCCGATCAGCTGGGTCGCGATTCTGTTTTCGAGGATAACCGGAGCGGTTCGGCTCGATAGTTTGCGTGCGCCGAGCTGGGCAACGGCCCGGTTTCCGGCCTCCGTGCCGACAGCGCCAGGCGAAAGCAGGTCGCTCAAATGGCGCGTGGAGCGGCCTTCGCCGCCGATTTCCATAACCCCGTCCCGCTCGGCGATAACGCCTGCGGCGAGAGAGAAGGCCGACCCCTGATGGCGGCCCTCGAAGCCATGCGACGTCACCAGGCCCCAGTCGCCGGTGGTGATGCTGGCCTGCCCGCCGTCAGACTTGGTGACACCGGGAACGGCTCGGGCTGCGTCTTCGGCTTCGCGTGCGCGGGCCTCAAGGGCTTCTGCGCCCAGGTCAGTCGGGTCAAACAGATCCAGATCGGGCCGATCAATCCCGGCCAGGCGGTCCTGCGGGGCCAGAGCGGCAAACCGGTCCTCCGGGGCTAGCCGCGCCATGGCCACGGCGCGCTCGACCAGCCGGGCGCGGGTGGGTTCCGACAGGTCCGAGGCAGACACGACGGCCTGTTTGCGACCAATAAAGACCCGCAAACCCAGATCTCTGGATTCCTCGCGTTCGACCTCTTCCAGGTCACCGAGCCTGACGGCGACTGACAGGGCGCTGCGGCGAGCCAGCACGGCCTCGGCCGCGTCAGCGCCAGAGGCAAGCGCACGCGCGACAACGTCATGGGCGGCGTCGAGGGAGAAGGGCGTTTCGGTCATGGTGCGCATATGGCGGACCGGACGTTGGACTGCAAACCCGCCCTGAATCAGCCGGGCGGAAGCAGACGCGACTCGGCCTCGCGCAGAAGCAGCTCACGACCGTCGGTGCGGGTTTGCGTGACCCATTGCTGCAAGCGTCCGCACCGCTCGGCCGGCGGCCGACCCCTTCTCGTCGTGGTATGACGGCTCAGTGCGGACATATAGCCGACCACCCCTTCGAAAGGGTTCTGTCGGCCCCGGCTGGCGGCGCTCATGGCGGCCAGCTCCATGGCTCCGACGAGGGCCGCTTCGCTCACCGCTCCGGCATCAATCTGACAGGCGTAGGAATCCGCGATCGCGCGCCCCCACCTTTCCTCAGCCAGAACCATGTCGTCCCGGGTCGGTCGGCCGGCCAGTTGCATGGCAACAGCCCCGGATTCGGCGGCGCGCGCGTAGTGGACGTTTGGATACTCGCCCCCCGTGGTTGCGCAGGCGGAGAGACTGGCGCTTGCGGCCAGGGCGAGAGCGGCGCGACGCATCATGATGGTGTCTCCAGGCCCCTTGCTGAGGCCATAGATCAACGTCTGACTTTGGCGATTTGGTGACCTAGACCAGGGCCAGCGATGACCGGATCAACAGGACCGCCGCCGCGATCAACGCCAGCCAGGTCAGAACCATCCCGAGCGCGCGCGGCGCGTTCGGGGCGGGGCGGTTCATTCCGAAGGGATGGATCAGCCGTCCCAGCAGCAGGCCGCCGCCGATCAGATGGATCCACAGCGCCGGCGTCTGAACCAGCGCCAGCAGGATCAGGGCCGCCATTCCCGCCGGAACATACTCCGCCGCATTGGCGAAGGTCCGGCACAGAACCGTCATCTGGTCATTGTCGCCATCGCCCAGAGACACGCGATTGCGGCGCCGCCCAAGGGTCACGCGGAACGACAGGACCACCATCAACACGATCAGCAGGCCGGCCCAGAAGCAGGCAGCGAGCAGCGGCGGCATCGTAACCATCAGTTTTCTCTCGCGATTGGATAGAGCCGGTAACGCTCATCGTAGAAGGGCGTTCGTTCATAGAACCAGGCCAGACGGGCATCACCGTCAGCCGCGAAGGCCGGATCGGACGCCAGCCGCGCCTCGAACTCGGCTCGCAGAGCCGGATCGACCGCGAGCATCTGTTCGGCCAGAGGCGCGATGGCGTAGGCCTCGATATATTCGACCCGGTTGAAGATCTCGGGGAAGAAGCCCCAGGCGAAAAAGCTCTCCGACGACTGTGGCTCCAGCAACAAGACCACGATGTCGCCCATAGGCTGGTCGGTCGGGATGCGCACCGAACCGGTGGGGAAGGTCCAGGCGCGCGTCGCGACGACCGGTTCGCCCGCGGTCATCGGCACATGGCCCTCGTTCGGTTGCGCCGCAAAGGCTGCGTCGGGCAGGGTCAGCATCTCGACTTCCACGGTTCGTGGTGCCGTCAGCGCCTCCATCTGAACGCCGTGAAGACGCAGCCGTCTGATGACGTCGGCCCGGTAAGAGGGGACCCAGTAGGCGTCGGGGCGGTTCAGGCTGAGAGTCGACCGCGAGCCGTAGAAGGGCATCTGCCAGACCTCAGGGTCCGGCTCGCCCAGCCAGCGGATTTCGGTTCGGCCGGATGCCGGGCTCTCATAGGTCTCGTAGCGGATGCCGAGAAACTGACGGGTGCCGATCGGTGCTTCCGCCGGCGCGAAGTTGGCCGGGATCTCAGCCGGACGCAGAGCCGCATCGGCCTGCCAGGCCTCCCGGAGTTCCAGCCCACGATCGGCCAGCAACCGCATCGCCGCCTCCAGAAACACATAGGTCCCCAGCACCCGCTGCTCGTGCGGTTTAAGGCTGTGGTTCTCGATCAGGATGGTCGGAATGTGCGCCGCCGAACCCCAGCCGTTGGAGAACCGCTCGCCCAGGCCGCCGTCGTAGAGACCGGCCCGCGGATTGCGGTCATCGAGCGCAAAAACCAGTTCGCCTGGGATGTGGTCCTGAGCAGACAGGGCGCTGTCAACAGTTGGTCTGAAAGTGGAATCGAGCCACCGCGCGGTCGCGGGGCTGCGACTGTAGATGCCGTCCTCGCCATTGTAGCCGTAGGTGACATCGTACTGGTAATCGATCCCGTCGGTCACATGGATGTCGACATAGAGGTCCGGGCGGTAGCGGTGGATGAAGCCCATCAGGGCCTGCATCTCCGGCTGGTCCAGCTTCATGAAATCGCGGTTGAGGTTCTGGTTGGTGGCGGTGTTGCGCCAGCCCTGGATGCGCGGCCCTCGTTGGTTCGGCCGCGAATAGGCGCCTGAACGCTCGTGGCCGTCCACCGACAGGATCGGGATCAGGATGAGATTGACCCGGTCCAGCAGATCGTCGCGACCGTAGAAGGCGATGTCGCGCAGCAGCATCATGCCGGCGTCCTTGCCGTCGATCTCGCCAGGATGGATGCCGGCCTGGGCCAGCAGCACCGGCTTGGACGGATCGAACTCGGCGCCGTCGCGCGAGGCGATGACGGCATAGATCGGGCGGCCCTCGGGACTGACCCCGAACTCCTCGATTCGGATCAGGTCAGACGCCGCGTCCAGCCGGTCGAACCAGGCGCGCGTCTCCGCATAGTCGGGAGAGAAATCGTGCTCCGGGTCGGCTTCGAACGCCGTGACCCAGGGGTCACTGGCTGGCCGCAGCAGGTCCCGGCTGGCCCCGTCCCATTCCGGCGCGGGCGGCAGGAAGGCCCGATCCCACGGCTGGGCGTTGGCGGGACGATCTTGGGACATGGCGGGGCTCGCAATCAACAGGGCCGAGGCGACCAAGGCGGACAGAAAACGCATCAGGGTTCATTCCTCGGTTTGCCGGGCGAGGCAAGCGCGGCGTTTGATCAGGGCGCGGCTTCGGCTGGGGCTTCGGCGGTCGTCAGAGCTTCGGTCGCGGCCGATGCCTCCGGGAGGGCCAACGATAGGGTCGCGAGGATCAGATAGACGGCGACCTGCAGGCCAACCAGGACCGCAAACAACCAACGGCGCCGGGTGAGGGCGGCCGGAACCGTCAGGAAGACATAGACGCCGAGCGTCGTCAGATAGTGCCAGACCAGAGTCTGCTGCTGGCCGTGGGCGGCGTTGACCCCGAGGATCACGCCCACGCTCATGGCGTTGGCCAGGACCGTCAGCAGCAGCACGGTTCGCTTGTTGGCCCAGAAGTGGTCGTCCAGGCTGGAGGGCGTGTCCTCAGCTTCTGGAAAGATCAGGGACGCCGCGATGAAATAGACAGCGGCGATGACCAGGCCGGCGATGATCAGGCCATAGCTGTAAGGAAGCGCGCGAAAGCTGTTCCAGGCCGAGTCCCAGAAGGTGGCGATATCCAGCGCAACAAACAGCGCCAGGAGCGGCGTCATCCATCCGACCCGGACCGTCCGCCGATGCTTGAAGGCGCGCGCCGCGCCGGTCGCCATGACCGCCACCGACAGGCCCAGAACCAGGCCGTAGAACGAAAAGAAAAACTCGAACGCACTCATTGGGACACCTGAAAATCGGCGGCTGTACAGACCTAACAGGCGCTCAGCGCCCGGGCGACCGGCAAGAGGCCGTAGACACCGAACATGAAGTCGAAGGCGTCGGTCATGCCGATCGTCGGATCCATGGCCTGTCCTTCGCTCAGCTCGCCGGCGTCGCTTCCCAGCCGCCTTGTCCGAACACCAACACGGCGCTCTCGCCCACACTCCACAGGGTATAGGCCAGAACCAGAATGAGCGCCGCAACCGCCACCTTGCGCCAGGGGGCCAGGGCGGCGGTGGCCATGCCAAGCAGCAGCCCATACAGGGCAAACAGCAGATCAAACTGGGTCATGGCCACCTATCCGTAACTCACGAAGGCGGGGGCGATGTTGACCAGGCAGTGCAGCCCCATCAGCCCCAGATTGATCCTCCCGTTGCGGATGATCATCGGCAGGATCAGCAGGATGAAGAACAGACTGATCAGCGCCCACCTCAAGGGCGGGATCTCCAAGCCTCCCATCACGCTGCTGAAAAAACCGACCGCGTTGGCGAACAGAACGCCGCCCAGCACATAGCGTTTGTGGGTGTCGAAATAGTCGTCCAGCGTCTCCCACTCGGTGGCGTCTTTCGGAAAAACCATCGAGGCGGCGAGGAAGTAGGGCAGGGCGATCAGCAGGCCGAGAAAGATGCTGGCATAGGTGATCGTCACACCCTGCAAGGCGATCCAGCTGGTCACCCAGAAGGTCGAGATGTCGATAATCACCAGCAGCGCCAGCATCGGCGTCAGCCAGCCCAGTTTGACCGCCTTGCGCGCCCGCAAGGCATCGGCCAGCCCGGTCATCGCCACCGCCGCCGACAACCCCAGCAGCAGGCCGAAGAAGCTGAAATAGAACTCGAATGCGCTCAAACCGGCCCCTCCCCGAGCGATTCAGAAGATGACCCTACCGCCAGATCGGCGTTCCGTCACCCGGCAGCCCGTCTCTAGTTCAGAAAAGCCACGCCCCCCATAAAGAACAGGTAGAACAGGATCATCAGGGTCAGCATCACGGCATTGGCGGTCCGGTTGCGCACGAAACAGATCGCCAGCATCAGCGGGAACAGCCACACCGCCACGATCAGGATGAACGGCGAAGTCCAGTAGGTCTGCACCGCCCCCCAACCGCCGGCCACGCCTAAGAGCGCCGTGTGAGAGAGGGTCTTGGCCGTCCACACCCCGCCGACGACCCAACGCTTGTGCCGGTCATAGAACTCATCCAGCGACGGCCAGGTGTCCAGATCGTCCGGGAACACCAGCGACGACGCCAGATAATAGATCCCGGCGATGGCCATGCCGATCAGTAGCAGTAGATAACCGGGCTCAACGTCCTGCATCCGGGTCCAGGACACCGACCAGAACGACGCCACATCCAGCAGCACGAATAGCGCGAGCAGCGGCGTCACCCAGCCCAGCCGGATCGCCTCGCGCCGTCGCAACACCTTGCCAAAGCCGGTGATCACCTCCACCACCGACAGCCCCAGGATCAGGCCAAAGAAGCCAAAAAAGAACTCAAACCCGCTCATAGTGCCGCCCCCGTTGGCTCAGGGCGCGACCCTACCGCCAGATCGGTGTTCCGTCACCCGGCAGGCCAAGGCGCTCCCACATCTCGGACACGCGCTCCACTACCGCCTCATCCATGCGGATCTCCTCCCCCCATTCGCGCTTGGTTTCGGGGGGCCATTTGTCGGTGGCGTCCAGGCCGATTTTGGAGCCGAGGCCGCTCTCAGGGGACGCGAAATCCAGATAGTCGATCGGGGTGTTTTCGATGACGGTGATGTCGCGGGCGGGGTCCATCTTGGTGGAGATGGCCCACATGACATCCTTCCAGTCGCGGGCGTTCACGTCGTGGTCCACGACGATGATCCACTTGGTGTACATGAACTGGCGCAGATAGCTCCAGCAGCCCATCATCACCCGCTTGGCATGGCCGGGGTAGGCCTTCTTCATCGAGACGACGGCGATGCGATAGCTGCACCCCTCGGGCGGCAGCCAGAAGTCGGAGATCTCAGGGAACTGCTGCTGGAGCAGGGGGATGAAGACCTCGTTCAGCGCCTCGCCCAGCACGCTGGGTTCGTCCGGCGGACGGCCGGTGAAGGTGGTCAGATAGATGGGGTCGCGGCGCATGGTGATGGCGGTGGCCACGAACACCGGGAAGGTCTCGACCGAGTTGTAATAGCCGGTGTGGTCGCCGTAGGGGCCTTCGGGCGCGTGTTCGTCCAGGAGGACGTGGCCCTCGATGACGATCTCGGCCTGGGCCGGGACCATCAGCGGCACGGTCTTGCAGGCCACCAGCTCGGCCTTGGCCCCACGCAGCAGGCCGGCGAACTGGTATTCCGACAGGGTGTCCGGCACGGGCGTGACGGCGGCCAGGATGGTGCCCGGATCGGCCCCCAGAACGATGGCGGCGGGCAGGGGCTCGCGCTTTCCGGCCTGTTTGTGCCGGGCATAGTGTTGTGCCCCGCCTCGGTGGGCCAGCCAGCGCATGATGGCGCGGTCCTTGCCCAGGACCTGCATCCGGTAGATGCCGAGGTTGAAGTCGTCCTCGCGGGCGTCCGACGGCCCCTTGGTCACCACCAGTCCCCAGGTGATCAGCGGCGCGGGCTCTCCGGGCCAGCAGCCCTGGATCGGCAGGGCGGTCAGGTCGATGTCCTCGCCCTTCAGCACCACCTCATGCACTGGGGCCGACTTCTGCACCTTGGGCCGCATGGTCATGGCGGTGGACACCATGGGCAGCATCTCGACGGCACCAGCCATATCGCGTGGTGGGGTCGGGTTGCGCAGGTCCGCCAGGATATTGCCGACCTCGCGCATCTGGGCGGCGGTGGTGCGTGATGTCTTGCCCAGGGTGACGCCCATGGCCACGCGCTTCACCGTGCCGAACAGATTGGCCAGGCAGGGGATGGGGCTGATCGAGCCATCCGGCATGACCGGCTTTTCAAAGATCACCGCCGGGCCGCCGTTTCGCAGCAGCCGGGTCTGGATCTCGGTCATCTCCAGATGGGTGGCGACGGGCTCCGAAACGCGGACGAGTTCGCCCTCGGCTTCGAGCATCTGGATGAAGTCGCGCAGGGACTTGTAGGCCATGACGACCGCTTAGTCCGATGGACCGGTTCTGTCACCTTGGCGGAGCACGCCGGGCGGGATAGCGTCACAACAGGGAGATTTCGCCATGCGCCACCTCATCGCCGTTCTCACGCTGATCTGCGGGCTCTGGATCGCCGCGCCGGTTCAGGCCCAGGTCCGGTCGGCCGATGCGGTCCCGTCCGTGGCCGAGACCCGCTGGAGCGGCGTCTTTGACTGGTCGAATGGAGAGGTCCGTGACGCCACCCTCTATTTCCGCTCGGACGGGGTGCTGATCTACGCCTATGACGGCGCCACCTACGACAACGGCCGGTGGGTTCAGCGCGAACAGCTGGTCACCTTCAACACCAATGATTATTTCGCCGTCTTTACCGGCCTGCTGGACGGGACGTCGTTCGTCGGGGTCAGCCACAATCAGGGCGGGGACATCGGCCGGATGGAGTTCACGCGCTCTGACGCCGCCGACGCCTACGGGCGACCCGGCCCCAAGGGCTGATCTGTACCGTTAGCCGGCGCGCTGGTCGGAATGCAGCGCCCATAGAGGCAGACGAAGGGCCTTCAGCGCGGCGCCGACCTGAAGGCTGTCGAGGTGCAGGCGCCCCGCCTCGGCCCGTCGTTCGTCTTCAGGCGACAGGCTCAGCGCCTCAGCCAGGCGCTCGACGCTCTGGCCGCGCGCTTCGCGCCAGCGTTTCAGGCGCGCCCCGATGGCGGCGTCGGCCGGGTCGACCGGATCAAATCGCAGCAGCGTTCCCATGGGCGCCTCCCGGCTCCGGGATGTCCTGACCCGACTGTGGCTCCGTGCGGCCGCTCTATCAAGCCTTCAGCCAGTCGAAGACCTCGTCCCACAGAGCCTCCATGCTGCGGCGCACGGCGCCGTCATGGCCGATGCGCTTGACGCCGTAGTCCGACGCCTGGCGTGCGACGATCTCGGTCGAGGCACCAGGATAGATCTTCAACAACTCCGGCGCTGTCACCGCATTGGCGATGGGATCGTCAGCGAAGACCCAGGACCGGATGGGGGCGGCGACCCCTTCGAAATCATGGGGCCTCAGGCGGTCGGCCAGCTCGTCGCGGAAATAGGCGGGCTTGAGGCACCAGCGCTTCCAGGTTTCGAAGGCTCCGCGCGGAAGGTCGGCCCCGGCCCACAGGCCGCCGCCCTTCACATAGCCGTGGCGGGCCAGGCTGAGCGGCCCGAACAGATGCCAGAAGATCAGCTCGAGCGGCTGGTTCGACAGGTGGTGCGCGCGCCAGTAGCCGATGCCGACCGACAGAAAGGCGTGCCGGTCGATGCGGGCGTGGTTGGGCATGAAACCGACGAAGTGCCCGCCGACGCTGTGGCCGATATGGCCGATGGACACGCCAGGCGCCGCCGCAATCAGGGCCTCCAGCGCGGCGGGCATATCCAGCCGGCCCCAGTCGGAATAGTCCATCTGCATCGCGGCCAGATCGTCCGGGCGCGACCCGGCGATGCCGCGATAGTCATAGGTCAGGACCGCCGCGCCTCGCCCCGCCAGATGCCGCGCCATCCGGTCATAGAAGCCCTTGGGATAGCCGGTGCCGGCCGAGATCAGCACCGCCAGCGTCGGCTCTGCCGCCGAGGTCATCCGCATCGACAGGGGAAAGCCGTCTTCAGCCGGCTGGATAAAGTCGCGAACGAAGGGTTCGGTCATGGGTCCGTCCTGTTTCGGAACCCAGTCTGTCGGGATGACGCCGCGTCAGGCAAGCCCTAGTCAGCAGGCCGATAGGTGAAGTCGTAGGTCGCGCTCCAGGTCGCGCCGCCGTCGCTGGAGCTTTCACCGTTCTGGCGCACCCTGCCGCCGTCGATGGGCCGCACGGTCATGCGCTGCAGATTGTCGCCGTTGCCGGCGACCACCACGATGGCGCCGTCGACCGCGTCGCCGACGAACATCGTCACCACGCCGTTGCTGTCGATATAGAACTGTTTCCAGCGACCGTCGGCGGCGTCGAACGCCGAATAGGAGTGGCCGCGATAGTCCAGCGGCTGGCCCTGACGGTTCATCGTCTGATGATAGGCCTCCTCGACGGCGCAGCCGTTCGCGACCGAGACAATGCGGCTGGTGGCGACATCCACCTCCGTGCCCGTCGGACTGACGATCCAGTCACCGACCCAGAAGTTGAAGGCCGAATGATCGGCGTCCGAACAGTCGATGGGAGCGGGTTGGGCCTGCAGCAGCAGGCTGAGGCCGAGAACGCTCAACATGATCTTCCTCCCCTTGGGATCAGTCCGTCCCGATGTCGGGATGCGCCTTCGACAGGCGTTTGGGCGCGGCGTGGCGCCAGCGGCGGCCCAGCATGGTCTTCAGCCACGCCGGGTCGACCGAAGCCAGCCGGGCGAGGACGATCGGATAGTTCCGGTAGTGATCGGTGAAGTGGAAGGCCTCGGGATCCATCTCGATCAGCAGCTCGCGCTCGTCGAGGCTGGTCAGGTGGACCGCCACGCTGTCATCCAGATGCGGGCGCAGCCAGGTGAAGAACTTGCCCCGAACCTTGAACGATGGCTCGCCATATGACGTCGAGCGCTCGACCTCGGGGAATGACAGGATCAGGGACTCGACCTCGTCAGGAGTCATATGGCGGCCTCCCGCTCGACGGCTGCGGTCGCGGCGACCTCGGAGCGCTGCATGCGAAAGGTTCCAGACCAATCGCCATAGATGATCCAGTCTCCAGCGATGCTGTTTCCGTCGCCGGAAATCGTCCCGACATAGTCAATGGTGTGGATGTGACCGCCGCCCTGGGGTGATTTGGTGAAGGTCAGGACGCCGTTCTGGTGCGATCCCTCCAAGGTGGCGGGAACGAAAACGATCGCGACGCCGTCGGCGTCGAAGCTGTTCTCCTCCGTGCGCCCCTCGATGAAACCTCCCCTATCCACCAGATAGGCCGTAAAGGGCGTCGGAGGCCAATCGTCGCCCGGATTCAACTCCGAATCGGTCGGAAAGAAGTAGACGCCCGACCAACGCCCGCTGAGATCGATCCGCCCCTCCGTCATCACCAGGCGAGCGCCAGCCCGTCCTTTCTCATTTCGGTGGCCGCGCCATAGGTCCAGCCGCCGTCGGCGTTGATCTGACGCATGACGTTCTGATAGCCGCCGAAACCGCCGTCGGGCGGCCCCAGGGTCCAGCCCATGGCCTCGAGACCAGCGCGGCTCACCGCCGGGACGCCGGATTCCAGATGCAGCACGCCCACGCCTTCAGCGGGCTGTCCGGTCGGTTCGGACGAGCCGTAGTGCTGCCAGCGCGGGGCGTCGCCGGCTTCCTGGGGGCCGAGGCCGTAATCGACCATATTGATGATGATCTGGGCCTGGCCCTGCGGTTGCATCCCGCCTCCCATGACGCCGAAGGCCATCCACGGCTGGCCGTCGCGACAGGCGAAGCCGGGGATGATGGTGTGGAACGGCCGCTTGCCCGGCTGATAGAGGTTGGGGTGGCCGTCCCTGAGCGCGAACAGCTCGCCCCGGTCCTGGAACATGAAGCCGAGCGTGGACCCGTCCGGGCCGTCGGGAACGAGACCCGAACCCATGCCGCGATAGTTGGACTGGATCCAGCTGACCATCATGCCGTCGGCGTCGGCGACGGAGAAATAGGTGGTGTCGCCTTGCGTCGGGGCATCGCCGGGGAAGACGTGATCCATCACGCGGTCCGGCCGGATCAGGGCGGCGCGTTCGGCGGCGTAAGCCTTGGACAACAGATGTTCGACCGGGATCTCGGTGAAGCGCGGATCGGAGAACCAGCGCGCCCGATCCTCGAACGCCAGCCGCTTGGCCTCGGCCTGATGGTGGATGGAGGCGGCGGACTGGAAGCCCATGGTCCGCAGGTCGAACTGCTCCGCGACGTTCAGAAGCTGGAGCGTCGACAGGCCCTGGGTGTTCGGACCCAGACCGTAAACCTCGACCCCGCGATAGGTGGTCATCAGGGGCGTGACCCATTCGGTCTGGTGCGCCGCCAGATCGGCGCGCGTCATCCAGCCGCCGATGCGCCGGAAATAGCTTTCGATGTGTTCGGCGATCGGCCCGTCATAGAAGGCGTCGCGGCCGCCCTCGGCGATCATCCGATAGGTGCGCCCGAGGTTGGGATTGCGGAACATCTCCCCTTCGCGCGGCGTGCGGCCGCTCGTGGTATAAACTGACAGTGCGTTGTCAATCTCTTCGATGCCCGCATTAGGCCGTTGAAAGTTCGCCATATTTCGTTCGAGATAGTAGGCGATGACCTGGGGCACGGGCGCGCCGCGCTCGCACAGTTCAGCCACCGGCAAAAGCACCTCCGCCCACGGCAGCTTGCCGTAGCGCTGGTGGACGCTCCACCAGGCGTCGACGGTCCCGGGCACATTGACCGTCACCGCCCCATAGCGCGGCAGATAGCCGTCCACCGCGCGGCTGCGTGCGGTCTCGAGCGACAGGCCCATGGGGGAGTTGCCAGAGCCGTTGAAGCCGACCACCCGCCCCAGCGCCGGGTCCCACAACAGGCCGAAGGCGTCGCCGCCGATGCCGTTGGCGACCGGCTCCAGAAAGCCCAGGGCCGCATTGATGGCGATAGCGGCGTCGATGGCCGAGCCGCCGCGCCGCAGGGTGTCGATGCCGATCAGGGTGGCGATCGGGTGGGCGGTCGCCGCCGCGCCCTGCGACCCCCACACTGTCGACCGCCCCGCGAACCGTTCGCCGGTGATGCGGTCGCCCATGCCGACGTTCGGATACGGCTGGGCCATGGCCGCGCCGGCCCCCATCACGCCCAGGGGCAGGGCGGCGAGAAACGAACGTCTGTGCATGGCGGTCCTCCCAGATGCGGGGCATTGAGCCCATCGAGCGCCCGCGAGGCAAGCGCGCCCTAGTTCAGCGTATCCCTGCGCCGGGGCGACAGGGCACTCGGAAGCGGTGTGCAGGGCACGCCGTCGGCCTCCAGGGCCTTGACCTCGGCGGCGGTCGCCTCACCGTAGATGGATCGTTTTTCGCTGTCGCCTTCGTGGATGGCGCGGGCCTCGCGGGCGAAGGCGTCGCCGACATAGTCGAAATCGCTTTCGATCTTCTTCCGAATGGCGCCGGCGGCCTCCAGCATCATGTCGCGTCGGGCCGTATCGGGGGCGCTTGCGGAGGTGCTCACCGCCGGGGCCATGATCTGTTTGGTCACCTGACGGCTGGCGCAGAAGGGGCACTCCAGGCGACCGGACTGAAACTGGGTGTCGTAGTCTGCGGACGAGCCGAACCAGGCCTCAAAGGCATGATCGTGGTCACATTGCAGCGCATAGCGGATCATGCGCGTGGCCTCGGATCGGCGAAGGAGCGTTCGTGAACCAGCTGCGGGATCGCGGCGCGGGCGCGGGCGACGGCGGACAGGTCCAGCTCGGCGAACAGGACGCCCGGTTCGTCGTGATCCAGCGCAGCGATGACCTTACCCCAGGGATCGATGGCCATGGAGCGGCCCCAGGTGGCACGCCCGTCTTCGTGGTCGCCGCCCTGGGCCGGGGCGAGCACGAAACAACCCGTCTCGATGGCTCGGGCACGCAGCAGGGTTTCCCAATGCGCCTCACCGGTTGGGCGGGTAAAGGCGGCGGGCACGGTGATGATGTCCGCTCCGGCGCGAGCCAGGCTGCGGAACAGGCCGGGGAAGCGCAGGTCGTAACAAACCGTCAGGCCCAGGCCGCCCCACGGCGTGTGGGCCACGACCGCCCGGTCGCCCGGACGAACGCCGGCGGATTCGCGGTGCCGCTCCCCGTTGGGCAGATCGACGTCAAAGACGTGCAGCTTGTCATAGGTGGATTCAATCTCGCCGCGGTCATTGATCAAGATTGATCGGTTCGCCGCGCGGGGATCGTCTGGGTCGTCCGACCGCACCATTGCCGAGCCGATCAGAATCCAAACGCCTCGCTCGGCGGTCTGGGCCTTCAAGCCCTGAACCACGAGATCGGCTCCGATGTCGGCGATCAGCTCCACCTTCTTCTTGGATCGCTGCTCCATCAGATTGGTCGCCTCGGGGGTGACAATCAGCTTGCCCCCCCCCACCGTCGCCTGCTCGACCAACGGCTGCACATGGGCCAACGCCGCGCCCGGCGTCGCGGGGGTTCGGGTTTGGATCAGAGCGACGCGCAGTGGGTCCATCAGCCGGCCAGCAACGCGTTCAGCTTGCCGTCCCGCTCGAGTGCGGCGAGGTCATCAAAACCGCCGACGTGCGTTTCGCCGATGAAGATCTGGGGATAGGTCATGCGACCAGACCGCTGACGCATCTCCTCGCGTTTCTCTGGGTCCATGGAGGCGATGATCTCTTCAAAGTCGACGCCCTTGGCCTTCAACAGGCTCTCAGCCCTCGCGCAATAGGGGCAGAACGGCTTGGTATAGATGACGACCTTGGCCAAGGGCGAAGCTCCGAACGCGTGTCCTTCCAGGAAGATAGGCCGTCAGCGTCGCGAACGCACCCTTGCGATGACGGCCAGGTCGACGGCGCGGGCACCTGCGTCCAGAAGGACACGCGCACAGGCGTCGGCGGTGGCCCCCGTGGTCAGGACATCGTCGACCAGCAGGATGTGACGTCCGCGAACCGATTTCGCCGCCTCCTGCGCGACGGCGAAGGCAGTCTTTACGTTCAGTCGCCGTCCGCGGGCTGACTTGCCGCCCTGGGTGGGGGTGCGGATCGTCCGCACCAGCGCGCTGGGCAGATAGGCCCGGCCAGACAGGCGCGCCAGCGGTCTGGCCAACTCGGCGGCCTGATTGGCCCGGCGCCCGATCAGTCGGGTCCAGTGAAGCGGCACCGGGACGAGGGCGTCGGCGTCTTCCAGAAGCGGTGCCGCCGCTCGGCTGAGCCAGCGGGTGAATACCGGCGCATACTCAAGGCGATCTGCATGTTTGAACGCCAGGATCAGGTCGCGTGAATGTTCATCATAGACGCAGGCCGCCCGTGCCCGACCAAACACATGCCGCTGGGCCAGACAGGCCGGACAGCGGGGCTCGCCCAAGGCACCTGGGTCATGTTCGAAAGCGATACCGCAGCCGTCACAGACCGGCTCCTCCAGGAAGGTCACACGCGCCCAGGCCTGCTCGGACAGGCCGGACACCTGCGGCGGTGCCCCACCATCAAAGGTGACCGGCGGCATGATGACGTCCAGCAAACCTCGTCCGAACGCCCGCATACGTGGGCCGGGTTTCATTCCAGCGAGAAAACCGCCATCCATGCCGACCATGAGCGCGCCCCCTCAACTATTCGACTGGACCCTGCGCCGCGGCCGCCTGGAGCGGGCGATGCGCGGAAACCATACCGCCGATTTTCTGCGTCGTCGCGTGGCCGAAGACATGGCCTCGACCCTGATGGGTATCGTGCGAGACTTTCCCGAAGGAGTCGATCTTTCGGCGCGTGACCGGATGTTTGAGCGGGCATTGGCCGAGGCCGGCGGCGCGGCGCGGGTTTGCAAGTGGCGGCGGATGGATCAGACTGGCGAGGGGCTGGATTCTCTTCAGGACAACGAGGTTCCTGCGCTGGCTGAAGGGTCTGCCGACCTTGTTGTCAGCCTCCTGTCATTACACTGGACCAATGATCTGCCCGGCGTGCTCAGCCAGATCCGCCGTTCGCTACGGCCCGATGGCCTGTTCATCGGGTCCCTGTTCGGCGGGGCCAGCCTGAACGAACTCCGCTGGGCGCTGGGTCGGGCCGAGACGGAGTTGACCGGCGGACAGGCCACGCGCGTCTCGCCCTTCGCCGATGCTTTTGACGGGGCCGGCCTGCTGCAACGGGCGGGCTTTGCGCTGCCGGTATCGGATATCGACCGGCTGACGGTGACCTATGCAGACCCGCTCGCCCTGATCCGGGACCTCAGGGCCATGGGGGAGACGGCGCTGTTCGCCGAGCGACAACGACCCCTGACGCGCGCGGTCGTCGCCCGCATGGCCGGCCTCTACGCCGAGCGTTACGCCGACCAGGATGGACGGATTCCGGCAACCTTCGAGATCGTCACCCTGTCCGGCTGGGCTCCCCACCCGAATCAGCAGAAGCCGCTGCGCCCCGGTTCGGCCAAGATGCGACTGTCCGATGCCCTGGGGGTCGAGGAAGGCAAGCTCTAGTTGCCCTCCAACTCGTCGGCCAACGCGTCCATGTCATAGATCTCTCGCAGGGCCAGGGTGACCATTTCGGCGCTGACCGTGACGGCCCGGTTGCGCGCGCCGTCATAGCCATAGGCCCCGCCCAGCGATTCCAGATTGCCGTCGAAAACAGCCCCAATGACGTCGCCATTGGCGTTCAGCAGGGGCGAGCCAGAGTTGCCGCCGACGATGTCGTTGCTCGAGGCGACCGTATAGACCGCATCCATCGGCAACCGTTCACGCGCCGCGTCCAGCCCCGCAGAGACATTGAAGGGGGCCGCCCCTGTCGCTCGCTCCCAAAGCCCTGCTATCGTCGTCACCGCCGGAACGTCGCGCGTGCCATTGTTCCAGCCGGCAATCCGACCATAGGACAGCCGCAGCGAGAAGGTGGCGTCCGGATAGGTCTCGTCTCCCATGACCGCAAAGCGGGCGGCGGCGATCTGCTCCCCGGCCTGGTCGATCGGGGCGCTGACGCGGGTACTCCAGGCGCTGCGAATGGCCCGGGCTGCCGGGTCAGTCCGCAGGACGAATTGGATCAGCGGATCGGTCGAGGCCTCGACGGCGGCGCGTCCGCCCTCAAACAGCGCGGTTCGCGCGGCGGGATCGCCCAGGGTTGTGCCGTCGATCAGACGAGCTCCCAGGGCTTCCGGGCTTTCGCGGCCGAGCATCTGCTGCACGTCCGGGTCGTCGGTGCCGAGGTTCTCACGCGTCTTGTTGAGCCAGAACTGCAGATAGAGGCTTTCCAGCGGCGCATCGATATTGCGTTCCTGAGCCAGGTTGCGGCCGAGGCTCTCAAGCTGGGAATCTGAAAAGCCGCTGAGACGCTGGCTTGCCGGTCGCTCGCGCTCATAGGCGGCGCGGACGATCTGGCGGGCGTAGTTGAACAGAACCGAGCCCTGGCCGGCTCCATTCTCGAGCCAGTAGCTGCGTGGATAGAGCAGGACATAGTCGTCGTGGGCAGTGGCGATGTCGGTCCAGGGATCGCCGTCGACCAGGTCACGGCTGGAGGCTTCCCCGATCAGGGTGGTCTCATTGATCACCAGGCTTCCGAAGAAATCCCGATCGGCGAGGGCCTGGTGCATACCGTTGTTGCGCTTGAGATTGTTCTCGATGCCGCGCAGAGCGTCGCGCGCCATACGGGCATTCTCGGGGCTCTCCTCGGAGAACCGGATCACCCGTCCACGAAGCTCGGCCAGGCGGCGCAGCTCGGATGGAATCTGATAGTCGCGCTCGATCCGCAGCTGGTCGACGGTCTTGAGACGCGAGGTCGAACCCGGATTGCCGGCCACGAAGACCGGCTGCCCCTCGACGATCCGCTCGGGATTCCACGTCAGATGGTTCGGGGTCGCGGCCGGCTGGCCGTTCTCGTAGACACGCAGGAAGGCGGCATCGAGGGCAAAACGCGGGAAGTTGAAATTGTCGGGATCGCCGCCGAACACCACCGCCTGGTGCTCCGGGGCATAGACCAGCCGCACATCAGAATACCGCTGATACCGATAGAGCTTGTACTGACCACCGCGATAGAAGCTGATGACCTGACAGCGCAGCGCCTGATCCTCACCGCAGGCTTCGCGTTCGATCTCGGCCAAGGCGCGCCCGCGCGCACCGGCGAACGCCGCCCCGCTCAGGCCCTCTCCGGCGGCCATGACCCGGTCGGTCACATCGACAATCTCGAGCAGCACCTCGGCCACCTGTCCGGGGCAGGTCAGTTCTTCCTCGCGCGAACGGGCGAAGACGCCTTGTGACAAAAGGTCCTGCCCCGGCTCGGCATGGGCCTGAACGCACGACCGGATGCAGTGTTGATTGGTCAGGACAAGACCCTGCTCAGACACCAGTGAGGCCGAACAGCCCGCCAGCCGCACGGCACCGAGGCGAACCCGGTCCAGCCAGGCCCGGTCTATATTTGTGCCGAGAGCGGCGTTGATGCGGTTCAGAGGGGCCTGATCAAAGGTCCACATCCCCTCGTCAGTTCGTGCCGAAGCCGCAGCCGGCAACAGAAGCGACAGGGCGGATGCCGAGGCGACGGCGAGGGTCATCAGGCGCATGGGAAAACCTTGGAGTCTCTGACAAACAAGAAGGGCGGAGACCCGCTGGATCGCCGCCCCGGGGGAACCCCTCGACTAGTGAACACCCAGTTCGTGCAACAGGGCCTCGCGACCATAGACGTTACGCAAGGCTTCGGTGATGGCCGACGAAGACACCACCACGGTGCGGTTCAGGGTGCCGTCATAGCCGTAGTTGCCGCCCAGCGAGTGGATGTTGCCGTCGAAGGCCGCACCGACGACTTCGCCCGCCGCATTGACCACCGGCGAGCCGGAGTTGCCGCCGATAATGTCGTTCGTCGTGGTGTAGTCGAAGACGACATCGCCGTTCACGCGGTCCTGGGCGGCAGCCCACTGCGGGGCCAGATCGAACGGCGAGGAGCCGGTCGCCCGGTCGTACAGGCCGTTGATATAGGTGAAGGGCTCGATCTCCTGGCCGCGATAGGTCCATCCGGCGACGCGGCCGTAGGACAGTCGCAGACTGAACGTGGCGTCGGGATAGGCCTCATTGCCGTAGACGGCGAAGCGGGCCGCCGCGATGCGTTCGGCGGCGCGGTTGGTCGGGGCGGTGATCCGGTTGTTCCATTCGGCCGCCGTCTGGCGCGACGTGGCGTCATTGGCCAGAGCGAACTGGATCAGCGGGTCGGTCGAGGCCTGAACCGCTTCGGCTCCGCCACGCAGCAGGGCCAAGCGCGCTTCGCGGTCCATCAAGGTGGTGCCGGACACCAGCCGGTCGGCCAGGGCTTCGGGGCTTTCCGAGCCGAGCAGCTGACGCACCGCCGGATGATCGACCGTCAGATACTCACGAGTCTTGGACAGCCAGAAGGACAGGTACATCTCTTCCAGTTCCGGCTCGATCGGCGCGTCGGTCGACAGGGCGCGCTCCAGAGCCGCCGTACTTGCGCCCGGCGTCGCTCCGACGGTCGCGCGGACGATAGCGCGGGCCATGCCGTACAGGGTCGAGCCGCCGCCGGCGCTGGAGACCAGTTGGCGATACGGCAGGAACAGGTCGGCGTAGTCGTCCTGAACCGCGTCGATCTCAGCCCACGGATCGCCGATGCGCTCAGCCAGGGCCGGATCGGCGGCGACACGGGCGCGCAGGTCGGCCTCATTGTCGCGGATGCGCTGCATGAAGGCCCGGTCATTCAGCGCTAGGTCGCGGCCGTAGATGGCCTTGAAGCTGTTCTCGACGCCGAACAGCGGGTCCAGCGCGATGCGGGCGTTCTCGTCAGACTGTTCGGAGAAGGCGATCAGGCGACCGCGCAGTTCCGAGCGCTGAAGCTGGCCGATGGGCAGGTCGAAATCGCGCTGAGCCTCCATCTGCGAGACGGTCAGCAACCGCGCCGTCGAGCCGGGGTTGCCGGCCACGAAGGTCGCATCGCCCTCGGCAGGCGTGTTCGGATTCCAGGTCAGGAAGTGGTTGGACCGCACCGGCTGGCCGTCGCGGTAGAGCCGCAGGAAACCGGCGTCGAGCGCATAGCGCGGGAAGTTGAAGTTGTCCGGGTCGCCGCCGAAGAAGCCGGCCTGCATCTCGGGTGCGAACACCAGGCGTACGTCCGAATAGCTGTCGTACTCATAGAGCTTGTACTCGCCGCCGCGGTAGAAGCTGATCACCTGGCAGCGGCGGGTGTCGTCGTCGCCGCAGGCTTCACGCTCAATGCGCGTGGCGGCGGCGGTGCGGGCCTGGACATAGGCGTCGCCTTCAAGTCCTTCGCCGGCAGCGGTGATCTGGTCGGTGACGTCAGTGATCTCCGTCAGGATCTCCGCGGCCATGCCGGGGCACTGGCGCTCTTCATCACGGGTGGCGGTCAGCCAGCCGTTCTGGACGTAGTCGTTCTCGGGACTCGACAGGTTCTGCACGCATTCCAGCACGCAGTGGTGATTGGTCAGCACCAGGCCCTCCGGGCTGACCACCGAGGCCGAACAGCCGGTGGTCAGGCGCACCGCCGACATGCGGATGTGATCCAGCCAGCCCTGGGTCAGGTTGGTGCCCAGCTCGCGGTTCACTCGCGCCAGCGGGAAGTTGTCGAAGGTCCACATGCCTTCTTCGCGGGCCTGGGCGGCGGGGGCGAAGGACAGGGTGGCGCAGACCAGGGCGGCGGAGGCGACGCCGGCGCTCAGACGACGGATCAACATGGGGACAGGACTCCAGAACAATCTCAAGGGACGTTGCGAAAAACCTATGCCGCCGCAGCGGCCGGCGCACAAGCGCAAGCACGCCGCGCAGAGCGCACCGATTACCCGGAAACGAGGTGCCTAATCGACCCCGAGTTCGTCGGCCAGACGCCCCATGCCGTAGACGTCGCGCAGGGCCGCCGTGATGGCCTGGGCGGTGACGATGACGCTGCGGTTGACCGCCGGGTCATAGCCAAAAGCGTTGCGCTGACCCAGGAAGGTCGAGTCGAAATTGGCTCCGATCACCTCGCCGTCGGCATTGATCGCCGGAGAACCCGAGTTGCCGCCGATGGTGTCGGTCGAAACCGCCATGTTGAAGCGGGTGTCCATGTCCAGCCGGTCGCGAGCGCCCTGCCAGCGCGGAGCGATCTCGAACGGCGCGGCCCCCGTGGCGCGGGCGAACAGGCCGCCAAAGGTGGTGAAGGGCTCCACTGTGCGTCCGTCATAGGTCCAGCCCTCAACGCGCCCGAAGGTCAGGCGCGGCGTGCGGGTCGCGTCCGGATAGATGCTGTCGCCATAGACGGCGAACCGGGCCTCGGCCAGGCGCTCGGCGGCCCGGTCGGTCGGGCCCTCGACGCGCTCCTCCCACTCCGCGCGGGCCTCGCGGCCCAGGGTCTCGGTGGCCAGAACGAACTGGATCAGCGGATCATCCGACGCCTCAACCGCCGCCAGGCCGCCGTCCCACAGGGCCTGACGCGCCGCCGCGTCGGCCAGGGTGGTTCCGGCAATCAGCCGCGCCGCCAGACCTTCGGGATTCTCATTGCCCAGGAGCGGCCGGATGCGCGGATCGTCGACGGTGAGGATCTCGCGAGTCTTGGACAGCCACCATTCCAGCTGAATCTCGTTCAGCTCGGGATAGGTCGGATTCTCCGCCAGCGTCTGGGCGCGAAGCAGGCCCAGGCGGCTGTCGCCATACTCCGGCAGACGTTCAGACGCCGGACGTTCACGCTCGCGCGCGGCCCTCACCAGGGTGCGCGCCCAGGCATAGAGCTGTGACCCGCCGCCGGCCCGCGATTCCAGGAAGAAATAGGCCGGATAGAGCTCGGCATAGTCATCCTGCAAGGCGTCGATCTCGCCCCAGGGGTCGCCGATCCGCTCGGCCAGCATCAGGTTGGCCCCGACCCGGCGGCGCAGGTCCGCCTCGTCCTCGGCGCGCCCGGCCATGAACTCGGCATCGATCAGGGCGCGGCCCTGACCGCGCCCGCGCTTGTAGCTGTTTTCGATCGAGCTGAGGGTCGAGGAGGCGATGAAGGCGTTCTCGTCGCTCTCGGACGCGAAGCGCAGCAGTCGCCCGCGCAGTTCAGAACGGGTCATCTGGTCCAGCGGCAGGACGATGTCGCGCACGGTCTGCAGCTGGCTCATGGTCAGGAGCCGCTGGGTCGAGCCGGGGCTGCCGGACACCACCACCAGCTCGCCGGCCTCCGGCGGGCCTGCGTCCCAGCCCAGATGACCTGGCGTGTTCATCGGCTGGCCGTTTTCGTAGAGCCGCAGGAACGCCGCATCCAGGCCGAAGCGGGGGAAGTTGAAGTTGTCCAGATCCCCGCCGAACGATCCAGCCGCCTCTTCCGGCGCGAAGGCCAGGCGCACATCCTCGTACTTGCGGTAGGTGTAGAGCTTGAACTGTCCGCCGCGATACAGGCTGACGACCTGGCAGCGCATATCGGGCCGGTCGGCGCAGGCTTCCGTTTCGATCTGGCCCATCATGGCGTCGCGCGCCTGGGTGAAGGCGCGGCCTTCCAGTCCTTCACCGGCGGCGCGCACCCGGTCGGTGACGTCCTCGATGCCGGTCAGGATTTCCGCCTGCATCCCCTGACAGCGGCGCTCCTCCTCGCGGGTGGCCGGCAAAAAGCCGGTCAGGGCGTACTGGTTGTCCGCCGTCGACAGGTTCTGCACACAGGCTTCGACGCAGTGGTTGTTGGTCAGCACCAGCCCCTCGGCTGAAACGATCGAGGCCGAACACCCCGTCGACAACCGGATCGACGCCAGTTGCACCCGGTTCAGCCACGCCTGGTCGATAGTGGACCCATAGGTCTGGTTGACCCGCGCGATAGGGAAGTTGTCATAGGTCCACATCCCCTCCTCGCGGGCGAGGGCGGGGGTGGAGATCAGGGCGATGACCGAGGCGGCGGCGAAGAGCTTCAGGCGCATGGGGGACTCCGGACTGGGTTTGCCCGGACCCTAGCGACGAGTTTCGTCACGCGAAAGGTTTGAGGCCTCAGGCTCGCCCGTCGGCCAGGGCCTGGCGGAAGGAGCCGCCGTCAGGGTCCAGCACATCTTCGATCCGCCAGACATCATCGATCCTCTTCAGGCGCAGGGTCACCTGGACGGGTTCGCCTGCGGGGCTGAGCGCAACGACGGCCTCGGCGGCGTCATCCCCGGTGAAACGGGCTGTTATGGTGCCGGCCTCCATGCCGGTCGGGTCCTGACAGAAGCAAAGCGGGTCGGCCGAGATCGCTCCCGGATCGCGCGCCCAGGCGGCCTCGATGGCGGCCCAGGCCTCCGGCGTCCACAGGCCTCTGTTGGCCTCATCCAGCGGTGCCAGGCCGTCTTCGAACATCTGGGTGTAGAGTTCGCGGGCGAAGGTCTCGATTTCGACCTCCGCACGGGCCTGGGGCTGGGTGCCGGTCTGGGCGGTGGTCTGCTCGGTCACCCCGGCGTCCGAAGCCGCCTCGCCGGAGGTGTTGATGGCGGCCGGCCCGCAGCCGGTCGTCACAAGTGCCGTGGTCAGAAGGGCGACAAGTCGCATCTCGCATTCCTTTCCCAATGCAGGAGGAGGGGAGCCTACGCCCCCGAACCATGTTCGACCAGAAATTCACGGATCGGCGGGACTGGCGCCCGGGGCGGCGCCTCTGCTAGACCAGCGCCACCATGACCGTCCGCGTGTTTCGCCTGATTTCGATTAGCCGCCCGGCGTAGCGCCGCAGGGGTTCCCCCGCGCACGCCGGGATCGAGACACGCGAACGATCAAGAACACGAGACACGAGCCATGGCCGACACCGCCGACAATTCGACGACCCGGGATTACCGCGACACCGTCTTTCTGCCCGAGACACCCTTTCCCATGCGCGGCGGCCTGCCCCAGAAGGAGCCGTTGATCCTGGAGCAGTGGGGTGATCTCTATTCGGCCTTGAGGAAGGCGCGTCAGGACCAGGGCGCGCCCCTGTTCGTGCTGCACGACGGCCCGCCCTACGCCAATGGCGACATCCACATCGGCCACGCCCTGAACAAGACGCTGAAGGACTTCGTGGTCCGGTCGCGTTTCCTTCTGGGCTATGACGTCGACTATCGACCGGGCTGGGACTGTCACGGCCTGCCGATCGAGTGGAAGATCGAAGAAGAGTTCCGCAAACAGGGCCGGCGCAAGGACGAGGTGTCCAAGAGCGAATTCCGCGCCGCCTGTCGCGCCTATGCCGGCAAATATATCGACCTCCAGCGCGACCAGTTCATCCGGCTGGGTGTGACCGGCGATTTCGCCAACCGCTATGCGACCATGGACTATGCGTCTGAGGCCGCCATCGTCGGCGAGTTTCACAAGTTCAAGAACACCGGCCAGCTCTATCGCGGCTCCAAGCCGGTCATGTGGTCGCCGGTCGAGCGCACGGCCCTGGCCGAGGCCGAGATCGAATATCACGACCACGTCTCGCCGACCGTCTGGGTGAAATTCCCGGTCACGGCCATGACCGACGATCACCCCGACGACCTGTTGTCGTTCCAGACGGCGACGCCGTCGATCGTCATCTGGACGACCACGCCCTGGACCCTGCCGGCCAACCGCGCCATCGCCTATGGGCCGGCGATCTCCTACGGCCTGTACGAAGTCACCGGCGTCCAGACCGGGCTGGAATTCGAGCCCTGGGTCAAGACCGGCGACCGCCTGATCCTGGCCGACAAGCTGGCCGACGAGGTCATGCAGGCGGCCAAGGCCGGGACCTGGACCCGCCTCTATGACATCGACCCCAATGGTCTTGAGGTCGCCCATCCGTTGGCCGAGCTGGATCCCGGCTATGGCTTCAATGTGCCGCTGCTGGATGGCGACCATGTGACCGACGACGCCGGCACCGGCTTTGTCCACACCGCCCCCGGCCACGGGGCGGACGACTATGAGGTCTGGAAGGCCCACGGCCATCACGAGGTGCCCGAGACGGTCGACCCGGACGGGGCCTACTATGACCACGTCCCCCTGTTCGCCGGCCTCAAGGTGCTGGAAACCGAAGGCAAGAAAACCGGCAAGTTCGGCCCGGCCAACGGCGCGGTCATGGACAGGCTGATCGAGGCCGGAAATCTCCTGGCGCGCGGGCGGCTGGAGCATTCCTACCCGCATTCCTGGCGCTCCAAGGCCCCGGTCATCTTCCGCAACACCCCCCAGTGGTTCATTAAGCTCGACAAGCCGCTGGACGACGACGTGACCCTGCGCGACCGCGCCCTGAAGTCGATCGACGAGACCGCCTTCTTCCCCGAAGGTGGCCGCAACCGTATCCGCGCCATGGTTGAGGGTCGCCCGGACTGGCTGATCAGCCGCCAGCGCGCCTGGGGCACGCCGCTGGCCATGTACGTCGACAAGCACACCGGCCAGCCGCTGCACGATGAAGGTGTAGACGCCCGTATCGTAGCGGCGATCGAGGCCGGCGGGGCCGATGCCTGGTTCGACACGCCGGATTCCGAGTTCCTCGGCCTCTATGACCCGAACAACTACGAGAAGGTCGAAGACATTCTCGATGTCTGGTTCGATTCCGGCTCCACCCACGTCTTTACGCTGGAGGGCCGTCCTGACACGGCCTGGCCGGCGGACCTCTATCTCGAGGGCTCCGACCAGCATCGTGGCTGGTTCCAGGCCTCACTGCTCGAAGGCTGCGGCACCCGTGGCCGCGCGCCGTTCAAGGCGCTTCTGACCCATGGCTTCACCCTGGATCAGAACGGCGAGAAGATGTCGAAGTCGCGGGGCAACACCACCGACCCGGCGACCGTCATCAAGGAGAGCGGGGCCGATATCCTGCGCCTGTGGGTGGCCATGGTCGACTACGCCGAGGACCAGCGCATCGGCAAGGAGATCCTCCAGACCACGGTCGACGCGTATCGCAAGCTGAGAAACACCGTCCGCTATCTGCTGGGGGCCCTGAACGGCTTCACCGAAGACGAGCGTCTGCCGCTCGATCAGATGCCGCCGCTGGAGCGCTACATCCTGCACCGGCTGTGGGAGCTCGATGGCCAGGTCCGCCGGGCCTATGAGACCTACCGCTTTCAGGATGTGATCCGCCCGGTGCTCGACTTCTGTTCGGGCGATCTGTCGGCCCTCTATTTCGACATCAGGAAAGACAGCCTCTACTGCGACCGGCCCGATGCGATCCGCAGGCGGGCCGCCCGCACGGTGATGGACGAGGTGTTCATGCGCCTGACCGCGTGGCTGGCGCCCCTGACGCCCTTCACCATGGACGAGGCCTGGACCACGCGCTTCCCCGACGCCGGCACAAATTGCGCGCGGGTCATCCCCGACACCCCGGCGGACTGGCGCAACGACGCCGAGGCCGCGCGTTGGGGCCGGATCGAAACCGTGCTGGAAGTGGTCAATGAGGCCCTTGAGGCCGCCCGTCGCGACAAGATCATCGGCGGCGCGCTCGACGCCTGGCCGACGGTCACCGGTCCCGCCGAGGCCTTCGCAGCCTTCGAGGGTCTGGACGCCGCTGAAATCTTCCGCACCTCGGGTGCCGAGCTGGTTCCCGGCGGCGAGGCGGTGACGGTTCAGGTCAAGATCGCCGACTACCCCAAATGCGCCCGCTCCTGGCGCCGCGTCCCGGACGTCGGCTCCGACCCGGAGTTCCCCGACCTGTCCGCCCGGGACGCCGACGCCGTGCGCTGGTGGGACGCCCACCACTGACGCTTTAGGGATTTGTCATCCCGGACGCCGAAGGCGGTCCGGGACAAGCGAGCCGCTTCACCCTTGTCCCGGCTCTCAGCTCCGCTTCGGCCGGGATGACAAATGATGAGATGACGGGAAGGGTTTACGCCCTGACCGCCCGCTCGGCCTCGATGCCCAAGGCCGTCAGCGCGGACGCCGCAATCCCCTCGGCGTTCAGGCCGGCCAGGGCGTACATGGCCTCGGGCTTGTCGTGGTCCTGGAAGATGTCGGGCAGGGTCAGGGTTCTCACCTTGAGGCCACGATCCAGCGCGCCCTTCTCGGCCAGCAGATGCAGGACGAAAGCCCCGAAGCCGCCGACAGAACCCTCTTCAATCGTGATCAGGGCCTCATGCTCGCGCGCCAGTCGGAGGATCATCTCCTCGTCCAGCGGCTTGGCGAAGCGGGCATCGGCGACGGTGGCCGAAATTCCACGCGCGGCCAGAAGATCAGCGGCTTTCAGCGTTTCCCCCAGGCGCGTGCCCAAGCTGAGCAGGGCCACGCTGGTCCCCTCGCGCACAATCCGTCCCTTGCCGATTTCCAGGGGGCTGGCCAGTTCGGGGATCTCGACCCCCTCGCCGTCGCCGCGCGGATAGCGGAAGGCCGAAGGTCGGTCGTCGATGGCCAGGCTGGTTGAGATCATCGCCGCCAGCTCGGCCTCATCGGCCGCCGCCATCAGGACCATGCCCGGAAGGGCTCCCAGATAGCCGATGTCGAACGACCCGGCGTGGGTGCAGCCGTCCGCCCCCACCAGCCCCGCCCGGTCGATGGCGAAACGCACCGGCAGGGACTGGATGGCCACATCGTGCACCACCTGGTCGTAACCGCGCTGAAGGAAGGTCGAATAGATGGCACAGACCGGCTTTAGTCCCCCCGCCGCCAGGCCGGCGGCAAAGGTCACCGCGTGCTGTTCGGCGATGCCGACGTCATAGGTCCGGTCCGGGAAGGCCTGGCCGAACAGATCCAGCCCCGTCCCCGAGGGCATGGCGGCGGTCACCGCCACGATCTTGTCGTCGAGCCGGGCATGTTTGATCAGCTCGGTGCCGAACACCTTGGTGTAGCTGGGCGCATTGGAGGGTGCCTTGTGCTGGGTACCGGACACGACGTCGAACTTGACCACGCCATGGTACTTGTCCGCCGAGTTCTCAGCCGGGCCATAGCCCTTTCCCTTCTTGGTCACAACGTGGACCAGCACCGGCCGGTCAGTGATCTCGGCCGCATTCTTCAGGATCGGGACCAGGGCCTCCATGTCGTGCCCATCGACCGGCCCGACATAGTAGAAGCCGAGCTCCTCAAAGAAGGTGCCGCCGGTGACCATGCCCCGCGCATACTCCTCGGCCTTGCGCGCCGCCTGTTGCAGCCGTTCAGGCAGGAGGCTGGCGGCCTTCTTGCCGACCTTGCGCATGGACTGGTAGGCACCGCCCGATACCAGCCCGGCCAGATAGGCGCTCATCCCGCCGACCGGCGGGGCAATCGACATGTCGTTGTCGTTGAGCACCACGGTCAGCTGACCGGTGGTTTCGGCGGCGTTGTTCATGGCCTCATAGGCCATACCCGCCGACATCGAGCCGTCGCCGATCACGGCCACGACCTTGTTGTCCGTCCCGGCCTTGTCGCGGGCCACGCAGAAGCCAAGCGCCGCCGAGATCGAGGTGGCCGCATGGGCCGCCCCGAACGGGTCGTAGTCGCTCTCGGATCGCTTGGTGAAGCCCGACAGGCCGCCGCCCTGGCGCAGGGTGCGGATGCGGTCGCGTCGTCCGGTCAGAACCTTGTGCGGATAGGCCTGATGGCCGACGTCCCAGATCAGAATGTCGTCCGGCGTGCTGAAGACGTGGTGCAACGCCACCGTCAGTTCGATGACGCCCAGTGCGGAGCCCAGATGCCCGCCCGTTACAGAAACGGCATCAATGACCTCGGAGCGCAGTTCGTCGGCGAGCTGGCTCAGTTGAGAGATCGACATCCGCCGCGTATCGGCGGGCCAGGTGACGGTATCCAGAAGGGGCGTGTCGGGCATGGTTTCAAGGCTTTGGCCACCAGGCGGCGGCGATGTCAGACCGTTCGCTCTAGCACGAAATCCAGACTGTCTTTGAGGGAATCCGCATTGGCCCCGAAAATCTCAAGCCGGCCCTTCGCCTGGTCTGCCAGCACCTGCACACGCTCGCGCGCCGCCTCGATGCCCAGCAGCGTGACGAAGTTGGCCTTGCCGCGGTCCCGATCCTTGCCGACTGCCTTGCCCAACCTGCCCGGATCGCCCTCAACGTCGAGCAGGTCGTCGGTGATCTGATAGGCCAGGCCCAGGTCCTGGGCAAAACCAAGCAGGGCGTGGCGTTCCGCCTCGCGCGCATCGGCTATAACGGCCGGAATTTCAAAAGCATAACAAACGAGCGCGCCGGTTTTCATGCGCTGCATCCGGGCGACCTGTCCCAGGTCGTTGCCCAGGCCCATCAGGTCGATCATCTGTCCCCCGACCATGCCCAACGCGCCGGAGGCGCGGGCCAGCCGCAGGATCAATTCGGCGCGGATGTCTGGATCGTCGTGCGTGTCCGGGTCGGCCAGAATTTCGAAGGCGAAGGCCTGCAAGGCATCCCCCGCCAGAATCGCCGTGGCTTGGTCATAGGCGATGTGCACGGTCGGTCGTCCCCGCCTCAGCTCATCGTCATCCATGGCCGGGAGGTCGTCGTGAATGAGGCTGTAGGTGTGGATGCACTCCAGAGCGCAGGCGGCTCGAAGCACGGCCCGCTCGTCGACGTCAAAGAGCCGCGCGGCCTCCAACGCGAAGAAGGGGCGGATTCGCTTGCCCGGCCCAAGGGTGGCATAGCGCATGGCCTCGACCACCCGGGCCTCTGCCCCATCTGCGCGCGGCAAAAGCTCATCCAGGGCCACCGTGACCAGATCGGCGGCTTCGGCCAGGCGGCCGGCGACACTTCGGGCAGAGGCGATCGTGTTCAGAACAACCTCCCGCCGATCGGGGCGTCGCGGTCCACTCCGACCAGAACGACCTTGCCGTTCTCATCCGGGAAACCCAACGTCAGCACTTCGGACATCACCGGCCCGATCTGACGTGGCGGGAAGTTGACCACCGCAGCGACCTTGCGCCCGACCAGCTGGTCCAGCGTGTAGTGTTCGGTGATCTGGGCCGAAGACCGCTTGACGCCGATCTCAGGGCCAAAGTCGATCCTCAGCTTGAACGCCGGTTTCCGGGCCTCGGGGAACGCCTCAGCCTCCGTGATGATGCCGAGCCGCACATCGACCCGCATGAAATCGTCGAAGCTGATTTCGCCGGCCGGTGGCCCGCTCATTGGAAGTCGGCCGCCTCGGCCCCGGCGGCATTGCCGTCCTGGCCGACAACGATCTGCTCGACGCGCAGGCGTGCGGCCTCAAGTCGGGCCTGACAATGCGCCTTCAAGGCCGCACCGCGTTGATACAGGCTGATGGCCTCCTCCAGCGGGGCCTCGCCATGCTCCAGCCGGTCAACGATGGATTCCAGTTCCTTCAGGGCCGCCTCAAACGAAAGTTCGGCCACGCCGGCGGTGGGTTCGCGCGCTGTATCGGTCATGCGCCGGACCCTAGAATTCCCCTTGAGCGAGAGCAACGACAGAAGCGCGCATCACCCGCCTTGACGTGCCATGTACTTTGCAATACAAAGTCCTTCATCATTGGTCCTCAAAGGAGATAGACGATGAAACGAGCGATCACTTTCCTGGCCGCTTCGGCGGCCCTTTTGACAGCCGGTGCCGCCCGGGCCGGCGACGTCAGCATCAATCTGACGGATGTTCAGGCGAGGGGCGGACGCCTGCTGGTGGCACTACAGACCGACGACCAGTTCATGCGGCCGGCCGGCTTCGGCGAGATCGTCGACAACCCCCAGGCCGGGACGGTGACGGTGACGTTCCGGGACGTCCCGGCAGGCGACTATGCCGTTTCGGTCCTTCACGACCTCAACGGCGACGGCCAGATGCAGACCTCGGATATCGGCATTCCGGAGGAAGGTTGGGCCATGTCGAACGGAGCGGCCCTGCGTGGCCCGCCGACCTTCGATCAGGTCCGTGTGTCGGTGCCGTCCGGCGGAACCCAGATCACCGAGCCGATGTTCTACTGGGACGGTCAGATCCCGGGCCAGTAAAGACTAGCGTGCTTTCAGCCGGTCGATCAGGGCGGTGGTGGAGGGGTCGTGTGGCCCGCCATCACCGCCTTGCAGTTCCGCCTCGATGGCTCGGGCCAGCACCTTGCCCAACTCCACGCCCCATTGGTCGAAGCTGTTGATCCCCCAGATAACTCCCTCGACGAAGGTCTTGTGCTCGTAGAGCGCGACCAGGGTGCCCAGGGCCTCGGGTGTCAGGGCCTCAAGCACGATCACGGAGGACGGTCGGTTCCCCGCAAACGCCTTCTGGGGAGCCAACACATCGGCCTCGGCCCCGGGAACCCCTGCCGCGACCAATTCGGCGTGGACCCGTTCGGCGCTCTTGCCGACCATCAGGGCCTCGGCCTGGGCCAGGGCGTTGGCGTTGAGCGACCCCTGGGTGGTCAGCCCTTCGGGATTGGTCCGCACGACGATGAATTCGGCGGGAATGATCTGGGTTCCCTGGTGTAGAAGCTGGAAATAGGCATGCTGAGCATTGGTCCCCGGCTCTCCGAACACCGACGGACAGGTCGCGCCGTCGACGGGTGTCCCGTCAACCTTCACCCGCTTGCCGTTGGATTCCATCTCCAGCTGCTGAAGAAAGGCGGGCAACAACCGCAAGCGATGAGAATAGGGCACGACTGTCCGGGCCGCTCGACCGGCCGCGACGTTGAAAACCTCGGCCAGGGCCAACAGGACGGGCGCATTCGCAGCCAGATCGGCGCTCCGGAAATGCGCGTCCATCGCCCGCGCCCCACTCAGCAGGCGCTCAAAGACATTCCAGCCGAGGCCGATGGCCAGGCTGGCCCCCACCGCCGACCACAGGGAATAACGCCCGCCGACCCAGTCGGCGAAACCCAGAACCTCGCCACAACCGAATGCCGCCGCCTTCTCGGGGGCTGCCGACACCCCGATCAAATGGGTCGGCAGACCCTCATCTCCGACAGCCGCGCGCAGCCAGGCGCGCGCCTGTTTGGCATTGGCCAGTGTCTCCAGCGTGGTGAAGGTCTTGGAGACGATGATCACCAAGGTCCGGCTCGGATCCAGTCCGGTCAGGGCTTCGGCCAGGTCCGAGCCGTCGATATTGGACACGAATCGCACATCGATGCGCGGCGTCAGCGGCTTCAGGGCTGTCCACACCATACGCGGTCCCAGATCCGAGCCGCCTATACCGATGTGAAGCACGGTGTCGAACCGCCCGCCGTCCGCCGCGGCGCGCGCACCGTCGCGGACGCCCTGAGCCAGGGCCTTCATCGCCGCCCGCGTCGCCTCGACCTCGCTCGAGACGGCCTGCCCCCGTGCCGAAAACCGTGCCCCATCCGCGCCACGCAGGGCCGCGTGCAGCACGGCCCGCCCTTCAGACGCATTGATGGCTTCGCCCGCAAACATGCGGGCCAGACTCGCCTTCACGCCTGCCGCGTCGGCCAGATCGAGGGCCGCCTCAAGGCCCTCCAGACTCCAGCTCTGTTTGGACAGATCGACAAACAGGCCACAGGCCTCGACCGTCAAACGATCCAAACGGTCGGGCTCCTGATGGAACCGGGCGTTGATATCTGTCCCTGCATCGCGGCAAGCGAGGGCGTTCAGGCGGTCACGGGCGGCGTCCAGGCTCATGGAATCAAGGTCTCATTAACCATTTCAGGCGCAGTTCTACCGTGACCTCCTAGCGCAAGGAGCCGCTTATGTCCTGTGGTCTCGCCGTCGCCGCCGTCTTGTTGATGAGCGACCCCTCCGTCGCCGCCGTCCAGCCGGTACCTCCGCCCCAGACCCTGGCGGAGGAACCGATGTACGCCGACATCGTGTCGCGGTCCCGGGCCCTGCGGGATGTGGTTGATTCCTGGATCGCGCGGGGCATGGCTGCCGATGCCCAGTTTGCCCAGAGCGAGGAATTCTCCGGGTTCCAGATCGCTGCGGCCGAACTCTCCGAGCGCGACATGGCCGGTCACCTTGATCTGCGCCAGCGCGGGACTGACGGTGACCTGCGCTGTATCCTGCGCGGTCTGTCGGAAGACCTGACGGTTCGTGTCGAGGCCCTGGCCGCTGCCGAAACCCCGACGCAACGTGGCGATGCCCTGTCCGAGCTCCGCTACCTCCTCAACGACAATGTCGAGGTGGTTGTGGCCCCGCCCGGCCCGTCGACGGGCGAACCCCCACACTGACGCCTAGTCGCGCGACGCCGCAGCCGCCTCTAGGGCGGATACGACCCGCCCTTCGGTGAGAAGCTGAGGCAGGACTTCCGGGTCGCCGCCGTCGGCAGGATAGACCAGATAGAGCGGCACGCCTGAGCGTCCATGGCGGGCCAGTTCAGCACCGATGCGATCATCTCGGCGGGTCCAATCTGCCAGCAGATAGGCTGTATCGGTGCGTGCCAGGGCATCGGCCACACGTCGCGACGACAAGGCCGTCGCCTCATTGGTCTTGCAGCTCAGGCACCAGTCGGCGGTAAAGTTGACCAATACCGGTCGACCTTCGGCGCGCAGGGCTGTCAGGCGTTCTGTCGACCAGGCCTCGGCCCCGAGATCCGCGCCCGCCCCTGCAACTTCGCGCGGTGCTGTCGCTGCCCAGACCAGACCGACGCCGCTCAGGCATATCAGGATGGCCAGTACCACCGGAGACGGCGGGTAGGTCCAGCCCTCCAGCCGGGCGGTCTGACGGCGGCCATAGACCCAGGCGGCGGCGGCGAAGATCGCCGCTGTCCCGGTCAGGACAAGAACCGGGCCCGGCCCAGCCTGCCGCCAGAACACCCACCCCAACCACAGTGCGGCCCCATACATGGGAAGGGCGAGGATCGCCTTGGTCCGTGACAGCCAGGGCCCCGGGCGTGGCAGCACGCTTATCACCATCGGTGAAAAAGCGATCAGGACAAACGGTGTAGCAAACCCAAGGCCCAGGGCTGCAAAGACCAGAAGGGCCGTCCCCGCCGGCTGTGTCACGGCATATCCCAGAGCCGCGGCCATGAAGGGTGCCGTACAGGGGGCGGCCACGACGACGGCCAGGGCCCCGGTCAGGGCCGACCCGGCCCACGGTCCGATGCGGGCCAGCGGCCCCTCAAGGCTGTCTCCGGCCTCAGCCCCGAGGCGTTGCGCCCAAGCCCCGACATGAAAAACACCCGACAGGTTCAGGGCGGCGGCCAGCATGATCAGGGCCAGGATCGCCACAACCGCGGGATTCTGGAGCTGAAAGCCCCAACCAGCTGCCTCACCACCGCTTCGCAGGGTCAGCAGCACCCCGGCCAGGGCCAGGAAGGTCAGCAGGACGCCGATCAGAAAGCCCAATCCTTCGCGCCGCGCCGCCTGAGGTTGGGCCGAGGTCGCCGCCAGGCTCGCCGCCTTCATCGACAGGATCGGAAAGACGCAGGGCATGATGTTGAGGATCAACCCGCCGAGGAAGGCCAGACCCAGAGCCGCCCACAATCCGATCCCGGCCGACGGGTCGAGCGACCCGGTCAACGAGGCCGGCTGGGCCGACCCCCGGCCAAAGGAGCCGGCAGGTGGGGGCCCGGCGGTCAGATTGACCGTCCAGGCTCCCCGGGACGTGGCCAGAATACCTGAGACGGATCCTGTCAACGGCACCAACGTCTGGGCAGCTGGGGCAGACAGGATCAAGCCCCGTGGTCCGCGTTCGACCCGCTGGACCGCTGCCTGGTCAATGACACCCGGTCGATCCGGCAGAAAATAAGCGCCATCGGCATCGATGCCTTCCAGGGCCGGGCCGGCAAAGGCGAAGCTGACAACGCCGGTGGTGCTTGAGACACGGCCGCTGATGTCGCCTTCGGCTGGGGCCACAGCCAGGGCCTGGTTGATTAACGCACCCCACCGGCGATCCAGTTCGGGCCGTTCGCTACGCACCGGCAATTCCAGGGAAAGCTCGGCACTTTCAGGAATGCACAGGGTATCTGAACAGACAAAGAAGGTTGCTGACAGCCGCACCGGCAGAGAGGTCCCCGGCGTCGCAAAAGCAGGGACCGCCACCGGGATGGGGGTTATCACCCGACCTTCATAGGCATAGCTGGAAAACCGGTCCTCACCCGCCACCGTCAGGATGCGGGCGGGCACGGGCCAGACCGCCTCCCCAATCTCGACGTCCGGCCCGGGGTGCCAGACAAGCTGGGTGGCCTGGCCGACATCACCCGGATTGATCCAATAGGTATGCCAGTCCGGGTCGATGTCCTGAACGACCGCCACATAGACCATGCCGCCGGGGACGACGGATCGCGTCTGGGGCACCAATTGGGCTTGCAGGTGGCCTGTATCCACGGGCTGGGCCATCGCCGGGAACGGCGTCAGGCAGGCCAGGGCCAGAACCAGAAGAACAAGGCGCGCGAACATGACGGGATCGAAAACCCTATCCGGGGAGGCTCGACAAGGGGTTCGTTTGGCGCTGAATAGGGTCGCAAATAAGGACGGAGCCTACCGATGACCAAAAACCGCCAGTGGGTTCTCAAGAATCGCCCGTTCGGAGATCTCAAGGATGGCGACCTCGAACTGGTCGAAACGGCGGTGCCGGAGCCGGCAGACGGCGAGGTGTTGATTCGCACCGTCTATCTGTCCCTTGATCCGACCAACCGGACCTGGATGAACGATTCCGAGGGATACCTGCCGCCCGTTCAGCTTGGATCCGTCATGCGCGGCCTGTCGCTGGGGGTTGTCGAGGCCTCAAAATCGGACCGCTTTGCCATCGGCGACATCGTCACCACCTCGGCCGGAGGCTGGGCGGACTATGCTGCGATCCCGGCGGCGGCGGCCGGCAAGGTGCATCGTTTCCCCGGCTTGCCCCTGACGGCCAATATGTCGGTCCTCGGCATGACCGGTTTGACGGCCTATTTCGGTGTCACAGACGTTCTCCAGCCCCAGTCGGGCGAGACGATGGTGATCTCTGCGGCGGCAGGGGCGGTCGGCTCCATCGCTGGGCAGGTCGCCAAGCAGAAGGGTGCGCGCGTCATCGGTATTGCCGGAGGGCCGGCCAAATGTGCCTGGCTGACCGATGAACTCGGCTTTGATGCGGCGATTGACTACAAGAACGAACGGGTCGGCGAGGCGCTGGATCGCCTGGCCCCGGACGGCGTCGAGATGAGTTTCGAGAATGTTGGCGGCGAGATCATGAACGCCACCTGGAATCGGACCAAGATCCATGGACGCATCGCCGTCTGCGGCATGATCTCGGCCTACAATGCCACCTCAGCGCCCAAGCCCCCCAATCTTGCGCGACTGATAACCCACAGGCTCAAGGTCCAGGGCTTTCTGGTTCTGGACTATCAGTCGCGCGCCAGGGAGATGGTTGCTGAAATGGGGCCGTGGCTTGCCAACGGGCGGGTCAAGTGGAAGGTTCATGTCGACGAGGGGCTCGAGGACGCCGTGGCGTCGCTTGGCCGCTTGTTCACCGGCGCGCATGACGGCAAGCTGTTAGTGCGCGTATCGGAGGAACCGTGAGCGACGAATTTCTGGTCCATTTCGATGATCTTGAGGTTGGCCAGGTGGTCAATCTGGGAACCTGTGCCGTCGACGCTGAGGCCGTGGCCGATTTTGCGCGTCGGTTCGCGCCGGGCTGGGACCCGACCCAGGGGGCACCTGAGGTTCTGGTCTATGCCTACTGGTCCCGCCTCGAAACGGACTCGGCCAAAAGATGGGCGCGGTCCAAGTCGCTGGCGGTTGATGCACTCAGGTTTTCGCGCGTCCCGCCCGCCGGCGAGCTGTTGCGGGGCCGGATGACCGTCATGGGCAAGGACCCGGTCGGAGACGAACGAGGCGTCATCATTGCCCAGCAGGATTTGCTGGATGAGGCGGGTCGGCTGATCTTTTCGTGTCTGACCCGCGCCGTTTTCCTGAGGCGTTAAACGAAAAACCCCGGCGGACTAGGTCCGCCGGGGTTTCGCTATTTCGGACGAGATCCTCGCCTAGGCGTTGGCGGCCGGCGCGCGCTGAGCCCGATCCATGGCGATGGCAATCAGGCGATCCCAGCCCATCAGCGAGTTCATGTGGGCGTAGATCTGGCCCAGGGCACCGTTGTCACGCAGCTCGGTGAGCTTTTCGGGGCTCAGCTTGGCGAGCTTCTCTTCGGACACCGCCCAGTAGTCGGCGATCTTCTGCGGCTGACCGGCCGAGCCGTCCGGGTTGCGCGGCGTGAAGTTGGCCTCACGACGATCAAGCAGGTCCAACTCCGCGAGCAGGGCCATGAACGACGTCGTGCGCTGACGCTCGGTTTCGAAGTCATTGCAGAACTGCATGGCCTGGTTGGTGTAGTCCGACGGCTTGCCGTCGACGAAGAACGGCGTCTCGTAATCCTCGCCGACAAAGTCCGCCGAACGATCGACGCACAGGATCATGCGGTCAGATTCCGTGTCGTTGGCATAGACAAACGGATAGCGTCGCACGAAGGCCGGGACATAGGCGTCGGTGCGGAAATCGCCGTTGGCATCGATGTACAGGTTGTCACCGGTACGCAGGCCCATGACGGCGAGCGGGGTTTTCACGTCTTCGCCGACAAAGATCACCGGATAGGAAAGGCCCGCCGGCGCGAATTCCGTCACGGTCACCGGGATGATGTGCGACCCGGCCACAAAGGCGTAGGGGTGTGCGACCTGCTTGACGCCGAGCTTGCCGTGATGCTCCGGCGTGATCGGTTCAGGGTTCTTGTAGAAAAGGACATTGCCCGACATCTGCGGGGCGAGCGGCGACTGTTCCATGAAACTTGGCTATCCGGCGGATTGAAATGGTGCGGGCTTCTATCTTGTTAGGGCCGCGGGATCAAACCGGCTCGCTCAGAGCATGATGGTTTTTGTTGGAACCGCCGCGCGGCGCCAACAGAAAGCTGAATCAGGCTCGCGCTGTCTCTTGGGCCTGATCCACGCCAGAGATGACATCGCGAAGCGATCCCACCTCGGCCGATCAGGCTCTAGAATCGGTAGTTCACACCCAGACGGATGTTTCGCCCCGGAGACGGGGCCAGGTCCTTGAGGAAGGACGCATGCTCGCGAATTTCCGCATCGTTGAGGTTTCTGGCCTCCGCGTACAGCCGCAAGCCGCGATCGGGGTCCGGGGCCCAGGAGACGAAAGCGTTCAGGGTGGTGTAGCCGTCAGTCGGTAGTTCGAACGCGCCGGCCAGATCCTGTTCGCCGACCTCACGGAGGTCTATCCGACCGGTCCAGGCGTCGAATTCGAGCACGCCGCGAACATTGATGGACCAGGGCGGAATACGGGCGGGCGGACCCAGATCGGTTGTCGCGCGGACAGAGTCGGCGGTGGTTTCCAGCGAGAAGGTTCGACGTTCGCCGGCATCCCACACCCGCCAGGCGACCTGGGCCTCAAACCCGCTGAAGGTGGCGTCTGTCTGGACATAGGAGAGGACCGGTAGGCCGTCTTCTTCCGCTCCGGTCGGAGCCAGGTCGATGAAGCCGTCATATCGGGCGTGATAGAGGTGCAGGTCCGCCGTGACCGACCCGAGATCAAGGTGAAGCGTGCCTTCGACGGAGGTTGCTCGCTCGGACCCAAGGTCGGCGGAGCCGATTTCAAAGCTCCGCGTCGCTGCGTGCGGGCCGTCGGCAAAGAGCTCGGCTTCGGTCGGCGCACGCCCGTTGCTGGCCAGGCTCAGGCCGACGAACCACGCACGGGTTGGTCGGTAGAACAGGCCCAGTGAAGCCGAAACGTTCTGGAAGTCGCGCGCGCCCGCCAGACTTTCGAGATGGCGGCTATCATAACGTAGCCCGCCTTCGAGGCCGAAGCGGCCGCTATCCAGGCGTTGCAGGGTGTAGATGCCGGCTTCGCTGATGCGGGTTTGGGGCACATAGGCCTCATCGCCAATGGCGTCGAGGTCGCGGCGCAGGGCCTGTATGCCGAAGGCTCCGCGCCAGCCGTCAACAGGACGTTGGATGAGCTCGGCACGGCCTTCCCAACCGTCGGACCGAAACTGGGTGCCCGCCTCGTCGCCCTCGAATTCGGTATGCTCATAGTCGGCATAGCCGCCCGAGAACCGGATGCGTTCGAACGGGCCGACGCTCAGGCCCCATTCGCCCCGCAGGTCGTAGCGGGTCTGTTCCAGGCCAATGGTAACGAGGGCCGCGTCGGCATCAGGGTCGTGGTGGGCCTCATGGCCCGGGACGCCATAGTCCGCATCGGTGTGTCGGATTGAGAGGCCGACAAACCCTTCCGGCCCGATCCAACTCAGGCCGCCGCCATAAACACTGAGGTTCGAGAAGCTGTTCTCCAGTTCGCCTCCCTGAAGCGTTTCAAGGGTTTCGCCCTCGGCCTCGACCTGTCGCCGGGATTCTGCCGGGCGCGGGATGGCGTAGTCACCGGCCTCCCGCCGCTGGCCTTCCAGGGAAACGACGAAGGGGCCAAACGCAGCGGACAGATCCGCTGAGGTCGACCAGCCTGCGTCGACCGATGTGGATTGGACCGAAAGGCCGCCTTCCAGGCCGTCGACCGGTCGTTCCGACGCGATGCGGTTGTCGATGACATTGACCACGCCACCGATGGCTGTGCCGCCATAGGCGAGCGTTGAGGGACCTCGCAGCACCTCTATGCGACTGGCGTCGCCGGGGTCTGCGGCGACCTGATGGTCTGGTGACAGCCCGCTCGCGTCGATCAAGCCGACCCCGTTGGACAGGACCAGAACGCGCGGCCCGGCCATGCCGCGAATGACCGGGCGGCTCGCGCCGGCCCCGAAGGCGGTGCTTCGCACGCCAGGCAGGCCATTGAGGACATCACCCAGCGTTCCGGGGGGAGCCGTAGAGAGCGTCTCCTGGTCCAGCACATCCACCGCCAGCGTCGTTGCGCGGCGCGTAACGCCGTAGGGGATGCCTGTGATCACGACCTCGCCGAGATCTTCAGCGGGGGGTGCCGGCTGGGCCTGAGCCTCAGGTGACAGCAGCGGAGCCGCCGCGGCGGCAGACATCAGCAGCTTACGCAGAAGGGAACTGGATCGCATCATTGGGGTGTAATATAATAACATTACATTCGGTCAATCCTTGCGTCGCCCGAGCCAGATGTTTAGCTCCAGCACATGGCAACGACCTGCGATCATGATCACGGTGGAAGCGAGGGCCCGTCGGGCCCTGCATTGACCCGCGCGGTCAGCAACATCGAGGCTCGGCTGGGTTCGATGGGCGAACGCCTCACCGATCCTCGTCGCCGCGTTCTCGAACTGCTTCTGGCTGCCGGAAGGCCTGTGAAGGCCTACGACCTGATCAGCGACTATGGACGGGATGGCAGCCCGGCCAAGCCGCCGACCGTCTACCGGGCTCTCGACTTTCTCGAGCGTACCGGTCTGGTCCACCGAATTTCGTCAATTTCGGCCTATGTGGCCTGCGCACACGGCAAGGTCGACCACACGGCGGCTTTTCTGATTTGTGACTGTTGCGGCGACACGCGCGAGATCACCACCCCGACCAAGCCCCTGATTGAGGCCAGTGCGGCGACGGCCGGATACCGGCTGGATCGCGTGACGGTCGAGGCCCACGGACTTTGCGCGGCCTGTCAGGCGGCCTGATGCCAACGCTTGCTTAAGCCTCCGCCCTCATAGTTGCAGGATCGAGGGGCCGCGAGCGGGGATTGGGTGTCGACAAAGCTGATCAAGCTGATTGATGCCTCCGCTCTTCGCGAGGCCCTCGACGCCCATGGCCGCTATGTCCGTCGTGAACAGGGCGGGCGGCGCGCTAATCTCGCCTACCACGACCTCAGCAACTGCGCCCTTGAAGGCGTCGATCTCAGCGAAGCTGACCTGACCGGTGCCCTCCTCTGTGGCGCGGCGGCGCGGAAGGCTCATCTGGACCGCGCTATCCTGTACGGGGCAGATCTGCGTGACGCGGATCTGCGCGAGGCGAGCCTGAACAGGGCGGATTTGCGCGGGGCCTGCCTGCGGGGGGCCAATCTGGCCCGGGCGCAGATGCTGAACTGTGACCTTCGCGAAGGGCAGACGGCGATCCAGAACCGAACCGACGGCTTTCGGCTGATTCAGCATGAGAAGCGGGCCGGCGATCTGGAAAGTGCCGTCCTGACGGGGGCCGACCTGTCCGGCGCGCAACTCGGCGGTCTGGGAGGAATCGCGGCAGACTTCCGTGATGCGGTGCTAACCGGTGCCAGCCTGAACGGTGCGCGCATGCGCAATGCTCGCCTGGACGGTGCCGATATGTCCAACTGCGACGTCTCCGGGGCTGACTTTTCAGGTGCCAGCCTCAAAGGGGCCGTGGTGGTTGGGACAAATCTTGCGAGCGCCTCGACCCGTGGAGCCGACCTGGAGGGGCTTTTGCGCGCGCCTCCTCCAATTGTCTTCATCGACGACAAACCCCTGATCGACCTGATCAGGGACCATCAGCTCTGGTGTGAGACGGGGGGGATGGAAGGGGTCTTCTTCAGCGGGAGCGACGTTGACTTCAGGTCAGTCGGGACGCTCCGAAACGTGAGCCTGACAGCCCTCACGGCCAGGTCTGCGGTCTTCTACGGAATGGATATGACCGGGGCCGAGCTTCAGGGCGCGGATCTGACCGGGGCGGACTTGCGGGGCGTTTGTCTGCGAGGGGCCGATTTGCGAGGGGCCAAGCTGCGTGATGCCCGCCTGACCCGTGCCGATCTTTCAAATGCCAGGCTTGGCCCGCTGGATGTCGGTCAGGGTCGGGTGGTCCGGGCCGATCTCAGCCGGGCCTGTTTGCGACAGGCCGACCTGTCGGGTGCCGATCTGACCCGGGCCCGCCTGATCGAGGCCGAGCTCGATGGCGTCAAGACAGCCGGGACCAATCTGAGCCTGGCCGAATACGACGAAACGGCCATCGCGGCGGCCTAGAGCCAGCCGGCCCCCACCGCCACCAATCCCAGGGCTCCGACAGCGATCCGCCACCAGGCGAAGGGCGCAAATCCATGCCGGCTGACGAAGTCGAGCATGGTGCGCACCACAAACAGTCCGCTGAGGAACGACACGACGAAGGCGATGGCGATTGTGCCCATGAAGTCGCCGGTGATCATGTCGCGGCTTTCCCAGAAATCCAGGGCAAAGGCTCCAACCATGGTTGGGATAGCCAGAAAGAAGGAAAACTCCGCCGCAGCGCGCTTGTCGACGCCGGACACCAGCCCCCCGACGATCGTGGCTCCGGACCGCGACATGCCCGGAATGATCGCCAGGCATTGAAACAGGCCGATCAGCCCGGCGGTCTTGAACGAGAAGGCCATTGCGTCGTCCTCCCGCGGGGCCGGTGCCCAGCGTTCCACCGCCATCAGGGCGAATCCCCCCACGATCAGGGTGACGAAGACGATGCGGACATCGAACAGCACCGTCTTGATGAAGTCGTGCAGCAGCAGTCCGACCACCGCCGAGGGCAGGAAGGCCACCAAAACCGAAATCGCAAAGCGTCGCGCCCAGGGGTCGGGTGAGGCGAGGCCCAGAAGCACCTTCCACAGGCGCTGGAAATACAGGGCCACGACCGCCAGGATCGCACCCAGCTGAATGAGGACAATCAGGGTGTCCCATTTGGGGTCGGTCAGGCCGAGCATCTCCTTGGTGATCAGGAGGTGTCCGGTAGAGGACACGGGGATGAACTCGGTCAGACCCTCTACGAGGCCCAGGATAATGGCGGCCAGCCAGTCAGACATTTCGCGCTTTCAAGATTGATTCAGATCGTGGCGGATCCGCTAGCGACATAGCGCAGTCGGGCCTGGAAGGGCGAGCCCGAACCGGCCTGCTCCATCGCGTGGCCAAGCCAGCCGACGCACCGACCCACCGCCATCAGGGCAAAGGCCGCATCGCGCGGAAGATCAAGGCTGCGGGTGGCCAGACACAGGGCCAGCGGGAAACTGGGCCCGCGACCAGTAAGCCCCTCACCCACGCGCACAATGTCCGCCAGGGGCTCGGGCAGTTTGGCTGTGGCGATCAGAGCACGGGCGCGCGGATCACCGTCCGGGTGCGACCCGGCTTCGAAGCCCGGCAGGTCACGACCTTCAGACAATAGGGCCCGGCAAGCGGTGCGGGCATCGGTTTTGCGCGCCTCAATGACAAACGAATTCACCTGGGCCAGTCGCCCGCCGAGTTCAGGGCTCGAGAAGGCCGCCAGTCCGGCCAGGGCTGAGGCGGAAAGCGGCGCACCGGCATCGGCGGTCACCCGGGCGGCCAGCACCGAGGCATCGGGTCCATGGCCGATCGACAGGATCAGCGCCTGGCGCAGGATTGGAGCCGACAGTTCCGACAGCTTCCAGGCCCTGGCTAGTCTCTGGTGGATGTGGAGGCGAGGGCCGGGGCCGGCCATGGCATCCACCACCTCATTGACGATCGCCGCTGACTCACGCCGCAGCGACACAGGTGACCGACCGGTGATGGGGCCGTCTTCATCGGCGCGGCGCGCCAGACAGGCAAACGCCCGACTGCGCGGGCTGCCGGGGAAAATAACGTCAACGCGCGGGCGCTGGTCGGCGAACGGATCGTCCGCCTCTCCACCCCAGACCAGGCGCGCCGCCTGTTCGAGGGTGGCGGTTTCAGACAAGCCGATGGCATCCACGCCGCGGAATTCTACCGTTCCCGGCTCCAGACGGGACAGGCCGCTGGCGATAACGACCCCGGCGGCCCGCTCGACAGGGCCCCGCGTCGGACGCGGGGTCGAGTGATCCTTCAGGCGTCTGATGTCCTCGGTCGAATATAGGCTTCGTCGAGGATTGGCCGGGTCCGGCCGCGCCGCCAGATGACCCCGGCTCACATAGGCATAGAGGGTCTGGCTCTTGACCCCCAACAGAGCCTCGGCATCGGCTCGGGGTATCCAGCTTTGCTGATCGACAGTCATGGACCCTCGTTAGTTGATCAATGTTGATAATCCATGACGGCGACGCCTCACAAGCTGCCGGTTGCACGAATAGGTTTAGGGGGCCACAAGACCCCCATGACAGCTGAGGTCGAGATCCCGCCGCAAGACCCAGAGGCCGGTGCCCGCGCGGTCCGTCAGGTGACGCGTCTGTCGATCTTGGCGGCCAGCCTGCTGGTGCTACTCAAGGTCTTCGGCTGGGCGGCATCGGGATCGGTGTCTCTGCTGGCCTCGCTCCTGGATTCAGGCCTCGACCTGGTCGCCTCGCTGGCGGTCTTCTTTGCCGTTCGCTGGGCGGCCCGTCCCCCCGACTGGGACCACCGACACGGTCACGGCAAGGCCGAGGCCTTCGCCGGACTACTCCAGGCGGGGCTGGTCATGGCGTCGGCCTTGTTTGTCGGGTGGGAAGCAGTCGACCGCATTCTGACGCCACGCCCTGTCGCCAACGGCATTTGGGCGGTCGGGGTCATGGGGGTGTCGATCGTCGTCACCGTGGGTCTGGTCTGGGCGCAGACCCGGGCCATCCGACTAAGTGGCTCTTTGGCGGTCAAGGGTGACCGGGCGCACTATTCGGCCGACCTGGCCTCTAATCTGGTGGCTCTGATCGGGGTGGCATCGGCTACCTTTCTGTCAGCGGCACCGCTGGACGCGGCGGCGGGGCTGGTGGTGGCCATCTGGCTGCTCTGGGGGGCGCTCAATGTTCTGCGGGAGGCCGCGGACCAACTGCTTGATCGAGAACTCCCCCTCGAGGATCAGGCCGCGATCACGGCGGCGGTTCTGGCCGACAAACGCATCGGCGGCGTTCACCGGCTGCGGACCCGCGCCTCGGGGGCGGTGCCCATGGTCCAGATGCACGTCGACCTCGCCCCCAATCTGACCTTGAAAAAGGTGCATGACATTCTGGACGAAGCAGAAGCGCGGATTCTCGAAATCCTGCCTCGGGCCGATGTCCTGATCCACCCTGACCCGCGCGGGTCGTCGCCGGACGCAGCATCAAAGTGAACGCCGTCTTAAGGCTTGCCCGTTAAGGCAGATCGACGACCATGGCCCAGTCCCTTCTGCTTCACCACTTCCCGCTTGATCCCGCCTCGCGTCAGGCGCGTCTGGCGCTGGGCGAAAAGAAGCTGAGCTTCGAGGAAAGACCGGTTCGCTACTGGGAATTCGATGAGGTGTTTCATGCCTTGTCGCCGACAGGCCGCACGCCGGTTCTGGAGATTGGCAAGGGCGAGGGGCGCATTCTGGCCTGTGAGCTCCTGGCGGTCCTCGACTGGATCGAAACCCAGGCTCCCAAGCCCGCGCTATTGTCGACAGATCCGGCTGAACGGGCCGAGGCCATGCGCCTGCGGACCTGGTTTGACCGCAAGTTCGAGGTCGAGGTCGATGCCCCGATCCTCTATGAGCGAATGGAAAAACGTCTTCAGCGGCTCGGCCCGCCGGAGGCCGAACCCCTGCGTCAGGGCCGGACGGCTCTGAAAGACAACCTGACCTATATGGAAGGGCTTTTGACGCGGCGCGACTGGCTGGCGGGAACGACCATGAGCCAGGCCGACCTTGCGGCCGCGGCGCACCTGTCGGTCCTGGACTATTTCGGCGAGATCGCCTGGCGGTCGTTCCCGCACCTCAAGACCTGGTACATGCGGCTCAAGAGCCGCCCCAGCTTCCGGCCGCTTCTGGCGGATCGCCTGCCAGGGATGGCCCCGGTCGAGCACTATGCGGACCTGGATTTCTGAGCCGCCAGAACCGGCCTATAAGGCCGCGTGAGCCCGTCATCTCAACAGCCTCGGCCCAAAGATCCACGCCCGGGACTTCGCGCCCGCGCGCGCGACCTGGGTTTCGACGTCTGCCGGTTCGCCTCTGCGGCTGAGGCCTGGCCGGCCGGTGATCGGTTGGCCGCGTTCGTCGAGGACGGTCGGCACGGATCCATGGACTGGATGGTGACAACGCTGGATCGTCGGTCGCACCCGACCGCCATGTGGCCGGATGCCCGTAGTGCCGTGGTCTTGGGTCTCAACTATGGGCCAGAGACAGACCCGCGCGGGCTTCAGGCGTTCAGGGACCGCGCGGCCATCTCCTGCTACGCCCAAGGCGACGACTACCACGAGCTGATCAAGGGCCGGCTCAAGGAGCTGGCCGGGGCTCTCGCCCGCGACCTGGGGGCCGAGGTCAAGGTCTTCGTCGATACGGCCCCCTTGATGGAAAAGCCGCTAGCCGAACGGGCCGGGGTCGGCTGGCAGGGCAAGCACACCAATCTGGTGTCGCGCGACCTGGGGTCCTGGTTCTTCCTGGGCGTGATCCTGACGGCCGCCGAGATTGAGCCGGATGTGGCCGAAACGGACCATTGTGGGTCGTGCCGGGCCTGCCTGGATGCCTGTCCGACAGCGGCCTTTCCCGCGCCCTATCAGCTCGATGCCCGGCGCTGTCTGTCCTATCTGACCATCGAGCACGCCGGGCCGTGGCCGGAGGACCTCCGACGGGCCATGGGCAACCGGGTCTATGGCTGTGATGACTGTCTGGCGGCCTGTCCGTGGAACAAGTTCGCCCAATCGGCGTCCGAGATTCGGCTCCACGCCCGCGACGAGCTGAAGGCCCCGCGGCTGGACGAGATGGCGAGCCTTGACGATGCCGGCTTTCGCGCCCTGTTTCGCAAGTCCGCGGTCAAGCGCATCGGGCGCGATCGCTTTGTTCGCAATGTGCTGTATGCCATCGGAAATTCGGGTGACGCGACCCTGAGGCCATCGGCCCAGGCCCGTCTGGATGACCCCGATCCGGGCGTTCGCGATGCCGCCCGCTGGGCGCTTGATCGGCTGGAGGCGGCATGACCGGGCCGAGCGTCAGCGTGATCATCGTCACCTATGAGAGCCGCGCGGTGCTGACGCGCTGTCTCGAACAGCTGAAGGCTCAATCCTTCACCGATTTCGAGGTCATCCTGGCCGACAACGGCTCGGTCGACGGGGCGGCCAAGGCGGCGGCCCGGGCTGACCCGTCGCTTGTCCTTCTGGAAAATGGGGCCAACCTCGGCTTTGCGGCGGCCAACAACCGGGCGGCACGCGTGGCGAAAGGGCGCTGGCTGGCGCTGCTGAACCCGGATGCCTTTGCGCAGCCTGACTGGCTGGCCCGGTTGATGGCGGCGACCGAGGCCCACTCTGATGACGCCTGTTTCACCTCGCTCCAGGTGGCGGCGGATGATCCGGGGCTTCTGGACGGGGCGGGCGACGCCATGACCCTGGCCGGTCTGCCCTATCGGATGGGCTACCGGCGGCCGCGCCCGCAGGCGATCCTGGCGGGCGAGGTCTTCAGCCCGTGCGGGGCGGCCATGCTGGTCCGACGCGAGACGTTTCTTGGCCTGGGCGGCTTTGAGGCCCGGTTCTTCAGCTATTGCGAGGACGTGGACTTCGGCTATCGGCTGCGCGCCGCCGGTGGCCGGACGCGGCTGGTCCCGGACGCGGTCGTGGCCCATGTCGGCTCGGCGACGCTGGGGGCGCGGTCGGATTTTGCCCAGTTCCATGGCTTCAGGAACCGGCTGTGGTGCTTTGCCCGCAACACGCCGAGCGTCTTGATGCCGCTGGCCTTGCTGTTGCATGCCGTGGCGACGGCTGTGTCGCTCATCGGCTGTCTGGCGCGGGGCGAGGCCGGCCCGGCCTGGAAGGGCCTGATGGCCGGGATGCGCGGCTTTTGGGCCATGCGGCGTGAGCGGTCCGGCAAACGGGGCCATGCGCGTGACGTCATAGCCGCCATGACCTGGAATCCGGTCAAGTCAGCCCGGCGCGGCCTGGATGTGCGGCACGACCCACCCCAATAGTGCACGGTAAATCGGGTGCAATTAGTGCAAAAGGTGCACTAAATTCGAGCCACAGAACGAACATGGCAGGATAGACGCCGGCTGTGCGACGGGCACAGATGTCCCGTCATCCCCGCGAAGTCCAAGCGAATTGAGCCGGCAGGCCTCTCGGCGAGGGAGCATCTAGCCCTGTTGTGCGCCCGCCGGCGTGCCGCCCGGGACGGGGGCCACGTTCAACAGCTCGATCTTGAAGACCAGCACGCTGTTGGGCGGGATGGGGCCGGAGCCCTCGGCCCCATAGCCCTCAGCCGGCGGGACCCACAGGGTCCATTCGTCGCCGACGCGCATGTGCGGGATGGCCTCTTCCCAGGCCGGGATCAGCCCGTCCAGGGCAAAGGAGGCGGGCCGGCCGGCCTGATAGCTGGAATCGAATACGGTGCCGTCGGTCAGTCGGCCCTCATAGTTGACCATCACCAGGTCGTTGGAATCCGGCTGGGCCGCATCGGGCGATCCGGCGCGGTCGACGCGGTACTGAACCCCGGACGGCAGGGTTTCGACGCCGGCCTGACGACCGTTCTGTTCCATGAAGAAGGCGGCGGCCTCGGCGCTCTGGTCGTCAGAGCCGCCCATGCCTCCCGAACAGGCCGACAGGATCGACAGGGCCACCAGACCCACGAGCGCCTTACGGCTGTTTGAGGACATAGCCTTTTTTCTCCAAAGCCTTGCCGATTTCCTCGGCATGATCGTCGTCGCGGGTTTCGACCTGAATGTCGTATTCGGCCCCCTTGACGGGCACGTCGAGTGCCAACCGGTTGTGATGGATGTCGATGATATTGCCGCCCATCTTGCCGATCACGGCGGTCATGCCGGCCATCATGCCGGGCCGGTCGTCGCCGACGATCCGATAGGTGACCAGACGGTGCTCGCGCACCAGCTCACGGTTCAGAACCATGGCCAGGATACGCGGGTCAATGTTGCCGCCGCACACGACCAGCCCGACCTTCATGCCCTTGAACCGCTCGGGATAGCGAAGGAGCGCCGCCAGACCGCCGGCCCCAGCCCCCTCCACCACGGTCTTTTCAACGGTGGCATAGAAGGCGACGGCCTGTTCAAAGTCGGCCTCGTCGACGACCAGCACATCCTCGATCAGGGGGTTGCCCAGGGCGAACGGGATTTCGCCCACGGCCTTGATGGCGATGCCCTCGGCGATGGTCTGACCGCTGCATTTCGGTGGCTCTCCGGCGCGCCGGGCGGTGAAGGACGGATACATGGCCGCCTCAACCCCGAAGATGCGAATGTCGGGCTTGAGCGCCTTGGCCGCGATGGCCGAGCCGGCGATCAGGCCGCCCCCGCCGATCGGAATGATGAGAGCGTCCAGATCCGGCGCGTCCTCAACGAATTCCAGCCCACAGGTGCCCTGACCGGTGACGATGCCCTCGTCGTCGAAGGCCGAGACGAAGATGTAGTCATGCCTGGCCTGAAGCTCGCGGGCGTGGTTGGTGGCCTCGGTGAAGTCCGCGCCCTTGATGACCACCTTGCCGCCGTAGCGTTCGGTCTTCTCGATTTTTACGAAGGGCGTGCCCTCGGGCATGACAATGGTGACGGGGATGCCCAGTCGGCTGCCGTGATAGGCCAGCGCCGAGGCATGGTTGCCGGCCGACGCCGCCACGACGCCGCGCTTGCGCTCTTCGGGGCTGAGCTGCGACAGGCGATTACAGGCCCCGCGCTCCTTGAAGGACGACGTGTAGTGCAGATTCTCGAACTTGAGCCAGACCTCGGCCCCGGTTAGTTCGGACAGCTTGCGGGAATAACGGGTCGGGGTGCGGTCTACATGGCCGGCGATACGCTCGGCGGCGGCCTGGATGTCGGCAAAGGTGACGCTCATGGGCGCGGACCCTAGAACCGAGTGCGGGCCGGCACAACGGCCTGTTTGCCGTCAGATCATTTCCCGAAACCTTGGCTTTCGCGGCGCGTTGGAGTTTGATTGCTCCCCTGTCTGAAACGGAGGCCGCCATGCCCGCCCATCGTCATCTCGCCCTTGCTGCTGCCCTTGGGGCGGCTTCGATCCTCGCGGGCTGTGCGACGGGTCCAGCGCCCGCGTCCAGTGTCGCGGTCTTTGACGCGGCGGCCTTCGCCTGGTCAGCCGTTCCGGGTGACAATGCCATATCGGGCCGGGTGGCCTATGTCGGCGGGGGGCGCAGCTGGTCGTGCGCCGGCTCGGTCGGGCTGACGCCCGAGACGCCCTGGACCCGTCAGCGGTTCCAAACCCTGTACGGCTCGACCCAGCGCGCGGCGATTCCGGCGGCGATTGTGCGGGCGCGCAGCGTCACCGAGGCCAGCGCCGACTATCAGGGGTTCGTACGGTCCGAGACGTGCGACAGCCAGGACCGCTTCCGCTTTGACAATCTGCCGGCGGGCAACTGGTTCGTCATTGTGCCGGTGACGGATGGCGGGTCCGAGCCGGTCGTGCTGATGCGGCGCGTGACGACCCGTGGGGATCAGATCACCGACGTCACGCTGGACTAGGCCCGCTCAGGGCCGCGCAGTACGAACTGACGGCCCAGATACTCCACAGGATTGAGCTTGGTGCCGCGCCGACGCACCTCGAAATGAAGGTGCGGCCCGGTTGAATAGCCGGTCGAGCCAACACGCCCGATCTGCTGGCCACCATCGACCTCGACCCCGGCGGTCATGCCGCGGGTGATCTCGCTGAGATGACCATAGAAGGTGGTCAGGCCGTTGGGGTGGCGGATCTCGACGAAGTTGCCGTAGCCACCGTCATAGCCGGAGCGCACGACGACCCCTTGCGCCGAGGCCAGAACCGGAGCGCCGGTCGGGGCGGCGATATCGACGCCCTGGTGCATGCGCGGGGCGGCTTCCCCGACCAGATGGCGAATGCCGTAGTTGGAGTTGATCGGCCGGTTCGCCACGGGACGTTCGAAGGTCATCACGCGAACCATCGGCGTTGGGCGCGCCACAACGGGCGGCGCGATCGGCTGGGCGTTGTCGGGGATCACTTCCAGCTCAACGGCACTCAGGGCCTGGGGCGCGGCGGCCGTCGCCAGGGCGGCGACCATGGCGAGGGTTGAGAGTTGACCAAAGCGGTACAGCAGAGATTTAGCAGTGGAAACCATGGAGGAGGATCGGTCTTCTTGCGGTGACGTCGGCCCGCGATACGCACGCAGGACGATAGCCGGGTGGGCCGAAAAACAGTCGGCCCCGGTGTTGCCGGGGCCGAAGAGCGGCGGCTGTTAACCCATCGGTAAGGATGAATCAACCCGCAGGGGATTTTGGATCAGGGCTGGAAGGCCGGGGTCAGGGTGCGGAAGGGGCCAAAGGCCACCGGCGCGCTGGCGAAAAAGGCGGGAGCGTCCCACGAGCCGTCAGCGTCGGGGGCCACGTTCTGAAGGGCAAACGACCGGCCCAGGAAATTCTCGGGATTGATCTGGCGACCTTCGCGGCGGATTTCGAAATGCAGATGGGCCCCGGTCGAGCGACCGGTCGAGCCCACGGCCCCGATCTGATCGCCGGCGACCACGACGTCGCCTTCGCTGGCAACGATCCGGCTCATGTGAGCGTAGAAGGAGGTGACGCCGTTGGCGTGCTGGATTTCGACGAAACGTCCATAGGAGCTGGACGTGCCGGTGCGGATCACGCGCCCATCGGCGGCGGCCAGGATCGGCGTGCCGGAGGGGGCGGCGTAGTCCAGACCCTCATGCATACGGGCCCGGCGCTCGAACGAGAGGCGGCGCAGGCCAAAGCGGGAATTCGTTTGATAACCGACCACCGGCGCAGAAAAGGCGATGGTGCGAACGGCGAGGGTTGGGGCGTCAGCGACGGTATCGGTCACTTCCGAGGCCTGGACCGGGGCGGCGAAAACAACCGCGGCGGCGGCGAGGCCCGTTAAGGAAAATGCCTTGAAACCGTTCGAAATCAAAGAGGACAAGCCCGCGCTCCGGCTGTAGTTCTAGGTCAGTCGAGTGGGGCGGAACGCTCGGGAACCGCGAAAAAGCCGGGAAACGTTCCCGGCTCGTGGTTGTCTATGCCCGGCTGGCGACGCTGACAGAACCTGACGGAATGTCGCACCCCGGGAACCAATTGTCGCAGTTTGGATTGGCGGCCGGTAATCTTAAGGGCCCGGATGGGCGCGCTGGGCCGCCGCCAGCGCCTCCTGCATGGCCTGTTTCAGACGTTCCGGCTTCTCGATCCGCACACCCTCGCCCCAGGTGAACAGATGCCAGGCCAGCTCGCGCATGCCGCTGGCCGAGAACCGCACGGTCAGCGACCCATCGGGGTTGTCGCTGAGGGTCTGGGTCGGGTGGAAACGCCAGACCCGGGCCTCATCGACCGCCTGGCCTATTGGCAGGATGGTCAGCTCCACGTCCTCGACGCTGTCCTGATAGATGCCAAAGGAGCGATTGGCGAAGGCGGTCAGGTCGAACCCTTCGGGTGGGGCGGCTGGTCGATCCATCACCTGAACGCCCTGGACGCTGTCGAGGCGGAAGGTCTTGGGGCTGTCCGAGCCGATCTCGGCGGCCACCAGATAATTGGCCCGCCCGAACATCAGGCCACACGGGGCGACCTCGCGCCGCTCTCCCGGACGTGAGCCGCGATTGTAGATGAAGCTGATGGCGGCCCCGGCCATGATGGCGTGGCGAATGGCGGCCAGGGTGGTTTCGTCCTCGAAGGGGCGCGGCCCAGCCTGAACGGCGATGGTTTCGGCGCGCACCAGGGCCTCCAGATCCGGGGCGATCCGGTTCAGGGCCGTCGACCGCATGGCCGAGCGAATCTTGAGCTCCAGCGTCTCAAGCGCCGTGGCGCGACCGGCCTCACCCTGACGACGCAAGCCTTCGGCGGCCTTGGACAACTCCAGCAACTCGGTCGTCGTCGGGGCCTGCTGGAAGGCAGACAGCCCATCGCGGATTCGCCAGCGTTTGGTCGGGGGATCCGACACCTCCTCGGCCTGGGGAAACAGATACAGCACCGCATCGCGCAGACGCTCGGCCGTTCGCCGCCCGACCTCCAGATCGCGGGCCATCTCGTCCAGCGTCAGGCCCTCGGCAGAGGCGGCCATGCGCCGTGCCAGGTCCAGAACAATGGCTGCCTTGTCGTGTCGCATGATGGAACGTCCGATTCTGTCGTGTGTTTATTCTAGGTCTGTTCTCGTTGATCGCAAGGAGAGATCGTCATGGCCCATTCACTGCTTCGCTCGCTGGTGTCGCGCGGACCCCGGATCATCCGTCGCCTGGACGGTCTGGTGGTGACGCCCTGCGAAGGGCCAGATCGCGACCTGTGCGTGGTCTGGGACCCGATCGAGGAGCAGATCGTCGATGTGGTACCGGCCTCACGCGTCGGGCGCTATGCCGAAGAAGACGATCTCTGGGCCGAGGCCCGCAACTGGGGCCGTCAGGCCGAGCCCGCCTTCGCGGCCGCGGCCTGATGGCCTATCTGATCGCTTTCGCCGTGCTTCTGATGGCGTTCGGCGGCCTGCAGACACTCATCTGGGCCATCGCTATGGCGGTCCAGATGGTGGTGTGAGCCGCGTCGGCCCTGGCGGGTCTGGCCGGCATGGTCTGGGTGGCCCTCGTCGATCGTCCCGCCGTCGTGCGCCTGTGGCGCGAGGCTGGGGATCGCCATCAGCCGGTTGGATAGCGCGCGCGCATATCGGCGACGCTGGCCTCGACGATTTCGCGCAGCACAGCCTGGTCTACATCGGCCAGCTTCTTGATGTAGAGGCATGACACGCCGGTCGTATGCTTGCCCAGGCGCCCCATCTTCTCGTCCAGATCGGCCGAGCCCATCACATAGAGCACCATCTGCGCCTTGCGCGGTGAGAAGCCGGTGATCGGCCAGTCGCCCGTCGGGCCCTTGTAGCTGCCGTAGCCGACAATCGACGGCCCCCACATGACAGCCGTTTCGCCGGTGATCTCGTCCATCATCGCGCGCACCACCTCGGCGTCGGCGCGCCGGGTCGGGTTTTCAACGGCGGAGATGAAGTCATCGACCGAGGCGTCGGTCGGTCGGGTCTTGGGTTCGCTGGCCATGACCTATGAAGGCTGAGAACGGCGCTTCAGCCAAGCGGAAACTGCATCTCGTGCCGGGGTTTCGATGAGGCGGTAGGACAGGGACGCCAACCAGACGACAAGCCCGAGAAAGCCCAGCGTCAAAAGGTCGTTCAGCCAGACTGACCCCAGATCGATGCGCCGGTCGTGCATCAAGTCCAGCTTGCGGGCGGCGATCACCATCAGGGTGATGATGAACATGTGGATCAGATAGATGCCGTAGGAAATGTCACCCAGCTTGACCAAGGGTTCCCAGGTCAGGGCCTTGGCCACCGGACCGCGATCTCCGGCCAGAACCCAGACCAGCGGGGCAAAGACCAGCGAAGCCAGGACCGTCCACGGCCCGACCGCGACCCAGATGAAGGCCAGGGCAGCCACGATCAGCAGGGCTTCCAGCCAGCCCCGGCCCGCCGGGGGCCGCCAGGTCCAGGCACGATAGACGATGACCCCCAAAAAGAAGCCGTAGAGCGCGCGCGCCCAACCGGTGCGCCAGGTGGTGTTCATCCACGCCGCCCAGGGCTCGGGCGGCGCATAGATGATCAGGATCGCCAGTCCGAAAGCGGCCAGGACCGCCGCCAGGACCAGGCTCCACTTGCGCCCCCACAGGATCAGGCCGGTGAAGACCACGTAACAGAGCATCTCGGCCGAGACGGCCCAGGCGGGGCCATTCCACGTCTGGCTATCCTCGGTTCCCAGGGACTGGATCATCAGAAGGTTGGTGACGATGCCGCCCGGTGCCCGGTCGCCGGTGAAGGGCGGCACGCTGTCAAAATGGGTGGTGGCGCGCACCACCTCCAGCGCCACGAACGCTCCGAGCATGACCGCGTGCAGGGGCCAGACCCGCGCCACCCGCTTGATCAGGAAGTCGCGCGCCTGTCGCCCGTCATTGATCCGTTGCCCATAGGAATGGGCGATGACGAAGCCGGACAGGACGAAGAAATAGTCCACCACCAGATAGCCGTGCATCACCAGCGGCAGGTCGCGCAGATGGCTGGCGACCGGCAGGTGGAACAACACCACAAACAGCGCCAGCGCGCCGCGCAGCGCGTCTAGCGCGAGGAAACGGGGCTGGGCCGCAGCGTGGGTCATGGCACCAACTCGCGCCTCTCGGTGCTCTTGCCAAGCCCGACCGAGCTGAAACGGTCGGTGTTGGACGCCGTTCGCCGGATAAAAATCGTCAAGGAATGCAATGTAGCGCCGAATGGATGGGTTGCGATAGACGCGGGCGAATATGTAGTCCCATCGGTCTGCGTCCCTCGCGCTGAGGGTTCGGTCGAAGCCAAAACCGGCAACGTCATCGAGCAGGGAGAGCAACCGATCAACCTTGCGCTCATCTTCGGCGGAGGCGAAGCCGTTTGCTGTATGCTCGATTGGGTACTCAAATTTACCCCATTCAATCGACAAGAAGGCCGACTGGACATCGTCGCTGCGAAACCGCTCCCAGACCCGGAATGAGAACTCTGCCGAACGCGTTCGCGCGAGATCTAGATTCGCGCGTACGGACATGAACAGCGAAACTAGGGCAGCGATTAGGCCAATGATCGACAGTATCTCGAAAACAGAGATACGACGGACGATCTGAAACCCTGTCGTTGGATCAAAACTGATCCAGGTCACTACAGAAGCCAACACTCAATCGGTCCCTTGCGATCCCCTCGACCATCTTCTTGGCATCCGCGAACAGCATCCCTGCGGATGCCTCACAGCCCCTTCACAATCCCCTCGACCATCTTCTTGGCGTCGGCGAACAGCATCATGGTGTTGTCGCGGAAGAACAGCTCGTTCTCGACGCCGGCGTAACCCGCGGCCATGCCGCGTTTGACGAACAGGACGGTGCCGGCCTTTTCGACGTCGAGGATGGGCATGCCGTAGATGGCGCTGGTCGGATCGGTCTTGGCGGCGGGGTTGGTGACGTCATTGGCCCCGATGACGAAGGCGACGTCGGCTGATGAGAACTCCGAGTTGATGTCCTCCAGCTCGAACACCTCGTCATAGGGCACATTGGCCTCGGCCAGGAGTACGTTCATATGGCCGGGCATCCGGCCGGCGACGGGGTGGATGGCGTATTTTACCTCGACCCCCTCCTCCTTCAGCTTGTCGGCCATTTCGCGCAGGGCATGCTGGGCCTGGGCCACCGCCATGCCGTAGCCGGGGACGATGATGACTTTCGAGGCGTTTTTCATAATGAAGGCCGCGTCGTCGGCGCTGCCCTGCTTGACCGGACGCGTCTCGACGTGACCCTCGCCAGCAGACCCGGCGTCGCCGCCGAAGCCACCCATGATCACCGAGAAGAAGTTCCGGTTCATTCCCTTGCACATGATGTAGCTGAGGATGGCACCCGAGCTGCCCACGAGGGCACCGGTGATGATCAGGGCGATGTTCTCCAGCGTGAAGCCCAGGGCCGCCGCCGCCCATCCCGAATAGGAGTTCAGCATCGACACCACGACGGGCATGTCGGCTCCGCCGATCGGGACAATCAGGGTCACCCCCAGGATCAGGGCCAGGATGAACACGCCCCAGAAGGCCCAGGTGGCGGTGCCGCCCGAGCCGATCATCACACCGATCAGCAGCACCAACCCCAGCGCCAGGCCGATGTTGATCAGGTGGCGCGCCGGCAGGATGATCGGCGCGCCGGACATATTGCCGTTGAGCTTGGCAAACGCGATGACCGAGCCGGTGAAGGTGATGGCCCCGATGGCGACGCCGAGGGAAAGCTCGATGATCGACAGGGTCTTGATGCCGCCCGACGCCGTGGCGATGTGGAAGGCCTCCGGCGCATAGACGGCACCCACCGCCACCAGACAGGCGGCCAGGCCGACCAGCGAGTGGAAGGCGGCGACCAGTTGGGGCATCTGGGTCATGGCGACCTTGTGCGCGATCAGGGCACCGATCACGCCCCCGACCGTTACACCGCCGGCGATAAAAGCCAGGGTCGTCAAATCCAGCAACCCTTGCGCGAACAGGGTCAACAGGGTGGTGGCGATGGCGATGGCCATGCCGATCATACCGTAGAGATTGCCCTGTCGGCTCGTCTCCGGGCTCGACAAGCCGCGCAGGGACAGGATGAACAGGACGCCTGAAACCAGATAGGCCAGGGCGGCGATCGAGGCGTTCATTCAGGACCATCCGTTTCGATATGGCTCTGGGTCCGGCTAAGCCGCCAGATGGCCAGAGGGATGTAGATCAGAGCCAGGGCGGCCAGCATCCAGTCGATGACGGTGCGCTCCGGCTGCATGGCGACGCGCGCCAGCACACTGCCGAAAATCAGGACAATGGCGGCATCGAACAGGCGCTGACGACGAATGGGGTCGGCGCGCTGCAACAGGCCGGTCACGACCAGGCCGAAACCCAGGCCGGATACGGCCCAGGTGATCCAAAGCAGCCAGTCATCAGTCGAGGCCGTCATGCCTTGGGCTTTTCCTTCTTCTTGTACATGGCCAGCATGCGCTGGGTGACGAGGAAGCCGCCGAAGATGTTGACGCTGGCCAGGGCCGCCGCGACCGCGCCGGCGCCTTTGGCGATCCAGCCGTTGACGCCCTCAGCCGATCCAAGGCTGGCCGCCGCCGCGATCAGGGCCCCGACGATGATCACTGAGGAAATGGCGTTGGTCACCGCCATCAGGGGGGTATGCAAGGCCGGCGTTACCGACCAGACGACGTAATAGCCGACGAAGATCGCCAGCACGAAGATCGCCAGGCGAAAGATGGTGGGGTCTACGGCGTCCATCAGGTCTTTCCTCGGTTGCGCGGTGCGGCGGGGTCATCAGGGGGCTCGAGGCCGAGGCGGCGAGCCAGATCGATGGCGCTCATGAAGGCGAGCCCTAACGCGCCGACAAGCAGCGTGTCGCCCTTCGCGGTCCAGTAAGCCACAGCAAAGCCGACCATGCCGGCGGCGATCGCGAGCAGGTGCAGCGGGTGGCGGAGCGCGGCCCTCACCCCTTCACCCCCTCATGCACGATCTCGCCGCGATGGGTGACCACGGCGGCCTTGAGGATTTCGTCGTCCAGATCCAGCGCCAGCGCCCCGTCCTTGATCAACAGGCCCGAGAAGGCCTGGAGGTTGCGGGCATAGAGAGCCGAGGCATCCGCTGCGATCCGGCCTGGCAGGCTGGCCCAGCCGACGATCTTCACCCCATTGGCGGTGGTGACGATCTGGTCGGGCTTGGAGCCCTCGACGTTGCCCCCGGCCTCGACCGCCAGATCGACGATGACCGAGCCGGGTTTCATCGAGGCGACGTGGGCGGCGGTGATCAGTCGGGGTGCGGGACGGCTGGGGATCAGGGCGGTGGTGATGACCACATCCTGTTTGACGATGTGGCTGGCCGTCAGCTCGGCCTGTTTGGCCATGTATTCGGCTGACATCTGTTTGGCGTAGCCGCCGGCCGTCTCGGCGGCCTTGAACTCTTCGTCCTCGACGGCGATGAACTTGGCCCCCAGGCTTTCGACCTGTTCCTTGGAGGCGGGCCGCACGTCGGTGGCCGTGACCACGGCTCCCAGCCGCCGAGCCGTCGCGATGGCCTGCAGGCCGGCGACGCCCGCGCCCATGACAAAGACCTTGGCCGCCGCGATGGTGCCGGCGGCGGTCATCATCATCGGAAAGCCCTTGGTGTAGGCGTGGGCCGCCTCGATCACCGCGCGATAGCCCGCCAGATTGGCCTGGGACGACAGCACGTCCATGACCTGGGCGCGGGTGATACGCGGCACGAATTCCATGGCAAAGGACGTGATCTTGCCCTTGGCGAGAGCCTGGACCGTGTCCTTCTCGCGCCAGGCGTCGAGCATGGCCACGACGACGGCCCCCGGCTTTAGGGCCGCGATCTCGGGGGCGGTCGGGCCACGCACCTTGAACAGCACATCGGCACCGTCCAGGGCGTCGTGGACGTCCTTTACAACCGTAGCCCCTGCTTCCCGATAGGTTTCGTCAGGAATCGCCGATCCAGCCCCGGCACCCGCTTCGATGCGAACCTGAGCGCCGGCATCGACCAGCTTTTTGGCCGTCTCGGGCGTGATGGCCACGCGGGGGTCTTCCGCGCGACGCTCGCGTGTACAGGCGATGACGACAGCCAAACGCGCCTCCCTGATCAATCTGGCTTGTGACGTTAGGCGCGTTCGCACAGGGGCGTAAAGGGCCGTTCGGTTGGGGTGGCATTCACCATGGTGAACCCGCGATAACCGACCCTCTCAAAACGCGTTCAGTCAGCGACGGCGATTGTCAGCGCGTCGCCAAGCCGGCGATGATCCCCTTTTCTGGAACGCCCCCGATGAAAGCCCTGATGATCTCCACCGCCGCCGTCGCGCTTGTCGCCGCCGCCGGCTCTGCCCACGCCCAGAGCGGCATTGCCCTGGGAACGCCCGCCTACGGCGGCACCGGCTGTCCGGCCGGTTCTGTCTCGGCTGCACTCAGCCCTGACAATACCTCGCTCAGCCTGCTGTTCGACCAGTATGTGGTTGAGGCCGGCCAGTCGGTCGGCCGCAGCTTCGACCGCAAGAGCTGCAACATCGCCATCCCCGTCCATGTGCCCAACGGCTACAGCGTCTCGGTCCTGGAAATCGACTATCGCGGCTACAACAGCCTGCCGCGCTCGGCCCAGTCGCAGTTCAACGTCGAATATTTCTTCGCCGGTCGTCAGGGCCCGCGGTTCACGCGCACCTTCAACGGCGCGATGGATTCGGACTTCCTGCTCAACAATACCCTGGTCGCCTCGGCGGTCACCTGGTCAGCCTGTGGCGAGGACGTGATCCTGCGCACCAACTCGTCGATGCGGGTCCAGACTCGCGGCGGAGCCGACGCGATGGCTACGGTTGACTCCCAGGATGTGAACGCGGCCCTGGTCTATCACCTGCAGTGGCGCCGTTGCCGCTAGGGCGGTCCCTTGTTCATCGGGTCGGTGCGACCGACCGTTCTCTAGCTGGAAAGAAACATCCCATGAAACGGTCGGTCGCATTTACCGGTCTGATTGTGGTCCTGGCGGCGGCCTCGAGCGTCGCCGCACAGGGTCGCCCTGGCCAGGGCCGTCCGGCGGTCGAGGCACGTAGTGCTTGCCCCACCGGCGCCTATTCCGTGGTTCAGTCGCCCGACGGTAGCTCAGTCACGGTCCTGTTCCATGACTTTACGGCAGAGGTGGACGGCTCAGGTCCGGCGCGTGCCCGCACGACCTGCCGGATCCAGATTCCAATGGCGGTACCGACGGGATACGCCCTGAGCCTGAGCAGCGTTGACTACCGCGGCTTTGCCTTGCTCGGACAGCGCCAGTCGGCTGATATCGTCGTGGACTATGAAGTTGGACGCGGCAATCGCGCGCCGCGTTTCCAGCGGCATCTGCAAGGTGCTCGCGAAGGTGACTTTGCTTTCACGGACCGCCTTCCGCCGGGGCGCCTCCGTCAGGCCGGCTGTGGCGCGCGCGGCGCACCGGGCCCGATCCTGGCTATCGACGCATCTCTCACGCTCACTTCAGCCGGCGGTGAAGGCCAAGCCTTGGTCAGCCTAGATTCCGCCGACCAGACGGCGACGGGGGCTCTACAGTACCGGTTTGTTGCCCGCCCCTGTTTGCCCCGTGGAGGCCGGCCAGGAAGCGTTGCAGAACTAACGTCCGACTAGGGCTCGATGTGCTGCGGCTTGCGCAGGAAATAGATCCCGACGGCAAGAAGCACGAAGGTGGCAAAGCCGGCTCCAAAGAAGTTGCCGCGCGGGTACAGCCACATGGTGAAGAACAAGACGACCGCAGCGATGGCCAAGGCCAGCCACTTCGACATGCCGAGGAAGCCGAGATAGGTCTTTTCCTGCTCCTCGACGTTCATTTCGCCGCGGTGGTAGTCGCTGTCTTTTGAGGCGGGGCCGGCCATTGGGCGGTCTCTCCAGGGGGTCAGAATTTGCGCGGGACTATAGCGGCGGATTGCGTCGGCTCAAGCCCGGTCAGCTGTAGAAGCTGCGGTACCAGTCGACGAAGCGCGGAATGCCGTCCTCCAGCTTGACCTTCGGGTCATAGCCCGTGAGCGCGTGCAGGGCCGAGACATTGGCAAAGGTGGCAGTGACATCGCCGGGCTGCATGGGCTTCATGATCTTGATCGCCTCACGCCCCAGCGCCGATTCCAGGGTCGAAATCATGTCCATCAGACCGATGGGCCGGCTGTCGCCGATGTTGAGGATTCGTGGCTGATCGCCCGGCGGGGGCCGATCCAGCACCCCGACGATGCCGTCGACGATATCCTCGACAAAGGTGAAGTCGCGCGCCATGCGGCCTTGGCCGAACACCTCAATCGGCTCGCCGGCGAGGATCTTCCGGGTAAAGCTGAAATAGGCCATGTCCGGCCGACCCCAGGGACCATAGACGGTGAAAAACCGCAAACCCGACAGCGGCAGGCCATAGAGCCGCGCATAGGAATGGCTCATCAGCTCATTGGCCTTCTTCGTCGCGGCATAGAGCGAGACGGGTGCCGAGGTCGGATCGGTTTCGGAAAAGCCCGATCCCTCCAGCGGCCGGTCGCCATAGACCGAGCTGGATGACGCGTAGACCAGGTGCTCGATCTCATTGTGCCGCGCGGCCTCGAGCACGCTGAGATGGCCGGCCAGATTGGCCTTCTGGTAGGCAAAGGGGTTCTCAATCGAATAGCGAACTCCGGCCTGGGCGGCCAGGTGGACAATCCGCTTGGCGCCGCTGTCGCTCACCAGGGCCGCCAAGGCCTCGGCGTCGGAGATGTCCATTCGGACCATGCGAAAATCGGGGCTGGCTTCCAGCCGGGCCGCGCGGGCGGGCTTGAGCGCCGGATCGTAATAGGTGTTGAAGTTGTCGACGCCGACGACGGTTTCGCCTCGATCCAGCAGGCGCTGGACGGTGTGCATACCGATGAAGCCGGCGGCCCCTGTCACAATCACGGTCATGGCCGCTTCCTAGAGGCAAGCGGCCCCGGCGCAAAGCCCCGTGCTTGTCGTGCGGGCCGGGTGGGTCTAGCCAAGGGGTATGCCGACCCTTCTGATCTATGGGCTGGGTTACCTGGGCGAGGCCGTGGCGCGACGCGCCGGTGAGGCCGGCTGGCGTTTGCGCGCCACGTCGCGCAATCCGGATCGCGGCCTGATCGACCCGACGGATGCCGATGCCCTGGGGACCGCCTTGTCAGAGACGGATGCTCTGTTGGTCACCGTCGCGCCGACATCCGAGGGCTGTCCAGCCCTGGCGACCTTGGGCCCTCTGCTGGCGGCCCATCGGCCCGGCTGGATCGGCTATGCGTCCTCAACAGAGGTCTATGGTGATCGGGGCGGGGGCTGGGTTTTCGAGGATTCTGCCCTGAATGCGGCGTCAATCGCCGGAGCCCGCCGCGTCGCCGCAGAACGTGCGTGGGCACCTTTCGGCGCCCACCTGTTTCGACTGCCGGCCATCTATGGGCGCGGTCGATCAACCCTTGATCGACTGCGGGCGGGAACGGTGAAGCGGGTTCACAAGCCGGGCCAGGTGTTCAACCGCATCCACATCGGTGATGCCGCAGCCGGTGTGATGGCTTCGCTCGAGCGTCCGAATCCGGACCGTGCCTATAATCTGACGGATGACGACCCGTCCTCGATGGACACGGTGATTCTCGCCGCCTGCGCGCGCCTCGGGATCGAGCCGCCGCCTCAGACCGATCTGGACGACCCGACGGTGTCCGAGATCATGCGAGGCTTCTATCTTGATTCCAAACGCGTCTCGAATGCGCGGGCCAAGGCAGAACTGGGTTGGCGACCGGCTTGTCCGACCTGGCGCGAAGGGCTGGAACGGCTTTTGTCCAAGCCTTGATCATCCAGCCGGTTGAGCCTCGCGCGCGAGAGGGCTAAGCCTCGCTTCATGCCCCATAGCACCGACAAGCAGTTCTTCACCGAAGACGAAGCCCTCGATTTCCATCGCCTGCCGCGTCCCGGCAAGCTGGCGGTCCAGCCGACCAAGCCGATGGCGACCCAGCGGGACCTGTCGCTGGCCTATTCGCCGGGCGTCGCCGTACCGGTTCTGGCCATCGCCAAGGATGAGGACCTCGCCTACGACTATACGTCCAAGGGCAATATGGTCGCGGTCATCTCCAACGGGACGGCCATCCTGGGCCTGGGCAATCTGGGGGCCATGGCCTCCAAGCCGGTGATGGAGGGCAAGAGCGTCCTGTTCAAACGCTTCGCCGACGTCGACAGCTTTGACGTCGAGGTCCAGACCACCGACCCGGACGAATTCGTCACCGTGGTCAAGAACATCGGGGCCACCTGGGGCGGGATCAATCTGGAGGACATCAAGTCCCCGGAATGTTTCGTCATCGAAAGCCAGCTCCAGGATCTGCTGGACGTGCCGGTCTTCCATGACGACCAGCACGGAACCGCCATCATCTCGACCGCCGGCCTGATCAATGCGGTCGAGATCGCCGGCAAGAAGCTGGAAGACGTCAAGGTCGTGCTGGTCGGGGCCGGCGCGGCGGGCCTGTCGTCCATCGGCCTGATGAAATCCATTGGCGTGAAGGCTGAAAACACCGTCATCGTCGACCGCGACGGCGTCCTCTACAAGGGCCGCGCCAACGTCGACCAGTGGAAGGCCGCCCACGCCACCGACACGCCGCACCGCACGCTGGCCGAGGCGATGGTCGGGGCAGATGTGGTGCTGGGCCTGGCCGCCAAGGGTGCCATCACCAAGGAGATGGTCGCGACCATGGCGCCCAAGCCGATCATCTTCGCCATGGCCAATCCCGACCCGGAAATCACGCCCGAAGAGGTGCAGTCGGTGCGCGACGACGCCATCATTGCCACGGGCCGGTCGGACTATGCCAACCAGGTCAACAATGTGCTGGGCTTCCCCTACATCTTCCGGGGCGCGTTGGATGTGCGGGCCCGGCAGGTGAACCACGAGATGAAGATCGCCTGTGCCCGCGCCCTGGCCCAGCTGGCGCGCGAGGACGTGCCCGACGAGGTCGCCATCGCCTACCGAGGGCGCAAGTTGAAGTTCGGACCCGAGTACATCATTCCCACGCCCTTTGACCCGCGGCTGATCTGGTACATCCCGCCGTTCGTGGCCCAGGCGGCCATGGATACCGGCGTGGCGCGCAAGCCCATCGAGGACATGGAGGCTTACCGGACCGAGCTGCGCCAGCGGGTCGATCCGTCCGCCGCCCTGATGCAGAAGATCTCGTCCGCCGTCCGCGCCGCGCCGAACAAGCGGGTGGTCTTTGCCGAAGGCGAGGAGCCCCAGGTGATCCGCGCCGCCTACGGCTTCAAACAGGCCAATCTGGGCACGCCGATCCTGATCGGGCGAGAGGAACTGATCCGCCGCAATGCCACCGAGGCCGGGCTGAACTTCGACGAGCTGGGCATCGAGATCACCAATGCCAAGGTCTCTCACAAGAACGCCGTCTACACGGACTGGCTGTTCGAACGTCTGCAGCGGCGCGGCTATCTGCGCCGCGACGTCCAGCGGATGATCAATCAGGACCGCAACTATTTCGGGGCCACGATGTGCGCCCACGGCGACGCCGACTGCATGGTCACCGGCGTGACCCGCAACTTCAACATGGCCCTGCGCGAAGTGCGGCGCGTGCTGGATGTCACCGACAGGATGATCGGCATGTCGATCGTGCTGGCCAAGGGGCGCACCCTGTTCGTCGCCGACACCTCAATCCACGAGCTGCCGACCGCCGAGGATCTGGCCGAGATCGCCGTCAAGGCGGCCAATACGGTCAGGAAGCTGGGCCGCCAGCCGCGCGTCGCCTTCCTCTCCTATTCGACCTTCGGCAACCCGCCGGGCGACCGGTCCGAGAAGGTTCGTGACGCCATCCGCATCCTCGACAGCATGGGCGTGGACTTCGAATATGAGGGCGAGATGCCGCCGGAACTGGCGCTGAACCCCGAGGCGCGCGCCAACTATCCGTTCATGCGTCTGTCCAAGGATGCCAACGTCCTGGTCATGCCGGCGATCCACTCAGCCGCCATATCGACCCAGCTGGTCCAGGCCCTGGGGGCCGCGACCGTGATCGGGCCGATCCTGGTCGGCCTGGAGAAGTCGGTCCAGATCGTGCCGCTGGGCGCGTCCGTGACCGAAATCATCACCGCCGCCACGTTTGCTGCCTACGAAGAGAGCGTGGTCGAGGAGGACTAGGTCGCCGTCTCGGCCTTTTCCGCCTCTGTCCGCGTGCGCGCCTCGGCCTCAACCGCCGGCTGACGCTTGGCGACATAGAAGGCCAGAAGGATGGCGAAGACGCCGAGCACCGTCGAATAGATAAAGAAGGTGACATAACCCGCGCCCAGGCCGGCCGGCGACACGCCGCTGGTCTGGGCGCCGGCAACCAGCGACCCCTCCGGGAGGCGCGCGAACAGGGATTTCAGGCCAGACAGAAATCCCCCCTCATCCGCCGAGCGGGCCGAGGCCTCGACGATGCGTCCGGATTGCGAGGCGATAATCTTGCCGGGCAGGGCGTAGAGCGAGGTGAACAGGGCGTATTGGGTGGCCGTAAAGCCGATGGACGTCAGACTCGACATATAGGCGATCAGGGCCGTGCCGGCGTAGCCGGTGGCGACATTGTCAACGCTGATGGCCACGAACAGGGCACTCAGATCATGTCCTTGGGTGGCGAGCCAGGCGAAGACGATATTCGAAACCGGGCTCATGAAGGCACCGATGACCATGGTTCGGATCAGACCTAGCCGTGCCACCGACCATCCGCCGATGATGACGCCGAGGCTGGTGGCGATAACGCCGAAGACCTTACGCACCTCGGCAATCTCGATCAGGCTGAAGCCGAGGTCCTGATAGAAGGGGTTCATCAGGTTCAGGACGAAATCCGCCAGACGGTAGCAGCAGATCAGCGCCAGGATCGGCAGAGCCAGCTTCCCGAAGCGACCGAAGAAGTCTTTCAGGGGTGCCCCGAACGACCCGGCCAGATAGGCGCCCGGCCGAGTCCGATAACCGGGAAGCGGCCAGCAGGCGGCGGTCAACAGGGCGAAGCCGCTGATGACATAGACAAACTGTGTCAGAACCCCGCCCAGTTCACCGGCTTCCAGCGAGGAGGCAATCGCCGCGCGCCCGCCCTCGCCAATGACCGGCCCGATCAGCCAGATCAGAGCGTTGGCGCTGTCGGTCAGGCCCGAGCCGATGATCACTGCGGAAAAGGCGAGCAGCGCCACCCGGATCGTCCACTCGAGGATCTCCGCCGGCGGATTGGAGGGAATATCCCCCACAGGAATAGGGCGAATTACGTGCTGCTTCTCGCGCGGAGCAAAGAGCACAGCCAAGACGCCGACCCCCATCAGGGTCGCCATCACCGCATAGGACAGGTTCCAGTTATAGAGCTGCGCCAGGACCAGCGGCACGACGCCCGCGACGATCAAGGCGACGCGGTAGCCGAGCTGATAGGCGGCGGCCATGGCGCCCTGTTCGCTGTCGTCCGAGACCTCGATGCGCCAGGCGTCGATGGCGATGTCCTGGGTTGCACCGAAGAAGCCGACGATCAGGGCAAAGAAGGCCACCGCCGCCAGAGACGTCTGGGGGTTGGAGGCCGAGATCAGCCACAATCCCACCACGATGAGCAACTGCGTCAGCAGCATCCACGACCGGCGGTGTCCCAGCCAGGCCGTCAGGAAGGGGATCGAGGTGCGGTCCAGCAACGGCGCCCACACGAACTTCAACGCATAGGTCAGCGTCGCCAGACCGAAGAAGGTGATGACCTCAAGGGTGATCCCCGCCTCGCGCAGCCACGCGGTCAGGGTGTCGTAGATCAGCAGGTTCGGGAGGCCTGATGCGAAGCCGAGCAACAGCATGACGAACACCTGCCGCTGGCCATAGACCTTGATGGAATCCCACCAACCTAGGCGCTCGGTGGTTCCGGTGTCGTTCGTCATGCGAGAAGGCCCCTCAATCAGGCGCCCCCGCGCCGTGTCAGGAGGCCAGCTTTACCCGACTGTCGCGGTTCGTCCAGCGGCCCAGAGCGGCGCGGAGCTGTTCGACGTCGACCGGCTTGGCCAGATGGTCATTCATCCCAGCCTCCAGACAGGCCCGACGGTCCTCGGAAAAGGCATTGGCGGTCAGGGCGATGATGGGCGTCTCATCGCCCTTTTCACGCACCACCCGCGTCGCCGTCAGGCCGTCCATGCCGGGCATGCGCATATCCATCAGCACCAGATCGTAGCGGGCGCGGGCCATGGAGGCGACGGCCTCTTCGCCGGACGCCGCCGTCTCGACCGAACAACCCTCACGTCGCAACAGGGTCTTGGCCAGCAGGGCATTGACTGGGTTGTCCTCGGCCAGGAGCACGCGCAGGCCCGCGAAGGTGGGCGAGGCTACGCGCTCATCGTCGCGGGTGGTCGTGTTGACCGGGGCGGTTCTGAGAATGGCCTGGACCCGCTCGGCCAGAGAGGCGCGGCGCAGGGGCTTGATCAGATAGCCGGCGAAACCGTGGTCGCGATACCGCTGGATCAGGTCACGATCCTGGGGACGTAGAAGAATAATGCCGCGACCGCCGGCTGGGGCGGCTGCCAATACCGACCCTGCGACAGGTGCGTGATCGACCAGGACGACGCCGCAGCCGGCATCGTCGCCCGCCCCGATGGGTCGGGCGGTTCCGCCGCAAGCCTGGATGTGGGCCGCTGTGGCCAGGCGGACAAACGGATCTTGCGACTGCACACAGACCTGAAGGCCATCCAGTGGCCGGCCCCGGTCGGGCTGAGAGTGGGGAGCGGCCTCGAATGCCGCCTCGACAAAAAACCGGGCCCCGCCGGCGGCCGCCGTTTCCACCCCGGCCTTTCCGCCCAGGCCGCGCGCCAGCTTGTCGACGACAGCCAGTCCCAACCCCGTGCCGCCATGCCGGACGGCATCGTCGGCCTGAATATGGCCGAACTGTTCGAAGATGCGCCGGCGCGCCTCGACCGGCACACCCGGCCCGCTATCCTCGACAACGAACCGCAAGATCGGTCGGTCGTCCGGCCCTCCGGCGCGTTCGATGCCGATGTGGACGCCACCGGTTTCGGTGAACTTGACGGCATTGCCGGCCAGGTTGAACAGGATCTGACGCAGTCGTCCATCATCGCCCAGCACGTCCGGCGCGTCCGGCGAGACGGTCCAGACGATCTCCAGGCCCTTTTCGTGGGCCTTGGGGCTGAGCAGTTCGGCCACGCCCTGGACCAGGATTTCCAGATCAACCGGGGCGCTTTCAAACTCGACCTTGCCGGCCTCCAGTCGGGCGTAGTCCAGCAGGTCATTGACCAGGCCCAGCAGATGTTCGGCGCTGTCGCGGGCCGCCTGGGCATAGGCCTTCTGAGCCCCATCCAGGCGCGTGCGCGACAACAGGCCCAGCATACCGATCACGCCATTGAGCGGCGTGCGCATCTCATGGCTCATCAGGCGCAGAAACTCCGCGCCGGATTCATCCGCTTCAGCCCTGGCGGCTGTTGAGGTCTTTGCCTTTCTGGCCATGACGCCTCCCGCTCTTGAGGCCCCATGATGCACAGATGGGATTAACGGGCGGTCACGGTGGCCCGAGATTCTGTGGACAGGGCCGGCGCGGTTCCCTCATGTAGCGGTCGCCGGTAGGCCAGGGCTTCGGCGATGTGGCGGCGCAGGACGCCACCGCCGCCTTCTAGATCGGCAATGGTGCGCGCTAGCCTGAGCGTGCGGGTCCAGCCCCGCGCGGTCAGGTTCCCGGCCTCCCCGGCCCGGATCAACAGGTCGCGGCCCGGCGGGTCCGGCGTAGCGATACGGTCCAGCGTCGGGCCGGAGGCGCGCGCGTTCAGGGCTTCTGAGGGATCAAGACCCAACTCCCGACCGCGTTCGGTGGCGATCTCGCGCGCGGCGGCGACGCGGGCGGCGGCCTCGGCGGTACCCTCGACCGGCGGCGGCAAGGCCATGTCGGCGGCGGTGACAGCGGGGGCCTCGACCTGCAGATCGATGCGATCCAGCAAGGGCCCGGACAGACGGCCCTGATAGTCGCGCTGGCAACGCGGGGCCTTGCCGCAATGGCCTTTGCCAACACCTCCGACTCCACATCGACATGGATTCATGGCGGCAACGAGTTGGAACCGGGCCGGGTAGCGCACATGGGCGTTGGCGCGCGCTACCGTTACCTCACCGGTTTCCAGCGGCGTTCGCAGCGAATCCAGCGCCTGGGGCGTGAATTCGGGCAGTTCATCGAGAAACAGGACGCCATTGTGGGCCAATGACACTTCGCCCGGCTTGGCCTTGAGCCCGCCGCCGGTCAGGGCGGCCATAGAGGCGGAGTGGTGCGGGCTACGAAACGGTCGGGCCGAGGTGAGGGCTCCCTTGGCGATCATCCCCGCCAGCGACCAGACCATCGAGGTTTCCAGAAGCTCCGCCGGTGTCAGCGGAGGCAACAGCCCCGGCAAACGGGCGGCCAACATCGACTTGCCCGACCCCGGTGGCCCGACGAACAACAGATTGTGCCCGCCCGCCGCCGCCACCTCGAGGGCGCGCTTGGCCATGTCCTGACCCTTGACGTCCTTCAAGTCCGATACGGCCCCACCGGTCAGGGCCGCCCCGGGCCTGGGGGCCGTCATGATCTGGGTGCCGCGGAAATGGTTGACGACAGAAATCAGCGAGCGCGGTGCCAGTATGGCCAGATCACCGGCCCACGCGGCTTCAGGCCCATTGGCCTCGGGACAAATCAGGCCCAGGCCCATGGCCGAGGCGGCGACCGCCGCCGGCAGGGCACCGGCGACCGGCGCGATCCGACCGTCCAGCCCCAGCTCGCCCACTGCCGCCCAGCCGTCGAGCGCATCAACCGGCAGGATGCCCATCGACGCCAACAGCGCCAGGGCGATGGGCAGGTCGAAATGGCTGCCCTCCTTGGGCAGGTCGGCCGGGGCCAGATTGGCCACCACCCGCCGCGCCGGAAAGGCCAGGCCGATCCCGGCCAGGGCCCCGCGCACCCGTTCGCGGCTCTCGGCCACGGCCTTGTCGCCCAGGCCGACGACCTGAAAGCTGCCCTGCATCCCGTGGGTCGAGGTGACCTCGACATCGACGCGCCGGGCCTCAACACCTTCAAAGGCGACCGTGACAACCTTGGCGAACATCTCCCGCTCCGAACCCGCCTTCGGGTTGTGGAACAAAATACGAACAACGAGGATCCGTCAACCCCGGTCGAGCGCGTTCCATCCGAAGTCGAGCAGGGGCCGGGCGTCGGCGGCGAAGCCGGCGATGAGGTCGGGCAGGTCGGGGGCCTGCACCTCGGCCTCGCTCAGGGGCCGTGACACGATCCAGCGGGTGCGCTTGATGGCGTCTTCGATCGATGCGCCCGCCTGATCCTCGAACCCCTTGGGCAGGCGCTTGGCCGGAGCGCCGGGATCCAGGCTGAGGCCCGCGGCTGCCAGGGCACCCTCGACCTGACCCCAGGCCAGGGGTTCGGTGACGATGGCGCGCCGGATCGCGTCGATGTCGGCGCGCTCATCCAGGTAGAAGCCGACCGCCACGAACGGGCCATGTCCATGCGGCTCATCAGGCAGGGCGAGTGGGTCGATCCCACCCGACGGCTCCGGCTCGATGTGGATATAGGCCATGCCGGGGCTCATCCTGCGACCGTCGCGGGTGAGGGTGCCGGAGACATGGGTCTTGTAGGGCCGCTTGTCCTTTGAGAAGCGGGTGTCGCGGTGCAGACGGAACTGGCTGGATTTCGGGTCACCGGCCAGGGGAACGCCGCGCGCCGCCATGGCCACGGAGGTTGCCGCGATCAGGGTCGCCAGCGTCGGCTTGAGCTGGTCGTCGTAGACGGCGCGGTGCCGTGTGAACCAGTCGCGGTCGTTGTGGGCGGCGAGGCCACGCAGGAAGGTGAGGCCGTCGTCTGTAAACCCGGTGAAGTCGGTCATCTGAGGCCTCTCCTGTGGATGGATCGAGGTTAGCCTCCAATCCCGGCGGGCGTCAGGCCGGAATCGCTTGAGCCGCGCCGTCCGATCCGCCACGTTAGCGCCCTTCACCATGAACGCGCCCTCACCCCCGCCTGTCCCGGCCGACGCCAGCCCGATGATGGCCCAGTACCTGGCCGCCAAGGCGCGCCAGCCGGATGCCCTGCTGTTTTTCCGCATGGGCGACTTCTACGAGCTGTTCTTCGAGGACGCCGAGGTGGCGGCCGAAACGCTCGGCATCACCCTGACCCGGCGCGGGAAACACCAGGGCGGTGACATTCCGATGGCCGGCGTGCCAGTCCATGCGGTCGATGGCTATTTGGCAAGGCTGATCCGGGCCGGGTTCAAGGTCGCCGTTTGTGAACAGCTTGAAGATCCCGCCGAGGCCAAGAAGCGCGGCTCCAAGGCCGTGGTTCATCGTGATGTCGTTCGCGTGGTCACGCCCGGCACCTTGACCGAAGACAGTCTGCTGGAGGCCGGGCGTGCCAACCGGCTGGCCGCCATAGCGGTGCGTGGGGATCGGGCCGCCCTGGCCACCGTCGAACTGTCCACCGGCGAGGTCGAAAGCCTGGCGGTGGCGCGCGATCAACTGGGTGCGGCGCTGGCGGCGGTGCGGCCGTCCGAAACCCTGGCGGGGGATCGCCTGTTTGCGGATGAGGCTGTGGCGAGTGCCCTCAAGATGTCGGGGGGCGTGGTCCAGCCCATGGCCCAGGCCCTGGCCGAGCCCAAGGCAGCACAGGACCGCGTTGAGCGTCTGTACGGGGCCGCGACGCTGGATGGCTTTGGCCAATTCGAGCCGGTCGAGGTTGCGGCCCTCGGATTGATTGCGGCCTATATCGAAACGACCCAGGCCGGAAAGCTGCCGGCGTTGAAGGCCCCGCGCCGGTTGGCCGAGGCCGGGTTCATGGCCATCGATCAGGCGACGCGGGTGTCGCTGGAAATCGACCGGACCCAGACGGGAAATCGTGAAGGCTCACTTATCGCCGCCGTCGACCGAACCGTCACGGCGCCGGGGGCGCGGCGACTGGCCGAGCGCATCAGCCGGCCCCTGTCTGATCCCGCCGCCATTGTGGCGCGACTGGACGCCGTCGGCTGGTTTCTCGAGCGGCGCGACAGTCGCCGGGCTCTGCGAAACGACCTGAAGGGCGCGCCCGATCTGGCCCGCGCCCTGTCCCGGCTGGCACTGGGGCGTGGGGGGCCGCGGGATCTGGCGGCGCTGCGCGACGGTCTGGCGCGGGCGGCGGCTGTGTTAGCCGGCCTGGCCAAGGCGGGTGAGCCCTTGTCAGGGTACCCGTCGGAGGTGGCGGCGGCTTGCGAGGCCCTGACCCCATCGGACGACGGTGCCGCGCTCGCGGTCGACCTGGATCGGGCCCTGGTTGAACAGCCGGGACACCTGGTGCGCGACGGCGGGTTCGTGGCCCGCGGGTGGTCTGATGACCTCGATGCAGCCCGGACGCTGCGCGACGATTCCCGCAAGGTGATCGCCGACCTTGAGGCGCGTTATCAGACTGACAGCGGACTGCCTTTTCGCGCAAAGCATAATGCTGTCATTGGTTATTTTCTTGAAATAGCGCCGAAATATGCCGAAGGCCTAATTCGACAGGGCGCTGACAGTGGTTTTATTCATCGTCAGACCCTCGCCAATCAAGTGCGATTCACCACCGTCGAGCTGGCGGAACTGGACGCCCGGATCTCCCAGGCCGGCGACCGGGCCCTGGCCATGGAAGTCGAGATCTTCGACTCGCTGAGGCAGCAAGCTGTCAATCTGGCCGATGCCTTGCGGAGTATGGCGGACGCCCTGGCCGAGCTGGATGTAGCCGCAGCCCTGGCCGAGTGGGCCGAAGAGGCGCGCTGTGTGCGACCTCTCATGGATCGTTCCACGGTCTTTGAGGTCGAGGCCGGTCGTCACCCGGTGGTGGAGGCCGCGGTCACGCGCGAGGGAGAGCCCTTTACGCCCAACGCCTGTCAGCTTGATGGGGCGGGAGAGACGGCCCGTCGCCTGATGATCGTCACCGGCCCGAACATGGCGGGCAAGTCCACCTTCCTGCGCCAGAACGCCTTGCTGGTCATCCTGGCCCAGGCGGGATGCTATGTGCCCGCCACCTCGCTGCGGCTTGGCGTGGTGGATCGCCTGTTCAGCCGGGTCGGGGCCGGAGACGACCTGTCGCGCGGCCGATCGACCTTTATGACCGAGATGGTCGAAACCGCCGCCATCCTGACCCAGGCGACGGATCGGTCGTTCGTGGTGCTGGACGAGATAGGCCGGGGCACGGCCACCTATGACGGTCTGGCCATCGCCTGGGCCTGTGCCGAATATCTGCACGACCAGGCGCGTTGCCGGACGTTGTTTGCCACCCACTATCATGAGCTGGCCCGGCTGGAAGGGCGTTTGGAGCATCTGGGCAATCTGTCGATGCGCGCGCGCGAATGGAACGGCGAGCTGGTCTTTCTGCACGAGGCCGGGCCAGGGGCGGCAGACCGCTCCTATGGGGTCCAGGTGGCCCGGCTGGCGGGGGTGCCGCCCGCCGTGGTCTGTCGTGCTCAAGAGGTCCTGGCGCGACTGGAGGGGCAGGAGGCACCGCCTTCCCGGCTGGATGATCTGCCCCTGTTTGCGACCGGTCCACACACGCCGGCACCGCCGCGCCGGTCCCTGGTCGAGGCAGCCTTGCAGGACATCGAGCCCGATGACCTGAGCCCGCGAGAGGCGCTGGACATTCTCTATCGACTGAAGGGCCTCAAGACCTGAGCGTCAGAGCCCGAAATCGATCACGCATATCTGGCGGTAGACGCCATGCGGTCCACAGGCCGCACCGACGCTGGAATAGTCCCTGAAGGTGTTGGCCCGATGTCCCCGGTCCGGCACCCCGTCATCGACAAGGAGCTGGATCACGACCTCACGGGCAGAGCCGCCGCCGTAGGCGATATTCTCACCGACCCCCGTTGAGGCACCCCATCTTCGGCCCCGCTCGGTCGGTGACGATCCGTCGCGTCCTGTGTGACCGCGCAGGCCGGCGGGGCCTTGATCTCGGACATGATCGGCGGCGGCTTCGTCCAGAGCCGGATCATGCACCAGGGCCGTGGCCGGGCTGCGGGCCAGCAGCACGAGGATCGCTTCGTCCACGGCGGCAACGCCTTCCTGGGTCCGCACATGAACGCCCTCCGGCGTGCGATACACCCGCCCTTCAAACTGGTTTCGAAAGACCTGGAGGTGTGCGGCATAGGCCGCCGGATCTGTCCTGACCGCATTGATCTCAGCGACGAGATCAGCCGAACTGGGATAGGATTGGGTCGGCTGCGTGCTAAACGACACGATGGCGGACATGATCAGAAACGCACGCAACCACACCTCCCTCACCCCGGTTGGCGCCAGGGTCGTACACTACGCCATTCCGGGTGGCGGGTCTGCCCGTTCATGGCGACGGACAGGGGTTGGGCGTGACTGACCTCTCGGCGCTCGTACCCATCCGTGATGACCTTCAGGCGGCACGCGACAAGGCTGCCGCGCGACTGGAGGCTGGGCTGGGCGGCGTTGAGACGGCCCGCCTCTACGCCGCGGCCGCCGACCGGGCTGTCACTGCCGTCTGGGATCTGTTCGGCACCGGCGACACAGACGTCTCGGTTCTGGCGGTCGGCGGCTACGGTCGTGGCGTCCTGGCTCCGTGGTCCGACCTGGATCTGATGCTGCTGATCCCCGCCAGACTGCCGCCCGACCTGGAGGCCCGGATCGAGGCCGTGCACCATGGGCTGTGGGACTTGGGATTCAAGGTGGGTTGGGCTGTCCGCACCGAGGCGGAGGCTCTGCGCCTGGCCCGCCAGGACATGACCGTCCGCACCAGTTTGCTTGAAGCCCGCTACCTCGTCGGGGCTGCCGGTCCAGCGGATCGCTTCCTGTCGCGGTTCCGTCGGGCGGTGAAGAAGGCTGATCCGCGTCCCTTCATTGCGGCCAAGCTCGAGGAGCGGGACATCCGCCACGCCAAGGCCGGGAGCGTTCGTTATCAGGTCGAGCCCAACGTCAAGGACGGCAAGGGCGGCCTGCGGGATTTAAATACCCTGTACTGGATCGCCCGCTCCCTGGCACCGCAGAGCGACATGGGCCGTGCCGCGCTCGAAGGCCTTTTGACCGCGCGCGAACAACGTCTGGCGGCGCAAGCCTTTGATTTCCTGTGGGCGGTTCGCATCCATCTGCATCTTCTGGCAGGACGGGCGCAGGACAAGCTCGCCTTTGAATATCAGCCCGAAGTCGCCCGCAGGATGGGTTCAAAGGACCGCAAGGGCGAGTTGCCGGTCGAACGCTTCATGCGGCGTTATTTCGTCATTGCCCGCGATGTCGGGGCCCTGACCCGGGCGATGTCAGCCAAGCTGGAGGCTCAGCACGCCAAACAGGCCGGGGGGCTGATGCGGCTCCTGCCCTTGCCGGGTCGACGGCGGAAATCGGCGGTCGACGGCGTAGTTGAGGAAGCCGGCCGCCTGACGGTTACGGATGCCACAGCCCTGGCGGACAATCCGGTCCGCATGTTGGAGCTGTTTCGCGAGGCGGATCGCCTCGGTCTTGACCTGCACCCCGATGCCTTCGGGGCCGTGGCCCGATCGCTGGACCGGGTCACGCCCGCCCTGCGTCGTGATCCAGAGGCGGCGCGGGCCCTGATTGATATTCTGGCGCATGGCAAACGCCCCTATCGCACCCTCAGCCTGATGAACGAGGCCGGCCTGCTTGGGCGGTTCGTGCCGGAGTTTGCCCGGGTCGTCGGCCAGACCCAGTTCAACCGCTACCACGCCTATACGGTCGACGAGCACACCCTTCAGGCCATCGGCATCCTCCGGGATATCGAGACGGGCACCCTCAAGGACGACCACCCGCTGTCGCATTCGATCTTTCCACTGATCGACGACCGGGAGGCCCTTTACCTGGCCCTGCTGCTGCATGATGTCGGCAAGGGGGGAACTCGGGGGCAGCTCGAGGACGGCGCCATCGCCGCGCGGCGCGCCTGTGAGCGGATGGGTCTGGGCCATGCCCGTGCCGAGCTGGTGGCCTGGCTGGTCGAGCACCACCTGGTCCTGTCCGACTTTGCCCAGAAGCGCGACGCCGCCGACCCCGCCACCATTGCCGCCTTTGCCGAGATTGTCGGTGACCTGGAGCGCCTTAGAATGCTGCTGGTTCTGACTGCGGCGGATGTGCGCGCCGTTGGGCCGGGGGTCTGGAACGGCTGGAAGGGCCAGCTGATGCGCGACCTCTATGCCGCCACCGCGGCCCGTTTCCGTGGAGAGGACACCCCGGATGACGTGAGCCCTGAGCCGGACGCGGCCCTGATGGCGCGCGCGGTCAAACAGGGGGCGGCGGCTGAACTGGTTCATCGCCCTGCCTGGGATACTGCCGAGCTTACCTTCGTCGCGCGTGATCGCCACGGCCTGTTCGCCGACGTCGTGGCGACCCTGGCGGCTGAGGGGGCCGATGTGTCGGGGGCGCGTGTGCATACCTCGGACGACGGCTGGGCCATCGACGTCTTCCAGCTCCAGCACAGCCAGGGCGGGGCCTATGGTGAAGGCGATCATCAGGCCAGCCGGCGTCTGCAAAAGGCCGTGGTCGATGCGGCCCTGGGTCGGCGTAAGCCGGGGGCCCCAGCCAACGCCACTCCGCGGACATCCGTTTTCGATGTGGCTCCGGTCGTGGTCTTCGACAATCCGAACGGCGGTGACGCCACTATTCTCGAAACTTCCGGTCGGGACCGCCCGGGCCTACTGGCGGACCTGGCCGCGGCCTTGTCAGCTTCGGGGCTGACCATCCGTTCGGCCCATATCGAAAGCCACGGGGTGCGCGCCGTCGATGCCTTCTACGTCACGACCAGGACAGGCAAGCGCCTGACGGCAAAGGCCGACCAGGCGCGTGTGCGCGAGGCGTTGCTGGCTGCCCTGAAGCCGCCGGTCGAGCCGGTCGCGCCGAAAAAGATGGCGCGGGCCCGGGCCTCTGCGGCGCGGTAACTAATCCGAAGGCCGGCCCTGTTTTCCTCAGCCTAATTCGGCTCTAAGTCGAAGCCATAGCGACGCCCGAGATTTCCATGACGACCGAACCCGAGATCCGGGCCACAGCCTCGACAAATCCGCCCGCACCCGAGCCGCCCAAACAGGGCGGGGTGATGAAATCCTCGGCGATCTTCTCAGGCCTGACCCTGGTCAGCCGGCTGGTGGGCTTTGCACGCGACATCGCCATCACCGCCTTTCTCGGGGCCTCGTCCGGGCCGGCGGCCGACGCCTATAATACGGCGCTCAGCTTCCCCAATCTGTTCCGGCGCATCTTCGCCGAAGGGGCCTTCGCCGCCGCCTTCGTGCCGGCCTATGCCAAGACCCTGAAGCAAAAGGGCGAGGCCGAGGCTGACCAGGTCGCCACCGACGCCCTGGCCACCGTCGCCGTCGTCACCGTCATCCTGACCATCGTGGCCCAGTTGGCGATGCCGTGGCTGATGATGGCCATCAACATCGGCTTTCTCGATGACCCGGACCGCTTCCGTCTGGCCGTCATTCTGACCCAGATCACCATGCCCTATCTGCCGTGCATGGCGATTGCCGCCCTGTTGTCGGGCGTGCTGAACGCGCGTGGGCGGTTCATCGTCTCGGGCGCCTATCCGATCCTGATGAACCTGATCATGCTGGCGGCCCTGCTGATCTGGCGGGGCGACCAGATCCAGTCCGCCTATGCGGCGGCCTGGTCGGTGCTGGTGTCGGGCGTGGCCCAGGCGGGCCTGTGCTGGTGGGGTGTGCGCAGGGCCGGGGCCAATGTGCGCCTGTCGATGCCCAAACTGACCCCGGCGGTGAAGGCCATCATCATCACCGCCATTCCCGCCGCCATCGGCAATTCCGCAACCCAGATCAACGTCTTCATCTCGGGCAATCTGGCGTCCTTCGTCGACGGCGGCCGCACCTGGCTGGCGACGGCGGACCGGCTTTATCAGCTGCCGCTCGGCCTCATCGGCGTGGCCATCGGCATTGCGCTTTTGCCCAAGCTGTCATCGGCCATCGCCTCGGAAGATCGCGGTCAGGAACAGGCCTCGATGGACGAGGCCCTGGTGCTGTCCATGGCCCTGACCCTGCCCGCAGCGGCGGCCATCATGGCCATGCCCCTGTTCCTCATCGACGGCCTGTTCACGCGCGGCGAGTTCCTGGCGTTCGACGCCGAGAACACCGCGCGCGCCCTGCTTCAGTTCGGCTGGGGCGTGCCGGCCTTCGTTCTTATCCGCGTTCTGGCCCCTGGCTTCTTCGCCCGTCAGGACACCAAGACCCCGATGGTCTTCGCCCTGGTTTCGGTGGCGGTGAATGCGGCCTTGGCTATCCTGCTGTTCAATATCGGTTGGGGCGTGTCCGGCATCGCCGCCGCCACCTCGACCGCGGCCTGGGTCAACGCCGGTCTTCTGGGGTTCACCCTGTTCCGGCGCGACCACTACCGCCCGGGACCGTCCGCAGTGTCGCGCCTGATCCGCGTCCTGATCGCCTCTGCGGCGCTGGGCGCGGTGCTGGTTTTGGCCCAGATGTATCGCCCGATGATCGAGGCACCGATCGCCGCCCTGACCGAACACGGTGCCAAGGAGATCGCCCTGATCCTGACCACCGGCGTCGGTGGGCTGGTCTATCTGGTGCTGTTGTTCGTCACCCGCGCGGTCACCATCGGCGAGATCAAGGGCCTGCTGAGACGCGAACGCCGCGCCTGACGGCTTGCCGCCGGGCGCGGAAGGCTCTAGGCGCGGGGCCATGTCTGACGCTTCCCCTCCCGCCTACACCGGCCCGCGCCGGATTCTCTCCGGCATCCAGGCCTCCGGTGCCCTGCATCTGGGCAACTATCTGGGCGCCCTGAAGCGGTTCGTCGCCCTTCAAGACCAGGGCGACCCCCTGTTCGTCTTCGTGGCCGATATGCACGCCATCACCGTGTGGCAGGACCCGGCGCTGTTGGCCCAACAGACGCGCGAGATCGCCGCCGCCTATCTGGCCTCGGGTCTGGACCCGGCCAAGGCGGCTATCTTCCCGCAATCGGCGGTGCCACAGCACGCCGAGCTGGCCTGGATCTTCAACTGCGTCGCCCGCCTCGGCTGGCTCGACCGCATGACCCAGTTCAAGGAGAAGTCCGGCAAGCACAAGGAACGCTCGTCGGTCGGCCTCTACACCTATCCGGTGCTCCAGGCGGCGGACATCCTGCTCTACAAGGCCACCGAGGTTCCGGTCGGCGAGGACCAGAAACAGCACCTTGAGCTGACCCGCGACATCGCCGCCAAGTTCAACAACGACTTCTCGGCACCCGGCTTCTTTCCCCTGCCCGAGCCGCTGATCCAGGGGCCGGGCACGCGCGTGATGAGCTTGCGCGACGGCGCGGCCAAGATGTCCAAGTCCGACCCGTCGGACGCCAGCCGCATCAACCTGACCGACGATGCCGACGCCATCAGCCAGAAGATCAAGAAATCCAAGACCGACATGGGGGTGATGCCCGAGGTCGGCGCGGCGCTGGATGACCGGCCCGAGGTCAGGAACCTGATCGCCATCTACGCCGCCCTGTCGGACCAGACGCGCGATCAGGTCACCGCTGACTTCGCCGGTCAGGGCTTCGGTGCCTTCAAGCCCAAACTGGCCGAGCTGGCCGTCGAGGCCCTCGCGCCCATCACCGCCGAAATGCGCCGCCTGATGGCTGACCCGGCGGAGATCGACCGGGTGCTGTCCGCCGGCGCCGAACAGGCGCGGAACATCGCCGCGCCGGTGGTGGCCGAAACCAAGCGGATCGTGGGGTTCTGGCGGGGCTAGGCGACGTTTCAACCGCAATTTCCGGGATGAAAGCGCCCCCGCAGTCCGCCACACCGTCGCCATGACCCACCCCCTCGACCGCCCCGTCTGGAACGCCTTGACCGGCCGTCAGGCTCATCTCGCCCTCCGCGAGGGCGATGCCGTGCGGTTGCGGCCCGATGTCGGGGTGTTCGTGGCCGGCAAGGACGCCGGCTCAACCGACGATCTTCAGGCCATCTGTGCCCGCTATCCCGGTGCCGGGTCGCTGGAGGCGGAAGGCACGCCGCTGGCCGGGTGGACGCCGCCGGGCGTCGCGCCGACGCTGAACGCCGTCCTGGCCCAGATGGTGGCCACCACGGTCACGTCCGGCCCTTCGGTCGACTGGACGGCGCTGGGTGAGGCCGATGCGAAGGACATCTACGACCTGGCCATGCTTACCAACCCCGGCCCGTTCCGGCCCCGCACCTTCGACTTCGGCGGCTATATCGGCGTGCGTGAACACGGCCGGCTGATCGCCATGGCCGGGACCCGCCTCAGGGTCGAGGGCTTTTCCGAGGTGTCGGCGGTCTGCACCCACCCGGACCATCGCGGCCGGGGTCTGGCCAGCGCCCTGATGCGCGTGGTCATCGGGCACATTCTGGATGAGGGCGACGCCTGTTTCCTGCACGCCTTTGCGGATCGCGCGGCGACCATCAGCCTGTACCGTTCGTTGGGCTTCGAAATCCGCCAGAGGATCGTCTACACGACCTTTGCCTGAGCTGGGCGTCAGAGCCGATCCAGGAACGCCTCGAACCGCATCAGCGATTCCAGCGTCAGCTCCGGGTCGTGCCGCATCATCCCCAGGCCCGTCGGCTCGTCGAAGGCATGGGTGCCGCCGGCGATCCAGACCTCCACAGGGGTTCCATCGCGCGCCACCCGGTCGTGCACAGTTCGGGCGTTGGGCACGCTGGTCAGGTGATCATCACGCGCAATCACGGCCAAGGCTTGCGGATGTCGCACCCAAGGTCGTGTACGGCTCAGCGCGCCGGGTCCGACATAGGGATAGTACAGTCCCAACCCGACGACGCCGTTCAGCGCGGTGCGCGCCACTTGCGGGTCGGCCAGTCCGGCTTCACCGGAACGGTCCAACGCCATGGTCATCAGATCCATCATCGACCACGAGCCGTGGCTCCATCCGGCCAGCACCAGTTTGGCGGCATCGACATCCGGGCGCTGAGCGATGCCCCAGACGGCGGCGGCCACATCGCCCGCCCGCTCCGGCCCGCGCAGCATCATGCCGGTGCAGACCATGGCCAGGCTGAAATCGCGGCCCCAGCCGCGCGGGGCGTAGGAATCCATGACAAAGGCCCGCCAGCCAGCGTTGACCGCGGCCTCGGCATAGCGGGGCAGATGCGGCCTCAGGCCGCCGCAGCCGTGGAACAGGATCACCGCCGGTCGGGGTGTCCCATCGTCCGGGCCGTAGGCGATGACGTGCGGCTCGAGTCGGGCCCAGCGTTCGGCGACGGTGTCGGTCAATGGCGGAACACCCGGGTGCCGGTGAAGGCCATGGCGATTCCCTTTTCGTCGGCGGCGGCGATGACCTCTTCGTCGCGGATTGATCCGCCCGGCTGGATCACGCTGGTGGCCCCGGCCGCGACCGCTTCGAGCAGGCCGTCGGCGAAGGGGAAGAAGGCTTCCGACGCACAGGCAGAGCCCTGCGCCAGGGAATGATTCAGCCCCTTGGCCTCACCGGCCTCTCGCGCGCGGATGGCGGCGATGCGGGCACTGTCGCGCCTGTTCATCTGGCCGGCACCGATGCCCGCCGTCTGGCCGTCCTTGGCATAGACGATGGCATTGGACTTGACGTGCTTGGCCACGGTGAAGGCGAACAGCATGTCCTGGACCTCCTGATCGGTCGGCTGGCGCCGGGTGACGATCTTCAGGTCCTCGGGCCGGATCAGGCTGCGATCGCGCGACTGCACCAGAAAGCCGCCGGCGACCGAGCGGAACACCTCTCCGACCCCTTGCGGATCGGGCAGGCCGTCCGTGATCAGCAGGCGCAGGTTCTTCTTGGCCGCAAAGACCGCGCGCGCCTCCTCGTCGGCGCCCGGCGCGATCACGACCTCGGTGAAGATGTCGGTGATGGCCCGCGCGTCAGCCCCGTTCAGGGGTCGGTTGACCGCAATCACTCCGCCGAAGGCCGAGACGGAATCGCACTCCAGCGCCCGCGCATAGGCCTCCGACAGGTTCCGGCCAACGGCGACGCCGCAAGGATTGGCGTGTTTGACGATGACACAGGCCGGGGCGGTGAACTCCGCCACCAACTCATAGGCCGCATCGGCGTCGGCGATGTTGTTGTAGCCCAGCTCCTTGCCCTGAACCTGTTCGGCATGGGCGACGCCGGGCCGCGTCTCGCCGGTGCGATAAAAGGCCCCGGTCTGGTGTGGGTTCTCGCCGTAGCGCAGGGTCTGGGCCAGCGACCCGGCGATCGTCGTGCGGGCCGGAGCCTCGTCGCCGACCTGAGCGGCGAACCAGCCTGATACCGCCGCATCATAGGCCGCCGTGCGCGCAAAGGCCCGTGCCGCCAGCCGCTTTCTGAGCTCCAGGGACGTCGCCCCATCGGCCTTTAGCGCCGCCAGCGTCTCGTCCAGTCCGGCCTTGTCGACACAGACCGTGACATAGCCGTGGTTCTTGGCCGAGGACCGGATCATCGCCGGCCCGCCGATGTCGATATTCTCGACCGCGGCTTCAAAGTCGCCGCCCGACGCCACCGTCGCCTCGAACGGATAGAGGTCGATCCACACCAGGTCGATCGGTCCAATACCGTGCTCAGCCATGGCCTGGGCGTGGGTCGGGGCGTCGCGCACGCCCAGGAGACCGCCGTGCACGACCGGGTGCAGCGTCTTGACCCGTCCGTCCATCATCTCGGGAAAGCCCGTCAGATCGGCCACATCCTTCACCGGTAGGCCAAATCCTTCGATCGCCGCGCGGGTGCCGCCGGTCGACACCAGCTCGACCCCCAGGTCGTGCAGAGCGCGTGCCGCCACCTCGAGCCCGCTCTTGTCGGACAGGGAGATCAGGGCGCGACCGGGGACCACGCGATCAGGCGGCGGCGGAAAGTCAGGGGCGGCGGGCATGGGAGGTCTGTTTCGTTTTGGGGAGGGGAAGGATGTCAGCGACGACTGAATTCGGGTTCGAGCGCCTCGAGGCGGGCGAGGGTCTCTGCCTCGTCCCGCGCGGCTGCGGCGGCGAGGAGCGCGTCCAGGTCAGGCTTGAGCGATTCCAGGCTCGCCGTCTCGGCGCGCGCGGCCATCACGCCATCAATACGCGTCGGGCTGACATCCTCTTCAGCGTAGAAGATTTCCTCCGTCAGCTTCTCACCGGGACGAAGATCCGTGTACTGAATTTTTATGTCCAGGTCGGGCTCGAGACCGGCCAGGCGGATCAGCTGGCGGGCCAGATCATCGATCCGCACCGCCTCGCCCATGTCGAGCACGAAGACATCGGCCTTTCCAGCGTCAGGCAGGGTTGCCGCCTGAAGCACCAGCTCGGCCGCCTCTCCCACCGTCATGAACCAGCGGGTCATGTCTCGGTGCGTCACCGTGACCGGCCCGCCGCGCGCGATCTGCCGCTCGAACAGAGGAACGACGGAGCCGGTCGAGCCCAGCACATTGCCGAACCGGACGATGGCGGCCCGCGTGAGAGAATCTGCCGCCAGGGCCTGCACGACCCGCTCGCCGACCCGCTTGGTGGCCCCCATCACATTGGTTGGATTGACCGCCTTGTCGGTCGAAACAAAGACGAAGGCCTCCGACGCCTCGCGTGCCAGTTCCATCACATGCACGACGCCACCGACATTGGTGAGGACGGCTTCGCACGGGTGCGTCTCCATCAACGGAACATGCTTGAGCGCGGCGGCGTGCAGAACGATTTCAGGGCGGTGCTGTTCGAAGACCTGCTCCAGGCGGGCGCGGTCGCGTACATCGCCCAGCGCTACCGCCCAGCTTGTGTTTGAGCCCGTCTCGGCCAGGTGTTGATCCAGGCCGTAGAGATTGAATTCCGACGCATCCAGAAGGATCAACCGTTCAGGCCCCTGGGCGGCGGCGCGTCGGGTTAGTTCGCCGCCGATTGTGCCGCCGGCTCCTGTCACCAGAACCCGCTTACCTCGAATGAGGTCGCGTGTGCGTGCCGGGTCAAGCGTTCGGGGCTTGCGTGACAGGATGGAGGTCGGGGTGGCGTTCATGCCGGCGTTTCCGTCGCACCGGCGGGCTCGAGCTTCCAGCGCACACGGCTTTCGGCATCGGTGCGAACACTTCCGCGCAGGACGATCTGGACCGAGCGCCGGGTCAGGCCGTTCTCGAAACAGGCGCTGGGTTCAATGGCGACATCGGCGGCGTCGCTACGGAAGAACCAGCCCCGGCCGGACTCGCCGCGCAGAATGACGCTACGCCGGTCGCGCGCCATCGAGGCCGTCGCCCCAGGCTGGAGAAAGAAACGCACGGCATAGGGTGCCGCCAGGGCATTGACCGCCGGGCCGGTGGGAACCAGCCGTTCCTCGCCGCGCACCTCGTCGAGCCGCTGGTCCAGATACAACCGCCGCTCGTGCCGCAGGCCATAGTCGGGAACCCAGCCGTCATGGCCGGTTTCGACCAGGATCGCGCCTTCGCCGGCTTCCCGACTGACAGTGACCTGCATCGGAGGAACCTTGAGCCGAGGCCCCAGTATCCGCTCCATCCGGCCCGACAGAATCTCGCCGATCGAGCCTTCGCCTAAGCTCAAAGTCGAGGCGGCGGGGGTCAGACGAAAACCCTGCCGATCATGGGCGCGTTCACTCCAGCCGGAATTGGTAATCAGGCGGTCGCGGCCACACACGATCTCAAGCGCGGCGGGCTGGGCGCAGGCGGTTTGCGGAAAGGCCGAGGCCGCCGGTGCGCCCGCGTCAAGAATGATGTGCATCATCTGACCGTCCAGCCGCTCATAACCACCCGCCATAAGGCGTTCGGCTCCGGCGGGACTTCCGGTGTCGTCGTGGGCGCGGGCCGCGGCAACGCGCTGCGGCGTCAGCATTTCTCCGCCCTGAAAGGCGGCCAGACGCCCATCGGGCAGCGTCAGGGATCGCAAGCCCGCCGTCAGCCGATCAATGGCACGCCGGACCTCCTGTGGCGGCTCTTCGCCGATCTGAAGTAGGGCATCGTCGACGCTGAGCAGATCGAACAGCAGCTCCAGCCCGGCCTCGGGATTGCGGCTGGCGTGACAGCCATCAGCCAAAACTGTGCGGGGAAGGGCCTTGCGAAGCAGGGCCAGGCCCTTGCGCAGGATGGGCCCACCTGCGGCCTCGTCCAAGGCCGCCCCAGCGAGAACCTGGGCGCAGGCGAATTCGGCCTCCTGGGCGCGAACGCCCAGTCGGGAGAGATGTCGGGCTTGCCGCGCCAGCAGGTCTGCCAGCCGGGCCCGATCCGCTTCGGAGGTGGAGGCTCCGATACGCCGGCCCCAGCAAGCGAGGTTAATCACGCGCCGGGGCAGGGTTTCAGGCCCCCAGGAGAAGGCGTTCCATTTTCCAAATACCTCCGCCCAGGCCAGGATCAGACGCAGAGCCTCACGCGGGGCGCGGTCCCCGGCGGCCATCAGGTCCGGCAGCCAGTTGAACCGATGAAGCTCGACCGCAAACCGGCGCGTCGGGCAGGGGCGATCCCAGATATCGCCCGACGAGCCGACATCGACCACCGACCCGGCGATGACGAAACGGCCCGAGGCTGTGGATCGTCCCACAGCTGAATCCGGTGGGCGGAAGTCACGCGGCGAACAGGCGAACCCGTTGGCGCGCGGGCGGCTCAGGGTCCAGACGTATCCGGGGGCTCCAAACAACTCAGCCGAGGCCTGCCGGCTGATGAGCCGACCGGTCGCCCGCAGCCAGGTCAGGTCCGGCATCTGGGGTGCCCTGAGATCCGGCAGGCGGAAGCGGCTGTCGGCCGTGTCGCTCACGGTCACCTCAACCCTTCAAGGCCGCGATATTGGCGGCATAGGCCTCGGGGCCGCCCCGAAACACGGCGGTTCCTGCGACCAGGGCTGTGGCCCCCGCCGCAACGCAGGCCGCAGCGTTGTCAGCGGTGACGCCGCCGTCGACCTGGAGGATGGCCGTCGACCCGGCGCGATCCAGGAGCGCGCGCGCGCGCGCGATCTTGTCCAGGGAGGCTGGAATGAAGGTCTGGCCCCCGAAGCCGGGATTGACCGACATGATCAGAACCAGATCGACCAGATCGGTCACCTCTTCGAGAAGGCCGATAGGCGTGGCCGGATTGAAAACGATGCCGGCCCTGGCTCCGATGGCCCTGATCTGACCCAGGGTGCGATGCAGGTGGGGGCCACTTTCGGGGTGGACACTGAGAATATCGGCCCCGGCCTTGCGGTACGCCTCCAGCCACGGATCGACCGGTGCCACCATTAGGTGCACATCGAAGGGTTTGTCCGTATGGGCGCGCAGCGCCTTCACCACGTCGGGCCCAATGGTCAGATTCGGCACGAAATGGCCGTCCATGACATCCACATGGATCCAGTCGGCCCCGGCGGCATCAAGGGCACGGACCTCTTCACCCAGTCGCGAAAAGTCGCTGGCCAGGATCGACGGACAGATGAGCGGCGCGGGCATGCTTGTGGGATAGGCCGCAAGTGTGTCGGGGGCAAGGTTCATCACGCCAGAGCCTGAATGCGCGCCAGGGTTGGGCCGTCCAGCAACAGGCGGTGCGACGACGGTGCCCAGAGCTGGCCCTCGACACAGACGTCCGCCAGGCCCATGCCCGCGATCAGGGTCGCGTAATAGGCATTGCTATTGGCCCCGAAGGCGGCGGGCCATGGGTAGGCGATCTCTCGTGCGTTGACCTCGGCGCGCACGGCCTCGGCTCGTCGCAAGCATCGTTCAACGTCGGCATCATCGCCGGCACCCAGATCGGCCTGTGGAAAAGCTGGATCGTAAAACCCGGTCCAGTGATCGAACCGCTCGCCCCAGATCACCTCGCGCCGGAACGGCAGGACGCCGCCGTAGATGCGCAAAGGTGTCCCCCCGGGTCCGCGCGCGATGCCGTGCAACTCTTGCAGCAGCGCGCCGTGTGAGGAGATCACGGCGACGAAGTTGTGGGCACCGAACCACAGGTCCCGCGCCTGGTCTCTGCGCGGCCAGCGCAGAGCGGGCGTCTGAACCTTGACCAGCCGGCGCGGTGTCAACTGAGCGGTCAGGCGGTGCGTTCCAGGCGCGCCGCGAAGAAACCATCCAGCCCGCCGAGCTCAGGCCATTGGGACGGCAACAACCGGAGCCAGCCCTCCTTGCCCAGGGCCTCGACCGGTGCGCCGGCCGCCTGTGGGTCCGCGGACCCGACGCGGAAATCAGGATGACGTTTCAGGAAGGCCAGGATCTGTGTTTCGCCCTCTTCGCGTTCGAGCGAACAGACGCAATAGACCAGCCGCCCGCCCGGCTTCACCCGTGCCGCCGCCGCGTCCAGCAGCCGATGCTGAACGTCCGCCAGCTTGGCGATCTCCGCCGGTCCGAGGGCATAGAGGGCCTCCGGGTTACGGCGCAGGGTGCCGGTGGCCGTACAGGGGGCATCCAACAGCACGGCGTCGAACTGGCGATGGTCGGCCCAGGTTTCGGCGTCCGCCACCACGACCTCGGCCTTGAGGCCGATCCGTTCCAGATTGGCGCGCAGGCGTCTCAGGCGGGGCTCGGAACGATCCAGCGCCGTCACGGTGGCCCCCGTTGCCGCCAGCTGGAGGGTCTTGCCGCCGGGGGCCGCGCACAGATCCAGCGCCGCTTCCCCGGGCCTGGCAGCAAGTAGGCGGGCCGGCACGGCTGCTGCGGCATCCTGAACCCACCAGCCGCCGTCGGTGAAGCCCGGCCATCCGGCGACATCGCCGCCACGGTGTGTCCGCAGGGACCCGCCCGGCAGAGCCTCGGCGGGCAGAGCGTCAATCAGGACCACAGGGTCTGTATCGGGCTTCAGGCTCAGGTCCGTGGCCGGCTCGACGCGGGCGTTGAGGGCAATGTGCTCAGCATCGGCCTGGCCGAACTGGGCGACCCAGCGGGCGAACAGCCAGGGCGGAATATCGGCTTCCGGCGGAGGTTCGGCGGCGGGATCGCGGGCCAGGCCACGCAGCACGGCGTTGATCAGGGCCTTGTAGGGGCGAGTCGCGTTGTCGCGCTCGGCCAGTTTGACCGTTGTTGATACCGCCGCAAAATCCGGTGTGTCCAGATACAGCATCTGGGCCAGGCCGATCCGTAGCAGACGGCGAACCGGCTCCGGCGGCGGGCGTTGCAGCCGCGAGTCCAACGCCCGGTCGATGGAGCCCAATCGTCTCAGAACGGCCATGGCGAGCGCCCGCGCAAAGCCGCGATCCTCAGGGCTGAGTGTGCGCAGGGTCGGCTCGTTGAGGGCGACATCCAGCCCACCCCGGCGCAAGGTGGCGGCCTCGATGAGCCGAAGAGCGGCCTGTCGGGCCGGAAGTCCGGCGTTGGCGTTCACGCGCGCTCCAGACAACGCAGGGCGACGTCCAGATTGGCCAGGCCGTCCTCTCCCGTCACTGGCGGTGGTGTGCCGTTCCGTACCGCATCCAGGAAGGCGGTCAGCTCGACCTTCAGGGGCTCGTTGGGCCAGGTGTGCAGGGTACGCGTCGAGTAGGAACCGTCCTTGTCGTAGGCGAAGAATTCCTGAACCTGGCGGGTGATCAGGTCGGCCACGACGAATTTCTGCTGGGTCGCGACCTGGAGCATCCGGGCCTTGTAGGGCGTCACCCAGTTGGTGTTGATCTGGGCGATGACCCCCGTGTCCGTCTTGAACTGCAGCAGGGCGGTATCCTCACGGTCGGCGCGGGTGCGGGCCAACTGGGGTTGAACCTCGGTGATCTCCGAACCGGTCAGGTGGCGGATGATGTCGATGTCATGCACCGCCAGGTCGATCACGACCCCGACCTCGCCCATGCGGGGTGGGAAGGGGCCGACGCGGGTGATCTGGATCGAGATGATGTCGTCGCCGGCGACCGCCTTCTTGACCGCCTCGACCGCCGGATTGAACCGTTCGACGTGGCCAACCATCAGGACCACACCCGAGGCCCGCGCGGCGTCGATCATGCGCCGCGCCCCGGCCAGGTCGGCGGCGATGGGTTTTTCGACCAGCACCGGAACGCCTCGCTCGAGGAGGGCGACGCCCAGCTCGGCGTGGTGCCGGTTCGGCGTGGCGACAACGGCCGCATCCAGATCCGCCTCCAGAAAGGCTTCGACCGTGGTGACAGGCACGGCGCCATAGGCGCGCGCGGCTTCGGCGGTCGGTGGGTCAGGATCAAAGGCGCAGGTCAAACGCACGCCCCGCATATCGGAAAGGACGCGGGCATGGTTGCGCCCCATCACGCCCAGGCCGGCGACCCCGACCTTCATTAAAGGACGTTCGGTCATGCAAAGCTCCTGACGGCGGCGACGATCTGATCCTGGGTGGCCTCATCCAGATCGGCATGCATCGGCAGGCTGATGACCACCTTGGATTTGGCCTCGGTCACGGCCAGACCCTGCGGTCCGACTGAATGGAGCGCATAGGCGGGCTGCTGGTGCATGGGGATCGGATAGTAGACCGCGCTCGGCACCCCTTGCGCCTTGAGGTGGGCGGCCAACCGATCCCGCTGCGGATGTTCGATCGTGTACTGAGCCCAGACGGAAACGCCGCCGTCGATCACGCCGGGGACCGCTGCGACATGGTCCTTGAGCAGGTCGTTGTAGCGCGCCGCAATCCGGTTTCTGGCGTCGATCTCGTCAGCAAACACCTTGAGTTTTTCGATCAGGACCGCCGCCTGGATAGTGTCGAGCCGCGAATTCATGCCGACCCGCATGTTGAGGTACTTCGGGTCATGGTCGAAGGAGCGGCCTTGAAGATCGGAGGCGACGGCCTTGCCGTGGACGCGAACCGAATCGATCAGCTCAGCCAGGGCCGCATCATTGGTCAGGACCGCCCCGCCGTCGCCGTAACAGCCCAACGGCTTGGCGGGGAAGAAGCTGGTGGTGGCGATATCGGCCCAGTGGACCGGATGCTTGCCATCGAGGGTACAGCCGAAGCCCTGGGCCGTGTCGGCGATCAGCTTGAGCCCGTAGCGGTCACAGATCTCGCGGATTTTCGGATAGTCGGCGGGCTGGCCGAACAGGTCGACAGCGATCACGACGCGGGGCGTCAGACGGCCTTCGGCGATGACGGCCTGAATCGACGCCTCCAGATGCGCCGGGTCCATGTTGTAGGTCACGGGATCAATGTCGACGAAGACGTTTTCGGCTCCGAACCAGGGCGCGACCTCTCCGGTGGCGGCGAAGGTGAAGGAGGGGCAGAAGATGGCGTCGCCGGGCCCAATGCCCCAGACCATCAACGGCAGGGCCAGGGCATCGGTGCCGTTGGCACAACCCAGGGCGTAATCTGCCTGGCCGAAAGCGGCCATGTCGGCTTCGAACTCGCGCACCTGCGGGCCCATCACCCAGGCCCCGCCCTCAACGGCGTCGAGGATGGCGCGGGTCATCGGTTCGCCGATACGACGGCGCTGAGCCTGAAGGTCAATGAACTGAATGCTCATGGGGCGGGCCTATTAGCAGAATTGTCGACAAAGGTGGCGAAGGGCATGGCTGCGAGGGCATCCGGCGCCCAGGCCCTGGACAAGGCGTGGATGCGAGCCGGGCCAGCGGCCCCCAGGCGGGCCGCTACTTCGGGATGGTCGATCAGCTCGCGAATGCAGGCTGCAGCGACCCCGAGATCGGGTTCAGCCCACTGCCCGGTTCTATAGGCTCCCGACGGGTCTTTTATCGGGACCAGATGGAACGGAACGAGGGCGGCGCTGTCACTATCCGCGAAATCGGTGACGCCCGACCAGCCGGTCATCACCACTGGCTTGCCCAAGGCCATGGCCTCGGCCGGGATCAAGCCGAAGCCTTCAGCTCGGTGCAGGGAGATCAACAGGTCGATACTGGCCAGCAGATCCCAGACCTCGGGGTTGGACAGGTCTGTCTCGATCAACTGAAGATCGGGGCGCTCTGACATCAGGGCATTCAACCGCCGGCGGGCGCTGGCGTCCGTATTCAAAGCGCGAACCTTGACGATGAGGTGGGCGTCTGCGCGGGGCTCGGGAAAAGCGCGCGTCCAGGCTTCGATAGCACCCCAGGGGTTTTTTCGGGCGAAGGCGGAGCGCCCATCGAACATGACCAGGGCATGCTTGATGCCGGGCTTGAGGCCAAACCGGGTCGGATCAGGACGGGCCGACGCTGGCCGTGTGACCGGGTGCGGCATGACCCTCAACTTGGCAGCCTGCTCGCCCATTCCTGCCTGCTCGAGGGTGTTTCGGATGGCATCGGCTGTGAAGTTGGAGGTCACCCAAATCTCATCCAGCCAGCGCGCGCTTCTGACCCAGGCATGAGGGGCCTGGGTCGTCTCCCAGGCCCAGTAGCCAATCCGGTATCGGGTCAGCCAATCGGCAGGATCGTGGGCCATCAGGGCGACTTCGACTTCGGGTGCATTGGCATGGATCAGCCAGACGCCTCCAGGCCTGTCCGTGAGTGCCGGCTTGCGGCTCGGCGACCACATGGCCTTCTGGGCCGGTCGCAGGGACTGTCGTTCGACGACGTATCCCGCCGCCTCCAGGGCATTGGCCGTCGCATCGGCACCCCGACCGACGCCCAGGGCCTCCCCCAGAAATCCGCTGACGATGAGGGGGCCGGCACTAAGGCTGGTCGGCAACTCCCGCCAGTGCGGTTCGCGCAGTGTCCATGCCGTCGCCAGGGCGGCGCGGATCAGAGGCAGGCGAACCGGTAGAGGAAGCGTACGAATCAGCCCCATGGGGCGCGGATCTCCGGGCAGCACGACGGTGCGACGCGGCGGCTCTTAGCAGACTGTTCTGTCTGGGCGTTCGAATTTCCGTCACGGATTGTTGCAGCGCCGGCCTGCGGTCGCAATGTCACGCGACGGACGAGCACGCCTATTGCGCCGTTGCGAACGCCTGATCGCAAAGCTCCTCGCCGAAGGCCGTCGAGAGTTGTTCCTCGCTTTCGGCCATCTCGAAGACGGCCACGCGCGCCCCGATCACCGTGTGGCCGATCTCATATTCACCGACGACCCGGCCGGTCGAAGGCTCTACCAATCGAGCCCTGCCCCGCAGGACATTGGCCCCGCCGATGATTGCGACCTGCACAGGATTGGCTCGGTCCAGTCGGCTGATGGCGGCATCCAGGCGCAAGGGACGCGAACCCACTGCACATTCGTCGAGGGCCGTCTGGACCCGCTCGCGGAAAATCTCGTCGAAGTCAGCCGTGGTTTCGATCTCGGGGTCGATGACAAGCCGCACCGACTGGATACGATAGCTGGCCGCTTCGCTCACGGGGGTGACGGCCGTTGAGCGGGACAGGCCGACGCAGGCCGACAAAGGTACGACCAACAGACCGGCGATGATGAGCGTGCGGATCATAATCCCTCCCTTGGCCAGATCAGGCTACGACAGAGGAAAACGTCGCGTCCAGCTGGAAGGTCTCTGCCAGAAGTCGGGCCTCGGCCTCCCGACTCGACCCGGTGCGCCAGGCCACAACGATCTCGCGCCGCGGGGTATCGGCAGAGATCGGGCGCACCACGACCGCGGGATTGTCGGCCAGGCCGGCCCGCACCGCCATTTCGGGCAAGAACGAAACTCCCAGACCCGATCCGACCATCTGGACCAGGGTGTGCAGACTGGTGGCGGCAAAGACATCGTCGCCCTTGGGCGGCTCAATGTGAAAGGCGGCCAAGGCCTGATCGCGCAAGCAATGGCCGTCCTCCAGCAGGATCAGATCCTCGCTTTTCAGGGAACCGGGCCGGATCGGTCCGGGTGCCGCCAGCGGGTGACCAGCCGGTGCCGCCGCCAGGATCGCATCGTCACCAATGCGGGCGTGATCGATGCCGCTGGTCGAATAGGGAAGGGCGATGATGGCGGCATCCAGCTGGCCGGCCTTGAGCGCCTTGATCAGGCCGGGCGTCAGGTCCTCGCGGATGAAGAGCTTGAGAGCCGGATAGGCCGCCTTCACGCCCGGCAGTTTGGCGGGCAGAAGGAAGGGCGCGATCGTCGGAATAATGCCCAGTCGAAACCGGCCCGACAGGGGGCGACCGGCGCTTTGCGCGGCCTCGACCAGATCCTCGGTGCGAGCCAGGACATCTTCGGCCCGTTTGACGGCCTCGGCCCCGACGGCCGTTAGCTGGATGCGTCCCCGCGTGCGTTCAACGACAGGCGCGCCCAGTATTTTCTCTAGTTCCTGAACCCCAGCGGAGAGAGCCGGCTGGCTGACGAAGGCGGCCTCGGCTGCTCGCGAGAAGGAGCGGTGCTCAGCCAGGAGCTTGAGGTACTGAAGCTGGCGCAGGGTCGGAAGCATAAGGATATCCTAGATGCGATCTATGATTTTTCCCAGTTAGATCAACCAGGGTTATGCCCCGGGGGTGATTCACGATGATCGATTCTATGGGCTAGATAAGAAATATCGATGGAGAATCGCGCACTCCAAGGTTGACTTTGTGCGCCGCACAAAGCACTTCGCAGGTGCAGCGTCGCTCCCCCGACGCCCCTCACTCATGTCCGTCTATAAGGAGAGCGCAATGCTCGGCGTCGGCCAGAAACTGCCTGAATTCAAGATCGTCGGTGTAAAGCCCGGCTTCAACCAACACGAAGAAAACGGTGTTTCGGCCTTCGAGCCGGTAACCGAAGCCAGCTTCGACGGCCAGTGGAAGGTTATCTTCTTCTACCCGAAGGACTTCACCTTCGTCTGTCCGACCGAGATCGCCGAGTTCGCCCGTCTGAACCGCGAGTTCGCAGACCGCGACGCCGTGGTGCTGGGCGGCTCGACCGACAATGAGTTCACCAAGCTGGCCTGGCGCCGCGACCATGCCGATCTGGACAAGCTGCCGATGTGGCAGTTCGCCGACAACGGGGGCAGGTTCGCCCGGGCGCTCGGGGTCCTGGATGAAGACGAAGGCGTCGCTCAGCGCGCGACCTTTGTCGTCGACCCGCACAACGTCATCCAGCACGTCTATGTCACCAGCCTGAACGTCGGCCGCGCGCCGGCCGACACCCTGCGGGTGCTCGACGCCCTGCAAACCGACGAACTGTGCCCGTGTAACCGCCCGCTGGGTGGTGAGACGCTGGCGGCCTAAAGGCCCCAGCCGGATTCGGGGGCGCGCACCCCTCCTCCCCTCGCGCGCCCCCGGTCCCCCCTTGTTCAGATTTCCCAACCGGAGACAGTCGATGTCGATCGACACCCTGCGTGACGCCCTGCCGTCCTATGCCAAAGACCTGTCACTGAACCTGTCGTCCCTGGCCTCTGAGACGGTCCTGTCGGACGCTCAGAAGTGGGGCTGTTTCCTGGCCTGTGCCTATGCCATCGGCGAAGCGCAGACCGTGCGGGCCTTCGAGGCTGCGGCGTCCCAGCGTCTGTCGCCTGAAGCCATGACGGCTGCCAAGTCGGCCGCGGCGATCATGGGGATGAACAACGTCTATTATCGGTCGCTGCACCTGATGCACAACGGCGAGTACAAGACCCTGCCGGCGCGCCTGCGCATGAATATCCTGGCCAATCCTGGTGCGCCCAAGGTCGAGTACGAGCTGTGGTGTACGGCGGTCTCGGCCATCAATGGCTGCGGGGCCTGTATCGACGCCCACGAGAAAACGCTGCGCGAACATGGCGCGACCAATGTGCAGATTCAGGCGTCTCTGCGGATTGCCGCCGTCGTCAATGCGGTGAGCCGGGTGCTGGCCGCCGAAGCGGCCCTCAACAGCTAGGATCAGCCGGCGATCGCCGGCGTATCGTTCTGTTCGGCGCGTGCGATCTCGGTCGGCACGCGCGGGAGCCAGATGGCCGCTGTCGAGCCGACGCCGGGTGTGCTGCCCAGGCGCAAGGCCCCGCCGAGGGATCGTGCAAAGCCACGCGCTTGCGCCAGTCCCAGACCTTCAGCTCCAGGCCGCGTCGTGAAGAAGGGCTCCTGCGCCCGGACCAGGACGTCGGGGTCCATGCCGGGCCCCCGATCCGAAACCGTGATCTTTACATAGTCACCGACGACGAGGTCTGGGTCGCCGTCGGCCACGCTGGCCGACTCAATCCGCACGCGGATGGGCTCGGTCGGGCCCTGAGCCTGGCGCGCATTGATCATCAAGGCCGTCAGGGCGCTTTGCAGCCGCACCGGATCAAAGCGGGCATAGGCGGCGTTCTCGGCCACCTGGACCTCAACGGCTCCGGCCTGAATAGGAGACGGAAGGCCGCGCACGATCGTGCCGACATCCAAGGCCCGCAACGTCGTCTCGTCGCCACGGGAATAGGCTGAAAGCTGTCGCGTCAGGACCTCGCCCCGCCGTCCGGCCGTGAGGGCTGCCTCCGCAACCCGACGCACCCGCTCGGGATTATCGGCCTGGCGCCCAATCATGTCGAGCGCGCCCAGCATGAGTGTAAGAAGGGCGTTGAAGTCCGTCGCGAGGCCGCCCGTCATTCGGCCGATGTCCTCAAGGCGGCGTCCCTCGGCGGTGTTGGAATCCTCACGACGACGGCGCGCCTCGGACGCCGCCAGGGTCTGGTTCAGAGCCGTCTGCGTTTCCTCAGCCTGAGCCTCGGCGCGAGTCCGGGCCTGTTCCGCGATGGCGAGGCGCTCGGTAAGCTCTGCCAGGGCAGCTTGGGTATCCGCCTGTTCAGTGGCGTGGGTGTCGGTTTCCTCGAAGGGCAGATCGGTGACGTCCTCTCCGACCAGAAGGACGGCGTCGATGGCATCCTCAAGCGGCAGGGGCATGGCGGTCCAGCGGACGAACCGGCGCTCCTGGCCAACGGTCAGGGATTCCTCAATCGCGCTGGCAGGGACTTCGCCGGACTGGATGACTTGCGCCGCAAAGGCGTTGACGGCTTCCCAGCGATGCTCGGGTGAAATCAACTCGGCAAAGGGCCTGCCCCGCAGTGCGTCGGCGTCAAGACCCAGCATCCGGGCGACGGCAGCATTGGCTTCGCGGACCTGGCCTTCGGCCCCGATCACAAGAACCGGATTGGGCGCGGCGTCGAACACCCGGCGGGTCAGTTCGGCCTCGGGTGAAGCGGCTGGATTCAGGCTGTCGATCTCGACGATGGCGGCACTGGAACCGATAACCTGACCCAGGCTGTTCAGGATCGGCATGGCGGTCACCGACACCAGCAACCTCCGCTTGGTGCCAGGATGAGCGATGACATGCTGGAAGCCCTTGACCGTCTGGCCGCGCAGGGCGCGCGCATTGGGCAACAGTTCCGGCGGGATGAGCCGACCGTCGGGGTAGGTGATGCCCCAGGTGGCCGAGTGGAACCTCAGGCCGATCAGTTCCTGATCCTTGCGTCCCAGAAGGTGGTGGGCGGCGCGGTTGGCGAAAATGAAGCGGCCCTGGGTGTCTGTCTCGACCAAGGCGACAGGCAGGGAGGTGAGGATCTGGTTCAGCCGGGTTTCATGGATTTCGGCTTCGGTACGGAAACGATCCCGCTCGACTGTCGCATTTCGGTACGCCCAGGCGGCGCGACTGGTCAGGAAAATGAACAGCAAGGCAATTGCCGTTGCCAGCGCCAAAGCCAGGCCCAGCACCAGAACCCAGTTGACGTCGCCTTCCATGATCATACGCATCACCCCTGCGGTCGAACCCTCGAACAGGGTGGATAAAGCAAGGTCCGGGCCGCTCCGGACCGATAGCGCACGCATGACCCTGAGGCGAGTCGCGGCATCGGAACGGTTAGGTGTCGTCAGGCGGGGCCGAGCGTGCTTGGTGCCGCCGGCGGGCGTCTAGGACGGCAATGCCGACGGGAATCAGCCAATAGGCAAAGCCCGGTAGCCCGTAGCGAAGGCCCTGGGGGACGACCTGGGCAAGGACCGCTGACAGGAGGCCTGATGCGGCGATCACGCACCAGGTCTGGGTCCATTCCGCCAGACGGGGGCGATCCGCGGTGCTGACACCCAAGGCGACAGCGCGAAGGGTTCCGTACCGAAACAGCCAGACATAAAGCCCGCTCAGGATCGCAAAACCCAGGCCGTAGATCGTGAAGGTCGCCTTCAGATCATCCAGGCTGGCGATCATTTCGCCGCCTGGAAGTCGCCCACCAGACAGATAGTGGGCCGCCGTATTGGCGAGCATCTGCAGCGGCATCACATAGACGAGAGACATGAAGACAATGGCCAGGCTGATCACGACCACCATGTTGTCACGGCGCGGTACCAGGTGGCCAAAACTGCGATGCCCAAGCCAGAACATGGTGATCAGGCCAAACCCCATGGCAAAGGCAGGCACGCGGGCTAGGCCGGCATAGAGGCCCTCCACGCTGGTCGGAGCTTCACCGCCCGCGACGATCAGCAGGGTCACCGCAAAGGCGAAGGCCGCATCGACGAAGGCGTCCAGGCGGTGGCTGTCCCTTTCGGCTGTCTCCAAGTGCTCGCCTCCGTTCTGACGGAACGAAGGTGCGGGAGTCTGTTCAGAACCACAAGTTGGGAGAGCCGGAAACAAAAAGCCCGGTCGCGGGGACCGGGCCTGATCAAATCTTCGACTGGAGCGGGCGAGGCGATTCGAACGCCCGACCCTCACCTTGGCAAGGTGATGCTCTACCCCTGAGCTACGCCCGCATTCTTGAAGGAGCCGGGGTGGGGCTCCTCAGTCGAGAGGCGGCGCTATAGCCGAACGTCCGGGCGGGACGCAAGGGGGAGAATTCATAATGGCTTCGCGTTGACTCTCGCGTGCCGATCCGTATAAGTCCGCCCTCTTCGCCCGCGGGTTCCCCTCGCGGGCGCGATCTTTTTTGCGTCCGCGCAAGTTTTACAAGCCTAGAGGCCAAGCCATGTACGCGGTGATCAAGACCGGCGGCAAACAGTACCGGGTTCAACCGGGCGACCTGATCGTTGTTGAAAAGCTCGCCGGTGAACCGGGCGATGAAATCAAGCTGGACCAGGTCCTGATGATGGGCGACGACGTTGGGGCCCCCCTGGTCGCCAAGGCCTTCGCCTCGGCCGTTCTGGTCGAGACCCGCAAGGGTGAGAAGGTCAAGATCTTCAAGAAAATCCGCCGCCAGGGCTATCGCCGCACCAATGGCCACCGTCAGCCTGAGAGCGTGCTGCGCGTGGTCGGCCTGACCGGCTCGGACGGCAAGGCCCACAAGTGGGACGGCAAGGCCGACCTGACGACCAAGGCCGAGCTGGATGCCCGCGCCCGCAACCTGGCCCCGCGTGTCGAGGCCGAGGCCAAGCCGGTGAAGGCTGCCAAGCCCGCCAAGGCCGAAGCCGCTGCGGAAACCAAGGCTGCGCCGAAAAAGGCCGCTGCCGCCAAGACCGAAACCAAGACCAAGGCTGCGCCCAAGAAGGCCGCCGCCAAAAAGTCTGACGAAGCGTAAGGAGCTCGACCCATGGCTCACAAGAAATCCGGTGGTTCGTCGCGTAACGGTCGCGACTCGGAATCCAAACGCCTCGGCGTGAAGCGGTTCGGCGGCGAGCGTGTGCTTGCCGGCAATATCATCGTGCGTCAGCGCGGCACCAAATTCCATCCCGGCGACAATGTCGGCATGGGACGCGACCACACGCTCTTCGCCCTTATCGCCGGCGCCGTAACCTTCACCACCAAGCGCGGTGGCCGTTGTTACGTGTCGATTCAACAGCCGCAGGCGGCAGAATAGCGATCCGATAAGGCAGCTTTCCGGATCGCCCCCAAAAGGTGATCCGGACAGACGAGCGCAAGCGGGGAGTCCGGACGCCGGGCTCCCCGTTTTCGTTTCACGACCGGCTTGGGAGAAGCGGTCATGTGCCTGATAGAGACAAGTCCTGAAATCCAGACGCGCCGCACGGTTCTGCGTGCGCCTGAAGCGGTCGATGCCGCTCGCATTGCGGCAGTCTGTGGTGACCTTGCGGTTGCCCGTATGACGGCACGCATGCCGCATCCCTATGCCCTGACGGATGCCGAGGGCTGGATCGGTCGCGCCCAGGGCCAGGACCCGCGCGTCGAGCGCAACTTCGTCATTGATCATGATGAGGAAGGGGTCGTGGGCATGATTTCCCTGTTCCCCAGCGAGCAGCTTGCTGATGAAGCAACGCCACCGGGCCGCTCCGCGGTTCGAACCGAGCTGGGATACTGCATCGGGGCCTCCTGGGCCGGGCGTGGACTGGCCACGGAGGCCGTGCAGGGCCTGTTGGGCTGGGCGCGTCGGGATTGGAGCCGTCGTGTCGTCTCAGCCGGGCATTTCGCCGACAACCCGGCCTCGGGCCGCGTGCTCGAGAAGGCCGGCTTCCTCTACACGGGCGAGCGCCGTTCCCTGTTCAGCCGCGCACGGGGGGCCTGGGTCGCCTCGCGCATGATGGTCTGGCTTGCCTAGAGGGCGACCTGTCAGGCGCGGACGGCTTGGGATCGCGCGCCGGACGGGTTATGTGCGGATCACATGGCCGTGAACGACGACTTTGATCCGACACCTCCTGCCCCACGGCGTGGGCCGCGTCGGCGTGCCTGGATCAATGGCCTGTCGGCCCGGTTGCTGCTGCTGACGGCGGCCTTTGCCATTGCTGTAGACCTGCTGATCCTGTTTCCGGCCGCCGCCAGCTTTCACGAACGCTGGGTGACGGACCGCGTCCGCGCCGCCGAGGTGGCCTCGCTGGTGGTGGAGGCGGCCCCCTATGCGACGGTCGAGGATAGTCTGGCGGACCGCCTGCTGGTTGGGGTCGGAGCCGACACGGTGGTGCTTCAGGAGAACGGCATCCGCCGCCTGTTGCGCGGCACGCCCAAGGAAGGGGCAACGCCCCACCTGATTGATCTTCGCGAGTCTGATCTGGCGGCGCGACTGCTGGACCCGTGGCTGACGCTGCTGGGGCCGGATGATCGGCGGATTCAGGTCATAGCGGCCCCGCGCTGGCGTTCGGGTGACTTCATCGACATCGTCGCCGAAGCGGCACCCTTGAAGGCCGAACTGCGAACCTATGTCCTGCAGATCGTGTTTGCCTCGCTGGTGATCTCGGTCCTGGCCGGGGGGCTGCTCTATGCCGGTCTGGTCATTCTGGTGCTCGAGCCGGTCCGCCGCGTCACCCAGACCATCGAGCGTTTCCGCGATGACCCGGAAGCTGACCCCCGACCCATCCGCCACGAGCGGGTCGACGAGATCGGCCGCGTCGAGGACGAGCTGAACCGCATGCAGCAGGAGGTGCGATCAGCCTTGAGGTCCCGCGCACGACTGGCGGCGTTGGGCGAGGCGGTGGCCAAGATCAGCCATGACCTTCGCAACATGCTGACAGCGGCCCAGATGGCGTCGGATCGTCTCGCGGATTCCGGTGATCCTACCGTGACTCGCGCCCTGCCGCGTCTGGAGCGGGCGCTGGATCGGGCGTTGAACCTGGCCCAGGACGTTCTGGCCTATGGTCGTTCGGAAGAGCCTCGTCCCGACCCCCGCCCGCTGAGACTGGTCCCAGCCATCCATGCGGCTGCGGAAGACGCCGGGCTGACAGATCAGGGCGTGCGGCTGATCCAGCGCGCGCCCTCTCGGCTGAGAGTCGAGGCGGACCCTGAGCATCTGCACCGGATTCTGGTCAATCTGATGCGCAATGCTCGTGAGGCCATTGAGGCCGATCCTGAGCGTGACGGTATCGGGCGCGTGTCCCTGTCGGCGGTGCGGACAGGCGACAAGGTCGAGATCCGGGTGCGTGACGATGGGCCGGGCCTTCCGGCCCGCGCGCGCGAACGCCTGTTCCTGCCGTTCCAGGGATCGACCCGCCGCAATGGTGCCGGTCTGGGCCTTCCGATTGCCCGTGAGCTGGCCCAGGCTGGAGGCGGCGATCTGGTACTGGACGTCACCGGGCCGGGCGGGACGGTGTTCCTGCTGACCCTGCCGGCCCAGCACTGAAGCGGTTCATTCCGTCAGGCTGACCCCGTCGCGCCGATTGTCGGCTCCGGCATCCCAGCGGCCGTTGCGCCAGATCCCCCCATGCAGGCCGCTGGTTTCAGAGGCATTGGGACGCAGCGGTGCCCCCGAGGTCGCCAGCGCCTCGCGTATGGCCGGGCTGAACAGCTCCGTATCGGCCCCGATACTGGACCCGCGGACAACCAGATTGGGCAGATCAAAGGCGGCCTGCATCGACAGATTCCAGTTCAGCACCCCGATCAGGGCCTTGGCGTTGTAGGCGAGGATGGAGTTGCCCCCCGGCGATCCCAGGGCTCCGACCAGCCGCCCCTGACGATCCAGGATGATCGCGGGGGCCATCGAGGATCGGGGCCGTTTCCCCGGGGCCACGGCATTGGCGGCGGGACGACCCTGGGCATCGACCGGCGAGAACGAAAAGTCGGTCATCTGATTGTTGAGGAAAAAGCCCCCGGCCATCCGCCCGGATCCGAACAGGCTTTCGACCGTCGTGGTCATGGATACGGCGTCGCCCCATTGGTCGACGATGACGAAGTGGCTGGTCCCCGCCGGTTCGCGCGTCGCATCCGGTGCGCGCTCGCTCGGGGCACCGGGCGGCGTACCCGGCCCAACCGGTCCAGTCACCGTAGGAACCAGCGCGGCCCGGGTCGCGACGTAGTCGGCATCCAGCAGCCCGGCGACCGGAACGGCCACATGGTCGGCATCCCCCACATAGAGGTCACGATCTGCATACATCAGTCGCTGGAGCCGAGCGAAGGCCACCCAGGCTTCGGGGCTGTCGGGGCCACGGTCGATGTCGGGGGTATGCTCGGCCATGGCCAGGAGCTGAAGCAGGCCCACGCCTGAGGATGGCGGCGGCGGCACGCAGACGAGATAGACTCGATAGGCCTGACAGACAGCCTCACGGCGGACGGGTCGATAGGCGGCCAGATCGGCCAGGGTGAGCCCGCCCGGATCGTTCCCGTCCTGGACGGCCGCTACGATCTGGCGGGCCAGGTCGCCCCGGTAGAAATAGTCCGGCCCGTCGGCGGCCAGCCGCCGCACCGTCTCGGCATAGGCGCGGTTGGTCAGGACATCGCCGGCGCGTGGGCGCGTCCCGTCGGGTCGCTCGAAATAGGCGTCGGCCCAGACGGTATGCGACTGGGGCGCGGCTTCTGCCGACATATTGATGAAGGTGCCCAGGCGTGGCGGCACGACAAATCCGTCGCGAGCCAGTCGCTCGGCGTCGTTGAACAGCCCTGACCAGGCCAGACGTCCATGATCGGCCTGCGCCATCGCCAGCATGGCCACCGCGCCGGGCGTGCCCACCGAGCGGCCCGACAGCACCGCTGAACGGAAGTCCTCAGGCCGACCGTCGCGCATGAACAGCTCCGGTGTCACCGAGGCCGGGGCGGTTTCGCGCCCGTCATAGACGGTGATCGCCCCCGTCTCGGCGTCATAGTGGACCATGAAGGCCCCGCCCCCCAGGCCCGAACTCTGAGGCTCGACCAGACCAAGCACCGCCTGAACCGCCACCGCTGCATCCACGGCCGAGCCACCCCGCCGCAGCACCGCCATACCGGCTTGCGCCGCCATCGGATTGGCCGCAGAGACGAAGGGGCCGTGCGCCCTTTCGGCGGGCGCGGGGATGTCCGGGCGCTGTGGCGTGGTCTGGCCGACGCCCGAACAGGCGCAAAGGGTCAGGGCGGTGGCGAGGGCGAGGATCAAACGCATGTCGTCTTGCTAAACCAGCCGCCGCGCCGGGGCAAAGCCGACCTCGATCTAGCCAAGCGTTCCGGCGATCTGGCGCATCAGGCCGAGAGCTTCTTCGAGATCATCCCAGATGACGCGAACGCGCTCGCGACCGGGTATCGACTGGAACATCGACCCGACTTCGAACCGGTCGCCGGGCGAGGCGAGCGCCACCGTCGCCTGATCGCCGGCCAGCCGTACAATGACCTTGCCGTGGGCGCTTCGCCAGGCCTTGAGCTGTTCGCGGACAACCGGATTGATCAGGGCCCGGGCCTCGTCCGGGCGGGTCGAATAGACCTCCAGACCTTGTTCGAAGGTAGGGTCATCCTCGAAACGAACCCGTTCCATGCCCCGCCCGGGGCTGAAAAAGTTGAACAGGCCACGATCGGGGATGACGACCGTTTCGCCCTGAACCGATCGACGCGAAATGTTGAAGATCAGACCGTTGAACACATCGCGCCGGCTCTTGCCTGATCCGGATACCAGGGAGGCCTCGTAGAGGATGAACCGTCGTCCGTTGTCGTCGCCCTCGAACCGGTCGCGAAAGGTTCGCCCGCCGGGTCGGCCAAACAGGGGGTGGATGGCGTCATAGCCGTCGGCGGAGAAGCTGCCGGCCTGATGCGACAGGCCACGCGCCTGGCCGATTGCGATCAGGGCGGGTTCCTTGAGGGTCCGTGCGGCCCGGCTCAGGGGAACCGAAGCCACCATGTAGCCGACCACCAGCACAAAGAAGAGAATGAAGGCTTTGAAGGCCAGCCCGGGAACCAGGAAGGCCGCGACCAGACCGAGGGCTCCGGCCCCGACCATGATGCATCCGAACCGCTGCATGGCCGTCCGGCGCGCGCCTTTCAGCCCGACGATGGCCGAAGCCAGAGGACCGTCGCACAGCCTGTCGAAATCACCGCTGGTCATCGGATAGGCTCCTCAAACGAGCCCCAGGAGTGGGCCCGTCGGGCCTGCCCTGTAAAGAGCACATTCTGCCCCTTGCATCGGGCGGCGCGAGGGGCTAGGTGTCCGCCCCTTCGCCGGGCCACCTTCAAGCGCCCGGTCTGCGGACCCGTAGCTCAGCTGGATAGAGCATCAGACTACGAATCTGAGGGTCGGGCGTTCGAATCGCTCCGGGTCCGCCATTTCTTTCCATTGTCAGGCATTCTCACCGCATCGGATGGCTGAGGAAGCGCGAGCCTTTCAGGCCAAACCGCCAGGGTGTCTCGATGCCTTTGGTGATGCCGATCCTCGGACCGGTCAGGATGTCGGCGGGCGGACCTGACGGCGGGGTCAGGGCGAACGGCGCCTCGATCAGGGGCAGCCCGTCGTGGTGTCCGGTCACCGCCAACGCCTCGCACAGTTTGCCAGGCCCCGAACACAGCGCCCGCTCCGCTTCCAGCTGTCGGCGTGCCCGCATCGACGGCACGCCCTGGGTCGGTTCCAGGGCCCGGATCAGCACCGCCTGGCCCGATCCTTCCTGGCCGCACACGATATTCAAGCACCAGTGGACACCGTAGATCCGATAGACATAGGCCCGACCCATCGGCCCAAACATCGCCGCGTTGCGCGTCGTCGGACCGCGAAAGCTGTGCGAGGCCGGGTCGTCGCGGTCATAGGCTTCCGTTTCAACAATCACCCCACCGACCCCCTCGACCGTCAGGGTCCAGCCGATCAGGGCGCGGGCGCAAGGCACCGCGTCCTGGGCGACGACGCCTTCTAACGGCCAAGCTTTGGCCATCACTCTAGCCTCACGTTCACTTGGGCAATGGCGCACGCCATGCCCAGACAGACGGACAACAGGGATTCCACATGCGCAACCTGGCTATCACGACGACCTTCATCCTGGCGACGGTGCTGGCGGGCCCGGCCTCCGCGACGGCGACGCAGGAGACCTCCGGCCCCGTTCCCGAGGTGACGGTCGAGCGGGATGGCGACGTCTGGCAGGTCGAGTATGAGCTGGACCGGGATGCGGCGGTGTGGGCCTTCATCCGGTCGTCCTTGATCTATGGCTCGCGAGAGCCGTGGCGGCCGGATGACTGGGTAGTGACGACGCCGGGCGTGGTGCTTGAGCGCGTCGGACATCTGGACATCCTGCGCACCGTCGACGGTGGCCCGGTGCCGCGCCGGGTTAGCCTGCGGATCACGCCCCGGGACCATGTGCTGGAGGCCGACTACGGCCCCCTGGTTTTCACCGATGGCTCCACGGCGCTGTTCACGGGTGCCTTTGAAGTTTTCCCTCTGGAGTCCGTGGAGGCGGCGCGCGCCCTGCCCGAGGATCTCAACGGGTCAGATGTCGGAGTCGAGAATGCGCGGATCACCTGGCGCGACCGGGACGGCCAGGTCCTCATCTACGGTCAACGCGAGACTGAGGCGGTGACGGAGGATGGCACGACCTATGCCCTGTTCGGCCCGGCGCAGATGACGCAGACCGAGCGCCTCGTCACCGTCGTCGATCAGGCGTTGCCCGAATGGGTGGCCGCCTCGATCGAGAGCTTCGCCCCGGCGGTTGCGGCCTATTATGCGGAGCGCCTGGGACCGGGTCAGACGGACCGGCCCACGATCATGGCCGCCTGGCGAGGGCCGACGCCCGAACTTCAGAGCCTGAGCGGCAGCGTTCTGCCCGGCCTCATTGTGATGAGCTTTGAAGGCGTCGGCCAGGTGGAGGCCACGCCCGAATGCCTGGCCACGACCCACTGGTTCATCGGCCATGAGAGCGCGCACTTCTGGCTGGGCCAGACGGTTCGCTATGAGCGGACGCGGGATTCCTGGATTACCGAGGGCGGGGCCGATCTGATGGCGATCCGCGCCCTGGAAGCGCTCGATCCGGCGTTCGTTTCGCGCGACGACCTGCAGGGCGAGGTTGACGATTGCAGCGGCTTGGCGGTGCTGCCGGTCAGCGAGGCGGGGCGGCGCGGCGAACACCGGGCCTACTACGCCTGCGGCGCGGTCTTTGCCCTAGCCGCAGAGGCGGTGCAACGGCGCGCGACGGGCGGTGACTGGTTCGATTTCCTGAGGCCGCTGATCGACGCCAACCGCGAGGACGGGGTCCTCACGCGCCAAGAATGGCTTGATCATCTGACGTCGATCTCACGCGACCCGAGCCTGGCCTCGGACATCGAACTGCTTTTGGACCGCGGGACGCCCGACCCGTCTGCGGTCATCGCCAGCCTGTTTGAGCGGACCGGCGTGGCCTATCGACTGGATGAGGGCCGGGTCCGCCTCGACTAGGTTGAGAACGGCCAGGGGCTGACAGATTTGGACCAGGCGTCGATCTGAAGGTCGGCATGGACCGGCGGAGCGGCCCGTTCGGCGCAAGGGTGGCGCGGGCACAGCCGACAGGCCGGACCGATCGGCGTCACCTCAGGCGCCTCCAGATTCAGACCCCGCGCATAGACCAGGCGGTGCGCGTCCTTCAGCTCGCAGCCCAGGCCGATGGCCAGATCCTGATCACCGGCCCGCCCGGCACCCTGGCGGGCCACGGTCCGCGCCAGGGTGAACCAGCGCCCGCCGTCGGGCGTCTCGACGATCTGGGTCACCACCCGACCGGGGGTTCGAAACGCCGCATGCAACCGCCAGCGCGGGCAGGCCCCGCCGAAGCGCGAGAACGGAAACGCGCCCGCCGCGTATCGCTTGGACACATTGCCCGCCTGATCCACCCGCATCAGGAAAAACGGCACCCCGCGCGCCGTCGGTCGGCCCAGCGTCGTCAGCCGATGTGCCGCCTGCTCGAACGAGACGCCGAACCGCTGCTGCAGGAGGTCCAGATCATAGCCTGTGGCTTCCGCCAGCGCCTGAAACGGGCCGTAGGGCATCAGGATGGCACCGGCCAGGGCGTTGGTCAGGCTGACCTTCAACAGCTCGTGGGCGGCGGTATTGGGGGGCCGAGTCGTCTCCGCCATGGCTTCGATCTCATGGGCGTGAGCACTCAGTCCCAGTTGATAGGCCATGGCGAACAGGCGCGAGGCAGTGCTGAGCGTTTCGGAGAGGGTCAACCGCCGTCGGTGTAGATCGAGCCTGCGCGTCCACTCGACCATCACCTCAGCCGGCAGGATGCGGACGGACAGGTCGTAGGCGGACTTCAGCCGCGCCCTCAGCGCCGCCTCCAGTCCCAGCGGGTCGCCTGACAGCTCGGTATGGTGAGCCTCGCCCAGGGCGTCGATTTCGGGGAAGTGGTTGCGACGTGACTGGATCAGATCGCGCACCCAGTCCGCGGGTGTTTCTTCCAGGCCCCCGCCGCCGCGCTCGGCCTCGATCTGGGTGCGCGACCGCTGATCGGAAAAAGCCTGGTAGAGTCGGGTCAGGGCCTCGGCGATGGCCGGGTTCTCATCCACCGTGGCCAGAATCTCATGCCGCGGGGCCGAAAGCCCCTTGAACACCGGATCGGCCAGAAGCTCGCCCAGCGCCTCCGCTGTTGCCTCATCGCCCTGACCGAAGGCGCGCAGATCGACGTCATAGGTGTCGGCCAGCCGGAGCAGCAGTTGCGCCGAGACGGGCCGCTGATTGCGCTCGATATGGTTCAGATAGGAGGGCGACACCTCCAGATCGGCCGCCATCGCCGTCTGCGTCAGGTCCAGCTCGCGCCGCAGCCGCTTGAGCCGTCCGCCGAGGAAGAGTTTCTGATCCGCTGATCGCGCCATGGATCGAGTTTGTCACAAAGTGACCAATCGGCAAGTGTCATATTATGACAAAATGACTGTAAATATGAGGCCCTGACCGTAGTATTTGTGACTTTCATCCGGTTTCCTGAGCGACAGAGCGGTGCCTTAGCCGCGTCACCAGATTTCAGACCCCGGGGCCTCCCATGACCACCTTCGCCGATCTCGTTCCATCGCCTTCCGGTCGTTTCGACGGCATCGAGCGCCCCTACACGCCTGAAGACGTGCTGCGTCTGCGTGGATCGGTGCCGGTGACCCACACCCTGGCCGAGCGCGGTGCCAACCGGCTGTGGGAACTGCTGCATTCGGAGCCCTACATCAATGCGCTCGGCGCCGTGACCGGCAACCAGGCCATGCAGATGGTCAAGGCGGGCCTCAAGGCCATCTATCTGTCCGGCTGGCAGGTGGCGGCGGACGCCAACACCGCCGGGGCCATGTACCCGGATCAGTCCCTCTATCCCGCCAATGCCGCGCCCGAACTGTGCCGCCGCATCAATCGCACCCTCCAGCGCGCCGACCAGATCGAACACGCCGAGGGCGGTGCCAAGCGCGACTGGTTCGCCCCCATCGTCGCCGACGCCGAGGCCGGATTCGGCGGCCCCCTGAACAGCTTCGAGATCATGAAGGCCTTCATCGAGGCCGGCGCTTCGGGTGTCCATTTCGAAGACCAACTTGCCAGTGAGAAGAAGTGCGGCCATCTGGGCGGCAAGGTGCTAATCCCGACGGCTCAGCACATCCGCAACCTCGTGGCCGCGCGACTGGCCGCTGACGTCATGGGCACGCCGACCATCACGGTGGCCCGCACCGATGCCGAATCGGCCCAGCTCATCACCTCCGACATCGACGAGCGCGACCACCCCTTCATCGACCGCGAGAACCGCACCGTCGAAGGCTTCTATCGCCTGAAAGAAGGTACAGGGTTGGACCACTGCATCGCGCGGGGCCTGTCCTATGCAAATATTGCAGACCTGCTGTGGTGGGAAACCTCCCACCCCGATCTGGACGATGCGAAGAAATTCGCCGAGGCCATCCAGAAGGAGCACCCCGGCAAGCTGATGGCCTACAACTGCTCGCCATCGTTCAACTGGGAAGCCAAGCTCGACAAGGCGACCATCGCCAAGTTCCAGCGCGAACTGGGGGCCATGGGCTACAAGTTCCAGTTCGTCACCCTGGCCGGCTTCCACAGCCTGAACAACTCGATGTTCGAGCTGGCCGACGGCTATCGTGATCGCGGTATGGCCGCCTATTCCGAGTTGCAGCAGCGCGAGTTTGCCAATGAGGCGCGCGGCTACACGGCCACCCGCCACCAGCGCGAGGTCGGCACCGGCTATTTCGACCAGGTGGCCACCGTCATCTCGTCGGGCCAGTCGTCCACGACCGCACTCAAGGATTCGACCGAAGCCGCCCAGTTCGCGGCGGAATAGTCAGACACCATCTGGAGGAAAGACCATGGAAGCGATCTCGAGCCCCAAGGCTATCATCGACTACTGCTTGGCTCCCCTGAACCTGACGCCGGGGTCCGAACCCGAGCGGGAAGCCCGCCGCCGGCTGGAGCACGCCATCAAGGCCTTCCGCCAGGCCGCCGCCAAGCCGGTCGTGGTCGACTTCTCGACCATGCCGTCAGTGGTCATCAACGAAGCGGCCCACGGCTACGAATGACCCTGACCCTTCTCCCCGTGTGGGAGAAGGTGTCACCCGAAGGATGACGGATGAGGGGTCGCACCGACCCGTCCGCACCCGATCTGTCCGTCGCACCGGCTTGCCAGGCCTGCGTGACCCCTCATCCGACCCGCTGCGCGGGCCACCTTCTCCCGCAAGGGGAGAAGGGATAGGACCGAACCATGCCCCTCGACACCCTGCCCGACACCGTCCGCGTTCTTGGCCCCGTCGAGGGCCGGGCGGCGGAGGTTCTGACGCCAGAGGCGCTGTCTCTGGTCGCCGAGCTGCACCGGGCGCTCGATGGCCGACGCAAGACCCTGCTCAAACAGAGAGAGGCCCGCCAGGTCCGCTTCGACAACGGCGACCTGCCCGACTTTCGCGCCGACACCGCCGAAATCCGCGCCGGTGACTGGACCGTCGCGCCGATCCCCGCTGACCTTCTGGACCGCCGCGTCGAGATCACCGGCCCGACCGACCGCAAGATGGTCATCAATGCGCTGAACTCGGGCGCGCGGGTCTTCATGGCCGACTTCGAGGACGCCACCAGCCCGACCTGGGCGAATGTCGTCGAGGGGCAGATCAATCTGAAGGACCGGTGGTCCGGCGACCTGGCCTACAGCGATCCGGCTTCTGGCAAGGCCTATGCGCTGGGTGACACACCCGCCGTGCTGCTGGTGCGCCCGCGCGGCTGGCATCTGCTGGAGCGCCACGTCGAGGTCGACGGAGAGCCGGTCGCCGGCGGCCTGTTCGATTTCGCCCTGTATCTGACCCACAACGCCAAGGCGGCGCTGGATCAGGGCTCGGGTCCGTACTTCTATTTCCCCAAGCTGGAATCGATGGAGGAGGCGGCCCTGTGGGACGACGCCTGCCGCATTGCGCAGTCGCGGCTGGGCCTCCCCGTCGGCACGATCAAGGCGACCATCCTGATCGAGACGATCACCGCCGCCTTCGAGATGGACGAGATCCTGTTCGCCCTGAAAGACCACATCGTCGGCCTGAACTGTGGACGGTGGGACTATATCTTCTCGACCATCAAGCGGCTGGGCCTGAACCCGGATTTCCTCACGCCCGACCGCGCGCGCATGGTCATGGGCGAGGCTTTCCTGAGCGCCTATTCACGCAAGCTGATCGCCACCTGCCATCGGCGCGGTGCCTTCGCCATGGGCGGCATGGCGGCCCAGATCCCGATCAAGAGCGACGAAGCCGCCAACGCCGCCGCCTTCGCCAAGGTCCAGGCCGACAAGGAGCGCGAGGCCGGCTATGGCCATGACGGCACCTGGGTCGCGCATCCGGCCCTGGTCCCTGTGGCTATGGAGGTTTTCAACCGCCTGATGCCCCGTCCCAACCAGCTTGACGTGTTCGGCGACGGGGCCGGCCTAGACCAGTCCGACCTTCTGGAAATGCACAAGGGGCCGCGCACCGAGGCGGGCCTGCGCGAGAACATCCGCGTAGGAATTCAGTACATCGAAGCGTGGCTAAACGGTCGCGGCGCGGTGCCGCTCTACAATCTGATGGAAGACGCCGCCACCGCCGAGATCAGTCGTACCCAGGTCTGGCAATGGCTGAAGCATGCCGCCACGCTTGACGACGGTCGCACGGTCGATGAGGCCCTGGTGCGCGCCTTGATCGAGGACGAGGTGACACGCATGCCGCCGGGGCTGGAGCGTTTGGCGGAGGCCGTCGCCCTGTTCACCCAGCTCTGTTTTGCCCAGACGTGCGAGAGCTTCCTGACCCTGCCAGCCTATGAGGTTCTGGACGGCTAGAGCCGGGGGGTGCTTGCTGCAACCGCGGCGCGGCCCCGACAACGAAGCCGGCTCAGGCTCGCGCCTTCCTCCTCAAACCGATCAGGCCCTAGGCGGCGCGCTCGCCCGCGGCGGGCGCTTCATGTGCAGCGCCGTCGGCCGTCAGTTCAAAAACACAGTCCAGCAGGGATTGAACGCTCACTGGTTTGGCCAGATGGCGATCAGCGCCTGCCGCGTGCGCAGCCTCGACGTGCTCCGGCAAGGCGTTGGCCGTCAGCATGACGATCGGGGTGCGCAGGCGCGCCTCAGCCATCTCGATGTCGCGTAGGGCGCGGGTCGCGGCCAGGCCGTCCATCACCGGCATTTGCATATCCATCAACACCAGATCGAACGCCTCGGTGTCGAAGGCCGCAACGGCCTGTGCACCGTTCTCGACGCAGACAAGGTCGGCCTGGATTTGCGACAGGATGAGCTCGATGACCTTGCGGTTCGTGGGGTGGTCGTCGGCCAGCAGAATCCGAACCGGGCATTCGGCGTCGGCGAGCGTCTGGCTCCCCGGTTCCTCGACCACGGCCGGCGCGTCGGTCAGGAACATTGGCAGGGTCACGAAGAAGGCAGAGCCCCCGCCGAGCTCGCTCTCGCAATCGATATCCCCGCCCATCATCTCGGCAAGCTGACGAGAGATCGCCAGCCCCAGACCAGTCCCGCCGAAGCGGCGGGTAATCGAACCGTCCGCCTGTTCAAAGCGGTTGAACAGCTTGTCTCGACCTGCGGCATCGAAGCCGACACCGGTGTCTTCCACTGAGAAACGAAAGACGGCCTGGCTATCACGGTCGGCGGCCCGTTCGACGGTGAGTCGGACAAAGCCGGTCTGGGTGAACTTGACCGCGTTCGACACCAGGTTGGTCAGGACCTGCTTGACCCGGACCACATCCCCCAAGGCCCAGACCTCGGCGTCGGCGGATACGTCGATAAAGAACTGGAGGCCCTTGTCCCGCGCTGCTGCCTGATAGAGCTGCCCGGCGTCGCGAACGGCCTGGGCCAGATCAAACGGGTTGTCGCTGAGCGTGAGGCGACCGGATTCCACCCGGGCGATGTCGAGAATATCGCTGAGCAGCTGCTGCAGGGTTGTCCCCGAGGCCGCGATCAGGCGCAGCATTTCCTTCTGGTCCTGGCTCAGGTCGGTCTTGCTCAGAACCTCAGCCACACCCAGGACGCCGTTGAGGGGCGTGCGAATCTCGTGGCTCATATTGGCCAGGAACTCGGACTTGGCACGGTTGGCCTCTTCAGCTGCGTCGCGGGCTTGTTCCAGCTTGGCAGCCGCCGTCTTCAGGTCGGTGACGTCGATGATGGTCGACACGGTACCACCGAGGGCGCTGCGTCGGTCCTGAATCCGCAGCCAGCGGCCATCCGCCATCCGCTGTTCCAGGGCACCGATCCCGGTGCGCCGCGCCGCCATGCGCTCGGCCAGCCAGTCTTCTTCGCGTCCGATGGCCTCCGAATAGTGGCCCCGTTCCAGGCCAAGCCTGAGAATTTGTTCGAAGGTGATGCCGAGCGCCAGGCAGTCCTCTATATCGGGACAGGTGCGTTGATACTGACCATTCCAGACCATCAAGCGGTCGTGGGCGTCATAATAGGCCAGACCATCGGTCATGGCCTCCAGAGCTTCCATAAGTCGTTCATGGGCCGTACCGCGATGCCAGCGGTCCAGCGCCGCCACCAGCAAGGCAGCAGACACCAGGATACTGGCAACACCGGCGACCATCGCGGCCAGAAGGCCACGGTCGATCACCGTCACACCCTGCATGTCGGTCTCGATCGGCATAATGGTGACGGCGGCCATGCCGGTGAAATGCAGGCTGCAAATTGCTACCGCCAGAAGCCCCGTGGCGACGAAGGTGGCGCGCCAGCGCTGGCTCTTGCCCAGCGCCAGGAGAGCCAGCGGAGCAATGGCCATGGCCAGGACAAACGAGGCCGTGACAAGCACCGGGTCCCAGACGATGACGCCCTTGGTTTGAAAGGCGTTCATGCCGATGTAGTGCATGGCTCCGATGACACCGGCCAGGATCAAGCCGCTGGCGATCGTGCCCAGTTTGCCAGGGCGCAAGTGCCACATCGAAAAGGCACCAATCGCACCGACGATGGCGATCATCAGGGATGCGACGGTTCCGACTGGCTCATAGCCGGCCTCGAACGAGGGGTCATAGCCCAGCATGGCGATGAAATGGGTCGCCCAGACGCTGGCCCCGGCGACAACGCCGGTCAAAGCCAGCCATGCCAGGCCGATCGTGCCGTCAACCTCTCGCGAGTGGACGAACAGGCGCACGGCGGCACAGACGCCGATCAGACAGACCAGCGCCGCCAGCACAACCAGTCTCAGGTCGTGTTCGGTCGTCAGGCAGTTCAGGACTGTGAGCATTCAACCCTCGGATACCAGCGTGCACAGTCGCAGGATCGAATGAACATTCCGTGAGCAATTGCAGGACTTTCTTGCGCGTGCTCTGGACGGCTATACAAGCCCCCATGCCGGAAACGTCTTTAGGCCATCGAGCTTCAAGCCGCTGGAAAGCCGCCCTGGCGGCTTTTCGGAATTGGTCGCCTGAGGCGGTCTCGCCGCCCGTTCTGCCGCTCGTCGATGCCGAGGCGGGTGACTTTCGGGCCGCCCTGGAGAGCCTTCCAGATCCGGTGTTGATCGTGGAGGGGGGGGCTGTCGGCAACCTGTCCGCCCGCCGGATCCTGTTCGCCAATGCCGCGGCGCGTGGCCTGCTCAAGGTCGAGGGTCGCGGCGAGCCGCTGGTTGCGGCCCTTCGTGATCCTCAGGCTCTCGATGCGGTTGACGCGGCCATCTACGGCGAAATAGCCGGCGAGACGACCTATGAACCGGCCGGGGCCCAGGATCGGTTCTGGCGGATTTCAGTGACACCACTGACGGCGGCTGGCTTGGGAAGAAAAATGGCCGTGGTGCGGTTTCGCGACGAGACGGACAGCCAACGGATCGAACGGATGCGGGCCGATTTCCTGGCCAATGCCAGCCATGAGCTCAAGACCCCGTTGGCCTCGCTTCAGGGGTTCATCGAAACGCTCAAGGGCCATGCGCGCGATGACGAACGGGCGCGGGATCGCTTTCTCGATATCATGGCGGCGCAGACGGCTCGGATGAGCCGCCTGATCGCCGATTTGCTGGCGCTCAGCCGAATCGAACTGTCAGAGCACATATCGCCCGCCGGTCGCGCGGATGTCGCGCGAGCCACCACGGATGTCATGGATGCCCTGGCCCCGCTGCTGGCGGAGCACGACAGTCGGGTCGAACTGGTCGAGCGCCCAACCGACGCGACGGTGGTGGGAGATCGAGATCAGATTATCCAGGTGATTCAAAACCTGACCGAGAATGCCGTGCGCTATTCGGGACGGGGCTCGCGCGTCGGGATCCATATTCTCGGGGACTTGTCGCTGGCCGAGGCGCAGGCCCCCTCCAGGTCGGATAGTGCTCGGCTAGCGCTCCTGACGCCGGATCGGGAAGGCGGTGTCCGCTATGTCCTGATCCGGGTCGTCGACCAGGGAGAGGGGCTGGCTCGCGAGAACCTGCCGCGCCTGACCGAACGATTCTATCGTGTTGAAGGCCAGAAGAGCGGGGCCAGCCCCGGAACAGGCCTGGGTCTTTCAATCGTCAAACACATCGTCAACCGCCACCGCGGAGGCCTGATTGTTGAGAGCCAGAAGGGTCACGGCACGACGTTCTCGGTCTATTTTCCAGTCACCGAGCGGCGCGGCGTCACAGAACCGGGCTGATCGCGTATCAAAACTGTCATCGAACCGTCGCGATGGGATGACCTGATGCGGGCAAAGGCACGGGCGTCATGTTCGGCTTGGTCCTCATCTGTCTGGCGGTGTTCTCGGCGGCAACCTATGGGTTGGCGCGGCGCAAGGTCCTGCAGGCCGCACACGGGTCTGGCACCCGCCCGCATTCGCGACCCAAATATCATGGTGCCCACGCGGCCCTCTGGGCTGCGATCCCGGCCCTGCTGGTTCTTGTTGGTCTGGCGGTGGCGGCCCCCCGCATCATCACAGCCGTCACCTGGGCGGACTTGCCGGCAGCGGCTCCCAGCGTCGAGCCGTTCCGATCACAATTCCAATATGATGCCGAAGCTATCGCCGCCGGCTCTATCCCTTCGGCGGTGGCCTATTCCGCCGACCAGCGCGCCGCGCTTGCGGCCCACGCGGATCGGATTTCAGCCCTTAGCGGAATGCTGCGCCTGGGCGGGTTGGTCGCCGTTGGGCTAGCGGCCCTCATGGGCGGCCTGTACGCCTGGTCGAGGGCCAGGCCAGACTATCGGGCCCGCAACGCCGTTGAGCGTTGGGTGGGGGGCTTGTTGTTCGCCACCTCAGCCATAGCGGTTCTGACGACGCTGGGGATTGTGCTGTCTCTGGTTTGGGAATCCCTTCGCTTTTTCCAGACTGTCTCGCCGCTGGAGTTCCTCACCGGCACCCACTGGAGCCCGCAGATCGCGATCCGCGCCGATCAGGTGGGGTCGTCCGGTGGGTTCGGGGCCGTGCCGCTGTTCGTCGGCACCTTTCTGATTATGGGGATCGCCATGCTGACGGCGGCACCGATCGGATTGATGGCTGCCATCTATCTGGCCGAATATGCGTCGGCCTTTCAGCGGGCCTGGATCAAGCCCTTGCTGGAGGTGTTGGCCGGCATTCCAACCGTGGTCTACGGATTCTTCGCGGCCTTGACGGTGGGGCCGGCCTTCCGGGCCGGTTTCAATCGGCTCGGGGAGTATCTGCTGGGCGGGCCCCTCAACGATCTTGGCCTGTACCTGATGGGCGTGCAGAACCAGATGGCGCTGGTCGCGGGTGTGGTCATGGGGATCATGTTGATTCCCTTTGTATCTTCTCTTTCAGACGACATTATCAATGCTGTGCCCCAGTCGCTGCGCGACGGCTCCTACGCCATGGGGGCGACCCAGTCCGAGACGATCAAGCGGGTGGTCCTGCCCGCCGCCCTGCCAGGGGTCGCCGGGGCCATGCTGCTGGCTGCCAGCCGGGCCATTGGCGAAACGATGATCGTGACCATGGCGGCCGGGCTCCAGGCCCGGATTACGGCCAATCCGCTGGACAGCGTCACGACCGTCACCGTGCAGATCGTCACCCTGCTGACCGGGGATCAGGAGTTCGACAGTCCCAAGACCCTGTCGGCCTTTGGTCTGGGCTTGACCCTGTTCGTGGTGACCCTGATCTTGAACATCGTCGCCCTTCGGATCGTCCAGCACTATCGAGAACAGTATGACTGATCGGCCCGATATTCGCGCCGCAGTCGAGCGGCGGCTCAAGAGGCGGCACGCGGCAGAGCGCCGCTTCCGGCTATATGGCGTGCTGGCCATTACCGTGGCGGTCGCCTTTCTGGCGTTGCTGCTCGGTCGAATTATCGAGCAGGGCCACTCTGCTTTTGTCACCCATTCGATTACCTTGGACGTGCCCGTCGATGCCGCCCGGGTTGATCCCGCCTATCCGCAAGGGGCCAACTACGACCAGATGGCCGCCGAGGCCCTGCTGGTCCGTTTGGGCGTCGATGCCAACACCGCGGACAACGGACGCGCTGTGCGCGACCTTCTCAGCCCGGACATGGGGTTCCAGATCCTGGCCCAGGTCCGAGCCGACCCTTCGTTGATCGGTCGAACGGTGACGATCGAAGCCCCGGTCGGCGATAGCGCGGACCTCTACTTCAAGGGCGAGATCAGTCGGGACACGCCAGAAGAGCAACGTGTTCTCACTGATCAACAGATTGGTTGGCTGGATCAGCTTGAGCGCCAGGGACTGGTCGAGGCGCATTTCAATACGGGCCTGTTCACCCGGTCGGATTCAACCCAGCCGGAGATGGCGGGCCTGTTGGGCGCTGTGGTCGGTTCAGCCCTGATGCTGATGGTGACGGCTCTGCTGTCGATCCCGGTGGGTGTTCTGGCGGCGGTCTATCTCGAGGAATTCGCGCCCAAGAACCGACTGACGGAGATTATCGAGGTCAACATCAACAACCTCGCGGCCGTGCCATCGATTGTCTACGGCCTGTTGGGCCTGGCCGTTTTCATCGGCTGGATGGGCCTGCCCCGGTCCTCGCCGCTGGTCGGCGGTATCGTGCTCAGCCTGATGGCCATGCCGACGGTGATTATCGCGACGCGTGCGGCGCTGAAGGCTGTCCCGCAATCGATCCGGGATGCGGCCCTGGCCCTTGGGGCATCGCGCACCCAGACGGTGTTTGCTCACGTCCTGCCCCTGGCCATGCCGGGCGTGATGACCGGCTCAATCATCTCGATGGCGCATGCTCTGGGAGAGACGGCTCCTCTGCTGATGATCGGCATGGTGTCGTTCGTGCCGGGCGTTCCGGAGGGTATCCTGTCCGCGTCGAGTGCCCTGCCTACCCAGATTTTCATCTGGGAGAATGCCGCTGAGGCCGCCTTCCATGAACGCACCGCCGCCGCCATCCTGGTGTTGCTGGTCTTCATGGTGGTCATGAATGCCGTCGCAATTGTGCTGCGACGCCGACTTGAACGGAGATGGTGACCCGCATGGATGCTCCCGTGATCGACACTCGCCCCATCGTTGCCGCCGGCCCCAAAGCTCCGGCGCACGGCATCAAGGTCCGCACCCGTGATGTCAGTGTCTTCTATGGCGACAAACAGGCGCTGAGTGATGTTTCCCTGGATATGGCCGATCGGGCGGTGACCGCACTGATCGGTCCGTCAGGGTGCGGCAAGTCGACCTTCCTGCGCTGCCTGAACCGGATGAACGACACCATCCAGGGCGCGCGCGTCGAGGGCGTGATCGAACTGGACGGAGAGGACGTCAACGCCCGCGCGGTCGATCCGGTGGCCCTGCGTGCCCGCGTCGGCATGGTGTTTCAGCGGCCCAACCCCTTCCCCAAGTCTATTTTTGAGAATGTGGCCTACGGCCCGCGGATTCACGGCCTGACAACGTCGAAATCCGAGCTCCAGGACGTCGTGGAACAGGCCTTGCGTCGCGCCGGCCTGTGGGATGAGGTCGCAGATCGCCTCGACCAGTCGGGCTCCAGTTTGTCAGGCGGGCAGCAGCAACGTCTGGTCATCGCCCGCGCCATTGCCGTTGATCCAGAAGTCATCCTGATGGACGAGCCCTGTTCGGCTCTGGACCCCATCGCCACGGCTCGGATCGAGGAGCTGATCGACGAACTGCGCCAGCAATACTGTATCGTCATCGTGACGCATTCGATGGCGCAGGCGGCTCGTGTGTCGCAACAGACCGCCTTCTTTCACATGGGCCAGATCGTTGAGATCGGTCGTACGGACGAGCTGTTCACCAATCCCAAGGAACAGCGGACGCTGGACTACATCACCGGCCGCTTCGGCTAGGGAATGACGCGATGATGGACTCGACCAATCAGCACACGGTTCGCGCCTACGGCGACGAACTCAATCAGATCACTGCCGATGTGGCCCGCATGGGAGGGCTCGCCGAGGCCCAGATCGCCGATGCGATCGAATCTGTCTCACGCCGCGATGCGGAACTGGCCCAGCAGGTGATTGCCCGCGACGCCAGGCTGGATGAGCTCCAGCGCGAGATCGAACGCAAGGCCATCCGCCTTATCGCTCTGCGTCAGCCCGTGGCCACCGACCTTCGCCGGACCGTCGCGGCCATGAAGATCGCCACCGATCTGGAGCGAACCGGCGATCTGGCGCGGTCTGTGGCCAAGCGGGGCTTGAGCCTGTCGGACCTGGAGCCCCTGGCCCCGTTGACCCGTTCCATCGAGCGGATGGGCAAGCTGGTCGCCAAGCGGATGAAGGCGGTCCTGGACGCCTATGTCACGTCGGAGATTGCAGGCGCCCTCGATGTCTGGTCGCACGACGACGACGTTGATGAGCACTACAATGCGCTGTTTCGCGAACTCCTGACCTATATGATGGCGGACCCGCGCACGATTACGTCCTGTGCCCACCTGCTGTTCATGGCCAAGAACCTGGAACGGATCGGCGATCACGCCACGAATATTGCCGAGATGATCCACTATGAGATCACCGGCGATGAGCTGGATACGGCCCGGCCCCGACAAGGTGCCGATGACACCCCGGTGAGTGAGAAGGAGCCGTCATGAGCGAGCCGCACATTCTGGTGATCGAAGACGATGACGCGATCTCCACCCTGATCCAGTACAATCTGGAGAAGGAAGGCTATGACGTGGCAGTGGCCGGTGACGGCGAAGAGGGCCTGATGCAGTCCGAGGAGCGGCTGCCGGATCTGGTCGTTCTGGACTGGATGTTGCCCAAGGTTTCAGGAATCGAGGTCTGCCGCCGCCTTCGCAGTCGGCCGGAGAGCCGCAATGTGCCGATCATCATGTTGACGGCCCGGGGGGAAGAAAGCGACCGGGTGCGCGGCCTCGATGTCGGCGCGGATGATTATCTCACCAAGCCGTTTTCCGTGCCGGAGCTGAATGCGCGCATTCGGGCGGTGCTGCGCAGAATGCGTCCCGGCCTGGCCGACGACCGCCTCAGCCACGGTGACATCGTCGTGGACCGGGTGTCCCATCGGGTTCGGCGGGCGGGTCGCGAAGTGCATCTGGGGCCGACAGAGTATCGGCTGCTCGACCATCTGATCCAGCACCCCGGTCGGGTCTTCAGCCGCGAGCAACTCCTCGATGCGGTCTGGGGCTCGGATGTCTATGTCGAGGCCCGCACGGTCGATGTTCATGTCGGACGACTGCGCAAGGCTTTGATGCAGGACGTAGATATCGACCCGATCCGCACCGTGCGGTCTGCCGGCTATTCGCTGGATCTGGAAGGCTAGGGCACCCGCCAGTCAGGAACGACTAGGGCGTGCCCGCCGTAGCGGTCGGCATAGGGGGAGCGGCCGGTGCCGCGGTTCCGTCCGAAGAGATTGCCGAGCAGGTGGTGCCGCATGCCATATTGGTGACGGCCACGCCGCGCCAGACCCGAACCTGGCCCGAAGAGGCATCGTTCACGACGACCTGGCCCTGATAGATGGTGCGACCCAGGCCATCGAGGACGGCGATCTCCGTCACGCCCGAGGCGCGACCGCTGACGTAGAGGGTATGGGCGTCCACGACCGTGACATCAGCAATGGTCGGATTGCCGACAATCACGGATGCCGCCGCGCCATTCAGATTGAGGCGCGTGATGTGATTGACCTCGACCGACAGGCCGCGATTCTGGGCGAGGGCCGCTGGGGCGCTTCCAAGGACGGCCAGGGTGAGAAGCGCAACTCCGATCCGGCGCATGTCGGACTCCATTTGAATCTTTACGCGTAACGCGCCCGCGCAAGCTGCCGCCGAAATCTCAAAAATTCGTTTCTGCGTTCCCGCCATGAGTCCGCGGGCGGCCGATTTCTGTTAAGATGCGGGTAAGTTAATGGTCGTTAATAGTAAATCGTTGTTTACTATATAATAATTCCAACAAGCATTGTTCGCTTTACTTGCTTTTAATCACCTTGGCGCATTGTGATCGTGTGATCAGGGACGGCGGGCAACCGACCAAACCCTGACCAGGTGTCAAAATCGGTTGCTCAACTATCCAAGGAGAAATCTCATGTCGAACTTTATCAAACAGTTCCTGAACGACGAGTCGGGTGCCACCGCCATCGAGTACGGCCTGATCGCCGCTCTGATCGCCGTGGTCATCATTACGGCGGTTACCCTGGTGGGTACGAACCTGAAGGCTACCTTCAACAACATCGCCGGCAACCTCGGCGGTTCGGTCGGCAAGTCCAGCTAAGCTGACCCGACCAAAAGGTCACGGATCAGGCCCCGGCGGAAACGCCGGGGCCTTTTCTTATTTCACGTCGCCTGGGTGACGAAAACTTTACGCAGAGCGACGAAACTCTGCGCGTCCAATCAAGGAATACGTCGTGGATTTCGCCCTGATCATCCTTCTGAGTGTTCTACCGATTCTGGTGATCGCCGCGGGTCTGAACGACCTGACGACGATGACGATTCCGAACTGGATATCGCTGGGACTGATGATCGGGTTTGTCCCGGCGGCCTTTGCGCTGGGCCTGCCGCTCAGCACCATCGCCGTGCACTTCGGGGTGGCCCTGGGGGCCTTGTTCATCGGTGCCGGCATGTTCGCCCTGCGCTGGCTGGGCGGAGGCGATGCCAAGTTGATCGCCGCCGTGTGCCTCTGGCTCGGCCTGAGCGGCTCGGCGACATTTCTTCTGGTGACGGCGGTTGTGGGCGGGTTGTTTTCCCTGGGACTGATCATGGCGCGGAGCACGCCTGGGCTGGCTATGCTCGCCGGGCCGTCCTGGATGTCGCGTCTGCTCGAACCGGCCGGCGACATTCCGTATGGGGTCGCCATCTCGGCCGGCGCCCTGATGGCTTTCCCGACAAGCGCCCTGGTTCAGGCCTTCATCGCGGGATAAGCTCAAGCCCTGCGGACGCGTCGTAAGCGACCGTTAACCCGTCGGCTTCACCCTCAGTCAGAACAATCCCGGTGCCAGGGCGCAGAATGCCGCTCGGACTGGAAGGAATCTGACCGATGAAACCAGCTCGAATTGCCGTCATTGCGGTTGCCGCTGTCTCCGCCATCGGATTGGCGCTTGTCGTGCGCGCCATGGGTTCGGGCAATGGCGAGGCGGCCCCGTCCGCCGCTGCAGCCGAAGCCTCGCAGGCCCAGATGGCCCAGGTGCTCGTCGCCTCGCGGGATCTCGAAGTCGGCGACCGAATCGACGATGGGGCGATGACCTGGCGGGCCTTCCCCGCTGAGGCGGTCAACGCCGCCTGGATCGTTGAAGGCGCAGCTTCCATCCCGACGCCCCGTCGAACGCCGGCTGAGGGCGAAGGGGGCGAGGGCGGCGAGGATGCTGCGCCAGATACCCAAGGCGATGGATCCGCAACCGCCGAGGTTCAACGCATGGCGGAACGCGTAACCGGCGGCGGCGTGCGGGCCCAGGTTGTCGGAGCGGTCGTGCGCGAACGCATTCTCGCCGGAGAACCGATCGTCGCCTCCAAACTTGTCCGGGCCGGGCAGAGCGGCTTCCTGGCCGTTGTCCTTGAACGCGGCATGCGGGCCATGTCCGTACCGGTAACCCGGGAGACGGGGGCGGGCGGTTTCATCCTGCCGGGGGATCGCGTCGACGTCATTATGAGCCGCCGCGCCGAACAGGGAAGTGCCGGAGCAGACGGGACAATCACGGCCACCGTCCTGGTCAACATCCGCGTTCTTGCCGTGGGCGAAACCACGGAAGCCGGCGATCAACAGACGATCGAGGGGACCAATGCCACACTTGAAGTTGGCCCACGTGAAGCGGAGGTCCTGGCCTTCGCCCAGGCCCAGGGCGAGCTGTTCCTCGTTCTGAGATCCTACGCCGACTCTCGCGAGGCGTCAGGGGCCGCGATTTCAACCCAAACACGCGCCGACAGCGGCGAGGCCAGATCCGTGCGTGTCTTCCGCAACGGTGAAGTTACAGAGGTGCCCGTGGGATGACCGCGCACAAGAACCCTCTCCTTTGTCTGATGGCGGCGGCGACCCTGGGCTTGGGGTTCGCCGCGCTGTCATATCCAGCGAATGCCCAGCAGGTGGTTCGTGTCGGCGTCGGATCATCGGCGAGCCAGTCCATGAGCCTGCCACGCGGCGAATCGGCCGTGATCGAGCTGCCGGTTGATGCGCGCGACGTGATGGTTTCCAACCCGGCGGTGGCCGATGCGGTGCTTCAGTCACCTCGCCGGATCGTCCTTATGGGGCTGGCACCCGGGGCCACCGATGCCCTTTTCTTTGACGCATCTGGACGCCAGATTCTCAGTCTGAATGTCCGTGTCGGCGCACCCGTTGGGGCCTTGCAGGATACGATCCGGCGCATTGCCCCGACCGCCAACGTCACGGCTGAAGCCGTCAACGGTGCCGTGATCCTCACCGGGACGGTGGACAGTGCAGGTGAGGCAGAGCGCATCGAACGCGTGGCGGCCACCTTCGTCGAGCGCCCGGACCAGGTCCTGAACATGATGTCGATCGCGGGATCCGATCAGGTCATGGTCCAGGTCCGCGTCGTCGAGATGCAGCGCAACATCGTCGAACAGTTGGGCATCTCGCTCAGCGGATCGGTCAACAACGGGGCCGATCCCAATTGGTTGATCAGCAATGCGCCGGGATTTGGTGTGAATGGCGCCCCGGCGGGCGGCGGTACTCTCAACTTTGAAACGCCGGCAGCCCTGGGTGGCAACGGACTGTCGGCCCAGTTGCGGGCTTTTGAACGGGTGGGTGTCGTGCGGGTCCTGTCGGAACCTCATGTGACCACGGTGTCCGGCGAAGAGGCGGACTTCCTCGCCGGCGGTGAGTTCCCCGTGCCGTCGGGCGTCGACAACAATGGCCGCGTGGTCATCGAGTTCCGGTCCTATGGCGTCGGCCTGACGGTGACCCCGGTTGTCCTGTCCGGTGGTCGGATTTCGCTGCGTGTCTCGGCTGAGGTGTCAGACCTGACGACCAACGGGTCATTCTCGATGTCCCTGGGCACCGGCAGCTCGGTGGTCATTCCGGGCCTGACCGTGCGTCGCATTTCCAACACCGTCGAGATCCCGTCCGGCCAGAGCCTGATGATCGGTGGCCTCATGCAGTCGATCACGCGTGAAAGCATTGATGCCTTGCCGGGCATGACAGAACTGCCCGTCCTGGGCGCGCTGTTCAGGTCGCGGGACTATCTTCAGGGTGAAACCGAGCTGGTCATCATCGTGACCCCGTATCTGGTCAACCCGACAGATCCGGCGCGCCTGCAGACACCTGCCGATGGGTACCGGATCGCGTCCGATGCCGAATCCATCCTGATGGGCCGCCTCAACCGCGCCTACCGTCCCGACCAATCCGCCCCGCCCGCCGGCCAATGGCAGGGCCCGGTCGGCTATGTGATCGAATAGGAGCCGACGATGCGATTTACCGCCAGCCTCGTCACCCTCTCTCTCAGCGCAGGCCTCCTGGCGGCCTGCGGAGGCTCAGCGTCCATCCGGCAGCCTGAGCCGCTCACGCCGCTGTCTCGCTGGCAGCTCCGGGTCGAGCCGCAACTGGATCGGATCGCTCTGGCCGTCCACGACAGCGGCCTGTCGGCCAACCAGCGGTCGGCTCTGGCCAGTCTGGTTGCGCGGGCTCGCGCCGAGCAAAGCTCGGAGATCGTCATCGAGATACCGTCTGGCGACGATCCCGCCACTCTGCAGATGGGATGGGCCGTGTCCGAGATGCTGGGCTCCAGCGGCGTTCCGGTTCGCACCGTGGCCTACGGGGCCCCGGACCCCCGGGCTCCGGTCATTGTCGGGTTCGCCCGTCTTCAGGCTGTCACCCATGACTGCTCGCGCCAATGGGAGTCCCTGACGCGTCATGCCAACAACACCTCATACTCAGGCCTGGGTTGCGCCACGATATCAAACATGGCCGCCCAGATCGCCGATCCCCGCGACATCATGGGGCAGCGCCCCATGGGGCCGTCAGATGCCGGTCGCCGCACGGTCGTGATTCAGAGCTACCGAAGGGGCGAAGGCACCTCGACGCACACCAGTAGCGACTCAACTACCGTTTCGGACGCCGTCAACTGATGACCGCCAACTCTCGAGCCAGACCATGAACTCTGCCCGCAGCCAGGCCTTTGGAGACGACGGGTTCGAAGAGGACTTCGATCTCGATCTCGACCTCGAACTCGGGTCGAATGGATCGCCGCTGAGCGGTGCCATGCCGTCGTCATCCGATTCAAACCCTTCGGCATTGGAAGCCAGCACCGCGCGCGATGCCGGGCCGTTGCAATTCATGCCGCCTGACGCATCAGCCTCGGCTTCGGCCTTGCCGGCGACCCGCGCGAGCGCGCCTGTCGCGACGTCCCCCGGAGGGTTCAATCCTGTCGGCGATCTAGTGGCCCAAACCGATGCTGCGCTGGCGGCCATTCAGATTCCGCGCATCACAATCCACATTTTCGGCGAGCGCGCTGAAACCCTGTCAGCGGCTGAGCGGGCCGGCCAGGATCGTCGCATGGCACGCGCCACGACCCAGATCCGGGTCGGCGGCATGGCGGCCGCGATAGAGACCTATCGACATGAGCCGACGCCGGCGCTGGTGATGGTCGAGAGCGATTTGATGGGCACCAGCCTGTTGGATGCGCTGGATGGCCTGGCAGAGGTCTGCGACGCCGGGACCAAGGTGGTGGTGATTGGCGCGGCCAACGACATCATGCTGTATCGTGAGCTGATCCGCCGCGGTGTCAGCGAATACCTTGTCGGACCGGTTCCCCCGTTGCAGCTGATCTCGACCATCGGATCGCTCTTTTCCGACCCGGCACGCCCCTTTGTGGGCCGGTCGATCGCCTTTGTCGGAGCCCGTGGCGGAGCGGGGGCTTCGACTGTCGCCCACAACACAGCCTACACCCTGGCCGAGCGCGTCGGGTCCAACACGGTGATTGTCGACTACGATCTTCCGTTCGGAACAGCAGGGCTGGACTTCAATCAGGACCCCCTGAGCGGCGTGGCCGATGCCCTGGGCCAGCCCGATCGACTGGACCCGACCCTGCTGGATCGTTTGACGGCCCGCTGCACCGATCGCCTGAGCCTGTTTGCGGCACCGGCCACCCTGGAAGCGGACTGGGATCTGTCGAGCGAGGCCTTTGAAGAGGTGACCCAGAAGATTCGGTCAACCGCGCCCTTCGTTGTGCTGGACCTACCGCACAGCTGGTCGAGCTGGATGCGACAGACGCTGGTGACCTCGGACGAGGTCGTTGTGGTCGCCGCGCCCGATCTGGCCTCGCTGCGCAATGCCAAGAATATCATCGACCTGGTTCGTCAGGCGCGTCCGAACGACGCCCCGCCCCGCCTGGTCCTGAATCAGGTTGGCCTCCCGGGTCGCCCGGAAATTCCCCTCAAGGAGTTCGCCGGCGCGCTGGGCGTCCATCCCTCGATGATCATTCCGTTCGACGCCAAGACTTTTGGCGAGGCCGCGAACAATGGTCAGATGGTGATCGAGGCGGCACCCAAGTCCAAGGCGGCGGAAGCCTTTCTTGGGCTGGCCCAGATTGTGTCTCAGCGAGAAATCACAGCCCTGCCGGCTCCCGGCAAAAAATCGGGTGGTCTGTTCTCAAACCTGTTCAAGAAGAAGGCCTAAACGCGAGTGTTCGGCAAGCGCACCTCTTCAGGCACCGGGGCACCTACGCCGACCGTCCGGCCCCAACAGTCGGCTACGCCGATGCCGGAGGCGCTGACGGAATCCGGTCGCGATGACGAAGCCATCGATGTCGGGGTGACCGCTCGGCCTGAGCGGATGGACGCGCTTGCCGGGAAGTCGGGCCACGATTCAGCGCGCAAGCCCGAGCCCGCCGCCGCGCCGCGGGCCACCAAAGGTTTTGAGCAGCTCAAGAAGGCCCAGCCGGTTGCTGAGATCGTCCGCGAACAGTCGGACTATTACCACGCGTCCAAGACGACCATTCTGAATGCCCTGCTGAACACAATCGACCTGTCGCAGCTGGCGCAGCTCGACCCTAAAGCGGCGGCGGAGGAAATTCGCGACATCGTTGCCGAGCTGGTGGCGATCAAGAACGTCTCCATGTCCGTGGCTGAACAGGAGTACCTGGTTCAGGACATCGTCAACGACGTCCTGGGCTATGGGCCGCTGGAGCCGTTGCTGGCGCGCGATGACATCGCTGACATCATGGTCAACGGGGCCAATCGGGTCTTTATCGAAGTGGGCGGCAAGGTCCAGCTGACCAATGTTCGCTTCCGGGACAACACTCAGCTGATGAATATCTGTCAGCGGATCGTGTCTCAGGTCGGTCGCCGTGTCGACGAAAGCTCGCCGATCTGTGACGCCCGGCTTCCGGATGGGTCACGCGTCAACGTTATCGCGCCGCCCCTGGCGATCGATGGCCCGACCCTGACCATCCGAAAGTTCAAGAAGGACAAGTTGACCATGCGCAACCTGGTGGAGTTTGCCTCCATCAGCCCGGAAGGTGCGCGTGTTCTGGGGGTCATCGGGGCCTGCCGCTGCAACGTCGTCATCTCGGGCGGCACGGGCTCGGGCAAGACCACCCTGCTCAACACCCTTACGGCCTTCATTGATCCGACCGAGCGGGTCATCACCTGCGAAGACGCCGCCGAACTTCAGCTCCAGCAACCGCATGTCGTGCGCCTTGAAACGCGCCCTCCCAACCTGGAGGGTCAGGGCCAGATCACCATGCGTGATCTGGTCAAGAACTGTCTGCGGATGCGTCCCGAGCGGATCATCGTCGGTGAGGTCCGCGGTTCCGAGGCCTTTGACCTGCTCCAGGCCATGAACACCGGCCATGACGGGTCCATGGGTACGCTGCACGCCAACTCGCCACGCGAAGCCATCAGCCGGATGGAATCGATGATCACCATGGGTGGCTTCGGCCTCCCGTCCAAGACCATTCGCGAAATGATCGTCGGCTCGGTCGACGTCATCATCCAGGCGACGCGCCTGCGCGACGGGTCGCGTCGCATCACCCATGTGACCGAAGTTCTGGGCCTGGAAGGCGACGTCATCGTGACCCAGGATCTGTTCGTCTACGAGATCACCGGTGAGGATGAAAACGGCAAGGTGCTTGGTCGGCACCGTTCGACAGGGATCGCTCGTCCGCGCTTCTGGGACCGGGCCCGATACTATGGGCTGGAACGAGAGCTGGCCGAGGCCCTGGACGCCGCGGAGTAGCCGTCATGCTGATGATACTGGCTGCCGTCCTGGGGTTCGTGACCATCACCAGCCTTGGCTTTGCGTTTGTCGGAGGTGAGGACTCCTCATCGCGCGCGGTCAAGCGTGCTCAGGGGTTCTCGAACCGTGCTCCCCAGGCCGCCTCCAAGCGGAACCAGACCGGACCCCAGACGGCTGAGCAGCGCCGCAAACAGATCGTGCTCCAGCTCAAGGAGGCCGAGCGCAACGAGCGCAAGGCGCGCGTCACCATGGAGGCCAAGCTCCAGCAGGCCGGCCTGTCGATGAAGATCGGTGTCTTCTGGGTGGTATCAGCCGCGCTGGGCGTCTTTGCCCTCTTGTTCGGGATGCTGTTCGGCATGCCCTGGTTCATCTGGCCGGCCCTGCCCCTCGTCTTTGGTGTGGGGCTGCCACGCTGGATCGTCGGCACCCTGGCCAAACGAAGGACAAAGAAATTCACCGCTGATTTTGCGGATGCCATCGATATCATCGTTCGTGGCGTCAAATCAGGACTGCCGGTCCACGACTGTCTGAAGGTCATCGGCAAGGAGATGAGCGCGCCTCTCGGGCCTGAGTTTCAGCGCCTGGTGGAGAACATCGGCATGGGTCTGACGCTCGAGCAGGCTCTGGAGAAGATGTACGCGCGAATGCCGACACCGGAGCTCCGCTTTCTGGCTATCGTTATCTCCATCCAGGCCAAGACCGGGGGCAACCTGGGGGAGGCGCTGGGCAATCTGTCGAACGTCCTCAGGTCGCGCAAACTGATGGCCGAAAAGATCAAGGCCCTGTCGTCCGAGGCCACGGCCTCAGCCGCCATCATCGGCTGTCTCCCGCCCGGCGTCATGGCCATGGTAACGGCCACGACACCCTCGTACATGATGCTCATGTTCACGGATATCCGAGGCCAGATCATGCTTCTGGGAGCCGGTCTGTGGATGGGCATCGGCATCTTCGTGATGCGGCGCATGATCAACTTCAAGTTCTAGCGCGGGACCTGTCATGGAAGCCCTTGTCGAGCCCCGCAACCTCCTCACCGTCCTGATCGCGATCCTGACGTTTGCGACCCTGATCACCCTCCTCGGGGGGCTAGGTGGCGGGGCAAAGCTTGAGAAACGAATGAAGGCGATGGCTGAGCGCAAGGAAGAACTGCGCCGGCGGTCTCGCCAACAACTGGCCCAGCGGGAATCCGCCCTGCGCCACAGCGACGAAGGCTTCAAGAAGCGGGTGGTAGATCGCCTCAATCTCTCGAAGCTACTGGAGGACCCAAAGGTCGTTGAAAGCCTGGCGCAGGCCGGGTTCCGAGGCCCGGGCCCGCTCACGACCTTCTACTTCTTCCGTTTTGCCATGCCCTTCGTCATGGCTCTGATCGTCGCCATCTATCTGTTCGCCATCAACGACTTCGGCTTGACGGGCATGATGCGCGTGGCCGCCGTCGTCGGCGGGTTCGTGCTCGGCTTCTATCTTCCCAACGTCTATGTCTCGAACCGGGCTTCCAAGCGTCGCCAGTCAATCGTTCAGGCCTTCCCGGATTCGCTGGATCTGCTGTTGATCTGTGTGGAATCCGGGATGTCGATCGAGGCCGCAATCACTAAGGTTGGGGCAGAGATCGGTGGCCAGTCCATCGACCTGGCAGAAGAATACACCCTGCTGGCAGCTGAGCTGTCCTATCTCCCGGAGCGACGCTCGGCCTACGAGGGCTTCGCCAAACGAACGAACCATCCGGGCATCAAGTCGGTGGCCACGGCCATGATCCAGGCCGAAAAATACGGCACCCCCTTGGGGCAGGCGCTGCGCGTCATGGCCAAGGAAAGCCGCGAGATGCGGCTGTCGGCTGCTGAGAAGAAGGCCGCCGCCTTGCCGGCCAAACTGACCGTGCCGATGATCCTCTTCTTCCTGCCGGTGCTGTTCGTGGTCATCCTCGGGCCGGCGATCATCAAGATCCAGGACATGAACGCGGGCTAGCTGCGGGGTTCCAGGGGCTAGGTTTTAGGCTTTCGGGTTCCAGGTTCCAGGGCAGGTGGCCGCATTGACGTCCCTATCCGCAATCCCCCTAAAACCTGTTCCCTGATCCCTATTCCCTTCCCAGCCCCTTTCCCTACCGTCAAAGCGGCGTTAGACGGCGCGGCATGGCCTTGACCACCCCCCAGTTCGATTCCCTTGACGCGTTGAAATACCGCGATGAGCGCGAGGCTGTGGCCGATCTGCTGGCCGCACCGCCACTGGCCGGCGCGGAGCGGACGGCGGTGCTGGACGAGGCCGTCGAACTGGTGCGCGGTGCGCGCCGCTCCAACGACCGTCAGGGCGTGGTCGAGAGCTTCCTTCAGGAGTTCTCGCTCGGCACCCGCGAGGGCCTGGCCCTTATGTGCCTGGCCGAGGCCCTGCTGCGCACACCCGACGAAGACACCCGCGACAAGCTGATCGCCGAAAAGATCGGCTCGGCCGACTGGGCCAGTCATCTGGGTCATTCCGACAATCTGTTCGTCAACGCCTCGACCTGGGGCCTGATGCTGACCGGCCACCTGGTCGAGGTCGACCCTGAGGCGCGCGACAATCTGCCGGCCTTCCTGCGCCGCATCGCCGGGCGCCTGGGCGAGCCGGTTATCCGTCAGGCGGTGGCCCAGGCCGTACGCATCATGGGCGAACAGTTCGTCCTTGGCCGCACCATCGAAACGGCGATGAAGCGCGCCGGCCGGGAGGGCTTTCTCTGTTCTTTCGATATGCTCGGCGAAGGCGCCCGCACGGTCGCTGATGCCGAACGCTATGAGCGGCTCTATGCCGTGGCCATAGAGGCGGTTGGCAAACACCGCGCCAAGTCAGGCAAGGCCGGTGGACCGGAAACGGGTCACGGTGTCTCGGTCAAGCTGTCGGCCCTTTCGCCCCGCTATGAGGCGACTCAGGAAGAGCGCGTCTGGGACGAGCTCTATCCGCGTGTCGTTCGGTTGGCCCAGATCGCTGCGCGCCATGATCTGAACTTCACCATCGACGCCGAAGAGGCGGATCGTCTGGTTCTGTCGCTCAAGCTGCTCGACCGTCTGGCCGGCGAGGAATCGCTTGGCGGCTGGACGGGCCTCGGACTGGCGATTCAGGCCTATCAGAAGCGTTGCCCGCAAGTGATCGACACGGTCCATCAGATCGCCCGTGAGCGTGGGCGGCGTCTGATGTGCCGGCTGGTCAAGGGCGCCTATTGGGACACCGAGATCAAACGCGCCCAGGTCGCGGGTCGTACCGACTATCCGGTCTTCACGACCAAGCCGGCCACCGACGTCAACTATCTGTACTGCGCGCGCAAGCTGATCGCGGCGTCGCCCCACCTCTACGCCCAGTTCGCCACCCACAACGCCCATTCGCTGGCCGCCGTCCACCAGATGGCCAAGGAGGCCGGGGTCAAGATCGAGTACCAGCGCCTGCACGGCATGGGTGAGGCCCTCTATGAGGCCGCCGAGAAGAGCTTCAAGGAGCCGATGACGGTGCGCACCTATGCGCCGGTCGGTGGCCACGAAGACCTCCTGCCTTATCTGGTCCGCCGTCTGCTTGAGAACGGTGCCAACTCCTCCTTTGTCCACGCGCTGCTCGATGAGCGCGTGCCCGCCGAGGCCGTCGCCGCCGATCCGCTGGATCAGCTCGAGGCCGAACCCGGCCCCCACCCGAAAATCCCGAGGCCCATCGACATGTACGGCGACCGTCAGAACTCCCTCGGACGCGACTATTCGCGCGCCGAAGACCGCGACGCCCACGCCTTGGCTCTGGACAAGCTGGACCGTGAACGCTTCACCTCCGGCCCCATCGTCGGCGGTGCCCTGATGGCCGGCCAGAACGTGCAGGAGGTCACCAGCCCCTCGGATCGCAAGCGCGTGCTGGGTCAGGTGTCGGAAATCACCGAGGCCGAGATGGACCGCGCCATCGACAAGGCCCACACCGCCCAGGTCGCCTGGGACCGCAAGGGCGGGGCCGGTCGCGCCGTGATCCTGCGCGCCATGGCCGATGCGCTGGAAAACGACATGGACCGGCTGGTCGCCCTGCTGAGCCGCGAGGCGGGCAAGACGCTCAACGACGGGGTCGCCGAGGTGCGCGAGGCCGCCGACTTCTGCCGCTACTACGCCATGCTGGCCGAGCGTCAGTTCGCAGGCCGCGAAACCCTGAAAGGCCCGGCGGGCGAAACCAATGAGCTGATGCTGCACGGCCGCGGGGTCTTCGCCTGTATCAGCCCGTGGAACTTCCCGCTGGCCATCTTCACCGGCCAGATCGCCGCGGCCCTGGCCGCGGGCAACGCCGTCATCGCCAAGCCGGCCGAACAGACCACCCTGATCGCCGCCGAGGCCGTCATGCTGTTCGTCCAGGCGGGGCTGGACCGCTATCTGATCGCCCTGGCACCCGGGCCCGGCTCACGCGTCGGCGCCGCCCTGGTCAGCCATCCGGGCATCGACGGTGTCGCCTTCACCGGCGGCACCGACACCGCCTGGATCATCAACCGCGCCATCGCCGCCCGGCCCGGCCCGATCATCCCCTTCATCGCCGAGACGGGTGGTTTGAACGGCATGTTCATCGACACCACGGCCCTGCGCGAGCAGGTGCTGGATGATGTCGTGCTGTCGGCTTTCGGAAGCGCGGGCCAGCGTTGCTCGGCCCTGCGCATCCTGTTCGTACCGAAGGATTCCGCCGACACCATCATTGAAGGCCTTAAAGGTGCCCTGGCCGCCCAGGTCATCAGCGACCCGTCCGACCCCTCCACCGACATCGGCCCGGTCATCGACGCGGAGGCCCGCGAGATGCTCGAGGCCCACGTCGCCCGGCTGGAGAAAGAGGCCAAGGTCATCGCCCGCGCCGACCTGTCGGCGGTCGAGGGCCTGGGCGACTTCTTCGCTCCGACCATCGCCGAGATCCCGACGCCGGACTTCCTGGAAAAGGAGGTCTTCGGCCCGGTCCTGCACGTCTATCGCTATGACCCGGACAAGCTGCCGGCGGTGGCTGAAAAGCTGGCGTCGCGGGGCTTCGGCCTGACGCTGGGCGTGCATTCGCGCATCAAGGCCTTCGCCGACGAGGTCACCCGCCTGGTCCCGGCGGGCAATGTCTACATCAACCGCTCGATGACCGGCGCCGTGGTCGGGGTTCAGCCCTTCGGCGGCGAAGGCCTGTCGGGCACCGGCCCCAAGGCCGGCGGCCCCAACAGCCTGATCCGCTATGCGGCGGAAAAAGTCATCACCGACAACATCGCGGCCCAGGGCGGGGATCCGGGGCTGCTGAATTTGTAGGGTGCTTGGAGTCGGGCCACTCTGTCGAGCGGAGGCCCCGATGAGCGATCTGTCCAACGAAGAGTTCGAGCGTCTGACTGCGGACCAGCAGCTCGAGTATCTGACGGCTCCACCGGCTCGCAAAGTCCAGCTTGAGGCGGTCTATCGGGCCGGGTGGGCCGAGGCTACCGTTGTCCAAACAGAGATCGGCGCCGGGCCGGTGGCGTCTCCGGCCCGCTCTCGACCGACGTTTATCTCCGGCGTGATCCTTGTGCTGGGAGGCATCGGCCTGATGATCTGGGGCGTACTCTATGATCCGACGGTTCGCGTCGATGTGCCGGGCGAGTCTCTCGGTTACGGCATCACCCTGCCGTCCGTCTCGCGCGACGTGGTCAACCTTGGCGAGGTGATGAAGAAGCTCCTCCTGTTCACCGGCGGCACGTCGAGTGTGATCCTGGGGGCTGTCATCATCGGCTTTGCGCGCCTGACCGACCTGATCATGGCCCGGCTGCCGGATCGGACCTGACCTTGCGTCAGCCGGCCGTCCCGCTTGCCCCCGTCCCCGCACGGCGCTAGACCGCGCGCCGACGATTTCTCCCCATCGACAGACAGGATCCCCCCATGGCTCGTTCCAAGATCGCTCTCATCGGCGCCGGCATGATCGGCGGCACCCTGGCCCATGTGGCCGCGCGCAAGGAGATGGGCGATGTGGTCCTGTTCGACATCGCCGAGGGCACGCCCCAGGGCAAGGCGCTGGATATCTCCCAGGCGGCAGCGGTCTTTGATTCCGACGTGACGCTCAAGGGCGCCAATGACTATGCCGACATCGCCGGTGCCGACGTCTGCATCGTGACGGCCGGCGTGCCGCGCAAGCCGGGCATGAGCCGCGATGACCTGGTCTCGATCAATCTGAAGGTCATGAAGGCCGTGGGCGAGGGCATCAAACAGCACGCCCCCAACGCCTTCGTCATCTGCATCACCAATCCGCTGGACGCCATGGTCTGGGCGCTGCGCCAGTTCTCCGGCCTGCCGCGCGAGAAGGTCGTGGGGATGGCCGGCATTCTGGATTCGGGCCGCTTTGCCCACTTCCTGGCCGACGCCACCGGCATTTCGGTGGAAGACATCCACGCCTGGACGCTGGGCGGCCACGGTGACGACATGGTGCCGATGGTGCGCCACTCCACCGTCGGCGGCCTGAGCCTGCCGGAATGCGTCGAGCAGGGGATGCTGACCCAGGATCAGCTGGACGCCATCGTCAAGCGCACGCGCGGCGGCGGCGGCGAGATCGTCGGCCTGCTCAAGACCGGCTCGGCCTTCTATGCCCCGGCCGAGAGCGCCATCCTGATGGCCGAGGCCTATCTGAAGGACAAGAAGCGCGTCCTGCCGTGCGCGGTGTGGGTCTCGGGCCAGTACGGCCTGGACGGCATGTATGTCGGCGTCCCCGCCGTTCTGGGGGCCGGCGGCGTCGAGCGGGTCATCGAGTTCTCGATGAACGACGACGAGAAGGCCATGTTCGCCAAGTCGGTCGAGTCCGTGAAGGGTCTGATCGACGTCTGCAAGGAGATCGAGCCGTCGCTCGGCTGATCGTCAGATAACGTCGTTTGCAACGGCGCGGCGCAGGCGTAGATTTTCGGCTCAACCCGGAGGTCGCCATGCGCCGTTTTGCCGTCAGTGCCTGCGTTTTCGCTCTCATCGCCGTCCCGTCGGCGGTGGTCGTTCATCCCCAGCCGGCCCAGGCGCAGAGTTCCTGTGCGGCCACCTCGCCACGTCCCGGAACGACAACCCGTCGGGCCGTTCTCAACGCCCTGCGCCCGTCGATCGAACAGATGGCCGGCCATGACGTTGAGTTCATGGTCGATTCGATCCAGGTCGCCTGCGGCTGGGCCAGGGTCATCGTTCGCCCGCAGGCACCGGGTGATCGCGGCAATGGCTATGAACCCGTCGACGCCCTGTTGCAGCGGTCCAACGGCGTCTGGCGTCTGCGCCAGATCGCCTGCACCGAGGTGGACTGCGACCCTGCGGCGGACCAGTATGCGCGGATGTATCCGAACCTGCCGCGAAGCCTGCTGTTCCTGTGACGCTTGGACCCACGCTCGAAACCCCCCGCCTGATCCTTCGCCCGCCCCTGGCCGAAGATTTCGACGGCTATGTCGAGCTGATGAGTGACGCCGAGCACGTCAAATACATCGGTGGTGCGGCTCCGCCATCGGTTGTCTGGCGTCAGATGATGAGCGTGGCGGGGTCCTGGTCACTGCAGGGGTTCGGTTTTTTCTCGGTCATCGAGAAAGAGACGGGCCGCTGGGTCGGGCGGCTGGGGCCGTGGTTCCCGCATGGCTGGCCCCAAGCTGAAGTCGGCTGGTCGATCCTGCCGTCCGAGGCCGGCAAGGGCTTCGTCACGGAAGGCTCGGCGGCGTCAATCGACTGGGCCTTCAACCACCTCGGTTGGGATGATGTCATCCATGTCATCGACCCGGACAATGTCCCCTCACAGAAGGTTGCCGCCCGCCTCGGCTCGATCAATCGCGGCCCCACGCGTCTACCCCCGCCCTTCCAGGACGCCCGCGTCGACGCCTGGGGCCAGACCCGCGACCAGTGGGCCGAGAACCGCCAACAGTTCGATTGGCTCGATCAGGTGGTCGTTCGCGCTTCGTGAACTGACATCGGCGGTCATCCGCGAACGGCAGGCGGCGGTTCATGCATCCTGTGATGCGCGGCCGCGGCGGCCCCCGCATCCTGTCTCCATCAACACGCGGTCGCCGACCGTTCCGATGGAGACGAACCATGAAAGCCTTTCTCGCCGCCGCCGCCGCCGTCCTGGCCCTCGCCGCGACGCCCGCCCTGGCGCAAGATTCGACCGCAGACATCACCTTCACCTTCGAAACCGGCCAGCCGTCGGGCCAGATCATGGTGGCCCTGTATGATTCCCAGTCTGCCTATGACGGTGGCGGGCGGCCTGTCCGGGTGGAGCGGGTTTCTGTAACCGCCACCTCGAGCGTTGTGGATTTCGCAGACCTCCCCGCCGGCGACTACGCCATGCGGGCCTTTCACGATCTGAACGGCGACGGCGAGATGTCGCGAAACCCGTTCGGCATGCCGACCGAGCCCTTTGCCTTTTCAAACAATGCGCGCGGCAATATGGGGCCGGCCGGTTGGGATCGCGCCCATTTCACCGTCGCGGGCGACACGGCCCAGACCATCAATCTGGCGCAATAGGAGGACCGCAGGATGATCCCCTCGCGTCGTTCGTTTCTGATGGGGGCTGCGGTCCTTTCCGCAACCGTGATTACCCCCGATCTGGTCCGCGCCGCCCAGGCCGCAGCGGCGACCCCCAACTGGGCGTTGGCCACCGGTGACATCGAGGCGGACATCGCTCCGCGCGCCATGAGGCTCGTCGAGGGTCGGCCACCAGTTGGGCTGGAAGGCGTTCTGTACCGCAATGGCCCGGCCAAGTTCCGACGGCCCGGGCGCAGCGCCCGGCACTGGTTCGACGGCGACGGCCTGGTGCGGCGCTTCTCTGTCAGCGGTGACAGCGTCGAGCTGGCCGCTCGCTTTGTCGACACCCGCAAACGTCGCCAGGAAGAGCGCCTGGGGGCCATGGTCATGCCGGGCTTCGGCACGCCGCCTGACCCGCGCGCCGAGATCGGCTCGCCGGATGACGCTAATGCCGCCAATACGTCGGTGCTGATGGCGGGTGACCGGCTTTGGGCTCTGTGGGAAGGCGGTTCGCCCGTGGCCATGGACCCCCAAACTCTGGAAACGGAGGGCTATGTCACCCTGCGTTCTGACCTGCGCTCGATGCCCTTTCTGGCCCATCCCCGCGTCGAGCCGAACGGGCGGATCTGGAATCTGGGAATGGGAGGAGGGCAGGCTATTGTCTGGCGGCTGTCAGCGGACGGTACCTTTGAGGATGCCTCGGTCATAGATCTGCCGCGCGCCAGCTATGTGCACGACTTCACCGCCACGACCCGGCACCTGGTGATCGTGCTGCAGCCCTGGGTGCGTGAACGCCAGACCATGCCTTTTGCCGACGGCTTCGCCTGGCGACCCGAGACGGGCACCCAGATCCTCGTCGTCGACAAGGACGACCTGACCCGTCGCCGTCTCTTCGAAACCGAGGCCTTCGGCTTTTTCCATCTGGGCGATGCCTGGACGGTGGGCGACGACATCCTGTTTGACCTCGCTCTGCACCGGGACATGGATTTTGCCGCCCGCGGCGCATCCGAGGTGGTCGAGGGCGTGCCCCTTGATGGTGAGCCCGCCCACCTGGGTTTGATCCGGCTCAAGGCGGACGGCACGACCGAACTGACCCGCCTTCCGGTCGTCGCCGAGTTCCCGCGTAGCGACCCTGAGCGAGCAGGCCTGTCCCGGCGTCTGAGCGTCCACACGACCGGCGAGAACCGGGAGACGCCCTTCGCCCGCGCCATCGGTGTGACGGACTGGGGCAGTGGCCAGACCCGGGCTTTCGACTTCGGTGCCGATCATGTCGTCGACGAGATGATCTATGTGGCCAAGCCGCGGGCTCAAACCGAGGCCGATGCCTGGCTGGTCGGACCTAGTCTGAACCTGGCGGAACGGGCGACCGAGCTGCATGTACTGGACGTGGCCCGTATCGAAGACGGCCCGGTGGCGACATGGCGGGCCGACGTGGCCTTGCCCGCAGCATTCCACGGGGTCTGGGCCGGCTAGTACCAGCCGGCCCGCCGCAGCCCGGCGGCGTAGCGGCGGCTGACCGGGGCGGTGATCCCGCCCTTCAGGCTCAGGGTCGCGCGTCCGTCGCCGCGCCGGGCTTCCAGCACCGCATTCTTTGCCACCCACCAGGACCGGTGAACCTGGGCACCTTCCAGGCCCTCCAGCTCTTTGATGGCATCGGCCAGCCGCATCAGGACCAGATTGGTGCCGCGATCCGTATAGACGCGCAGATAGTGATCCTCCGCCCCGACCGCGTAGATCTCGGCCCCTCTCAGCTTCGGGGGGAGACGATCCAGAAAGGCTGCCGGCGCGGCGTCGACAGCGCCGGCGTGTGTCTCGGTCGGGCGCTCCAGGAGGTGGCCGATGACCGTCATGGCGGCAGACACCAGAAACACAGGCCCGATCAGGCCGGCGAAATAGGCCCAGTCCCAGGCCAGGCGCATCATCAAGGTTGTGGCCACCCAGACGATGAGGGTGATCGGCACGGCCATCACTACGGTCATGGCGACGCCGCGAACGATCGGGCGTTCGTCCAGCCCGCTCCAGCGCCGGAAGCCTTCGACGATCAGCCCGCCGATGATGCTCCCCATCACCATCAGGGGGACCCAGTAGACAAAGCGGCTCACCAGAGGCAGGTGCCCGGTTCCGAAGGCACCGGTGAAGGACAGGAACGCGCCCACGATCACCGCCGCACCCAGGCCTCGGGCCCAGCTCATCAGGGTGGTCGAGGGTTGCGTGCTCACGCCGCTGGACCGCTGGCCGGACAGCAGGCGCGAAAGCCAGCCGCCGCGAACCTGACCATGTAATCCCCCGCCGTATCCAGATCGCCGGATCTGGCGATCCCGCCCGACAGCCTGTCCAGCCGCCCGGTTTCGCCAAGGGTCAGCGTCAGCGCGCCAGAAAGCATGTGGTAGGCCCAGTACAGGTCCACTTCGCGGGCACCGGGCAGTACCTGTTTCAACAGCTCCATCAGACGACGGATGGCCGGGTCAAAGTACCGCGCCATGGTTTCGCCGCCGAAGGTTGGATTGGCGTTGGTCTGGGCCACCAAGGCTGAATAGTGTTTCCACCCCGGCCCGCCCTTCAGCGACCATTCGAACGGTGGGCGCAGGAAAGCCTCGAGCAAGCCTTCCAGAGTCATGGCAGTGCCGGCGTCGACCGCATAGCGGTTGATCGCGTCGACCCGCTCATTGTTCCAGATCTCAGCCCGGCGGAGGAACACGGCATCGAACAGGTCCCGCTTGGCCCCAAAATAGTAATGAACCAGGGCCGTATCGACGCCGGCCTCACGGGCGACCTCGCGGATGGTTACGCCGTAGAAGCCGTGTTTGGAAAACAGATCCTCGGCGGCATCGAGAATCGAATCGCGCGTATCGCCCACGGCCCGTGTCTTGGGCGGGCGGCCGCGTCGGGCAGGCTTGGCGGGCTTGGCAGGAGGGGGAGTCTTTATGGCCATTGCGCTTGAACCTAGCGGCACCGTCTGACCTGTCCAGTATTGGCATTTCCGCCACAGCACGGGCCTTACGTCGAGGAAGCCAATCCACGCTGTTTGACAGCTAAGTGAATTGCGTTCACCTTCAAAAATCATTGAACGCTGAATAAATAATTCAGCGCGTTGGAAACGCAGTCGGGGAAATAGACATGAACAGAATCGCCCGCGCCGCCCTTTTGGCGAGCGCCGCCTGGAGCGCCATGAGCGTTTCCGCTCTCGCCCAGGAAACGCAGCCGACCGGCAATGAAGATGTCGTCGGCGAAGTGATCGTCACGGCCCGTCGCCGTGAAGAAGCGCTGCAGGATGTGCCGATCGCGGTGACCTCGCTGAGCTCCGAGCGCCTGGAGCAGACCGGCGCGACGGACATCACGGCCCTGCAACAGCAGACGCCGAACGCCACGGTCCAGGTTGCCCGTGGCTCGAACTCGACCCTGATCTCCTTCATCCGTGGCGTCGGCCAGCAGGACCCGCTGTGGGGCTTTGAGCCCGGCGTCGGCCTGTACGTCGACGACGTCTATATCGCCCGCCCGCAAGGCGCGGTTCTGGACATCTTCGACATCAACCGCATCGAAGTTTTGCGGGGCCCGCAAGGCACCCTGTACGGCCGTAACACCATCGGTGGTGCGATCAAGTACGTCACCGACCGGATCGGTCAGACGCCTGAGTTCGAGGCCTCGGCCACGCTGGGTTCGTATCGCCAGGCCGATGTGATCGTGTCGGGTGGCGCGCCGGTTTCCGAGACTCTGTCGTTCGGGGCCGCTTTCGCGCGCTACACCCGTGACGGCTTCGGTGAAAACCTCACGACCGGCGAAGAGCAGTACAACCGCGATGTGACGGGCTGGCGCCTGTCGGCGGAATGGACTCCGACCGATGCCCTGTTCTTCCGCCTCGCCTATGACCGGGTCGAGGACAACTCCAATCCGCGTCACGGCCACCGTGAGGTGAACTCGACGGTTGGCGGCTATACCCCGCCGGCCAGCGTCTATGACACCGAGGCCGGTCTGACCGGTGAGCAGCGCGTGGTCACTGAAGGCCTGTCTCTGACGGGTGAGTGGTACGTCAATGACTGGCTGACCCTGCGTTCGATCACGGCCAACCGTCGCGGTGATACGGCGACCGTCATCGACTTTGACCAGACGCCGCTGCCCTATCTGGATGTTCCGGCCATCTATTCAGACAACCAGTTCAGCCAGGAGTTCCAGGCCCTGTTCGAAGGCGACCGCTGGTCGGGTGTCGCGGGGATTTACTACCTCGACTCCACCGCTGCCGGTGTCTTCGACACCATCGCCGGTAACCTGGGCGTCGTCATCGCGGCGGCGGGCTCGGTCGATACGACCTCCTGGTCGGTCTTCGGTGATTTCTCCTATGAGTTGACGGATCGGTTGGAAGTCTCGGTCGGTGGTCGCTGGACCCAGGACGACAAGACCGGCGATGTCTATCGCGCCTTTTTCCTGGGTGCGACACGCTCGCCGCTCACGGGGGGCACGGTGCGTCCGGTCTTTGCGACCCGCACCGACTACACCGCCTCTGAAACCTTTGAGCGGTTCACCCCGCGGGTTTCGCTGACCTATGACTTCACAGACGCGTTGACCGGTTACGCTTCGTACTCGCAAGGCTTTAAGTCGGGCGGCTGGGACATGCGCGGCGACGCCTTCCTGACCCCGCAGACGGTCAACGGCTACGACCCCGAAATCGTCGACACCTTTGAGGTCGGTCTGAAGGGCAATATCGGTCGCCGTTTCCTCTTCTCGTCGGCGGTCTTCTATTCGGCCTATGAGGATCAGCAGATCACCTCACAGGTCGTGGCGACGCTGCCGGCGACGGGTATCGCCTCGATCGTCGACAACGTCGGCTCCTCGACCATCTACGGGGCCGAGTTCGAAGCGACCGCCTTCCTGACCGATAACCTGACCGCCTTCCTGTCGTACGGCTATCTGCACGCCGAGTTCGACGAGTTCATCACCTATGTGACGGGCTCGCCCGTCGACATCTCGAACATTCGCGTGTTCCAGAACTCGCCCGAGCACACCGTCTTCCTGGGCGCGACCTGGACCCAGCCGGACGTGTTCGGTGGGGAACTGTCGGTCACGCCGTCGATCTCCTATCGCTCGGACTATCACCTGTTCGAGGCGGCGGACCCGATCCTCGACCAGGATGGCTATGCCCTGGTGGACCTGGCCGCGAGCTGGGATGCGCCGGGCGGCAACTGGTCCCTGGGCTTCAACGGTCGCAACCTGACCGATGAGACCTATCGCGTGGGCGGTTACAACTTCGCGGGTGCGACCTTCAACAACTCGATCAGCGCCTTCTACGGCCCGCCGCGGACCTTCTCGTTCACGCTGACGGCCCGCTACTGATCCTGAGCCTATCCTGAGCCTTTGAACCCCGGTCGTCGGACAGCGACCGGGGTTTTCTTTTGTTGAAACAGACCTTTTTCGTTGCGTCGGGCGCGGACGGACCTAGGGTCGCAAACCATGTGATCGGGGAGGATCAGATGTCAGACGCCACGGCCAATCCGGCGCACCCGTCGCGGTATCGCTACTATGTGCTGGCGGTGCTGGTGCTGGTTTACATGCTGAATTTTCTGGACCGGCAGATCATCGGCATTCTCGGCCCCAAGATCATCGATGAGTTCGGCCTGACCGACACCCAATTCGGCCTTCTGGGGGGCCTGGCCTTCGCCTCGGTCTATTCGACCCTGGCTATCCCGCTAGCCTGGGTGGCCGATCGCAAGAGCCGGGTCTGGATCATGACCGGGGCTCTGGCCGTGTGGTCCGGGTTCACGGCCCTGTGCGGCGTGACCCAGAACTTCACCCAGCTGTTCCTGGCCCGCATGGGTGTCGGCGTTGGCGAGGCGGGCGGTGTTGCCCCGGCCTATTCCCTCATCGCGGACTATTTCCCGCCGCATCAGCGCGCACGGGCCCTGTCGGTGTTCGCCTTTGGTATCCCCACCGGCATGGCGGCCGGCACGCTCGTCGGTGGTCTGCTGGCGGTCGCCTATGACTGGCGGGTGTCGTTCATTGTTGTGGGCCTGCTGGGCCTGCTGGTCGCGCCACTGCTTCGCCTGACGGTCCGTGACCCCCAGCGCGGGGCGACGGACATCAAGCATGCGGTGGCCGAGGCCGCCGATCATATGGTCGATGTGGTCAAGCCATCGTCAGCCGGCCGAGTGGCTGCGGGTATCATGGCCGTGGCTGCAGCGGCCGGCATCTTTGCATTTGTCTATCATGGGACCACGACCGGCGACTGGTCACGCGGCCAGGTTCTCGGTTTCGGGGGGTTGCTAGCCCTGGTCATCGCCGTTTCCCTGTGGATCGCACGCACGACCGCCAGTGTGGTCATGCCAAAACCCAGCTTCTGGCTCCTGGCCCTGGGGGCAGCCTCGTCGTCGGTGTGCGGCTATGGGGTTGCCGGTTGGCTGCCCAGCTTCTTCATGCGCAGCTTTGAACTCAGCCTCGGCCAGGTCAGCTGGTACTATGCGGGCATCGCCCTCATCGGTGGCCTGATCGGCATCTGGATGGGTGGCTTCATCGCCGATCGTCTGGGCCAGCGCGGCAAGGGGGCCTATCCGCTGGTGCCGGCCATTGCTTTTCTGATCTCGGCGCCGTGCTTCATCCTGGCGATGAATACACCCTGGCTGATTGGCCTGTTCATGCCGGGCGGGGCCAGCCAGTCGACGTCTCTGGTCCTGGCCTTCCTGATCTTCCTGATCCCGACGGGTCTGAATCTGGCCTGGCTGGGTCCGATCACCGCCTCGGTCCAGCACCTGGTCCCGGCCCCGATGCGCACGACCGCCTCGGCCCTGTTCCTGCTGTTGAACAACCTGCTGGGGATCGCGGTCGGCTTCTACTATTTCGGCTGGATGAGCGACCTTTTGGCTCCTCAGTTCGGCGAGGAATCGCTGCGCTGGGCCATTTATACGGGCATGGGTTTCTATGTCCTGGCCGCCTTGCTGCTGATCGGAGCCTCGCGGACGCTCAAGCGCGATTGGGTGGAATAGGCCACCACCCGGTTGCGCCCATAAAGAGGCGGGGCCTATAAGCGCGCCATCTCCCCATTCGGTCGCGCGGCGGTCTATCTATGAATATCCACGAATATCAGGGCAAGCAGCTCCTGAAGGGCTATGGCCTCCCCGTCGCCGATGGCGTCGCCATTACCTCCGCCGACGAGGCCGAGGCTGCGGCGGCCTCCCTGCCGGGACCGCTCTATGTGGTGAAGTCCCAGATCCACGCCGGCGGGCGCGGCAAGGGCCGTTTCAAGGAGCTGGGCGCTGACGCCAAGGGCGGCGTTCGCCTGGCCAAGTCGCCGGCCGAAGCCGCCGCCAATGCGCGCGAGATGCTCGGCAACACCCTGGTCACCGCCCAGACCGGTCCCCAGGGCAAACAGGTCAACCGCCTCTATATCGAAGACGGCGCCGACATCGACCGCGAACTCTATCTGTCGCTGCTGGTGGATCGTGAGACGGGCCGCGTCGCCTTCGTCGCCTCGACCGAGGGCGGCATGGACATCGAAGCCGTCGCCCACGACACGCCCGAAAAGATCGTCACCCTGTCGATCGACCCCGAGACCGGCGTCACCCCCACCGACGTCGCGGCCCTGAACAGTGCGCTGAAGCTGGACGGCGCGGCCGCCCAGGACGGCGAGTTCATCTTCCCGACGCTCTACCGGGCCTTCGTCGAGAAGGACATGTCGATGCTCGAGATCAACCCGCTGATCGTCATGACCAACGGGCGCATCCGGGTGCTGGACGCCAAGGTCAGCTTCGACGGCAACGCCATGTTCCGCCACCCCGAGCTGGAAGGGCTGCGCGACAAGACCGAGGAAGACGCCAAGGAGATCGAGGCCTCGGAATGGGACCTCGCCTATGTGGCGCTCGACGGCAACATCGGCTGCATGGTCAACGGCGCCGGCCTGGCCATGGCGACCATGGATATTATCAAGCTCTACGGCGCCGAGCCGGCGAACTTCTGCGACGTCGGCGGCGGGGCCTCCAAGGAGAAGGTCGCCGCGGCCTTCAAGATCATCACCCAGGACCCGGCGGTGAAGGGCATTCTGGTCAACATCTTCGGCGGCATCATGCGCTGTGACATCATCGCCGAGGGCGTGGTCGCGGCGGTGAAAGAAGTCGGGCTGCAGGTGCCGCTGGTCGTGCGCCTCGAAGGCACCAACGCCGAGCTGGGCAAGCAGATTCTCAACCAGTCCGGCCTGAACATCACCGCCGCCGACGACCTGGATGACGCCGCCCAGAAGATCGTCAAGGCGGTCGGCTGACGCCGGCCGATCCGCCCGAACAGACCTTTTTTCAGAGACCGCAATGTCCATTCTCGTCAACAAGAACACCAGGGTCCTGGTCCAGGGCCTGACCGGCAAGACCGGGACCTTCCATACCGAACAGGCGCTTCGCTACTACGGGACCAAGATGGTCGGGGGCATCCATCCGACCAAGGGCGGGACGAACTGGCAGGGGTCCGAGGGCGAGACGCTGCCGATCTTCGCCACGGTCGCTGAAGGCCGCGATGCGACCGGGGCCGACGCCTCGGTCATCTATGTGCCGCCGGCGGGCGCCGCGGACGCCATCATCGAGGCGATCGACGCCGAGATCCCGCTGATCGTCTGTATCACCGAGGGCATTCCGGTGCTCGACATGGTGCGGGTCAAGGCGCGGCTGGACCGGTCGACGTCGCGGCTGCTCGGCCCGAACTGCCCTGGCGTGCTGACGCCTGAGGAATGCAAGATCGGCATCATGCCGGGCAATATCTTCAAGAAGGGCAATGTCGGCATCGTCTCGCGCTCGGGCACCCTGACCTATGAAGCCGTCTTCCAGACGACCAACGAGGGGCTGGGCCAGACCACGGCCGTCGGCATCGGCGGCGACCCGGTCAAGGGCACCGAGTTCATCGACGTGCTGGAGATGTTCCTCGCCGACCCCGCCACCGAGAGCATCATCATGATCGGCGAGATCGGCGGCGCGGCCGAAGAAGACGCCGCCCAGTTCCTGATCGACGAAGCCAAGAAGGGCCGCAAGAAGCCGATGGCCGGCTTCATCGCCGGTCGCACCGCGCCCAAGGGCCGCACCATGGGCCACGCCGGCGCCGTCGTCTCGGGCGGCAAGGGCGACGCCGAATCCAAGATTGCGGCGATGGAAGCCGCCGGTATCAAGGTCTCACAGTCGCCGGCGCGTCTCGGCGCCACCCTGGTCGAGGTGCTGAAGGGCTGATCGCCGTGATCGGCGCAACCCTGATGATCCTGATGTTCGGCGCAGGGCTGCTGGCCCTGGCCGGGCTGACCGGCAAGGACGCGATCCAGTCGGCCCGCGCGACGCGGCGCAACCGCACCATCCTGTCGGGGGTGGCCGCTGTGGCTATGGTTTTTGCGGGCCTGTACTGCGTGGCGCTGGCGGCTCTCAGACTTATCCAAACCTGACGGGGCGGCCGCACGGGCTTGACCCGGGTGGCGCTCACCCTCTGTCTTGGGGCAGGAGGAACCGCCATGATCGCCCGAGCCAGCCTTGCCTGTCTGTTCGCCGCCGGCCTGACGGCCTGCGCCACACCCAGCGGATCGTCGACGGCCCAGGAGACAGCCCCAGAAGCTGGCCCGCTAGTGGTCACCCTGCTCGGCAACTATGTCGGCAGGACGCTGCGCATCGTTGTCGATGACGTGGTGTTGGTCGACGGACGTTTGACCTTTCCGCCCATGGGGGCCGAGCATAGGTATGACCTCGACTGGGGCGCGGCGCGCACGGCCCGAGTGCAGGTCGACATCGAAGGCTGTGAGGGCCCGTGGGCGGGCCATCTGCAGCTGGTGCCGTCGGCCACGGCCTACCTTTTGATCCAGGGCTGCCAGGTCGAGGCCCTGGCACCGGGCTGACGTGGCCCGCGAAACGACGAAATCCTCCGAAAATGCCCGCTTTCGGCCATGACCCGCAAAGAAACTCAGCCTATATACCGGCTCGTCTCCGCGCCGACGTGGGTGCGCGGCCACTACGGACCAGAACGACACCATGGCTGATGACGCCGGGCGACTGAACCAGGTCTTCGCCGAGACCGCTTTCCTGTATGGCGGCAACGCCGACTATATCGAACAGCTCTATGCGCGCTGGGCCGACAGTCCGTCGAGCGTGTCGGCGGAATGGCGGGCTTTTTTCGATGGGCTGAACGAGGGTGCCGATGCTGTGCGCGCCTCGGTCGAGACGACGCCGTGGTCGCGTCCCACGCCCGAACGCCGGGACGAAACTCTGTCGGCCTTTGACGGCATCTGGCCGGCGGTTGAGGCCAAGGCCGCTGCCGGTCTCCGGGTCTCCCAGCCGGGCGCTTCTGAAGAACAGGTTCAGGCCGCCGCGCGGGATTCTGTGCGCGCCCTGATGCTGATCCGCACCTACCGCATCCGCGGCCATTTGCACGCCAAGCTGGATCCGCTCGGCATCGAGATGCCGGTCGACAACCCTGAACTGACGCCGGAGTACTGGGGCTTCGGACCCAACGATCTGGACCGACCGATCTATCTCGACGGTGTCATGGGCCAGACGTCGGCCACCGTGCGCCAGATCATGGAGCTGCTGGATCAGGTCTACTGCGGCACCTTCGCCATCCAGTACATGCATATCGCCGAGCCGACCGAGAAGGATTGGCTGCAGGATCGGATCGAACGGCGCCAGGAAGAGAACGCCTTCACCCCCGAAGGCAAGATCGCCATCCTCAAAAAGCTGATTGAGGCCGAGACGTTCGAACGCTTCCTGCACAAACGCTTCCCCGGCACCAAGCGTTTCGGCCTGGACGGCGGCGAGGCCATGGTCCCGGCACTCGAGCAGGTGATCAAGCGCGGCGGCAATATGTCGGTCGACGAGATTATCCTCGGCATGGCCCACCGCGGCCGCCTGAACGTCCTGGCCGCGGTGATGGGCAAGCCCTATGCCGCCATCTTCCATGAATTCCAGGGCGGTTCGTCGGTGCCATCCGACATCGAAGGCTCGGGCGACGTCAAATACCACATGGGGGCTTCGTCAGACCGCGAGTTCGACGGCAACACGGTTCACCTCAGCCTGACCGCCAACCCGTCCCACCTGGAAATCGTCGACCCGGTTGTGCTGGGCAAGGCGCGCGCCAAACAGGCGTTCGACCTGCGCGAGGATGCGCCGGGCGCGCTGGACCGGATGCGGGTCATGCCGCTTCTGATTCACGGCGACGCGGCCTTTGCCGGCCAGGGCGTGGTGGCCGAGTGTTTCGCCCTGATGGGGCTGAAGGGCTATCGCACCGGTGGCACCCTGCATTTTGTGGTCAACAACCAGATCGGCTTCACCACCAGCCCGCGCAACAGCCGCTCGTCGCCCTATCCGTCCGACGTGGCCCTGATGGTCCAGGCCCCGATCTTCCATGTGAACGGCGATGACCCGGAAGCGGTGGTCTTTGCCGCCAAGGTGGCCACCGAGTTCCGCCAGACGTTCCACAAGGACGTGGTCATCGACATGTTCTGTTACCGTCGATATGGCCACAACGAAGGCGACGATCCGACCTTCACCCAGCCGCTGATGTATTCGCGCATCCGCGCCCTGCCCTCGACGCGCGAGATCTATTCCCGGCGGCTGGTCGAAGAGGGGGTGATCACTCCGGCCGAGGCCGGCGCCATGGTCACCGACTTCGAAACCTACCTCGACGAGCAGTTCGAGGCCGGCAAGACCTATGCCTCCAAGAAGGCCGACTGGCTCGACGGTCAGTGGAAGGGCCTGGGCCTGCCGGAAAGCGACGAGCGCAAGGGCAATACCGGCGTGTCGCGGTCGCGGCTGGAGGCCATCGGCAAGATCCTGACCACCATTCCGAACGACGTCGACTGTCACAAGACTTTGCGTCGTGTCATCGACGAGCGCGGCAAGGCGATCGAGGCCGGCGAAGGCCTGGACTGGGCCACGGCCGAGTCCCTGGCGTTCGGATCGCTGCTTGACGAGGGCTTCGCCGTGCGTCTGTCGGGCCAGGATTCCGTACGCGGCACCTTCTCCCAGCGCCATTCCGCCATCGTCGATCAGACCACGGAGGAACGCTACGTCTTCCTCAACCACCTGAAGGAAGATCAGGCCTTCTTCGAGGTCATTGATTCCGCTCTGTCCGAAGAGGCGGTGCTGGGCTTCGAGTACGGCTACTCCCTGACCGATCCCAACACCCTGGTCATGTGGGAGGCCCAGTTCGGCGACTTCGTGAACGGGGCCCAGGTCGTCATCGACCAGTTCATCTCGTCGGGCGAACGCAAATGGTTGCGGATGAGCGGCCTGACCCTGCTGTTGCCGCACGGCTATGAAGGCCAGGGGCCAGAGCATTCCTCCGCCCGTCTGGAGCGCTTCCTCCAGGCCTGCGCCGAAGACAATATGCAGGTCGCCAACTGCACGACCCCGGCCAACTATTTCCACATCCTGCGCCGCCAGATTCACCGGCCGTTCCGTAAGCCCCTGATCCTGATGACGCCCAAGTCGCTGTTGCGGCACAAGAAGGCGGTGTCGTCCCTGTCGGAGCTGGCTGAGGGCTCGACCTTCCACCGGGTGCTGCATGACGACGCCCAGAGCCATCCGGAGAAGACGACGATCCGGCTGCGCCCGGATGCGGAAATCTCCCGCGTCGTTCTGTGCTCGGGCAAGGTCTATTACGACCTGCTGGATGCGCGCGAGGCCGCGGGCCGCGACGACATCTATCTGATGCGTCTGGAGCAGTTCTATCCGTGGCCGATGAAGTCCCTGATGACCGAGCTTGGTCGTTTCCCCAATGCCGAGCTGGTCTGGTGTCAGGAAGAGCCCAAGAACATGGGCGGCTGGACCTTCGTGGACCCCTGGCTGGAACTGACGCTCGAAAAGATGGATGTGAAGGCCAAGCGCGCCCGCTATGTCGGTCGCCCCGCCTCAGCCTCGACCGCCGCCGGCCTGATGAGCCGCCACCTCGCTGAATTGAAAGCCTTCACGACTGAGGCCTTCGCCTGATAAGCGAAGTCTGAGCAAACACGATCCGGAACGAATATGGCCGATATCCTCACCCCCGCCCTCGGTGAATCCGTCACCGAAGCGACCATCGCCCGCTGGACCAAGAAGGTCGGCGACCCCGTCAAGAAGGACGAGGTCCTGGTCGAGCTGGACACTGACAAGGTGTCGCTTGAGGTCGTCTCGCCGGCGGACGGAACGCTGGAGGACATTGCCTTCAAGGACGGTGACACCATTACGCCGGGGGCTGTGCTCGGTCGCGTCGGTGCCGGCGGAGGCGCTGCGGCGGCGGCACCCGTGGCTGCGGTTGCCAAGGCGGACCCGGTGCCGGCTGCGACACCTGTTGCTGAAGCGACCCCCGCGGTGACGGTAGCCCCGGCCTCGACGGGAACGACGGTCGAGATCAAGACCCCTGTGATGGGCGAATCGGTGGCCGAAGGCTCCATCGGCACCTGGACCAAGAAGGTCGGGGATGCGGTCAGAAAGGACGAGGTTCTCGTCGAAATCGAAACTGACAAGGTCGCGGTCGAAGTCTCCGCGCCTGCTGATGGGGTTCTATCCGAGATCGTGGCGGCCGATGGGGCCACGGTGACGCCCGGTCAGGTCATCGGCAAGCTGACCGCCGGGGCCTCGGCGGCGGCTTCGACGCCGTCTGCCCCCGTACCTGTTGCGGTGCCGGTGTCTGTGCCGGCTGCGGGGGCTTCGGCCTCGGCGGTCCTGTCGCCGGCCGTTCAGCGGACGGCCGCCCAAACCGGCGTTGATACCTCCACGGTCGCGGCCACCGGCCCCAAGGGCAATATCCTCAAGGGCGACGTGCTGGAGGCCGCCAAGGCCCTGGCTGCCGCGCAGCCCGCGCAGCCCGCGCCGTCAGCGCCCGCAGCCCCGACTCCGCGCGGCGACCATCCGCGTGAGGAGCGGGTCAAGATGACCCGTCTGCGCCAGACCATCGCGCGCCGTCTGAAAGAATCGCAGAACACCGCCGCCCAGCTGACCACCTTCAATGAGGCGGACATGTCCGCCGTCATGGCCCTGCGCAACCAGTACAAGGACGCCTTCGAAAAGCGCCACGGGACCAAGCTGGGCTTCATGTCCTTCTTCGTGAAGGCGGTGGTGTCGGCGCTTCAGGAGATCCCGGCGGTCAATGCCGAGATCGACGGCACCGACATCATCTACAAGAACCACTACGACATCGGCGTGGCCGTCGGCACCGATAAGGGCCTGGTCGTGCCGGTGCTGCGCGACGCCGACCAGCTGTCGCTGGCGGGCATCGAAAAGGGCATCTCGGATCTGGGCAAGGCCGCCCGTGACGGCGCCCTGACGCTGGACCAGCTCCAGGGCGGCACCTTCACCATCACTAACGGCGGGGTCTATGGCTCGCTGATGTCGACGCCGATCCTGAACATGCCCCAGTCGGGCATCCTGGGGATGCACAATATCGTCCAGCGCCCGGTCGCCGTGAACGGCCAGGTCGAGATCCGCCCGATGATGTATCTGGCGCTCAGCTACGACCACCGCATCGTCGACGGGAAAGAGGCCGTGACCTTCCTCGTGCGCATCAAGGAACACCTGGAGGATCCGCGCCGGTTCCTGCTGGACGTGTAGGTTGTCGCAACCGACCTTTCATCTGTCTCTGTTGGTTTCTGACCTGGAGCAGACACGGCGGTTCTACGAACAGCAGCTTGGTGCCAGGGTCGGGCGGGCCACGGAACACTGGATCGATCTGTGGCTGTTCGGGGCGCAGGTGACGGCCTATGCCCGGCCCGACGCGGTCATGCCGTTGCCCTATCGGCAGGCTCAACACTTCGGAGCGACCCTCGATTGGGCCGCCTGGCAGGCTCTGGCGGATCGGCTCACGGCTACCGCGACGGTTTTTCAGCTCGACCCGACCGTCTGGACGGACAAGGGACAGGCCAAGATGGTGCTGGCTGACCCGGACGGCTACCTCGTCGAGATCAAGGCCTATCGCGACGAATCGATCCTGGGCCGCCCGTCCTAGATCTGACTGGCCTCGGCGGAAGCCGCTTCGTGCGCCGAGAACAACCGCCCGCGCTCCGTCCACAGAACGATGGCGATCGTCGCCAGGCCACAGACCGTGAAGCCCAGGGTCATCGGCACAGTCGTGCCGTCGAACTGCTGGCCGATGAAAAATCCGATCAGCGCCCCGCCCACGGATGAGATCACGCCCTGAACGGCGGCGGCCGTGCCGGCGATGTGGCCCATCGGCGTCATCGCCATGGAGCCGAAGTTGCCGCCGATGAAGCCGAAGCAGAACATAGTCAGGGCCTGGAGCACCGCAAAGGTGATCAGGGTCTCGTGCCCGCTCAGCGCCACGGCGAAGTGGCCGGCTGAGAACAGGGTGAAGCCGATCAGGGCGGTATGCGACAGCAACCGCTGGCCCAACCGCTGCACCAGACTGGCGTTCAACAGCGACGCCGCCGCCATGAAACAGCCGACCATGGCGAAGATGATCGGAAAGATCGCCGCATTGCCCAGGGCCACCTCGAACACCTGTTGGGCTGAGTTGATGAAGCCGAACAGGCAGCCGACGATGACGGCCATGGCCAGGGTGTAGCCGATCGACAGTCGGTTCGAGACCGTTTCCCAGGCCGCCGCCCCGATCCGCCTCAGGTCGATAGGCATCCGGTTCTCGGGCTTCAGCGTCTCGGGAAGCCGCAAGGCGGACCAGACCAGGATGGCGACGCCGAACAGGCCCAGCACCGCGAAGATCCAGCGCCAGGGCCCCAGCATCAGGATCAACGCACCCACGCTCGGTGCCAGGATCGGCACGGCCAGGAAGACCAGGAACGACAGGCTCATCACCTGGGCCATCCGCCGCCCCTCGTACTGGTCGCGCACGATGGCGACGGCCAGCACCCGCGTCGAGGCCGCGCCGACGCCTTGCAGCACCCGCGCGGCCAAAAGGGCCTCAAAGCTCCAGGCGAAGGCCGCCAGCAGGCTGAACAGCACATAGATTGCCACGCCGCTAAACAGCACCGGTCGCCGCCCAAACCGGTCCGCCAGCGGCCCGTATATGATCTGGGTGACCCCGAAACCGAGCAGATAGGCCGTCACCACCCACTGACGTTGATTGGCGTCGCCGACACCCAGGCCTTCGCCGATGGCTGGCAGGGCCGGCAGCATGGAATCGATGGCCAGGGCGTTCATCGCCATCAGCATGGCCACCAGCGCCACCAGCTCCTTGAAGCCGATCTCACGGCGTGGGGTCACTGCGGGGGCGGTTGAGGTCATACTCCCATAAAGGCCTTCGCACCTGCGAAGGGAAGGGGCGGCATGCCCCTTTCGTCATCCTCCGAGCCGTGCGGAGCACGGAACCGGGGGATCCAGTGCAACGATTGAGGACCGCGTTTGCAGCCCGGAAAGCCCTGGGTTCCCCGATCTGCGCCGCTACGCCGCTTGTCGGAGGATGACGAAAGGGGGAATGCCCATGCTATCCAGTCGGCAGGCGGAGAATCATGGATCGATGGCCGAGGCGGACGGACAGGTGAAGGCGAACGGGGGCGTCCTGGCCCTCATTCCCGGCGTCCTTGTCAGCATGGCTGTCGGCGTCGCGGCTTGGCTGGTCGGGCAGTTGGAGGCCCGGATCTTCGGCCACACCTGGATCGAGCCGCTGGTGCTGGCGATCCTGCTGGGGGCCTTGATCCGCCTAGTGTGGACGCCGCATGCTCGCTTCAGATCCGGCATCAACTTCTGCGCCAAGCCGGTCTTGGAGGTGGCGGTGGCCCTGCTGGGCGCAACCGTCAGCGCCCAGGCTCTGGCGGCGGCGGGTTTGCCGCTACTGGCCGGGGTCGTGGTCTTCGTGGTCGTGGCCATGATCGGCGGTTATCTGATCGGGAAGGCGATGGGCCTGCCAGCGCGCATGGCCATTCTGATGGCGGCTGGCAACGCCATCTGCGGCAACTCGGCCATTGCGGCCGTGGCGCCGGTCATCCGCGCCGAAGCCAAGGATGTCGCTGCCGCCATCGCCTTCACCGCCGTCATGGGGGTGATTGTGGTGCTGTTGCTGCCGGCGCTGGGCGTGGCCCTGTCGATGTCGGAACAGTCGTTCGGTGTGCTCGCCGGCCTGACCGTCTATGCGGTGCCTCAGGTTCTGGCCGCCGCCGCCCCGATGGGGCCGGTCGCGGTCCAGGTCGGGGCGATGATCAAGCTGGTGCGGGTGCTGATGCTGGGCCCGATGTGCCTGGTGCTGGGCCTGCTGGCGCCCCGGCTGGACGGAGCGCCGGGTGAAGGCGCAGCGCGCCGGCCGCCCCTGCGCCACCTGGTCCCGTGGTTCGTGGTCGCCTTTCTGGTCCTGCTGGCCGCCCGGTCCGTCGGCTGGATCGGCGAAGACCTGGCCGCGCCGATCAGTATGGTGGTCAAGATACTGACGGTTCTGGCCATGGCGGCGCTCGGCCTCGGGGTTGATCCGCGCGGGCTGGTCCAGGCCGGGCCCCGCGTGGCGGCGGTCAGCGTCCTGACCATCGGCCTGTTGATTGGGGTGGCGCTCGTGCCCGCTCTGCTGCTGGTGCGAAGCTAGCAGGACTGGCTTTTCGGGCCGGTGACGGGTATGAGGCGCGCGCCTCCCCGAAACCCTCCCCCGATTAGCGGCGCGGAAATCTCTGCGACCGCCCCTGACCGATCCTGAAAATGAACCTTCGCAACGTCGCCATCATCGCCCACGTCGACCACGGCAAGACCACGCTCGTGGACCAACTGCTCGCCCAGTCCGGCGTGTTCCGAGCCAATGAGGCGACGACCGAACGCGCCATGGACTCCAACGATCAGGAGCGTGAGCGCGGCATCACCATCCTGGCCAAGGCCACCAGCGTGCTGTGGAACGGCAAGGCGGGCGAAACCCGCATCAACATCATCGACACCCCCGGCCACGCCGACTTCGGCGGCGAGGTCGAGCGCATCCTGGGTATGGTCGACGGCTGCGTCATCCTGGTGGACGCCGAAGAGGGCGTCATGCCCCAGACCAAGTTCGTGCTGACCAAGGCGCTGAAGATGGGCCTGCGCCCGATCCTGTGCATCAACAAGGTTGACCGCGCCCACGCCGACCCGGACCGGGTTCACCTGGAGACCATCGAACTGTTCGAGGCCATCGGCGCAACGCCGGAGCAGCTGGATTTCCCGCACATCTACGCCTCGGGCCGCAACGGCTGGGCGACGCTGGACATGAACCAGCCGAACGACAACCTGGCCCCGCTGTTCGACCTGATCGTCGACCATGTGCCGCCGCCCGCCGTCGCCCAGAACACCGACAAACCGTTCCGTATGCTGAACGTGCTGATCGAGAGCGACCCGTTCCTCGGTCGCCTGCTGACCGGCCGCATCGAGAGCGGCAAGGCCGTCCCGGGGATGCCGATCAAGGCCCTGTCGCGCGATGGCAAGGTGATCGAACAGGGCCGCATCACCAAGGTGCTGGCCTTCCGCGGCCTGAAGCGCCAGCCGGTCGATGAAGGCGCCGAGGCCGGTGACATCGTCGCCATCGCCGGCATGGCCAGGGCCACCGTGGCCGACACCCTGTGCGCGCTTGAGGTCACCGAGGCGCTGGACGCCCAGCCGATCGACCCGCCGACCATCTCCATGACCGTGGCCGTCAACGACAGCCCGCTGGCCGGGCGCGAAGGCGACAAGGTCCAGAGCCGGGTCATCCGCGACCGCCTGCTGAAGGAGGCCGAGGCCAATGTCGCCATCCGCGTCACCGAGACGCCCGGTGCTGACGCCTATGACGTGGCCGGTCGCGGCGAGCTTCAGCTCGGCGTGCTGATTGAGAATATGCGCCGCGAGGGCTTTGAAGTGTCCATCAGTCGTCCGCGCGTGGTCTATCAGACCGGCGAAAACGGCGAGCGGCTGGAGCCCATCGAGGACGTCGTCATCGACGTCGACGACGAATACACCGGCGTCGTCATCGAGAAGCTGAGCCAGCGCAAGGCCGAGTTGAAGGACATGGGACCGTCCGGTGCCGGCAAGACCCGCATCCAGCTGATGTGCCCGTCTCGCGCCCTGATCGGCTATCAGGGTGAGTTCCTGACGGATACGCGCGGCTCGGGCGTGCTGAACCGCGTGTTCAGCCACTATGAGCCGCACAAGGGCCCTATCGAGGGCCGCCAGAAGGGCGTGCTCGTTTCGAACTCCGACGGCGAGACGGCGGCCTACGCCCTGTGGAACCTGGAGGAGCGCGGCGTCATGTTCGTCGGCGCCGGCGAAAAGACCTATCAGGGCATGATCATCGGCGAGAACAGCCGCTCGGACGACCTGGACGTCAATCCGATCAAGGGCAAGCAGCTGACCAACGTGCGCGCCTCCGGCAAGGACGAGGCTGTGCGCCTGACCCCGCCGCGCCGCCCGTCGTTGGAACAGGCCATCGCCTATATCGAGAGCGACGAGCTGGTCGAGGTGACGCCCAAGTCGATCCGCCTGCGCAAGCAGGTCCTGAACCCGTCCTTCCGCAAGAAGCGGGTGAGGGAAGACTGATTCTGGAATCGTCTCCTCCCCATCAGAGATGGGGAGGAGAGGTGGCTAAAGCCCCAACGCTCGCCGGATCTCGGTCCAGTCGACCAGTTTGAAATTCTGCCGCTCGCGACGGCTTTCCAGGGCCTCACCTTCGGTGTCGGCGTCGTCCTGCATGACGACCAGCCCTGAGCCGTAGGGGCCGACCGCCCCACCGAGCGCGGCCACGCCATCCGTGCCGGTGACGGCGTCGACGCCGTTGGCCGGATGGACCGAGAAGCGTCCGCGATAGACCAGGTCCGGCCCGTCGGCGCGATAGACGGCAAACGCGCTGTCGCCCTGTGAAGACGCGATCAGCCAGGCGGCACCGCCCGGCTCATGGAGCAGGGTCAGGCCCTCAACGTCGGGGGTCAAACGGTCTGACGGCGCCGGCTCGATCAGCCGACCGCCCGCATCGCCGGCGCCGGAGGTGTTGAACCGCCAGATGCCCGCCGCTTCCTCGCCCAGGTAGAGCCGCCCGCGCGCATCGTCGACAACGCAGCCTTCCGGCTGGGTCGGGACGGAGAACTGACGCTCGCCGCGCGCCTCGACAGCGCCATCCGTCCCCGCCCGCACGGCGACCTGTCGGATCTGTCCGTCGGTCGAGTTGATGAAGATCAGAAAGTCGTCGCCGCGCCGCCCGACGCACAGGCCGTAAGGCTCGCTGAGGTCGAGCGGAATGATCCCCCAGGGCGTCAGCTCGAAGGTCGACGGGTGCATCAGATACAGCGCCGCGCCCATACGGCCCCGGTCGCTGGCGGCTACCAGCACCCGCTCGCCCCACGGCGTCGGGAAGCCGCCACGCAGGTCGACATTGTTGAGCCGTCCATCGGGAATGAAGCTGAGCACCTGGCCGTTCAGGTCATAGGCATAGAGTCCCGCCTGTTTGTCGGTGCCCAGAATGACCGCGCGCGCCGGGTCGGTCGGATCCGCCCATATCTCCGGATCGTCCGCCGCATCGGCCCGGGTCGTGCCGACTGCCACAGTCTCAGCCGCCGCCGGAACCGGCGTGCCGACGCCCAGCGTCATGCGACGAGAGTCAGAATAGAATTCAGGGTCCAGGACATGACACCCCGCGAGTGCTCCGGCGGCCAATGTTACAAGTATATAACTGACATATTTGTTTGTTGTAATCATCACTGGCCCTCTGAACACGTCACATTCTATTTCGTCGTCAGTTCACATATGAACAACGATCAGTCAATGAGTGATTTGTTACTCGGGGATGACAGAAATATGAAACGCATTCTTCTTCTCGCTGCGGCCGCGACACCTCTGCTGTTGGCTGGCGAAGCCGTGGCTCAGGAGTTCATCGTCACGGCACCCGAGGGCGGCGGCGAGCCGGCTCGGGTCGAGGACATCGTCATTGTCGGCGAGGCGACCTATCGCAATCGCTCCGATGAAACCGCGCCGGGGCTGTCCTACGACCAGCAGTATTTCCAGCGCTTCGAACCCTTGAGCGTCGGCGACGCTCTGCGTCGGGTGCCGTCGGTGACCTTCCTGTCGGACGTCCTGGAATCAGACGGCGCGCGTATGCGCGGCCTGGATGCCGGCTACACCCAGATCCTCATCGACGGCGAGCGGGTGCCGGGCGCGGGCGTCGACCGGTCTTTCTTCGTTGACCGCATCCCCGCCGAACTGATCGAGCGGGTGGAGGTGGTCCGCTCGTCCTCGGCCAATCGCTCCGGCGACGCGGTGGCCGGGGCGATCAACATCGTGCTGCGCGACGCCTATACGCTGGACGGCGGCTATGTGCGCGCCGGCGGCCTCTACTACAGTGACGGGGAATGGGCACCGTCGCTGGGCCTCACCTGGGGCGGCGAGGTCGGGCCGGGTCGCCTGATCGTCTCGGCCAATCTTCAGGGCCGCCGTAGCCCCAAGGACAAGTTCTCGCAGCGCTTCGATCAGCCCGGCGGCACGCTCGACAATGTCGAGGTCCAGACGGACGTGCGTGACGGCACGGACTATTCGTTCAACGCCAACTATCAGGTTCCGGTCTTCGGCGGCGAGCTGGAGCTGGCGGGCGTCTTCGTGCGCACGGACCGCTACCAGGACGAGGATTCCTGGGAGTACCGCGACGGCATCCAGGATGAGGCCAATCTGCTCAGCTACAATGACAACAACCTGGATATCCTGACTGACAACCTGTCGCTGCGCGGTCGCTGGCGCGGCGAGATGATGGGCGGCGAGACTACCTTGCGCCTCGGCTACGCCAATATCTCGGACGAGCAAGACGAGTTCGAGGGCGAGAGCGAATATCTGCGCGACGGGACGCCCTTCCCGGACGAAGACCGCTATACGGCGGACCGGACGCTGGTCGACATTCTCGATGAGGAATGGTCGGCGCGGATCAGCCACCAGCGCGACCTGGGCGCGGTGGAGCTGGAGTTCGGCCTGGACTGGTCCAGCCAGACCCGCGACAGCCTGATCACCGAGGCCGACCGCATCCGCTTCAATGTGCCCAACGCCCCGGGCGTGCGCCCGACCGTCCCGCCTTTCTCGGGCCATGCCCCGGTGGCCGGTGGAGACAGCCTGATTGAGGAAGACCGGCTCGACCCCTGGGCGATGATTTCAGGTGAGGCCGGGCCTGTCCGCTGGGAAGCCGGCCTGCGCTACGAGACGACCGATGTGACCATCACCGACGAAACCGCCGCCCCGGCGGACCGGGTGACGTCGAACGACTATGCGGAGCTGTTGCCGTCGGCGGCGATCCGCTGGTCTTTGACCGAGGATGACCGCATCACCGCCTCGGTGGCGCGCACGATCCGCCGTCCGCGCTTTGACTACCTCTCGCCGGCCCTGCTGGAAGAGGAATACGGCGACGATGATTTCATCGGCAATCCCGACCTGCAGCCGGAGACGGCGGTCGGCTTCGACGTCGGCTATGAGCGGCGTCTGGGCCGCCGCGGCGTCGCCGGGATCAACCTCTTTTACCGCGACATCGCCAACCTGACCGAGGCGGTAGTGGTTACGGACGCTGCGGGAACGCCGCTGGTCGGCTCGGGCGGCGCGGGCACCTTCGTCTATTCGGTCGACAACGTCGGCGATGGTCAGGTCTGGGGCGTGGAGCTGGATCTGTCGACCCCGCTCGACGCGCTGGGCATGCCCAACACCGGTGTCTTCTTCAACTGGTCGTGGCTGGATTCTCAGGTCGATGACTTCATGGGTGAGCGTCGCTTCAACGGGCAGTCCGACCAGGTGCTGTCGGCGGGTTTCACCCACGACATTCCGACTTGGCAGGCGGCATTCGGTGCCACCTATTTCCATCAGGGCGAGGCCTATGACCGCGTCCTGGCTGAGGAGATACACACTCGCTACGGCGACAATCTCGAGATCTTTCTGGAGCGGCGTTTCGGCGAGAACGTGGTGTTGCGCCTGACAGGCACGAATCTGCTCGACAGCTCGAAAGACGAGGATTTCGACAAGTTCGACAATGTCGCGGATCAGATCGCCCGGAACTACGACGAGTTTGAGCTTGAAACCGAGTCGGCCGGTCCGGTCTGGCAGGTCGCCCTGCGCTGGACCTTCTAGGCCGGCACTTCCGGGAGGCGGCTTTGGGCGGCGGGTCGCGGACACGGCTCGCCGCCTTCGCGATCAGAGCCCGGCCTTGCCCGGAGAAGCCTTAGGCCGTATTGGCCCGGCCATGGCGAAGATCACCTATATCGAGCACGACGGGACCGAGCACAAGGTCGAGGTCAAGACCGGTCTATCGGTCATGGAAGGCGCGATCCGCAACAATGTGCCGGGCATTGACGCCGACTGCGGCGGTGCTTGCGCGTGTGCGACGTGCCACGTCTATGTCGATGAGGCCTGGCGCGAGGCGACCGGGTCATCCTCGGCCATGGAAGAATCCATGCTCGACTTTGCGGAGGGGGTTGAGGAGAACAGCCGCCTGTCGTGCCAGATCCGGGTGACCGATGCGCTGGATGGTCTGGTCGTGCGGTTGCCGGAAAACCAGCACTAGCAGTCCGTGCAGGCCTGGCGTCCGCAGCTCTCGATCTGCAGCGTGACGTGGCCGATGCCGAAGCGGGCCTTCAGCATGGCCTGGGCCTCTGAATAGAAATCGGGCCCGACCGGTTCGCTGCGCACCAGATGCGCGGTCAGGGCGCGCTCGGTGGTCGACAGGCTCCAGACGTGCAGGTGGTGGGTCTCAACGACGCCGGGCAAGGCGTTGAGGGCCTCGCGCACCGCCTCAACCTCCACCCCTGTCGGGACGGAATCGAGCGCCATGTCGAAGGATTCCCTGAACAGGCCCCAGGTCCCCCACATGATCACCGCGACGATGACCAGGCCGACCACAGGGTCGATCCAGCTCCAGCCGGTGAACAGGATCAAGGCACCGGCGACGACGACGCCGAGCGACACCGCCGCATCGGCGATCATGTGCAGCCAGGCCCCGCGCGCATTCAGATCGTGCTTGCGCCCCGCCATGAAGAGCAGGGCCGTGCCCAGATTGATGACGAAGCCGATGCCGGCCACGACCATGACCGTCGCGGAGGCGACCTCCGCGGGTTCGAATAGGCGTCGGCCCGCCTCGATGGCAATGGCACCGCAGGCGAAGACCAGCAGGATGGCGTTGCCGAGCGCCGCCAGCACCGTGGCCTTACGATAGCCGTAGGTGCGCTTGCGGGTGGCCGCCCGCCGGGCCAGCCAGGCGGCACCGCCGGCCAGTCCCAGGCCCAGCACGTCGGACAGATTGTGGCCGGCGTCAGCGACCAGGGCGGTCGAGTGCGAGATCAGGCCATAGCTGAACTCCAGCACCACAAAGGCCAGATTGGCGATCAGGCCGACGGCGTAGCGCCAGTCCTCCGGCGGGGCGTGGTGGTGGTGGGCGTGGTTGTCGCCATGGTCATCGCCAGGACCATGGTCATGTCCAGAATGATCGTGGTGAGCGTGATCATGCGCCATGATCCTGCCTAGGCCGGTCCGGGATGGACGTCAATCAAGTGATTGATTGTAAATATATAACCTAGCAGCCTAGTGGCCGTGCAACAGCAGCACCAGCCCGGCCAGGGCGATCAACAACAGGCCGAGCGCCATACCCTCGAAACGGGCAAGGCGTTGCAGGCGGAAGCGTTCGACACCGGCAAGGGCCAGGCCGGTGAAAACGACCATGCCCAGAACCGTCCCCGCAGCGAAGGCGACCGTCAGGGCTGCCACCACGCCCCAGCCATGCACCCCGGCCCCGACATAGACGGGCAGGAGGGCCTCGCCAGGCGAAGCGACGAGAAAACCGATCAGGCCCCAGGCGGCCGCCGCGTCGGACACCGGCGCGCGTTCGGCAGGTGCCAGGCCGGCACCGGTCAGGGTCGCGCTGCGACGTAGCCCCCGGATCAGATACCAGAGGCCAAATCCGAACAGCACCACCGCTGACAGCAGCGGCATCATGCGGGTGATCCAGGGCGCGATCGACCCCGCCAGAGTCAGGGCCGAGCCGACGACCGCCGTCGAGACGATGTGGGCCAGGGCCGCCACGGCGGTGACGCCCAGCACCGTCGGCGTCTTCCACCCCTGGGCCCGGCCGACCGCCACGAACGGCAGCCAGTGGGTCGGCAGGGCCGCGTGCAGCAGGGCCACGACGAAACCCGCCCCCAGAAGCGACAGCAGAGACGCCTGGCTCAGATCGCCGGAAAGATCGACGGGAAGGGTCATGGCCGACGCCGTAGAGTGTTACGATGTAACAGTCAAAGCATTTGAACCGTTCGGCGGAGTAACGGCGAAATTCGGATGAACCCGCAGCGGATGACCGCGCTATAAGAGATCGAACTCGACAGGAGCCGACCCTGAGCGCCGATCCCTATATCCTGTTTCTCCTGGCCCTGGGGCTGGTCATCCTTCTGGTGTCGTGGGCACCCGAGGGGTTGAAGCATCTGCCGGTGACGTTGGCGATCCTGTGCGTCGGCATCGGCTTTGCGGTGTTCTCGACCGGGGCGCTGTCCTTTGATCCCGATCCACGCACCTGGGACACCCGCACCGAACGGCTGGCCGAGATCGTGGTGATCATCAGTTTGATGGGCTGCGGCCTGAAGCTGGAGCGACCCGTGGGCTGGAAGAGCTGGAACGCGACCTGGCGGCTCCTGGCCATCGCCATGCCGCTGACGATCGCGGCGGTGGCGTTCCTCGGTGTCTGGGGGCTAGGTTTCGCCCTGCCCATGGCGCTCTTGCTGGGGGCGTCGATGGCCCCGACCGATCCGGTGCTGGCCTCGGACGTGCAGGTCGGGCGACCGGGATCGGGCGATGAAGACGAGGTGCGCTTCGCCCTGACCTCCGAGGCCGGCTTGAACGACGCCCTGGCCTTTCCATTCGTGCATCTGGCCATCCTGGCGTCGCTGGGCGGGCTGGCGGTGCAGGGGGCTTTGGTCGACTGGGCGCTGGACAAGGTGGCCTGGAAGATCGCCGCCGGCCTCGGCGTCGGGTGGCTGGTCGGGTTTGGCTTCGGGCGGCTGCTGTTTCGACGCGGATTTTCCCAGATCGCCGACGGGCTGGTGGCGTTAGCGGCGACCTTCGTGGCCTATGCGGCGACCGAGCTGGCGCACGGCTACGGGTTTCTCGCGGTCTTCGTCGCCGCCCTGACGATCCGCAACGCCGAGCGCGAGAGCGCCTTCCACCACCAGATGCACGAGCTGTCGGACCAGATCGAGCGGCTGTTGATTATGCTGGTGCTGGTGCTGTTCGGCGGGGCCCTGGCCAATGGACTGCTCGACAGCCTGACCTGGGTGGATGCGGCGGTCGGTCTGGCGATCCTGCTGATCGTGCGGCCGGTGGCGGGTCTGCTGGCCCTGATCGGCGCGCCCTACGCGCTCAGGGAGAAGGTGCTGATGGCCTTTCTCGGCATTCGCGGGATCGGGTCGATCTACTATGTCGCCTACGGCATCAACCACGGTCAGTTCGGGGACTCTGAGCGGCTGTGGGCCATCGTCGGCTTCATCATCCTGGCGTCGATCGTCATCCACGGAGTGACGGCGACGCCGCTGCTGAGCCGACTTGCACGCTGGCGGGCCGAGGGCGAAGTGGCGTCGTCGACGACGTCGAGGGAACAGGCATGAAGGCTCTCACGGCGTCCATGAAGAGGGTCTGGCAGGACTACCGAGCGGTGGTCGGCAAGTTTGCCTTTGAGCTGGTGGTGGTTTTTGTCGGTGTCACCGCCGCCTTTGCTCTGGAGAATGCCCGCCAGGACGCCGAAGAGGCTGCCTATCGCCGCGAAGTGATTGCCGCTGTTGGACCAATCTTTGCCAGCGTCGGCTCGCACGGGCGGGACATCAGTGCCACCATCCGTGCCGAGCTGGAGCGGTTCGATGAGGCTGTGGCGCGCGGCGAGCAACCCCGGCTGCCGGTCTATCGGGAGGCCGGCGGCGAAGGCCCCCCGACCCAGATCTGGGATGGGCTGATGGCCACCGGGGCTGTGCGCGTGCTGGAGCCGCAGACGGTGTGGCGACTGGCGGCCCTGTTCAACACCCTGAACTCGATTGGCGATCGCTATCGCCGCTACAATGCCATTACAGAGACGCGCGTCTGGGCCCTGCGGCCCGACCACTCAGATGCCTGGGAGAACGGTGAGCTGCGGCCTGAGTTTCGCGCCTATGTGCAGCAGCTTCGGGAATTGGAGATCGCCAATGATCAGGCCTGTGACAGCGCCGAAGCCGTTCAGCGCGATCTGGCGCGCGACTACCCGCAGCCCTGATCTTGCCCCGAACCGCCTGAGCGTTCAGAAGGGCGACGAACAACAGGAGACGTGATCCATGGCCGGTGAATCCAGCTGGAATATGCCTGCGGGCGAGCTGATGAAGGGCAAGAAGGGCCTGATCATGGGGGTGGCCAACACCAACTCCATCGCCTGGGGCATCGCGCAACAGTTGGCGGCCCAGGGGGCCGAGCTGGCCTTCACCTATCTCGGTGAGGGGTTGGAGCGGCGGGTGCGCCCGCTGGCCGAAAGTGTCGGGGCCAAGGCGATCATCCCGTGTGACGTCACCGATGACGCCTCCATGGACGCTTGTTTCGCCGAGCTGGAACAGGCCTTCGGCACGCTGGACTTCGTCGTCCACTCCGTCGCCTTCGCCAACAAGAACGAGCTGCAGGGCTCGTTCGTCGAGAACACCACGCGCGACAGCTTCCTACTGGCCATGAACATCTCGGTGTTCAGCTTTGTCGACGTGTCCCGGCGCGCCTCAGCCCTGATGCCGAACGGCGGCTCGATCGTGACCATGACCTATCTGGGATCCGAGCGCGCTATCCCGAACTACAACACCATGGGCGTGGCCAAGGCCGGGCTGGAAGCCGCCACCCGTTACGTCGCGCGCGACCTGGGGCCGAAGGGTGTCCGGGTGAACGCCATCTCGGCCGGTGCCATGCGCACGCTGAGCCTGGCGGGGATCTCGGGCGGTCGCGGAATGCTGTCCAAGGGTCGCGAAATGTCGGCCATGAAGGAGGACACTTCCATGGAGGGCGTAGCCGGTTGTGCCCTGTGGCTGTGCTCAGACCTCGGCTTCTCGACCACTGGCGAGGTCATCCACGTGGACGCCGGTTTCCACATGATGGGCATGGCGGGGGACGAAGGCGAGGGCTGATCCGGCTTGACCGGTTTCTTTCCTAGAACAGGTCGCCGATCTCGGACTGATAGCCGAACAGGCCTTGAGCGCCTCCGGTGTGGATGAAGACCACGGTTTCGCCCTGAAGCGCGCCAGAGCGGGCCAGGGCGATCAGCCCTTTCATGGCCTTGCCCGTATAGACGGGGTCCAGCAGCAGGCCGTCAGTGCGCGCCGCCAGGCGCAGGGCTTCGACGACGCCCGGGTCAATCTGCCCATAGCCCTCACCGACATAGTCGCAATCGGCGACGACCTGATCTCGGCTGACGGCCTCGGGCCGGCCCAGCATGACGGCGGTTTCGGTCGCCAGCTTGAAGACCATCTCTTCCTGTTTCGGACGGGGCGCGCGCACGCCGATACCGAGGACCGGAATGTCCGCACCCATCACGGCTAACCCCGCGACCAGTCCGCCTTGCGTTCCGGCCGAGCCGGTGGCGCAGACGATACGGTCCAACTCGAGATCGAATTCGTCGGCCTGGACCACGATCTCGCGGGCGCAGTCGACATAGCCCAGCGCGCCGATGGCGTTGGAGCCGCCGCCGGGAATGACATAGGGCCGGCCACCGCGCTCGCGTACATCGTCGGCGGTCTTTTCCAGTTCGGCAGTCATGTCGGTGTCGCGCGGGACAAAACGGATGGCGGCACCGAAGAGCTTGTCCAGAAGGACATTGCCGTTGCCCATATAGTCCTCGGCGCGCGAGCCGGTGCGCTCTTCGAGGATGACCTCGCAGTTCAGGCCACAGGCCGCCGCCGCTGCCGCCGTCTGACGCACATGGTTGGACTGGACCGCGCCTTGGGTGACCAGGGTGTCGCAATCGTCGTCGAGTGCCGCCCCGACCAGGAACTCCAGCTTGCGGGTCTTGTTGCCGCCCCCGGCCAGTCCGGTGCAGTCGTCGCGCTTGATCCAGAGCTCGAGCCCCAGCATCTCCGAAAGGCGTGGCGCGACCTCCAGCGGGGTCGGCAGGTGGGCGAGGCGAACGCGCGGGAAGCGGGCGAGATGCATGATCTAGTCTCCCAGCCGGAAGTGAATACGCTGACGCACGAACGGCGTCTGGATCCCCGGAGCCAGTTGAGCAGCCATCATGGCCTCGAGCCCGGCATCCCCAAATCCGTAGTCGGGCTGTGATTCCTGAAGGACACGACAATCGCTCAGGCTCCCGTCGGTGGCGAGCGAACACCTGATATCGGCCCAGCCCTGGACGCCGCGACTGAGGGCAACAGGCGGGTAGATCACCCGAGGGGCTCTGCGCCACCGACCAGCGACCTCTTCACCAACGGCAACAGGCACGGGTGGACGAGGCGGCTCAAGCCCGGCCTGCAGCATCAAGGCTATTGACGACGTCACGATTGCCACAAGCATGAAATACTGTCCCTTCCCGACAATTCGTGATTGCGCGTCCGTGGATCGAATTCAAGGCGACTTGAGTACTCTATTGAGATCGAGGCTCCCGGCGTGTTCGACAGACGATCGCTTGGCTAGTCTTCATCGGCCTCGATCATGGGTGCGGCCAGAGAAGCGGGCTCGCCGTTCAGGGCGGCGTGCATGGCCTCTACGTCCAGGGCCTTGTCCCAGCGGGCGACGACGAGGGTGGCCACGGCATTGCCGATGAAATTGGTCAGGGCCCGGCATTCGGACATGAAGCGGTCCACGCCCAGGATCAGGGCCATGCCCGCCACCGGCACGCTGGGCACCACTGCCAGAGTCGCCGCCAGGGTGATGAAGCCGGCCCCAGTGACGCCCGCCGCGCCCTTGGAGCTGAGCATGGCGACGGCCAACAAGAGCAGCTGTTCCGTGAGCGACAGGTCGATGCCACAGGCCTGGGCGATGAACAGGGCGGCCAGCGTCATATAGATATTGGTGCCGTCCAGATTGAAGGAATAGCCGGTCGGCACGACCAGGCCGACGACGGACTTGCGGGCCCCCGCCCGCTCCATCTTTTCGATCAGGCTCGGCAGGGCGGCCTCGGAGCTGGATGTGCCGAGCACCAGCAGCAGCTCCTCCTTGAGGTACCGAATCAGCTTGAGGATGGAGAAACCGTTGGCAGCGGCCACGGCACCCAGCACACCAAGCACAAAGATTAGCGACGTCAGATAGAAGGTGCCCACCAGGGCGGCCAGGCTGACGATGCTCTCGATGCCGTACCTGCCGATCGTAAAGGCAAAGGCCCCAAAGGCCCCAATGGGTGCAGCCTTCATCAGAATGTGGACCAGTTTGAAAAAGGCGTCCGAGGCGCTTTCCAGCACGCTCAGGACCGGCCGGGCGCGGTCGCCGATGACCGCCAGCGAAATGCCGAACAGGATGGAGAAGAACAGGACCTGAAGAATCGCCCCCTCCGCAAAAGCCCCGACGATCGTGTCGGGGATGATGTGCATCAGAAAGCCGGTGATGGTCTGGTCGTGTGCGGCCTCGGAATATTGGGCGACGGCGCTGGGATCGAGGGTGGCGGGATCGACGTTCATGCCGGCACCGGGCCGCACAACATTGGCGACCACCAGACCGACGATCAGGGCCAGAGTCGAGAAGGTGAGGAAATAGGCGAAGGCCTTTCCGGCCACGCGCCCGACATCCTTCAGGTCACGCAGATGGGCGATTCCGGTGGCCACCGTCAGGAAGATGACCGGGGCGATGATCATCTTCACCAGCTTGATGAAGGCGTCGCCGAGCGGCTTGAGGCTCTCGCCGAAGGCTGGCCAGAAATGCCCGATCAGGCCACCCAGCACGATGGCGGTGATGACCTGGACGTACAGATGGCTCCAGACGGGCTTCTTTACCGCAGGCGCCCCTGGCTCAGGTCGGACAGGCGAAACGCCCGGTGCTGCCTTGATGGCCATCAATGTTCCTCCCCACGCCCTTCATTGCGGCCCCGACGCACCTGGGCAAGAGCCAATGCAGACGCGATCAAAATCAGCTAGAGAAACCCCATGAGCACCTTTGACGCCGATGTGATCGTGGCCGGGGCCGGTCTGGCCGGGGCGACCTTTGCCCTGGCTGCGGCCAGCGGCGGGCTGGATGTGATTGTGGTCGATCCCGCCCCGTTCTCGACCCAGCTCGACGCCAGTTTTGACGGGCGCGCCTCTGCGATCGCCTGGGCCTGTTTTCGCCAGTGGCAGGCTCTGGGCATGGGCGAGGATCTGGCCAAGGTGGCCCAGCCTATCCAGCGAATCCTGGTGACGGACGGCAAGCGGCCGGGCGCAGCCTCGGGGCCGGGGCACGCGGTCTTTCTGCGGTTTGACGCCGAGGAGATCACCGACCGGTCCGACGGCGAGCCCATGGGCTGGATGGTCGAGAACCGTCAGTCCCGGGCGGCGCTGTCCCGCGCGCTGGAGCGATCGACAGTGGAACTGCGTACCCCGGTGGGGCTGACCGAGCTGGAAAGCGATGCGTTCGGCGCAACCGTGACGCTAAGCGACGGCAGCCGGTTGCGTGCGCCTCTGGTGGTGGGGGCCGAAGGCCGGGCCTCCAGGGTTCGGGAAGCCTCCAGTATCGGCGTGGTCGCCTGGCCCTATCCGCGGTCCGGCGTGGTGGCGACGGTCAAGCTGGAGCGCCCGCACGAGGGGGTCGCCCACGAAGTCTTTTTGCCCGACGGGGCTCTGGCCATCCTGCCCTTGACCGACCAGCGGGCATCGCTGGTGTGGACCGAGCCGCACGACCGGGCCAAGGCCTTGAAGGCGGCGAGCCTGGAGGCCTTTACCGCGCATCTGTCGCGTCGATTTGGTGAGTTCCTGGGCGAGGTCGAGGTGCTGGAACCCCGCTTTGTCTATCCGCTCAGCCTGCTTTTGGCTGACAGCCTGATCGGGCCTCGTGTGGCCCTGGTGGGCGACGCCGGCCACGGCATCCATCCGCTGGCGGGCCAGGGCCTGAACCTCGGGCTCAAGGATGCGGCGGCTTTGGCCGAAACCCTGGTCGATGCCAGACGTCTGGGCGAGGACATCGGCTCGCCATCGGTTCTGGCCCGCTATCAAGGCTGGCGACGCTTCGACAATGTGACCATGGCCCTGATGATGGAAGCCTTTGATCGGACATTTGCGACCGACAACCCGTTAATCCGGGCGGTGCGGGATTCGGGCATGGCGACGGTGAATGCGATCCCGGCGGCGCGGCGCTTCTTCATGGCCGAGGCCGGCGGTGCCGTGGGCGATCTGCCCCGTTTGCTCAAGGGCGAGGCGCTTTAGTCCCGACGCTTAGATCGGCGTTAACCGCCCTGACCCCAGGATGCCCGTCAGCAAGTTTCGGGCCATCGGCCCTGGGGTGGATGTGCGATGGCCGGACTCGGTCAAAAGCTGGAGATCAGGCAGGGGCAGGGGCTCGTTATCACGCCCCAGCTCCAGCAGGCGATCAAGCTGTTGCAGCTGTCAAACATGGAGTTGGAAGCCTTCGTCGAGGGGGAGCTTGAACGCAATCCGCTCTTGGCGCGCGATGACAACGATCCTGATCGTGCCGACACCAACGAGCCGGTCGAGGCGGCGGACGCGCCGGCGGATCGGGCGGAGATGATCTTCGAAGAAGGCGGCTCGGCAGCGGCGACCGACGCGGTCGACGCTCGCCCTGACGACGTCTATGGCGATGCGTCACCGGGCGAAAAGACGTCGGACCGGCTGGCGGACAGCAATCAGCCGCTGGGCGACTGGTCGACGGTGGGGCGCGGGGGGTCGATAGAGGCAGACGAAGATCTGCTGGATCGGGTGCTCCGGCGTGAGATTTCCCTGGCCGAGCATCTGCAGAACCAGGCCGCCCTGATGGGCTTCACCCCCGTCGAGCACGCGGTCGCCCTGGCCTTGATCGATGGCGTGGACGAGGGCGGCTATCTGCGCGTCGAGCTGTTGGAGCTGGCCGATCGGCTCGGCTGGTCGGTCGAGCGGATCGAGGCCGTCCTGGTGCGATGCCAGTCATTTGAGCCCACGGGGGTCCTGGCGCGGTCGGTGACGGAATGCCTGGCACTTCAACTCAAGGAGAAGAACCGGCTCGATCCGGCCATGCAGACCCTGCTCGACAATCTCGAACTGGTGGCGCGTCGCGATTTCGGCCAACTCAGGGCGCTGTGTGGCGTCGATGATGAGGACATGGCTGAGATGATGGCCGAGCTGAAGGCTCTGACGCCCCGCCCGGGCGCGGCCTTTGGCGGCGAGCCGAGCCAGACGGTCGTGGCGGATGTCTTCGTCAAGCCGGACCCCGCCGGGGGCTGGCGGGTGGAGCTGAACGCGGACACCCTGCCCCGGCTGCTGGTCGACAAACGGTATCACGCTGTGGTCCAGGCCTCGGCCCGCAGCGACGAGGACAAGACTTTCGTGGCTGAGTGTTCGGCCCAGGCGGCCTGGCTGGTCAAGTCGCTGGATCAGCGCGCCAAGACCATCCTTAAGGTGGCGTCGGAGATCGTGCGTCAGCAAGACGCCTTCCTGGCCTTTGGTGTCGAATGTCTTCGACCGCTCAATCTCAAGACTGTGGCCGACGCGATCGGGATGCATGAATCGACCGTCAGCCGGGTCACATCGAACAAGTATCTGGCGACGCCGCGGGGCCTGTTCGAACTGAAGTTCTTCTTCACCTCGGCGATCAACTCGACCGATGGCGCGGCCAGCCACTCTGCCGAGGCGGTGCGTCACAAGATCAAACTGATGATCGAGGCAGAATCCGCCGAGGCGGCGGTTCTGTCTGATGACCGGATCGTCGAAATTCTCAAGGAGGCGGGCGTCGATATTGCGCGGCGAACCGTTGCCAAATATCGGGAAGCGTTAAGAATTCCCTCGTCGGTAGAGCGTCGACGGCTGTTGCGCACCGGCTAGGTTCGGTTCCCTCAAACACACTTTTTTGAACACGTCGGGTTCGGCTTGACACCAATCGCTTCCCGGCGCGTTTTAGGGCCATGCAGGTCCAAGTCAGCGGCAAGCACATGGATGTTGGCGAAGCGTTAGGCTCGCGCATCTCCCAGGAACTTCAGGACGGTATCGGAAAGTACTTCGAACGTGGTGGCCAGGATGCCGAAGTCGTGGTGTCCAAGGACGGTCATAGCTACCGCGTCGATTGCTGGGTCCGGTTGGCCTCGGGCCAGTCTCTGGTCACGACCGGAGAGGGCGGAGATGCCCATTCGGCCTTCACCGATAGTCTGCACAAACTGGAAACGCGCGTGCGCCGCTACAAGCGCCGGCTGAAGGACCACCACCTCGGCCCGCGCCGAATGTCGCCCGAAAAAACCGAGATAGCCGCTGCGGCGGTTGCTCGATCGACTGTGCTGCGGGATCCCGGCCTGGTGGAGGATGTCGATTTTGGCGACGCCGGCCGGCCGGACGAGGCTCCACCCGCCGCCATGATCATTGCCGAGACGGATACCGAGCTGAAGCAAATGACGGTCGGCCAGGCCGTGCTGGAACTGGACATGACGGGCTATCCCGTCTCGATCTTCCGCAATATTGCGCACGGTGGCGTGTCGGTCGTGTACCGCCGGCCCGACGGTAATATCGGCTGGATAGACCCCCAGCGAACGCGTTCATCGAACGGGAAGGGTTAGTCGCTAGTCTTGTCGCGTTGGGCGAACACCGCTAGGGCGGCGCCCGTCGCGATAATGACAGAGTCGCCGGCTATAGACCGTGCGACCCACGGGGTGAATCGGTAGAGAGTATGGATATTTCAGAGTTGGTGTCGCCTTCGGCCGTCGCAGTTCGCGCCGGCGTGACGACCAAGCGACAGCTGATGAACCTGCTGGCGGAGCTGGCAGCGCCGCTAGTCGGTGCCTCCGAGAAGGTTCTGTTCGAAGGCTTGATGGAGCGTGAGGCGCTGGGCTCGACCGGCCTGGCCGGCGGTGCCGCTGTTCCACATGCGCGCTCGCCCGAGATCGGCAAGGTAGCGGGCGTCTTCGTCAAGCTCGAGCAACCGCTCGATTTTGAGGCGCTGGATGACCGTCCGGTCGATCTGGTTTTCGCACTGTTTGCCCCAGCCGACGCCGGGGCAGAGCATTTGCGGGCCCTGGCGGCGGTGTCGCGTCTGTTGCGCCGGGCCGAGGTCCGTGAACAGCTTCGCCGGGCTCGCACGCCTGAGGCCCTCTATGCCCTGCTGGCCCATCGTTCCGAGGCCGAAGCGGCCGCCTGACGTCAACAAACCGTTAGCTACGTTGGCTTTGCGGTAAACCTGATCTTCACTCAGACACGCTAGAACCTGTCCCAGAACGAGCCACGCCCGACAGAGGCGAGGCCACTGTGATGTGATGGGGTGTTTGATGGCCAAGACGGTTCTCGTCATTGATGACGATCCGACCCAGCGCCGGCTGATTCAGGCGGTGCTGGAGCGCGAGGGCTTTGCCTTCGAGGGGGCTGAGTCCGGGCCGGCCGGTCTGGATCGCCTGGCGCGCGGCGGGGTCGATGTGGTCCTGCTGGACATGGTCATGCCCCAGATGTCCGGGCTTGAGGTGCTGAAAGAGGCGCGCCTGTCCGGCGTGGCCTGTCCGGTCATCATCCTGACGGCCAATGCCGGGATCGAAACCGTGGTCGAGATGATGCGGGCCGGGGCACAGGACTTCTTTGTCAAGCCGGCCTCGCCCGAGCGTATCCTGGTGGGGGTTCGCAACGCTTTGCAGATGGGCGACCTGACCAGCGAGGTATCCCGCCTGAAGAAGCGTGCGGCGGGTCGCATGGGCTTCGGCGATCTGGTCGGAACCAGCCCGGCCATGCAGATGGTCAAGCGGATGGGAGAGCGCGCCGCCCCGTCGACGATCCCGGTCCTGATCACCGGCGAAAGCGGCGTCGGCAAAGAAGTGATCGCGCGCGCGCTTCATGGATCCTCGGACCGGGCGGGCAAACCGTTTGTGGCGGTGAACTGTGGGGCTCTGCCGGCCAATCTGGTGGAATCCATCCTGTTCGGCCACGAAAAGGGCAGCTTCACCGGCGCGACCGACAAGCATCTTGGCAAGTTCAAGGAGGCCGACGGCGGCGTCCTGTTCCTGGACGAGATCGGCGAACTGCCACTGGATATGCAGGTCAAACTGCTGCGCGCCCTTCAGGAGGGTGAGGTCGACCCCATCGGGTCCAAGCGTCCGGTCAAGGTCGATGTCCGCATCGTCTCGGCGACGAACCGGGATCTGGCCCAACAGGTCCGGGAAGGCACCTTCCGCGAGGATCTGTTCTATCGCCTCAACGTCTTTCCGCTGGAGGCCCCGGCCCTGCGCGAACGTCGCGAGGACATTCCGGCTCTGGTCGAGCATTTCGTCACCCGCTTCAACGTCGAGGAAGGTCGTCGGATCGCCGGTGCCTCACCCGAGGCCATGCGGCTGCTGCAGGGCTTCGACTGGCCCGGCAATGTCCGCCAGCTCGAGAATACGGTGTACCGGGCCATCGTCCTGGCTGATGGGGCCTATCTCCAGCCGCATGACTTCCCGTCGATCTCCGGCCTGAACCCGCCGATGGCCGATGAGCCGGGTGGCCCGATGATGGAAATGCCGATCCGCTTGCCGGAAGATCTGCCGCCCCTGCCGGAAGCTCCGGTGAAGTTCCTCGATGACCGGGGGCATCTTCGCACCCTGGATTCGATCGAGCGCGACCTGATTCAGCACGCCATCGAGGTCTATGCCGGCCATATGTCCGAGGTCGCGCGCCGGCTGGGGATCGGGCGCTCGACCCTCTACCGCAAGGTCCGCGAACAGGGCCTGGAAGAGATCGTGGCCAGGTTGGGTTAGACGCCAAGTCAGGTCCGATTGACCCGATTTGGCCTTGGCCGTAGCCCTTCCGGGTTCGGGGGGTGCCGATGCTCAGGCTCTCAGCGATGTCGTTGCCAATGGCTGTGGCGACATCGGCCACAGCCCTGACAGCCTTCCATTGGTAGCCCAGACCTGTCCGAGCCTCGACGCTGCTTTTCGGACCACCGGACGGGCCAAAGGCAGTCGATCAGCCCGTCTGGCTCAGGACGGGTGAGGCTTTAGAGGTCAACGGGCAGCGTGAAGGCTCAGGCTGGACCTGAGGCTGGCCGCTGGCTGCGACGGTGACTGCCAACAGGTCGAGTGTCGCATCAACGGCATAGGGGGGCGGTCAGATGGACGAAAGTCAGCAGCTGAACGCGCCGATCATTGTCAGCGGCCATGGCCGGCGACCCGTCAATGTGTCGGTGCAGATGCACCCATGCCGCAGCGAGCCGTGCTATCTGGCCTTTGCCCTGTTGAACGAGAGGCGGCGGCTAGTAGCGAATGCCCAGAAACACCTTGATCGTTTCGCTACGGACGAGACTGGTCAGGTCTTCACCGTTCACATAGCCGATGCCGAACTCGTAGTTGGATGTCTCTCGGGGCGACAGGGTCAAGTTGACCTCGCCCCTTGCGACATCGCCCTCTTCCCCTGTCAAGGGTTCCATGAGCGCATAGCGGAGGCGGGCCTCGAACCACCCTCTCCAAAGGGGTTGACCATAAGACAATCCGAGCCAGCCCCCCGCACGGAGGTAGTTCTCGACGTTGGCGAGTGAGGCCTTGCTCCCCGGGTCCTCGACATACGAGTAGTCAAGCCGCAGACCATACTCACATTGGAACATGCCCGCTCGTCCGATCCGCTGGGTGCAGGCCCGGATCGGCGCAGGCTCCCACTCGACATCGGCCATCCACATCGACGAGTCGAACTCATCATCCGTTTCATAGGCCGCATTCCAGCGAACCTCATGGAAATCGCGTTGCCAGAAGCCGGTCGCCCCGAGGGTCAGGTCGTTGACGGGGGAGCTGCTGAGAGATTCCCGCTCATAGCTCAGATAGGGGACCACGCGGGCGGCACCGATATCAAAAACCCCAAGGCCGAGGACCACATCAACATTGAAACTCTCAGTACTGGCGACCCGGTCGTTGGTGTAGCTGATTGTCCCAAATGTACGCTGATCGAGCCGCGCAGCACTCAGGCCCGCGATGTCACCGGTGATAATCAAACGTCGTGGGGCGGAGGTTGCAGGTTCATCCGGCTTGGCCAGGGGACAATGGACGGTAATCAGACCGACCTCGCCGCCCAGATAGGCCCTTACCCACGCCTGTGCGTCTAGCCCGCGGGTCCGACGTGAAATCTGAATTTGATCGGTCCGCCGTTGCGTCTGCTCGGGGAATTCATCCGAGTGAATTTCGCGCAACAGCGAATCCCACGTTCCATTTCCTGGCAGGAATTGGTCGGCCAGATTCGGGTTCGTGGGTGTGGACACGCCGGCAAGTGTCGCATTGTAGGCGCGCACGAGCGGGGCGGACCATGACGGACTGCCCGTGGCGATGATGCTGGCGAGAACTTCATCATTCGGGAGGTCGCTGCCCGCATAGTTCGAACAGGCCCCAGCAAATCGACTTTGCGGTGTCGGCGAGGTCTGGGCCGCTGCGGTTCCGGAAGCGGCCGCCAAAGCCAGCCCTATGATCGCGGTCCTAAGCACCCCACTTCTCCTGTTTGACGATCGAGGCTGATATGAGGTTTTTCAAATCATCCAATGTTTTAACGGCGGCCATATCGGCGGAAGTCCCATAGTGAATGGGCTTGATCTCCAACTCTGAGCAAACCGGTCCTGCTGCATCGTTCGCGATCTGACGGATATCGCTATCCTTCATGAAGTAACGATCCGTACCCGTGCCCTCTCGTAGCGGCCAGAAGAACTCCACCTTGTTCGACCCGTCAGCGGATGTGAATTTGGGCCAAAGCCGCATTTGGTGCTCAAGGGCCACATGGATCAGGTTGTTGAGCTTCTGTGGTGTCGGTTTGTTTCCCATGTGCCCTCCCGTGCCGGTGTCAGAAACCGGCGTTCCATTATGGGCATGTTACAGATAAAAATCTACCTAGTAGAGAATCTGGAATGTACAACCCCTATGGGTTGTGTAACGTCCCCAGCTCCCTCGACCCATTCTCCAGCGACGGTTCGATCTCGGTGGCCTCGAGCCATTCGTTCCAGCTGACGATGAGGATCCAGTCCGGGCGGGCGACGCGGGCAGCCTCCAGCATCAGGCGGAAGGTACGCCCCTCGCGTCGCGGCGTGGTCGGCCGGTTGCCGGTGCGATCATCCAGCCGCCGGTCATCGTAGCCGGGCAGGACGGTGGCGGTGGTGACGGCCAGGCCGTCTTGCGCGCGAACCCAGCGGCGCATCCAGCGGCGTGCACGCACGCCGAATCCGACCCACCAGCCATCCGTCTCGAACTGGACCGAATAGATGTGCACGGCGTCGAACAGCGCCCGCCGCGCGGCGATCTCATCCAGATTGTTGGCTGTTCCCACACAGGCAAAGCCACCGCCGGTGGTTGTGGTGTGGGCGGCGCGGGCTGCGGTCCAGCCGTCCTCCCCGATCTCCTGCAGGACGCGATCAAAGACGAAAATGCAGGGCCGGCCCGCAAGCCTGAGCCAGGCCGGGGCCGTTTCGAACCGACGATACAGCGCGTTCAGTCGTTCGGTCAGGCGTGCCGGCGACCCACCCGAGCTCTCGACATAGGCCGTGATGGAAAACCCATCTGGCGCGTCGGCAACGAGCGCGGCGAGCACCTGATCGCGGGGGTTGGCCTCACCGTCCCAGCTGGTGATGAATCCGGTGATGCCGGCGGCGCGGGCCTGGCTGATCTGGCGGGCGATGACCGCCGGATCGCGGCTGTCATAGAGGCCGTCTGCGGGCTGATTGGGATGGTTGCGGTCACCATCCGCCGAAACGCCCCAGCCCTGGTTCGGCGCATACCAGCCATAGTGAAACGCCAGGGTTTCACGTCGGGTCCGGGCCAGGGCGCGCCATGGGGTGGCGATCAGGGCTGCCGCACCGGCCAGAAACCCCCGCCGCCTCATCCGAAAGGCTTTCGGCGGCGTGTGCGCGGCCCGGGCGTTTCGCCCTTGGCCTTGGCCTGGATTTCCTTGAGCTTGCGGCCTTGCAGGGCGGAAAGGGGCGCGCCGGTGGTGCCCTTGTCCGGGTCGGCAAAGGCGCGTCCGTAGGTTTCTATCCGCTCGCCCACCGAGCCGAGGAATTCTTCTTCCCAGTCCGAAAGTTCGACGCCACCGCGTTCGGCGGTGCGTTGCGCGCGTTTCAAGGCGCGAAGCGCCCGCCGCCGGGCCGCCTGGCGGGCGACCTCAAAGGGATTGGCGGGCGGTTTCGCTTTCAGATCAGATCTCTCCCACCGCCGACAGGTAGAGGTCGAGGATGGCTTCCTCTTCCTGGCGCTTGGCCTTGTCCTGCTTGCGAATACGCACGACCTTGCGCAGGACCTTGACGTCATAGCCCTCACCCTTGGCCTCAGCAAAGACCTCCTTGATGTCGGCCATGACGGCGGCCTTGTCCTCTTCCAGCCGCTCAATGCGCTCGATGATGGTGCGCAGACGCCCCTGGGCAGCTGCCGTCAGGACATCGGGATTGGAAAAGGCAGCGTCGTCGGCCACGGGAAAACTCCAGAAGGGATCAGGGTAAACAGACCCGGTTCCTAGCCCCGAATGTTCCCCTGTCTCAACCACCCATAACGAAACAGGCCCCGGACAACTGCCCGAGGCCTGTGGAAATCTCTGAGATATCGACGCGCCGATCCCGGCGCGAACGCTTAGCCTTGCTTGGCTTTGAAGCGCGGATCGGTCTTGTTGATCACATAGACCTTGCCCTTGCGGCGGACGATCTTGCAGTCCCGATGGCGAGACTTGAGCGACTTGAGCGAGCTACGGACCTTCATGGTCTTCTTCCGGGCTGGACGTTCATAAATGACAAGCGCCGCGAGGGGGCTCGCGGCGGAGCGGGGTCTATATGCAAAGCGCGACGCGGTGTCAACGTAGGGACCGAACGCGGCGATCCGTCGCTTCGCCTCCCACGCGCTTGTGATTGAACCAACAGGGGAAAGCCCGCTAGACTCACGCGATGAAAATGACGTCGCGTCTTGTCCTGTGTCTGATCGTGGCCGCCTGTGCGCCCATGGCCCCCGACCTGCCTCCTGTTCAGCCGCAGCCGACCCAGACCCCCACACCGTCCCCGACACCGCCTTCGCCGCCCTCGAACCAGACGGCGACCGATGTGGCGACCCCGCAGGAGGTGATGGAGTTCAACGTCTGGCGCGACAGCTTCCTGGCCCGCCGCGGCGGAGCCAATCGAGCGGCCTGGGCCCAGGAACTGGCCGGTCTGACGCCGGATCATCGGGTGATCGACCGGGATCGCTCTCAGCCGGAATTCTCGCGCGGTGCCGGCGATTACATTACCCGCGCCCTGACCGCTGATCGGATCCAGACCGGGCGTGACCGGATCGGAGCCGCGCCGTGGATGAACCGGATCCAGGACCAGTATGGCGTGCCCAAGTCGATCCTGGTGGCGATCTGGGCCCAGGAAAGCGCCTTTGGCCGGATTCAGGGCGATTTTGATGTGGTTCGCTCTCTGGCCACCCTGGCCTGGGAGGGGCGTCGCCGTGAGTGGGCCGAGGGCCAACTGGTCAATGCCCTGACCATCGTAACTGAGGGGCGGCGGGACCGGAGCCGCCTGACCGGAAGCTGGGCCGGGGCCATGGGTCAGACCCAGTTCATGCCGGACAACTATCTGCGTCTGGCCCGCGATGCCGACGGCGACGGCCGGGTCGATATCTGGGGCTCAGACCAGGACGCCCTGGCGTCTGCGGCCAATCTGCTGGCCACCGCCGGATGGCGACGCAATCAGCGGTGGGCACTGGAAGTGACCCTGCCCAGCGGCTTTGACTACAGCCTGACCGATTCAGCCCAACAGCCGTGGAGCTTCTGGCGCAGCCGGGGGGTTGAGCTGGCCGGAGGCGTGGCCCTAAGCGATGCCGAGGCGGCGGAGAATGCGACGATTCTGTTGCCCTCCGGCGCGGGGGGGCCGGCCTTCCTGGCCCTGCCGAACCACTATGTGATCCGACGCTACAACAATGCGCTGAGCTACGCCCTGGCGATTGGTCTGCTTGCCGATGCCATGGATGGCCGCGCCGGCGTTGCGCGCGCCTGGCCCAATGAGCCGCCCTTGTCTCGCGACCAGGCCTTTGCCCTGCAGCGGGGCCTGCAGGCCCTTGGGTTCGATCCCAACGGGATCGACGGCGTGATCGGATCGGGTACGCGTCGGGCCTTGCGTCAGTACCAGGCCGCACGCGGCTTGATTGCCGATGGCTATGTCAATGAGGCGATCATCAACCGCATTCGATCCGAGGCCGGAGTTTAGCCCCGGGCCCCGGTTCCCGTGCTGACGGACCGATTTTCGCCAAGATCAGCCGCGACGGTGGCGGCGTGCCGGATTAGGGCACCCACCTAAGGAGAGAAACATGCGTTCAGGGATCACAGCCGTCGCCCTCCTTGCCGGCGCGCTCTTGGTATCTGCCTGTGCCTCGACGGCGCAGACGCACCCCACCTACGCTGAGGAAATGGCCCAGCTCAACGCGGAGTGTCAGGCGCGCGGCGGGATGCTGACGCCTATCCAGGGAGCCACCGGGCCTCGTGCGGCGAACGACTATGCCTGCGAGATTCGGGGTGGCGCGTCGTCGCGCCTGCGGGGCGGCAACTAGAGTTCAGCCACCGGCATGGTGCCGGCGTTGATCGCGATACGCCCGACCAGCCCCTTGACGATCAAGTCCAGCGCCGTGCCCTCACGGTAGTCGGCGGCGGCGACGAAATTGACCCGGTCTTCCGAGATCAGGTTGTAGAGCTTGTCCTGGTCGCGGGCCGAGTTGCGCGGGTCGTAGACCGCGATTGAGAAGCCGCCCTTGGAGTGCATCATCTTCATGGTCGGCACATCGGTGTCGCCGTCGCCCAGGAAGATCATGCGATTGAAGGGCACCGGGCGAGCTGCGTCCGGCATGAATTTGTTGATCTTCTCGTGCTCGTAGTGATTGAGCACGCCCTTGTTGATGCGGAACAGATACTGGGTCTTGGTGGTGTAGTTGACCCCGACCGCCGGCCAGATCGCGACCCCGTCGTCATCATAGACGAACTTGGATGCAAAGACGTGTTTGAACGCGCTGCGGATCGGGCAGCCGTCGATCATCTCCTCCAGACCGGCAGAGATGATGTAGTGCTCGATATCCAGGCCGTATCGGGCTCCAAACGCATTGATGCGGTCGAACCACCCCGGTCCCGTCAGGTCGGTCTTGAGGCCGTCGAACAGCTTCACGTCCTGACCGTGTTCGGCCAGCAGTTTGCGGGTGATCGGCTGCTTCTGCTCACGGGCGCGCTGAAGCATGAGCTGCATGTACATCAGGATGTTGTCACCGTCGGCGTCCCGGGTCAGTCGATCCGCCTCGCCCCAGAAATCGCCCACACCCATGCCGACGGAGGGAATGAAGGTCACCTCCTGCATGTTTCCGCGCGCCAGGGTGCCGTCGAAATCGTAGATGAGGGCGGTTTTGAGCAGGGGGGCTTGGGTCATTCTGAAGCCGGCAATGAGAAGATCTTGCGGCCTCCTAGCACCAAATCGGTCCGAACCTAACCGGCGTCGAGTTCAAGCTCGGGGGCGGTGGCCCGGTCGGTGGCATTGACGGGCAGATCGAGACTGAACTCAGCCCCCTGACCTGGCTCGCTTCGCAGGGATACCGCGCCGCCGTGCATTTCGGCTACCGCCTTCACCAGAGCCAGGCCCAGGCCCGGCCCGCCGCGGTCGCGACCGACGAACCGGTCAAACACATGGGCCTGTTTGTGGAAGGGGACACCCCGACCGGTATCCGAAACGGTCAGGCGAACGCCGCCTGCGGTCGTCTCCGCGCGAAGCCCGACCGTACCCGCCCCTTCAAGGGCACGCACCGCATTGTCGGCCAACTGGTCGACGATCTTGATCAGCCGGTCCTCATCGGCCCGGATGAGGTCGACGCCTTCACCCACCTCGACGACCAGTTCGGCACCCTTGGCCTGAAGATCGGGTCGGATGCGGTCGGCCACCCGGGTCAGGACATCCGCGACACGAACATCGCCGAGGGCCAGCGCCATCTCGCCGGCGTCGATCTGGGCCATGTCGAGCACATCGTCGATGGAATGGGCCAACTGGCCGGCCGCTGAGCGCACGGCGGCCAGATGCTGGCGCGACCGGTCCGGCAGGCCCGAGCCTTCGGCCTCGAGCAGTTCGGCATAGCCGATGATGGTGGTCAGGGGGGTGCGCAGTTCATAGGAGACGTTGCCGACAAACTCGCGCTTGAGCCGTTCGGCTTCTCCCAGGGCGGCCTGCTTCTGTTCCAGGGCGTCCTCAAGCTCGCGCCGGGCCGTGATATCGGAAAAAGCGATGAGGGTGGCCCCATCGGGCAGGGGTCGGGTCTGCCAGGCCACAATGCGTCGATCCACCAGACGGGCCTCCCCCGAAACCGGGGCCCGGCTCTCGGGGTCTGGGTCTGTCACGCGCGCGCCGAGTTCGGTCCACAGTCCCGGTTCAGGTAGCAACGCCCGGCAAAGCGCCGCGACCTCGTCAAAGCCACCGGCGTCATCGAGCTGCTCGCCGGTCAGGGCCCAGAACCGCTCGAAGGCATCATTTCGCAGCCGCAGCCTTCCGTCGGAGCCAAAAACGGCAACGGCGTCATTGAGCTTGTCCAGCGTAGCCTGCTGCACATTGAGCAGGGCGTTGTACTCCGAGCGAAGTTTCAGCTCATCGGTGATGTCGGCAAACAGCAGCAGCAGGCCACCCAGGGGATGGGGCTGGCGCACCACGCGCAGGGTTCGCCCATCGGGAAGCGGCCAAACGTCGTCGGGAGCGATTTCGGTTGAGCCGTAATATTCGAGCTCGCGGGCCTTCCAGCCAGAATAGTCGGCCGTCTCCGGCAGTTTGCGGCGCTGTCGCAACCGGTCCAGCACCTCAGCGTGGGTGGGGCGCTCATCCAGCCAGGCTGAGTCCAGGCCAAAGAGGTCGCGGAACGACGAGTTGTGATAGGCAAGCCGCCGGTTGGCCCCGAAGATGGCGACGGCGTCGTCCAGATGATCCAGGGTTTCGTCGTGGGCCTCGACGTGACGGCGCAGGGTTTCGCGCGTCTCCTCAGTCTCGGTCACATCCACCGCATAGGACAGCACCTCGCCTTGGCCGATTGGCTCGATGACCATACGCCAGGCCCGCCGCCGCCCGCCGAGAACCGCCCAGCGGAAGCGTTCGATCCGTTTTCCTGCCTCAAGGGCCTCGACCACGAGGGCGGTACCGTCCTTGTCGAACATGGACCCTGCCGCACGGGCGGCCTCCAGCGTCGGCTGTTCGACGGCCGAAAGCCAGGCCCGATTGGCCCAGACGAGGCTCCCCGAAGCATCGGAGATCCAGGCCGGGGCCGGCAGGGCATCCGCCAGCATCGACAGGCGACTATCGGTGGCCGGCTCCACATCGACGCCTGGGTCAAGTCGCAGCCAGACGGACCCCCCCAGTGCCTTGCCCTCCAGACTGACCGGGCCGGCTATGCCCTGGACCGTCAATCGGCAGGGCTCGCCTCGCTCGACCAGGGCTGTCAGGCGCTGCGTGGTGTCGGCGGCCTGGTCGGCCAGGGCGTGGATGACTGAAAAAGCCAGATTCTCGTGGTTCTCGACCTCGAGGCCCAGGGCTGTCGCGACCGCCTCCAGGGCCTCACGCCCGCTGGCCAGTCGAGCTTCGCCGCCTTCGATGCGAATGACGGCACCCTCGAACGCCTCGGCGGCGCCGCGGGCATCCGCGAGCGCCTGGGCTCCGGCCATCGCTTCCCGGTCCATGCCGCGCCGGCGTTGCTGGACGCCGCGTCGGATCCGCCAGGCCCAGATGACCACAGCCAAGGCCAGGCCAACGGACCCGGCGGAAGCCACATATGCGATATCGATAGGCGTCATTCGAACCGGCCCGTCCCGCCATTCTCAAGAGCGATTCGGCCCACCATAACCTAATCCGCCGTCTTGTCCGCCGTCCGCTTCGGGGGGATAGGTCTGGCATGTTCCAGCTCCCCACGATCGACGACATGGTCCGCCTAGCCGAAGAGGCCTGGCAGCGGCTTCCTCCGGTCTTTCGAGAGGCGTCCGGGCCGGTGGTGATCCGGGTCGTGGATTTCGCCGAACCCGAGGTTCTGGCCGAACTGGGGATTGAGGATCCGTTCGAGCTCACCGGGCTCTATCACGGCGTGGACCTGACCCATGCCTCGGTGACGAACCCGATGCCGTTTCCGGCCGAGGTGTTTCTCTACCGTCGCCCGATCCTCAACGAATGGATTGAGCGGGGCAATGTCGATCTGGCGGCGCTGGTCGAGCATGTCCTGATCCACGAGATCGGCCACCACTTCGGCCTGTCGGACGATGACATCCACGATATCGAGGACGACCGCCGCTAGCCTAGACCCGACTTCGCGCCTATAGGGGCAGGCTAGGCCGCAGCGGCTATACGGATAAGAATGCGTATTCTTCTGGCGACGGACGCTTGGGAACCCCAGGTCAACGGCGTGGTTCGCACCCTGTCACGGACGGTGGCGGAGTGTCGTGAGATGGGCCACGAGGTCCTGACCGTCACGCCTGATCAATTCAAGACCATCCCGTGCCCGACCTATCCCGAGATTCGTCTCGCCTTGGGCGCGGAAGAAGAGATCCGTGAGCGCATGGCGGCGTTCGAGCCAGAGGCCGTACATATCGCCACCGAAGGTCCGATCGGCATCGCCACCCGGCGCATCTGTCTGGAATGGAAGCTGCCGTTCACGACCAGCTATCACACCAAATTCCCCGAATATGTCTCGGCCCGGTTTCCCGTGCCGGTTCAGGTCGGCTACGCCTATATGAAGTGGTTCCACAAGCCGTCCGGGCGGCTGATGGTGGCCACACCGACGCTCCGGGATGAGCTGGTCAAGCATGGCTTTCGCAACGTCTCGCCGTGGACGCGAGGGGTCGATACAGAGCTGTTCCGACCCGATCTGGAGGCGATCTTTCCCGCCGACTGGCCGCGCCCGATCTGGCTGAACGTCGGTCGGGTCGCCGTCGAAAAGAATATCGAAGCCTTTGTCGAGCTGGACCTGCCGGGCACCAAGGTGGTCGTTGGCGACGGTCCGGCCAAGGCCGACCTCGAGGCTCGCTATCCCGATGTCAAGTTTACCGGGGCGATGTTCGGCGAAGATCTGGCGCGAGCCTTCTCCGATGCTGATGTGTTTGTCTTCCCGTCATGGACCGATACCTTCGGTCTGGTGATCCTGGAGGCCATGGCGACCGGAACGCCGGTCGCGGCCTATCCCGCCCACGGCCCCATCGACATCATTCCCGGCTCGGGTGCCGGGGCGATCGACGACGATCTCAGGACGGCCTGCATGGCCTGTCTGAATCTCGATCGACAGGCGGTGAGAGCCTATGCCGAGGGCTTCTCCTGGCGCGCCTCGGCCGAAGAGTTCGTGCGTAATCTTCAGCCTCAGCCCGAGGCCGAGAAGGTGAAATTCTGGCGGCGTCTGCGGCGTCTGGCACGTTTGCGTCGCCGGGCTGCGGCGGCCTGAGTTCGCGGCTTTCGGCCTGAAAAGGAACAGTGGGGCCGGAAATGGGTTATGCTTAGGCGTGGCAGGGGCTCAACCTCGACCTGGAGGATCGCCATGAAGAAGCTATTTGCCGTCCTAGCCGGAAGCCTGGTGCTGACGGCCTGCGCCACCCCGACCGTCTATGCGCCGGAGGGGTACGGGGGCCAACGCGGCGGTTACGCCGAGCAACGCGTCCAGGAGGACCGCTGGGCGGTCGCCTTCAGCGGCAATTCCCTGACCAGTCGTGAGACGGTCGAGATGTACCTCCTGTATCGGGCGGCCGAGTTGACGGTGCAGTCCGGTTACGACTGGTTCGTCACAGACTATCGCGAAACGGAAGCCGACACCCGCTACTACTCCAACCCGGACCCCTGGTTCCGCGGATCCTATGGTCCCTATTGGGGGCCCAACTGGCGCTTCTATCGTGGCGGCTACTGGACGGCCTGGGATCCCTGGTATCGGGACATGGATATGCGCCAGGCGACCCGCTATGAGGCGCGTTCCGAGATTGTCATGGGCCGGGGCGTCGCGCCGGCAGGTGAACGCCACGCCTTCGACGCGCGCGAGGTGATGCAAAACCTGGGGCCGCGCGTCGCCCGGCCAGGAGCCTACGGCTGATTGCCGTCAGGTCAGCCGGATCGGCTTGAGCCGGCGCTTGTTGACGTGGTCCTCGGGGGCGCTGCCCGGCGCTTCCTCCGGCAGCTCGCCCTTGAAATAGAACCGCTGCCAGGATTCCCGCACCGTATCCGGGTCATTGGCGGCCAGGCGTCGATTGAATTCACCGCGCTGGCGGTTCCAGGCGTTGAACTGGCCGTGGAGCTCTTGATCGCGCTCAAGCGAGCGCATGACAGGCTGGACCTGCTCCATGGCCCGGTTCTGAACCAGGGTGATGAAACAGAAGGGTTCGCCACGCTCCCATTTGACCATGCCGGGGCGGGTGAAGATCCAATTCATGGTGAAGGGGAAGGGCAGCCAGTCCGTTTCGACCAGGCCCGTCAGGGGCTGGATGCCGTCCTTGACATGATTGGGCGGGCCTGAGGCCCACATGGCCCAGCCGGGGGGCGTGCGGAACAGATAGCCGGGATGAAAGGTGACGACACCACCGGCAAAATGCGAGGCGATGAAATGGTCCTGGTCGGGGATCGGGCGGTCGAAACGGAACGAAATGTCCGATTGGCTCCTCCCACCCGTCCACTCGATCGTCACATCCCAAGGCGACAGGATTTCCCAGCCCGTCGTATTGGCCATGGTCAGCGGCAGGCATTTGTAGGGATGGCGGTTGGAGAAATTGTCCATCCACCGGCGCTGGGCGCGACCGGGGACGATCTCGGGCGGGCGCGAGCCCATCGGGTAGCACAAGAGTTCCATGCCGAATTTCCTAGCCTTGGCGGACGGGTATCGTAAAGCGGCACCATGGCGTTTGACCGAGATCAATTTCTGGCCTGGCTGGACCAGCAGGGCATTGTTCACAAGACGGTCGAGCACGCGGCTGTCTTTCGCGTGGAGGAGGGGCTGGAGCTCAAGGCGGGGATGCCCGGTGCCCATACCAAGAACCTCTTTCTCAAGGACAAGAAGGGGCGGCTGTGGCTGATATCCGCTCGTCAGGACACGATGATCGACCTCAAGCGGCTGGACCGGGTGATCGGGTCAGCGCGCCTGTCCTTCGGGAATGCCGAGTTGATGAACGAGGTGCTGGGTCTGACCCCCGGGTCGGTGACGGCGCTGGGCCTGGTCAATGACCCCGACCACAGGGTAACTTTCGTGGTCGACCGGCACCTGTGGGGGGCCGATATCGTCAACTTTCATCCGCTGTTGAACACCGCGACCACGGGGCTGGACCAGGCAGACTTTCGACAGTTCCTTCAGATTATCGGCGTCGAGCCGATGGTCGTCGATTTTGAAGCCATGGCGGTCATCAGCCCTTGAGGCTGGCGAGCATCAGTTCGTGACGCCAGGCGGCGACATCGGCCAAGGCGGCGGCCAGCGCATCCTTGACCCCTTCAAGACGGCCAGCCAGGGCGGCTGGGTCGGCCTGTTCTGCCGACACGCAGGCCTCGGCCAACCCATGGGCTCCGATGCCAGCAGCCGACCCCTTGAGGGTATGGACGGCGTCCTTCCAGCCGGGGCTCGTCACCTCAAGCATCGGCGACCAGATATTGGCCTGCTGCTGGAACAGGCCGAGCACTTCGTCAGCCAGGGCTGTGTCTCCCTGTGTGAAGCTGTCCAGCACCGAGACATCGATGGCACCAGCCAGATCGCGGCGGCTCATTTGGAAAGCTCCTCGAATGAGAACGGCGGCCTGCCGCCAGCGCCGGGACATTATCGCCGCCCGGAATCCCCTTGCAAGCGATGGCTATCGCCTCTATGTCCGCGCCTCCCGCGATGTTCCGGCTAGGAGCCTTGCGGCTGGCATGGCCTTGTTTGGACCGGCCCAAGGACGATGGTTCCGGGTGATTAGCTCAGTTGGTAGAGCAGCTGACTCTTAATCAGCGGGTCGTAGGTTCGAGCCCTACATCACCCACCATCGTTTCCCCCTTTGATACCTAGGATACACGCCGGGCACGTCGGCCGCGGGTTGGCTCGGTGTTGCGGTAAACACCCGCCCCGATCTTGCAGAACGCCCCCGGAACGAATCGCGTCCGAATCACTGACATCGCGCTCTTCTGGCTTTGTTCACCGCAATATCTTGTATCTAAAGGATGATTAACCACAACTGTCGGGTCGCGGCTGTTTATGGAATCCTCAATACTCGCGCGTAGTCTCTGGCGCAGGCTTCATGGACTTGGGAGGGTCCGATGGGTCACGCACCTGCTGTTGATGCTCAGGCGAGGTATCGCGCCGAACTGCGGCGTTCGGGTGCCATGCGAAACGGCCTGGCCCTGGCGGCGCTTCGTCAGATGATCCACTTTTTCGGCGACGGGATCGGCGCTTGGCTTCGTGCGCGCGCTGCGTCTAAACAGGCCCCGCCAGCGGCCCCGTAGCTCAGCAGGATAGAGCAGCGGTTTCCTAAACCGGAGGTCGGGTGTTCGAGTCACCCCGGGGTCGCCAGCTCTTGGTCTGGAACCTCCAAGTCCGGTGACGGCTGATTTTCGCCGTGATCTGAGGTATAAGCGCGCTTCTCCCGTCTTTCAGGATTCATCCGTGAGCCTCTCGCTCGACATCAGCCATGCCGCGCGCGCCCGTCCGTCTGCGCCCGTGAACCTGTCCGGTCTCACGCGTGAAGGCCTGCGCCAGGCGCTGATCGACGCCGGGGTCTGTCCGCCCGAGAAGGCCAGGATGCGGGCCAGCCAGATCTGGGGCTGGATCCACCACTATGGGGTGACCGACTTCTCGGCCATGACCAATGTGGCCAGGGACATGCAGGCCAGGCTCGCTGACGCCTTCACGCTTGAGCGGCCCGAGATCGTCGAGCGCCAGGTGTCGAAGGACGGCACCCGCAAATGGCTGATCCGCACCGCGCCGGGCATCGAGATAGAGACCGTCTATATCCCCGACGTCGGCCGGGCCGGGGCGCTGTGCGTGTCCAGCCAGGTCGGCTGTACCCTGAACTGCTCCTTCTGTCATACCGGCACCCAGAAGCTGGTGCGCAACCTGACCGCAGCCGAGATCGTGGCCCAGGTTCAGGTCGCCCGCGACGACCTCGGCGAATGGCCGTCGCCGAAGGAAGACCGCCGGCTGTCCAACATCGTCTTCATGGGCATGGGCGAGCCGCTCTACAATCTGGACCATGTCGCGGACGCCATCGACATTATCTCGGACAATGAGGGCGTCGCCCTGTCGCGGCGGCGGATCACGGTCTCGACCTCGGGCGTCGTGCCGCAGCTGAACGAGCTGGGCGAGCGCACCCAGACCATGCTGGCGATCAGCCTGCACGCCACGAATGACGAGCTCAGGAACGTGCTCGTCCCGCTGAACAAGAAATATCCGCTGGAGCAGCTGATGGCCGGCATCCGGGCCTATCCGGGCCTGGGCAATGCGCGGCGGGTGACGTTCGAATATGTGATGCTGAAGGGCGTGAACGACAGCCCCGAAGAGGCGCGTGCGCTGGTCAAGCTGATCGCCGGCATCCCCGCCAAGGTCAATCTGATCCCGTTCAATCCCTGGCCCGGAACCGAGTACGAATGCTCGGACTGGAAGACCATCGAGCGGTTCGCCGCCATCCTGAACAAGGCCGGATACGCCAGCCCGATCCGCACCCCGCGCGGTCGCGACATCCTGGCGGCCTGCGGCCAGCTGAAGTCCGAGAGCGAGAAGATCCGGGCCAGCGCGCTCAGGGCGATGATGAGCGTCGACTAAAATCTCTCCTCCCCACGACGTAGGATGTGGGGAGGTGGCTCGGCGCTAATCGGCGTCGCGCCGGAGAGGGCGGCGATGATCTCGCCTGACAGGCTTCGGGTGCCCCCTCCACCACTTCGTGGTCCCCCTCCCCATTTCGCGCCGCTCATGGGGAGGAGATATCAGTGCCGGAACAGGATCATCGCCGCCGCGATCAGCAACAGGCCTCCGCTGATCCAGCTGAAGGCGCGTGAGAAGGCCGGGTCGGTCATGCGGCGGGTCAGGGCGGCACCACCCAGGCCATAGGCGCTCATGGTGATCATATCCAGGCCGATGGTGGCGATGGCAAACAGCACCAACTGCGGTCCCAACGGCCGGGCCGGATCGAGGAAGGGTGGCAGGACGGCGGTGAAGAACAGCACCGCCTTGGGGTTGGCGATCTGGACCATGAAGCCGTCGACCAGGGGGCCGCGCCGCGTCAGGCGGGCCTTACCGGGATCGCCGGGGGCGTGGCCGGCCCCTCGGATGGTCTGTATGCCCAGCCAGGCGACGTAGAGGCCGCCGGCGATCGCGATCCAGCGGAACTGGTCTGGGAAGGCGGCGACCAGTGCCCCTAGCCCGAGCGAGGCGGCAAAGAACCACACCAGGGTGGCCGCATTCATACCGATCATCCCCAGGAGGGCGGCGCGTTTGCCGTCGCGCACGCCCGTCGCCACGGCGAACAGATTGGCCGGCCCCGGGGTCATCGCCATCAAGGCCATGACGCCCAGGAAGGTCAAATACAGATGCGGATCGACGGGCCAGGCCATGGCGGGCGTCTGAGGGGATTGGGGTCTGGCGTCAACGGCCAATTGAAAAGGCCCGCCCCGACGACCGGAGCGGGCCTGATCTGGTGTTGCCGGGTCTGGCTTACTGGACCGGGATCGAGCCGGCGACGGCACCCTGGCCGGGTTGGGCACCCTGACCGGCCGCCGCGGCGGCCTCAGCCTGGGCCGCGGCATTGGCGATGGCCTGGGCGACGCCGGCGCGGACCTGATCCGGGATGGCGCGCACGTTCGCGGGCCCGTTGGCCAGGGCCTGATCGATCGCCGCCTGTTCCTGCGGGTCGGTCGAGCGGCTGCGGGCACCGGCCAGGAAGGTCTGCATCGCATCGGCGAAGGCATTGATCTCGGGGATGTAGGGGGCGAGGATTCCTTCCAGGGCGGCTTGCTTCTGGGCCCCATTGGTGGACGTATCCTGCAGCATGGTCTGGATTTCACCGACCATGGCCTGCATCCGGCCATCGAAGGCCTGGGCCGTCTGGCCGAAAGCGATTTCCTCAGCGGTCGGCTGGCGGGCGGGAGCTTGTGGCGCAGTCGGTTGTTCGGCCTGTTGCGCCATCACCGGCGTCGAAAAGGCGAGGGCCGCGGCAACGGCCAGAACGGTACGCATGGTCATTGAGGTGAGAGCTCCAAGTTGGCCCCGATGGGCCTGAGGGGTGTGTGGGTTAGCCGCCCATGGCGGCAAAAAAGCGGCGCAAGCCTAGCCGTAAAACCACGTTCCGTGTCCAGCCCTTGCGCCTGAACGGCGAAGATCAAGGTTAAGCCCCCGCCGCTGTTTGCCGGTTTTGACGTTCAGACGCTAGGGTGAACATCATGATCGTCACTTTTCGTCGGCTTCTGGTGTGGGTGAGCCTGGCCCTCGCAGGGGGGATGGAGCCGGCGGCGGCTCAGCCGGTGCGTACGACCTATGCCGTGCAGGGCGATTGTCACGGGTGGCCAGCGACGACGGTCGGGATGGTGTCCGGGATGTGTCTGGGCCTGGTCTGGCAAAGGACGGGCGACTCCGGCCCACGCATGCCGCGCACCCTGTATGAGATGGACGATGGCGACTGGCTGGTGGCGGATCTGGGCAGCTGGGATGCCGGGCGCGGGGCGATCTGGCGCTTGAGCGCGAGGGGCGCTCAGGCCCGCTGGACCCGCCTTGTAGCCAACCTGTCGATGCCGCACACGATTGCACGGGGACCGGACGGACGCATCTATGTCGCAGAGATGAGCCGCATCTTCGCCTTTGACCCCGACGATCCGCACGAAGGTGGGACGGTGATCGCCGACCTGCCGGACAACCGGCTGCATGAAAACCGCCATCCGCTGTCGGCCTTTGTGTTTCAGGCAGACGGGTCGATGCTGGTCAATGTCGGAGCCCCGTCCGATACCTGTCTGGATACGCGGGGTCGGCCCAACCGGGATGCGCAACGTCAATGTGCCGAGCGAGCGGAACAGGCGATGGTGCGCCGCTATGCCTATCTCGGGCCTGATGCCGCGGGTCTGGGGCGCTGGAGCCCCGACTGGACCCCGTTTGCCACGGGTCTGAGGAACTCGGTCGCCATGGCGGTGCATCCGTCCGGCAGTGTCTGGCAGGCGGAAAACTCGGTCGATCTGAACGACCCGGCTCGCCCCTATGATGAGATCAACCGGCTGGAGGCCGGGCGCGACTACGGCTGGCCCTATTGCACCGACATGGGAACGGCCCTGCCAGGCTGGCCTGCCGCCGTCACCGGGTGCGGTCGCCGCACGTCGCCGACCTCGCTGTTGCCGCCGCATTCAGCGCCCTTGGCGATGCTGTTCTACGACGGAGCCATGTTCCCGGAGCTGCGCGGGCGGATGCTGATCAGCTGGCACGGCTATCGCCGCGCCGGCGGACGGATCATGGCGGTGGACACGACGGCTGACGGTGCTCCCGTCACCGCCACGCGGGCCCACTACGCCATCTATCCGCGCGGCTCCATGGCCTATCCCGCCGACGCCCCGGCCCCGCAGGGCCGGCTTCTGACGCCCAGGTGGGGCTCGGTGCAGGGCCAACATCCGATGGGTGCGCCGGTCGGAATGGCCGTGGCCAGGGACGGGTCGATCTGGGTAGCGGAGGACCGCAACGGGGCGGTGTTGCGGATCGCCCGCTTCTGAGCCGGGCCGCAAAACCCGGTCCAGCGATCCGTAGGCCTCAGAGGTAGGGCAACCACATCAAGGCCACCGCCCCGAACACCCCCAGGGCCGTGAAGGCGGCGGCGGCGGCGACCAGGGCGGCGACCCCCAGCTTTGGCCACACACCCTGGCTTCGTCCGGCCCTGAAATAGAGCTCCAGCAGGGCCAGCGGGATCAGGTAGCATCCGAATCCCAGCACCACGTCGGCCGGCCCGGACATGGTGTCGTTCATGCCGATCGGTGCCTGATTGATCAGCACCCAGCCCATGATGCCGACGCGCAGGAACCAGACGCCGCTGGCGGCCATGAAGGTGCGCATGGCCCAGCGCCGGTGAATCTCGATCCGGCGCATGACGGCATTGCGCAGGGTCAGAGCGGCGAACACCAGAATCAGTACGGCGTCCAGCAGGATAGCGGCGGCGGATATTTCGGACAGGAAGGTCCCGCGCACGGTGGTCAGCCAAACGCCGCTCAGCGCCATGACCGCCGCCAGGGTCAGGAAGATGCGCCCGGTCCAGCGATGCAGCGGCGGCTGGGCGCGCCGAAGCTGGGGGATCAGCTGCATGAGGCCGCACAGGGTCATCACCGAAGCGAGCAGAACGTGAAGGGCGAAGACGCTGTTGCCGACGTCGTCGCCCGCGACATGGCCCTCGATCAGCGGTTTGTCGTTCCACCCGGCCCAGTTCCCGGACAAGGTCCGCACACCATAGAAGGCCAGGATAAAGAGGATGAAGGCGGCCTGGCCCGCGAACGCGGCGACGAACCACAGGACGCCGGAGGCTTTCAGGATGCGGTCGGCAAGGCGCGGACGGACAGGGGCGAGGGCGGCGGGCATCGGCGACTCCGGCGATCAGACAGACAGGCGCGGGGCATGGCGACCCTGGCCCGGCGGCGTCTCGCCGATTTGGAAATCGGCCAGTAATTTTGCCCGTGACGGTCACGGGGGCGTCTGGACACGGCGGCCCCTCAAGCCGATGTTTCGTCGAGTCATGACCCCAGCCCTAGCCCCGCATAGCCCGACCGCAGACGACCGGCGCCCCCTGTCGGTGGGCCCGTTTGACCGGCTGGGCGTTCAGGCGATGATCGCGACGGCTTCGTTCGTCGCCTACATTCTGGCGCGGGTGTTCGAGGGTCCGGCGGCGACGGTGTTGGCCGCCTTTGGCGTATCAGCCTGTGGCTGGGCCTGGCTGGTGACGCGGGCGCTGTTCGACCCGGCGCGGCACGACGCCGTGTGGCCGAGGCTGGTGGTGGGCGTGCTGACCGCGACCGGGGCGATGTCGGTTCTGGCGCCGGAGGGAACGGCTCGCGACGTCGCCTCCAATCTTTATGCCCTCAGCGGGTCGGCGGCGCTGCTGTTGACCGCGATCGAGCCGTTCCAGCGGCATGGGTGCGGGCTTACGCCGGGCGAGGTGCGGTTTCGCGCCGTCTTTGTGATCGGATTTGCGATTCTGGCCGGGGTGTCGGTGCTGGGCGTCTGGCTCGACCCCGCTCCGATCCAGACCGTCAGCGCGGCCCTGAGCCTCATCGCCCTGGCGGCAGCGGTCATCTGGCGTCGCGGCCACCCGTTGCAGGTGCCCGCGCCCGCGCCGCGCCGGGCGGCGACTGAAGACGAGGTCGAGATCGGCGGGCGTTTGATGGCCCTGCTGGCGGCCGAGGCCATCCACACCGACCCGGACCTGAGGATTGGCGACGTGGCCGCGCGGCTGAATGTGCCCGAACACCGGCTCTCACGCGGGGTCGCCGCCCTGGGCTTTGCCAACTTCAACCGCCTGATCAACCACCACCGCATCGAACAGGCCAAGGCGATGCTGACCGCGCCCGGCCGGGCGCGCCCGATCCTGCTGATCGCCCTGGACTGCGGGTTCGCCTCGGTGGGCCCGTTCAACCGGGCGTTCAAGGCGGAAACGGGCGTGACGCCAAGGGAATACAGGGCGGGGGTGTGAGAAGGTCACCGCCCTGGCCCTGGCCGAGCTGGACGCCGGGGTCTTCCGCGCGCGCTTCGACCGCCTGACCCCGGCAGAAAGGCCTATATGCGCGCCATGGCCGACCTCGGCCCCGGCCCGCACCGCTCCGGCGAAATCGCCGAGGAGCTGGGGCGCAAGGTCACCAGCGTCGCCCCCATCCGCAACAACCTGATCAGCAAGGGCATGCTCCACAGCCCTGGGCATGGGGATACGGCGTTTACGGCGCCGCTGTTCGACGGGTTCATGCGGCGGATTATGGCGGGGTGAGGGGGCTATTCTGGAAGCGTGATCGACGTGGCCAAAGCAGCGCCAATCGGTCCAGACCGACGCTCGAGGAAGTATCTCACCTGACCATCCTTGGAGCCATCAAAAGGCTGTCCAACTTTGCATGTGAGCAAGAGATCGGCCGCCCACGTCTCAAGTGGCCAACCTTGTTCGACATTGAGGTTGGAGAAGGTTGGACGACGACCATCGCCTAATCCATCAAGTGCGCCATGGACCGTTGATGCGGGAAGCACGCGGCAACCTATATCAACTTCTTCAACCCGAATGCGCGATGCCAGCGGATAGCGGATCTCCATTGGAAGAGCAGGGGGATTATAGAGGAGGTAGTAGATCGCCTCACCAAACTCGCTGTTCAGCCTTTCTATGGCGGCAACCTGATCGCTCCCGGGAAGGATTGCTCCATATGCGCAAGACGCGTCGAATTTGTAGCTTCTATGAAGCACCCCAAGAGCCTGCGGTTCTTCGCGACGCAAGAACGCATTCATTCCGTAAAGAAAGCCAATTTCATCATCGTCATCGACGTCGTCATTAGACGGGAAGAGGCGCTTCGACTGAAGCAGGCCGATCTTACGAGCTACCAAGGTCGCTCCTCGATAGACGAACACAAGGACAGCAACGTCTGCCGTTTCCCACCGACGCGGGAAAGGCAGATCCCAATGCGGTCCACCGAGCCGTCTAAGCCCGCCGATATTGTGAGTGTCCATACGAACAATGGCACCCGATGGCAGAAGGGTCGGGGCTGAATCGGGGATTAAAGCCTCTATCAGGCCGTCATCCAGTGATGTTTCCCGAATGTTGGGAAGATTGACCAACCGCTCGCAGGCGCTGCGGTTGGCTTCGGCAAAAACGCTGCGAAACCAAGCCACAACGTCCTCGGGAATTTCTGGCCACTCCGTCATGGAGAGAGTTTGCCACCAACCACCTCCATCGCAAACATCACCCCAGCCTCGTCGATCGTTCGCGGCCGACCTCTTTATACCGCTCATCCCCGCGAAAGCGGGGATCCAGGGCTTTGGGTGATCCGGGTGCGCAGGAGAGGAATCAGGCAGCGTCCCGAGACGCCGGTGCCAGGCTGGACAGAACTGGGTCCCCGCTTTCGCGGGGATGAGCGGTGAGCGGGGTTGAGGTCTGTCGCGCCGGAAGGCGTGACGCCCCCTACCGCCGCTCCCGCTTCCCCAGCACCCGCAGTCTGAGCGCATTCAGCTTGATGAAGCCTTCGGCGTCGTGGTGGTCGTAGGCCTGGACGCCTTCTTCGAAGGTGACGAGGTCCTGGTCGTAGAGGGAGTTTTCGCTCTCGCGGCCGATGACGGTGGCGTTGCCCTTGTAGAGCTTGACGCGGACGGTGCCCGACACCTTTTCCTGGCTCTTGTCGATGGCGGCCTGGAGCATCTCGCGCTCGGGGGCGAACCAGAAGCCGTTATAGATCAGGTGGGCGTATTTGACCGCCAGTTCGTCCTTCAGGTGCATGGCCCCGCGATCCAGGGTGATGCTTTCGATCCCGCGGTGGGCGGCCAGGAGGATGGTCCCGCCGGGGGTTTCATAGACGCCGCGCGACTTCATGCCGACGAAGCGGTTCTCGACCAGATCCAGTCGGCCGATGCCGTTGTCGTGGCCATACTGGTTCAGCGCCGTCAGCAGGGTGGCCGGGCTCATGGCCTCGCCATTGATCGAGACGGCGTCGCCCCGCTCAAAGCCGATGGTGATGACGGTCGGGGTGTCGGGCGCATCCTCGGGACTGATGGTGCGCTGGTGGACGAACTCGGGAGCCTCGACCGCCGGGTCTTCCAGCACCTTGCCCTCGGATGAGGAGTGCAACAGGTTGGCATCGACCGAGAACGGGGCCTCGCCGCGCTTGTCCTTGGCGATGGGGATCTGGTGCTCTTCGGCGAAGGCGAGCAGGGCCTCGCGCGACTTGAAGTCCCACTCGCGCCAGGGGGCGATGACGCGGATGTCGGGCTCCAGCGCATAGTAGCCGAGCTCGAAGCGGACCTGGTCGTTGCCCTTGCCGGTGGCGCCGTGACAGACGGCGTCGGCCCCGACCTGACGGGCGATCTCGATCTGGCGCTTGGAGATCAGCGGCCGGGCGATGGAGGTGCCGAGCAGATACTGGCCTTCATACAGGGCGTTGGCGCGGAACATCGGAAAGACGAAGTCGCGCACGAACTCTTCGCGCAGGTCGTCGATGAAGATGTTTTCCGGCTTGATACCCAGCTTCAGCGCCTTTTCGCGGGCCGGCTCCAGCTCGTCGCCCTGGCCTAAGTCGGCGGTGAAGGTCACCACCTCGGCCCCATATTCGGTCTGGAGCCACTTCAGGATGATCGAGGTGTCCAGACCGCCGGAATAGGCGAGGACGACCTTCTTGGGGGCGGGCTTGTCGGACATGGCAAAGGCTTTCGGCTGGGGAGGCGGACGCTTTAGCGCCTGACGGCCAAAAGTGGAAACCGCTTTTGACGATCTGGGGCAGGGTGCAAGGTCTGATCTTGCAACGTCTCGGCAGCTTGGGTTCATTGGCGGTTCAGGCCGTGTCCAGCTAGGATCGGTTTCGGCTCATCGGGGGAATGAACATGCGTATCCAGCCCATCATCGGCCTTTGTGCCGTTCTGGTCAGCGGAGCGGTCCTGAATGGCTGTGCCACCCTGTCGGAGGAACAGTGTGCGGTCGGCGACTGGTACGGGATCGGCCAGTCAGACGGGAACTCGGGCTACAGTCACCAGCGGCTGGAGGAGCATATCGAGGCCTGCCAGCGGCACGGGGTCACGCCGGACCATGTGCAGTATGAACAGGGACGTCGGGCGGGCTTGCGCAGCTATTGCACGCCGGAACGCGGGTTCCGGGCAGGCCGGATGGGCAACAGCTACGGCGGCGTATGCCCGGCCGAGCTCGAGCGTGATTTTCTGGCCGGCTATTCCGACGGTCAGCTCGTGCACGCGGCGCAGGGGGCCTACGACGCGGCTCAGAATGACTACAATCGCCACCAGCAGGCCGCACGCGACCTGGAAAGCCGGATTCGCACGGAAGAGACGGCGGCCCAGGCCCCGGACCTGACCGACGATCAGCGCCGGATCATCCGTGACCGGATCCGGTCGCTGAGGAATGATCGCGACCGCGCCCTGGATCAGGCCCGCGACGCAGAATGGCGCATGCGCGAGGCCGAGCGCGACGTTCGTGAGCTGCGGGCGCGCTTCGCGGCCTATTACGGAAGCTGGTGATCGCTAGAACGTCCGGCGCACGCGAACCTGAACCCGGCTTTCCGGTTCCATCGAGCGGATATCAGTGAAGGCGACGGGATCGGTGTCGCGCGGGCCGGCGTAGATGGTGCGGGTCTGGTCGTAGCTTCCGAGAACCCAGGCCTGGGTGCGGATCGACCAGGCGTCGGTCGGCTTGTACTCGATCCAGGCCGAGGCGTAGTCGCGGAACCGGAAGTGCGAAATCTGGTCGATGCGCCAGACCGTGTCTTCGCCGAACGGCTGATACTCAAAGCCCCAGTTCATGCGCCAGCTGTCGATGTCCTGGCTGAAGCGGGTGAAGTACTCGACCTCGCGATAGCCGGAGATGCCCCGCGCCTCGCCGGTGGTCGGGTCGGTCACCTCCGTCTCGGCGACCTCTGCCGACAGGAACCAGCGGCCACCGGGAATGCCCCAACGGTCGGTCGGGATGGTGGCTTCCAGTTCGAACTCGGTGACCGAGCCGTCGCCGATGTTGCCGGGTGCCGAGAAGACGTCCGGGCCACTGAACACCGGGATGACGTCGATGGCGTCGGTCATGCGCTCATGGCTGATACCGGCGGAGAGGACACCGTCGGTCCAGAAGCGACGCTCCCAGGTGGCCTCGAAGGCCCAGGCGGACTGGGGGCTGAGATTGGCATTGCCGGCGTTGACGACATTGTTCGACAGCTCAGCCGAGGCGGCGAAGTCGCCAAAGTCGAGCTGGCCGACCTCGCGTTCGATGCGGAACTGGAACTGGTCGGCCGAGGTCGGGCTCCAGGTCAGGATCGCGCGGGGCTTGAGGAAGGTGAAGGTCTGTTCCAGCTCGAAGGCCCCGGACTGGCTGATGGTCGAGCGTTCGAGCCGCAGGCCACCCTCAAAGGTAAGGTTCTCGCGAATCCGCCAGGTCGCCTGGCCGAAGACTTCGCCGCGCAACTCTTCGACCCGCACGCTGTCAGACGGCAGGGGCACGGGCACGCCGCCGACCGTCAGGGCTTGCTGGGCATCGAGGAAGTTGAAGGCCCCCTCGGCCCCGGTCTCGAAGGTGAGAGTCTCGCTGCGTTCGAAGGTCAGGGAGCCGCGCACGATCGTTTCGCCCGAGGCGTTGTCATAGGCGAACAACTGATCAAGGCCGGGGCCGATGTATCTCTGGTTGCCGGTTGTCTGGCGCAGCCGCTGGATGAGGCGGGCCTCACCGCGCAGGCGCGCATTGAGCGGACGGCGATAACGGAACCCCGCCTCGCCATAGTTGGTATCCGCCCCGTCGGTCAGGAACCGGTCCCCGGCCAGGCCGAACTGGTTGTGCTCGAATTTGTAGTCATAGAAGCCGGCGTTGCCGGTCAGCTCGATTTCGCCGCCCATCAACGGCTGTTGCCAACGTCCACGAACGCCCAGGCCATCGCCGTCGGATTCGCTCTCGATCTGATCCTCGAAGACAAGGGCACCGGTCGGGTCATAGCGGCGCTGGATCCCGGAGCCGACGCCGTCATTGATCGAGGTCGAGCTGGTCAGGGCGAAGGAATACTGGCGAGCGCCGTTCGTGCCGGAGATATCCAGCCCGATGCTGGGAATGTAGCGGCCGTCGTCGAAGATGAAGGCACCGGCGGTGGCCACCACCTGGCGGCTCGATGGGACGGCCCGACGCACCACATTGATGACGGTGGAATAGCCCTGCATATCCACGCCCGGGGCCCCGCCGCGGATCAGTTCGATCCGTTCGACCTGGTCGGCGGGAATACGTTGCAGCAGGCCCGACAGGCCCTCGTCCTTGGAGGCCGGACGCGAGCCGTCGAACAGGACATTGCCGACCGCACCCGAAAAGCCCCGCACCGAATTGTTCTGATTGATCGAAAATCCGGGAATCCGGCTGACCATATCGAGCGCCGTGCTGGGGCGCGCCTCGGCGAAAAAAGCCGGCGGATAGACCCGCACGCCATCCGCGCGCTCATAGGGCGCGTTGGGTTCCGCAGGCTGGACGTCTTGGGCCTGGGCCTGGGCCGGCAGGGCGAGGGCGGCGGCGGCCACGGCAGCCAGCCCGAAGATCGTGCGCATACTGGTTAGCTCCCTTGTCATGCAAGGTAGTGCCGTGCACGGCTAAGGCGCGCCAGTTAAATGGCTGAAAGGTAGATTAAATCGGCGCAATCCTGGCGACGAAAATGTGGCCTCTAGACCGCCGTTCCGCCGACCGTCAGGCCACCGATCTTGAGGCTGGGCTGACCGATTCCCACCGGCACACCCTGGCCGGACTTGCCGCAGACGCCGACGCCGGGGTCGAACGCGAAGTCGTTGCCGATCATCGAGATCTTTTGCAACGCCGTGGCCCCATCACCGATCAGGGTGGCCCCCTTGACCGGGGCGGTCACCTTGCCGTCCTCGATCAGATAGGCCTCGGTGCACTGGAAAACGAACTTGCCGTTGGTGATGTCCACCTGGCCACCGCCGAAGTTGACGGCATAGAGACCGCGTTTGGTCGAGGCGATCATGTCGGCCAGCTTGTCCTTGCCGCCTTCCATGAAGGTGTTGGTCATGCGCGGCATCGGGATATGGGCAAACGACTGGCGCCGACCATTGCCGGTCGCCTCCATACCCATCAGTCGAGCCGACATGCGGTCGTGCATCATGCCGACCATGATGCCGTCTTCGATCAGCACATTGCGCTGAGTGGGCGTGCCTTCGTCATCGAATGAGAGCGAGCCGCGCCGTCCGGCGATGGAGCCGTCGTCCACCACGGTGACGCCGGGCGCGGCCACGCGCTGGCCCATCTTGCCGCTAAACACCGACGAGCCCTTGCGGTGGAAGTCGCCCTCGAAGCCGTGGCCGACGGCCTCATGCAACAGAACGCCGGGCCAGCCGGCGCCGAGCACCACGTCCATCTCACCGGCGGGACAGTCGATGGCGTCGAGATTGACCAGGGCCTGGCGAATGGCTTCCTCGACCTGACCCTGCCAGCGGTCCGGGGCGATCCAGGTTTCGAAGCCGGCGCGGCCCCCGGCACCCTGAGAGGCGGACTCGCGCCGTCCGTCCTTTTCCACCGTGACCGAGACATTGACGCGGACCAGGGGGCGCACGTCCCTCAGGCGCTGGCCATCGGCCCTCAGAATTTCAATGGCGCGGCGCTCGCCGGCGATCGAGGCCGAAACCTGGACCACGCGCGGGTCTTTGGCGCGGGCATAGGCGTCGATCTCCTGCAACAGGGCGATCTTGTCCGAGAAGGCGGGAGAGGCCAGCGGATCGACCTCGTCATAGAGCTTTTGATTGGTCGCCCTCGGCCCCACGGCCGCATTTCCGGCCCGCCCCTGTTTGGCCAGGGCGGCGGCCTCGGCGGCGCGCTTGAGGGCGTCGACGGTGATCTCGTTGGAATGGGCGTAGCCGGCTGTCTCACCGGAGACGACCCTCAGACCGAAGCCCTCATTGGCGTCATAGGCCGCCGACTTCAGCCGCCCGTCGTCAAACAGCAACGATTCGCTTTCGGCGCGCTCGAGGAAGAGTTCGCCGTCATCGGCCCCGACAAGGGCCTCTTGCAGCACGGCACCGGCTGTCTCGGGCGAGACGCCGGCGGGTTCGAGGATGGGGGGCGGAGAAACGGAGACGGTCATGGCCTATCAGTTAGGCGTTCGAACCGTCTCCGTCACCTCCCGGCGTCTATTCTCCCGGAACATCAACCGAGCCGACGCCCGAGATCTCCTGGGTCAGGTGGGCCGGGCGCTGGACCAGATCGACGTTGCCGACACCGGCGATCACGATGTTGGCGGACTGGCTGGCATTGACCTCAGCGCCACCGGCCCCGGCGATGCGGACGTCGGCATTCTCCGTCGCGAGGGTGGCGAGATCGGCATCTCCGGCCCCGGCGATCATTAGGTTCAGGGTGCCGGTTCGACCATTGGCCGCAATGTCCCCGGCCCCGGCGACGACCAGCACCAGTTCATCACGGTCGATCCCGTTCAGCGTGAGATCGCCCGCACCTTCCAGTTCAAAACGACTGACGTCCGGGGCGGTGATGGTCACCGTCAGGCCCGAGGATCGACCGATGACGGTGAACCGCTCGCTGGCCCCGTTCTCGTCGGCGAAGGCAAGACGCCCGTCGACCAGGGTGATGCGTTGGACCGCAGTCTCGGGCCCCGAGACAACGACCGAGGGTGTATCGCCCTGGGTGAAGACGACATCGGCGGGCAGGGCGACGGTGAGGCGGTCGCCGCCGGTCCACTCCAGCGTCCGTTCGACGGTCGGGCCAGACCACGCTTCGGAATCGTTGTCGCCTACATCGATCGTCCAACCGTTTCGCAGGAGCTCAGGTCCCCCAAGGGCGGCGGCACCGCCAAAGGCAGCCAGCATAAGGACGAAGCTGGCGGCTGCGATCAAAAGCAGGGTGCGGATCATCAGATCTCTCCCGATTCATTCTGTTGCAGGGCCGGCTTGAGCAGCCGGTAGTGAAGGCGGGCGAACCAGACCAGGAAATTGACCAGCCAGATGGTCAGAACAGCCGTCACCGCCGCCATCAGAACGCCCATGGCCATCAGGCCGATGCCGATCAGGATCGCGACCAGCGGCCCCCCCGGAGGTCCAAAGAACGGGCCGGCGACGAGCGCGGCACCGCCGCCGATGAAGATCCCGATCGCCGCAATGAACAGCGAGGCCAGGACCGAGGCGACGCCGACCAGCAGCGGCAACAGGAACAGGATGTCGACCGAGGCCAGTCCGATCAGGGCCACCAGGGCGGCCACCGCGTTGGACGGCGTCTTCTCGGCTTCCCAGCGCGAGAGGCCGGCCTCAACCCGAACCTCGCGGGCCAGCCGCTCGGGGTTGCCGAGCGCCGCAGCGATTTCGGGATCCTGGCGTCCGGCGGCGGCGGCCTCGACGAAATGGGCCTCGTGGTCGGCGACGATTTCGTCGATGGTTTCGGGCGGCAGGCCATTCAAGCCCCGCCGCAGCCGGGTCAGAAACTCGGCGCGGGTCATGCAATTTCTCCTGTCATAGAGGGTGCCGGGGCGTTGAGGATGGTTTCAACGGCCCGGGAAAAGGTCAGCCATTCGGCCTTCTGAGCCTCATAGGCGTGCCGACCGGCCTCGGTCAGGCGATAGTATTTGCGAGAGGGTCCGGCGGGGCTTTCGACCAGATAGGTCTCAACCAGGCCGTCCGACTGCATGCGACGCATCAGCGGATAGATGGTGCCCTCGCCCATGCCGATGTCGTCAGCAAGCCGCGCGGCAATCTCATAAGCGTAGTTGTCCCGCGCCGAGAGCAGGGCCAAGACACACAGGCCCAGCACCCCCTTCTTCAGCTGTATCTCAATGCCTTCCGGCATGTGTGGACCTCCATGTCTCAAGCCCGATATTGCAAGGTATCTGTGAATGCAAGGTAGCTGTCAATATACAGATTTGTAATCGAGGCAGATTCAATACGGCTGTGTCGCGCCTGACGGCTTGGCAAGCGCGAGGCGACCCGATATGTCAGCCCGAAATCCCACCGCCCCCGTGCGGGTATTGGCGCGTGGGCATTCAGGTAATCCGGGCCGTCAAGACATGAAGAATTGGGGAATGGGCATGGGCAAGGGGATCGCCGGCCTGATGGCTCTGGTCAGCACCACGCTGCTGTCAGGCGCGGCCTGGGCCAGCACGACCGTCGGTCAGCCGACACCAGGCGGGCTGGGGCTTCAGGAAGCGGCGTCGCCGCTGAAGCACGATGCGCACTTTTTCCACGACTATATCCTGCTGCCGATCATCACGGTCATCACCCTGTTCGTGCTGGGTCTGCTGATCTGGGTGGTCATCCGCTACAACAAGAAGGCCAATCCGACCCCGGCCAAGTGGAGCCACAACACCACCATCGAGGTCATCTGGACCCTGGTTCCGGTGTTGATCCTGGCCTTTATCGCAGTGTTTTCGTTCCGGCTGCTGTTCGCCTACCACGACATTCCCGACCCGGATGTGACGGTGAAGGTCACCGGCTATCAGTGGAACTGGGGCTACGAGTACCCCGAGTACGGCATCTCTGAATATATCTCGAACGTGCTGCCGGAAGACGAGGCGCGCGCCCAGGGCGTACCCTATCTGCTGGCGGCGGACGAGCCGATGGTCGTGCCGGTCGGTCAGGTGGTGCGCCTGACCATCACCGGTGCAGATGTCATTCACGCGGTGGCCCTGCCGGCCTTTGGTCTGAAGACGGATGCCGTGCCCGGTCGGATCAACGAAACCTGGTTCCGCGCCGAGCGCCCGGGGATCTACTACGGTCAGTGCTCGGAACTGTGCGGCATCAACCACGCCTATATGCCGCTTCAGATCAACGTCGTGACCCAGGCCGAGTTCGAACAGTGGGTCGCCTCGCGCGGTGGCTCGATGACCTATCTGGCGGATCAGGCGGCCGAAGCCGCCGCCGCCGAGGCCGCCGCTGCACAGGCTGCAGCCGCGACCGCCGCCGCCGCCGATGCCACCGCTGAAGGCGCAGCCGCCGAGGCGACCGCCGAAGGTGAAACCACAACCGAACCGACGGCCACCGCGCCGGCGGCCCAATAAGACCGGGGCTCGACACAGATATGGCTACTGCCCAAACCGTTCAGGCCGGTCACGACGACCACCACGACCACGATCACAAGCCCGGGTTCTTCACCCGCTGGTTCCTGTCGACCAACCACAAGGACATCGGCACCCTGTACCTGCTCTTCGCCATCATGGCGGGGATCGTCGGCGGTCTGATGTCGGGTCTGATCCGCTGGGAACTGGCCGAGCCGGGTCTGCAGGTCTTCACCCCCGGCTCGATGCTGTCGCAGCTTGGCCTGTTCGACCTTTCGGACGAAAGCCGCGCCAAGCACGCCTACAACGTCGTGGTCACCGGCCACGCCCTGGTGATGATCTTCTTCATGGTCATGCCGGCGATGATCGGCGGTTTCGGCAACTGGTTCGTTCCGATCATGATCGGTGCGCCTGACATGGCCTTCCCGCGGATGAACAACATCTCGTTCTGGCTGCTGGTTGCGGCCTGGGTGCTGCTGCTGATGTCGATGTTCGTCGACGGCGGGCCGGGACGAGGCTTCGGGGGTGGCTGGACCATCTATCCGCCGCTTTCAACGACCGGCCATACCGGCCCGGCCATGGATCTGGCGATCTTCTCGCTTCACGTCGCGGGGGCCTCGTCGATCCTGGGGGCGATCAACTTCATCACCACCATCTTCAACATGCGTGCGCCGGGCATGACCCTGCACCGGATGCCGCTGTTCGTGTGGTCGATCCTGGTCACCGTCTTTCTGCTCTTGCTGTCGCTGCCGGTTCTGGCCGGTGCCATCACCATGCTGCTGACGGACCGCAACTTCGGCACCAGCTTCTTCAATCCGGCCGGTGGCGGCGACCCGGTGATGTTCCAGCATCTGTTCTGGTTCTTCGGTCACCCGGAGGTCTACATTCTGATCTTGCCGGGCTTCGGCATCATCAGTCACATCGTCTCCACCTTCAGCCGCAAGCCGGTGTTCGGCTATCTGGCCATGGCCTACGCCATGGTGGCCATCGGTTTCGTCGGCTTCATCGTGTGGGCGCACCACATGTTCACAGTCGGCATGAACGTAGACCTGCGGGCCTATTTCACCGCCGCGACCATGGTGATTGCGGTGCCGACCGGCGTGAAGATCTTCTCGTGGATCGCCACCATGTGGGGCGGCTCCATCGACTTCAAGACGCCCATGCTGTGGGCGATCGGCTTCATCTTCCTGTTCACGGTCGGCGGCGTGACGGGCGTGGTCTTGGCCAACGCCGGCATCGATTACAGCCTGCACGACACCTATTACGTCGTGGCGCACTTCCACTACGTCCTGTCGTTGGGTGCCGTGTTCGCCATCTTCGCGGGCTTCTACTACTGGTTCGAGAAGATGTTCGGCGTGAAGTACAATGAGTTCCTCGGAGCCCTGCACTTCTGGATCATGTTCATCGGCGTGAACCTGGTCTTCTTCCCGCAGCACTTCCTGGGCCTGCAGGGCATGCCGCGCCGCTACATCGACTATCCCGAGGCCTACACCCTGTGGAACCATGTGTCCTCGATGGGCTATGTGGTGACCCTGGTCGGTGTGGGCGTGTTCCTCATCATGCTGATCGAGGCGGCGATCCGTCGTCGTCCGGCTGAAGCCAATCCGTGGGGTGAGGGCGCCACGACGCTGGAATGGACGCTGTCGTCGCCGCCGCCGTTCCACCAGTTCAACACCCCGCCGGTCATCAAGGCCGACGACCACCACTAGGGCGTGTGACGGGCCCCGCCCGTCGCCCCCCATATCCAAGCGCGGGGACGGTGCCGAAACAGGCCCCGTCCCCGACGCATTTCAGACCCAGATGACCGAAACCACCGACAAACAGACCCTCGCAGCCGAGCCCTCGGACTATGTCCAGCTGCTGAAGCCGCGCGTCATGTCGCTGGTTGTCTTCACCGCCCTGACGGGCCTGGTCGTCGCGCCGGGCGAGATGAACCCGCTGCTGGCCGCCATTTCAGTGCTGTGTATCGCGCTGGGTGCCGGTGCCGCCGGGGCCCTGAACATGGCGCTGGAGGGAGACACAGACGCTCTCATGCGACGCACGCGGGGGCGACCTGTCGCGGCAGGCCGAGTGCCGCGCGGTGACGCCCTAGCGTATGGGGCAATCCTGTCGGTGGCATCGGTAACCCTGCTGGGGTTGGGCGTGAACTGGCTTGCGGGTGGTCTACTTGGCCTGACAATCGTCTATTACGCCGGGCTCTACACCCTGGTTCTCAAGCGACGAACGCCCCAGAATATCGTCATTGGCGGTGCCGCCGGGGCCTTTCCGCCGGTCATCGGCTGGGCCGCCGCAACGGGTGAGGCTCCGTGGCAGGCCTGGTTGCTATTTCTGATCATCTTCTTGTGGACGCCGCCGCATTCGTGGGCTCTGGCGCTATATTCGGCGGGCGACTACGCCAAGGCCGGCATCCCGATGATGCCGGTGGCGCGCGGGGCCAGGTCCACGCGTCTTCAGATCCTGCTGTATTCGCTGGTGCTGGTTCCGGTGGCGGTGCTCCCGGGTCTGGTGGGGCTGGGTGGCCCCATCTATCTGGCGACCTCAATCGGCGGGGGGCTGGTGTTCCTGTTGCTAGCCTGGCGACTGTTCCGCAGTCGCGCCGGGGATCAGCCCGACAAGGCCGAGGCGGTCGGGCGTGAGGCGGCCCTCTATGACGTTCGCGCCGAGGCGAAATCGGCCCGAAATCTGTTTGCCTATTCGATCCTGTATTTGTTCGGCCTGTTCGCCGCCCTTCTGATCGAAACCGCCCTGTTGTAAGGAGCGCGCCATGACTGAAGATGAAATCGCTGCCCGCAAGCGCCGGAACTGGGCCATCGCCGGGGCCCTGGTCCTGTTTGTGGTCCTTGTGTTCACCATCACCGTCCTGCGGATGACCGCCAACATCGCCGCGAGCGCGGGATGAAGATCGACAGAAACGCGCGGATCGCTCTCATCTGTGGAGTGGTCGCCGTCGGCATGGTCGGGGCGGCCTATGCGGCGGTGCCGCTGTATCGCCTGTTCTGTCAGGTGACGGGCTTTGACGGTACGACCCAGCGCGCGGTGGAAGCCCCCGAACGTGTCCTGGACCGCACCCTGACGGTCAGTTTTGACACCAATGTGCGTGACCTGCCGGTGACCTTCCAGGCCGAACAGCTTCGCCAGACGGTCCACGTGGGAGAGCCGACCCTGGCCTATTTCCGCGTGACCAACACCTCGGACCAGCCGGTCGAGGCGACTGCGGCCTACAATGTCTCGCCTGAATCGGCGGGCCCCTATTTTCTCAAGTTGCAGTGCTTCTGTTTCGAATCACAGCGGATCGAGCCGGGAGAGACGCTGGAGTTTCCCATCCAGTATTTCATCGACGAGACGATCGAGACTGAGCCCGAGGGGCGCGGAATCCGCAATGTGACCCTCTCTTACACCTTCTATCCGACCCAGGGGTTCGATCCGGAGGCATCCGCCTCTAGCGGAGCGGCCCCGGCCCCGCTATAGCCGAACCCAGCAGAATTCAGCCGAGTGAGCCCATGGCCCAGGACGCCGTCCACCACGACTACCATCTTGTGAACCCCAGCCCCTGGCCGTTGGTGGCGTCCATTGCCGCGACGGTGATGTTCGTCGGGGCCGTCATGTGGATGAAGGGCCTGTTCGGCATGCCGGAGGGCACCAGCTGGCTGTTCTTCGCTGGTCTGGCCGGTGTTCTCTATTCGATGATCGGCTGGTGGAGCGACGTCATCAAGGAAAGCCGTGGGGGCGACCACACGCCGGTCGTTTCGATCGGGCTTCGCTACGGCATGATCCTGTTCATCGCGTCGGAGATCATGTTCTTCGTCGCCTTCTTCTGGATGTTCTTCGAAATGGCCCTGTGGAACGAGCACAGGACCCTGTCGTCGATCGAAGAGGTCCGCGCGGCCTGGTCAAGCTGGCCGCCGGCTGGGGTTGAAACCCTCGATCCGTGGCACCTGCCGTTCCTCAACACCGTGATCCTGCTGCTGTCGGGCACGACGGTGACCTGGGCGCACCACGCGCTTCAGGTTGGCAACCGCTCGGCGGCCAAATGGGGCCTGGTGCTGACGGTCATGCTGGGTGCCCTGTTCACGGCGATCCAAGCCTATGAGTACAGCCACATCATCCACGAGCACCTGTTCTTCAACGACGCGGCGGCCAGTTCGGGCCTGTACGGCTCGATCTTTTTCATGGCGACCGGCTTCCACGGTTTCCACGTTCTGGTCGGGACCATCTTCCTGATCGTCTGTCTGCTGCGCCTCCTGGCCGGCCAGTTCACCCCGCAGAAGCACTTCGGCTTCGAGGCGGCGGCCTGGTACTGGCACTTCGTGGATGTGGTCTGGCTGTTCCTCTTTGCCTTCGTCTATGTGGCGTTCGGGGGACACGGCGGGTCCTGATCTCCAACCCGGGTACTGAAGCGGGGACGCTCATGCGGGCGTCCCCGTTTTCGTATCTGAAGGAATCTGGTTCTGTCAGATTGAGCTAGGCCCCATCCTCTGACACTCTGCATGTCTGCCCTCTCGGGCACGACGAAATCGGAGGGTGGCCATGCGTGTGCGTGTTGCGGTTCTTTCGTTTCTGGTGGCCTTGGGGATGGTGGCTTTCGCGGCACCGGCCTCGGCCACGATCCAGCAGGTCACCCCGCGAATTCTGGAAGTTCGCCCCGGCGTCATCGCAACGGGCCGGCGCACGGCCAACCGCATGCGCTTCGATCCGGCGGTCCACGGCTTTCGGTTCTCGAACTATTTCGGCAATAATTTCATCCCGGAGTTCGACTGGCGCACGGATGGTCTGTGCGGCGGAATGATCTTTGCGGCCCTGGACTATTTCAACAATCCGCACATCCCCCTGCCGACCCAGGACTACCGACCGGCGGACGGCACGGCCCTGCGCGACTATATCTATGCGCGCCAGAACCATTCGGTCATCGACCAGAACCTGGCCCAGTGGATCGAGCTCAGCTTCAACCCGCACGGCCAACGCAACTCTGAATTCTATCGCTGGGGCCTGGAAGGACGGTTGGATCAGCTGCGCCGCGAGATCGATGCCGGCCGCCCCGTGCCGCTGGGCCTGAAGAGTTGTTCGGGGTGGGACTATTGCGGTGGCGACCATCAGGTCATCGCCATCGGCTATGATGTGAGCGGCTATGACGGTGACCCGCGTGGCTCGACCGTCCGCGAGGTCAGGATCATCGTCTATGATCCCAATCAACCCGGCCAGATTCGAACCCTCAGCCCGGCACCTGAATCCGTCGCCTGGCGGTATCACGAACCCAATGAGGAAGGTCGCCGACTGGCCTGGCAGGCCTGGTTCATCGAAAACTACACGCCTCAGACACCGCCGGTGATCACCCAGGCCCCGCGCGAACTGGTCCTGACACTCGGCACCGGTGGGGATGACCTGCGCGGGACCAATGACAATCTCAACGCCCATGTGCTGACCCGCTCGGGACGCACCCTGACCTTCAACAACATCAATCGCGGCCATCCGTGGCTCAATAACAGCGAACAGGAGATCGCCTTGCCGATTCCGGACGACGTTCGCCTGGCCGATGTTCGGGGTGTGCGCCTGGAAACCACATCGCGAGGTGGCCTGGGCGGCGACAACTGGAACCTGGATTACATCTCGATCGCCGGAATCGAGCGCGGCGCTCGCAGCGAGTTCTTCTACGACGAGAATTTCCCCCTGTTCCGGTTCACCGGGGATCAGCGCGAGCGGGAATTCCTTTTCTGTCCCGGTTGCCGGTAGCCTTCATTCAGGGGTCATTCCTTTGGCCGTACCGATGGCCTAGAAGGCCGGGATGACGCCGACCGCCTCGCGTGCCTTTCCCTGGTTACTGACGATCCTGTCCGCCCTCGCCCTTGGGGTGCTGGTGTTCCTGGGGACGTGGCAGGTCCAGCGGCTGGCCTGGAAACAGGATCTTCTGGCGCGGATTGAGGCGGCACAGGCCGCGCCACCCGTCCCGCTGGATCAGGCTTTGGCCCGCGCTGATCCCGAATTCGCCCGAGTCATCGCGACCTGCAGGGGGCTGGACCGGGCCGCCTTTGTGTCCTTGCGAACCCTGGTGGATGGCGAGGCGGGTGTGCGGCTGGTTTCGGTATGCTCACCGGACGTGCCCATTCTGGTTGACCGTGGCTTTGTGCCGGAAGCGATTTCGGCCCGCCCGCCCGAGGGCGGAGGCGCGATGCCTGTAGCGGTGCGCGGTGTGCTTCGGCGTGGCGAGCCAGCCAACAGTTTTACGCCGCCGGCCGACAATGGGTTGATCTACGTTCGCGACATCGGGGCGATGGCCGATATGCTGGATGCATCGGCGGTCCGTCGCGATCTGATGATTGTGGCCGAAACCTCGTCCAATCCGGAATGGCAAGCCCTGCATCCAACAGCCCTGCCGCAAGGTCTGAGCAACAATCATCTGGGCTACGCCATCACCTGGTACGGCCTGGCTCTGGCGCTGATCGGGGTCTATGCGGCTCTGCTTTATCGGCGGTATCGCGCGTGACGGCGGCGCTGCATCGTCTGCCCAGCGGCCTCAAGGTCGTCTGCGACCCGGTCCCTGGCCTGCACACCGTGGCCGTGGCCGTCACCGCTTCAGGCGGTGCCCGACACGAGGACCTTGCGCGTTCAGGCTGGTCGCACCTGCTGGAGCATATGGTGTTCAAGGGTGCCGGGGGGCGTTCGGCGCGCGAGCTGATCGAGCGGATCGAGGCCGTTGGCGGCAACCTCAATGCTGCGACCGGCCAGGAGCGTACCACCTTCACGGTTCGGGCCATGGCCCCGGATCTGGAACTGGCCCTGTCCACCGTGTCGGATCTGGTATTCCGACCCACGCTGGATGCCGAAGAACTGGAGCGCGAAAAGGATGTGATCGCCCAGGAGATCGCCGAGGCCTACGACACGCCCGACGATCATGTTTTCGAACTGGCCCAGGCCTGTGCCTTTTCTGGCCAGCCGCTTGGACGCCCGATCCTGGGATCGACAGATAGTCTCGCCGGGGCCCGGCGCGCGCCTCTCGAGGCCTGGCGCGCCCATCTGTATGCGCCAGAGCGGATGACCGTATCGGTGTCCGGTGCGGTCGAGGAAGCGGCCGTGCTGTCGATGGTGGAGCGATGGTTTGGAGGCCCGGCGTCGGGCCGGTCCGCCGAGATCGCCCCGGCCCACTTCGTCGGCGGCACCGCGTCGGAAACGCGGCGCATTGAACAGGCCAATCTCGTCTTTGCGGTGCCGGGTCTGGCGGCGCGCGACCCCGATCTGCCGGCGCTGGCCCTTTTGATCGAGATTCTGGGGGGCGGCATGGCTTCGCGCCTGTTCCAGGAGGCGCGCGAGGCTCGTGGCCTGGCCTATTCGGTGGACGCCGGATACGAGGCCTTCGCCGACAGCGGGATGATATCCATCTTTGCGGGAACCGCTGGAAGCAAGGCGAGCGAAATGGCCGAACTGGCCGCCTCTGAGCTGCTCAAGCTGGCCGACGGGGTTGATCAGGGCGAACTGGACCGTGCCCGCGCCCAGGCCCTCGCCGGGCTCTATATGGCCGAGGAAAGCCTGGCGTCGCGTGCCGAACGCGGGGCCTGGCAGGCGCTGGTCTGGGACCGGTTGATCCCGACCGCAGAGATAGCCGATCGCCTGGCGGGCCTGACCCCGGATGATCTTCGCCGCGTGGCAGAGCGGCTGCTCGCGCCACGGCGGTCGGCGGCGGCGGCAATCGGGCCGGGACGCGCAGCCGTCGCTGCGGAGGTTTTTGTCCGGGGACTGGGCGCAGCTTGAACTACCGGGTGGGTTGCGCCTTGGCCGAGCGCGCCGCAACATGCAGGCGGAGGTTCTGGATGCGGCGATGGGGTGTCAGCGGAGCGGCGACGACGATCCCTTGTGCTGATAGGGATGCAGCCTGATGTCGCTGCTGGACTGGATCCATCCCGATCCGTCTCTGGCTGTTCGAGGCGACGGGGTGCTGCTGCGTTTGCCGAGGAACTCGGACTATCGCCAATGGTCAGATCTGCGCCATCACTCGCGCGATTTCCTGCAGCCGTGGGAGCCGAGCTGGCCCGAGGATGATCTGACGCGCGCCGCCTATCGTCGTCGGCTGGCGGTCTATACCCGCGAGATCGAACTGGGCGGGGCCTATCCGTTCTTCATTTTTCGTCCCGACGACGAAGCCCTGGTCGGCGGCGTGACCCTGTCCAACATCCGGCGCGGCGTCGCCGAGACGGCGACCCTGGGCTATTGGATCGGCCAGCCTTTTGTTCGCCGGGGCTATGCGACAGCGGCTGTGCGGGCGGTTTGCCGGTTCGGTTTTGGTCGTCTTGGTCTGCATCGCATCGAAGCTGCCTGCCTGCCGTCGAATGACGGTTCGCGCGGTGTCCTGGAAAACTGTGGTTTCGAGCACGAAGGATTGGCCCGGGCTTATTTGAAAATTAACGGTACTTGGCGAGATCATCTCCTGTTCGGCCTCATCAGGAGTGAGGCCCCTGAGGAAGTCTGAGGACGACTTGGCCGACAGGTCACGGCACATGGCATGGGACCCCACGACGTCGCTGGAAGCCCTGGCGGCGGCGGGCGTTGCGCTGTGGACCTGGTGCCCGGCGGAGAATGCCATCCGGTTTACCGGCGCGACCCGGGCGCTGGGCCTGGGGCCGTTGGCTCCGGAATGCACCCCCGCAGCCTTCAGCGCCCTGGCGATGCCGCAAGATCGCGCGCTGGCGGAGCAACTGTTCCGACAGCAGGACGAGGGGGCCGAGATCGCCTTGCGCATGCGCATGCGCGGCGGCGAGGCCTGCCTGTGGCGCGGAGTGTGGCTCGAGGACGGTCTGCGGGCCGCGGGTGTCGTGGCGGTCGAAAGCCGCTTTGGTGGGGCCGGCAAGGATGCGCTGACGGGATTGCTGGATCGCCGGTCCTTCCTGATTCGGGTCGCTGAGGCTCTGATCCATCCGGGGGACTATGAATTGGTCGTGGCCGACCTGGATCGGTTGCGGCGTCTGAACGAGGCCCTCGGCCATGATCGCGCGGATCTGGTGCTGGCGGCCCTAGCTGCGCGCCTGGCCTCGGCGTTCCCCGACGACTGCGCGGCCGCGCGCATTGGCGAGGACGAGTTCGCCATCATCATCAGATCGGGTCCCGTGCGACCGTCTGATCAGATGCGCGGGGCGCTGGAACAGCCACTGCGTGTGGCCGGCTTTGATATCTACCCGACCCTGTCGATCGGGGCGGTTCGCGCCGAAGGTGGCCCGGATGCGCCGGACGCCGCCGAACTGTTGCGCCGGGCCGAACTGGCGGTCGAACAGGCCAAGACGGTCGGGCGCGGAGGGGCTGCCGCCTATGGCCGGGCTCTCGAGTCCGACAGCCTGTCGCGTCTGGCCATGGAATCGGACCTGAGGAATGCGTTCGTCCGTGGCGAGATCGAACCCCACTATCAGCCGATCGTGAACCTGGAGACGGGGGCGGTTGCCGGTTTTGAGGCCCTGGCCCGCTGGCGTCACCCCAAGCGCGGACTGGTCGCCCCGGATGAGTTCCTGACCCTGGCCGGGGAAATGGGCCTGATGAACGACCTGGGCGTGCTGATGATGCGCACGGCGTCGCGCCAGTTGACCGAATGGATCGGACGCCACCCCGCCGCCGCCAATCTGTTCGTCAGCGTAAATCTGTCGACCGGCGAGATCGAGCGGCACGGCCTGGTGCAGGACGTGGCGCGTATCATCAAGGAGGCGGGCCTTCGCCCGGGTGCCCTCAAGCTGGAGGTGACCGAGAGTGACATCATGCGCGACACCAATCGTGCCGCCTCGACGCTTCAGGCCCTGCGTGAAGCCGGTGCGTCGCTGGCGCTGGATGATTTCGGGACCGGCTTTTCGTCCCTGACCTACCTGGCGCGTCTGCCGTTCGATACGCTGAAGATTGATCGGTATTTCGTGTTGACCATGACCCAGGACGAGGGGTCGGCCAAGATTGTCCGCTCGGTCGTGGCGCTGGGCCGCGACCTCTCGCTGGAGGTGGTAGCCGAAGGGGTCGAGAACGCCGGTCTGGCCGAACAGCTCATGTCGGTGGGTTGCCACTATGGACAGGGATTCGGCTACGCGCCGGCACTGGCTGCGCAGGAGGCGGAGGTCTATCTGCATGAGAGCCTGGCGGACGGCTACGCCCCCATCAAGGCGCGGAGCAGGTAGGGTTTAGGCTCCAGGTTCTAGAGGCGGGGCGCTCCTGCGAACCCTATTCCCTGGAACCTAGTCCCTAGAACCTGCTTCGCGCCGCCTCTATATCGGCGAGCATGACCGCTCCTGTCTCTCCTCCCGCTCCGCGCACCTACAACGGCCTGAACTGGGAGGGTTTGAAGACCCTCTATCTCAAGGAGGTGCGCCGGTTCTGGAAGGTCGGGGCTCAGACCGTCTTTGCGCCGGTCGTGACGACGTTGCTGTACATGATGGTGTTTGTCGTGGCGGTGCAGGGTGCGCGCCAGCCGATCCCGGGCGTGGATTTCGCCGTTTTTGTCGGGCCGGGCCTGATCATGATGGCGATCCTGAACAATGCCTTTGCCAATGCCTCCTCGTCGTTGATCCAGGCCAAGATTATGGGCACTGCGACCGATTTTCTGACGCCACCACTTTCCCCGTTGGAGCTCTTGTTGGGATTTGGCCTGGGAGCAGCGACGCGGGGCCTGCTGGTCGGGCTGGCGACGGCGATCTGCGTGTGGCCGTTCTCGCGCTTCGGCATCGAGCACCTTTGGGCTGTCGTCTATTTTTCTCTGATCGCCTCACTTTTGCTGGGTCTGATGGGGGTGTTGGCCGGGGTCTGGTCGGAAAAGTTCGACCACCTGGCGGTGGTGCAGAACTTCGTCGTCATGCCGATGACCTTCCTGTCGGGCACCTTCTATGCGGTCGATGCCCTGCCCGAGCCGTTCGCGACGATCAGCCACTACAACCCCTTCTTTTATCTGATCGACGGCTTCCGCTATGGCTTCATCGGCCAGGCCGAAGGAGTTCTCGTCATTGGGGTAATCTCGTCATTTGTCTTGACGGTGATCGTCGGCTGGGCTGCCTATGAGGTCTTCCGGCGCGGCTGGCGCCTGAAATCCTGACCTCGGGGGAGGTGTCCATGCGTTGCCTGTTGATCGCTGTGGCCTTGCTGCTTTCGGCCGGCTCGGCCTTTGCCCAGAGTCGGGAACCGTCCGCCGCCATTGCGCGGCTGGAAGCGGAAACCGTTCTGCTCAACCAGGTTCGTACCTTTGCGCGACCGACCGCCGAAGCGCGACGGGAGGCGGCGTTGACGCTGATCCGCCGGGCCGGTTTCGAGCCGGTCGTCGAGGCGTTTGAGGGCGGCGAGGCCGGCCGGCCGATGGAAGGACACAACATCACCTTCGTGGTTCGTGGTCACAGCAACTGCGGCTGCGAGATTCTGCTGACGGCCCACTATGATGCCGTAGTGCTCGCGAATGGCCAGTTGGCGGACGGCCTGGTCGATAATGCAGCCTCGGTCGTCGCCGTTGTCGAGGCGGCGCGCCAGCTGCGGGACGATAACCTGTATCACGATGTGCGGGTGGTCCTGTTCGATCAGGAGGAACTGGGCCTGCTCGGGTCGCGCGCCTGGATCGCTGCGCATGGCACCGGCCACGCCGCCGCCGTGGTGAACTCTGACGTGGCGGCCTTTGGCGACACCATGATGTACGGCCAGAATAACGGGCCGCAATCGCTATTCGTGACCCAGGCGGTTCAGCGCGTCTGTTCTGAGCGTGAGTTGCAGTGTGTCGGCTATCCCAACTATCCGCCCAGCGACGATCGGACTTTCGTAGCGGACAGAACGCCGGTGGTTTCGCTCGGCTTCCAGACCGAAATCGGGGCTCATCAGATGTGGCTGGCCTTCAACGCGCCGCAAGGCCAGAGCGGCTTGGCACCAGGGTTCGTGCCCGACGTCTTCACTGTCATCCATTCCGAGAACGACAACATCGGGCGGGTCGAATCGGCGACCCTGTTTCTGGCTGCGGAGACGTATGCCGCCGTCGTGACCGAGATCGACGGGTACTTCCATCGGCCGGACGATCATCTGCGCGAATGAAGCGGGGCGACCCCCGGCCGGAATGTGCCGCGGTGTTGACTAACCGCGTTCACAAGACGACAAACCTGTAGCTTCGCCCCGTCGCACCCGCGACGGGGCCTTTCACTTTTCAGGAGCCGAAACCGTGACCACCGAACACCTGATGGCCGTCTACAACCGCGCACCTCTGCAGGTCGAGCGTGGCCAGGGCGCACGCCTGTGGTCGACGGACGGCGTCGAATATCTGGACTGTGTTCAGGGGATTTCGACCAACGGGCTGGGCCATGCCCATCCGAAACTGGTCCAGGCCGTGAAGGATCAGGCCGACAAGCTCTGGCACGTTTCGAACATTTTCCGCATTCCGGGCCAGGAGGCTCTGGCGGACGCCCTGACGGCGCGCTCGTTCGGCGATGTCGTCTTCTTCACCAACTCGGGCACCGAGGCGGTCGAGTGCGCGATCAAGACCGCGCGCAAATATCACGTCGCCAATGGTCAGCCGGAGCGCATCGACATCTACGGCTTTGACGGCTCATTCCACGGTCGGACCTACGGCGCCATCAATGCGGCGGCCAACCCCAGCTATACCGAGGGCTTCGGCCCGCCGATGCAGGGTTTCCATCAGCTCAAGTGGGGCGACAAGGCGGCGCTGGAAGCGGCCTTCCGCAATCCGACCACCGCCGCCATCATTCTGGAGCCCGTCCAGGGTGAGGGCGGATGCCGCGCCACGTCGGAAGAGGATCTGCGCTGGATGCGCGCGCTGGCGGACGAAACCGGCGTGCTGATCATCTTCGACGAGGTCCAGTGCGGCATGGGCCGGTCGGGCAAACTGTGGGCCCACGAATGGGCCGGAATGGCCCCCGACATCATGGCGGTCGCCAAGGCGCTGGGCGGCGGGTTCCCGATCGGGGCCTGTCTGGCCACGACCGAGTCGGCCAAGGGCATGACGGTCGGGGTGCATGGTTCGACCTTCGGCGGCAATCCGCTGGCTATGGCCGTCGGCCTCGCGGCCCTGGAAGAACTGTCCAGCCCGGCGGTCCTGGACAATGTTCGCGAGATCTCGGGCTATCTGGTCCAGCAACTCGAAGGTCTGAAGGATCGCTATCCCGACGTCATCGTCGAGGTGCGCGGCAAGGGTCTGTTGCTCGGCGTCAAGCTGATCCCGAACAATCGCGAATTCATGGGCTGGGCCCGCGACGAGGCGCATCTGCTGGTCGCCGGCGGCGGCGACAATCTGGTGCGGATTCTGCCGCCGCTGAACATGACAATGGAAGATGCCCAGGAGGCCATTCGCCGGTTTGAAAAAGCCTGTGATGTGGCGCGCGAGAAGATCAAGGCGGCGGGCTGATGGTCCGCCACTTTCTCGATCTCTATCGCCTGACGCCCGCAGACCTGCGCGCCATTCTGGACGATGCCCGCGACCGCAAGGCGGCCCGTCAGGGCTGGCCCAAGGGCCGGGTCGATGCTGATGCCCCGGCTCGCGACCACGTCCTGGCGATGATCTTTGAGAAGAACTCGACCCGGACACGGTTCTCGTTCGACGCGGCCATCCGTCAGCTGGGCGGCGATGCCATCATCGCCAATGCCTCGGACATGCAGCTGGGGCGCGGTGAAACGGTCGAGGATACCGCCCGGGTTCTGTCACGCATGGTCGATGCGGTGATGATCCGCGCCAATAGCCACGAGGATGTCGTCCGCTTCGCCCAGGCCTCGAGCGTGCCGGTGATCAATGGCCTGACGGACAAGAGCCATCCGTGTCAGATCATCGCCGACCTGATGACGATTGAAGAACGACTGGGGCCGATCTCCGGCAGGACGCTGGCCTGGGTCGGGGACGGCAACAATGTCTGCGCCAGTCTGATCCACGCGGCACCGTTGCTCGGCTATCAGCTCAATATCGCTTGCCCGGCGGACTATCATCCCGACCTGTTCGACCTGCAGCGGGGTGGCAACTATGTGTCGCTCGGTTCTGATCCGGAAGTGGCGGTCGAAGGGGCCGATGTCGTCATCACCGACACCTGGGTGTCGATGGGCGATCAGGACCACGAAGCCCGACTGCACGCCTTTGAGCCCTACGCGGTGGATGACAGGCTCATGTCGCTGGCCACCGATGGGGCGATCTTTCTGCACTGTCTGCCGGCGCATCGGGGCGAAGAGGTCACCGATGATGTGCTCGACGGTCCGCAGTCCGCGGTGTGGGATGAGGCGGAGAACCGTATTCACGCCCAGAAGGCGGTCATCGCCTGGTGTCTCAGGGGCTGAGCTAGCGCCGACCGGTTTCGAACCCGGCCAGGTTCATCAGGTGAACCACCGCAATCAGGGCCAGCGCCGCGCACAACACCATGATGAACCGGTAAGGCACCATCCTGGGCCCGCGCACCAGATTGGGCGGCTGGGCCCCTCGCCAGGCGCAAAAAACCCCGACAACGGCGGCACATACGAGCAGGACAAGGGTGGCATTCAACGGCATGGCCGCCACATGGCCCTGTCGACGCCCGCGCGCAACGTCTTGCTGCGAAGTTAACGATTTACGCCCTGTTAACCACGATTGGCGGACCAAGGGGGCAGAGGGTCGGCGACCCTCGCCCCGGGCGGGGGGACTGTCCACAGTAAAGAGCCGTTAACGCTAGATATTGGGGTTACCAGTGCGTTTACACCCAAGAAATGGGCGTCTACCGTGACTGAGCAAGCGGTCGGGAGCGAATCAATGAGCGGCGCGGCGCCCTGGAGCGTCAAGGGGATCGAACCCCGTACGCGGGAGGTCGCAAAAGACCTGGCCCGACGCTCCGGCATGACGCTCGGAGAGTGGCTCTCCGAGATGATTTCCGAGAACAGCGCCGAGGACTTCAGCGACGACCGCCGCCGTCAACCGCGTCGCTATGATGACGCCTATTCCCTGCGCGGCGAGGATGCGACCGCGGCCTTGCGGTCGATCGAAGCCTTGTCTTCGCGGCTCGAAGGGGCTGAGCGCCGCTCGCTGGTCGCCATCGACGGCGTCGATCGCGCTGTGGCCGGACTGGTCAAGCGGCTGGAGGTGACCGAGGCCGACGCTGCCTCTCGGGATCGGCGTTTTGAGGAACTGTCGGATTCGATGCGCGAGGCGCGCGCCCGCGTCCGGCATTTCGAGGACGAGACGGGGCCGCGCTACTCCGAAGCCTTCGGCAAGATCGAAGGGGCGATCGGCAAGCTGGCAGGTCAGTTTTACGAAGCCGAGGCGCGGGGCCGCGATACCTCTCAGGCCTTGCGCGATCGGCTGGAGCGGATCGAGCGCGAGGGGCCGTCCGACCGGGCCACGGAGTCCGTCGTCGCCCGGATCGCCCAGCGGCTCGAAGAGGCGCAAGGTCGAACCGCTCAATCCCTGGCCAAGCTGGAACAGTCGTTCGCCGACCTTGATCGGCGGCTGGCACGCACGGAATCGAACGGTCAGGGATCTGCCCAGGTCGCCGGCCTGGAGAAACTGGCCGAGGGGCTGACGCGCAAGGTTGAGGATTCGCGCAACGAGATGATGCGTCGGCTCGATCATGCCGCCTCGGATGGCCGCATGGACAAGGTCGAGCGCGCCCTGGCGGAGTTGGGGGCGCATCTGCAGGATTCCGAGCGCCGTCAGGCTCAGGCCCTGGAGGCCATGGGTCGCGAGGTCGTTCGTATCGCGTCGAACCTCGATGGCCGTCTCAAGGAGACGGAGCGGAACCAGCAGGAGGTTCTGGTCGCATCGCAGGAGAAGGCGCTCAAGGCGGTGGAGGTGATGGGCCAGGAGCTGTCGAAGTCGCTGGGTTCGGATGTCGCGCGGGTGGCCGAGGCTATCGAGCACCGCCTGCGCCGGGCCGATGACCATCACGCGCTCGGTTTGGAAAAGCTGGGCAGCGAGATCACGCGCATTTCCGAACGTCTGGCCGAGCGCATTGCCCAGAGCGAGCGCCGCGCCGTCCAAGGCGTCGACGAGCTGACCGAAAAGCTCAACCGCGCCTCCGAAAAGATGGAGACGCGCTACGAGCGGGCCTCGGGTGAGCTGGCCGAGCGGATGCGTCAGTCCGAGGAGCGGACCGCCAAGCTGTTGGCGGAGGCCCGCGAGAGCATCGACAAGCAGCTGGCCAAGCGCAGCAGCGATCCGGCGCTCGACTGGAACACCGAGAGCTTCCCGGCTGAAACCTTCGAGAGCGACTGGGGGGCCGGTTCCAGCGAGGCGTCGGCTGATCTCGCGGAGTCGCCGTTTGGTGCCGACGATGTTTTCGCCGGTGCCGCCCCGGTTCTGACACCGCGCGCGCCGGAATTCCCGCGCGAAGCCTCGGCGGATGTTTTTGCGGATTTGGCACCGCAAGCCTCTGGCGTTGATCTCGACATCGAACAGCTCCTTGGCCAGACGAATATGCCGGAGGCCGTCGAGGTCGTGGCGACCCCGGCGGTCGAGCCGCTGCCGGCTGCGGTTGCCGCCTCCTTCGGCGCGGCGATGATGGAGCCGTCCAGCGAGCTGGATGCCTTTGATCCGCCGACAGAGTTCCTGACGAACCGGCACGGCGAGGCGGAGCGACCGCTCAGCACCCGTGAAGCCATCGAGGCCGCCCGCGCCGCCACCCGCCGCGGTGAACAGGGCGAGGCGGGCGACGGTGATCGCAAGTCTTTCGGCTTCCGCATGGGGGGCAGCAAATCCCGCCTGCAGAAGCGCGTCGAAAAGCAGGGACGGCGCGAAGGCTCGACCCTCGGCAAGGCCCTGGCGGCCACGACAACAGCCGCGGTTGTTGTCGGCTTCGGCGTCGCCGGCGTTCTGGGCTATCAGCGCCTGGTCCAGGAAGGGTCGGCCATTCCCGGCCTACCGACCCCGGAAGGTCCGTCGCTGGCAGCCGCTGCGACCACGCCCACCGAAACGACCATCGCCCCGCCAGCTGCCGAGGCCCAGGCTGAGGCGCAGGGACTGTACGACCAGGCCCTGCCCCTGATCGACGCCAATAACGCCGAGGGCGTGCGTTTGATGAGCCGAGCGGCCAATCTCGGCTTTGCACCGGCCCAGGTGGTGATGGCCCAACTGTACGAAACCGGTGGAGCCGGCGTCGCCCCCGATCCGGTCGAGATGCGTCGTTGGACCGAGCGCGCGGCGCGTGGAGGCGACCCTGCCGCGATGCACAATCTGGCCATGTATCTCTTCCAGGGAACCGGCGGCGAGCTCAACCAGCAGCAGGCGATGCACTGGTTCCAGGCTGCGGCGGAACGGGGGCTGGTCAACAGCCAGTACAACCTCGCACGCCTGTATGAGCGCGGGACACAGGACGCGCAGCCGGATCTTGCAAAGGCTTATCAGTGGTATCTCGTGGCCGGACGTTCGGGTGACGAAGGCGCAGAGGAGGCCGCCGCGCGGGTTCGTGGTCAGCTTGCGGCCAGCCAGCGCCTGACGGCTGAGCGTGAGGCCGAACGCATTCTGGCCGAGGCTGCCCAGGGCTGACGCCTGACGAATTTCGATCCGCCGGCGCGTGCGGATCGCCCCAGTTTCGGCGAGGCCATTGGACGTCTATCTTCCCATTGCCGAGGTATCGGTCAACGCGCCGCTTCTGCTGGCCCTGGGCGCGCTTGTCGGCTTCATTTCGGGACTGTTCGGCATCGGCGGCGGCTTTCTCATGGCCCCGGTTCTGGTCTTTCTGGGCATCCCGCCCGCCGTCGCAGTTGCCAGCCAGGCCAACCATGTCGTCGCCTCGTCGACCTCCAGCGTCCTGACCTACAGCAAGGCCGGGTCGGTCGACTATCGCATGGGCGGCATCATGGCCTTGGGGGGGGCGGTGGGAGCCCTGTTCGGCGTGGAGCTGTTTCGCCTGCTGCGCCTCCTGGGCCAGGCCGACCTGGTGGTGGCCGTCTCCTACCTGTTGTTGCTAGGGTCGATTGGGGCCCTGACCCTGAAAGAAAGCCTGACCACCATTCTGGCCCGCCGTCGCGGAGAGCCGGCTCGCCGCGAGCCGACCCGGCGCCCCCTGTGGCTCTATGGCCTGCCGTTTCGCGTGCGCTTTCCAAGGTCGGGGCTGTACATTTCGGCCATTCCACCGCTTCTGTTGGGCGTCTTTGCCGGCATCCTGTCGGCCATCATGGGGGTTGGCGGCGGGTTCATCCTGGTTCCGGCCATGGTCTATATTCTGCGGATGCGCGCCGCGGTGGTCGTCGGCACCAGCCTGTTCCAGATCCTGATCACCACAGCGGTGACGACCGTTCTTCAGGCGGGCCGGAACCAGACAGTCGATATTGTCCTGTCGACCTTGCTGATGGTCGGCGGCGTTCTGGGTGCACAGTACGGAGCCAAGGCCTCGGCGCGTTTCCGGGCCGATGAGATGCGTGCGGCGCTCGGCCTGTTGATCCTGCTGGTCGGCTTGCAGATGGGCCTGTCTCTATTCCTGCGGCCCGACGATCCGTTCGCCCTGGCCCCCGGCGGTGCCGGATGATGGTGCCGCCCGGCCCGCCGCCAATGGACCCGCCGGCCCTGGTCGCGCCTGCACCGGAGCCTCCCGGCCCGGTCGTCGTGACGCAAACCCCGACCATCTCGGCGGCCCTGACCAATTCCGAGATCGAGGTCGATTCCAGCTACGCCGGGGCATCGCTGGTTCTCTATGGGGCCGTGTTCAATCCGGGTGATGACCCGGTCGACGTGGTGCTGGTCGTGCGCGGGCCGGAGCGCCCCGTTCGTCTGGTCCGCAAAGTTCGCGTGGCCGGGCTGTGGCTGAACAGTCGCCCGGTCGTCTTTGAGGGGGCACCGGCCTTCTATGTCATGGCCTCGACCCGGCCCCTGTCCGAGATCGCCGGCTTTGGCGTTCTCAGACGCATGGGCGTGGGGCTGGACCATATCCAGATTGATGCCCCCGACGAGGCGCGCACGGTCAATCTCTACGGGGTCCGGGACGTGGTGATCAGTCGCCTGGGCGAAGACTATCTGGAATGGCGACGGGCGGTCATTCGCCTGAAAGAGCGCGATGGCCTGTATCGTGCCGACCCGTCGGGGGTGAGGTTCGTGGATCCGGGCCTGTTCCGGGCCGAGATTGTCTTGCCGCCCGAGGCTCCGACCGGGGAATATCGAACCGAAGTCTGGCTGTTCCAGAATGGTCAGGCGATCTCGGTGCGGCGCAACACCATCCAGGTCCGCCGGGTTGGGGTCGAACGCTGGCTGCACAACTTCGCCTTCTTCCAGCCGTGGCTCTACGGCCTGGTATCGGTGCTGCTGGCCGGCTTCACCGGCTGGGCCGCGTCGCGCTGGTTCCGGCGGACCTAACGTCCGGGCGATAGTCGGGTCCACGGGACCGCATGGATCCGGTCGTCGCCCAGGATCAGGGCTGTCGGTGGAGTCGCGAACAGGCCGTCGAAGGCCGGATCAAAGACATTCAGGCCCCCCGCATAGGCACCGAACGCCGGCAGGATCATGCGTCGCCCATCCGTCAGGAAACACCGGCGGCGCACCCGTCCGCCTGTGCCCTTGACGGTCGCCACCGGATGCAGGTGCCCGGCGACCTCGCCCTCCCCAAGCCCTGTATGGGGTTCGTGGGTCAGGTTCAGGGTTCCAATGGTCAGCGTTTCCGCCACGGCACCAGGCAGGCCGACGGGCGGGCTCGGGTCATGGTTTCCGGCCAACCAAACCAGCTCGATGCGTTCCCCTAACGCCCGCAACCTTGTTCTGGCTTCGGCCGTCAGTCGGTCGATCGCGCCGGTGTCGTGGAAACTGTCTCCCATCAGCACCAGCCGTCGGGGGCTCAGGGCGGCGATCTCCGCCTCCAGCCGGTCCAGAGTGGCCAGGGTGTCAAAAGGCGGCAGAAGCTGGCCACGCGCGCCATAGGCTGACCCCTTCTCGAAATGCAGATCGCCCGCCGCCAGCATCCGTTCATCGGCCAGCCAAAGAGCCCCTGAGACGCGCGCGGTCACGGCCTGGCCATGGATCTCCAGATGACAGCCGCCGCACGGACTTCGGCGCATCGGGCTCATGCGTCCAGTCCCATGGCCTCAGCGATGAGGTCCTCGGCATTCTCCTGCAAGACGGCGTCGGCCCAGGAGCCGCCCATCACCGGCTCGCTACCGATTTCCAGCATGGCCGGCACGGCGAACGGTGAGGGCCGGCTGAGTTCCGTATGGACAATCCGCCCGCGAACCCGCTTCAGCAAGGCCCCGACCCGCGCCACGTCCAGCTGACCCGCCGCCGCATCCATGCGCGCGCATTTCAGCAACAGGTGATCCGGCTGATGTCGCCGCAAGACGTCGTAGATCAGATCGGTCGAAAAGGTCACCTGCCGCCCGGATTTCTCGTGGCCGGGAAGCCGGCGCTGGATCAGGCCGGAGATGGCGGCGCACTGACGGAAACCGCGCTTCATCATAAAGCTCTCGTCCAGCCAGGCCTCCAGGTCGTCGCCCAGCAGGTCTTCCTGAAACAGGCTCGCTAGATCGACGCCGCCCAGGGGCCGCAAGGCCCAGATAGCCAGCGCATAGTCATTGGCGACCATGCCGACGGGGTGTTTGCCGGCCCGCTCCAGCCGTCGCGCCAGGAGATGCCCCAGCGTCCCGTGGCTGATCCGACCGTCGAAGGGATAACACACCAGATAGTGCCGCTGGCCGCGCTGAAATGACTCGACCAGCATCTCGTCCGGCGATGGGATAAGCGACCTCATCTTTTGTATATACAACCAATCGCGAACATCGTCGGGCAATTGCCCCCAGGACGCCTCGTCGGCGATCAGTTGCCGGACCCGCCGGGCCAGGTAGGTCGACAGGGCAAACTTGGACCCGCCCCAGCTGGGGACCATGGGGTCGGACCCGGGCGGTGCCGGACTGACGAAACAGTCCATCTCGGCCATTTCGTTGAACCGCCAGGTCTGGCCGCCAAAGATGAAGGTGTCGCCCGGCGTCAGTTGCGACAGGTAGGATTCTTCCATCTGCCCGAGCTTGCGTCCCGCCCGCTTGGGATTGCCGACCCTGAGGTTCAGCATGGGGATGTCGACGATGGCCCCGACGTTCATCCGGTGTCGCGCGGCGGTTTCAGCGTTGCGGACGCCCCAGCGACCCTGGCGGTCCTGAACGATGCGGCGAAAGCGATCATAGGTCTTCAGCGCGTACCCGCCCGACGAGACGAACTCGAGCACCTGAACGAAGTCCTCGCGCGACAGGTCGGCATAGGGCGCGCTGGTCCGCACCTCGTCGAACACCGCATCTGCTTGAAACGGTTCCGCGCAGGCCAGACCCATCAGATGTTGGGCCAGCACATCCAGCGCACCCGGATGGGCCGGATCGGCGTCCAGATCGTTTTCCGCTACAGCCGCCTTCGCCGCTTCGCATTCCAGAACCTCGAACCGGTGCGCCGGGACCAGCAAGGCGCGGCTGGGTTCATCGAGCCGGTGATTGGCCCGCCCGATCCGCTGGATCAGCCGCGCGGACCCTTTCGGCGCGGCCAGCTGGATAACCAGGTCGACGTCGCCCCAGTCGATGCCGAGGTCGAGCGTTGAGGTACAGACCACGGCCCTGAGATCGCCGCGCGCCATGGCCGCCTCGACCTTGCGTCGCTGATCGACCGCCAGTGACCCGTGGTGCAGAGCAATGGGCAGATCGTCGGTGTTGATCTCCCACAGGATCTGGAACGCCATCTCGGCCTGAAAGCGCGTATTGACGAAGACCAGCGCGAGCCGCGCCGCCTTGATCCGCTCATAGACGTCCCCCATCGCGTGGGCCGCGGTCCAGCCTGACCAGGGGATGGTCCCGCTGGTGCGGCCCATGACCTCGACCTGAGGCGGCGCGCCGGGATCGCCCAACACCAGATCGGCCTCACCGCCTGGGCTCAACCAGCGTCGGATCGCATCGGGATCCTGCACCGTCGCCGACAGGCCGACGCGGCGCATCACCGGCGAAAATTGGCTCAATCGCGCCAGGCCCAGGTTCAACAGATCGCCCCGCTTGCCCGACCAGATGGCGTGAACCTCATCGACGATCACGCAGCGCAGGCCGTTGAACCAGTCGCGCCCGCCTTCCCAGGCGCACATGAGGGCCAGCTGTTCCGGCGTGGTCAGCAGAATGTCCGGGGGGCGCTCCTTCTGGCGCTGGCGTTTCGAAACTGGCGTATCGCCCGTGCGCGTCTCGATGCGGATATCCAGCCCCATCTCACGCACAGGCGTCATCAGGTTGCGTTCGACGTCGGTGGTCAGGGCCTTGAGGGGAGATATGTAAAGGGTGTGGACGCCCGGGGGGGCGTTCACCGGCCCCCGCGCCGCCAGCTCGATGAGGCTGGGCAGGAACCCGCCGAGTGTCTTGCCGCCACCGGTCGGCGCGACGAGCAGCACGTCACGCCCCGCCAACCCCGCCTCGACCATCTCCAGCTGATGCCGTCGCGGTGCCCAGCCGCGCCGGGCGAACCAGTCCAGGAACGGAGACGGCAGAGGGTTGGTCACCCACGGCCCATATCATGTTCTCGTTCCGTTTCCAGCCGCATGGGATAGACGTGGGCCGCGCGCCGTGTGATCACCCACCCATGAACCCTCTGATCGACGACCGATGGATCGAAGGCTGGCGCGGGCCGCTGATTGCGGCCTTCATTGCCCTGCTGGCCGGTCTGCCGACCGTGATGGTCCTGGGTCCGTTGGATCGCGATGAAAGCCGCTTTGCCCAGGCCACAGCCCAGATGCTGGAGACGGGCGACTTCGTCGACATTCGTTTCCAGGACCAGCCGCGCCACAAGAAGCCGGTCGGCATACACTGGATGCAGTCGGTGGCCGTCAGCCTGTTCTCCGATGTGGAGGCCCGGGACATTCGCCCCTACCGGCTGCCATCCCTGTTCGGAGCCATGCTGGCCGCGGCGGCCTGTGCCTGGGGGGCGGGCCTGGCTTGGGGTGCCCGCACCGGCGTGATCGCCGGGGCCTTGCTTGGCGCGACCTTCCTGCTGTCGTCCGAGGCCGGGATTGCCAAGACCGATGCCATGTTGTGCGCCAGCGTAACGGTGGCCATGGCGGTGTTGTCGCGGTTCTATATCGGCCACCGACAGGGAGAGCCGACGCCGGGGCGTCCCTACAAGCTGGCCCTGTGGGGTGCGATTGCGGTCGGGGCGCTGATCAAGGGGCCGATCATCATCATGGTGGCGGGCCTGACCTTGGTGGCGCTGGGTCTTTGGGATCGGCAATGGCGCTGGATGAAGGACATCGGCTGGGGCTGGGGCGCGGTACTGACGGCCCTTGCGATCGGGCCCTGGGCCATGGCGGTGACGGTCCGCACGGATGGGGCCTTCTGGGGCACGGCCCTGGGCGGCGACCTGTTCCCCAAGCTGGTGGGGGGCCATGAACGCCATGGGGGGCTGCCGGGCTATTATCTGTTTTTGTCGCCGCTACTGCTGTATCCGGCGACGCTGCTGCTTCCGGCGGCGGCGATCACCGGCTGGATGCGGCGGACCGAACCGGCGGTCCGGTTTGCCCTGTGCTGGCTGATCCCCACCTGGCTGGCGTTCGAGCTGTTTCCGACCAAGCTGTTTCACTACACGCTCCCGACCTTTGGGGCCCTGGCCTGGCTGATGGCCCTGAGCGTGTCCCAGCCGCTGACGACCTGGGGCCGGCGGATCGGCGCGGGTTTGATGGTCTTTGGGGCGCTGCTGGTTACTCTGGTCGTCGGCTACGGCTTTTCGGAATTCGGCGGCCAGGCCGATCAGGTCTGGGCGGCCCTGACCATCGGCCTGGCGTTGATCGGGGCCGGGATCGCAGCCTTCTTCCTGCTGGCGCGCGAGACAGACGCGGCGGTGGTGACGGCCCTTGGTTTCGGCATCGTGACCCACATGACTTTTGTGTTGCTTCTCGGCGGGCTGGGGCCTCTGTGGACGGCCCCCCGGCTGGTTGAAGCCATCCGAGAGGCCGGCCTGCATCCCATGGAAGGGCGCGCACCCGGTGCGGTAACCTTGGCCGGCTATTCCGAGCCCTCGGCCATTTTCCTGCTGGGCACCGATACGCGGCTGGGAGATGGAGCAGATGCGGCCCGAGCGGTCGCTGCCGGCCGCGTGGCCGTGGTCGATCAGAGCCAACAGGACGCCTTCGCCGCCGAAGCCGCGGCCCTGTCGATGAGCCCCCGGCCCGTCGCCGTGGTGGATGGGTTCAACTATTCCAACGGCGATCCATTGCAGCTGTCGGTCTATGGCCCGCTGAGCGAGGCAGAGGCGCAATGAGCCGGTTCATCGAAATCGTCGAGGTCGGGCCGCGCGACGGCCTGCAGAACGAAAAGACCGTCCTTTCGACCGAGGAAAAGATCGAGCTGATCAACCGGATGGAGGCTGCCGGAGCCCGGCGGTTGGAAACCGTCTCCTTCGTCCATCCGGGACGGGTGCCGCAGATGGCCGACGCCGAGGCCGTGATGGCCGGCCTGTCCGCCAACCCCGGCGTCACCCGTATTGGCCTGGTTCTGAATGCGCGGGGCTGGGACCGCGCGGTCGAAACCGGTGTCGACCAGGCCAATGTGTCGATCGCCGCCTCAGACGGTTTCGCGCTGAAGAACTCGGGGCTGACGGTGGCCCAGCAGATCGAGATGCTAGGCGAGATCGTCGGGCGGTCGCACAATATGGGCGGCGGCCCCGGCTCTGGGCCCACGGTGACGGCGATCATCTCGACCGTCTGGGGCTGTCCTTTCGATGGCGAGGTCTCTGTCGATCAGGTCGAGGCCGTGGTTCGCGACGTCGCGGCGCTTGGCGTCAAGGAGATCGGCCTGGCTGACACCATCGGCGTTGGCGACCCCTGGGCGGTGCGGCGCAAGGTCGAGGCGGCCAGGAAGGCGGCACCGGATGCGCGTGTGCGTCTGCATTTCCATGATACCCGCAACACCGCCATGGCCAATATCTTTGCGGGCATCGAGGCCGGGATCGACGTCATCGACGCCTCGGTCGGCGGGATCGGCGGCTGTCCCTTCGCGCCGGGCGCCACCGGCAATGTGGCGACCGAGGACGTGGTCTATATGCTGAGCCGCGCCGGCTTCGAGACCGGCTATGATCTGGACGCCCTGATCGAGACGGCCCGCTGGATCGGCGAGAAGATCGGTCGGCCGAAACCCTCCGCCCTCAGCCGCGCCGGCGGCTGGCCACCGGCCTAAGAACCGTTCGCAATTGCCCCCGCCCCCTTGCGCCTCGGGTGATCAGGCGTAAGGAACGGACACAGCTTTCGACAGGCGAGATTCATGGTCCAGCTCACCCTTCCCCGCGGCTCCAAGCCCCAGACCGGCAAGCATTGGGCCGCCCGTGAGGGTGCGGGCAAGGTGAAGACCTTCAAGATTTATCGCTTCGATCCGACGTCCGACGAAGCGCCGCGCTGGGACAGCTACGATGTGGCGGTCGAGGACCACGGCCCGATGGTTCTGGACGCCCTGATCCACATCAAAAACAATATCGACCCGACCCTGTCTTTCCGCCGCTCGTGCCGGGAAGGCATCTGCGGTTCCTGCGCCATGAACATCGGTGGGCGCAACACCCTGGCCTGCACCAAGGGCTGGGACGAATACGCCGGCGACATTACCGTCTCGCCCCTGCCGCACATGCCGGTGGTGCGGGACCTGGTGCCGGACCTGACGGGCTTTTACGACCAGTACGCCTCGATCGAACCCTATCTCCAGTCTGACACGCCGGACCCCGAGAAGGAGCGGCTGCAGTCGCCGGAAGATCGGGCCAAGCTGGACGGCCTATATGAGTGCATCCTGTGCGCCTGTTGCTCGACCTCGTGCCCGAGCTACTGGTGGAACCAGGACAAATACCTCGGCCCGGCGGCTCTGCTTCAGGCCTACCGCTGGCTGGCCGACAGCCGCGATGACGCGACCAATGCGCGGCTCGACAATGTCGAGGACCCGTTCAAGCTCTATCGCTGCCACACCATAATGAACTGCGCCCAGGTCTGCCCCAAGGGTCTGAACCCCGCCAAGGCCATCGCCGAAACCAAGAAGATGATCGCCGCGCGGGCGGTTTAGAGCGACCATGCCGGTCGGCCCAGACTACCGGCCCGACCCCCGTTTCGCCGCGCTCGGCGACGATTTTTCGGACGCCGTCGAACCCGCCGCCTTTCCCGAACACATCCTCCGCTGGCGCAATCAGCGGGCCGCCGCGGACGTGGGGCTAGACGGCCTGGCCGAGGCCGAATGGGTCGCGCACTTCGGGCGGTTCGATCCCCTGCCGGGCCAGTCGAGTCCGCGGGCGATGCGGTATCACGGCCATCAGTTCCGCCACTACAACCCGGATCTCGGCGACGGACGCGGATTTCTGGCGGCCCAGTTGCGTGACGATGAGGGCCGCCTACTAGATCTCGGGACCAAGGGCTCCGGGCAGACGCCCTACAGCCGCGACGGCGATGGGCGTCTGACGCTCAAAGGCGGCGTGCGCGAAATCCTGGCGGCCGAAATGCTTCAGGCCCAGGGCGTGCCGACCTGCCGGGTCCTCAGCCTGATCGAGACGGGTGAACCTCTGGCCCGCAATGACGAGCCGTCGCCGACGCGGTCATCGGTGATGGTGCGGCTGTCGCACAGCCACGTCCGCTTCGGGGTGTTCCAGCGCCACGCCTTCTTTGACCGCACCGACCTGATCGAGCGGCTGATCGGCCATGTCATCGACACCTATCACCCGACGGCGACCGACGCGGCCTCGATGCTGGCGGCGGTTGTGCGCGCCCAGGCGCGGCTGGTCGCCCGCTGGACCGCCGCCGGGTTCGCGCATGGGGTGCTCAACACCGATAATCTGAACGTCACGGGCGAGAGCTTCGACTATGGGCCGTGGCGGTTCCTGCCCCGGTTCGATCCGGGTTTCACCGCCGCCTATTTCGACAGCATCGGCCTCTACAGCTTCGGGCGTCAGGCCGACGCGGTGTTCTGGGCACTGAAACAGTTCGCCGGGACGCTGCGTCCGTTCGCCGAGGAACCGGCATTGGTTGATGCCCTCAACCTCTTCGGACCCGCCTATGTCGCCGAGAGCCAGGCCGCGTTTCGCGCCCGCTTCGGCCTTCAGGACGCCGGCGAAGAGGCCGGTCAGGCCCTAATCGACACCACCCTCGCCCTGATGGCCGAGGGCGGCGAGGCGCTGGGGTTCGAGGGCGTCTTCTTCGACTGGATGTGCGGCGAGGCTTCGCAAGGTCGCGCCATGACCGGGCCGCGCGCGGCCCTCTATGCCGGCGACGCCTTCGAGGCCTTCCACGCGGCGCTCAAGGCCCATGCGCCGGATCGCCCCGAGCGGCTTGAGCACCCGGTCTTCGCCCAGCCCGACCCCGAGACGATGCTGATCGACGAGGTCGAGGCGATCTGGTCCGCCATCGCTGAGGCGGACGACTGGGTACCGCTCACCGCCAAGACCGAGCGGATTCGCGCGCAAGGCGCGGCCTGGGCGTAAGCCCAAAAAGAAACGGGCCGGCGTAAAACGCCGGCCCGCAGGTCTTGTTCGACTGTGGTCGAAACCTTAGTCAGCCGCGGTGAGCGACACGGCGGACTCTTTGCCGCTGCGCGCATCACGCTCGATCTCGTAGTTGATCGTCTGGCCTTCGTTCAGCGAGCCCAGGGTCGAGCGTTCGACGGCGGTGGCGTGAACGAACACGTCCTTGCCGCCGTCAGCCGGGGCGATGAAGCCGTAACCCTTGACGGAGTTGAACCACTTAACGGTGCCTTTAGCCATTTTCAGTCTCCTAGATGGCGTTGTGCAGGGCAGAAACCCCCTGCGGGCCGTCGAGTCTGACAATAATGGCTAGATAACCTCGGTGCGCGAAGCAGGCGGGCAGCAGCGTTACGCACAGAGATCGACAGCCCTCATATAGGCTATCCCGCGCCAGATAGCCAGCGCCGGGTGAATTCAAACCTCCCCTTTACGTCAACGTCAACTTCGGTTATCGAGGAACCATGACGGCTGACGACCTTCGCACCTATTCCATTCGCCAGTTGTGCCGCGAGTTCGGCGCGACGGCGCGTGCCTTGCGCTTCTATGAGGACAAGGGCCTGCTCGATCCGGCGCGCAAGGGGCAGACACGGGTCTATTCCTCGAAAGACCGCGCACGGCTGAAACTGATCATGCGGGGGCGGCGCATCGGTTTCACCCTGGCCGAAATCCACGAGATGATCGACCTGTACGACCGCAAGGAGCACAATGTGCACCAGATGGCGGTCGCCCTGCCGCGTCATCGCGCCCGGGTCGATGCCCTGAAACAGCAGCTCGAAGACATCAAGGGTGCCATCGAAACCGCCGAAGAAGCCTGCGACTGGATGGAGCGGACGCTCGCCGAACATCGGCCAGACCTTCTACCTGGTGCCGAAGACTATGCCCGCCTCCTGCAGGAGCGGATGAACCCCGACCACTCACGCCCCTTCCAGACGAGAGCCTGATCCCATGGCCTATAAAGCCCCTGTGCGCGACCTGACCTTCATCCTCGGTGAGGTTCTCGAGATCGACAAATACGCCAACCAGCGCGGCTTTGCCGAGGTCACCACTGAGCTGGCCCAGCAGATCCTCGAAGAGGGCGGCAAGTTCGCCGAAGAGGTCATCGCCCCGCTCAACCGGGTCGGCGACAAGGAAGGTTGCCAGTGGAACGATGGGGTCGTCACCGGCCCGACCGGCTGGAAGGAAGCGTACCAGGCCATGGTCGAGGCCGGCTGGTCCGGTCTGGCGGCGGACCCGGCCTATGGCGGACAGGGCATGCCCGCCGTCGTCGCCATGGCCTTTGGCCAGTTCACCGCCGGCGCTTCGGCGGCGTTTTCGATGTATCCGGGCCTGACCTTCGGGGCATATGCAGGCCTGTACGCCAACGCCTCGGACGCCATCAAGGACAAGTACCTGCCCAAGATGGCCACGGGTGAATGGGGCGGGACCATGAACCTGACCGAGCCCCAGTGCGGCACAGATCTGGGCATGGTGCGCACCAAGGCGGTCCCGCAGGCCGACGGCAGCTACAAGATCACCGGCCAGAAGATCTGGATTTCGGCGGGCGAGCACGACTTCACCGACAATATCATCCACACCGTGCTGGCCCGCATCGAAGGGGCCCCGGCGGGGATCAAGGGCCTGAGCCTGTTTGTCGTGCCGAAGTACCTAGTCAACGACGACGGCTCGCTGGGCGAGCGCAATGCGGTGCGTTGCGGCGGCCTGGAGCACAAGATGGGCATCCACGGCAACGCCACCTGCGTCATGGACTATGACGGGGCGACCGGCTGGCTGGTCGGCGAAGAAGGCCGCGGCATGAACAACATGTTCGTGGTGATGAATGAGGCCCGCCTGGGCACCGGCCTGCAAGGCCTGGCCATCGGTGCCGCCGCCTATCAGGAAGCCGCGACTTTCGCCAAGGATCGCCTGCAGGGGCGCAGCCTGACCGGACCGAAGAACCCCGATGGTCCTGCCGATCCGATCATCGTCCACCCGGACGTGCGCCGAATGCTGCTGGAGGCCAAGGCCTTCGTTGAGGGCGGGCAAGCCTTCATCCTGTGGACCGCGCTGCAAGCCGATCTGGAGAAGTCCGAAGACCCCGCCACCGCGCAGAAAGCCCACGACTACATGGGTCTGATCACCCCGGTCCTGAAGGCCTATCTGACCGACAAGGGCTTCCACGTCGCGTCCCTGGCCATGCAGGTGCACGGCGGCAGCGGCTATACCGAAGAGTTCATGGCCAGCCAGTATCTGCGTGATGCGCGGATCACCATGATCTATGAGGGCACCAACGGCATTCAGGCGCTCGATCTGGTGGGTCGCAAGCTGCCGGCCAATGGCGGCCGCGCCATCATGTCGTGGTTCGCCGACATCGATGCCTTCGTGGCCGAGCACAAGGGCAATGAGGCCACCGCCCCCTTCATCGACGGCCTCGACAAGGCCAAGGCGACTTTGCAGGAAGCCTCGATGTGGCTGATGCAGAACGGCATGCAGAACCCCGACAACGCCGGCGCCGCCTCGACCGACTATCTTCAGATCTTCGGCCTGACCGCCCTGGCCTATGTCTGGTCCCAGATGGCCGTCGCGGCGCAAAAGCAGATCGCCGCCGGCTCGACCGACCCTTTCTACGCCAACAAGCTGATGACCGGCCGCTACTTCGTCGAGCGCATCCTCCCGGACGCCCGCGCCCACCTGAAGAAGCTGCAGTCGGGCGCCGGCGTGCTGATGGAGATGCCGGCAGAGGCGTTCTGACCAATATGCGTGAGAGCAGGGCGCTCTCGCCCCGTCACCCTCGGGCTTGTCCCGAGGGCCCATCCATCGGCCGCACGACAGGCGGGTGAGTTGGGTCCGACATCGCTGTCCAACTGCGTTCGCACGTGCAGCGGCGCCATGGGCCCTCGGGACAAGCCCGAGGGTGACGGTGTGAAATGACCTCCCCCCTCAACGTCCCCGAACCTGATTTCATGGCCGAGGAAGAGGTCACCCTCTTCGCGGATTCCGTCGCGCGCTGGATCGACGACAATGCGCCGCCGGAAGAGGTCCAGAAGTGGATCGCCAACTCCTCAGTGCCGCGCGACCTGTGGAACAGGGCCGGGGAGGCGGGCCTGCTGAACATCTCGGCACCCGAGGCATACGGCGGCATGGGCGGCGACTATCGCCATGAGGTCGTGCTGATGCAGCAGCTGGGCCTGAAGGGGGCGGACCACTTCGGTGCCTCGCTGCATAACGCGATCGTCGCCCCCTACATCTGGCACTACGGCACCGAGGAGCAGAAACAGCGCTGGCTGCCGCGCATGGCCACCGGCGAACTGGTCGGCGCCATCGCCATGACCGAGCCGGGCGCCGGCTCCGATCTCCAGGGCGTGCGCACGACCGCGCGCAAGGAGGGGAACCAGTATGTGGTCAACGGCTCCAAGACCTTCATCACTAACGGCCAGCTGGCCAATCTGATCATCGTCGTGGCCAAGACCGATCCGGCCGAGGGTGCCAAGGGCACCTCGCTGATCGTGGTTGAGACCGACGGGGCCGAGGGCTTCGAGCGCGGCCGCAACCTCCACAAGATCGGCATGGAGGGCAACGATACCTCCGAGCTCTTCTTCAACGACGTGAAGGTCCCGGGTGACAACATCATCGGCGGCGGCGAAGGCATGGGCTTCGTCCAGCTGATGCAGCAGCTGCCGCAAGAGCGCCTGAACATCGCCGTCCAGGGCGTCGCCGCCGCCGAGCGCGGCCTGGCCGAGACGCTCGCCTACGTCAAGGAGCGCAAGGCGTTCGGCAAGCGGGTGATCGACTTCCAGAACACCCAGTTCAAACTGGCCGAGGTCAAGACCAAGCTGACGGTCGCCAAGGTGTTCGTGAACCACTGCATCGGCCTGCACCTGAAGGGTCAGCTGGATGCCGCCACGGCGTCGATGGCCAAATACTGGATCTCCGACATCCAGGGCGAGGTGTTGGACGAGATGCTCCAGCTGTTCGGCGGCTACGGCTATATGACCGAATACCCCATCGCCCAGCTCTACAAGGACGCCCGCGTCCAGCGCATCTACGGCGGCACCAACGAGATCATGAAGCTGCTGATCGCCCGGACGCTGTAGGGTCCGTCAACGGGATATTAGGCCACCCCTGCCATTCTGCTCCAAACAGGACGGCTAAAAGCCGCCGTGATGGGGTGTTTAGAGTATGTCTGAAGCGCTCAGCCGCGAAGACGAGGCGTTCGTCGCTGGACTGCGCCAGCGCCGCGAGTCCGTCATGGTGCGCGGTACCATCGTGGCGGTCGGAGCCTTCGCCTTTGAGCCGATCATTGGGAGTCTGACATCCCTGATCTGGGCCTCCACCTTCCTTGGTGTTCAGCTTTTTGAAGCCTGGCTGACAGGCCCCTATCGTCGTCCAGACCCAAAGCCGATGGGCACCGGGGCTCGTATTCTGGCCGTGCTCTGCCTCTTCCTGTCGAATACCGTCTATTGCTCGGTCGCCCTGATGATGTGGGGGCATGGCCTGCCCGGTGGGGCCTGTGCCATGCTGATCCTGGCCGGAGCCGCGGTCAGTGCCGTGATGAATACGGCAGGTTCACGCACCATTCTGGCGGCCAATTTGGCTCCCGCCGCCGCCTTCTTTGCGATGTCCCCCTGGCTCCTCCAGCAGGCGGGCGGTGATCCCAAGGCTGTTCTCACCCTGTCGCTGGCCTGTGTGATCTTCGCCGGCTTTGTGCTGGCGACTTACAATCAGACCCAGGTGATGGCCGAGGCCGAACGCCGCGCGCGCCGTACAGCCGAACATCGCCGGTCCGAGCTGGAAGGCGCTGCCGCCAGCAAGACGACCTTCATCGCCTCGGTCGGCCATGATCTGAGAACGCCGCTGTCCGCAATCCTGACGGGGGCGACAGAGATTCGCCGGACCGCCTCGGATGCGGCGGACCGCTCCAATGCCGAGCTCATTCTCGATGCCGGCGAGATGATGAACCGGTTGCTGGACGATCTGCTGGACCATTCCCGGCTGGAGGCCGGTCGGATGGAGATCGAACCGGTGGTTTTCAACCTGCGCGATCTGATCGCGCGCGCCAGTCGTTTCTGGCAGGGTCAGGCCCGCGCCAAGGGCGTGCGTCTGGTGGTCGAAGGTGGCCGCTTCCTGCCGGATTGGGTTGAGGCGGACCCGGTCCGCGTGCGGCAGATCCTCAACAACCTGTTGTCCAATGCGGTGAAGTTCACCGACGAGGGCGAGGTCCGCGTGCGCCTGAACGCCTGGCCCGCCGAGGATGGTCGTCATGCCCTCGTCATTGAGGTCGCCGACACGGGCCAGGGCATGGATGCCGAGCAGCAGAAGCGCCTGTTCAATGCCTTTGATCAGACCCGAAGTGGCGTCGCGCGCAGTCACGGGGGGTCGGGCCTGGGTATGTGGATCAGCCGCGGGCTGGCTCAGCTCATGGGCGGGCGCCTGACCGTGCGTAGCCAAAAGGGTGAGGGGACGACCTTCACCCTGGCGCTGGTCGTCGACGGTGCCGAAGCGCCGATCCTCATGCCCGTTCAGCCGGAGGTGCACCGCGTCGGTGCGGGCTTTACGCCCCTGGCCCCCGTTTTCAGAGCGGAGGAAACAGAACCTTCCGTCGTGTCGGAGCCGCTCGAGGTGGCGTCGTCAGATGTTCCGGATGCTGACGAGGACGAACGTCCCTTGCGGGTTCTGGTGGTGGACGACCATGACATCAACCGCCGGGCCGTTCAGCTGATTCTGGCTCCGTTGGGCTGTGACATTGCCCAGGCGGCTGACGGCAGGGCCGCCCTGGCCGCAGCTGAGGCCCAGCCTTTCGACGTCATCTTCATGGATGTGCGGATGCCGGAACTGGACGGACGAGAGACGACCCGCCGGTTGCGAGCCGTCGCAGGTCCCAATCAGTCCACCCCGGTGATCGCCGTGACCGCCGACACGGCACCCGAAGATGTCCGGGCCTGCGCTGAGGCCGGCATGACCTGGTTTGTCGGCAAGCCTTTGACGCCGGCTGCACTACTGGGCGCGCTCCAGGGGGTGCTGTCCGGTGAAAGCCGGTTTCACCACGAAGACGTTCGTGCCGCCTGAGGCGGCGGCACGCGTGCGGTTCGATCTAGAGCTGATCCAGCATGAATTCGGCCGACGAGACGCGGAATTCGCCGCCATCTTCGACATTTAACGCCTTCACGACGCCGTCTTCGATGATCATCGAATAGCGTTGGGACCGGCCCCCCATTCCGAATTTGGACGCATCCATCTCCAGGCCCAGGGCCTTGGTGAAGTCGCCATTGCCGTCCGCCAGCATGATCACTTCGCCGTTGATGTCCTGATCGGCAGCCCAGGCCCCCATGACGAAGGCGTCATTCACCGACACACACGCGATCTGGTCGATGCCCTTGTCACGCAAGGCACCGGCCCGATCCCGGAAGCCCGGAAGGTGGCGAGCCGAGCACGTCGGGGTAAAAGCTCCCGGCACGGCGAACAGGGCGGTCGTCTTTCCTGCGAACAGCGCATCGGTCTGAACCGCCTGGGGCCCGTCTTCGCCCATGGTCATCAGGGTTGCCGAGGGAACCTTGTCGCCGATGTTGATGGTCATGCCGCTCTCCGTCTTGGGCCAGGCCGGTCCGTCAGCGGCCGACGGCTCCGACATAGGTGTCACAGGCCACGAATCCAAGACGGCTTGTCGTTGGGAGCGCGGATCGCCATCATCGCGGCGTGTCCCATTCGTCCAGCCTCGTCGGCCGATTGCTTCTGGCCATGCCGAATATCGGTGACCCGCGTTTCGAACAGGCGGTGATTCTGATCTGTGCCCACGATGAGACGCATGCCATGGGTCTGCGTCTCAATGAGCCGCAGGGCGACCTCAGCCTCGGGCATCTGTTCGACAGGCTGGAGATCGGAGCCATGCCGCTTCACCGGGATCAGCGCGTCCTGGTCGGTGGGCCGGTCGAGACAGAGCGCGGCTTCGTCCTGCACACGGACGACTGTTTTGACCCGACGGCTTCGCTGGCCATCGACGGCGGCCTGGCGGTAACCGCGACCCGGGAGGTACTGTTGGCCATGACAGACCCCGCCACCGCCCCACGCCGCTCGGTGCTGGCGCTCGGCTATGCAGGCTGGGGCGAGGGTCAGTTGGAAACCGAACTGGTCGAGAATGCCTGGCTGGCCGGGGAGCCGGAAGACGACATCCTGTTCGATGCGGATCACGAAACGAAGTGGGCTCGTGCGATGGCGCGGATCGGCGTCGATGTGGTGCATCTGTCCGGCGACATCGGCCGGGCCTGACGGCGACCTATTCGGTCGAAAACTTGCGACAATTTAATCCACCTTTCGCGCTTGTAACTGGAGCTCGCCACCGGTCGTCCGCATGCCTGTCTGCGACAGGGAGACGAGTATGCGCATTGAGTTCATGGCGACAGGGGTCGCGGCCGTTCTGGCAACCGTTGCCGGGCCGGCCTGGGCCCAGGACACCGTGGGTACGGACCCCGTGGCCCCGCGTGCGACGGCCCCTGAAGGCGTAACGATCTTCGACGCGACCTTCTTTGCCGCCAACCAGCCGAACTCGGCCATGGATATGGTCGACCGGGTTCCGGGTTTTTCGTTCGACGAAGGAGACAATGTCCGGGGGCTGGGCGGAACGGCACCCAATGTCCTAGTCGATGGGCGGCGTCCGGCTTCGAAGTCGGAGCCCATGGAAGACACGCTGCGGCGTATCCCTGCAGGGCAGGTCCTGCGCCTGGAACTGATCCGCGGTGGCGCGCCCGGCATCGACATGCAGGGACAGCCCGTGGTGGTCAATGTGGTTCGCGTGCCGGGAGCCGGCGGCAACACGACCTGGGCGGTGGCTTCGGGCTGGTATCAGGATGGCCGGACGACACCGGCCATGCGCTTCGAGGGGGCGCGGCCCCTGTCCGGTGACCGACGTTTCGAATGGTCCAGCCTGATCTACACCTTCCTTGATGACGGTGCGGGTGAAGGCCCCCGGCAGCGTTACGACAGCACCGGCAGCCTGATCCGAGATGGATACTCGGATGAAACGGCGGGCGGGCGCGGTGGCACCTTCTCCGCCGGCTGGCAGCAGAATCTGGGGGGTGGCCGTCTCGCCCTCAACAGCCGACTTCAGGTCGAGGACTATGACTACGCGCTGGAGGATGCCGTTTTTGCGCCGGTGCCCGGTTCGCTGATCGTCGAGGATGATTACGCCCAGACCAATGGCGAGATCGGGGTGAACTGGCAGCGCCCCCTGGGCGAACAATGGCGACTGGAGGCCGTCGGCATCCAGCGTCTGCGCGGCTCGGACTTTGCCAGTGTCTTCAATACGGGAGCCAGCGACGGGGAGTTCACGGAGGACTCGACGTCGGGTGAATCCATCGGTCGTTTGACCCTGCGTCAGACACGCACTCCGACCTGGTCGCTGGAAGGCGGCGGCGAGATGGCGTTCAACTTCCTTGAGAGTGCCACGACCTACACCGAGAACGGTGTCCCCATTGTCCTGCCCTTCTCCGACGTTCGGGTTGAAGAGCTGCGCGGCGAGGTGTTCGCCACCTCGACCTGGCGGCCCACGAGCCAGTGGAGTTTGGAGCTGGGGATGCGGGCTGAGGTATCCACCATCACCCAGTCGGGGGACACCAATCTCGAGCGATCCTTCTTCTATCCCAAGCCCCGCGCTCTGGTGACCTGGACCCTGAACGAAGAAAACCAGATACGTCTGCGGCTTGAACGCGAAGTGGGCCAGTTGGATTTCGGCGACTTTGTCTCGTCGGCCGGCTTCACAAACGGTGTCGTCACCGCCGGCAATTCGGATCTGGAACCCGACAAGACCTGGGTGGCCGAGTTGGCCTGGGAGCGTAGCTTCTGGGACGAGGGGTCGCTGGTTGTCACCCTGGCCCATGAAGAGATCACCGACGCTTCGGATCGGGTGCCGATCTTCACCCTGACCGACGTTTTCGACGCGCCGGGCAATATCGGCGACGGAACCGAAGACAGCCTCGGTATCGACCTGACCGTGCCGCTCGGGCGTCTCGGAATCGCCGGCGGTCGGGTGCGGTTCCGCGGCGAATGGTCGGTCAGCGAGGTCCGTGATCCGACGACCGGTGCGCTTCGGCGTATGTCAGGCCAAGAACCGTTCGAGGGCGAGATCAACTTCACCCAGGCCCTACCGCAGTGGAATCTGCAATGGGGTGGCAACGCCTTCCTCGGGTTCACGGAGCGGCACTATCGGTTCGACACCGTCGAGACGATCGAGTTGGAGCCCTGGTACAACCTGTTTGCCGAGTGGCGCCATCGTCCCGACCTGTCGTTCCGCGTGGAGCTTCAGAACCTCTCGGGTCGCAATTTCATTCGCACGCGCGAGGTCTATGCCGGGCCGCGGGACGTTTCGCCGGTCGCCTTCACCGAGACGCGGGATCTGAACTTCGACCCCTTCATCTATTTCCGGATACGTCGCACCTGGGGGTAACCGCCCCGTTCGCCGTTAGCCCGCGGGATCGGTTCGACTGCCTTGCATTCGCTGGATCGTGTCCCGGGCTTGATCGCGGGTTGCACGCCGGTCCCCGACGGTCTGGCAGACCCGCTCGCGACGGTTGGAGCCCTGGACTCGACGCCAATCACAGATGACGCGGTCAAGATTGCCGCCATCGCCCGAGCGTTCACCCTCGCTGACCTCATTGTCGCGGTCTTCCGCCTGTTGGGCCTCAGTCTGGGGAGGCTCTGGCCGCTCTGCCTCGGGTGGGGGTTGCAGGCCTGACGCAAACAGACCGATTGCTGCAAGCGTAACAATCATTCCAGCGATCCTTGATGGATTCCTTGGGTCACTTTGCGCCCAATTCGAGGGGCATCCAAGGCCTGTTCTAGGGGGTGCCCCACAGACGCAGCAGCACGCCGATCGACTTGTCGAGTAGCAAGCGGGTGTCGCCTGCGGGTGTGGCAGAGCGCACACGTTCCAGGTCGAACAGAAGCTCCCGCTGGTCGTCGCGCCGGACGAGGCTCTCGATCCAGCCGACCGCGGCCAGACGTTCTCCGCGCGTGACCGGGGTGACCTGATGAAGCTGCCCCGTCGCATACAGCACCGCGTCGCCTGCCCTTGGCCGATGTTCGCGCTCTCCATCCAGCCCGTCGAGCATCAGCGCCCCGCCCTCGTAGGTGTCGGGGTCCGACAGGAACAGGGTAAAGCTCATGTCGGTTCTGAGCCGCCCGCCGTCCTCAGCGGCCATGAAGGCATCGTCAGTATGCACCCCATAGGCGTCACCGAGCTGGTAGCGGGAAAACATGATCCGCGACCAGGCGGCGGGTCGGGCATAGGCCGCAAAGACCGGATGCCGCGTCAAGGCATCGCGCACGAACCGCCGCAGGGGTTCGGCCCCCGGATCAGCGCCGACCGCCTGTTGGTTGTGCTTGACCTTGCGCGCAATTGGCCCGGCGGTGGCCTTGCCGTCCTGGAAGGGGATCGCCGCCAGCCCCTCTCGCACCCGCGCCACATCTTCGGGAGTTAGAACCTGAGCCAGTGTCAGCATGGGTGGATCGTTCGCCCATTCCTCTCGAGGGCGCAAGGCCTTTGGTGAGAATGACTTGCAAAGTAATCGTGGAGGGGTAGGGTCGCGCCAACATTCAGGAGATACGTCCCATGACCTTCCGTCCCAAGCTCTGGATCACTCTGGGGGCCACCCTGGCGCTGACAGCCGCCTGTTCCGAACAGGGGCATCCGGGCGGGGAGACGGGTGGCGAGTCGGGCGGCGAGGGTGGCGCGGCCGCCCAGGGCGAGAATGAGGGTGGCGGCGGTGCCGGCGTTGGCGAAGCCGGGGCCGCAGCGGGCTATGCCGGTGTTCCGGCTGACAGTCTTCTGGCGCTTCGCATCGCGCATCTGAAGGGTTTCTTCCTGGTCGCCCAACGGGCCCAGGCCGTTGAGGGTGATGCCTCGGCGGCGGCTCTGGCCGGTCAGGGGCTGGCCGAGGTCTATGATCCGTCGCCGGCGGCTTTTGGCGACGCCAATCTCGACGCAGCCGTTCTGAGGCGCGCTGCGGAAACAGGCTCGGAGGCCGACCTGGCCGCGGCCGTTGCGGCGCTCGAGGCCGCCCAGACCGCTGCCGGCGGCAATGCCGGTGTCGTGGTCGGGGCTCTGTCTGATATCTCGGCCGGCCTCTATCGCGAGATCGCGGTCGATGGCGCGGTGGATCCCGTCGAATACCAACACGCCCTGGGTGCCGCCATGGCGGCGCAGGCGACCGCTCAGGCCGCAGGGCTGCCTGCTCAGACGCTTTCCGACACCCAGGCGCTCGTCGCCATGTGGCGCGGTGTGACCGCGCCGGACGAGGCGTCGACGCTCACTCCGGCCGGTCAGGTCCAGGCCCAGGCGTCGCGTATTCGACTGGCCGTGGGGTCTTAGGCCTCGGCGGTACAGATGATTTGATTTCGCCCCTCGGTATCCGCTGGGGCGAAGTCGAACGCCAGCTCGATGGTCTGGCCCTCGGAATTGATTCGCCCTCGGGTCACGCGCCGGACCTCGCCGTCGATGACGGCGAGATCACCCTCGACCTCGATCCGCCGGTTCTCGCTGACGCTCAAGGTGCCTTCCTTGCGGCCCTCTCCCTTGACGATCAGGGTGTAGATGTCGGTGTTGACGCCCATTGTCCCGTAGGGGGTGTCGAGGTCCCGGTTTGGCCCGATCAGGGTGCAGGCATAGTCCCGCTGGGGCAGGCGATTGCGGCCCGCCATGGCATCGACCAGCTCGGTCGCCTCGCCGGCGGTCGCCCGCGCATCGCCGTCTGATCCCGGACGCTCGTTCCCCAGGCCGGGAATGTCACAGCCGACCAAAGCCATCATGGCTATGCCGACGAACAGAATGTGTTTCATGCGCCGCCTCCACAGCTGAGGTTAGCGCGCCCACGACCCGCCGCAACCTTGATTTCCTGACGGCATTGGCTCATAAGCCGCCGCTTCCGGCGCAAGTGAACCCTCGCGCCTCCCTCGACACGACCCCATCTTCCGGTTCCCGGGATGTTGGCTGAGGTCGAGGAGGACCCCCGTCGACGCGAACGTCCACGGGGGCTGAGGGCGTTTGAGCCATAGGAGAAGAGATGTTCGAGGCTCTGAACGAGCGACTTTCAGGCGTCTTTGACCGGATCACCGGTCGCGGCGTGCTGACCGAGGCCGATGTCGACACCGCCATGCGCGAGGTCCGCGTCGCGCTGCTCGAGGCCGATGTCGCCCTGCTGGTGGTCAAGGACTTCATCGCCACCGCGCGCGAGAAGGCGACCGGTGAGGAAGTCATCCGTTCGGTCAAGCCGGCGGACCAGGTCATCAAGATCGTCCATGATGGCCTGATCGAGATGCTGGGCGGTGACACGCCTGAAGGCCTGAACCTCAACGCCACGCCGCCGGTCGTCATTCTGATGGCGGGCCTGCAAGGCTCGGGCAAGACGACCACGTCGGCCAAGCTGGCCCGTCGCCTGTCCAAGGTTGAGCGCAAAAAGGTCCTGATGGCCTCGCTCGACACCCGCCGTCCCGCCGCCATGGAGCAGCTGGCGACTCTGGGCAAACAGGTTGAGGTCGAAACCCTGCCGATCGTCGCGGGCCAGTCGCCCGTCGAGATCACCAAACGCGCCCTGCAATCGGCCAAGCTCCAGGGCTATGACGTCCTCATCCTCGACACCGCCGGTCGCACCACGATCGACGAGGCCCTGATGGCCGAGGCGGCGGAGATCGCCGCCATCGCCAAGCCGACCGAGACGCTGCTGGTCGCTGACAGCCTGACCGGTCAGGACGCGGTGCGCACCGCCGAGGCCTTCCACGAGCGTCTGCCCCTGACCGGCCTGATCCTGACCCGCGCCGACGGGGATGGGCGCGGCGGCGCCATCCTGTCGATGCGCGCGGTAACGGGCCTGCCGGTCAAGTTTCTGGGCGCCGGCGAGGCCGTCGATGCGCTGGACGCCTTTGATGCCCGCCGCGTGGCAGGTCGCATCCTGGGCCAGGGCGACATCGTCGCCCTGGTAGAAAAGGCGGCGCAGGACCTCGATCAGGCCAAGGCCGAAAAGGCCGCGCGCAAGCTGGCCCAGGGCAAGTTCGATCTCGATGACCTGGCCAGCCAGCTGGCTCAGATGAAGAAGATGGGCGGCCTTGACGGGATCATGGGTCTGTTGCCGGGCGTGGCCAAGATGAAGGGCCAGATGGCCCAGGCCGGACTCGATGATCGGCTGATTGACCGTCAGCAGGCGATCCTTTCATCCATGACCAAGGGCGAGCGCAAGAAGCCCGACATTCTGAATGCCTCGCGCAAACGTCGGATCGCGGCGGGCTCGGGTGTCGATGTGGCTGACATCAACCGCCTGCTGAAACAGCACCGCCAGATGGCCGATGCAGTCAAGGCGATGAGCAAGAACGGCGGGCGTGGTTTCGGCCAGATGGCCAAAATGCTCACCGGCGGCGGCATGGGCGGCCCGGACATGGCGCGGCTCAAAGCCATGGGCGGCGGCAAGATGCCCGAACCCACCGAAGCCGATCTCAAGGCGCTCCAGGACCGCATGGCGGCTCTGGGCGGCGGACAACTTCCCGGCGGACTTCCCGGTCTGCCCGGCTTTCCTCCCAAGAAAAACTAGACCTCAAGGACCTCTGAAATGCTCAAAATTCGTCTCGCCCGTGGCGGTGCCAAGAAGCGCCCCTACTACCACATCGTCGTCGCCGACAGCCGCTCGCCGCGCGACGGTCGCTTTCTGGAAAAGGTCGGCTCCTACAATCCGATGCTGCCGCGCGACGGCGAGCAGAAGCGTGTCAACCTGAACGTTGAGCGCATCCAGCACTGGCTTTCCAAGGGTGCCCAGCCGACCGACCGTGTCGCCCGCTTCCTGAGCCAGGACGAGACCCTGGGTGCCACCGTCAAGTGGCAGGCCGGCAACAACCCGAACAAGGCCAAGCCGGGCAAGAAGGCTGAAGAGCGCGCCGCCGAGCGCGCCCAGCGTGAAGCCGATCGCGCCGAGGCCGAAGCCGCCGCCAAGGCCGCCCCGGCCCCGGAACCGGTCGAGGAAGAAGCGGCTCCGGCTGCTGAAGAAGCTCCGGTCGAGGCCGCCGTCGAGGAAGCGCCCGCAGAAGCCGCTGCCGAAGAAGCCCCGGCCGAGGAAGTCGCTGCTGAAGAAGCTCCGGCTGCCGAAGAAGAAAAGACCGAAGGCTAAAACCTTCGTCCCGACGACAAGGAAAGGCGGCCCCCCTCGTGGGTGCCGCCTTTCTGCTATGAGGTGCATATGAGCGACAATCTTATCCTCGTCGGACAGGTCGGCGGTGCCTTCGGCGTGCGCGGCGAAGTCAAGATCACCGCCTTCACCGATGATTCCATGGCACTTGTCGCCTATTCGCCGCTGTTAAGGGCTGACGGCTCCGTTGCCCTGACCCTGACGGGGGCTCGCCCCGACAAGAAGGGCGTCGTCGCCCGCGCCCAGGAGGTCGCCACCAAGGAACAGGCCGATGCCCTGCGCGGCCTCAAGCTCCACGTCCCGCGCGATCGCCTGCCCGAACCCGATGAGGACGAATTCTACCTCAGTGACCTGATCGGGCTGGAAGTCCGCGACGTCTCAAGTGCTGTGCTGGGCAAGGTGCGTTCGGTCCCCAATTTCGGTGCAGGCGACCTGCTGGAAATCGCCCCGGCGGGCGGCGGTCAGACCTGGTACCTCGCCTTCACCCGCGCCAATGTGCCCGAGTTGCACATCGCCGACGGCTGGCTCGTGGTTCAACCGCCGACGGTGGACGAGACGGAGGTAGAGTAAGATCTAGCCTCGCGCCAGGGCGATGCCCTTGGTGACGATGATCTCAGCCAGTCGGGCACCTGGGATCACCAGGGTCGCCGCCTCGACCCCCGCGTCGATCAGAAACGCCGGGTCCAGCACCTTGCCGAGATAGGTTTCAAACGTCGCGCCGCCGGTCGTGACATCGCCGGTCAGGCCGTCGAACTCCACCACCGCCTCCTTGCCCTGGCGACGATAACGGAAGGCGTAGATGGGCCGGTAGTATAGCTCCACTGCCTCGACCCGGATCTTTTCTTCGATCACCCGATCCGCCTCAATGCGGGTGATGACGCCCGACAAGGCATCGCGGATCAGCTCCGGTGCCTTGGCCACCGGCGGCACGACGATGGTTTCCTCGCCTGCCGCCGCCTGCAGCCGATCAGCCTCCACAGCGATGCCCTCAAAGCCCAGGTATTTCGACAGGGTCGCATCCGGCTGGCGCGTCAGGGCATCGTACAGGCTCTCTTTTCTGACCGCCTCGCGGCACGTCTCCAGCCCTTCAAAGGTGATCTGGCCGTCCACCGCCGTCAGGGTCTGGCCATAGGCCGCGACCGTCTCGACCGCCGCCGGCACCGCCACCGGATAGCGGCGCGTGCGCTCGTAGACATAGTCCGCCGCCGAAACCAGCCGCCAGAACGGCTGTAGCCGCCGCTCGCGATAGACCAGTTCGAACTCGTCTTCCTTCGGCTTGCTCAGAAAACCGGTCACCTTGGCCAGGGTACCGAAGGCGTCGATCCGCTTGGTCGAGGCCCGACCCTCGGCGTGATCCATCGAGAACCGATCCTTGAGGATCAGAAACCGCTCATCCGCCAGTTCGACGTTCATGGCTCAGCCTTTCGCCGGTTGGGTGCAAGCATATGCGCCCCGGCCGGGCTGGAGCGCAACCGCCACCTAGCCCATTGCCTCGACGCAACTCCGCAGGTCCGTCAAATCCTGCTCGGACAGCTGACGGCGCCCGACGACCGCCTCCGCCGCCTGGGCGACGCGGGCGGTGGCCTGGTCCGGCGTCAGGCCGAGCGCGGCGATCGCCGCCTGTTCGCGGTCGTTCCAGAAGGCGGCCCCGGACGTTCGCACCTGGGCGTCCAGATCGGCGGGCAGGGGCTCCATCTGGCCGCCGATGCGCCCGGCCACGACAGCGGTGAACAGCGCATTGCAGCGGAAGGCCTGATCGGCCTGTTCCGGCGTCAGCGACGCGGGGGTCATCGCGGCATCGCTCCCCGCATCTGGTGCCGCCGAGGCCGTGTCGGTACCGGCGGGGGCCTCGGCCTGCGTCGTGTCGTCCGCCGCCGGGCTGCAGGCCGCGAGCGAGGCAGCAGCGCCCAGGATCAGGATGGTTCTCAGGGTCATCGCCATCGCTCCTTGTAATCAGCCTTCAGCGGGCGTCTCGCGTCCGACCATGACGCCGGACGTCGCCCATTCAGCCTCGATCGTCGGCGGCGCGCGGTCCTTCAGCCAGCACACGGGGTATTCGGCCTGGACCCCGGCCTGGACCCAGGTGAAGGCCTGGCACTCTTCATTGGCCACGCAGGCGGCTTGACAGGCCTCGGCGTCGACGACCTCATAGAGGGTATCGATATCCCCGCCGGGCCGGTCAAAACCGACCTCCAGCTCTCCGGGAGCGCCTCCGCCGGCGGCTGTCGTCGATGTCGTCGGGGGTGGCGTCGCCGAAGCCTCGCCCGCCGCCGCTCCGCCCGCCGTCGCCCCTTCCGTCCCTGTCTCTGTGCCGCTGCTCTGGCCGCATGCGACCAGCCCCAGCAGGGCCACAACCGTCGCCAGTCCCGTCAGAACTCTCATCGATCCACCTCCCAATGGCTGCACTATCCATACTAGATACGCAGGTTCGATGAAAAGCCGGACGCGGCGCCTTGCGTGGCCGCAGCGCCACACCATCTCAGCGCTGAAGGGTCGGCGCGTTGCTTGCATGAGGACGCCCTGTCGGCCTGATCCGCTTTTGAACAAAGGGATACGCCTTGAATCTCGACACCTATTCCGATCGCGCCAAGTCCGCCGTCCAGTCGGCCCAGTCGCTGGCCCTGGCCCGCCGGCACCAGCAGTTCGCGCCCGAGCATCTTCTGAAGGTGCTGCTGGAGGAGCGCGACGGGCTGGCGCGCGGCCTGATCACCGCCGGCGGCGGCGATGCCAAACGCGCCGAGGCCGATATTGAAACCGCCCTCAGCAAGCGCGCCCAGGTCCAGGGCGGCTCGGGTCAGCTCTATCTCGACGGCGACACCGCCCGCGTCTTCGCCGCCGCTGAACAGGCGGCGAAAAAGGCCGGCGATCAGTTCGTCACCACCGAACGTCTGCTTCAAGGCCTGGCCAAGGAGGGCGGCGTCGCCGCCACCGTGCTCAAGGCCGCCGGCGTAACCCCGGACAAGCTGGACGCCGCCGTCAATGACCTTAGAAAGGGCAAGACCGCCGACAGCGCCTCGTCCGAAGACGGCTATGATGCGCTCAAACGCTATGCCCGCGACCTGACCCTGGCGGCCGCCGACGGCAAGATCGACCCGGTCATCGGCCGTGACGAGGAAATCCGTCGCACCATCCAGGTTCTCGCCCGCCGCACCAAGAACAACCCGGTCCTCATCGGCGAACCCGGCGTCGGCAAGACCGCCATCGTCGAGGGTCTGGCCCTGCGCATCGTAAATGGCGACGTGCCCGAATCCCTGCGCGACAAGAAGGTCATGGCGCTCGACATGGGTGCCCTGATCGCCGGGGCGAAATATCGCGGCGAGTTCGAGGAGCGGCTGAAATCGGTGCTGACTGAGGTCGGCGCTGCCGAAGGCGGCATCATCCTGTTCATCGACGAGATGCACACCCTGGTCGGTGCCGGCAAGTCCGACGGCGCCATGGATGCGTCGAACCTGCTCAAGCCCGCCCTGGCGCGCGGCGAGCTGCACTGCGTCGGCGCCACCACGCTGGATGAATACCGCAAGCACGTCGAAAAGGACGCCGCGCTGGCCCGTCGCTTCCAGCCGGTCATGGTCGAGGAGCCGTCGGTCGAGGACACCATCTCCATCCTGCGCGGCCTGAAGGAAAAGTACGAGGTCCACCACGGGGTGCGCATTTCCGACAGCGCCATCGTCGCCGCCGCCACCCTGTCGAACCGCTACATCACCGACCGCTTCCTGCCCGACAAGGCCATCGACCTGGTCGATGAGGCCGCCAGCCGCGTGCGCATGGCTGTGGATTCCAAGCCCGAGGCGCTGGACGAAATCGACCGCCGCCTGGTCCAGCTCAAGATCGAACGCGAGGCCCTCAAGAAAGAGAGCGACAGCGCTTCCCAGGCCCGCCTCGAAAAGCTCGAGGACGAGATCGCCGACCTCGAAGGCCAGTCTGACGACCTGACCGCCCGCTGGAAATCCGAAAAGGACAAGGTGGCCGGCGGTGCCCAGCTGCGCGAGACGCTGGACCGCCTGCGCGCCGAACTGGCCAACGCCCAGCGCACCGGCGACCTCGCCCGCGCCAGCGAGATCGCCTACGGTCAGATCCCGCAGATCGAAAAACAGCTCGCCGACGAAAACAGCGCCGCCGACGACGCCTCGCCCCTGACGCCCGAGGTGGTTGACGCCGAACAGATCGCCGCCGTCGTCGCCCGCTGGACCGGCGTGCCGGTCGAAAAGATGCTGGAGGGCGAGCGCGAAAAACTGCTGCAGATGGAGACCGCCCTGATGGGCCGCGTGGTCGGCCAGGACGACGCCCTGGTCGCTGTCTCCGACGCCGTCCGCCGCGCCCGCGCCGGCCTCAACGACCCCAACCGGCCGCTCGGCTCCTTCCTCTTCCTGGGGCCGACGGGCGTGGGCAAGACCGAGCTGACCAAGGCCCTGGCGGAGTTCCTCTTCGACGACGAGGCGGCGGTCACCCGCATCGACATGTCTGAATATATGGAGAAACACTCGGTCAGCCGCCTGATCGGTGCCCCTCCGGGCTACGTCGGCTATGACGAGGGCGGCGTCCTGACCGAGGCGGTGCGTCGGCGCCCCTATCAGGTCGTGCTGTTCGATGAGGTCGAAAAGGCCCACCCGGACGTCTTCAATGTCCTGCTCCAGGTGCTCGACGACGGCCGCCTGACCGACAGCCAGGGCCGCACCATCGACTTCAAGAACACCCTGATCATCCTGACCTCCAACCTCGGCTCGGCTGCCCTGGCCGACCAGCCCGAGGGCCAGGACATCGAGGTCGTGCGCCCGCTCGTCATGGACGCCGTGCGCGCCCACTTCCGGCCTGAGTTCCTCAACCGCATCGACGAGATCATCCTGTTCCGCCGCTTGGGGCGCGAACAGATGGGCGGCATCGTCAAGATCCAGCTCGCCCGCTTCGAAAAGCTGCTGGCCGACCGCCGCCTCACCCTGTCCCTCGACGACAGCGCCCGCGCCTGGCTCGCCGACCGCGGCTACGACCCGGTCTATGGCGCGCGCCCCTTGAAGCGCGTCATCCAGAAGGAGCTGGTCGACCCGATTGCGCGCAAGCTGCTGGCCGGCGAGATCGCGGACGGGGCGGTGATTAGCGTGTCAGCGGGCGAGGATGGGCTGGAGATCGGGAAGGCGGCGGTGCATTAGACCGCCCCCTCCAACTTAATTGGCGACCTGAATTTTCAGGAAATCCAAAGCGATCAGTTCGGTCAGCAGCTCTGTGCCAATCGACCTCGGGTTATCCATCGAGAATTCGATGTAACCGATATCTCTGTAATCCGAGGCGAAATTAACGCTCGCCTCCTTGAGAATAACGATTTTTCGGCCCCATAGGACGCTGGCTGCGCCTAGCTCATAGATCACATTCTCGGAGGGCCGGTGCAGTTCCTTGTCGTTGGCGTCTTTGAACGTTTCGTCGGGGGTGAAGACGAAAATTCCAGCCGAACACTCCTTCATCAAGCCGGCAACTTTCTCGGAGATTGGGCGCCCCGCATTCGGCTCATCCACGGCTACGACGTAGGGGACCTTGAAGCGATCCAAGACTCGCTTGACCGCGTCGAGCGCGTCATGACGTTTACCGTGAGCGACAAAGATCTTTTTCGGCCCGGTTTGAACTGGTTCGGCGCGCACTGCGGGCGGAACTGGCGTTTCGCGCTCGGCCTTACCTGGCTCCTCAGAGGGCGGGGCGTCCTCAAAATTGTCAGATTGCGGCTCGGCTGAAGCACCAAGCTTGGCCGTCTCCAGGGCCACATAGTTCTCACCCTTGATCGTACGAAGAACCCCTACAAACTTTGCATTGGCAAGCAGGATACCCACAACGCGTTCCGTGCGTTCTTTGGGGACGCCGAGGTCGACCAAAACCGACGCAGCAATCTTTTCGCTCGGGAAGCGCGCGCCATCGTATCGGGTCAGAAAATCCTTACAGACTCTAGGCAGCAATGCGGCCTGCGCCGCGGCAACCGAGTCGTCGCCATCCTCGCGCGGCGCAACTATACGTCTGCCCAACTCGGTTAGTTTGATCTCTTGGGCGTTATATCCGCCCTCGGTCAATCCATAGGCAATCGACGCGCCCGTCAATCCACGCCACCCGCCGCTACTCGGCTTCGTGTCAAGCGCCTCCGCAAGTTGGATCGGTCTTGCCGCCTTTCCCGCAAAATCATCCCAAAGGCATCGCGCCAAGCGAAGCGCCTTTTCCAGCTCCATACCGGGCACATCTGTTTGGCTTAGGCGCGGCTGTCGCTTGTTATCTTCTGTGTTTGTTTCCGACATGTTCGGTCTCCGTTCCAATTATAGAAACCAGAGATTCGCGAACGAGTCTAGCGCAACCCTTGCGGCCGCTTCACAAATGGCGTTCACGGTTGAAAATAGTATTATAAAACCAGATACATAAGAATTCTAAACCGTAAGTGTCCGCGCCCGCTACGCCGCCGGCCCTTCGAGGCTAGGGAGCCGGGCGCCCGCAACAGAGAGACACTCTCTTCTAGCGCCCCCTTGTCATCCCGGCCGCAGCGCGCAGAGCCGGGACGCCCCGCTCTCCCCTTTCGTCATCCTCCGGCAAGCCGCGTAGCGGCGCAGACCGGGGGACCCAGAGCGATCCGAGCAACCAGCATGGGCGTCGAACATCGCACTGGATCCCCGGGTCTCCGCTTTGCTTCGCCCGAGGATGACGAAAGAAGAGGGACCACACCCCCCTTTCGTCATCCTCCGGCAAGCCGCTTCGGCGGCGCAGACCGGGGGATCCAGAGCATCGCCTGACGTCGCGCCGGCGTCTCGGACTGTCCTGGATCCCCGGGTCTCCGCTTCGCTCCGCCCGAGGATGACGAGAGTAAAGCGAGGCGCTAGCCTTCGCCCATGCCCACCCACCGCACCTTCATCGCCACCTACATCATGGCGAGCCAAAGGAACGGGACGATCTACACCGGCATGACGGCCAACCTGTATGCGCGGGTGTGGAAGCACAAACAGCACGTCTGGCAGGGCTTTACCGACGACTACGCCTGCGAGCGGCTGGTCTGGTTCGAGCAATACGCCTGGGTGGTCGACGCCATCGCCCGCGAAAAGCGCATCAAGAAATGGCTGCGGCGCTGGAAGCTGGCGCTGATTGAAAAAGACAATCCCGACTGGAACGACCTGGCGGCGGACTGGTACCCCGTCAACGATCCTGACTGGCAACCCCCGCCGGAAGCTGACTGAGCGCACCCCTTCCTTTCGTCATCCTCCGGCAAGCGGCGAAGCCGCGCAGACCGGGGGACCCAGAGCGATCAGCCAGGGCGAGCGCGGGTATCGAGCGTTGCACTGGGTCCCCCGGTCTCGCTGTGCTCGCCGGAGGATGACGAAGGCGATGAGGCCCGGGCCGGCCACGCGGGATCATAGGGAGCAAGCACAACCGGTCTGGGCATCGGCGCATCCTGTCGCGGCGCAGGGCTGGGGGCGATGGCGCCCGGCGACCACCCCCTCCCATCAGGAGGGGGAGAAGACAGGTGGGCTATCGCGCCCTCTATCCCCGCATTTTTTCAGAAAATTCCCCATCCGATCAGCCGCATCGCATTTTCTTGCCCCAACTAACGCCCGCCCGTTTGCGGCTCCCGCATACTCGCCCGGTCCCCACGCCAGGGGAGGGCGCATGGCCAGCGACCTTGTTGGGGCGGGGATGCGGACTGAGCGGATAGCGGCGGGGCGGAGTACCCGTTGGTTCCGGGACCTGTCTCGTTGGGACAGGCCCGACCGTCCGGGGCCAGAACAGCTGCGTAGTCTCTAAAAGAGGCGCCGAGCAGGGGCTCCGGGAAAACAGACCGCGGCGGAGCGCCCTCTTCAGGTCGAAACGCAAAACACACCTACGGTCACCGGACCCGAAGTCCGGCGCTCCGCCCGCCCTCCCACCTTCGCAGCCGAGGCGCGAGGCCGATGAGCCATGCCCGTCTCCCACAAGGCGAGAAAGGATCGCCAGTCGCCACTCACTACTCATGCCGCCTCAATCCCTCTACCCTGCCGGCCATGATCCAGACCCCCAAACTCCTCGCCGGCGGTAATCCGCAGATCGCCAAGGGCTATGGCGACGCGCCTGTTCGGGCCTGGATCGCCGCCGCGCCCGGTTGGAAGTCGACGATGGGGGCCGAGATTGACGCGGTGGTCACGCGCCTGGTGCCCGGCGTGTCCAAGGCGGTGAAATGGAACACGCCGCTGTATGGCGTCGGCGACGGGACCTGGTTCCTCAGCTTTCACGCCATGACAGAGTACATCAAGGTCGCCTTCTTCGCCGGGGCCGAGTTGGACCCGCCGCCGCCGGTCGGCTCGACCCAGCCGCGCGTGCGCTATCTGCATCTGCATGAGGGCGAGGCGGTCGACACGCCTCAGATCACCGCCTGGATCCGGCAAGCGGCGGCCCTGACCGGAGAGAAGATGTGAGCCGCTCCCCCGACATCGACGCCCGCCTAGAGGCGCTGGACGACTGGCGCGGCGAGACGCTGGGCGCCTTGCGCGATCTGATCCACGCCGCCGATCCCGAGGTGGTCGAAACGGTCAAATGGAGAAAGCCGACCAATCCGCGCGGCGTGCCGGTCTGGGAGCACGACGGCATCGTCTGCACCGGCGAGGTCTATAAGGACAAGGTCAAACTGACCTTCGCCAGGGGCGCGTCCCTGAAGGATCCGAAGGGTCTTTTCAACGCCAGTCTGGACGCCGGCACCCGCCGCGCCATCGACATCGCCCAGGGCGAAACGATCGACCCGGCGGCCTTCAAGGCCCTGTTCCTGGCCGGCGTCGCCGCCAACCGAAAGGGCGCATGAGCCTGACCCTCTACATCGACGCCGACGCCTGCCCGGTGAAGGACGAATGCTACCGCGTGGCCGAGCGGACGGGACTGAAGGTCTTTGTCGTCTCCAACGGCTGGATCAACACCCGCCGCGCCGCCTTCATCGAACAGATCGTCGTCGATGAGGGGCCGGACGTCGCCGATGACTGGATCGCCGAGCGAGCGGGGCCGGGCGACATCGTCGTCACCTCCGACATTCCGCTGGCGGACCGCGTGCTGAAATCCGGTGCCCAGGCGATCAAGCCGAACGGCCAGCCCTTCACCGCCGACAGCATCGGCTCGGCCCTCGCCGGGCGCATGGTCGGCGAGCACCTGCGCTCGATGGGCGTGGCCACCTCCGGCCCGCCGCCGTTTTCAGCCAGGGACCGCTCGGCCTTCCTCCAGGCGCTCGATCGCGCTGTCGTCGTCGCCCGCCGCGTGGCCACGTCGTGAGCGCCCCGGTCCACATCATCGGGGCCGGCCCCGCCGGGCTGATGGCCGCCGAGACCCTGGCCGGGCGCCGCCTGTCGGTCGTCGTCCATGACCGGATGCCCTCGGTGGCGCGCAAGTTCCTGATGGCCGGGCGCGGCGGCCTGAACCTGACCCATTCCGAAGGGTTCGAAGATCCAGCCCGCTTCCTCGCCCGCTATGGCCCCGCGGCGGATCGCATCCGGCCCTGGCTGGACCGTTTCGGCGCCGCCGAGCTGAGCGCCTGGGCCGAAGGTCTGGGGCAGCCGGTCTTCACCGGCTCATCGGGTCGCGTCTTTCCCCGCGCCATGAAGGCCTCACCGCTGCTGCGCGCCTGGCTGGCCCGGCTGGCGGATCAGGGCGTCGAGGTCTGTAGCCGTTCCCGCTGGCTCGGCTGGCGCGGCCAGGATCTGGTGTTCGACACCCCGGACGGCGAGCGGGTGGAGCCTGCGGCCGCCGTTATCCTGGCCATGGGCGGTGCCAGTTGGCCGCGCCTCGGCTCGGACGCCGCCTGGGTCGAAACGCTCAAAGGGCGGGGGGTTCCGGTCCTCCCGTTCCAGCCCTCCAATGTGGGCTTCGACGTCGCCTGGTCGCCGGTCCTGATCGACCGCTTCGCCGGTCAGGCGCTCAAGCCGGTGACCCTGACCCACGGCGACCAGAGCGTACGCGGTGAGGTCATCCTGACCCGCTACGGGCTGGAAGGCGGGGCGGTCTATGCCCTGTCGGCGGCCTTGCGTGACGCCATCGCGCGGGACGGTTCTGCGACCCTCGTCGTCGATCTGCGCCCGGACCTGGCCATCGAGGCGCTGGCTGCCCGTCTGGCCCGGCCGCGCGGCAAGGACAGCGTGACCAATCACCTGCGCAAGGCCGGCGGCCTGTCGCCCGCCGCCATCGCCGTTCTGCGTGAGATCGGCGAGGTCCCGCCCGGCCCCGACAAGCTGACCCGCCGCATCAAGGCCATCCGTTTGAAGCTCACCGGCGTCCAAGGGCTGGACCGCGCCATCTCGTCCGCAGGCGGCGTGCCGTTCGACGCCGTCGATGACGGCCTGATGCTGAAGGAGCACCCCGGCGTCTTCGTCGCTGGCGAAATGCTGGATTGGGAAGCGCCGACCGGCGGCTATCTGCTGACGGCCTGCCTGGCGTCGGGCGTCATCGCCGGTGAGGCGGCGGCGGACCGGATCAAAGGAGAACGGGCCTGACTACCAGGTCGGGCGCAGTGAAAATTGAACGGCGACAAACCCCTCGGTGGCGTCGCGGTCGATGCCCGAGCCTCCGTGAACACCCTCAGCCGTCACCTCGCGGTGGACATAGCCGAACGAGGTCTGGGTATCGCCGCGCCGCCAGGCCACACCGATCTGGGCGTCGCCGATGAAGGCCCCGGTGTCGTGGCTGAGCTGACGGTTCCAGCCCTCCATGCCGCGCGCCCAGTTCAGACCGACGGCCGTGCCGGTGCCGGCCGCGAACAGGTACCAGCGGCCCTGATCCTCTTCGTAGGCGTCGTCGCCATCGGCGACCTCGAGCTGGCCGACCCGGATCGTTGCCCCGGCCTCAGCCGTGCCGCCTTCGGCGTTGACCCCGAGCCCGGCGTGCGGGGTCAGTTCGAACTGGACGCTGCCGGCTTCACCGGCGACCAGCGGCCATGCCCGGATATAGGTGACGTCGCGCTGGGCAGCCTCGAAGCGGGCGCGTTCGATCGAGCCTTCGGGAAGCGGTGTTGCCAGGTCGCCCTGGCGGTAACGGATCTGTTCGATGGAGCCGTCGGTCTGGCGTTGCCAGACGCCGCGCTGCTGGGCCGCGATCAGGCCGTCAGAGCCCGAGAACAGGGCGCGCTCCATATAGCGGGTGTCGGCTTGCCGGTTCAGGGCGTCGACCCCCAGAGGGTCTTGCCCGTCGGGGACCATCTGGACGGGCGTTCCGAGCGTCCACCGTGCGCTGAGGTCGGCGTCCTGGGCCGAAGCGCAAAAGGCAGCGCCGGTCCCGATCAGAACCGTCGCAGCCCCCGCCAGACTTCTAACGTCGAGTACCACCGACGTCTCCCCGCTATTGCTTAGCGTTTGACGAGACAGAATGACTCGTCCTGACCGGGCTGGCAAACTCTTACCTCACGGAAGCGTTCCCACAACGCAAACCTCTATTGGCAGGCGAGGCATTCCTCGTAGTCGGTCTTGGCCACCGCAAAGAGGTCGGGCTGGTTCGGATCAATCTCCGCATCGGCCTTGTCCTCGGCCCCAGCGAAGGCGGCCCGCTGAACCGATTTGGAACGCAGGTAGTAGAGGGACTTCATCCCCTTTTCCCACGCCTGCCAGTGCAGCATGTGCAGGTCCCACTTGTCGATATCGCCCGGCAGGAAGACGTTGACCGACTGGGCCTGACAGACGTCCGGTGTCCGGTCCGCGGCCAGTTCGATGACCCAGCGTTGGTCCAGCTCGAAAGCCGTCTTGTAAACCGCCTTTTCGTCCTCGGTCAGACCCTCCAGGTGCTGGACGGACCCTTCATGGGCCAGGATCGACGACCAGACGGCCTCGGTGTTCAGGCCGCGCGCTTCCAACAGATCCTCGAGGTAGGGGTTCTTGACCGCGAACGAGCCGGACAAGGTCTTGTGGGTATAGATGTTGGCCGGGATCGGCTCGATACCGGCCGAGGTGCCGCCGCAGATGATCGAGATCGAGGCGGTCGGGGCGATGGCCAGTTTGTGGCTGAACCGCTCCATGGCTCCGCGTTCGGCGGCGTCCTCACAAGCGCCCTTCTCTTCAGCCAGAAGGCGGCTGGCCTTGTCGGCCTCGCGGCGCAGGTGTTTGAACAGCCGCATGTTCCAGCTCTTGGCCATGGCCGACTCAAAGGCCACGCCCTGGGACTGAAGGAAGGAATGGAAGCCCATCAGGCCCAGCCCCACCGACCGCTCGCGCTTGGCCGAATAGACGGCGGCCGCCATGGCCGGGGGCGCGCGGTTGATGAAATCCTGAAGCACGTTGTCCAGGAAGCGCATGACGTCTTCGATGAAGCGGGGCTCGTCGCGCCACTCCAGGAACGTCTCGGCATTGACCGACGACAGGCAGCAGACGGCTGTGCGGTCGACACCCAGGTGGTCGGCCCCCGTGTGCAGCATGATTTCCGAACAGAGGTTCGACTGCTTGACCGAAAGCCCCAGGGCCTTCTGGTGATCCGGCATCATCCGGTTCACCGTGTCCGAGAAGATCAGATAGGGCTCGCCGGTGGCCAGGCGGACCTCGAGGATCTTGGTCCACAGGGCGCGCGCATCGACGGTTTTGCGGACCTCATTGGTTTTGGGCGAGATCAGGTCAAACGTCGTGCCGTCGCGCACCGCCTCCATGAAGGCGTCGGTGACATTGATGCCGTGGTGAAGGTTCAGGGACTTGCGGTTGAAGTCGCCCGAGGGTTTGCGGATCTCAAGGAACTCTTCGATCTCGGGGTGATGGATATCCAGATAGACGGCGGCCGAGCCGCGACGTAGCGATCCTTGCGAGATGGCCAGGGTGAGGCTGTCCATCACGCGGATGAAGGGGATGATGCCCGAGGTCTGGCCCGCGCCCTTGACCTTCTCGCCGATGGAGCGGACGCCGCCCCAGTAGGTGCCGATGCCGCCGCCGTTCGACGCCAGGGCGACGTTCTCGTTCCAGACGTTCTGAATGCCGTCCAGCGAATCTCCGACGGCGTTGAGGAAGCACGAGATCGGCAGGCCGCGATCCGCCCCACCGTTCGACAGCACCGGTGTCGAGGGCATGAACCACAGGCGGCTCATGTAGTCATAGACGCGCTGGGCATGATCGGCGTCGTCGGCAAAGGCGGTCGCGACGCGCGCGAACATGTCCTGATAGCTTTCGCCAGGCAGCAGATAGCGGTCTTCCAGCGTCTTTTTGCCGAAGTCGGTCAGAAGGTCGTCGCGGGTGCGATCGACTTCCACCTTGCGGACGAGCGACAGGGCCGGCGCGTCCGTTCGCGCGGCCTCCGCTTCCTGGATCGAAAACTCGTTCCGCATCAACGCTTCACTGCCAGCCATACCGTATTCGCCCCAATCTCGATGGTCGTTCAAATCCGGTGAAAACCACCGCATCTGGTAGGACCGCGTGCCCCAAGGTCCATATGTAGGGGGACATAACCCTAACGAGGCGTCAACGGCTTGACGCAAGGTTTGCTTGATTCGTGATCTGAGGATTGCCCCGGTTTGGGTCGGGGTCGAACAATCATGGGATCTGGGCCGAGATCACAATTCCGTGATGACCGCTTTGCGGGAACCGCGGCCAAGCGTAGCCGTTCGCCATCCATGCCGATCACCATACCCCTGACCTCGCGCCTCAAATCATCCACGTTGCGGGTGTTGCGATTTGCGCGAGACGAATTGGGCGTTGTGGTGGCCCTGGGCGTGGTCGCCGGTGGCGTGGCCGTCTTCTCTGAACTGGCAGAGGACCTCGTCGAGGGCGAGAACCAGACCTTCGATCAGGCGGTCCTGGCCTGGACCCACCCGAACGCCGATCCGCGCGATCCCATCGGCCCGGACTGGCTCGAAACGGCCATGCTCGACTTCACCTCGCTCGGGGGTCTGGCGGTGCTGGTCCTATTTGCCTTGATCGCGGTCGGATTCCTGCTGATGCAGAAACGCCCCTGGTCGGCCCTGATGCTGGCGCTGGCGCTGGGCGGCGGCTTGATGCTGAGTGAGATGTTCAAGGGGCTGTTCGACCGGGGCCGTCCGCCGGAAATCTATCAGGTGGTCGAAACGATCAACGCCAGCTTCCCGTCCGGCCACACCCTGATGTCGACGGTCTTCTATCTGACGCTGGGGGTGATGCTGGAGCGCGTCTTCGCCCGACGACGGCTCAAGGTCTATGTGATCAGCGTCGCCATCCTGATCGCCGGCCTGGTGGGAATCAGCCGGGTCTATCTAGCCGCGCACTGGGCGACAGATGTGCTGGGCGGCTGGTCGCTCGGCGCGGCCTGGGCCATGGTCTGCTGGCTGGTGGCCTATGGGATTCAGCGCCGGCAGGCTCACCACGGCCAATCGACAGGTCAGATCGGCGGCTTCGACGGGGTGTAGGTCGCCTATCCCCAGACCCCAACATTTTGTGAACAGTTGGGGTGCTATACCCCACTGGTTGATTCCGGCCAGATGCTGCTAGGTTGGATTCGCAGTTCAGGATCTGACCATGACCTCTCCCGCCGCTTCCTCGATTTTGTCCCCCACGCCGGGCCTGTTGACGCCCTCGGCGGCCTACAAGCCGTTCCGCTATCCGTGGGCCTTCGACATGTGGAAGAAGCAGCAGCAGGTCCACTGGGTGCCCGAGGAGGTGCCGCTGGGCGAGGACGTCAAGGACTGGGCGGTCGCGCTGAATGACGGCGAGCGCAATCTGCTGACCCAGATTTTCCGCTTCTTTACCCAGGCGGACATCGAGGTTCAGGACAACTACATGGAACGCTACGGTCGGGTGTTCAAACCGACCGAGATCAAGATGATGCTGGCCGCCTTCGCCAATATGGAGACGGTGCACATCGCGGCCTACGCCCTGCTGCTCGAGACTATCGGGATGCCCGAGGCCGAGTTCGGGGCCTTCATGGAATATGACGCCCTGCGCGCCAAGCACGACTACATGGGCCAGTTCGGTGTCGACACCGACGCCGACATCTGTCGGACGCTGGCCATGTTCGGCGGGTTTGCCGAAGGACTTCAGCTGTTCGCCAGCTTCGCCATGCTGATGAACTTCCCGCGCCAGAACAAGATGAAGGGCATGGGCCAGATCGTCTCCTGGTCGGTGCGCGACGAGAGCCTGCATTGCGAGGGCATCATCAAGCTCTACCACGCCTTCAACAAGGAGACGGGCGCCGTCACCAAGGCGGTGGCCGATGACATCGTCGAGTGCTGCCGGACCGTCGTGGACATGGAAGACCGCTTCATCGACCTGGCCTTCGAGGCTGGCCCCGTCAACGGCATGACGCCCGACGACATCAAATCCTACATCCGCTTCATCGCCGACTGGCGTCTGCGCCAGCTCCAGTTGCCGGAGCTGTATGGCGGCAAGCGCGACAACCCGCTGCCGTGGTTGCAGTCGATGCTGTCGGGCGTCGAGCACGCCAACTTCTTCGAAGCCCGCGCCACCGAATATTCCAAGGCCGCGACCAAGGGCTCCTGGCACGGAGCCGATGGTGTCTGGTCGTCGTTCGACAAGATGCTGGAAAACCGCAAGGCCGAGGAACCGGCAGAGGCGGAATAGGGCCTCAGCCGCCTTCCGCCAACGCCTCGTCGACTAGGGCCCGGACTTCCGGGCTGTTCCAGTCGGCCTCGCCGGCCAGCCAGGCGCGGATGCGGCCCTCGCGGTCGATCAGGACGGTCTGGGGCATGGCTCCGCGCCCCGGCAGGCGGAACGGCAGCTCAAAGGTGGGATCGGAATAGAATTCCAGCGGAGCCTGTTCGGTCAGGAAGGCGCGGGCGGCTTCGATCTCCTCGGGCGTGCGGTCGACATTGACGACGACCACGGTGACCTCGTCGCCATAGGCCTGATCCAGTGCAGCCAGGGTCGGCAGCTCGGTTCGACAGGGCCGGCACCACATGGCCCAGACGTTCAGCACCAGGACCCGGCCGCGAAAGTCCGACACATCTGTCGCTCCGCCGTCGGGCGTCAGGAACCCCTGTGTCGGTGCAGGCAAGGCGTCTGCCGGGGTCAGCAGCGCCTCCAGCGAACCCGTCGCGCCGTCGTCGGCGGAAACGGCATCCTCGACCTGCACCAACTCGAACCGTTGCTTGTAGACGGCATAAATCACCAACGCATGGCCGCCGATTATGATAAGGGCACCGACCGCAGCCGCCGCCACAATCGTCCAGATCAACCGCCGTTTCCGTCGAGCTTCGTCGTCCATGTCCAAATCGTCCGATGCGCCAACCGGCGCGACCCAAAGCCCGAGTGTCGGCACAGGTCAAGAGATGTGGGGCGGTCGCTTCTCGGAAAAGCCCGCCGAGCTGATGCAGGCGATCAACGTCTCCATCGGGGTCGACAAGCGGCTGTGGCGACAGGATCTGGCCGGGTCACGCGCCCACTGTCGGATGCTGGCCAAACAGAGGATCATCAAGGCCGCGGATGCCGAGGTCATCCTCGGGGGGCTGGACCAGATCGAGGCCGAGATCGAGGCCGGAACCTTCCCCTTCCGCGACGAATACGAAGACATCCACATGAATGTGGAGGCGCGGCTGAAGGAGCTGGTCGGTGAGCCGGCCGGGCGGCTCCACACGGCGCGCTCACGCAATGATCAGGTGGCGACCGATTTCCGCCTGTGGGTGCGCGACGCCTGTGATCGCACCGTCAACCAGATCGAAGCCCTGCAGCGCGCCCTGCTGGGTCAGGCCGAGGCCGAAGCGGGTGCGCTGATGCCGGGCTTTACGCATTTACAGCCGGCCCAGCCGGTGACGTTTGGCCATCACATGATGGCCTACGTTGAAATGTTCGGGCGCGATGCCGGGCGCTTCCGCGATGCGCGCGCGCGCATGAATGAAAGCCCCCTGGGCTCTGCGGCCCTGGCCGGGTCGCCGTTTCCGATTGATCGGGAGATGACGGCCTCGGCCCTCGGCTTTGCCCGCCCCATGGCCAATTCTCTGGACGGGGTTTCGGATCGCGACTTCGCCCTTGAGAGCCTGGCGGCGGCGTCGATCTGCGCCGGTCATCTGTCGCGCCTGGCCGAAGAGATCGTGGTGTGGATGACGCCCCAGTTCGGCTTTGTCAGTCTGTCGGATGCCTTCACCACCGGCTCATCGATCATGCCGCAGAAAAAGAACCCCGATGCGGCCGAGCTGGTGCGGGCCAAGACGGGACGGATCACTGGGGCTTTGATCGCTCTGACCACGGTGATGAAGGGCCTGCCGCTCGCCTATTCCAAGGATATGCAGGAGGACAAGCCACCGGTTTTCGAGGCCTTTGACGCGCTGGATCTGGCGTTGTCGGCCATGGCTGGAATGATTGCCGACCTGACGCCGAACCGCGAGCGGATGGCGGCGGCGGCGGGCGCAGGTTTCTCGACCGCGACCGATCTGGCCGACTGGCTGGTGCGTGAGCTGGACCTGCCGTTCCGCCAGGCACACCATGTGACGGGCGCGGCGGTGAAACGGGCGGAGGACCTGGGCGTCGACCTGCCTGACCTGCCGCTGGAGGACCTGCAATCCATCGAGGGCGGAATCACCCAAGCCGTGTATGATGTCCTGACCCCGGCGGCTTCGGTGGCCAGCCGCAAGGCCTGGGGTGGAACCTCGCCGGATGGTGTGCGCGAGCAGGTCAGGCGCTGGAAGGAGCGGATCGGATGAGACTTCGGACCCTGATGCTGATCGGCGTGGGCACCCTGGCCCTGACCGGCTGCGGCCTGCGGGGCGATCTTCAACGCCCGGCCCCGATGTGGGGGGATGGTGAGGCGGTGCCGATGGACCCCGACCAGGAGGCTCCCGAAGATCCCAACGCGCCGATGCCGATCAACCCGTCCTGACGGACGAGCCCCGTCCGAACGCGGGGCGGGCTCAGCGAAGCGCCCTGTTTAACGCCGCCGCGTCTCGCCTTTGCGCTGACGGCGGGTGGGGGCTATAGAGCGCGCCGAACACCTCCCGCATTCGACGAAAGAGAGCCCCAATGGCCAAGATCAAGGTCGCCAATCCCATCGTGGACATCGACGGCGACGAGATGACCCGCATCATCTGGCAGATGATCAAGGACAAGCTGGTCTTTCCGTACCTCGACCTTGAGCTGGACTATTACGACCTGGGCATGGAGAACCGCGACGCCACCGACGACCAGGTGACCATTGACGCGGCCCACGCCATTCAGCGCCACGGCGTCGGCGTGAAGTGCGCCACCATCACCCCGGACGAAGCGCGGGTGAAGGAGTTCGGCCTCAAGAAGATGTGGAAGTCGCCCAACGGCACCATCCGCAACATCCTGGGCGGCGTGGTGTTCCGCGAGCCGATCATCTGCTCCAACGTGCCGCGCCTGGTGCCCGGCTGGACCCAGCCGATCGTGGTTGGCCGTCACGCCTTTGGTGACCAGTACAAGGCCACCGACTTCCTGGTGCCCGGCCCCGGCAAGCTGACCATCAAATTCGTCGGCGACGACGGCCAGGAGATCGAACACGAGGTGTTCAACTTCCCGTCCTCGGGCGTGGCCATGGGGATGTACAACCTGGATGACTCGATCACCGAGTTCGCCCGCGCCAGCTTTGCCTACGGTCTGAACCGCAAATATCCGGTCTATCTGTCGACCAAGAACACGATCCTGAAAGCCTATGACGGCCGCTTCAAGGACATTTTCCAGAAGGTGTTCGACGAGGAGTTCAAGGCCGACTTCGACAAGCTGGGGCTGACCTATGAGCACCGCCTGATCGACGACATGGTGGCGGCCGCCATCAAGTGGTCCGGAGGCTTCGTCTGGGCCTGCAAGAACTATGACGGCGACGTTCAGTCCGACGTGGTGGCGCAAGGCTTCGGTTCGCTGGGCCTGATGACCTCGGTTCTGATGACCCCGGATGGCAATATCCTGGAATCCGAAGCCGCCCACGGCACCGTGACCCGCCACTATCGCCAGCATCAGAAGGGCGAGGCGACCTCAACCAACTCCATCGCCTCAATTTACGCCTGGACGCGCGGATTCAAGCACCGCGGCAAGCTGGACGGCAACGAGGCCCTGATTAGATTCGGCGAAACGCTGGAGCGTGTGGTCGTCGAGACGGTCGAGGCCGGTTTCATGACCAAGGACCTGGCCCTTCTGGTCGGCGACCAGCAAGGCTGGCTGACCACCGAGGGCTTCCTGGACAAGGTCGCCGAAAACCTCGACGCGGCGATGGCGACCTGACGAAACCTCGCGCGTAGGGGGTGTGGTCTAGCCTTGGCCGCAAAGTCAGGGCTTAACTGCATCCGATGAGCAGACGCATCGACATCGACGCGGGCGAGATCGGCCCGCCGCTGGACGAGATCATCCGTCACATCGAGGACGGATCGGTCCAGGAATTGGTCATCCGGAGGGAGGGCCGCGAGGTCGCGCGTCTGTCGCGTCCCGGTTATTCCGCCGAGCCTGCACCTCAGCAGCGCCAGTATGCCTGGGATCAGGCGCGCGACTATCGCGACCAGGGGCGGCGTCCCTCGGTCGGTGGGGCGATCGCCAACTTCATCGGTATGGCGGTGATTGCCGCGGGTCTGGCCTTCTTCCTCGCCCCCGCCTACGCCTTTTTCGCCCTGAGATCGGCGGCGCTGTCGGGCGATGTGCCGGCCCTGGCCGAGCTGGTCGACTATGGCGAGGTGCGGGCGTCCCTGCGCGCCCAGATGTCCGACAGTCCGCGAGCCCAGGAACCGGAGCCGTCCTGGCTGGAAAATCCGATTGAAGCCATCCGTCGTCGTCTGGGCCAGGCGGCGGAAGAGGCGACCGGGGCCGCCCCCAATGTCGATCCGTTCCTGACGCCCCAGGCCTTGGCCGGGATCACCTATGGCGAAGGTCATTTTGCCGCCGAACGCTCGCGCGCCGGTGCCCCGCCGATCCAGCACGAGGCGACAGATCAGCCGTGGCCGGGTCTGGTGCACTGGGGGCCCAGCCGCACGCGCTTCCGCATCCGCGACGAGGGTGGGTCGGAGACGGTCCTGACGTTTACGCGCTCAGGCATCTTTGCCTGGAAACTGTCGCACATCGGCCTGCCCGAAGGCGGCAGCCCCGACGGGGCCGGTGAGGCCGAACAGGGCGTCCCGCAGGCGGGTTAGGCCAACGCCGCCCGCACTGCGCTCAATCCATCCTCTGCCTTAGACCCATCCGGTGCGCCGCCCTGAGCGAAGTCCGGCTTGCCACCCGCGCCTTGCCCACCCATCGCCAGCACCGCCGCGCGGGCCAGATCGGCCGCGTTGAGCTTGCCGGCCAAATCGGGGGTCACGGCCACGGTGATCGCCGCCTTGCCATCGGTGACGCCGATGAGGGCGACGACGCCCGAGCCGACCTGTTTGCGGAAATCCTCAGCCACGCCGCGCAGGGCCTTGCCGTCGACGCCGTCGAGCACGCGGGCGATCAGCTTGACGCCGTTGATCTCTTCGGGCGCGGCGTTTGCGCCGGAGCCGCCGCCCAGCGCCAGCTGCTTCTTCAGGTCCGCGACCTGCTTCTCCAGCGCCTTGACCGAGGTCTGCAGACCCTCGACCCGGCCCGGCACGTCGCCCGGCTGGATCTTGAAGTCACGGGCCAGACCGCGCGCAACCTTCGCCTGGCCTTCCAGATACTGGCGGGCCGCCTCTCCGGTCAGGGCCTCGATGCGGCGCACGCCTGCGGCGATACCGCTCTCGGAGATGATCTTGAACAGGGCGATGTCGCCGGTGCGCGCCACATGGGTACCGCCGCACAGCTCTACCGAATAGGCGGTCTTTTGATCGGCCAGCGACTGGCCGAGCGTCAGCACGCGGACCTCATCACCGTATTTCTCACCGAACAGGGCCACGGCCCCGGCCTCGATCGCCTTGTCCGGTGCCATCAGTTCGGTCGCGGCGGGCAGGTTCTGGCGGATCACCGCATTGACCTCGGCCTCCATGGCCGCCAGCTCGGCCTCGGTGACCGGCGCATTGTGCGAGAAGTCGAAGCGCACGCGCTCGTGGTCGACCATCTGGCCCTTCTGGGCGACGTGATCGCCCAGCACATTCTTCAGCGCCGCGTGCAGCAGGTGCGCCGCCGAATGGTTGGCGCGCGTCGCCAGGCGCTCGGACGGATCGACCGACAGGACCGCCCGGGTCCCGATCTCCAGCGTGCCGGACGTCACCTCGATGGCGTGGGCGTAGATGTCACCGCCCGGCTTTTGCACGTCGATGACGCGGGCGGAGCCGCCCGGCCAGCTGATCTCGCCCTGATCGCCGGCCTGGCCGCCGCCTTCGCCATAGAAGGGAGTCTGGTCGAACACGACCTCGGCGGTTTCGCCTTCGGCGACGCTATCGGTCGGCCGGCCGTCCTTGACGATGGCCAGAACTTCGCCCGAGCCGTCGACATTCTCATAGCCGGTGAAGACCGTCGGCCCGAGGCGATCGCGGATCTTAAGCCATTCGCCCTGGGACGCTTGCTGGCCCGAGCCTTTCCAGTGCTCTCGGGAGCGCGCGCGCTGTTCGGCCATGGCGTGCTGGAAGCCGTCGACATTGACGGAAAATCCACGCCGGCGGGCCTCATCCTGGGTCAGGTCGAGTGGGAACCCGTAGGTGTCGTAAAGTTCAAAAGCGGTCTGACCGTCCAGCATGTCGCCGGGCCTGAAGCCCTGAACCGCCGTCTCGAACAGGGTCATGCCGCGCCCGAGTGTAGACCGGAACCGCAGCTCTTCCTGCTTGAGCGTATCCTCGACAAAGGCTTGAGCTCGCTTCAGTTCCGGGAAGGCCTCTCCCATTTGGTCCACCAGCGTCGGGACCAGCCGGTACATCAGCGGCTCTGTCGCGCCCAGAAGATGGGCATGGCGCATGGCCCGGCGCATGATCCGGCGCAGTACATAGCCGCGCCCCTCGTTGGACGGCGTCACCCCGTCTGCGATCAGGAAGGATGACGACCGCAAATGGTCGGCGATGACCCGGTGGCTGGGCGCGCGCTCTTCGTCCGAGGGCGTCGAGGTCAGTTCTTCGGACGCCTTGATCAGCGTCTGGAACAGGTCGGTGTCAAACACCGAGTTCTTGCCCTGAAGCACGCTCGCGATCCGCTCCAGCCCCATGCCGGTGTCGACCGAGGGCTTGGGAAGGTCACGAACGATCTCGTCGTTCTCCTTCTCGAACTGCATGAAGACGTTGTTCCAGATCTCCACGAACCGGTCGCCGTCTTCGTCGGGAGATCCCGGAGGTCCGCCCGGAACGTGCTCGCCGTAGTCATAGAAAATCTCGGTGCAGGGCCCGCACGGCCCGTTCTCGCCCATGGCCCAGAAGTTGTCCGAGCCGGCGATGCGGACGATCTTGTGATCGGCAAAGCCGGTCACCTTCTTCCAGATGTTCCAGGCCTCATCGTCGTCGATATAGGTCGTGACCATCAGTCGGTCAGGGCTGAGGCCGAAATCCTTGGTGACCAATTCCCACGCCTTTTCGATGGCGTGCTCCTTGAAATAGTCGCCGAAGGAGAAATTCCCCAGCATTTCAAAGAAGGTCAGGTGCCGGGCGGTGTAACCGACATTGTCCAGGTCATTGTGCTTGCCCCCGGCACGCACGCACTTCTGACTGCTCGTCGCGCGCAGCGACGGCGGCCGGGCCGCGCCGGTGAAATAGTCCTTGAACGGCACCATGCCGGCATTGACGAACAACAGCGTTGGATCGTTCTGCGGCACCAGGGGCGCCGAATGGATCTTCTGGTGGCCGTCCTCCTCAAAGAAGTCGAGGAAGGTGGAGCGGATGTCTTTCAGGGAGGTCATGCGGCGCGGAATATCTGGAGTTCGGGAGGAACCCGGCCTCATATAGGGTTTTGCCGCCGGGTGCATCCTTTGTGACGCCGTATAGACCCGGCCTCGATCTTGCCGCTGCGGCGTGGCAAAAGCCGTCCATGAGCCTTCGCATCGAACATCGCATCGGTATCGCGGCCTCACCTGAGGTGGTCTGGGGTGTCATCGCCGATCTGGAGCGGTGGGGTGAATGGAATGGCCTGCACCCTGAGGCGCGTGGCCGGATCAGCATCGGCGGGCGGCTTGAGGTCGCTGAGGTCCTTGAGGGAGAGCCGGGCCGGCTGCACCAGGTGAGCATTCCCGACTGGACACCCGAGATCCAACTGGTCTGGATCAACAAACGGGGGTTTCTGTCGAGATCCACGCGTTATTTCGAGCTGGAAGACCTGTCGGGGGACGCCTGCCTTCTGGCCAATGGGGAAATCTTCGACGGTCTGCGAGGCGAAGGCTGGGCGCGCCCGCGACGCGGGCTTTTCCATGCCGCGTTCGAGGCCATCAATGAGGCGATCAAGGCCCGCGCCGAGGCCTTGGCCTGACCCCTATTCGTCGTTGGGGATACAGAGCTGCTCGCCGCAGGCCTTGCAATAGACTGCATCCGGGTCGTGCCTGCCCAGGCCGCAGGTCGGGCACGGAAAGCTGACCTTGTTGGGCCGGAACACCGCCTGACCCAGTCGAACAAACAGGGTCACGCCCACCAGCATGATACAGATCGACACCAGCCGACCCCAGCCGCCCGGCAGGGTGATGTCGCCGTATCCGGTCGTCGTCAGGCTGGTGACCGTGAAATACAACGCATCCATGTAGCCCCGCAGCCCCTCGTGCTTGCCGAGGAAGGCCGTGTAGACAAAGCCGGTGGCCACAAACACGAAGGTCACCAGGGTCAGGACCGCCCGGATGATTTCTTCGGTACGGGTATCGTCGTACTTTCGGCCCAGCGTCCGCCAGAAGAAGTCTGAATGGATCAGGGTCCACAGGCGCAGCACCCTGAGGAAGCCGAGGTTGAAGAGCCACGCCGGGAACAGCAACGTCGCCAGGATGAACAGATCCACCCAGACAATCGGCTTCTTCAGCCAGTCCTTGATATCGGAGTAGGCATAGGCCCGTGCCGCCAGGTCGATGGCCAGGATGGCGGCAATCACATAGTCGATCGCATAGAAGACGATCCCGGATTCCTTCAGCAGCGGGCTGATCATGAAAAATCCAATGATCAGCAGGTCGATGATGAGGACCGTGGCGCGGAACTTCACCGCCGCATGCGACGAGCCGTGATACAGCGCCCGTAGCCTCGCCTTGAGGCGAAAACCCTCTTTGCGGGCGGGCGGGGAGTCCGTTCCACAGGCCGGGTCCTGGGCGTTTCGCGCCTGGACCGCTTCCAGAACTGTTAGGGGCTTGGCCGCTTTGCGCTTGCGCCGGGGTTGGGAAGTCATTGTCTCTCGATAGTGCGACTGTCTCGCGCGGGAAACCAGCAGTGTCTATATGGGCTATATGGGAAGACCCTTCGTCAAGATGAACGGCCTGGGCAACGACTTTGTCGTGGTCGAGGCGCGCGCCGAACCGTTCATGCCGACCGAGGATGAGGTCCGTGCCATCTGTGACCGAACCGACGGTGAAGGTTGTGATCAGCTGATTGCCATTGAGCCCGCCGGCGACTGCCAGGTCTTCATGCGGGTGTGGAATGCCGATGGCAGCCAGGTCGAGACATGCGGCAATGCCTTGCGGTGTTTGGGCTGGCTTCTGATGCAGGCGTCGGGCACTGACCGGGCCGAAATCCTGACGGCGGGCGGCCTGACCCGGGCCTATGCCGGCGGGGACCAGCGGGTCAGCGTCGATATGGGGCGTCCAGGACTGGACTGGACCGAGATCCCGTTGGCCGAAGAGATGGATACGCGTGGCATCGAGTTGCAGATCGGACCGATCGACAATCCGGTGCTGCATACGCCCGGTGCCGTCTCAATGGGCAATCCGCACGTCACCTTCTTTGCCGCGCGCGATTTTGACGACGCCTTTGTCACCGCCTCCGGCTCGCTGATCGAGCGCCACCCCCTGTTCCCCGAAGGGGTGAATGTCGGGTTTGCCCGGGTGCTCGGTCCTGAGCGGATTCGGCTGCGCGTCTGGGAGCGGGGTGCGGGTCTGACGCGGGCGTGCGGCACCGGGGCCTGTGCGGCCTTGGTGGCCGCCAACCGCAAGGGGCTCACCGGACGAACAGCGACGATGGAGCTGGATGGCGGCGAGCTTGAGATCGACTGGCGTGAGGATGGCCACGTCTGGATGACCGGCCCGGTTGAGGTCGAGCGTACGGGGACTCTGGGTTAGCTTCCCTGTTCCATCTGCTGGGTGATCAGACGGGCCAGCCGATCCGGCCCCAGACTGGCGCTCAGGGGGATGGCGAACTCACCCTCCGGGTTCATCAGATAGATGTTGAGTGAATGGTCCATCGTATAGCCGCCGCCCTCAAGCTCCTGGCGGCGGTAGACGACACGATAGGCCTCGGTCGCCTGACGGACCTGGTCCGGCGTACCGGTCAGGCCGGTGACCCCTTGCGGGAAGCTGGCGGTTTGCAGGTAGTCGGCCAGGGCCGCGGGCGTGTCGCGTTCGGGATCCACAGTGATGAAGACGATCTGCAAGTCATCAGCGCGGTCCCCCATCCGTTCCTTGGCGGCGGCCATAGCCTGAAGCGTCGAGGGGCAGAAGTCAGGACAGTGGGTAAAACCAAAGAAAACCGCGGTCCACTTGCCCTCAAGGATGGACTGGTCGACCGGTCGTCCGTTCTGATCCACCAGCTGGAAAGGACCACCGATGTCGGCCCGGCCAAAGGAGACGACAGGCTGGTCGCCGCCGTCAGGCGCGCCGTGGGCGCGCTGGGGATTGAACCACACGGTCCCGAGCCCGATCAGGACCGCCAGGCCCAGACAGACGGCGGCAAAAATGGCGATCGGCTTGGACGGCATGGATTCCTCTCGACGCGGGGGTGTTCGACGGGGCTTATAGGGGGGTGAGCGCCGAGCCCCAAGCCGCATCGACCTACTGGGACCCTTCCAGCCTGCCCGCCCCACGCGGCCGGTTGCGTGCGTCTACGCTGATTTCCCTGCGGTGGCTGGGTTTGGCCGGGCAGTTGGCGGCGGTTCTGGTCACCGCCTTCATGTTCGACTTCGAGATTCGCCTGGGCTGGGCGCTCGGGGTGATCGGAGCCGGGGCGTGGATGAATCTGGCGTTGCTGCTGCGTCCCAGTCCACGTCCGGTTCTGGAAGGTTGGGCGGCGGCGGCCCAGTTGAGTTTCGATGTCATCCAGCTTGGGGCTCTGTTGGGCCTGACGGGGGGATTGGACAATCCGTTCTGCCTCTTGCTGATCGCGCCGGTCACCATTGCGGCCGCGGCCCTGCCGACGCGCCAGACCATGACCATCGGCGTGCTGACGTTGCTGGTCGCCTCGGTCCTGTTCTTCGTACCCGAGCCTCTTCCCTGGCGAGGCGGTGAACAGTTCGCTCTGCCGCCGCTGTACCGGCTGGGGGTCTGGATCGCGGTGATGACGGGCGTTCTGTTCACGGCCGGCTATGCCTGGCGCACGGCCAATGAGGCGCGACGGATGGCCTTGGCCCTGGCGGCGACCGATTCGATCCTGGCGCGGGAACAGCGCCTGGCCGCCATGGGCGGTCTGGCGGCGGCGGCGGCGCATGAACTGGGCACCCCGCTGGCGACAATCCAGATTGTCGCGCGCGAGTTGCTCCGCAACGCCAAGGGCGATGCCGCGCTCGCCGAGGATGCCGCCCTGCTGGTGCAACAGGCCGAACGCTGCCGGGACATCCTCAAGGCCCTGTCCCAGAGATCCGATACCGGAGAGGTCGCCGACGCGCGGCTGTCGCTGAAAATGCTGCTGAACGAATGTGCCGAACCTCACCGGGGTGCCGGCCCGCGCATCGAGATCGCCGTCGAGGGTGCCGTGGGCGCGGTCGAACCTGAGGTTCGCCGCCTGCCGGAGGCCGTGCGCGCGATCTCCACCCTGATCGAGAACGCGACGGATTTTGCTGTCTTCGAGGTCCGTGTCACCGCCCGATATGACGACCGCACCGTCAGGGTCGAGGTGCGCGACGACGGGCCGGGCTTTGCCTCAGATGTTCTGGCGCGCCTGGGAGAGCCCTATGTGACCTCACGGCCACTGGGCGAGGGCTCGCGAACGGGTCATCAGGGGATGGGGCTCGGTTTCTTCATTGCCAAGACCCTGTTGGAAAAGACCGGTGCCGCCCTGACGTTCGGCAATCTGCGCAACAAGGAGGGGGCGCAGGTCGCCATCACCTGGCCACGAGAGGCCATAGAGGCGCCGCAACCGGACGCCAAAATCAGTTGACGTCGCTTGCGTCAGGGAGACGCAGGGCGGAATCTGGGATACGGCGCTAGGAGATACGCATGACCGAAACGCTCGATCTTCAGTCCCAGGTCGAAACCCTGGATGACCGGACGCTGCTGGTGCTGGACGACGATGCGGCGCTCAGAACGCGGCTGGGCCGGGCGATGGAATCGCGAGGGTTCGATGTGACCCTGGCCGAATCCGTGGCCGAAGCGACCCAGATCGCCAAGTCCAGCCCGCCGGCCTTTGCCGTGGTCGATATGCGGCTGGAGGATGGGACCGGGCTGGTCGTAGTCGAAGCCCTGCGCGAAGCTCGCCCGGATGCCCGCGTGGTCATGTTGACCGGCTATGGGGCTATCGCCAACGCTGTGGCGGCGATCAAGGCCGGTGCCATCGACTATCTGTCCAAGCCGGCCGACGCCGACGATGTCGTCAAGGCCTTGCTGGCCCAGGGCGATGACAAGGCCGCGCCGCCGGAAAACCCCATGTCGGCCGACCGGGTCCGCTGGGAACATATTCAGCGTGTCTATGATCTGTGCGGCGGCAATGTCTCGGAGACGGCCCGGCGGTTGAACATGCACCGCCGGACCCTGCAGCGCATTCTGGCCAAACGCGCGCCGCGCTAAACCGTAGCCGCCCTCATCGCCGCCAAACGGGCGAAGGCCAGGGTCAGGGCTTTGCGTCGGGCCGGGGCCAGCGGGCTGGCGAGCGACGATCGAACCACCGCTCCACCAAAACCGTCGGCCACGATCAGTCCGGGTTCCTCGGGCAGGACCGGGGCCGGAAACTCCGGTGCCACGGCGAAATAGAAGGCGTCACAGAAGGGCAGGTAGTCGCCCCACTTCTGGTCGACGCGAAAATCCTCGACGGAGGATTTGACCTCGCAGATGGCGATCTCGCCCTTCTTGCCCAACCCCATGACATCGGCGCGCCGTCCGTTGGGCAGGGTGACCTCCAAGAGGGACACGAATCCAAGGTCGGTCATCACCCGCGCAGCCCCCCGCGTCACCGCCTCGGTCACCACCGGACGGACACCCGAGAGCGTCAGGGTTTCAACCTTGATAAGGGCCATGCAGACGCAGATGTTCGCTCTGCGTTCCGCCTGTCAAGACCTCAGCTCGAGGTGCCGACCGCCAGGGTGAGCCAGATGAGTTTCAGTGTCTGCATGGGATATCAGCCGCCTGTCTGTACGGCGTTGGAGGTGTTGTAACCGAGCGCCCGCACACGGGCGAGCAGATCGGCGCGATTGGCCGGGTTGGGGGAGCGGGTCCACAGCCAGAAATAGTTGCCGCCCGGCGTGCCCAGGATAGCCCAGGAATAGTCGTCGGCCCGGTCGAGAACCCAGAACTCCTGGCTGACGCCGACGAAGCCGGCGGCCCCGGACGCCGCACGGAAACGCAGCCGGTTGTTGGCGCTGTTCAGCGAGGTCGCGGTCGACCGGGTGACCTGCGGGCTGCCCGACGCACGATTGCAGGTGGAGACAATGTTGTAGGCCCCGCCACTGCCCGGTGTGATGGCGACTTGTAGCCGCGTGCACGGTCCCTGGTTGCTGTTGGGTGTCCGCGCGACCTCGTACCAGGTGCCGTCGAAATCCGACAGGGTGACGGCACGCGCGGGCGGACGTGCATCGGCAAGCGCCGCGCCGGCAAAGACGGTCAGAGCCGCTGCGGCGGCGATGATCTTGATGGACGTCATGCTCAGATCCCTCGTTGAAGCCCCGCGAGAGGGTAGCAACGATCAGCTGCTCCTTATAGAGGCAAGGGTGGCGGCATTTGGGCGCGCTGGAGGGATTCGTATGGCCGAGGAGGCGGAGCCGCCTCATGGAGACAATGCCGCGCCGTTCTCGGTGTCGGAACTGTCCAGCGCGCTCAAGCGCACGGTCGAGGAGCGGTTCGGCTATGTCCGGCTGCGCGGCGAGATCTCCAAGGTGACGCGCCATGCGTCGGGCCATGTCTATCTGACCCTCAAGGACGAGAACGCCTCGATTGACGGCGTCGTCTGGCGCGGTGTCGTCTCACGCCTGGACTGCCAGCCCGAACAGGGTCTGGAAGTCATCGTGACCGGCAAGATCACGACCTATCCCGCGCGCTCCTCCTACCAGATCGTCATCGACAGTATGGAACCGGCAGGTGTCGGGGCCCTTCTGGCCCAGCTGGAACGGCTCAAGGCCCAGCTGCGCGGAGAAGGTCTGTTTGATCCCGCCCGCAAACAGCCAATTCCCACGGTCCCCGCCGTGGTCGGGGTGATTACCAGCCCGACCGGGGCCGTGATCCGCGACATTCTGCACCGCATTCGTGACCGCTGGCCGTGTCAGGTGCTGGTCTGGCCCTGTGTGGTCCAGGGCGACCAGGCGGCCAAACAGGTGGCCAATGCCGTGCGCGGCTTCGCCGCCCTGCCCGAAGGCGGGTCCATTCCCCGCCCCGACGTCCTGATCGTGGCGCGCGGCGGCGGGTCGATCGAGGATCTCTGGCCGTTCAATGATGAGGCCCTGGCCCGCACAGTCTCGGCCTGCCCGATCCCGGTGATTTCTGCGGTGGGCCACGAGACAGATACGACGCTGATCGACTTCGTGTCGGACCGGCGAGCCCCGACACCTACCGCCGCAGCTGAAATGGCCACGCCGGTTCTCAGCGAACTCAAGGCCCAGACAGCCGACTATGAGCGCCGATTGCAGAGGGCTGCAGGCCGGATGGTTGAAACCCGGCGCGGCGCGCTGATGGCGGCGGCGGGGCGATTGCCATCCATGGCCGACCTGTTCGGACGCCGCGAGCAACGCCTGGATGTCGCGACCGCGCGACTGTCTTCCGGTCTGAATGCCCATGTGGCCGCCCACGATCGGCGGCTGGCGGCGGTGGCGGCACGTCTCACCCCCCAGACCCTGCTGCGGCCTATCCGGCTTCAGGCAGAGCGCGTGGAAGCGCTGGATCGGCGGGCGGTGCAGGCACTTCGCGCCGTCCTTCGTGACGCTGACCGTCGCCTGGATGGGGCAGCTCGTCGGTTGCCGTCGATGGATCGGCCGATCAGCCAGGCCCTGGTCCAGTTGGATGCGTTGTCGGGGCGGGCCCTACGCGCGTTGGAACGCTTGCAGGCCCGGCAAGCTGAGCGATTGGATCGAGCCGGACGCCTGCTGGAGAGCTTGAACCCGGATGGGCCGCTGGCGCGCGGTTTTGCGCGGGTTCACCATGCGGATGGGCGATTGGTGCGCAGGGCGGCTGAGCTGGCCTCTGACGAGGCGGTGTCGCTGCACTTCGGGGACGGAGCTCGCAATGCTGTCATCGACGGTGGGCTGTCACCGGCGCATCAGGCCAAGGCAAAGCCCAAGCCGAAATCCTCGTCCACGGATCAGGGTGATTTGTTCTGAGGTTTAGGCGGTTCCGTCCGTCAGGTCCGACCAGAACGTCTTGGCTTTCTTGAAGAAACCGGCGTGGCGGGGGAGCTGTTTGTCGCCCAGACTTTCCGACAACTCACGCATCAGCTCTTTCTGGCGCGCGGTCAGATTGGTCGGGGTTTCAACAAAGAGTTCCACGACCAGGTCACCGCGACGGCGACCCTGAAGGTCCGGCATGCCCTTGCCGCGAACGCGGATGGCCTTGCCGGTCTGGGCACCGGCATCGACCTTGACGGTGGTACGGCACTGGCCGTCACACGCCTCGGACGCCAGACAGGGCGCTTCAATATCACCGCCCAAGGCCGCCAGGGCCATCGACACTGGAGCCTGAACCAGCAGGTCCAGACCGTCCCGTTCGAACAGCTCATGCGGTTTGACCGACAAGAAGACATAGAGATCGCCGCGCGGGCCCCCGCGCCGTCCGACGTCGCCTTCGCCGGTCAGGCGGATACGCGAGCCGTCATCGACCCCGGCGGGAACCTTGAGGCTGAGCGTGCGATGTTTGCGGACCTGCCCCTGTCCGCGACAGGAGGTGCAGACGTCGGCCTCGGCCAGTCGCCGGCCCTGGCCACCACAGGTCGGGCAGGTGCGTTCAACCTGGAAGAAGCCATTGGCGGCGCGCACGCGCCCCTGGCCGTTACAGGTCGTGCAGGTCTGGGGCGAGGTGCCCGGCTTGGCTCCAGTCCCGGAGCAGGGCTCGCAGGAGGCCGCCGTGGCCACGTCGATTTCAACTTCAGAGCCCTGGTAGGCCTGCTCCAGCGTGATCTCGAGGTCGTGGCGAATGTCGCTGCCGCGTTGGGGACCGGCCCGGCGGGTCTGCTGGGCGCGATTGAACATGTCGCCGAAGGCGTCACCAAACACCTGCGAGAAGATGTCGTTGATGTCCTGGGGCCCGCCTGAGAACCCGCCACCCATGCCGCCCATGCCGTTGAGGCCATCAGCTCCGAACCGGTCGTAGGCGGCGCGCTTCTGAGGGTCGGACAAGACCGAATAGGCCTCGTTCACTTCCTTGAACTTGGCCATGGCGTCTTCGCAGCCGCCATTGCGGTCAGGATGGTACTCCATCGCCTTCTTGCGAAATGCGGCCTTGAGAGCCGCTGCGTCGGCGTCGCGTGAGACGCCGAGAAGTCCATAATAATCGGTGGTGGAAGCCATCAGCCTTTACGCCCAAAGGTTTCACCCTCCCGGCCGGGGCCGGGAGGGCGACCTGGATTAGGCCTGTTCCTTCTTGTCAGCGTCCTCGTCGTCGGTGACGTCCTCGAACTCGGCATCGACGACGCCATCATCGGCCGGCTGGGCATCGGCGGCATCCGCCTGGCCCTGCTGGGACTGATACATGGCTTCGCCAAGCTTCATCGCCGCCTGGGCCAGGGTGTTGGTCTTGGCCTGGATGTCCTGGGCGTTCTCACCTTCCAGGGCCGACTTCAGATCGGCCAGGGCCGTTTCAATGGCACCCTTGTCCTCAGCCGAGATCTTGTCGCCATGTTCGGCCAGCGACTTTTCGGTCGAATGGACGGCGGCATCGGCCTGGTTCCTGGCCTCGACCAGCTCCTTGCGGGCCTTGTCGGCGACCGAGTTGGCTTCGGCTTCCTTGACCATCCGGTCGATGTCGGCGTCTGACAGACCACCGTTGGCCTGAATACGGATCGACTGCTCCTTGTTGGTCGCCTTGTCCTTGGCGGTCACATTGACGATGCCGTTGGCGTCGATGTCGAAGGTAACCTCGACCTGGGGCATACCGCGCGGGGCCGGCGGAATACCCATCAGATCGAACTGACCGAGCATCTTGTTGTCCGCGGCCATCGGGCGTTCGCCCTGAAAGACGCGGATGGTCACCGCCGACTGGTTGTCCTCAGCGGTCGAGAAGACCTGGGACTTCTTGGTCGGGATGGTGGTGTTGCGTTCGATCAGCGAGGTGAAGACCCCCCCTAGGGTTTCGATGCCGAGCGTCAGGGGGGTGACGTCAAGCAGCAGCACGTCCTTGACGTCGCCTTGCAGAACGCCGGCCTGGACGGCAGCGCCGAGCGCCACGACCTCATCAGGGTTCACCCCCTTGTGCGGCTCCTTGCCGAAGAACTTCTTCACCGTCTCCTGGACCAGCGGCATACGGGTCATGCCGCCGACGAGAACGACCTCGTCGATGTCGGACGCCTTCATGCCGGCATCCTTCAGCGCCTTCTCACAGGGGCCGACGGTGCGCTGGACCAGGTCCTCGACCAAGGCTTCGAGTTTGGCGCGCGAGAGCTTGATGTTCAGGTGCAGCGGGCCCGAGGCATTCATCGAGATGAAGGGCAGATTGACCTCGTATGAGGTCGTGGAGGACAGCTCCTTCTTGGCCTTTTCGGCCTCTTCCTTCAGGCGCTGGAGGGCCAGTTTGTCGGACCGCAGATCGACGCCCTGTTCCTTTTTGAACTCGTCAGCCAGGTAGTCGACGATGCGCAGGTCGAAGTCCTCGCCGCCCAGGAAGGTGTCGCCGTTGGTCGACTTCACTTCAAAGACGCCGTCGCCGATCTCGAGGATAGAGACGTCGAAGGTGCCGCCGCCCAGGTCGTAGACGGCGATCTTCTTGCCGTCGTTCTTCTCAAGGCCGTAGGCTAGGGCCGCCGCGGTCGGCTCGTTGATGATACGCAGGACCTCGAGACCGGCGATCTTGCCGGCGTCCTTGGTGGCCTGACGCTGGGCGTCATTGAAATAGGCCGGGACGGTGATGACCGCCTTGGTGACGGTTTCGCCCAGATGGGCCTCGGCGGCCTCCTTCATCTTTTGCAGGATGAAGGCCGAGATTTCCTGAGGCGAATAGTCCTTGCCGTGGGCGCGAACCCAGGCGTCGCCGTTCGGTCCCTTGACGATCTCATAGGGGACCATCTTTGCGTCCTTGGCGACCACGGGGTCGTCAAAGGTGCGGCCGATCAGGCGCTTGATGGCGAAAAAGGTGTTCTCCGGGTTGGTCACCGCCTGGCGTTTGGCCGGCTGACCGACGACGCGCTCGCCGTCTTCCAGAATGCCGACGACGGACGGCGTCGTGCGCGCGCCTTCAGCGTTCTCGATAACCTTGGGGTTCTTGCCGTCCATGACCGCGACGCACGAGTTGGTCGTACCGAGGTCAATGCCGATGATCTTGCTCATGGGCGTCTCTTCGTCTCCGTTTGTGGCGGATGGTCTTGGCGGCCCGGCGATTCGGCGCCGCGCTGTCCCATCCCCTGATGTTTGTTCCTGCCACGCCCCGGGTTGCCCCGTGACGCAACGCTTGGGCGGGATATGGGAAAGTCCGCACGGGTCGCAAGGGCTTGGCCACAAGGAATTCGGACTCGGGCAAAGCCTCGCTTGCCAAGGTTCCGAGGCGGTGCATTGTGACGGGCGAACAGGAGCCTGACTGATGCCGCTGGACTATTTGCCGACACCCGAGGGACAGGCCGACCTGAAAATGACCCGGCGGACTCTCGGGGGCCTTATGTTTACAGGGTATGCGGCGGCGGCTCTGGGAGCCGAAGCCCAGCCTATCGTCACCGACGAGGCCGGAATCATCACCGATCATGTGAGTTTCGTCGGCTGGAGCGAGGGGGCCTATGCGCCGTCGCTGCCGGCCTATGTGGCGCGACCCGAAGGATCCGGGCCATTTCCCGTCGTCATCGTCGTCAGCGAGATTTTCGGCCTGCACGCCTATATTCAGGATGTCTGTCGCCGTCTGGCCCGGCAGGGCTATGTGGCCATGGCCCCCGGCTATTTCGCCCGTGCGGGGGATCCGGCGGTGATGACGGACTTCCCGGAAATTCTCGCCGTGGTCCGTACAGCGACCCACGCTCAGGTCATGGGCGACACCGGCGCGGCCGTGCAATGGCTGGAGAGCCAGTCCTGGGCCGATGTGTCACGCGCCGGCATCACCGGCTTCTGCTGGGGCGGGACGGTGGTGTGGATGGCCTGTGCGGCACACGACTTCAAAGCCGGCGCGGCCTTCTATGGTCGTCTGGTCGCTCCAGCCCAGAATGCCGAAGAGGGGCGGCGGTGGCCGGTGGATATCGCCGCAAACCTTCGGTGCCCTGTGCTGGGCTTCTACGGCGAAGTCGACCAGGGAATTCCGTTGGCCACAGTTGAGCAGATGCGTGCAGCCCTGGCGTCGGCCGGCAAGGAAGACTGTCAGATCACCGTCTATCCAGGGGCCGACCACGGCTTCCATGCCGACTATCGCCCGATGTACGATGAGGCGGCGGCGGCTGACGCCTGGGGTCGCCTGTCCAACTTGTTTTCTGACCAGCTCGGCGGTCGCGTCGCATGAACGGCTGGGCGGCCTATGCGGCCATGATTCTCGTGACCCTGGCGGGGGCGGCGACGGCCTTGCAGGCCCCGATCAATGCGCGACTGGCGACCGCAGTGGGGTCTGCGGTCAATGCCGCCCTGGTGTCCTTTGCCGTCGGAACCATTGCGCTCATCGGTCTGGCGTTGATCCTTCAAGTCAGGCCGGACATGGCCGCCGCGCGTACGTTGCCCTGGTATGCCTGGATCGGGGGGCTGTGCGGCGTCATCTTCGTCATTGCCGCCACCTGGGGCGTCCCGCGGCTCGGTGTGGCCATGACGATTACCCTGATGGTGGCCGGGCAACTCCTGCTTGGGCTGGTGCTGGACCACTTCGGGGCCTTCGGTGCACCCCGCCAGCCGGTCAATCTGACCCGGTTGGTCGGCGTCGCCCTGGTCATTGGCGGCGTTCTGCTGGTGCGCCGCGGCTAGAGCGGGATCAGCGCAGCACGCCGCGAGCCTTCAGGGTGTCGATAATGCTGGCGACCCCGTCCTCGACCGTGACGGCGAGGGTGTCGATATAGACCTCGGGGTCTTTGGGCGGCTCATAGGGGCTGTCGATGCCGGTAAAATTGGCGATCTCGCCGGACCGCGCCCGGCGGTAAAGACCCTTGGGGTCCCGCTCTTCGGCGACCTGGAGGGGGACATCCACAAAGACTTCGATGAATTCGCCGGCCTCAATGCGATCCCGGGCCATTTCCCGGTCCGCGCGAAACGGCGAAATCAAGGACACCATGACGATGAGCCCGGCATCGGCCATGAGCCGCGCGACCTCTGCGACGCGGCGAATGTTCTCAACCCGATCCGCTTCGGTGAACCCGAGATCGTGCGACAGGCCATGGCGAATGTTGTCGCCATCGAGAATATAGGTGTGACGCCCTTCGGCGTGCAGGCGACTTTCGAGCTTGTTGGCCAGCGTCGATTTTCCAGATCCCGACAGGCCCGTAAACCAGATCACGGCGGGACGTTGCCCGAGTGCTTGGGCGCGTGTTTCGCGCGAGATGTCCAGATGCTGCCACCGGATGGTGTGTGACCGGGTCAGGGCGAACTGGATGACGCCGGCGCCGACGGTGGCGTTGGTCAGGCGATCAATCAGGATGAAGCCGCCCAGCTCTCGGTTCTCGGCATAGGCGGCAAAGGCGATGTCACGGTCTACCGACAGGTTGCACACGCCAATCGCATTCATCTCGAGTGTCTTGGCGGCCAGCTTGTCCAGTGTGTTCACATCGAGGCGATGCTTGATGTTCGTCACCTGGGCGGAAACCAGGGTGGGGCCCAGCCGGAGCCAGTAGGACCGGCCCACGATCAGGTCCGACCGGGACATCCAGAAGAGGGTGACTTCGAACTGACCGGCGATTTCGGCGGGCTGGGCGGCGGCGGACAGAACGTCGCCGCGCGAACAGTCGATCTCGTCCGCAAGCACCAGGGTGGTGGAGGTGCCAGCGCTGGCCGCGTCGCGGTCCCCCTCAAATTCGACGATGCGCTGCACCGTGGTCGTCCGACCTGACGGCTGGCAAACGACACGATCTCCGGGCTTGATGGTGCCGGCGGCGATCTGGCCGGCATAGCCCCGAACATTGTCGGCCCGGCTGACCCATTGAACCGGCATGCGAAAGGGCTGTTGCGCCGCAGCGGTCTGGTCGAGGTCGACCGTTTCCAGATGCGCCAGCAAGGTCGGGCCCTCGTACCAGGGCGTCGCACCACTCGCGCGGACCACATTGTCGCCTTGGGTCCCGGAAAGGGGGATGGCCACCACGTGCGTCAAGCCGATCAGATCGGCAAATTCGCGAAACTCGGCCTCGATGGACTGGAACCGTTCGCGGTCCCAACCCACCAGATCCATCTTGGTCACGGCCAGGACGACTTGGCGCACACCCAGCAACGCAACAAGACAGGCGTGACGCCGAGTCTGATCGACGATGCCACGCGCAGCGTCGACCAGAACGACCGCCAGATCAGCCGTCGAGGCGCCGGTGACCATATTGGCTGTGTATTGTTCGTGGCCGGGCGCATCCGCGACGATGAAACTGCGCCGTGCCGTCGTGAAATAGCGATAGGCGACATCGATCGTGATGCCCTGTTCCCGCTCCGCTTCCAGCCCATCAAACAACAGCGAAAAGTCGATGGTCCCGTCCTGTCCGGTCCGGCGAGCGGATTCCGCAGTCAGGTTCTCCAGATGGTCCTGCGCCAGAACTCCGGACTCATACAGGAGGCGGCCCATGAGGGTCGACTTGCCGTCGTCGACGGACCCGCAGGTAATGAAGCGCAGCAGGCCTCTTTCGGCGGTGATGTCGGAGGTCAAAAGTATCCCTCCTGCTTCTTGCGTTCCATGGAGGCGGTCTGATCGCGGTCAATCAGACGCCCCTGGCGCTCAGACGTCCCAGATCCGCGCATCTCGGCGATGATCTCGGCAATCGACGCAGCCTGGCTTTCGACCGCACCCGTCAGGGGATAGCAACCCAGGGTGCGGAACCGGACGGACCGGATCTGGGGCACTTCGCCAGGCCGCAGCGGCATCCGATCATCATCCACCATGATGAGCTGACCTTCGCGCTCAACAACCGGTCGTGGAGCCGCCAGATAGAGCGAGGACACCGGCAGGTCCTCGACCTCGATGTATTGCCACACGTCAAGCTCAGTCCAGTTGGACAGAGGGAAGACGCGCAGGCTCTCACCCGCGGCCAGACGTGCATTGTACAGGTGCCAGAGTTCGGGGCGCTGGGATTTGGGATCCCATCGGTGGCTGCCAGACCGCAGCGAAAAGACACGCTCCTTGGCACGGCTGCGTTCCTCGTCGCGTCTTGCGCCGCCTATGGCCGCATCAAAGTGATAGGCATCGAGCGCCTGCTTCAGGCCCTGGGTCTTCCAGATGTCGGTGTGCGGCCCTGATCCATGATCGAACGGGTTGATCCCGCCTGCCACACCGTCCGGGTTCTGGTGAATGATCAGCTCGACCCCGGCCTCGGCGACGCTCTGGTCGCGGTAGCGGTACATGTCCTGAAACTTCCAGGTAGTGTCGACGTGCAGGAGCGGAAAAGGCAGGGACGCCGGAAAGAAGGCCTTGCGCGCCAGATGCAGCAGCACTGCCGAATCCTTGCCGGCGGAGTAGAGCAGGACGGGCCGCTCGCATTCGGCTGCCACCTCTCGCAGGATATGGATGCTCTCAGCCTCCAGTCTCCTCAGGTGCGGCGTCAGGGGGTGGGCCATACGGGTCAAACTTGATGCGGTGCCCGGTTGAGCAAACAAGAGTTTCGCATAGGCCGGAGCCATGTCGACGATCAAGCCGTTTCGACCATCCCGCGCATATGGCTCGCCCCGGAACACCTGCGCGACGGATTCGAGAGGCTGGCGCGTGAATCACCCTGGAGATGGATTTGGAGGCTGCATGCATCGACGCACGTTGCTACTGGCCGGGATCGTGATGTTGATTGCGGGGACCGCCGAGGCACAGGAGCCCAGGCCGGGACGGCGATGGCGAGGGGGTGCCGGTGACCGCACGTCCGATGCGCCGCGCGCCCCGGTCGCTTACGGCCCGCACCGGCTTCAGAGCTTCGACGTCTATGACAATCCGGCGGCGACCGCTGCGATCCTGCTGTTTGTGCACGGCGGTGGCTGGGCCCATGGCGACAAGGCGATGGTGCATGACTTGCCGGACTATGCGGTCCGACATGGCCTGACTCTCGTTTCGGTCGACTATCGCCTGGCCCCCGAAGTTACGGCGCGCCAGCAGGCCGAAGACCTGGCCACAGCCATTGCCGGGGTCCGGGATCGCTTTCCGGGCCGACCGATTGTGCTTTTGGGGCATTCGGCGGGGGCGCATCTGGTCGCTCTGGTCGGCGTTGATCCCGAGTATCTCGGCGCGCACGGACTGGCACCGTCCGATCTGGCAGCGGTCATCCCGCTGGACGGGGCCGGCTATGATGCGACCGAACCGCGCCGACCCGGTCCCGTGGGGCGGTTGCTGGAGCGAATGTACGATCAGGCCTTCGGCGATCAGAGAGCCGAATTGTCTCCGATCCTGAGGGTTCAGCCCGGCGTCTCCTATCCGCCGTTCCTGATTTTCCATATCGCCAGCCGCGAGGATTCGGCCGATCAGAGCCGTCGCCTGGCCCAGGCGCTGACGACGGCGGGAGGCCGCGCCGAAGTCATTTCCGCCCCCGGTGACACCCATGGCGAGATCAACAGCGAATTCGGCCAAGCCGGCGACGAGGAAGGCGAACGGGCTGCGAGGTTCATTGCCGCCGTCACTTGAGGCCTCAGATGCGGTCCAGGGCTTGGGCTAGGTCGACCCAGAGGTCTTCAACGTTCTCGATGCCGACCGACAGCCGCACAAGATTGTCGCCGATGCCGCACCGGGCCTTGGCCTCGGACGTGTAGTCCGAATGGGTCATGCTGGAGGGGTGCGAAGCCAGGCTTTCCGAGCCCCCCAGACTGACGGCCAGCTTGAACAGGGTCAGCGAATCCAGAAAGCGGAACGCCTCGGCCTCACCGCCGTTCAGCCGAATGGACAGGGTCGAGCCGGGCCCGGCGCATTGTTCGGCGAAGATACGTTGCTGTTCGGCAGAGGCCAGAGCACCGCCGGCGGTCAGAACTTCGACCACCTTGGAATGGCCGGTCAGCCGCTCGGCCAGGGTGATGGCATTGACCTGTGATCGCTCCATCCGCAGATGCAGGGTTTCCAGGCTGCGGGTCAGCAACCAGGCGGTATGGGGGTCTGCCATTGACCCGCCGATCGTCCGCATCTCAGCGACCTGGGCCATGATGTCCGCCCGGCCCATGCAGGCCCCGGCGATCAGGTCCGAGTGCCCCCCGACGTATTTGGTCAGCGAATAGAGCGCCAGGTCCGCGCCCAGGGCCAGGGGCCGCTGCCACAAGGGGCCAAGGAAGGTGTTGTCAACCGCCAGAACCGGGCGTTCCGCCTGGTTGAGCGCCGCCAGATCGCGGGCAGTCTGGGCAATATCGACCAGTTCATTGGTTGGGTTGGCGGGGCTTTCGACAAAGACCGCCGCGAGGCGACCGCCACGTACCGCAGCGTCTTCGGCGGCGGTCTGAATGGCCTCGTTCAGGACGGCGGACCCCTCTCCGGCGGGGACGGCACGAGCCTCGACGCCGTAGCGGGGCAGAATCCGGTCGAACAGGTATTCGGTGCCGCCGTAGGCCGGGGCCGTATAGAGAACGATGTCGCCTGGGCGACTGACGGCCAGAACGGCGGTGGTGATGGCGGCCATGCCGCTGGAAAAGACCAGGGTGCGATCGGCCGCGTCCCAGACCGACAGGCGATCCTCGAGGATCTCCAGGTTCGGATTGTTGATCCGCGAATAGATCAGCCCCAGCGCCTCATCGGGATCTTTCTCACGAAGGCCGTAGGCGACCTCGAAGAATCGTTTGCCGTCCTCGGCCGACTTGAAGACGAAGGTGGAGGCCTGAAAAATCGGCGTCTTGATCGCCCCCTCGGACAGGGCGGGATCATAGCCGTAGCCCATCATCAGGGTTTCGGGGGCCAGGGTGCGGGTTCCGAGCGTGCGGTTTTTGTGCTTGGGCATGACGTCCTCCGGGGCGGTTCGTAACCGACATGTCGACACGACGCCAAATCACGGGCCGTTTCGTCTCGTCGATGGTGGTCTTATATCGGCACGATGGATCAGGCGTCCGAAACACCCGGGTTGAAAGCGGCGGATCTGATCCGTGACGAGGCGCGTCGCGCGCCGGACGGGCCGGGTGTCTATCGCATGTACGGCGAGGACGGGACGTGTCTGTACGTCGGCAAGGCGCGCAACCTGAAGAAGCGCGTGACCCAGTATGCGCAAGGCCGTTTTCATACCCAGCGTATCGGCCTGATGGTCAGTCTGACCCGCTCGATGGAGTTCGTCTCCACCCGGACCGAGACAGAGGCGCTGCTGCTCGAGAGCAATTTCATCAAGAAGCTGAAGCCGCGCTTCAATGTCGTGCTTCGCGACGACAAGTCGTTCGCCGAGCTGATGATCCGACGCGACCATCCGGCCCCACAGGTCGCCAAGCATCGTGGGGCACACACCATCAGGGGGGACTATTTCGGGCCGTTCGCCTCGACGTGGGCGGTCAACCGGACCCTGACCACCCTGCAGAAGGCGTTCCTGCTCCGGTCGTGCTCGGACAGCGTCTATGAGGGCCGGACCCGGCCCTGCATGTTGCATCAGATCAAGCGGTGCTCGGCCCCGTGCGTCGGGCTGATCGACCTTCGAGCCTACGGTGAGCTGGTCGATGAGGCCGAGAGCTTCCTGCGCGGCAAGTCGCGGGCGGTGATCGAACGGCTGTCCGACGAAATGCAGGTGGCGTCCGACGATCTGGACTTCGAGACAGCGGCACGGTTGCGTGACCGTATCCGGGCCTTGTCGGCGATCTCGATGGAGAATTCGGTGTCGGCGGAGGGCCTAGCCGAGGCGGATGTGTTCGCGGTCCATGCCGAGGGCGGGCAGGCCTGTGTCCAGGTATTCTTCTATCGGGGTGGCCAGAACTGGGGCGGGCGGGCCTATTTCCCCCGTGTGGACCGGTCCGACGAAGAGGCGGCAATCCTGTCGGCCTTTCTGGGTCAGTTCTATGAGGACAAGCCGGTCCCGCGCCTGATCCTGGCCAATGTGGTTCCGCTGGAAAAGGACCTGCTGGAAGAAGCCTTTACCCTCAAGGCCAAGATGAATGATGCGCGCCGGGTCGTCGCGATCGAGCGGCCTCAGCGCGGTGATCGCAAGGCGTTGGTGGATCACGCCCTGACCAATGCGCGTGAAGCCCTGGGACGACGCCTGGCCGAGAGTTCGGCGCAGGGCAAAATTCTCGATGAGGTGGTCGAGGCCTTCGGCCTGGAGGGGCGGCCCGAGCGGATCGAGGTCTATGACAACTCTCACGTTCAGGGGACCAACGCCGTCGGTGCCATGATCGTCGCCGGCCCTGAAGGCTTCCAGAAGAGCCAGTACCGCAAGTTCAACATCCAGGGCGAGGACCTGACCCCCGGCGACGATTTCGGCATGATGACCGAGGTGATGCGGCGGCGCTTCGGTCGGCTGGTCAAGGATGAGGGGGCCGGCGAGGACGTGATCCGGCCTGATCTGGTGCTGATCGACGGCGGGCTAGGCCAGCTTGGTGCCGTGCGTGACGTGATGGCCGAGCTCGGGCTGGAAGACATTCCGCTCGTCGGGGTGGCCAAGGGGCCGGACCGCGATGCCGGGATGGAGCGGTTCTTCATCCGTGGACGCGAGCCCTTCATGCTGCCGATGAAATCGCCGGCGCTCTACTATCTTCAGCGTCTTCGAGACGAAGCCCATCGTTTTGCCATTGGGGCGCACCGCAAGCGCCGATCCATCGATATCAAGCGCAATCCGCTAGACGACATCGAGGGCATCGGGCCGGGCCGCAAGAAGGCGCTCCTGCACGCATTTGGATCAGCCCGAGGGGTGTCGCGAGCGGCTGTGGCCGATCTGATGAAGATTGACGGTATAAGCGAAGCTCTTGCCGAGCGTATTCACGCACACTTTCGACGCGCCTGAGCGACTCCAGGTCTTGATTTCAAACTAACCAGCATCGTTATATGAACGAATAACATCGTTCGATGATATTCGGTACATGATCAATACAGAAATGATATTCTGATTCCTATTCAAAAAGTATTGCATGAAGTATATGGTACCAAAATACCATATAATATATACATCTTAGGGTAACCAATTCTACAGAATATGGATTCGCGTTATAGGAGGAAGACATGGCGCGTGGTCTATTTCTGCTTTCAGTATTCAGCGTATCGTTGTTCGGCTCACCGGTTCTGGCCCAATCTTCGACGGTGACCTTCAATGGTACCATTTTACCTAGCTGTAGCCTGATCCTGGGGACACCGGGTGTGCTCGTGCCATCGAGCGACGGCCATGAGTTGTCGAGCGACGGGCCGGGAGGCGTCTCTGGAACCGCGACGGTGCTTTCGACCGGCCTCGGCTATCAGCTGCAAGTGGACGCGCCATCCGCCTTCAGCCAGGCACCGGCAGACGGCCAGCCCGAAACACTGAACGTGAGCTACCAGGCCAGCGGCGTAACGATCGGCCTCGTCACCGACGTCCTGGTCCCGCTGAATCTTGGACTGGGCCTCACAAGCCTGGCGATTGAACTCACGGCTCGAAACGAGACGGGAATATTTCCAGCCGGCACCTATTCTGCGGATGTCGTGGTGAGGTGTGTCGCGTCGTGACGGCCACCCGCACCACCGTTGTCGCCGCCCTGGCGCTGGCGGCGTCTGCAAGTGGCGTGCAGTCACAGACGGTGACGCCGATGCGGGTGCAGACCGGGTCGATCGGGGAGCGTTATGTGGTGAGGCTTGTCGTGGCCAACCCATATCCAGACAGCCGAACGTTCCAGATCACGGCCTTCGAGCCAGACGGCTCTCCCATCGCCTATTGGACGGACAGTCCTTCCTTTGAGCTGGCTCCGGCTGCTCAGAAACGAGTCATTTTCGCCGCGTCGTTCGACGGCGCGACAAACAGGGAAATCTACATATGTGCAGAAACGCTCGTGGAGGGGGTCGTCGGCGTGGCGCGAGGGCAGGTCTGTTCGCATGTCTGGGCCTCGCGTTTGGCGCCCTTTCGCTGACGACGCCGGCGCAGGCCCAGGCCATCGGCGCGGACGGCGACCGAACCTATGTCTATTCAAGCTCGGGCGTTACCTTGCCGACGCATACGCCTAGCTATGGGCAGGACGAGGTGCAGGCTTCGGGGGGGATTTCCTGCCGCAGTTCGGTCGGCGGCGGTGGCCCATATGTGGATGCCGGTGTGGTTGGATCGGAGGATCGGTTCGGTCGCGCGACCACGTCCGCCTATGCCCGGGTCGTCGTGCCGCTGGGGCAGCGCCCCCGGCGCATCGACTGTACCGAGCTCTATGAGCTGGAGATCGAACGTTTGCGGATGGAACTGGCCCTGGCGCATATGAACATGCAAGGCGCGACCGAAGCCCCCCTCCAACGGGCCAACCAGGCACCGACCTTGCCGTTCAGGAATGCTCTCGCAGCGGAATAGCCGGAACGCTCAGGCGGGGTGGCTGTCGGACAGTTGCGGGCTTTAAGGTCAGCTCGCCGGCGCATCCCAGCGGCAGACCAACAGGCTGGCAGCCGCATCGATGGCGCTGACGATCTCGCCGCCGCAAGCCGCGTGCGACTGGCCTTGCGACAGGGTTTCTCCCGCCAGGTCAATGTCGCCGCTGAGGACGACGACCAGGCCCGCCTCGAGCACATGCCGACCGCCGGCGGCCACGGTGACGAGTTCCGCCGCCCCGTTTCCGATGCGCGCAAGCGTCTGATGCGTCGATGTCCCGCGCCGCGTGGTGGCGTGCCGACGAGAGATCGAGCGACCAGCGGCCTGAAGGGTTTCAACCATCGACTTTACGGCCTGATCCTTGTCGAGTCGGCAGACCAGAACGGCGTCCGCTTCCGCAACAACGACAAGATCTGAAGCACCGATGACGCCGACGAATGGGCCGTTGGATCGTGCCAGGACGTTGTTCGTGTCGATCAGGGAAACGTCGCCGTGCGTTGCGTTTCCTTCGCCATCCCGACGAGAGGACTCCCAGATTGAGCTCCAGGTCCCCAGATCTGACCAGTCAAATTCGGCGGTAACAACGGCGGCTCGGTTCGTCCGCTCCATGACTGCGAAGTCGATCGAGGTCTTGTCCGTCGTGGCAAAGCCGGCGGGGTCCAGGTGAATGCGTCCGTCATGGCTCGTCGACTGATCCACAGCCGCCTTGGCCCCCGCTGAGATGGTTGGCGCGAACGCATCGAGCTCTTCCATCAGGTTGGATGCCAGAAAAGCGAAATTGCCGCTGTTCCACAGCAGGGCTTCCTCGACGTACCGACGGGCGGTTTCAAGGTCCGGCTTTTCGACGAAGGCGTCGACCCGCCGCACCGTGGCGGACAGTGGCTCACCCGGTCGGATGTAACCAAAGCCGGTCGCGGGATATCTGGCCGGCAGACCAAAGGTAACGATGTAGCCGTCTCGTGCCGCCGCGACCGCCTGATAGGTCGCGGCAATGAACACCTCAGCCGGCTCGATATGATGATCCGCGGCCAGCATCAGAACGATGCCATCGGGGTCATGCTTTTGCACATAGGCCGCCGCCGCCGCGATAGCGGGCGCGGAATCGCGCGCCTCTGGCTCAATCAGCACGGTAGTTTCCACGCCCACTAGGCCACTCTGTTCGACAACGAGATCGGCTAGGGCTGGTCCTGTGACGACAATCACCTGTGCTAGGTCTTCAAGGTCTGCTGCACGAAGCAATGTCTGTTGAAAGCTCGACTGATCGGCGACCAGGGACAGGAACTGTTTGGGCCGGTCCGCGCGCGACGCCGGCCAAAGCCGTGTCCCCGAACCTCCGCAAAGAACTACTGGCCAAATCATCCTGTCGCCCCAAGCGCGCCGAGCGCCCTCTTTATTGATGATACAGGGCGGGGACAATCTTGCTCGGCCGGGTCGGACGAATCGCGCGGGCCGCGGAAAGGCTGATTTCTCTTGATACTGGTGTCACCCGGACGGTTCGATGATAGGTGTTCTGCCAGGGTCCCGCCGCCTGGCAGGATCCAAGCGAATCCTGGCTGGACGGCACGAACCGATACGATGACAGCTCCTGATGCCGAACTGCCCGGTCGTGTACGCGACTGGATGTTCAATACGGCCTTGCCGCTTTGGGCCCAGGCCGGCGTCGATCGAGCGCACGGCGGTTTTGTCGAGCAACTCGATTTTCAGGGCCGAGACGCCGGCGCGCCCGGCAAACGTACCCGGGTCACCTGCCGCCAGATCTATGTCTTCTCTCACGCCGCCGTGCTCGGACATGCCTCAGGGATAGACCTGGCGCGGCATGGCCTGGCCTTTCTCGACCGTGCCTGGGATGCCGACCGTGGATACTGGGCCAGGCTTCAGGACCGCCGTGGGGCGGTGATCGACGCGACGCCAGATTTATACGACCTGGCCTTTGGTCTGTTCGCCCTGGGCTGGTGGATGCGGGCTTCCGGTGAGGCTGACCGGCTGGATCAGGCGCTTCTGGCGGTCGACTTCATCGAGCGTGAAATGCGGGGCCCGATTGCCGCCTTTAAGCATGCTCTGCCAGCCGAAGGCCCTCGCCAGCAGAACCCGCATATGCACCTGCTGGAGGCCTCGCTGATCCTGTCGGAGGCCACAGGACACCCTCGTTTCGCCTTGCTGGCGGACGAACTGGTTGATGCCTTCAAGACGCATTTCTTCGATGGGCGAAACCTGGCTGAGTTCTTTGCCGAAGACTGGTCGCGAACGGCCACGCCGGAGGGACGGATCGTCGAGCCCGGTCACATGTTCGAATGGGCCTGGATCCTGGCTCAGCATCAGCGGCTGTCCGGGGATGATCATACCGCCACCATCGGGCCCCTGGTCGAATTTGCCGAGACGTTTGGCGTCGATCCAGCGACCCAGGTGACCGCGCAGCAAATCCTGGATGATGGTAGCCCGCTTGATTCTGGCTCGCGCAGTTGGCCGAATACGGAACGGATCAAGGCCTGGGTGGCCATGGGCGAAATCTTCGACGCACCGGAGGCCTCGGCGCGAATGTGTGGATCGGCCCGTCTGCTACTGGATCGGTATCTGGCGACACCAATGCCAGGTCTGTGGAGCGACCATTTCGACGCCCAAGGTCGCGCCATTTCGACCAATGTGCCCGCTTCGACGCTGTATCATGTCTTCTTGGCCTTCGCGGAATTGCTGCGATTCTCTGAGACGAGACCCCGCTAGCAAGTGGCACTTATCCCCGTCTGCGGGCGCGCGGGCATCCTGTTGCCAACAGGAGTGCTCATGCCAAGCCAGACAACTGCGACCCTTGACCTTCCCCTGATCGCCGACGGTCAGGCCTCCAAACATGTGACACACAACGAGGCTCTCGATCAGCTCGATCTCCTCGTGCAGTGCTCCGTTCGAAGTCGGACAGAAACGACCGAACCTTCGGCGCACGACGGCGACCTCTACATCCTGCCGCCTGGGAAGACGGGGGGATCATGGTCCGCAATGGCGGATGGGGCACTGGCCGGTCTTGTCGCCGGGGCGTGGCTTGAGTTCGCGCCGCGCACCGGCTGGACGCCCTTTGTCGAGGATGACGGTGAGGCCGTGGTCTTCGAGGCCGGCGGTTGGCGCGCCCTGGCGTCGGACCGTGTGGCGCGCGCGGGTGATGACATGACCGGCCCGCTATCACTTCCCGTCAACGGGCTGCAGGTCGGAGACGATCAACTGAAGACGTCTGCAGGTCGGGTGGGGGTGCATCACGACATGCCCGGTGCGCCCCTGCACATCGGCCGAAGCCAGCGCGACATGGTCTGGCTGGGGCCGAGATACGGCGACAGCGATCCTGACCGAGAAGGGGACATCCGACTGTCGATCGGGGCGTGGGAGGGACGCCCGGAAATCTACATGACGCGCCACGACATCAATGGGTGCTGTCTGACGATTGATGCGTCGGGACGGCTTGCCGTCGAATTGGGCGGGGCCGCTCGGGTCCTGGTCGATAATTCGGGCCACCTGAAGCCGGCAGTTGCCAACACCTATGCCTGCGGCACCTCGAGCTATCCTTGGTCAGCGGTCTATGCCCAGTCCGGGGCGATCACGACCTCAGACGCGCGCGAGAAAGCCGACATGATCGATAGCCCTCTGGGACTGGGGTTCATCCTGGCGCTTCGCCCACGGGGTTTCCGCTATGTGCAGGCCGGGATGGTGGAGAGCCCCGCGACCAGCCCCGAGGGAAAGCCCGTCTTTGCGCCGAGAGCGGGTCAACGCCTCCATACCGGTTTCATCGCCCAGGAGGTTCACGACGCCCTGCCGCCGGACCTGGACTGGGCCGGCTGGATCCTTGCCGACCCTTCGGATTCCGCCAGTCGCCAGTCGCTACGCTACGAAGCGCTGATCGCGCCTTTGGTTGCGGCCGTCCAAACCCTCGCCCAGAGAGTGACCGGGCTGGAGGCTGGGTCGGCCTGAGCCTCCGTGGCCTATAGTTGACTCCGCGCGGAGGGACCGCCACTAGACGCCCGGTTTCTCGCAAGGTTTGATCATGAAAATCCTCATCACGGGCGGTGCGGGCTATATCGGCTCCATCCTGGTTCCCACCCTTCTGGAACAGGGTCACCAGGTCACGGTGGTGGACACCTTTGCACGCGGGGATACGGCCCTGGCGATGGCCTGTCCGTACGACGGTTTCAATCCGATCCGCCATGACTGTCGCGATGAGCGACTGCTGGACGATCTGGTTCCGCAGCACGATGTCCTGATCCCGCTGGCCGCGCTGGTCGGCGCACCCCTGTGCAAGGAAGACCCGATCGCGGCCCAGACGACCAACCAGGACGCGGTGATTGCCTTGGCCATGCGCGCCTCGACCTCGCAGATCCTGGTCTATCCGACTACCAACTCCGGCTATGGCCTGGGGCAGGGCGATACCTTCTGCACCGAGGAGACGCCGCTCAATCCGATCTCGCTGTACGGCGTCACCAAGATGGCCGCCGAGAACGCGGTCCTGGACAAACAGGGTATTTCATTCCGCCTGGCCACGGTGTTCGGCATGGCGCCGCGCATGCGTCTGGACCTGCTGGTCAATGACTTTACCTGGCGGGCTGTCACCGACCGGGCGGTGGTGATCTTTGAGGGTCACTTCAAGCGCAATTTCATCCACGTTCGCGACGTGGTGAAGGGCTTCATGCATGGCATCGAGAACTATGAGTCCATGCGGTCCAATGCCTATAATCTGGGTCTGTCCAGCGCCAACCTGTCCAAGCTGGAGTTGTGTGCCAAAATTCAGGAGTTCGTGCCTAGCTTCACCTACCTTGAGGCCCTGATCGGGGAGGACCCGGACAAGCGAAACTACATCGTCTCGAACGAAAAGCTGGAGGCCACGGGCTGGTCGCCGGACTGGACCCTGGATCGTGGGATACCAGAGCTCATTAGGGGTTATACGACTTTGCGGAATTCGCGCTACGCGAACGTGTAAGGGGGAGTAGTCAATGTCGGCACAGAAACGCACTACAGGCGACAAGGAGGGCCACCTCGTCCCGCAGCTGATTTTTCTGCATGTCCGAAAGACCGGAGGGCAGGCACTTTTCGATCTCCTGCGCAAGAACATCGGGGAGAAGTTTTCAAGATGGGGGGGCCTTGAGATGTACAGCGATGAGTACGATCTATTTGCTGGCCACAGTCCCTTGCGTGAAATTCCCGCGTCTTCGCGCCATCGATATTTTATAAGCACATTTCGTGACCCGATCCGCCGGATCGTATCGGACTATCGGTACTGGCGCTCCTTGAACGATTTGGGTGCAGCCCGAGAGGGCAATCCGGTCGTTCGGCTGGCCCGAACACTTCCATTGAAGGAATGGCTGTCGCACGAGGACGTACGCCCCTGGGTCGACAATGTCGTTGTCGGGCATTTTTGCAGCGACCTGGAAGCGAGCCCTGCCAAGCGCCTCAGCCAGAGCAAAGCCGCGATTGAGAGGCTGGACTTCATTCTTGAGCAAGAAGCTCTGGAGGCAGACGTTATTCAGCTTCAGAGGAGCCTGAGTTTTCGGGGCCTCCCGCTCGAGAGCGTAAATGTCACGGATTTGAACGCTCAGCATCACGCCGACAGTTTCAACGCTGCTGAAGTCGTTGGCATCGACGCGGAGGCTGCCGACCTTCTGGCCAAGCTGACAGAGCTCGACCGCGAGCTGGTTATCCACGCCCAGGCTGTCAGAGAGGTTGTGAATGATCGATTAGCAGACAAGGTCACGGAACACGGCCGACCTGTTCGACCCCGGCGGCTGGTTCCAGGGGCCTCGATAAACATTCCCGGCCTGGATGTCTGGCCCCGAGTTCTGGCTGGGGGGTGGGCAGATCGTGAAGACTGGCACGCCTGGAGCGATGGTAAGGAGTCTCGCCTCGAATTTGAAGTATCCGATGACATCGAGGCGGTGGTAGTGAAGGTGGGGGCCTTCCTGCCGGTCACACGCAAAACCCTGCTCAGCCGTTGGCGGGTCAATGGGGGCGAGGCACTTGATGTGGTGTTCCTAGGGGGGGATTCGACCTACGAAGTGACAGGTCAGAAGAAAGCATTGGTGTGCAGCGCCTTGGAGCCGGTTCCGATCAGGCTTGATATCCCGGGGACTGGCGTGCGCCGGGTTCGCGTCGACATAGAAATACCCGAAGCGATTTCAGGCGAAGCCATGGGTATAAATACCGATACGCGTCAGCTTGGTATCGCTCTATACAACCTGTCTCCCGTCCGGCGACGAGTTGCGTCGTGATCTCCAGACACGAAGCGGTCTTCTTTGTTAGTTGACCCGTTCGTTATCGATAACCCGCGATCCTTCTATATGGTTGGCTGTCCGGGATCCTCGACATCGGCTCAGGGGTCGGGAGGACACGACGGTAACCATGACCGTGGCTGTGGAGTCGTTCGATGGGGACAGAGGCAATAACGCCACGCCAGACGGTCAGCGATGAGGCCGTCAAGCTGGCATCAGGCCACTACGAAGAGCGACGCTTTGTAGAAGCCGAGGCCGTGCTACGCCAAGTTCTTGATGAGAGTACGGATCACGCCGGCGTTTTCTATTGGCTGGGGGCGAGCCTGGCGAGCCAACAACGTCTGAAGGAAGCTCTCGAGGCTGGTCGTCGAGCCGTGGTCCTGGCCCCGCTGCATGCCCACTATGTCTTTGGCCTGGGCACCTATGCGCGCGCGTTGTTCCAATTCGATGAGGCGCGAGAGCATTTCGAACGTGCCATTGCCCTGGCCCCCGACATCGCCGCGTATCAAGATGCGCTCGCCTCTCTTCCTGGGCGGGAGACGCCTCCAGAGTCCCCACGACTTCTCGTCGTAGGGCACGCCCGTTCAGGAACAACCGTATTGCTGACCGCCTTGAACACAGCAGATCGCGTCCATTTGCTGGGTGAGGCTCATTTGTATCGAGATCGGGGAAGGCCCTATTTTCGCGATCGGTTCAATCTCATGCACGAGCGGGTCGGGAACCAGTCCACAAAAAGTGCGTACGCGCCGGTTGTGGCTGGCGTACCCCTCCACGCGACGGGTGAGGCTTATCTCGACGGCCTGGCGAACGGGATGCTGGCTGTGGGCGAGAAAGTTGTCCTGGGTCCGACAACGCAGGGGCACGATTTCGCGCTGTTGCGCGACTATCTGGAGCGGCGTCGATTCTGGACGACGGTTTGGGTTCTCCGGCAACCGCGGTCGATCATCAGTTCGTGTCTGCGTCGGTGGGGTGGCGACGCCACGGACTGGATCACGTCTGTGGCGCAAACCCTGCTGCTGTTCGTTCACATTGCTCGCCAACTCCCCCAGACGCTGGTGGTGGAGCACGAGAAGATCGGGCGGGAACGATTGGCGGTTCTTGGATCTGCGCTCGGCTTAGATCTTCGGCATGCCGCCGATGTCTACACACCTGATCGAGTGGTCGATGACTCGTTCGGTCGTGGCGAGCCTTTCGACGACGACCTCATGCGACTGGAGCTGGCGCATGAGGCTATCGTCGATGAGATCGATGTGGAAACGGCCCGGCTGAACCCTGCCTCGATTCAGATCGAACAGCACCTCCCCGGCTTCGAGGGGCCACAACCCAACGCCTTTGGCCGTGCCGTTGTCGAGCTAATGAGCCTCGTTGGAAATGACGGACCCAGCGGAATGCCGGCCCTGCCAAGCAAACGGGACGGCAAGGCCAACTCCTGACGGATTGCCGTTCAATATCAGGCCTTTAATCTAGAGCGCCCGATCTCGTTCTCGGCCTGAAGATCAAGCCGAACGTGACTTGTCCTCGCGACTAATGCCACGCCCCTCGGCGTCGGCAAGTCTATGGGCTCGGATCAGGCCGATAGATCAGGCTTTGGGCTTTTTGGCCTTGCTCGCCCCAGCTTTCGGGGCTGCGGGCTTTGAACTTCCGCTTCCGGCTTTCGAACCGGCTTGAGACGCCGACTTGGCCTTGCTGATGCCTGTGTTGCTCGGCGTACTGGCCTCGGGCGTCTTACCAACTGCCTCTGTAGCTGCCGCCACGGTGCTCAGGCGCGAGTTGCGGATCAACTGCCCCTTGACCACCTTGGATGTGCTGTCGGTTTGCTTGCGCCATCCCTTGTCGAGCACGGTGTGCTCGACCGCGATGTTGTTTGTCGTGCGCACACAGGTCACGATCAGGCGCTGACCATTCAGCGAATGGTCCTCCCAAATTCGATCCTGTACGATTTCAAAGCCACAGGCCGTCATCCAGCCCCTGAAACAGGCAACGTTCGGGACAAACCAGTTTTCCCCCCCCTTATAGGTGCCGGGGTAGCAAAGCGTGATTGGAACATCGAGGTCGGCCAGCTGCCCGATCAGGGAGCTGTCGATAGGGTGGCCGCTCATGTCCTCGGCATAGTAGCGAAGGATTTCCCCCTCGCTACACAGGATAGCCCCCGCTGCCGAGATGCGCGAAATCGCTTCAAAGGCTCCAATCGGGTTTTTCAGATGATACCAGACGGCGCGGAAGATGACGACGTCAAACTCTTGTCCGGCAAGCAGGTCAGGAAGGTCGTAGACGGAGGCCTGCAGGTAGTCGACCTTTGAACCCAGAATCGTGCGAGCGGTGTTGAAAGCTGTTGCGTCGGGGTGCTGGATGTCTGCAGCGAGCACCGTCCCACCCCGGCGTTCCAGCTCGAACGTCAACGCCCCGTCCCAGGCACCGATGTCGATACAGCGCTTGCCGGTCAAATCCTCGGGGACGCCGAACTCGTCCAGGATGTACTTGGGGTCGATATCGGATACACCGGAAGTGAAGATACCAGGAAGAATTTCCCAACGCTGCCGCCAGTCGGCACCGGCGATTAAGGCATCAATCTCACTGCGATCAAGCTGGCTCAAAGTGAACTCCATAGCGTGCGGGCGGATATCGGTAGCGGACCCCACCGTAAGGTGCAACGTCCGTTCGGGTTGCTGTCATCGCGATACAGGGCAGGGTGAGAGCACGGCCGAAGCACACGACGCGGTCTAGTAGACATCAACATCGAGCATACCCCAGGACAGCCTGGGAGGCTGCTGCCCCTGGCCGACAACATAACGTTCTCGTGCCGTCGGCTCGAAACCCAGTCGGAGCAGTGCGCGTTCCTGATCTGACCCAATCGGGTAGGTCACGACGGTCGAAACGGCCTGGGTGCGGAACCAGTGCTGCAAGGCTCCGACAAGCCTTGGGACATCTCCACTATCGGGGACATGCAGGGCGACAATATCGCCGAAACCGGCTCCGCTGATCGGATCGCGGAACAACTTGGTCGCAGCCTGACCCAGGCGCAGGCCGGCTGAGCTTCTGACCTCGACCCACCTATAGGCGTAGCGTGGATTGGCTTGGGTGCGCCAGGACAGAAAGTCGGGGGTGCGAGCATAGAAGGCATCCGTTTGCAGCGTCGCCAGGCCTGCATCCGGCGCGGCGACCTCCACAACCTGCGCATCAACGTCGCGAGCTCCTGACGTCGTGGCCTGCCAATCACGAAGGGTGCGCCACCGCTGCCAGCCGAAATGTCGTTCGTGGGCGCGCAACGAGCGTGCATTGGCAACGACGCAGAGGACATCTGTCCCGGCTCCGCGCGCATGCTCATGGGCGAGCGCGGCCACCTGGCGAACAAGGCCGCGACCCTGGGCATCCTCGGCCACCATATTGTCCAGGGTCATGGCCCGCGCGGGGCGGGTGGCGTCACCGGCGCAGACATGCACGCCGTAGGCGGCGATCATTCGCCCATCTTCCCAGGCCGTTGCCAGGGAGGGGCGATTGGGGCCGTCGTGAAACTGCCAGAAGAAATACTCAGGCGTGACCTTGCGGGCGTAGAGGCTGTTGGACAGGGCGCAGAACGCTTCGGCGTCGTCGGTCGTCCGGTCGGCCAATCTCAGAATCATGGATCGCTCTAGTCGATCACCGCGAGTCGATGCCGCGACTTGGTTTCAAGTTGAAGCGCCACGAGGTTCAGGGCTTCGCCCAAGGAGAGACGCTCGGAATTCAAGCCGCTGTCTAGATCTGTCGACAGGACTCGAGAATCCAGGGGCGTTTGTCCGAAACGCAGAAACCCCTCGTAACCGATCGCCCGCGCAGCGGCCTGAGCGAAGGCGCGTACGGACACCTCTCCAGTTGTAATATTCACCACGCCGCCTCTTGGGGCCATCGTCGTCGCGATGACCGAGCGAGCCAAGTCGCCCGCGTAGATGACATCCAATAGGGCCGCGCCCTCATGGTCCACCGTTACGGTCTGCTCGCGCAGCCTCTTGGCACGGGACACCATCTTTATGATGTCGCTGGGCAGGTTGGGTTCATCCTCGGCCTCGGTCAGTTCACCGAAGATCAAGCCATGCACGATGTGCGTCGAGATCATGCCAAACTGCCAGCGATAGCTTTCGCCCAGCATCACCGCCGCGCGCGCAACCTGAGCTAGCGGGGCATCCATCCGGCTCGGCTCACCCGACATATAATCCGCCTCGACCAATGGGACCGTCGCGCCAAGAGGATAGGTTCGGGCTGGTGCGACGGTTATGAAGCTGTTGCACCCCACTGAGGCCGCTGCCTCAGATAGAACGAGCAATGACAGGAGGTCGACATTGATCCGGTCCGCCACCTCGAACCACAGGTCATTCCTGTCGAGCGTCGACGCCAGGTGAACAACCGCAGAGGGACGGATGCTGTCGAAAAGGTTCAACATCGCATAGCGGTCCGACAAATCATGCTCGGTCCCCGATAGGACGAAGACCTCCTGATCCGGAAAGGCGTTGCGGAGTTCCGCCAGGATATGGCGACCCAGGACACAGTCAGCTCCGGTCAGCAAGATTGACGACATGACTGGCTCTCCAACTATTACGCTTGCCGGCTATCCGGGCGAGCGGCCTCTGAGGTCCTCACGATGCGCACCACGGCATGGCGAGTCAGATGCTCTTCTTGCCATTCTGATGACCAGGCTGAGGCAGTGCGACGGTAGTGGGCGAAATGTCGTCCCATCTCGACGGTGGCGTCCAGCGCCTCGTCTGCATCTCCGATGATCATGCCGATGGCGCAGAGGGGACCATCTTCGGGTGAATGACTCAAGAGCTTCGTCTCAAGACGGAAATCATCCGGCGTCAGGCGAGGATTGAGGCGTTCGATCTTGACGTTGAGGGCCAGGGCGGCCTCCGGCAGGCGGATCACCGCCACGGCCTTCGGCAGACGGCTACACAGGTTGCGCTCGCGCGTGATGACCGATCCGTCAACAAGCCGGATGTTGACGACCGCCTTGAGCTGGTCAGTGACCGAAAGGTCAGCGAAGTGCACGCGCAGGGCCAGGTGGGTGCTTGAGGACGGCGGCAGAACCCAAGCCGGGTTAGTCGCCATGACCGAAGCCGGATCGCCCGACAACCAAATGCCCGGCTGCTTGTCGATGAGGTCCGACAGGTGTTGAACGTAGCCTGGCGCAGTTCGCAACCGGCGCCCGCCCCAGGTCTGGTCGGTGACGAGGACGGGCTTGCCCGCCAGAATGGCCTCCGCAAATACCCCCGAGCTGCCTGCCCGATAAAGGGGGTGGGTATAGTTGAGCACGACAATGTCGGATCGACCGAAATTGGCGACGTAGCCCTCTGACGCTGGTGGCACTGTGTAGATCTCCGCCCCGATATCGTCGCGCGCCAGAAGTCGGTAACGTGAGCTGCGGGTCAGGGCAGAGCCATCAGGCACATTGAAGTTGGACTGCGCCAGGAGGCCAAACTCGGGGGCCCCGGACAGACGATCCGGGATTTCTGAAGCTGCCTTGACGCGCGCCTCGGCCATACGAACACGCCGACGGCGGATCAAAGTCTCTCGGAATGAAACTGTTGATCGGTCCAGCTCAGATTGAGCTGCCTCAAGATCGCGCGTCGTGCGGATCACCCCCAAGGTGCGCTCGTTCCAGGCTCGCTTGCGGTGGGAAAGGGCGGTGAGAAGCTCAGGCAGAATCCCATATCCCTTCTCTGGGCGTGCATCGCCGAAATAGCCGAGCGTGATCTTCGCTCCGGGCTCCGGCGTAGTCGTACGACCGTCTTCGGCGAAGGTGGCCAGAGATTCCGGCATGACCACTGGGAGCACACCGAACGTCCCTGCGCCCAGGGTCGAGTACTGTTCGGCCAGTTCCTCGGTATCGCACCACCAGCCAATGCGCAGGCCGTCGATGGCGGCAAGCTCCAGGAGCTTGGAGCGCAGACCCCGGTGTTGTTGACCGGTCAGATAGTGGGCCCCTTCGTTGAGGAAAATCGGCTCGCGAAAAATGAAATGCCAAACAGGCGCTCGTCCGGCCTGGCTTGCACGGGCAACCTCGAGGGCAACCTCAAGGTCGGCCTCCTTCACCGTGGTCCACAGCAGGATGTCATCCGGCCTGGGTTTCATCCGGTCGAGCGCGGCTATGATCGAGTTTGACTGAGCGCGCGTTCCTCGGGGGTCATTCAGAACATCCCGCACACCCAGCGCGGCAGCGCGGAGTTGACCAGAGGGCACAGCATACTCACGTGCCCAGGAAATGCGGGCGCGGACCCAGTCACCGGCGCGGCCTGAGCCGAGGCGACCCAAAAACCAGCCCAGACCCTGAAACAGTTTCTTGAATGGCCATAGCAGCACAAGGCCCAGCAATATCAGCAGTCGTGTGGCCAGCACGCCGCAGAAGACGAACAAGGCCACAAACATCGACCGACGATCCTGACGGGCACCGCCTCCGCGGAGCAGGTCATGGTATACAGCGGATGCAACGCCGAGTGACGAGAGCCGTAACCGCTCTTCCCGGCGCGCCTTGGCCGCCAGCCTGGCTCGGGCCCGGGCCTCTATTTTCTTGGCCTTACGGTCTGCACCGAGGACGACGCGGTCGTAATCGAACTCGATCACAGCACGCAGGCCCTCTGGCTTTTCACCCTTGAACCTGTTGTTCGCCAGAAGAACGGGCTCATACCCGGCTTCGCGAAAGCCGTCAGCCAGACGGGTCGCGTATTCGAGAAAGTGCCCGCCGCTGGATCGGATCAGCTTGTCGACGACAATGAAACGCGCCATCGAGTCAAGCCACCTGTGCTAGGCCGGTCGCGTCGACCAGCTGGTGTTTGATCCGGTCATACTGGGCACCCCAGTTGAACTCGCGTCGAGTCGCTTCTGCACAATTCTCGACCATCTCGGCATAGGCGGGAGTTTTGTAGAGGGCCAGCGCGTCCCGGACGGTGGCTTCAAACGAGGGCAGACTCCAATCCGGCATGATCAGGCCGCACCCGTAGCGATGGATCAGATCGACGCACTGAGGGTGCGGCCCGCAGATCGGGGGAACGCCCGCTTGAACGGCGCAGAAGAACCGGTTTGAGGCCAGATAGTAGGCCCCTGCGTTCATCTCGGGATTCCACCAGACAAGCGAAAAGGCGGCCTCTGCACGCCGGGCATTCAGCTCTTCGGCCGCGGCCACGCCAAAATAGCGCAGGTTCTGGGCGGCTTCGATCTTGCGTGCCAGGCTTTCTGGATCAGGATCGGTGATGCGCCCAAACAGATCAAAGCCGATGTCCGCTACGCTTGGCGACAGGAAATGTTCGGCATAGGCCTGGGTGCGATGAAGCGTCCCGAACCACAGGATACGACCATTGCGCTGATCAGCAGGCTTTGAAATGACCGGATCGGGATAGCTGATGTCCGCGACATTGTAGATGGCAGCGACCTTCTCAGGGTAACGCTTGAAGCCTTCGACATCTATGATGAGGCGTTCGATCTCCGGCGTGATGACCAGATCAACATCCTCAATCATGACCTCGTGGGCGAGTTTGTCGTGCTCGCCTAGAGAGGAGATGAACTCATAAGCGTGATAGATGATGCACTTCGGTCGCTTGCGCAGCCCCATCAAGCTGGTGAACACGCTCGAGCCGAAGATCACCAGGATATCAGGGTCCACCGCTTCCATTTTACGCAGGGCATTCGACTGGAAGTGACGATGCCAGGCGGGGGTGTGATCTGGAAAGATTGAGGCGATGCGTTCGAGCTTGAACGCTGGGTCCCAGGTCCATTTTACGGGCGGACGGCTGATTTCGTCCGGTTCGATCAGAAGGCCGCTGGTGCCAAAGGTGCGGCAGATCGAGTCCATCAGAGCCGGGACCTCGGGTGATCCATAGCCGATGCTCACATCCGATATGCCGACAATCCTAGGTTTGGTCTTGACCACACCCGACCCCATTTCCCCAACGGTCTTGGGGCCTACAGGCCCCAGCAAATTCCGTCAAACCAAAGTTATCTCACCAGCCGGCGAGGACCGCCGCCGTGACCTGTTCGACGTCGTCATCCGATAAGCCGTCATGCAGCGGGATGGCGATGTGTTCGGCATCGAAGACCTCGGCACCGGTTAGACCAGCGGTCAGCCCGCCAAAAACCGGGTGCCGATCAATGCGCCGATCAATGACAGAGACCGGCACCCCGCGCCCCTTCATGGCCCGGCCAAAATCCTCTCGGCGCTCAAGGCGCAAACCGAATAGCCAGCAGCTGCTCTCGGCCCCTTCGAGAGGTTGCAACAGCCTCACATCCGGCGACTGCCCGAGGACCTGGCGGTATCGTTTGTCGATCTCCCGCCGGCGAGCCAGGCGCTCTGGATAGCTGGGCAGATTTCCAACCCCCAGCGCGGCCGCCACATTGTTCATGTGATACTTGTAGCCGAGCTGCTCAATCAGGGCACTACGCTCCCCGATGTCGTTGGCTGTGACCTTGCGTTTGTCGATACCGAACCACCTGCGCGTATAGACATGGGTGGCGTCGTCGTCGTCCAGACAGGCGATGGCCCCGCCATCGCCCGTGGTCATGCCCTTGATGGCCTGAAAGGAAAAACAGGTGAATCTCGACAAGGCCCCGATAGGCTGGCCTTTCCAGCGAGCCCCGAACGCATGTGCCGCGTCTTCGATCAGGGGCACGCCGGCATCGCGGCACACCGCCTGAACCGCGTCCAGATCGACCGGGGCCCCACCCCAATGTACGGCAATGACCGCCTTGGTGCGGTCTGTGATCTTGTCCCGGATCGAGGCGGCCGAGATGTTGCCCGTGTCGGGGTCGATGTCGGCAAAGACGGGCGTGCCGCCGGCGTGAAGCACGACCAGACCGGTGGCGATGAAGGTCTGAGGCGGGACGATGACCTCATCGCCAGGGCCGACTCCGAGAACCTCTAGACAGAGGTGCAAGGCCGCTGTGCAGGAATTGACGGTCGCCACATGCGGGGCACCAACCGCACTACGAAGGCTGGCTTCGAACTCGCGGACGACCTCACCTTCGTTCAGAAACGTCGAGCGAAGAACTTCATTGACCTTGGCGATGGCCGCATCGGTCACAGTCGTGTTGAAGAGGTTCATGCCAGGATCACTCTTTGGAGGGGAGCGCGACCTTGTTGCAGGTGCGTTCCGCACCCGCAAGTGTCAGCGGGGCCCCGCCACAACGGTTTTGAGGACATTGTCTGGCAGGGACGCCCTGATCCAGGCCGCTTCGGGAGCCGTGGGTGTAAAAGGCTCAATACCCATGCACGCGGCCGTGATGAGAGCACCCGTGGTGGCCTCTGGATCGGTTGGGTCTACAGCGATCACACGACTAAGGCCGATGCGGCGGGCTTCTGCCGCCATCCAGGTTCCTTCACTGACGACGGCGGCACGCCCCATGGCAATGGCCTGAACGAACATACCCGATGAGCCCCGTCGGTAAATCGTGGGATCATATGGCAGCAAGACCGCCGAACAGGCGGCGATTTCATCTTCCATGGCGGCGGTAGGCAGAATCTCGTCGATGACCGAGACGCCCAGTTCGCACAAGGCCAGCGTTGTCGTGTCCAGATCTGGGTCGACAGACAGTTCGCGGTGGGCATAGCCATGAACGACAAAGGCGAGCCCTGTCTGGCGGGCTTGGGCGACGCGGGCGATTGGCTCCAGGAGGGTGTAACCCTTCTGGCGACGCCGTGCTCCGAAGACGCCGATACGTCCCCGCACCGGCTGGACGGTCGGTATGCGTCCTGTCCACGGCGGAGGTGAACATCCCACCGGATACGGGGCAAGGGGGGTCAGCGCCTCGGCCAGGTCGACAGTATCCGCCCAAAGATCGACATGGCCCTTCTCGGCTCGCGACAAGGCCTGGCGGATCTGTTCCATCCGGGCCGGAACGTTGTCATGATCCGACCGCATCATCACGGCCAGACGCCCCATTGGAGCTGCCATGAAGGCTTCGATCGCCAGGGCAATCTCGGGATAGGGGGCTGTATGTAGGAACCACAGGGCTTCGGTGTTTCCTTGTGCAAACAGGGCCCGATAGGCCGCACGGCGGCGATGCTGATCAAGCGTGCGCCCGATCCGAGCGATGGCTCGCGCCGCGAAGTGCGAAGGCGCCGGGGCCGTATTCAATGGGCTCAGGATTCTCTCAACCGACGCGTTATCGATTTGTATCGAACAATCCGTGGGGGCGACGACCCTCACCGTAAACCGGCTTCTACGAGCCGCCGCCGCCATCTGTGCAATGTACTCAGCCTGATGGCCGGCCCGGCTGGAAAATTCCGGAGAGAGCAGGATGAAGCTCTTCGTCATCGCTAGGTCGCGGTCACGTGCGTCCCGGACCAATCGCATGCGACCTTGACGTAGCTGTCGGGTTCGAAGGCCTGGAGAAATTGTTCGCGGCGAGCCGGGTCGACCACAAACAGCAAAAATCCTCCCGAACCGGCCCCGCAAAGTTTGCCGCCGTAGGCTCCATTGGCGAGGCCATGAGCATACAGGCCGTCAATCGCCTCGTTGCTGACCGCCGTGGAGAACTGTCGCTTGAGCATCCAGCCTTCGTGCAGGAGGCGACCGAAGCGCTCCACTGCGTCGCCACCGCCGGCTTCAATGATGGCCTGCCCTCGGCCCACCAGCTCATAGGCGGCTTCCAATTCGTCTGTGATGGTTCCGCTGCGGGTGCCTTCCAGCTGGGCCGCGATGGCCTGGGGGGCGCTCCGGGTCTGGCCGGTGAAGACCAGGTACATGGACGACGTCAGCCGCTCCAATGTCTCCTGGGGCGCAAGTATCGGACGTTGCTGAATGCGTTCTCCGTGAAAATCGAACCTGTTCCAGCCGCCGAAGGCGGCATGCAACTGATCCTGAACTCCACAGGTATGGCCGAGAACCTCACGTTCCATACGGATCGCGTCCATGGCCAGTTCGTATTTGGTGCGCGTCTTGCCACCAAGCTGGGCAAGAAGATTCAGCAAACCGACCATGAAGGTCGCCGATGACCCGAGGCCCGTTTGCGAGGGTAGGGAGGCCAGGGTGGTCAGGTCGATCGGATCCAGAAATTTGTGTTCCTCGAGCGCCGCCCGAATGGCGGGGTGTTCGATCTCATCAAGGCGTGAAACGCGCTCCATGCGCGAATAGCTGATCTGGAACTCGTGTTTGAGGAACTTGGGTCGGGCCAGAGCCGTCACATAGATGTGCTGATTGATGGCCATGCCGAGCACAGCGCCCGGCCTGTCGGCGAAATATTCCGGATAGTCGGTACCCCCGCCGAAAAAGCTGACACGCAAGGGGGTGCGAACGGTCACATACATCGCAACGGATCCTCTGGGTGCCCTATAGTCTCAGGCCGTCGCCGGCGGTGTCGTAGTTCGTGATCAGCCAATCCGCCGTGCGGCGCAGACCCGTATCCAGCTCGGTCGGGCATTCCAGGCCCAAGGACTTCATGCGGTCGACGCCGAAGATTTTGATCAGTTGTCCCTCGGGCTTGGAGGTATCCCACACGAGTTCCGCCTCGAGGCCGACCGCGCGCGCCACAGCCTCGGACAGGTCCTTGATGGTGGTCGTGTTTCCCTTCGAAAGATTGACGGGACCGGACTCGTCGCTGTCGATGAAGAACGGGATCAAGCGCGCGACATCTCCTGCATAGACGAAATCGCGTTGAGCGATGCCGCGTCCCCAGCAGGGCACCTCTGATGCGCCACTCAGCCGGGCCTCGTAGAACCGGCGGATCATCGCTGGCACGACATGGCTCTCGCCATTGCGGAAGTTGTCGTACTCGCCATAAAGGTTGCCGGGAACCAGAACGGTCGACTTTAGACCGTGCTGGCTGCGGTAGGCTTCGGCCGCGACGATCCCCATTTTCTTGGCGCTGGAGTAGGCGGCGGAATCGGCCTGCGGAAATCCTTGCCACATCTGATCTTCGCCGATCGGAGAGACGGCGTCTCCCGGATACGAACAGCCGCCCATCGTGTAGACAATCTTCTGAACGCCAGTGCCGTCGGCGGCTCGGCTGCGGGCGGCGGCCTCGTACATGTTCGAGACAAACATGATGTTGCGGAAGTAGAAGTCTGCCGGCCAGGTTCGGTTTGCGCCGATACCTCCCGAATAGGCGGCCAGATGCACGACCACATCCGGCTTGACCCGATCCAGGAGGGCCACGGTTTCGTCCAGCCGTGTGAGATCTCCGTCCTTGGAGGATACGGCCACAATCTCACGTTCCGGGAAGGCCTCCTCGAGGGCGGGGACCGTGTGACGGCCCAGAAAACCTGTCGCTCCGGTCACCAGCACTCTTCGATAGTCAGTCATAAACGCCTTCTCGACCCAACATCGGTCCTAACCGCGCTCCTACTATCACACGTTGCTTATCAGGCGAGCGTACAATCCCGATTGGGGATTGACGCATTGTCGCAGGCCCACGGCAGACTTTCGTCTGACAGGACTCAACGCTTGAGTGCCTTGTAGGCATGTGCCAAACACCTCAGCCGCGAGCGCAGAAAAATACAAATACGATCTTGAAAACAGGACGGAAGGCAACCCGGTAATGGGTGGTTTGATTAGTGATTTTTCGGCCGTCTGGAAAGACTGGCGCGTTTGGTTCTTGCTTGCTAATCAAGATGTTGAACTAAGGTATAGGCGATCTCTACTTGGCCCATTCTGGATCAGTTTGGCCATGTTCAGCCTTATCCTCGGGATTGCGCTGCTTTACAGCCAGATCTTTGAGCAGCCTTTTCGGGATTATGTAATTTTTATCGGGACCGGGCTTCTGGTTTGGACCCTTATTTCAGGCCTCCTCACTGATGGATCTCAGGCCGTCACAGAAGTCGAGCGCTACCTAAGGGCGACACGCATCCCCACGACTGTACTCGCGGCGCGAAATGCTTATCGTTCCAGTTTGATCTTGATCCACAATGCCTTGCCTATCCTGGTTCTGATCTTGTGGATTCGTCACGGCCTTCCTCTGACGAGCTTGCTGGCGATCCCAGGCGTAATGATCATCCTTGTGTTTGGGTTCGGCGCGACCATGGTGCTGGCACCGCTTTCGGCGCGTTTCCGCGACCTGCCGCAGCTCATTGCCAGCGTGATGCAGCTCATGTTTTTCATCACGCCTCTGTTCTGGCGTCCAAGCCAGCTGGCCACGGATCATCCAGTCGTTCAGTTCAATCCCTTGCACCATTTGGTCGAAATCGTGCGTCAGCCGCTCGAAGGCCATTTGCCAACCTCGACCAACTATCTGGTCGCGATCGGGGTGGCCGTGGCTGCGTTGTTGCTTGGCGCAGCAACAATCCAGCTGAGCCGCAAGAAAATGTTCTTCTGGCTGTAGGAGCAGGTCATGGCCTCGGTCGAAATCAATAGAGTGTCCCTGGAGTATCCCGTCTTTGAGATGGCGGGGCGTTCGCTCAAGGTATCGATGATCAACCGCATGCGCGGTGGACCGGCCGGAGAGGCTAGGGTTACTGCCCTGCGCGACGTGTCGCTCTCGCTCAAGGATGGCGACCGGCTGGGGCTGATCGGCACAAACGGTGCGGGCAAATCAACGCTCCTGAGGGTGATCGCCGGTGTTGCCTCGCCGACCCGGGGCACGGTCAATGTTCAGGGGCGTGTGATCTCTTTGATCGAGAAGGGGCTTGGCATCAACGAGGAGCTCTCGGGGGACGCGAACATAGAGCTGCCCCTGCGCCTGCTTGGGGCCAGCGATGCCGAAGTCGCGCACGCCAAACGGTGGGTGCCGGATTTCACTGGTCTGGGCGACTTTATGAAACTTCCGGTCAGGACCTATTCCGACGGCATGAAGGCGCGGCTGTCCTTTGCCATCTGTACGGCGATCGAGGGCGATGTGCTGATACTGGATGAATGGCTGAGCGCCGGGGATCTCGGGTTTGTCGAGAAAGCCGAGCGGCAATTGGCGGATGTGTTGGGCCGGACGCGTATTCTAGTTCTGGCCAGTCACTCGCTCGACCTTCTCCGACACGCTTGCAACAAGATTGCATGGATCGAAAATGGTCGGCTCATGCAGATCGGACCGGTCGACAAGGTGCTGAACGCCTATATCGAGGCCACAACAACTAAGGTCGCCTAGTCGGCGTCTCCGATGGCTGCCCGCGTCAGCGCCGCCAGGTCGCCGCCGTCGTAGAGCACGCCCTGTACCCCGGCGCGCCGTGCGGCCTCCATGTCGAGGTCGCGGTCGCCTATCAGCACGGATGCGGCGCGATCAATCGACCAATCGGCCATGGCCTTTTCGATCATGCCTGGGTTGGGTTTGCGATCCGGGTGGTTCGGATGCCGCCAGGCCTCAATCGTCGCCTCGGCGTGAAACGGGCAATGGTAGAAGGCGTCGATATGGGCCCCGGCCTCCATCAGCTGTGCCTGCATAGCGGCATGAAAACGCTGCATGTCACCTTCGCCGTATAGGCCGCGGCCGAGTCCTGCTTGATTGGTGATGACAATGCACAACCGTCCAGAATCGTTGACAGCGCGGATGGCCTCGATAGCCCGGGGCATCCAGCGCAGATCCTCGACACGGTGGGTGTAGCCCTCGTCGACGTTTAGGGTCCCATCCCGGTCAAAGAAGACGACCGGACGGCGGGCCATCTGGGGGATTTCCGTCTGGGCCTGGACCAGGGTGTCCGGCAGGCCGATGTCGATGAAGTAACCGTCAAACGGCAACCCTGCCAGTCGCCCCTCAGATGCGAGGGCGGGAAAGACCTCGGCCTCGATTGAACAGGGTAGGGTCGTAATCCGTTGTAGTACCGAGCGCCTCAACAGATAGACCCCGCCGGATATCAAGGCCGGGCCGTTGCGGCTTTCATCCTTCTCCTGGAAGGCGACGATGCGACCGTTCTGATATTCGACCCTGCCAAACCGGCGGGCGTCCTCAACCCGTCTTAGAGCCAGGGCTCCTTCGTCATCGGGCATCAGAGCAGCGGTCAGTGCCAGATAGTTGAAATCGAACCAGCTATCGCCATTCGACATGAGAAAGATGTCGTCCAGGCGATCCGCCACATGGATCAAGGCTCCGCCGGTTCCGGCGGCTTCGGGCTCGCGCACAACGACCACCCTGGCCCCGAGGATGGATCGCCCCTGATAGCGCGCCTCGATCTGGTCCCCCAGATGACCGGCGACGAGGAGAATCTCGGCCAGTCCGTGGCGCGCAATATTCTCGAGCAGATGGTCGAGGAAGCGGCGATCTCCGTCGATTGGCATCAGGGGCTTGGGCGTGTCGCGTGCCAAGTCGCCCAGGCGCGTGCCGCGTCCCCCGACCAGAACGACAGCTTGACGGAGGATCTGTGTGCTCATTCGCGAACCATGTCCCGGACACTGTCAGCCAGGGCCAGACAGGATGTCAGGCCCGGCGATTCGATCCCTAACACATGAACCAACCCAGGGTGGCCATGGGCCTCTGGTCCATCCAGCACGAAGTCGGCGGCAGGCTCACCAGGCGCGCTTAACTTCGGGCGGCATCCTGAATAGTCCGCGGTGAGGGCCGCGTCGGCCAGGGCCGGCCAATAGCGACGAATGGCGGCGTAAAAACCCTCGGCCCGCTGCGGATCGACGCCGTAGTCGATGCCACCGGGATCGTCCGTGGCCAACCACTCTACATCCGGTCCGAACCGCATGCGCCCTCCCAGATCGAGGGTCAGGTGGACCCCCAGGCCGCCATTGACCGGGGCCGGGTAGATCAATCGGGTGAAGGCGGGAGTCCCCGCACATCCGAAATAGGACCCCTTGGCCAGCCATTGCCGGCGTGTCGGGCCGCCGTATCCCTCCATGGCAGCGGCCAGCGTCGGGGCCTGCAGGCCTGCGGCGTTGATCAGGATGCGGCAATCCAGACGGCCCGATCCGGTTTTCACCTGGAAGCCGTGGGGCGTGACCCGTAGGGCCGCAACCGCCGTGTTGAAGGCGATGAAACCGCCGTGGTCCTCGACCTCGCCCTGGAGCGCGAGCATGAGGCCGTGACTGTCCATGATACCGGTCTGGGCCGACAGGATGGCAAAGCTACAGTTCAGCGCAGGTTCCAGGGCCCGGGCCTGCGCCCCGGTCAGGCGACTGACACCCTCGACGTCGTTGGCCTGAGCCTGAGCCAGTACCGCTTCGACGCGCGCTTCTTCCTCAGGCGACGTCGCTACGACCAGCTTGCCGCATCGGCGGTGTGCGATGCCGCGTGATTCCAGATAGGGGTAGAGGCGTCGTCGTCCCTCCACGCAGAGCCGGTGTTTGAGGCTGTCGGTCGGGTAGTAGAGGCCGGCATGGATGACCTCGCTGTTGCGCGACGATGTCTGAGTGCCGATGCGGTCCTCGGCCTCTAGGACCACGACCTCGCGACCGGCCCGAGCGAGGCCGGCAGCGATGGCCAGGCCGATGACGCCTGCACCGATGACCACGACGTCGGTTTCGCCCAGTGACACGTCCGACGCTCCCCCGTGGTGATTGACGGCGCGCTTTCATAGCGGCGCGGTCTGGCCTAGTCACCCTTGAAGCCCGCAAGGAGACGCCCATGGACATTCGACCGCTGGAGATCGACGGTGCCTTTATGATCCGCCCGCGGCGCAATGCCGATCATCGTGGCTGGCTGATGGAATCCTATAACCGGGCGGCCCTCGCTGAAGCGGGCATTACGGCGGACTTCGTCCAGGACAATCTCTCATGGTCCGAGCAAGCCGGGACGGTCAGGGGGCTGCATCTTCAGGCCGCGCCGCACCAGCAGGCCAAGCTGGTTCAGGTGATGAGCGGGCGCATTGCTGACGCCATCGTTGACGTGCGGCCCGGGTCCCCCGGTTTTGGTTGTCACCTGCGCGTCGAACTGGATGCCCGGGACGGCTGGCAGCTCTTTGTGCCGCGCGATTTTCTGCACGGCTTTGTCACCCTCGAGGCTCACACCCGGGTTCTGTACAAGGTTGATCAGCCCTGGAGCGCCCAGGCCGAGCGCAGCGTTCGCTGGGATGATCCTGACCTGGCCATCGAGTGGGCTTGGTCCGGGCCGACCATTCTATCCCCCAAGGATAGTGTTGGTCAGTCGTTTGCTGACTACCGGCGAACGGTATTGGCGCACTAGAGCCTGATGGCTTTGGTTGGAACGACCGGGTGGTTCCAACCAAAGGCTAAATCAGGCTCGCACTTTCTTCTGAAGCCCGATTCACGGCTTCAATGACATCGCGCAGCGATGCCATTTCCACCGATCAGGCTCTAGGAGCGGCGCAACGTTGCCGTTGCGCCGGGTCTTCCTAGACGAGAATCCAATCGTCTGAGTGCTCCCTCATCCGATCAGAGTGTAGCTTGCCGTCGAAGGCGGCTAGACTGGCCTCGATGATTTCCTCATCGACGAAACAGATCACCGGGTCGTCCACGGCCTTCTCGGAGCCATAGCTGTCACCGGGCAGGACGAGCGGATCCATTGTGTCGCCGAGGCTGGGCTGGACCAGCGGCGTGAACTCCCATTTGCCTGCATCGGCAATCCCCGGAAGAATCAGCGGGTCATCATCCTGGATCAGGTCGGGCAGGACCAGCGGCCCTGCGTGCTTGTCCTGCTGCCCGGCCTCCAGACCCGGCAGGACCAGCGGACCTTCAGCCGGTGACATGGCCTGGAACTCGAAGTCGTTGGCATTCAGCTGGGCCTTGCTGACCCCCCGCAGGACAATGCTGTTGCTCCCCACCGTGATGACGGCCCAGCCCTGGCCATTGTCAGCCGTCGCCGCCATGACCGCCGAGAAGCTGGAGAAGACCGTGGTCGAGAAGCGGATGACGTCGCCGACGCCGGCACCGGCGCTGAAGCCCAGGATCTCGTCATGGCCAAAGCCGGTGTCGAAGACAAACACATCGTTGCCGTCACCGCCGTTCATCAGATCGTTGCCGGCTCCCCCGACCAGGG
>NZ_AUAO01000002.1 GCF_000428765.1 Brevundimonas aveniformis DSM 17977
TTGCCGCCGTACAGACCGTCACGGTCATCGCCGCCGTAAAGCGTATCGGTACCCTCTCCGCCAAACAGTTCGTCAAAGCCGACACCCCCGTACAGAAGATCGTTACCGTCCTGACCCTCCAGACGGTCATTGCCGGCATCGCCTCTCATCTCATCGTTGCCGATGCCGCCGTAAAGGGTGTCGTGATCCTCCCCACCGGCCAAAATGTCATTGCCGTCCTCGCCATAGATGATGTCCATGCCGGTGTTGCCGAAAACGAAGTCATCCCCGTTACCGCCGTTGATCAGGTCATTGCCCGCGCCGCCATAGAGACTGTCGCTGCCATCCTCTCCATGGAGCTGATCATCACCGTCGTCGCCATAGAGGGCGTCATTCCCGTGATAGCCGCGTAGGATGTCGTTGCCGGTCCCGCCACGGAGCGTGTCGTTGCCCTCGCGGCCATCGACGATGTCGTTGCCGCCAAGCGCATTGATGTCGTCGTCGCCCACCGTACCTTCCAGGGTATCGTCGCCCTCGGTCGGAGCGGCCGCCAAGGCATAGGTACCGTCGGTGAATTGAGCGAACTCAACACCAGTCAGAGTGTCGGTCTGGGTCCCGTTCGAGACGGTGAAGGATCCACCGCCATTATCGGTGATCGTCCACGACGATCGCGCACCGAACAGGACCACCCTGTCTGTGCCCTCACCGCCATTGATCGTGTCGTTGGAAGAGCCGCTGTAGAGGACGTCGTCGCCGTCGCCGCCGTTCAGGGTCGAACCGATGCCAGTGGCCTCGACGTAGCTGTGTCCAGGAATTGAGATGTTTAAAACATAGGTGCCGCTAACGGGAACGTTTGCGCTGCCACCAGCCTCACTGGCGCCGGATTGCCAGGCCCCGACGGCGATGTAGTAGGTCCCACCTGTGGCAAAGGTGTAGTTGATCAGCGATGCCGTGTTGCCCGTAGCCTCGTCATCATTCCAGGCGAGCTGGGTGCCGCTGGCATCAAAGATACGCAGAGTGGTGTCGAAGCCGGCGCTGGCGATGTCAAAGGTACAGGCGGCTCCAGCCGTCACCGTGAAGGCGTAATATTCCTGCCCGCCGCCCACTCCGGTCCCACGGATAACCGCGTGCGGCACCGTGGTGGCGTTTTGCACCCCGGGGTCATTCATCTTATCGAAGTTGGCGTCGACGTTAACGGCAGTTCCGATAGACAGGTTGAATTGGCTGCTCGGCTTGATGACATCAGCGGCCGCGACCATGACACCGTCTCGAGCGTATAGCTGATCGTTTCCACCCTCACCGTTGAGGGTGTCGGAGCCACCCAATCCGTCAATGATGTCGTCCGCTGTACTGCCGGTGAGGGTGTCGTTGAAGGTGCTGCCCCGGACCGCTTCAAAGCCGGCCAGGCTGTCGTTTCCGGCGGCACCAGAGGACGTCCCACTCGTCAGGTTGACCGTAACGCCGCCCGTGGCATTGCTGTAGTCAACCCAGTCGAAACCGAGGCCGCCAGTCAGGTTGTCATTGCCACGGCCCCCGTTGATTTCGTCGTTTCCGGCACCGCCGTCGATCGTGTCATTGCCGTCCGCCCCAATGAGATGGTCAGCGTAGTCAGTTCCGGTGAGTGTATCGTTGGTGGCATCGCCCTCGATGATGATACCGGCGTTGGCGATCGGAGCGGCAATGGTCTGGTCGGCAAATTGAAGGTTCTCGATGCCGCGTAGGACATCGGTGCCGTCAGGCCCGACCACGGTGACAATGCGATAGGCGATCCCGTTGATTGTCTCGGTTCCAGCCGTGATCGTATAGGCCGACATATTGCCGGAGAAGACAGCCGTATCACTGCCCGCGCCGCCGTACAGGTTGTCGTTGCCAGCCCCGCCGGTCAGACGATTGTTGGCGCTGTTGCCGACCAGAACGTCGGCTCCTGAGCCACCGATGGCGTTCTCGATAACGGCTCCCATGGCGATCGAGACGTTGCCGACCAGGCCCCCGACGCTGGAGAAATGGCCCTGGCGTAGATCCACAATGCCAGCCTGGGTGTAACCGGAGAAATCCAAAGTGTCGGTCCCACCGGCATCCCAAACGGCAAAGATCACGGCCTGGGGAGAACCCGAGGTGCCCGCGTTGAACCAGACGCGATCTGCTGTCGAGTTGAAACCGTAAACGGTGTCGCCCGCGCGGGTGGTCATATTGGCCCCGTAGAGGCGCTGAGCAGCCGCGATGTCATCTAACAGCGGAGCCGAGGAATACCGACCCCCGAAATTGCCGCCGGTGTTGGATTCCCCAAAATAGCTCATCACCGTGTACTGGCGAGAGTCTTCGTAGTAGGTCGCACTACCCGAATAGGTGATGGGACCTCCGCTGCCCGCATTGTAGTCAGCCGGATGACCTAGGCCGATGGCATGGCCGATCTCGTGGACCAGAACCTGATAGCCATAGGCCAGATACAGCGGTGTCGCGTTATAGCTGAGCGAGGAATTGATCCAGACATCGCCCGAGTTAGCCGTTGAGTTCGTGTTCCCGGGGTAGTAGGCGAAGGCAGCGGCCCCATCCGCGCCTGCGGAATAGTTGCCGAACAGCATGGCGGCGCTGTCGGAGTAGGCTCCCTCGCCGGAGCTCCCGGTCCCAACCCGATTGAAAGTGATCCGGGCCACATCGGACCAGGCCAGAAGCATGAGTTCGGTCGCGGCGATCTGCGCTTCGCTAAAGCGAGAGAATCCCGATGTATCCGACGGCATCTGAGCTGGCGCGTTTGACCGGAAAGCATAGGTCACGGTCGCCGGGTCGCCGATATTGGCCGACCAGCGGGCATTGGCCCGCGTGATCTGGGTTCCGGCGTCCGTGGGCGTCAAAGACGGTTTCCCGTTGCCGGCGGTGCCGCCGCGATCATCGAGATCGAGGTACGACAAGGGATTGTTTGGGCTGAAATTCAGGCCACGCTGTCCGGCACCGACGGCCAGATCATTGCCGATATCGTCCGGCAAAAAGTCGGTCCGGCGAAATTGTCCTGACATATCAGCGCAAACGATGCACATGCCCTATCCTCCCAGTCCGCAACTATCCAATTGTCGCGCGATCTAATCTGACACGCTAAGCCTACCAGCGAAATGTGCCAACCCTTATGGTAACTGACGATGGCGATTTCGGTCTTGAAAATGCTGGTTTCTGCGCTGACCCTGCTCGGGGTCCCGGCCTGTCACGCGCCGACGTCCGAGGCTGTCGATGCGGTGGAGGAAAACACCATGCACACGTCACCCCTCTTGAACGAGGCCGAGGGTCTGGCCGGAAACTGGCACCTGGCTGGGCCGGAGGGCGACTGCGCGCTTGAGCTGAGTGCCCGGAATGCGCCTGTGGCACAGGGCAGCCTGGCGGCTCCCATGCAGGCCCTGACAATCGCGGGTGACTGCCTGCGCGACCGATCGCCTCAGGGGTGGCGGCCGGTTCCCCTGGGCCTGGAACTGGACAATGCCGACGGCATGGCCATCCTCACCTTTGAGCACATCGGTGAGGCAACCTATCGGTCAACAGACGGGGCGTGGACCCTGACGCGCCGCTAGGTTGCCGAACGCCAGTTCGATACGCATGGGATTTTTGTCCGATCTGCCCGGTCGGCATAGCGGGTGGCGATCTCGCGCACCTCGGCCAGCAGCCCGTCTTCCAGCCGGATCGGATTCAGGCCCAGGCCGAGGAAGCGGTCATTGACCACGTCCAGCTCGTTCTCGTCGGCCTCACGCCGTGGATTGTCGAGGTTGGTGATCTCGGCCCCCGTCGCCTCGGCCACCATCTGAGCCAGGTCACGCACGCGGTGCGTTTCGGTCATCTGGTTGAGGATTTGCACCCGCTCGCCCTTCTGGGGCGGGTTGTCGATGGCTAGCTCGATGCAGCGCACGGTGTCGCGAATATGGATGAAGGCCCGCGTCTGGCCCCCCGTCCCATGCACCGTCAGCGGATAGCCGACCGCCGCCTGCATCAGAAAGCGGTTCAGCACCGTGCCGTAGTCGCCGTCATAGTCGAAGCGGTTGATCAGTCGCTCGTCGCGTTCCGTCTCCGGCGTCTGGGTGCCCCAGACGATGCCCTGGTGCAGGTCCGTCACCCGGATATCGTCATTGCGGTTATAGAAATAGAACAGCAGCTGATCCTGGGTCTTGGTCATGTGGTAGATTGACCCCGGTGCCGCCGGGTGCAGGATTTCGCGTTCAACCAGGCCGTCCGGTCCCTCGACCATGACCTTAAGATAGCCCTCGGGGATGGCAGCGCCCGAGGTGCCGTAGCCATAGACGCCCATGGTGCCCAGGTGCACGAGGTGGGAGTCCACCCCCGCTTCGACGATGGCTGCCAGCGCATCATGGGTGGCGTTGATGTTGTTGTTGACCGTGTAGCGTTTGTGCTGGGCCGACTTCATCGAATAGGGCGCGGCCCGCTGTTCGGCGAAGTGGACGATGGCGTCGGGCTTCTCATCCCTCAAGTAGGTGACCAGCCGGTCGAAATCCTGGCCCAGCGTCAGATTGACGAAGCGAATATCCTTGCCGGACACCTCTTTCCACGCCGCCAGCCGTTCGCTGATCGAACGGATGGGCGTGAGGGATTCAACCTCCAGCTCGACGTCGATCTTGCGGCGCGACAGGTTGTCGACGATGACCACATCGTGCCCGAGATTGGACAGGTGCAAGGCCGTCGGCCAGCCACAGAATCCGTCGCCGCCCAGAACAAGAATACGCACGTCGAGCTCCCATCAACCTCCTGTGTCTCTTAGAGGCATTCGTTGCCAACGCAACGCCTTGCGCCCCTCGTTTTGCCAGGGTCACCATCAGTGGCGTTGAGGGGGGGAGCCCGGCGTCGGGCCAGCCCACAAAAAAAGGGGGCGCGGTCGCCCCGCGCCCCCTAATCGGGTTCAGTCTGTGCGAAGCCTCAGGCCGAGGCCAGGTTCCGCAGGACGTAGGGCATCACCCCGCCAGCCTTGAAGTAGTCCATCTCGGTCTGGTTATCGATGCGGCAGCGCACCGGGAAGCGGGCCATCTTGCCGTCCGACGGACGGAACATCTCGACCCACAGTTCCTGACGGGGCTTCAGCTTGCCGACATTGGCGTCGGACAGGCCACGGATGGTGACGATCTCCTCGCCGGTCAGACCGAGCTTGGTCCAGCCCTCGGCCTTGAACTGTAGCGGCACTACGCCCATGCCGATCAGGTTGGAGCGGTGGATGCGCTCGTAGCTCTCGGCGATGACGGCGCGAACACCCAGAAGGCGCGTGCCCTTGGCCGCCCAGTCGCGCGACGAGCCGGTGCCGTATTCCTTGCCCGCGAACACCACCAGCGGCCGACCCTCGGACTGGTAGCGCATGGCTGCGTCGTAGATCGCCATGACCTCGCCCGACGGGAAGTGCTTGGTGACGCCGCCTTCGATCTCCGGGGTGATCTTGTTGCGAATTCGGATGTTGGCGAAGGTGCCGCGCATCATCACTTCGTGATTTCCGCGGCGTGCGCCGTAGCTGTTGAAGTCGATCGGCGCGACGTCATGGTCGATCAGATACTTGCCTGCCGGCGAGGTGGCCTTGATCGACCCGGCCGGCGAGATGTGGTCGGTGGTGATCGAGTCGCCGAAGATGCCCAGGATGCGCGCTTCGATGATGTCTGCGACCGGGGCCGGCTCCATTGACAGGCCGTCGAAGTAGGGCGGGTTCTGAACATAGGTGGACTTGTCGTCCCACTCATAGGTCTGGCCACCGGTGACCTTGATCGCCTGCCAGTGCTTGTCGCCCTTGAAGACGTCGGCATAGCGTTTGGCGAACATTGCCGGCGTCACCGACTTCTTCTGGATGTCGGCGATCTCCTTGGAGGTCGGCCAGATGTCCTTGAGGAAGACGTCCTTGCCCTTCTTGTCCTGGCCGATCGGCTGGGTGGTGATGTCGATCCGCATCGAGCCGGCCAGGGCGTAGGCGACGACCAGCGGCGGCGAGGCCAGATAGTTGGCCTGGACGTCCGGGTTCACCCGGCCCTCGAAGTTGCGGTTGCCCGACAGGACCGAGGTGGCGACGACGCCGTTGTCGTTGATGGCCTGGGAGATCTCGGAATCCAGCGGGCCGGAGTTGCCGATACAGGTGGTGCAGCCATAGCCGACCAGGTTGAAGCCCAGCGCATCGAGGTCCGCCTGCAGACCGGAATCGGTCAGATAGTCGGTCACCACCTGCGAGCCGGGGGCCAGCGACGTCTTGACCCACGGCTTGGGCTTGAGGCCCAGCTTGGCGGCCTTGCGCGCCACCAGACCCGCCGCGATCAGCACCGACGGGTTGGAGGTGTTGGTGCATGAGGTGATGGCGGCGATCACCACGTCGCCGTCACCGATGTCGAAGTCACGGCCCTCAACCTTGTTGCGCGGGGCGTCGGCCGGGCGGTTGAAGGTGCCGGTCAGATGGGCCTCGAACTCCGGCGCGGCGGTGGTCAGGGCGACCTTGTCCTGCGGGCGCTTGGGACCGGCCAGGGACGGCACGACGGTCGACAGGTCCAGCTCCAGGGTGTCGGTGAACACCGGCTCGTCCGAACCCGGCTCGATCCACAGGCCTTGCGCCTTGGCATAGACCTCGACCAGGGCGACGCGCGCCTTGTCGCGACCCGTGGCCGTCAGATAGTCGATCGTGGCCTGGCTGACGGGGAAGAAACCGCAGGTGGCTCCGTACTCCGGGGCCATGTTGGCGATGGTGGCCTGGTCTTCGATGGTCATGCCGGCGATGGCGTCACCGAAGAACTCGACGAACTTGCCGACCACGCCGCGCTTGCGCAGCATCTGGGTGACGGTCAGCACCAGATCGGTGGCCGTAGCTCCCTCCGGCAGCTTGCCGGTCAGTTTGAAGCCGATGACCTCGGGGATCAGCATCGGGATCGGCTGACCCAGCATCGCGGCCTCGGCCTCGATGCCGCCGACGCCCCAGCCCAAGACGGCCAGGCCGTTGATCATGGTCGTGTGGCTGTCGGTGCCGACGACGGTGTCGGGATAGGCGACAGTCTTCTTGCCTTCGTCGGCGGTCCAGACGGTCTGGGCCAGGTTCTCCAGGTTGACCTGGTGGCAGATGCCGGTGCCGGGCGGCACGACGCGGAAGTTGTTGAAGGCCGACGAGCCCCAGCGCAGGAAGTTGTAACGCTCGATGTTGCGCTCGTATTCACGCTCGACGTTCTGCTCGAATGACTTGGGCGTGCCGAAGTGATCGACCATGACCGAGTGGTCGATGACCAGATCGACCGGGTTCAGCGGATTGATCTTGGACGGGTCGGCACCCAGGGCCGTCATGGCATCGCGCATGGCGGCCAGATCGACGACGGCGGGAACGCCGGTGAAATCCTGCATCAACACGCGCGCCGGACGGAAGGCGATCTCGTGTTCGACCGAACCCTTGTTGTCGATCCAGGCGGCGACGGCCTTGAGGTCGGCCTCGGTGACCGACACGCCGTCCTCGTTGCGCAGAAGGTTCTCGAGGAGGACCTTCATCGAGCGCGGCAGGCGAGAGATTCCGGTCAGGCCGGCTTCCTCGGCGGCGGGAAGGCTGTAATAGGCGTACTTCTTGCGCCCGACGGAAAGGTCCTGACGGGTCTTGAGGCTGTCAACTGACGGCATGGGAGAGGTGTCCTCTGATCAAAGCCGCCCGACAATTCGGTTGCGCGGTCGCGCGCTGGACGCTGGGGCACACAGGTCCCCGACGTGCGCGGCGATCGCCTGCTGCGGCTGCGGCGGATATAGCCATGCGCGCACGGTTCGTCCATGAATCCATGATGCCGTCATGGGCATTGAGAGAGGTTCGCAAAACAAACCCTTCTTCCCTTGCGGGAGAAGGTGTCATGCGCACCATGACAGATGAGGGGTCGCGCCGGCCTCGCCGCAGCTAGAGGCCAAAGCCGACACCCCGATGGATCAGCGCGACCCCTCATCCGACCCCCTGCAGGGGCCACCTTTCCAGGCTCCGCGCTGCCCTTCGGGTCCCGCAAGGGGAGAAGGCCTCTTGGTGCGTGACCTGACGGTGGCGCGGGGGGACCGGCTGTTGATCCGCGATCTGTCGTTCAGCGTCGGGCCGGGCGAGGCGGTGGTGCTGACCGGGCCGAACGGGGCGGGCAAGACCTCGTTGCTGCGGGTGGTTGCGGGCTTGCTGAAGCCGATGAGGGGTGCGGTCGAGTTGTCCGGTGAGAGCGAGTGGGCGGATCGGTTGCATCTGATTGGCCACCAGGACGGGCTGAAGGCCGGGCGGACGGCGAGAGAGGAACTGGACTTCTGGTGCCGGTGGGCCGGGGCGAATGGTGCGGGGATCGAGCGGGCGGTGGAGACGCTGGCGCTGGGGCCGCTGTTGCCCTTGCCGGTGCGGTCCTTGTCGGCGGGTCAGAGGAAGCGGCTGGCGATGGCGCGGCTGGTGGCGGCGGACCGACCCTTGTGGCTGCTGGATGAACCGCTGGCCCCGCTGGATGCACGGTGGCGGGAGAACCTGGGCCTGCTGGCTGATGAGCATCTGGGAACAGGCGGGATGATCCTGGCGGCGGCGCATGACCCGATGCCGTTCGAGCATGGGGTGCTGGACCTGGGGGGTGTGGCGTGAACCCGGTGATGCTGTTGTTCCGGCGCGAGTTCGGCCTGGCCTGGGGGCGGGGAGGGGGCGCGATCATGGCGCTGGCCTTCTTTGCGGCGATCACCGCGCTGACACCCCTGACGGTGGGTTCCGAGCCTGAGCGGTTGGCGGCGCTGGCGGTGGGGTCGTCCTGGCTGGCGCTGGCCCTGGCCAGCCTGCTGTCGCTCGAGCGTCTGTTCGAGCGCGATTTTGAGGATGGGGCGCTCGACCTGCTGGCCATCGGACCGCTGGGCCTGGTTGGAGTGTCCGCCATCAAGGCGCTGGCCCAGTGGGTCGCCATCGGCCTGCCGCTGGCCGTGGCCGCGCCGGTGGCGGCGGCGGCGCTGGGGGCCCCGGATTCGATCCTGCCTTTGACTCTGGCCGCCGCCGCGATCGGTGGCCTCGGCTTTGCCTTTACCGGCATGATGGGGGCGGCCCTGGCCCTGGGTTCGCGACGGGGTGGTCTGTTGATCGCAGTGGTCGTCCTGCCGCTTTTTGCGCCCCCCGCCATCTTCGGCGCGGGCCTGCTGGTGGCCGCGGCCCAAGGCCTGCCGTGGGTGGGGGGACTGGCGCTGATTTTTGCCTGGACGTTGTTTTCCGTCGTGGTTTCCCCGATGGTTGCGGCCTTCTCCGTGCGCGACGCGCTGGGGTGACGCGGGGGCGTGTCAGAGGGGTCCACCATTTCCATGAACGGCATTCGATTTCCGGCAGCACTCGCATCGATCTTGCTGCTCTCGGCCTGTGCCACCGCTCCTAGCTATGGCCCTCCCTATGGGCCGACCCCGCCGCCGCCGCCGGCCCCGCCGTCAGACGGGCCGGGCGGGGGTGTGCTGCGCGACTGGCGCGGGATTATCACCCAGGAGGATCGGTCCCGGCTGGATCGCATCGACGAGGCCTGGCGCCGGGCCCTCGATCAGGCGCGTCGGTCGGAGGGTTCGGGCGATCTCTTGTCGGTTGGGGCCTTGATCGATCCGCATGCGGCCCTGGACAATCCGACGCCACCGTCTGGCCGCTATCGCTGTCGAACGGTCAAGCTCGGCCACCAAGGTGCCACCGGCCTGGGCTATGTCGTCTACGGCTGGTTCGAATGCGAGATCACCCGCACGGCCAATGGGCTGCGTCTGGTCAAGACGACCGGCTCGCAGCGTCCCAGCGGGCTGCTGTTCCCGGAAGACGATCTGGGCATGGTGTTCCTGGGCTCGATGGCCCTAGGCGAAGAGCCGCGCGCGAACTCCTATGGCAACAATGACGAGCGCGACTTTGCCGGTCGGGTCGAGCGGATCGGACGCAACCGCTGGCGGCTGGTCATTCCGTACCCCGAGTTCGAATCGACCCTGGATCTGATCGAGCTGGTGCCGGCCTAGGTCGCAGAGTTAGTGCACTGTGAATCGGGTGCACTAAGTGCACTAACGCCGGCGCGGGGCGCGCGCGGAATTGCGGCAAGATCTCGCCACCCTGGGTTCAGGCACCTCTGGCCGGACGATGAGAACGACCCGAGCCGACACGATAGAGGCGTGCCGGCCGGCGGGCACAGACGGCCACCAGACCGCGCCGGGCGGTCGGGTTTTCAAGGCCTTGGCGGTCACGGGTGCGGGGATGTCGGCGGTCAGGCCACCCTGGTCAACCTCAGGTCCTGATAGTCGTAGCTGAAGTCGATGTCGGGCGAGACGCCGCGCACCGTCGCGCGGACGGGGGCACCGTTCTCGATCTCGAAGGTGATGAAGGCGTCCTCCTCACGTAGGTCGGGGAAGCGGGTGCGGAACGTCTCGCCGTCGTAGGGCTCCAGCGGGCCGTTCAGGGCGTGGGAACGCGTGAAGGCGAGATGCAGGCTGCCGTCGCGTTCGGTGATCGCGATGTCGCCGTACCAGGGATCGCGCCACGTCCCGGCGTAGGCCTCCAGCGGCAAGGACGGCGGCGCGCCCGCCGCCTGGGCGGCGTCGATGGCGGCGGCGGCTTCGAGGGAGCGGGCATTGCCTTCGGTCTGGCGGCGCTGGCCGTCAGCGATCCAGTCGAAGGTGACCTTGTCCATGAGAATGTCGGCGATGCCCTGACGCAGCGCACGTAGACAGAAGCTCTCTTCGGCATTGGTGAAGACAGAAAAGCCGGCATTGCGGCCCGGGATCAGGAAGGTCGAGGAGATGCCGCCGGGCGAGCCGCCGCCGTGGTTGACGATGCGCTCGCCGCGATAGTCCTGGACGGCCCAGCCCATGGCGTAGGTGGCGGTGATGGCGCGGTTGGGCATCTGGTCGGTCGGGCCGGGCGAGGAGCCGGAGATGACATTGGGTCGCCACATCTCGCGGGCCTGCACGTCCGACCACAGGCGCGGGCCGCCGTCGGGGGCCTGACCTGCGGCCAACTGGGTCTTGATCCAGCGGGTCCAGTCGGCTGGGGTGGCGCAGATGCCGCCGGCGGCGGCGGCGGAATCCCAGTTCCAGATGCCGGGGATGGTGTCCGACAACAGGGTCATGGCCCCCTGATAGCGGAGCGGCGGGCCGATGCGGCCATGAGGAAGCGCGGACCGTGCCGGATCGGCCATCGACGTCATCGGTACGGTGTTGGTCATGCCCAGCGGCGTCAGGATGCGGCTTTGCAGACAGTCTTCGAAGGGCGCGCCCATTTTCGCGGCGACCACCTCGCCGGCGACCACGAACATCAGGTTGCAATAATGATACCCGGCCCGGAAGCCGTACTCGATCGGCACATGAGGCACGGCGGCCATGATCTCGGCGCGGGTGCGGTCCGAGTTCGGCCAGAACAGCAGATCGCCCGCCCCCAGGCCAAAGCCGGCGCGGTGCGAGATCAGATCGCGCACGGTGATGCGCTCGCCGATGAAGGGGTCCGACAGTCGGAAGTCCGGCAGATAGGTGCGCACCGGCGCGTCCCATTCGATCTGGCCGGCGTCCACCAGCATGGCCAGGAGGGTTGCGGTCGTGGCCTTGGTGTTGGACGCCACAGCAAACTGGGTGTCGGCGTCCGCCGCCTCGCCCGAGCCCATGCGCTTTTCGCCATAGCCGCGGGCCATGACGGTACGGCCGTCGCGCACCACCGCCACGCCGACCGCCGGCTGGTCCGGCCAGGCGGTCATGACGCGGCGGACATAGGCGTCCACCGCGTCGGCGAGGGCGGCGTCCTGATCCTGGGCCGAGGCGGCGTGGCTCCAGCCCAGTCCACCGGCGGCCGCGCCCGCGAACAGGGCGCCGCGACGGGTCAGGCGGGGTTGAAAACCGGACATGGTCGTCTCCTCGGGCTCTTTACCGGGCGGCACGCTAGCGGAGGCGGGCGGTGCTGGCGAGAGGCCGGTCGCGGTCCCATATGATCCGCCATGACCCAGACATCGACCCTGACCCGCCCCTTGAAGATCGATTTCGTTTCCGACGTCGTGTGCCCCTGGTGCGCGGTGGGACTGGGCGGATTGACCACGGCGCTGGAGCGGCTGAAGGCCGATGGCATCACCGCCGAGATCCACTTCCAGCCGTTCGAGCTGAACCCGCAGATGGCCCCCGAAGGCGAGAACATCGTCGAGCACATCGGCCGGAAATACGGCTCGACCCCGGAACAGTCGGCCCAGAACCGGGCGATGATCCGTGACCGCGCGGCCCTGGTCGGGTTCGAGATGAACCTGGGCGAGGCCAGCCGGATCTGGAACACCTTTGACGCCCACCGGCTGATCCATTGGGCCGGCGCCGAACCCGGCGCGGGGGGACCTGACGAGGGCGGTCCTGAGGCTCAAGCGCGGATGAAGCGGGCGCTATTGAGCGCGCATTTCACCCACAATCAGCCGCTGAATGAGGCCGAAACCCTGGTCGCAGCGGCCGAGGCCGCAGGCCTCGATGGGGCCGAAGCGCGAGCGGTGCTGGCCGAGGGCCGGTTCGCCGACGCCGTGCGGGCCGAAGAGAAACTGTGGATCAGACGGGGCATCAACTCGGTGCCCGCCGTGGTGGTCGAGAACAAGTGGCTGATCTCCGGCGGCCAGCCGGCCGAGGTGTTCGAACAGGCCCTGCGCCAGATGGCGGCCGAGACGGCGGGGGCGCTCTGAGGCCGGGACCGCTGGCGTGCGGCCGACTCGAAGTCGGCGATGGGGAATTGGGGTGCACTGCACATGCTGGTGCCCAGACGGCCCTCGTCTATGTAGGCCAGAACGACCGTTTCACGATCAACCTCGAAACTGATTTCGCACACGGCCCCGCCAGGGCCTGGCACATGGAAGATTGATCGAAAGGTGCGATGCGGCCCGCGCAGGGTGCGCCTGACAAGGAACCGCGTGACCACGTAACCATCGCGCCCGGCTTGCCCCGGCGCGGGAACCGTCGAGACGGCCTGTCCAATGAAGGCGACCTTGTGCGCGGCAAGCTGTCGCTCAGCGCTCTGCCACTCTACGCAGCTGCACGCCCAGGCCGCGCCGGCGGTGGCCAGCGAGCCAGCAGCAACGATGATGAAAACCAGGGCGCGCATGTCAGCAGGGAACGCGCCGGTTGGGGCAGGAGTGTGGCGCGGGTTGGCCGGGGCGGCGATAGGCTGGATGCCCGCTTGACGCCGCCCTGGCGGCGGCGTCATCTCCTGGTCGAACGCGGATCGACGGGGAGCGACCATGCACAGACTGATTATGGGAACGGCGATGGCGGCGGCCCTGGCGCTGAGCGCCTGCGGCGATCCGGTGTCGGACGAGGCGCGCCAGCAGGGTAACGCCGAGCGGGCGGCGCGCGCGGCCTGCTATGAGGCGGCGGGCTTCACCGTGGCCGAGACCTCGCCGGCGCCGGCGGGCGGCGGCAACCGCAGCGGCCCGGGCGGCGACGCCTGGAATGACGGCGCGCTGCAGGCGGCGGACGGGACCTGGCTGGACCTCTACAGCTGGAGCGAATGGGCCAATGAGCCGGACCACGCCGAGACTACGGCGACCTATCAGGTCGAGCAGTTCAACCAGCAGGCCTATGCCGACTACGGCCAGGCCCGCGCCGTGGGCCGTCGCGCCTATGTGCCGCACACGCCGGGCGAGTTCCCGCAGAACGCGGCGCTGGATGCGTGCCTGATGATGCCGTGAGGCGGGGGCGGCGGAGGGCCAGCCCCGTCGCCGCCCGAGAGCGGGCGACGCGGGCGCGGGCCTGGCGGCGCCGGCTGACCCGGTCCGAGGCGACGCTGTGGTCGATCATCCGGGACGGCAAGCTGCAGGGCTATGTGTTTCGCCGCCAGCAGCGGGTGGGGACCCATATTCTGGAGTTCTACTGTCCGGCCTCGCGGCTGGCGCTGGAGATCGTGCGGCTGCGTGAGACGCCCGCCCAGACCGAGGCGGCGGAAGAGCGCCTCGCGCGGCTGGAGCAACAGCACGAGATCCAGACGCTGCGCTTCTGGCACGAGGCGCTGGAGATCAATCTTTACTGGGTTTCGGGCCATATCATCACCGCCCTGAGGGCCGGTCAGCGATGGCCGATGACCTGGGTCCCGCCCCCGGCCTGGCAACGGCACTGGCCGGATCTGAGGCCGCGCTGAGGGGGTGAAGCGCCTGTGCTGAAAGGTCGTTCTCCCCTCCATCGCTACGCGGCCCCCTCCCCAACGGCTTCGCCGTCAGGGAGGAGACAGGTGCGCCGACCTTGCCGTATCGTCTCCTCCCCAGCTCAGCTGGGGAGGGGGACCCCACGGCTTGCCTCTGGCGAGCCGCGTGGCAGCAAACGCCGGATCGCGAAGCAATCCGGAGGGTGGTGGAGGGGACTCTTGCCGATACGCAAAACGGTGGAGAAAGCCCGCGACCTCCGCCGTCGCCTGACCCCGCCCGAGGCCCGACTGTGGTTTGCGATCAAGGGCGGTAAGCTCGAGGGCCTGAAGTTCCGCCGCCAGCACCCCATCGGCGCCTATGTGCTGGACTTTTACTGCGCCGCCGCGCGGCTGGCGGTGGAGGTCGACGGCCAGGGGCATGACCATCCCGACCAGATCGCGGCGGACCGGCGACGGACGGCGTGGCTGCAAGAGCAGGGGATCGGGGTGATCCGGTTCACGGCCGAGGATGTGCGGGTGAACCTGGACGGGGTGCTGGAGAGCATCCTGAAGGCGGTGCGTAAGCGGACGGGCTGATTTCCCCTCCACCCCTTCGGGGTCCCCCTCCCCACTTCGCTACGCTCGCAGGGAGGAGACAGGCGGCGGCCGGGATGGACCGACTTTACAGCGACGTGGCCGCCCACACCGCCGGGGCGGCGCGGCGGTTCGGGCCGGTGGAGGAGCACTGGGATGTCGTGGGCTGGGGGATGGAGTGAGGGGCGCTAAGGACACCCCCCGCCTACTGAAAGTCCTTAAGCTTCACCACGGGAGCTGCTTCTTGTCGAAGATATCCTCGAGGAAGACACGCCAAGGACTCGACGTCGAAACTCTCAAGGCCGACGGCAGAGAGAAATTCCTCCCGACCGAAAATGCCGCCCTCGATGCAGAGCTTGATAGCCTCCGCCAACGCAATCGGCTTTTCGGCGATTAGTTCATCGTCGAGCGGCTCAGCCCTCCGCCAACCGCGAGCGCTCATGTATTTGAAGAGACGCTCTTTGTATTCGTCGCCGAAAATTCCGAGCGAATGAGCCCGCATGATCATTCCTGCAATCGATACTCGCCAACGCCGCTTTATCGAGATGAAGTAATCCAGCTCCATGCGTTGGACGTCACGAGAGAAGGTTTTTGCGGGAAGGAGGAAAGCGCTGGCGAATCTATGAGCTTGCCTTTCCATTTCAGCATACTCTGCTTTACTTAGTTGGTCGGGACTGATCGAGCGGTGCATAACCAAATGCCCGAGCTCGTGCGCGGCATCGAATCGAGAGCGCACGGCGGAAGCCTTATCGGAGGCCAGCAGAACGACCGGCCGCTGACAGTCGGGCGACCACGCGGACACCCCATCCATCTTCACACCGCCGAGTTCCTCCTTGACCACGATGGCACCCGCGTTCTCCAGGATGGCTACCACATCCTTGATCGGTCCCGTCCCGAGGTTCCAGTGATCGCGGCACTGCTCGGCAGCTTCCTCAATCGCCTGATCGTCAATCTGGGCTAGTGCACCCATATCGAGGTTTGGGAAGTCGAGATCCGCAAACTCGACCCAGCGTGAGAGGTGGCTTTCGAGCAACTCGGCCCACCGCAGGCGCGCCTTGGACTTCTTCTGGAGCCCGACAGTTACACTCGAGTTCGAACGGAAGTAGTGATCGGAGCAGGCCTCGCCTGTTTTCTCGAAAAGCGAAGCGCGAACACTTAGCGCATTGCAAAGGCGAGAAATTCCCTCCCAGTCGGGGCTCTGCCGACCTGCCTCCCATGCGGAAACAGTCGATGAGTCACGCCCTACCATCTGGGCAAGCGATGTTTGAGTCAGACCACGAGCGAGGCGTGCCTCCTCGAGTCGAACGCCATTAAAGCCTGGTGCGCCTCGTGCCATCACCTTCATCCTGTAGAGTGATTTGGAACGAACCTGTTAGTCTTCGGTGCCGGTGTTGCGAACCGGGCCGCGCAGCCTCGGGACACGACGTTCCGGCACTTCGGGAAGCTCACCCCATTCGGCGTCGTCATACATGGCGCGAACGGCGTCCACGCGATCATAAAAGTGCCACGACCTCAGGCTGGAGGTGGGCACGCCAAAGTACACGCCGGCGGGAAGGGTAGGGTCCTCGTCCCGGTGCGGCTTGGCGATCAGCACCATGGCGAACCGAAACTCGTCCGGCATCACCTCGGCCTCTTGCGGCCAGAGGTCCGGCTGATACGGCTCGATGGCTGAGTTCAGGGACGCCAGTTCGGCTCGCGCCCGCGACCGCCGGAGGCCGTCCAGAGTGTCAGTGATGCTGGCAGCCACGATGGTCTTCCCCATCCGAACGAGCGGCATGGGATACCCTGACGGCCCGATCCTCATGGTGATCGCCTCACCGCCAATCGATTCAACGAGATCGGCTAAGCCCCGCTGGACGGCGAAGTGGCGGTCCGACCCTCTTGCGTAGGCAACCTGGTTGGAGAGGACGCGGCCTTCATTGACCGCTCGATGGTGGGCGGAAGCAAAGGCAGCATCGACCATTTCGGGCATACTATCAAAGAATCCGCGGGGGATGTCCGGGCGGATGCAGCGAGTGAAGAAGCCCATCGGATGTCTCGAGTCTGTGTTGATCGGGAAAATAGGACGAAATCCTGCGCCAAACAACCCCCGAGGCCAAAAATGTGCGTTAGACCTTCACCTCAATCTCCCCGCCCCGCTCCCGGAACTTCGCGCTCATCTCCCGCATCCCGGCCTCGGCCTCCAGCGAGCCCCCCGCATCGTTCTGCGCCTTCGCCGCATCCCGAATATCCTGGCTGATCTTCATCGAGCAGAACTTCGGGCCGCACATGGAGCAGAAGTGCGCCGTCTTGTGCGCTTCCTTCGGCAAGGTTTCGTCGTGGAACTGGCGGGCGGTTTCGGGGTCGAGGCCGAGGTTGAACTGGTCTTCCCAGCGGAACTCGAAGCGGGCGCGGCTGAGGGCGTCGTCGTGGAGGCGGGCGGCCGGGTGGCCCTTGGCCAGGTCGGCGGCGTGGGCAGCGATCTTGTAGGTGATGACGCCGTCCTTGACGTCCTGACGGTCGGGCAGGCCGAGGTGTTCCTTGGGCGTGACGTAGCAGAGCATGGCGGTGCCGAACCAGCCGATCATGGCCGCCCCGATGGCGCTGGTGATGTGGTCATAGCCGGGCGCGATATCGGTGGTCAGCGGCCCGAGCGTATAGAAGGGCGCCTCGTGGCAGTGCTTGAGCTGCTCGTCCATGTTGGCCTTGATCTTGTGCATCGGCACATGGCCGGGGCCTTCGATCATGACCTGGCAGCCGTGGTCCCAGGCGATTTTGGTCAGCTCGCCCAGGGTGCGCAGCTCGGCGAACTGGGCCTCGTCATTGGCGTCGGCGATGGAGCCGGGGCGCAGGCCGTCCCCCAGCGAGAACGACACGTCATAGGCGCGCATGATCTCGCAGATCTCGGCGAAGTGTTCGTAGAGGAAGCTCTCCTTGTGGTGGGCCAGGCACCACTTGGCCATGATCGAGCCGCCGCGTGAGACGATGCCGGTGACGCGGCTGGCGGTCATCGGCACGAAGGGCAGGCGCACGCCGGCGTGGATGGTGAAATAGTCCACGCCCTGTTCGGCCTGTTCGATCAGGGTGTCGCGGTAAACCTCCCAGGTCAGGTCCTCGGCCACGCCGTTCACCTTCTCCAGCGCCTGATAGATGGGCACGGTGCCGATGGGGACCGAGCTGTTTCTGATGATCCAGTCGCGGATGTTGTGGATGTTCCTGCCCGTCGACAGGTCCATGACGTTGTCGGCCCCCCAGCGGGTGGCCCAGACCAGCTTGTCGACCTCGTCGTCCACCGAGGACAGGACCGCCGAGTTGCCGATGTTGGCGTTGATCTTCACCAGGAAGTTGCGGCCGATGATCATCGGCTCGACCTCGGGGTGGTTGATGTTGTGCGGGATGATGGCGCGGCCGCGCGCGATCTCCTGACGGACGAACTCAGGCGTCACGAAGTCCGGGATGGCGGCGCCGAAATCCTCGCCGTCGCGCACGCACGGCGCGGTCTGTTCCCGCCGCAGGTTCTCGCGGATGGCGACGTATTCCATCTCGGGCGTGATGACGCCGGCCTTGGCGTATTCGTACTGGGTGACGGGGCGGCCTGCGACGCCCTTGAAGACCTGGTGGCGCGAGGTGTCGAAGCGGGGGGCCAGGTGTTTGCCACTGGCGTGGCCGTTGTCCTCGGGCTTCACTTCGCGCGGCTCAGCGACGGGGGCGATGTCGCCGCGGTCGAGCTGCCAGGCGGACTTCACCTTCGGAAGGCCCTGGGTGATGTCGATGGCGACCGTCGGGTCGGTGTAGGGACCGGATGAATCGTACATCGTCACCGGCGGCTCATTGGCGCTGGGGTGCAGGGCGACCTCGCGGAAGGGGACGCGAATGTCGGGATAGAGCTCGCCGGCCACATAGACCTTGACCCCGCCGACGCGCGGGCCGGTCGGAATGCGGCCATGCTGGTCGGCCACGGCCTTGCGCGCCTCGGCCAGGGGGAGGGTCGAGCTCTCCGGCTCAGCCGGGGTCGCGGTGGGGACGTGGACGTTCATGGCGGCCTCTTGCGGTCAGAGGGCCAGACGGGTCCGGTCGGTGGGCGGACCCCGGGCGGGGCCAGCGTCTCTCCCTTCGCCGGCATGACCCGGATCAGGTTCGACCGGTCAGAGGGAGCACCCTCAATCTCAGCGACTCGCGCGTCGCCCCCGGGAGAACAAGGCGGACCCTAGGCCCCTGCCCGGTTCGAGGCAATCGCGAAGGCTAGGGCACGTCGCGGTGCGACAGGACGGCGATGGCGGCGAGCAGGGCCAGAAGGCCGAGGCCGAGGCCGAGGCCCAGCGCCGTCTGGGCGCGCCACGGCTCGCTCGCGAGGATGTTGACCGGCATTTGCCAGGGCAGAAAGACCCCCTCTTCGGCCCCGGTCGCGACCACGGCGAAGAAGGTCCCGGCGATGCCGAGCACCAGGCCCGGAACGAAGCTGGCGAAGCGGAGCGCCAGGAAGAACTGGATGGCGATCATCAGCACCGACGCCAGGTAGATGCGGCCAAGGGATTCGGCGACCGTGGCCAGGCCGAGTGGACCGGTCGGCGCATTCTCGGGCCGGATCAGGCCGGCCAGGGCACCGGCCGCCAACGTCAGCATCAGGCACAGGGCCGTCATCGCCGCCACCACGACCAGGACGACCAGCGCCTTGGCCGCATAGATGCGCCAGCGGGCGATAGGCAGGGCCCGCAGCTGGTCCCAGGCGCGCGGCGCGTGCTCGGTCTGGGCCAACAGGGCGGTCAGGGCGGTGACGCTCATGGGCAGCATGAAAAAGGCCCAGATGCCCGACGACGCGCCCAGCCAGACCTCCCACGGTCGCTGCTGGCCGTCGCGTAGACCGTTGAGCAGCAGGAACAGGCCCACCAGCGTGGGGGCCGCCAAGATGAGCAAGAGGGCCAGGGAGCGGTGCAGCTTGGTCAGCTCGGTGCGTAGGATCGGGAACATCAGGCGGCCTCCGGCAGGTTGAGCCTGGCTTGGCGGTATAGGGCTTCGAGGGTGCGGGGGCGCGGGGCCAGGCGGTGGACGTCCAGGCCCGCCTCGATCAACGCCCGGTTCACCTCGGCGGCGACCCGGCGGGCGTCGTCGTGCGGCGCGAGGCGAAGGCGCAGGTCGTCAGCGACGTCATATCCGGCGGCCAGCGCCAGGGTGCGCGCCTGGGCGTCGTCGCTGGTGGCCAGTTCGATGTCCTGGGGCTGGCCGGCCAGCAGGTCGGACAACCGTCCCTGCACCGTCAGCCGTCCGAGGTGGAGAATGCCGACATGGGTGGCGATCTGCTCCACTTCGTGGAGCAGATGGCTTGAGACGAAAACGGTGGCCCCGGTACGGTCCGGCAGCTCGGCCAGAAAACGGCGCATGTCGGCGATGCCATCGGGGTCCAGACCGTTGGTCGGCTCATCCAGGATCAGCACGCTCGGCGATCCCATCAGGGCCCGGGCCAGACCCAGCCGCTGGCGCATGCCGAGGGAATAGTCCGACACGCGCTTGTCGGCGCTGGAGCGCAGGTCCGTCAGGTCGAGCACCCGGTCGAGCTCGTGGCGGTCGAGGCCGCGAAGGGTGCGGGCGAGGTCCAGGTTTTCGCGGCCGGTCAGGTTTCCGTAGAAGCCGTGCGCCTCCAGCAAAGCCCCCACCTGGCGAGCGGCGCCGATGCGGTCGCGGCCGACATCCAGGCCCTGGATCAGAGCCTGGCCGTCGCTGGGACGCAGCAGACCCAAGAGCATGCGGATGGTCGTGCTCTTGCCTGCGCCATTGGGGCCAAGGAAGCCGTAGACCGCGCGTCGTGAGACGTGCAGATCGAGTGCGTCGACCGCGAGCTGGCGCCCGAATCGACGGCTCAGGCCTCGGGTTTCGATCGCGAATTCGGACATTGCGCCGGCTCCAGATATTTAAGTCGCATTTAAACGTTGCGAAGATCTTTTCTTTAAGTCAAGATTAAATTTCCGAGAGGTTCTGGAGGAGCAAATGTCGCAGACCCAACTGGATTTGTTCCGCAGGCGCTGTCGCCAGTTTCGGGGGCTCGCCTGGTTCTTGATCGGGTCGATGGGCCTGGTCGTCCTGGTGCAGGCGATGAGCATCCTGGTCGGTATCGCCGGCACGGCGGGCGGCGAGGCGTCGATGCTGCAGCCAGACCTGGTCGTCAGCCTGTTGCTGAGCATGGTTTCGCCGGCCTGCTATCTCTATGCCGTGTGGGTGATCGGTCAGGCCATGGGTGCGCTGGCCAAGGGCGATCTGTTCCAGCCCGTGCTGGCGAAGGCCTTGCGCCGCGCCGGGATCGCCCTGGGGATTGGCGGCCTGTTCAGCGTGTTTGTGATGACCAATCTGATGCGCCTGTTCGGCGTGATCGACGGCGGCTATCTCAACTTCGATGTTTCGGCGATGACGCTGGGCATGTTCGGCGGCGTGCTGTTCCTGCTGGGTACACTGGTTGAGGAGGCCCGGCGGACACAGGCCGAGCTGGACGAGATGATCTGATGCCGGTGCGCGTGACCCTGGACGCCGTGATCGTCAAACGTGGCGTCAAGGCCAAGGACTTGGCCGCCGAGGTCGGCCTGAGCGAGACCCAACTGTCTCTCTTGCGGTCCGGCAAGGTGCGAGGCGTGCGGTTCGGCACCCTGGCGCGCCTGTGTGCGGCGCTCGACTGCAAACCTGCGGACCTGCTGGACTATGCGTTTGATCCGGCCGACCTGGAGGACGAACCGCCCCCATCATCCTAAACGCCGTCTTAACCGCGTGCGGGCCAAGACTTCGGGTTGAAGGACTGGGAGTGCGGCATGGCGTCGGCGACGGCGATTGTTCGGGATCGGCTGGTGGAGAGTTTCCGCCTGTTCTGGGATGCGCCCATGGCGCTGCGGCTGCGCGGCGGCGTGGTGGCGGCGACGGGGCTGTTCCTGCTGATCGCGTTTGCCTCCTATGACCCGGCGGACCCGAGCTGGAATGCCGCCTCGGCCACACCGGCAACCAACTGGCTGGGCGGGGCCGGGGCGATCTGGGCCGATGTCTGGATGCAGTCGGTGGGCCTCGCGGCCTGGCCGGCGGCGCTGTTCATTCTGTACCAGGGGATCCGGCGGGCGCTCGACAATGACCCGATGAAGGACCGAGCGGTCAATCATCGGCGGTCACTGTACGCCCTGGGGGCGATCCTGATTCTGGCGGGGGTGCTGTCGACCTTGCCGCCGCCGGCAGCCTGGCCGCTGGGCAAGGGGCTGGGCGGGTTCTGGGGGTCGGGGCTGGCGGACGGTCTGGGCGGCTTCTTCAGCTGGCTGAGATTGCCGGCCCCGATGATCTGGGCGGGGGTCGTCTATGGCCTCGGTTTTATGGCGCTGGCGGTGCCGGCTCTGGGCCTGACCGGTCAGGATCTGGACCGTGCCTCGGATTGGGCCCGTCGCCGTCGCCGGGGAACATCCGCGCCGGCGACTGCTCCGGCGGCGACAGTACGCAAGCCCCGCGCGAAGAGGGCCGCTGTCGAGATCGCCGAGCCGGAGGTTGCCGCCCCACAGCCGAGTGTACAGCCGCGTGTGGCCGATCCGAAGCCGGCCAAGGCTTCGGGGCGCGAGACGCGCGAAAATCAGGGCGCCTTCGCCTTTGTTCAGCCGGGCGGGTTCAAGCTGCCGGAGTTGAACATCCTGACCAAGGGCGACCGGCGCGCCAACAGCGTTGACGAACAGGCCCTGCTCCAGAACGCCCGGATGCTGGAAGGGGTGCTGGCCGAGTTCGGTGTGCGCGGCCAGATCGACCAGATCCGGCCCGGCCCGGTGGTGACCCTGTATGAGCTGTTGCCGGCACCGGGCGTGAAGCACGCGCGTGTCGTGGCCCTGTCGGACGACATTGCGCGGTCGATGTCGGCGCGGGCGTGCCGGGTATCGGTGGTGCCGGGCAAGAATGCCATCGGCATCGAGCTGCCGAATGCCAAGCGCGAGACGGTGTGGCTGCGCGACCTGCTGAGCGGTCAGGCCTATGAGAAGGCAGGCCATATCCTGCCGCTGGCGCTGGGGGAGACGATCGGCGGCGAGCCCTATGTGGCGGACCTGGCGCGGATGCCGCACCTGTTGATCGCGGGCACCACCGGCTCGGGCAAGTCGGTCGGGGTCAATGCGATGATCCTGTCGATCCTGTATCGCCTCAGCCCCGAGCAGTGCCGCTTCATCATGATCGACCCGAAGATGCTGGAGCTGTCGGTCTATGACGGCATTCCGCACCTGCTGGCGCCGGTGGTGACCGACCCGAAGAAGGCGGTCGTGGCTCTGAAATGGACTGTGCGCGAGATGGAGGACCGGTACCGTCGGATGTCCAAGATCGGCGTGCGCAACATCGCCAGCTACAATGAGCGGGCGCATGAGGCCCTCAGCAAAGGCGAGCATTTCGAGCGCACGGTCCAGACCGGCTTCGACGAAAACCGGCGCCCGATCTATGAAAGTGAGAAGATCCGGCCCGAGCCCATGCCCTATCTGGTCGTGGTGATGGACGAGATGGCTGATCTGATGCTGGTGGCCGGCAAGGACGTGGAACAGGCGGTCCAGCGGCTGGCACAGATGGCACGGGCGGCTGGCATCCATCTGATCATGGCCACCCAGCGTCCGTCGGTGGACGTCATCACCGGCACCATCAAGGCCAACTTCCCGACCCGGATCAGCTTCCAGGTCACCTCCAAGATCGACAGCCGCACCATCCTGGGCGAGCAGGGGGCCGAGCAACTGCTGGGCCAGGGCGACATGCTCTATATGCCCGGCGGCGGGCGCGTGATGCGCCTGCACGGGCCGTTCGTGAAGGACGAGGAGGTCGAGGCCGTGGCCCGCTTCCTGCGTGACCAGGGTGAGCCGGACTATGTGCCGGACGTCACCGACGGCGGGGACGACGACGAGGGCGGCGCGGCCTTCGGCGAAGACGGGGGCGGTTCGGGCGATGACCTCTACGACCAGGCCGTGGCCATCGTCACGCGGGACCGCAAGGCCTCAACCAGCTATGTTCAGCGTCGGCTGCAGATCGGCTACAACCGTGCCGCCACCCTGATTGAGCGAATGGAGCAGGAAGGCGTCGTCAGCCCCGCCAACCATGCGGGCAAGCGTGATGTGCTGGCCGGACCGCCGCCGCCGGCACACTGAGTAAGGCGGGAGCTGACATAGCCCTCCAACCTGAACGCCGCTTCATCGGGGTGCCGGACAATCGCCATGAGGAAGCCCTTGCGGCGTCATGGCGGATCGCTAGAGACGGGGTCGAAAGGAGATCAGACCATGAGCCTGACCCGACGAAACCTTCTAGGCGCGACCGGAGCCCTGACCGCTCTGGCTGTGGCCGGACCCGTTCTGGCCCAGACCGAACTGACGGCTGAGCAGCGCAGGCTGGTCGAGCGGGCCCAGACCTATATGAGCACCCTGCGCTCGGTGCGCGGGCGGTTCGTCGAGACGGGGCCACGTGGCCAGCGGTCGCAAGGGGCCTTCTATCTGCGCCGTCCGGGCCGGATGCGGTTTGAATATGACGCCCCTTCGCGACTGGTCGTCGTGGCGGACGGCGCTTTCATCCACCGCTGGGATCCGCGCCTGGAGGTCTATCAGCGCCTGCCGACCAACCAGACGCCGCTGAGCCTGTTGCTGGACAACAGTGCCGGCTTTTCAAATCGCTACATTCGCATCGAGGAGGTGGCGGCAACCTCGGACGGGTGCCAGATCCGGTTGCGTGATGCCCGGCGTCCGCGCGAGGGCTCCCTGACGCTGGTGTTTGGAGGCAGCACCTATCGTCTGCGCGAATGGACGGTGCGCGATGCCCAAGGGTCCGCCACCCGCGTCCAGCTGGCAACCATTACGCCGGTGTCGAATCTGGCGGACGCCCTGTTCCGCAACCCCCGACCTTCGTGACTTTTTCGCTACGAAGGCGGGGCGTTCGGCGGCCGTGTTGACTTTTCCCTTGTCAGTGGCATAATCATCACAGACATCGAGCGGCGGTTCGGTGTCTCGTCGTCGGCAAGTCCCCTCCCGATGGCGCGTGAGAGACGACCCCCTCCGGCGCCCGGCTTGGTTTCCCGAGCCGGGCGCATTTTCTGTTAAACGGGGTGCATGCTGAGAATCGCGACCTGGAACATCAACTCGGTCCGCCTACGGGCGGATCAGGTGCAACGCTTCGTCACCGAACAGGCCCCGGACGTTCTGTGCCTGCAGGAGATCAAGTGCCAGACGGCGGAGTTCCCGTCCGCCGCCTTCAAGGCGGTGGGGATGCCGTACCTGCGGATCAGCGGTCAGAAAGGCTGGCACGGGGTGGCCATCGCCTCGCGCTACCCGATCACCGATGTGCCGGTCGTCAATGCCTGCCGAGAGGGCCATGCGCGCTGCGTGTCGGCCCAGGTTCAGGGAATCGAGATCCAGAATTTCTACATCCCCGCCGGCGGCGATGTGGCGGACCGGGAGCTGAACCCCAAGTTTGACCACAAGCTGGACTTCTATGAGGCCCTGACGCGCGAGATGGCGGCAAGGGACAAGCAGGCACCGCTGGTGCTGGCGGGGGATTTCAATATCGCGCCGGGCGAGAACGACGTCTGGAACCACCGCTATATGTCCAAGATCGTCAGCCACACGCCGATCGAGGTGGAGACACTTCGGCGGCTACAGGCGGCGGGCGATTTCGCCGATGTGCTGCGCGACCAGATCCCCGAGCCGACCAAGCTGGCCAGCTGGTGGAGCTATCGCGCCCAGGATTTCAGGAAGTCGAACCGGGGCCTCAGGCTGGACCACATCTGGACCTCACCGGGCCTGACGCCGCGGGTGATTGCGGGGTCCGCCAAGATCCACGAGGATTGCCGCGCCTGGGAGCGTCCGAGTGACCACGCGCCGGTGACGGTGGATGTGGAGAGCTAGCAGGCGATAGCGCTGATGTGGCCGGCGGCGGCATAGTCGAGCAGTGGTCGGTCACGCGTGACAAGCCGGTAGCCATAGGCGCGTGCCGTGGCGGCCAGGATACGGTCCGCTGGATCACGCAAGCGGGCATCCTCCAGCTGCGTCGATTCGACGAGAACGCTGGGCGGGAGATCGGCCAGGCCGATCCCTGCTTCCAGAGCGCTCTCGAACCAACGCAAAGGCGGCGCGGAGAGCACGATGCGTCCTTTCGCGACGAGCATCCCGATTTCCCAAGCCGTGATCGGCGAGAGGAATGCGCTTCCAGGCTCGGCCTGCGCTTCCTGGAGGGCTGTCTCCGCTTCGGGTCGCAGATGGGCGCCACGGTCCATCAAAAGCACCGCGCAGGTATCCAGAAGGAGCGGTCTCAACGCTCGGCGTCCCACACTTCTCCCGTAGGTTCAGTGATATCGACACCCTCGGGGATGGTGACGGTTCCCGCCATTTTCGTTCGGAATCGATCAAGCCAACCAACTCGCGCAGCGGAAGGGTTCACCGGAGCCTGGGCAGAGCGAGCTGGTGGCGCGGGAGGTGGAGCAGCCTTTCCCGACCGCCGAAACACCACCCGCCGCGAGGCCAGGTCGACCCGCTCCGTAATGAACCCTGCCGACAGCCACGACTTGGTCATGACGTTATTGGAGGGATTGTTGCTCCACCAGGCCCGATGACGCGCGGCAGCGGGGGGCAGGGGCGCTCCAATCACTTCTTCGATGTCGGCGAAGGACAGAGGGATTTCAGTCTCCCGCCGGCCCCGCAGGAAGTGTTCCAGTGGCTCATACTTGGCCACGACGCTCTCCTGAAAACGTAGGTGTATTGTGTGGATACACACATAGATGCGACTTGGTCAATGCCTTGAGACGCTTTGTCAAAGCTAGAGCTTGCGCGCCTCGTCCGGGAGCATGATGGGGACGCCGTCGCGGATCGGATAGGCCAGCTTGGCCCCCTTGGAGATCAGCTCGCCGGCCTCACGATCCCAGGTCAGCGGACCCTTGGTCACCGGACAGACCAGGATTTCCAGAAGCCGGGGATCAACAGCCGGGGGCATGGAGAAATCGTCGCTCATAGACCCCTCATTGCATGGAAGGGGGCTCGCCGTCATCCGGGTCGAGCGCGGTGTCAATTTCAAGAACGGCCATGAGCGCTTCGGCGCGGGCCTCCAGCGACGGTGATTCCAGCAGCAGCTGTTTGGACGCCGGCTCGAACGGCAGGGCGATGGACAGGCTGTTGATCAGCGGCTCATCCGGTGCCTGTTCGGCGGTGTCCCAGTCGATTTCGAGCTGGCGCCGGCGCAGATAGGTGGTCAGGGCGCGGATCAGGCGGTCCCGGTCAAAACCGTCCAGATCGACCGGCTCGAGCGAGAGGTCGTCCTCATAGGGGCCATAGTCCAGGCGGAACTGACGATAGGGCGACTGGACGGCCAGTTCCGACGCCAGCCGAGCCCGGCACAGGCCGGTCAGGGTAATCAGATAGCGACCGTCCGACGTCTCGGAGAAGCCGGTGATCTTGCCGACGCAGCCGACGGACGCGAGATCCGGTCGTACCGAGGTGCCACCCGCAGTCTGAACCATAGCAATCAGACGATCACCGGCCATGGCGTCATCGACCATGTTCAGATAGCGCGGCTCAAAGACGTTCAGCGGAAGCTGGGCACGCGGCAACAGGATGACCCCGGACAGGGGAAAGACCGGAACGATTTCCGATAGATCTGAAATCCGGGTCGCGCCGCGCGGCATTCGTCCTTTCCGATCATGCAAAGAGGATGGAGGACAGCTTACGTCGACCGTTGCGCGCCACATCGGAATTCGTGCCGGCCGCATCAAACACCGTCAGAAGCTGCTTGCGAGCGGCCTGATCGTTCCAGTCGCGGTCCGCTGCGACGATGGCCAGGAGCTGGTCAGCGGCCTGATCGAACCGACCCGAGGCGGCGAAGGCACCCGCAAGGTCAAAGCGCGCCTGGAGATCGGCGGGGTCGGCCTTGACCCGGGCCTCCAGATCCGAGGTGTCCGCCGGTGCCTCCGACGCGAGATCGAGCGCGGCGCGCACGCCCAGAACGTCGGCGTCCTTGGAATCCGGTCTGGCCATGGCGATCGTCTGGCGGGCCTGTTCGGCATCGCCGCCGTTCAGATAGACCCGCGCCATGCCGGCGATGGCCTTGTCGTTGTCCGGCTGCATCTGGAGCACCTGGGCATAGGCCTGAGCGGCCCCGCCGAGGTCGTCGACCTTGAGCGATTCCGCGCCCATCGACAGCAACTGATCTATGTCGCTTTCGCCCGAAGCCCCGCCGGTCAGGCGATCGATGAAGGCCTTGATCTGGCTCTCGGGGACTGCACCCTGAAAACCGTCGACCGGCTGGCCGTTAACGAAGCCATAGACGGTGGGGATCGACTGGACCCGGAGCTGGCCCGCATAGGCGGGGTTCTTGTCGACGTCGATCTTGACCATCTTGACCGCGCCACGGGCGGCGCGGACGGCCTGTTCGAGCATCGGTCCCAGCGTCCGGCAAGGGCCGCACCAGGTGGCCCAGAAGTCGACGATCACCGGCTGGACCTTCGAGGCCTCGACCACATCGGCCATGAAGGTAGCGTCGGAGCCTTCCTTGATAAGGTCTTCGGGCGGGGCGGTGGTCGGGTCGGAGAACATGGTCGATCCTGAGGGCTTGGCTGCAAGTGTAACGAACAACGGCCAAGATGGTCGCGCGGACGCGCCGCTGCAATGTGTCGAATGGTGGCGCGTGCGGTTTGTTCGGCCTAAATAGCGGCGCGCAAAGACAAAGGTCGAGAGCTTGGCCCAGACCCATCCGTTCTTTTCACCCGCTAGCCACGGCTTCGTGCGCGTGGCGGCGGCAACGCCGGTGGTTCACATCGCCGACCCCAAGGCCAATGCTGCCGAGCACGTCGCCCTGATTGAACAGGCGGCGGCGCGGGGCTGTGATCTGATCGTGTTCCCGGAGCTGAGCCTGAGCGGCTATGCGCTCGACGATCTGCTGATGCAGGATGCGTTGCTGGACGCAGCTGAGGCGGCGCTGTTGTGGGTGGCCGAGGCGACGGCCGCGGCAGGAGTTGTGGCCGTGGTCGGGGTGCCGCTCAGACTGGGCGAGGCGCTCTACAATACGGCGGCGGTGATGCAGGGTGGGATCATTCTGGGTGTCGTGCCCAAGACCTACCTTCCGAACTATCGGGAATATTACGAGAAACGCTGGTTCCAGCCGGGCGGAGATCTGCTGGCCGATCTGGAGAGCTTCGAGCTCGGCGGCGAGGCCGTGCCGTTCGGGGGGGATCTGTTGTTCGAGGCCGAAGACCGCCCCGGCTTCGTCTTCGGGGTGGAGATCTGCGAGGACTACTGGGCACCGATGCCGCCGTCGATCCGGCAGTCGCTGGCCGGTGCGCGCATCCTGTTGAACCTGTCGGCGTCCAATGTGCTGGTCGGCAAGTCGCGGAACCGGGCCATGCTGTGCTCGGCGCAGTCGGCGCGAACCATGTCCGCCTATGTGTTCAGCGCCTCAGGCTGGGGAGAATCGACCACCGACCTGGCCTGGGACGGACAGTCGACCATCCACGAGCTGGGCGCGCTCCTGGCCGACAATGAGCGGTTTTCCATGGAGAACCACCTGACGGTGGTGGATGTCGATGTCGCCATGCTGGGTGCCGAGCGGCGACGGACCGGCACCTTTGGCGACTGTGCCCGTCGAGAGCTGGAAGGCCATGAGTTTCAGACGGTGATGTTCGAGGCCGGGGAGCGCGATCAGGGCGCTCTGATCCGCCCGCTGGACCGATTCCCCTTCGTTCCGGACGATCCCGAGCGGCTGGATCAAGACTGCTATGAGGCCTTCAACATCCAGGTTCAGGGCCTGATGCGACGGCTGGAGGCGACGGGCCTTGAGAAGGTGGTCATCGGGGTGTCAGGTGGGCTGGATTCGACCCAGGCCCTGTTGGTGGCGTGCCGGGCATTCGACCGGCTGGAGCTGCCGCGCTCGAATATTCTTGCATATACAATGCCGGGGTTTGCGACCTCCGATGGGACGAAGTCAAACGCCTGGGCGCTGATGACGGCACTGGGCGTTTCGGCGGCGGAGGTCGACATCCGACCGACCGCGGAGCTGATGCTGAAAGAGATGGATCATCCCGTTTCACGGGGCGAGGCGGTCCACGACATAACCTTTGAGAATGTTCAGGCGGGCTTGCGCACCGACTATCTGTTCCGGCTGGCCAACCAGAACGGCGGGCTGGTGATCGGGACCGGTGACCTGTCGGAGCTGGCGCTGGGCTGGGCCACCTATGGCGTCGGCGACCAGATGAGCCACTACAACGTCAATGCCGGCGTGGCCAAGACGCTGATCCGGCACCTGATCCGCTGGGTGGCCGAGCGCGAAGACGTGGGCGGCCAGGCCGCGCCGACCTTGCAGGCGATCCTCAAGACCGAAATCACGCCCGAGCTGGTGCCGCCGCGCGACGGCCAGGTCCAGTCGACCGAGGCGACGGTCGGCCCCTATCCGTTGAACGACTTCTTCCTGTTCCACATCACCCGCTTCGGCATGGCACCGTCCAAGGTGGCCTATCTGGCCTATGCGGCGTGGAAGGACCGGACGAAGGGCGAGTGGCCGTCGGGCACGCCTGAAGATGAGAAGGTCGAATACGACCTGGCGACCATCCGGCACTGGCTGCGTAAATTCCTCATCCGCTTCTTCCAGACCAGCCAGTTCAAACGCTCGGCCATGCCCAATGGGCCGAAGGTGGTGACGGGCGGGAGCCTGTCTCCGCGTGGGGACTGGCGGGCACCGTCCGATGCGACGGCGCAGGTGTGGCTGGACGAGCTGGACGCGAACGTGCCGGACGGAGGGCAGATATGACGGATGATCCCACCAAGGACGCCAACGGCAACATCCTGTCGTCGGGCGACAATGTGACCTTGATCAAGGACCTCAAGGTCAAGGGCTCTGGAGGGGTGACGCTCAAGCGCGGCACCCTGGTGAAGAATATCCGCCTGACCAGTGATCCCGACGAGATCGAGGCCAATGTCGAAAAAGTGCGCGGCCTGGTCCTGCGGACCGAGTTCGTCAAGAAGGCTTAAGGCAGCTCGGCCAGGAACCCCAAGATTGCGCCTTCGGCCTCGGGTTCATCCAGCATGGGCGCGTGGCCAACGCCGGGAACCTCGACATAGGCCATGGACGGTGCCTTCTTGCGCATCTTCTCGGCCAGGGGCGCCTCCAACAGGTCCGAAATCTCGCCCCGGATCAGCAGGGTCGGACGGTGCTTCGCCAGCTTCTTGAAGAAGGGCCACAGGTTGGGAACCAGAGCCTTGGTCCCGGCGCGGGTAAAGGGCAATGAGATGTTGGGATCGTAGTCCAGCTCGGGCCGACCCACTGCGTTCTCGCGGAACACGCGCCGGGTAAAGGCTTCCCAGTCGGCCTTCGTGTAGTGCGGCATGGCCGGGCCGTTGTGCAGCTTCACATAGTCGACGGCCTCGGCCCAGGTCTTCACATCGACCGGCTTGCCCGCGTACTGGGCGATCCGCGCCAGGGCGGCCTTGGAGGCCTCCGGCCCGATGTCGTTCAGAATGGCGGCGGCAACCAGACGCGACTTGAAGAAGGTCACGGCCATGGTGATCAGGCCACCCATGGAGGTGCCGAGAAACACCGCTTCCTTGATGCCGAGCTGCTCGAACATGTCGATGATGTCGCGCGCATAGACCGGCGGCTGATAGGTCATGGGATCGGCCGCGCGTTCGGAGCGCCCGCGCCCGCGGACATCGACAGAGATGACCCGCCGCCCGGTTGCCGCGATGCGCTTCGCGATGTGATCAAAGTCCGACGAATTTCGCGTCAGCCCGTGAATACAGACCACAGGCAACCGCGCCGGGCCGTCACCGCCCGGATAGTCCCGCGCATAGAGGGACAGACCATCCCGCGAAGTGAACCAGCGGTGAGCATAGGCCGTGTTCGGCGCGCCAGAGTTTTTCATGGGTTGATGAATAGCGGGGTGCGTCGGCTTCGTCACCCCGCGACGCACATCCCGCCTTACGAGACTGTAAGGTTGCGACCCGGCGAGGTACCGCTAGGGTGCCCCGGCTTGTTCATTGCCCGGACCCAACACATGTTTCGCACCTCTGTCGCCCTTGCTGCCCTGCTCGCTGCCGCCACCATGACCACACCGATGTCCGCCTCCGCCCAGGAAAACCCCGCCGCGCCGACCGAGGCGGAGGTCGAGGCGCTGGATCTGTGGCTGGAAGAGGTCCACGGCGATCGGGCCCTGGCGTGGGTTGAGGAACACAACCAACAGTCTCTGGACGTCCTGCAAGGCGATCCGCGCTATCAGGTGCTGTACGACGAAGCGCTGGAGATTCTCCAGGCGACCGACCGGATTCCGTCGCCCGGTTTTACGCCGGGGGGGCACATCGACAACTTCTGGCAGGACGCCAACCATGTGCGCGGCATCTGGCGGCGGACGACGCTGGACAGCTATCAGTCCGGCGACACCCAATGGGAAACCATCCTCGACATCGACGCCCTGGCGGAGGCCGAGGGTGAGAACTGGGTGTACAAGGGCGCATCCTGTCTGCCACCGGACGAACGCTATTGTCTGATCAGCCTGTCGGACGGCGGGCGCGATGCGGTGACGGTGCGTGAGTTCGATTCCGTCGAGCGCCGCTTCGTCGACGGCGGCTTCGTCATCCCCGAAAGCAAGTCGGACCTGACGTGGATCGACCGGGACACGCTTCTGGTCGGGACCGACTGGGGTGGCGACGGCGACATGACCGACAGTGGCTATCCCAACACCGTGCGCGTCCTGCGACGGGGACAGGCACTGGACCAGGCTCAGGAGATTTTCCGGGGCCAGACGACCGATGTGTCGTCCTCGTCCTACACCCTGCGAAATGCCGACGGTGAGCTGCAGGCCACGCTGATCAACCGGGGCATCACCTTCTATGAAGGCCAGACGTTCCTGGTGAATGAGGACCTGTCGACCACCCAATTGCCGATGCCGACGCGGTCGTCGATCCGAGGTTTCCTGCACGGCCGCATCCTGTTTGAGACGAACGAGGACTGGACCGCACCGTCCGGCCAGAGTTTCGCCTCGGGCGATCTCATCGCCTGGAATCTGAACGCCCTGCGGGCCGATCCGGCGACGGCGGTGCCGGAGCTGGTCCTGCATCCCGGCGAGCGTGACGCCATCGAAGGTGTGACCCTGACCCGCAATGAACTGGTCGTGGCCCTGTTCGAAAATGTGCGCGGTTCGGTCTATGTCCTGCGCCCCCAGGAGGGCGTGGCGGAGTGGTCACGCACGCGGCTGGACCTGCCTGAGAATGTGACGGTCGGCCTCGGCTCGGCCGATAGCGAAAGCGACCGCCTGTTCGTCAATGTGTCGGGCTATCTAAACCCGAACAGCTTGTGGCTGGCCGATGCCGCGACGGGGGCGGTCGAACAGGTTCGCAGCCTGCCGGCGCGGTTCGATGCCAGCGGGATGATCGTTGAGCAGTTCCAGGCCACATCGGCGGACGGCACCCTGATCCCCTATTTCGTCGTCCACCGTCAGGATATGCCGCTGGATGGATCGAACCCGACGCTGCTGTACGGTTACGGCGGGTTCCAGAACTCGCTGCTGCCCGGCTATTCGGGCACGGTCGGGCGGCTGTGGCTGTCGCGCGGCGGGGTCTATGTCATCGCCAATACGCGCGGTGGCGGCGAGTTCGGGCCGCGCTGGCACCAGGCGGCGCTGCAGGAAAACCGTCAGCGGGCGCACGAAGACTTCCAGGCCGTGGCTCTGGACCTGCTCGCGCGCAACATCACCAGCCAGCCCCACCTCGGCGTCATGGGCGGCTCGCAAGGCGGGTTGTTCATGGGGGCGATGCTGACCCAGCGCCCGGACCTGATCAATGCGGCGGTCATCCAGGTGCCGCTGTTCGACATGCTGCGCTTCCACCGCCTGCTGGCGGGAGCGAGCTGGATCGCCGAATACGGCAATCCCGACATCCCGGAACAACGCGCGTGGATCGAGGCCTATTCGCCCTATCAGAACCTGCGCGCCGGCCAGCCCTATCCTGAGGTCTTCATCCATACCTCGACGGCGGACGACCGGGTCCATCCGGGGCACGCGCGGCGGGCCGCGGCGCGGCTTGAGGAACTCGGCTACCCGGTTCTGTATTTCGAGAACACCGATGGCGGTCACGCGGCGGGGGCGAACCTGCTGCACACGGCCCGCCGGATCGCGCTGGAATACACCTATCTGTCGCGCCGCCTGATGGACACACCGGCGCAGGAATAGCCATCGAGCCGCCCCAGGTGGTTCAGCGTTCGGTCATCCGGCCCCCGGCATGGACAGGGGTGACGGTGTTATCTGGAGTTTGCCCATGCGTACCCTTGCCCTGGCCGCGCTGATGGCCACGACCGCCCCGGCGGCGTTCGCCCAGACCGCAGCGGCGGTTGAGACCGCTGACCTGATGGAGCAGGTCGGATACGGCCATCCTAGCGACGCTTCGGGCATCGCTGACTTGCAGCCGATTCAGATCGCCGGGCCGGCCATGCCGACCGACCTGACGCCCGAGGGCGTGGCGGCGGCGGATACCTATCTGTGGCTGGAGGACGTCAACGCCGACCGGTCCATGGACTGGGTGCGGGCGCAGAACGCCCAGGCGCACGATGCGCTGGAGACCGATCCGCGCTTCGAGACCTTCCGCGACCAGGCCTATGGCATTCTGTCCGCGACCGACCGCATCGCCCTGCCGCACATGCAGGACGGAATGGTCTTCAACTTCTGGCAGGACGACGATCACCCCAAGGGCCTCTGGCGGCGTGCCAGCCCGGACAGCTATCGCGCGGGGGCACCGAACTGGGAGACAGTTCTGGACATCGGAGCCCTGGCGCAGGCCGAGGGGCGCGATTGGGTGTTCAAGGGGGCCGACTGCTACGGGCCGGTCGAACGCTTGTGCCTGATCGCCCTGTCAGACGGCGGCGGCGATGCGGTGGAGGTTCGCGAATATGACACCCATGCCCGCGCCTTCGTCGAAGGCGGCTTCAGCCTGCCGATGGGCAAGCATCGCTATGACTGGCTGGACGAAAACACCCTGCTGGTGGCGACCGATTTCGGTGAGGTCGACGGCCAGCCCTCGCTGACCGAAAGCGGCTATCCCTATATCGTGCGGGCGTTGTCGCGCGGGCAGACGCTGGCCGAGGCTGTCACGGTCTTCTCGGGCGAGCAGGGCGACGGTGGATATGGAGTCAATCCGACCGTCACGCGCGGTGCCGAAGGCCAGGTCGAGGCGGTGCTGATCAACCGGCCTCTGGATACCTTCCGATCGGAAACCTATGCCGTGATTGACGACGAACCGGTGCGGCTGACGCTCCCGGAGCGGGCGTCGGTGTGGGGCACCCAGGGCAATACTCTGATCTTCTCGCTCGAGGAGCCGTGGACCTATCGGACCCAGACCTATCAGACCGGTGCCCTGATGGGGGTCGGGCTGGACCTGCTGGTCCCCATGGACCCGTCTACGGCCCTGATTTCCAACGCCGCGCCTCTGATTTTCCAGCCGAACGACCGCCAGTCGATCGAGGCGGTGCGGATCACGCGAAACCGAGTGGTTGTGGCGATGTTCGACAATGTCGTCGGCCAACTGCGGGTGTTCAACAATCGCGGCGAATGGGGTTGGCCCGAGACGGTTGTAACCGTGCCGGACAACTCAACCGTAGCCCTGGTCGATACGGGCCGTTCGTCAAACCAGATCTACTATTCGGTCGAGGGCTTCCTGACACCGACGACCTTGATGACCGCCGATGTCGCTGCCGGTGGCGACCAGCGTCGGGCAGATGAGAGCCGCACGCTCGATCTGGGTCAGGTCGTGGCCCAGATGCCCGCGCGCTTCGACGCCTCACGCGATGTGGTGGAGCAGTTCGAGGCGCGGTCATCGGACGGGACGATGATCCCGTACTTTCTCGTCCGCCCGCGCGACATGCCGACGGACGGCTCGACGGGGACGATCCTGTACGGCTACGGCGGGTTCCTGATCTCCAAGCCGGCGGACTACATCCCCGAGATGGGGCGGCTGTGGCTCGAGAACGGCGGGGTCTTCGTCATCGCCAATATCCGGGGTGGCGGCGAGTTCGGCCCGGCCTGGCACCAGGCGGCTTTGCGCGAAAACCGCCAGCGGGCTTTCGACGACTTCGCGGCGGTGGCCGAGGATCTGATCGCGCGCGGCGTGACCAGCCCCGAGCATCTGGGCATCTATGGCCGGTCCAATGGCGGGGTGCTGACCAGCGTGTCGGTGACCCAGCGGCCGGACCTGTTCAATGCGGCGGTGATCGAAAGTCCGCTGATCGACATGCTGCGTTATCCGTACATGCCGGCGGGGGCGTCATGGATCGGCGAATACGGCGACCCGCGCGTGCCGGAAGACGCCGCCTTCATCGCCCGCTATTCGGCCTATCAGAATGTGCGGCCCGGCGTGGCGGACTTCCCGCGCGTCTACATCACCACCAACACCCACGATGACCGGGTGCATCCGGGCCATGCGAGGAAGTTCGCCGCGCGGCTGGCGGAGTACGGCTACGATCCGATCTATTTCGAGGATACGGCGGGCGGCCATTCCTATGACGCCGACCCGGTCGCCAACGCCCGGCGCTGGGCGCGGCACTATGTCTATTTTGCCCAGCAACTGATGGACTGAGCCGACGAAAAAGGGCCCCGGATCGCTCCGGGGCCCTGATCGTATCTGCGGCGTCCGGTGGTCAGGCCGGGCGGGCCATCGGCGTGCGGGCGCGGACGGCTTCGCGCACGGCGGCCAGCTGATCGGCCGGCAGCGGGATCATGCCGCGATCCGCCAGATAGCCGTCCTGGCCGGCGGCGGCGTCGGACAGGAACTCTTCGATGAACTCGGCCAGGCCCGGCGTTGTCTGCAGGTGGCTGATCTTCACATAGATGAAGAGCGAGCGGCTGAGCGGATAGGAGCCGTCGGCGATGGTGGCCGCATTGGGCTGGACGCCGTTGATCGAGGCGGCCTTCACCTGGGTCAGGTTCTCCTCAAGGAAGGAATAGCCGAACACGCCCAGCGCGCCCGGCGTGCGGGTCAGGGTCTGGACGATGGCATTGTCGTTCTCACCCGAGTCGATCCAGCGACCGTCTTCGCGCAGCGTGTGGGCGATGGCTTCGAAACGGTCTTCGTCGCTGTCGGCCAGCGCGGCCAGCGACGGGATGGCCTCGGCCCCCGGAGCCATGGCCAGCTCCAGGAAGGCATCGCGGGTGCCCGAGGTCGGCGGCGGGCCATAGACGGTGATGGCCTGGCTCGGCAGGCCGGCGCGGACCTGGTTCCAGGCGGTGTTCGGATTGGCCTGGAAGCCCGAGCCGTTCGGCGTCTGGGCGGCTAGGCCCAGGTAGATGTCCTGAAGCTGGAAATCGAAGTCGCCGCCATCGCGGGCGGTGGCGATGACGATGCCGTCCGAGCCGATGCGGATTTCCAGGATCTGGTCGACGCCGTTGGCGGCGCAGGTGTCGAACTCAGAGGCCTTCATCGGGCGCGAAGCGTTGGCGATGTCCGGGGTGCCGGCACCGATGCCCTGGCAGAAGGCGGCAATGCCGCCGCCGGTGCCGGTCGATTCGACGCGTGGGGCCGCGCCACCCTGGCGCTGGGCGAACGTCTCGGCCACACGCGTGGCAAAGGGAAAGACCGTCGAGGACCCGGTCGCCCAGATGCCTTGCGAGGCCGCGCCGTTGGCTCCGCCGCCCGTCGGGCCACAGGCCGCTACCATGATCAGCGCAATCGCGCTCGCCGCCAGTTTCTTCATCGTCATATCCCTCATGCACGCGCCTCGGTGCCTCAGCGCTGCCTACATCAGGGGCATGACACCGGCTCTAAGGGCCGGTGACGATGCTCCGACGACTGAATGACAGTTCGATTACAGAAGGCGCTTGCGCATCACCTGGCTGAGCATGTCGATCAGGGTGACGGTGATGACGACGATGATGGCAATGGCCGAAACTTCGCGGAAGTTGAACGAGGTGAAGGCCTCGAACAGCGTCTGGCCGATGCCGCCTGCCCCGATGAGACCCAGCACCGTCGCGGCGCGGGCGTTCGATTCAAACCGGTAGAGCGCGAACGACGTCCACAGCGGTGCCACCTGGGGCAGGATGCCCCAGCGGATCTCGTGCAGCGGCTGGGCGCCGGTGGCGCGCACGCCTTCGACGGGCCCCTTGTCGATTGACTCGACCGCTTCCGAGAACAGCTTGGCGAGCACGCCGCCGGTGTTGAGCGCCAGCGCCAGCACGCCCGGCAGCGGGCCGAGGCCGACGATGATGACGAAGATCAGGCCAATCACCAGGTCCGGCACCGAGCGCATCAGGTCCATGACGCGGCGGACCGGCCAGACCAGCCACGGCGGCGAGACGTTGCGCGCGGCCATGAACGACAGGGGAATGGCCAGGAACAGAGCCAGGAACGTCCCCCAAAGGGCGATCTGGACCGTCTGGAGCATCTTCTCGAGGAAGAGCTGCCAGCGGCTGAAGTCCGGCGACAGCAGGGCCCCGGCCAGCTCGCCGGCCGAGGTCGATCCCGAAAACAGCCGCGGCAGGTTGTCGATGTCGACGGCCTGGAATGACAGGCCCAGGGCCAGGGCGATGCCGCCCCACAGCAAAAGGTCGACCATGCGCGATGCGAAAGAGGCGCTCGGCGGGGCCGGAATCGGGGACTCGACGGTCGTGTCCGTCACGGCTGGATTTCCTGGGCTGCTTGGACGCGGGCGTGGATCTGGTCGTAGGTGGCCTGGGCGCGGGCGATGGCGGCGGCGTCGCCACCGCGACGGGCCTCCATCAGGGCGACCGAAGCGTTCATCTCGCGGATCGGGTCGAGATAGGATTCATCGGCGGCCTGGAAGCCCCCGTACTCAAGGCCCTCGAGAACCTGGCGCTGTTCAGCGGCGCGAGGCGTGTCGCCCTGGCCGTAGGTCAGGAAGAAGGAGCGAATGCGCTCCACGGTCGCGGGATCGACGTCACGGCGGGCGACGATGGCGCTTTCGGGAATCGCGGGGCTCTCCCAGATCACTTCGATGTTCTGGGCGGCGCGCGGGTTCTGGCGCGTGGTGAACAGCAGGCCGACGTCGTTGTTGGTCGCCACGTCGATGACGCCGTTGGCGACGGCCAGGGCATTGGCCTGGTGGTTGGCGTTGCGGACCTCACTGAAGCATTCCGCCGGCTCGATGCCGGCCGGTCCGAAGAGGAAGGCCATGGGTGCCAGGGTGCCCGAGGTCGAGCGGGCATCGCCCATGCCGAACGAATAGCGACGGCCGCAGGCCATTACGTCCTGAAGCGTGATCCCCGAACCGCGACGGGTGATCACGACCGAATGGTAGGTGGTGCCGCCCTCGGTGTTCATGATCCGGCCGATCACCTGGCCGTTGGCCCGCTCGACGGCGTCGAGTGCCGGCTGGGCCGACATCCAGGCGACCTGAACCTGATTGGCGCGCATGGCCTCGACCAGGATGGTGTAGTTGGCCACGAAATGGATTTCGACATCCAGGCCGGTCTCGGCGCGCAGGTCGTCGATCAGCGGGGCCCACAGCGGCTCGGAAGACGCCTGGCTCTCGGCGGGCAGCACCGCAAAGACGATGCGGTTGGGATTGTCCGCCTCGTCACCGCCGCAGGACGCGGTCAGCAGCGTCGCAAGGCCAAGGGCTCCGGCGAGCAGGGCGCGGCGCGCGATGGATCCGATCATGTGGGATCTCCTTCCCAGAAGGCATCTTCGATCTCGGGACCGTAAATCTCGATGAGCGTCGGCCGGTCCAGGCCACTGGACGGGCCATCATAGGCGATGCGCCCGGCCTTCAGGGCAATGACCCGCTGGCAATAACGGATCGCGTAGTCGACCTGGTGCAGGGTGACGATCACGCCCAGGCCATCGCGCTGGTTCAGCTCGACCAGCTGTTCCATCACCTTGCGGGCGGACACGGGGTCGAGCGAGGCCACAGGCTCGTCGGCCAGGATGGCCTGGGCCCCCTGGACGATGGCGCGGGCGATGGCACCGCGCTGCTGCTGGCCGCCCGACAGGGTATTGGCCCGCTGCGCGGCGTAGTCAGAAACGCCCACCCGGTGCAGGGCGGCCATGGCCCGCTGCTTGTCCGCCATCGGCCAGGCCCCGAGCAGACCGGTCGAGAAGGGCAGCCGACCGAGTGCCCCCAGCATGACGTTCGAGAACAGGCTGAGGCGACCCACCAGATTGAACTGCTGGAAGATCATGCCGAGCTTGGCGCGCGAGCGGCGCACGTCCCCGGCGATACGACCGTTTTTCTGGACGGTCCGACCGAAGACCTCGATGACGCCGGGGCCGGCGTCGATGGTCTGAAGCCCGGTGATCGAGCGCAGCAGCGTGGACTTGCCCGAACCGGACGGTCCAATCAGGGCGACCATCTCGCGCGGGCCGACCTCGACGGAGACGCCGTTAAGCGCCTTGCGCGCACCGAAGGTTTTGGAAATGTCGCGCACTGAGGCGAGAGGTGCGGAAGAAGCGGTCATGCAGTCGCTGTCCGACGCCTTGAGCTGATTGACGTGAGCGGGCTCCTTAACGGAACGCCTACGACAGTTTCATGACATGCGAAGGGCCGGTGCGGCAAGCACCGGCCCTCGCTTGTGTGCGGATTCGTGTCGCTATTCGGCATCCATCGAGCGAACCTCGATCGGCAGACCCAGCGATTCCAGCTGCGGACGGACCACAGAGGCATCGCCGACGACGACCCAGACGAACTGAGACGGATCAACCGCCTCGCGCACGGCCTGGTTCAGGGCATCGGCCGTCAGGCCCTCGTAGCGCGGCCCGGCCAGTTCCCAGTAGTTGTCCGGGCGCTGGAACAGGGCGTTGGACTGGAGCGTGCCCAGGACCGCGGAGGACACTTCGAACATGCCGGCCAGGCGGCGCGTCGAAGATTCACGGATGCGGGTCAGTTCGTCGCCGGTCACGCCGTTGCCCCCCAGGAAGTCCGCGTGGACAGCCATCAGCGAGGCGATGGCCTCGCCCGTGCGGTCGGCCTGGACCGGCGCATTGATGACATAGGCCGACGGGCCTTCCAGGTTCGAAACGTTGCTGCGCGAGCCATAGGACCAGCCGCGCGTCTCGCGCAGATCCGTGTTGATGCGCGACCAGAAGGCCGAGCCAAGGATTTCGACGCCTGAACCAATGACCAGACGGTCATCGGCACCGGCCAGATCCAGCACCTGACCGCCGAGGATCAGCGACTGGGGCGACTGCGGACGATCAACGAGGATGATGCGCGGCTGGACGGCATTGACCGACACAGCGGCTTTGGTACCGCGCGCCGTGGCCGGAGCAGTCCAGGTCCCGAAGCGCGATTCCAGTTCCGGCAGGATTTCCGCCAAAGGGCGATCCGACACGACGAAAATGCGAGCGTTGTCGGGCCGGATCCAGGCCTGGTGGAAGGCGATCAGATCGTCGCGATCAGCCGCCGTGACGACATCGGCATTGCCCAGGCCGCTGGGCGAACGTCCGTAGGAGCCGCCGTAGAGCGCCGGATACAGGGCGTTGTTGCCCAGGCCGCCCGGCGACGACCGTTCGGCCTGGATCGCGGTCAGCTGCTGATCGCGCACCCGGTCAATGACGCCCGCCTCGAAGTCAGGACGCCGGACCACATCGGCCAGCAGATCCAGCGACGGACCCAGGTTGGCGGACACCGCAGTCAGGCCATAGGTCGTGCGGTCCATGGTGGCCCCCGCACTGAGGCTGGCTCCGAGGCTTTCACGGGCCTGAGCCAGCTGGTTGGCGTCCATGCCGTCGGCCCCTTCGGTGGAGGCGCGCAGCATCAGGCCCTCGATTCCCGGGGCTTCGAGGCTGTCGGCCGCCCATCCGGCGTCGAACTCGACGGCGACGCGGGTGCTGGGGATGCGGGCCGACTGGGTGGCGACTACTTCGATGCCGTTCGACAAGGTGGCGCGGGTCACATCCGGGAAGTCCAGGCCCGGCATGGCACCGATTTCCGGCATCGGCGGACGAGCTGTGGCCTGATAGTCGCTGACCGGCGCGCGCTCGGCGGCACCCGACGGGGCCGTCGCGGCGTTCTCATAGGCTTCACGCTCGCCCGGCTCGACCGTCAGATTGTAGGACGGGCGACCCAGCCAGGTCTGCATGACCTGACGCACGGCGGCGGGGGTTACGGCGGCCAGGTCTTCCAGTTCGGTGCGGTAGTGGCTGGCATCGCCGGCGTACAGGGCCCCTTCAGCCAGGGTCGAAGCCCGGCCATTGAGCTGTTCCAGGCGGTAGATGCGCTGGGCCACGGTCTGGGTGACGACGCGATTGACTTCGTCTTCGGTCGGGCCATTGGCGATGAAGTCAGCGATGATCTGGTCCATGCGGGCGCGCACGGCGTCGGCGTCTTCACCCGGCTTGACGTTGACCGTCACGTCGAACCAGCCAATGCGATGGAACGAAGCGTAGCTGGTCGACACCGAAACAGCGGTTTCATCACCGCGCACCAGTTCGTTGTCGAGGCGCGATGAAGCCAATCCCCCCAGGACGCTGGCGGCGACTTCCAGTTCGGCGGCGTCACCGTCGAGCATGCCCGGCACCGGCCAGTAACGCTGGATCGAGGTATAGGGTACCCGATCATGCATCGTCTGTTCGATCGCTTCGGCCAGAACCGGCACGGGGGCTTCGGCCGGGGTATTCACCGGGCCGCGCGGGATCGGGCCGAAATAGCGGTCCATCAGGGTGCGGGCGGTGGCGGTGTCGATGTCGCCCGCCAGGACCACAATGGCGTTGTTGGGGCCATAGTTCTCGGTGAACCACTGGCGCACATCATCCATTGAGGCGGCGTCCAGGTCGGCCATCGAGCCGATGGTCGAATGGCGATAGGGGTGTCCTTCCGGGAACAGGTTTTCCAGGATGGCGTATTCGGTCATGCCGAAGGGCTGATTGTCGCCCTGACGCTTTTCGTTCTGAACGACGCCACGCTGCAGATCGAGCGTTTCCTGGGTGATGGCACCCAGCATGTGGCCCATGCGGTCGCTTTCGAGGAACAGGGCCTGTTCCAGCGCCGGGGTCGAGACGGTTTCGAAATAGTTGGTCCGGTCAAACCAGGTGGTGCCGTTCAGGGTGGTGGCCCCCATGCCCTGAAGGCGGGTGATGTAGCTGCCCGGTGCGTTCTCCGATCCCCCGAACATCAGGTGTTCGAACAGGTGGGCAAAGCCGGTACGACCGGCCGGCTCGTCCTTGGAGCCGACATTGTACCAGACCGAAACCGTGACAATCGGGTTGGAGCGGTCCTCGTGGACGATAACGGTCAGGCCGTTGTCCAGGGTGAACGTCTCGTAGGGGATGCGAACCCCGGCCAGCAGGTCTGACACCGGGGCCGCCTGAGCCGCAGGGTCGCTGGTCTGGGCCAACACAGTGGCCGGGTAGGAGGCCAGGATGAGGGCCGCCGCAGCGCCCCCGACGATACCGGTGAACAGACGCATTTTTCCCAAATTCCTTGAAGCCGCCCTGACGTCGGGTGAATCCTATTGATCAACCGGGGTCGGCCTGAGTCAGCCGTCCTCGAACCCTGACGGGAATCCCGCCGAGATGCCGCAACCTACTCAGCAGTGAACGGTCTGCAAGTTACCGCTGGTTCACAATCCGAAAAAGTGGGCCAACCCCATGCCCGGTCACGAAATTACCTCTTTACATGAACGGTCATTTTCCCCATATGCGACGCCTTCCGGCGGACCCCGTAGGTCTGATCTTGCGCCGCTAACGCCGGGTCTGGGTTAACAACAAGCAGGGGGTTACGTGCGTTGCACAGTTACCAATCTCCCCTGGACCTGGTCCGTGAGCGGTCCCCGGAGCGTCCCGTCGCCCTTGTGCGACGCCGTTCCGTTTCCGTAGCGGCGCGCTGGTTCCAGGACAATCTGAACGCTGACGTCTTCTATGCGGTGAAGGCGAACCCGTCGCGCTGGGTCATCGAGACTCTGGTGGAATCGGGCGTGACCGCGTTTGACGTCGCCTCGCTGGCCGAAGTCGAGCTGGTGCGCTCGGTGCTGCCGGACGCGCGGCTGGCCTTCATGCACCCGGTCAAGAGCCGATCGGCTATCTCCAAGGCCTATTTCGACCACGGCGTGCGGACCTTCTCGCTGGATTGCCAGGACGAGCTGGACAAGATCCTTGATGCGACGGGTCAGGCCACGGACCTGAACCTTGTGGTACGTATGGCGGTTTCCGCTGACGGAGCCGCCTATACGCTGTCCGGCAAGTTCGGCGTTTCGGTCGACCAGGCCCCGACCCTGCTGATGGCGGTGCGTCGGGCGGTCAAGGACGGTCTGATGGGCGTCAGCTTCCATGTCGGCAGCCAGTGCATGCGCCCGACGGCCTTCCAGGCCGCCATGGCCCAGGTCGGCCGTGCGATTTCGCGCGCCGGCGTGATCGTCGACATCGTCGATGTGGGCGGCGGCTTCCCGTCGGTCTATCCGGGCATGGTCCCGCCGGACATGAGCGAATACGCCGATGCCATCCATCGCGGCTTTGCCGAGATGCCGGTGTCAGAAACGACCGAGCTCTGGTGCGAGCCGGGCCGGGCGCTGGTGGCGGAATCGTCGTCGGTGCTGGCGCGGGTCGAGCTGCGCAAGGGCGATGCCCTGTATCTGAACGACGGGTCGTATGGCTCGCTGTTCGATGCGACGCACAGCCGCTGGCCCTTCCCGACCAAGCTGGTCAGCGACCGCGAGGTTTCGGGAGATCTGAAGGCGTTCCGCTTCTACGGGCCGACCTGTGACAGCATCGACCACATGCCCGGCCCGTTCTGGCTTCCGGCGGATGTGGCCGAAGGCGACTTCATCGAGATCGGCATGCTGGGCGCCTATGGCGTGGCTATGTCGACCGGCTTCAACGGCTATGGCGAGCACGACCTCGCCTTCGTCGAAGATGCCCCGATGGCCTCGCTCTACGGCCTGGCCCCGCGCTCAATCCCGACGGTACGCACCACGGCGGAAGAGCAGGCCCGCAAGGTAGTTCGCCTGAGCCGGCCCAAGGGCAAGGCGGGACAGCGCAAGAAGCAGCGGCGTTAAATCGTCGCTTTCACGTTGTAACAAGTAGCGGTCCGTCGCTCCGTCCGGGCCGCCGTATCTTCTGATGACGGGCGCTCACCAGTTAAGGGAAACCAGACCGATGAACGCACCGACCAACCAAAAGGCGGAACTGCTTCAGAACACCGTCGAACACATCGACATCACCAGCTTCGACGCGCGCCCGATCATCGATTCGATGCGCAAGATGAGCTTCTCGAGCCGCGACACCGCCCGCGCCGCCGACATCTTCAACATGGCGCTGGAGGACAAGAGTTGTTCGCCGTGGCTGATCCTGGCCGGTTCGACCTCGGCTGGCGGCTGCATGCACGTCTATCGGGACATGGTGAAAATGGGCATGATCGACGCCGTCGTGGCCACCGGTGCCTCGATCGTCGACATGGATTTCTTCGAGGCGCTCGGCTTCAAGCACTATCAGGCCGCAGGCCCGGTCGACGACAACGTCCTGCGCGACAACTACATCGATCGCATCTACGACACCTATATCGACGAGGAAGAGCTTCAGGCGTGTGACCACACCATCCTGGAGATCGCCAACCGGCTGGAGCCGCGCGGCTATTCCAGCCGTGAGTTCATCTGGGAGATGGGCAAGTGGCTGTCGGAAGGCAACGCCAAGAAGCCCGGCTCGCTGATCCAGACCGCCTATGAAGAAGGCGTGCCGATCTTCTGCCCGGCCTTTGTCGATTCATCCGCCGGGTTCGGCCTGGTCAAGCACCAGAAGGAGCGGGCCGCCGCCGGTCAGCCCTATATGATGCTGGACGCCATCGCCGACTTCCGCGAACTGACCGACATCAAGATCGCGGCGGGCACCACCGGCCTGTTTATGGTCGGCGGCGGCGTGCCCAAGAATTTCGCCCAGGACACGGTCGTCTGCGCCGAAATCCTCGGCGTCGAGGCCGACATGCATAAATATGCGGTCCAGATTACCGTCGCCGATGTGCGCGACGGGGCCTGCTCGTCGTCGACGCTGAAAGAGGCGGCGTCCTGGGGCAAGGTCTCGACCACCTACGAACAGATGGTGTTTGCCGAGGCGACTACGGTTGTCCCGCTGATCGGCTCGGACGCCTATCACCGCGGGGCCTGGAAGAGCCGCGAAAAGCCACGCTGGGCCAAGCTGTTCGGCAAGTAGGAACGGGAGAAGGGCCGGAGCGATCCGGCCCTTTTTCATTGCATCGCTCCGGTTCCGGGCGCGTTACTGGGGTCAGGAGGCCTGTATGACCGATACAAAATCCGACAAGGATGCCGATGAGAAGGGGGCCTGTGCCCTGACAGGGTCGGGGGTGGGCTCGGACACGCGCGCCGGATCGCTGCAAGGCGGATCTGCGACCGGATCAGAACGGGACGAAGCCCAGGCGGCGTCGGATCGCTATCTGGCGGACATCGGGCCGACGAAGAAGCCCGACAAAGGTGCGGACAAATAGGCTAGCCGAAGCGGCGGCGTCCGCCGGTCTGCTGGATCAGGGTATTGCGCACGAACTCCGAGGGCGGTTCGGCCTCAGCCAGAACCTGCTCCTTGATGGCGCGCGGCTCGCCGAACAGATGGCCCTGACCCAGCGCGATGTCGAGTTCAAGGATGTCGATGATCTGGCGTTCGGCCTCGACCTTTTCTGCGATGACTTCCAGCCCGTAGCGGCGGGCCAGTTCGGCAAAATCGCCTGGATGAATGTCGCGCAGACGCGAATTGGCCGGCGCGGCATCCAGATCAAGCAACTGTTCGAGCAGGAGCTCGGCAGACACCTTGACGAACTTCACATCTGACCGTTGCAGGTCGGTGAAATCCAGATCCAGCGTCTGGATTTTGTCGATCGAGAAGCGGAAGCCCAGGTCGGCCAGCTTGGCCATGTTGCGGGCCTCGACCGCGCCGCGCACGTCGAAGTTCGCCTGACCCAGCTCAAAGATCAGCGAATCCTTCAGGTCCCGGTTCTCGTTCAGAAACTCGAGAAACTGCGGGAAGAAGATTTCATCGGCCAGGGACGTCAGGGCGATATTGCAGAAGACCCCGACCTTGCGGTCCTGGCGCGCCAGGCGCCGCACAATCTGGGCGCAGCGGAACAGCAGCAGATTGTCGATGGCGGCGGTCAGCCCCTCATCCTCGGCGACCGAGAGATATTCGGCCGGCATCATCACGCGGCCGGTGTCGTCGCGCAGACGCGTGAAGCTCTCATAGTAGGAGATCTTGCGCTGGGGCAGGGTGACGATGGGCTGGAGATAGAGGTCCACCCGGTTCTCGGTCAGGGCTTCGCGAACGTGGGACACAACGGCGGCGGTCTGGTGCCGGCGACGGCCCTCGGCGGCGTCCATGGGCGGGGCAGCCCGATCAATGGCGCTGAGCTTGACGTCGAGGTCCTCCGACAGGCGCTGGACAAGGATTTCGAGCATCCGCACCTCGCCGGTCAGGGTTTCGGTCTGTTCGGACGGTGCCCCGGACTGGACGGTTTCGGCTAGATCGCTGAGGGATCCCTGGGTCGTTTCCAGAGCATCGGCCAACAGACGGTGCGCTTCACGCACAGCGGCAAGCTGACGGTTCGTCTCGCCGCGAGCCAGCGCGCCGGCAATCATGGCGTGGATCCCTGCCCCGAGGCCAAGCGAGCCGAACAGCGCCGCCATGGCCGTGCCCACGCCCATGCCGCTGCGCCAGAACAGGGTGGCGATCGTCAGGGCCAGACAGGTCCAGGCGGCGATCAGAAAGCCCGTGATGAGTTTCGACATGCGCGCGAGCCTCGAAGGAATCGGTTGATTATCGGGCGTTTCGCCGTCATCGGCTAGACGCTGATTTTCGAGAGGGAACGCGACCATGCAATTGTTCGATCTGACCGGGAAAACGGCCATCATCACCGGTTCGTCGCGTGGCATCGGTCGGGCGATCGCTGAGCGGCTGGCCGAGCATGGGGCCAAGGTCGTGATCTCCTCACGCAAGGCCGGCCCCTGCGACGAGGCGGCAGCCGAAATCAACGCGCGATACGGAGAAGGCCGCGCGATCGCTGTGCCGGCCTCGATCGCCTCTCGAGAAGACCTGCAACGGCTGGTCGATGAGACGAATGCCGCTTTTGGCCAGATCGACATCGTGGTCTGCAATGCGGCGACCAATCCCTATGCTGGGCCGATGGCGGGGATTTCGGATGACCAGTTCGAGAAGATCCTTCAGAACAACGTCATTTCGAACCACTGGCTGATCCAGATGGTCGCGCCGCAAATGCTGGCCCGAAAGGAAGGCTCGATCATCATCGTTTCGTCGATCGGCGGCTTGCGCGGCAATGCCCTGATCGGAGCCTACAACATCTCCAAGGCGGCCGACATGCAGTTGGCGCGCAATCTGGCGGTGGAGTGGGGTCCGATGAATGTGCGGGTGAACTGCATCGCGCCCGGCCTGGTCCAGACCGATTTCGCCAAATATCTCTGGGAAAATCCGGCCCTGTTGAAACAGGTCACCGAACCGGCCCCGCTCAAGCGTATCGGCCAGCCTGATGAGATTGCGGGGGCGGCTGTCTATCTGGCGTCGCCGGCGTCCAGCTACATGACCGGTCAGACCCTGGTGGTCGATGGCGGCATCACCATCGCCTGGTAGGCGGGGGTTGCGGCGTCAGGCCGCGCTTTCGGAGGCCTTCTCGTCGGTCGCCCGGCGCCAAGGGCCAGCATAGGACCTGTTGAGCAGCCTGCGTCGGCAGGGGCCGAAGTAGTCTTCCGATTTTACGAAGGGGCGCGGCTTGTAGATGACCGCATGAATGCGGTCGAGCACGGCCTTGGCCGTCACCGGCTTAACGATAAACTCGGTCACGCCGGCATCGCGCGCCTCGACGACGCGGCTCTTTTCCGAATGACCGGTCATCATGATGACCGGCAGATACGGATTGGGGCTGTCGGCGCTGTTGCGGATCATGCGGGTGAATTCCACGCCGTCCAGCGGGGCCATGTTGAAGTCGACGATGGCCAGGTCCGCCGGCCAGTCGCGCAGGGCGTCCATGGCCTCGGCCCCGTCACGCACCTCGCGGATGCGGCGGAATCCCGCAGAATTAAGGATGGTCGCGGTGATGGCCCGCATGTGCTGGTTATCGTCCGCCAGCAGAATTTGTAGCGCCCCAAACGCCGACATGCGAACTCAGACCGTCTCGTTAACCAAACATGGCATGAAAGCAGCCTTATGCGTGATTCGTCACCAACTGGTTGCCAAAAATCAATGATCGGCGCTCAGATCGTCAGTGATCCCACCAATGTCGACGGATCGAAGTTGCGGTTGCGCCAGCGCGCGCGCCAACAAAGGTGCGGCCCGGTCGCCCGACCGCTGGAGCCGACGCGACCGATGACCTGACCCCTCGTCACCCTCTGGCCGTTCTCCACCAGCAGCCGCGATTGATGCAGATAGACGGTGATCAAACCCTGGCCGTGATCCAGGAAGGTGATGCCGCCCTCATAGTGCATGTCAGGATAGGCCAGCACGACCAGCGCGTCAGACGGGGCGTGAATGTCCGTGCCGGCGGGTGCCGCCATGTCGATGCCGTAGTGCGGTCGCGCCGGTGTTCCGTTCAGGACGCGTTGGGATCCCCATCGGCTTGAGACGCGGAATTGGGCCAGGGGCCAGTCAAAGCCCTCGGCAAAATCCTCGGAGGCGACCCGGCTGGCGTAGGCGTCGGCCTTCAGGCTGCCTTCGCGACGAATGCGGGCCAGAAGGGCAGGGTCCGTCGGGTCCACGGTGGTCGGCGGCAGGCCGTTGATCGTCTGGCTGGGGAAGTCGCCGCGCGCGATCGCGACGGTCTCGCCGGCGCGCCAGTCACCCTGACGGGCCTCGATGCGAGTCAAAGGCCCACAATCGCGGTCCAGGCCGATGAAAAACCGCCCGCCAGTGCCTGCCGCCGTCAGGGCCTCATCATCGACGAAGATCAGGGCACCTGCGGGAGCCCGCCCGAGGATGAAACCGCCCTGGGTGAACCGCCCGGTCAGTTGAAGCGTCGGCGGACCCGCCTGGGCCCAGGCCGAACTCGCAGCACCGGCCGCCAGGAGGCCACTGGTGAAGCCACGCCGATTCATGCGGCCCTCCCGCCGAGGACTCGTGCCGCCTCGGCCGCCCCAGCATAGGGTTCTTGGCGTTCGCTGGACCAGTATCTGAGCGTGTCCAGCGGGATTCGTTGCCCTGTCGCGGCACAGGTGACGAAGCGCCCAGATCGCAGCACGACGAACTCGCCCTGGCCGTAGTGGAGCTGGGCTTCCTGTGCCGACGATTTATCCTGGCTTGTCATAGGCTGCAGAATAAACGGGGGAACGCCGTTTCGCCAGATGGGCTAGGCGGCGCGTGATGCACTTTCTGCTTCGAGTTGGGCCCGGAAGGCAGCGCGGGCGCGCGAAACCCAGCCCGCGAAGGTGTCGATCGTCTGGGCCAGCCTTTGCGTATCGCGAATGCCGGACAGGTCACCCGGGCCGGCCAGGGCCAGTTCCATGGCGTCGCGGTTACGCGCATTGGCCAGGAAGGGCTGATACTGGTCCCTCAACCGCGTCAGGGCCGGATTGTCCTGGGCCAGCGAATAGCCGATGCCCGTGCGGATCACTCGCGTCTCCTCGTCAGCCGACAACCGGGTCGTCGGTGTCTGCCAGCGGGGGCCGAGGCTTGCTTCATAGAGGCCGGCGGCATCGCCCCATCGCTGCTGCTTCCAGAAGACGTCGGCGCGCACCGCATTGGCGTCGGGCGACGTATCGTTGCCGAGAACTTCCAGGGCATGATCCAGCCGACCCAGCATCATCAGGGCTCGCGCTTCCAGGGCCCGGCGTTCGGTCTGAAGGGCCGTGGGCAACAGGGTCGTGCGCGATTGCCAGATGTCTTCAAGGGCGCGCTGGGGCTCGCGGTTCATCAGACGGATCGAGGCGGCATCGGTTGCCACAGAGGCGGCGGCGACGCCGTCCAGCCGGTTCTCCACCTGATACTCCAGAAGCGCTGCGGCCCGGTCGAGCAGGTCCAGATCGACCAGACGCCGGGACAGTCGGCGGACCATTTCGTCGCCTTCGGCCCCCGGTGGGGTCAGTTCGCGGAAATCTTCGAACAGTCCCACCGCCTGGATCGGCTGAAGGCCATCGGCGGCTCCCTCCAGGAACAGCGCGCGGAAGGCGTTGGCCAGGTCCGCCTGAAGCTCCGCCGATTGGGGCAGGTTGGGGAGACGGTCGCCGGCCCCGCGCAAGACCTCCAACGCCTGTCGGTACAGCCCCTGACCCAGATAGACGTCGCCCAGGGTGCGGATGACTTCCAGCTCCGTGGCGTCGCCGCGCCAGCGCCAGCGCAACGGCTCCATCCGTTCGATGGCCTGGGCCGGGGTGATCGTTCCGGCCGCCAGGTCCAGGCGAGCCGCATTCAGACTGGCGGGAACCGCCAGATCCTCAAAGGGCGCGCGGGCGACGGCCTGATAGATGCGATGGGCGCGGACCGTGTCGCCGTCAGCCTCGATCAGACGGGCCTGCATCAAGCGAACCGCCAACTGTTCGCGTGGTCCGATACCCTGGCTGAGCGCGTACTCGACCAGAGCCTGGGCGGCGGCCTTGTCATCCTGGTGCAGGGCTGCCTCGGCATGGGCCAGGGCGAACCGGGCCCGCCAGACGGCCGGGAAGCTGTCGACAGCCGCACGGCCCTCGGCAAAGGCCTGGCGGGCCACGTCCCACTGAGCCTGGCGAGCGGCTATATAGCCGCGCCAGATCGCCGCCGAGCCGTCGTTCATCAAGGGACCCGAAGCAAAATCAGCCTGGGCTTCGGCCAGGCGACCGATAGCGGCCCGAGCCGCCCCACGCAGACCGCGAACCTCAGCCTGACCCGCCATGGCCGGGTTGGACTGAACCAGGGCGTTGAGCACGCCGATGGCCTCATAGTGCAGGCCGGATCCGACCAGGAAGCGCGCCAGGGCCAGGCGCGCCTCGACTGGGGCGTTGTCGCCCTCGCCGGCCTCATGGGCGGCGCTGGCCTGAAGTTCACGATGGCGGGCCGAGAAACCGCCTTCGCCCGTGTCGGACCAGTCTGCCAGGATCATCGCCGGCATCGGAGCCGCGCGCGGGCCTGGCCGAGCCTCGACCCTTTGCAGTTCGTCTGTCGGGTCTGACAGCGTCAGACCGGCCGGACGGCTGATACGGACCAGGTCACCGGCGATGTTGACCGTCAGGTCGTCCACGGTCGGGGTCAGCGCCAGCCCCTGGGCTGTCGGCAACAGGGTCATGTCGACCAGGCGGCGCTCAAGCGGCAGACCCTTGGACGGGCCGGCGGCGGTGATGACCCCGATGCGATCCCCGACGGTCGGGTCCTGAATCCACAGGATACGGGTGGCACCCGGCACCGCGGCAGCCAAGGCCGACGGGCCGCTGTCTTCGTCCCGGGCCAGGGTAATGTTGGAATCCGGCGCTTCGGGGGTTCCGCCCAGGGTGACGATCCAGCGTCCACCTTCCGACCGTGCCGATGGCTGGGCCGACGACGGAGCCTCGACCCGCACGGCGGTGAAATCGTCGCCACGGACCCAGCGAATGGACCGGGCCGGCCCCAGACCCGCCGCTGGTTGCTCAAGATCGAGCCGGGCGGAGCCATCAAAGACGATCCAGACGGCATCCCCTCTGCGGAACACCGCGGCAGGGGTTGGCTGACCCCAGTTGAAGTTCAGGGAGAGGGTATCCGCCTCTGCCGTGATGGCGACGGGGACGACGGCGGCGCGTTCGGCATGGCCCATCGCCGCCTCGGCACCGGGCTCATAGATGTTCAGGAAGGCCGCCCCATCGGCCTGACCAGAGCGCACGGTGACGCCGTCGGCCAATGTCAGGACAATCTCGGTCGCACCGGAGACAGCGCGCGTCTCGACAGCCTCAACACCCGGGGGTGGATTGATACGGATCAGCGAGACATCCGGGGCGGCGGTCGACCCCAGACGGATGACGACATTCACGCCGTCCTGGCGGATGCGCGCGCGCGACCCGACAGGGCCGGCGAATTCCAGACGGGTAAAGCTGTTGTTGGCCCCGCGTCGGATGTCGATCGGATCGCCGGGGGCCGCCCAAGCCATGGGGGCGAGCGGCGCAGCCACGACCGCGCCGGCGGCGGCTGCCGCGACGGTGGCGCGCGCAAGGCGCCGCGTGGTTGTTGATCGGACCCCGGCCATCCTGCGCAAGGTGAATGGACGCGGTTAGGGCCGCGTTAACGGGCCGAGCTACTGGACGGAAACGCGCGGTTCTGTCGGCTGCGATGTCGCCCCGGTCGATCCGGCGGCCTGATCCGCGCGAGCCGGAGTTTCTGCCGGAGCCCGGGCCGGGGGCGTTGCACGCTGACGCGGGCGTTGCGGTGGCGTGCGGGCCGGGGACCGGGCCGCAGCGTCGCCACCGGTGGCGGCAGGCTGGGCCGGGGTGCGAGCTGCGGTCTGGGCAGGGGCCTGGGTCGGTTGAGCCGGGGTTGAGGCCGTCGAGCCATCGTCTTCGGCAGCGCGGGCCGCCAGATCCGTCGACCCATACCGGGAGGCCAGCCGCTGGGTCAGGACGCGCGCGGCCTCCGGGTCCATCTCTGCCAGGATCGCCGCCAGGGCACGCGGGCGCATGGCGGCCGCGACCGGCAAACGCACATCGTCGCTCAGACGGGCGAACACCGGAGCGGCATCGCGGGGCCGCATGGCCTGATAGACCTGAACCAGGCGGTTGGTTTCTTCCTGTTCGCGCTCTGACACCTGACCGAGCAGGCCCTGAATTTCGGTTCGCAGGGCCGTCAGTTCGTCGATCCGTTCCTGAGCCTTGGCCTCGGCAGAGATCAACAGGGGCAGCTGGGTGTCGAAATCGACGTCACGGGCATCCAGTTCGCCGCGGCGCTCGGAAAGGTTCTGCAGGATCCGTAGTTCGGCCGGTGATAGGCCGGCCTGCCGCGCCAGTTCGTCGACCGAGACGGCGCAGGCGGCGGGCGGCGGCGCAGATGTTTCGGTTGCCTGTTCTCCCTCGGTGGCGGCAGCTTCTTCAGCCACGCCCTCCGCCCAAGCCTGGGCTCCCTGAAACAGACCCGGGCCGGCCCCGATCAGGCGCACGGCAGCCACGCCGACTAGGGCGACAGCGACCAGGGGTAGAATACGCGGAATTCGGCTCACTCTCGGTCTCCTAGGCGCGGCGGCGGGCCGGGGCCTCGAACAGGTCGTCTTCAGGCAGGGCGCGCCGGGTGGGGGCGGGGCGCGCGGCTTCGGTCAGTGGTAGATCTTCGGCGCGGCGCTCGGCCAGCGCCTGGAGCAGTCGCTCGGTCGAGATCGACGGCTGGATCGGCGTGACGGTCGCCTCCCGGGTCATTGTGACCACTGGGGCGGGGGCTGGCGTTGCCGGCGCGCTGCGCCCCCGCGACACTAGATTCTCGAGATCGGCTTTGAGCGTGCGCGCCGCGACGATCCGTTCGTGCAGCAGGTCCGTTTCTTCGCCGGCGGCCCGCAGCTCGGCCAGCGCCGCTTCGGCTCGCCCGGCGGCGATGTTCAGCTCGGCCACGGCCTTGACGAAACCGTCCTGACCTTCGCGCAGGGCTCTCAGCCTCTTCTCGAGGCGTAGGCCATAGGCCATGGCCGCGAGGATCAGGCTGATGAGCAGGACGTCCATGATCAGGCCAACGGCGCTCATGATTTTCCTCCGGTCAGAGCCCGGGCCGCCGCCGGGGTCAGCGGTGCGGTCACCTGGACGGCGATATTGGCCCCGCGACGGCCCATTCGGCCCCGGGTCAGCGGGATGGAGCCACACCGCACATGGACATCACTGTCGGGGGCGGAGTTCAGCATCAGGGTCTGGCCGACTTCGAGGCCGAGGACGGTCGACAGGGGGACATACTGTTCATCCAGCACAGCGCGGACCTCGACTTGGGTGCTCCACAGTTCGGTGGCCAGGTGGCCTTCCCAGATGTTGTCGCGTCCGAACTTCTCACCCATGAACTGCTGCAACAGCAGCTTGCGGATCGGTTCCAGCGTCGCGTAGGGCAATAGCAGTTCGACCCGCCCGCCCCGGTCTTCCATGTCGATGCGCAGCTTGACCAGGATGGCGGCATTGGCCGGGCGGGCGATGGCGGCAAAGCGCGGGTTTGTTTCCAGACGATCCAGGTTGAAGTGAACCGGTGTCAGCGGTTCGAAGGCCTGACGGGCATCATTCAGAATGACCTCGACCATGCGCTGAACCAGCACCCGCTCGATGGTGGTGTAGGGCCGGCCCTCAATGCGCAGCGCCGCGGTCCCGCGCCGCCCGCCCAACAGGACATCGACGATGGAGTAGATGAGGTTGGAATCGACGGTCAGCAGGCCGAAATTGTCCAGCTCTTCAGCCCGGAACACCGCCAGGATAGCCGGCAGGGGAATTGAGTTCAGATAGTCGCCGAACCGGATCGACGAGATATTGTCGAGGCTCACTTCGACATTGTCGGAGGTGAAATTGCGCAAGGACGTCGTCATCAACCGGACCAGCCGGTCAAAGACAATCTCAAGCATCGGCAGGCGTTCGTAGGAAACGAGCGCGGAATCGATGATCGCCCGGATACCGGTGCGATCATTCTCGTCGTCGCCGGCCAGATCGAAGCCGAGAAGACTGTCGATCTCGTCCTGATTGAGGATGCGCTCACCCGTCGGCGCGAAGCCGTGATCGTCGCCGGCGTGACCGGCGGAGGCATGGCTCTCTGCAGAGGCCGCCAAACCGGCCTGGGCCAGATCAGGAGCGTCGTCGGTCACTGGATCAGCATCTCTTCGATCAGGACGGCGTCGACCTCTTCGGGAGCCGCCACCAGATTGACGCGACGGAGAATTTCCTGACGCAGCTGATAGCTGCCGGCCGATCCGGCCAAATCTTCCGGGCGCAGCTCGCGCAGGAAGGTCTGGAGCATGTCGTTGACGCGCGGGCTCTCGGCCTGGAGGTGATGCGCCAGGTCGGCGCTGTGCATTTCCAGCGTCAGGGTGAGCTTGAGAAAGGTCGGACGGCCATCGGCCGACTGAATGTTCACGACGATGTCGGGCAGGGTCAGGAAGGTGACGCCGTTGGGACCCTCGCGAACCGTGCCGACTTCGGCCGCATCGGCTTCCCCGCCGCCGCCGCCGTGGCCGCCGCCGCTGTCTTCCTTCTTCTTTTCAGGCGCGTGGTCCGCGGGAGCCTCTTCGGCGCTGGCCGGCTTCATGAACATGAAGAAGGCCGCCGTCCCGCCACCGCCCAGAACCAGAACCGCCGCCGCGCCGATCAGGACAAACAGGGGCAGTTTCTTTTTCTTGGGGGCCGCGTCGCCTTCGCCTTCGGCCCCTTCAGCGCCTTCTGCCGCGACCGCGACATCAGAGCCGGTTTCCGCCGCCGCCTCATCCTTCTTCTTTTTTCCGAATTTGAACATGGCGCACCGACCCGATCCTGACCCGGCGACTTCGACCTAGTTTGGTTAACGATCAGTCAAGACCCCGGCAAAACCTGCCTGGCGGGATGGTTAATTCCGCCCACCCGACTTGCCGAGAAACCCTTGCAGGTATGGCGTTAACCATACTGGCGCGGCGCTTGCTTGGGTGAGGCACAGCAAGTTCCGTGGAGTCCGTTCGTGGAGAACGCCGCCCTCATCGCCCTGAGCCGCCAGATGACGCTTCGGCGTGAGCTGGACATTGTGGCCAACAACATCGCCAACGCCGACACCACCGGATTCAAGGTCGAGGGCCTGATCGTCGAGGAGGAAGTGGTCAGCCACGCCCGAAACTTCGGCGTTTATGGGGCCCCGTCCTTTGTTCTGGATCAGGGGATTGGTCGGGATTTCGGTCAGGGAGCCATTCGTCAGACCGGTCGGCCTCTCGATGTGGCCCTGGAAGGAGACGGCGTCTTCTTCCGCATCGGCGACCCGAACGGCGGGCCGGAACGCTATACCCGCGATGGCGGCTTTACCTCTGATGGCGAAGGCCGCCTGGTGACGCGCGACGGTCGCCCGGTGCTCGACAGCGGCGGTGCCGAGATCGTTCTGGACCCGAGCCAGGGTGAACCCACGATCGCCCAGGACGGTACCATCAGCCAGGCCGGGGCCACGGTCGGCCAGCTGGGCGTGGTGCGCTTCGACATGTTGTCCGTCCTGTCCAAGGACGGAGACGGCCTGTACCGCAACACGTCCAACGAACAGCCCGCCGACGCCACCGACGCCCAGGTTCGCCAGGGCATGCTCGAGGGCTCCAATGTCGACACCCTGGTCGAGATCACCAACCTCATTCAGATCCAGCGCGCCTATGAATCGACCGCACGCATGATCGAAAACCTCAATGACCTGTCCCGGCGCTCGGTCGAGCGTCTGGGCCGGGCTTCTTAAGGGAGACGCCTGATGCGCGCCCTACGTACCGCCGCCACCGGCATGGCTGCCCAGCAGCTGAACGTCGAGGTCATCTCGAACAACATCGCCAACATGAACACGGTCGGCTTCAAGCGACAGCGGGCCGAGTTCCAGGACCTGCTCTACCAGAACGTCCAGCGTATGGGCGCGCAGTCGTCCGGGGCCGGGACGGTGGTGCCGACCGGTATCCAGATCGGTGTCGGCGTGCGTGCCGGCAGCGTCTATCGGATCACCGAGCAGGGCACGCCCATGCACTCGGGCAACCGGTTCGACCTGGCCATCGACGGACGCGGCTACTTTCAGGTGCTGACCCCTTCGGGCGAGACGGCCTACACCCGCGCCGGCAACTTCTCGATCAATGGCGAAGGCCAGCTGGTGACCGAGGACGGCTATGCGGTCCAGCCGGAAATCTCGATCCCGCAAGAAGCGCGCGACGTCATCATCTCGCCGACCGGTCAGGTCCAGGTCCTGCTGGATGGCGACCCCAATCCTCAGATCGTCGGCGAGTTGCAGCTGGCCAGCTTCTTTAACGAAGCGGGTCTGGAAGCGATCGGCGACAACCTGTTGCTGGAAACCGCCGCCTCGGGGCCGGCGGTGGTGGCCGCACCGGGTGAGCCGGGCCTGGGCACCCTGCTGCAAGGCTATACCGAAAGCTCCAACGTCGACGCGGTGGCGGAAATCACCGCTCTGATCGTGGCCCAGCGCGCCTATGAAATGAACTCCAAGGTCATCACCACCGCCGATGAGATGCTCCAGGCCGCCAATCAGGTGAAATCATAATGCGCGCCCTCGTCCTGGGTCTGGCTCTGACGTTGGCGGCGACGCCGGCCCTGGCCACGCCGGTCAGTCTGGTACCGCAGCCGACCGACGAAGACGGCGTCGTTACCCTGGGCGAGCTGTTCGATGGCGCGGGTCAGGCCGCCGGGGTGCGCGTGGCCGTGCGAACCGCGCCGACCGTCGTGCTGGATGCCGCCCAGGTTCAGACTATCGCGCGTCGCAATGGACTGGTCTGGGCCAATGAGACGGGCATACGCCGCATTATCGTGCGTTCCGGGGGGGGAGCTGTCGGCACGCCGGCGCGAACCCCGGCTACGGCGACCCGCGGGGCCGCGACCGTCGAGGTGCTGACCTATGCCCGTAGCGTCGCGACCGGGCAGACGATTCAGCCTGAGGACATCGTCTGGACGACCGTTCAGTCGCATCAGGCTCCGTCCGACGGGGCTGACGACGCCGAAGCCGTGATCGGTTTGTCGGCGCGCCGTCCGCTGCGAGCGGGGGCACCGGTGCGGGCGACCGACCTGACCCGGCCCCAGGTGATCGCCCGTGGAGACATGGTCGACATCACCTATGAATCCGGCGGCATCCGCTTGACGCTCAGAGGCCGCGCGCTCGAGGCGGCGACGGTCGGCGAGCCCTTCCGGGTGCAGAACGTTGAATCCGGCCGGACCATTGAGGTGGTTGCCACTGAACCCGGTCGCGCGCTCGCCGGCCCCGCGGCTCAGGCCGCCCGTACACGCTAGAGGAAGTCGTCGATGTCCCGGTCGTTTGCCTTGATCCCCCTCCTGCTGCTCGGAGCCTGTTCCACAGTCGAAGAGGCTGTTCGCGGGCCGGATATGTCGAACATGGGCTACCCGGCCGCCCTGATGCCGCTGGAACAGCCGATGGCTCCGCCGCCCCAGCCGGCCTCGGCTGGATCGCTGTGGCGGGCCGGTTCGCGCAGCTTTTTCCGCGATCAGCGGGCGCGCAATGTCGGTGACATTCTGACGGTCAACATCAACATCGACGACCGTGCATCGCTGCAGAATTCGACCCAGCGGGACCGGTCCAGCGAGACGAACGCCGGCGTCGGCTCCTTCTTCGGACTGGAGAACGCCCTGGGGGTGCTGTTCCCGGATGGTTTTGACGCGGACAACATGGTTGAAATGCAGAGCGGATCGTCCTCGGCCGGTTCGGGTACGATCAATCGGGCCGAGCGGGTCAGCCTGACGATCGCGGCCGTCGTCACGGCGGTTCTGCCGAACGGAAATCTCGTCATCCAGGGTCGCCAGGAGGTCCGCACCAATCGCGAGCTGCGCGAGCTGCTCGTCTCGGGCATCGTCCGCCCAAACGACATTTCGTCAGAAAACACCATCGACCACACCCAGATCGCCGAGGCCCGGATTTCGTACGGTGGACGTGGCGACGTCAGCCGCGTTCAGAGCCCGCCGGCCGGTCAGTCGGTGGTTGAGCGGTTCAGCCCCTTCTGACCGCTGTGGCTCCACGGTCACGCTGGGCCGCATGGACAAGGTCGTGGTGAACCCGATGGCCGCTGTCGCGTTTTCCCCCACGAAGGGAGAGCCTGATGCTCAATAGAGCCGCTTTTTTTGCCACCATGGTCGCCGGAACGGCGCTGGCTACGGCTGTGCTGACAGCGCAGTCTGGTGTGGCGGCGGCTGAGCCCCAGACAACTTCCCGGATGGCCTATGTCGAGGTGCTAGAGCACGCCGCCGCCGGTTGGCATCTCGTGCGTGAAGGCGACGACGCCAAGCTCGCCTACGGAATCGCCGGGACCGATCAGGTTCTCGTCATGCTCCGCTGTGCAGCGGGAAGCGATCAGGTCGAGGTCTTCGGCCAGGTCACTCCCGAGACGCGGGCCATACGTCTGTCGTCGGCGGCCCTGAGCACGACCACCGCCGTGGTGCCGCAAGCGGATCCCCTGACAGGCGGCATGATTGTGCATGCGAATCTGCCATCCAACGCCGACGCCCTGGAAGGTTTTCGCGAGAGCGGACGTCTGGCCCTGACGTCAGGTGAGGCCACCCCGGTGCCGGCCCATGCGGTTCGGGCCGAGATGCCGCACATCCGGGCCTTCTTTGATCACTGCGATCAGCGTAGCATCTAGCGACCTTCAGCCACGCGGGAGGGCTGCATGATTGCGGGCCTGATCACGACCCTGTCGCTTGCCCTGTTTGCACAGGCCGGAGACGGCTGGGTGTGGAGCTATTACGACGGTGACGGCTCGGCGGTGCTGGCGCGGGAAATCCCGGACACGACTCGCCTCAGTGCCGTTCTGGACTGTGAGCCCGGATCGGGTCTGGTGCGCCTGACCCTGTATGGCCCGCGACGGCGCCCCGACTTCATCAATGTGTCAGCCGGCGACGTATCGGCGGATGCCGAGCGCGTCGACAGCGACGGCCTGGCGGTGCGTATGCAGATGGACCATCCGGTCCTTCAGGCTTTCGGTGAGGGTCAGGCCCTGACCCTGACGGCCGGAGACGAGGTCGCCTCTGCCCATCCGGTGCCTGCCCGGCTGATGTCGCGCTTTCGAGCCGCCTGTTCGGGACATTCGGTGCCTTGATCCGGTCGATTTTTGTCCTGATGACAGCCGGCCTGTTGGTGGCGTGTGGGGGTGGGGAGGACGAGCATGCTGCCGAGGCTGCCGAGGCTGCGGAAGCGGCGGCTCCCGCAGCGCCGGCGGTTGAGGAGCCCACCGGCCCGACGGGGCCTGCTCCTGCCGAGGGCTATGACTGGGCCCTGCACGACCCCGTCTCCGCTTCACCGGATCAGGCGTCGCTGATGTATTCGGTGCCGGAAACCGACGATGTTCCGCTGTTTCTGACCTGTCAGCGGGGATCGGGGCGCGTCGAGGCCCAGACCGATTCCATGGTCATGGGGGTCGGTGCGATCATCCTGCGATCCGGTGAGGTGGCCGGAATGTATCGGGTAGCGACCCGCACACCGTCGGACCTGAGCGGCGGCGAGTTTCTCACCGTCCCGATTGCCCTGAACGACCCGACCCTGCAGGCATTCAAGGAGAACGGCTGGATCAATCTGGGGGTGGCGGGTCAGGCTCGTGACCTGGCTGCGCACCCGGGAGCCGCGCGCGAGGCGATCACCCGCTTTTTCAGTTTTTGCGCCCCGGCCCCCGCCGAAGCGGCTTCATCCGATTGACGTGGGCCATCTTGCGACCGGGCTTGGCCTCGCGCTTGCCGTAGACGTGCATCCGCACGGCCGGATCGGCGGCCAGGGCCTTCCAACCCTTGATTTCATTGCCGAGCAGATTGGTCATCTCGACCTGGGCATGGGCGGCGGTCGGCCCCAGAGGCCAGCCGGCGACGGCGCGAACATGCTGCTCGAACTGATCACAGACACAGCCATCCTGGGTCCAGTGCCCTGAGTTGTGGACGCGCGGGGCGATCTCATTGACCAGAAGCCGCCCGCCCCGCATCTCGAACAGCTCCACCCCCATGACCCCAACATAGTCGAGGCCTTCCAGGATCTTGCGCGCGATGCGTGTCGCCTGGGACTTGGTTTGGGACGTGACCTTGGCCGGGGCCACGGTGGTCTTGAGTACGCCCCCGGCGTGGGTGTTCTCGCCCAGCGGATAGATGGCGATGGAGCCGTCACGCCCGCGCGCACAAATCACTGACAGCTCGCGTACGAACTCGGCCTTTGCCTCCAGAATGGCGGGCTGACTGCCGATGGCCGCCCACGCCCGCGCCGCGCCGGCGGCGTCCTTGATCCAGACCTGACCCTTGCCGTCATAGCCCTCTCTGCGGGTCTTGAGCAGGGCGGGTGCGCCCAGCGAAGCGACGGCGGCGCGCAGGGCCGACAGATTGTCGATGGCGGCAAAAGCCGTTGTCGGCACGCCGAGGCTGTTCAGGAACGTCTTTTCGTCGACGCGGTCCTGGGCCACGGCCAGGGCGCGAGGGCCGGGGGCGACGACCGTGCCCGCCTCGGTGAGGATTTCGATCGACCGGGCCGGAACATTTTCGAACTCGAAGGTCACAGCCTGACAGGCCCCGGCCATCACCCTGAGGGCGGTCGGATTGTCATAGGCGGCGACGATCTGACCCTGGGAAACGCGACAGGCCGGGCTGTTCTCCTCTGGATCGAGGATGACAACATTGAAGCCCAGACGGCTCGCGGCCTGGCTGAGCATCCGGCCGAGCTGACCGCCGCCGATAATGCCGAGGGTGTCACCGGGCGCGAGGGGTCGGTTCACTCAGTCCTCAACGGTCTCAGGGATTGAGGCGGTCAGTTCGGCACGCCAGTCAACGAGCCGCGCGGCGAGCGCGGCGTCCGACAGGGCCAGGATCTGAGCGGCCAGAATACCGGCATTCTTGGCTCCGGCGGTGCCGACCGCGAGGGTGCCGACAGGAATACCGCCGGGCATCTGAACAATGGACAGCAGAGAATCGAGCCCGTTCTGGAGCTTGGACTCCACCGGCACACCCAGAACCGGCAAGGTCGTCATCGAGGCTGTCATGCCCGGTAGGTGGGCCGCCCCACCGGCACCAGCGATAATCACCTTGAAGCCCTCGTCGCGCGCGCGCCGGGCGAAGTCGAACAGGCGCTCGGGCGTGCGGTGGGCCGACACGACCTTGGCCTCGTAGGCCACGCCAAGGGCGTCCAGCATATCGGCGGCACCCTTGAGGGTGGGCCAGTCTGAGCGGCTGCCCATGATGATCGCCACCGGTGGCGTCTGAGACGTCATGCGAGAGTTCCGATCCGGGAAAGGCCGAGAGAATAGGGATGGCGCGTTGCGCCCGCAACCGAGTGCGGGCAGCATTCATCGAATTCAGCCCGGCTGATTCCGTGCCAGGAGCCCAAGTGACCGCTGCCGACGACCTCAACGGTGAGATCGAGCGCCTGAAGGCCGAGGCGGCGCACTGGCGTGCCCGGGCCGAGGCAGCGGAATCCCTGGCAGAGCGCGATGTCCTGACCCCGGTGCTGAACCGGCGTGGCTTTGAGCGCGAGATGAGCCGTGCCATGGCGTTTTGCCGCCGCCACAGGACCGAGGCGGCGCTCCTGTATCTCGACCTTGACGGCTTCAAGGCGATCAACGACCAACTCGGGCATCAGGCGGGCGATGCCGCCCTGATCGCCTGCGCAGAAATCCTGAACCGCAATCTTCGGGAATCGGATGCGGTGGGGCGTCTGGGCGGCGACGAGTTTGCCGTGTTGCTCTTGGGGACCGATGCCAAGGGAGCCAAACACAAGGCGCAATCTCTGACTGAAACCTTGTCGAAAGACGGCTTCGCCTGGCAGGGCCAGGTCCATCCGCTGAACGGTTCGTTCGGCGTGCGCGCCTTCACCGGCCAGACCGATCCCGCAGACTGGCTCGCGGAGGCCGACGCGGCGATGTGGGTCCGCAAGAAGGGGCGGTAGCCCCTAGGCAATAATATCCGGCAGGATCATCGCCTCGATCTGCAGGATTTCATCCTTCAGGGCCAGCTTCTTGCGCTTGAGCCGGGCGATCAAAAGCTGATCCGGTTGGGGCGAAACGATCAGAGCATCGATTGAGGCCGACAGGTCGGCGTGTTCCTGACGCAGATGGGCGACCTGCTTCTTCAGCCGCGCGCCGGACTGGTCGATGTCGTCGTCGTTGATTGGGCCGCTGGAGTCCGGCATCGCCACCCCGTGTCAGAATCGAAGCACATCATACATCGGCATGGCCCGGCTGCGGTAGTCGTCCCGCCAGGGTCTTGAGTGCCTCGCGCGGAACCCGATCCGACCAGGCCCGGCTGGCCGCCGCCAGTGCCGAAGTCACATCGAACGCCCGCCCGTCGGGCACACCGGCCACCGCTTCCAGCTCATCCAGAAGACCCCGCTCGGCCGAAAGCTCCACGCGTTTGACCTCCTCGCGCAGGGCCAGGCGGCGCGTGTCCTCCATGTCAGGCACGGGCTTCTTCAGCGTCCGGCGAACGGCTCGAACCGGGTCGATGGCCGTGCGGTGCCAGCTTCGTGCAACGTCGGCGGCGGCCTCGGCATCATCGGCGTCGACGGAACCGCGCCAGGCGGCCCACAGCAGCAGACACACCGACTGGCCGTCGTCGTCCTGAAGCGACAGGCAGATGTCCTGAACCCCGTCGCGCGCATAGGCCCGAACGGCCCAGTCCCACAGGCTCATTCCGGTTCGTCCGCCGTCAGCTTCAGGCCGGACCAGCGGCGCGTGTGATGCCAGTCCAGGCCGAACCCATCCAGCGCCCGCCCGACCGACTGGTCGATCATGTCCTCAATCGTTTGCGGTCCGGCGTAGAAGGCCGGCAGAGGCGGGGCGATGGTCGCGCCCATCTCGGCCAGGGCGGTCATGGTTCTCAGATGGCCCAGGTGCAGCGGCGTCTCTCGCACCATCAGCACCAGCGGGCGGCGCTCCTTGAGCGTCACATCCGCGGCCCGGGTCAGGAGCGAAGAGGTCACCCCGGTGGCGATCTCGCTCATGGTGCGGACCGAGCAGGGGGCAATCAGCATGCCCATGGTCTTGAAGGACCCCGAAGCGATGGCCGCTCCGACATCCTGAACGCGATAGGTGAAGGTGGCACGCTCGGCCAGGTCCGCCGGCGTCAGGCCCAGCTCCGAGGCCAGGGTCAGGGACGCGGCCCGGCTGATGACCAGGTGCGATTCGATGCCCAGATCCTTCAGGGCGTCCAGCGCGCGCACGCCATAGGCAGCCCCCGAGGCTCCGGAGATGCCGACGACAAGCCTTTCAGGTGCGGTGGTTCCGAGCATGAGACCTCCTGACGCGCCCTGCTCTCGATTTCGTGATTCCACTTATCGGGCCGAAGGGTGTGGAATTGATGGTCCCTTCACAGAGGAGGCGCAAGCCATGGCGATTGACGCTCGCATCCGCGAACTCGGTAACCGGCACCGTGATCTGGATCATCTGATCCAGGAGGAGCTGAGGCACCCGGCCACGGATACCCTGAAGGTCAAAGACCTCAAGCGTCGTAAACTTCGCATCAAGGAAGAGATCCAGGTCCTGGAAGCCCAGGCCTAGATCCCGTTCTTGGCCCTTCCGGTCAGTCGTCTGACCGGCCGAAGACGTCCTCGACCGTCGGCTCGGCGCGACGGCCCGTGTCAGGCTCGTCCGCCTGCCAGGCGTTGTCTTCGGCCTCGACCGGAGCCTCAGCCTCGCCGGCCGGCTGGAGCGTGGCTCCACCATTCTTGGCCAGCTCTTTCGACTTTTTGTCTGCGGCCTTCTTGACCACGGCGTCCAGTTCGAGCTGGCCGACCAGGCCCAGGGTCACCGGGTCGACGGGTTTGATGTTGGCCGTATTCCAGTGGCTGCGGTTGCGCACGCTTTCGATGGTGGCCTTGGTGGTGCCCAGCAGCTTGGAGATCTGGGCGTCGGTCACCTCGGGGTGGTTGCGCACGAACCAGGCGATGGCGTCGGGACGATCCTGACGACGCGACACCGGCGTATAGCGCGGGGCCTTCTTGGTGGTCTTGAGCAGTTCGGCGTGACGGCTGATCTCGGCCTTGAGGCGATAGGTCGAATCCGCCTCGGCCTTGGCCAGCTCCTCGCGGGTCAGCTGGCCATTGGCGATCGGATCGGCCCCGCGAATGTCGCGCGCGACCTCGCCGTCGGCGATACCTTTCACTTCCAGCGGATGCAGGCCACAGAAGGCGGCGATCTGCTCGAAGGTGAGGCCGGTGTTGTCGACCAGCCAGACGGCGGTGGCCTTGGGATAGAGGATGTCGGTCATCGACAGGGATCCTGATCTGTTGGGGCCCGATGGCACGGGCCGGAAACGGCGGCGCCCGGCCTTTCGGCCGGGCGCGTTAGGCATCTTCTATAGCGGCTTCCCCGAAAAAGGGAACGGAAACCGTCTGAAACCGAAAACGATGTCATCCCGTCTCGAAAGCGCCGCCGTGGCGCTCTACAATGTCCACGATGAAAAATGAGAACATGACCCCCTTCGAGGCGATCGAGCGCCTCATCACCCTGTACGATCAATCCATCGCCGCCCTGAAGACGGACCTTGCAGCCTTCATCATGGACGGCACGCGACCCGATGCGGCCGCCCGATCCGACGGTCGCTACGCCTATCCGGAACTGCGGATCACCTGGAGCGGCGAGTTGCGCCCCTCCTCGACGAAGCGTGCCTTCGGGCGGATTTCCCATCCCGGCGAATATGTCACCACCATCACCCGCCCGGCGATGTTCCGCGACTATCTTCTGGAACAGCTGTCCTATCTGAAGGACGATTACGGCGCGGATTTCGAGGTGGCGATCTCGCGTCAGGAAATCCCGTACCCTTACGTGCTGGACGGCCTGGACCAGGCGCCGGATCCGTCGGTGGCCGAGGCTCTGGCCCGGCACTTCCCGATCACCGAGCTGGCCTCCATCGGTGATGAAACGGCCGACGGTTTCTCGCTGGGCCAGATGCCCGACCGGCCCTTGAGCCTGTTTGACGGGCTGAGGACCGACTATTCGCTGGCGCGCCTAAGGCACTACACCGGCACGCCGGTCGAAGCCTGCCAGTCGTGGATACTGTTCACCAACTACCACCGCTACGTCGATGAGTTCGTGCGCTGGGCCTGTGCCCAGCTGGCGGATCCGTCGACACCCTACGAAACCTTTGTCTGCGCCGGCGGGGTGACGATCACACGCGACAACCCCGATCCCGAACTGGCCATCGCCGACAGCGCCTGGCGGCGGCACCAGATGCCCGCCTACCACCTGACGGCGCCGGGGAATAATGGCGTGACGCTGGTGAACATCGGCGTCGGTCCGTCCAACGCCAAGACCATCTGCGATCACCTGGCGGTGCTCCGGCCTCATGCCTGGCTGATGATCGGCCACTGTGGAGGCCTGCGCGACAGCCAGAAAATGGGCGACTATGTCCTGGCCCACGCCTATCTGCGCGATGACCATGTGATGGACCCGGTACTGCCGCCGGACATCCCCATCCCCTCCATCGCCGAGGTGCAGCGGGCGCTCTATGACGCGACCAAGGCGATCTCCGGCATCCCCGGCGATGAGGTGAAGATGCGGCTGCGGACCGGCACGGTGGCCACCACCGATGATCGGAACTGGGAGCTGCGCTATTCCAAGTCGGCGCTCAGGTTCAATCAGAGCCGGGCGGTGGCCGTGGACATGGAAAGCGCCACCATCGCCGCCCAGGGCTATCGCTTCCGGGTGCCCTATGGGACGCTCTTGTGCGTGTCGGACAAGCCGCTCCACGGCGAGATCAAGATGCCGGGCCAGGCTAACCGCTTCTACGAGGGCGCGATCTCCGAACACCTGACGATCGGGATCGCGGCCGTCGATCTGCTGAGGGCCGAGGGCGCGGGGCTGCACTCCAGAAAGCTGCGCGCCTTCGACGAGCCGCCGTTCCGCTAAGAAAAAGGCCGGCGGGGCGACCCGCCGGCCTTTGATCTTTCGGGGTCGTGGAGACTACCCCAGTGCCTTCATCAGGTCCGGCACGACCGTCTTGTAGTCGCCGACGATGCCGTAGTCGGCGATCTGGAAGATCGGGGCTTCGGGGTCCTTGTTGATGGCGACGATGATCTTGGAGTCCTTCATCCCGGCCAGATGCTGAATGGCACCCGAGATGCCGATGGCGATGTAGAGCTCCGGGGCCACGACCTTGCCGGTCTGGCCGACCTGATAGTCGTTCGGGGCATAGCCGGCGTCGACGGCCGCACGGCTGGCGCCGACGGCGGCACCCAGCTTGTCGGCCAGCGGGTCCATGACGGCGTGGAATTCCTCGGCCGAACCCAGGGCGCGACCGCCTGAGACGACGATCTTGGCCGCAGCCAGTTCAGGCCGGTCGGACTTGACCATTTCTTCCGACACGAAATCGGTCTTGGGCGCATCGGCGCCCTTGATGGTTTCGACGGTGGCCGAGCCGCCGTCGCCGGCGGCGTCAAACGCCGTCGGGCGCACGGTGATCACCTTCTTGGCGTCGGACGACTGGATCGTCTCCAGGGCGTTGCCGGCGTAGATCGGGCGCACGAAGGTGTCGGGGCTGACGACTTCGATGATGTCCGAGATCGGGGCCACGTCCAGCTTGGCGGCGATGCGCGGAGAATAGTTCTTCCCATCCGTATTGGCCGGCGACAGGATGGCGTCATAGTCGCCCGCGATCGGCAGGACGGTGGCCTCGACCGCCTCGGCCAGGGTCTTGCCCAGTTCCGCGCTTTCGGCCAGCAGGACCTTGCGCACGCCCTTGATCTTGGCGGCGCTGTCGGCGGCGGCCTTGGCGCCCTGTCCGACGACGAGAATGTCGATATCCCCACCGATCTTCGCGGCGGCGGTGACAGTCTTGTTGGTGGCTTCGCGGACGGAGGTTCCGTCGTGATCGGCGATAACGAGAACGGCCATTACAGGACCCCCTTGGACTTCAGCTTGGCGACCAGTTCGGCGGCGTCGGCGACCTTTTCACCGGCGGAGCGTTTGGGCGGCTCGGCGACCTTGACCACCTTCAGGCGCGGCGCGGCGTCGACGCCGTAGTCGGCGACCGTCTTGGTGGCGATCTCCTTCTTCTTGGCCTTCATGATGTTGGGCAGGGAGGCGTAGCGCGGCGTATTCAGGCGCAGGTCGACGGTGACGACCGCCGGCAGGGTGGTCGCAACGGTCTGGAGGCCGCCGTCGACTTCACGGGACACGGTGGCCTTGCCCTCGCCAATCTCGATCTTGCCGGCGAAGGTGGCCTGAGGCCAGTCGAGCAGGGCGGCCAGCATCTGGCCGACGGCATTGTTGTCGCCGTCGATGGACTGTTTGCCCATCAGGACCAGGTCGGGCTTTTCGTCCTCGACCACGGCCTTGAGGGTCTTGGCGACCGCCAGCGGCTCCAGGTCGGTGTCGGACTGAACCAGAATGCCGCGGTCCGCCCCAATGGCCAGGGCCGTGCGGATGGTTTCCTGAGCCTGGGCTGGGCCGATGGAGACGACCACGATCTCCGTCGCCGTATTGGCCCCGTAGCCCTTGCCTTCCTTCATGCGGACGGCCTCTTCGACGGCGATCTCATCGAAGGGGTTCATGCTCATCTTGACGTTGGCCAGATCGACGCCGGAGCCGTCGGCCTTGACCCGTGCCTTGACGTTGGAATCGATGGCCCGCTTGACTGGGACGAGAACCTTCATGCCTGTGCTCGCGTGTTGGGAGATATGTCGGGTGACGCATGGCGTGCAGCGTCTCGCGTGTCAACGTGACGTGAGGTCAGCCGACGCTTGCGAAGTGGCCCGGACGGCGCCAAAGGGCAGGGTATGAACCTGACGATCAATCGCCTCAAATGGATATTCTTGGGCCTGTTCGCGGTCGGCTGCGTGGCCGTATGGGTCTATCATCTGATGTGGGTCTGGCCCGGCCAACGCTGTGAAGCGGCGGCCCGCTGGTGGGACGGATCGACGCGGACCTGTGCCCAGCCGATCTACATTCCAGACATCACAGGCCGACAGCCGGGCGAGAGTCGCGAGGAGGCCTCCATGCGGGTGGCCGGTGAGCGGGCTGCCGAAGAACGTCAGGCCCGCGGCGTGCCCCAGGAAGCGATTCCGGCTCAAGCCCCCGCCGCCGGCGAATAGAGCATCGCCACGTCACAGCGGGCGTAGCGGGCACCGAATTCCTGCATGACGCCGGCGTCGTGGCGAAAACCTGCCTCTTCATAGAGGCGGATGGCCGGCGCGCACTTGCTGCTGGTCAGAAGATAGAGCCGCTCGGCCCCGAGTTCAGTGGCCCGCGCGATCATCGCGCTCAACAGGAACCGACCGGCCCCGAGCCCCCGGCTTGTTTCGAGGACGCCCATCTTGGTCAGTTCGAATTGACCCGGCCCGGTCTTCTGCAGAGCGCAGGTTCCGATCAGGCCCCGTCCGGTGTTCTCGACAAAAAGAATGTCGCCGCCGGGATCGAGGATTCGCGTGCGCGGGTTTTCGAGGACCTCACGATCCGTCGGCTCCAGTCTGAACATGGTCTGGATCCATTCGACGTTGATGTCGTGAAAGGTCCGCGCCAAGTCGTCACAAAAGGGCACGATCCTGAGATCAGCCGTCGTCGAACAGGCCTCATTCGCCACGCGTCGCACCGGGTTTCCACAGGACATCGCCACCGGCTGAGTCGTTCGCGCGCCGAGATGCGACGAACAAGAGGTCCGAAAGCCGATTCAAATATCGCAGGCTTTCGGATGAAGTGCCCCGATCTGGGTCGCTAGACAACTCGGCGACGCCCCGCTCGGCGCGGCGGCAAACCGTGCGCGCCAGATGCAGGTGCGCCGCCAGCGCGGTGCCGCCGGGAAGCACGAAAGACGTCAGCGATGACAGGTCGGAGTTCATATCGTCGATCTCCGATTCAAGTCGTGCGACCTGCTCGGAAGTGACCTTTAAAACCTCCCATTCCGGCTTGGGCTCGGGCGGCGTGGCCAGATCTGCCCCCAGATCGAACAACTCGTTCTGGATGCGGGCCAACATGGCATCCAGCGCCGGATCTTCGCGAGTGTGCAACCGGCAGAGCCCGATGCACGCATTGGTTTCGTCAACATCTCCATAGGCTTGCACGCGCAGGTCGAACTTGGGGACCGGCGCGCCGGTTGCCAGGCGCGTTTGGCCCCGATCGCCAGTGCGCGTATAGATTCTGTTCAGAACCACCATCTATCCAGTCCGGGAGGCGATAAAGGCCCCCAGAGCCAACAGAGCCAGGGCGGTCGCCTGAAGTGCCACGCGAAGGCGCATCAGGCGGTTCGACCAGGACCGTCCAAACGACCCGCCCTTGAACAAGGCGAACAGACCAAAGCCCAGGGTGATCGTGACCGCCGCGATCGCGACGAGAGTAAGCGTATTGACGATGTCGCCCATTCAAAAACCCTACTGCAAAGCTCCGCCTCGGTCTTGCCCCATTGACGCCGCGAAATTCCCATTTCTCAATGTGATTTCGCAAGACAACGCTATGCCTGTTTCGACCGGTTTCTAGCGATCCCTGAAAACACGACCAATGAGAAGGCCCGATTTGTCCGGGACTTGATAGCATGAACCACTCTGAAGTTCGCGGCCCGTTTGAGGCCGTGGAAGTTACCCCCCGCCCCCTGAACCGTCGCCAGCAAGCCAAGGCCCGCACCCGGATCAAGGTCATGCAGGCCGCCCGCGAGCTTTTTGGCGAGCTGGGTTATGACGGTGCCACCATCCGCGACATCGCCAAACGGGCCGGTATGTCGACCGGTGCGGTCTTCGCCAATTTCACCGACAAGACCGATCTGTTCGAGGCCATCTATACCGAAGACGCCGAAACCATGATGGACGTCATGCGTGATGCCGTCGGTGCCGATGCGACCGCCAGCGTGTCCAAGCGCCTTTCGGCCCTCTTCTCGGCGGGCTACGGCCAGTCGTTCAACAACCTGCCGATGGTGCGGGCCGTCGTCGTTCGTTCCTGGCTCCAAGGCGACGATGCCGAAGGCCGTATGCGCGTTCAGGATCGCGGTCTGGCCAATCTGATCGCTGAAGTCCTGCGCGACGGCGTCAAGGCGGGTGAAATCAAGGCTGACATCGACGCCCGTCTGGCGGCGGAGATGCTGCAAAGCGCCTATACCCGCAACTACCGTCATGCCCTGTTCGACAACGGCACGCTGGAACAGCTGTCGGCGCGCATCGACGATCAGGTCGCCATGCTGCTGAATGGCCTCAAGGCCTAGGGTTTCAAACGACCCGAACGGAAGATCAGGCGGCTGATGGCCGCCTTTTCTTTGCACGTTATTGACAGCGTCCTGTCGAATCAGCGCCTGATGGGTCATGTCCGCACCTGATCCGACACGCCTGCTGATCGAGGCTGCCCGTCTGAATGACCGGATGGATGCCGCCGGCGACGCCCTGGTCGAAGACTTGGGCCTGACCAGCGCCCGCTGGCAGGTCATGGGGGTCATCGCCACGGCTACGGGGGCCAGCACGGCGTCGGACCTGGCACGCCGGATGGGGCTGGCTCGCCAGAGCGTCCAGCGGGTCGTCAATGACTTGGCGGATCTTGGCCTCGTCTCGCTCGTCAACAATCCGGCCCATGCACGGGCGCGCCATATTCAGCTGACCCCGAGGGGAGAGGCGGCCTATCTGGAGGCGTCGGGCCGTCGCCAGCCCTGGGCGGAAACCCTGGCGACCGACATCAGCGAAGCTGATCTGCATACGGCGCTTCAGGTGCTCAAGCGCCTCAACCGAGCTCTCCTCAGCTCCGCCAGCGCAGCGTCTCCGGCTTGATCGGATTGATGAAGGGACGGCCTTCGGCGCGGCTACGGATCCATTCGCGCTTGAGCTGCTGGTACCATTTGGCCTGACGGTCGGCATCGTCGATCCAGATCAGGGCCGGATCATAACGCAGCCCTTCATTCTGGAGGTTCACCATATCACCGTCCTGTTTGAGGAAGGCCTTGGAGCCGGCGCGCAGGAACGGTTTGACCAGGCCGAACACCCAGTGATCGGACCAGAAGATCTGGGTGATGCGGGTCTTATTTTCGGTGACGGGCGTCAGGCACGTCAGGGCCAGGACCTGTTTCTCACCGACCTGAATGTGTTCCCAGCGGTAGCCCGGCAGGCGAAAGGTGATCTCGGTCGCCGGGGCCCCGCCCAGGATCTTGTAGGCCCGGCTGTTCGACGAAGGCGCATGGCGGGCCATGGCCCAGCCGAACTCGCGCGGCTCAAAGGCTTTGGCCTTCTCGTGCATCGAATGCTCGGTACGCCACCACCACTGTTTGTGGACATAAGGCCCGTGCGCCGGATCCATCAGCCCGACAACCGCATGGTCCATGTGGGCGTCGAAATCCATCCGTTCGACCAGCTTGGGCTTGCCCCCGACAACACCCGGAAAGACGGGAGGCTCGTGGTCGGGCTCGGTCGGCTGGCGCGGGTCCGAGGCGATCCAGACAAAGACCAGGCCCTGGCTTTCGCGCACGGGATAGGATCGGACCCGGATGCGCTCGACATCGAAATCCTGATCCGCCGTCAGGGACGGGATCGCCGCACAGGCTCCGTCCGGCTTGAAGCGCCAGCCGTGATAAGGGCACTCGATGGTGGGGCCTTCGCCGGCCTGTTCAGCCAGCCGCCCGGCTGACAGGGGGGCGGCCCGGTGCGGGCAGATGTCGCGCAGGCCAAACGCCCGACCGTCGCGCGTCCGGCCGATCAGGACCGGCTCGCCCAGCATCTCGTATCGCTTGAGCGAGCCGACGGCGACCTCGGACGACAGGGCGGCAAACCACCAGCAATCTTTCATCAGACCCTGGCCGAACGGCGGGCTCCGGGTGGACGAGGGGGCAGATGCGTCTTCAGCCATGACGTCTCTCTACTGCCAAAGCCTGGCTGTTGCCTATTCCCTCAGGCCCTCGCGGGCCTTGGCGAAATATTCCCAACCCGTCCAGATGGTGATCAGGGCGGCAATCCAGACCAGGGTGTCAGCCGCCCAGGCGTAGGTCGGCATCCAGGGTGCCTCGACGAAGGTTTCCCCGAAAGCCAGGATCAAAAGCTGAGAGCCAATGGCCAGCATCTGGAGCAGGGTTTTCCACTTGGCCAGCACCGTGACCTTCAGCTCGATCCGACCCGCAGTTGTTTCGCGCAGGGCGGAGACGGCGAACTCGCGGAACAGGATCAGGCCGAAAGGAATGACCAGGTTGCCGGTGGTGCCCGATGCCAGCAGTCCGGCGATCGCTCCGGCAATCAGGATCTTGTCGGCGATGGGATCGAGGATCGCGCCCCACCGACTTTCGGCGTGCCAGCGTCGGGCCAGATAGCCGTCGAAATAGTCGGTGACGGCGGCCAGGACGAAACAGACAAAGGCGGCCTTGTAGAGGTTGAACTGATCCTGAGGGTCCAGATAGGCCGACATGATGGCCCCGGCCAGCAACAGGAACATGATCATCCCGGCGATCAGCCGGAAGGCAGTCAGCATGTTGGGGATCGGATTGGGTTTGTGGGCTGGCTGGGTCATGGCGCGAGTCTATTGTGCGTCGGGCCGTTCGTCACGCCCGTTGGCGAGGTCGGGTGAGTTCGGCTAAGCCTGCCTCAAAGTAGGAGATGACCGCATGAAGCGCCTGGCCCTGACCCTGACCGCCCTGGCGGCCCTCACCCTGCCGGTCGCCTCCGCCGGTGCCTGGGGAAACTCCGGCCACCGCATGGTGGGTGTGGCAGCGATGCAGGCCCTGCCGAACGAACTCCCGGCCTTTCTGCGGACGACTGCGGCTGCGACCGAGGTTGGCGAACTGTCGCGTGAACCTGATCGCTGGAAGGGAGGCGGACGTACCCATGACCGGGATCGCGACACGGCCCACTTCATCGACCTGAATGAGGAAGGCCACGCCATGACGGCGGCGGGGCCGCATATCTCCTCCCTGCCGGAGTTGCGCTCGGAATATGAGCGGGCCCTGAACGAGGCGGGCCTGGATGTCGATGACGCCGGCTATCTGCCCTACGCCCTCATCGACGGCTATCAGCAGCTGGTGCGCGACTTCGGCTATTGGCGCGTGCTCAATGCCATCGAGGCGCGCGAAACCGACCCGGGCCGTCGGGCCTGGTACCGCGAGGATCGTGAGCGTCGCGAGGCCTTGCTGCTGCGCGACATCGGTGTGTTGTCCCACTATGTCGGGGACGGGGCCCAGCCGCTGCACCTGACGATCCACTACAACGGCTGGGGCGACTATCCGAACCCGGAGGGCTTCACCACGTCGCGGCAGTTCCACGGACAGGTCGATAGCTGGCCCTATGGCCGCATCGACATGGCGGAGCTGTCGGCCGCCATGTCTGCGCCGTCGGATTGCGCCAACCCTTGCGCGATCCGGGAACGGGTGCCCGCCTACATCCTGACGGGTCTGGCCCAGGTGGATGCCCTGTATCGGCTAGAGCAGTCCGGCTCGATTGCGGCGGCGGACGAGGCCTCCCACCAGTTCATGGTGACCCGTCTGGCGGCCGGGGCTTCGGAGTTGCGCGACCTGATCACCGCCGCCTGGCGTGATTCTGCCTCCGCTCGTATTGGTTGGCCCGCCATCCGGGTAGCCGAGGTCGAGGACGGCACCATCGCCGATCCGTGGGATTCCCTGTTCGGCGCGGATTGATGGACGGGACCATTCTGGCCTTCGGCCAGCCTGAGCCAGGGGTCGCCTATCGGGACAGGCCCTGTGCGTTTGGCATCGCCGTTCAGCAAGGAAAGATCGCCTGTGTCCGCGTCGACCGAGGCGACCGCTCTTATTTTGACCTGCCTGGCGGCGCGATCGACGGTGTGGAAACCGAGTCCGAAGCCCTGGCGCGCGAGTTCATGGAAGAAACCGGCCTTGAGGTGCGGGGGACCGCATGTATCGGGCGGACAGCCCAGGTGTTCCGACGCTCGACGGGGGAGCCGTTGCGGAATCTGTCAGGGGTCTGGACCGCAGAGGTTCTCGGCTATTCGCTCGCCGGCAAGATCGAGGACGATCACGAACTGGTCTGGCTGGAGCCGCTGACCGCGCTTTCTAGCGTTCGTCACGAGGCGCACGCCTGGGCCATCACGCTTTGGTTGCGATCACAGCAAACCGGGCTTGCCTGACGGAGTTATCTCGGATGAGATGGGCGGGCCGCGCTGGGCGGTCGATCCCGTGTAGAGGAACTTCATCATGGACAAGGGCAAGTCAGGTCAGGGCGGCAAGCCTGGTGGCGGCAAGCAGGACGCCGGTGGCAAGTCGGGGGGGGCGGCACCAGCGGGCATGAAGCCGATCGGTGGCGGCAATGCCAAGCCTGTCAGCGACAAGGCCGAGAACAAGGGCTGAGCTGCTGGAACCTTGTCGGTTGTGAGCGGGTTTCCTGTCTGGGCGATCAGGCCCGCGACCCAGGAGGTCCCGATGACCAACAAGGACACCATCAAGGGTGCCGTCAAGGAAATGGGCGGCGAACTCAAGGAAGGCGTCGGCAAGCTGACCGGCGACAAGAAGATGCAGGCGGAAGGCAAGTTCGATCAGGCCGCCGGCAAGGCGCAAGGAGCCTTTGGCAAGGCCAAGGACGCCTTCAAGAAGTAGAGTGCGACCAACGACCGCGCGGCGATGAAGGCTGGCCGGTCATGGGCGGTCGGCCAATGGCTATCGGCGGTCTTCGCCCATCGCCAAGCGTCGTGCGCGTTCGCGCTGTTCAGGGTCGCCGCTTCCCCAGGCGCAGATCACGCTGTGGCTGCTCGACTGGTCGCCCGTGTCATTGTCGCGGCGAGCCTCAGATCGTTGCTCGCAGTTGTCGCCGACCTGACGTCGGGATTCCCTGAAACCGTTGGCCGGCGTCTCGTCCGAGGCGGTCGTCGCCGGCGGGCCTGCGTTGTGCGCCTCGGCATAAACGCCGCCGGCGACCCCCTGATTGAGAGCCTCCCGAGCGCGATGGGCGCGTCGGAAACGATCCCGCTGGTCCTGACGGCAGGCCGCCCGTTCGGCCGCGACCGGATACTCACCCGGGGGGCAGACCTGCCCCGCCCAGGTCAAGGCGTCGCCCGCGCCGGTCAAGGCATGGGCCGGAACCAGAGCCGCTTCGGCCTCAAGCAGTGGACCACACGACGGATCGCGCGTCGCCGGCGGTGTGTAGAGACAGACATCCACCGCCGCCTGTTCGGCGGATCGGACGCCGGGCGCGACGGCGGGGCCGGGCGGATCCTGAATCAGAAGGGACGACAGGGTCAAAAGAGCGATGATCATGGTTCTCTTCTGAGGCTTGTGGAGGGGACGCCTCCTTATGGATGGTCTGCAACCTACACGGTTCGGATAACGTCGTCACTGACGCGGGATGACGATCTCAGCGCGACAGGTCGCGCATGGCGGCTTCGAGGCCTTGCAGGGTCATCGGGTGCATCCGACGGCCGATCACCTCGTCGATCAGGCCGATGGAGGGGGTGTAGCCCCAGTATTTTTCGGGTGTCGGATTGATCCAGGCGATGCGGTCCCAGGTCTCGGTGACGCGCTTCAGCCAGACCGCGCCGGCCTCCTCGTTCCAGTGCTCGACCGAGCCGCCGGGCATGGTCACCTCATAGGGGCTCATGGTGGCGTCGCCGACGAAGACCACGCGCCAGTCACGCGGAAAGCGATGCATCAGGTCCCAGGTCGCGGTCTTTTCGGTGTGGCGACGCCGGTTGTCCTTCCACACGCCCTCATAGAGGCAGTTGTGGAAATAGAAGTGCTCCAGGTGTTTGAACTCTGATCGGGCGGCGGAGAACAGCTCTTCGGCCACCTTGATGTGGCCGTCCATCGAGCCGCCGATATCCAGCAGCAACAGCACCTTGACGGTGTTCCGGCGCTCGGGCCGCAGCTGGACGTCGAGATAGCCATGCCGGGCCGTCGCATCGATGGTGCCGTCCAGGTCCAACTCGTCCTCGGCCCCCTGACGGGCGAAGCGGCGCAGACGGCGCAGAGCCACCTTGATGTTGCGCACGCCCAGTTCGACGCTGTCATCGAGGTTCCTGTATTCTCGCTTCTCCCAGACCTTGACCGCGCGGCCCTGCCGGCCCGGCCCGCCGATGCGGACGCCTTCGGGGTTGTAGCCGCCATGGCCGAAGGGGCTGGTCCCGCCCGTGCCGATCCATTTGGAGCCGCCCTTATGGCGCTCCTTCTGTTCCTCGAGGCGCTTGCGCAGCTCGTCCATCAGTTTGTCGAAACCGCCGAGCGCCTGGATCTGGGCCAGCTCTTCGGGGGTGAAATGCCGCTCGGTCAGGGCGCGCAGCCAGTCCTCGGGGATGTCGGCGGGGGCCAGTTCGTCGTGGCCGACGGTCTCCAGACCCTTGAACACCTTGCCGAAGACCTGATCGAAGCGATCATAGTGCTTCTCGTCCTTGACCAGAACGGCGCGCGACAGGTGGTAGAAATCCTCGATCCGGCGCTCGGTGACGCCGGCGTCCATCGCCTCCATCAGATGCAGCCACTCCTTCAGAGAGACCGGCACCCGGGCCTGACGCAGTTCGGTGAAGAGAGGCAGGAGCATTCAGTGTCCCTCAATCGCCGTCGACAGCTCCGGGACTTCGACAGTTGCAATCGTCCAGAGAATGAGACTGCTCGCCGAGCCATAGTCGTGCGCGAGCCGATGCCGCAGACTGATCATGCCGCGCCAGTCGATACCGGTCAGTGAAGCCTTGAGCTCGGGCGAAAGCCTCGCCGCAGCTTCTCCGATCAGGAGCAGGCGATAGGCGGTCGCGTCACGCTGGAGAAGCGATGCATCAAAGGTCGCAAGATCGAGCCCGTCGACATGATCGCCGACGAGCCGGATGGAATCGCGGATCTCGTTGAGCAGGACGGCATCGGATCGTTCAGACGGCAAGGCAGTCTCGCTGAGCCGCCTTGCGAACGTCGGGGTTTCTCAGTCCGTCACTCGCCACGAGATCAACGTGGGCGCCCAGAAGGTCGGAGAGTTCAGCCGCCAGGCTGTAAAAGCGCCACCCCATAGGCCGAGCGATGTCCACCAGCAGATCCACGTCACTGTCGGGACCGGCCTCGTCGCGGGCGTAGCTGCCGAACAGGCGCACGTTGACGATGCCCTGCTCTTCGAGCCAGGGCTTGAGTTCGCGCAGCTTGGTCAGCAGTTGGTCGCGGGTCATGTCCCGCGCATGATAGCGCAATACTGGATGGGGAGCATCAAGCTCACACCCAGGCGGCGATCTGGTCCAGCGGCTTCTTGTCGAGGGCGGCGATGGGGACGGTCGCGTCTGCGGCCGGGTGTCCGGCGACGAGCAGGAGGAAGGGCTTCTCGTCGGACGGGCGGCCGCAGATCTCGGACAGGAAGCCCATCGGCGCGGGCGTATGGGTGAGGGTGGCCAGGCCGGCGTCGTGCAGGGCGGCGATCAGCAGGCCCGTGGCGATGCCGACGCTTTCGGTGACGTAGTAGTTCTTCTTCATGTCGCCGGGCCGGGGGCCGCCGCGGCGCTGGGCGAAGACGGCGATGAGGATGGGCGCGGTCTCCAGGAAGGCCTTGTCCGGGTCGGTGCCGAGCGGGGCCAGGGCGTCGAGCCATTCCTGGGGGGCCTTGGTCTCGTAGAATTCGCGCTCCTCGGCCTCGGCGGCCTGGCGGACGCGGCGGCGGGCTTGGGGGCTTTCGATGACGGCGAAGAACCAGGGCTGGTGGTTGGCACCGGACGGCGCACCGCCGGCCGTCAGCAGGGCCTGTTCGACGACGGCGCGCGGCACCGGGCGATCCGAATAGTCCCGCACGGTACGGCGGGCACCCATGTGGGCGCGGAAGGCCTCGGCGCGGGCGATGCGCTGGGCGTCGTCATAGGCCGGAAGCGGAGGCAGGGGCGTGGCGGGGTGGTCGCGCATCAGGGCTGCTCCGGGTCGCGGCGGAAGATGAACTCGTGGTCGCGCCAGCTTCCGACGGGGAAGCCGTACTCGCCGGCCTTGTCGAAGCCGTAGTGGCGGTAGAGCCGCTGGGCCTTGTGGTTTTCGGACCAGACGCTGAGCCACTGGGGGCCGGGGCGCCGGTCCATGCGGGTCAGGGCGCTTTCCAGCAGGCGCGTGCCGATGCCCAGGCCCTGGGCCTCCGAGCCGATATAGAGGCGCTTCAACTCCGCGTGCTCGGGATTGCAATCGGGATGGGGCATGGAGGCCGGGCCGATCTCGGAAAAGCCGACGATCCGGCCCTCAATCTCGGCCACCTCCCAGTCGTGGCCGGGGCGGACCAGGCGGTCGCGCGTCGCCTCCAGCGAAAAGACCTCCGCCTTGAAGGCCGCCAGGTCGTCGGGCGGATAGGGGATCTGGAAGCCGTCGATGAAAGTCTCGACGAAGGTGCGTTCGGCCAGGATCGCCAGCGGTTCGGCGTCTGCGGACGTGGCGGGGCGGAAACGGGGCTGATAGGCTGGGTCCATGGTGGCGCTTTATACCCATCTCGACATGCTGGGCCATGCCCCCGGTGCGGGCCACCCCGAACATCCGGGGCGGCTGAAGGCGGTGCTGGGCGCTCTGGCCGATGCCGGACTGGACGGCGAGACGATGGCAGCCGGCGAAGCCGAAGTCGCCGATCTGGAGCGGATCCATCCCGCGGCCTATGTGACCCGTATCCTGGAGGCGGGGCCGCGCGAGGGCCTCGCCTACCTCGATGCCGATACCGCTCTGTCGCCCGGCAGCGTGCGAGCCGCCCGGCTGGCGGCGGGCGCGACGCTGGACGCGGTGCGGTCCGTGGCGAGGGGCGAGCGGACCCGGGCCTTCTGTGCGGTGCGGCCGCCGGGCCATCATGCCGAGCCGAACCGGGCCATGGGCTTTTGCCTGTTCTCGAACCTGGCGGTGGCGGCGCGGGCGGCGCAAGAGGCCGGCCTCAAGCGCGTGGCGGTGATCGACTTCGACGTCCACCACGGCAACGGCACCCAGGCGGCCTTTGAGGCGGATGACAGCCTGTTCTTCGGCTCGATCCATCAGTCGCCGCTCTATCCGGGAACGGGCGAGGCCTCGGAGACGGGCGTGGGCAATGTCGTCAATGCGCCGGTGCCCCCCCATACCGATCCAAGGATCTGGCGGTCTGCGTTCGAGGGGCGGCTGATGGCCGGGCTCGACCTATTCAGGCCCGACCTGGTGTTGATCTCTGCGGGCTTTGATGCCCACAGGCGCGATCCACTGGCCCATCAGTCACTCGAGGCCGAGGATTTCGCCTGGGCCACCCGAGCGGTGCTTGACGTGGCGCGGCATCACGCGCAAGGCCGGGTTGTGTCGTCGCTGGAGGGCGGGTACGACCTTGAGGGGCTGGGGCGATCAGCGGTCGCCCATGTTCAGGCGCTAGCGGAGGAGTAGGGGCGGGGCCCCCAGTATGACCGAGACGGCTCCGACCCGTGCCGAATCCTTGCCCGTCGCCCCGGTTCGATCCGGCGCGATCGTGCTGGCACGTCATGGTGAGCCGGCCCTGTCACGCAAGATCAAGCTGACGTCGGACGGCTATCGTGACTGGTGGGGCCGGTATGAGGTCGGTGGTCTGCTCGAAGGCCAGACGCCGCCGGATTGCCTAGTCGAACAGGCCGACCATTCGGTCATCTATCATTCGACACGGCCCCGCGCCATCGAGACGGCAAGGGCCGTGGCCAGGGGGCGCCCGCTGATCGAGGACCCCATCTTCATCGAGGCACCGCTGCCGCCTCCGAACTTCCCAGATTGGTTCAGGGTGGGCCCGCGCGCATGGGGGGTGATCTCGCGCTTCTGGTGGTGGGCCTTTGATCATCATGGCGAGGGCGAGGAAAGTCGCGATCAGGCCAAGGTCAGAGCCCGGCAGGCGGCGGACATGCTGGAAGCCCGCGCGGCGCAAGGGGACGATGTGCTGGTGCTGGCGCATGGGTTCTTCAACGGCATGGTCGGCATGGAGCTGACCCGGCGGGGATGGCGCTGCACCCGGGATCGGGGCTTCCAGTACTGGTGCGGTCGCAAGTTCGAGAAGCGGTGAACCTCCACAAGGCTGCGGAAGTCAGGTTAGGGTAGGGCCCTTGCTGATCAGGACCGTGCCATGTTTCGCCGTCATTTCCTCGCCTTTGTAACCTGTCTATTGCTGGCGACGCCTGGCCTGGCACAGGCTCAGGATGCCGTGTCAGAGGGCCTGCCGCGTGTCGCGATCCAGACGTCGCTGGGCACCTTTACGGTTGAGATCGATACGACCGCTGCCCCGATCACGGGGGCCAACTTCCTGCGCTACGTCGATGAAGGCCGGTTTGAGGGCATGACCTTCTATCGGGCGATGCAGGGGTACGGCGGTGCCGGCCTGATTCAGGGCGGGACCAATCAGGATCGCGAGCGGACCCTGCCGCCGATCCCGCATGAGCCGACGACGCAAACCGGCCTCAGCCACACCGAAGGTGCCCTGTCGATGCCCCGGTTCGAGCCGGGCACGGCGGCGGGCGATTTCACAGTGATGGTCGGCAACATGACCTATCTGGACGCTCGCCCTGACCAGCCCGGCGACAACCTCGGCTATGCCGTGTTCGGTCGCGTGGTTCAGGGCATGGACGTGGTCCGCGCCATCCTCGCTGCCCCGGTGTCGGCGACCGAGGGCGAAGGTGTGATGCGCGGCCAGATGCTGGATCCGCGCGTGGTGATCGAGCGGGTGTGGCGGGTGGAAGAGTAGGCCCCTTTCGTCGTCCTCCAGCGACGCGAAGTGTAGACCGGGGGACCCAGGCCAACCTGCGTCGCCCGCGCGTGCTGCGCCAAGCATTCTGGGTCCCCCGGTCTGCGCCGCTATGCGGCTTGCCGGAGGATGACCCAGGGTGAGAGGGGCAGCAGATTCACGCCCCCGCTCTCTCGGCGAAATGCCATGCCCCTGCCGACAGCGGCTTGACCCGGGCGGCCATGGCGGCGGCGTGGGGGCTGGCGGCGGTGCCGTCCCGGACGCGGCCGCCGATGCCCTGACAGATGGCCGCCAGCCGGAACAGGTTGTAGCTGAGCAGCCAGTCGAGTTGGGGCAGGCCCTCGCGCCCGGTGCGCGCGCAGTAGCGGGCGATGATCTCGTCCATTGAGGGGATGCCCAGCGCGGGAAGATCCAGACCCGCCAGGCCGTTGCGCTCGCTCGACGGAATGACCCAGGCGATGAGGAAATAGCTGATGTCGGCCAGGGGGTCGCCGAGCGTCGACAGCTCCCAGTCAAGCACGGCGCGCACCTCGGCCCGGTCGGGATCGAGGATGAGGTTGTCCAGCCGGAAATCGCCATGGACGATCCGCGCCGGGCCGTCCGGCGGCAACCCTTGCGGCAACCAGTCGATGAGTCGGTCCATGGCCGGGATGCTCTCGGTTTCGGAGGCGCGATACTGCTTGGTCCAGCGGCCGACCTGGCGGGCGAAATAGTTGCCGGCCTTGCCGTAGTCCGACAGGCCGATCTGGTCGGGATCGAGCTTGTGCAGGTCCGCCAGGGCGTCGACCTGGGCCTCATAGATGGCGCGGCGCTCGTTCAGGGTCTGATCCGGCAGGCCGAGGTTCCACAGGATGCGGCCTTCTACCCGGTCCATGACGTAGAAGGCTGTGCCGATGACCTCGGGGTCTTCGCACAGGCCCCAGGGCCGCGCGACCGGATAGCCGGCCGCGTGCAGGGCCGAGATGACCTTGAACTCACGATCCACGGCGTGGGCGGAGGGCAGGAGCACGCCCGGCGGCTTGCGGCGCAGCACATAGTCGCGGCCCGGCGTGGTGATCAGATAGGTGGGGTTGGACTGTCCGCCCTTGAACTGTTGCGCGGACATCGGCCCGGCGAAGTCGGGGATGGTCGCCGCCATCCAGCGTTCGAGCGCCGGCTCATCGAAGCGGAGGCGCTCGTCAACAGGCTTGGAACCGGAGAAGGCGGAGGCGGAAGGGTCGGTCATGGCGATCAAGCTAATGGTTCGCGCCGTCGCGTCCAGCCCGCGCCTGCGCCAGACATCCCGCCACGGCAGCGTCCCAGCCGGCGAGGAGGCGGGTGCGCTCGGCGTCGGCCATGGCGGGCGACCAGACGGCGGGTTGGCCGGAGGGGGGCTGCTCCAGGGTCTCGATCAGGCCGCAGCCGAGGGCGGCGAGGCGGGCGGCACCGAGCGCGGTCATTTCCTGATGGGCCGGGCGTTCGACCTCGCAAGCGGTGATGTCGGCCAGGAACTGCATGAGCCAGCCGTTGGCGGTGACGCCGCCGTCGACCCTGAGACGACGGGGCGCGGGTGCACCGTCGGCCTTGAGGGCTTCGAGCAGGTCGTGCGTCTGATAGGCCATGGCCTCCAGCCCGGCGCGCACGATGTGGGCAGGGCCGGCGTCACGGGTCAGGCCGAAGATCGCGCCGCGCGCCTCAGCCTCCCAGGTGGGCGCGCCCAGGCCGGTGAAGGCCGGGACCAGATAGACGCCGCCGTTGTCGAGCAGGCTCTGGGCGACAGTCTCGGACTCGCGGCTGTGGCCGACCGCGCCCATGACATCGCGCAGCCACTGGATGGTCGAGCCGGCGGAAAAGATGGAGCCTTCCAGCGCGTAGGCGGTCTGGCCGTCGACCCGATAGGCGACGGTGGACAGCAGGCGATTGGTTGAGGCGACGGGCCGGTCGCCGGTGTGGGCCACGAGAAAGGCACCGGTGCCGTAGGTGACCTTGATGGCGCCCGGGCCAAGCCCCCCGTGGCCGACCAGGGCCGCCTGCTGGTCGCCCGCGCAGCCGGTGATGGGGATGGCGCGACCGAACAGGTCCGGGACTGTCTCGCCGAACAAGTCGGCGCTGGGCAGGACTTCGGGCAGGACGCTGCGGGGGACGTTGAACAGGTCCAGAAGGTCGTCACGCCAGGTCAGGTCGGACAGGCCGAACAGGCTGGTGCGCGAGGCGTTGGTGACGTCGGTGACGAAACGGGCACCGCCGGTCAGTTTGAACATCAGCCAGGCGTCGATGGTGCCGGCGCACAGCTCTCCAGCCTCGGCGCCGGCGCGGGCACCGTCCACATGGTCGAGCAGCCAGGCAATCTTGGAGGCCGAGAAATAGGGGTCGAGGACCAGGCCGGTTTCGGCCTGGACGACCGGTTCATGGCCGGCGGCCTTGAGGGCGTCGGTGACGGGAGCGGTGCGGCGGTCCTGCCAGACGATGGCGCGGTGCAGTGGCGCGCCCGTCGCTCGGTCCCACAGCAGGGTCGTCTCGCGCTGGTTGGTCAGGCCGATGGCGGCGATGCGGTCCGGGCCGCCGACTTCGTGCATCGCCTCGCGGCAGACCTGGAGGGCGGCGCGCCAGATCTCGTCGGCGTCATGCTCGACCCAGCCAGGATGCGGGAAGTGCTGTTCCAGCGGGATCTGGGCCGTGGCGCGCGCGCCCCAGCCATCGACGTCGAAGACCACCGCGCGGGTCGAGGTGGTGCCCTGATCGAGGGCGAGGATCAGATCGGCCATGCGTCTCCCTTTCGCGAGGCCCACTTTCGGCTAAGACAGGCGGATGACCAAGCTCCCGACCTTCGACGATGTCCTGGACGCGGCCCGCGTGATCGAGGGCATTGCAGTGCGCACGCCCCTGATCGAGAGCCCGGCCCTGAACGAGCGGCTGGGTGGGCGGGTGCTGATGAAGGCCGAGAATCTCCAGGTGATGGGGGCCTTCAAGTTCCGCGGGGCCTATAACCGCATCGCTCGCCTGACCGACGACGAGAAACGGCGCGGCGTCGTGGCCTATTCCTCGGGCAATCACGCCCAGGCCGTGGCGGCGGCGGCGCGGCGGGTGGGGACCTCGGCCATCATCGTCATGCCCGCCGACAGCCCGGCCATCAAGGTCGCGGGCGTACGCGCCAACGGCGGCGAGGTGCGGATGTACGACCGCTATTCCGAGAGCCGCGAGGCGATCGGCGAAGAGATCGCGCGCGAGCGCGGTAGCGTGCTGGTGCCGCCGTTCGACGATCCGTTCGTCATCGCCGGACAGGGGACGGCGGCGCTGGAGATCCTGGAGCAGGCGGACGGGCCGATCGACCAGTTGTTGAGCGGCTGTTCTGGCGGCGGGCTGATCGCCGGGCTGAATCTGGCTTTCGAGGCGCGCAGCCCCGACACGGTGGTCTATGGCGTGGAGCCGGCGGTCTATGACGACACCGCCCGGTCGCTGGCGGCGGGTGAGCGGGTCGGGGTGGCGGCGAGCGGCAAGAGCATATGCGATGCGCTGATGACGCCGATCCCGGGCGAGCTGACCTTTCCGATCAATCAGCGGCGACTGGCCGGGGCGATCAGCGTGACGGACGACGAAGCCGCCGCCGCCGTGGCCCATGCGTTCGAGACGCTGAAGCTGGTGGTCGAGCCGGGCGGGGCGGTGTCGCTGGCCGCCCTTCTGGCCGGAAAGGTCGAGACAGCGGGCAAGACCACCGCCATCCTGCTGTCGGGCGGCAACGTCGACCCGGCTCTGTTTTCACAGATCATAGAAGGACGATTTCCATGAATACGGCCAAGGCGATTTCGACGGATGAGTTGCTCGCCTCGATGGGTCAGGAGGTCGGGGTTTCGGACTGGATCGAGATCGACCAGGCGCGGATCAACGCCTTTGCCGACTGTACCGAGGATCACCAGTTCATCCATGTGGACCCGGAGGCGGCGGCGACGACCCCATTCGGGGGAACCATCGCGCATGGGTTTCTGACCCTGAGCCTGATGTCGCAGATGAGCTATCAGGCCGCGCCGGTGCTGAACGGGGTGGTGATGGGGGTCAACTACGGCTTCGACAAGCTGCGGTTTCTCCAACCGGTGCGGGCCGGGTCGCGGGTGCGCGGACGGTTCAAGCTGATCAGCGCCGAGGAGAAGGGCACGGGGCGCTGGCTGATCAAGAATGAGGTCACCGTCGAGATCGAAGGCTCGGACAAGCCGGCCCTGATCGCGGATTGGCTGGGGATGCAGATGCTCGGCTAGACCGAGACCTGGGTCCCCATCTCGACCACGCGGCCCGGTGGGATGTGGAAGAAGTCCGTCGGATTGGCCGCGTTGCGCATCAGGAAGATGTACAGCTTGTCCTGCCACAGGGGCATCCCGTGCTGGGCCGACGGCACCACCGAGCGGCGGCCCAGGAAGAAGCTGGTCGACATGATGTCGAACTTCAGACCCATCTTGCGACAGATGCTGAGCGCGCGCGGGATATTCGGGCTCTCCATGAAGCCGTAGTGTACCGTGACCCGCTTGAAGTCGGGGCTGATGACCTCGATCTCGACCCGCTGGCTTTCAGGCACCCGGGGCCGGTCGGCGGTCTGGACCGTCAGGATGACGTTCTTCTCGTGGAGGACCTTGTTGTGCTTGAGGTTGTGCATGAGCGCGACTGGCGCGACGGTCGGGTCTGACGTCAGGAAGATGGCCGTACCCGGCGCGCGGTGTGGCGGACGGGTCTGGAGCATGGCGATCAGATCGTTCAGCGGCAGTGAGTCCTTGCGGCTCTTCTCGGACAGAATCCGGCTGCCGCGCGTCCAGGTCCACATGATCACGACCAAGGCCGCGCCCAGAACGATAGGCATCCAGGCCCCCTGCGGGATCTTCAGTGCGTTGGATGACAGGAAGACCAGATCCAGGCCGGCTAGGGGAACGAGGACGAGCAGCGATAGCGGCCAGGACCACTTCCACATTCTGCGAACGATGAACCAGGCCAGGAGCGTATCGACAAACATCGCCCCGGTGACGGCGATGCCGTAGGCGGCGGCCAGGGCCGACGAGGTCTGGAAGAAGACCAGCAGGATCAGCACGCCCACCAGCAACAGCGAGTTGACCGACGGCACGAAAATCTGTCCGGCCTGTGTTTCGGAGGTGCGCCGGATGGTGATGCGCGGCAAGAGGCCCAGTTGGACCGCCTGTTGAGTCAACGAGAAGGCCCCGGTGATCACCGCCTGGCTGGCAATGACGGTGGCGACCGTCGCCAGGATCAGCACCGGCCAATAGGCAACCTCGGGGATCATGGCGAAGAACGGGTTCTCGCGAGCGTCACGGTGCGCCAGCACCAGCGCCCCCTGACCCAGATAGTTCAAGGTCAGGCAGGGCAGGACGAAGACCAGCCAGCCGGCCCGGATCGGAGCCTTTCCGAAGTGGCCCATGTCGGCATAGAGGGCCTCGGCCCCGGTGACGGCCAGGAAGACGCTGCCCAGAATGACGAAGCCCAGGAAGCCGTTGTCGATCAGGAACAGCACGCCGTAGTGGGGCGACAGGGCACGCAGGATCGAGATGTCGTCGAAGATGTGAAACAGGCCCAGGCCCGCCAGGGTCAGGAACCAGACCGCCGTAATCGGCCCGAACCACTTGGCCACGCTGGCGGTGCCGCGCGACTGGATCATGAACAGGCCGATGAGGATGCCTGCCGCGATCGGCAGCACCCACGGATCGAGCCGACCGTTAAGGCCGGGAGCATCCCGCAGGCCCTCAACAGCAGATAGGACGGACACAGCCGGCGTGATGATCCCGTCCCCGTAGAATAGGGCTGCGCCACAGACCCCGAGGAAGAAGATCACAGCCGAAGGCTTGCCAACTGCCCGCTGGGCCAGGGCGGTCAGGGCCAAGGTCCCGCCCTCGCCCTTGTTGTCGGCCTGCATCAGGAAGACGACGTACTTCAGGGTCACGACCAGGATCAGCGCCCAGAACACCAGCGACACCACGCCCAGCACGGCCAGGTCGGCTGAGCCGCCCGAACGGGAGTGGGCCAGGGCTTCGCGCATGGCATAGAGCGGGCTGGTGCCGATGTCGCCGAAGACAACACCCACGGCCCCGAGGGCCAGGGCGAAGACGCCGGCCTTCTTGTGCCCGTCGCCAGGTTCGATGGCGGGGTGAAGGTTGTCCCTGGGTGTGTGATCTGATGGGGCGTCGCCGGTCGGCGTCGCCTGGGGCTCTGGCTCCGGTTGGGGAGCCTTGGAGTCCGGGGTATCCCCAGCCATTCAATTCCTCCGGGCCGCCGGAATGGCATGGCCCATGCGAACGAAGCCGCGCGGCATACGCCCATTTCGTGCCGCATTCAATATATTGCATCGCACAATTTACTGAGCGTGCCCCGCTGTGGGGCGTCAATTGTAACGCAGGTCTGTCGCGCCTACTTATGAAACGAATGTCCGACAGCCAACAGTTTCCGGTGGCAGCCCATGCGCTGGCCTATCTGGCCCATCTGGGGGCGGATACGCCGGCGCGCGCCGTGTCCAGCGCCACCCTGGCGGCCTCGATGCCGACCAATCCGGTGGTCGTTCGTCGGGTGACGGCGCAACTGGCGCGCGCCGGTCTGATTGCAACACGTCCAGGCGTCGGCGGCGGGGCCTGGCTGCTGAAAGCGCCGGATCAAATTCGACTGGATGAGGTTTTGCGGGCCGTCGATGGCTGTGCGCACCTGGGCAAGCCCCCGCCCGGCGTGCGGGGCTGTCCGGTCGGTGAGAAGATTCCGCGCCAGGTGGCCAAGGCGCTGGTGGCGGCCGATGCGGCGGCGGCGAAGCGTCTGTCGCAGATCACCATCGCCGACCTTCTGGCGGACGACGCTTGAACGACGCGGCGCGTCGTGGTCGAAAACGATCATGAGCTTGAATGACCCCGCAGATCGCCGGCTCGCCCTGATCACAGGCGCCTCGGCCGGCATCGGTCAGGCCCTGGCCCGGGTCTATGCCGAGCATGGGTGGGATCTGGTGTTGACGGCGCGCCGGACGGACCGGCTGGAGGCCCTGGCCGACGAGCTGAAGCTGCGCGCCGGGATCGAAACGATTGTGATTCCCGAAGATCTGGCCGACCCGGCGGCCCCCGCGCGGCTGGTCGAGGCGATCGACAGCCATGGCCGGACCGTCGATGCCTTGATCAACAACGCCGGATTTTCTCGCACCGAAGGCTTTCAGGCCGTGCCGTGGGAGCAGCACCAGGCCATGCTTCAGGTGATGTTGATCGCCCCCGTCGAGCTGGCCCACCGACTCAGCCCCGGCATGGCGGATCGGCACTTTGGTCGAATTTTGAATGTCGCGTCCCTGGCGGGCTATTCCCCGGCAACGGGGGGCGACACCCTCTACGGTCCGATCAAGAGCTTCATCATCAAGGCGTCGGCGGGGCTGCATCTGGAGTTGCGCGACAAGGACGTCCATGTGACGGCTCTCTGCCCCGGCTACACCTGGAGCGAGTTCCACGACGTCAACGGCCAGCGACAGGCCGTCGCCCACGCCACACCGGAATGGATGTGGATGGGGGCCGATGAGGTGGCGCGCGCCGGCTATGAGGCCTCGGAGGCCAATCGCGCGATCTGCGTGCCGGGGGCCCCGAACAAGGTCGCTTCGGTGCTGCTCAAGATCCTGCCCGACGACTGGACGCTGGCCCTGGCCGCGCGCCACGGCGAGCGCCTGGGACGGATCTAGTGTCCGGTCGGGGCGACGACCGCCTGTGAGAACATCCCCGGCAAAGCCTCGCCCAGACCACCGAGGACGAACTGGATGCCCAGCGCCACCAGGATCAGACCCAGAACCCGCACGATAATCGACATGCCCACTTCGCCGAGGATGCGGTTGATCGGCCCGGCCATGGCGAAACACAGGAAGGTGGCCAAACCGGCCGCGGCGATGGCAACCAGGCCCGCAACCGTGCCGGCCGGCCCGATATTCTCGGCACGCGCCGCTTGAATGATGATGGTCGAAATCGCGCCCGGCCCGATGATCAACGGCATGGCGAACGGCACGACTAGTCGCTGAAACCGCCGCCGGGCATATCCGCGCACATCATTGGCGTCGTTGAGCGCATGGGGGTCCTTGAAGCTGGCCAGGAAGTCCTCGTTGACCATCTGCAAGCCGAGCAGGAACAACAGGATGCCACCGCCGATGCGGAAGGCTGCCAGCGAGATTCCGAAGAAATCCAACAAGGCCAGGCCCGAAAAATAGAAGAAGGCCAGGAAGGCCGCCACAAAGGCGCACAGCATGGCGTTGACCGACAGGCGCTGGCTGAAGGTCGCGCCGGCGGTCGCGGCGGCGAAGATCGGGATATTGCCGATCGGGTCCAGCAAGGCGAACAGGGCCACGAAAACATTGACCCCGAACTCGATCGCGTTCATGTCGCCCCCTTAGCCGAAAAACCTGACCTGCCTGACGCGCCGCTGACGGCGAGCGCGCCCGTGGCTGGCCGTAACCCGGAGATGCGCCCGATGTCCACCACCGCTGACCCCCGCCTGATTGTCGGGCTCGACTTGCCCAACGTCGAACAGTCCCGAGCGATGGTTGAGCAACTGGATGGCACCGTCAGCTTCTACAAGATCGGGTTGACGCTTCTGGCGGCGCCCGGCGGTGTGGCCTTCGCTCAGGAGCTGCGACGGTCGGGCAAGCAGGTGTTCCAGGACTGGAAGCTGCATGACATCGGCGCTCAGGTCGAAGGCGCGGCGCGATCAGTCGCGGCAGGCGGCTGCGATCTGTTGACCGTCCATGCCCAGCCCCAGGTCATGCGCGCGGCGGTCCAGGGGCGTGGCGAGGCCGATACCAAGATCCTGGCGGTGACTGTGCTGACCAGCCTGTCGGACGCCGACCTGATCGACATCGGCTATTCGGATACGGCGGCTGTGCTGGTTGAACGGCGGGTGCGTCAAGCGCTGGCTTGCGGGGTCGACGGCGTCGTCTCCAGCCCGCATGAAGCAGCGCGTGCGCGTGCGCTGGCGACCGAAGCTGGACGGCCTGAGTTTCTGGTGGTGACGCCTGGCGTGCGCCCAGCCGGCTCGGACCGGGGGGATCAGCAGCGCATTGCCACCCCCGCTGATGCCCTGAAGGCGGGGGCCAGCCATCTTGTCGTCGCTCGGCCAGTCATCGCCGCCCCTGATCCTGCCGGGGCGGTCCGCGCCATCATCGCCGAGATAGCGACTCTCTGAGGCGAAGGCATAGGTGCGGTCGACGGCCTTCGCAGAACTGCTTTCAACGAACCCTGAGCTGGGCCGTTGTCGGGTTTCGTCAGTATGCGCCTCAACCCGTGAGCGTAGTCTCGATGTTTGGACAGGGAGCATGGGATGCGTCGCTGGGCACCGCTCGTTGCGCTTCTAGGTCTGTTGGGCTGCCAGCCTGACAAGGCCGAGCGCGAGCGCGCCCTGCAGGAAGACGCGGTGCTGACCGCCGGAGCGGCGATCGACTGTACGGGTCAACTGTCTGAGGCGAGTCGCCTCATCTGTGCCGATGCAGACCTCCGGGCGATGGACCGTCAAATCGCTGAGCTGTGGTCCCGGGTTGAAACCGTGACCGGTCGGCCGAATACGCTGCGCCGTCGCCATGCGGAATGGCTGGCCGACCGTGAGGCTGGAGAGCGGGAATGGGAAACCGGTGAACGCCGCGCCCGGACAGCCGAAGAGCTGCGCGCGTATCAGCAGGGCCATTTCGACGAACTGAGCGAAGAGCTTCGTCTGGCGGAATCGCTGCCGGCGACCAGTCCGGTGGCGTCCCTGTCGGGCGGGTGCATCGGCACGGCCCTGAACGGATGCACTGTTCCGTCCAACGGCGTCGTGACCGGGCCTGAGGGCCAGCGTCTGGCCTGGCAGATTCAGCGCGGCTCCACCGACTATGCCGGTGTGAGTGAGGGCTTGGTCCTGTTCGCCATCGATGGGGACCTGTTGCGACCGGTTGGGTGGAGCTTTGAGGCGGCCCAGTTCGACGCGCCGATCCTGTTCTCACGCCCGGAAGGCCTGTTCGTAGCCGCCAAGGGCTTCACCGCCGGAACCGGCTCGGGCAACGCCGATATCCTGCTGCGGCTGGACGGTCAGCACTGGACTGAAATCGAGGTCGAGAGCTGGAAGGTCGCTCTGGAAGACGCCCTGCCGGATGATCTCGGCGTGTGGAAGGGCGTGGACTATGCCTGGCCTGACATGACGGCCATGTCGTCGCTCTGGCGCGACAGTGATGCCAACTGCTGTCCAACCGGCGGGCGGGTTCTGATTGATCTGGAGGTCGAGGGCACGGCCTTGCGCCTGGCCGGCTTCGATCTGGAGCGTGCGGCGAGCTAGTCTTGGCCGCCCATACGGGCACGAAACTCATCCATACTCGGGATCAGGGCCGCGCCGACATGGGCGCGCCCGACGACGTAGCCCACCGCCACGGTCGCCAGAAGGCTGAGCACCAGGCTCCAGATCGGTTGAGGCATGCCCATGATCGTCACGGTGGTCAGGGCGCAGATCGCCACGATGGCCGGGCCAATCCAGGTGGCGTGAGGCTCGTCTGACAGGCGCACCGCAACCGAAGACCCCAGCCAGGCCGAGAACACCCGCATCACGACAAGCCAGAAAATACCGCCCGACGTCATATCGGTGAAGAAGCGCGGCTCCCCGAACTGGGCCAGGGCCGGCCCATAGACGTAGCGGTGAACGGCCCCGAGCAGCAGCATCGACGTCAGGCAAACCACACTGCCCACCAGAACGCCGCCAACAACCGAACGCATGTTCGCCAAGCTCCCAATCCCAGGCACTTCCTTGAAGGTGCGGACCGGTTTGGTCAACCGCGCTTCCGGTCGGCCAGAACAGCCGCTAGGGAGGTGTATGGCCGACATCCTGTCTCTTACCGACATCACCAAACGCTACGGCAGCTTTGAGGCCGTGAAAGATCTGAGCTTTTCCGTTGGACGGGGTTCGATCGTCGGATTCCTGGGCCCGAACGGGGCCGGCAAGACCTCGACCATCCGCATGATCCTGGGCCTGGCGGCTCCGACCTCGGGACGGATCGAGGTGCTGGGGGCGGACGATGGCCGCAAGGTTCGTGACCGTATCGGCTTTCTGCCGGAAGAACGTGGCCTGTATCGCAAGATGAACCCGGTCGATGCCGTGGCCTATATGGCGGCGCTGAAGGGCGTGCCGGTGTCAGAGGGTCGGCGTCGTGCGCGCGAACTGTTGGAAGCTCAAGGGTTGGGCGACGCCCTGAAGCGGCCGATGAAGGCCCTGTCCAAGGGCATGGCCCAGAAGGTCCAGCTGGTATCCGCCATCGCCCACCGGCCCGAGCTGGTCATTCTGGACGAACCGTTTTCGGGCTTGGACCCGGTCAATCAGCAGGGGCTGGAGCGGATGATCCGTGATCTGGCTGACCAGGGATCGACGGTGCTGTTTTCCACCCATGTCATGCAGCACGCCGAACGGCTGTGTCAGAAGGTGGTGCTGATGGCGCGGGGGCAAAAGGTCTTCGAGGGGCCGGTGGCTGAGGCCCGGGCCGCGGCCCCGCGCTTCCTGTTGCTGGAAGGCACGCTGGACCGGGCGGCGGTCCAGGCCCTGCCGGGGGTTACCGACGTTGAGCCCGCCGGAGACGGCTTCAGGGCGCGGCTCGCCACGGGGGCCCAGCCGCAGGCGGCTCTCAAGGCGGCCTTCGAGCGCGGGTTGGACGTGTCGCGGTTTGAGGCACCGGAACCTAGCCTGCACGATGCCTTTATCGTTCTGACCGGAGACGACCAATGAGACGCCTCCTGTTGATCGCCCGCCGCGAATATCTGGCCTATGTCCGCACCGTCGGCTTCTGGCTGTCGTTGATCGCCCTGCCGCTGGTGGCGGTGGGATCGGGCTTCTTCGTCGCCCTGATGGAGAACTCCGGCGAGGCCCGAGAGATGGCGGTGCTGGACCTGACGGGTCAGGCGGTCGGCCCGGCCTTTGCCCGCAGCCTGGATGATCCCGGGGATATTGACGTGGTCGCGCCGCCGCCGGAGCTTGCCGGGGCATCCGACATCGACGGAGCCGACAACGTGGCCCGTGGTCTGGTTGGAGAAGACGGGCCGCTGGACGCCGTGGTCATTCTGACGCCCGGTGATGGTGCCGTGGCGGCTCGCTATTGGGCTGCGCGGGCCTCGGATCAGGACGGTGAGCAGGCCGTCTCCGGCGCCCTGTCCGAGTTGAACCGGACCCAGGCCCTGGTGGCGCTCGGGGTCGATCCGGCCACGATTGACCGCATCGATCAGGCCGAACCCGCTGTGACCATGCTGTCGCCGGCCTCGGCTTCGGGTGGCGAGGTCAGTCTTCAGGACCGGTTGCCGGGCCTGATCGGCTTCATGGTGGCGATGATGCTGTGGTCGCTGATCCTGACCGGTGCCTCGATCCTGTTGAACAGCGTCATGGAGGAAAAGGCCAACCGCGTGCTGGAGGTACTCTTGTCGTCGGCGTCGGCGACCGAGCTTCTCGCCGGCAAAATCCTTGGCGTGGCTCTGGTGACGCTGACGGTGCTTCTGGTCTGGGGCGGGTTTGGGGCGGCGGCGCTCAGCTTTGCGGCTCACCAGGGCGGCGACTTCGCGCCGGCGCTGTCGGGGGCTCTGGCGGGTCTGGCGAGGGATGGATTGTGGCTGTGGCTGGTCGGCTATTTTGTCGGCGGCTATCTGATGTACGCGGCGGTCTTTGCCGCCATCGGCTCGTTCTGCGAGACGCCGCGTGAGGCCCAGACCCTGATCGGGCCGATTATGATGGTGCTGATCATCCCCGTCTTTGTGCTCCAGTTCGCCATGCGCGACCCTGATCTGGCGATCGTGAAGACCCTGTCCTGGGTTCCGTTCTTCACGCCGTTCCTGATGAGCGCGCGCGCGCCGTCAGGGCCGCCACTCTATGAGATGACCGGGACACTGGCGGTCATGGTGGCCTTCACGGTCCTGATCGTCTGGCTGGCCGCCAAGGCCTTCCGCGCCGGAGCCCTGTCGACAGGGAAGCTGGACTGGAGGGGGATCATCGGTCTGGTGCGCGGCGAGGGCCGGTAGCCAACCTGTCTCCTCCCTATCTCCTTCGCGATGGGTGCGGAGACAAAAGAAAAGGGCCGCTCCATCGGAGCGGCCCTTGATCTTTCAGCCTGTCGGTCGGCTTAACGGGCGCGCGGCTTCGGCGCGGGCAGCAGGCCTTCACGCTGGGCGCGCTTGCGGGCCAGCTTGCGGGCGCGGCGCACGGCTTCCGCCTGCTGGCGGGCGCGCTTTTCCGAGGGCTTTTCGTAATGCACGTGACGCTTCATTTCGCGGAAGTTGCCTTCACGCTGCATCTTCTTCTTCAGGGCCTTCAGCGCCTGATCGACGTTATTGTCACGAACGAAAATCTGAACCAGGGTCGTCTCTCCATTGCCTTGTCCGCCGCGCCCATCCAGCCATTGAAGGGCGGGGCAGGCAGGACATGAAAACCAACGCCCGGAAGTGGACCTCCGGGCGACAAGGGCGCGCTGATACACCAGCCTCGCGCGTGAGTCCAGCATGGCAAAGGCGGAATTCGGCCTGTATCATAGGGAAATGACCGCCTCAGCGACCAGGCCGGACTGGGCCGACCGAACCGAGCAGCGCCTGCTGGATGCGGCGATTCCCCGCGCCCCCGATCTCGGGTTTTCGCCCGCCCTGCTGACGGCGGCCGGTGAGGCCTGTGACCTCAGCGGCGGCGATGTCGGCCTGTTGCTGCCCAATGGCCCGGCCGATCTGGTGGCCCTGTTGTCGCGTCGCCACGATGCGCGGGCTATGGCGACCCTGGCCGAGCTGGATGCCGCCGGCCTCAAGATTCGCGAGAAGATTGCCCAGGGGGTGTCGGCCCGGCTGGAGGCGGCCGCCGTTGATCTGGAGGCGTCCAAGCGGGCGGTCGGGTTCCTGACGCTGCCCCAGCATCTGTCGCTGGCGGGACGGCTGACCTGGGACAGCGCCGACCAGATCTGGCGCTGGGCCGGGGATGTGGCGACGGACGAGAACCACTATTCCAAGAGGGCGATCCTGTCGGGGATTCTGGTCCCCGCCTTGACCATGCGGCTGTTCGACGGACGAGAGGCGGCCGAGGCCTTCGTCGCCGCGCGCATCGAGAACGTCATGGCCTTTGAAAAGTGGAAGGCCGGATTGGACGTCCATGCGCCGTTCAAGACGGCGGCGGAGGCCCTAGCCAAGATGCGGTATCGGTAGTCCTTCTCCCCTCGGGAGAGGGAATGTGGATTGCCTCTTCCCATTCGCCTGGTTCGCGACCATCTACCCGCCCATGACCGACAAGATCCCCGTTACCGTCCTCACCGGCTATCTTGGTGCTGGCAAGACCACACTGCTGAACCGTATTCTCACCGAGGATCACGGCAAGAAATACGCCGTCATCGTCAATGAGTTCGGCGAGATCGGCATCGACAACGACCTCGTGGTCGGGGCCGACGAAGAAGTGTTCGAGATGAACAACGGCTGTGTCTGCTGCACGGTGCGCGGCGACCTGATCCGGGTGCTGTCGGGCCTGATGAAGCGCAAGGGCGGGTTCGACGCCATCATCGTCGAGACGACCGGCCTGGCCGATCCAGGGCCGGTGGCCCAGACCTTCTTCATGGACGAGGACGTGGCGGCGCGCACGCGGCTGGATTCGGTGACCACTTTGGTCGACGCCAAGCACGTCATGCAGCGGCTGGACGATTCGAAGGAGGCTCGCGAGCAGGTGGCCTTCGCTGACCAGATCCTGTTGAACAAGACCGATCTGGTGTCAGAGGCCGAACTGGCGGTTGTCGAGGCGCGACTGCGCGGCCTCAATCCCCTGGCCCCGATCCGGCGCACCGAGCGGGCGAAGATCGCGTTGGATCAGATTCTGGATCAGAACCGGTTTGATCTGGAGCGGATCACCGACATCCGACCCGAATTCGTCAATCCGGCCCATGGCGAGGACGGCCACGTCCATGACGAGCATTGTGGCCATGACCACGGCCATGGGCACGATCACGATCACGGTCACGCCCATGACCACGGTCCCCGCGGTCACGCCCATCAGGACGACATCCGCGGCATCAGCCTGTCGCTGGATCGACCGATCGACGGCCAGGCCTTCACCCGCTGGCTCGACAAGCTGCTGGCCGAACAGGGGCCGGACATCCTGCGGGCCAAGGGCATTATTGAGATCGCCGGCGAGGACCGGCGGCTGGTCTTTCAGGCGGTGCACATGATCCTCGAGGGCGATCTGCAACGCGAATGGGGCCCGAACGAGCGGCGCTGGAGCCGGGCCGTTTTCATCGGCCGCAATCTGGATGAGGCAAATCTGAAGGCCGGGTTTGAGGCCTGCGCCGCCTGACGGTCGGGGCGCGCACAAGCCACTTGCCGATCACAGGTTTCTGACCGATGGTGATCCTTTCAATCTGGAGGGGATTCCATGCTCAACTACGCCATGATGCCGCTGAAGAACTATGCCGGGTTTTCCGGCCGGTCCGGTCGCGCAGAGTTCTGGTGGTACACGCTCGCGATATTCATCGTTCAGATCATCGCCCAATCCATCGACGCCATGGTCATGGGGGGAGAGCCCGGGAGCCTCGGCTTCATTAGTGGCGCGATATCTCTGCTCACCTTTATTCCGGGTCTCGCGGTTGGATTCCGTCGTCTGCATGACACGGATCGCAGTGCTTGGTGGCTGCTGATTGGCCTGATCCCGCTCGTTGGTATCATTATCCTGATCGTCTTCTGGGCATCAGCGGGAACCCAAGGACCGAACAAGTTCGGGGCCGGGCCTAATACGCCCTAGGCGAACCAGCATCCTGGCCGCGCCGGCGACATGAGCGGACCTTCCGGTCTTGTCGTCGGGGCCTCGTCCGGCATTGGGTTGGGTCTGGTTCAGGCCTGGCTCGACGCCGGATGGAGGGTCATTGCCACAGTCCGCGATGACCGGGGGGAGGCGACACTCAAGGCGCTGCCGCGGGCGGACCGACTGACCATCGAACGCTGCGACGTGGCGGTTCAGGCGGACATCGCGGCCCTGGCGGCGCGGATCGAAGGCCCTCTGGATGGGGTAATTCTCAACGCCGGGATTATCGGGCCACCCGACATCAATGCCGTCTCTCTGGACGAGGCCGAGCATGTCCACCGCGTCAACGCCCTGGGCCCGGCGAAACTGGCCTTCGCCTTGATCGACAAGGTGCGCGATCAGACCGGTGTGGTCGCCTTCACCTCGTCGGGCATGGGGTCGATCAGCGAGACGTCCGCACCCGGATATGAGGTCTATCGGGCCTCCAAGGCGGCGCAGAATATGTTCGCCCGGACTCTTTGGGTCGGACAGGGCCGAGCCCGCGGGATCACGGTACTCAGCATCGACCCCGGCTGGGTCCAGACGGCGATGGGTGGGCCGGGCGCGACGATCGACGTAGCTACCTCGGCCAGCGGTATCGTCCAGCAGATCGCCGACCAGGCCGGATCAGGCCAGAACCGTTTCATCAGCTGGCGGGGCGCGGCGCGGGATTGGTGAGTTTTGGTCCCTTCTCCCCAGAGGAGAGACGGGCTAGGCACGGTGGATGACCTCCAGATCATTCGACGCGCCTGTCACCGCCGCCCTGTTTGACGCCTCAGGTCAGGCGGCCTTTGCACTTGGCGATGGCACGGTGCGGTTCGAGGACGGCTCTGTGGCCGAGGTACATGACGGCGCGGTGCTGTCCGCTTGCCTGCATCCCTCAGGGCGAGGGGTCGTCACCGGCGGCGATGACGGGCGGGTGGTCTGGTCGACCCCGGATCAGGCCCAGGAGCTGGCCGACGCCCACGGCAAGTGGATCGATGCGGTGGCGGGATCGCCGGAGTCGGGCCTGATCGCCTTTTCGTCGGGCAAGACCGTGACGGTGCTGGACCCGGCCGATCCGCACTATCGGCGCGATTTTGTCCATGAGCGGTCGGTGGCGGACATCGCGTTTGAGCCCAAGGGGCGCAAGCTGGCCTGCGCCACCTATGGCGGGGTGGCCACCTGGTTCGCCCGGATCGAAACCCAGAAGCCGACCTTTCTGAAATGGGCGGGATCGCACACGCGGGTGCTCTACGCGCCGGATGGGGCCTTTCTGCTCTCGGCCATGCAGGAGAACCAGCTCCATGGTTGGCGGTTGAAGGACTCCAAGGATCTGCGGATGGGCGGCTATCCGGCCAAGATCCGCGACATGGTCTTTTTCGATCAGGGGCGGCTGATGGCGACCTCCGGCGCGCACGGCGTGGTGGTCTGGCCCTTTGTCGGGGCCGGTGGTCCCATGGGCAAAGAGGCGTCTGAGCTGGGGTTCGAAGAGGGCGTGGCGGTTGTGCGGGTGGCGGCGGCGCCGCGCGGACCGATGCTGGCGGCGGGCCTGGCCGACGGACGGGTCTGGGCGATGGACGTGCGGACCGGACCGCAACGGTGGATCGTGGCTGAGCGTGGAGCGCCGGTTACGGCCCTGGCGGTCCGCGAGGATGGCGGTCGGCTGGCCTGGGGGCGTGAAGACGGTGAAGCGGGGGTCGCCGATCTGGCGACCTGACGTTCCAAAAGAACGGCGGATTCACTAATCCTTTTGCAGTGCATGGTAATTCATGCTGCGATGCATAAATCCGGCAATGGGCGGCCTCAAAGGGATCCATGCTCTATTCGCTTCACGAGTACGCGTATCATTCGGCGCTGCCATGGCGCCTCGGGGCCCAGATGGCCCGGGATTTCTGGAACAATCCGGCCAATCCGTTAGGCGACACGGCGGTGGGCCGCACGATGTACGCCTCGTCGGAACTGGTCGCCGGCCTCACGCGGCGATACGGCAAGCCGGCCTGGAACATCGATTCGGTCGAGATCGACGGACGCGAGGTGCGCGTCGTCGAGGATCTGGTCTGGTCCTCACCCTGGTGCCGTTTGCTCCACTTTGCCCGCCACCCGGCGGATATGCGCAAGGCCGGTCGAAAGGGAGCGGAGCCGGCGGTCCTGATCGTCGCGCCGCTGTCGGGTCACTATGCCACCCTGTTGCGCGGCACGGTGCGCGCCTTCCTTCAGGACCATGAGGTCTATGTCACCGACTGGGCCAATGCCCGGCAGGTGCCGATGCTGGAAGGTCGCTTCGACTTCCACGACTATATTGACCACATCCGTGAAATGCTGACGGCGCTGGGGCCAGAAGTCCACGTCGTCGCCGTCTGCCAGCCGGGGCCGCCGGTGCTGGCGGCCGCCTCGCTGATGGCCGAGGACAAGGACCCTAACCGTCCGGCATCGATGACGTTCATGGGCTCGCCGATCGACGCGCGCCTGTCACCGACGGTGACCAATCAGCTGGCCGAGGAAAAGCCCTTCGCCTGGTTCAAGTCGACGATGATTCATACTGTGCCGCCGCCCTATCCGGGGATGGGCCGCAGGGTCTATCCGGGCTTTGTTCAGCTCTACAGCTTCATGTCGATGAATGAAGAGCAGCACGTCGACGCCCATCGCCGCTATTTCGAACATCTGGTCGAGGGCGACGGTGACGCGGCCGAGAAGCACGAGGCCTTCTACGACGAATATCTGTCGGTCCTGGACCTGACAGAAGAATTCTATCTCCAGACCATCGACATCGTCTTCCAGCAGCACCTCTTGCCCAAGGGCGAGCTGGCGCATCGGGGCCGCAAGGTCGATCCGGCGAAGATCACCGACATCGGCCTGATGACGGTCGAGGGCGAGGAAGACGACATCTCCGGTGTCGGCCAGACCCAGGCGGCGCACGGCCTGACGCCGAATCTGCCGGCGGATAAACATGAAACCCTGGTCCAGCCCAAGGTCGGCCATTACGGTGTCTTCAATGGTCGCCGCTTCCGCGACGAGATTTATCCCAAGGTCCGTGACTTCATCCGACGGAATGAGGCGTCCTGATATCGCTCATCCGGGGGTGGGCGGTGTTTAGGCATAATCAGACTTTCGATCTCGACGGCATTCCCCTTCGTCTTTCGGTGAACCGGCGCGCCCGCCGGGTGTCGATCCGTATCGACGCCAAGGGGCAGGCCGTGGCGGTTGCCCCATCCGAGCGGCGGCTGGTTGATGCCGTAGCGTTCGCGCGCAGCAAACATCAGTGGATCGCAGAGCGGTTGGCAGCGCGCCCGGCAGGGGACGGCTATAAGCCCGGCGGGACCGTGCCGCTGGAAGGCGTGCCTGTGCGGCTGGAACAGATGGCTGGAGCTTCGGCGGCGCGGCTGGTCGATACGCCCGGTGGGATGGCTATCCGCTCGGGCGGGCAGGGCGATGCCTTCGCCCGCCGTATCGAAAACCTCCTCAAGCGCATGGCTCGGGAGCGGCTAGCCCATCATACAGGGGTTCATGCCCGTACCCTCGGCCTGAAGGCCCCGAAGGTCGGCATTGGTGACCCGAAGAGCCGCTGGGGGTCGTGCACGCCCGGCCGCGGGTCGATCCGATATTCGTGGCGTCTGATCCTCGCTCCGCCAGAGGTGCTCGACTATGTCGCGGCCCATGAAGTGGCCCATCTGGTTCAGGCGGACCATTCGCCCGCCTTCTGGGCCGTGGTGGAGCGTTTGATCGGGGACCACCGGCCACACCGCGCCTGGCTGCGGGCACATGGGGCGGGGCTTCATGCGGTCGGGAGGAGCTAGGTTCTAGGGATTAGGTTCTAGGGGAGGCTGAGAGGTCTGTGTTAGACCGCGCTCGATCCACCTTCATCCCTGGAACCTGACCCCCGATCCCTCGAACCTCCCATGCCCGACACCTATTCCACGCTCCTGATCGAACGCCACGCCGACGGCTATGCAGTTGTCACCCTGAATCGGCCCGAGAGCCTGAATGCGCTGAACTCGACCTTGCTGGGAGAACTGGTGGCCTTCCTCGATACGGTCGAAAACGATGACAGCGTGCGCTGCCTGATCATCACCGGTTCGGGCGAGAAGGCCTTCGCGGCGGGCGCTGACATCAAGGAGATGGCGGACCAGACCTATGCCGAGATGTATCGGTCGAACTTCTTCTCCGAGGGCGCTGACCGGCTGGCCCGGTTCAGGAAGCCCGTGATCGCGGCGGTCAATGGTTTTGCCCTGGGCGGTGGCTGCGAGCTGGCCATGTTGTGCGACATCATCATCGCGTCCGAGAAGGCCAAGTTCGGCCAGCCGGAGATCAATCTGGGCGTCGCCCCCGGTATCGGCGGCTCACAACGCCTGACGCGGCTGGTCGGCAAGTCCAAGGCCATGGACCTGATCCTGACCGGCCGGACAATGGACGCCCAGGAGGCCCTGGCCTCCAACCTCGCCGCCCGCGTCTATCCGCACGAAACCCTTCTGGACGAATGCCGGGCCATGGCCTCGAAGATGGCGTCCCAGTCCCTGCTGGCCCTGATGGCCAACAAGGAGATGGTCAACGCCGCGCTGGAGACCACCCTGACGCAAGGCGTCCAGTTCGAACGCCGGCTGTTCCATTCGCTTTTCGCGTTTGAGGACCAGAAGGAAGGGATGAGGGCATTCGTTGAGAAGCGGAAGCCTGCGTTCAAGCATCGGTAGCTGGACTCGCCTTGCCACCTGCGTCCCTTTCCGCTATAGGCCCGCCCTCTTCAGATTTCTCCGCGCCGCCGGATCGCCGGCGGCGTCTTCGTTACAAGGTCCGAGACACCCATGGCCAATAACCCCGGCGCCAAGAAAGCGATCCGTAAGATCGAGGCCCGCACCGAGGTCAACCGCAACCGTCGTTCGCGCGTTCGCACCTTCCTTCGCAAGTTCGAAGAGGCCGTCACCGGCGGCGACCAGGCCGCGGCCAAGACCGCCTTCAACGATGCGCAGTCGGAAGTCATGCGCGCGGTTTCCAAGGGCGTGATCCACAAGAATACCGGCTCGCGCAAGGTGTCGCGCCTGGCGGCCCGTCTGAAGAAGATGGCCGCGGCCTAAGTCGACCAGATCGGTTAAATACCTAAACTATTCAACGCCGTGCGGGGTTCGCTTCGCGCGGCGTTTTGCTATGCCCGCCTAACCTTGACCCGGACTGGGACACTTTTTTTGAGCTTTTGTGACGGTGATTTCGCAAGCCTTAAAGAGGGTTAGCGGAGTCAACAAAAGAATCGTTCGACAGGCGAACGAATCAGCGTTGACGCTCGCCTTCTGAGGGCTAGTTTGAAACTCGTCTTCGCCCCCCAGCCGCTGTGGATGGGGTGTGGGAACGGGGGCCTCCCTCGGGTTCTGGTGAAGATCCAAATGAGCGCAAGGCGATCGGACCGCGGGAGGGGCTTCTGCGGGCGAGAGGGAACTTGCGCCGAAAATCGGATGCCTTCGGGCGTGGGTCTTGGGGAGCTTTTAGTCGATGCCGAACATGTCGCCGCAGGATGTCTGGGGTCAGGTCGTCAAGGCACTGCGTCTTGAGATCGGCGAAGGCCCGTTCAGCTCCTACCTCGAGCAGGCGCGCGTTCGCGTCGGTGAGGACGGTGACCTGTTCCTGGTGACGCCGACGGCCTATGCGCGCGATTGGGTCGACCGCAATGCTCTGCGCCGTATCAATGAACTCTGGCTGGCTCTGGACGAAGAGCGCCGCAGCCTCAAGGCGCGCGCCCGTGCTGAGTATGAAGCCGAAAACCCCAACGCCATAGAAACAGGCACCACACCGCTGGTGGCCCAGCCGACGGTGGCGGTGGTGGCCGCAGACGGCCCCCGCGCGGTACGCGCCGCCGGGCTGCAGGAACGTCTGACCTTCGACACCTTTGTCTCGGGCAAGGGCAATGAATTCGCCCTGACCATCGCGCGCCAGGTGGCGTCGTGGAGCGAGGGCCCGTTCAATCCGGTCTTCTTCTGTGGTCCCTACGGCTACGGCAAGACGCACCTGCTGAACGCCATCGCCTGGGAAGCCCAGCGCCTGCGGCCCGACGCGCGGGTGGTCTATCTGACCGCCGAGCGGTTCCTGTCGGCCTTCCTGCGGGCGCTCAAGGACAAGTCGATCGTCGCCTTCAAGGACGAGCTACGCAGCGCCGATCTGTTGCTGCTGGATGATGTGCATTTCTTCGCCGGCAAACAGTCGACCCAGGAAGAGCTGTTCCACACCCTGACGGCTCTCATCGAGGATGGTCGCCGGGTCGTGCTGGCGGGGGATCGTCCGCCGTCGGCCCTGACCGACTTTGAGCCGCGTCTGCGTAGCCATCTGGCGGCGGGCCTGACCTGTCCGGTTGAGCCGGCAGATCGCGCTCTGCGGCTGGCCGTCGTCGAAAAGAAGCTGGCGGCGCTGGAGGGCATGAAGCTGGTCGCCGGTCCGGCCCGACCCGAACTGCTGAGCCATCTGGTGGATCGCACCCCAGGCTCGATCCGCGAGCTCGAAGGCGGACTGAACACCCTGGCTGCCGCTGCAGGTCAGCGGATGTCGAACCTGACCGTCGAAGAAGCGCAAGCCTATCTGTCAGCCGGCTATCGTCCGACCGAGCGTCGTATCACCGTCGACGAAATCCAAAAAGTTACGGCGGACTACTACGGCCTCAAGCAGGCGGATCTCCTGTCGGCGCGTCGCACCCGGCAAGTCGCACGTCCGCGCCAGGTGGCCATGTATCTGTGCAAGCAGTTGACGACGCGCTCCTATCCCGACATTGGCCGGCGCATGGGTGGGCGTGACCACACCACCGTGCTGCACGGGGTGCGCCGGATCGAAGCCCTGATCCTCGAGGACGAACAGATCGCCCGCGATGTCGAGGCCCTGACCCGCAAGCTGCGCGGCTAGAGCCCAAACTCTGCCAGCAGGTCCGCTGCGCTCATCCCGCTTTCGCGGAGGGATTTGAGGCTGGGTGATCCCTTGCGTTTGGCGAGCCGCTGACCCGTCTCGTCCAGCACCAGCGGATGGTGCCGATAGGTCGGCGTAGGCAGGTCGAGCAGAGCTTGCAGTACCCGCTGGATCGAGGTCATGTCCGCCAGGTCGACCCCGCGAATGACGTGGCTGATCCCTTGGCGCGCATCGTCGATGACCGAGGCGATGACATAGCCCGCGCCGATGTCCTTGCGGCCGATGACCATGTCGCCCAGTCGCTCGGGGACGGCGGTTTTCAAGCCGGGTTCCAGGCCTTCCTCGATCCAGGTCAGGCGGCCCAGATCGCCCAAGTGATCGCGTGCGGCGGCGAGCGACAGTCGCCAGGCGAAGGGTCGGCCTTCGGCCAGGAAGGCGGCTTCTTCGTCCAGTTCGGGAGGACCGCCCCGAAACACCGATCCATCACCGCCATCTCGGGCCAAGGCTGCTTGCTCCTTGCGTGTCCGGAAACAGCGATAGAGTAGACCCCGCTCGCCCAACTGCTGGATCGCCGCTTCATAGTCCGCCCGGTGATCGGACTGGCGCAGAACCGGCACCTCCCAATCCAGGCCTAGCCAGGCCAGATCTTCATAGATCCCGGCCTCATGCTCGGGCCGGCAGCGGGTGAAGTCGGTGTCTTCGATCCTCAGAATGAAGCGCCCGCCCGCCACCTGAGCCGCACGCCAGGCGACCACCGCCGAATAGGCATGTCCCTTGTGAAGGGCCCCGGTGGGCGAGGGTGCGAAACGAGTGGCGAACGACATGGCGACTGGCATACACCCGCTGTCGATGAACGTCCCGCCCACCGACTCCGAACTGGCCGAAATCCGCGCGGCCCTCACGGCAGCGGATCCGGCGCTGAGGCGCGCCCAGGCCGAGGCACCGGCGCTGTCGTGGCGGGTGCGACCGCGCGGCTTTGAGGGCCTGGTGTGGATGATCGTCGGCCAGCAGGTGTCCACGGCCTCGGCGGCAGCGATCTGGGCACGCCTCCAGGACGGGCTGGGCCAGGTGACGCCAGCCACCGTCCTGAACTGCGACATCGAGGGCCTGCGAGGTCTGGGACTCAGCCTTCCCAAGGCGCGCTATGCCGTGGCCTTGGCCCAGTCCGACTTTGCGGAACGCGATCTGGTCGGCCTGGACGATGCCGAGGCCCTCCAGGCCTTGATGGCCCTGAAGGGGGTCGGACGCTGGACCGCCGAGGTCTATCTGATGTTCTGCGAGGGGCGGCGCGACCTCTTTCCATCGGGTGACGTCGCCTTGCAGGAGGCCGTTCGTTGGGTTGATCAGACCCCGACCCGACCGGATGCCGCCCAGACCGCCGCGCGGGCTAAAGCCTGGGGACCACACCGGTCGACGGCGGCACATCTGTTGTGGGCGTGGTATGGCGCGGTGCGACGTGGGGCGATTCCCCATCCCATGAGGGCCGAATGATAATCCCGGATCCGACGCCCCTGATTGGGCCGAGCCTGGTTTTTTTGGATTTTGCCGGCATGGCGGTGTTTGCCGCCACCGGAGCCCTGGCAGGCGCACGCCTGCGCCAGGACCTGGTCACCATCGCCTTCTTTGCGGCCGTCACCGGCGTGGGGGGTGGCACCCTCCGCGATCTGCTGATCGGGGCACCGGTCTTCTGGGTGCATGACTGGCGCTATGTGGCGGTGGCGACCGCAACCGCCATCGTGGTCTGGTTCGTCGGCGGCAAGGGATGGCGCCTGACCGCTCTGCTCTGGCTCGATGCCGTGGGGCTGGCGGCATACGGGGTGATCGGGGCCGCCAAGGCCATGGCCTATGGGGTGCCGCCGCTGATCTGCATTGTCATGGGAGCCCTAACCGCCTGTTTCGGGGGCGTGGTTCGTGACCTCCTGGCGGGCCAGCCGTCGATCCTCCTGCACCGGGAGATCACCGTGACGGCTGCGCTTCTGGGGGCGACGACCTTTGTGGCTCTGCGTCTCGTCGATGTGCCGACCATGTTTGCCTCGGCCATTGCCTTTAGCGCCGGCTTTGGCCTGAGAGCTGGGGCGCTGGCATGGGGCTGGAGCCTGCCGGCGTTTTCGACGGGCCAGCCGGAGACGCCGACACAGCCGTCATAGGCACATCAAGGTTCTCGGCATACACTGTGATTCGCGTGGGGCCAGGGTGTCCCGCAGGGGATCGTGTGCGACGGGGGCGTGTCTTCAGTTCGTATGGCGTGATCAGTGCGGAGCGGGGCCGATGCAGGTCCTGACCCAGCCCCCTTCGGGTTGGCCGGCGCTTGTCCTCAACGCCGATTTCCGACCGCTATCCTATTACCCACTGTCCCTGTGGTGTTGGCAGGATGTGATCAAGGCCGTCTGGCAGGACCGGGTCGAGGTCGTTCAGACCTATGACCGCGTCGTGCGCTCGCCGTCGCTGGAATACCGTCTGCCCAGCGTGATCGCGCTGAAGGACTTCATCGCCCAGGACCGCACGCCGGCCTTCACGCGCTTCAACCTGTTTCTGCGCGACGAGTTCACCTGCCAGTACTGTGGGACCAGCGGTCGTGACCTGACCTTCGATCATGTCGTTCCACGCTCCCAGGGTGGGCGGACAACCTGGGACAACATCGTCACCGCCTGCGCGCCCTGCAATCTCAGGAAGGGCGGTCGCACACCGGCCCAGGCGGGGATGCCGCCGATGTCACGCCCGGAACAGCCGACCGCCTGGCGGCTTCAGGCTCAAGGGAGGCGCTTCCCGCCCCACTATCTGCACGAGAGCTGGCTCGACTATCTGTATTGGGACATCGAGCTGGAGGCCTGACGGGATCAGGCCTTGGGCTTGTCGTCCTGTGTCGCCGGCTGAGGCTGCGGTTCAATGCCCCGATAGGTATAGCGCCGCTCGCCCTCGGTGACGGGTTGGGCCTGGCGGACGGGGGGCGCGGTTCGCAAGGGCGGCTCGCCCTCGACCCGAACCTCATAGGGCGGGGGCAAATCTGGCGGCGGTCCCAAGACGACCGGAGGCGTGGCGTGATCGGCCATGGCTGTGTCCCAGGCATCGGAGAACTCATCCAGGGGGTCACGCTCCGCCTCGGGATAGAGGGGTTCGGGGGCCCAGGTCGGATAGGCCGGCGCGCCTCCCTCAAAGACCGTCTCAGTACCGACGATGACCTGTCGATCTACCGGCTCCGGCGTGAACGGCACCCGAAAGCCCTGACCGGCCAGGACGCCCAGCCCGACGGCGGCCAGCGCCCCTCCGGCCGCGACGATTAGCAATATCTGGTCGGTTCGTTCCATCCCGGCTCAACGCAGCGGCTGGATGAAGGTTTCATGCCGCACCGATGGCTTCCCGCACATGGGTGAAACCATCGGCCTTCAGACGCTCAGCAAGATCGGTTCTGATCCGCCCGATCAGGCTGGGCCCTTCAAACACCAGGGCCGAATAGAGCTGAACCGCGGACGCCCCGGCGCGGATCTTGGCATAGGCGTCTGCGCCTGAGCGGATTCCGCCGACGCCGATCAGCGGCAAGCGTCCTGCGGTGGCCTGGTGGAACCAGCCCAGCACCTGCGTCGAAGCCGCCATCAGGGGCGCACCCGACAGGCCGCCCGTCTCGCCGGCCAGGGGCGAGGTCAGGCGGCTGGGCCGGGCCAGAGTCGTGTTGGACACGATCAATCCGTCCATGCCGGACGTCAGACAGGCCTCGACAATCGGCAGGACCTCGTCCTCGATCAGATCCGGGGCGACCTTGAGAAATACGGGCGCGCGCGGCTGCGGCAGCGCCTGTCGCGCTTCTGACAACCGACCCAGAAGGTCTGTCAGAGCCGCCTCGGACTGGAGATTGCGAAGGCCCGGCGTATTGGGTGACGAGACATTGACCGCGAAATAGTCCGCCAGCCCCCAAAGACGTTTGAGGCCGGTCACATAGTCCTCGGTGCGATCCTGGCTGTCCTTGTTGGCCCCCAGATTGACCCCGACAATGCCGGGCCGCCGCCGCCGCAGAAGATTGTGGGCAAAGGCATCCAGCCCCTGATTGTTGAAGCCCATGCGGTTGATCACGGCCCCGTCTTCGCTCAGGCGAAACAGGCGTGGTCGCGGATTACCCGGCTGCGGACGAGGGGTGACTCCGCCCAGTTCGATCATGCCGAACCCCCAGTCGAGCAGGGCATCGGGGACGCGCGCGTCCTTGTCGAAGCCGGCCGCCAGTCCGACTGGATTGGGAAGTTTGAGCCCGGCCACCTCGATCTCGAGCGCGGGGTCGTTCGGGGTTCGGTCCTTCGGGCCCAGGCCCATGGCCAAGCCTTGCAACGCCAGACCGTGTGCCGTCTCGGGGTCCAGGGCACGCAACAGGCCGGTGGCGGTGTCCTGGAGGGTCATGCGCCGAACCCGGCCAGGTCGCTGGCATCGGCGTCAACCGTCAGGTCGCGGACGGCGACCGCAGCCCTGACGGGTAGCGGCCCGTACAGGTGTGGGAACAAGGCACCGCCGCGAGACGGCTCCCAAACCGGGGCGGGATCCAGCTGGTCGGCGTCGACCGTCACCAGGACCAGATCGGCCTGCCCGGCAAAGTGCTTGCGCGCCGTTTCCCGGAGTTGGTCCGCCTCGGAAAAATGAATGTAGCCGTCGGTCAGATCGACCGCGGACCCGAGGAACTGGCCCTCCCGCACCGCCGCCTGCCAGGCTGCGCGACTGACGATCTTGTAGATGGGCCTCATGTCAGGTCACTCGGACGAAGAAAGCCATCATAGGCCAGGCGGCCCGAGCTGTCGGCGGTAAAGACCACCGCAGAACCCGGCGGGAATCCGCCGCTCAGCCGCTCCAGTGTCGACGGAGAGGCGGCCTGTTCAATCAACAGGTCGACGGCCAATCGGTGAATGGCCGGATTGTGCGCGACGAGAATGAGGCTGCCGCAATCGTCCTCAGCGTCCTCGATCCGATGCCGCAAGGCCGCAGAATCGGCCTCATAGAGCCCGCGTTCGATCTCGGTGACCACATCACCGAAGGCCCCGCGCACAGCGTCCCAGGTTTCCTGTGCGCGTCGCGCCGACGACACCAGCGCATGGTCGGGGCGGCCCCCCCGATCTGCCAGGGCCCGTCCCATCGCCTCGGCGTCGGCCTGGCCGCGAGGGGTCAGGCCGCGTCCGATGTCGCCCGCTTCGCTGGACGGCTGGGCCTCGGCGTGTCGCATCAGGATCAGTTGGCGCATGAACCGGGCTTAGTCGCGTTCGTCCGGGATTTCCACGTCCGTACGCCGCGTCGGCGTCAGCCCGGCCGGCTGAGGTGTCAGCCCCTTGGAACGACGGGCCCGAGCCGGAGCCGCCACCGGCCGGGACCGAAGCGCCAGTTGAACCTTGACCGCCTCAAGCAAGACCACGCCCGCTGCACCGGGAACCAGGCGGCTACCCCAGGCTTCCATCAGATCTGCCGCCCCCGCTAACCGCTCCCAGGGTGGGCCGAACAGCGCCTGCGACCAGGCGAAAGGTTCCAGTTCGGCGTCACGCACCAGACGTTCCAGCTGGCTGCGGCTGTAGGGGCGACCGTCCCCAAAGGGGGTGTTCTCGCTGCGAGCCCAAAGGCCGCCGCGTCCGGCGACGACCAGCACCAATCGCCCCGAAGGCTTGAGCACGCGGCCCAGTTCGCGCACGAGCGCCAGCGGATCGGTTGCCTCCTCGATCGCGTGCACCGCGACGATGCGATCAAAGACACCGGTGCCGAACGGCAGGGCTTCGTCCTCGACCAGCGTGGTCCGGCATCGGGCCGCGCGCGGCCAGGCTTCGGCTCCCTGTCCGTGCGGCATGGCACAGACGGCCCTCCGGGCCTCACGCATTTCTTCCAGCCAGGGCGCGGCGTAGCCCAGACCCAGCACATCCTGACCGGTCAGCGGCCCCCAGGCGTCGCTCAGCCGCGCCCCGATCAGGCGCGCCGCCGTCTGCCCCAGCGGGCTGGCGTAAAAGCTGCGAATCTCGGTCACGTCGCGACGCATATGGCCTATATAGGCCGATGACCCTTGCGATCCGTCAATTCCCATGTCTGGGCGACAACTACGGCTTTCTCATCCGCGATGAGGAAACCGGTCAGGTGGCCAGCATCGATTCTCCTGACGCAGAGGCGATTCTGGCCGAGCTGGACGCCAGCGGCTGGGGTCGGCTGGATTTCATCTTCAACACCCACTGGCACCCGGACCACGCCGGGGGCAACGCGCGGCTGAAGGCGGAAACGGGCTGTTTCATTATCGGCCCCGAAGAGGTCCGCCGCATTGCCCCGCTGGACCAACCTGTGGCCGATGGCGATCAGGTCCGCCTGGGTGATACATCCTTCTATATTCTTGATGCGGGCGGACACACCCTGGGCCATGTGGCCTGGTGGTCGCGCCGGGCCGAGGTGGTCTTTGTCGGCGACTGCCTGTTTGCCATGGGGTGTGGCCGCATGTTCGAAGGCACGCCGGACCAGTTCTGGGCCAGCCTTGAGCGGCTCGCCGCCCTGCCGCCTGACACGACGGCCTACTGTGCCCACGAATACTCTGAAGCCAATGCCCGCTTCGCGCTCAGCGTCGACCCCTCGCGCGCCGTGGCGGAGCGCGCCGAGGTGATCTTTGCCCAACGAGCGCAAGGGTTGGCGACCGTGCCGACAACGATCGGCCTGGAACAGGCCACCAATCCGTTTCTGCGCGCCCCCCTGCTTCGGCCAGACCTCGACCCGGCTCAGGCCTTCGCAGCCCTGCGGGTGGCCAAGGACAACTTCGTAGGCTAGCGGTAGAAGACCGTGTCTTCGGCCTGGCTGGGTGCCGGCGGATCGCGCGGGGCCGGCGGCCCGGCCGGTCGCGCCGGTGTCGCCGCACCGTTGCCGGCCGGGGTGGCCTGGCGTTGGGGAACAGGCGGGATCGACGGCAGGTCCTCGGGTCGGTCACCATTGACGTCGGGATAGGGCAGGGGCGGCGTCGTCGAATCCGGCCCGACCGGCCCCGTCGGTGCCCGTTGCGGCAAGGAGTCGTCGGCCCCCAGGTCGTCACGGATAAAGGCGTAGGATCGCGCATCCGAACAGGCACAGGCCTTGAGAAAACCGTCGCGGTCACGCCACAGGACCAGCGGATAGGTCATGCCGCGCATGCCCGAGGCGCGCAGCAAGCTTTCCAGCCGCTGCTGGAAATCGCGTCCGGCCTCGACCACGGCCGAGCGGGCCATGTTGCCGTCCGCCGGCGGGATGCCGGCCGCCGTCCAGTTGCGCGACGGCGTGGCCGTCCAGCGTTGATAAAGCGTCCAGTCGCGCGTCAGCCAGATTTCGGCGACGGTCGCCCGTTCAGCGGCGGTAGACTGGGCCATGCCCTCACGATCGGGGCGAGCGATGATGACGACGCGGGGATCGACACCCGCCGTTCGCAACAGCGGAAATTCTTCGGTTTCATAATCGCGGCAGGCCCCGCAATCGCGCCAGCCGACAACATAGAGCGGCGTGCCCCCGCCACCTTCGGACACCCAGCTTGCCGAATCCAGAAGCTCCTGGATTTCGGCCTGATTGCGAGAAATCACGGTGGGCTGGAAACGTGCGTACATCGACCAGTACGCCCAATAGCCTCCCGCTGCGACCGCCAGGGCGATGACGATGGCCAGTGCACTCCAGACCAGAATCTTACGCATCGGCGAGGAACCTCGAACAACTTGAACCGGTAACCCTAGCACGGCCAACGCCGTCAGCCGTCCGGGGACAACTGACAAGCGAAGCCGTATGAGCCCAATCTAGCTGTACACAGCCAGAAAAGTCACGCTTGAGGCGGCGATCACGGCAACCAGGCCGAAGATCGTCCAGAACAGGGCCGGACGGCGCGGACGCCGAACTAAGCGGACCCGGACCACGATCAGGCCATCGTCGGGATGACGAAGCTGGAATCGGAGTGCTCCAACTCGCTATCGGGCCAGCGGGCGGTGACGGTCTTGGTCTTGGTCCAGAAGCGGACGCCTTCCATGCCGTGCTGGTTGATGTCGCCAAACGCCGACCGCTTCCATCCGCCGAAGGTATGATAGGCCACCGGCACCGGGATCGGCACATTGATGCCGACCATGCCGACATTGACCCGGGCGGCGAAGTCACGCGCGGCGCGACCGTTCTGGGTGAAGATGGCGACGCCGTTGCCGTATTGGTGCTTCGACGGCAGGGCCAGGGCTTCCTCGAAGCTGTCGGCGCGCATGATCTGCAGGACGGGGCCGAAGATCTCTTCCCGATAGGAGTCCATCGTCGGCTTGACGTGGTCGAACAGCGACGGGCCGATGAAATAGCCCTTCTCGTGACCCTGAAGGCTGAAGCCGCGGCCGTCGACGACCAGTTCGGCGCCCTCGTCGACGCCCTTCTGGATCCAGCCCTCGACGCGGGCCTTGTGGGCGGCGTTGACGACCGGGCCGTAGTGGGCGCCGGCGTCGGTGGAGACGCCGACCCTCAGGGTCTCGATCTCGGCCACCATGCGCGCGCGCAGCTCATCGGCGGTCTTCTGGCCGACCGGCACGACGACCGGCAGGGCCATGCAGCGTTCGCCCGCCGAGCCAAAGGCGGCACCGGACAGATCCTTGATGACCTGGTCCATGTCGGCGTCGGGCAGAACGATGCCGTGGTTCTTGGCCCCGCCCATGGCCTGGACGCGCTTTCCGTGCTCGGCTCCGGTCCGGTAGACGTAGTGGGCGATGTCGGACGAGCCGACGAAGCTGACGGCGTGGACCTGCGGGTGGGTCAGGATGGCGTCGACCGCCGCCTTGTCGCCATGCACCACGTTCAGCACGCCCTTGGGTGCCCCGGCCTGGATCATCAGTTCGGCCAGACGGACGGGAACGGACGGGTCACGCTCTGACGGCTTGAGGACGAAGGTGTTGCCGACCGCAATGGCCACGCCGAACATCCACATTGGGATCATGGCGGGGAAGTTGAACGGGGTAATGCCGGCCACCACGCCCAGCGGCTGACGCATGGAATAGACGTCGATGCCCGGTCCGGCACCCCAGGTGTATTCGCCCTTCAGCGCGTGCGGGATGCCGCAGGCGAACTCGATGACCTCAAGGCCGCGCTGGATATCGCCCTTGGCGTCGGCGATGACCTTGCCGTGCTCGGACGACAGCAGATGCGCCAGCTCGTCCATATTGGCTTCCACCAGGCGCTTGAACTCGAACAGGACGCGGGCGCGGCGCTGGGGGTTGGTCCCCGACCATTCCTCGAAGGCGGTCTGTGCGCCCTGAACGGCCTTGTCGACCTCGCCGACGGTGGCCAGTTGGACGCGGGCCTGAACCTCACCGGTGTTCGGGTCCATGACATCGCTGAACCGGCCCGAAGTGCCGACATAGGTAGAGCCGTCGATGAAATGGTCGATGTCACGCATGGGAGGATCAGTCCTGAAAACTTGCCGCAAGGGCGGGAGTCGCGGGGCGGTTTAGCCCCTTGAGGCGGGCGTGGCCAGCGGGGTCTATGTGCGCGGCCTGCCGACGCGCGGTTTCTTCACAGACGCCGGTTGCGGGCCGACCTCGACCTGATCACCCCAGGTGGACCAGCCGGGGCGGGGGCTGCGGCAGAAGAGTTCGAGACGCCCGGCGTCCGGGTAGAGACGCTCGATCCGCTCAGCGATGTCGGTGGGCTTTTCGGAATGCAGGCCGCGCGGGGCCATGACGACGTTGGGGACGCCCTCGTCGGCGAGAGGAAGGGGACGGCCCGTGCGTTGTGGGCTGGCGGCCAACACATATTCAACCGTCGGCTTGACGATGGAGGGGCGGACGCCCTGGGCCCCGATGGGTTGGCCGTCCTTGCGGGTTTTGACCCAGACGAAGGCCACGCCGCGATAGTGCAGGCCCCAGGCCTCGATGCAGCGAATGGCCAGGTCCAGTCGTGGCGAGGTCGCCCACAGGAACAGGACCGACCGCTTGGCCATCAGCCGTCGCATCGGAAAGGCGAGCAGGGCCTTATCCGGCGAGGTTTCGTAAAACTTGGCCGCCGCACCCCACTTGTCCTGCTGGCCGTAGTAGCCCCAGGGCGGGTCCGCCAGGACGACGTCGAACGTCTGGTCAGGCAGGTCGCGCCAGCGCGCGTCGTCGTCCATCGCGCGGCTTGCCTAGTCGATCGGCTCAGCCCCGACCGGCGCATAGCGGCCCAGCCAATCCGCCACCGTATTGTGCCACTGGACCGAGTTGTGCGCGCGCAGCACCCAGTGGTTCTCGTTCGGGAAGTACAACAGGCGGCTGGGGATGCCCCGGCGTTGCAGGGCGTTAAAGGTCGCCAGGCCTTGCGCGGTCGGAATACGGAAATCGAGGTCGCCCTGGACCACCAGCATCGGCACGCGCCAGTTCTGAACATAGTTGGCCGGATTGAACTCCTGATAGCCTTCGGGGTTCTCCCAGGGCGTGCCGCCGTTTTCCCATTCGGTGAACCACAGCTCTTCGGTTTCGTGGCCCATGGCGAAGGTGTCGAAGACGCCATCGTGATTGACCAGACACTGCCACGGCTGGTTCCAGTTGCCGGCGATCCAGTTGACCATATAGCCGCCGTAGGAGGCCCCGAGCGCGCACGCGCGGTCCTCATCGAGGAAGTCGTACTCAGCCAGGACGTAGTCCCAGCCCTTCTGGAGGTCTTCCAGCGGGCGGTCGCCCCAGTGCTGGGAGATGGCGTCGGTGAAGGCCTGGCCGTAGCCAGTCGAGCCGTGGAAATCGATCATCACCACCGCATAGCCGAGGCCGGCGTAGAACTGGGGGTTCCAGCGGTAGGACCAGCCGTCGCCGAATGAGCCTTGCGGCCCCCCGTGGATGAGGAAGGCGACCGGATATTCCTGACCTTCCTGATAGCCGTGCGGGCGCACGACGTAGCCGTGGACGGTCTCGTTGTTCCAGCCGGGGAAGGAGAACTGTTCGTAGTCGCCCAGGGCGATCTGACCCATGACCTCGGCATTGTGGTTGGTGATCTGGCGCGGCAGGTCACGCCCGCGGGCGGAGCGATAGAAGAGGTTGACCGGCCCATCCAGACCGTCACGCGCATAGACGAAGCCGCCGTCGGCCAGGTTCACGCCGGCGACGTGGCCGCCGGTGGTCAGGGGCGTGACCCGACCCGAGCGGACGTCGATGGAGAACAGCCGCGTCGTGCCGGTGTCGCCTGCGGTGGCGTAGAGGGTGCGGCCGTCCGGCGACCACATCAGGGAATCAGCCGAGCGGTCCCAGTCGGCGGCGATCTCGCGCGCCGTGCCGGTGGCGACGTCCATCAGCATGATGCGCCAGCGGTCGGCCTCAAAGCCAGGGCGGCTCATGGCGCGATAGGCCATTGTGCGGCCGTCGGGCGAGAAGACCGGGCCTGTGTCCCAGGCGTCGTTGGCGTCGGTCAGATTGACCAGGGTGCCGCCCGACAGGGGGACCTGATAGAGATCGAAGTTGGTGCTCCACGGCTCGGTCTGGCCGGCCAGCCGCGAGGAGAAGACGACCGTGTCGCTGTCGGGGCTGATGGCGTATTCGCCCTCGTCGCCGAAGGGAACCGACGGCGTGTCGCCGTCGAAGCCGGGCATCAGGGCCGTGGCCGTGGTCGCCGCAGCGCCCGGCGTCAGGTCGACGCGAAACAGATGATTGCGGCGGCCGTCCTCCCAGGTGTCCCAATGGCGCACGAACGCGCGGTCATAGACCTGGCCCGTCTCGGTGCGGTTGGCCCGGTGCTCGACCTCCGAGACGGTGCAGACCAGGTCGCCTTCGCAGGCGGGATAGACTTCCAGCGAGATGACCAGCGAGCCGCCGTCCGGTGTAATGCGGAAAGAGCCGACGTCCAGCGGCAGATTGGTCACCTGAGTGGCCGTGGCGCCCTGGTCGGCGCTGACCCAGACCTGGCCTCCACGCATGAAGAACAGCCGGCCATCGCTCGACCAGCGACCGGTATTGGCCCCGGCGTCGGAGATGGCCAGGCGGTGGGCGTTGTCGCCGTCGGCTTCCACGGCCCACAGGCTGGTGACGCCGCGGTTGTTCTCCCAGTCCGTCTGGCGAAGATTGTAGGTGACGGTGCGACCGTCTGGCGACACTTGGGGGTCCGAGACGCGATCCAGTCGGGCCAGGTCATCGACGGTGAAGGCGCGCCCTTCAGCCTCCTGGGCCAGCGCCGGCATGGCGGCAAGAGCGGTCGACAGGGCAATCAGCGAAACGATCGGACGGGCGAGACGGTTCATCGGGTAGCTTCCGCAAATAACTGAGGCGAGACTGCTAGCACCGTGACGGCCCTGTTGCATCCCCGCTTGCTCCAAAAGCCGACGCGGACGATCATCCCTGCTGCATGACTGTCACCGCCCCCGCACCGCACATTGTCGATGTCCTGATCGCAGAACGGGCTCCCCGGCTGACGGGATCGTTTGTCTGGCCGGTGGTGCGGCCGGCACTCTATGCCATGCTGGACTATGCCAAGGCCCGCCGGATGGCCGACGCCATCGGGCCGATGTCAGGGGCTGAGGCGCTGGACTATGTGTCGGGGCTGCTCGACCTGCAGGTCGCGGCCTTCTTTCTGGATCGAATCCCCAAGACCGGGCGGTGCGTGGTCGTCTGTAACCATCCCACCGGCATTGCCGACGGTCTGGCCGTGCAGGATGCCATCAAGCGGGTACGGGACGACGCCATCTATTTTGCCAATGCTGACGCCTTGAGGGTGTCGCCCCGCCTGGACGAGGTGGTGATCCCGGTCGAATGGGTCGAAACCAAGCGGACCCGTGAGAAGACGCGGGCGACGCTCCAGGCGGCGCGCGATGCCTTTGAGGCCGAACGGTGCGTCGTCATGTTCCCGGCCGGGCGGCTGGCCCGCCGGCAGAATGGCCAACTGACCGATCCGCCCTGGGCGGCGACGGCGGCCTCGCTGGCGCGCAAATACGAGGCTCCGGTGGTGCCGATCCATGTGTCGGGGCCGCAGTCGACGATGTTCCACACCTTTGACCGGTTCTCGGAGGAGCTGAGAGACGTCACGCTGTTCCACGAAATGCTGAACAAGCGGGGCCGCAAGTTCCAGCTGACGGTCGGGCCGACCATTTCGCCTGAGCGGCTCGATATTGATGCTACCAGGGCCACCTATGCACTCAAGGCCTATGTCGAGCGCATACTGGCCAATCAGCCGGACGCGATCTTCGCGTGATCCTGGACGGGACGGTTGAGATTGACCTGGCGGACGCGGGGTTGACGGCGGCCCTCGGGGCGGCGCTGTCAGCGGTGATCGAGCCGGGCGAGGCCCTTCTGCTGAGTGGGCCGCTAGGGGCGGGAAAATCAGTCCTGGCGCGCGGTCTGATTCAGGCCCTGGCGGGAGCGGAGGAGGAGGTTCCCTCACCAACCTTCACCCTGGTTCAGTTCTACGAGACGCAGCCGGCGATCGCCCACTTCGACCTCTATCGGCTGGAAGGTCAGGGTGAGGCGCTGGAGATCGGTCTGGAAGAGGCGCTGGATCACGGCGCGGCTCTGGTCGAATGGCCCGTGCGGATCAGCGGTCCTGAATGGGCGCGGTTGGCCCCGGATCGGCTCGAGGTAGAGTTGTCCCACGCGGGCGAAGGCCGTATCGCCCGTTTGACGCCCCATGGTGCCTGGAAAGGACGCGCGCTTGAGTTCTGATCGTGAGGCCGAACGGCTCGAGTTTCTGAAGGCTGCCGGCCTGGCCGATGCAGAGCGCCACCCCTTGCCTGGCGATGCCTCGACGCGGCGCTACGAGCGACTGATGACGCCCGGCGGCGTGTCGTTGATGCTGATGGATCAGGCCCCGGCGGCCGAAAGCGTGATCTGCCGGCCGGGCATGACGCCCGAGCAACGGCTGGCGGCCGGCTGGAACGCCACGGCGCGCCTGTCGGCGGGCCGGATTGAAGCCTTCGCAGGGGTCGCCGCCTATCTTCGCAGCCTGGGCCTGTCCGCGCCGGACATTCTGGCGCTCGACGCGCCGCGCGGCCTGGCGGTGCTGGAAGACTTCGGCGACGGCCTGTTCGCCCGCGTGATCGGGGCCGGGCAGGATGAGACGCCCCTGTATCTGGGGGCGATTGAGGCGCTGGCACGGCTGCACGAAGAAACGCCGCCCGCTTCGCTGGACGGGCATGGCCTGAGCTGGCCGTTGCTCGACTATGATGCGACGGCACTTCAGGGCGGGGCGGACCTTTTCGTCGACTGGATGCCGAAACTGGTCCCGAGCCTCAACTTCGATGAAGCCGCGCGGGCCGAATGGGCGGCGGTCTGGGCCCCGCATGTGGCGCGCGGCGCGGCGGGGGCGAGCGTCCTGGCGCACCGGGATTATCATGCCGAGAACCTGATCTGGCTGCCGGGTCGAACCGGCGCGGCGCGGGTCGGCATGATTGATTTCCAGGACGCGGTGCTGGCCCACCCAAGCTGGGACCTGCATTCGCTATTGCAGGATGCACGGCGAGACGTGCCGGCCGAGATCGAGGCGCAGGCGCTGAACCGCTATTTCGAGCTGCGACCTGACATCAACCGCGAGGCCTTCATGGTCGACTATGCGGCGCTGGCGGCGCTGAATGAGGCGCGCATTCTGGGCATCTTCGCCCGGCTGGTCGCACGGGACGGCAAGCCCAGATACCGGGCCTTCATGCCGCGCATGTGGCGACATCTGGAACAAAACCTGAAACGTCCAGAACTGGCGCAGGTGGCCGCTTGGCTTGACCGCCATGTGCCGCAAGAGACTCGAACGTGACCGCTAGACCCGCCACCGCCATGGTGCTGGCCGCAGGGCTGGGTACCCGGATGCGTCCCCTCACGGACGACCGCCCCAAGGCCCTGGTGGAGGTCGGCGGGCGGGCTCTGATTGACCATGTGCTCGATCGGCTGGTTGCGGCCGGCGTCATGCGGGCGGTGGTCAATGTCCACTGGTTCGCCGACCGGCTGGAGAGCCACCTAGCGGCGCGTGATGATCTGGAGATCGTGATTTCGGACGAGCGGGCCGAACTGCTCGAAACCGGTGGGGGCTTGAAGAAGGCGCGGGCGTTGCTCGGAGACGATCCGGTCTGGGTCGCCAACATCGACAGCGTCTGGATCGACCGGGGCGATGCGCTGGGCGACCTGGCCCGCCTGTGGAACCCGCAAGCGATGGATGTGGCCCTCTTGCTGGCCCAACCCGAGGGCGCGATCGGCTGGCCCGGCAAGGGCGACGGCTTCGTCGATGACGACGGGCGGTTCCGGTTTCGGGGCGACGCCCCGACGGCCCCGCTGGCCTATATGGGCGTGCACATCACCCGGCCACAGGTGGTCGATGACGGGCCGGACGGGCCGTTTTCACTGTCGCCCATCTGGCGACGGCTGGCGGATGAAGGCCGGCTGTTCGCGACAGTCATGGATGGCGACTGGATGCACGTCGGCGATCCTGAGGCGGTCAAGGCGTCAGAAGCCCGGCTGAGGGGCTAGGCGATGCAGGGTTGGTATTCCATTCCGGCGCATCGGCCGTTTCTGGAAGACCTGGCGGCAGGACTGATCGCCGAATATGGCGCGGACCCGGACGGCTTGGCCGAGGCGGTGATCCTGTTGCCGAACCGACGCGGCGCGCGCGATCTGGCCGAGGCCTTCCTGAAGATGGCCAATGGGCGCTCGGCGGTGCTGCTGCCGCGCATTCTGGCGCTGGGCGATCTGGAAACCGGCGAGCCACCGTTCGAGGCCGCCGACATCGCCGTCAGCCTGCGGCCCGCCGTCGATCCGATGCGGCGACGCTTCGAGCTGGCACGGGTTGCCGCCGCCCACGCCGAGGCGCGCGATGAGCCGCTGGACGCGCGCGGGGCGCTGGATATGGCGGATGCCCTGGCCGGCTTTCTGGATGGGTTGGCAACACGCTCAGAGATGCGGCCGGACGAACTGGACGGACTGGTTCCCGCAGATCAGGCCCTGCATTGGGCCGAGGCGGCGGGCTTGCTGAAACACACCCTTGTGGAGTGGCCGCGCCGTCTGGAGGCGTTGGGGGTCCTGGACGCCGCCGTTCGTCGCGCCGAAATCCTCGACCGCTTGACCGATCAGTGGGAGGCCCGGCCACCACATCATCCGGTCATCGCCGCTGGATCGAATGAAGCGGACGGGCCGGTGGCGCGTCTGCTCGGGGTGATCGCGCGCGCACCGCAGGGGTGCGTGGTTCTGCCCGGCCTCGATGAAGGACTGGCCGACAGTGCCTGGGCCGAGGTCGGCGAGGCGCACGCGCAAGGTGCTATCAAGGCGCTCCTGCAAGCCAATGGTCTGGATCGGAAAGAGGTTCGGACCTGGCCGGTGTCGGCGGGGGGCGAGGGGGCGACGCGGGGTCGGGCGCGGCGTCGGGTGATCAATGAAGCCCTGCGACCCGCCGAGGCAACCTCGGACTGGCTCAATGTGCTGGATCAGCTGCGAAAGGGGCAGGCGACCGATCCTGTCCGTGAAGGTCTGAAGGGCCTCACCGTCGTCAACGCAGCGAACGAGGAAGAGGCCGCCGCCGTCTGTGCCGTCCTGATGCGTGAGGTGCTGGAACCGCCGGACAAGACCTGTGCCCTGGTGACGCCGGATCAGGCGCTGGCGCGACGGGTCGAGGCCCGTTTGGCCCGCTGGGGACTGGCCGTTGATGATTCTGCCGGAGCCCCGCTGTCGCGTAGCCACCAGGGTCGACTTCTGGGCCTTGTCGCGCGCCTGATGGCGGAACCGCTGAACCCGATTCTGATCCTCGCCCTGATCAAACATGCGGATGTGCGTGCGCACCCCCGCGCCGTTCGTGGGTTGGAGGATGCGGCCTTCCGTGGACCGGCACCGCGCTCGTGGGACGACGTCCAGGCCCGCATCCTGGCGGCGCGGGGGCGCGATGATCGCGGCAAGGCCCGGCCCCCCTGGCGGTTGGCCCGGCTGGATGCAGCTGAGGATCTGGCCACGCGGCTGGCGGACATCTTCCCCGGCGAAGCCCCCGACGGGACAGCGGATGTTCTTGCGACAGGTCTGGTCGAACGTATCGAGGCGCTGGCGGGTGCGCGCGCTTGGACCGGGCCGGAGGGCGAGGCGGCGGCGAGGCTCATGGCCGGGTTGATCGAACATGGAAGCGCCCTGCCGGAGCTCAGTGCGGCGGCCTTTGCGGATCTGATCGAGGCCCTGGCGCAGGATCAGACCGTGCGGGCGGATCGGGCATCGCATCCGCGCCTTCGCATTCTGGGGGCCATCGAGGCGCGGCTGGTGCGGGCGGATCGCATGATCCTCGCTGGACTGGAGGAAGGTGTCTGGCCGCGCGGGGCCTCGGCGGACCCGTTCCTGTCGCGGCCGATGCGGCAGAAGCTGGGCCTGGCCTCGCCGGAACAGCGGCTGGGGCTGGCGGCGCATGACTTCGCCCAGGCGGCGTCGGCACCGGAGGTCTATCTGATCCAGTCCGAACGGCGCGACGGCCAGCCGGCGGTGCCGTCGCGCTGGCTCTGGCGACTGGAAACCCTGGTGAAGGGGGCCGAGATTCCCGAAGGTCTGCCGACCCGCCCCGAGGTTCTGGCCTGGGCGCGTGCGCTGGATGAAGCCGGTGCTTTCAGCCCGGCGTCGCGGCCGATGCCGTCGCCGCCTCTGGCAAGCCGACCGCTCTATTGGCCGGTGACGGACATCGAGCGGCTGACACGCGATCCCTATGTCATCTGGGCGCGCAAGGTCGCCCGGCTGGATGTGCTGTCGCCGCCGAACGAGGCCGTGGATGCGCGTCTGCGGGGATCGGCCATCCATGCGGCATTCGAGGACTTTTCCGAAAAGCTAAATCGCGGCGAGACGGCGGACGCCGAAACCTTCGAGGGGCTCTATCTGGATGCCCTGCGGGCCGGTGGCATGGACGAGGCGGGTCTGGCGCGCGAAGCCGCCCTGGCACGCCAGACGGCGGCGGAGGTGATCTCCTTCGAGGCCGAACGGCGTCAGGACGGCCGCCGCGTCGAAGTCGAGCAGCGCGGAGAACAGCCGCTCCAGATCGGGGCCCGCAGACACATGATCTCGGCCCGCGCCGACCGTGTGGAAATCCTCGACGGCGGCATCCACATTCTGGATTTCAAGACCGGCGCACCGCCGACCGCCAAGGAGGTCGAGGCGGGTTTTGCACCTCAGTTGACCCTGACCGGGGCCCTGGCCGCGCGCGGCGCTTTCGGTGGCCGGGCGCTGGAGCCGCAAGGGCTGACCTATGTGCGCGTGTCGGGGCGCGAGCCTCCGATCGAGGTGCAGGAGGCGACCAAGGAGATGGGTCCGGCCGACGCCTCGGAGGCCGCCTGGGCCGGGGTGATCGAGCTCCTCACCGCCTACGAGAACGATACCGAGCCCTATCGTTCGCGGCTGGCCCCCAAGTTTATCAAGTACGCCAGCGAGTATGACCATCTGGCGCGGGTCTTCGAATGGAACTCGGCAGATGACGGGGGCGGCGAATGATCGAAGCCCAGGATGCCCAACGTATCGCCGCCGATCCGAGGCTGAACGTCTTTGTCACGGCCAATGCCGGGTCGGGCAAGACCAAGACCCTGATCGACCGGGTGGCGCGGCTGTTGCTGGCCGGCGCAGCGCCAGCGCAGATCCTGTGCATCACCTACACCAAGGCCGCTGCGGCCGAGATGCAACGACGGCTGTTCAAGGTGCTGGGGGCCTGGTCGGTGGCCCGCGATGACAAGCTGGCCGAGACGCTGACCGAGTTGGTTGGCACAGCCCCCGATGGCATCGACCTGTCGCGCGCCCGACGCCTGTTTGCCCAGGCGCTGGAGACACCCGGCGGGCTGAAGATCCAGACCATCCACGCCTTCTGCGAGCAACTACTGCGACGGTTCCCGGTCGAGGCCGACGTGTCGCCACGCTTTCAGGTGATGGACGATGTCGAGGCCTCGCTGATCGTGGCCGACGCCCGGGCCGATGTGGCGCGGCTGGCGCTGAGCGGCGACAGCCCCGAGGTACAGGACGCCTATGCGCGGCTGTCGATCGCCCTGTCGCACCAGGACTTCGACAAGATGTTCGACGAAATCGAGAGCCAGCGGTTCGCCCTGGCCGACTATGTCGAGCGGGTCGGGCACGATCTGGGCGGGGCGGTGTGGGACGCCTGCGAATTTGACGGCGAGACGACCGCCGATGCGATCGAGGCTGAGGCGGCGAAGGACTTTGATCCTGAACGGTGGCGGGCCGCGAAGGATTTGCTGGCGGCGGGCGGCAAGACGGACGTCAAGAACGCGGGCCTCATCGCCGAGGCCTTGAGCCTGAATGGACCGCCGCCGGTGCTGGCGCTTTGCAAGGTGCTTTTCACGGCGGGCGGTGAGGGCACGCCGGCGGACTGGGTGGTCAAGGGCACGGCCTTCAAGCCGCAGCCCACAATCCATGACTTCATGCTTGAGGAACAGGCGCGACTGGAACGCTGGCGTGAGCGGCTGCGGGCTGAGACGGTGGCACGCGACACCCTGGCGGTCATGCACCTGGCCCAGGCCTATGTGGGGGCCTATGCCCATCGCAAGGCGGTCCGTTCGGCGCTCGATTTCGCCGATCTGATCGACCTGGCTCTGAAGCTGGTGGCGGAAAAGCCCGATGCCGCCTGGGTGCTCTACAAGCTGGACGGCGGCATCGACCATGTGCTGGTCGACGAGGCCCAGGACACCGCGCCTGAACAGTGGACACTGGTTGAACGGCTGACCGAACCGTTCTTCGCCGGGGCTGGGGCGGCAGAGGCGCGCGATCTTTCGCTGGCACGCAGCCTGTTCGTGGTCGGCGATGTCAAACAGTCGATCTATTCGTTCCAGGGGGCCGATGCCGGTCGGGTTCTGGAAGAAAACCGGCGCTATCGTCAGAAGGCTGAGGACGCGGGCCTTCAGTTCAAGTCACCGGCCCTGGAGCATTCCTGGCGCTCGGCCCCCGAGGTTTTGAGCTTTGTCGATGTGGTGTTTGCGTCGCCGGAGGCGCGACGTGGGGTGCCGGCTCCAGAAGGGCAGGACGTTGTCACCCACTATCCCATCCGTCCTGCTGATTCCGGCACGGTGGAGCTGTGGCCGCTGATCCGGGACCCAGGATCGGAGACGGGCCGGGCCTGGGATGCACCGGTCGATGAGGAAACCGAAAGCGCCGCCAACCGCGTCCTGGCCGCCGCGATTGCCGACGAGATCAAGGGCATGATCGCGCGTGGCGAGGCCGTTTACGACAAGGATGAGCGGACGTGGCGACCGGCGGAAGCCGGCGATTTCCTCATCCTCGTCCGCCGACGCAAGGCGCTGTTCGAGGATATTCTGCGTGCGCTCAAGCGCGCCGGTCTTCCTGTGGCGGGGGCCGACCGGTTGAGCCTCAGCGAGCACATTCTGTTCGACGACCTGATGGCCATCGCCCGGGTTCTGGTCTTCCCGGAAGAGGATCTGATGCTGGCGGCGTTGCTGAAGTCGCCCTTCTTCGATCTGGGCGACGATGACATTTTCGACCTGGCCCATGATCGCAGGCACCGCAGCCTGTGGACCCGGCTGAAGTCGCGGGCTGACGAGCGCCCGGCCTGGCGCGCGGCCGTCGACCGGCTGGAGGCGCTCAAGGCCGACAACCAGCGCCGGGCACCCTATGAGGTGTTCGCCCGCTTCCTGGCGACGACGGATGCCCAGGGCCGGTCGATGCGGGCGCGGGCGGCGACGCGCCTGGGGGGCGAGGCATCGGATGTGATCGATGCCTTCCTGGCCGAGGTGCTGGCGGCCGAGGGGCGCGGCGGCGGCGATCTGCAAAGCGTGATCGATCTGCTTGGCCGGTCTGACATTGTCATCAAGCGCGAAATGGATGCGCCCAAGGGCGAGGTTCGGGTGATGACCGTCCATGGGGCCAAGGGGCTGGAAGCGCCGGTGCTGTTCCTGCCGGAAACGACCAACCGCAGCGCGCGCGGCACACCGTTGCTGGAAACCGAGGACGGCGGCTTCCTGTGGGCCGGGTCCAAGTCGCAGGACTGTGATGCCTCGGCGGCGGCGCGATCCCTGCGCGAGGCGCGCGAGGAGGATGAGGCGCTGCGGCTGCTCTATGTGGCCCTGACGCGGGCGCGCGACCGGCTGATCGTGTGTGGGCGGATCGGCTCGACCGCCAAGATCGAGAATGTGAAGGGTTGGTACGGGGCCGTTCGTGACGCCTTTGAGAACCCGATCATTCGCGATCGGCTTGAACATCTCGAAGGCGATCGCCTGCGATATGGCCAGGCCCCGGCTCCGATGAAGGCGACCGCGCCCAGGGTCGAGGCGACGGTGCGAACGCCGGCCTGGTTGGGCCGAACCCCGTCCCCGGAAGCCCGACGCGGCTGGGCCTCGCCGTCAGCTCTGGCGGGCCGACCGCGTCTTGCCGCAGCGTCGCCGCTGGCGCGCGAGGCGGGGCTGGGCCGGTTCCGGCGCGGGGAGTTGATCCACAAGCTGTTTGAGCTGTTGCCGGATCTCCCACCGGAAGCTCGCACCGAGGCGGCTCGGGCCTATCTGGCGCGTCAGCCGGATCTGGATAGCATACAGCGCGCCGAGATTGCCATGGCCGTGGTGGTGGTGCTGGACGATCCTGCCTTCGCCACCCTCTTTGGTCCGGGCTCGCGGGCGGAGGCGTCTGTGGCCGGTTGGGGGCCGGGTCTGCCGGAGGGCATGAAGATCGCCGGGCGGCTCGACAGGCTGGTGGTGACGGATGATCAGGTTCTGGTCTGCGACTTCAAGACCAACCGCCCGGCTCCGGCGCGTGTCGAGGACAGCGACCCGGCCTATGTCGCCCAGTTGGCGGCCTATGTCGCGGTTCTGCGCGGCCTGTGGCCGGACCGGACCGTTCAGGCGGCCCTGCTGTGGACGGATGGGCCCAGATTGGACGTCATCCCCGACGAGATGATCGAGAACGCCCTGACCGACCTCGCAGGGGGTTGAGGCCGCGCCCGGCGACACCCACATTCATCCTCTGACAGAATCATCTCCACGGAGACCTCCCCATGGCTACCGTCGCTGTAACCGACGCCACCTTCGAAGCCGACGTCCTGAAGTCCGACAAGCCGGTCCTGGTCGATTTCTGGGCCACCTGGTGTGGACCCTGCAAACAGATCGGCCCGGCCCTGGAACAGATTTCCGACGAGCTTTCGGAATCCCTGACCGTGGCCAAGGTCGATATTGACGACAGCCCGATGACCCCGACGAAAATGGGCGTGCGTGGGGTGCCGACGCTGATGCTGTTCAAGGGCGGCGAGATCGTCGCCATGAAGGCCGGGGCCATGCCCAAGACCAAGATTGTCGAGTGGCTGGCCGAGCAGGGCGTCTCGTAGGTTGTCGGGATCAGGTTTTCGGTTCTAGGTCTAATAGACATTCAAAGATCCGTCATTCCCGGCTTTGTGCCGGGAATCCATCAGCTTGTTGAATATCCAGTCGTTTTGATGTCGGAACGCCCGCGGTCGTTCTGCGGGCATCAGCGGTGATGGGTGGCCGGGACACGCCCGGCCATGACGAATGCGTTTGTATGCAGAAGAATGATCGACCTGAATGTCGATTGGACCCAGGGACGCGCCCGCAGCGTGCGCTGGTGGTGACTGGCTGTCCCTGGAACCTAGTCCCTAGAACCTGACCCTTACCAAGGCTATGCAGGCCTCATGACATTTGATCTTTCCGCCGCCGGCATTCTGCCGTGCCAGGCTATCGACACCCTGATCGCCAACGGCGCGATCACCTCGGCCACCAAATTTGATGACGATCAGGTCCAGCCCGCCAGCCTTGATCTGAGACTTGGACCCAAGGCGTGGCGGGTGCGGGCTTCGTTCCTGCCCGGCGCGCGTACGGTGCGTGAGCGGATCGACGATGTGCTGATGCACCCCATCGAGCTGACGTCGTCGGGCGTCGTGCTGGAGAAGGGCTGTGTTTACATCGTCGAGCTGCAGGAACGCCTGAAGCTGCCGCGCGGCGTGCAGGCGCGGGCCAATCCCAAGAGTTCGACGGGGCGGGTCGACGTCTTTGTTCGTCTGCTGACGGATCGCGGACCGGTCTTTGACGATGTGGCCGAGGGCTATGACGGCCCGCTCTATATGGAGATCGTGCCGCAGACGTTTTCGATCCTGGTACGGCCCGGCACGCGGCTGAACCAGTTGCGGCTCAAGGTCGGGGAGCCGCCGCGGCTGGAGACACGCGACGTCGGCGTTGATCTGACCGGCGAGATCGCGGGCTTCCGCGGTCGGCGTCACGCCGGGGTGGTCGATCTGGACCACGTCGACGGCCACGATCCGCGCGACTTCTGGGAGCCGCTCCATGCGCGGCGCGGCGAACTGCTGCTGGATCCCGGCGAGTTCTACATTCTGGTGTCCAAGCAACCGACGGAGATCCCCGTCGATCAGGCCGCCGAAATGCTGCCGATCGACCCGGCGGTGGGTGAGTTCCGCGTGCATTATGCCGGTTTCTTTGACCCCGGTTTCGGCGTCGATGAGGCCCATGGCAAGGGGGCCAAGTCGGTGCTGGAGGTGCGCTCGCACGAGGCCCCGTTCCTGCTGGAAGACGGTCAGACCGTCGCGCGACTGGTCTATGAGCCGATGACCGAGCGACCGGTCCGCCTCTATGGCGAGGGTGGCTCACACTACCAGCGCCAGGGCCTGAAGCTGTCGAAACACTTCCGCCCCTGGGGATAGGTCCGCCGATCCCGGACGTCGCCTGATTCGCACCGCTTGACTCCGGCGCGCGGCGGAGTCCCTATGAGAACAAATAGGGAACAATCATGGCGACCTCACCGCTCAGGCTGGAGGCGTTGCGACGGCGTCTGGCCCGGATGGAGGGGAGAGCGCCCAGCGACGCGGGCCGGTTCGATCTCGGCCACACATCCGCCGATGCCTGTCTCGGCGGGCTGAACCGGCGCGCCCTGCACGAGGTGCAGGCGGCCTCGGCGGCGGATCTGGCGACGGCGGACGGTTTCGCCCTGGGTCTGGCGGCGCGGGCGGCGGGTGAGGGCTTCATCGCCTGGATCGTCCAGACCATGACCACGGCGGAGGCGGGCCTGCCGTATGGCGAGGGGCTGGCGGACTGGGGCCTGGATCCGGGGCGGATGCTGTTGGTGCGAACCCGTGACGCCACAGGCCTGCTGGCCGCTGGTGAGGATGCGCTGAAATCCGGGGCGCTGGGGGCGGTGGTGATGAGCGTCTGGGCCGCGCCCAAGGCCCTGAACTTGACGGCGACGCGGCGGCTGGCCCTGGCGGCGCGCGAGAGCGGCACGGCGGCGATCCTGGTCAGGAGCGGGGCGGTCGATCAGGCCGGGGCGTCGGAAACTCGCTGGACGATCACCTCGGCTCCCTCCCGGGCGCTGGAGGCCGGGGCGCCGGGACGTCCGGCCCTGACGGTGCGGCTGGACAAGAACAGGACCGGGGCCAACCCCGGCCAGTGGATGATGGAGTGGCGTAGTGATGAGCGCGGTTTTGCCGACCTCGCGGCGGTATCTGGCGATCTGGTTCCCATGGTTGCCCAGCGACCGACGGCGGCGTGATCTGTCTCTCCCCCATCAGCAAGCCGATGGGGGGGCAGGCACGTCGCAGACGAGCCGGGGGAGACTTTCGCCGTCGCACCGGCGTCTTTCAGCCGCCGACCCGTCCACCGCCCACCGGTCGCCTGCGGCGGCCGGCCCCTCCACCGCTTCGCGGTCCCCCTCCCCACCGCTACGCGGCAGGGAGGAGACGTCTGCGCCGCCCTTCGCCCTGGTCGATCGGATCAAGAACGCCCTGCGCCTGTCCGCTGTGTCGCCGGAGGCGGCGGGGCTGGGGCTGACGGCGGGGCTGGCGCTGGCGGATGCGCGGGCGCGGGTCCCGGATCTGGTCTGTTTGCCGGCGGACCCGGACGGCGACGCGGCGTTGCTCAGGCGGATGCTGATCGACTTCGGGCGGTTCACGCCGATGGCGGCGGCGGACGGCCCCGACGGGCTGGTGCTGGATGTCACCGGCTGCGCCCATCTGTTCGGCGGGGAGGCCGGGCTGGTGACGCGGGCGCTGGACCGGGCGGCGGCGGCCGGGCTTCATGCGCGCGCGGCGCTGGCCGGCACGCCCCAGGCGGCGCGCGCCCTGGTGCGGTTCGGCCCCGGCGGGATCGTTGCTGAGGGCCAGGACCGAGCCGCCGTGCGGCGGCTGTCTGTCGAGGCGCTGGAGTTGCCTGACGCGGATCTTCAGGCGCTCCGGCGCGCGGGGCTGAAGACCGTGGCCGCCGTCGATGACCGTCCGCGCGCGGCGCTGGCGGCGCGGTTCGGCAAGGCGGCGGCCTGGCGGGTGGACCGGGTGCTGGGGCTGGAGGACATCCGCATCACGCCGTTTCGGCCACCTGACCGTTGCGTGGTCGACCGGGTGCTGATGGAGCCGATCTCGACCGGCGAAGATGTTCTGCGGGTGCTGGCCGACCTGATGGGCGAGGCGGGGGCGCGGCTGGAGCGGGCCGGGCAGGGCGGGCGTATCTTTCAGGCGGCCTTCTTCCGTGTCGACGGACGGGTGCGGCGCGTGGCGGTCCAGACCGGTCGGGCGACACGCGAGGGGCCGGTGGTGCTGCGGCTGTTCAAGGAGAAGCTGGCGGCCCTGACCACGCCGCTGGACGCGGGGTTCGGCTTCGATCAGGTGCGCCTGAGCGTGGTGCAGACCGAGCCGCTGAACGCGACCCAGATCGACCTGAACAGACGCCCGGACAAGACGGCCGATTTCGACGGCCTGATCGACCGGCTGAGCGCGCGGCTGGGGCCTGAGGCGGTGCTGCGGTTTGAGCCGCGCGACACGCACATTCCCGAGCGGGCGGTGCGGTTGTCGGCGGGGAATGTGTCTCCTCCCCATCGTCTTCACGATGGGGAGGTGGCTCGACGCGAAGCGGAGAGACGGAGGGGACTGTCTCCGTCGCACCGGCGTCTTTCAGCGGCTGGCCCCTCCACCGCCCACCGGTCGCTTGCAGCGACCGGCCCCTCCACCGCTTCGCGGTCCCCCTCCCCATTCCTTCGTCATGGGGAGGAGACGGCTATTCCTCTTCGCCCCCTGCACCTGTTCGACCCGCCGCAGCCGGTGGAGGCGCTGGCGGGGTTGCCGGACAGTCCGCCCCGGCGGTTTCGCTGGCGGCGGGTGCAGCATGAGGTGGTGCGGGCCGAAGGGCCGGAGCGGATCGCCGCCGAGTGGTGGCGGCGCGCGGAGCCGACGCGCGACTATTACCGGGTCGAGGACGCCGCCGGGCGACGGTTCTGGCTGTTCCGTCAGGGGCTCTACGGCGACGACGCCCAGCCGCGCTGGTTCATCCACGGCCTGTTTGCATGACCGCCTATGCCGAGATGGCGGCGGCCTCGAACTTCTCGTTCCTGAGAGGGGCGTCCAAACCGCGCGACCTGGTGCTGACGGCGGTGGCGTTGGGACTGTCGGGGCTGGGCATCGCCGACCGCAACACCGTGGCGGGCACGGCGCGGGCCTGGGTGACGCTGAAGAGCTTGCGCGAAGACGGCTTGTCGCCGCCCGACCGGGTGCGCTGGGGCGGCGGGCCGGGCGAGGTGGACTATACGCCCAATCCGCTGGACGACCCTGAGGTGCGCGACGAGATCCAGCGACGCGCGCAGGGCTTTCGCCTGGGGCTGGGCACGCGGTTGGCGTTCACGGACGGCACGCCCGACATCCTGGTCTATCCCGAGACGCGCGCCGGCTGGGGGCGGCTGTGCCGGTTGCTGACCAAGGGCAATCTGAGGGGGGCCAAGGGCGAGTGCCTGTTGCAGTTGGCCGATCTGGAGGCGGACACCGAGGGCCTGCTGCTGATCGTCATGCCGCCGGCGCAGGTCGTGGGCCTGGAGGAGACGCTGTCGCGCGTGGTCGATGCAGCGCCGGGAGCGACCTGGCTGGGGGCGACGGCGCCGTTCGGTGGCGACGACCAACGCCGGCTGATCAAGCTGGAGCGCCTGGCGGCGACGACCGGCGCGCCGCTGATCGCGACCAATGATGTGCTCTATCATTCGCCCAGCGAGCGCGACCTGCAGGATGTGCTGACCTGCATCCGCGAGGGCGTGCGCATCGACCAGGCAGGCCGTCGGCTTCAGGCCAATGCCGAACGCCATCTGAAGGCGCCCCAGGAAATGGCGCGGCTGTTCCGCGCCGCGCCGGAGGCCCTGGATCAGGGCGACCAGATGCTGGCGCGCATGCGCTTTGATCTGGGCGATCTGAAATACGAATACCCCGAAGAGCCGGTGCCCCCGGGCTGGACGCCGCAGGCGTGGCTGACGGAGCTGACCTGGCGACGGGCCGATGTGCGCTATCCGCAAGGCGTGCCGGACAAGGTGCGCGCGACGCTGGACAAGGAGCTGGCCTATGTCGGCGAGCGGAATCTGGCACCCTATTTTCTGACCATCCACGATATTGTGCGCGAGGCCGAGAACCGGGGCATCCTGTGTCAGGGGCGCGGCTCGGCGGCCAATTCGGCGATCTGTTTCGTGCTGGGGATCACCTCGGTCGATCCGGCGCACAATGATGTGCTGTTCGAGCGTTTCATGTCGGCGGATCGCAATGAGCCGCCCGATATCGACGTCGATTTCGAGCATGAGCGGCGCGAGGAGATCATCCAGCACATCTATCAACGCTATGGCCGCGAACGGGCCGGCATCGCCGCGACGGTGATCCACTATCGACCACGCAGCGCCATCCGCGACGTCGGCAAGGTGCTGGGCCTGACCGAGGATGTGACCGCCCGGCTGGCCGGCAGCCAGTGGGGCAGCTGGGGCTCCGACATTCCCGACCGGGACGTGCTGCAGGCCGGGCTGGACCCAACCAATCCGATGGTGCGTCAGGCCGTCGGCATGGCCCAGCGGGTGCTGGGCTTTCCCCGGCACCTCAGCCAGCACGTCGGCGGCTTCATCCTGACGCGCGGGCGCCTCGATGAGCTGGTCCCGATCGGCAATGCGGCCATGGCCGACCGCACCTTCATCGAATGGGACCGGGACGACGTCGACGCCCTGGGTCTGATGAAGGTCGACATCCTGGCGCTGGGGATGCTGACCTGTATCCGCAAGGCGTTCGACCTGATGCGCGCGCATGAACGAGACGCCGATCACGACCTGGCCAGCGTGCCGTCTGAGGATGCGGCGGTCTATGACATGCTGTGCAAGGGCGACTCGCTCGGCGTCTTCCAGGTCGAGAGCCGGGCCCAGATCAACATGCTGCCGCGCCTGCGGCCCCGGACCTTCTATGACCTGGTGATCCAGGTGGCGATCGTGCGGCCTGGCCCGATCCAGGGGGACATGGTCCACCCCTATCTGCGCCGCCGCGACGGGGTCGAGCGGGTCGAATACCAGTCGCCGTCACCCGACCACGGCCCGCCCGATGAGCTGGAACAGGTGCTGAAGAAGACCCTGGGCGTGCCGCTGTTCCAGGAACAGGCGATGAAGGTGGCCATGGTGGCGGCCGAGTTCACCTCCAAGGAGGCCAATGGTCTGAGGAAGGCCATGGGCACGTTTCGCGGCGACGGGACGCTGCACACCTATGAGGAACGCTTCGTCGGGCGGATGGTGGCCCGCGGCTATGATCCGGCCTTCGCCCAGCGGTGCTTTGAACAGATCAAGGGCTTCGGGTCCTATGGATTCCCGGAAAGCCACGCGGCCAGCTTTGCCCGGCTGGTCTATATTTCCAGCTATATCAAACATTACCACCCGGCGGTGTTCGCCGCAGCCCTGCTGAACAGCCAGCCGATGGGCTTTTACGCCCCGGCCCAGATCGTGCGCGACGCGGTCGAGCACGGGGTCGAGGCCCGGCCGATCGACGTCAATCACAGCCATTGGGACAACACGCTGGAGGACACCACAACATCGTCACCCTCGGGCTTGTCCCGAGGGCCCATTAGTCCGCTTTCAGGGTGTCTGGATTCTCCACCAGACGATGGGGCTGCGTCTGGATACCCCCCCATTGTGTTTGATCGTTCCATGGGCCCTCGGGACAAGCCCGAGGGTGACGGACCAGGCAAGATGTGTGACCCAGGGCGACTGGCCCTGCGCCTCGGCCTTCGCCAGATCGACGGCTTTCGCCAGGTCTGGGCCGAGGGGCTGACGGCGGGGCGGGGCCGGCCCTATCGGTCGCTGGAGGATCTAATGCGGCGGGGCGGGCTGACGGTTCCGGCCTTGAGAAAGCTGGCCGATGCGGACGCCTTTCGCTCGCTGGGGCTGGACCGGCGCGAGGCTCTGTGGGCGGTACGACGACTTCCCGATGACGATCCCTTGCCGCTGTTCCAGGCGGCGGCGGCGCGCGAGCTGGGCGAGGAGGCGGACGCCCGGCTGCCGGTCATGCCGCTGGGCGAGCACGTCGCGGCGGACTATCAAACGACCCGCCTCAGCCTGAAGGCACACCCGATGTCGATCATCCGGTCGGTGTTTGAGGCAGAAGGCGTGCTGAGCTGTGCCCAGGCCGTCGCCCTGCCCAAGGATCGACGCGTGCGGGTCGCGGGGGTGGTGCTGATTCGTCAAAGGCCAGGCAACGGCAAGGCCATCTTCGTTACGATCGAGGATGAGACGGGCGTGGCCAACATCGTCATGTGGGCCGATCAGTTCGAACGCTATCGCCGCGAGGTCATGGGGGCCCGTCTGATGGAGATCGACGGCGTCATCGAACGCTCCAAGGAAGGCGTTGTCCATGTGATGACGCGACAGGTGTTCGATCGCTCAGCCGAACTGCGTCGTCTGTCCGAAGACCATGACCCGACCATCCAGCTCTCGGGCGCGGACGAGTTCGCCCACGGCTCCAGAGGGTCAGCCCGACATCCGCGCGATGTGCGCATCCTGCCGGGCTCACGCGACTTCCACTGAGATCCTAGTTGCGGCGGCAGTACCGGCGATAGCCGTCCTGGTGCAGATAGGTGCCTGAGCCCCAGTCGAAGCTGGAATGGTTGCGCCGGCACCAGTCACGATAGCCGTCGTCGTGGCGATGGCGATCCCAGTAGTCGCGGTCATCCAGGGCACCGAGAATCTGAACGCCCAGAGCAATGCCGAGAACCGTCAACGCCAGAGCCGATCCGTCGCTGTAGCCATTGCCGTAATAGCCCCGATTGTTGCCGTAACCGTTGCCGTAGTAGCCACCGTTGTAGCCGTAGGTCCGCGGATCATAGTAGGGCTGACGCCCATAGCGGCCATAGTCATAGCCATAGCCGTACTGCCCATAGCCGCTGGAGCCATAGCCGTAGCGGTTGTAGTCGCCATACCGGTCATAGCTACCGTCGTCGCGTCGATAAGGCGTGCCTTGATGCCGGTCCGCCTCGCGGCGCAGACGTTCGCGGCAATCCTGCTCGCGCTCGCGGCTGTAACAGCGCCGATAGTCGAAGTCAGACCCGTAGCCGTAGCCATAGCTAGGTTGACCATAGCCGTAGCCGTAAGATTGGGCGGCGGCGGGCACGGCCAGAGCCGTTGCGGACGCAGCCAGAATGGGAACGAGCCAACGCATGGTGCGGCCTCCTCCTGAACGTCCCCCTATTGAGCAGGCTTAGCACAATTTGGGGAAAATGGCTCCGCAGCTACTCGGCGCGTTCCCTCTCGGTGGCGATCCAGGCGTCGATCCGCTGTTCCAGAACATTCATGGGTACGGGTCCCCCCAGAAGCACGGCATCGTGGAAACGACGGACATTGAAGTCATCGCCCAGGGCTTCCTCGGCCCGACGTCGCGCCCGCAGGATGGTCAGCTCGCCGATCTTGTAGGCCAGGGCCTGCCCCGGCCAGGAGATATAGCGTTCCAGCTCGGTCTGGATATTCAGCTCCGACAGGGCCGAGTTGTCGCGGAAACAGGCGCGGGCCTGTTCAATGTTCCAGCCCATCCAGTGGATGCCGGTGTCGGCCACCAGACGACAGGCGCGCCACATCTCGTAGGACAGCCGACCAAACCGCTCATAGGGCGTGCGATAGATGCCCATCTCGTAGCCGAGGAACTCTGAGTACAGACCCCAGCCCTCGACGAACGCCGTGGCATCGCCGTTGCGACGGAACCAGGGCAAATCCCCCAGCTCCTGTTGCAGGGCGATCTGAAGATGGTGGCCGGGCACCGCCTCATGCAGGGTCAGGGCCGGAAGCTCGTACAGCCCCCGCTGATCCAGGGCCGAGGTGTTGACCATATAGGCCCCGGCGATGCCGTTGACCGAACTGCCGGGATTGTAGCGACCCGTGGTGTAGTTGGCCTCGATCTCCTCGGGCACCGGACGCACCCCGTAGGGCAGGCGCGGCAGGGTGTTGAACAGGGCCGGAAGCTGATCGTCGGCCCGCTTGGCGATGTCGCGCGCGTGCATCATCATTTCGTCGCGCGTCGTGACATAGAATTGGGGATCGGTGCGCAGGTAGGTCAGGAAGTCGGCAAAAGAGCCGGTCCACCCGGCGGCGGCCATCTCCTCCTGCATCTGAGCGCGAATACGCGCCACCTCCGACAGACCTAGGGCATGGATCTCGTCGGGGGTCATTTCGGTAGTCGTGTACCAGCGCGCGAAGAAGGCGTAGGCCTCGCGTCCGCCCGGACGCTGCCCCAGGCCGATGGCCCCGGGTTCCACCGGCGAGGCCGGCAGATACTCGTCGGTCATGAAGGTCGCCCAACGTTGCCGGACCGGCACGATCTGTTCGACAATGATGCCCCGCGCACGACCGGTGAGATCAGCCCAGGCCGCTTCCGATATGCTCGGTGGTCGCGTCGCCATCGGCCGCATCAGCGGGTCGTTTTCAAGCGTGAAGGCAGCGGCGGCGGTGGTCGAGGTGACGACGCGGTCGACAATGATCCGGGGCTGGACCATGCCGGTTTCAATGCCTCTCCGGGCATTGGCGAGGGCCGCGTCATAGTAACCGGCCAGGGCCCCCAGCCGTAGCAACCAGGCCTCGGCGTCGTCGGCGGTGGCGATCCGGGTTGCCCCCGCCAGATAGCCGGCCATGGCTTCCGGCCCGCCCTCAGAGTTGAAGGCAAAGCGATTTTGATCGAGGTCGAGCCGTTCAAGGTCCAGGCCCACAGATCGGGACAGCAGGGTATGGTTCAGCCGCTCATCGGCACTCAAGGCGTCGGGATTGATGGTGGCCAGACGATCTCGGAACCGGGTTAGCGGCGCGCGCCGCGCCAATTCGCCCTCGCGGCTGATATCGGGCAGACGGCTGAGGGCGTCCCGGTTGCCCTCGGCCCCGGCCGTCCAGGGATCCTGCTCGGCGGCCCAGTTTTCATAGTCGGCGATGATCGAGGCCAGATTGGCCGAGGCCTGGGACTGCTCTGCCGCTGGCGAGGTCTGGGCCAGGGTAGGCGTGATGCTCGTCGTTGTGGCGATCAGGGCCGTTGCGGCCAGCAGGGCGAATTTACGCATGTCAGATAGTCCTCCCAGTCGACGTCCACGCTAGAGGTACAGGTCGGGTCCGCCAAGCCCGATGACGACATGCGGCTCCTTCCTATATGGTCGAGACGCAAGACTGTGGGGATGAATGTATGGCCGACGGCGCGACGGCGGAATTGGGACTGGGTCACATTGCGGCCCTGTTGGCGGCGGGCGTTGTGGCTGTGCCGGTTTTTCGCAAGATCCAGCTCGGCTCGGTGCTGGGCTATCTGGCGGCGGGTCTGGCCATCGGGCCGTTCGGGCTCGGCCTGTTTGAAGAGCCAGAGACGATCCTTCACGTCGCGGAGTTCGGGGTCGTCATCTTCCTGTTCATCATCGGACTGGAGATGCGGCCACGGCGTTTGTGGGCCATGCGGCGCGACATCTTCGGCCTGGGGGCCGCCCAGGTCCTGGCGGCGGGTCTGTTGCTGACCGTCACCGGCATGGCGGCTGGTCTGCGGGCCGAGGTCGCCTTCATTGTGGCGATGGGCTTTGTCCTGTCCTCGACGGCCGTGATCATGCAGATGCTGGACGAGCGAAACGAGATCAATACGCCGGCGGGCCAGCGCGCCGTGTCAATTCTGTTGCTGGAAGACTTGGCCATTGTGCCGTTGCTCGCGGTCGTTGCCGTCATCTCTGCGGCGACCGGCACGGCCAGCGAGGCTGCGCCGCCCCTGTGGCAAACGATCGGTCTGGCGGTTGGGGCGCTGGCGGTGGTGTTCCTGGCGGGCCGCTATCTGATGAACCCTGTCTTTGGCTTCCTGGCGCGGTTCGGGGGCCGCGAGGTGATGACGGCGGCGGCGCTTCTGGTGGTCGTCGGGGCGGCCTGGCTGATGGATACCGGCGGCCTGTCCATGGCGATGGGGGCCTTCCTGGCGGGCGTGCTGCTGTCGGAATCGAGCTTCCGGCACCAGCTCGAAGCCGATGTCGAACCGTTCCGTGCAATCCTGCTAGGCCTGTTCTTCCTCAGTGTCGGCATGGCGCTGGACCTGAATGTCGTGGCGGCGGACTGGGTTCGGATTGTGGGCGGCGTCATCGCCTTCATGGCGGTGAAGTCAGTCGCCATCTATGCCGTCGCCCGGATGTTCCGGTCCAGCGAGCATGAGGCGATCGAGCGAGCCGTCCTCTTCGCCCAGGGCGGCGAGTTCGCGTTCGTGTTGTACGGCGCGGCCCTGGCGGCAGGCGTTTTTGACGGTGAGATTTCCTCGGCGGCGACGGCGATCGTCATCCTGTCGATGGCCCTGACCCCGGTGACGACCTTGGCCGCGCGGCGGTTCTTGCCTCAACATCAGATTGATCCCGAGGCCACCGATGGGGTCGAGCGGGCCGCCAATCTGCGAGAGCGGGTTCTGATTATCGGCTTTGGACGCTTCGGTCAGGTCGTGTCGCAACCGCTGCTGGCGCGCGATGTCGATATTTCGATCATCGATCTGGATGTCGAAATGGTGCAGGCGGCCGGCACCTTCGGCTTCAAGGTCTATTACGGCGATGGCTCCCGACTGGACGTGCTGCGGGCTTCGGGTGCAGCCGAGGCCGAGACGATCATTGTGGCTATCGACAAGCCGGAAGCGGCCGACAAGATCGTCGAACTGGTGAAGTCCGAGTTTCCGCTGACCAAGTTGTTCGTGCGCGCCTTCGATCGCGGCCATGCCTTGCGACTGGTCAAGGCCGGCGTGGAGTATCAGCTTCGCGATACGCTGGAGAGCGCCCTGACCTTCAGCCACCAGGTTCTGATCGATCTGGGCTTCACCCATGAAGAGGCCAGCGAAACGATCGCAGATGTCCGGCGTCGGGATGAGGAGCGTTTTGATCTGCAGGCCGCCGGTGGTGACATCGCGGCGGGGCGGCACCTGATGCGCGGCAATCTGGCGACGCCGCGGCCCGAACCGATTGTCAGGCCACGCCGCGAGGGTCAGGCCCTCAATGAAGAGGCGGCTGAGGTTCTTGAGGAAGATGTGGCCCTGACGACGGCCAGCCTGTCGAGTTAGGTTGCTGTAGAACCGGAATTCAACCCTGAGGGGGTAGCCCGACAGGGTTGTGCCGCGTCAGAGTCCCACGCAGGGATGACGTGACGTGACGGCTGTATTCGACCTTTCGAACCGCTCGCCGGTTGCCGGTCTGGCGGAGATTGACCGCCAGATTCTGCGTCTGGTAGCGGACGGCCTGACATCGAAAGAGATCGCGCGCGCCCTGGATCGTTCGCCCTACACCATCGACAGTCGCCTGAAGGATGTTTGCCAACGGCTGGGGGCCGATACGCGCGCGCAGGCGGCGGCCATGCTGTTGCGCGAAGAGGCCGCCAGCGCCCCCCCAGAATTGGGGGGTCCCCCCCCAGGGGGGATTGAACCCGGCTCCTGGATTTCGCCTGTTGCGGGCGAGGACGGCGATCCTCCGATCGGGTTGGCCCTGACATACCGGAGCCTTTCGGCGTTTCTGGCGGACCCAAGGCTGGCGCAGGTGGCCAAGGGGCTGACGGTGATCCTGCTGACGGTTGTGGTCGCCGCCTACCTCCTGGCCAATACAATCGAGGCCATCCAGGGGGTGTTTTTGACCGTGCTTCGGGGCTGACACGCGCCCCGAAAGGGGAGCGACGATGCCCAGCAATCCAACCACATCCATTGATGCGGCCCTCGACTACGCGCGTGACGCCGTCGGAGCCAAGAAGGCAGCCGAGCTGCTGAGGGCAGCGACCTTTTCCGAATCAATCCGCGAGGAGCGCACCTTGCGACCCCAGGTCGCCAATGCCCTGGTTCGCGCTGTCGACCGACTTCGCCAGACCGCGAACTAGGACGAGCCGCGGCGATGCCGGGACAGGGGGTGGTGGGTCTGAACCACCTCGGTCAGCCGCTCATTGGCGACATGGGTGTAGATCTGGGTCGTGGCGATGTCGGCATGGCCGAGCAGCGTTTGCAGAACCCGCAGGTCGGCACCGCCTTCCAGGAGGTGCGTGGCGAAGGCATGGCGCAGGACGTGAGGGCTGATGCCGACGGGATCCAGCCCGGCCCGGAGGGCCGCCGCCTTGAGCAGCTGATCGAAACGTCGCGGTGTCAAATGCCCCGACTTGCCGCGCGAGGGAAACAACCAGATTGAATCCTTGGGCATCCGCCCTTCGAGCCAGTGTCGAACTGCGCCCCGCGCCGCTTCGTTCAAAGGGGCCAGCCGCTCCTTGCCCCCCTTGCCACGCACGATGAGATAGGCCGGGTCACGCGCGACGTCGTCCGCCTTGAGGCCCAGGACCTCCGATACGCGTAGGCCTGACGCATAGGTCAGCTCGATCAGACAGACCAGGCGCGCGGCTCCGCCGGGATCGCCATGCGCCGCCGCCGTCAGCAGGGCCTCGAGCTGTTCGCGATCCAGAACCTTGGGCAGGGGGCGTCCTCGCCGTGGCGCTTCAAGCCGTCGCGAGGGATCATCGGCACGCCAGCCTTCCTGGAGGGCGAAGCGGAAGAACTGCCGCACCGCCGAGCGCCGGCGTGCGGTCGTTGCGGGCGACAGGCCCCGGCGCGACAAGCCGGCATACCAGCCCTCAATGTCGGCCTCCTGGGCCCGGATCAGACCGTCCGCCATCGCCTGGTCGGCATCCTCCAGATCGCGACGATAGGCCGACAAGGTGTTGTGGGAAGCGTCGCGCTCGACGGCCATCATTTCGAGAAAAGCCTCGATCTGGGCGCTCATGTCGATCCGCCGCTGGCGAAGCGGCCCTGACGGCGTCTATAGCTGATCGAACGCATGGTCGACGCACCTGACATAAAGGGCCGCACCATCGCCCTCGTCGGGCTGATGGGAGTAGGCAAATCCTCGGTCGGCCGCCGTGTGGCGACGGCGCTTAAGATGCCGTTCGTCGATGCTGATGTCGAGATCGAGGCCGCGGCGGGTCGGTCGGTGACCGACATCTTCGCCGACATGGGTGAAACAGAGTTTCGGGCCGGCGAGCACCGCGTCATCAAGCGGATCGTCGAGGGTGATCCTGTGGTCCTGGCGACGGGGGGCGGGGCCTTCATGCACGACGGGACGCGCAAGCTGCTCAAAGCCAGGACCGTGACCGTCTGGCTCCAGGCCGAACTGGATGTGCTGGCCGAGCGGGCGACCCGACGCGATACCCGCCCACTTCTGCGCGGCAAGGATCCGATGGAAATTCTGGCTGGGCTGGCAGAGGTCCGCTACCCCGTCTATGCCCAGGCTGATGTCCATGTGATGACAGGCGACGGCCTGCATCGCGACGCGGTCAGGGCCGTCATCGCCGCCGTGCAAGATCATTACGTCAGGACGGCCGCATGAAGGCGCTTTCCATCAGCGGGCCGGGCGTCACGCCCTATGAGGTCGTCATCGGGCGGGGCCTGCTGGCACAGGCGTCGTCGCAGATCACGCCCTATCTGGCGGCTCCGCGCATCGCGGTGGTATCGGACGCGACCGTCGCCGAGCTGCAGGGAGCCGGCGTCCTGCGATCACTGACCGAGGCGGGAATTCGAGCCGACCTCCTGACCGTTCCGGCCGGAGAAGCATCCAAGTCCATGGCGACGCTGACCGACCTTCTGGATCGCCTGCTCGACCTGGGCCTGGATCGCCGCTCTACCGTCCTGGCATTGGGCGGGGGCGTTGTCGGCGATCTGGCGGGCCTGGCGTCCGCCCTGTTCATGCGGGGCATTGCGGTCATCCAGGCCCCGACGACCTTGCTGGCCCAGGTCGATTCCTCGGTGGGGGGCAAGACCGCAGTAGATGCCCCGCGCGGCAAGAACCTCATCGGTGTCTTCCATCACCCGCGTCGCGTCCTGGCGGACCTGGATGTGCTGGCAACCCTGCCCGACCGCCAGATGCGGGCGGGGGCCGCTGAAATTCTCAAGGCGGCGATGCTGGCCGACGCCGATTTCTTTGCCTGGCTGGAAGGCCATGTCGAGGCGGTGCTCGGCCATGAGCCGGCGGCTCTCGAAGACGCCATTGCCCGTGCCGTTGCGATCAAGGCCGGGATTGTCGCCGAAGATCCGACCGAACAGGGGCGGCGCGCCCTGCTGAACCTGGGCCACACCTTCGCCCATGCCATCGAGGTTGAGGCCGGCTTCGAGGACGACAGTGTCCTACACGGTGAGGCCGTGGCCCTGGGCTGTGTGCTGGCCTATCGCCTGGCCGAGCGCCTGGGCCGCGTCAGCCCCAAGGATGTCCGCCGTGTCGAACGCCTGATGGGGGTGGCGGGCCTGCCGACCGAGATCGAATCCCTGGGCCTGTTCGAAGCCGATGCCCTGCTCGCGCGCATGGGCGGGGACAAGAAGGCCGAAGGCGGTGTGCCCGTCCTGATCCTCCCGCAAGGCATCGGCGATGCTGAGGTCGTGCGCGACGTGCCCGTCGGGGATATTCGGGCGGTCCTTCGAGGAGCCTAGCTGAGGGCGGTACAGGTCGTCGGATCGCGCTCCGGCGCGGTCCAGGTCGCATCCCGTCCAACCCCTCTCAGATCGTATTGGCTGGACCGGTACCAGATGCCGTCCGCGGCCCGCGCCTGGCGCAGGTCCACCGCGGTCCCATCGAGCATTCGCACAGTCGCCATTTCGCGCGGGTTGTCGAACACCACCGACAGCCGCTCTCCGTTGATACAGGTGTATTCCGCCCGCACGATCCGGTTCGAGATGCGGTCCTGAATTTCGGCCCCGGTGCGCTGACGGGCGACATCGGCTTCGACCGCACGGTCACGGGCTTCGGCCCCCGTCTCGGGCATTTCGTCGCGCGGGGCCCCTCCACAGGCCAATAAGGCGAACGGCATCAAGAGCGACAGGACAAGCGGGACTGTTTTCATCTGCGATCAACGTCCGGCGGGGTCGGGCGTTCCCTTGCTGCGCCGCGCCCGAAAGAAGGATTTGAGTTGATCGGCGGCCTCGTCGGCCAGAACGCCGCCCAGCACGTCGGGACGCCAGTGACAGGTCGGTTGATCGAACACCCGCGCGCCGTGGATCACGCCGCCCCCCTTGGCGTCATCCGCGCCCCAGACGACCCGCCCGATCCGAGCCTGGCTGATCGCGCCGGCACACATCGCGCAGGGTTCCAGCGTCACATAGAGGGTCAGGCCGGTCAGCCGATAGTTCGCCTGCTTCTCAGCCGCCCGGCGCAGGGCGACGATTTCGGCGTGGGCAGTAGGGTCATGGCTGGCGACCGGCTGGTTCGCCCCCTCAGCGACGATCTCGCCCGAGGCCGGATCGACGACAACGGCCCCGACCGGCACCTCTCCGGCCGCCCCGGCCTGCTGCGCCAGGTCGAGCGCGCGGCGCATGAAGATCAGGTCGGCATCAGGGATCATTTGCCGTTTCTGTCCGGCTTTCGCGGCGAATGCCAGCCTGAGTGCGCGCGTCAGGCCTTCGCGCCCGGCCTCGCCTCGTGTATGGCGCGCGCATGACAAAGCCGCCCGCCAAGACCTTCGGCCAAGGCAAGCCGCCCAGATCCGGCAAGCCGAAAGACACAACCCCCGCCGCCCCCGTTCGCAAGGAGCGCATTGCCAAGCGCCTGGCGCGCGCCGGCGTGGCCTCGCGCCGCGAGGTCGAGCGGCTGATTGGCCTCGGCCGGATTGCCGTCAATGGTCGGGTTCTGGATACCCCCGCCGTCCTGGTCAGCAGCCAGGATGTCGTCACCGTCGACGGCCGCCCGGTCGAGCGGCCCGAGGCCACGCGCGTCTGGCGTTTCCACAAGCCGGTGGGCCTGATCACGGCGGCGAAAGATCCTGCAGGTCGCCCCACGGTTTTCGATGCCTTGCCCGAAGGCATGCCGCGCGTCGTCAAGGTTGGCCGCCTGGACATCAACTCCGAGGGCCTGCTGCTCCTGACCAATGATGGTGAGCTGGCCCGTGCGCTTGAGTTGCCGTCGACCGGCTGGGTACGTCGCTATCGGGCCCGGGCGCGCGGCAAGGTCACCCAGGAAAAGCTGGATACCCTCAAGAACGGCATCGTCATCGAAGGCGTGCGCTATGGCCCCATCGAGGCGACCCTGGACAAGGCCAAGGAGACATCAGCAGACGGCAAGGCTCCGGCCAATCTGTGGATTTCGGTGTCGCTGACCGAGGGCAAGAACCGTGAGGTCCGCAAGGTGCTCGAGCATCTGGGCGTGACGGTCAATCGCCTGATCCGCCTGTCCTACGGGCCGTTCCAGCTGGGCACGCTGGCCGAGAGCGAGGTGGCCGAGGTTGGTCCGCGCGTGATCCGCGAGCAGCTCGCCCAGATGATTCACCCCGAAAGCCTGCCGATGGGGGATGACGTCGAGCCTCTGTCCCCGACGAAGGGCAAGCGCCGCGAAGGCATGGCCGATCCGTCGATGAAGCCCTCCAAGGTTCGCGCCCATGCGGCCAGACAAGCGGCCCTGGTCGCCGGGATGGCCGAGAATGCTGAGCGCCGCCAACGTCGCAAGGAAGAAGGCGACCAGCCGCGTCGGGATTTCAAGGGCCGCGACGGCGATCGCCCGCGCCGCGATTTCAAACCCCGCGACGGCGAAGGATTCGGGGATCGACCCAAACGTGCCTTCCGCCCGCGTGATGGTGAGACGGGCGGCGACCGCCCCAAGCGCAGTTTCCGCCCGCGTGACGGTGAAGGCGGCGGGGACCGGCCCCAGCGATCCTATCGGCCGCGCGACGGTGAGGGATCTGGCGACCGTCCCAAGCGCGCCTTCAAGCCCCGGGACGGCGAACGGAGCGGGGATCGCCCGAAGCGTGACTTCAAGCCCCGGGATGGCGCAGGCGGTGCAGATCGTCCCAAACGCGATTTCAAGCCGCGCGACGGTGCGGGCGGCGGAGATCGTCCCCAGCGCGACTTCAAGCCGCGTGGCCCCGGTGGGCCGCGTTCCGGGCCGCGCTCAGGCCCTCGTCCCGGCGGTGGCAAGCCGGGCGGCGGGCGTCCGTCTGGCCCTCGCAAGCCCAGAAGTTAGAACAGGCGGGCGCGTCGTCGCGCCAGGACCTCAACGGCCAGCAGGACGACGATCAGGCTGACCGCCTGGAGGCCGAGGGCTTCCAGAGGGATATTCTGCCCAGGTATCGCCGCCTCTGAAATCGGGGCCTGCAACAGGGCGATGAACAGATTGTTGGCCAGATGGGCCCCGATGGCGAAGGCCAGGTTGCCCAGCCTGAGCGCCGCCCAGGCCCAGACCATGCCGGAGGCTGCGCGCGCGGCGAAGGCGACCGGGTCGGGGTCCAGGTGGATGGCGGAAAACAGCACGCCATTGACCAGCAAGATGACAATGAGGCTGCGGGTCAGGCTGCCCGTGACGCGCAACAGCACGCCTCGGAAGGCGATCTCTTCGGCCGCGGCGGCGACCAGCAATCCGGCCGTGACACCCGCAGCGTAGGTCAGACGCGCATCGAGTGTTTGTGCAGGATCCAGCAGGGGGCCAGGTCCACCGCCGGGCTCCATCCATTCCATGACCGGCCAGAGAGCCAGGGCCACCAGAAACATGACGGCAAAGCCGGTCAGGAACAGGCCGAAACCGCCGCGAGGCCAAGGCCACAGGAAGGCTCCCGGACCCCGCCGGTAGACGATCATGGCGGCGACCAGCAGGGCCGATGCCAGGCTGAACAGCACAACGCCGAGGGTAGCAACGAAGATGACTTCGTCCATCAGGCTCTGGGCTGTGTAGGCTCCGTCGAACATCTCGAGATTCAGCCAGCCTGCCTCGGAGCCCACTGTCGCCAGAGCCCCGAGCGCGACGGCGGCCCCGATCAACAGGGCTACCGCCAGCAGAACCAGCAGCAACAGCTTCAACCATGGACGCGGAGAGCGGGCTCCCTCGACATAGGGGCGGTCGCGCGCCTCACGCACGGCCTGGGACCAATGGTTCGGTGACAGAAGGTTCGCCATGCCGGGACCGTTGCATCGGACCCCGCTTTCGGTCCAGAGGCTTCGCCATGAGGATCGTCGGCGGACAGTTTCGTGGTCGGGCGTTGGTTGCGCCCGAAGGGCAGGGCACCCGGCCCACATCGGACCGGGCGCGCGAGGCGCTGTTCAACGTCCTGGCCCATGCGAGCTGGGCACCGGACCTGAACGGCGCACGGGTCATCGACCTGTTCGCCGGCTCGGGCGCCCTGGGCTTTGAGGCCATCAGCCGGGGCGCGAGCTTCTGTCTGTTCGTCGAGACCGACGATGACGCGCGCGGCTCGATCCGCGAGAATGCCGAAAACCTGGGCCTGTTCGGCAAGACCCGCGTGCATCGCCGCAGCGCGACCGACCTGGGCGTCCGGCCCGGCTCGGCCGGCGAGGCCTTCACCGTGGCCTTCCTCGATCCGCCCTACGGCAAGGGGCTGGGCGAACAGACCCTGACCAAGCTGATCGAGGGCGACTGGCTGGCGCCGGAAGCCGTTGTGGTGTTCGAGCGCGCGGCCGATGATCTGGACCTGCAAGCGCCCGGCTATCAGCTGGTCGATGAGCGCACCTGGGGCGCGGCGCGGGTGTGGTTTCTGAAAAAGTCGGCCTGACGCATCCAAACCTGGGCGCGGCGGCGATTAGGACCAGAGCGCGACGTCTCGCGCATGGAGCCATTGCATGACCCACCTGACCCGGCGAGCCCTCGCCCTGTTCGCCGCCCTCGTGTCGCTGATCGCGACACCGGCCCTGGCCCAGGAGGCCGAGGTCAGCGTGACCCCGGTGCCGGGCTTTCCCTACGCCAACCTCTAAGCGCCCGTCGGGGCCGAGCACCTGCCCGTGGTGGTGATCCTGCACGGGGCCGAGGGTGGGACCGACGCCAGCGACCGCTATGGACCGATCCTGGCGCGTCTCGGCTATGCCGTGGTCGGGCTGCCCTACTATTCGCCGGACTGGGGCGACTATGGCCCGCCTCAGCCCCTGCCGGGGATCGCCGGCAGCTTTGTCGACATCCGCATCGACCAGCTGGCCGAGCTGCGCGATGTGCTGGCCACCATGCCCCAGGCCGATGTCGAGCATTTCGGCCTGTTCGGGGCCTCCAAGGGCTCTGAGTTCGCCCTGATCGCGGCCAGCCGCTATCCGTGGATCGACGCGGTAGTGGCCTATACGCCGACCGATCTCGTCTGGGAGGGCTGGGGCCTGGAAACCATCGAGGCCGAAGGGACCCGCTCATCGTTTTCGTTCGAGGGGCAGGCGTTGCCGTTCATGCCCTATCGCGGCTTTGTCGAGGGGCTGCTGGCCGGGCCGGGTGTGGCCGATCTGCGCGCCATCCACGAGAATGGCCGGGCCGACCATCCTGAGCGCGAGGCCGTGGCCCGTATCCCGGTCGAGAATATTGCCGGCCGTTTGATCCTGATCGCCGGCGACCGCGATGGACAGTGGAACGCCGGCGACGCTGCGCGCGCCATCGTCCGCAGCCGTGAGGCGGCGGGTCTGGCCACCACCGCCCTGATCTATCCCGAGGCCGGCCACGATCTGGTCGGAGACGGTGGCCCGCGCGACAGCGGACGCAGCGGCGGCACGCCCGAAGCCAATGCGGCGGCCCGCGCCGAAGCCTGGCCCCAGGTGATCGCCTTCATGGCCGGGGCGCTCCAGCCCTGAAGTGCTTGCCTCTCGTCATGCGGCGGGCCATGACCGCCGCATGACGATCTCGCCGCAAAGCGCCGCCCGATGAACGGCCGCGTCCTCATCATCGCCGGGTCCGACTCGGGCGGCGGAGCCGGCATTCAGGCCGACATCAAGGCCGTGACCATGCTGGGCGGGTTTGCGACCACGGCGATCACGGCCTTGACGGTGCAGAACACCCTGGGGGTCACCGATGTTCACGCCGCCCCCATCGACATCATCCAGGCCCAGGCACGGGCGGTGCTCGGCGACATCGGGACCGACGCGGTCAAGACCGGGATGCTGGGGACCGTCTCGGTGGTCGAGGTCGTCGCCGGGCTGCTGGATGAGGCCGACGCCCCCGCCGTGATCGATCCGGTGATGGTAGCCAAGGGCGGGCATTCTCTGCTGCCGCGTCAGGCGGTCGAGGCGGTGCGAACCCTGATGGTTCCCCGCGCGGCCCTGATCACGCCCAATGCGCCGGAGGCCGAGGCCCTGACCGGGATCGAGGTCGCTGATCTCGACGGTCAACGCCGGGCGGCCGAGGCCCTGCTGAGGATGGGCGCGAAGGCTGCGTTGGTGAAGGGCGGCCATGTCGAGGGCGACACCCTGATCGATGTGCTGCTGATGCCCTCGGGCGAGACCCTGCTTGAGGGGCCGCGCATCGACACCACCTCGACCCACGGCACGGGTTGCACCCTGGCCAGCGCCTGTGCGGTCGGGATCGCCCAAGGCCTTCCGCTGGAGGCCGCGGTGGCGCGGGCCTGGGCCTATGTCGCTGAGGCCATCCGGCGCGCGCCGGGCTATGGGAACGGACATGGGCCGCTGAATCACGGCTGGCCGCTGGAGGACTGACGCCGATGGACGCCTATCCGCTGTTGAACCGCCCGCTCGATCTGGGGTTCACCACCCTTCGCAACCGCGTCCTGATGGGCTCGATGCACCTGGGTCTGGAAGAGATCCCCGGCGGCTTTGAGCGCATGGCGGCCTTCTATGCCGAGCGGGCGCGCGGCGAGGTCGGGCTGATCGTCACCGGCGGCATCGCGCCCAATCTGAAGGGGCGCCCTGCGCCGGTCGGGGCGGTGATGGCGACCGAAGATGAGGCCGATCATCACCGCGTCGTCACCGAGGCCGTCCATGCTGAGGGCGGCAAGATCGCCATGCAGATCCTGCATTTCGGCCGCTACTCCTATCAGCCGGATCTGGTGGCCCCCAGCGCCCTGAAGGCACCGATCAATCCCTTCGTGCCCCACGCCCTGACGTCCGAAGAGGTTGAACAGACCATCGAGGACTATGTGACCTGCGCCGCTCTGGCGCGGCATGCCGGCTATGACGGTGTGGAGATCATGGGCTCGGAGGGCTACCTCATCAATGAGTTCATCGCCGCGCGCACCAACCAGCGTGACGACGACTGGGGCGGCGACTATGCCCGCCGGATGCGCTTCCCCGTCGAGATCGTGCGGCGCGTGCGTGAGCGGGTGGGGCCGGACTTCATCATCATCTACCGGCTGTCGATGCTGGATCTGGTTGAGGGCGGCTCGACTCTGGAAGAGGTCATCGAGCTGGGCCAGGCCATCGAGGCGGCGGGCGCGACGATCCTGAACACCGGCATCGGCTGGCACGAGGCGCGCATCCCCACTATCGCCACCAAGGTGCCGCGGGGCGCCTTCGCCTGGGTGACCCAGCGGCTGATGGGCAAGGTCGGCATTCCGCTGATTGCGACCAACCGGATCAATACGCCCGAGGTGGCCGAACGCCTGTTGGAGGAGGGCGCGTGCGACATGGTCTCGATGGCGCGGCCGTTCCTGGCCGACGCCGATTTCGTCAGAAAGGCGCGCGAGAACCGGGCCGAGGACATCAACACCTGCATTGGCTGCAATCAGGCGTGTCTGGACCACATCTTCTCGCTGAAGATCACCTCGTGTCTGGTCAATCCGCGCGCCTGCCACGAGACGGAGATCGTCATTGAGCCGACGACGGCGCCGAAGTCGGTCGCCGTGGTCGGGGCGGGGCCTGCGGGCCTGGCCTTCGCCACCACGGCGGCCGAGCGCGGCCACACGGTGACCCTGTTCGAGGCGGACGGCGAGATCGGCGGTCAATTCAACATCGCCAAGACCATCCCAGGCAAGGAAGAGTTCCACGAGACGCTGCGCTACTATCGGCGGCGTCTCGACCAGACCGGCGTCGATGTGCGGCTGAACACCCGCGTCTCCGCCGAGGATCTGGCCGGCGCCGGCTATGACGAGATCGTGCTGGCCACCGGCATCGTCCCACGCAAGCTGGACATTGAGGGCGCGGATCGGTCCGATACCCTGAGCTATCTGGACGTCCTGAAGGATCACAAGCCGGTCGGCGAAAAGGTGGCCATCATCGGCGCTGGCGGCATCGGCTTCGACGTAGCGGAATACATCACCGACGCCGGCGAAAAGGCCAGTCTGAACCCCGAGGTCTTCTTCGCCGAATGGGGCGTCGACACCGACTATGAGCAGCGCGGCGGCCTGACCGAGCCGGAGCCGGAAAAGCCCGTACGCGACGTCTGGCTGTTGCAGCGCAAGACCTCCAAGGTCGGGGCGGGCCTCGGCAAGACCACCGGCTGGATCCACCGTGCCGGACTGGCGGCCCGAGACGTGCACATGGTGCCGGGCGTCACCTATGAGCGGATCGACGATGCGGGCCTGCACCTCACGGTCGGCGGCGAGCCGAAGACGCTGGACGTCGACACCGTCATCGTCTGCGCCGGACAGGAACCGAACCGCAGCCTGCACGACGCCCTGGCCGCGCTGGGTGTCGAGGCCCGGCTGATCGGCGGGGCCGACGTCGCCGCCGAACTGGACGCCAAGCGCGCCATCCACCAGGGCGTCACCCTGGCCACCGCCATCTGATCCCGGAGCCGACCATGAGCCAGCTGCACCCCGCCGTCGTCCTGTCGATGCAGACCTGGCATCGGATGATCGAGACGCGCGACCTGTCCGACCTGCCGTCGATTGTGCACCCGGACGCGACCTTCCGCTCGCCCATGGCCTTCAAGCCCTATCAGTCGCGCGAGGCAGTGGTGCTGATCCTGTCGACCGTGATCACCATCTTCGAGAACTTCGAATACCACCGCCAGTTCGCCACTGAAGACGGTCTGAATGTCGCGCTCGAATTCAGCGCCGATGTCGGGGACAAGTCCCTGAAAGGCATCGACATGATCCGCTTCGACGAAGACGGCCTGATCACCGACTTCGAGGTGATGATCCGGCCACTCAATGGCCTTCAGGCGCTGGGCACCGAGATGGGCGCGCGGCTGGCGCAGTATCTGCCGGCGTATAAGGGGTAGCAGCCCCCCTTTCGTCATCCTCCGACAAGCCGCCCTGGCGGCGCAGATCGGTGGATCCAGGGTGCCTGACCTGGGTGTGCTCAGGCGTGGCCCCTTGTCTGGATCCCCCGGTCGAGACGCGCGCGCCGGAGGATGACGAAAGGGGACGTCCACCGTGGACCGATCCTCCGACATTTTCACCGTGGAAACGCGCCCCTCCAGCGGCGACGCCCTTGGCCCGGAGAGGTCGTCCCCGCTAGACAGTGGCCATGACCCCTGCACGTGCCGACGACCTCGCTGACATCCTTCGCGCCAGCCCGGATGTCATGCACGTCCTGACCACCATGCGGGCCTTGCGTCTGCCGGACTGGCGGCTGTTCTCCGGCGCGGTCTATCAGACGGTGTGGAACCACCAGACCGGGCGCGGTCCGGCCTATGGGCTGAAGGACTTCGACATCGGCTATTTCGACCCGGATACCTCCTGGGACGCCGAGGATGTGTTTATCAAACGGGTCGCAGAGGCGTTCGACGAGCCGTTCCGCTCAACGGTGGAAGTCCGCAATCAGGCGCGGGTGCATCTGTGGTTCCAGGGCCGGTTCGGCGAGCCCTATGAACCCCTGGCAAATACGGATGAGGCCCTGTCGCGGTTCGTCTGCCCGGCCTTTGCGGTGGGGGTGCGGCTGGAGGATGACGATACGATCTCGGTCGCGGCCCCTTTTGGTCTGGACGACGTGTTCGACATGGTGCTGAGGCCCAATCCGAACCGGAGGGAGGCGAAGGGCTGGGCGCGGGTGACCGCCTCGGCGCAAGGCCGCTGGCCGGAGTGCCGGATCCTTAGCTGAGCGCGCGGGCGACCCGGGCTGAGGAGGGCCGGCCGGCCGCCCCCAGACGCGGTGAGACGGTCAGCAGCAGCGTCTCACCATTTCGCCGGACATCCGGTCCAGGCCCCGAAGAAATCAGGATGGAACGCAGACCCGACATCCGCTCCCGCCCGCTGCGGGTTCCGGCCAGACGCGCGATCCCGTCCACCGCCACCGTGGCGGCATCGCCGTAAACATCGCTGGCCGCAGGATCCACCGCGCGGGCGGTGATTTCGAAGTCCTGGCCGATCGCCTGTCCGGCCCGCACGGATTCCCGCATGAAATGGCGCAGGAGAAAGCGGATGTCGTGCTCGGGAAGGTTCAGACGGCGTGCTTCACCGGCAACCGCGCAGGGCAGGCCGTTCGGCGCGGCACCGGTATAGAGGGTCACCCCGCCCAGACGGGTTGTGCGCAACATCACCTCGCCGACGTCATTGCGATAGTAGATGTCGCCGCGCAGGCCCGCCGAGGGGCGCAGGACCCAGATCTCGTTGGACCCGTCGAATCGCAACAGGGGACGATTGCTGGTTTGATCCAGAACAAAGTCCGGCCCGCCTTGGCTGGAGAAGCGCACCACCGCGACCTCGCGGTACTGTGTGCGTGGCCCCAGGATACGGTCGCGCAGGGATTGTTGCTGCTGGTTGGATATGGTGGTCCACAAGGCGTCGATCTGGCCCTGAAGATCCAGGCCATCGGCGCGCACAGGCGTCGCCACCGACCCGATTGAGCAAGCAATCAGGACCGCGAGGAACCAGATGTTTCTCGGGGACTTTCCGACCATTCTCGGATCAGTGCACGCTCAGCGAGGCAGATTTGCGGCGGTGCGGCGCCTTGCCTCAGGCGTGTCTCAGCCCAGCATGTACTGGCCACCGTTCACCGACAGGGTCGAGCCGGTGATGAAGCTGGCGTCGTCGCGCACCAGGAAGGCCACGACGGCGGCGATTTCCTCGGCCTCGCCCAGACGTGACACCGGGATCGCCCCCACGATCGAGGCCATGACGTTCTCGGGAATGGAATCCATCATTTCGGTATTGATATAGCCGGGTGCCACACAGTTCACCGTGATCCCCTTGCGCGCATTCTCCTGGGCCAGGGCCTTGGTGAAGCCGATCATGCCGGCCTTGGCGGCGGAATAGTTGGTCTGGCCCGCCTGGCCCTTCTGACCGTTGATCGAGCTGATGTTGACGATGCGCCCGAAATTGCGGTCGCGCATTCCCTCGATGACCTGGCGGGTCATGTTGAACAGGCTGTCCATATTGACGCTGACGACCTGGCTCCACTGGTCCGGCGACATCTTGTGGAAAAAGCCGTCGCGGGTGATGCCGGCATTGTTGACCAGGATCTCGACCGGTCCGAACCGTTCCTCGACCTCGGCAACGGCCCGCTGACAGTCCTCGAACTTCCCGACGTTGCCCTTGACCACCATGATGTCCAGCTCTTCGGCGGTGGCGCGCGCGGCGTCGTCATTGCCCGAATAACCGGCGGCGACGTTAAAGCCGTCGGCCTTCAGGCGCGCCGAGATCGAGCGGCCAATACCGCGGGTTCCACCGGTGACGAGGGCTGTGCGAGCCATGGGGTTTCCTCTCTGTCCTTGAAAGCGTCTCTGACGGACGCGTGTTCTATGAATGCCTTAGCGTGCGCGGCGGTGACGGGGAAGGTCCGATTCACCACTCAGTTGAAATCGATGTGCAGATGGTCGTCGTGCCGCGCCGCCTGGCAGCCGGCAAAGCGCAGCTTGCTCTCTCCGTCGAGGTTCCAGCGGTGCTCCAGATGGGGCTCAATGAGAATTCGACGAACGCGGGGGTCGGCGGCGAAAAGCTCGGTCAGGGCGCGGCTACGCGCATCATCCAGCCGCCAGGCGCGATCCGCAGGCGGGTCCTGGTCGTCGTTCGGACGGTCAATGCCGCGACACGGTTGGGGGTCGCCGGGGCGGGGCGGCTCATAGTTGCCATAGCCATTTCGGCGGCTGCCCGGTGGCGGGCCATGGATAGGCCTGCCGTCCAGGGCGGAGTAGAACAAGGACACGTCCACCTGGCGGCCGTCGCCATGGCTGAGGTGGGGCTCAAACGGGACGATGCCGTCCGGGCCTGACGCGTCCATGAAGATCAGCCGGGTCCCCGGAAATCGGCGGGCCACTTCACGCGCGGCCTCAACCATGGCCGCGCGGGCCTCGGGCCTGACGTAGACGCGATCCCGCGAGCAGTAGAAGGGATGGGCCGGGCCCATGGGTTCCGACCCGTCACACGGCAGGGGCACCAGACCGGCCGGGCTCTGGCTCGACGCCCTCCCAGCGTCCGCCTTCAGCGCCGTCTCGGCCTGGCAACCGCCCAGCAGAACCAGGCCGACTAGGAGGGCCCCGGCCCTCACCCCCGCTCGACGCACATGGCCACGCCCATGCCGCCGCCGATGCACAGCGTTGCCAGGCCCCTTTTCGCGCCGGTACGCTTCATCTCATGCAGCAGGGCGGTCAGGATCCGGGCCCCCGAGGCACCGATAGGGTGGCCGATGGCGATGGCCCCGCCGTTGACGTTGACCTTGGCGGGGTCGAGGCCCAGCTCCTTGGCCACGCACAGCGATTGCGCCGCAAAGGCCTCGTTGGATTCCACCAGATCCAGGTCCGCGACGGTCCAGCCGGCCTTGTCCAGCGCCTTCTGCGAGGCCGGGATCGGGCCGGTCCCCATGATCGCCGGATCGACGCCGGCCGTGGCCGACGACACGATCCGCGCCAGCGGCGTCAGGCCGCGCTTCTTCGCCTCATCCGCTGACATGACGACCAGGGCGGCGGCCCCGTCATTGATGCCCGACGCATTGGCGGCGGTGACTGATCCGTCCCTGGTGAACGCGGGGCGCAGACCCGCCATGGCCTCGATCGTCGCCCCGTGGCGGATGTATTCGTCCTGATCCACCACCGTGTCGCCCTTGCGGCCCTTGATGGTGACCGGCGCGATCTCGTCGGCGAACTTTCCGGCCTTCTGGGCGGCTTCGGCCTTGTTCTGGCTGGCGACGGCGAAGGCGTCCTGCTCCTCACGGGTGATCTGCCAGCGTTCAGCGATGTTCTCGGCGGTCTGGCCCATGTGGTAGCCGTTGAAGGCGTCCCACAGACCGTCCTTGACCATGGTATCGACCAGGCCCAGGTCGCCCATCTTCTGGCCGGCGCGCAGGGCGGCGGAATGGTGGGACTGGCTCATGCTTTCCTGACCGCCGGCGACGACGATGGTGGCGTCGCCCAGTTCGATCTGCTGCGCTGCCAGAGCCACCGCGCGAAGCCCTGAGCCGCAGATCTGGTTGATGCCCCAGGCCGCTGCGCTTTCGGGCACGCCTGCACCGATGGCCGCCTGTCGCGCCGGACCCTGACCCTGGCCGGCGGTCAGCACCTGACCCAGGATCACCTCATCGACATCGGCCGCGTTCACGCCCGCCTGAACCAGCGCCGCCTGGATGGCGACCTCGCCAAGTTTGGAGGCGGGAAGGGTGGACAAGCCACCCATGAAGGATCCCACGGGGGTGCGGGCGGCGGCGACGATCACGGCCTGGGTCATGGCTTAACTCCTCGGCAAAAGGTTGTTGCGCTTTTGCCTCACGAATCCCGCCCCGTCACCTGGAACGGGGAATTCGGCCTCGAATTCATCGCCTGTCAGCTTCCATCACCTAGTTTGATGGGAACGGCCATAAGAGCCACGTGTTGGGGTAGTCTCATGTCTAAACCACGCCGCCGTCTTCTTGATCGTCTGTGCGTCGCCGACGCGCTGGACTTCATCGAACATTATCCGAACCGTGCCGAGCGTCTTGCCGACCTGTGGGTGCATCTGGTGGGGCTGGGTCTGGCCGGCATCGGCGGTATCGTGCTGGCGGTTCTGTCGGCCTTTGTCGGCGGCCCGGGGATGATCGCGGCCACGGCCATCTATGCGGTCTGTCTGATCGCCATGCTTGGCTGTTCGGTGGCCTATAATCTGACGCGGCCCAGCAAGGCCCGGCCGGTCCTGCGGCGCCTCGATGAGGCGGCTATCTTTCTGATGATCGCCGGCTCCTACACGCCCTTCACCACCCAGAGGTTTGAGGACCCGATCTGGTCCATCGGTTTTACGGCCCTGGTCTGGACCCTGGCCGTCGGCGGGGTGATCGCCAAGCTGTTCGCGCCGCGCCTGAATGACGTCTTCTGGAGTGTCGTCTATGTCATTTTCGGCTGGCTGGCCGTTCTGGCGATCCAGCCGATGATCGGCGGCGTGTCGCCGCTGGCGCTGGGCCTGCTGGTGGCTGGCGGGCTGATCTATACGCTGGGCTGTTTCATATTTGTGCGGCAGGGCCTGCCCTTCCGCCGGGCCATCTGGCACGGCTTCGTCGTCGCCGGGGCGGGGGCCCATTATGCGGCGGTCATGGTCGGCGTTGTTTTCGCGGCGCAATAACGGGGCTTTGCAGCGTCTCGCGGTTGCGGGATAATCCCTGCATCGTTCAGGGCACGGGAAAACAGCGTGACGGATCAGAACAACGGGGCCGACAAGCCCTCAGGCGAGCGCGTGATCATCAAGAAGTACGCGAACCGCCGCCTCTACAATACCTCGACCAGCGCCTATGTGACCCTCGACAGTCTGGCGGCCATGGTGCGCGACGGCATCGACTTCCAGGTCGTCGACGCCAAGTCCAATGACGACATCACCCGATCGGTGCTGGCCCAGATCATCTTCGAGGAAGAGTCCAAGGGCACCAGCCTCTTGCCAATCCAGTTCCTGCGTCAGTTGATCGGCTTCTACGGCGACTCGATGCAATCTCTCGTGCCCAGCTACCTGGAGCTGTCGATGAATAGTTTCATCCAGCAGCAGGAACAGTTCCGCAAGCAGTTCGCCTCGACCTTCAGCGCGGCCCCCGGTGCGGCCATGTTCGAGGAACAGGTGCGCCAGAACACCGCCATGTTCGAACGGGCAATGAAGATGTTCACCCCTTTCGCCTATCCGGGCGCGTCGGCGGCATCGGCTGCGACCCCCGACAAGGCCGAGGCCCCCAAGGCCACGCCCAGCGCCCCTGCCAACCCCCTGCTCGAGGCCCAGGCCGCGGCCCTGGAACAGATGCGCCGCCAGATGGAGGAAATGCAGGCCCAGCTCAGCCGCATCTCGGGGACCCCACCCAAGCCATGACCGATCCCGTTCGGCCGCCGTCCAGCATTCAGGATCGCCGTGAGGGTGAGCGGCGTCGCACGCTGCGTCGGGCCAAGGTCGACAATGACGGGCGCGATCTGGTGCCGATCGAACCTGTTGAGGATCACGATGTGCCGCCGTCGCCCGCGCCGGGCCGCGACGCCGGACCCTCAGCCTTCGACGCCCAGCTTCTGGGACAGGATGGGCTCAAGCGCGGACTGAAAGGTGGGCAGGAAGTGCTCGGCAAGGCGCGCTCGACCTACCTCAGTTCCGAATATGCCGGTGCCGGTGATCGCCGCCCCAAACCCGGTCAGGTCAAGAAAACCGACATCTGAGGGCTGGGCGGGCATCTGGCCCGCTCCTTGCTGGAGTGACCCGGTCGTCTTGACCGGATTGTTCCATGGCCACTGTCCTCACCTTTGTCGCGCGCGCTGTCGATACCCTGGTGGTGGCCCTGATCTTCGTCGCCTTCGGCTAGATCGAGCCGACATTCCGATCGATCATTCGCCTGCGAACAAACACATTCGTCATGGCCGGGCGCGTCCCGGCCACCCATCGCCGCCGCTGTCTGCCGGACGACTGCGGTTGTCCCCACACCAAGCACGGCCGGATATTCAAGGCGGTGATGGGTTCCCGGCGGGCATACCCCTCGGGCGGGGCCGCGTAAGCGGCGCGCCCCTGGGGCCGGGAATGACGGGTCTTTGAAGGTCGATTGAACCTAGATCTGGACGTCGCCGCCGATATCCAGGTCGCGCCGGGCCGTGATGATGGTGACGATGAAGCCGGCCATCACATCCAGCAGCACCATGATGGTGATCAGGAAGAAGGTCGAGGTGGCGAACGACGGCAACAGCAGGAACAGCAGAAGGCACAGGACGAACAGCGCCATCGACAGGGCATGGTTGACGATGGCCACGCGCTGGCTCGAGGTCGATTTCAGCAGCTCAAAGAACAGGAAGATCAGCCCGAAGAAGACCAGCAGATCGCCCACCCCCATCGACCAGGTGCCCCCCGACGGCATGTTGACGCTCATCAGGGCGGACTGAAGCACGAAGTTGGGATCGCTTACTGCCGTCCCGGACAGGCTGGTCAGGGCATAGACGGCATAGATGACCACCGGGATCACCAGAAGCGGAAACGCAGTCAGCATGGGTCAGCTCCCTCGACCGTTAGGGGGCGAATCATATCGCCGTTCGCAGGGGTCCGCCAAGCGAAGTCGTGCCTGAGGGGAGTGCGGCCCCTCAGACCTCGTTGACCTGACCCGGATTGCGGGCGCGATTGCGCAGCCACATGACGCCGATCATGTCGGACAGCGCCGCCCACAGCCGCCCCAGATTGGTGTATTTCGACCGCCCGGTTTCGCGATGCCGATGGTCCACATTCATGAAGCGGTTCTGATAGCCTTCGCGGATCACCAGGGCCGGCAGATAGCGGTGGATGTGATCGAAGTAGGGCAGGCGCAGGAACACATCTCGCCGGAAGGCCTTGAGGCCGCACCCCGTATCGTCGGCGTCATCCTTGAGCAGCCATTTGCGAAAGCCGTTGGCCCATTTGGAGGCCCAGCGTTTGGAGCCGGTATCCTGGCGGTTGGCCCGCACCCCCCCGACCAGGGCGACCTCGGGCGGGGCGGCGACCAGGGCATCGGCCAGTTTGGGCGCATCGGCGGGCGGGTTCTGGCCATCACCGTCCAGGGTGACGATGACTGGCGCGCGTGCCGCCATGACACCGGAGCGAACCGCCCGGCTCTGACCCGCATTCTTCGCATGGGTCAGGACCCGCAGCTGCGGAAGCTCGGCCTGCAAGGCCTCTAGCTCAGCCAGGGTGTTATCCTTGGAGGCGTCATTGACGAAAACCATCTCGAAGTTGCGGCCCTTGAAGGCCTCGGCGATCTCGCGCGCGAGCGGCCCGGCGGCACCTTCTTCATCATGGACGGGAACGACGACGGAAATCTCTGGAGTCATATGCTCCCCATAGCCCGTTTTTCCGCGCTTAGGGAGGGCGCGACCTTTCGGATCAAACGCGCTATCTGATCCGTATGAGCGAGCCGAACCCTTCCGCCCCCCTGCGTCTGTGGATGATCGACGCCTCGGCCTACATCTTTCGGGCCTATCACGCCTTGCCGCCCCTGACGCGCAAGTCCGATGGCCTGCCGGTGGGGGCCATCCAGGGCTACTGCAACATGCTGTGGAAGCTGCTCAAGGACATGAAGGGCGAGAACGGCCCGACGCATCTGGTGGCCATCTTTGACCACTCCGAGCGGACGTTTCGCAACGACCTCTATGCCGACTACAAGGCCAATCGACCTCCGGCCCCGGAAGACCTGGTGCCCCAGTTTCCGTTGGTGCGGACGGCCACCGCCGCCTTCGGCGTGCACGGGGTGGAACAGGCCGGCTACGAGGCCGATGACCTGATCGCCACCTATGCACGGCTGGCGCGTGAGGCCGGCGGCGAGGCCGTCATCGTCTCATCGGACAAGGATCTGATGCAGCTGGTCGGCGACGGTGTGACCATGTTCGACCCGATGAAGGACCGGTCGATCGACGTGCCCGAGGTCATCGAAAAGTGGGGCGTCGGCCCTGACCAGATGATCGACCTGCAGGCCCTGGTCGGCGACAGCGTCGACAATGTGCCCGGCGCCCCCGGGATCGGCCCCAAGACGGCGGCCCAGCTGCTGGGCGAATACGGCGACCTGGACACCCTGCTGGCCCGCGCCGGCGAGATCAAACAGCCCAAACGCCGCGAAACCCTGATCGACTTTGCCGATCAAATCCGGCTCAGCCGCGAGCTGGTGCGCCTGGACGACCATGTTCCGGCTCCCGAGCCGATCGCCGATTTCGCCGTCAGGGACCCAAACCCCGACCAGCTCGCCGCCTTCCTCGATGAGATGGAGTTCCGCTCCTTGAGGAGCCGTGTCGGTGACGGCAAGGTGCCGCCTCCTGCGGCACCCAGCGCCCCGGCCAAAACGCCATCCGCCCCCGTCTCGACCCCGCGCTATGCGCCCTCTGCCCCGGCGGCCGTCAGCGACCCGCAGGGCTTTGATGTGGACGCCTACGCCTGCGTCCAGACGCCGGAGGCCCTCCAGACCTGGATCGACCGGGCGCTGGAGGCCGGGGTGGTGGCGGTCGACACCGAGACCGACGCCCTGTCCTCGACCCATGCCGGCCTGGTCGGGGTCAGCCTGGCGCTGGGACCGAACGACGCCTGCTACATCCCGCTGGATCACGATAATCTGCCGCAGCCGGGCGGCGACCTGCTGAGCGGGCCGACCGAAAGCGCCGCCCCGCCGCAACAGATCCCGATGGATCAGGCGCTGTCCCGACTGAAACGCCTGCTGGAACACCCCGGCGTGCTCAAGGTCGGCCAGAACCTGAAATACGACCTGGGCGTCCTGGCGCGGTACGGCATCACGGTCGGGCCGTACGACGACACGATGCTGATCTCCTATGTGCTGGAGGGCGGGATCCACGGCCACGGGATGGACGAGCTGAGCCGGTTGCACCTGGGGCACGAGCCGATCCCGTTCAAGGCGGTGTGCGGCGCGGGGCAGAAGCAGATCAGCTTCAAACACGTCGAGCTGGCCCCGGCGACGCGCTATGCGGCCGAGGACGCGGATGTGACGCTGCGCCTGTGGCGCCTGCTGAAACCCCGCCTGCACGAAGAGCGCCTGACCACCGTCTATGAGACGCTGGAGCGGGGGATGCCCCGCGTCCTGGCCGAGATGGAACAGGCCGGCATCCGCATCGACCCGACCGAGCTGAAACGGCTGTCCAGTGAGTTCGGCCTGGAGATGGCCCGGCTGGAGGAAAAGGCCGAGCAGCTGGCCGGCCGCCCCTTCAACATCGGCAGCCCCAAACAGCTGGGCGAAATCCTGTTTGGCGACATGGCCCTGCCCGGCGGCAAGAAGACGGCGTCGGGCCAATGGGAGACGGGCGCGGCGACGCTGGAGACCCTGGCCCTGACCCACGACCTGCCGCGGGTCATTCTGGAATGGCGCCAGCTGTCGAAACTGAAGGGCACCTATACCGACGCCCTGATCGCCGCCGCCGACCCCGACACCGACCGGGTGCATACCAGCTATCAGCTGGCCGCCGCCTCGACCGGCCGGCTGGCCTCATCGGACCCGAACCTGCAGAACATCCCGATCCGAACCGAGACGGGCCGCCAGATCCGCCGGGCCTTCATCGCCGCGCCCGGCCATGTGCTGATCTCGGCCGACTATTCCCAGATCGAGCTGCGCCTTCTGGCCCACATCGGCGACATCCCCGAGCTGAAGGCGGCGTTCGCGGCGGGCCTCGACATCCATGCCGCCACCGCCTCAGAGATGTTCGGCGTGCCGGTTGAGGGGATGCCAGCCGAGACCCGCCGCCGGGCCAAGGCCATCAACTTCGGCATCGTCTATGGCATCTCGGCCTTCGGCCTGGCCAACCAGCTGGGCATCGACCAGTCCGAGGCCGGCGCCTACATCAAGACCTATTTCGAACGCTTCCCCGGCATCCGCACCTATATGGACCGGACGAAGGAGACGGTGCGCGCGCAAGGCTTCGTGACCACCCTGTTCGGGCGGAGGATCCACATCCCGGCCATCCATTCCAAATCCGCCGCCGAGCGCCAGTTCGGCGAACGCGCCGCCATCAACGCCCCTATCCAGGGCAGCGCCGCCGACATCATCCGCCGCGCCATGATGCGGATGCCGGGGGCGTTGGTTCAGGCCGGACTGGAGACGACGATGCTCCTCCAGGTCCACGACGAACTGGTGTTCGAGGCGCCGGACGCGGAGGTGGACCGGGCGCTGCCGCTGATCCGCCGCGTCATGGAACGGGCGGCGGAACCGGCGGTGGGATTGTCAGTGCCGCTGGAGGTGGAGGCGAAGAGTGCGCTGGATTGGGATGGGGCGCATTGAGGCTTCAGGCGGCGCTTTTCCGTTTCCTGGCAGCCTCGCAGTCCACCGGGCATTCTCGATCAGCAAGTATCGCGTGGCTGTAATTCCCTTCGGCGCGCAGTGGAAACGCCACCATTTGTTGCTGTTCGATGGCCTCTCCGGCCAGGTGCCGAAGAAATTGAGCACTGAGGAGGAGCCCACCCCAGAACGAGACGAACGCGGCGGTCGGAATTGGCCCTTCGGCCTCGGACGCGATGGGATGAAGACAACCCGCGCACGGCAGATCTGGTGTGTGAAACGAGGACATCGCCATGAACCCAGCCGTCGCGCCGACGCCCAGCCATTCAGGGACGAGCTTTTGAACGAGCCAGCGCGACGGAATGTCATCTACGCCAACTAGGACAGTGGAAGGCAGCCGCTCGCTCGCCGCCAGCGCTTTGTCGAACCGTCGCGCCACCGGCGTGATCTGGAGACGGCCGCTGAACCGCGCGAGATCGTCCACCTTCTTGATTTCGAGGCGCGACCGGACCAGCAACATGTTCCGATTGAGGTTGCTGAGCGCGCTGTCGTCGTGGTCAAAAACCCGCATGCGTCCCGTCGCTCCTGGCAGACGGAGAAGCGCATAGAGCGCCGCATTGGTGAGCGCGCCGCCGCTTATCAGGTCTGTATCGGGCAAGCTAACCACACGCGGCGTGCAGGGCGGTGCAAGTTCCACGCAGACCGGGTTAGCTGGAGCATGTGCAACATCAAACGCCGCCGGCGCCCTCGCATGCTCACGGAGGCGGCGCATAGACGTTTTGAACGCCTCACCCGCCGCGAGTGCCGCGGCAGCGAGGCCTCCAAACGGCCAGTCGTCGGCCTGCCAAGCCTTGGCATTGTCGCCCGGCCCCAAAGTGGCGCTCCAGTCGGCGGCGTTCATTGAGATTGTTTGCCCTGCTTCGACCTGGGGATTGGCCGCGCCGAAGCGCACCACCAAATCCACGCGACCGGCCGGCGGTCCTGCCGTGAAAGCAATAGTCGGGAGAAGGTCGCGTCCAACCTGAAGCAATCCGTCTACCAGCCGAGTTCCAGCCAGCGGGGGTTGATCTCCGATCAAGGTGGTTTCCGGAGACATCAGGTAAACGCGATGACCTGAGCGGGCCATGAGCAGCGCTGCCGTTACGAATGCCGACTGGCCCGAATGGGTCGAGATCGCGTCGGCGTCGGCGGCGAGAACAACGGAAGTGTCGGTAAGCGCTGAGAGAAGTTGAGCATTCGTGACGTCTGCGCCCAGGGAGTCGCGCATCAGCAAAAGGGTCCGGCTCAGGGCGTCGGTGAGAAACACGCTCATTAGGTCACCTCGAGGTAGTCGGGAATTGCCACTTCGCCCCAGGTGCCGGCGTCATCGATTCGGGCGAGAAAGGCTTGGTCGAATCCAACGGTGCCAGTTGCGAATCGTGGAATGACGAGGCTGAGGAATCCGGGCTGGTGGACGATGGGGTAGGCGTCGTCCGTGGCCGAGTGATAGGCAGCGCCGGGGTGCGTGTGAATCTGGACGCGAATACCGAGGCCATCCTTGGCCAGTCGCAGCCAGAGTTGATGAAGCCAAACCGGATCCACCTGGAATCCGACCGGTGACGCGCTGTGCTGCGGATGGATCATTTCGGTCACTTTGTCCGGCTCTGACCACGGGCCGAGCCAGAGCGCCTGGCATTCGCTAACTCCGGCACCGCAGCGCCGGAGTTGCGCGAAAGTCTGATCGACGATCGGGGCGGGAACCTTCATCCGCACAGGACACCCCCAGCAACCGCGCGCGGCCGCAGGATGATGCGGGACCCAGCGACGAGGCCGGCGTTGGTGACGCTCTGGTTCAGCGCGAGTTCCTGCCCGCCCTCGTTGAACAGCACCGGCCCTTCGGAGAGGCCGAACAGCTGGAGCGCGTGTTGGAGAACCGCCTGAAGCGCTTGGTTCGAGTTTACCTCCAGCGGCATCGGCGCGCCGTTGTAGATCACGGTGATGGTGATCTTGTTGTCCGGCTTGTCCGGCTTCCCGGGCTTGTCCTTCGGGGATTCGTCCGGGGGCTTATTGTCTTCGTTCTTGGCCATTACCTTATCCTTGATTGACCTGTTTCGTGGACGATGCGGTGTGCGATACGCCACCGCTCTAATCTGCCAATTTGGTAGGTATCGCAAGGCTGTTTGTGTGATTGACACTGACGTGTGACAGAATGACGCAGCGGAGCCGGCAGCTGGGCTCGCCTCTGTGCGAACTAGAAAATCACGTGCGGGCGAGCTTTCAGCCGACCCTAAAAGGGCTTGTATCGCCCGTAGACGTTCGCGAGCCGGAGGCTCATCGCGTGTTGGCTCACGCCAAACGTACGAGCTAGAGCAGCGGCCTCCTCGTCGTCGGCGACCGCGTCCTCGGCGTCTAGCATTTCGAGGAAGTCGAAGGGCATCAGGAGCGAAGCCGCAAAATAATTGGCCTCGATCTCTTCAACGTTTGTCGCCTGGGACGATTCTTCGTTCCGATAGTTCACTCGGAAATCTCGATCGACGTGGGTCAGCAGGCCCGTGTGAAGGAGAAAATGCGCCAGCTCGTGGGCAATGGTGAAACGCTTCCGCCCTTCGGAGTGCTTGCTGTTCACTCCGATGACCGCGCCGGCATCGGTGCGCACGAGCATCCCGGAAACATCGCCCAGCTTTCCTTCCTTGATCTCAAGCCCTAGTGCTCGAGCTATTCCGTCAACCGGCACGGCCGGACCAACGACGTCGTGATCGTCCAGCAGGTCGCGGACAATCGCATCTATCCGCGAGTACCGAACGCGCGCGGGTACATACCCGGCCATCAGGCCGTGGCCCGCAAGCGCTTCATCATCTTGGCGATCTCATCCTCAGGCGCAGCCCGCATCAGGCTCGGCGTTTCTTTCGCGCTTGGGATGAGCGCCGTGACCTTCAGGTCAAGCGCGTGAGCAAACAAGACCAACTGGTGCAGAAGCACGGCTTGGCGACCGCGTTCGATGTTGGTGACCGAGGTGCGGGAGAGGTTTACCTGATCTGCAAGCTGTTGCTGTGTGAGTTCGAGCTTCTCGCGGCGGCGACGGATCCGCTCGCCGAGCGCAATGTAAATTGGGTCAACCATTCAACCGAGAATCAGCATTTCCGCCAAATTGTCAAGCTGGCAAACATAGTAGCCTGCTGTCATAGGAGGCGGAACCTCAAGCAGGACAACGGCCAGCATAACCCTTGTCCCGGCTCTCCGCTGCGCTGCGGCCGGGATGACAGGCTCCAGTTGGCTGCAGACCGATGTGCGCGAGAGTCCCGGGCCGGTGATCGCGGGGTTGACGCTGGACGACGCTGGCTGAGTTTTCCTCGGTGTTTTGCGGGGGTGAGCGCCTGCGGCGGCCCCCTCCACCGCGAGCCTTCGCCGTGGGCTCAGGCGTTCGTTGCGGTCGAAGCCAAATCGTTGGCTTCTCCATGCGCGCTCAGGCGCGCGCCGCGCCTCACCCCCTCCCCATTCCCTTTGGAAATGGGGAGGAGAGGCGGCGGCGGGTGGCCTGCGCGAGCGGGGAGGCGCCCTTTCCCGCTCATTTGAACTGCCAGACGTCGTTCCGGCTCTTCGCTACGCTGCGGCCGGGATGACAAGGCGGGGGTGGCGGGTTGGCGGTGGGTGCCCGTATTGAAAGGGGCGTCCAGCGGCGGCGCCGCCCCCTCCACCGCTTCGCGGTCCCCCTCCCCATTCCCTTTGGAAATGGGGAGGAGAGGGTGTCTGCGCCCTCGCCGGAAAAGCGGGCATAGGCCCCGCGCGTCGCGGGTGTTTGTCCTCGCCGTTTGGGGTGGGCGCACACTCTCCGGCATGGCTGGACGGCGATCGAAACTGAGTGAGAAGACCTGGCGGCGGGTGTTTCGGTGGGACCGGAGGGGGGTTCCGCGCAGGCGGCTGGCGGAGCTGTTCGGGGTGACGGTGGGGACCATCGCTTACCAGGCGGCGAGGCGGGGGCTGCGCAAGGGCGAGACGCCGGGGTGTGTGGACCGGCGGCGGCGGCCCGAGGGCGGGTGGCCGGACGATCATGTGTTTCATCAGAGCGGCATGACGCCGGCGCGGTGGCGCGCGCTGCTGGAGCGGCGGATCGCGGGCGAGGCCGTCGAGGATCTGGCGGCGGAATACGGCGTCTGCGTCGCGATGATCGGCTGGCAGGCCAGGCAGATGGGGATGCGGAAAATGGACCGGCCGGACGCGCGCTATCTGCCGCGCGGGCCGGCGCAGGGAGCCTATGGCTATACGGGAATCAGGGACTTGCTGAAGATCACGGTGGACCGGGACGATCCGGTCGGGACGGTGCGGCGGATCGACGAGGCGATCTGGGCGCGGCTGGACAAGGGCGACGGGTCGGAGGCCGGGATGATAAGGGGGGCGGACCAAGCGGCGACGTCGTCGCGTCGCAGTGCGACGCTCCTCCACCCCTCCACCGCCCACCCGTCGCCTGCAGCGACCGGCCCCTCCACCGCTACGCGGTCCCCCTCCCCCGCGAGCGGGGGAGGATCAGGGGGGCCGGTGCTGCACGCCCATCAGCGGCCGCCGGAGGGGGAGTGGGGGACGTGGCTGGTGCTGGGCGGGCGTGGGGCGGGCAAGACGCTGGCGGGCGGCCCAGGTTTCGGTGGCGCGCGCGCGCGGGACTTTCGCGCCCGTCCTGGCATGGGCTCCTTACGCCCCTCGCGCCCCATGCTAAGACCAGGCCCTCGGTTCGCATCGGAGGGGCGTCCTCATCATGTCCAAGGCAAAGGGTCCGCTGGCGGGGATGCGGGTGGTGGAGATGGACGCCATCGGCCCGGTGCCGTTGGCGGCGATGGTGCTGGCCGATCTGGGGGCCGAGGTGGTGCGGGTGGCCCGCCCGCCCGGCTCGGGCCAGGCGTGGGACGACACCGGCGGGGCGGTGCTGAACCGCAATCGCGCGCATGTGTATCTGGATCTGAAGGCGACCGAGCAGAGGGGTCAGGCCCTGGCCCTGATCGCGCGCGCCGATGCCGTGATCGAGGGGTTTCGCCCCGGCGTGATGGAGCGGCTGGGCCTGGGGCCGGAGGTCTGTCTGGAGCGCCATCCGCGCCTCGTCTATGCGCGTATGACCGGCTGGGGCCAGACTGGCCCGCAGGCGGCGCGGGCCGGGCATGATCTGAACTACATCGCCCTGACCGGGGCGCTGAACGCCATGGGCGCGGCCGATCAGCCGCCGATGCCGCCGCTCAATCTGGTGGGCGACTATGGCGGCGGGGCGATGTTTGCGGTGGTGGGGGTGCTGGCCGCCCTGACCCAGGCGCGGGCGACCGGGGTGGGCCAGGTGGTCGATGTGGCCATGACCGACGGCGCGGCGGTGCTGTCCAGCCTGTTCTACGGCCTGGCGGCGTCGGGCCTGTGGTCGGACCGGCGCGGCGGCAATCTGCTGGACGGGTCCAAGCCGTTCTACCGCTGTTATGAATGTGCCGACGGGCGGTATGTGGCGGTGGGGGCGCTGGAGCCGGCCTTCTTTGCCCAGCTGCTGGCCGGGCTGGGGCTGGAGGCCGGGCGGTTCCCTCAGCTGGACCCCTCGGGGTGGGCGGCCATGACGGACGCCTTTGCCGAGGTGTTCGCCACGCGCAGCCGCGATGACTGGGCCGCCGTGTTCGCCGGAACCGACGCCTGTGTCACCCCCGTCCTGGCCTTTGGCGAGGCCCCCTTTGACCCGCACAATGCGGCGCGCCAGACCTTTGTCAGCGTCGATGGGGTGGTTCAGCCGGCCCCGGCCCCGCGCTTTTCGGCGGCCCCCTGTGCGGTCGATCCGGCCCGGCGCGGCCCGATCGAGATCGCGGCGGCGCTGGCGGCCTGGGAGGCGTAGGGGGCCCCGGGTCGATCCGGGGAAACTGGAACCAGGTTCGGCGTGGCGGACGGCGACCTGCGACCGGTGGGCCGCAGGGAGGCGACAATTCCCGGCGCCTATTCGCGGATCGAACCGGGGGTGGAGACGGATCTGACGGGCCTTGTTTTCTCCGCCGGGCGGGCGGGCCGAGACTGTCGGGATGGAGATGCCCCGCCACGACCCTGTCGGCTATCTGTCGCTGGATGCCTGCTGTCAGACCACGCCCTATCATCTGCGGCCCGATGACTATCGCGACCCCCGCAGCCCGGCGACCGAGGGGCAATGGCGCGAAGCCAACCGACGCCGGATTGCAGGCCATCTCATGGCGGACATCGCCCGGTTTCTGGGGATCAGCGACAATCGGGCGGCGATTGGTCTGCGCAAACGGTTCGGCCTGAAGCGGGACCACGCGGGGGCCGTCAACCGACCTCGCGGTGCAGCGGCCCTGCCGGGCTCACCCCATGATCGGGCGTCAGATCCCCTGGCGGCTTTTCGGCTGGACCCGAGCGACCCGGACGCCAGCCGTGCGGCCATCCGCGACAAGATCGTCCTGGCCACGGATGAGGGGGCGTTGGGACGGGTGGTGGCCCTGTGCCGGGTGATGCGCGAGCTGGATCGTAGCCTGTGGCCGGCTGGGAGGGCGGCGGGACGGGCAGGCGGATTGCCGTCCGACCCTGACGATGCGCCGGCAGGTGTGCCGGCCCCGGCACTGATCCTGCATCCGCACCAGTGCCCGCCGGCGGGGGATTGGGCGACCTGGCTGGTGCTGGCCGGACGCGGGGCGGGCAAGACCCTGGCCGGGGCCAACTGGGTGGCCGACCGGGCTCTGGCTTTGGGAAAGGGCGGGCGCATCGCCCTGATCGGTGCGACCCTGCATGATGTGCGCGAGGTGATGATCGAGGGGCCGAGCGGGCTGATGAGCCTGCCGCGCTGGCAGGCGACGGGCCGATGGAAGGGGCCGCGGTTCCAGCCGTCGCGGCGGCGGCTGAGCTTTCCGGGCGGCTGTGAAGGCCAGATGTTTTCCGCCGAAGACCCGGACAGTCTGCGCGGCCCGCAGTTTCACGCGGCCTGGGCCGATGAGTTCTGTGCCTGGGGGCGGACCGACCCGGAGGCCGGGGCCCTGGCCATGGTGCGGCTGGGTCTGCGGCTGGCCAGCGCGCCGGGGCCGCAGTTGATGGTCACGACGACGCCGCGCCCGACGCGGGCGCTGAAGGGTCTGATGGCCGAGCCGGGCTGTCGGATCAGCCGGGCGGCGACCGGGGCCAATGCCGCCCACCTGTCCGAAGGGTTCGTCGCGGGCCTGCGGCGGCTCTATGGCGGCACCCGGCTGGAGGCCCAGGAGATCGAAGGCCAGGTGGTTGATGACGGGCTGGCGCTGTGGACCGCACCGATGCTGGCGGCGTGCCGGGGCGTCGCGCCGGAGCGGTTCGAGGCGGTGGTGGTCGGCGTCGACCCCAGTGTGACCGCCGGGGGCCATGCCTGTGGCATCGTGGTGGTCGGTCGGGCCGGGGACCGCGCCTATGTGCTGGCGGACCGGACGATGGGTGGGGTGTCGCCGGACACCTGGGCGAAGGGAGCGGTCCAGGCGGCGGCGGACTATGAGGCCCAGGCGGTCGTGGCCGAGGTCAATCAGGGCGGCGATCTGGTCACCGGCCTGTTGCGGGCTGTCGGCGGCGGGGTCGCGGTGCGTGCGGTCCGGGCCTCGGTCGGCAAGCGGGCGCGGGCCGAGCCGGTGGCGGCCCTGTATGAACAGGGGCGGGTGGTGCACGTCGGGGCCGGTCTGGATCGGCTGGAAGAGGCCCTGATGGACTTCGACGGCGAGGGCGACGGACAGGATCGGGCCGATGCCCTGGTCTGGGCGGTGGCAGAGGTGATGCTGGGCCCGCCGCCCCTGTGGCCGCGCATTCGTGTCTGGTAGGCCAACGGATGGATTGACCGATCAGTCTATGGCGGCGAGTCTGTCGACCCGTGTTGGACGAAGCAAGGAAGACGAATGCCGGGAACGCGAAGGCGCTCGAATACCGAACGACGTGACGAATCTCAGGCGCGAATTCTGGATTCGGCCGAGGCCCTGTTCGCGGCGCGCGGGTTCAACGGCGTCAGCGTCAAGGACATCGCCAAGGCGGCCCAGGTCGATACCAGCCTGGTGCACTACTACTTCGCCTCCAAGGCCGGACTGTTTACGGCGGTGCTGCGCCGGCACGCGCCGCGGGTCAATCAAACGCGTATGGATTCCATGGCCGCCTATGCCCGCTCGGCCGGAACCCAGATGACGGTGGAGGGCGTGCTGCGCGCCTATCTGGAACCGGCTTTCCGCCTGGCCCGCGAAGGCGGCGAGAGCGAGCAGAACTACATGACCCTGATCGCCCAGATCAGCGTTCTGACGTCCGATGCCCTGCCGGGGGTCGATACCACCGCCTTCGATCCGGCGATTGAGGCCTTCATCTCGATGTTGCAGCAGGTCCGACCCGAGGCGAGCCGTGAGGATCTGTACTGGTTCTACCACCTGCTGACCGGTGCCATCACCCAGTCCTGGGCGCGGACCGGGCGGATCGACCGCCTGTCCGGCGGGCTGTGCCGCTCGGACGATTTCGACACCATCGTCGAGAAGACGGTCGCCGTCTTTGCCCACGGCCTGACTGTGGGGGAAACCCCACGATAGCCATCATAACTTTATTGGTCGATCAATAAATATGTTGACAGGCCGACCCCTGTGCCGTCAGCCTCCGGTCAAACATCTGACCCTGGGGGAGGGGACATCGTGGTTAGACCATCCATCTATCGTCGTGCGCTGGTGACCGGCGCGAGCCTGATCGGCCTGGTGGCCGCAACGCCGAGCCTGGCACAGCAAACCCAGCCGACCGGCGAACCGGAAATGGTCGATGAGATCATCGTCACGGCGCGTCGTCGCGAGGAAACCCTGACCGATGTGCCGATCTCGATCACGGTGCAGACCGGCGACCAGCTGGCCCAGCGGGGCGCGCAGGACATCACCGCCCTGCAAAGGACAACGCCGAACCTGACGCTTCAGGTGTCGCGCGGCACCAACTCGACCCTGACCGCCTTCATTCGCGGGATCGGCCAGCAAGATCCGCTGTGGGGCTTTGAGCCGGGGGTCGGCCTGTATGTGGACGACGTCTATATCGCCCGCCCGCAGGGCGCGGTTCTGGACCTGTATGATGTCGAGCGGGTCGAGGTTCTGCGCGGGCCGCAAGGCACGCTGTATGGCCGCAACACCATCGGCGGGGCGGTGCGCTATGTGACCCGCCCGATCGATCAGGACGATCCCCATTTCCGCGCCCGCGCCGCCTACGGCAGCTACAACCAGCGCGATCTGGTGGTGTCCGGGTCGCTCCCGCTCACGGAACGCCTGGCCGTCAGTGCGGCGGTCGGCCGGTTCCTGCGCGACGGCTTCGGCGAGAACCATTTCACCGGCGGCGAAACCTACAACCGCGATGTCACCTCGGCGCGGATGAGTGTCGAGTTCCGTCCGACGGATGCCCTGTTCCTGCGCCTGAGCGGCGACATCCTGCAGGACAACTCCAACGCCAATCACGGCCACCGCGAACGCCCGGTGCCTCTGCCGCTGGCCGGACTGGTAACCCCCGCCTGCCGTGGGGTTCTGCCAAACGTCTATGACACCTGCGCGGGTCTGGGGGACCGCAATGAGGTCAATACGGCGGGGCTGGCCCTGTCGGCGGAATGGCTGATCAATGACACCCTGACGTTCAAGTCGATCACCGCGTACCGCGAGGGCTCGACGGTGGGCGGCGGCATCGATTTCGACAATACGCCCGCCCCGATCCTCGACATTGCCGCCGGTCAGCCGAACGCCCCGGTCGATGTCTATGCCGATGACCAGCTTTCGCAGGAATTCCAGCTTCTGTACGAAGGCGACCGGATGCAGGGCGTGGTCGGCCTCTACTATTTCGACTCCAATGCCCGCGGTCAGTTTGACACCGTCCTGGCGGCGGCCGGCATTACCCAGGGCACGTCGGGCAGCGTCGATACGACCAGCTTTGCCCTGTTCGGAGATGTCTCCTTCGATCTGACGGATCGGCTGGCTGTTTCGGTCGGTGGACGCTGGACCCAGGATGACCGGTCGGCTGATGTGTTCAAGGCCAACTACGCCGGCCTGGGCAGCCCGATCAGCGGCCGGGTCGTGGCCCCGTTCGCCATTCTGACCGACTATTCGGCGGAACGAACCTTCGAGGAGTTCACACCCCGCATCAGCGCCACCTATGAGCTGACGCCCGAGATCAATCTGTATGCCGCCTATGGACGCGGTTTCAAATCCGGCGGCTTCGACATGCGCGGCGACGCGGCGGCCACGCCCAGCACGGTCAACGGCTATGATCCCGAGATCGTCGATTCCTACGAAGTCGGACTGCGTGGGTCGCTGTTTGACCGGCGCGTCTGGTTCTCGACGGCGGTATTCCACGCGGCCTATGAAGGTCAGCAGATCACCACCCAGCGGGTCAATGCCGCCGGCACGAGTGTCGTCTCCTTCGTTGAGAACGTCGGATCTTCGACCATCACCGGCTGGGAGTTCGAGGGCCGGGCGCGTCTGACGGACCGGCTGAGCGCCAATGTGGCGCTGGGCTATGTCGATGCCGAGTTCAACGAGTTCCTGTCGTATGTGCCCAATCCGGCCCCGCCGCCGGCCTTTGTGCAGCAGGACGTGGCCGATCAGCGCCAGTTCCAGAACACCCCGTCGTGGACCGGCAACCTGACCCTGACCTACGACCAGCCGTTTGCCGGCGGCGACCTGATCCGGCTGATCGGCTCCATGTCGTTCCGCTCGGACAGTTCGATGTTCGAGACGCCGTTCCCGGATGTCGATCAGCCCGGCTATGAGCTCTACGATGTCGGGGTTCTGTGGATGCCGGCGGACACCCGCTGGCGCGTGGCCCTGCACGGTCGCAACATGACCGACGAGCGGTACCGGACGGGTGCCTATACGTTCGCCTATGTGCCGGCGGCACCGTCGACCCTCATCTTTGGGGACTCGGTCATCGGCTTCTATGGTCCGCCCCGCACCTTCACCCTGTCGGTCGAGTACGACTTCTGAAGCGCCGTCGGCCAATGACCGATCAGGGAGACATCCTGAACTTTCGCGGGGTCGACGGCCTCGAACTGGCCGCCCGGGTCTGGAACCCGGGGGCCGGTGCCCGTGCCGAGACGGTCCTGTGTCTGCACGGGCTAACCCGCAACAGCCGCGACTTCACCGCCCTGGCCGAGATTCTGGGCCGGAGCTATCGGGTCGTCGCCCCGGACCAGCGCGGGCGAGGCCTGTCGGCCTATGCCGACCCCTCGACCTATGTGCTGCCGATCCAGATCCAGGACACCCTGGGTCTGCTGGATCGGCTGGACATTGAACGCTGCGTCGTCATCGGCACCTCGATGGGGGCGCTGATGGCTGTTTCGATGGCGGCCCTGGCCCCGGACCGGATCGCCGGGGTTGTCCTGAACGATGCCGGGCCGGTCATCGACCCGGCGGGCCTGGCCCGCATTGCCGGCTATGTGGCCGAGAGCAGCGACCCCGAAACCTGGGCGGCGGCGACCCGGCGGCTCCAGACGATCCATGGCGGCTCGTTTCCGACCTATACGGATGCCGAATGGGAGCGGTTCGCGCGCTGGACCTATGTGTGGGGCGAGGCGGGTCTGAAGCTGGACTATGACCCGCGCCTGCGTGAGGCGGTGGCCGCCACGGCGGGAACATTCCCGGACCTGTGGCCGGTGTTCGAGAGCCTGAAGCACGTCCCCAGCCTGATGCTGAGGGGAGCGTTGTCGGACCTGCTGAGCGCCGACACAGCCCAGGAGGTGAGCCGGCGCTTTGGCACCCGGCTGGTTACGGTCCCGGACCGGGGGCACGCGCCGGACCTGTCGGAAGTCGAGGCGATGCTGGCCATCCTTGCGTTCCTGGCAGATGACCGGGTTCGGCGTCGGCTGAAAAACGGGCGTAGCGAGAGCGAGATGCGCGCGGTGAGCTTCTAGACCCCGACCCTTGCCCCGCCGCCAGAGGCGCACAACCCTGCCATCGACGGCCATCGACGGCCATCGACCCCGAGCCCGGCCTGGTCCCCTTCGACAGATGGCGTGGCCCGCGGCGAGCGGAGCCGCTATCAGGGACCATGGGTGACCGCTTAGATGTCCTGATTGTCGGTGCCGGCGCAGCCGGGATGATGTGCGCCGTCGAGGCCGGGCGGCGCGGGCGGCGCGTTCTGATCGTCGACCATGCCCAGGCCCCCGGTGAGAAGATCCGAATCTCGGGCGGCGGTCGTTGCAACTTCACCAATCTGGGGGCGGGGCCCCATGCGATGCTGGGCGAGAACGCCCGGTTCGCGACCTCGGCCCTCAAGCGATTCAGCCAGCGGGATTTCATCGCCCGGGTCGATGCGGCGGGGATCGCCTGGCACGAAAAGACGCTGGGACAATTGTTCTGTGACGGCTCGGCCAAACAGATCATTGCCCTGTTGACGGGTCAGATGGCCGAGGCCGGTGTTCAGTTGAGGCTGGGGGTGGGGGTGACCGAGGTGGCGCGGCAGGGCGACGGGTTCCGGGCGCGACTGTCTGACGGGTCGGGGGTCGAGGTGGCGTCGCTGGTCCTGGCCACCGGCGGCAAGTCGATCCCGAAGATGGGCGCGACCGGCTGGGCCTATGAGACGGCGAAGGCTTTCGGATTGCGGGTCACCGAGACGCGACCGGCCCTGGTGCCCCTGACGTTCGAGGCGGGGCTGCTGGAAGAGACGAAGGCGCTGTCGGGGCTGTCGGTGGATGCCGTCGTGCGCGGGGGCGGGGCCAAGTTCCGTGAGGGGTTGTTGTTCACCCACCGGGGACTGTCGGGGCCGAGCGTGTTGCAGATCAGTTCCTACTGGCGCGAGGGCGCGGCGATCACGGCCAATCTGGCCCCGGACGCGGATGTGTTTGAGGCGCTGAAGGCGGCCAAACAGGCCAGCGGCAAACAGGAGGTGGCGACGGCGCTGGGCCATATTGTGCCCAAGCGGTTGGCCGACTGGATCTGTCAGCGGGCGGGGGTCAGCGGGCGGCTGGGCGACCAGAAGGATGCGGCCCTGAAGGCGGTGGCAGAGGCGGTGAACGGCTGGACCGTCAAGCCGGTGGGGTCAGAGGGCTATCGAACGGCGGAGGTGACCCTGGGCGGGATCGCGACCGATCAACTGGACCAGGGCACGATGCAGGCCAAGACCGTGCCGGGCCTGTTCTGCATCGGCGAGGCGGTGGACATCACCGGCTGGCTGGGCGGCTATAACTTCCAGTGGGCCTGGTCCTCCGGCTGGGCGGCGGGGCAGGTGTGTTGAGGCCGGTCAGGTGAGATCTGGAAACGGCGGCGGACGGGCTCAAGTGGAGACTGTCGGCTAGAATATCCAGTCGGCATCGCCGGGTAGGAGTTGCAAAAAGCGCCCTCCCCAATGGCCGCCGGGAGACAGGGCCAGATCCATCCATTCCGGCTCGAGCGGGATCCGCTGATCGATCCTGTCGGGGTCGGACGTCGGCAGGTCGCCCGGAAGAACCAGGGGAGCATCCGGGTTCAACGGCGGCACGACGTCCGGCCCAGAAGGCTTGGAGTTGGTCACGGGCTCACCGGGCAGGATCAGCGGGGATGACCCGCCGATCAAGACCTGACCGGTATTTGGGTTGCAGATCACCAGGGTCAGATCGACGAACCTGTCATTGAAGCGAAGAACCTCAACGCCGGTTAGAAAGTCCGATCCTTCGGCACCCTTGATCCGGTAGCCTGAGCCTTCCTGGAAAATCTGATAGGTGTCGGACTCCCCTGAAATCACGACCTCGTCCCAGCCCGCGCCGCCATCAAGGGTGTCATTGCCGGCCCCGCCGACAAGCTCATCGTTGCCCGCCCCCCCGATCAGGATGTCGTTCCCATCGCCGCCCATCAGCACGTCATTGCCGTCCATGCCATCGAACCGATTGTCCTTGGCGTCGCCGGTCAGCTGGTCGCGTCGCTCTGACCCGTTCAGATTTTCGATGTCGACCAGGGTGTCCAGTCCCTGGCCGGTGTTCTGAGCACCGACGATTCTCAAATCGACGGTCGCGCCGTAGGCTATATAGGTCACAGGATCGGTGAAACCGAACAACTGAACGGTATCCGAGCCCGCGCCACCATCCAGAAGGTCTTTTCCTTCGCCGTTCCAGATTTCGTCGTCGCCATCGCCTCCATAGTGCTGATCATCGCCACGACCGCCCTCGAGATAGTCGTCGCCGTCAAGGCCATAGAGGATGTCGTCGCCGCCATTGCCCCAGAAGCGGTCGTCGTAGGCCCCGCCGCGCAGGGTGTCCGCATGGCTTGAGCCGGCGATGTCGAACCGCTCGAAACCAGAAAACTGGACGCCAGTAGTTGAAGAGACGGGGATGTAAGTCGTTGTCGCCGCATCGAACTGCAACGCGTCGGGTGTTGACCAGTGGGCGCTAACCGTAAGGAGATCGATACCGGCGCCGCCCGAGGCCGTTCCGTCCTGCAAGGACACCTGATCGTCGCCGTCTCCGCCTGAGGCGAGGGCAACCAGGCCGAAGTTGGCCAAGATGATGTCGTCGCCGTCTCCTCCAAAGACAGAAGTATTCACGCCGTAAGAGACCTCTATTTGGTCGTTGCCCCCACGGCCCTCGACGACATACTCGCCACTCTGAACGACGAACCGGTTTGCTTGATCGGTCCCAATAATGCTGGTGGGTCGGCTAGCCGTTCGGACCGTCAAATTTTCGATACTGATGAACGTGTCCAGGCCCTGTCCGGTATCCTGAGGGCCGGTCAAATTCAGATCGATGACGACTTGGCCCTCTCCCATCTGTTGAGCAAGTGAAACGGTGTCGGAGCCGGCCCCTCCATCAAAGATGTCATTGCCAAAGCTCTCGTTGATAACCTGCTCGTAAAATCGATCATCGCCGGTCCCCCCAAGGAGCTCGTCGTCACCCGAGCCGCCAGAGAGGGAGTCGTTTCCACCCTGCCCCTCAAGGACATCATTTCCGTCCCCACCCGCGAGCGTGTCGTGGCCAGACCCGGCCTGAATTCGATCGTCGCCCCCGCGCCCTTCGATGGTCATGTCCAGCGAATAGCCTAGCTGGGTGGTGATGGTATCCCCCGCATTCCCCAGGTAGATGTATTCGAAGCCAGACAAGGCAAAGCCTGACGCGTCGAACGTGCCCCCGATAACGATTTGAGCCGCTGCTGAGGTGCTACCGAACCACAGGTGGTCCAGAACATCAGCTTCGTCGCCGGCGTCCAGGTAGGTGCCTGCGTAGTCAGCCGACGACGTCACATTGACCCAGAAGGAGTCGGACCCCGCTCCGGCAACGATGTAGTCGGCATCAACCAGGGTGATGCTGTCGTTTCCTGCCCCGGCATAGATGTGATCGTAGCCTAGACCGCCCCGAATGGTGTCGTCTCCGGTGCCTCCTTGAATCCGGTCGCTCCCGTCTCCGCCCAGCAGGGTGCCGGAGCCAATCAGGACATCGTCGCCGGCACCGCCGTCCAGCAAGCCAGTGACGTTTTCGATGTGATCGTTGCCATCTTCACCCCGAGCGTCGCCCAAGCCATCGCGCAGAGTGTCATTGCCGGCACCACCGTAGGCGTCGCCTCGGTAGACCCCTGAGCTGCCACCCACGGTGATGTGATCGTCGCCGGCATCGCCATACAGCCGGTCCCCGCGAGCGCCGCCGATCAGCCGGTCGTTGCCGTCGCCGCCGTAGAGGTGATCCCCGAAAGAGTCGCCGCTCGCGCTCCCATGGAGCGTGTCATCGCCGCCGTTCCCGTAGAACGTGTCCTGAGCCGAGGACCCCATGAAGATGTCAGAGCCCACGAGAACGCTTGCGGGCGAATCTCGAAAGGCTGAGGGAGAAAGGCCGAGAGAGGCCATGTCCTCGAAAACGGCGATCAGCACGCCGCTCGCATTGTGAATTTCAAGGCGGTCCATGACGCCGACCGGAAAGCTCGTACCGGAGACGATCGAGAATCCGGCCCCGGCGGAGACAAAGGTAAAGGTGTAGTCCCTGGTCCAACTGGTTAATGCGCCGCGGATGACCCATTGAGAGGCGGTCGAGCTGACCAGCTCAAATGCGCCCCTGGTAAACATGTCGAGCCAACTGTCATTCGTCGGGTTGGCAGTGAATGACCATCGCTGGAAGAACTGAACGCGCATCACAGCTTCCCCTCTACTGCGAGCTGCAATCTAGGGGGAAGGTCGCCGAACGCGCAAGTTCAATCCGGCTGGGCGACGGGGCAGGTGGGCTAGAGGGGGACGATGCTTGTGTTGTCATCCCGGCCGGAGCGGAGCGCAGAGCCGGGACAAGCGTGCCGATCTGCGGGCGTTCGAGACAGGCTCACCCTTGTCCCGGATGGCTGCTGCGCAGCTTCCGGGATGACAAAATGGAGGATCAGTCGTTCTTTTCGCCGATGAACCAGCCGGCGATGCAGCTGACCAGGCCGGTGATGACGGCGGCACCGATGCCGGGCCAGAAGCCGATGATGTTGAAGCCACCCAGCATCATCGCCACCAGGCCGATGGTGGCGGCGTTCACGACCAGCAGGAACAGGCCGAAGGTGATGAAGGTGATCGGCAGGGTCACGAAGGTCAGGACCGGCCGCACCAGGGCGTTGACGATGCCCAGCAGCACCGCCGCCGCAATCAGGGAGCCGGTCGAGAGCACCTCGACGCCGGGAATCCATTCGCTGGCGAGCCAGAGGCCGAGGGCGGTGACGACCGCCTGAAGAAGCATTCTGATCATGGGGACAGGATGGCGCATCAGGCCGAGATGTCAAAGGCCCGGCACCCTCCGGCTGGTCACTCAGAACAAATCCGGTACAAGGTGGGCATGACCGTTTCCGTACTGACTCGCCCCGACGCCGCATCGCCGACGCTGGAAGAGGCGAGAGCGACGCTGGCGGCTGTGTGGGGGCACGCCGATTTTCGCGGGATGCAGGCCGGGGTGGTGGCCGAGGTGCTGGCCGGGCGCGATGTGCTGGCGGTGTTGCCGACGGGCGGGGGCAAGAGCGTCTGTTATCAGGTGCCGGCGATCCTGAGGCGCGGGGTCGGGCTGGTGGTGTCGCCGCTGATCGCGCTGATGACCGACCAGGCCGAGGCGTTGGTGCAGCAGGGGGTGGCGGCCGCGCGGCTGGATTCCAATGTGCCGCTGGAGGAGCGCGATGCGATCTGGCGGCGGGCGCGGGCCGGTGAGCTGGACCTGCTGTATGTGTCGCCCGAAGGTCTGGCCAATCCGGGCATGGTGGCGCGGCTGGTCGAGCTGGACCTGGCGCTGATCGCCATCGACGAGGCCCACTGTGTGTCGCAGTGGGGGCACGATTTCCGGCCGGACTATCGCAATCTGGGGCGGCTGGCGGAGCTGTTCCCCGGCGTGCCGAGGATCGCGGTGACGGCGACGGCGGACCCAAGGACTCGTGACGACATCCTGGCCTCGCTCCGGCTGGAGGGGGCCCGGGTCTTCGTCGACAGCTTCGCCCGACCCAATCTGAAGCTGGCGGCGGAAAAGAAGGACGGCGGGCGCAAGACCACCGACCGGCGGGTGGTCGAGCTGGTGAGCGCGCGTAAAGGACAGTCGGGTGTGGTCTATTGCGGCGCGCGCGAGGCCTGCGAGCGGCTGACGGCCGAGCTGGTCGAGGCCGGGGTCAAGGCCATCGCCTATCACGCCGGGATGGCCGGCGACGACCGCGACCGGCGGCTGAAGCGGTTTCTGTCGGAAGACGGGGCGGTGATGGTGGCGACCATCGCCTTCGGTATGGGGGTGGACAAGGCCGATGTGCGCTTCGTCATCCACGCCGATCCGCCCGGCTCGCTGGAGGCCTACTGGCAGGAGGTCGGGCGGGCCGGCCGCGACGGCGAGCCGGCGGACTGTATTACGCTGTACGGGCCGTCGGACATCGCCTGGTGCCTGAAGCGGCTGGAGGGGCGGCCGATGCCCGAGGAGGTGCGGATCGTCCAGGCGGGCAAGGCGCGCCGCCTGTTCGCCATGCTGGACGGGGCGGCCTGTCGCCAGATGGCGGTGCGGCGCTATTTCGGGGAGACGACCGCGGAGCCGTGCGGGGTCTGTGATCTGTGCGACGATGCGCCGGAGCTGTTCGACGGGACGGTGGCGGCGCAGAAGGCGCTGGCGGCGGTGCAGCGGCTGGGCGGCCGGTTCGGGCGCGGGCGGGTGGTCGAGCACCTGACCGGGCGGACCAAGGAGCCGCAGGGCTGGGAGACGGCGCTGTCGACCTGGGGCGTAGGGGCCGACACGGCGCCGCGCGGTTGGCGCGAGGTGATCGACCATCTGCTGTTCGACGGGCTGCTGGTCGAGGACCCGAACGAGGGCAAGCCGCTGTTGACGCTGGGCGACGGCGAGGCGGTGCGCGAGGTCTATCGGGGCGGGCGCGAGGTGATGATCCGGCGCGCACCGGACGCCTATGACGCCTCGACCCGCTCGGGCAATCCGAGGAGCCGGTCGCGCGGGGCGGTGCGGTCGCTCGGGCCGGCGGAGGTGCTGCTGCCGGAGGTGCAGGCGCGGTTCGATGCACTGCGCGCCTGGCGGCGGGATCAGGCGGCGACCCAGCGGGTGCCGCCCTATGTGATCTTCCAGGACCGGACCCTGGCCGAGATCGCGCGGGTCGAGCCGGGCGACCTGGAGGCGCTGGGTCGGATTTCCGGCGTCGGCCAGTCCAAGCTGAGCCGCTATGGCGCGGCGGTGCTGGGGGTGCTGGCGGGGTTGGGGTGACTTTCTCCTCTCCATGACATGGGGAGGTGTCGCGAGGCGGAGCCGAGAGACGGAGGGGGCGGCGCAGGCCCCTCAGGAGAGGTCCGGCGAAGGCGGCGGCGCCCCCTCCACCGCTTCGCGGTCCCCCTCCCCATCCAGGATGGGGAGGAGAAGAGTTCGGCCGGCCGCTGGACACCACGCTTGCACCGTCTAACGTCCCCCTCGGGGAGGACGCACCATGACAGACACCAGCCTTGAGGCCGGGCAGCCGGGCGTGGGCCGGGACGACCGGATGGTCATTCTGGCCTCGTCGGTCGGGACGGTGATCGAGTGGTACGACTTCTATCTGTACGGGTCGCTGGCGGCGATCATCACGGCCCAGTTCTTCTCAGGCGTGAACGAGACGACGGGCTATATTTTTGCACTGATGGCGTTTGCGGCGGGGTTCGCGGTCCGGCCGTTCGGGGCGCTGGTGTTCGGGCGGCTGGGCGACCTGTGGGGGCGCAAGAACACCTTTCTGGTGACCATGGCGCTGATGGGGCTGTCGACCTTCGTGGTCGGGCTGTTGCCGAGCTATGCGGCCATCGGGGTGGCGGCGCCGGTGATCCTGATCCTGATGCGGCTGATTCAGGGGCTGGCGCTGGGCGGCGAATACGGCGGGGCGGCGACCTATGTGGCCGAGCACGCGCCGACGGGGAAACGCGGCTTCTACACCTCCTTCATCCAGATCACGGCGACAGCGGGGTTGTTGCTGAGTCTGGTGGTCATCCTGGGGGTGCGGACCTGGCTGGGCGAAGAGGCGTTCGCCGACTGGGGCTGGCGGATCCCGTTCCTGGTGTCGATCCTGCTCTTGGGCGTGTCGCTGTGGATCCGGTTGAAGCTGGCCGAGAGCCCCGCCTTCCAGCGGATGAAGGCCGAGGGCAAGGGGTCCAGGACGCCGCTGAAGGACAGTTTCGCGCGGTGGCCGAACCTGAGGCTGGTGCTGATCGCCTTGTTCGGTCTGGTCGCCGGTCAGGCGGTGGTCTGGTACACGGGCCAGTTCTACGCCCTGTTCTTCCTGGAGAAGACGCTCAAGGTCGAGGCCCCGCTGGCCAACACCCTGATCGCCATCGCGCTGATCCTGGCGACGCCCTTCTTCGTCTTCTGGGGCTGGCTGTCGGACAAGGTGGGGCGAAAGCCGATCATCCTGGCCGGCTGTCTGATTGCGGCGCTCAGCTATCAGCCGTTGTTCCACGCCCTGACCGGGGCGGCCAATCCGCAACTGGCGGAGGCGACGCGGACGGCCCCGGTGACGGTGCATGCCGATCCGGCGGACTGTTCGTTCCAGTTCGATCCCATCGGCCGGACCCAGTTCACCCGGTCCTGCGACCTGATACGCACCCACCTGTCGCGGGCGGGCGTCACCTATGACGTCGTCGACCTGCCCGCCGGATCGGTGGCCGAGGCGCATATCGGGGACCGGGTCATTCCCAGCTTCCACAGCGTCATTCTCGAGGACCAGATCGTCACAGCGCCTGCGGGAGCCATCAGGCGCGCTGTGTTCATTGAACGCAAGGCAGCCTTCGACGCCGAGTTGGGTGGGGCCCTGACGGAAGCCGGCTATCCCGCCTCGGCGGACAGTGAACGGGTCAACAGGCCGATGGTGGTCGGCATCCTGTTCCTGCTCGTGCTGTTCGTGACCATGGTCTACGGGCCGATCGCGGCGGCGCTGGTGGAGATGTTCCCGACATCGATCCGCTACACCTCGATGTCGCTGCCCTACCATATCGGCAACGGCTGGTTCGGCGGGTTCCTGCCGACCACGGCCTTCGCCATCGTGGCGGCGACGGGGAATGTCTATGCCGGCCTGTGGTACCCCATTGCCGTGGCGTTGCTGACGTTTGCGGTCGGCCTGTTCCTGGTCAAGGACCGACGCGACGTCGATCTGATGGACTAGTAGCCCACGCCGGTCAGATACAGGCCGTGGGCCGGGGCGACGGGGCCGCAGGCCTTGCGGTCACGCGCGTCGAGCGCCGCCCTCACGTCCGCACGGGTCCAGCGACCGGTGCCGACCTCAGCCAGGGTGCCGGTCATGGACCGGACCTGGCGGTGCAGGAAGGAGCGCGAGGCAAAGACCAGATGCACCTCTTCGCCGACCCGGCTGACGGTCGCCAGATCGAGCGTCTTGATCGGCGATTTCGCCTGACACTGGAGGTCGCGGAAGGTGGTGAAGTCGTGGTGGCCGACCAGCACCTGGGCGGCGTCGTGCATGGCCTCGACATCCAGCGGCTTTTTGACGTGCCAGACCTTGCCGCGCTCCAGGGCGGGCGGGGCCGGGCGATTGAGAATGCGATAGAGGTAGCGGCGCTCGGTGGCGGAAAAGCGGGCGTGCCAGTCGCCCTCGGCCACCTGGGCGTCGAGCACTGAGACGGCCTCGTCGATCAGATGGGCGTTCAGGGCATTGAGGACGGTCCGGGCCGGCCAGTCCTTTTCCAAATCGGCGTGGACGACCTGGCCGGTGGCGTGGACGCCGGTGTCGGTGCGGCCCGCCGCCTGGAGGCGGATGCGCTCGCCGGAGAAGGCGAAGACCGCGGTTTCGACGGCTTCCTGAACCGAGGGCAGGCCGGGGCCTTGGGCCTGATAGCCATGGTAGCGGGTGCCGTCGTACTCGAGCGTCAGGCGATAGCGCGGCATCAGCCGACGACCCGACCGGCGGGGACGGGAAAGCCGCGAACGAACTCGTCCGCCGACTGGCGGCCCTTGCCGTCACGCTGGACGGTGATGAGGCGCACGGCACCGGATCCGCAGGCGATCAGAAGCTGGTCATCCAGAGCCTGGCCGGGCGAGCCGGCGCCTTCGGCGACCCGTGACATCAGGGCCTTGCACCGCACGTCGTCGACCTCGAACCAGGCTCCGGGGAAGGGCGAAAGGCCGCGAATGTGGCGGTCGATCTCGACGGCCGGGCGGGTCCAGTCGATACGCGCCTCGGCGGACTTGATCTTGCGGGCGTAGGTCGGCTCGCCGGCCTGGGGCGTTTCGATGGCATTGCCGCGTTCCAGAGCCCCGAGCGCGCGCGGCAGGAGGCCCGCGCCCAGCCGTGACAGGCGTTCGGACAGGCTGGCGGCGGTGTCGTCGGCGGTGATGGGTGTCTGCTCGGACAGCAGGACGTTGCCTTCGTCGAGCCCCTCGGTCATCCGCATGACCTGAACGCCGGTGACGGCGTCGCCGGCCATGAGGGCGCGCTGGATCGGGGCGGCGCCGCGCCAGCGGGGCAGGAGGCTGGCGTGGACGTTGAAACAGCCCAGTCGCGGGGCGTCGAGCACGGCGGACAGCAGGATCTGGCCATAGGCGACAACCACCGCCGCATCGAGGTCGAGCGCCCGAAAGGCGGCGATCTCGGCAGGGTCCTTCATCGAGGCGGGCGTGCGGACCGGCAGGCCCAGCCCTTCGGCAAAGGCGTGGACCGGCGAGGGCTGAAGTTGCTGGCCGCGACCGCGCGGCCTGGGCGGCTGGGAATAGACAGCGACGATCTCGTGGCCGGAGGCCACAAGCTCGGCCAGGGACGGCACGGCGAAGTCGGGGGTTCCCATGAAGGCGAGGCGCATGGGCGCGGGCTCTAACGGATGGGCCGGATCAATACCAGCGCGTCTCGACCCCGCCGCCCTCGTCCCATTCGCCGCCGGCGTCGAGCGTGTCGTCGAAATCGAGCAGGCGATCGATCAGAATGCCGGCGGCGACGCCGACAAGGGCAAAGACCAGAATGGCCCCGACTCCGACGGCCCCCGCCGTCTCGGCCCGTGTCAGGCGACGGCGCGCCGGCAGGCGGTAACGGCGGCCCATCACGCGGCCGCCTTGGAACGCATGACCTTCTTCACCTTGGTCACGGCGCGATCGCGGCGCAGCCGCGAGAGATGATCAATGAACAAGACGCCCTCCAGATGGTCCATCTCGTGTTGGATGCAGGTGGCGAACAGGCCGTCGGCCTCTTCGGTGACGGGCTTGCCGTCATAGTCGAGATATTCGAGCGTCACCCGGACCGGGCGTTCGACCTCGTCGAAATACTCCGGCACCGACAGACAGCCCTCTTCGTAGAGGCCGACCTCTTCCGAGCGCCAGGTGATCTTGGGATTGACGAAGTAGCGGGGCTGGGGCTCTTCGCCCTCGCGGGCCAAGTCCATGACGATGACCCGGACAGGCTCGCCGATCTGGACCGCCGCCAGGCCGATGCCGGGCGCGTCGTACATGGTTTCGAGCATGTCATCCATCAGGGCGCGCAAGGCGTCATCGACCGCCGCTACCTCTTTGGAGACGGTCTTGAGCACCGCCGTATCGGCGGGCGTGTCACAGGTCAAAATGCGGCGAATGGCCATGATGTTCAGGTAGGCGGCGCATGGGGCGCGGTCAAGGCGGTGGCTGTCTTGACGCCATGACAAGAACGATGTTCGGTCAGGTGGCGGGGGCCATATTCAAAGGGGACGACATGGGACTGTTCGACTTCATGAGCGGATCGAAATCTGCGCCCGCAGGCGTGGCGCGCGTGTCGCCGCAGGAGCTGAAAACGCGGCTGCTGGGATTGAACCGCGAGACGGCCCCCTGGCACATTCGCGATGGTGCGGCCGAGGGGGTGGATCTGGTGGCGGAATGGCGGGTCGTCGATGCACGCTGGTACGAGATCTTCGCCAAGGCGGGCCTTCAGAAGGCGCATCAGGTGCTGATGAAGTTCGATCCGGCCAAGGGGGAGGTTCGCAGCGTCGACCGGGACTGGACGGTGGAATGGCGCGCAGGCGTGCCGAGCCTGAGCCTGACGGCAGAGGCCTTTCGCGGCCAGAAGGTCGAGGTGAGCTTCGGAACCGCCTATGCCTTTCGCGAGGAGGACCTGACCTATGGCCAGGTCTATGAGTACCGGTTCAATTCTCAGGAGATGAAAGGCCCGTTGCGCGACGCGGCGCTGGCCGCGGGTTGGAGCTGGAAGGGCGTGGCCTTTTCCAAGCTATAAGGGGGACGTGACCGACCTCAATCTCGCCGCCTATCCGCATATGGGGATCGCCAATCCGGTGTCGGAAGACGCTGTGAGCGCGATGCTGGAGCTGACCGGCCTTGAGCCTGGTGACCGGGCGGCTGAGCTGGGCTGTGGCAACGGGGCGCTGGCGCGCCTATTGGCCGGGTGGGGCCTGCGCGTGCTGGCGGTGGACCGCAGCGCCGCCATGGCAGGCCTGGCGCGGCGACGGATGGATGAGGCCGGATTGTCGAAGGCGGTCGAGGTCGTGGCCGGCGATGCCGCAGACGTGGCCGAGGCGCGCGGACCGTTCCGGCTGGTGGCGGCGGTCGGTACGACGAGGCTGGGCGATTTCGATCATCTGGCGGGATGGGTAGAGCCCGGCGGCTGGCTGCTGTGGGGGGATTTGTTCTTCAGGGGCGCGCCAGTGCCGGCCTTTGTCGCGGCGGGTCTGGACTATGACACGGACGCGGGTTGGCGGGCGCGGGGCCAGACGGCGGGGCTGGAACTGGTCGATACTCGGATCAGCGAAGAGGCCGACTGGGAGGCCTATGTCACGGACCTGATAGCGGCGGTGGCCGCGTGGGGGCGTGAGAACCCCGACGACCCGCAACGCCCCGCCCTCGAGGCGCGGGCGCGGGCGTTGGCGACCATGTACGGCCCGGCGGGGCGCGAGGCGCTCGGGTTTGGGCTTTATCTGTTTAGACGACCGGGGATGAAGACTGATGGGGGGTGACGGGTATTTCCGCCTTTGCCCCCGAGCTCGCCATTCTCGTGCATGACCTGAGGATCAAGGGTTGGGTTGAGCAGCCTAGCGAGGACGGGCTGAGCAACGATTTCGGTTTCCTTGAAGTGGTCTCGCTTCTCAAGGTAGAGAGAACGTGGGTATATGGAGTTGCGAGAGAGAACGGGATGCCGAGGTCGGTCAATCTGTTTATCGTTGCGCTGTGCCTCGTTGGCCTGGTTACAGCCGCCCCTGACAGGGTCGCAGCTCAGCCCGGACCGACGATCACAGATCACGGAAGCGGTAATCAAACGATTGAGTATCATGATCCCATCGATGTGAACGGAGATCACGATCCTCCCGGAAACTGGGGCAACCCAGGCGGGCCCGATGGCCCACGCTCTCCTAGCGAGAGCACGGGTCAGCCCGGGGGACCTGCCACCGCAACGATAGTTGTGAATGGCAACAACTTCCAGATTCATCAGGCCACGATGGACGATCTGCGTGAGATCATCTGGTACGATGAGACAAATAGCGTCATCGCCCGGGTCGGTATGTACCTCGCCGGAATATTGACGTCCTGGGGGATACTCAACGGCGTTCCCAACAATTGGGGGGAGGTGATTGTCGGCCTGTCCGTCCCGTCGCCAGGTTCAGAAGATCTTGTTTTGTTCGTCCAGGGGGCCCAAGGCGTCGAACGCCACCTGAGAAATGAGAATTTGAAGGCCCTCGCATTGGGTCAGCTCCGAGCCCACAATCGCCGTGACGTGACGGGCGAACGCCTCTTCCGGTTGCTGCGAGATATGCTGCATCGCCCGCAGAATTATCGGAGGCCGAATTCGGAATTCAATTTTGGGCCGAGCTCGTACGTTCCGCCGTTGCCGGGCGAGGAGCTCATGTTCCTGAACCCCCCGGTGTTTCCAGCTAGGCCCTGCGATCAGGATCGATTGCGGGAGCTCGTGCTTGAGCTGGAGGCCTTAGGGGGAGCTACTTCGCGGCTCATCTGGGAAACGGATATCTATTATGCGGCGTCGGCTGACACGCCGCCGCCATTCCTGGTTTTCTCACTACGCGACTTTCATCTAGTGAATGCCGCTCTCATCATGGCCCCTGACGATTACCGTCCAAATTTCACCAATACCATGCCGACACAATATACCATGCCGACACAATATTCGTTCGGCTGTACGCCTCAGTTTTGGGGAGTGCTGCAGTACTCTGCAGATATAGTTGGCCGACCGTTGCCATATGAACTTTCGTGGGTCCAGCCGTATCTCTAACGCGCGTATCCGAGGCTAGGACATCGGGTTGAGGGGCTTATCCGGGAAGGGCTGAGCAGCCGGGTGCCCGGCCGTCGGGTCGAGCCCGAGGGCGACGGGGCGGTCTTCCACAAAGTTGATGCGTGATGCGTGATGCGATAAAATGGGCCATGCGAACGACCCTGACCATCGATGATGACGTCCTCGCCGCCGCCCGCGCCATGGCGGAAGCCGAGAACAAGAGCCTGGGCCAGATCGTGTCAGAACTGGCGCGACGCTCGTTGCGCGGGCCGACGAAGGCCGCGACACGCCGAAACGGGCTGACGATCCTGCCGTCGCGAGGCGGGAAGAAGGTGACCCTCGAGCTGGTCAATCAGATCCGCGACGACGTCGAGTGAGGTGTCTGCTCGACGTCAACGTGCTGCTGGCGTTGCTTGATGCCGACCACGTCCACCATGCGACAGCCCACGTCTGGTTCGAAAGGGAGGGGGCTGCCGGCTTTGCAACCTGCCCCATCGTCGAGAATGGCTTTCTGAGAATCATCAGCCATCCCAAGTACACAAACCCCGTCACCGGCCCGGACCAGGCGGCTCCACTGCTCGCGGATTTGCGACGGCACCCCGGCCACCAGTTCTGGGCCGACGATATAAGTCTGGCGGGTGCAAGCATCGTGGCGATCGACCGAATCCGCACGCCCGGTCAGGTGACCGACACCTACCTGTTGGCGCTTGCGGTTTGCAAAGGCGGGCGCCTGGCCACCCTGGACCGCCGCTTGTCGCCGGATGCGGTGGCCGGCGGCAAGAAGGCGCTGTGTCTGATCGCGCCCTGATCCCCATCCACACGCTTCATTAACCACGCGGTAGGCAAAACTCGCCGGGTATCTGAGCGGAGTGAGTGCGTGAACGGGGTCGAGGTTCTGGACGTGGGGCGGGATGCCATCTGGCTGACCATCCAGCTGTGCGCGCCGGTGCTGATTGTGGGCCTGATCGTGGGCGTTCTGATCGGCCTGATGCAGGCCCTGACGCAGATTCAGGAAGCGACGCTGATCTTTGCGCCCAAGATCCTGGCGATCTTTGTGGCTCTGGTGCTGTTCCTGCCGTTGATGGGGGCCATGCTGGGCAGCTTCTTCCAGCAGATCGCCGGTCGCATCGCAGGCATGTAGATGGAGCCGTATGCGGCCGCCGATGAGGTCTGGCGCGCGGCCCTGGTGTTCGCGCGGATTGGGGCCATCGTCCTTCTGATCCCCGGCATCGGCGAAAGCTATGTGCCGCCGCGCATCCGATTGTCGTTTGCCCTGCTGGTGACCCTGGCCCTGACGCCGGTGGTCAGTGAGGCCATGCCCGGCCTGCCGGCGACGATCAGTGGTATCGCCGGCTGGCTCATTCGCGAGATCATCGTCGGGCTGATGATCGGCTCGGTGTTGCGGCTGTTCCTGTCGGCCCTGGGGGTGGCGGGAGAGATTGTGTCGTTGCAGACGACGCTGAGCTTCGCCCAGACGGCCAATCCGCTTCAGGCCCAGCCGGGGACGACCCTGGCGGCGTTTCTGACGCTGTTGGGTGTGGTGCTGGTGTTCGCCACCAATCTGCATCACCTGTTCATTGCGGCGATGGTCGGCAGCTATGATGTGATCCGTCCGACCGGGCCGCTGATCTATCAGGACGCGACGGAGCTGATCCTTCGGACGGTGGCGGATTCGTTTGCCCTGGGGGTCCAGCTTTCAGCGCCTGTTCTGGTGTTTGCCCTGATCTTCAACCTGGCGACGGGACTGGTTGGACGGGTGATGCCGCAGTTCCAGATCTTCTTTGCCGCAACGCCCCTGAACGTCTTGCTGGGCCTGTCGGTCTTCGCCCTGTCGCTGGGCGTTCTGGGCATGGTCTTTATCGACCGCTACCGCGCGGTGGCGTCCTTCTTTTCGGGTGGCTAGCGCATGGCCGAAGACCAGGACAAGGCCTCAAAAACAGAAGAGGCAACACCCCGCAAGTTAGAGGAAGCGCGCAAGAAGGGGGATGTCGCCAAGACCCAGGACCTGGCCTCGGTCATGGCTCTGGCGGCGGCGATTGCGGTGATCCTGTGGGGCGGGGCCTGGCTGTCGATCAACCTGGCTGAATCGCTGGTGCCGTTCATCGCCAATCCCCACGAGATGGTCGGAACGCTGGAGGCCGGGGGCGGCACCGAGATCGCCCGCTTTGCCCTGACGGCCCTGGCCCCGGCCATCGGCATGGTCATGGCCGCGACCATGGTGGCGGGAGCCGGCGGCAATATTGTCCAATCCGGCTTTCTGTGGACGACCGAAAAGCTGAAACCGGAGTGGTCGCGGGTGTCGCCGTTGAAGGGCTTTGGCCGGATCTTCGGACCCGACGGCGTGGCCCAGTTCGTCAAGACCTTCCTCAAGGTGCTGGCGACCGGCGCGATTGCCTGGATGGTGCTCAAGCCGCACGCTGCCGAGTTTGCCGGCATGTCCGCCATGGCCCCGGCCGCCATCTTGCCGGCGGCGATGAAGATCGCGGGATCGTTGATGGTCGGCATTCTGTCGCTGCTGGCGGTCGTGGCCGGCGTCGACTGGCTGTGGCAGCGGCAACGCTTTGCCGAGAAGATGCGCATGAGCCGCGAGGAGCTGAAGGAAGACTTCAAACAGTCCGAGGGCGATCCCCACGTGAAGGCCCGCCAGCGGCAGATCCGTATCGAGCGGTCGCGGCGGAGGATGATGGCGGCGGTGCCGGAGGCGACGGTGGTGATCATGAACCCGACCCACTTCGCCGTGGCGCTGAAATATGAGGCGGGCGAGACGCCGGCTCCGATGTGCGTGGCCAAGGGCGTCGATACCCTGGCCCTGCGGATTCGTGCCGTGGCCGAGGAAGCCGGGGTGCCGGTGATCGAGGACGCGCCGCTGGCCCGGGCGCTCTATGCCACGGTCGACGTCGACCAGACGATCCCGCGCGCCCACTATGAGGCGGTGGCCAAGGTTCTGGGCTTTGTTCTGGGCACGGGGCGCAAGCGCGTTCGATGATAAAGTGCGATGACTGATTCGCTCGGGAGTTCGACAATGAGCCAGGCGACCCAGACGCGGCGTTTCGATCCGTGGCTTCTGATGGCAGCGCCGCTGTTCATGCTGGCGGTGGCCGCAGCGGCCTACCCGGCGTTCCGGGCCGACCCGACGTCGACGCCGGGGATTATCCTGTTGGTGGGCCTGACCGTGACCGCCGTGGTGGGGCTTTTTGCCTTTGGGCGCGTGTCAGATGTGACGCCGCATCTGGAAGCGGATGACCTGCTGGGCGCGCTGGAAGAGCCCTCGGCGGTGGTCAGCCCCGATGGCCGTGTTCTGGCGGGGAACCCCGGATGGAAGGCGGCGGCTGCGGGCGTGCGTCGGTTGCCGCGAGGCCGGGCGGCCCCAGGTCTGTATCAGGCGTTCGCCGAAGCGCGCGAGGGCCGGACCGGGCGGGCCTCAGCCCGGCTGGAGGGGCAGGACTGGGAGCTGCTGGTGTCCTGGGCGGGGGCGGAACGCTATCTGGTGCGCGTGGCCCCTGAGGCGGTGCTGGCCCCCGAACTGGCCGTTCAGGCGATCGAGCCGATCCGCGCGATGGATACTGCGGGGCAGAGGGCGGCGGCAGCCGGGGCTCCGTTCGGCTCGGCGGTCGTGCGCGGATCCGACCTGTTCGAAGGTGAGGTGGTCGAGTGCAATGCCGCCCTGCCGGTCTTGTTGGGCGGGCGGGCGCGCCCCAGTGCGCGGCTGATTGATCTTCTGGATTCGAACGGGATCGAAGAGGCGCGCGACAAGATCGCCGCCGGGTCGGTCGGGCCGCTGGAGTTGCAGACGCCGGGGCCGGAGGCGCGAACCCTGCACCTGTATATTGCGCCCGAAGACGGCGCGCGCCGGGTCTGGCTGTTCGATGTGTCGGATCAGAAGGCGCTGGAGCTGCAACTGAACCAGTCGGCCAAGATGCAGGCCATCGGCCAGCTGGCCGGGGGCGTCGCCCACGACTTCAACAACATCCTCATGGCCATCGAGGGCCAGGTCTATGATCTGATGCTGCGCCATCCCGTCGGGGATGCCTCCTACGGTGGGCTGAACGAAATCCGTCAGAACGGGGTGCGAGCGGCCGATCTGGTGCGCAAACTGCTGGCGCTGGCGCGCAAGCAGACGGTGCGGCGTGAGCGGTTGGATCTGGGTGAGCTGATCTCGGAATCGGAGGTCTTCCTGCGCCGCCTGCTGCGCGAGGATGTGAAGCTGGAAACCGACTATGGGCGCGACCTGCCCGAGGTGATGCTGGATCGCAGCCAGTTCGAAACGGCGGTGATGAACCTGGTGGTCAATGCCCGCGACGCCATGAAGGGCCATGTCGGGCCGGGCGAGGGCCGGGTGCGTATCCAGGTCCGCAAGGTTGACAGCCAGACGGCGCGCGCCGGTGGCTGGCTGGATGCGCCGGGTGACGACATTGCCCTGATCGAGGTGTCGGACAACGGGCCGGGCGTTCCGGTCGAGCTGAAGACCAAGGTGTTCGAGCCCTTCTTCACGACCAAGGCCGTCGGCGAGGGGACGGGCATGGGACTGGCCTCGGTCTATGGCATCGTCGATCAGTCCGGCGGGCACATCGTGCTGGCAGACGGGGAGGCGGGCGGCGCTGTGTTCCGTATCTACCTGCCCGCAGCCAAGGCCCGGACCGAAGAGGAGGTGGCGGCCAAGCCGGCCGCCAAGGCCCCGCGCCAGCCGCGCGACCTGTCGGGCGCCGGGCGCATCCTGTTTGCGGAGGACGAAGGTTCGGTGCGCCTGATCACCGCCAAGCTGCTGCGCGCGCGCGGCTATGAGGTGATCGAGGCCGAGAACGGCGAAGAGGCCCTGGCTCTCGCTGAGGCCAACGCCGGCAAGATTGATATGCTGGTGTCGGACGTGATCATGCCGGACATGGACGGGCCGGGCCTGTTGCGCCACGCCCGGCCGTTCCTGGGCGATATCCCGGTGCTGTTCATCTCGGGCTATGCGGAGGCCGAGTTCTCGGACCTCTTGGAGGGCGAGGCCAATGTCGCCTTCCTCGCCAAGCCGATCAGCATTCCGACCCTGGCGGGCAAGATCAAGGAACTGCTGCGGCCCGAGGCTGAGGCGGTGGCCGAGCCCGAGGTCGCTTCTGCCCAGGAAACAACGGCGGCCTGAATCGCCGGATCGAGACGGGCGACAGAGCGCCAAGGCCGCGCTAGGCTTGTCTCGAATAGTGTTCGGGAGCCCCTCATGCGTTCATCCATCCTTGCCCTGATTGTCGCCCTCAGTGTGCCGGGGGCCGCCCTGGCCCAGGAGATTGATCCCGTCCGGCTGAACGATCATGTGCGCGAGCTGGCGTCGGATGCTCTGGGCGGGCGGGCACCGGCCAGCCCGGATGAGGGTCCGACCACGGACTATATCGCCCATCAGTTTCGGCTGATGGGGCTGGAACCCGGCGGCGATGACGGCAGCTATTTCCAGATGGTGCCCCTGTCGCGGACGACGCGGAACGGCCCGGCGACGATTTCGGTTCAGGGAGCCGATGGCTGGACCCGCGCCCTGGAATGGGGGCCGGATCTGGTGATGACCTCGGATCGGCCGGTTGAGCGGATCACCGTCACCGATGCGCCGCTGGTTTTCGTGGGCTACGGCGTGGATGCACCCGAGCGTGGCTGGAATGATTTCGGCGATGTCGATCTGACCGGCAAGATCATGGTGGTGATCGTCAATGACCCCGACTTTCAGGCCCCCGAGGGCCATCCGGTCGCCGGGCGGTTCGACGGCCCGGCGATGACCTACTACGGGCGCTGGGTCTATAAATTTGCCGAGGCGGCGCGGCGGGGGGCCGCCGGCGTGCTGGTTATCCATGACACGCCCGGTGCCGGCTATCCGTGGACCACGGTGGTGAGTGGGGCGAGCGCCCCGCGCTTTGACATTGTGCGTCAGGACTGGGCGGCGGAACGGGTGCCGTTCCAAGGCTGGATCCAGGGGGATGTGGCCACCGAACTGTTCGCGCGGGCCGGGCTGGACCTGGCGGCCCTGCGTGAGACGGCGCGCACCGATGCCTTTGAGCCGGTCGAGCTGACGGGGCTGACGATGTCGGTGGATTTCGCCCAGACGGCGGATCGGGTCGAGAGCCGCAATGTGGTGGCGGTGCTGCCCGGGGCCGGGCACCCGGACGAGACGGTCATGTTCGGGGCGCACTGGGACGCCTATGGGCGTGGTCCTGCCAACGCAGAGGGCGACGACATCTACAATGGGGCGGTCGACAATGCGACGGGCGTGGCGGGTATCCTGGAGCTGGCGCGGGTGTTCGCCGAGGGGCCACGCCCGGATCGCAGCCTGATGTTCGTGTCGTGGACGGCGGAGGAATCCGGCCTCCTGGGGGCCTATCACTATGCCGCCCACCCGCTGCGGCCGCTGGAAACGACCGTGGCCAATCTGAACCTGGATTCCCTGCTGCCGGGGGCCGAGGTGACGCCCGAGGTGGTGGTCATCGGCATGGGCAAGAATACGCTCGACGGTCTGTTGGCCCCCTATGCCGAGGTGGAGGGGCGCACCCTGATCAACGACCCGGCTCCGCAGGCGGGTGGCTTCTATCGGTCGGACCATTTTCCGCTGGCGCTGCGAGGGGTGCCGGCCCTGTTCGCGGCGGCGGGCTTTACCGGGGCCAGCCCCCAGAGCGCGGACTATGTCGCCCACCGCTATCACCAGCCGACCGACGCCTGGGATGCGACGTGGACGATGGACGCGGCGGCCCAGGACCTGGACCTGCTGTATCGGGTGGCGCGTGACCTGGCCAACAGCCGGGCCTGGCCGGAATGGAACGAAGGGACCGAGTTCCGGGCCGTGCGGGAGGAAAGTCGGGGTCAGCGCGCCGACTGAGGCGGGGTCGTCAGCGGGGCCGGTTGCGTGGGTCGCGCCGAGATCCGCACGAAGCGATAGCCGCGCCGGTTCAAGTCATCGAGCAGGCCCGGCAAGGCCTCGACCGTGCGGGGGTGGATCTGGTGCAGGATCAGGGTGCCGCCGTTTGTGGCCTCCAGATTGGCGACGGCGCGCCTGTGAACCTCGGCGGCGCTGATCTGCTTCCAGTCATCGGCGTCGGCCTCGGCCCCGACAACGATGATGCCCTCGCGGTCGAGCCAGGCGCGCAGGCGCGGATTGTCGTCCAGGCCCGGAAACCGGAAGAAGGGCTCGGCCACACCGGGCGCTGCCGCCGCGTTCAGGGAGACGAAACCACGATGGATCTGGGCCTGGCCGGCTTCATCAGACCAGCGGGACAGGTTCATCGGATGGGACCAGCTGTGGCTGGCGACGCCGTGGCCGCGGCGGATGGCCTCGCGGACCAGTTCGGGGCGTTGCTCGATCATGGTGCCGACATGGAAAAAGACCGCCTGGATGCAGCGTTCCTCAAGAATGTCGAAAACGCGCTGGTCACCCCGGGTGCCGGGCCAGGGGCCGTCATCGAAGGTGAGGGCGACCGTGTGCGGCGGCAGCGGCGTGCGCGGGTACTGGATATCGCCATAGCCGGCTGCGGACGGTGCGAGCACGATGACCTCGGTATGGGCGGGATAGGCCGGGTTTGTCGGGCAGGGGCCGCCCGGATCGAAGGGCGGTGGCGTGGCCGGGGCCGGCTCCGTCGCGGCCGGGGTGACGGGGAGGGGGGCGGAAGATGCGCCGGATGGGTCGATGCCGGAGGTTGCGCCCGCGCCCAGACCATAGCCGAACGCCACCGTACACATCATCAGGACGAGCCGCCGCATTCAGCGCGCCCCCGTGCTCGGGCGCACTGACGCCGGCACCCGAATGGTGCGTGGACGCCCCGCGACTGGCATGACGATGTCCCCTCCGTCCCGCCGATTAAGGTTACCTTGAGCCAGGGGATCGCCCCTGTCGCGCCAATTCGCGTGAGGAGAGGCGTGGGACGACGAGGTTCGCCCTATCTCCACCTCGTCACCCTCGGGCTTGACCCGAGGGTCGCAGGGGCCGCGGCTCAGCTCTTCCCGGACAGGACGCTCAACCCGACGTCCGATCCTCGGGTCGAGCCCGAGGATGACGAACAGAGATGTTCGCTATTTGTTCCTGACTGTCAAGGACGAGACGCGGATGTAGCTTATCGCCCCAATCCCGCCGGGCTTGACCCGTAACGGCGGGCGCGAGAGTTGAGACGAATGGGCTTTCTGATGGATCTGACGCGGCGGACGATGACGGTGGCAGGCGGGGCGTTTGCGGCGCTGGGCCTGGGGTCGCGGGCGCAGGCCCAGGCGATGGACGGGCCGTTCCGCGATGCCCTGACCTATTCGGACGAGCGGGGCGGGGTGTCGGTCCTGGTCCAGCGGGGCCCCGAGGTGCTGCTGGAGGCCTATGCCAACGGTGGCGGGCCGGAGCGCGACTGGCCGATCCATTCGGGGACCAAGAGCCTGTCCGGGGTGATGGCGTGCGAACTGGTGCGCGAGGGCTGGCTGGATTTGGATGCGCCGGTCAGCGACATCATCACCGAATGGCAGGCCGACCCGGCCAAGGCGACGATCACGACGCGCGGCCTGCTGAACCTGACGTCCGGGCTGGTGGCCGGCGGGTTCGGCGCGCCGCCGACCTATGACGAGGCCGTGGCGGCGGGTTTGCAGACCGCACCGGGCGCGCATTTCGAATACAATCCCGGCCCGTTCCAGGTGTGGGGCGAAATGGTGCGACGGATGCTGGCGGACCGGGGCTATCTGCCGGACGTGCTGGGATTCTATCGCTCGCGGGTGATTGATCCGGCGGCGGTGCAGGTGGCGGACTGGCGGCTGCACGGGGGCCAGCCGACGCTGCCGACCGGGGTGCGGCTGACGGCGCGCGAATGGGCGAAATGGGGCCGTTGGGTGCTGGACGGGGCAGGTGGCGCGGACCTGACGCCGTGCTGGACGGGATCCGAGGCCAATCCGGGATATGGCCTGTGCTGGTGGCTGTTGCGGCCGGGGCTGATTGCGCCGGCGGCGCGCAGCGGCATGGGCGACGACGGGGCCGAAATGGCCGAGCGCGGCGAGGACATCCGCCTGGCCGCCGGGGCCGGCGAGCAGAAGCTGTATCTGTTGCCCGAGCGCGATCTGCTGGTGGTGCGTCAGTCGCGCGGGTTCGGGACGGCGCTGGCGGGGTTTGTACCCGGCTGGTCGGACACGGAGTTTATGCGGCGGGTGCTGCGGGGGCTTTAGCCTTACCAACCTTTCACTCGCCCCGGATGAGGGGCGCAGCTAGGGTCCGCGCCTGATTTCCAGGCTGGGAGGCCCTGACCATGATTGACCGCCGCCATCTGATGATGACCGCCACCGCGGGGGGCGCACTGGCCGTGTCCGGGTGTGGACTGCGGATGCCGGGCATGGAGCCGGTCGCGCCCGTTTCGCCGGAGACGGCGATGAGTGGGTCGGACCCGCAGGTCGTCGCCGCGGCGAACGCCATCTATGATCGCGCCTTCCAGCAGGCCCTGGGGAGCAGCCCCGAGGGGCTGACCAGCCTGGGCCTGGACCGCCAGCCTCTATTTGCCTGGGCCCGGTCGCGGCTGGATGACCGCACGGTGGTGGAGTTCAACCGTCAGGCCGACCAGAACCGTGTCATCCTGAATGAGCTGAAAGCCCTGGACCGGTCGCGCGTGACCGGCATGGATGCCGTCAACTATGACACCCTCGTCTTCGTCGGGGAGACGGCGGAAGAAGGCCGGCAGTTCGACTACGGCGCGCGCGGCTTCCCGCAGGCCTATGTCGTCAATCAGCTGGCGTCGGCCTACATCGGCATCCCGGATTTCCTGGACAGCAACCACGTCGTCGAAAACGCCGACGACATGGCGGCCTATCTGAGCCGGGTTGAGGCCTATGGCACGGCGCTGGACCAGGAGACGGAGCGGGCCATAGCCGACGCCGGGCGCGGGGCGGCCCCGACCGACTTCATGATCGACAAGGCGCTGTTGCAGTTGCGCGGCGCGCGCAGCACGCCGGCGACGCAGGCTGTGCTGACCCTGGCGGCGACGCGCAAGGCGACCGAGGCCGGCCTGCCCGACGCGGGGCCGGAGGCGGCGCGCCTCATCGAGAGCGTGGTCTATCCGGCGCTGGATCGCCAAATCGCGGCCCTGGAAGCCATGCGACCGACCGCGACCCACGACGCGGGTGTGTGGCGGTTGCCGGACGGCGAGGCCTATTACGACTGGGGCCTGAAGACCTTCACCACCACCAATATGACGGGCGAAGAGGTCCATGCCATGGGCCTGGAGCAGGTCGCCTATATCGAAGGCCAGATGGACGCCCTGATGCGCCAGAACGGGCTGACGCAGGGCACGACCGGCGAGCGGCTGACGGCGATGGGCCGCGACCCGCGCTTCCTTTATCCGAACACGGACGAAGGCAAGGCGCAGCTGCTGGCGGACTTGAATGGCCAGATCCAGGTGGTGACCGAGCGCATCCGGCCGCTGTTCGGCCAGCACCCGCGCGCGCCGGTCGAGGTGCGGCGCGTGCCGCCGTCGATCGAGGCCGGGGCACCGGGCGGCTATTACAACTCGCCGTCGCTCGATGGCACGCGACCGGGCGCCTATTACATCAACCTGCGGGACACGGCGGAGAACCCCAGCTGGACCCTGCCGACCTTGACCTATCACGAGGCCAATCCGGGCCATCACTGGCAGATCACCCTGGCCCAGGAGGCCGAGGGCATTCCGATGATCCGCAAGGTCGTGGGCTTCTCGGCCTATTCGGAGGGCTGGGCGCTCTATGCCGAGCAGCTGGCTGACGAGATCGGGATGTATGCGGACGATCCCTGGGGCAAGATCGGCTATCTGCAGTCGTTCCTGTTCAGGGCGGTGCGCCTGGTGGTGGATTCGGGCATGCACAAGCTGCGCTGGAGCCGCGAGCAGGGCATTCGCTACATGACCGAGCATCTGGGCGAGCCGGAATCCAACTGGGTCACCGAGATCGAGCGCTACTGTGTTTGGCCGGGCCAGGCCTGTTCCTACAAGGTCGGCCAGACGGTCTGGGACACCCTCAGAACCGAGGCGCGCCAGACCATGGGCGACCGCTTCGACCTGGCCGGCTTCCACGACGCGGGCCTCCTGGCCGCCGCCATGCCGCTGGCGGTGCTGGAACGGCGCATCCGCGACTGGGCTCGCTCGGCGTAAGGAAGTTGCGTCTCCTCCCCCTCCCCAACGGCTTCGTCGTCAGGGAGGAGACGCGTGGCTACCCCCCGTCGGCCCACACCGTCTTGTAGAGATCAAACCGCCGGTCGCGCAGGTTGCGGACGGTGCCTTGCGACTTGGCCCAGGCGAGGTCGGACAGGTCGAGGTCGGCGACGGTAATCGTCTCGACATTCTCGGTGGCTTCGGCGGCGATGCCGTCGCGCGCGAACGGGAAGTCGCAGGGCGTGAGGATGCAGGACTGGGCGTACTGGACGTCCATGTTCTCGACGTTCGGCAGATTGCCGACATTGCCCGACAGGGCGACGTAGCACTGGTTCTCGATGGCGCGGGCCTGGCTGCAATAGCGGACCCGCAGATAGCCCTGACGGTTGTCGGTGCAGAAGGGCACGAACAGCATCCGCGCACCCTCGTCGACCAGCCGGCGGGCCAGCTCCGGGAACTCCGAATCGTAGCAGATCAGAACGCCGATCGGGCCGCAGTCGGTGTCGATGGCGTGGACCCGGTCGCCGCCCTTGATGTTCCACCAGTGGCGCTCGTTCGGCGTCGGGTGGATCTTCTCCTGGGCATGGACCGAGCCGTCCCTGAGGAAGACATACGCAACATTTTGGATGTCGCCGTCGTCGGTGCGGGTCGGGTGCGAGCCGCCGATGATGTTGATGTTGTACTCCACCGCCATCTTCCTCAGCGCCTCGACAAAGCGCGGGGTGTAGCGGGTCAGGGCCTCGATGGATTCCGCCGGGGTCAGCCGCTTGCGCTCCAGCGCCAGAAGCTGAAGCGTGAACAGCTCCGGGAAGATGACGAAGTCGGAGCGATAGTCCGAGGTGATGTCGACGAAATATTCGATGTTGGCGATGAACTCGTCGAAGGACGACACCTTGCGGGCCTGGAACTGGACCGTGGCGATCCGCACGTTCTCCTTCATGGCGAAGGCCGCGCCCTTGCCGCTGTCGTCCGTATAGTAGGGATTGCGCCAGACCATGTGGGCGGCATTGCCCAAAGAGGCAGCGTCTGACGGCAGATAGCCCCTCAACACCCCGATCGGCTCAAAACCCGAGCGCAGGTGAAAACCGATGACCGGATCGCTGACCTTCCGCTCGACGACGGCGTCGAGGTAGGCCTGGGGATCGGCGTACTCCTTCTTGCGACGGGCCAGGCCGGGCATCCGACCGCCGAAGACGATGCCTTTCAGGTTCAGGCTCTCGCACAGGTCGCGCCGGGCGTCATACAGGCGCTGGCCGATGCGCAGGCGTCGGCGGTCGGGATCGACGCAGACCTCCATGCCATAGAACCATTCCCCCGCCGGATCGTGGCGGGCGGCGTAGCCGGCGCCGGTGATGGCGGTCCAGGTGTGGGGCTCCATCGCGGTCTTCTCGTCGATGCGGAAACCGGCGGCGTAGCCGACGATCTCGCCCTCGTATTCGACGACGAACTGGCCGTCGCGAAAGGCGGAAATCTGGCCGCGCAGCATGCCGTCGGTATAGGCGGGCATGGTCTTGTAGACCTTGGCGACCAGGGCCGAGATGGCGTTCAGGTCCGCCATGCGCGCATTGCGGATGGTCAGGACGGCGGGCTTTTTCGTTTCGGTCATGGGGTGTCTAACGCCCAAGGTTGGGTTCGGATCAACCTAAAACCGTGATCGGCTTGCAGGATGGGGCCGCGGCGGCTCTATTCGTGGGCCTGGGAATTGGGAGTGCTTGCCATGATGAACCGTCGTCACCTGTTGATGGGCGCCGCCGGCGCAGGGCTGCTGGCCGGGTGCGGAACGCTGCCGGGCGCGCCGGCGACCGGCGGCGGTGCACGCGATCAGGCGCGGGCGCTGTATGATGCGATCTTCGCCCAGGTTCTAGAGGCGTCGCCGATGGGAGCGACGAGCCTGGGGCTGGACAGCGGCGAGCACGCGGCGCTGAAGGCGCGGCTGGACAGTCGGACCTATGCGGATCGTCTGAATGTGCTCAAGCCGCTGGCGGCGGCGCGGGACGGCCTGGCCGGGATCGACGCCGGGTCGCTGAGCGGGCGGGACCGGTCCGACCATGACACCGTGACGTGGATGGCGGGCATGGCCGGCGAGATCGCCGCCTTCCCGTTCGGCGGCGTCGACAGCTACATGTATCCTTGTCCCTATGTGATCAGCCAGCTGACGGGGCTGTATCAGGCGGTTCCCGACTTCCTCGACAGCCAGCATTCGGTCGAAAGCAACGCCGACGCCGAGGCCTATCTGGGGCGGCTGGAGAGCTTCGCCGAGGGCATGACCCATGAGGCCGAGCGGGCGCGGATGGATGCTTCGGATCATCGCATCCTGCCGCCCGACTTCATCATGGACAAGGCGCTGGCCCAGCTGCGGTCGCTGCGCGGGAACCTGGACGCGATGCTGGTCCAGCCGCTGGTGCGCAAGACCAACGAGGCGGGCGTGGCGGGCGTGTGGGACGCGCGCGCCGCACAGATCGTCAACGGGCCGGTGGCCCGTGCGGTCGACGCCCAGATCGACTTTCTGACCCGGCATCGGCCGCAGGCCGTGCACGACGCCGGCATCGGCGCGCGGCGTGACGGCGAGCGGTACTATGACATGTGCCTGAGGTTCCAGACCTCGACGGGCCTGAGCCCGACCGAGGCGCACCAGATCGGGCTGGATCAGGTGGCCCAGATTCAGGCCCTGGCCGATCCGCTGCTGCGGGCGAGAGGCTACACGGACGGGTCGGTCGGGGCGCGGCTGACCGCCATGGGCCGTGACCCGGCCTGGCTTTATCCGAACACGGACGAAGGCCGGGCCGAGCTGCTGGCGGATCTGAACCGTCAGGTGGCGGCGGTGACGGCGCGGATGCCCGAAGTCTTCGCGCGGATGCCGCGGGCCCAGGTCGAGGTGCGGCGGGTGCCGCCGGCCATCGAGCTGGGCGCGCCGCGCGGCTATGCCCAGTCGGGTTCGCTGGATGGGTCGCGGCCGGGGGCCTATTACATCAACCTGCACGACACGACGATCTGGCCCAAGTGGGCGCTGCCGACCCTGACCTATCACGAGAGCCTACCGGGCCATCACCTACAGGGCTCGCTGGCGCTGGAGGCGACGGACACGCCGATGCTGCTCAAGATCCTGGGCTTCAACGCCTACGGGGAGGGTTGGGGTCTGTATGCCGAACAGCTGGCGGCGGAGTTGGGGATGTATGATGCCTTCCCCGAAGGGATGCTCGGCTTCCACCAGTCGTTCCTGTACCGCGCCGCGCGCATCGTCATCGACACCGGCCTGCACCACCACGGCTGGAGCCGCGAACAGGCGATCGCCTACATGATCGACACCGTCGGCCTGGCCCCCGGTGCGGCCGAGAGCGAGTGCGAACGCTACTGCGTCTGGCCGGGCCAGGCCTGCGGCTACAAGATCGGCCACACCGAAATCGACCGCTTGCGGACCGACGCCCGCGAACGGCTGGGCGACCGGTTCGACATCAAGGGCTTCCATTCGGCCGTGCTGGACGGCGGGGCCATGCCGCTGGATGTGCTGGGCCGCGTGGTCGATCAGTGGGTGGCGGGGGTCCGCTAGCTGCGACCGGGTCGGTAGGCCCAGGCGGTTGCGGCCAGGCAGGTGAGCAGCAGGACGCTGTACTCAACGCCATTGCGGCCGGCCCCGACCACGAACCAGCCGAAGGGCAGGTGCACCAGCACCAGGCCGAGTGCCAGAATGCCCATGTGCGCCAGACAGGCCCAGAAGACCCAGCGGCGCGTCAGGATCAGCACCGGCCCGACCCATTCGATCGCCGTGACCGCCGTGGCCCAGGCGATACCCATGGGAAAGCCGAGCCCGTCGAGCCAGTCGCCGAAGGGCGCGACGCCCCCGGCCAGGGCCCGATAGACGCCGTGAACGAGGATGAGCAGGGCGGTGACGATGCGGACGAGCTCCAGACCCTGTGCGGCGCGGTCGGGCGTGGCGGCGGGGCCGAGCAGACGGGTAGTCATGGGGAGAATCTCCTGATCCTACGTTCGATAGGGGGCAGGCCATATGCGGCGCGATCAAGGCGAGAAGAGTGGTGACTGATCGGTATCCGGCGATGCCGGGTTTCAGCTCGACTGAAGGCTTGCCTAAGCCCAGCCCGTCTTCACGCCGTTATTGTAGAACCGAATTTCTTCAACCAACTTTAATCCAAGGATCCAAGCATTTCGGGCCAGCAGAAACAGTCCGGTGAAGACAAATCCCTCGACATAGAGGTGGTAAGCGAACAGGCCGAACGAGAACGGCAGGTTGGCGGGGTTGTTGCTGATCTCGGCGATGTCGACCGCGAATATTTCGATCAAGTCAAACAGACCGCCGCGAAGGGTCTGGTCTGCAACGAACAGTCCGGCTGCTGAGAGGTTTGGTGGCGGGACGGGGTGGTGCGTTGCATTGATCAGATGAACAGTCGAGTCGTCGAACCACGGGTAGGCGAAGGTCATTGCAAATAGCGCCGCGGCTGGGATCAACACGCCGCAGGTCACACTGATCATGCTGCCTTTGGAGGCGCCAAAAAGACCTCCCAGGTAGACGGCTATCAGCTTGGCAATCTTGCTGGATAACTGGACCGCGTTTTGAGGCCGTCGGCCCTGACGAAGGTTTGAGAATTTAGCCGGAGTTTGCGCTGCGTGAGCCTGGATCAGACCGATGCCCTTTTTGGCTCCCAGAAAACTACCAAGCAGAACAGCCGCGCCGATCGCCACCACATACACCCGCTGGGCTAGCGGTGAGGACAGGATCGCCCAGACCGCGCGGATCGCGACCTTGGCGTCTTCGGCGGTGAATTCCATGAGCGCCCCCCAGCGGTCCTCGGGGCGACGTTAACCAATCGGTTCAGACACGCCTAGCGCGTGCGCCTGAGAGGTGTGTCGGTGCGTTCAGGCCGGCTGGGCGACCGGGCGGCGGGCCGCCTCGGAAGACGGGCGAACCGGCGGCAGGGCCGCGACGGAGACAGAGCCGTCTTCTTCGGGGATGACCATCCAGCCACGGGCGGCGAAGGCGTCCCCGGCCTGGCGGCGCGAGGTCCACATGGCGATCCAGGGCGAGGCCAGTAGCGGCAGGACGATGGGCGCAAAGAACATCGACAGATCCGGGCGGAAGGCCAGGGCCAGGACAAAACAGGTCCCGACCACCAGCTGCCAGCGCATGGACTTGAAGGCGTCGGCGAAGGCCAGGCCGTCAGCATCGCGCTGTTGAACCTGCCAGCCGGCGTCCTGGCCGCGCAGGATCTGAAGTACGGCATGGGTGTTGGCCACCATCAGGATCGGCGCGAGGATGGCCGACAGGGCGATCTCGGACAGAACACCCTTGACGAGTTGGGACGAGCCGCCGAAGGCGCGAGCCTCAGCCGGGCGGCTGATGGCCAGGGCGGCACCCATGATCTTGGGCCCGATCAGCAGCAGCGCTGCGAACAGCGAGGCCAGGGTGAAGGCCGAGAACTCGGGGTTCAGCACATAGAGCCAGCTACCCCAGTCGATCGGATAGCTGAGCTGAATGGCCAGACCGGTGGCCAGCGACGCCAGCCACAGGGGCGAGGCCAGATAGGCGACGCAGCCCAGGATCAGCTGAAGCCGGCTCATCGGGTGCAGGCCTTCGGCCCCGACCAGCTTGAGGTGCTGGAGATTACCCTGGCACCAGCGGTGCTCGCGGCGGATGAAGTCGGTGATGGTCGGTGGGGTTTCCTCGCACGAACCGTCCAGGGCGGCGGTGACGTGCACGCCCCAGCCGGCGCGGCGCAGCATGGCGGCCTCGACGACATCGTGGCTGAGGACATTGCCGCCGAACGGCTTGACGCCCGGGAGGATCGGCAGGCCCGCACACTCGGCGAAGGCGCGCGTGCGGATGATGGCGTTGTGACCCCAGTAGGAGCTGTCCGAACCGGTCCACCAGGCCAGGCCCGCCGCCGCGACGCGCCCGTACAGACGCACTGAGAACTGGGACACGCGCGCAAACAGCGTCGCGGCCTTGATGATGGTCGGCGTGGTCTGGATCAGGCCGATGCGCGGGTTCATCTCCATGGCGTCGACGAGGCGCAGGACGGTTTCACCGGCCATGGTCGAGTCGGCGTCCAGCACGACCATCTGCTCATAGGCCGCCCCGAAGCGACGCACCCAGTCCCCCAGGTTGCCGGCCTTGTGCTCGGTATTGGCCATGCGGCGACGGTAGAACAGACGGCTGGTGAAGCGGGCACGCTGCGAGACGTAAACGGCCGTCTCATGGGCGGCGGCGGCCGGCTTGTTGGTGTCCGACAGGACGAAGAAATCAAAGGCGCCGGCGGCACCGAGGCGAGCCAGCGAGGCATCGAGATGGGCCAGGCGCGCGAAGGAGGCGTCGGCATCCTCGTTATAGACCGGCATCAGGATGGCGGTGCGGCTCATCGGGGTGTCGGGATGGGCGGCGAAGGCCAGATCCTGTTGTTCGCGACCGGTGGCCAGAACCCACAGGCCCATGCAGGCCGACGAGAACCAGCATGACATGGCGGTCAGCAGGCCGGCGAGGCAGAACAGGCCGAAGACCTCCAGCGCCGTGAAGCCGAAGCGGGCGCACTGATAGATCGGGGCGATCAGGGCCAGGCTCGACAGAACTAGCGTACAGGCCAACAGAATCCAGCGGCGGCGCGCCACCGTCTCGGGCGAGGTCGGCAGCGGGCCCTCGGGGACCTTGGGGGCGGCGTCCAACGACTGGCGCGGCATGGCCAGGGGCGCTTCGGCCGGCAGCCAGGGTTGAGAGTCGAAGCTCTCCACCTCACGCACATCCGCGTTCACTCGGAGCGACAGGTCGCCCATGGGCAGGTCATCCCTCTGTTGCGTTCGCCAGAATTCCGGGGGGGAGGCAGCGGACGCTGCTGCGGCGCAGCATGGATTCACTATGTGCATCACGAGTTCGTGAAGCGCAATCACAGAATCGTGAAAAGGGTGACTTTTTTCAGGCCGGGATTGTGACCGAACCGCGGTTGGTCGCCTCGTGGCGGACCGCGCGTTCGAGCAGGACGGCGGCCACCCCGGCCCACCCGATCAGGACCGTGGCATAGGCCGTCTCCCACCAGCCGACATTCAGATCATTGACCGTGCCGGGCAGGACCAGGTGTTTGGTGAACAGGGTCAGGACCGCCATCACCGCAAAGGCGCTGATCAGAAAGGCTTTCAGGCGCGGAACGTCCCGGCGCTCGCGCAGGCCCCAGAGGATCAGCAACGGCGCGATCTGAATGCCCAGGCCCAGAGAAATCACCATGTGGCGTGGGTCTGGCCAGGGATAGAGGCTGGAGGCGGACAGGCCGTAGCCGGCCAGGAGGAAGGCGGCGGCGGTCATCAGGCCGGTGATCCGTGCGCCGGTCAGGGCCATGAGGGCCCAGCCGATGCCGATGCCGGTCAGGGCCGCCATGACGCCGGAGATGAATACCCCGACGTTGAAGATCTCGGGGTAGCGGGCATCGGCTCCACCCAGCTCGGACAGATACTGGCTGGCATGATCAAAACCGGGGTAGGCCGCGACGGAGACGAGAAAGACGATCAGCACCAGCAAGGGGGCGGTGGCCCCGACCATCAGCAACCGGCGGCGTCCGGTGAAGGGCGCGGGTGGACGGGCCGGCGGGAAAGGCTTGAGGCCCCAGACCGGGCGCAGCCATCCGACACGACGCACGACTTCATAGATCAGCAGGCTGCCACCGAAGGTGATGATCCCCAGGATGGTGGCCTCAAGCAGCGGGGCCAGGCCCGCCGGTCGGATCAGCCACACGGCGACGACCAGAATGGTCTGGTGGGCCAGGTACAGGGGGAAGACCGCGTCGGTCAGATAGCGCAGGACGGGACCGTCCTTCTGGCGAAGGTAGCGGCTGCCGTAGCCGAGGATGGTAGCGATGACGGCCCACTGATAGGTCGCCTGGATGGCGAATTTGGCGGCGTCATAGGCGATGTTGTTGGGGAAATAGCCCGCCTGGAATACCAGCACCGGCAGCACGGCCAGGGCGATAAACAGCGTCAGGCGACGGTAGTGTTCCAGCGCCTGCCAGAGCGGCTCATGACGGGCCAGAAGGAAGCCGAACAGGAAGGCCCCGAGCGACTGGGCATGGTTGTACCAGTCGCCGACCAGCGCGTTTGTGCTGCCGAAAAGGGGATAGAGCGTCAGGCGGATCGCCACCAGATAGAGCAAGGGCACCCAAACTACGCGCGCGCCCGCTACCAGAGGGGCCAGCCAGCCGGCCAATCGTTCGATCAGACCGGGCCTGAGCATCAGCAGGACGACGACCACGCTGTAGGCGGCGATGTAATTGACGAACCAGAGATGGTTGAACGGCACGCCGTCCATCAAACCCTCGGGGCCGAACTCATGGCCGAGCCAGCCGAGGTAGTCCGCCCCCCACCAGCCGTTGTCCATGGCCTCAATCCACGACTGGATGGAGACAAGCAGCAGAACGCCCATCAACAGCGGCGGGCCAAGTCGCTCGAACCGGGCCTTGAGCACCTGTCCGGGGGTGCGCCGCGCGGTGAGGAAGCTCATGGCGGCACCCGACACCAGAAACAGCAGCGTCAGCCGCCACGGACCCGTCAGCGTCAGAAGCTGGGGCATCCAGGAGAGGCGGTGTTCCGACTGGACGTGCCAATCGTAGGGCGAATAGACGAGCGCCGTATGGAACAGGATCAACAGGCCGAACGCCATCACCCGGATCCAGTCCAGGTCAGCACGGCGTGCAGAAGGCGTGGCAGGTGTTGTCACGGGCAGTCAGTCACGGGGAGGAGAAGGGCCTATGATCACGGTTTCGTGATCCCGCGTCAATTGGCCTGTGTTTCCGGCCCCAATGTGGCGCGCGGTCCTGGGTTCAATCGACATTCAAAGAGCCATCGTTCCCGGCCTTGCGCCGGGACCCCATCACCGCGTTGAGTCTCAAGTCGTGTTGATGTCGGAACAGCGGCAGTCGTTTGGTGGACGACCGCGGTGATGGGTGGCCGGGGCACGCCCGGCCATGACCAAAGCATCTGTATTCAAAAGCACAATCGACCTGGATGCCGATTGAACCTAGTAGCTGAGATTGACCCCGATGAAGGTCCCCTCGCCACGGGCATCGCCCGAGAGGCTGAACTGATAGCCCAGCACGAACTCGATCCACGAGGCCGGGGCCGCCTGGCCACGCTCGCGGAACCAATGACGCCAGGACACACCCGGACCAGCCCCGGCGGCGAATTCGTCGGCCAAGGCGCTGTCATAATAGCCCCGAACGGTCACAAACGGCGTCACGACATCGCGGTCGGTCGTGCGCCAGGCCCGACCCAGACGGGCCTCGGCCACACCCAGGGTCTGTTCGGCATCGACCAGATGAGCCACGTCGCCATAGAGGCGCCAGGCGGGCCAGCTGGTGCGGTCAAAGCGCAGATCGCTGCCATCCTCGGCCGACCAGGCGGCGCGCAGCATCCAGTCATCCCGCGCCAGATCGCCCAATGCGATCATGCGGCTGGCCTCAAGGATCAGATTGGTTTCGGACAGAGGTCGGTACCGGACCCCGACCCATCCCTGGGTGGTGTCGCCGCCGGTCGGACCGCCGACATCGGAGTCCAGGGTGGTGAACACCCGACCGAAGACATCCAGCGTGCGACCGTTGTTGTAGCCACCAATGCGGCGATAGACCTCGCCACCGGCCTGAACCACGGTGTCGGCCCCGACGATCCCCGACGAGGTGGTCGAGGTCGAGCCGTAGGACACCGAAGCGGACGCGCCCCAGACCCGCTGAAGCGTTTCAATCTCCCGGCGGATCTCGAACCGACGCTGATCGTCGAAGGCGGGATCGGTCGGCCAGGTGTCGAGGCCGCGTTCGAACCAGTAGATGGCGGTGGCGTCATCGCCGATGCGCCGCGCGCTGTAGCCGGCATTCAGGGCCGTGGCCCCCGACAGGGGTGTCTGGGCGTCGGCCTGACGAAAGGCGGCCTGGGCCTCGGCGTCGCGCCCGACGGACACCGCGATATTGGCGGCATCAAGCGGGGCCGGCCCCGGCAGGATACCGGCGGCCCAATCGGCGTCGAAGGCGGCCCGCGCCTCATCGATCCGGCCCTGTTCGACCAGGTTGAGGATGTTGAGCCGCGAGGCATAGGCGCGGCTGTCGGCGTCCTGAACTGTGGCCGAGGCATCGCTGGCCTGGTCGACGGCGGCGTCCGCAGTCTGGGCCAGGGCGGGGCCTCCGACGACCAGGGCTGTGACCAGGCCAAGAGGGGCAATCAGACGATGGCGCATGGGATTGTCCTTGTACGGAATGGCGGGGCTCAGGAGCCGTAGGTTTGTTGTTGGACGAAGGCCTGGATCTGGGCCCGCTGTTCCGAGCCGACATCAGCGGGCCAGTCGGCCAGGGCGCGGCTGAAGTAGGAGGTCGCCCAGTCTTCGAGCCCCAGACGCTGAGCGGCATAGCCGGCGTCGAGCGCGGCGCGGCCCGGCAAGGCGGCGTAACGCTGCGCGTCTTCAAAGGCCCACAGGGCCTGGGCATCGCGACCGACGGCCAGGGCGACATTGGCGGTGTCGAGGGAATCGTAGCCTTGCAGGAACTGTCCGGCCCAGGCGTGGTCAAAGACCCGCGCAGCCTCCTCGCGACGATTGGCCTGAAGCAGGGACAGGACCGCAGCGCGCGACAGATAGGCCCGCGATTCCGGGCCCTCGGCGAGATCCGCCGCGGACAGGAAGGCCTGGGCGGCCAGTTCGGGCTCATCGCTGTCCCAGGCGGCCTGGGCCAGCCGGGTCTGGATGCGATAGTCCCGCTCGTCACGCAGGGGCACCAGCACCTCCAGGGTCTCGCTCGGACGGCCCGCGAGGGTCAGGGAATCCGCCAGCAGCAGCCGGTAGTCGAGGTTGGACGGGTCTTCCTCGACGGCCCGCAAAGACGAAGTGACGGCCGCCTCCGCATTGCCGGAGGTGTAGTGGGCATAGGCCTGGGCGGCGGCTTGCGACGACGGATCGAAATCAACCGAAGCAATGGCCGGCGCATAGGACAGAACCGCGGCGGCGGCGGTCATTCCGATCAGATGGGCGGGACCACTCATGGACGGGCTCCTCTCTGGAAATTAAACGATGACACGGACACGGGCTAACTCACAGTGTGAAATTCGTCGGCGGGTGCCTCGGCCAGGGCGCGCGCCAGGGCCTCATTGACCCATCCGGCGGACTTCTGGCGCTGCAGGGCGGCATCGACGGCGGCGCTGGTGGCGAGGTTCATCGACACCAGGGTTTCCCCAAGATGGCGACCGTTGCGGCGGGCCGCGGACAGGGCCGTCTGGAGGTCGGCATGGCTGATGACGCCTTCACGGACCAGCAGATCGCCCAGGCGGACATAGCCGGCGCGCACCGAGCGCCAGAGCAGGGCCTCACGCGAGGCGTCAATATCCCCGTTGCGACGCATCTGGCTGAGCCGGCTACGAACCTGGGTGAAGGGGTCCTGGCTCCAGGCGAACCGCAGGGCAAAGGCCACGTCCGAGAGCGGCGCGAACAGAACTCGCACCCCCTTGACGCCGCGTCGACCGATCAGGCGCTCCATTTCCTGACGCAGGGCGGGCGGCATCGGCTCGGCCACAGCCACGTCGAGCGAGCCCCCCTGACGGCGGAGCGGCACCGCCCCGAAGCGACGCGCTTCGTCGACGGTCAGCAGGTTGCGCACGTCCGGCTCGATCTGGAAGGGATCGAACATGGAGGCATAGGTTTCGCCGTGTTCGGCGAAGGCCTCGGCCAGGTGCTCGTCGTCAGTAGCCCCCAGATCGAGCAGCATCAGGCCCAGCGGACGGTAGAGATTCCTCTGGGCGGCGAGCGCGCGGTTCAGGTCCTCTTCGGACAGGGCGTTCCAGAAGCGCAGGGTTTCGCCCAGGCGGCCTGAGCCCTGCTGAAGCTCAGACAGTGAGGGATAGGCGTGCTGGGTCTTGTCCCAGGCGATCGGGCGGCCGGTGATCAGGTGGCCCAGATACTGACGGCTGGCCCGCCAGAAGGAGCCGAACGAGATCAGGTTGGACACGACGATGCGGATCGGCGTCAGCGGCACATGGGCAATGCCATGGTTGATGCCGGTGAACCAGGCCCGGTGAATGATCCGGTTGACCAGGAAGAAGAAGTTGATCGAGACGATCAGCCATACCCAGTCGTGTTCGATCACGGGCGGCAGGTCGACGACCTCGGGCCAGAACAGCTTGAGGCCCCAGTAGCCGAGCACCTGCACGACGATGAAGTAGCCGAACATCCCGGTCGGGGCCGTGAACAGCGTCTTGCGGTCGCGGAACAGGTAGTAGCGGTTGACCAGCGAGCCGAACCAGCCGAGCTGGGCCCAGCCCATGATCGAGATGCCGAGCATCCAGCGCGCCTTCTGGCGGACCGAGGTGGAGAACTTGTCGGGGAAGAACTCCTTGGTCGCGACCAGTTCGCGCGGATAGTGGGTGACCTTGCCCTTGCGGAACCAGGCCTTGCGCTCGCGCTTGATGCGGGCGTGGTAGCGAACGAATTCCGAAGGGAAACCCATCGAGGCCAGGCGATGGCCGACATCATAGTCTTCGGTCAGGCTGTCGGTGTTGAAGGGCAGGCCGTTCTTCTCGCGCACCAGGGCCAGCATGGCCGCCCGATGGAAGGCCGTGGCGACACCGGCGGACGGCGTCATGCGCGTCAGGGCAGAGCGAACCGGCAGGTCCTTGGTGTGGAACTCGGCGAACTCGTCCATGTAGTGGCAGGCCACCAGGCGGTTCCACGGACGCTGCATCGACAGCACCGGCATCTGGATCATGGCGGCCTCGTCGATGAACCAGTTCACCGTCTTGAGGCCGTAGGGATGCACCACGTCCTCGGCATCGTGCATGAGGAAGACGTCGAAGCGTTCGCCCGTGCGCTCTTCGTGCAGCAGGATGTTCTGGACCAGCCAGTTCAGGCAGTCAGCCTTGGATGTCGGGCCGTCATGCGGCACCTCGGCCCTGTGGACGTTGGGGAACCTGCGGCGGATCTTTTCGACCTCGCGGCGGGTGTCGGCATCGTTGGCGTAGACCCCGACAAAGATGTCGAAGGGGCCATAGTCAAAGGACTTGTTGGTGTTCGCCACCATGTTGGCGATGACATCGGATTCCTGCCAGGCAGGCACCATGATGGCGATACGCTTCTGGGGGTGACGGTCGAGCCATTTCTGAGGCGGCGGTCGATCCCAGAAGGTGAAGAAGCGCACGATCAGCCGCGTCCAGTAGGCCAGGTCGATGAACAGGTCGTCGATCGACGAGATCAGGATCAGGACAGCCGACACCATGATCGACCACTGGATGAAGCCCCAGTAGGCGGTGAGCCAGCCGACCGCAGCCTCGCCGGTGACGCCGTGCGCCGCCAGCCAGGTGGTACTGTCGGTCCAGACCGTCTGGACGTCTTGAACGATTGAGGGTTCCATCGCGATCAGACCGCCGCCCGGATCTGGGCGAAGTCATGCTGGGATAGCGGGGCGCTCTGGAGCACATCGACGATGCGGCGGGCCGCGTGGCCGTCCCCGAAGGGCGAGACGGTGCGAACCATCTGCTGACGTTCGGCCTCGTTCAGAAGCAGGCGCGTCGAGGTCTGGAGCACGACGTCGGGGTCGACGCCGACCAGCCGGGCCACGCCGGCCTCAACGGCCTCCATACGCTCGGTCGATTCCCGCAGGACCAGGACCGGCACGCCAAACGAGGGGGCCTCTTCCTGCACGCCGCCGGAATCCGACAGGATCAGGGTGGCGCTCTTGAGGAAGGAGATAAAGGACAGATAGTCCAAGGGACCTACGATACGGATACGCGACTGTTCGCCCAGATAGGCGAAGACGCGCTGGCGCAGGAGCGGATTCGCGTGGGCCACGAAGACGATCTCGATGTCGTCGATGTGATCGCGCAGGCGAACCAGGGTCGACAGGATGCGGTCCAGCGACCCCTCCCAGTTTTCCCGGCGGTGCATGGTGACCAGAACCCGGCGCAGACCGTTGGTCAGAGGCTCGGGACGGACCCGGTCGCCGGTCAGGCGCACGCTGTCGATGCCGGTGTTGCCGGTGACATGGACCTTGGACGGCGCGACGCCGGTGCGGATCAGGTTGGAGGCGGCCGCCTGGGTCGGGGCGAAATGCAGGCTGGCCAGTTGGCCGACCACACAGCGCCATCCCTCTTCGGGGAACGGACGATCCAGGTCGAAGGTGCGAAGGCCCGCTTCGACATGGCCGATCGGGATGCGGCGCGCGAAGGCGGCCATGGCCCCGGCCGCCGTGGTCGAGGTGTCACCCTGAACCAGAACGAAATCGGGATCGAGGATGCCGAAGGCCCCATCGAGGCGGTCCATGACCTCGGCGAAACGCCCGCCGAGGGACCGATCAGGTGAGGGCGGGGCCAGCACCAGGTCAGGCTGGACACCCATGACCTCAAGGGTCTGGCTGTTCAGGCTGGATTGCTGCTCGGTGGAAATCCATACGGGCTCGAAGCCTTGGCGTTCCATGAGCGCGGCACGCACAGGTGCCAGCTTGATGACCTCCGGCCGGGTTCCGGCCACGATGGCGACTTTCACGTCAACCCCCTTGGGAAGACGGGAGAGGCCACCCCCCTGGCGGACCCTGACCGTCTTGACGTGACCGTTTGACGCACCCGGCATGGACTGAACCTGATTACTCTGTTGTCTGGCGTTCATCACGAAGGCGTGATCGCCCGATACGATGCCTTATGAGGGATTTTCACGATTTCGTGAGGGGCTGACGCCCGTGGAGTCAGGAAGAGTCAGCCTGATGGCGCAACTTCCGGGTGCTTCAACCGGCTTCGAGGCGGTAAGCGACCTTGTCGTTATGTCTAGGGTGCTTGACAAGTGTTCATCTTCACACCTACAGATGCCGCATCGTCCTCAATAAATCGTTCGTGGTGAGGTCCGCTGTGGCGGCAAAACAGATTGCACCCTGGCGCTGGCTCGTTGCCCTGCTGGGTCTGTCGCTCGGCCTGGGAGCCACCGTCGGCATCTATGCGGCCATGTCGCGCGAGGCGTCTGTCGGGAGTCTGATCCTGATGGGCCTGGTCGTTGCGGGGCTGATGGCCGTGGGGGTGTGGCTGGTTGCCATGTATTGGCGTCGCCTCGATGAGGCGGCTCGGGAGGCTCACAAATGGGCCTGGTTCTGGGGCGGCAATGTCGCGCTGTTGCCGCTGATCGTGGGGTTGTTCTTCCTGCTTGAGCGTCCTGACCTTCAGGTGCCGTTGTGGCCGGGTCTGCATGCGGGTCCGGCCGGCTATGTGGCCACCGGCGGCTTCATCGTCGTCTTCACCCTGTTGATCGGTTACAGCCTGGCCTGGCTGTACTGGTGGCTGTGGAAGAGCCGCTAGATGAAAAACCGTCTCAAGGTTCTGCGAGCCGAACGCGACTGGAGTCAGGCCGATCTGGCGGTGGCTTTGGGCGTGTCGCGCCAGACGGTCAATGCGCTGGAGACGGGGCGATACGATCCGTCGCTGCCCCTGGCGTTCAAGATTGCCCGCACCTTCGATCTGCCGATCGAGTCGATTTTTCACGACGAGGAGGCGGTCTGAACCGCCCGTCGCACCTATGGAGTCGCCTATGTCCTTACTTTCACAGTTCCTGGCCGGAGCCGCCCAGTTGAGCCGGGCCGCGGTCGGGGCCGGGCTTGGCCTGGGCCTGGTGTTTTCCGCCATCCCGGACGCGGCCCTGGCGCGCACCGCCGATCTGATTCAGGAGGAGGCGGTCGTGTCGGCCGAGGCCACTCGTCCGGCCCTGTGGGTCGTGCGCGATGCGGATTCGACCATCTATCTGTTCGGCACGGTGCATCTGCTGCGGCCCGGAAACGACTGGATGACGCCGGCGGTGACTGAGGCCTTCAATGCGTCCGAGGCCCTGTGGCTGGAGATCGAGGATCCACAGGACCAGGCGGCTGCGACGCCCCTGATCATGCAGCACGGCCTGTCGCCGCAGACGCCGCTCTCCAGCCGACTGTCGGCCGATGAGTTTGCTGAGCTGGACCGTGCCGCCCAGGCGATGGGCCTGTCCGGTGTGGCGATGGACCCGATGCGGCCCTGGCTGGCGGCGATCAACCTTGCGGTGGCTCCGTTGGTTCAGGCGGGCTTTGACCCTGAGGCCGGCGTTGATGTGGTGCTGCGCGGTCATGCCCTGGAGGCGGGCAAGCCGATCCACGGCCTGGAGACGATGGAGCAGCAACTGATGTTCTTCGCCAATCTGTCGCCCGAGGACGAGCTGGATTTCCTGCGCTCGACGCTGGAGAATTATGAACAGGGCGTGGCCCTGCTCGATCAGATGGCAAGCGCCTGGTCGGCGGGCGACCCCGACACCCTCTACGCCCTGGGCGGGGATGATCTGAAGGCCGAGTATCCGACGATCTATGAAGTCATCCTGACGCGCCGGAACGCCGACTGGGTCGGGCAGATTCAGCAAGAACTGGCCGGGGACGGGACCGTCTTCATGGCGGTCGGGGCTCTGCATCTGGCCGGGCCGGACAGCGTCCAGGCCCAGCTTGAGGCCCAGGGCGTGCGGGTCGAACGGGTGCAGTAATCGCCCGAACCCTGGACGAATGAGGCGGCGGAGCGATCCGCCGCCTTTTTCATTGCCGCCGGATGCGCGCCGATCTAGGAGGAGCCCAATGCGGGTGTAGCTCAATGGTAGAGCAGCAGCTTCCCAAGCTGACGACGAGGGTTCGATTCCCTTCACCCGCTCCAGAATTCAGAGCCCCGCCGGAGCGATCCGGCGGGGCTCTTGTCGTCTAGGCGGCGATCTGGCCGAAGCGGCCGGAGTTGAAGTCGTTGATCGCCTGACGGATTTCATCCTCGGTGTTCATCACGAACGGGCCGTAGCCGACGATGGGCTCGGCGATGGGCTCGCCCGAGAGCATCAGGATGGTGCTGTCGGCATCGGCCTTGAGGGTGACGCCCGCGCCATCGACATCCAGCAGCAGAGCCTCGGCGGACCCGGCGGGCTGGTCGCCGTTGACGGTGACGTGACCGTTCAGGACCACGACGATGCCGGTGTGACCGTCCGGGATGGCCAGGGTCGTCTCGGCATCGCGGTTCAGGCGTACATCCCACACATTGATCGGCGTGAAGGTGCGGGCCGGTCCCTTGGCCCCATCCAGCTCACCGGCGATGATCCGGGCCGTGCCGGCGTTGTCGGACAGGGTCACAGTCGGGATCTCGGCGTTGAGGATGCCCTGATAGCCGGGGGCCGTCATCTTGTCCTTGGCCGGCAGATTGACCCACAGCTGGACCATGCGGAACGGGCCGCCTGTCTTGCCGAACGTCGGGGAGTGGAACTCCTCATGGAGGATACCGCCACCCGCCGTCATCCACTGAACGTCGCCCGGGCCGATGATGCCGCCCTGGCCGGTGGAATCCCGGTGCTCGACCTCGCCATCGTAAACGATGGTGACAGTCTCGAACCCGCGGTGCGGATGCTGGCCCACGCCGCGGCGGCTATCGGTGGGTTCAAAGTTGTGCGGCCCGGCATAGTCGAGCAGCAGGAACGGGCTCATCCGATTGCCGGTGCCGTTGTAAGAAAACAGCGACCGGACGGGAAAGCCGTCGCCGACCCAATGGCCGCGGTCGTTGCCGTAGCGTCCCAGAACCTTCTTCATGGCTTGTCTCCTTGTGCATGGATCGGCGGTGCCGATCACGTTGCCAGGGATATGAATGCGGAACGGTCACAGTGAAAGACTATCAATCTGCACTCTAGCGTTCTAAAAATAGGACGATGATGGATCTCAACGACCTGTATTTCTTTGTTCAGGTGGTCGACCACGGCGGCTTTGCGGCGGCCGGGCGGGCGCTGGGGATTCCGAAATCGCGGCTAAGCCGGCGGATCGCGGCGCTGGAAGATGAGCTGGCCGTGCGACTGATCCAGCGGACCTCGCGGCGGTTTTCGGTGACGGAAGTTGGCCAGGCCTTCTACCAGCATGGCCGTGCCATGATGGTCGAGGCGGAGGCGGCGCGGGAGGTGGTGGACCGGGCGACCGGGGCGCCCAGGGGTCGGGTGCGGCTGGCCTGTCCGCCGGGCTTGGTCGCCTATCAGGTGGGCGAGCTGATCGCGCGCTTCATGGCTCGCTACCCCGAGGTGGACATCCAGCTGGAAAGCACGACCCGGCGCGTCGATGTGGTGGCCGAAGGGTTCGACCTGGCCATCCGCGTGCGGGAACCTCCGCTGGAGGCCAGCGATCTGGTCATGCGCAAGCTGGACGACAGCCAGCACTGTCTGGTGGCGACGCCGGCTCTGTTGGAACGGCTGGGCAAGCCGGCCGGGCCATCAGACCTGGCGGGGTGGCCCAGCCTGGATTTTGGTCCGTGGAAGGCCGACCCGGTCTGGTCCCTGTTCCATGCGGAGGGGATGACGGCGACGGTGCGGCATTCGCCGCGGCTGGTCACAGATGATCTGGCCATGCTGCACGCGGGGGCGCTGGCCGGACTTGGGACGGGGCTTTTGCCGATGATCGCCGTGCAGGACGATCTGAAGGCCGGGCGACTGGTTGACCTGCTGCCGGCGTGGCGACCCCGACCGTGGATCGTCCACGTCGTCTATCCGTCGCGTCGGGGGCTGTTGCCGTCGGTGCGCAGCCTGGTGGATTTTCTGGTGGAAGGCTGCGCCCAGTGGCGAGGCCGGGACTACGGAGCGCCGGGTGGGGTTTCGTTGTAGCAGCGATCCAGCCGGGCCACGGACTCGGCATTGTCTGCGTGGAAGCCCCACGATCCCTCGATGACCACTTCCTCGCGGACGGTCTGGGCCTCTGCTTCCGAAAGGCCGGCGGCCTGGGTGCGCGGTTCGATCTGGGCGTGCCAGTAGCGCAGGCTGGGGCCATAGCGCCGCGTCGAGACGTCCTGTCCGGTCATTTGCGCGGCCATGGCCGACGAGACAATGAGGTGGCAGCCGATCGCGTCGGCGACGTCCTCACGGGTGGCCGATGCAAGCGTCGGGGCGGCGGGCTCTTGCGCAGGTGCCGCTTGTGTCGGGGGCGAGGCATCGTCGGCGTCGGGCGCGGAGGCTTGCCTTTCGCCTCCACAGGCGGCCAGCCCTATGGCCGACACGGCGAGGCCAACAGCGGACAGGGTGCGTACTGACATCAAGTTGTCCTTGTTTCTGAGGTCCTGGTTCAGGATACGAGAACGGCGACTGAATCCGGTCATCCGCCTCTGCGCCGGCATGGTTTCAGTTGGCCGGCGATTTGTGGGAGCATCCACCAAGCGCAAGTCTCGGAGCGAAGATGAAGCTGATCGGACTGTCAGGAAGCCTGCGGGCGGGGTCGTTGAATACGAAGCTCCTGCAGGAGGCTGGCCGTCTGTGCCCGGCCGGGGTTGAACTGATCGAAGGGTCGATCCGAGGGGTTCCCCTCTATGACGGCGACGTCGAGCGGGACCAAGGCATTCCTTCGGCAGTTGAGACGCTGAAGGACCAGGTGGCCGGTAGCGACGGCCTGTTGCTGGTTTCGCCCGAGTACAACAACTCGATCCCCGGTGTCTTCAAGAACGCCATCGACTGGATGAGCCGTCCGGGCTCGGACATCGAGCGGGTGTTCGGCGGTCGCCCGACGGCGGTGATCGGTGTGTCGGGGGGACGGTTCGGGACGGTGATGGCTCAGGCGGCCTGGTTGCCGGTGTTGAGGCTGCTCAAGACCGACCCGTGGTTCGGCGGGCGTTTTCTGCTGGGCGGTGGGGGCACCGCCTTTGACGATCAGGGCCGGCTGACGGACCCCGAGACTGAGCGGATGTTGACCGAGTTCATGGCCGGGTTCGCAGAGTTCTGTCGTCAGAAAGCCGGGGGCTGATCAAAGAAAAGGCCCTGCCGGAGCGATCCGACAGGGCCTGTTTTCTGATGGAGGGGTGCCGCTAGAAGCGGAGCGTCACCTCAACCCCGCCCTGGTGGGTGTTGTAGGACTCTCCGATGCGACCGCGATAGCCGACCGCAATCTCTGCCGGCCCCCAGTGGGTGGCCAGACCGGCCCCAAGCAGAGCCTGTCCGCCGTCGGGGTCTTCAGCGTGGATGTGCTGAGGCGTGGCAGTGTTGCCGGCCAGTCCGATGATGGCATCGTCGGCGTCGTGGCTGAGCACGTCGCGATATCCGCCTTCACCCCAGAAGGACATGCCGCCCATATCGCCTTCGACGCGCAGGACAACTTCGCCCGCGACCGCATCAATGTTGCGCTCATTGATCTGGTGCTGGGCCCCGAAGGCGTTCTCTTCGACATAGCCGTCGACGGTGGTGGAGATCCACGACACGCCGACGCGCGGCACAAAGGCCAGGCCCCCGGCGTCAAAGATCATGCCGCCTTCGACCTTGGCCCCGAAGGACGAGCCATTGGTCGTCGACTGAGCCACAATGCCCGGCGTGGCGGTCTGACGGCGAATATCTTCGTACTGGTCCCAGCTATAGCCGGCGGCGGCGTTGACGAAGAAAGACCCCTCACGCCAGCCGAGATAGGCATCCAGCGCGGCCCCCTCGGCGGTGAAGTTGACCAGGCCGACCTCGGCATCGCCGGTACGCATTTGCAGGGCCGCCCCGGCCCGCAGACCGGGGGCCAGGTCGCCGTCGGCCCCGACGATCAGGCTGCCGCCTGTCATATCGCCGCCGGGCACGACGTCGCGGGCGTCAAACTCGGACTGCTCGTAGGTGAGGCCCATGTACAGGCCACCGGCTTCCGGCTCAGCCGAGCCGGTGCCTAGACGACCGGTGACGGCATCCAGGCCATCGGCCCGGGCGCGCACGGCGATCTCACCCTGGAGGGCCGAATGCGCCCCGAAGTTGCCGTAGTAGAGGTAGTCGGTGGCGAGGCTCGCCACCAGACGATGACCCGCAGCGGTCGGATGGACGCCGTCCCAGAAGACATAGGTGTCAGGCGTGGCACAGGGCACCCCGGCGACCAGGCAGCGGTTGGTCACATTGGTGAAGCCGAAGCGACCCGGCGCGCCGAGCAGCACATCAAAGGCCCGGTTGACGTCCATGAAGATGATGTTGGTATTCGGGTGTGCCGCAGCCTGGGCGGAGAGCTGGGCATAAAGGGCCGCGTTGAACACATTCGTGGAATGGGTGGCCAGGGCCTGGGCGGAGGTGCCGCGGAATTCCGGTGTCGTGCCCAGGTTGGGCAGGTTGGCGACCAGAACGGTACCGGCACCGGCCGTGGACACCGTATTGACGGCAGCCCCGACAAAGCTGGCGGCCGTCACCGACGCGGTCGTCATGTCGCCGAACGGATTGGCCCCTCCGCCGGCGATCGGCATGGTCTGGAAGATGTCATTGGCTCCGGCCCAGATCGTCACCAGGTCGTCGGCGTCGAAGGTGCCGTTGAGCGGGGCCGAGCGATAGACTGCAATCTGAGCGGCCAGACCAGGCGGGAGAGCAACAAAGTTGTCGGCCCGGGCCCCGCCAAAGGCCCCGTTGTAGCTGCCCGTCGCCGGGCCGGTGTACCGAGATTGGGTCCAACCCAGAAGCTCCGTCCAGACCGGACCATTGGAGAAGCGCCCCTGGTAGTTGGGCGGCGAGGTCGGTGTGGCAAAGACCGAGTACAGGTTGCCGTTGTCCGACAGGCTGTCACCGAAGGTGATGATACGGCCGTAGGTCTGGGCCGAAGCGGTGCCGGCCATGGCCAGGCCGAGGGCGAGCGTTGAGGCCGCCAAGGTGAGCTTGATGCGCATGTGAATCCTCCCGACCGTCTAACAGCGGTCCCTGGATGCGCAATGTGCCCGCTTCGTCCCGCCAAGCAAGGTGCCGTAGGGGAAGGTCAGATATAATTTTGGCTTGGTGTTGCGCCTATGCCTGAAGGCGATAGCCGCCGCCGTCGGTGATCAGCAGGCGGGCATGACCTTTGCCGGGCTCGATCTTTTGCCGCAGACGATAGATGTGGGTTTCCAGGGTGTGGGTCGTGACCCCGGCGTTGTAGCCCCAGACCTCGGCCAAGAGCTCCTCACGGGCCACGGCTTCTCCCCGCGCGCGCAGCAGATATTTGAGGATCGAGGTTTCCTTGTCGGTCAGGCGGATCCGCTTGTCCTTTTCGTCCGTCAGGGATTTCTGGGCCGGGCGGAATTGATAAGGGCCGATGCGGAAGACGGCCTCTTCGGACTGTTCGACATTGCGCAGATGGGCGCGGATGCGGGCCAGCAGCACGGCAAAACGAAAGGGCTTGGTCACATAGTCGGTGGCCCCGGCCTCGAGCCCGCCGATGGTTTCTTTTTCGCCGTCTTCGCCTGTCAGCATGACGATGGGCGAGCGGACGCCGGCCTCGCGCAGACGCCGACAGACTTCGCGCCCATTGATGTCGGGCAGGTCAACATCCAGCAGGATCAACTCAGCCCGGCCTTCGGAACCCTTCTTCACGCCGTCCAGGCCGGTGCCGACCTGTTCGACCGAAAACTCGCCGGACAATTCGAGCTGTTCGGCCAGCGCCTCGCGCAGGTCGATATCGTCGTCGATAATGAGGAGGGAGGTCGCCTGGGCCATGGGCCTTATGTGGACGCTTCCATCGCCCGGCGCAAACGGATCGGCATCAGTCGCGATCTCCGAACAGGGCCGAGCCGACGCGAACAGAGGTGGCCCCATGGCGAACAGCCGCCTCATAGTCGCCGCTCATGCCCATCGACAGTTGGGCCAGGCCGTTGCGGCGCGCGATCTTGCCCAGCAAGGCAAAGTGCATCGCCGGCTCCTCATTGGCGGGCGGAATGCACATGAGGCCGGAAATCGTCAGGCCATGGACCTCACGGCAGCGGGCGATGAAGGCGTCGGCCTGGGCCGGAATCACACCGGACTTCTGGGGCTCCTCGCCCGTATTGACCTGGATCAACAGTTCAGGGGAGCGTCCTTGGGCGGCGATGTCGCGCGCGAGGGCGACAGCCAGTGATTCGCGATCCAGGGTTTCAATGGCGTCGAACAGGGCGACGGCTTCGCGCGCCTTGTTGGATTGCAAGGGACCGATGAGGCGCAGTTGAAGATCGGGAATGTTGGCGCGACGCTCTGTCCAACGGGCTTGCGCTTCTTGAACCCGGTTTTCCCCGAAAATGCGCTGGCCGGCGTCGAGAACCGGAGCGATATGGTCCCAGGGCTGTTGCTTGCAAACGGCGGTCAGGGTCACATCGTCGGGATTGCGTCCGGCCGCGCGGGCGGCGCGCGCGATCTTGTGGCGAACGGCCGAAAGGGCCTGGTTTGGACTGGTCATCGAATCCGCTCTTTGCGACGGCCTATGATCTAGGTCTGGCCTGGGCCGCCGCCAACCCCGGCGCGCGCGCCTTGCCGCCCCTATTGTTCCTGACCGACCCGGAGCGGACGCCGGAACCGTGGATTCAGGCGGCGCGCCTGCCGCCGGGAGCGGGAGTGGTGTTCCGGGCGTTCGGGCGCGCGGACCAGAGGGCTGTGGGCGCGCGCCTGGCCGAGGTCTGCTGGGCGCGCGGCTTGACCTTGCTCGTCGGTGCCGATGAGGAGCTCGCCGGCGACCTTGGGGCGGATGGCCTGCATCTGCCGGAACGAAACCTGGGACAGGCGGTGGCGGTCCGGGCGCGGCGGCCGGGGTGGCGGCTGACCGGGAGCGCCCATTCGCTCGCCGCGTTGGCGATCGCCGGCCAGGCGGGACTGGACGCCGCGCTGCTGTCGCCGGTGTTTGCCAGCCGCAGCCCGTCTGCCGGCGCGCCCCTGGGGGTTGATCGGTTCAGGGCATGGACGCAGGGCGTCGGTCTGCCGGTCTATGCCCTGGGCGGCGTCACACGCGAAACGGCGCCGGCGCTGGCCGACAGCGGGGCCTGCGGCCTGGCGGCCGTCGGGGGGATCTGAAACCGGAGCAATGCGGGCGTGTCCCCTGTCCGCTGAGGGGGCCGGTTTGCGTTCAGTCAGTTGAACCCCCTTCGCAGGAGACGCTGACATGCGGACATTCATCCTTGGCCTGTCGTGCTTGATTCTGGCGGCGACGCCTGCCCTGGCCCAGAAGCGCCCACGGCCCGACCCGTCAGGCCACGGCGAGGACACGGGTCGCCTCACCCCCGCCGGCCCGCTGCAAGGCGGCTGGCGGATCGTCCGCGCAGGCGACCCGGCCGATGCGGCGGTGATGGGGCTGCATCTGATCCATGACGGCGATCTGGTTGAGGGCAGCTATGTCCTGTTCCAGCCGTTCTGCGGGATCGAAATGCCCTTGCCGCGACCGGCGGCCGAAGACTGTGAATTCATCGATCTGGGCGGTCAGCTCGATCCAGATTCGTTTGTTCGCCAGGGTTGGGTTCGGCTGATCCTGCGGCCGGGCGCAGATGGACTGCCCCATGTGCTGGATATGCCGGTGGCCGGCGACGCCCTGCGGACGGGGACCTATCAGTCGCCGAACATGGACGCGCCGATCACGGTGACCTTCGAGCGAACGCCCGAATGATCCGTCATTCGTCCCGCAGGGACGGTTGATCGAGCTGAATCTCGGGCGAGGTGTCGATACAGGCCTGCATGGGTGCGACCGCCTCCAGCCGGAATTCGCGGTTGAACAGCGCCGTCGTCGGGAAGGTGATCTCGTCTCGCAGGGCGTCAAACTCTGAAACGGTCATGTCCTGGGCGTAGGCCAGCCGAAGCGCCCGATCCCACCATCCCTCGAACTGCAACTGGGTGGCCGAGGGGATGTCGGCGGCCATCTCGGGTGACGCCTGGTGCAGGTAGAAGGAGGCGCGCGTATAGCCCCAGCATCGCAGGGCCGCCGCCAGCTCCGGGTCTGTGCCCGGCGGAGCCGCAGCCGCTTCGGCGGTCGCGGCGTCCGAGGTCGAGCCGGTCGCCTCGCCATTGTTTGAGGTTTGCTGGCCGCAAGCGGCGATGAGGGCGCTCAGGGTCGTGGCGACGAGCAGGTGGGACGCTTTCATCTGTGATCCTCCGGTTTTTCAAACGGGACTACGCAGCCGGCCAGCCAATCCGGACATCCGCCAGGCGACAGGCCGTCAGGAACCGACACTCTGGCCTTGGGGGCCTGATCGGGGATAAGGTATCCGGGTTCTTTCGAGGACAGTGGGGTCAACAGGTATGAGCGTACAGCCTATCGAACACAGCTACAGGCCGCCGTCGGCGGTTCGGGCGGCTGCGGATCGACTGGCGCCCGAGCTTTGGGGCGAACTGCGCCGCATCGCCAGCCGCGAGCGCTTTCGGGTGCGCGCGGGCGAAACCCTGAGAACGACCGCCCTGATCAGCGAGGCCTGGCTGAAACTGCGGCGCAGCGAAGGCTGGATGGACGACGACCATTTCCTGCACGCGGCGGCCCTGGCGATGCGTCATGTGCTGGTGGACCACGCCCGTGCCCGCATGGCGGCTAAGCGCGGCAGCGGCAAGATCGACGCCCTGACCGACGATATCGAGCCCTTCTGGGAAAGCGACGACCGGCTGGTCGAACTGGATGAGGCGCTGGCCCGGCTGAACGGCCACAGCCCCCGCCTGGCCCAGGTGGTCGAGCTGCGTTTCTTCGCGGGCTACAGCGAGGAGCAGGCGGCGCGGATCATGGGCGTGACCGACCGCACCATCCGGCGCGACTGGGTCAAGGCGCGGGCCTGGCTGTTCAAGGAACTGTGCGACACGCCGCCGGAAGAGGGCGTCATTCCAATCCGTATTGCGTCCTAATCTGTTCGATGGCGCGGATCTGGGACGCGGCGGCCGGCCCGAGTGGCGTCAGGGCGGTTTGCGCCTCATCCAGCAAGGCCCGCGCTTCGACGTCACGTCCCTGGGCAGCGCGCACGCGGCCCAGACCGACGGCGGCGACACCGACGCCGGGATGTCCTGACCCCAGCGCGGCGCGCACGTCATTCAGACCGGATTCAGCCACCCGGGCCGCGTCGTCCGCGCGCCCGGCCTTGAGCAGGGCCTCGCTGAGGCCGGCGGTCGCGGAGGCGAAGTGCAGGCTTCCTGGCCCTGCCGTGGCGCGCGCCATGTCGGCGGCTTCCTGGAGGACGGGGACGGCCTCCTCGGCCCGGTCCAACTGGACCAGGGTTTTGCCGTAGTTCGACAGCAGGGCCGCCGTGGCGGCGGAGGCACCGTAATAGCGCCGGCGGATCTCCACCGCGCGCCGGAACAGGGGTTCGGCCTGCCCGGGACGTCCCGACAGCACCTCGAGCGCCGCAAGATTGTTGAGGGTGTTCAGGGCGTCCGGACTGTTCTCCAGCCCCGTCGCCCGCCACACGGCCAGAGCCGCCCGGAACGACGGCATCGCCTCCTCGGGGCGGCCTGCCGCCGTCAGCATCACGCCGAGGTCATTGTGCATGACGCCGGTTTCCCGGTCATTGGCACCGCTGATGGCGATGCGCTGGGGCAGGGCGGCCTGCAATAGGGCGACCGCCGCTTCGACGTCGCCCTGATCGCGCAGCACGCGGGCCTCGACCAGCCGGCTTGCGACGATCTCAGAGCGCCAGCGGACGGGATCGCTGTTCCAGAAGGTCTGGGCCTGGTTCAACAGCGCGGCGGCCCGGTCCAGTTCACCCTGTCGAAGCTGGACCTGCCCCAGGTCGTAGGCCGCCGAAGCTCGCAGGGCGGGATCGACCCGGTCGGCCTCGACCAGCCGAGTCAGGATCGGCTCCGCCGCCTCATAGTCGTTGAGATAGAAATAGAGCTCGCCCAGCATTTTCAGGATCGGCCCGCCCTGTTCAGGATCAGTCTCGAACTGGGCCATGACCTGGGCCGCGGCATTGTCGAGCACCTGGGATGCGTCGGCATCGGGTCCGCCCGTTTCGGCGGCGTTGCGCAGCATGAAATAGAGGTACTGCTGGACCGCCTCGATGCGGGCCTGTTCACGCCGGGCGGCATCGCGCTCACGCTCGGCGCGGGCGGCCTGATCCAATGCCAGACCCAGGCCGACCGCCAGGCTGGCGAAGATCGCCACACCCGCCGCGATCGGCCAGCGGCGGCGGCGCAGGAAACGCCGCATGGCGTATCCTGTCTCGCCGGAACGCGCCTGGACCGGTTGCCGTTCGAGGGCGCGCTGAAGATCGGCGGCGAAGCTCTCGACCGTCGAGTAGCGCTCGCGCGGCTCCTTGCGCAGGGCCTTGGCGAGGACGGCGTCCAGATCCCGCGCAAGTCCGCGATCGCGGATGCGGGGACGGGTCACCGAAGAGACAGGCGGCGGGATGTCTTCGGCGATGCGACGCACCGCGATCGCCACGGCCTCCCCCTGGACAGGAACCGGCGCGCGGCCGCTGAGCAGCTCGTACAGGGTCGCCGCCAGACCATAGACGTCGGTCATGACGCTCGCCGTCTGGCCTTCGAGCAGTTCGGGGGCGACATATTCGATCGAGATCGGCGTCTCGGTTCGCCGGGCGTCCGGCGTTGTCATCAGCCGCGCCACGCCGAAGTCGATCAGCCGCGTGCGTCCATCCTCGGTGACCAGAATATTGGACGGCTTGATGTCGCGGTGGACCACCAACTTGGCGTTCGCGTAGGCGACGGCGTCCGCTGCCTGGAGGATCAAATGCACGCGTTGGTCGGCGGACAGGTTACGGGAAGCGGCCCAGGCGTCGACCGGCGCGCCATCGACGTATTCCATGACCATGAAGGGCCGGTTGTCCGGTCCCAGTCCGCCGTCCAGCAGACGAGCGACGCCGGGATGTTCCAGATTGGCCAGGATCTGGCGCTCGGCCTGAAACCGGGCCCAGTAGGCTGCCGGCAGCGCGCGCATGATCTTCAAGGCGCCATCCTGCTCGAACGCCCCATCGGCGCGCTGGACCCGGTAGACCTGACCCATGCCGCCCGCGCCGACGGGCGCGACGATGCGCCAGTCGCCGATGCGTGCGTCGGCTTCGAGCGTTGAAACGTCCGACGCCGGTGTTTCGAGAAACTCGCCCGACGCCTCTGCGGCGCTCAACAGACCAAGCACCTCGGCTTGCAACTCGGGCGCGTCGACAAGGGTCGCGCGGACATGGTCGACGCGCGCCTCGGGCGGTAGCTCGATCGCCTCGTCAAAGACCTGTTCAACTCGCGTCCAGTCCACCGCATCCCCCTGTTAAACGCGGACGAACGGTGTCTTCTGGCGTGGCGGGCGTCAACCCGCGCGGCTGTAAACCATGGAAATTGTTGAGCCGGGCTGGTCGTCCGCCGGAGCGACGGTGACCTGGACACTATCTCCGGCGTTGTCGCCGGACGCTGCGCTGAGACTCAGGGCTCCGCTGATGCGGGTCTCGCTGCGTTCGGTCAGGCCGGAGGCGTCGAACCGCTCACGGTAGAAGCGGGCGACGGTTTCAACATCAGCATCCGACCGCATGACGACCATGCCGCCGGAACTGGCACCGCCCTCGCCGGAGGACGTTCCCTCCATCACATTCTCGATTGCGGCTCCTGGATAGATCGGCGCATGGGCCGGCAGGTTTGAGGGCGCACGCAGCCGCTCCCCCGACTGGATCGTGACCGCATCGCCCGTCGCTGGGTCGCGGATGGTCCGCTCCTGCCGGTCGCCGCAGCCGGCGGTCAGGACCAGGGCGGTTGTGGCCAAGGCTGTGATCGTGGTTCGCATTTTGGGTCTCCTGCCGGTGTCACTGGGAGAACGCAATCAACGCCGGATACCGGACAGACCCGCGCCCGGTCAGCATGAGGGAAGCCGGGGCGGGGACCGTATGACTTAGGGTTCCAGCAGGAGAACGACATGATAAACCGCCGCCTCGCCCTCTCCTCCGTCCTGGCCTTGTCGGTCATCGGCGTCGCCGCACCCGCCAGCGCCCATGCGCGCCTTGTCAGCTCGACGCCGGCGCGCGATGCCCAGGTGGCCAGCCCCGCTTCTCTGCGATTGACCTTCAGCGAGCGAGCTGTGCCGGCCTTCTCGACCCTTGAGATCGCCGACAGCCAGGGACGCGCCGTTCCGGTGCGGGTGACGGTTTCGGAAGACGGCCTGACCCTGACCGGCGTTCCCGGTCGTCGCCTGGCAGCGGGCCTGCATACCGTGACCTGGCGGATCGCCACCTCGGACGGTCACCGCATGACGGGTTCCTATACCTTCACGGTTGGATAGCGGGTGATGGAGGGGGCTGTCATCATCCTGCGCTGGCTGCAGTTCGCCGGCGCGGCGGGCTTGTTCGGGCTTTCGCTGTTCCAGCTCTATTCGCCGGCCTCCGCCGCGCGGGTCGGTCGACGCGGTACGCTGGTGCTGACCGCGAGCTGCCTGATCGTGCTGGCTTCGCTGGGCGGCCTTGTCGCCCAGACGGCGGTGATGGCGGGGGGGCTGGCGGCAGCCCTGGACCCGACGGCGTTGTCGATGGTCACATTCCAGATGGGACTGGGTCAGGCTCACCTGGCGCGAGCGGCGCTCGGACTGGCGGCCTTCAGCCTGATTCTCGCCGGCGTTCGTGGACGCTTGCTCTGGTGGGGCCTAGCCGGCCTCGGCCTCGGGGTGTGCGCGACCTTCGCCTGGAGCGGGCACGCCGCGGCGACAGAGGGCGCTTTGGGCCTTCCGCATCGCCTGAGCGACGTCGTTCACGTTGTGGCGGCCGGTGCCTGGATCGGTGCTCTGATTGGCTTTCTCACGCTGGTCGGGCGGGGCGCTGGAACAGATCGGCAAACGCTCTACCGGGCGCTAGCCGAATTCGCGGGTATTGGGACGCTGGCGGTGGCGGCCTTGACGGTGACGGGATTGATCAATGCCTGGGTGCTGATCGGGCCGGCTGCGCTGCCGACGGCGCTGGGCACGGCCTACGGCGTGCTTCTGGCGATCAAGCTCGTCGTCTTTGCCGGGATGCTCGGGCTGGCGGCGGCTAACCGGTTCCAGCTGACGCCCGCGCTAGGTCGGGCCGAAGACGACGCGGCGATGCTGGTGGCGGTTGATCGCCTCCGCCAGAGCCTGATCCTGGAGACGACGCTGGGCCTGCTCGTTCTGGCGCTGGTGGCGGCGCTCGGAACCCTCGCGCCGCCGGTCGCCCTGATCTAGCCGGCGGCGCGCGACGACCAGTGGATGTGGTGGATCATCCAGGTTTCGCCATGACGGACCAGCACCATCGTCTCGACCGTCAGGCGATCGATGGCCCGACCATTGTACTCGCCGGTGACGCGGCCTTCGCTCGAGATCCAGGCGACGTCGCCCATGACGTGACCGGCGCGGCGGGTGACGGTCGATGGCACGGCTGCCGAGAAGGCGGCGTCCGACCCCAGATGGTGGCCTGCATACTCGTCACGCGACCGCTCGGCTCCGCCGGTTTCGAAGATCAGCACGTCCGACGACAGCAGGGCCAGGGCACCGTCCGTATTCCCGGACGCGAGCGCGGCGTGGAAGGCATCGACGACGCTAGCGGCCGAGGCGGCATCGGCGGACAATTCGGTGGGGGCGTCGGCGTGGTGGCCGTGATGGTCCTGTGCCAGGGCGGCACCGGCGGGGGCGGCGATCAGGGCGAGGCTGAGAAGGGCGGATCGAATCATTCATGTCTCCCGGCCGCGACACGCGGCGTCAGGAGATTTTACGCGGCTGGACCGAGCGCCCCTCGCGAGGGAGAGTGAGCGCGCGTGCGTATTTCCCTTTCGCGAAAGGACCCTGCCATGACGACAGACATCGATGACCTGATCCGAGAGGGATCGACGGGGCTGTCTCCCGATGGCCTTGGGGCGCTGGAGGCCGCCGTTTGGCAAAGGGTCAACCGTCACCACGCCCGCGCGACCGCCGGTCGGCTGCAGGCGGGTGCCCTGGTCATTGCCCTGATGGTCGGCGCGGTCGGCGGCGGCGTGATGGTGCGCGACGAGCCGCACGCGGATGCGGAATTGCACGTTCTGACGGTCGAAGCCGGACTTTCGCCGTTCGGCCTGACCGGAGATGTCGGATGACGCCGTCCCTGAGGGCGCTGGTGGTAACGGCCGTGGTGGCCGCCATCGCGGGCGGACTGGCTTGCTGGGGTACGGCGACATGGTTGAGGCACGAGCGCGCGGAGCCGAGCCTGCATGACGTCGTCCATCAGCGACTGGACCTGACGCCGCAACAGATGCAGCGGATCGACGCTCTTGAGGCGGGTTTTGCCGCCGAACGGGTCGGCCTTGAAGGGGAACTTCGACAGGCCAATCGGGAACTGATCGAGGCGATCGGTGCCAATGAGGGCGATACGCCCGAGGTTCAGGCCGCCGTCGATCATTTCCATGTGGCCATGGGTGACCTGCAGAAGGCGACGCTGGGCCATGTATTCGAGATGCGCGCCGTGCTCGACCCCGAGCAGGCCGAGACTTTCGATGAGGCCATTGTCGAGACCCTCAGGGCCCGCGGCGACTAGGGGTGGGCTCCGACACCCCGGAGCAGCGGGCGGCGCGGGGCGACCCGGACGCTTTCACCGCCTTGATGACGGCCACCAAGGCCGATCTGTACCGCTTTGTGCGCCGTTATGTCGGCGACGAGGACGAAGCACTGGATCTCGTCCAGGAGGCCTATGCCGCCGCCTGGCTGGGAATCCGGCGATATGATCCGACACGTCCGTTCGAGGCCTGGTTGAGGACCATCACCCTGAACAAGTGCCGTGACTGGAGCCGTCGACGCCGAGTGCGGCGGCTGGTGCGCGGTGTGGTTGGGCTGGATGCGCCCGAGGCCGTTCGTGTCGCCGACCCCTCACCCGGCGTCGAGGCTCAGGCCGAGGATCGCCGCCGCATCGCGGAGCTGTCGCGGGCGTTGGACGCCCTGCCGCATGGGCTGAGGGCTCCGCTGCTGCTGGCGACCCTCGAGGGGCGCTCGCAGACTGAGATCGGTCGAATTATGGGCCTCACGTCGAAGGCGGTCGAGCTGCGTATTGCTCGCGCACGGGCGCAGCTGCGGGCTGCGCTGGACGTGCCGGTGGAATGAGGGCAGTGGCACTGAGCCGCGTAAAGCCCAGCGAACGACAGGGGTAGACATGACTGACGTACGAACGGACCGCCGCGCCTTTCTGAGAACCGCCCTGATGGGCGGCGGTCTGCTGGCCGCGCAAGGGTTGATGCCGGCATGGGCCCAATCCGGAACAGCCGGTTTGACGGCGGGCTCGACGCCCCTGACAGGAAACGACATTCGGTTGAGCGTTGGCCACTCGCCGTTCACCCTCGGCGGACACACTGGCCATGCGGTAACGGTCAACGGAGTCCTGCCGGCACCGCTGATCCGACTGCGTGAGGGCCAGCACGCGCGACTGTCGGTGAGCAATACGCTTGACGAGGAAACCTCGGTTCACTGGCACGGGTTGTTGGTGCCGTTCCAGATGGACGGGGTGCCGGGCGTCAGCTTCCCCGGGATTGGTCCAGGTCAGACGTTTGTCTATGAGTTCCCCGTCCGCCAGTCGGGCACCTATTGGTACCATAGCCACTCCGGTCTGCAGGAGGCGATGGGCCACTACGGGCCGATCATCATCGATCCGGCCGACGCTGATCCGGTGGCCTATGACCGCGAGCATGTTCTGATGCTTGCGGACTGGAGTTTCATCCATCCGCATGAACTGCTCGAACGACTGAAGAAGAGCCCCGGCTACTTCAACTACAACCGCACGACGGTCGCGGGTCTGCTCTCCGGTGAAGACGGCGTGAGCCTCGAAGAGCGTCAGATGTGGGCCGGGATGCGTATGGACCCCCGCGACATCCTGGACGTGAACGGATCCGTCTACACCTATCTGATCAACGGTCACGGCCCGACGGAAAGCTGGACCGGACTTTTCCGGCCCGGCGAGCGCGTGCGCCTGCGCATCATCAACGCGGCGGCCATGTCGATCTTCAACTTCCGCATCCCCGGCCTGCCGATGACGGTAGTCGGCGTCGACGGCATCAATGTGCAGCCCGTAGAGACTGACGAGTTCCAGATTTCGGTTGCCGAGACCTATGACGTCATCGTCCAGCCCCGGGCGGACGCGGCCTACGCCATCGTGGCCGAGGCGATGGATCGGTCGGGCATGGCGGTCGGCATGCTGGCCCCGCGCGCCGGAATGCAGGCGGCGGTTCCACCCCTGCGCGAGGTGCCGACCCTGACCATGGCGGACATGGGCATGGGGGGTATGGGGGGTATGGATCATTCCGCCATGGGCCACGACATGGGCGGATCGTCCGGCGGCATGAACCATGGCGACATGGCCATGCGGGATCCCGAGAATGCACCGCCGAACATGGCGGTCGGCGTCGGCGTGGACATGATCGCGCCGATGCCGGCGAACCGGCTGGGCGAACGACCGTTAGGTCTGGAGGACGTTCCGCACCGGGTGCTGGTCTATACCGATCTGGTGGCGCTGGAGGCCAATCCCGATGCGCGTCCGCCGACCCGGAGTCTCGAAATCCATCTGACCGGCAATATGGAACGGTTCATGTGGGGCTTTGACGGACGCCGGTTCTCCGAGCTGGTCGAGCCGATCCGCTTCGCCCGAAATGAGCGAGTCCGGGTGACGCTGGTGAACGACACCATGATGGCCCACCCGATCCACCTGCATGGGCATTTCTTTGAGCTGGTCACGGGCGCTCCGGCGGACCGCCAGCCCTGGAAACACACCGTCAACGTCGCTCCGGGCTCGCAGGTCAGCTTCGACCTGACGGCGTCCGAGCCGGGGGACTGGGCCTTCCACTGTCACCTGTTGATGCACATGCACGCAGGGATGTTCAATGTCGTCACTGTGCGACCGCTAGACGGAGGCGCAGCATGACCCGGTTCTTGATGCTGCTCGCCGCGCTGATGCTCCTGGCCACGCCGGTCGCCGCCCAGGACAGCCACGCCGGGCACGGTGCCCAGCCGGATCCCCACGCGGGTCACCAGATGACGTCTCAGCCGGCCGCCGATGCGCATGCCGGTCACCAGATGACGCCGCCGGCCGAGGCCGATGGGCATGCCGGCCACGACATGGCCATGGGCGAGCAGCCCTGCGCCTGTCCTTGCTGCCAGATGATGCAGTCGGCCGTCGATGCGCGCGCGGGTCACGACATGGCTCAGGACGCCTGTTCCTGCGCCTGCTGCGACAGGATGCAGTCGGATGCCGATCCGCACGCGGGTCACCAGATGACGCCGCCGGTTGAGGCCAGCGTGGCCGCAGGTCAAGACACGGGTGCGGAATCCTGTTCCTGTACCTGCTGCGCGATGATGCAGCCGGCTGCCGATCCGCATGCCGGTCACGACATGGGCCAGATGGCTGACCCTCACGCAGGACATCGGACGGCACCTCCTGTGGCGACCGATCCGCATGCGGGCCACACCATGAGTCCGGCCAATGATCCGCATGCCGGCCACGCGATGGGGCCGCCGGATACGCCCACCGGTGCCGATAATCCCGGTCGCCCGGCTCAAACGCCGCCGCCGCCGGAGGCCTTCACCGGCCCGGCCCATGCGGCCGACACCATCTTCGGTACCGAGGTCATGGCACCGTTGCGCGAGCAGGTGCGCCGCGAAGTCGGAGAGATGATCACGACCAGCATCTTCCTTGATCGACTCGAGGCGGGCATTGGCGACGACGACACCGCCTGGCTGTGGGATGCCTCAGGCTGGATCGGCGGCGACGTCAACCGCTTCTACTGGAAGTCTGAAGGCGAGGGAGATTCCGACGCCGGCCTCGAGTCAGTCGAGGTCCAGGCGCTCTATAGCCGGGCCATCCGGCCCTACTGGGACCTGCAGGTTGGGGTTCGCCAGGACTTCGTCGACGATGGCGACGATACGACCCATCTGGCCGTCGGTATTCAGGGTCTGGCACCCGGCTTCTGGGAAGTAGACGCAGCCGCCTTCCTCTCGACAGAGGGCGACCTGACCGCGCGGGTCGAGGCCGAATGGGACGTGCGCCTGACGCAACGTCTGATCCTGCAGCCGCGTGCCGAAGTCGACCTGTCGGCCAGCGAGGATGCGGCGCGTGGGCTGGCGAGCGGCTTCACCGGTGTCGAGGCAGGCTTGCGCCTTCGCTACGAAATTCGCCGCGAGTTCGCGCCGTATGTCGGGGTGGAATGGCGTTCCGCCCTGGGCGGCACCGCCGATCTGGCCCGCGCCAGCGGCCATCCCGTCGAAGAGACCCGTTTCCTGATCGGCCTAAGGGCCTGGTACTAGAGAGAGACCTGAGCATGTTTCGCTATCTGATCGTCGCCGGAGCCCTGGCCCTGGCCACCCCCGCCCTGGCCCAGGATCCGCACGGTGCCCACGCCGGTATGACCCCGACGGCCCAGCCGGCCATGGACCACAACCAGCACGCCGGGCACGCGGGCATGGACCACAGCCAGCATGGCGGCCAGCCGATGATGGATCATGGCGGCCAGGACGGCCACGCCGGTCACGGGGACCACTCGAACCATGCCGGGATGGACCACAGCCAGCACGCCGGTCATGGCGGCGGTATGGTCACGGTTCCGGCTGATGGGGCCATGCTGATGGGGCCGCCTGCCGAGTTCTCGATCACCTTCCCGCACGCGATGCGTTTGACGTCCGTGGTGCTGCGCGCGCCGGGCCTGGAAGAGCTGCGCGTCGACGTCGAGGGCAATGAGGCGTCTGCTACCCAGTCTGTCGCCCTGCCGACCCTGGCACCCGCGACCTATGCTGTGACCTGGTCCGCCCAGGGCGCTGACGGCCACACCATGACCGGCGCCATCAGCTTCATGGTGCATTGAGCGCCTGGAAGAATGGTGCCGCCTAGGTGACTCGAACACCTGACCTACGCATTACGAATGCATTTTGTCGATTTAAGATGTTGATTTTAAATATGAAAATAGCCGATTGGGTCGGAAAATTCCACTGCCCTAGTGAGCGGATGTGGCTGGCAATTTCGGCCCTGATCGAGTAGAATTCCAAATGTCACTGGCCTCTTCGGCCTCGACCAATCCTCACATTCAAATTCCATTTTTGGGTTGTTCACGGTCGACCACATCCCGTGTGTCCGTCGCCCAATTTTCCATTCCCATTCATGCCGTCCCGTCCCCATCCTGCCGCCCGCATTCCGGGTTGGCGCTCCCGCTATCAGAGAGATGATCGACACCTCCGCTTTCCAGAATTGGAGCGGGTCATTTCTGGCTGCCCAGATCGCTACTTCATCACGCTCACGAGTAAGCGGGACATGGACAGCATGATAATGTCCCCTGAGGTCGGGCGGATGATGCAGAAGGTCAACACCCAGCTTTTGGGCATGGCCTTCAAGCGCCGAGGGCTTCGGCTCGCCACCCTAGCTGTGCAAGAAAAGACCTATGCCGAGGGCCTCCACACCCACATGCTCGTCGGTGTTCCAGAGGACGCTTTGACTGCCAAGGCCTTGAAGTGTCCGACGCCGGTTCCGGACCTCATCATCAGGACCTGGGTCAACCAAGATCCTGAAACCCGTCGAGCCGATGCTCAGGATGCTCGGGACATCGACGATTTCGCTAGCGTTCGACGCTACATATACAAGGGCATCCGGTTCTTTGAGGACCTCGACAACGTCGACCTCAATAACACCCGGTTCTGACCCCGACCGAGCAGCTGCCCCGGCCAACGCCGGGATAATCCATAAACTCGCAGGCAGCTGTGCTCCCGCCCCTTTTAGGCTTACCCACTTGGCCGTTCCGACCCGAACCGCCTTGATTACGGAGTATTGTCCGAGCTTGCCTAGCAGCTTCAGGCATTCGGACCCACCAAAGGGATCTTCAAACAGGACGAAAAGAAGGAGGCTAATGACGTGCTCCTTTGCCCGCCATTAGCCTCGTCAGAGCCCCGACAAAGCGGACTAGCTCCGATTGATCGTCATCAACCAGGTACGCAGGCCTACAAAGGCCCGAGCACCGGTGGTCACGATGGCCTTGAGAGTCTCCCAGGCCGTCACGACAACGATGACGGTCATCCCGAGAACACCGGCTTGGACGACATCGTCGAGCGCGAAAAACGTCCTTGCCGCCTCCCAGAGGCCATTCTGAAGATTGAGCGTCTTGATCAGAGCGCCCAAAAGCACCAAATCAAAAATCCGGCGTATGACTGACATAGCTGGTCTCCTTTCCCCGTCGTGTGGGGCAGGCCCGGCGTATCAGAATAGCTCAATTAATCAGCAACTTAAGTAGTTGCTTGGTGGTGCCATCGCCACAACTTCTTTCGCGCGATTGAGTGCGTATACCGGCGAAATGTTTTGGTCGATCCAATGTCTTTCTAACCAGCACCGTTAGGATGCGGGTAGATCGCTAACCTTTTGCGCTTTCGTCGAAGCTCCGTGCGCGGACATAGCGGATCGCTCTAATCGAACCTGACGGTAACCGCTCTCTGCAATTCAATGGAGCCGTTGCAAAACGTTGCTCCCCGTGCCGCTTTGTGTACTGCTACAGGTAGGGGGGCTTATGACGCTTTCGCTCGGCGCATCTCATTTCTTGGAAGTCTGCGCCGAACTGGGCGCTCCGACCCTTAGTGCCGTGACAGCTAGGCTTCGCGCCCATCTCAGGGCTAAGTACGGGGAAGGATCTAGTGAGTATCAGCGACATTATGCGAATATTTACAACTACATAAAGGGCAATACGCAGGATTATCAGAATCCTGCTGTCGGCGAAAATCTGAACTCCTTCATCTGTGAGCTAGGCTTTCAGAGGGAGTATGATCGACCGCCCAAGGAGTTCGAGTTCCGCTTCGACGGACCCCACGGAAATTACGTCGGCCGCTTTGTCGAAAAGGCACGCCAGAAATATGGAGTCCAGGAGCGCTTTGTTGACAGCTACGTGATGATGCGACTAAGCGCAAAAGCTCTCGATAGCCAATGCCCCGTGCTTGAAGACGATGACTTCTACGACCTCACGATTTCCAAAGACGGCGACAAAAGCCTGGCGTTCACTTTCAGGGGCCGGCTGAAAAACAAGACTTCTTGTTTTATGGGACATGCGGTCCACAGCCGATGCCTTTACTTGATAGGCGTGGGAGACAAGCTTGAAGATGCAGCACTCTTCATCCTAGATACACCAGAAGATCATCGGCTACTCCTTGGGACTCAGATGCTGCGGTTGCCCCCCCGGACCGATGATGGCATTCGTCTCCCGCCTGTCGTCGTCGCTAGGAAAGTGGCAGCGATCCGTCATCGATACGTGGACGATAAGTCGCTCAAGCAGCAGGCGATGGACTGGCTACTCAAGCCGTCTCATTCCGGACTCGTGGTCGATTTTAACCTAGACGACGGGTCCGGCGAGGTTAGCTGAGCGAAACGCCTGCCTCGACGTGCCCGCGGCAGCATTTCCCCCCGCTGCAAGAAGCAGCACTGGCTCCAGAGCCAGCACTAGGCCAAATATCGCTAAGCGGATCAGAAAACACTGACCTTAGCGCTGGCAAGGTACGCTGCCGGTACGCTTGAGTTATCTGCTCGCTCGGCTCGTCACCTCCACGATCGTGATGCACGTACGTCCCATGCACTTGCATGCACATCTCGCTGTAGTCGCGCGTGAAGAGGATATGCTCGTGCCAAAATACGTCGACATCCCCATCCATCCCAAACGTTTCATTGGGCTGGAGCAGGAGTAGCGCGAGGTACTTCTTGTATTCCCGCTCTACCGCGAAGGCGTGGGCTTCATCCCATCGTGCGGTTTTCGCGGCGGCCCGACGAACAGCCGTCATGTCCCAAGAGCCCAATACATCGAGACGCCGGAGTACAGTCTGAGAGACACCAGCTCGACCGTGCGAAGATAGCGTGATTGGATGCATGTGGTTCGTCCATCGGGAGCAATAGCTAAGCACGGTAAGTTCGGCATGCAAGCGATACGTAGTGCCGTGACGATTGTCGGTTAAGTCCCGCTCCGCTCACTCAAACATAAGCACGGAAAGAATGGTGCCGCCTAGGTGACTCGAACACCTGACCTACGCATTACGAATGCGCCGCTCTACCGGCTGAGCTAAGGCGGCCCATGAGGGCGAAAACGGCGGGGCCGTTCCGGCAGGCGGGCTAGATACCCAAGGAAGAGGCCGCTGCCAAGGGGCTCAACGCTTGGCCCGCGGACGTCGCGCCGGGCGGGGCGGGGCGAGAGGTGTTGGTTCCGCTGCGGGCGGCTCGTCGCCGTCATCCCAGTCGCCGGGATCGTCAGGGGCCCTCCAGACCGGTTCGTCGACCGTTTCGGGTGTGGGATCAGGGGGCGCGGTCGGCGGGGGCGGCGTGAAGTCGACAGACTGGGCGGCCTCGCGAATCGAGGCCAGTTCGGCCTCGTCGGTCCAGGCGGTGATCAAACGAACCCAGCCGCCCTGATCATAGTCAAAGGTTTCGGGCTCGCGTTGTGAATCGCGCGGCGCATCGGCGGCGCGCGCCGCCAGAGTGCGGGCATCGGCGACGCGACCATTGGCCCAGGCGGCCCGGGCCTTCAGATCGAGCAGGCGCGGCGTGTCGATGATGCCGTCCAGATCCTCAACGGCGGCGTCAATGGCGACGGCGTCCCCGTTCAGCAGGGCCTGTTCCACCGCCACGATCCGGCTTTCCGGGTGGGTGGGGCGTCGCGAAATCAGCCGCCCATAGCGTTTGGCGCGTTCAGCGGGCGTCTCGTCGGGGCGCAGATCGCGGTAGGCCACCGCCAGGGCGGGATGCGGTCGCGCCTTCCAGGCCTTGAGCAACAGAACCTCGCCGCGCCCCGGTCGCCCGGATGCGGCCTCCAGTCGGGCGGCCAGCACCGCCGCCGGCGCAAACTCCGGCGACAGGCCGGCTGCCTTGACGGCGTCTCTGGCCGGGGCTTCGGCCCCCGCCTCCATGGCCCGGACGGTCAGAAGCGCGGCGCGAGCACGGGCGGCCTTGTCGCCCGCCAGGGCGCGTTTGGCACCGGGACCCCCGAGCAGGGCCAGGGCCCCCTCCCAGTCACCGGCCTCAAGACGGTCATCGAACTGCATCCGCCAGGCCCATGCGCCGCCACGTCCCGCCACCTCACCCGCACGGGCCTGCTCCAGGGCGGCGGCGCGATCACCGGCTCGCCACGACAGACGGGCCAGTCCTTGGCGGGCGGCCCCTTGCGCGTCGGGGTAGGACAGCAAGGCTTCATAGGCGGCGCGGGCCGACGGTTCTTCGTCGGACACTTCGGCCGCCTGGGCAGCGAGCAAGCCGGTCAGGATCGGCGCGTCCTCAGCGGCACCGGTCGCGCGGCGGGCCATACGTCGGGCTTCTTCGGCCTCGCCGGAAGCCAGGGCCAGATAGCCTCGAGCCAAGGCGGTATAGGAATCTCTGCGGCGGGCATCGGCGCGAAGCCGGGCCGCTCGCTGGGGGGCCTCGCCGATCCAGATGACCAGACGCCAGAAGCCGACGGCCAGCAGGGCAAAAACGCCGACAAGCACGGCACCGGCTGCGGCCGAGGTGTCGAGCCGCCAACCCAGCCACTCAGCGGTGAGGGCACCGGGCTCGCCCGAAGCGGCGACGGCCAGCAGAGCCAGGGCCATGCCGGCCAGCAGGGCCAGGCCGACGCGGATCAAAGCGGCGCTCCGGTTTCGGCGGTGGCGGCCCCCGACAGATCGCCCAGCGCCTGGGCTCTCAGGGCGTCGATGCGGCGTTCAATCTCGACCCGGCGTTCGGCGCGCGCGGTCCATTCGGACATGGCCACGCGCGCGGGCTCAGGCAGGGACTGGAGCTGAGCCAGGGCTCCTTCGAGATCGCCCTCGCGGACACGCCTCTCAGCACGGGCCAGGATGGCATCGGGGCTCTCGCCCTCAAGATCTCCGATCCGGCGCAGGCTGAAAACCGAACGCAAAGCGCGGCCCAGCGCGGCGAAGAAACCGCCCTCGGCGTCCTGGCCGTTGGCGACCCGCGCGGCGCGCGCGGCGGCGGCGGGATACTCACCGACAAGCGAGGCCCGGGTTGGGGCCCCCTGTTCGGCCAGATCCCGAAGGGCCCGAATGCCGCGAGAGGTCGGAGCCAGGCGTTCCAGTGAGGCCAACTCGCCGGCAAACGGCGAAGACCCCTCGGCGGCGTCGGCTAGGGAGGCGGCGGCGACGGCGGCGGCGGCGGCGCGCGACATGCGGGCCTGGGAGGCTTCAAGCGCGGTGATACGATCTTCGAGTTGGAGCGGATCAACTACGACCGTTTCACCGTTTTCGGTCGGCACGGCGACGGGTTCGGGCCGGGTGGCGGCCTGGCGGCGGGCGAGCTCCAGTTCGCTTTCAAGCTGGTCGATGCGCTGGCGCATCTGCACCCGCTCCTGGCTCTCGGAGACGGGGGCGGCCGGTCCGATGGCCCGGGCCAGACGCTCGCGGAAGGCCCCGGCCCCGACGGCCACGATGACGAGAATCACGCCCACGGCGATCAGAGCCAGGATACGCGGCGGGATATTGGGCCGCTCGAGCTCGCGATGCGGCGGTTCTGGCTCGATCCGGGGCCGGTCTTCGGCAGGGTTGTCGGTCATCAGCGCGCCTTCGACAGGGTGTCGACCGCCAGCCTAACCAAGGAAGCGTCGTCAGGGAACGGGGCGACGACCAGCGATTTCATCGAACGGGTCCGCAGGGGCGCGGCACAGGCATCCGAGAGGGCCAGCCCAACGAGGTCCGACAACCGATCAGCGGCCGCCTCGGCGAGCAAATGGGCGGCTCGGGGCGAGTGGATCATCACCGCCTCCAGATCGGGGGTCGCCAGGGCGCGCAACGGGGGCACCGGAACCGTCTCATAGATGCACCGGGCGTCCAGATTGATGCCGAAAGGGGCCACCAGGCCGGGCAGGTCGGCAGCGGGTTCGGCCGGGGCTGGATAGAGAATGCGACCTTTGGCCTCTTCGATCATCAGCCGTGCCAGGGCCGCGACATCGCCGCGCGCATTATGGACCTGACGAAAGCCGATCTGGGTGAGGGCTTCAGCGGTTGCATCGCCGACGGCAAAGGCGGGCATATCCCGCTCTGGCGACAGCCCGGCGAAAATCTCGACCGCATTGGGACCGGTGAAGGCCAGGCCGGCGAACCCGCTCAGGTCGAGGGCACCAGCGACGGGCCGAACCTCCAGCAGGGGGTCAATCAAGGTGTCGAAGCCCTCAGCGGCGAGCCGCTCTGCGGTACGGTCAGCGCCAGGGCGGGTGCGGGTGATCCAGATCGTCATGCGATGAGGGCGTCACCCGCCTCGTCGCGCACGGCGTGACCAAGCTCAAGCCCCAGCAGGCGCGCATCCAGCGCATTGGCCGGACAGCTTCCTTCCCGCCGCCAACGCTGTGTGCCGTCGCTGGACAGGGCCTCAACGGCCAGTTCGAGGATGTCGCCGGAGAGGCGGGCGTGCGCGCCCATGGCGGTGCGGCAGTTGGCCTCCAGCGCGATCAGAGCGCCCCGTTCGGCGGCCACGCAGATTTCGGTCGGTCGATCCCCCAGCCCGGAAATGAAGTCGGCCCAGGGGCTGTCGGTCCGACATTGCAGCGCCAGTGCCCCCTGGCCCGGAGCCGGTGGCGCGGTCCAGGGGTCGAGGAAGCCGCGCACCCGTTCACCCAGTCCCAGGCGGTTCAGGCCTGCTGCGGCCAGCAGGATGGCGTCGAAATCGCCTTCGGCCAGCCGGCGCAATCGGGTGTCGACATTGCCGCGCAAGGGTTCGATCTGAAGGTCGGGCCGCAGGGCCAGGGCCTGAGCCTGACGGCGCAGAGAGGCGGTGCCGAGCCGGGCCCCCTCGGGCAGGGTTTCAAGGCTGTCGTATCTTTCCGAGAGAAAGGCGTCGCGCGGATCCTCGCGCGCGGGGAGGGCGACTATGGCCAGGCCTTCAGGCGGCTCGGCGGGAACGTCCTTCATGGAATGAACTGCCATGTCGATTTCGCCGTCGAACAGGGCGCGCTCGATCTCTTTGGTGAACAGCGCCTTGCCGCCGATGTCCATGAGGCGGCGGTCCTGAATGCGGTCGCCCGTCGTGATGATGAAGACCAGAGGTGCGACGAGGTCGGGAGCGTCGGCATCCCCCAGGCGGCGGGCGATCTCAGCCTGGATGTGACCCGACTGGGTCCGGGCCAGAAGTGACTGGCGGGTGCCGATACGAAGAGGCGGGGTTGGGCTCACGCTTGCGTCCGATGGAGGGGTGCGGCTAGTTCGCCGGAAATGACCACTGGCGACTATACGGTTCTGGGTCTTGAGACCAGTTGCGACGAGACGGCGGCGGCGGTCGTGCGCCGGCGCGCGGACGGTTCCGTCGAGGTGCTGTCGTCGGTCGTGGCCAGCCAGGATGAACACAAACCCTTCGGTGGCGTGGTGCCCGAGATCGCCGCACGCGGCCATGTGCGAACGATAGATGCGATTGCCCGCGCGGCTCTGGATCAGGCCGGGACCGGCTTTGAGGGCCTGAGCGGCGTGGCGGCGACGGCGGGACCGGGGCTGGTCGGCGGGGTCATGGTGGGGCTGAGCTTCGGCAAGGCGGTGGCGCTGGCGCGCGCCCTGCCGCTGGTGGCGGTCAATCACCTCGAAGGGCACGCTCTGTCGGCACGGCTGGGCGCACAGGCCGACTATCCGTTTCTGCTGTTGCTGGTGTCGGGTGGGCATTGCCAACTGCTGGAGGTGCGCGGGGTCGGCGACATGACTCGGCTGGGCTCGACCATCGACGACGCGGCAGGCGAAGCCTTCGACAAGACGGCCAAGGCCCTTGGCCTGGGCTATCCGGGTGGGCCGGCGCTGGAGCGTCTGGCGGCGTCGGGCGATGCGGCAAAGGTGCCGATGCCGCGTGCCCTGCTGGGTCGCAAGGGCTTCGATTTCTCGTTTTCAGGCCTGAAGACCGTGGCGGCTCGCGCCGCTGAGGCGGTCGTTACCGATCAGGACAAGGCCGATGTCGCCGCCAGCGTTCAGGCGGCGATCGCCCGGCAGCTGACCGAGCGGTCTGAGCGGGCCATGGCCGACTACGCCGAACGGCATTCGCATCGACTGTTCGTGGTTGCGGGCGGGGTCGCGGCCAACCAGACGGTACGGCGCTCGCTGATGGAGGCCTGCGCGCGGCAAGGCTTCGATTTCGTCGCGCCGCCGATTCAATACTGTACAGACAATGCCGCCATGATCGCACTGGCCGGGGCCGAGCGATTGGCGCGGGGCCTGACATCGGGGCTGGATGCCAGGGCGCGACCGCGCTGGCCGCTTGACGAGGCGACGGCCCTGTCTGATCCCCTGTATGCAACCGGCCGAAAGGGAGCCAAGGCATGACGGACTTCACCTCGGTCGGGGTCATCGGCGGCGGGGCCTGGGGCACGGCCCTGGCCCAGTCCTGCGCACGCGGCGGGCTGGCGGTGACGATCCAGGCGCGTGAGCCCGAGGTGGTCGAAAGCATCAATGCCCGCCATGAGAACGAGGCCTTTCTGCCCGGTGTAAAGCTGGACCCAAAGGTCCGGGCCGTGGCCGAGCTGGACGATCTGGCCGGGGCGGACTTTATCCTGGCGGTGCCGCCGGCCCAGCATATGCGGAGTGTCCTGACCGCGTTTGCGCCGATGGTTCGCGGGGGCACGCCGATCGTCCTGTGTTCCAAGGGCGTCGAGCGCGGCACGCTCAAGCTGATGACGGAGGTGCTGGCCGAGGCGGTGCCGCAGGCGCGGCCAGCGGTGCTGTCGGGGCCGAGCTTTGCCGCGGACGTCGTGCGCGGTCTGCCGACGGCGGTGACCCTGGCCTGCCCGGATACGGCGCTGGGCGAACAGCTGGTGCGGGCAGTCGCGGCCCCGACCTTCCGGCCCTATCTGGCCGACGATCTGATCGGGGCCGAGGTCGGCGGGGCGATCAAGAATGTGCTGGCCATCGCCTGCGGCATTTCCGAGGGGCGGGGTCTGGGCAAGTCGGCCCACGCCGGGCTGATCACGCGGGGGTTTGCCGAAATGACCCGCATCGGCGTGGCCCTGGGCGGTCGGGCGGAGACGGTGGCCGGCCTGTGCGGCCTGGGCGATCTGGTGCTGACCTGCTCCAGCCCGCAGTCGCGCAACATGTCGGTGGGCCTGGCACTGGGGCAGGGGCTGACGCTCTATCAGGCGCTGGAGGGCAAGCGGTCGGTGGCCGAGGGCGTCGATTCCGCGCCGGCGGTGCGCCAGCTGGTCGAACAACTCGGCGTCGAGGCCCCGATCTGCGAGGCGGTGGCGGCGATCCTGGCGGGCGAGATCGACGTGGATCAGGCCATCGACGGCCTGCTGAACCGGCCGCTCAAGGCCGAGCGATGAGCGACGGGCCGCCGCCGTCGGACCGTCCGCGCGTCTGGAAGACCCCGCCGGGCGTGGCCGTGGCGGTGCTGACCGATATTCCCGATCCGGGTGCGCGCGCGGTCGTGGTGCAGATCGGCGAGGCCTATTTCCACGGCTTTCTGATCCACAAGGACGGCGAGGTGCGCGGCTATGTCGATCGCTGTCCGCACGCGGGCTATCCGCTGGCGGTCGAGCTGGACCGGTATCTGACAGACGATGGCGCGCTGATCCTGTGCGCCTGGCACGGCGGGATCTTCAAACCCCTGACCGGCGAGTGCATCGGCGGTCCTCCGGCCGGTGGACGGCTGACGCCGTGGCCGGTGGTGGTGGACGGGCCGGTGGTGCGGACCGCCTAGACTCACGGATCCAGGAGGCAAGCTGTCGCTCTGAAAACAGAGCGACAAAGCGACAAAGCGACAGATCAGGCGGCGGGGGCGCCCGCGTCGTCAGCCTCGTCCTCGTCCTTGGGTTCCATGACGTCGCGCAGCTTTTGGGCATAGAGGGCGCGGGCGTAGTCGGCGCTGTTGTAGGCCCGGCGGGTCTTGTCGACGCCGGGGCCAACCCGATCGAGCACCGCCACCAGCCGTGCCCAGGACAGGGCTTCGGCGGGACGGGCGCGGGCCGCGGCTTCGGCGGAGCGGCGGAAGGCGTAGCGGATGTAACGTTGCGGCTCGGGATCCATCAGCAGTTCGCCGACCTCATACTCATGGGCGGCGACGAACAGGGCCATGGGGCTGTCAGGATCGAGGTCTTGGTACTCGAGGAGGGCGCCGTCGCCCGCCAGGCGGGCCAAGCGTTTCTGATTCCGCCGGCGCCAGCCGTCGCGCTCGGCCCGGCGCTGGACGGTGCGATAGGACACCCCGAGGCGACCCGCGACCACGCCGGCGGTCTCGCCGGCGAGATAGTCGGCGCGCGCATCGCTCCAGTCATAGAAGGGCGCCGACGGCGGCGGACGATCCAGATGCGGGGCGACAGGGGCCTCGAGATCGGCGTCAGGATCGGGCGGGGCGGGGGCGCGGGGGTCTGAATTTTTCATGCCGCCCAGCCTAAGGGCGCGGCGACGGGCGGGGATTCAGGGGGCGATTTTGGGGGTGGAGTTGGAGCTAAAGAATTGATTTTGCTCAGGACGAGACGGTTTTGGGGGCGGGGATAAACTGTGCAGCCCGGCGGCTGGCGTCAGTCGGCCAGGCGGGCGGCGTCGGCAGCGGCGGCCTCGGCCATACGGCGGGTTTCGGCGTGGCCGGGGCTGATGTCGAGGATCTCGCGGAACCGCCGCTCGGCCTCCAGGAAACCGGCGCGGGCGGCGGCGCGGTCGCCCTCGGCCTCGGCGAGTTGGGCCAGCTTGGCTGCGGAGATGGCAAGGTCTCTGAGCCATTGGGTGTTTTTGGGGTCTCGGTTCGCGAGCTCCTGCCGGATATCGAGGCTGGCCTGATAGGCGTTTTTGGCGGCGGGGAGGTCGCCCTCGGCGGTGGCGATGTCGCCGAGCTTGTTATGGCTGACCGAGACGTCTCTGAGCCATTCGGTGTTCTTGGGGTCTCGGTTCGCGAGGTCCTGCCGGATATAGAGGCTGTGCTGATAGGCGTCTTTGGCGGCGGGGAGGTCGCCCTCGGCTCGGGCGATATCGCCGAGCCGGTCATGGCTGACCGAGAGGTCTCTGAGCCATTCGGTTTTTTTGGGGTCTCGGTTCGCGAGGTCCTGGGCGATATCGAGGCCGGCCTGATAGGCGTGTCTGGCGGCGGGGAGGTCGCCCTCGGCGGTGGCGATGTCGCCGAGCTTGTTATGGCTGACCGAGAGGTCTCTGAGCCATTCGGTGTTTTTGGGGTCTCGGTCAACGAGGTCCTGGGCGATCTCGAGGCTGGCCTGATAGGCGTTTTTGGCGGCGGGGAGGTCGCCCTCGGCGGTGGCGATGTCGCCGAGCTTGTTATGGCTGACCGAGAGGTCTCTGAGCCATTCGGTGTTTTTGGGGTCTCGGTCAACGAGGTCCTGGGCGATCTCGAGGCCGTCCTGATAGGCGTGTCTGGCGGCGGGGAGGTCGCCCTCGGCGGTGGCGATATCGCCGAGCTTGTCATGGCTGACCGAGAGGTCTCTGAGCCATTCGGTGTTTTTGGGGTCTCGTTTTGCGAGGTCCTGGGCGATCTCGAGGCTGGCCTGATAGGCGTGTCTGGCGGCGTTGAGGTCGCCCTCGGCTCGGGCGATATCGCCGAGGTCGTCAAGCGCGGCGGCCTTGTCGCGCGGATCGGTCGCGGCGGCGAGGGCGGTGTCGGCGGACGCGCGAGCGGCCGGAAGGTCGCCGGAGGCGCGGTGCAGGCGGCTGAGGTAGATGTGGGTCCAGACGTCGGCGGGGTCGAGGGCGGCGGCGCGGGCGTAAGCGTCGAGCGCCACCTCGACATTGACGGGGAAGGCCAGGGCGCCGAGGCGGCGCCATTTGTCGGCGGCCCTGCGCTCATCGGCCAGGGCGTCGTCGCGCAGGCGCGCGTAACCTTCATCGAAGCGCCCATCGGCCAGTAATCGGGCGGCGGCGATTTCAGCCGCGTCACCATGCTCGACGATGTCGCCGGCGGCTTCGACGACGGCGTTGTCGGAGGTGGCGTCGGTGGGGGCGCCGCCGGACGCTCCGCGAATTTCATCGAGAATCTCGCGCTTGAGGCGCTCCATCGCCTCACGAGTCAGCTCGCCCTCGTCCGTGACCGTCCTGCGAATGCGGTCGTGGGCGCGGCGAGCCTCGATGGCGGACATGAGACGCGGGCCGAACATCTGGAGCAGGGCGCCGACCGCGGCGATGCCGGCCATGGCGGCGCCGACGACCATGAGAAGGGCGGTGATGGGATCGCCGCGCACCCAGGTCACCCAGGCCTCGGGGTCGGTGATCGGATTGGGGCCGTCGCCCTGAACCATGAAGCCGATCGCGACCGCGAGGGCGATCAGGACCAGCCCGATGACTCCCAATGCGCGCCAGATGGTCTTCATGGAGGCCTCCCCGAACCTCAATATATGGCTGTGCGCGGCGGAATCCAGCGGTCTGGGTTGCGCCTGGGGTGAATTGGTGCCGGCGATTGTCGGAAAGCGAGGCAGGCGTTTCTGCACCGCTTCCCCTCTACGGCCCACAGGTCGCTTGCAGCGACCGGCCCCTCCACCGCTACGCGGTCCCCCTCCCCACCGCTTCGCGGCAGGGAGGAGACAGTCGTCAGACCGGCAGGGCCCCACGATTGACGAAAGTCCGCATGGCGAGGGCGGTAGACTAGGTCTCCAGCTCGTCCTTCACCTCGGCCAGAAAGCCAACAGCCCGTCGGGCATAGTCGCCAATCCAGCGGTCGTGCACGGCCTTGATCGGCAGAGGGTTGAGGTGGTTCCAGCGTTCGCGCCCACGGCGCTCGACCATGACCAGATCGGCCGTTTCCAGCACCTTGAGGTGCTGCATCACGGTGCAGCGGTCCAGCGGGGCGAGGGTCTCGCACAGGGCGCCTGTGGTCATCGGACCGGCCTTCAAGGCATCAAGCAACTGCCGACGTGTACCTGACGCCAGAGCCCGGAAGACCTGATCCTGATTCGCTTGGCTTGACATGTTATAAATCTATAACATTAATGCGACCACGCAAGCCACGGAGAGAGGTCATGGAACTACAGTTCAAGGTTTCGGCGCGAATTGGTCGACCGGTTGAAGAGGTGTTTGAGGCCGTGGCTGATCCCGCCGTCCTCTCGCAATATTTCACCACCGGCGGTGCGGTTGGTCGGCTGGAGACGGGCAAGACGGTGCAGTGGGACTTTGCCGACTTCCCCGGCGCCTTTCCGGTCCAGGTCGTCGAGGTCGAGGCCAATCGTCGAATCGTCATCCGCTGGGCGGCGAATGACACATCACCCCCGGATGGCCAGCCTTACGACACCACCACAACCTTCACCTTCACCGCGTTGGAGGGCGGGCGCACGCTGGTGACGATCGAGGAAGCGGGTTGGCCGCAAACCGAGACGGGTCTGACGTCCGCCTTTGGCAACTGTCAGGGCTGGAGCCAGATGCTGTGCGCCATGAAGGCCTGGGTTGAGCGCGGCATCAACCTGCGCGAAGGGATGTACGTCTAGACCGGCAGCGCCCCGCGTTTGACGACGGTGCGCATGGCGACGCTGGAGGAGACGCGGGTGACGCCGGGGATGCGGGTCAGCTCCTTGGCGTGGATGCGTTCGAGGTCGTCGACGTCGCGGCAGACCATGCGCAGCAGATAGTCGGACGCGCCGGTCATCAGATAGCATTCGACCACCTCCGGAACAGTGGCGATGGCGGTCTCGAAGGCGGTCAGGGCCACCTCGGCCTGGGAGGACAGGGTCACGGTGACGAAGACCGAGATCGGCAGGCCGATGGCGCGCTCGTTGATGATGGCGGTGTAGCGGCTGATGACCTCTTCGGCCTCGAGGGCGCGCAGGCGGCGCAGGCAGGCGCTCTCGGACAGGTTGACGGCCTTGGCCAGGTCGGCGTTGGTCATGCGGCCGTCGCGTTGCAGGGCGCGCAGGATCTTGCGATCGGTCTCATCCAGGGTTGTCGCAGAAATCGTCTTCATGGGGCTGATGTCTCGCAGTTTCTGCGAGTTTACGACGATCAGAAGCGCAAAAGAACAGGAACCTGCGGCGCACTCGCCGCTATTTTCCGCCCGCCTCGAACGGGAGAGAGATCATGCGCGTCGGCGTGCCCAAGGAAATCAAGAAGAACGAACACCGGATCGGCCTGACGCCGACGGCGGTGCGCGAATACGTCGCCCACGGCCATACGGTCGCCATCGAAAAGGGCGCAGGCCTGGGCGCGGGTTTCACCGACAAGGACTATACGGCCGCCGGCGCGACCATCCTGCCGGACGCCAAGGCGGTGTTCGACGGCTCGGACATGATCGTGAAGGTCAAGGAGCCGCAGAAGGTCGAGTGGGAGATGCTGCGCCCCGACCAGATCCTGTTCACCTATCTGCACCTGGCGCCGGACCCGGACCAGACCCACGGTCTGTTGAACTCGGGCTGTGCCGCCGTGGCCTATGAGACGGTGACGGACGCCAAGGGCGGCCTGCCGCTGCTGGCGCCGATGTCGGAAGTGGCCGGCCGGATCGCGGTGTTCTCGGCGGCCGAGACCCTGTTGAAGCACAACGGCGGCATGGGCCTGCTGTTCTGTGGCGTGCCGGGCGTGGCCCCGGCGCGAGTGGTGGTGCTGGGCGGCGGCGTCGTCGGTCTGAACGCGGCGCGCATGGCCCTGGGCCTGGGGGCCGAGGTGGTGGTCATGGAACGGTCCATCCCGCGCATGGCCTATATCGACGAAGTGACCGGCGGACGCGTCATCACCCGCTATTCCTCGATCAACGCCATCGAAGAAGAGATCACCAAGGCCGATGTCGTCATCGGCGCGGTGCTGGTGCCCGGCGCTTCGGCGCCCAAGCTGGTCAGCCGCGATGACCTGAAGAAGATGAAGAACGGCTCGGTGCTGGTCGACGTGGCCATCGACCAGGGCGGCTGTTTCGAAACCAGTCATCCGACCACCCACGAAGACCCGACCTATGTGGTCGACGGCGTGGTCCACTATTGCGTGGCCAATATGCCGGGCGCGGCGCCGCGCACCAGCTCTGAGGCGCTGAACAACGCCACCTTGCCGTTCGGCCTGGCGCTGGCGGACCATGGGCTGGATGCGCTCAAGACTAATCCGCACCTGGCGCGTGGCCTGAACGTGCTGGGCGGCAAGCTGACCAATCCGGCCGTCGCCGAGGCGCTGGAGATGGAATGGGTCGATCCGTACGGGGCGTGGAAGTAGGGGCGGCGTCGTCCCTCTCCCGCCGGGAGAGGGAAGGGATCAGTAGATCTCGAACAGGCCCGCCGCGCCCCGCCGAGCGGCTTTGCCGCTCGGCGATCCTTAGGTGATGGGGACCGCGGGCGGCCTTTTCTCAATAGATTTCGAAAAGACCTGCGGCCCCCATGCCGCCGCCGACGCACATGGTGACGACGCCGTATTTGGCCCCGCGGCGCTTGCCCTCGATAAGGACGTGGCCGGTCATGCGCGCGCCGGACATGCCGTAGGGATGGCCGATGGAGATGGCGCCACCCGAGACATTCAGGCGGTCGTTGGGAATGCCCAGCCGGTCGCGGCAATAGAGGACCTGGACGGCAAAGGCTTCATTCAGCTCCCAGATGCCGATGTCGTCCATGGTCAGGCCGTGGGCCTTGAGCAGCTTGGGCACGGCGAAGACCGGGCCGATGCCCATTTCGTCGGGGTCACAGCCGGCCACGGCCATCCCACGATAGGCCCCCAGCGGCGTCAGGCCGCGCTTCTCGGCCTCCTTCGCTTCCAGGATCACCGAGGCGGAGGCACCGTCAGACAGCTGCGACGCATTGCCGGCGGTGATGAACTTGCCTTCCTTGATCTCCTGACCGCCGGGGAAGACGGTCTTGAGGGATTGCAGGCCTTCGAGCGTGGTGTCGGCGCGATTGCCTTCGTCCTTTGAAAGGGTGACTTCCTTGGCGCTCGTCTCGCCGGTGGTTTTGTCCAGCACCTGCATGGTGGTGGTCATGGGGACGATTTCGGCGTCAAAACGGCCTTCGGCCTGGGCTGCGGCGGTGCGCTGCTGTGATTGCAGGGCGTATTCGTCCTGGGCGTCACGCGAGATGCCGTAGCGGGCAGCCACGACCTCGGCGGTTTCCAGCATGGTCATGTACATGTGCGGCTGGAGCCTGAGCAGGTCCGGGTCCTGGGAGCGGAAGAGGTTCATCTTGCCGTTCTGAACCAGGGAGATGCTCTCCAGCCCGCCGCCGACGGTGACAGGCATACCGTCGACGATGACCTGTTTGGCGGCGGTAGCGATGGCCATGAGGCCCGAGGCGCACTGGCGATCCACGCTCATGCCCGAGACGACGGTGGGGAAGCCCGCGGCCACGGCGATCTGACGCGCCACATTGGTGCTTGTCGAGCCCTGCTGCAGGGCGGCCCCCATGATGACATCCTCAATCTCGGCGGGGTCGACGCCGGACCGTTCCACCGCATGCCTGACGGCGTGGGCACCCAGCTGTTGCGCCTGGGTGTCGTTGAAGGCGCCGCGATAGGCCTTGCCGATCGGGGTGCGGGCGGTCGAGACGATGACGGCTTCACGCATGGGTCAGGCTCCTTGTTTGGCCTTGGCGGCCTTGGTCATTTCGAGAATGCCCTGGGCTGAACCAGCCTCGGGAATAATCTGGCCGTCGCTGTTCTGAACCTCCGCCCAGCGGGCGGCGACCTGCTCGGCGGCATCGGGCCCGGCAGCGTAGATCCCTTGCGTCAGGGTGATGTGCGCGGCTTCGAAGCCACCGGCCCCCGCCGCCAGAATGGCGCGGGTCGGCGCGTTTTCACTGACCAGATGCAGCAGGCCCGGCGTCACCAGCTCGGGTCTCAGGGCGTCGAGATCCAGGCCGCCTCCAAGGTCTTCGGTCATGCGGGTGGCAGCGGTGGGAGCCAGGCTGTTGACGCGGATGTCGTATTTGGCCCCCTCGATGGCGAGGGTCTGCATCAGGCCGACCAGTCCCAGTTTTGCGGCTCCGTAGTTGGCCTGGCCAAAGTTTCCGTACAGGCCGGACGACGAGGTGGTCATGGCGATGCGGCCATAGTTCTGGGCCCGCATGATCTCCCAGACCGCCTTGGAACAGATGACCGCGCCCATCAGATGAACGTCCAGGACGAAGCGGAAATCGTCGAGTGTCATCTTGGCGAAGGTTTTGTCGCGCAAGACGCCGGCGTTGTTGACCAGAATGTCGACCCGACCCCACGTCTCGATGGCCGAGCGCACCATGTCCTCGACCCCGGCCTCATCGGTGACCGAACAGACAGCCGCTATGGCCTCCCCGCCGGCGGCGCGGATTTCGTCGGCAACCTGATGGGCCGGACCCGTCGAGCCTCCGGTACCGTCGCGGGCACCGCCGAAGTCATTGACCACGACCTTGGCCCTGCGCTTGCCGAGGGCCAGGGCATGCTGGCGACCCAGGCCACCCCCCGCGCCGGTGACGATGGCAACGCGATCATCAAAGCGGATGGACATGGCGGGGCTCCCAATCTGGTGACCTAGCCGTTTAGGCGTGCGCCCCTGGGTCAAGCAAGGGCTTCCCGAAATCGTCTGCACATGGTTTGAGGCAGTCCATGAAGGCGCGTGAACCAAGGATTTCTGGTGTGAGACAGCCTCCCATGCCGTTGTGCGGGTTGGCCCGGCTCGACCGGCCCGAGGACAGGACGTGAGGGTTCTGGTTACCGGTGGCTGCGGCTTCATCGGCTCGGCGGTCGTGCGGGCGCTCATGGCGCGCGGCGTCGAGCGGGTCGGCGTGCTGGATGCCCTGACCTATGCGGCCAATCCGGCGACCCTGGCGGCCTTCGAAGATCGCGCGGAGTATGCCTTTTTCCAGGCCGATGTTCGTGATCGGGCGGCGGTGGCCGCGGCGCTCGAGGCGCTGCGTCCGCAGGCCATTCTGCATCTGGCGGCAGAAACCCACGTTGATCGGTCGATCGACGGGCCGGGCATCTTCATTGAGACAAATCTGGGCGGAACCCAGGTGATGCTGGAGGCGGCCGAAGACTGGCGGCGCAGCCTATCTGACGCCGAGGCCGAAGCCTTTCGCTTTGTGCACGTCTCCACCGACGAGGTGTTCGGGGCGCTGGGGCCAGAAGATCCTCCGTTCGTGGAGATCAGCCCCTACCGCCCGCGTTCGCCCTATGCCGCGTCGAAGGCCGGTGCCGATTTCCTGGCGCGAGCATGGCACGAAACCTACGGCCTGCCGGTGATTGTGACCAACTGTTCGAACAACTACGGCCCCTATCAGCACCCCGAGAAGCTGATCCCGTTGATGATCCTGCGGGGGCTCGCCGGAGAGGACATGCCGGTCTACGGCGATGGCCTTCAGGTTCGCGACTGGCTGCATGTGGATGATCATGCGCAGGGCCTGCTGGCGGCGCTGGACAAGGGGCGGGGCGGCGACACCTATCTGATCGGAGCGAGGGCCGAACGGACCAATCTGGAGATCGTTGCTGGGATCTGCACGGCGCTGGATGGCGTTGCCCCCGAAACGGCGCCGCATGCGGGACTTTTACGCCACGTCCCGGATCGCCCGGGCCACGACCGGCGCTATGCGATCAATCCGTCCAGGGCAGAGCGTGACCTCGGCTGGCGGGCGATGACAGACCTGACAGAAGGACTGGCCCGGACGGTCGGCTGGTATCGGGATCACGCGACCTGGTGGCGGCCCATGGTTGAGGCCGGGGGGCTGGCGCGGCGGGGGCAGGGACGTTGACACGGGTGCTCGTCCTGGGCCGGCGAGGTCAGCTGGCCAGGGCTCTGGCGGCCTGCGACTGGCCGACAGGTTGGGCGGTGACCCTTGCGGGTCGAGAAGCCCTGGATCTGGAGCGGCTGGACGGGATTGGGCCGTTTCTCGAAGGGCATCCGGCGGAGGTCGTCATCAACACGGCGGCCTATACAGCGGTAGATCGCGCTGAGGCTGAGCCGGAGGCGGCGTACCTTCTGAATGCCGAAGCGCCTGAACGGATCGCTGAGGCCTGTAGGCGGTCGGGATCTCTGCTGGTGCATCTGTCGACGGACTATGTTTTCGGCGGCGATGGAACCGCACCCTATCGAGAGGGTGACCCAACCTCGCCGGTGAATGTCTATGGGGCGTCCAAGGCCGAAGGTGAGCGTCGCGTCTTGCGGGCCTGTCCAGAGGCGACGGTCGCGCGCACAGCGTGGCTGATGTCACCAGATACCGGATTTGTGGCCGCCATCCTCGATCACCTCGTTCGAAAGGAGCCGGTCAAGGTGGTTGCCGACCAGCGCGGTAATCCGACCCAGGCAGCCGATCTGGCGCAGGCTTTGGTCCGCCTGGTCAGTGCCCGACGGGCCGGCACAGGCGGCGGGGGATGTCTGCACATGGCCGGAGAGAGAGCGGCCAGCTGGTACGACGTGGCCAGGCGTATTGCGGCGGTGGCGGGGGCTGAAACCGGCGTGACCCCGGTGCCATCGTCGGCCTATGCGGCTGTGGCGCAACGTCCGCGCGATTCTTGCCTCAATGTTACACAGCTGTCGTCAACCTATGATATTCGTATGGCATCGTGGGACGCTTGGATCACGACGGATGCGCGCGAAGGCCTCATAGCCGCCGCAAACCGTGTTGAAAAAAGGCAACAGCTCGGGGGGTGAAGGTTCAGGGGCTGGAACCTGCTCAACTTCGAGCCGTTGGAAGACCAGTACCGGGGGCCAAGACGGCGCGCCGGCGGAAATTGTGACAAGGGATTAGACATGAATAGACGTTTATTGGCCGGTGCGGCCGGTGTGGCGCTCCTCGGCCTGGCCGGCCCCGCCATGGCGGATCCGGGCGGGTGGTATGGCGGGGTTGACCTCGGGTACCACTGGCAGGGTGATTTCGGTCTGGTGAGCGAAAACAATGCGCCCGACGGCGCACCCTATGAGTTCGACTTTGCGACCGACCCCGACTGGGCCGGCTTCGTGCGCCTGGGTTACCGGTTCAACCCGAACTGGCGCATGGAACTCGAAGGCGGTTATCGCCCGGGTGACCTGGTTTCGGCTCTGAGCCCGAACCCGCGTGCGGCCCCGACCTCGGTGGCCCTGTGTGCGCCGGGCGTTGTCCGGGGTCCCGGCACGGCCTGTGGCAGCCCGGACGGCTCGGTCGATCAGATGTCGGTCATGGCCAACCTGATCTGGGACATGGGGTCGGAAGACTGGACCATGCGCCCGTTCATCGGGGCTGGTGTCGGCCTGAACCGGGTGTCGGTGGATGCCCTGGGTCAGTTCTCGACCTCGCCTCCGGGCCCAGCACAGAACCTGATGATCGACGATGAGGACACGGCCTTTGCGTGGCAGGTTCTCGGCGGCGTCGCGTGGGCGCTGTCGGATCGTCTGTCGCTCGACATGACCGCGCGCTACATGCGCACCAGCGAAGTGTCGTTCGAATCGACCTCCTCGTCGGCAACGCCGGGCTGGGTCCCGGGCGCTTTCTCGGGTGAATTCGAGGACACGACCGTATCGGTGGGCCTGCGTTATGCGTTCGGGGCCGATGCCCCGCCGCCGCCGCCCCCGCCGCCGCCGCCGCCTCCCCCGCCGCCTCCGCCTCCGCCGCCACCTCCGCCGCCGCCTCCGGTGTGGAACGCGCGTGAGTTCACGGTCCTGTTCGACTGGGATCGCTATGACCTGACCCCGCAAGCGACGGAAATCGTCCGCCAGGCCGCGGCTCACGCCCGGGCCGGTGGCGCCACCCGCGTTCACGTCGTGGGCCACGCCGATACCTCCGGTTCGGCCGCCTACAATGTGCGCCTGTCGCAGCGTCGTGCCGCCACCGTCCGTGACGCCCTGGTCGCTCAGGGTGTGACCGGTGGGGCCATCACGACCGAAGGTCGCGGTGAAACCGACCTGGCCCGCGCGACCGCTGACGGTGTCCGCGAGCCGCTCAACCGCCGGGCCACGATCAACATCAACCGCTAAGCGCGGGCGATACGATCCAAGCGTTGGCCTAGAGCCAAAGCCGAATGCGAACCCCCGGGAGGCAACTCCCGGGGGTTCTGCTTTGATGCCACAGGTTCTGGTCGAAATCTGACAGGCCGGCTGGGCGAACTTGCCAAGCGCACAGATCGGCATATCGTCGTTCGTCATCAGGATCGTCGGGTTGTCCGGCGAGGGGAGTGATGATGAAAAAGCTGCTTCTGACCGGCGTGGCCGGTCTCGCCATGGTCGTGGGCGCTCCCGCCCTGGCCGATCCCAATGGGCCCTATATCGCCGGCGACATCGGCTATTCGTGGCCAGAGTTTGATGGTGAGTACATCATCTTTGGCTTACCGTCGGGCGCGGTCGGGGATGACGCTATGGGCGGCGGGCCCGCCGCCTTCCTCCGTGGCGGCTACCGGCTTAACCCGGCGATGCGTCTGGAGCTGGAAGTCGGTCGTCGTTGGGTTGATGCCGCCAACACCGGCGTCTTTGTGAATACCCTCGAAGCCGACGTCACTTCGGTGATGGCGAACGCCTTGTTCGATATCGGGTCTGGCCGTTTCCGTCCGTACCTCGGCGCCGGCATCGGCTGGGGCGAGGTCGACATGAACGCGCCCAACTTTCCGATCACCGAGGACTCGGGCCTAGCCTGGCAGCTCATCGCGGGCGCGGCCGTCGCCGTTGGGTCCCAGGGCAACCTCGACCTGACCTACCGTTTCTTCAATGTGGACGATCTGTGGGTGACCGACGCCTTCCCGAATGGTTTCGAGGGTGACTTCGTCGACCACTCGCTGACGATCGGCTATCGCCATTCGTTCGGCGCGATTGCGGCTCCTCCTCCTCCTCCGCCGCCGCCGCCGCCTCCGCCTCCCCCGCCGCCTCCGCCGCCGCCGCCGCCGCCTCCGCCGGTGTGGAACGCGCGTGAGTTCACCGTGCTGTTCGACTGGGATCGCTATGACCTGACCCCGCAGGCGACGGAAATCGTTCGCCAGGCCGCGGCGCATGCCCGGGCCGGCGGGGCCACCCGCGTCCATGTCGTGGGCCACGCCGATACTTCCGGTTCGGCCGCCTACAATGTGCGCCTGTCGCAGCGTCGTGCCGCCACCGTCCGTGACGCCCTGATCGCTCAGGGTGTGACCGGTGGGGCCATCACGACCGAAGGCCGGGGTGAAACCGACCTGGCCCGCGCCACCGCTGACGGTGTCCGCGAGCCGCTCAACCGCCGCGCCACGATCAACATCAACCGCTAATACCGGTCGATACGATCAAAGCCTTGGCCTAGAGCCAATGACCAAAGCGAACCCCCGGGAAGCAACTCCCGGGGGTTTTGCTTTGAGGTCATGTCTCGGGCTTGAGGGTCAGGGACAGCAATCGCCGGGCAGAGGTCTGGCTGACCGGCGCGAAGCCGGCATTGACGAAGAGGGCCAGGGCGGCGGGATCTGCAAGGTCAACCTGAGCCAGGACGGTGCCATCCTCGAAATGGTCAAGACCCGCCTGGAGGAGCTTTCGCGACCAACCCCGGCCGCGATACTCCGGGGCAACCACGATGTTCACGCTCCGTCGACCCGGGGCAATGAGGTCAAACCGCACGGCACCTATCGCCTGATCGGTGCGTATGGCCTCACCGACAAAGATGAGCTGGTCGGTCGGCCCGAGAGCGAGCTCAAGCCACTGCAGGTGCTCATACCAGTCCGGCTGCCCCCAGGGGGTCGGTGCATCGGGCGACAGGGCGACGGACCAGTCGTACAGCCGTTTTGCGTCATCAAGGCTGGCAACGCGAAGGCGAAGGGTTTCGACAGGCATGGGGCTTCCCGGGTGGGCCGGTGCTGCGGCCGCTGCGCTGAGACTGTGCAATGGGGGCGTGTCTGAAAGGTTTCGTTGGCGTCGGGCCGGGGGTGACGCCGGTGGGGGCGGAGGGTATAGGCAGCCCATTCGTTTCAGAGAGTTCTACCCATGCGCGTTGCCATGATCGGAACCGGCTATGTCGGCCTGGTATCCGGGGCCTGTTTTGCAGATTTCGGCCATGTCGTGACCTGTATCGACAAGGATGCCTCCAAGATCGAGCGCCTGGAGCAGGGGATTATGCCGATCTATGAGCCGGGCCTGGATGGGCTGGTGGCTGACAATGTGCGCGACGGTCGGCTGTTCTTTGCCATCGACGGAGCCGAGGCGATCCGCCAGGCCGATGCCGTGTTCATCGCTGTGGGAACGCCGTCGCGACGCGGCGACGGCTATGCGGACCTGACCTATGTGTATGAGGCCGCACGCGAGATTGCGGGCCTGATCGAAGGCTTTACCGTCATCGTCACCAAGTCGACCGTTCCTGTCGGCACGGGCGATGAAATCGAGCGGATCATTCGCGAAACACGGCCGGACGCCGTGTTTGCCGTGGTGTCGAACCCGGAGTTTCTGCGTGAAGGCGCGGCCATCAACGACTTCAAACGCCCTGACCGCGTGGTCGTCGGCATTGAGGACGAACGCGCCCGGGCTCCGATGACGGAGCTGTACCGTCCGCTGAACCTGAATGAGACGCCGTTGCTGTTCACGGGTCGGCGGACGTCGGAGCTGATCAAATATGCCGCCAACGCCTTCCTGGCGATGAAGATCACCTTCATCAACGAGGTGGCGGATCTGTGCGAAAAGGTCGGTGCGGACGTCCAGCAGGTGGCCAAGGGTATCGGCCTGGACAACCGCATCGGTTCGAAATTCCTGCACGCCGGGCCGGGCTACGGCGGCTCGTGCTTCCCGAAGGACACCCAGGCCCTGGTGCATACGGCTCAGGATGCCGGTGCGCCGCTGCGGCTGGTTGAAACGACCGTCGAGGTCAATGCGGCACGCAAACAGGCCATGGCCAAGCGGGTGATTGCGGCATTGGGTGGCAACGCATCCGGCAAGACGGTTTGCCTGTTGGGGGTGGCCTTCAAGCCCAATACCGACGACATGCGCGATGCGCCGTCGCTGGATGTCGCGCCGGCCCTGATCGCGGCGGGGGCGACCGTTCAGGCCTTTGATCCCGAGGCCATGGATGAGGCGAAGAAGCTCCTGCCTGATGTCGTCTTCAAGACCGGACCGTATGAGGCCGTCGAGGGGGCTGATGTGGTGGTCATTCTGACCGAATGGGATCAGTTCCGAGCCCTGGATCTGGCCCGCGTCAAGAATTTGGCCCGCCAGCCGATTATCGTGGATCTGAGGAACGTCTATCGGCCGGATGATGTGCGGGCCAAGGGCTTTACCTACAGCTCGATCGGGCGAGCCTGACGCTTGGGCTATTCGCTGGCGATGCGAACCAGCTCTCCATAGTAGGGGTTGCCTTCATCGCGGCCGTGTTTGCCGGTGCCGATCACCAGACCGGCCATGATGACGGCTGAAATCAGGGCGATGAAGCCCAGGCGCAGGCCGCGCAGCAGAGCCGCGACCTCGTCGTGCTCCTGGTCGCGATCTGTGGATTCCCTGTTCAAACGAAGCGCCCTCTACCCGGAAGCTCAGGGAACACCGGTCAGGTGAATCTGACAAGGGGCGGAACGACAAAAGAAAACGCCCCGAGGCCGAAGACCTCGGGGCGCTGACTCTGGATCAGGAACGAAATCAGCGACCGGTGAAGGGCCGGATCACGATCTCGACACGGCGGTTGGCGGCCCGACCGGCATCGGTGTCGTTGCTGGCGATGGGTGAGCGTTCACCCAGGCCGGCGACGTACAGACGTTCACGGATCACACCGCGGTTGATCAGATAGCCAGCCACCGAGGCGGCGCGTCGCTCTGACAGGCCCTGGTTGTATTCGTCGGTGCCGCGCGAGTCAGCGTGACCCATGACGTCGACGACCGACTGGTCATAGGTGTTCAGCACATTGGCCACATCATCCAGTACCGCATAGAAGCGGGCATCGACCTGGTCGCTGTTGAAGCCAAAGGTGACATCCGACGGCATCCGCAGGATCAGCACATCGCCTTCACGCGCCACGCCGACACCGGTGCCCGAAAGCTCCTGCTCCAGGGCGCGCTGCTGGCGGTCCATGTAGTTGCCGATACCGGCCCCGGCCAGGGCACCCACGCCCGCGCCGATCATGGCGTTGGTGCGGCCCTCTTCGGAATCGGAGGTGTTGGTCAGATAGCCCAACAGGGCCCCAACACCGGCACCCACCAAGGCTCCCGTGCCCGTGTTGTTGCGGACTGGCGTCGAACGATAGGGGTCGGTGGTGGTGCAGCCTGCCACCAGCAGGGCGGCCGCAGAAGCGCCAACGGCAATTAGCTTGAGGGTCATGGAAGTCTCCTTGTTTCAGCCCGTTAACGCGATCAGATCGGTGCGGTTCCGGCCAGGGACCACTTTATGGTCAAGCTGTCTACAGTGCCACACCGGTTTCTCCGGCGTCGCTTTCGGGCTAGAGGGTCCAGCTTGAACGGAAGCTGAACCGATATGCCAACGACATCTGCGATCGAACCTGTCTCCATGAGTCGCTTTGACAGCGATTTTGAGGGCTTCTCACGAGACTTGGGCCAATCCTTTGCGCGGTATGGCTTTGCGGTGATCGAAGATCACGGACTGGACCAGGCGGTGATCGACCGGGCCCTGACAGATACCAAGGCCTTCTTTGCCCAGGACGCGGAAGCCAAGAAGCGGTGGCATGAGCCCGGCACGGGTGGCGCGCGCGGATATACGCCCTTTGGGACCGAGGCGGCCAAGGACGCCGACGTCGTGGACCTGAAGGAATTCTGGCACACCGGCCGCGAGTTGCCCGGCGGACATCCGTATCGGGCCTTCATGCGCGACAACGTCAAGCCAGACGCCCCGGCGGGTTTCCACGACAGCGCCTATGGCCTGTTCACCGCCCTGGACGACATGGGAGCCAAGTTGCTGACGGCCATCGCCCACTATCTGGGGCTGCCGGACCACTGGTTCGACGACAAGGTGGAGATGGGCAATTCTGTCCTGCGCCTGCTGCACTATCCGCCGATCCCGGCGGATGCGCCTGGCGTGCGGGCCGGGGCGCACGAGGACATCAATGTCATAACCCTGCTGCTGGGCGCTGAGGAAGGCGGACTTCAGGTCATCGACCGGCGCACCGGCGAATGGCTGCCGATCAATCCGCCGCCAGGTGCCCTGGTGATCAATGTCGGCGACATGTTGCAGCGCCTGACCAACCATGTGCTGCCGTCGACCAGCCACAGGGTGGTGAATCCGCCGCCGGAGCGACGCGGATTCGCGCGGTACTCGACGCCGTTCTTCCTGCATTTCAACCCGGACTATCTGATCGAGACGCTGCCCTCGACGGTGACGCCGGACAATCCCGACCGCTACCCCGAGCCGATTACCGCCCAGGACTATCTGATGGAGCGGTTGCGCGAGATCCGGTTGCTCTAGGATGGCCGCGGGGGGCGATCTGCCGAAGGCACGCAAGCGCAGACTGGGGTGTTTCGCCGTCCTGATCGCCCTGGCGCTGGCTCCGGTCGCCGGCGTTCTGGTCCATGCTGTTGTTCCGCCGCCGCTCACCTTGTTGATGGTTCAACGGCTGTTCGAAGGCGAAGGGCTGCACGTCCGCTGGCGGGGCCTGAATCGAATTTCGCCCGATCTGGTGGATGCCGTGATTGCCGCCGAAGACGCGCGCTTCTGTGAGCACAACGGCTTTGATTTCGAGGCCATTCAGGACGCGATTGAAGATAATGCCGACGGTCGGCGTGGGCGGGGCGGATCGACCATCAGCCAACAGACGGCCAAGAACGTGTTCCTGTGGTCGGGGCGCAGCTGGATCCGCAAGGGGCTGGAGGCCGGCTATACGGTCCTCATCGAGACTTTCTGGTCCAAGCGCCGGATCATGGAGATGTATCTGAACGTCGCGGAGATGGGGCCAGGCGTCTATGGGGCCGAAGCCGCATCGCGCTACTGGTTTGACAAGAGCGCCTCGGAATTGACCCGTGCCGAGGCGGCGCGCCTGGCGGCCATTCTGCCGAATCCCAGGGAGTATCGAGCGGCCAGCCCCGGCCCCTACGTCCGACGTCGAGCCCGGGCCATCCAGGGCAATATGGCGGTCATCCGAAATGACGGCCTGAACGACTGCACCGCTTGACGCGGGCGGCGCGGGATAGTCCTTTGCGCGCCAAAGCGAGCGACCCGGCAACGGAGAGGCGCTCGCCGGAGGAGATGTTTATGAAACGAGTTCTTATGTCGGCCGCTGCGGCCTGCATCCTGTCGGCCTGTACCAGCATGGCTCCGGCCAGCCCCACGCAGGCTGCGTCCCCGGCTGCCAGCGAACAGTTCGCGGCGACGCCGGACGGGGCTCGGGCCTTTGTGCTGGATGCCGAACGTCGGCTCATGGAGATGAGCGAATACGCCGGGCGCGTCTCGTGGGTCCGCAACACCTACATCACCTTCGACACCATGTGGCTCGAGGCGCGGGCCAATGCGGAATATACCGAGCTGGGCGTTGAGCTGGCCAATGAGGCGGCGCGCTTCAATGATGTCGACGCCGACCCCGAAACGCGGCGCAAGCTCAACCTGCTGCGTCAGGGCCTGGTCGCGCCAGCCCCCAATCGCCCGGGTGCCGCTAGCGAACTGGCCGAGATCGGCACGCGGATGGATTCGACCTATGCGACCGGTCGCTTCGACTACAATGGCCAGCAGATGAACCTGGACGATGCCTCGGCCCTGATCGCCGACTCGCGCGATCCGGCAGTGACGGCGGCCGTCTACAATGGCTGGCGCACGATTTCGTCGCACGGCATGGCGACCGACTATGCGCGCATGGTCGAGATCATCAACGAGGGTGCTCGGGAACTGGGCTACAGCGACGCCGGGGCCATGTGGCGCTCGGGCTATGACATGCCCGCAGATGATTTCGCCGCGGAAACCGACCGGCTGTGGAACCAGGTCCGGCCCTTCTATGAGAACCTGCACTGCTATGTGCGGGCGCGTCTAAATGCGCGCTATGGCGATGCGGTCCAGCCCGCAACCGGGCCGATCCGCGCCGACCTCCTGGGCAATATGTGGTCCCAGCAGTGGGGCAATATCTACGACGTGGTCGCCCCGACTAATATTCCGGAATCCAGCGTCGACCTGACGGCCATTCTGGAAGCTCACGACTACACGCCTGAACGGATCATCCGCACGTCCGAGCAGTTCTATACCTCGGTTGGCATGGACCCGCTGCCCGAGACTTTCTGGGGGCGGTCACAGATTACCCGGCCCGAAGGCCGCGAGGTCGTCTGTCACGCCTCGGCCTGGGATATCGACAACGAGAACGACCTGCGCATCAAGATGTGTACACGGGTCAATGCCGAGGATTTCCAGACCGCCCACCACGAGCTGGGCCACAACTACTATCAGCGGGCCTACAACCAGCAGCCCTTCCTGTTCCGCAATGGGGCCAATGACGGCTTCCACGAAGCCATCGGGGACTTCGCCGCCCTGTCGGCGGCAACGCCCGAATATCTGAACCAGATCGGCCTGTTGGACACGGTGCCGGGCACGGATGAAGACATCCCGTATCTGCTGCGTATGGCGCTGGACAAGATCGCCTTCCTGCCGTTTGGCCTGATGGTGGATCGCTGGCGCTGGGACGTGCTGTCGGGCGAGACGACGCCGGCCGAGTACAATGCCGCCTGGACCGCCGACATGCTGCGCTATCAAGGCCTGGTGCCGCCGGGCGGCGCGCGTCCGGCCGATGCGTTTGATCCGGGTGCCAAGTACCATGTGCCGGCGAACGTGCCCTACACGCGCTACTTCCTGGCCCACATCTATCAGTTCCAGTTCCACCGGGCGGCCTGCCAGATGGCCGGTTGGACCGGGCCGCTGCACCGTTGCTCGGTGTACGGCAATGAGGAGGTCGGTCGTCGCTTCAACGCCATGATGGAAATGGGCCAGTCCCGCCCGTGGCCAGAGGCGCTGGAGGCCTTCACCGGCGAACGCCGCACCGACGCTTCGGCCGTGGCGGAGTATTTCGCGCCGCTGAACGCCTGGCTGACCGAACAGAACCGCGGTCAGGATTGCGGCTGGGACTAGGTTGGGCCTGAGATGGCCTGAAGCCCCGCCGGCTGGTCCGGCGGGGCTTGCTGCCCGACCGCTGCTATCAGGATTTTACTCGGCCCATCGGCTTGGCCGGGGGACAGTGAGAAGGTATCGCCGGGCATGATTTCCGCCGAGTTTCGCGCTGTCCTGCACCAACTGGTGACGACGCCGCCGCATCCAGCCGCCCTGGGGTTTCGCCTGGACCATGTCGACACGGACGGGGCCGTTCTTGCCGTGCCCTGGCGCGAGGATCTGGTGGGTGACGCAGGGTCCGGTGTCCTGTCGGGCGGCGTCGTGTCGAGCCTTCTGGATCACGCCTGTGGCATGGCGGTCTGGACCGCGCTGAAGACGTTTCAGCCGATCGCTACCCTGGATATGCGCATCGACTATATGCGGGCTGCCGTGCCGCAGCGCGAGATCTTCGCACGCACCCATGTGTTCCGGCTGACCCGCTCCATCGCCTTTGTGCGGGGGTTGGCCGATGATGGTGACCCGGCGGATCCGGTTGCAGCGGTTCAAGCCGCCTTCATGCTGAACTCGGACGGAGGGCGCAGAGCCGGAGCGAACCTTGCGGGAACCAGGCCATGACGACCGCCCAGGCCTTTGCCGACGCCCTGGCTGTTTCGCCCTATGCGGGCTTTCTCGGCGTTGAGGCTGTGTCGGGATCTTCGGATCGGGCGATGATGCGTTTCTCACCGCCGCTGGTCGGAAACCCCTTGCTGCCGGCCCTGCATGGCGGATCGGTAGCCGGGTTCATGGAGTTGACCGCGACCGCGGCCCTCACGGCGGCCACTCAGGGCACGCAGGGTCGACCCAAGCCGGTGGATGTTTCGGTGGCCTACCTGCGCTCGGCACGTCCCGCCGATACCCATGCTCGCGCCCAGATCCGCAAGGTAGGACGACGCATTGCCTATGTCCACGTTCTGGCCTGGCAGGAGGATGAGGCGGCCCCCGTGGCCGAAATGACAGCACATTTCCTGTTGGCAGACCTGGATTCAACGAACAACTAAATCGCAGGTTGCAAATACACCCATAGGTAGTATGTCTTGATCTGCCAGATCAAGGAGGACTGTCATGGCAAGAATGATTGTGGGTCGCCAGGTGGCCGTCGCGCTGGACAAGGCTGAGTCGGCTATCGACGCCGCCGTTGGCGAAATCGCGCGGTTTGCAGCCCTGCTCCCCGAGGCGCGTCAGCGGGCCGAACTATCGGCCGTTTCGGGCCAGCGCATTTTCGAGGGGGCGAGTGAGACGCTGGCGCTTCTGGCCCAGGCCCGTGGTCGTCTGGTTGAGACTCATCGCCGCCTGGAGGCGCTCGGCCGGGCCATGAATGTGACTGTCACGGCCACAGGGCCGGTCGATAAACCGGACGAGGATGGCCCGCGTGAGGGTGGCGACAACATTCAACCTGAACGGATGGCTGTTTAACGAATACTGTTATCCGGGAGGGCGAATTCACGCCCTTTCGCTCTCCCGGCACGCGTGTTAAGGTTTCGTTTACCAATTTGGTAAGGGGGAGCCTTCATGGACAAGATGGAAGTTATGCGGACGGTCGTGGAAGACCTGTACGCGACCGAGCGTTCGATTGACGACGCCATCGCTCAGTCAACGGATTTCATTGCGACGATGATTCAAAGCCGTCGTGATGTGAACCTCTCGGCCGTTGTGGGTGCCGAAGCCCAGGCCAAGATGATTGAAGCGGTCGCCGCCCTTGGCGAAGCGCGCAGCGCCGTCGTCGCTGCGCATGCGGATCTGGCCAAGGTACAGCGCCAGGTTGGCCTCGGCCATGTGGCCACCGGCCCGGTCGACAAGCCCGAAGAAGATGTCCCGATGCACCCGCAGCGTCCTCGCGGCCTTCGCGCGGCGTCCTGACGCATCGAGACAACGTGTGGTGGCTTACGGGTCGCCGCAACGTCTGACATAGTCGCCCCCGCGTGAACGAATCGCGGGGGCGATTTCATTGCTGGACACCCTCTATAGTCAGCTCGGTGCCATCGTTTGGCTCGGCGTTTGCGCCTTTGCCTTGCTGAAGGGTGATAAGTCCGAGCGGATGGCTGGCGGGGCCCTTGTGATTGCCTGGCTAGCGACCCTGGCTGTTCACCGCGATACCAATTTGACGAGCGTGACGATCCCGGTCTTTTTGATCGACATGGCGCTTCTGGCGCTCTTGATCGGTCTGAGCTGGCGAAGTGATCGGAACTGGCCGGTGTGGGCTGCCGCTTTTCAGTCGATTGTCGTGCTGGTCCACGTGGTGACCCTGGTGGATCTGAGAATCCGCGCCATCGCCTATCTGAGCGCCCAGACGGTCGGCACCTATGGTGTGTTGATCTGCCTGGCTGTCGGGACCTTCTGGGCTTGGCAGACCCGCGAAGCCATTCGTCCGCGAGAGGACGACCTCCACTAACGACTATACCAGAGAGAACGCTGGATTCATTCGCGCGGCTTGCGCGGCACCTGTATACGCTCGGGTCAGAGATTTAGCGTGAGAGAGTAGGGCGTGCTGGACGCGCTTGCACCCATCCAGGCGGCAGTCTGGCTGTTTTTTGCGGCGCTGGTCCTCTGGTTTGGTGGACGGACAGAACGACTGGCGACCGGGGTGCTCCTGCTGGGGTGGCTGGTGACCCTTTCAGCCTATGTTGATGTCGATCAGCTATCCCGCGCCGCAGTATCGCCGATCATTCTCGTCTGCGATTCCCTGCAATTGATGGTCTTCGTCGTTCTTGCGTACCGGTCCGGTCGTGCGTGGATGACCTGGGCGTCGGCCTTCTTCGCCATTGTTGTTCTTGTCCAGATCGTGTCGATGCTGGACGTCCGAATATTGAATGTCGGCTATGTGGCCGTTCAGACAGCGGCATCCTTCGGCATCATGGCCTGCCTGGTGTTCGGCGCGTTCCGGTCGAGATATCTATGGCAGAGGGAGGGGCTAGGCGCGGTCGAGGGATAGGTCTATTTTCCTGTAACAGAAGTCGAATCGTCACCTCGCCCCTTGCCCCTTACCCATACGCAAATCTGGAACGGCATTGATCGTCTGGCCCGGCAGCAGAACCTGTCGCCGTCAGCCCTGGCCCGCCGTGCTCAGCTGGACCCCACCAGTTTCAATCCCTCCAAGCGCGTGTCCGCAGGTCGCAACCGTTGGCCCTCGACCGAAAGCCTGACCAAGGTTCTGATGGTCAGTGGGGTCAGCCTGGCTGAGTTTGCCGAACTGGCCGGGGATGGGGCCGTCGAGGCACCGGTGCCTCTGCTCGGGTTTGCCCAGGCCGGAGATGACGGCTTCTTCGATGATCAAGGGCTGCCGTCAGGTGAGGGCTGGGACGTGCTGGCCTTTCCAGGCCGGTCCAGGGAAGGCCTGTTTGCCCTGAGGGTATCGGGAGACTCGATGCTTCCGGCCTATCGGGAAGGCGATCACCTAGTCGTGGACCGGGCGGCTACGGAATACCGGCGTGGCGACCGTGTGGTGGTTCGCACTCTGGCCGGCGAGGTCCTGGCCAAGGAACTCATCCGCCGCACCGCAACGCGGCTGGAGCTAAAGTCTCTCAATCCAGAATTTCGCGACCGCACCTTTGCGATCAAAGAGGTTTCCTGGATCGGCCGCATCCTCTGGATCAGCCAGTAGGAAGGGCCGGCCCGAACAGCCTATCCGGTTTAGCCGGAGTTAGTAGCCGCGGACGTATCCGCCGTGGACATAGCCGACGATCCGACCGTTTTCGACCACACCGACCCAGTCGCCCAGACGTTCGCCGGCCTGGAAGGCCTGGCCGCTGCTCAGGGAGCCGACGCGCCCATATTCGGTGCCTGGGCCGGACCGGACGTTCACATTGGCCGTGGCATAGGCATTGCCGTAGCTCTGGGCGTAGCCGTTGCGTTCAGCCTCGCGACGTTGCTGTTCGCAGCCGATATAGGAGCCGGCCCCCGCTCCGATGGCGGCCCCGGCCACAGCCCCCAGCGTCCGTTCATTGTCCGAAATCTGGCTGCCGACGAGGGCACCAATGGCCCCGCCGATGACGGCGTTGCGCTCCTGCTGATTGCCCGGTGCTTCGCACTGAAGCACGCCGACAGGGCGGTCCTGGGCCGAAGCCAGGGTCGGAACAGCGACGACGCTCATGGACAGCGCCGACAGACCGAGGGTGAGGCTACGCGTGAAAGACATCTGGTTCTCCTTTGCGCGTTGAAACGATGCAGGGGAAATGTACGAAGCCGCGTCTAGGTTCCCTTAGAACCTTTGTTCACAAGGGGTTCATCAGGCCGCCAGGTCGCCTTTTGCGCCGCTTTCGAGCAGTTCTATCGTGCGATCAAGACCATAGATGGCGGCAAACGAGCCGAACCTCGGGCCCTGCGATGCGCCGAGCAGGACTTCGTACAGGGCGCCGAACCACGCGCGCAGCGGCTCGAACGCGTGTTCCTTGCCGACCGCATAGACTTCGTTCTGGATGATCTCGCCGTCGGTGGTGTCCGCCGGCAGGGCACGCAGCCGGTCGGCCAGGTCGCGGAAGGCCGCCGCTTCCTTCTCGGTCGGCGCGCGGAACACCTTCGAGGCCCGGACCCGGTCCTGATAGTAGGTCAGGGCATAGCCCGCGAGCTTGTCGAGCGTCGGCTCGGTCTGGGGCGTCGCTTCCGGCAGGTAGCGGCTGATGTAGGCCCACAGGGCGTCCTTGTCGGTCGCATTGGCGACCGAGGCGAGGTTCAGCAGCAGGCTGAACGGCACCGGCGAGACTGACGCCGGCGGCCTGCCCTCATGGACGTGCCAGACGGGGTTTTCGATGCGCTTGTCGATCTCCTGATCGCGATAGGCGTCGATCTGGCCAAGGTAGTCGTCGACGGCGCGCGGGATGACGTCGAAGTGCAGCTTCTTGGCCGACTTGGGCGAGGCGTAGATGTAGAAGGCCAGGCTCTCGGGGGTGCCGTAGTGCAGCCACTCCTCGATCGACAGGCCATTGCCCAGCGACTTGGAGATCTTGCGACCCTCGCCGTCCAGGAACAGCTCGAAATTGAAGCCCTCCGGAGGCGTGCCGCCCAGGACGCGACAGATGCGCGACGACACCTTGACCGACTCGATCAGGTCCTTGCCGGCCATTTCATAGTCGACGCCCAGCGCAGCCCAGCGCATGGCCCAGTCGGGCTTCCACTGCATCTTGACCCGGCCGCCGGTGACGGGGGTTTCGACGCGGGTTCCGTCTTCGTCCTCGAAGACGATGGTTCCGGCCTCGATGTTGCGCTCCAGCGTCGGGACCTGGAGCACCCGGCCCGTGGTCGGGCTGATCGGCAGGAAGGGCGAATAGGTGGCGCGCCGGTCCGGGCCCAGGGTCGGCAGCATGATCGCCTGGATGTCGTCGAACCTTTCCAGCGCCTTCAGCAGGGTCGCGTCGAACCGGCCCGATCGGTAACAGTCGGTGGCCGACAGGAATTCATACTCAAAGCCGTACTGATCCAGAAAGGCGCGCAGGCGGGCGTTGTTGGCGCGGCCAAAGCTCTCGCCGTCGCCGAAGGGATCGCGCACCTCGGTCAGGGGCTTGCCCAGGTCCTCGGCCATCTGCTCGCGATTGGGGACGTTCTCGGGCACCTTGCGGAAGCCGTCCATGTCGTCCGAGAAGCAGTAGAGCCGTGTCGGCCAGTGGTCGCCGGTCAGGGCGCGAAAAGCATTGCGCACCATGGTCGTGCGCAGCACTTCATTGAAGGTGCCGATGTGCGGCAGGCCGGACGGGCCATAGCCGGTTTCGAAGATCACCTCGCGCTGCATGCCGGGCAGGGTGGCGAGGGCCTCATCCGTCTTGCCGGCATGGATCAGGGTTGAGGCGAGATCGCGGTCTTCGTCTGATTCCAGACGGCTTTTCAGCAGGCGGGCGAGCAGATTGCGGGCCTGTTCAAAGGGCCAGGCGCGGGCGTTCAGGGCCTCGGTCGACAGACCGGCGAAGGGAGAGGTGTCGGACATGACCGCCGATTAGGGCTGAAGGGACGTCGCGGTCAATGTCGCAACGGCTTTGGCTGGGGCGGGACAGCCGCTATAGGCCGCACCATGACCGTCTATCTCTATGGCCGACCGCCGCTGGTGCTTGATCCGCTCAGCAATGCGATCCAGACCTCGCCACTGATCCCCGGATCGGCGCGGCTGGAGGACGTGGCGCATGGGGCGGCGAGTTCGGTGACGATGCTGGCGCCGCCTGGGGCGGTGGAGCGGCGCTATGTGCTGGCCTTGGCGTTGCGGGCGCTGGAGCCGGGTGGGCGACTGGATGTCTCGGCGCCCAAGGACAAAGGCGGGTCGCGGCTGGCCAAGGAGCTGGCTGCCTTTGGCGTGACCGGCGAGGCGACCTCCAAGGCGCACCACAAGCGGATCGAGGCCGTGCGGCCACAACGGCTAGAGGACATCGATGAGGCGCTTGACGCCGGCGGCCCACAATTCAGCCCAACTCTGAACGCCTGGACCCAGCCGGGGATTTTCGCCTGGGATCGGATTGATGCGGGATCGGCCCTGCTGATGGAGCACCTGCCGGCTTTCTGCGGAGCGGGGGCCGATCTCGGTTGTGGCTGGGGTGCGCTGGCGCGGGCGGTCTTGACGGCGTCGTCCGTCACGGCGCTGCGTCTGATCGACCTGGACCGCCGTGCCATCGACATGGCGGGCAGGAACGTCGAAGACGCCCGCGTGAGCCTTGAGTGGGCCGATGTGCGGACTGTGCCGCCATCGGGCGATCTGGATTTCATTGTCAGCAACCCGCCCTTCCATGACGGAGGCGAAGAGAACCGGCGGCTGGGTCAGACCTTTGTGCGTCAGGCCGCGGCGATGTTGAAAAAGGGGGGCGTCGCCTGGATCGTGGCCAATCGACACCTGCCCTATGAGGCCGAACTGAATGCGGCTTTCAAGCGGGTCCGCCTGGTCACCGAGGGCGGTGGCTACAAGCTGTTCGAGGCGGTCAAATGAAGGCCCCGACGATGCGGCTGGACAAGCTCCTGGGGTCGATGGGCTATGGCTCGCGGCGCGACATCGCGGCGCTGGCGCGGCTGGGGGCGATCACCCTGGACGGGCGCGACCTGACCGACGCTTCGGCCCGGATTGCAGTGACGCCGGACCTGCCCGACCGCATGACTGTTGACGGCGAGCCGGTCGATCCGCCGCCGGGCGTGGTCATCCTCTTGAACAAGCCGCGGGGCGTGACCTGTTCGCACAAGGAGGCCGGGCCGCTGGTCTATGACCTGTTGCCGACGCGCTGGCGCGCGCGCGATCCAGCCATCTCGACCGTGGGCCGGCTCGACAAGGAGACATCGGGGCTGCTGTTGATGACGGATGACGGCGACCTCCTGCACCGGATCATTTCGCCCAAGCGCCACGTGGCCAAGGTCTATCGGGCGATCCTGGCGCGACCTCTGAACGGAACGGAAGGCGCGCTGTTCGCCTCGGGCCAGTTGATGCTCGAAGGCGATGACAAGCCGTTGAAGCCGGCGGAGCTGGAGGTGATTTCGCCGACCGAGGCCCGTCTGACCGTGACCGAGGGCCGCTATCACATGGTCCGCCGTATGTTCGCGGCGGCGGGCAACCACGTCGAGGCCCTGCATCGCGAGCGGCTGGGCGGGCTCTGTATCCCTGCCGACCTGCAGCCGGGACAGTGGAGGTTGCTGGGGGCGGAGGTCGTTGACCGGATCTTTGCGGGAGGCCCGCCATGACCCGCGCCAAGATTTGCGGCGTGAAGACACCGGCGGCCCTGCAGGCGGCGGCGGTCGGCGGCGCGGCCTATGTAGGGCTGGTGTCGTTCGAGCGTAGCGCCCGACACCTGAGCGTGGACGCCATGGTGGAATTGCTGGCCGAAGCGGGGCGACAGGTCCCCGTTGTGGTGCTGACGGTGGACGCCGACGATACGCAGCTGGCGGAGATTGCGGCGCGCGTGCGCCCCGACCTTATCCAGCTGCATGGAGCCGAAACGCCCGAACGCGCCGTGCAAGTGCGTGATCTGACCGGCGCGGGCCTCATCAAAGCCTTGCCGGTGTCGTCGATTGCCGACGTCGAGGCCGCCGATGACTGGGACGGGGTCGTCGACCACCTGATGTTCGATGCAAGGCCACCGGTTGATGCTGATCGGCCCGGTGGTCGGGGTGTGGCCTTCGACTGGTCCCTACTCTCGGGCCTTCGGTTGTCGCGGCCCTGGTTTCTTGCTGGGGGGCTGACGCCCGGCAATGTCGCTCAGGCGATCCGGCAAACCCAGGCACCGCTTGTCGATGTCTCATCTGGCGTTGAGCGCGCACCCGGTGTTAAGGACACGGACCTGATCCGGGCCTTTCTGGATCAGGTCCGGGACGCCTCCCCGCGTTAGAGAACCTAGCCGTGACTCTTGCCAATGAATACGCCTGGCCGGACGACCAGGGGCGCTTCGGCCCCTATGGCGGTCGCTTCGTCTCCGAGACTTTGATGCCGGCGATACAGGAGCTGGACGCCGCCTACGCTGCGGCCAGGGCTGACCCGGCCTTTCAGGCCGAGCTGGACGGCTTTCTGGAACACTATGTTGGACGTGCCAGCCCGCTCTATTTCGCGGAACGGCTGACCGAGCATTTCGGCGGAGCCCGCATCTGGCTCAAGCGCGAGGACCTGAACCACACGGGCGCGCACAAGATCAACAACTGCATGGGCCAGATCCTGCTGGCCCGCCGCATGGGCAAGACCCGCATTATCGCCGAGACGGGCGCGGGCCAGCACGGCGTGGCATCGGCGACGGTGTGCGCGCGCTTTGGTTTGCCGTGTACGGTCTATATGGGGGCCGTTGACGTCGAGCGGCAGCAGCCGAACGTCTTTCGCATGAAGCTGCTGGGGGCCGAGGTGTTTCCGGTGACGGCGGGAGCGGCAACGCTCAAGGACGCCATGAACGAGGCCATGCGCGACTGGGTTACCAATGTCGCGGACACCTACTACATCATCGGCACGGCAGCAGGGCCGGCTCCCTATCCAGCCATGGTGCGCGACTTTCAGTCGGTGATCGGTCACGAAATCAGACGTCAGGCCGAGGCCCAGATCGGCCATTTGCCGAACGCGGTGGTCGCCTGCATCGGCGGCGGCTCGAACGCCATCGGGGCCTTCCATCCCTTTATCGGCGACGAGGGCGTGCGGCTGATCGGCGTGGAAGCGGCGGGCTATGGCCTGGATACGCCCGACCACGCGGCCAGCCTCAAGGGCGGACGCCCCGGTGTGCTGCACGGCAACCGCACCTATCTGCTTCAGGACGACGACGGCCAGATCCTGGAGGGCCATTCGATCTCGGCGGGGCTGGATTACCCCGGCATCGGACCGGAGCACGCCTGGCTGCACGACATTGGCCGGGCCGAGTACCGCTCCACCACCGACCAGGAGGCGCTGGACGCCTTTCAGGTCTGCTCGAAACTGGAAGGGATCATTCCGGCCCTGGAGCCGTCCCACGCCCTGGCTCGCGCCGGCGAGATCGCGCGTGAGGTCGGTCAGGACGGCGACATTGTGGTCCTGATGAGCGGTCGTGGCGACAAGGACATCTTCACGGTGGCCAGGCATTTGGGGGTAGAGCTGTGACCACCGCCCGTATCGACGCCCGTTTCGCCAAGCTGAAGGCCGAGGGTCGGGCAGGCTTCGTCACCTATGTGATGGCCGGTGATCCCTCCCGCGACGAGGCGCTGGAAATCCTGCGCGGCCTTCCCGCCGCCGGTGCCGATTTCATCGAGCTGGGCTTTCCCTTTTCCGACCCCATGGCAGAGGGGCCGCCGATCCAGAAGGCGGCGCTGCGCGGCCTGAAGGCCGGGCTGACGCTGAAAGGCACGCTGGCCCTGGCGACCGATTTCCGGGCGGTTGATGCCGATACACCCCTGATCCTGATGGGCTACCTCAATCCCATCGAAACGATGGGCTACCCCGCCTTTGCCGCCCAGTGCGCTGAGTCAGGCGTCGACGGCCTGATCGTTGTGGATTGCCCCCCCGAAGAGGCCGGGCCGCTGACCGATGCTCTGGACGCCCATCACATTGCCTTGATCCGCCTGGCCACGCCAACCACGGACGATCAGCGTCTCAAGGTTGTGGCCGAACGCACAAGCGGTTTTGTCTATTACGTTTCTGTCGCCGGCGTGACGGGCGTGAAAGAGGCGGACGCCGCCTCGGTTGCTCCTGCCGTCGTGCGTGTCAGGGCCGCTTCCGGCTTGCCCGTTGCGGTTGGCTTCGGCATCAAGACCGCTGCAAGGGCCGGAGAAGTCGCCCGCGTCGCGGATGCGGTGGTGGTCGGCTCGGCCCTTGTCGAAGAGGTTGACCAGGCCTTGTCTGAGAACCGATCGGCGGTGTCGGCCGTTCTGGACAAGGTCGGCGAACTGGCTGGGGCCGTGCGCCGCGCCAGGCTCGCGCTGGAGAGTGAAGAGCGTTAGACGATGGCCATGGCCGGAAATCCCGACGACCCGAGCGGACCCCAGCGTCCTCCCGCCGAACGCCGCCAGCGCGGCGGCGGCTGGCTGGCGCGTATTGCACCGGGCGTGCGCAAGATCGTCGGTCGTCGTGACACGCCGGAGAACCTCTGGGTCAAGGACCCTGACACCGGTGAGATGATCTATCGCCCCGAGCTGGAGGCGGCCCTGTGGGTCACCCCCTCTGGCAAGCATATGCGGATCAATGCCGAACAGCGCCTGTCGGTGACGTTCGATGACGGCCAGTATGAATCCTTGCCGACGCCCGACGCGCCGGAAGACCCGCTGAAGTTCTCCGACGGCCGCCCCTATCGCGAGCGTCTGGCCTCGGCCCGCAAGGCCAATGGCACCAAGGATGTGATGTCCATCGGCTTTGGCACGATCCAGGGTGAGCCTGCCGTCGTCCTGGTGCAGAACTTTGCCTTCATGGGCGGTTCGCTGGGCATGGCGGCGGGGGAAGGCTTCATCGCCGCCGCCCATGCCGCCATCGCGCGCGGTGTGCCGATGGTCTGTTTTACCGCTGCCGGTGGCGCGCGGATGCAGGAAGGCGCGCTGTCGCTGATGCAGATGGCGCGCACGACCCTGGCCATCAATGAGATGAAGGCGGCGGGCCTGCCCTATGTGGTGGTGCTGACGGATCCGACGACCGGGGGCGTCACGGCCTCCTACGCCATGCTGGGCGATGTCCATCTGGCCGAGCCCGGGGCCCTGATTGGCTTTGCCGGCCCCCGCGTGATCGAACAGACCATTCGAGAGAAACTGCCGCCGGGCTTCCAGAGATCTGAATATCTTCAGGAAAAAGGCATGGTCGACAAGGTTGTGCCGCGCAATGAGCTGCCCGAGGTTCTGGGTCAGGTCCTGTCCATCCTGATGGGCGGGCGACGGGCCGCGGCCTGATCCGACGACGCGAGATGGATCCCATCTCCGCGCGCCTCCTGGCCCGTCATCCGCAGAAGATCGACCTGTCGCTGGACCGCATTCAGCGTTTGCTCGCGGCTGTCGGCAACCCTCAGGACCAGTTGCCCCCGGTCGTCCATGTCGCCGGAACCAATGGCAAGGGCTCGACCGTCGCCTTCCTGCGCGCCATGGCCGAAGCCGACGGGCGGGTTGTCAGTGTATATACATCGCCACATCTGGTTCGTTTCAACGAGCGCATCCGTCTGGCCGGCCGTCTGATCGAAGATATTGAATTTGAACGGATATTGGATCAGCTGGACGTGGTTGATGCTGACGTCCGGGCGACCGTTTTCGAAATGACAACCGCCGCTGCCTTCCTGGCCATGGCGGCGGTGCCGGCGGATCTGGCCATTGTCGAGGTCGGGCTCGGCGGCGTGCTGGACGCCACGAACGTCATCGACCACCCGCGCCTGTCGGTCATTACGCCGGTCGATCTGGACCATGCTGAGTTCCTCGGAACGGACCTGACCGGCATCGCCCGCGAGAAGGCGGGAATTCTCAAGCCTGGGCGACCGGCGGTCATTGCTCGCCAGCAGGCTCTCGCGCTGGAGGCCATCGAGACGCGGGCGGGTGAGCTGGGTGCGCCCTTGTCGGTCCTGGGCCGGGACTTCGACGCCTGGGCGGAACGAGGCCGCCTGACCTGGCAGGGCGAGGATCGGTTGCTGGATCTGCCGCTTCCGGCCCTGGTCGGTCCCCACCAGATCGACAATGCCGGACTGGCCGTCGCGGCCGCGCTGCAGATCGGCTTGTCGGTCGAAGCGATCGGCGAGGGCCTGCGGACCGCGCGTTGGCCGGCTCGCATGCAACCGCTCACAGCGGGGCCGTACGCCGACGAGGCGCGCATAGCTGGGGCAGAACTCTGGCTGGACGGTGGACACAATCCCCACGCGGCGCGTGCGCTGGCGGATGCGCTGACCCAGCTTGACCTCAAGGCTCCGCGACCGCTGGCGCTGATTGCCGGAATGTTGGCCAACAAGGATGCGAGGGGCTTCTTCGAGGCCTTCAGCTTGTTCGGCGCGCCGGTCTTCACCGTGCCGTTCGAAGGGGCGTGCCGCCCGCCTGAAGACCTCGCCGAGGCCGCGCGACAGGCGGGCCTCCGCGCCCAGGCTATGCCGGATGTGACGACAGCCCTTCGCGCGGCCCTGAGCGAAGGTGCCGGGCGGGTGTTGATCTGTGGGTCGCTCTACCTGGCCGGCGAGGTGCTGGGAGCGTCTCCCGACACCTGGCCGACCTAGTCGCCCGAGGGAACCTCGGCGTCGGCGGCTGCGACCTAGAGCGGGCGACGCTCCAGCAGGTCGAGGTCGCCGCCCACCCGCAGCAGGTCCAGGGCGCGCTGGAGCTGATAGTCGCCATCGGTCGGGAAATCTTCCGGCGGGGCCTCGTTGGGCGAGTGCGGCCCACGACGCTCTGAGCCCACCGAGGCGTCCAGAGCGTTGGTATAGGCCGCTTCCGAATAGATGAAGGACGAGCGGGCCACGATTTCCGCCTCGCGCCGGCTGCGCGCCACTTCCAGATCCGGGGCGATGCCGATGCGTTGGATCGACTGACCGGACGGAGTGAAATAGCGCGCCGTCGTCAGGGACAGTGCCCCGTCCTGGCCGTTGCGCAGCGGCATGACTGTCTGGACCGAGCCCTTGCCGAAGCTGGTCAGGCCCACCAGCGTCGCGCGCTGGTGGTCCCGCAGGGCACCCGCAACGATCTCCGAGGCCGAAGCCGAGCCGTAGTTGATGAGGACCGCCACCGGCAGACCGCCGGTCAGGTCACCCGCCGTGGCGCTGTAGCGATGAATGTCGTTGGGCCGCCGCCCGCGCTGGCTGACGATTTCGCCGCGTTCCAGGAAGGCGTCCGACACCGCCACCGCCGCATCCAGCAATCCTCCGCCGTTGTTGCGCAGATCCAGCACGATGCCGCGCAGATGAGGGTTTTCGCCGCGCAGTTCGGCAATCGCCTCGCCTAGTTCGCGCCCGGTGTTGGCGTTGAAGGTCGAAATGCGGATGTAGCCGAAGTCGCCTTCCAGGCGCGAGGTCACCGAGAAGGTGCGGATCACTTCACGCACGATGGTGATTTCACGCGGTTCTTCGCCATCGCGCAAGAAGGTCACGACGACCGATTCTCCGGCCGGGCCGCGCAGCTGTTCGGAGACTTCGGCCACCGACAGACCCGCCGCCGATTGACCGTTGATGGCGGTGATCACATCCCCCGCCTCGACGCCGGATCGCTGGGCGGGGCCTCCATCCATGGGCGTGATCACGCGCACCAGGCCGTTCTCTGAGGTGATCTCCAGCCCGACACCGGAATAGGCCCCGGTGCTCCGCTCGTTGAGGCGCTCCAGGTCTTCGGCATTGAGATAGTTGGAATGTGGATCGAGCGACTGAAGCATGCCGTCGAGGGCGGCTTCGATCAGCTTCTTCGGATCGGTTTCGACGACATAGGCGCGCTCGACCACACTGACGACGTCGCCGAACAGCTCGAGCATCCGATATGTCTCGGCGGCCTGGGCTCCCACGCGGGTCTGGCTGACAGCGGCGGCGCTTGCGCCGATGGCCAGGACCGAGACGCCGATCAACGCGAACTTGCGCATGTAATTGCCTTTGGGACTCATGGGGAGGTTGTCAGTCGGGGAAGTGAAACGATGCTTAGGCGACAAATCTGTGGCGATACTAAATCAGGCCCCGCCACGCGCGTCGAGCCATGGAGCGGGGTCAACCGGTCGATCATCGCGTCGCAGCTCCAAATAGAGCTCGGGGGCCTCGCCTGCCGGGAGCCGGCCGACCGGTTCACCGGCCGAAATCCGTGATCCGATCTGAACAGAGGCGCGGCCCATTCCGGCCAGAACCAGCCGCCAGCCCGGACCGAGCCGTAGGACGATAACCTCGCTCCATCCTTCCAGAGGGCCCGCATATTCGACCACGCCGTCAGCCGGGGCCCGGATCAGCCCCTGGTCTGTACCTGCAAAGGTCAGGCCGCGGGCACCGCCGCCGAACTCGGACACCAGAGGCCCGTCGATAGGGCGCAAGAGCCGCTCACGTCCGCCGGGCAGGGGGCTGGCCCTGACGGCTTCGCGCTCCGCCGGCGTCAGCTCGCGCAGCAGCCCCCCCAGATCATTGACGCGGCGTCCAGCGGCCAGAGCTTCGGCCTCGGCGGTTGCGGCATCCGCGAGCAGCAGCGTTTCCAGCGCCCGCTTCTCGGCAATCAGACGGTCGATGTCAGCCCGTCGATCAGCCAGCGAGCTTTCTGCGGTCAACAGATCGCCGGCGGCGATGACGGCATCTCGTCGCAGGCGAGCCAGCTGTTCCTGATCGGCGGCGAGCCTGCGGGCGCGGGCCTCAAGCGTCGGCGTGACCGAGCGCATCAGGATCTGGGCACGAATGGCGTCGTTGGCGCGCTCGGGCGACACCAGCAGGGCCGGTGGTGGATTGCGGCCATAGAGCTGGAGCGCCGCGAGAAGTCGCGTCTGGCGACTACGTTCACGGCCGAGACGAACGCGCAGGGCGGTTTCGCGATCATTGATGTCGGCCAGTCGCGCGCGTTGAGCCGAAATCGTAGCGACATCGCCGCTCTCCTCATGGCCGAGCCGACGTAGCTCCACTCGCAAGCGTTCGATCTCCAGCGAGATGGCGTTGGCATCAGCCCGCAAGCGCCGGGCGCGTGCCGTTTCGTCCTGGTACCGGGCCTGGGCGCGCGCCAGCTCGTCGCTGGTTCGCTGACCCACGGCAGGGCCGGCAAAGGCGGCGGCAATCACACAGGTGAGGACAAGGCGCTTCATCAGTCGCGATGATAGGGTGATCCGCCCAGAATGGTCACGGCCCGATAGATCTGTTCGGCCAGCATGGCGCGGACCAGAGCATGAGGCCAGGTTTGGGGGCCGAAGGCGAGGGTTTCATTGGCTTTCTGGACAAAGCCGGGGTCCAGGCCGTCGGCTCCTCCGATGACGAAGACCAGATGCCGCTCGCCGCGGTCCCGCAGGGTGGCGACCTTGTCGGCCAGTTGCCGCGAACTATGGGCCTTGCCGCGTTCGTCGCAGGCGATGATCCACGCCCCGTCTGCAATAGCGGCGGACAGGGCCTCGGCCTCGGCGGGCTTGCCGCTCTTGCGGGCCTCGACCTCGATCAGGTCAACGGGGGTCAGGCCGAGCGCCCGCCCTCCCAGATTGGCGCGCCGAACATAGTCGGCCACCAGTTCGGTTTCCGGTGAGCGCGACAATCGCCCGATGGCGGCGATGCTGACGCGCATGGAAGGATCAGCCTGCCGCGCCCGCGCGGTGGCCGGCGTCGACCGCCCAGATCTTCTCGATGTTGTAGAAGGCACGAACCTCGGGCCGGAACAGGTGGATGATCAGGTCACCTGCGTCGATGAGAACCCAGTCGCAATGCGGCAGCCCCTCGACGCGCGCACGGCCTTCGCCGGCGTCCTTAAGCGCCCGCAACAGGTGGTCAGCAATAGCCCCGACGTGACGATGGCTGCGACCGGAGGCGACGATCATGGTGTCGGCCATGGAGCTCTTGCCCTTCAGGTCGATCACGACAATGTCCTCGGCCTTGTCGTCTTCCAGCTTTTTGAGAACGATGTCTTCCAGCGGGCCATCCTCAGATCGGACGGCGGGGATCGGCTGGGCCTCCCGCGCGGCGTTGGAAACGGCGGGGGCTTGCGCATCTTGCGCGGACGGGGAAGTCAGTGGAGTGCTCCAGAAGGTCTACTCAAGGGTCGATCCTAGCACGATCAGCCATTGCGGTCATCCCTGCGCGGGCTACACCCCCTTTTCGAAGCGCCAGACCGCCACCGGCATCGGTCATTGCGAGGTTTCGGGGTTCTGGACAATGTCGCCTGTTCCGTCAGACGGTCCTGCCCCTGGCCCAGAGAGCGCCTCGGCTCTCTCGTCGTCGTCGGACCAGCGCGGGTTTCCACGGTGGACGAAAAGGCCGAAATCCACGGCCTTGGATACGGGCGTTCCGGCCCCGCACCGGACGGCTCTGCGGACCGCTGCAGCGCGGCCTGCCAACTCAACACTGTCAAAAGCCCCAAGGCCGCGCTGAACGTTCAGGGCGACCCGACAGACATCATAGGTGGGGCCATGACGGCGGGGATGACGGCCGGTCTGCGAGGCTGAAAACCGTATCGAGCTGGGCGAGATTACGCGGTCGAAGGGACACAGGATTGCTCCACTGTGTACGGCTCTTTTTCGTCATCCTCCGGCGCGCGTAGCGCGACCGGGGGATCCAGGCGGAGCCTTGCCGCCGGCGACCGCCTGTCCGGGCACCCTGGATTCCGCGATCTGCGCCGCCGGGGCGGCTTGTCGGAGGATGACGAAAGGGGACGGCGCTGCGTTGTGGGTGACTACGGCGTCTGAGGTTGGGCCGCCGCCTTGCGGATCGCGGTGGACGACTGGGGGTTCAGCGGGGCGGTCAGATAGACCCATGCCGGGGCGTCCATTTCAGCCAGAACGGGTGCGCGCGACGCGGGCACCCGCCGATCGGCAAAGAAGGTCGAGGTGGGGGCAAAGCGGCTGCCCAGGATCGAGCCGGGCCGGGCGATCACCGCCATCGGCATGAGGCGGGCGATGTCGGTCCAGCCCTTCCAGTGATGGAAGCCCATCAGATTGTCCGAGCCCATCACCCACACGAAATGCACGCCCGGATAGCGCGCCTTGAGCAGCCGTAGGGTGTCGATGGTCCACTGGGTGTGGATACGCGTCTCGACGTCCGAGACAATCATGTCCGGTCCCGGGGCCAGGTCGCGCACCCAGGCCATGCGCTGGGCCAGGGTCGCCGTTTCGGCCGCGGACTTGAGCGGATTTTGCGGCGACACCAGCCAGACCACCTTGTCGAGGCCCAGCCGGATACGGGCCGTCTCGGCCACATGCAGGTGCCCGGAATGCGGGGGATTGAACGAGCCGCCGAACAGACCGACGCGCATGCCGCGCGACAGGTTCAGGCCGTCGCGGAGCGCGCCATGCGCGACCGCGGGCTTGAACGGTGCGGGACCGGCCTGAAACATCAATGCGACCTTATGCTCGCAAGCGCCCTATCACGGCGTCCAGCCGGTGTCGCCCTCATCGGCATCGTCCTCGGCCAGCTCGCCGCGGCTGAGGCGGACCTCGCGCCATGCGGCGCGCAGCAACTCGCGCACGCCCTCGCCGGACACGCCCGAAACTCGCATGGGCGTCCGACCCGCCGCCTCGGCCAGCTCGGCGGCCTTGAGGTCGCGTTCCTCATCGGTCAGGGCGTCGATCTTGTTCAGGGCCAGGATTTCGCCCTTGTCGGCCAGGCCTTCGCCATAGGCAGCCAGCTCCTCGCGGATGGTGCGATAGGCCCCCGCCACGTCATCTTGCGTGGCGTCGACCAGATGGATCAGCACGCCCGAGCGTTCGACGTGGCCGAGAAAGCGGGTGCCCAGACCCGCCCCTTCGCTGGCTCCCTCGATCAGGCCGGGAATGTCGGCGATGACGAACCGCTCGTTGGGGCTGAGGTCGACCACGCCCAGATTCGGGGCAAGGGTGGTGAAGGGATAGTCCGCGATCTTGGGCCGCGCGGCCGACACCGCCGCCAGGAAGGTCGACTTGCCGGCATTGGGCAGACCTACCAGACCGACATCGGCAATCAGCTTGAGTCGGAGCCAGATCCAGGATTCGATCCCCTCCTGGCCGGGATTGGCGTGTTTGGGCGCACGGTTGATCGGCCCCTTGAAGCGGTCGTTGCCCCAGCCGCCGTTGCCGCCCTGGGCCAGCAACACGCGCTTGCCGGCGTGATCCATGTCGGCGATCAGGGTTTCCTTGTCTTCCTCAAGGACCTGTGTGCCGACGGGAACCTTGAGGATGACATCCTTGCCCGCGCCGCCGTGCATGTTGCGACCGCGCCCGTGTTCGCCGGTGCCGGCCTTGAAATGCTGCTGATAGCGATAGTCGATCAAGGTGTTCAGGCCCTCGACCGCCTCGACCCAGACATCGCCGCCGCGCCCGCCGTCGCCGCCGTCGGGCCCGCCGTATTCGATGTACTTTTCGCGTCGAAACGACACGGCTCCACCGCCGCCGTTGCCCGAGCGGATGTAGATCTTGGCTTGGTCCAGAAACTTCATGGGCGGCTTATGGCCCAGGATGACGCGTCAGTCATCCATACGGACGCGACCGCGGCTCTTCTTGACGGTGGCTCGCACCGCCTTGCCGACGAGCCGTCGCTCTTTTGAGGCCTTGGTCGGTTTTGTCGCCTTGCGCGGCTTGGGGCGTTCGTGGGCGCGGTCGACCAGATCCTGCAGCCGTTCGATTGCGTCCTGGCGATTGCGCTCCTGGGTGCGGAACCTCTGGGCGGTGATGACGATGACGCCGTCCTTGGTCGCGCGCGATCCAGCCAGACGCAGAAGCCGGTCGCGCACCTCCTCGCCAAAAAGCGACGATCCAGCCGCGTCGAAACGCAACTGGACCGCCGTTTCTACCTTGTTGACGTTCTGACCGCCGGGCCCACCGGCCCGGAAGAAGCGGAACTCAAGCGCCTCTTCCGGAATAGCCCGGCGTGGACCGGTCACTGCTGAAGCAGACGTCCCGCGACGTAGCAGGGCTCGACCGAGCAGTTGACCAGAGCGATCCGGGCCGTGAACGGACCGTCGCGGCCCGGCGTCACGGTGATGATCGGATAGTCATCGGTGGCGGTGTCTTCACCGATCTGGGTCCCGCTGCCGTCCTCCAGGAAGAGGTCGACGTCGGTACAATCCTGATCGCAGGCCCCTAGGATGACATAGGTTTGGCCACGGCGCAGGGTGCCGAGGTTCCAGCGGTACTCGCCGCCGGCCTGCAGGCCGGTGATGACGTCACGCTGGCCGGCCCGACGCGCGTTCGGGGCCATCTCCTGCTGATAGTGGTCAAGATAGCCGCTCAGCTGATCGGCGAAGCCTTCAATGACGTTGCCGACTTCCTGCATATTCGAGCCACCGCCCGAGCCGGGCGATTGGCCACCGCTTGACCCGTTGCCGCCGTTGTTCGTCGTTGTGCTGTCACCGCCCGAAGAGCCGCCGCCGGCACCCTCATCCGACGGCTTGGCTCCGTTGCCGACCGTCGTGGCACCGCCGCCGCTGTCGCCGCCGCTGCCGGCGGAGCTGTTGTTGGCTGTCCGGCTCGAGCCGCTGGTCGTCGACCCGCTCTCGTTGTCGCCTCCGCCACCCAGGCCGCACGCCGCCAGTGCGAAGGCGCTGAGAATGGCCACGCCTGCGACCATGGTGCTGTTCTTACGCATCGACATCATCTCCCAATCAGATGGATGAACCTTGTTCACTCGGCAGAGTAGACAGGAGATTCGTCGTCTGTCGATGCTCAATTCCGATAGGCGGGCGGTAGGGGGGTCCGTGTCTGGTAACGGTCCCGCAATTCCAGGGCACGCGAATTGAGCGGCTGGCGCCGGCCCTCAATGAATATGGCGGTCGGCTGGCTCAGGGGCTCCAGGGGGTCACCTGTCCAGACCACCACATCTGCCGCCGCGCCGGTCCGAATACCGCCGAAACGCGATTCAAGGCCGAAGATGCGCGCCGGATTGACCGTGATGGCGGCAATGGCGGCCTCATAAGGCAGGCCATGGGCAACGGCATTTCCAGCATTGTAGCGTGTCTCGCGGGCGCGATGTACCGAGCCCTCATTGCCCTTGATGGCAATGACCACACCCGCTGCATGAAGGCGGGCCGCATTCTCCATCGTGGCACCACGCACCTCGAATGACTGGGGCAGGTTGGCCAGCGGATTGATGAGAACCGGCACGCCGGCTGCGGCGATCTCGTCGGCGACGCGCCAACCTTCCTCGGCTCCGTCCAGGATGATGTCGAGGCCTTCTTCCTGAGCCAGGCGCAGGACGTTGCGGATGTCTGCGGCACGGTGGACGCTGATGATCAGAGGCATGCGGCCCTGGGCCACAGGAATCAGGGCCTCCAGGTCGGCGCGCGACAGCATCAGGTCACGCAGGTTGCCGCGGTCATAGGCCGCCCGGTTCGCAGCATAGAGGCGAACTTCGCGCAGGATCTCCCGAAACAGGGTGAACTCGGCACCGCGCGCGCCACCGGCGACGCCGGCGCCGGCATCGCCGAACGGGGCCACCATGGCGATGCGAGGCTGGACCAGAATGTCGGTTCCTTCGGCCAGATGAATAGCCGCGGCCTGTCCGGCGAACAGGCCGGGTGAATGCAGACCCCCCTCACCGACACCGGCGGTGTCGTCTTCATGGACGTGGCCACCGCTGGACCCCGGATGCTGGGGCACGACGATAGCGCGGGTGATCCCCCCCAGGCGCGCTACTGGCAGGGTGAAGCTGTCGGGGTCCAGACCCCACGACAGGTCGAAGGCCGCGCTGAGCGAATTCGAAGACTGTCGCAGGTCGTTGGTGTCCTGAAGGGCCGAGACTTCAATCCCGCCCAGACCGGAATCTACGGCCACAAAGCCGGGCGCAATGACGCCACCGGCGGCGTCGATCACCTCAGCCCCAGCCGGGACGGCCACCGCCGGTCCCACGGCCGCGATGCGACCGTCACGGATGACCACCGTGCCGCGGTCAATCGTGCCGGTTCCGGTCAGGACACGCCCGTTGGTGATGGCGATCGTCTGGGCCAGGGCCGCCGTGGTGGACAGGGCCAGGGTCGCGGCGGCGACAGCCAGGGTCTTGAGCGCACGCATCAGTGGTTCTCCTGTCCGGGCTGGCCCAGCTCGAAGTCGGAGCGGGCCTGATAGGTGGGGTCAAAGCGGTCGTGGACGCGTGCTCCGTCGATGAACACCTGATCAACGCGGGCATAGATCGAGAACGGATTGGCGCTCCAGATCACAACGTCGGCGCGCTTGCCGACCTCCAGGCTTCCGGTCTGGTCGTCGACCCCGATCGCGCGGGCCGCATTCAGGGTGATCCAGCGAATGGCAACCTCTTCGGAGATGTTCAACCCGGCGCGTCGTCCGGCCGACAGAGCCGCTGCGGCTTCCTGGTTCAGCCGTTGGGTCAGGGTCTCATCGTCGGAATGGATCACCGTGCATGCGCCGGCGGCTTCGAGCAGGGCGGCGTTTTCCTCGATGCCGTCCAGGCTCTCCATCTTGAAGCCCCACCAACCGGCCCAGGTCGCCGAACAAATGCCTTCGGCAGCCAGGACATCGGCGATCTTGTAGCTTTCGGACGCGTGATGAAACGTCGTGATCCGGTAGCCGAACTCGCGCGCCAGATCGATCATCAGCATCATCTCGTCGGCGCGGTAGCAGTGGTTCTGTACCAGGATGTCGCCCGACAGGACACCAGCCAGCGTCTCAAGCCTGAGGTCGCGGGTCGGGGGGTCGCCCGCTCCGCCGCCGGCCTCATAGGCCTCCCAGCGGCGACGATAGTTCTGGGCCTCGATCCAGGCGGCGCGATAGCCGGCCATATTGCCCATGCCCGTCGCCGGGCTCTGGTTACGACCGCCATAGACGCGGCTCGGGTTCTCGCCACACGCCATCTTCAGGCCGTAGGGGGCCTCGGGGAACTTCATCCCCTGCATCGAAACCGAGGGCACATTGCGCAGGGTCACCGAACGCCCGCCGAACAGATTGGCTGAGCCGGGCAGGATCTGGAGCGTCGTCACGCCGCCTTCGCGTGCCCGGTTGAAGCCTGGATCTTGCGGCCACACGGAATGTTCGGACCAGACCTGACCCGTATTCGGATTGGTCGCCTCATTGCCGTCCGAGGTCGCCTGGACAGACGGCGACGGATAGACACCCAGATGGCTGTGGGCGTCGATGATGCCGGGAGTTACGAACCGTCCGGTTGCATCCATGCGGCGGGCACCGGCGGGGATCGGGGTATCCGGGCCGCCGATCGCGGCGACCCGTCCGCCGACCAGAACCACCACGCCGTTGTCGATTCGCTGTCCGGTTCCGGTCAGGATGGTGCCCCCGACGATGGCCAGATCCTCGGCGGGTAGCGGGCGATAGGTCGACGGATAGGGATCTTGCAGCCCACGCAGGCCGGGGAGCAGGTCGCTGTTTGTCGTCTGGCTGGAGTTGCCGGGCGATGCCGGGCCTCCCGTCGTGGCACAGCCGCTCAAGGCCATCACGACCGCTGTTGCGGCGACTATCAGCCGTCTCATTACACCCCCCTGGAAGACCTGAGGGGGAATAAAGCGGGCCGGGCCCGCCGGGCCAAGTGAAAACACGGTTAGGCTAGAAGTCGAGCCATGACCTCGGCCTCGTCCAGGCCTTCGATCTCAAGGATCTTGATCCGGGAGGTGGCCCCCGACACCAGGGTGACCTTCGATTTGGAAAGCCCCAGAGCCTTGGCCAGGGTCACGCCCACAGCCGCGTTGGCCTGGCCGTCCGCCGGCGCCGCGCGCACGCGCAGGCGAACCAGGGCGCGGCCGCTTTCATCCCGTTCGACGGCATCGATTCGGTCGGCTCCGCCGCGCGGCGTCACACGGACCCGAACCCGGCAGTTGGTCACCCCAGAATCTGGAACAGGGCCGGAGCGGCGGTATTGTTGAACACCATGCGGATGAACTGAAGCAGCAGCAGCACGATAATCGGGGAAATATCGATCCCGCCCAGCGGCGGAATGATGCGACGGAACGGCTCCATCAGCGGGCGCGTCACTGAATCAAGGAACGTCAGGACGGAATAGACAAAGCGGTTGCGCGTATTGATCACATCGAAGGCCACCAGCCAGCTCAGGATCGCAGAGATGACGATGAACAGGATCATCAACCCGATGATCGAGTTGACCAGCCAGATGATTGCGGCAGCCATGATGAAATCCTCGCGGCGGGTAGGGTGGCCGGAGGCCAGCACGGACGCCGCTTCTAGCGGCTCAGATGCCCGACGCAAACCCCGCGCTTGACTTCGCGGCGCGGCGGCAGCATTAGCCCCGCTCCGTTGGGGCCGTAGCTCAGTTGGTAGAGCGCGTCGTTCGCAATGACGAGGTCAGGGGTTCGACTCCCCTCGGCTCCACCATTTCCTCGAAGAAGAAGATCGATGGACGGCCCGTGCGCCGGGCCGCCCGCCGATGTCAGGCGCGCCGGACGGCGATGTCGGGGCCTTCAGTGGCCAGCATCACATAGCCATTCGCAGCCAGCGGTGTGCTGCGGTCCCCGGCGTACCAGTCCGATGCCGCCTGAAGGTCGAAGCCGTACCAGGCTGCAAGCTCGCGAACCACATTGTCATAGAGCGGCGTATCGGCGCGGCTTTCCGTTCTGACTTCGATGACGGGTGACCCGTCAGCGTCGGTCCGGTTTTGTGGGTCCCCGGTGACGACAAAGACATATTCGATGCCGGCGCACAGGACGGCTGGAGCCGGCGGATCCCCGCGTTCTTCGCTGGTTTCGATGTCGCAACTCAGGCGCGCTTTGTAGCGATCAATTTCCTGGCGCAGTGATGGCCGGAACCCGGGATCGGCGACAGGGCTGGCCTCGGGGCCAGACGGGATGGCCCCAGCCGGAACGCCTTGTTCCGCAGCAGCCGAAGGACCAGACTCGGTTGATGAATCCGTAGAGGCTTGCTGGCAACCGGCGAGGGCCAGACTGGCGACAGTTCCAACCAGAAGAGTAAGGCGCATTGCATCGCTCCATATCGTCTCTCTCCCGGAGACGAGACGTAGGTAACGCCGTTATTCTCAGGTCGGCAATATCTCTTTCACCCGCTCGACCGGTCGGCCCAGAACCACGCCCTTGTCCGAGGCGACGATGGGGCGTTCGACCAGAACCGGGTGTTCGACCATGGCCTTGAGCAGGGCCGCTTCGGCAATGTCGGGGGCCGTCAGCCCGAGATCGTGGGCCAACGGCTCCTTGGCGCGCAGGAAGGTGGATACGGGGACGCCGGCACGGTCTGCCAGTGCCTTGATCTTCTCCGCCGTCCAGCCCGTCTCCTTGTAGAGCACGACCTCCGGCTCGATGCCGGTGCCGCGGATCATTTCCAGGGCCTTGCGCGAGGTGGAGCACTTCGGATTGTGGTAGATGGTCACCTGGCTCACGGTGAGGTCCTTTCGAGGAAGCGGGGTCACACGCCCCAGGTGGTCGGGCCTTCGCCATAGGCTTCGACGGCGGCGAAGAGGGCCCGGATCTCGGCACGCTCGGCTTTGGTGATCTCGGGCTTCCAGACGTCAAAGATCAGCACCACGCGCTCTTCGCCCGAGCGGTTCCACGCCTCGTGGTTGACTGTGTCGTCAAAGGCCCAAGCCTGGCCATAGGCCCAGTCCCGCGTTTCTGAGCCGACGCGGAAGGCGCAGCCTTCAGGGCAGATGACGGGCAGGTGGCAGATCAGTCGCGTGTTCACCAGGCCGCTATGGGGCGGGATATGCGCCCCCGGTGCCAGGCGTGAGAAGAGGATACTGGGTCCGCGTCCGGCGATGTCGGTCAGGGGGGCGTCCTTGAGGGCGGCCATCGTCCTGGGAAAGCGTGCGAGGTTGTCGTGGACCGGTTCGCCGTCCTTGATCAGATAGAAGGCTGACCACTCGGGGTTTTCAAGCATCCCGGCTTGGGCATGGTTCGGGCGATTCTCGCGAAGCTCGACATAGGGGGTGAACAGGCCCGGCTCGGCCATGACGACCAACAATTCGTCACGAACGTCATTTGCCGCAGCCTCCAATTGGTCGAGGAAGGGCGTGTCCTCGCGCGACGCAAACTGGATCTGGGGCAGGCCGGGAAAATAGTAGAAGCGTGGTTCCTGAAGATAGAGCCGGGCCTTGCCGGTCATCAGGTCGACGGACTGGCGAAAGCGGGACGAGGGCTCGGGGATCGTTTCGGCCAAGTACGCGTCGAACCCGCCGGTGAGCTGCTTGACGTATTCTCGGGCCTGAACCAAGGCGGCTTGCAGATCGGGGGCTGCGTTGCCTGGGGCATGACGGATGGCGGTATGAAAAAAGGCTACGGCACTGCGTCGATCCCCCAATGCACGAAAGTGGTCACCCTTAATCAACAGCGCGCGCGCATTTCCAGGATCGAGGCGCAGGGCGGCATCTGCGGCGGCCAGGGCGGCATCGGCGTCGCCCGTCGCCTTGCAGGCATAGGCCTGGGCGACCCAGACCGAGGCATCGCCGTGGCCCGCACCCGTCACCTGTTCGAGCAGGGCCCGGGCTTCGGTGGCCCGTCCGTCCCGCAACGCTGCCAGGGCCCGGCGGGCGAGGGCGGGAAAGTCGGGCGTGGAGGACATGGTCAGCTTTCCTCGTCGAAGCGGGCTTCGATCAGGCCGACGACGGCCTCAAGCGCTGCCTGGGCATCGGGTCCATCAGCGCTGATCTCGACCTGGGACCCAAGGCCGGCTCCCAGCATCAACAGTCCCATGATGGAGCGGGCGTCGACCGACTGACCATCCTTGAATACGTGCACCTCGGCATCGAATTCGGCGACGGCCTTGACCAGTTTGGCAGAGGCCCGTGCGTGTAGGCCGCGCGCATTGCAGATGGTGACGGCGCGGGTCTGGGGGCTCATTTCTCGCCCGCCAGGACATAGGAGGCCACGGAGATGTATTTGCGCCCGGCATCCTGCGCATGGGCGACGCAGGCCTCTAGGTTTTCGCGTTGGCGCAGCGAGCCGAGCTTGATCAGCATCGGCAGGTTCAGTCCAGCGATCACCTCGGCCCCCGTCTGTTCCATCACCGAGATGGCCAGGTTTGAGGGGGTGCCGCCGAACATGTCCGTCAGCAGGATGACGCCGTCGCCTTGCTGAACGGCATTGACGGCGCTGAGAATGTCGCGACGGCGCGCTTCCATGTCGTCATCCGCGCCGATGCAGATCGGCACCACGCCTGTCTGCGGCCCGACGACGTGCTCCATGGCCGACAGGAACTCCCGCGCCAGCCCGCCATGGGTGACGATGACCAGACCGATCATGATCCAACGCAATCCCTAAACGCCCCCGGCCAGAGCGCACAGGGCTCCAGTCGAAAGGACGCTCCATATAGGAAGCTGCTCAGGGTTCCAACCGCGACAGCGCGTCGCGCCCGCAAAGGGCCAGGCGAAGTTTGTCCGGGGCTGAGGGCGCGCGGGCGTCAAGCGTGACAACGGGAACGGCGACCCCTTCGACCACCTCGGACAGGGGGTCGGGTAACCGCTCGGCCGGCTCACCACAGTCTGCAATCAGGCCGAGCCGGGCCAGCGGGCGAAAGGGCACGTCCATCAAACCGATGCCGCGCGCCTCAAGCGCGCCGGCCAGTCGCTCGACCGGGGCGACATAGAGGCTCGCGCCCGAGCGCCAAAGGTGGACCCGATCGTCGGCGATCATCTGCCAGCCACCGCGGCCGAGCAGGCGGAGGGCCAGATCGCTTTTCCCGGCCCCTGAGGGCCCTCGCAGCAGCACTGCCCGCCAACCGGACGCGGTCATCAGCGCAACGGCGGTCGCGTGAATGGTCATACCTGTGGAAACCGCACGATGAAGCGGGCTCCCCTCACTTCGCCATTGGGGTTGCGACGGTTCTCGGCGACGAGCGTGCCGCCATGGGCTTCAACAATCTGGCGGGCAATCGACAGGCCGAGCCCTGAGTTGGAGCCGAAGGCTGCGCCCTTGGGCCGTGAGGTGTAGAATCGCCGAAACACCGTCTCGAGATTCTCGTCGGGAATGCCTGGGCCGTCGTCATCCACGGTGATGACGATGGGGCGTTCGTCGTCTGTCGCGTCGTGGGCCAACGAGATCTGAACCGTCCCATTTACGGGACTAAACGACCGCGCGTTGTCGATCAGGTTGCGGAAGACCTGACCAAAGGGGCCTTCGCGCCCGATCACCCGGACGGGCTGGTCATCGATGCGGTCCAGCACCACGCGAGCCCCCCGATCGTCGTCATAGATGCTGACGACATCGACCAGCAGGCGATCCAGGGCAACGGGGCGGGGTGCATCCCGGGCCAACTCAGCGTCCAACCGCGAGGCATTCGATATGTCCGTGATCAGACGGTCAGCCCGCCAGACGTCGCGTTCAAGCACATCCAGCAGGCGTTTGCGGTCCTTGTCGGATTTCACCAGGCCCAGGGTTTCCACGGCGGAGCGGATCGAGGTCAGCGGGTTTTTGATCTCATGCGAGACATCGGCCGCAAACCGCTCAATGGCCACCATGCGATCATTGAGCGCGGCCGTCATGGTTTCCAGGGCGCGGGCCAGATCACCGATCTCGTCCTTGCGGTCTTCGAGGTCAGGCAGCGAGATGGCACGGGCGCGCTGAAGGCGGACCAGGTCGGCTGCCCGGGCCAGGCGCAACAGAGGCCGCACGACCCAGAAGTAGAGCAAGCCGGCGGTCAGCAACGACACAGCAAAGGCGGCCAGAGCAAAGGGGATCAGGGCGCGCCGCTGGGCCGTCACGATTTCAGAGAAGTCATCGGCTTCCAGGGTCAGCACCCCGACGACGGTGGCCACATGGCGGATGGGGACCGAGACGGACACAACCTGGGCACCGACCTCATTGACGCGCACGCCAGCCTGGGGGGCCCCGGTGAGGGCTGCCTCGACCTCGGCGGCCAGCGCGTTTCGCGCCGCCGTCAGCCGGGTTTCCGCCTGCTCGGGGTTCGGCTCGAGGGGGGGCGGTGCCCCGGCCCCGCGCGCCGGCGGTAGGGCCTCAACCTCGACGGCATCCGAGACGAGATAGGAATCGGCGATCAGGAATCCGTCGATGTCGTACAGGCGGGCCCGTTGGCCGACCGGGATCAGATCCGCGCGCAGAAACTGGGCCGATTCAATCGGATCGATCGAGGGTAACGGCTCCCCTTGCGTCGCACCGAATTCATACAGGACCGTGGCGACCAACTGGGCCTGGGCATTCAGGTACTGAATACGCGCATCGACCAGGCCACGTCGCCATTCGTTCAGCCCGAACATCCCGATCAGCAGAACCGCCAGGGTGATCAGGTTGAGGGCCAGGATCAGCCGCGCCAGACCGGAACCAAACAAGGATCGGATCCGCCCGAAGGTATTTCGACCTGGATGCTCCTCGGCTTCACTCACGATAGCGGTAGCCCACTCCGTAGAGGGTTTCGATGGCGTCGAACTCGGGGTCGACGACGCGGAATTTCTTGCGCATCCGCTTGATGTGGCTGTCGATGGTGCGGTCATCGACATAGACCTGATCGTCGTAGGCGGCGTCCATGAGATTGTCGCGGCTCTTCACGAAGCCAGGGCGCTGAGCCAGGGCCTGCAACAACAGGAACTCCGTCACCGTCAGGCGAACCGGCTTGCCGTCCCAGGTGCTTTCATGCCGGGCCGGGTCCATCGACAGCTTGCCGCGCTTGAGGGCCTTGGCCGATGCATCGCCTTCCGCCGGCTCATCGGCATCCACGCCCCCGGCGCGGCGAAGGATCGCCTTGATCCGCTCCAGCAGCAGCCTCTGGCTGAAAGGCTTGGTCATGTAGTCGTCGGCCCCGAGGTTGAACCCCAGGATCTCGTCGATCTCTTCGTCCTTGGACGTCAGCATGATGATCGGCAGGTTTGATGTCTGGCGGATACGGCGCAGAACCTCCATCCCGTCCATGCGCGGCATCTTTACATCCAGCACGGCCAGATCCGGCGGCTCGTTCTCGAGCGCCTCAAGCCCGGCGGCCCCGTCGTGATAGGCGCGAACGGTGTGGCCGTGGCTCTCGAGAGCCAGCTTGACCGATTCGACGATGTTCTCATCGTCGTCGACGAGCGTGATCACTGCCATGGTTTGGTTGGCTCTCCGTTGGTGGGCCCGCGACGGTTCGCGGCTCCAGACGACAAGATTAGGGCTGGACTGCGTTCAGGCCAAGGCGCGACCTTGCAGGCGCGACAGGAACATTGTCCGAATTGGCATCAGAAGGGCTCCCGTAGCGCGGTTCTGGCGGCTATGATGCCGGTTCGAATGAGGGGGTTTGGTCGTGGGTGATGCCGCCGATCCATACGCGGCGCTCAGCCGCATCTTTGACGGGCGCCGCGCCCTGTTGCTGGAAGATGATTCGGCGCTGGCCGACCATGTAGCCGGAAAGCTGACCCGAGCGGGGTTTAGCGTCGTGGACCGGGCGGTCGATGGCGAGGAAGCTGTCTCCAAGGCGACAACGGCGACCTACGATATCCTGATCCTGGATCGGATCACGGCGGGGCTGGATGGGCTGTCGGCCTTGACGGCCATTCGCGAAGGTAGCGGCCCCAACCGCGAGGCTCCGGCCTTGTTCCTGACGGCCCTCGGCGGCGAACGCCAGAAGGTTGAGGGGCTTTTGGCGGGTGCCGATGACTATGTGGCCAAGCCGGTCGGTGATGAGGAATTGCTGGCGCGTGTGGCGGCTCAACTGCGCCGCGCCCGGATTTCGTCAGGCGACCAGACGTCGGGCGATCTGGTCAATGGACCGTTCAAGCTGTCGCCCGGCGCGCGAACCCTGACCTTCCTGCCTCAGGGCGGTCCGGCACGGGTGCTGGATCTGTCGCCGCTGGAGTTTGCTATTGTCGCCGAGTTGTTCGGCGCGCGCGGACAGCCGGTCACCAAATCAATGTTGTGGGACCGTTGCTGGATCGAATGGAAATTCCTGCCCGACAACTACGTCAACATCATTGATGCGCGGATCTCGGCCCTTCGGCGTCGACTCAAGGAACAGTGCAGCGAGCTTTCCGACAGCCTGCATCCCCTGATCGTGTCGGCCCGCAGCCAGAGCCTGGTCTTCCGCGTGCTGGACAAGTCGGCATGAGGCTGCCGCCAGTCAGCACGACCTGGCTGGCGATGGTCATCGCAATCCTGGCCACCGCGGCCATGGGCGTATCTCTGGCGATAACCCACGGGGCCGTGCGAGCCGAGCAGCGGCAACGGGCGGCCCTGGCGGCATTGAGTGACTTCAATGCCCTGCTGTCCAAGATGGACGGGTTGGGAGCCACCACGCCAGCGATGGAGGAAGCCGCCATCGTCAACTGGCTCAACGTCTTTCAGGGGCGACCGGGCTTGGAATCGGCCGTGGCCGATGCCTGTTCGGGGCGGATCGCCAATTTCGGCGTGCGCTGGCTCGAAGCTCCGGGTCAGCGGACGGCGGGGTTCCGTCCGCTCGGTGAGGCCCGTGCCCGTCCGATGGAGCGGATCGGGCCGAACGTCTTTGTCCTGTCGTTGCCGGCGGGCACCCTGTGTCCGGGGCGTGCTGTCGAGGTGGTGGCCGTGCGGGATTCGGTCGGGCCGATGCGCGTGGTCATTGGCCGCGTGGTCGAGCGGACGGGGCGGGCCTGGGGCGTGGCGGCAATCTCGGTGGCGGCGATGGGGGTGCTGCTGGTCGGGTTCGGCCTGGCTACTGCCGGCTGGTCAAGGGCCCGGATGGTCTCGGGCGTGAAACGGATCAATGCCAGTCTGGAACAGGCTGGCCGCGGCGACTTCGGCGACCCCATTCCGCTCCACGAAATGACGGGCGATCTTCAGGATCTTACGCGGCAGGTCAACGTCACACTCGGGCGGCTTCAAGAACTTCTGGCCTGGTTGCGCGACACGGCTGATCAGGTCGCCCACGATTTTCGCACGCCGCTGGCGCGCGCGCGGGCGCGGCTGGACCGGTTCGGAGAAACCGGCGACGCCGCCCTGGTCGACGAGGCCCGCGGGGATCTCAGGTATCTGACCCAGGCGATGAATGAGGCCCTGGCCCTGCGCGACGGCGAAGCCTGGGCCTTCGAGAGCATTCGGCTCGACAAGGTCTGCCGCGCTGCCATTGAGCTGTACGAGCCCCTCGCGGATCAGCGCAGTATTCGCTTTGAAACCGAATTGTCTCCGGCAGAGACTCTGGGCGTGGCCAGTCTCTTGCAGCGTGCCATCGCAAACCTGGTGGACAATGCCGTGAAATACTCGCCTGATGGTGGCGTCATTCGCCTCAAGACCCACACAAATGGGGAGCAGTCTGAGGTGGTCGTCGCTGATCAGGGACCTGGCATGGACGCTACGGTGGATGAGGTTCCGGCGGATGTGGACAGCCACAGGATGGGGCTGGCGTTCGTGAGGGCCATCGTTCGGCGTCACGGCGGCGAATTAATGATTGCGTCCGGGCCCGAGGGCTCGACGATTACGATGAGGGTTTGAGTATGAAACGGCGTCTCCTGGGAACGACCTTGTGGGTCGCGGCCGTGGTCGTGGCCGGGCCGACCCTGGCCCAGCCCAGCTACCCGATCCCGTTTGATTCCGAGCGTGGCGTCTTCAGCTTCGCCGATCAGATCGAGAGGTCACTGCCGGCGGTCGTGCGCGTCACCACCCTGAACCGGGCGGCCAGCGGGACGGGTGCGCCGCGCGAAATCGCTGGCGGGTCTGGCGTCATCATCAACGCCGCCGACGGCATTGTGATTACCAACCATCACGTCGTCGAAGGGGGGAACACCTTCCGGGTCGACCTGATCGACGGTCGTTCCTTTGACGCCCAGCTTCTGGGTGCAGACGATGCGACAGACGTGGCCGTCCTGCAGATTGTCGGCACAGGTCTGACCCAGGTGGAGATTGCGGATTCCGAGCGTCTGCGAACCGGCGATCTGGTCTTCGCCGTGGGTCACCCCCTGGGCCTGGACCAGACCCTGACCATGGGGGTTGTGTCGGGGCTAGGGCGGTCCGGGATCGGCGATGCCATCGAGGACTACATCCAGACCGACGCGGCGGTGAACTCGGGCAATTCCGGTGGGCCGTTGCTGGATAGTGCCGGTCGGCTGGTCGGGATCAACACCGCCATCCTGTCCGGCAGCCTCGGGGGCGGGAATGACGGCCTGGCCTTCGCCGTGCCCAGCCGCATCCTGCTGGCCGTGGCCGACCAACTGCGCGAAAACGGACAGGTTCAGCGAGGGCGCATTGGGGTGACGATGGGGTCCCTGACCGCCGAACGGGCCAGACTGCTCGGCGCGCCGATCATCCGTGGCGCAGTGATCGAGGACGTTGCGCCGGGCTCACCAGCGGATCGGGCCGGGCTTCAGCGGAACGACATCATTATTCGAATCGGCAACCGGACCGTTGAAGGGTCCGGTGCTGTGACCTCTGCGGTCGGCATTGCGCGCCCCGGCGAACAGCTGGACCTGGTCTATCTGCGGAACGGTGCCGAACAGCGCACCACAGTGATCGTCGAAGCGACGGCACCGACGACGGTGCAGATTGCCGCGACAGGCGAGTCCGGCCAGGCCTTCGGCGCGGGCTTTCGCAGCATGCGCGCAACCGATCGGGCCCCCGAGGGCGTAGAGGCCGGGGCGCTGATCACCTTCGTCGAGCCGGGCTCAGTGGCGGCGGCGTCCGGCCTGATGGCGGGTGACGTCGTGGTTCGGGTGAACACCACCGATATCGCCACGGCGGATGATCTGGCCAAGGAGTTCCGGGACAATCCCGACGGGGTTCAGATGGTGGTGGCGCGCGGAGCTGAGCGCCTGCCGATCAGCTTGCGACCGACCTGATCCCCGAACGCAAAACGCCCGGGCGACCTGGGAGGGGAGGGGTCGGTCACCCGGGCGTCTTGCTTGGAGGAAGCGTCGGCCGGCCGGAGCCAGGAAACCCAGGGGGCTGGGGGGGCTGTTCAGGATCCGGATCTCAAGGTCACCGGCCAGCCGACAGGGTCTGTTTCGCCCCCCGGCATGGCCGTCGAAGGACGGAATTGCGACTTCTTCGCGGCCTTTCTCTTAAAGTTCTGAAACCTTACCGCGCGGAATTTGACGGGATGCCTTTCCCAAACATGCCCGGCGGGGTTAGGCTCAATTCTAATGAGCCTCGAAGTGACGCCGGATAGTTCGTCCCGGGGGCCGGTTTTCTTTCACCGGCTGGAGCTCAATGCGATTCTCAGAGTGTACGGACGTATGGTCGCGGCGGGCGAATGGCGCGACTATTCGCTGGGCGGCCACGACGACAGTGCCGTCTTTGCCGTGTTCAAGCGGTCGGGCGACGAGCCCCTGTACACGATCGAAAAGCGTCCGGCCCTGCAACGCCGCCAGGGCCAGTGGGCCATCCACGGCCAGGGTGGCCTGGTCCTCAAGCGTGGGCACGAGCTGGAACAGGTTCTGCGCTTCTTTGATCGCCGCCGGTTCTCGGTCGTCGAATAGGCGCACTCGGCATCCGGCGATGCCCTTGCCTCCTCGTCGCCCCCGGGGCTTGTCCCGACGTCCGATCTTCCGATCAGGTCGGAGGATCACGACCTGGCGTGCACTGGGTCGGGAATGACGAAGGACTGACCCGCGCGAGGAACGAAAAAGGCCCCGGATTTCTCCGGGGCCTCTCGATGTCGTTCGTGGGGTCTTGACCCTAATCGCGACCGCCGAAGATACGCAGCAGGAACAGGAACAGGTTCACGAAGTTGATGAACAGGCTCAGCGCGCCATAGCTGGTGGCCACGCTCATCGCCGCCTGATCGCCGCCCAGCTCATAGTAGGTCAGCTTGAGCCGCTGGGTGTCGAAGGCGATCAGCCCCGAGAAGATCAGCACACCGGCGTAGGTGATGATCCAGTAGAGCATCGACGAGTTCAGGAACATGTTCACCACCGAGGCGATGATCAGGCCGATCAGGGCCATGATCAGGAAGGTCCCGATGGCGCTGAGGTCACGCTTGGTGGTGTAGCCGAACAGGCTGAGGCCCGCGAAGGCCGCCGCTGTCACGAAGAAGGTCGTGGCGACGCTGGCACCTGAATAGACCAGGAAAATCCAGCCCAGGGAGGCCCCCATGGTGGCCACCACCGCCCAATAGAGCAGGTTGGTCATCACCGGCGTCGGACGGCGCATCAGGAACATGGAGCCGAACAGAAGGACCAGCGGCGCAAACTGCACCACCCAGCCCAACGGCGTCATGCCGACCATCGCGCCCCCGGGGCCGGCGACATAAAGCAGTTGGGTGACCGAGGGCACGTTGCCCACGACCCATGCCAGTGCGCCGGAAATCACTAGGCCAAGCGCCAGCTTGTTGTACACGCCCAGCATGAAGCCACGCAGGCCGGCGTCGGTCGCCATGTCGGCGCGGCCCTGAACGGCCGTGTCTTGTCTGAAATCGCTCATCGCGAATCCTGTCTCCCTTGGCATCCCGAACGGATGCGTTGGCGGAAATATCGTGATGGCCGGCTTCAAGTGCAAGGAAAACCGGAGCCTGGATGCGGAAACCTCTGCTAGAACATCGCCATGATCCGCCTGTTTGCCGCGATAGAGGTGCCTGAGTTGATCGGCCGCGATCTGGCGCGGCTCCAGACCGGGCTGCCGCGGGCGCGGTGGCGACCCCTGGAAGCCCTCCACATTACCCTTCGCTTCTTCGGAGAGATCGACGAGCGGCGCGCCGATGATCTCGACGCAGAGCTGGCGCGCGTGACCAGTCCGGCTTTCGATGTGGTGCTCAAGGGGGTCGGTGAGTTCGGCGAAGGTCATATGTCGGACGCCGTCTGGGCCGGCGTGGAGGCAAACGAGCGGTTGAATGTGCTGGCCGGTCGGTGCGAAGCGGCAGCGCGTCGGGCGGGGCTGGAACCCTCGACCCGGGCCTATCGGCCGCACGTCACCCTGGCCTATCTGCGGGGTTCGCCCACAGACCGCGTGGCCGGCTGGATTCGCACGCATAATCTCAAGACGCTTGAGCCGTTTCGGGTGAGCCGTTTCGGCCTCTATTCCAGTCGTCTGGGGCAAGGCGGCTCGACCTATACGCTGGAACGCGAGTACCTGATCGGATGATGCCGGAACCCCGCTCGGTCCTGTTTGTCCCCGCGACCAATGCGCGTGCGCTCGACAAGGCGCGCACCCTGGCCTGCGATGCCGTGGTGATCGACCTTGAGGATGCCGTCGGTCCGGCGGACAAGGACGCTGCACGCGCGTCGGCGCTGCAAGCCCTGCCCAAATTCGAAGACCGCGCCGCCGTGCGGATCAATGGCCCTGACACCGCTTGGGGCGATGCCGATCTCGAAGCCCTGACCGGGCGTGGCGCGCGGGCCCTGGTCCTGCCCAAGGTCGGTTCGCCCGACGATGTGCGCTGGGCCGGTCGTGCCGGTCTGCCAATCTGGGCTATGATCGAGAGCCTGGCCGGGGTGGTGAACCTGTCGGCCATTGCGGCGCAGCCGGGCATAACCGCTCTGATCCTCGGGCAGAACGATCTGGCGACCGAGATGAATGCGAGTCCGGGACCTGACCGTACGCCGCTGCATCTGGCGATGAGCCTGATCGTCACCACGGCCCGGCACCACGGTCATCTGGCTCTGGACGGAGTGTTCAATGCCTTTCGCGATGCCGATGGTTTTGAGGCGGAATGCCGTCAGGGCAGGGCTTTCGGCTTTCACGGCAAGACCCTGATCCACCCGTCCCAGATCGACCCGGCCAACGCCGCCTTTTCCCCTTCACGCGACGAGATCGAATGGGCGACGGCGGTGGTTGGTGCCTATGCGGCGCCGGGAGCTCAGGACGCCGGTGTGCTGTCGGTCGGCGGGGTTATGGTCGAGCGCCTTCATCTGGAGCGGGCGCAGCGGATTCTGGCGCGGGCCTAGCCCTCGCGTGGGGCTCCGCTTTCATCGGTGCTGTGCAGCCACTCGGTTGCGGCGGCACAACCGACCAGCTCCTCGCCGGCGATCTCGACCTGGGCCGTCAGGGGATAGGTGCGGTCGCTCATGCCGTCGGAACATTCGGTGGCCATCAAGCTGACGGTCAGGTCATTGCCCTCGGCGGTGGTGGTCTGCCAGGTCGCCGTTGTGCCCAGCACCTCCGGCGCGGGTCGAGGCGCGCGTTGCTCGGGGCGATCCACGCCGGAATAGACCATCTCCGTGCCCTCAAAGCCGACCGCCCAGAAGGGCTCGGTGCCCAGCACGGAAATATTGCCGGCCAGATCGACCCCGCCAAGTTCCATCGGCGGTGCTGTTTCGGACGGTGTCGTGGTGGCCGACCCGGCATCGGGTGCTCCGGCCTCAACCGTCGACTGGGGTTCGCAGGCGGCGAGGGACAGGGCTGTCAGGGCCGTGAGGGTCAACATCAGGCGCATGGTGTACCTCCGTTCTCGGGGGCAGTCCGCGCCTCAAATGCTGTCGCGTCAAGGCGAGTCGGTTATCGTCAGGGGATGAACGCCGACGCACAGCCCACGGTTCTGGAGTTTTTCGCGGGGGCGGGGCTGGCCCGTCTCGGCCTCGGAGGCTGGCGCACGGCCTTTGCCAACGATCTCGATCCAGCCAAAACGCGCGCCTATGCCGCCAACTTCGGATCGATGGGGCTTCGGCAGGATGATGTCTGGGACCTCTCAGTCGAGGACCTGCCGTCGGGTCGCGCAGACCTCGCGTGGGCCTCATCGCCGTGTCAGGATCTGAGCCTGGCCGGAACTCGCGGCGGCCTGACAGCCCGGCGGTCCGGTGCCTTCTGGGGGTTCTGGCGGCTGATCGAAGCCCTGGATGACCAGGGTCGAGCGCCGCGATTGATCGTCATCGAAAATGTCACCGGCTTGCTGACGTCGAACGGCGGCGAGGATTTTCGAACGCTGGCCGAAACCTTGGCCCACCGGGGTTGGCGTTTCGGCGCGCTGGAGATCGACGCGATCCGCTGGGTGCCGCAGTCGCGCCCGCGCCTGTTCATTGTCGCCACGCGCGATTCGGTTGCCGGCCTGTCGGGGCCATGTGCTCCATTTCACTCGCGCGGGGTCGTCGAAGCCCATGGACGCCTGTCGGGCGATGCCCGCGCGGCCTGGTGCTGGTGGGGGCTGTCGGAGCCGCTACCGATGAGGGGCGATCTGGATTCCCTGCTGGAACCTGATGCGGACGTGGTCTGGTTCGACGATGACCGGACCGCCCAGCTGTTGCGCCATCTTGGATCTTTGCACCGGCAACGTCTGGACGCCGCCGCGGCGTCAACGGGCCGTAGCGTCGGTACCGGCTTCAAGCGGGTGCGGATGGAGAAGGGGCGCAAGGTTCAGCGTCTGGAGATCCGTTTTGACGGGATCGCCGGCTGTCTGCGAACCCCGGCAGGCGGTTCATCACGCCAGTATGTCCTTGTCGCGCAAGACGGGGGCGTGCGCGCCCGGTTCCTGACCCCGCGTGAGGCCATGCGTCTGATGGGGGTTGGAGATGATTATCGCCTGCCGGCTTCCGTCAGTGCAGGGCTCAAACTGGCCGGGGACGGTGTCGCGGTGCCGGTCGTGCGGGCCTTGTCCGAAGGGCTGCTGAAGCCCTTGTTGGCAGGGCAGGCCGTCCGCGCGGCCTGAAACCTCAGATCAGCCCTGAGCCGGGCGCAGGTCTTCGGCGGAGGCCGTCATCACCGCTTCGCCGCCCTCGCGCTGCTGTTCGATGAGGGCGTCGATGCGGGCACGCTGGGCCTGGAAGGCGGCGAGGTCGCGGCCTTCGAGGATGACGCCACGCGGCATTTCCACCCCGCGCGGATTGATCCGTTGGCCGTTGCGCCAGATTTCATAGTGCAGGTGCGGGCCGGTCGAGGCCCCCGTCGAGCCGACATAGGCCACGACCTGACCCTGGCTGACGCGCTGGCCGGCGCGCAGGCCCGAAGCGAAGCGCGACAGGTGGGCGTAGCCGCTCTCCAAGCCGTTGGAATGGCGAATGCGAACCCAGTTGCCGTAGCCGCCCCAGCGCCGCGCCTCGATGACCACGCCATCGGCGGCGGCGACGACCGGCGTGCCGTAGCCGACCGCGAAATCAATGCCTTGGTGCATCCGGCGATAGCCGGCGATCGGGTGACGGCGCATGCCGAAGTTCGAGGAAATCCGCGCCCCGTCGACCGGCGTGGACATCATGCCGGAACGGACATTGCGACCGTTCTCGTCGAAATACTGAGCCTCGTCCGAACCGGCGGGCTGATAGCGGTAGAAGCGCACGCCCCTGACCTCGGCAAACAGCAGGTCGCCGGTCGAAACGGTCACGCCGCTTTCGGATACTGTCCGTTCGAACACCAGCGTCATCGGATCGCCGGCGCGCAGATCACGCGAAAAGTCCAGGCGGTGGGCGAAGACCTGGCTCATCTTGGCGACGACTGCCGAATTGGCCCCCAGGGCGATGGCCGACTGATGCAGGGTGCCGTGGATTTCACCGGAGGCGACGGTGGTTTCCTCGTGAACCTGTTCGGCCAGCTCGCGCACCCGCAGCGCGCCGTCGAAGTTGCGGGTTACCGTCAGCTGCGTGGCGGGTCCGGTCCGCAGCGTCAGACCGATGAGCTGCGCGGCCCCGCGGCCCGAGCGCGGACGCGAGACGGCGGTTTCGAAGCGCAGGCCCGCGCGAATGTTGACGGTGTCAAAGTCCTGATCCGCCAGAGTGCGGACGACCGCGGCGGCCTCATTGGCGTCGATGCCGGTGCGGGCCACGGCCTGGGCCAGGGTTTCACCCGAGCGAACCTCGACGGGGATCAATTCCGGGGTCTGCATGCCGTCCAGGGCGGAGGCGTCGGCAAAGGCGCGGGATTCCAGGCTGGCGAGCTGGGCTGGCGTCAGGCCGGCGGGCGAGGCCGAGGCTTCCATAGGCTGATAGACCCGCCACGTCAGGGCAGCGACCGCTACGGCGGCGCAAACCGTAAACAGGTGCGGAGACACTCGCACCGGCTGGCGTCGCGGATCGAATTGAGCCATGGGCCCCCCACTCGTTTCGCGGCGTCGTCAAGCGACACCGGGCCACACTCGGCCCAAAAACTAACCCGGCAACGCCTATACCGCGCGGCGTCACCTATTGAAAGACCGGGCCCCTCAGAAGGGAATCCCAATCGAATCCTAGCTTTCCTGACGTTGGCGGGCCGTTCTGACCCGTCACGAGAGAAAGGCTCGCATCCCGCCACAACTAATAGATTAACGTCTCATAGTGGTGCTTGGGACACGTTGTCGCGGGGCGTGGTGCAAGAGGGGCGCCGCCTTGCGCCCTTATGCGTTAGGCACACAAGGTGACGATCAGTGACGAAAAGCGGGCCGATTTGACTGACGGCGATGACAATCTACCGGCCCGCCGCAAGCGCCGAGGCTCTCGCTTCGCGCGCGGAGCCCATCAGCGAACCGGCCTTCTGGCTGTTGTGGGCGCTGTTTTTCTCGTCCTCATCATTGGCCTGCTGATCGCCTATTCGGCTCGCCGCGAGATTGCGCGGCAACTTCTGGTCGGATGGCTTGAGGATCGTGGGGTCCAGGCCGAGGTCCAGTTTGATCGATTTGATTTCAATCGTCTGGTTGCCTCCGTCAGAGCCGGAGATGCGGATGACCCCGATCTGGAGATCGAACGCGCAGAAGTTGATTTTCATCTCGGCATGCCCTGGTCGGGTGGCCTGGGTGTTCAACCGACCGGTATTCGACTGGTTCGTCCGCGCATCCATGCCCGTCTCGTCGATGGCCGGTTGAGCCTGGGCAGCCTGGACCCGCTGATTGAGGATCTGACGAGCCGCCCGCCTGCTCCGGATCGCGGCAGCCCGACCGTCGTGATCGAAGATGGCCGACTGCTGTTGGCAGGTCCCGGCGGAACCCTGGCGGTGCTTGCCGATGCCCGGATTGAAGACAATCGGCTGATCCGGCTGGATGCCGGACTGCCGCCGACCCGTCTGCAAGGGGAAGATTTGACCCTGGACCTGCGCCGCGCCGGGATCGCTGTGCGCACGCGCGGAGATCGGTCGGCGTTGGCGGTCGTGGCCGACGTCAATGCCTGGACCTTTGCGGGCCTGTCAGGAGAACAGGCCGCGCTTCGGCTGGCGGGCCACATTCCCTATCCCCAAACGGCACGCCGCCAGGTGCACGGGCCTGTCGATATGCGCCTGACCGGCCAGGTCGCAGAACTGGCCTGGCAAGGCGGCGGTGCGCGGGGTGTTGATCTCGATCTGGATTTTGAGGGTCGCGGGACCGGCTGGGTCGAGGCATTTGCCCTGCTCGGCGGACTGACGGGTCAGATAACGTCTGAGGCCCTGTCGGCAGGTGAGGCGAGGGTAACGCGCGCCGCTGTGAACCTGGACGGACGGCGGGTGCGCTTGAGCCGCCGGCAGGATTTGCGGTGGTCCTATGAGGGGGGCGTGCGGGTCGCGGTCGGTGCCGTCGATCAGGGCAGCCTGTCGGCCGAGGCGCTGATGATACAGGCTGAGAATCTAAATGCCGGTGGAGCCGGGGGCACAAGCCGGATCCAGTCGCAGTTGGTGTTGACAGCAGCGGCCCTGCGACAGGATTCCTTGGCGTTGACGGATGTGGCGGGCGAGTTCGACCTGGACAGCCGCCTGGCCGAGGGAGGGCGGACCTCTCTGGAGGGGGGTGTTCGCTCGCGTGGCGGAAGCTGGCAGGTGCTGGGGCCGGTCGGCCCCGGTGATGTCCCCGAGCAGATCGCCCTGAAGAGGGCTCTTCAGGCCTTTGCTTTCGAGGCACCCGGCCTGACCGTTCAGAGCGATGGCGGCGGCACCACCGTGGATCTGACGCGCCCGGCGCGTGTCCAGCCGGTTGCCGGCGGCGAGGTTCTCATCACAGCGCTGGGCCGGCAGGCCCTGTATTCCAATCGGGATCGTCGCGCACCGGGCGGCAGTCTGCTTATTCAAGCGCGCGGGGGTGGTTTGCCGCAGGCGAGGGTAGAGGTGCCTCGCTATGTGATGGCTGACGGCGGCATCGCAGCCGCCATCGACGGTGAAGCCGCATTTGATTTCGGCATGGCTCGGGGCGCGCGGCTTGCGACAGCCGGGATGCTGAGGATCGGCGGTGGGCGCACGACCTATTCTGCGGCGGCCTGTTTCCCCTTTAGCGCGGCCCTGCTCGACCTCGGTGACAATGATGTCGCGGACGTGACGACCCAGATTTGCCCTGTTGAGCAACCGATGTTGACGATTGCCGACGGCTGGAGGTTTGAAGCGCAGGCGCGCAGCCTTCGCGCGGCGGCCCCCTTCCTCGGCATGGCGGTTTCAGATGCCACGGCCCGCGTCTCGGCACGGGATAGCGGGGGGGCGCTGGGCATTGAGGCGGCCATCCAGAGCGGTCTGATCCGCGACACAGGGGCTGAGGCGCGGTTCCATCCCTTGCGGGGGTCAGGCCGGGTCCGCTTGGCGGACCAGGACTGGACCGGACAGCTTCATCTCGTCGAACCCAGTCAGGGGCATCGGATTGCCGATGTTGCCATTCGCCATGCGGGCCGAACCGGAGCAGGCGGGGTCCAGTTCGACGCCACAGGGATTGAGTTCGCGCCCGGCGGACTCCAGCCAGGCCAGATCAGCCCGCTGGGCGATGGCCTGGTCAGCAGCCCGGTCACGGGTCGAGCCGATTTTACCGGCGCGTTCGACTGGAGCCCTTCCGGCACGGCGAGTGGGGGCCGGTTCGTCACGCCCGGTATCGACTTTGTCAGTCCGATGGGGCCCGTTCGGCAGCTTCAAGGAGAGGTTACCTTCGTCAGCCTGGCTCCGCTGACGACGGCTCCCGGACAGCATCTGACGATCGGTCAGATCGACGCCTTTGTGCCCCTGACGAATGTGACGGTCGATCTGGGCCTGAACGCTGCCAGCCTTCGCATCTCGGGAGGCCGGGTTGCGGTGGCGGGTGGCTTTGCATCCCTGGAGCCGACCGAGATACCGTTCGATGCCAGCCAGTCGTGGGATGGTGTTCTGTTGCTGGACAGGGTCCAGCTGGGGGATCTTTTCGCGGCGTCGAGTTTCGCCGAGGCGGTCCAGCTGGATGCGGTCGTCTCGGGGCGGTTGCCGTTTGTCTATGGACCCAACGGCATCACCGTTGTCGGTGGAGAGGTTCATGCGGTGCAGCCGGGGCGTCTGTCGATCGCGCGAGAAGCCCTGACCGGGATGGCGGCGGCCGGCGGCGGCGAAGCCGTCCCGCCCAATACGGTGCAGGACTTTGCCTATCAGGCGCTGGAACACCTCTGGTTTGACCAGCTGGATGCCGAGCTGAACAGCCTGCCGCAGGGGCGCCTGGGGGTGCTGTTCACCATCCATGGACGCCACGACCCACCTGAGGAGCAACAGATTCGACTGGGCCTGGTCGAACTGCTCCGGCGCGACTTCCTGAACCGGGTTCTGCCCTTGCCGTCGGGCACCCAGATCAATCTGACACTGGACACCTCGTTCAACCTGGATCAACTGATCGACGACCTGATGGAAATTCAACGGGCCAGGAACATGTCGGAACGCAACCCATGACGTTCAGTCGTCGTTCAGCCCCCAGAGGCTTCAATCTTCCCTGAAAGGAGACGCCCGGCGTGACCAAGACAGAAGCGGCCATTGCGGCCACCATTGCCCTTGTAATGACAGGCGTGGCCTGTACGCCGACTGTGCGCGTTCAGGTCGATCCGATCACCATCTACGCCAAGCTGGATGCGGATGTCCGTATCCGGCTGGACCAGGAAGTGCGCGACCTTATCGCGCAGAACCCAGACCTGTTCTGAGGAGGAGGTCACCATGTCGAAACGCCTTTTCATCGCCCTGACCGCCGTCGCTGGCCTTGCCGGTCTTGCTGCGGCCCCCGCCATCGCCAATGCCGCCGCAACGGTCATGTCGCGACAGGATATGCGCGCCACCGTCAACCAGGCCAAGGCCGATGGCATCATCGGCGAAATGTCCGACGGCTATGTGGGGGTCCGCCAGGAAGCCCGGATGACGCCGGCGATCCGTGCCGCCATGTCCGAAATGAATGCCGGGCGCGCCGAACTGTATCGTCAGGCCGGGCAAGCGGCGGGCACGACGGCCGCCGCAGCCGGCGCTTCGTCGTACCAGCAGCGATTCAGCAGCATCCCGGCGGGTCAATGGTACCGCGACGACAGCGGCACCTGGCGTCAACGGTGAGGGCCCCGGCCAGCGCGGGCCTAGAGCACCCGCGCTTCGGCCACCGTCGCGATCAGCCGGGTCAGGTCTTGCGGGCGCGACAGGCGATGGTCGCCATCCTTGATAAGTGAAAACACGACGTCCGGGCCGGCGATCTTCTCGGCCAGTTCCAGGGCGTGCTGCCACGGCACGGGCTCATCTTCGGCTCCCTGAAGGATGCGAACCGGGCAGACAATGTCGATCCGCGCGTCCAGCAGCGACCATTGCCGCGCCTCGTCGAAAAAGGTTCGTGTCAGGTCATAGGGGCCGTCGAAATCATCGGTCACGGTATGCAGGCCCGTCGTCAGAATTTCCTTCTGAACTTCGGGGGCCAGGCTCGGCCACATCAGGCGATGGGCAAAATCCGCCGCCGGTGCGATCAGCACCAGAGCCGCCAGACGGTCGGGCCGGGCCAGCGAAGCCAGGCACGCGACCCAACCTCCCATTGATGAGCCAACCAGCACGATGGGCCCTTCGATCTGGTCCATCACGGCGATGAGATCCTCTCGCCAGCGCCCGATGGTCGCCTGCCGCCAGTCGCCAGACGACTCGCCGTGAGCGAAGTGGTCGTACCTCAGATAGGCCCAGCCATTCGCCTCTGCCGCCTCAGCCAGGGCCGCGGCCTTTGTGCCCCCCATGTCAGAGCGCCAGCCCCCGACCCAGATGACGGTCGGCCCGTCTCCTTCGATCCGCCGCCAGGCCAGGCGCGCGCCATCGGGACGTTCGAGAAAGCCGGAGGTTTCAGTCATGGCGATGATCCAGTAATCAGGCGGTGTGATCTCCCTGCCCCGAGACTTCGTCCTGCTGCAAGTGGTCCCGGAATTGAACGCCGGGGGCGTGGAACGTACTGCGCTCGATGTGTCCAGTGCCGTGGTCGCGGCCGGGGGGACGTCCTTGATCGCCTCGGCGGGGGGGCGGCTTGAACCGGAGCTGACGGCCGGCGGAGGCGAACTGATCCGCTTGCCGGTCCAGTCCAAAAACCCCCTGACCGTCGCCGCCAACCTGTTTCGCCTGAACAAGATCATCCGCGATCGCAAGGTTAGCCTGGTCCATGTTCGGTCGCGCGCTCCGGCCCTGTCGGCGATACCGGCGGCACGGTTGGCCGGTGTGGCGGCGCTGACCACCTATCACGGTGTCTACAACGCGCGTTCGGCCCCAAAGCGTTGGTACAACGGCATGATGACGCGCGGTCGCCATGTCATCGCCAATTCTGACTTCACCCGCCGCCATGTGCTGGACACCTATGGTCTGGACCCACGGCAGGTGACGGCGGTGCCGCGAGGCACGAATCTGGAGTGGTTTGACCCCCAGGCCGTCACAACAGAGCGACTGACGACGGCGCGCAACTTCCTTGGCATTGGCCCGACCGAGCGGCGAACGGTGTTTCTGTTGGCGGGGCGTCTGACCCGCTGGAAAGGGCAGTTGCTGGCAGTCGAGGCGGCGCGGCTGCTCAAGGCCGGCGGTCGCAACGACTTTCTGCTGGTCATGGTCGGCGACGATCAAGGCCGGATCGCCTATCGCGCCGAGATCGAGCGAGCCGTGTCGGCGGCAGGGCTTGATGATTCCGCGGTCGTGGCGGGGCATTTCACCGACATGCCGGCGGCCTGGCTGGCGGCGGATGTCGGCCTGGTGCCCTCCCTGGACCCTGAGGCCTTCGGGCGCACCGCTGTCGAGCCCCAGCTGATGGGGCGGCCCGTGGTTGTGGCGGCCCATGGCGCGCCGGTCGATACGGTTATTGATGATGAAACCGGCTGGTTGTTCCGCCCAGGCGACGCCGAGGATCTGGCCCGTCGCATGATACAGGCGCTGGATGCCGGCCCGGAACAGCGCCGAGCCATGGGGCGGGTGGCCATGACGCGTGCGCGTCAGCTCTACTCGGTGGAGGCCATGCTGGACGGCACATTCGCCGTCTACGCTCAGGTGCTGGAAGAGGCCTGGGAGCAGGGCTAGGTTCGCGTCATGGAAATCCTCGCGCCCATCTCCGTTGGCGAACTTGTCGACAAGATCACGATCCTCAGGATCAAGCGCCAACGGCTGGCTGCGGCTGACAAGCTGGCCAATGTCGAACGGGAACTGGCCAAGCTGGAAACCCTGATGGCGGGCTTGCCCCAGGACGAGGCCTTTCTCGACCTCGTTGAGCAACTCGAGGCGGTGAACGCGACCCTCTGGGATATTGAGGAACTCAAGCGCACCCACGAGCGCGAGGGGCGCTTTGACGATGCCTTCATCGACCTGTCCCGACAGGTCTATCTGCGCAACGATGATCGGGCCGCGATCAAACGCCGGCTCAACCTGCGTGCCGGTTCGTCGATCATCGAGGAAAAATCCTATGGCTGAACCGCCCGACGAGGCGCGTCGCAGCCTGTTTATCACCAATACGCGGATCGGTGACGCGGTCCTGACGACCGGGCTGCTCGAGGTCCTTCATGCCGAGGCTCCCGATAACCGCTGGACCGTGGTGGCCGGCCCGGTCGCGGCCCCACTGTTTGCCGAAGCGCCCTTCGTCGAACGTGTCATTCCCTTGAACAAGGTGCGGTTCAGCCTGCACTGGGCGATGCTGTGGTGGCGGCTCGTTGGAACGCGCTGGGCGACGGTTGTGGATCTGCGCGGTTCGGCCATCTCGAGGATACTGCCGGCGGAGCGGCGATTCATCCGGCAGTCCATACGCTCGGATCGACGCCACAAGGTGGTTCAGGCCGCGGCTGTGATCGGTCGTGACTCCCTGCCGCCGGAGCCGCGTCTGCACGTGTCGCAGGGCACGCGAGACGCTATGGCACCCCGCCTGCCGCCGAACCGGTTGCTGGCCCTTTCGCCGTCGGCCAATCGGATTGGCAAGACCTGGCCACTGGATCGCTATGTGGAGCTGATCGATCGCCTGACCGCGCCAGGGGCGGCGTTGGCCGGGTGGAGCGTGGCCGTTCTGGGCGGGGCCGAGGATCGCCCGGCGGCACAACAATTGGTTCAGGCCCTGCCGGGACGGGCGGTGCTGGACTTTACCGGTGAGCCTCTGATCCCCACGGTTGCCTTGCTGGAACGAGCCGATCTGTTTGTCGGCAATGACTCGGGCCTGATGCATATGGCGGCCGCCGTCGGATGCCCGGTGGTGGCCCTTTTTGGCCCGACCGATGAGCGTCTCTATGGCCCCTGGACCCAACAGCGGCGCGTTGTCCGCGCCGTGGCCGAGGAGGTGACCTTCGGTCCGACGTCGCGCACCGTCTCGGAAACCCACAGCCAGATGTTGGGCGTGACCGTCGATCAGGCCTTTGACGGCGTAACCGACCTTGCGGCCAGCTTGCCAGACAGGGGTTTGAGGCCCATATAGGGCGGGCCCGAGCCTGCTCGTGGTGCGCCCTTTCGCGCGCGCGCCGGTTTCGGGATTTGATGTTCAACGACCACAGGAGTCGAAGCCTATTCGCCGCCCCATGCAGGCGCCCCCCGTCAAGGACGGGCCGCGCACCAACCAAGACATTCGTGTTCCCCGCGTTCTTCTGATTGATCAGAACGGCGAGAAACAGGGCGAAATGCCCACGTCCGCCGCGCTTGAAGCCGCCGAAGAGGCCGGGCTGGATCTCGTCGAGATCGTGCCCAATGCCAATCCGCCCGTCTGCAAGATCATGGACTACGGAAAATTCCGGTTCCAGGAACAGAAGAAGAAGAACGAGGCACGCAAGCGGCAGAAGGTGGTCGAACTCAAGGAGATCAAGCTCCGTCCGAACATCGACACCCACGACTACGACGTGAAGGCCAAGGCCATGCACCGGTTCTTTGAGGCCGGTGACAAGGTCAAGGTGACCCTGCGGTTCCGTGGCCGTGAAATGGCCCACCCCGAACTGGGCATGAAGCTGCTGCTCAAGGTCAAGGAAGACTTCGACGAGGTGGCCAAGGTCGAATATGAGCCCAAGATGGAAGGCCGCCAGATGATCATGATCCTGGCCCCGAGATAGGCCGCGGACCTCATTACAAAGCCGTCAGCGCCGCGTCCCGAAGAGGGGCGCGGCGTTTTCATTTCTGATCGTCACCCTAGGGGCTGACCCGAGGACCGGACGGCCCGCCGCTCAGCGTAGCCGGAATGACCGCTCAACCCGCCGCCCGATCCTCGGATCAAGTCCGAGGATGACGAGAGGGAGAACCGCAAACGTGGTTAATCCTCATTAAGATACAATATCTTGTAGGGAACAAAACCCGAATCGTCGCGTGTCGATGATTCGGTCCTGATTCGTTTCGCCCGTGTTCCGAGGCCGGGTGCACGGGCGTTAATCCTTCGGGTAGATCGCGGGATGGCCGGACAGGTCATTCGTCAGCGGGGGAATTTGTCGCAGGTGCCGGTGCCCAGATCTGCTTCACGCCGCAGACCAGATGGAATAACCTCGATACATGAATTGGGAGCGGTCTCGGTACCGGTGAAACATGATCAAATTTATTGCCCCTTCTGCGGTCTTGGCCCTCGTCGCGATGGCTGGGGGTGCCCAAGCCCAGGAGGTGTCCTGGGCAGGTCCCTACGCGGGAGCCAATATCGACTACTCCCGGGCGAACGTGGAGTCTTCGGGCGTTGGACGGATTGACTGGTTGAGCGAGACGCCTGCGTTCCGCTCTGACGTGTTCTCGGCCTGGTCAGCGGACCTGGAGGGCGAGAGCTTCGGTGGGGGTCTGTTTGCGGGTTATCGCCGACAGTTTTCCAGCGGTTTTGTCGTCGGCGGAGAGGTCCGGTACGACTATCTGTCGCTCGACGACAGCCGAATGACCCCCCAACGTGCGCCTCACCCCGCTTCGCCAGGGGTAACCTACGCCTTTGGCAACTCCTATGAGGTCCAACAGTCCGTTTCCGCGAATCTGCAGCTTGGGTTCGCGATGGATGATTTCCTGGGCTACGCCATCGTCGGCTACACCACGGGCGACGTGTCTGGCACGGCGGAGGTCCTCGGCGCGAACGGTTACAGCAAGTTCGGCGAAGGGTCCGATTGGGTGTCGGGCTACAATTTCGGGTTTGGCGGTGCCTATCGCGTCAGCGATCGGATGTCGGTGACGGCCGAATTTGTGCACACGGAACTCGATTCTCTGGATTTCACGACGGACTATCGTCCTGGTTCGACCTTCGCACCTCCGGCCTTTGACTACGCCGAAGATTTCAGCGTGGAACCAAACTACAACACGCTTCGCGTCGGGGTTGCCTTCCAGTTCTGAACCAGGCCACGGTGGACGGTCGTTGGCTGGGGCTGATCGGGGCCTAGACCCGTTCGACCGTTGCCGGCGTGGCACTTGAGGAATCGTTTCCGCAAGCCCAGCTTTCGCCTATGAGCGACCGCTCCCCAGGCCATGGCCCGTCGCGCGTCACCGCCGTGCTCGGGCCGACCAACACCGGCAAGACCCATCTGGCGGTCGAGCGGATGTGCGGGCATGCCTCGGGCATGATCGGCCTGCCGCTGCGCCTCTTGGCGCGGGAGGTCTATGACCGGGTCGTGGCCCTCAAGGGCAAGGCGTCCGTCGCCCTGATCACCGGCGAGGAGAAGATCGTCCCCGGTCGGCCCAGCTATTGGGTGTCGACGGTCGAGGCGATGCCGCTGGAACGGTCGGTCGATTTCCTGGCCGTCGACGAAATCCAGCTGGCCGCCGACCCGGCGCGCGGCCACATCTTCACCCACCGCCTGTTGAATGCGCGGGGCCGGTTCGAGACCATGTTCCTCGGCGCCGGGACGATGGAACCGCTGATCCGGCGTCTCTTGCCGGATGTCCATATCGAGACGCGCGACCGGTTCTCGACCCTGACCTATGCCGGCCCGCGGAAGCTGACCCGCCTGCCGCCGCGCAGCGCCGTGGTCGCCTTTTCCGCCGATGCCGTCTACGCCATCGCTGAGCTCATTCGCCGTCAGAGGGGCGGGGCCGCCGTGGTCATGGGCGCGCTCAGCCCCCGCACCCGCAATGCCCAGGTCGAGCTGTATCAGTCAGGAGAGGTGGACTTCCTGGTCGCCACCGATGCCATCGGCATGGGCCTGAACATGGACGTCGATCACATCGCCTTCGCCGCCCTGCGAAAGTACGACGGCAAACGCACCCGCTGGCTGGCCCCGCCCGAGGTCGGCCAGATCGCGGGCCGGGCAGGGCGCTTCACCCGCGACGGCACATTTGGCGTCACCGGCGACTGCGACGACATGGACGCCGATCTGGTCGAGGCGGTCGAGAACCATGACTTTGAACCCGTCCCCGCCATCGAATGGCGTTCGGGCCGGCTGGACCTGACGACCCTGCCGAACCTGATGGCCTCGCTGGCCCGCCCGCCTGAGCGTCAGGACCTGCGCCTGGCCGCCGAGGCGCTGGACGAAACCACCCTGCGCCGCCTCGCTGCCGACGCTGATATCGCCGCGGCCTGCCGCGACCGGTCAAAACTGATCAAGCTGTGGGACGCCTGCCAGATCCCCGACTTCCGCAAGACCAGCCTGGACGAGCACCTGCGCCTCGTGCGCGAGGTGTTCGAGGCCCGGACCGGCCCCGGCCACCGGCTGTCCGAAGACTGGATCGCTCCCCAGTTCGCCGCGCTGAACTCAACCGCCGGCGAGATCGACGTCCTGGCCGGGCGGCTGTCGCACATCCGCACCCTGGCCTATCTGGCCAACCGGCCCCAGTGGCTGACGAACACCGACCACTGGCGCGGCGAAACTCAGGCGCTTGAGGAGCGCCTCTCCGACGCCCTGCACGAACGGCTCAAGGCCCGCTTCGTCGATCGCCGCACCTCGGTCCTGATGCGGGCTCTGAAAGACAGCTCCGTCCATGCCCAGGTGTCCGACGCCGGCCAGGTTACCGTTGAGGGCGAGACGGTCGGCACCCTCGATGGCCTGGTCTTTGTCAGCGAGGCGGCGACCACAACGGTCGCCGACCGCACCCTCAGGACCGCCGCCCGCCGGGCGGTTGAGCCTGAGGTTGTCCGCCGCCTGGGGGCCTTGGCCGCCGATCAGGACAGCGCCTTCGATCTTTTGCCGGACGGCACCATCACCTGGAACGGAACCGCCGTCGCGGCGCTTGCTAAGGACGCCCGGCCGTTCCAGCCCCGCGCCCGCCTATTTGGCGAGCTGGGTGCCGCCCCCGCCCGCGAGCGCGCAGTGCGCCGGGTCGAGGCCTATCTGGCCGCCGAAAGTGCCCGCCGGCTGCAATCGCTGCATCGCCTGAACACGGCGCTCACCAACGGCAAGCTGAAAGGCCTGGCTCGTGGCGTGGCCTGGCGGCTGGTCGAGGCCTGGGGCCTGATCGACCGCGGCGAGGTCGAGGCCGATCTCGCGGCCCTGTCCAAGGTCGAACGGCGGGCCCTTCGCATGCTGGGCGTCCACATCGGCGCCCATTCCCTGTGGCTTCCTCAACTCCAGACAAAAAAACCCCGCGCCTTCCTCACGGCCCTGGCCCTGCCGCTCGACCCCGCCAGCCCTCAGGTTCTGGCTGCCGGCGGCGCGCGCAAGGTTGGCGACCTCACCGTCTCCGCCGACACCCTCGAACGCTGGGCCGAAGCGCGCCGCGAGGCGCAGGGCAAGCCCCTGGCCGAGGACGTGCTGTCCGCCCTCGGCTGGACCGAGGATCAGGCGAAGCAGGTCGCGGCGGCTCTGAAGAAGGCCGCGCCGAAAATGCCGAAGCCGGAACGAGCGGAACGGATCGTCCGCGACTCGCCGTTTGCGGCTCTCTCCAGCCTGCCCTCTGACCCGCCGTCCTTCTCCCGGAGGGGGAATGGGGCTCCCGCGCTTCGGCGCGCGAAGCGTAACGGTCCGCGCGGGGGATGAGGGGCTAGCCTGGGAGGGAATGAAAGTAGTCAGCTCTTCCGCTAAGCTAACCCAATATCGTCTCGCGCCGAGAACCTGCGGCAGTGCAGGCCTTTGCCCTTCGCAATCGATGCGAGCGCATACCGCCGCCGTCCCCCTTGGCACCAACCAACTGCCGTTCGTTGACGTGACCATGACCATCCCGGAAAGAACTTATGTTGCTGTTTTGTCCGCCAAAGGCCATCAAACCTGAATGGCGGAGTCTATGGATAATGATTCGAAGCGCCCTGCGCTAAGAGTGATCCACCTGTTGGGAGGACATCGGGCATTTGACCTTGGCGGCGAGCAAGTTCGGATTGGGCCTGACTTTCCGCGCCGCTTCCTAGAAATCCCAACCCGGCCATACGCTGAGACGTTCCGGGCGCTTCAATCTATCGGATTGCGGCCCATCGGTGTCGAGTTTCTGACTCGGGCTACTCAGATCGGTGCCGATGCGCCCGACTTTCAGACATTTGACATTAGGGCTGGATATACGGCGATGACTGGAAGGCACGAATGGTCCCAGGTCCAGAACATCGAGACGCAGAGATCATCCCAAATTCTTGATGTTTCAAGCCGCTTTTCGACTTACTATCGCTTGCTAACCTACCGCGTATTAGGTTTGAGCGAAGCCTATCGTTCGACCCTAATTGGGCAGTTGACGGACTTTGACGGTTCTTATCGCATCCCCGAAGATGGTACGCTGTTCTCGAACGGATTTCGGACCGCGCTAGAAGCTGCCATTCACGCATTCCTCGCCGACGCCGCTTGTCTAAGGGACTTGATAGCGGAGGCAATCTGGAAGCTGGTCCTGCGCGAACCCTCGACCGATGTGACGACCCTGCGGACCTTCATCAAGCGTACAAAACAGAGAAAGGACGACCATCCAATCGTTCGTCAGGTTCACGAGGCCGCCGAGGAGGATGGATGGCTGTTCACCCTCACCAGCTTGCGGAATGCGGTCATCCATATAGCTCCAATGGGAAATGCTCACGAGTTGAGCGAATGCCAAGTCCGATTTCAGGCTCTACAAGGCGGGTCAATCCCCACAATCCACTATCCCCTCCTCTCGTCTAATGGACGGGTGCGGCCTTCGCAGGATCCGGTCGATTTTTATGACGACGAGATCCGAGAAGTGCGGCTTGCCGATTACGACGCCTTTGTAAAATCGAGCATGGATGCTCTTGAGTATCTCTGTGGTTGCCATTTTCGCCTTGTGCGAATGGCAACTGATGTCCGAGTTGCAGCGCAGCTGGATCACAAAATGCTGGAACTCACCGATAAGGACATTATTGGGCCGGTACGAATTGCTCGTATTTAGCGTGGCAGCGTAGCCATTTGCTTCTGCCAATTCGACGGAAGCCTTTTTTGCGCGGCGTTGGCTCGCACAGTCGTCTGGATACATTATCTGGCTGTCTTTGAGCCCCGCACTCAACTGCCCCTCCCACCCCATAAAACCCAATTTCACCTACCGATCGCGCTCCCCCGTCATCGCCCAAAATCCCGCCTTTATCCCCGCCCATCTGACCGTTCCCACAATGACCGGATGAGAAATCCAGACCCAAACCCCACCGGCTCCCCCCCTCAATCGGACGCCTCCGCGCCCGAAATGCCGCCCGAGGCCCCGTCCACCCCCGACCTATCCGCGCTTGACGAACTCATGAGCCACATGCGCGAGGACTATCTCGCCGGCGACAGCGCGCCGGTGGTGGGGGAGCGGTACGGCGTGTCCGTGCGCACAGTGCGCCGCAAGGCGGCTGAGGGCGGCTGGCGCAAGGCCGATACCGATCCGATGTTGCGCGTCGACGCGCCGCCCTGGGGGGTTCGCCCGCTTCAGCGTAAAGTCGATATCATCCACGACAGCCCCGAGTACAAAGAGATCGCCGCCGCGCGCGAGCAGGACACCATGAATCTCCTGTTCACGCCCGAACCTGAGGACCTCCAGGGCTTCGCCTTCCGCCGCGCCTGTGAGGCCGCCGCCATGAACAAACCGGCCCAGGCCACCGCCTGGCTCCGCGTCCAGCGCATGATCGTCCAGTGCGGCCCCGTACCCGATCCCTACCGGGACGCCTTTTCGCCTGACGACCATCTGCGCGCCGCCATGTTGCGCGCCATGGGCGAGTCCGGTCCGGAAACGTCCTCAGACGACGACGCCTCTCCGGGTGAGGCCGAAGGCTGATGGCACGGTTGGCACGGTGTTTTCGGGCCTCACTGGCTCTATTGCTCAGTGCCCGCTAGTCCTGTCGGCGACGCCACAGGAGATCCCCAATGCAAACCCTCGGCTACGCCGCCCAATCGCCCGACAGCCCGCTCGCCCCGTTCCATTTCGAGCGCCGCGATCTTCGTCCCAACGATGTGGCGATGGAGATCCTCTATTGCGGCGTTTGCCACTCGGATCTGCACACGGCTCGAAACGACTGGGGCGGCACGGTCTATCCGGCGGTGCCGGGTCACGAGATCGTCGGCCGCGTCACCGGCGTCGGGCCTGAGGTCACGCGCTTCAAGGAGGGCGACCTGGCGGCGGTCGGCTGTCTGGTCGACAGCTGCCGCACCTGTGATCAGTGCGAGAAGGGCGAGGAGCAGTACTGCCGCACCGGCCTGACCGGCACCTACAACGCGCGCGACCGCGTTGATGGCTCCAACACCTATGGCGGCTATTCCAAACACATCGTGGTGCGCGAGGAATTTGTTCTGACCCTGCCCGCCGGCCTCGATCCAGCCAAGGCCGCACCGCTGCTGTGTGCAGGCATCACCACCTATTCGCCGCTTCGCACCTGGGGCGTGAAGGCCGGCAGCCGCGTCGGCGTCGTCGGTCTGGGCGGTCTGGGCCACATGGCGGTCAAGCTGGCCGTGGCCATGGGCGCGGACGTCACGGTGATGAGCCGTTCCGCCGACAAGGAGGCCGACGCGCGCGAACTGGGGGCCCAGCATTTCCTGAACACGTCCGACAAGGCCGCCATGAAGGCCGCCGGTTCGAGCTTCGACCTGATCATCGACACCGTCCCGGTCCAGCACGACCTGATGCCCTATGTGCCGCTGCTGGATGTCGATGCCACCCTGTGCCTGGTCGGTCAGCTCGGCCCGGCGCCGGACCTGAACACCGCGCCCCTGGTGCTCAGCCGCAAGCGCATCGCGGGCTCCCTCATCGGCGGCATCCCCGAAACCCAGGAGATGCTCAATTTCTGCGCCGAAAAGGGCGTCTTGCCCGAGGTCGAGATGATCCGGATGGACCAGATCAACGACGCCTTCGACCGCATGGAAAAGTCTGACGTGCGCTATCGGTTCGTCATCGACATGAGCTCTTTGTAGGCGTCGCCTTGCGCCGCCGCCCAGACGGCCTCACAGACGGCCCATGACGGCCTTCCATCAGATCCTTGGCAACAATCTCGTCGCGAACATCACCAACTTCACGGTCTGGTTCGCCCTGACCTTCTGGGTGTTTCTGCAGACCCAGTCGGTCTTTGCCACCGGCATGATCGCGGGCCTGTATCTGGTGCTGATCGCCGGGACGGCCATCTGGTTCGGCAGCGTCGTTGACCATCATCGCAAGAAGCGTGTGATGCTGGCTTCCAGCGCGATTTCGTTCTGCTTCTATGGCGCGGCCCTGGGACTCGTGGCGATGACGCCCGCCGAGCGGTTTCAGGATGTGGCCGGCTTTCAGGTCTGGGCGCTGATTGGCCTGACCATGTTTGGGGTTCTGGCGGGAAATCTGCGCTCAATCAGCCTGCCGACCCTGGTGACCCTGCTGGTACCGGAGGATCGTCGGGATCGCGCCAATGGGTTGGTGGGCATGGTGTCGGGCTTCGGCTTCCTGACCACCTCGGTGATCTCAGGCCTACTGGTCGCCTGGGGCGGGATGACGGCCACCCTGATCCTGGCCATGGGCCTGAGTGCCTTGGTCTTCCTGCATCTGACGTCGGTGCGGCTGGACGAGCCGGAGCCCGAGGCCGGATTGGATGAGGCCCCCCGGCAGGTTGATCTGCGCGGCACCATCGCCATCATCGCCGGCGTGCCCGGCCTGTTTGCCCTGATCTTTTTTTCGACCTTCAACAACCTCCTGGGCGGGGTCTTCATGGCCCTGATGGATGCCTATGGCCTGTCGATGATGGAGGTGCAGCAGTGGGGCCTGTTGTGGGGGGGTGTGTCGGTCGCCTTCATTGCATCGGGCCTGGTCATCGCGCGCGCAGGCCTGGGGCGAAACCCCCTGCGAACCCTGATGATCGTCAATCTGATCGCCTGGGCCGGTGCGGCCGTCTTTACGATCCAGCCGTCGATCTGGCTGCTGGCTGGCGGCGCGGCTCTGTGGATGTTCCTCGGCCCCTATGGCGAGGCGGCCGAGCAGACCACCCTGCAAAAGGTCGTCCCCTATGAGCGCCAGGGGCGGGTGTTTGGCTTTGCCCAGTCGGTCGAGCAGGCAGCCTCACCGATGACGGCCTTTCTGATCGGACCGATCACCCAGTTCTGGGTCATTCCGTTTATGAGCCAGGGTGGACTGGGGGCCGAGCTCATCGGCGACTGGTTCGGCACCGGCCCGGCCCGCGGGATCGCTCTGGTCTTCTGTATCTCAGGCCTGGCTGGCGTGGTCCTGACGATCCTGGCCTTCAACTCGGGCTATTACCGTCGCCTGTCCGCCGTCTATCTGGAGGCCCCGGAGCCTGAGACGGAGACACAGGCACCATGAAAGCAAAAAGAGGCGACCCGCTGCCCGGCCGCCTCTCTCTGTTCGTCCGCGTTCGCCCCGTCGTCAGGCCGTCAGGTCGAACCGGTCGGCGTTCATCACCTTGGTCCAGGCCTTGATGAAGTCGGCCGTGAACCGGTCGCCGCCGTCGGCCGAACCATAGACCTCCGCCAGCGCCCGGAGTTGCGAGTTGGAGCCGAAGGCCAGGTCAACCCGCGACGCCGTCCAGCGGTCCTTGCCGGTGGCCCGGTCAAAGCCGATGAAGGCCTCGTCATGGCTGCCGTCCTTGACCTTCCAGGCCGTCGACATATCCAGCAGGTTGACGAAGAAGTCGTTGGTCAGCTGGCCCGGACGATCCGTGAACACCCCGTCGGTCGAGCCGCCGTGGTTGGCCCCCAACACGCGCAGGCCCCCAACCAGCGCCGTCATTTCCGGGGCCGTCAGGCCCAGAAGTTGCGCCCGGTCGACCAGCAGGTCCTCGGTGCGGACGTTGAAGCGCTTCGGACGATAGTTGCGGAAGCCGTCAATCTTGGGTTCCAGCCACTCGAAGTTCTCGATGTCGGTCTGCTCGGCCGAAGCGTCCGTGCGGCCCGGGGTGAACGGCACCTCGATCGACTTCCCCGCCGTCTTGGCCGCCTGCTCGATGCCGACAGAGCCGCCCAGCACGATCAGATCGGCGATCGAGACATTCTTGCCCGACGACGCCTTGATGCCCTCATAGACTTCGAGAACCTTGGCCAGGTTGTCGGGCTCATTGGCGTCCCACTCCTTCTGCGGGGCCAGACGGATGCGACCGCCATTGGCACCGCCCCGGTGGTCGGAACCGCGATAGGTGGAGGCCGAGGCCCAGGCCGTCTTGACCAGGTCTGACACCGAAAGGCCCGAACCGGCGATGGCGGCCTTCAGATCGGCGATGTCGGCATCCGTCAGCTTCGGTCCCGTGTGGGCCGGGATCGGGTCCTGCCAGATCAGGTCTTCGGACGGGACTTCCGGTCCCAGGTAGCGCGCCTTGGGGCCCATGTCGCGGTGGCACAGCTTGAACCAGGCGCGCGCGAAGGTGTCGCCGAAATAGGCGGGATCGGCGCGGAATTTCTCCATGATGGCCCGAAAGCCCGGATCGACCTTCAGCGCCATGTCGGCGGTGGTCATCATGGTCGGCACCTTCTTGCCCGGCGTGTGGGCGGCGGGGGCCTGGGTATCGGCGGGGTTGCCGACCGGCTGCCACTGTTTCGCGCCCGCGGGCGAGCGGACTAGCTCATATTCGTGATCCAGCAGCATGTCGAAGAAGGTCATGTCCCAGGTCGTCGGGGTCGGCGTCCAGGAGCCCTCGATGCCCGAGGTGATACTGTCGTCGCCCTTGCCCGAGCCATAGGTGGAGATCCAGCCGAAGCCCTGCTGGATGATGTCGGCCCCTTCCGGTGCCGCGCCGACCTTGGAAGCATCGCCGCCGCCGTGCGCCTTGCCGAAGGTGTGACCCCCGGCCGTCAGGGCCGCAGTCTCTTCGTCGTTCATGCCCATGCGGCGGAAAGTCTCGCGAATGTCGCGGGCCGACAGCAGGGCTTCAGGCACGCCGCCGGGGCCTTCCGGGTTCACATAGATCAGGCCCATCTGGATGGCGGCCAGCGGCTCTTCCAGGGCCTTATCCGCGTCCGGCTGGATGCGCGTCTCATTACCCTCTTCGCCGACCCACTGGGCCTCGGTGCCCCAGTAGACGTCCTTTTCGGGCTCCCAGACATCGGCACGACCGCCGCCGAAACCGAACACCGGGCCCCCCATCGATTCGATGGCGACATTGCCGGCCAAGATCATCAGGTCGGCCCACGACAGGCTCTGGCCATACTTGGCCTTGATCGGCCACAAGAGGCGACGGGCCTTGTCCAGGTTGCCGTTATCCGGCCAGGAGTTCAGCGGCGCAAATCGCTGCTGACCGGCATTGGCCCCGCCGCGCCCGTCGGCCGAGCGATAGGTGCCGGCCGAGTGCCAGGCCATGCGGATGAAGAAGGGGCCATAGTGGCCATAGTCCGCTGGCCACCAGTCCTGGCTGTCGGTCATCAGGGCCGTCAGGTCACGTTTGACCGCCGCATAGTCCAGCTGCTTGAACGCCTCGGCATAGCTGAAGCCCGGGTCCAGCGGATCGCCGGACTTGCCCTGCTGGTGCAGGATGTCCATCGACATCTGGTTTGGCCACCAGTCGGCATTGGTGCGGCCCAGCAGGGAACGGAGCGAGCCGGGCTCCTTGTTCGGGTCCTTCTTGGGGGTTCCGGCGTTTCCGTCCATGGGGGCGTCCTATCTGCTGTAGGGTTGTCTAAGATCCTTGTTGTACGCCTCTCAGGTGAGAAGGCTAAACTGATAATCTCGATGCAGGAGATAGGTTACGTTTATGGTTGAAGACGTGTGCCGGATCGACGTCTGGCTGTGGCGCGCGCGTTTCTTCAAGACCCGGGGCCTGGCGGCCCGGTTCGTCGACGAAGGCAGGGTGCGTCGAACCCGTGAGCGGTCCGGCGAAGTTCGCCTCGACAAGGCCAGCCGCACCGCCCGGCCCGGCGATCGGCTGGTGTTCGTGCTGGGATCGCGCGTGGTCGAGCTGACTATCGCCAACTGCGGCGTGCGGCGCGGCCCGGCGGCGGAGGCGCGCAGACTTTACCACACGGAGGGACTGGAGCCCGTGGATGGCGGCCACGATTGCTGACCTTGAGCGCGGCTGGCAATCTCGGAACGCCCCCAATGGAGAGATTCAGGCATGGACCGCAAGCTCGTATCCGCCGTCGCGGCTAGTCCCGTCATCAATGACGGCGACATGGAGCTGTTTCGCGCTCTGCCGACCGAGGCGCGGGAATCGGTCGGCCCGTTCGTGTTTCTGGATCACTATCGCCATCAGAGCCGCCGGGGCATTGGCGACAAGCCGCACCCCCATGCCGGGATCGAGGTGATCTCTTACCTGCTCGACGGCGGGGTGGAGCACCGCGACAGCCAGGGCTTTCGTGACACCCTGGGGCCCGGCGACGCCCAGTACATCCGCGCCGGGCGCGGAATGCTGCACGCCGAACAGCCGGCGGGCGGTCGCCATGGCTTGCAGCTCTGGACCAGCTTGCCGCCTGACAGGAAGCTGGTTGAGCCGACCTATGCGTCGTTCCGGGCGGCGGACATTCCCCACGTCCAACTCGACGGGGCGATCATCGATGTCGTGGCCGGTGACGTCGCCGGCGCGGTCGGGCCGATGATCCTGGAGAGCCGCACCACCTTTGCCGTCGCCCACATCGACGCCGGGGCGACGATCCGGTTCGAGGTTGCCGATGCGCCGGAACTGGCCGCCTATGTCCTGCAGGGCGCGCTGGATGCGGACGGAACCCGGCTGCCCAAGGGTGCCCTGGCCGTGTTCTCCGACGGCGAGGCCGTCGTCCTGACGACGCCTGAGGACGCCGGCCCGACGCTCGTGGCCATCGTCGGCGGTGAGCCGGCGCAACAGCCGCTCTATTTTTCCGGCCCCTTCGTCATGGACAGTCCCGAACGCCTGGCCCAAGCCGAGCGCGACTTTGTGTCGGGCAAAATGGGGTGCCTGGACGGGGTGCCTTTCTAGGTCCTCAGGGCCTGGTCGGTTGACTTCCCGGCCCGTCCGGCCCACATCCGGCGCCGCTCCCCGACCACCCGTCCGTAGTCCCGCCCATGACCTACATCGTCACTGACGCCTGCGTCCGCTGCAAGTTCATGGACTGTGTCGAGGTTTGTCCGGTCGATTGCTTCTATGAGGGTGAGAACTTCCTGGTCATCAGCCCGGACGAGTGTATCGACTGCGGTGTCTGTGAACCGGAGTGTCCGGTTGATGCCATCAAGCCCGACACAGAGGACGAGCCTGACGGCAAATGGCTCCAGGTCAACGCCACCTATGCCAAGGAATGGCCGAACATAACGGTCAAGGGCACGCCGCCCGCCGACGCCGAACAGTTCGAGCGTGAGACTGGCAAGTTCGAGAAATATTTCTCGGATAAGCCCGGTCAGGGAAGCTGAGGTCCTGACGCCCCGGATTCAGGGGTGAAGGTGACGTTTTGAATTTGCGACAATTTGTGCTATGGTCGGCTCACAGGTGGGGCGACTGCGCGGATTTCGCGGGGTCGCCTTCCTTTTTGAAGACGCCGTTCCTGATGGACGGCCAGATCAGAGGTCGGGTGTCTCTTCTCAGTTTTTGAGAACGGTTTGAAACGGCGGCTCCCACCGCCGTAGCCGGGGGTCCTTCGGGGCGCCGGGATGGTCTTCCTCGCAGCGAAAGGTGCGCGCGAATGAGCAAGAACGGTCTGGATTTCAAGGTTGGCGACAGTGTCGTCTATCCCGCGCACGGCGTCGGCAAGGTCGCCGCTGTGGAGACCCAGGAAGTCGCCGGCATGGCGCTTGAGGTCTATGTCATCACCTTCGACCATGAAAAAATGACCCTGCGCGTCCCGACCAAGAAGGCCGTCTCGGCCGGCCTGCGTTCGTTGGCCGGTGAAACGGTCGTGACCAAGGCGCTGACGACCCTGAAGGGTCGTGCGCGCATCAAGCGCACCATGTGGTCGCGTCGGGCCCAGGAGTACGAAGCCAAGATCAACTCAGGCGACCTGATCTCGATCGCTGAAGTGGTCCGTGACCTGCACCGGGCTGATAACCAGCCGGAACAGTCCTATTCGGAGCGCCAGCTCTATGAATCGGCCCTGGACCGCATGGCGCGCGAAGTTGCCGCCATCGAGCGCATCGACCGCGAGGCCGCCGTGGCTCTGCTGAACAAGTCGCTGATCAAGCCTGCCGCCGCCGCCGCCTGATCCGGCCCCTCAGCCAGATATAGAAAAACCCCCAACCGCGAGGTGGGGGGTTTTTTTGTTGCCATAACGGCGGGGCTGAATCAGCCCCGCTTGCTCATCGGCACATAGTCGCGCTCGGTCGGGCCGGTGTAGAGCTGACGTGGGCGACCGATCTTCTGGGAGGGGTCTTCCATCATTTCCTGCCACTGGCTGATCCAGCCGACTGTGCGCGCGAGGGCGAACAGGACGGTGAACATCGTGGTCGGGAAGCCCATCGCCGACAGGGTGATGCCCGAATAGAAGTCGACGTTCGGGAACAGCTTGCGCTCGATGAAATACTCGTCGTTGAGCGCGACCTTCTCGAGCTCCTTGGCGACCTGGAACAGCGGATCGTTCTCGCGACCGGTGGCGGCCAGCACCTCGTGGGCGCTTTCCTGCATGACCTTGGCGCGCGGATCGTAGTTCTTGTAGACCCGATGACCGAAGCCCATGAGCTTGTAACGCTTGTCCTTCACACCGGCGATGAACTCGGGGATCTTGTCCGGGGTGCCGATCTCTTTCAGCATATTCAGCGCCTCTTCGTTGGCCCCGCCGTGCGACGGGCCCCAGAGGCAGGCGATGCCTGCGGCGATACAGGCGAACGGATTGGCCCCGGACGAACCGGCCAGGCGCACCGTCGAGGTCGAGGCGTTCTGTTCGTGGTCGGCGTGCAGGATGAAGATGCGGTCCATGGCCTTGGCCAGGACCGGGTTGACCACATAGTCCTCAGCCGGGACCGCAAAACACATCCGCAGGAAGTTCTCGGCGTAGTTCAACTCGTTGCGCGGCGAGATGAAGGGCTGGCCCATGTGATATTTGTAGGCGCGTGCCGCGATGGTCGGCATCTTGGCGATCAGGCGGATCGCGGAGATGTTGCGCTGCACCGGATCATGGATGTCCAGGCTGTCGTGATAGAAGGCCGACAGGGCCCCGACGGCTCCGACCATGATGGCCATGGGGTGGGCGTCGCGGCGGAAACCCTCGAAGAAGCGGTCAAACTGCTGATGCAGCATGGTGTGCATCGTGATCGAGCGTTCGAACTCTTCGTACTGGGCGGCTGTCGGCAGTTCGCCACGCAGAAGCAGGTGGCAGACCTCGACGTAGTTGGACTTGGAGGCCAGCTGGTCGATCGGGTAGCCGCGATGCAGCAGGATGCCCTTGTCGCCGTCGATAAAGGTGAGGCCCGACTCGCAGGCGGCTGTCGAGGTGAAGCCCGGGTCGAAGGTGAAGGTGTCGGTATCGCTGTACAGCTTGCGAATGTCGAAGACGTCTGGCCCGAGGGTGCCCTTCAGGACGGGAAATTCGACGGTCTTGTCCGCAATGTTCAGCGTGGCTTTTTCGGTCATATCGGTATCCCATGGCGCCGGGGGAGCGGCGCGGTCGAGGTGTCTTATACCCTGTCAGGCTTGCGGGGAAAGAACGTCCGCCATTCGGCCCAGACTTTCGGCCTTGCCGAGCGCCGCGAGGGTCTTGGCAATATCCGGTGAGGCGACCCCGCCGGTGAGGGCGGCGCGAAGCGGCGGGCCAATCTTGCCCATGCCGACCTCTTCAGCTTCGGCGAAGCCCTTGAGGGAGTCGTCGAGGAAGGCAGCATCCCAGGTTTCAAGGCCCGCGAGGCGGTCTGCCAGCCGCGCCAAGCGGGCACGGGCCTCATCGGTCAACTGGGCGGCGGGTTTCTCAGCAATGGCGAGGGGGCGGTTCAGCAGGGCGAAGGCCAGCTGGTCTGCCAGGGCGATCAGGGTGTCAGCCCGATCCTTGACCATGGGAATGGCCCGGATCAGGCGCGGCAGATCGGCGTCAGCAACGACATCACCTCGACCGGCGCGCACCTGCTGAACCAGAGCGGCCAGTCGCTCGTCATCGGCCTGTCGGATCCACCATCCGTTGACGTGGTTCAGCTTGTCAAAGTCCAGCCGGGCAGGGGCGCGGCCGATGTGCTCCAGATCGAACCAGCTTTCGGCCTGGGCGTCGGAGAACAGTTCATCGTCGCCATGGGACCAGCCGAGCCGGGCCAGATAGTTGCGCATGGCCTCGGGCAGGTAGCCCTGATCGGCGTACTCGGCGACCGAAGTGGCCCCGTGGCGCTTGGACAGCTTCTTGCCGTCCGGGCCGTGGATCAGCGGGACGTGGGCGAAGACCGGGCGCTCCCAGTCCATGGCATCGTAGATCAGGGCCTGACGGGGCGTATTGTTCAGATGGTCGTCGCCGCGAATGACGTGGCTGATGCCCATGTCGTGGTCGTCGACGACGACGGCCAGGTTGTAGGTCGGCTCACCCGAGGAACGTAGCAGAACCAGGTCGTCGAGATCTTTCGACGGGAAGGACACCTCACCTTGCACGGCATCGACGACGACGACGGGCTGGTCGTCGGGGGTGCGGAAACGGATGACGTGGGGCTGGCTGGGGTCGCCGTCGGTACGATCACGCCAGGTCGAACGCAGGGCGCGGCCTTCGGCGCGGGCAACCTCACGGGCGGCTTCTGTTTCTTCGGGCGTCATCCAGCAGCGGAAGGCGGCCCCGCGCTGGACCAACTCATCGACCACCTCCCGGTGCCGGTCGGCGCGCTGGGCCTGATAGACAGGCTCTTCGTCCGAGGCGAGCCCGAGCCAGGCGAAGCCCTGGAACAGGATGTCGACGTTCTCTTGTGTGGAACGCTCGCGGTCGGTGTCCTCAACCCGGATCAGGAACTTGCCACCGTGGCGGCGCGCGTAAAGGTGGTTGAACAGAGCGGTTCGCGCGGTTCCTATGTGCATGGAACCGGTCGGCGAAGGGGCGATGCGGGTGACGACGGGGCGTGACATATCGCGGGGGGTTATAGCGCCGGATGAGGCGCGGCCTAGCCCTGCCGTGCGTGAATGGCTTTTCGAACAGCTTGCGGCTCAGGCGCAGCGGTGGCGGTTGTGGGCTCCGGTGGCGATGGGGCTGGGGTGCGCAGCCTATTTTGCGTTGAAGAGCGAGCCGTCGATCTGGCCCTTGCTGATCGGCTTTCTGGTCAGCCTTGGCTGCGCGGTGATGGCCTGGAGCCGGGGAACGTGGCGGATCATTCCCTTCACCCTGATAGCCTTTGCGGCGTTCGGATTGTTGATGGCCAAGGCGAGATCCGATGCGGTGGCCGCGCCGATTGCGACCGCGTCGGAAGGGCCGATCGGCATTGAGGGCTGGGTCGTGGATGTGGCCTCTCCGGGATCGCGGGGCGCGCGGGTTGTTCTGGCTCCGACCTGGATCGAGGGCGTGGCGGCGGACCAAATTCCGCACCGGCTGACGGTGTCGCTGAGGGGGGAAGCCGTGCGGCCCGGAACCCAGGTTGCGCTGCGCGGTATCGCCAATCCGCCCCCCGGTCCAGCTAGCCCAGGGGCCTTTGATTTTGGACGCAACGCCTGGTTCCAGTCGGTCGGGGGATCAGTGCTGGCGATCACAGAGCCGCGGCCCCTCGTGCTGGCACCGCCGCCCTGGCGACTGCGCCTGAAGATGGCGATCAACGCCATGCGGTTTGACCTGGGGCAGCGGATTGTGGCGCGGCTGGGACCCGAGACGGGCGGGATTGCTACGGCCATGGTGACCGGCCATGAGGCGTGGATTGATCCGGCCGACGAACAGGCCATGCGGGATTCGGGGCTGGCCCACATCCTGTCGATCTCGGGCCTGCACATGGCGATTGTGGGCGGGTTTGTTTTCTTTGCGGTCCGGCTGGGCGTCGCGGCCTGGCCGTGGTTGGTGCTGAGGGTGCCGGGCAAGAAGGTGGCGGCCTGGGCCGGGATTACGGCGGTGGCGGTCTATCTGGTGGTGTCCGGTGCGCCGCCGCCGGCGGAGCGGGCGGCGATTGTGGCCTGGGTGGCGTTCGCCGCCATCCTGTTCGACCGGCGGGCCATCAGCATGAACGCCCTGGCCCTGGCGGCGCTGATCGTCTTGCTCCGGCGGCCGGAGTCGGTGGTTCAGCCGGGCTTTCAGATGTCGTTTGCGGCGACGGCGGCCCTGGTCGCGCTGGCTGAGGTCTGGCCGACGCGGATCAAGGAGGTCGACGTGCCCTGGCCGATCGGCGCGGCCCAACGCCTGGGAAGCTGGGTCTTTGCGGCCCTCGCTGCGTCGTTTGTGGCCGGGCTGGCGACGGGCCCGTTCGCCATGCAGCATTTCAACCGGTCCGCCGTGTTCGGCCTGTTCGCCAATCTGGCCGTGGCCCCCATTTCATCGTTCGTGATGATGCCGTCCCTGGCGGTCGGAGCCTTGATGGAGGCCATGGGTTGGGGAGGGCCGGTGCTGTGGCTGGCCGGTGAATCCATCGGCTGGATGATGGCGATCGGACGGTTCACGGCGAGCTTGCCGGGGGCGGTGGCGACGATCCCGAGTGCCCCGGCCATCGCCTTGCCCATCGCCTTTGTCGGCCTGTTGTTCATGTGCCTCTGGAGGGGCCGGTTGCGGTGGCTGGGGCTACCTTTCGCCTGTGCCGTCCTGCTGTGGCCGCGGGCGGCGCCGCCGGATGTCTGGATCAGCGGAGAGGGGACAAATATGGCGGTGCGCGTGGACCGGTCCGCCGAACTGGTCCGGCCGCGCGTCGGGCTGTTCGGGGCGGATATCTGGTCGCGACGGCGGGGGCTGGTGCTGGTGACCGAGGGGGCTGAACGCGCGTGCCGCCGATCCTGGTGCGGCATGGATGTGGGGGACGACCGATGGGCGGTGTGGTTCGGACGGCGAGCCCCCACCGCCGATCAGGTGGCCGATCTGTGCGCCGGTGCAACGGGGGTGGCCGTGCGAGCCGTCGTGGGGGCGCTGCCGCGCGACTGTGCCGACGTTTTGGTGCTCGACGGGACCGATTTTGAGCGCGGCGGATCGGTGGAGCTATGGCGCGAGGATGGCGGCTGGCGAGGTGTGTGGGCGCAGGATGTCAGGGGGGATCGTCCCTGGAGCCGAAACTGATTTTTCCACGTCGAAACACAGGGCAACGGGTGCAACTGGTGCAGATTCGCGGGCCAGAGCGCGGTAGTGCACCGTGAATCGGGTGCACTAAGTGCAAAAGGTGCACTAAATTTTTGGCGGGTTATTCCTGCGATGTCACTCGATTGCCGTTGGCCAGACGGAAAACCCCACCGGGATCGTCTGGCTCTGCGTCTTCAACGCGTCATCCTCTGACTTGATCAGAGGATCGGGCGGCGCGTTGAGAGGTTTCTCCGGCGACGCTGAGCGGCGGGGCGTCTGGTCCGAGGGTCAAGCCCGAGGACGACGCGCGGCGGGGTGTCCGGGCATGATGCGCAGGGACCACTGTCACACGATATCAAAGACCGTCGGGGAGGATAATCGTCGGGCCGCGTGTGGGGACTTGGCGCGGGAGAAAGACCTGAGGATTGGCGCGCGGCAAGGATTTGTGAGCCGCTGAGGGCACCGCAATACGGGCGCTTCCGCCCAGCCGTGTGTGCGGCGATGAACACCCCTCCACCCTCCTTCGCCCTTCGGGCGACGGACGGTCCCCCTTGCCATGAGATGGGGAGGAGACGCGGAAAGCGGCGTCAGTGATAGCGGCGGATGAGGCCGACCAGCTTGCCCTGAACGTCGATCTGTTCGGGGGAATAGATGCGGGTTTCGTAGGCGGCGTTGGCGGGCTCGAGCGCGATGGAGGCACCCTTCTTGCGGAAGCGTTTGAGGGTGGCTTCCTCGCCTTCGACCAGGGCCACGACGATTTCACCCGACGAGGCGGTGTCGCCGCGCTTGATGACCACGAAGTCGCCGTTGTGGATGCCGGCCTCGATCATCGAATCGCCCTCGATCTCGAGCATGTAGTGGTCGCCCGAACCGAGCATGGCCTCCGGGATGGAGAAACGGTCGCGCTCATGCTCGATGGCCGAAATCGGTGACCCGGCGGCGATCTTGCCCAGCAGCGGCAGTTCGCGAACCTCGGACGAGCCGAGATCGGCGGGACGTCCACCCTCGACCACCTGGGGCCGGAAGGGGCCGCGCGGTCGACCGGCGGCGGCGGTTTCGGGTAGCTTCACCACCTCCAGAGCGCGCGCGCGGTGCGGGAGACGGCGGATGAAGCCGCGCTCTTCCAGGGCGGTGATCAGCCGGTGGATGCCGGACTTGGACGCCAGATCCAGCGCCTCCTTCATTTCATCGAAGGAGGGGGAGACGCCCGTTTCCTGAATCCGTTCGTGGATGAACATCAGGAGTTCGTGCTGCTTCTTGGTGAGCATGGGAGGCCTCGGACCCGAATCTGTTGATCTGTGGACAATACCGGAACAAACCGCAAACGTCCATGCTCTGTTCGTGAGGTGTTCCGGTTAAGGAGGGGTTAGCGGGTCTGATTTCACAGATGCACAGGCCTCGCCATCATCCCGGCTGGAGCCCGTCAGGGCGGAGAACCGGGATCCAAGCGCGTTGGCACCGTCTGCGTTCAGGCCCCGGATCGGCCTGCGGAGCCGTCCCTCTCCCCACGGGAGAGGGGTTCAGGAAAGTAGGGTCGCCGTCGCCGCTTCAACGTCCGCCTGACGCATCAGGCTCTCGCCGACGAGGATGGCGCGGGCACCCGCCGTCTGGACGCGGGCGACGTTGGCGGGGGTGAAAATCCCGCTTTCGGCGACCATGAGCGCGTCGGGCGGTGCGAGGTCTGCGAGGCGTTCGGTCGTGGCGAGATCGACCTCGAAGGTGCGCAAGGAGCGGTTGTTGATGCCGATGAGGTCGCCGCCGAGCCGCGCGGCGCGGGCCATTTCGGCCTCGTCGTGTGTCTCGATCAGAGCATCCATGCCAAAGCGGCGGGCCTCATGCAGGAGCTCGGCGGCGAGCGCGTCGTCGACCATGTCCATGATGATGAGGATACAGTCGGCCCCCAGAGCCCGGCTTTCGGCCACCTGCCAGGGATCGACGAGGAAATCCTTCCTCAGACAGGGCAGGGAAACGGCGCTGCGCGCCTCGACCAGATAGGCGTCGGCCCCCTGGAAGCTCGGCGTGTCGGTGAGGACGGACAGGCAGGCCGCGCCGCCGCGCTCATACGCCTTGGCAAGCGCGGGCGGGTTGAAGTCGGCGCGGATCAGGCCCTTGGAGGGGCTGGCCTTCTTGATCTCAGCGATCAGGGCGGGACGGCCCGTCGTGGTCCAGGTCAGATCCAGCATCTGGCGGAAACTGCGGACCGGCGGGGCTTCCAGCGCCTGACGGTCGAGGTCGGACAGCGAGATGGCGGACTTGCGGGCGGCGACCTCTTGCCGCTTGTAGGCGGCGATGCGTTCGAGGATATCGCTCATGCCTCCGGCTCCGGGTCCGGGGTGTTGGAGGCGCGGATCAGGTCGGACAGGGCACGGGCGGCGCGACCATCATCGATGACGGCAGCGGCCAGCGTGGCACCTTCGGCGAGGTCAGCGGCCCGGCCGGCGACGATCAGGGCGGCCCCGGCGTTCAACAGCACGATGTCGCGATAGGCTCCTGGTTCCGCATCCAACAGGGCGGAGAGGGCGCGGGCGTTCTCTTCGGGATCGCCGCCGCGAATATCATTGAGGGTGGCGCGCGGCAGGCCCGCATCTTCGGGCCGGATGGTCAGTCTATTGAGCGCCCCGTCGCGCCATTCGGCCACCTCAGACTCGCCGGTCGTGGTCAGTTCGTCCAAGCCCTGTCCGTGGACGACCCAGGCGTGGACAGCGCCCAGCCGTCCCAGCGCCTCGGCCAACGGCTCGATCAGGCGCGGATCATAGACGCCCATCAGCTGACGCCGCGCGCGCGCCGGATTGGACAGGGGGCCGATCAGGTTGAAGACGGTGCGAAAGCCCAGCTCGGCCCGGATCGGCGTGACATGGCGCATGGCCGGGTGGTGGGCCGGGGCAAACAGAAAGGCGATGCCGGCTTCGTCCAGCGAGCGGCGCTGCTGACCGGGCGTGGCGGCCAGATTGACGCCCAGCGCCGACAGGACGTCGGAGGTCCCGGATTTGGAGCTGAGGGCGCGGTTGCCGTGCTTGGCCACCTTGACGCCGGCCCCGGCCAGGACGAGGGCGGCGGCGGTCGAGATGTTGTAGGTGTGCTGGCCGTCCCCGCCGGTGCCGCAGGTGTCGACGACATCATAGGGATGGTCGAGCGTGTGCGCGGCCTCGCGCATGGCCTCGGCAAAGGCGGAAATTTCCTCGACCGTCTCGCCACGCATCTTGAGCGCCGTCAGGGCCGCGGCCACCTGGGCCGGCGTGGGCTCACCGCGCAGACAGGCATCCAGAAAGGCGCGGGCCTGATCCCGGTTCAGGGTCTGGCCGTCGGCCAGGCGGGACAGGAGGGGCTTGAGCGTATCAGACACGGGCCGTCGTCCGGCGCTTGACCCCTGCCAGATCCAGGAAGTTAGCCAGCATGTCGTGGCCGTGTTCCGTGGCGATCGATTCGGGGTGGAACTGAACGCCATGGATGGGCCGCGTCTTGTGAGCCAGGCCCATGATCTCGCCGTCTTCGGTCCAGGCCGTGACCTCCAGCACATCGGGCAGGGTCTCACGTCGCACAGCCAGCGAATGGTAGCGGGTGGCTGTGAAGGGGCTGGGCAGACCCTTGAAGATCGAACGGCCCTCATGGTGGATGGGACTGGTCTTGCCGTGCATCAGCTGTTTGGCGCGGATGACGTCACCGCCGAAGGCCTGGCCCATGGCCTGATGCCCCAGGCAAACACCAAAGATCGGCAGATCGTCAGGAGCAGCATCGAGCAGACCCAGACAGATGCCCGCCTCATTGGGAGAACAGGGCCCAGGCGACAGCAGGATGGCTTCGGGGTGGAGTGCCAAGGCCTCGGCGGCAGTCAGGTCGTCATTGCGGATGACATGCGTGGGTGCGCCCAACTCCGCGAGGTAGTGGACGAGGTTGTAGGTGAAGCTGTCGTAGTTATCGACGACGAGGATCATTCCGCGCTTCTAGGCGGGGATGCGCGCGGCGTCGAGGCGGCAAGACTTGGTTAACCATAAACAGGCCTGATCCGGGCATGAGTTCGATAGATCAAGCGCGCGATCTTCTGAAAGAGCCCAAGCCGGGGGCCAATCCCTGGATGGCGCTGTTGGCTGCGGCCCTCTGCGCGATGTCGACGACCCTGTTCGCCGGGGCGATGATCTTCGGTCAGCTGACCTAGCTGGCGGCGAACTCGGACAGGGCATCCAGCAGGGCACGGTTCTCGTCGTCGGTCCCCACCGTCATACGCAGGCAGTCGGTCAGTCCGTAGCCCCCAACCGGACGCACGATGATGCCGCGCGAATGCAGGAAGGCGTCGGCCGCCTGGGCATTGCGCTTGGCGTCGGGGAAACGGACCAGCAGGAAGTTGCCGGCAGACGGAAAGACCTCGAACCCAAAGCCCTTGATCGCCTGGGCCAGGCGTGGGCGCCATTGCAGGACCAGGGCGCGCGACTTTTCGACATGTTCGTCGTCGAACAGGGCGGCCAGGGCGGCTTCCTGGCCGGGGATGTTGTTGTTGAACGGCAGCCGCACGCGATCGACCGCCTCGGCCACCGGCAACGGGCAATAGCCCCAGCCGACCCTGAGCGCCGCCAGGCCGTGGATCTTGGAAAAGGTGCGGGTGACGATGATGTTGGTGGCCGTGCGCGCCAGGTCGATGGTGCTCTGCCAGTCGGGCTCGACGACAAACTCGGCATAGGCCTCATCGATCACCAGCAGGACGCTGTCGGACAGGGCTCCGTGGAGGCGGCGAATTTCCTCAGCCGTGTTCCAGCTGCCGGTCGGATTGGCCGGGTTGGAGACATAGACCAGACGTGTGCGCTCATCGACCAGCTCTAACAGGGCGTCGACGTCGCATTTCAGGTTCGGCTCGGGGGCCAAGCGGACTTCGGCCTGATTGGCCTTGGCGGAAATGCGGTAGGCCAGAAAGCCGTACTGACCGGTGACGATATTGTCGCCCGGCGTCAGATAGACCTGGTTGAGCAGGGTGAAGACCTCATCCGAGCCGTTGCCGAAGACCAGGCGTTCGGGCTCGATGGCGTGCTTCTCAGCCACCGCCTGACGCAGGCGCGAGGCGCGCCCTTCAGGGTAAAGGTTCAGATAGTCGATGGCCCCCAGATAGGCCTCGCGGGCCTTCTCGCCGGCCCCGAGTGGGTTCTCGTTGGACGATAGCTTGATCGGCTCGGCCACGCCGTCGATCTTGGACTTGCCCCCGACATAGGGGGCGATGTCGAGAATACCGGACTTGGGCGCAGGGGTCTTGGTCATGTCCGGGTCTTTAGCCGACGCGGGGCAGGACGCAAACTGACGCCTCCGTTATCGCGCTATCGCGGCACGACCGGCACACAGCCGATGACGCCGGCAAGCCGGCCCGGAGCCTGAAGCAGGCGGGCGTCTTCGCGTTGCACATAGCCGTCGATCTGAAACAGGCCCAACCCGCCGATGGACAGGGCATGGCGTCCAGTCAGGCCGAGGTTCGATAGTGCCGCTTCGACGTCGGACGGCTTGCCCGGCGCATCGGTGATCCACCAGGTCCGGTCCTGGCCGGAGGGCTCGGACCATTGCCGGGCGACGACGAACAGGCCGGGCTTGCGCCCATCGCTGTAGAGGTCATCGTCGATCACCGACAGCGTCGGCTCGGCCAGCAGTCGCGCCCACCAAGGATCGCGCGGATCCATGGCTACGACGGCACGAGCCCCGGCCCGGGCGGACGCCAGGGCGGCGCGGGCGTCGGCAACCTGGGCGGTTCTGGCCCGATAGCCGAACCGGCCTCGTGAAAAGGCCTCGGTCCCCGGTCCGAAGGCCGACACCATGACCGGTCGGGCCGCCGATTCCAGCTCACGCGTGACGGCTGCGATGAGGCCGGGTGGCAAATCAGGGTTGGCGTCTGCGGCTTCACGGATCAGGCGAGCCGAGGTGTCCGGCGACAAGGGCATCGGCCCCAGGTCCGTCAAGGCATCGCGCAGACGCGCTATGAGGGGGGCGAGGTCAGCCGCGTCCATGCCTAGAACAGCCGCGGTGCCGGGCCCAGGCTGACCGGACCGATAACCGTGCGACCATTGGTGAAGTTCAGCGTCAGGTTCGTCTCGCCCCGGAAGCCGGAGGTGAGCTGAGCTCCGAGTGTGACGGCGGCAGCCGCCCGAGGGTCAACGCCCGGCGCGCGCGCCAGACCGGCCAGCGGGGCGGTGCCGCCCTTGAGGTGGGCCTCGAGGCTGCCTTGCAGGCGACCATTGGCATCGGTCGTCAGGCTGGAAGACTGGCCCCGGGCGAAATCGTCACCCGCGGTGGCTTCCAGGCGGACCTCGGTGAGGGCACCCCCTCCCTGGGACCAGGTGGACAGGGCTTGCCGCCAGGTTGGGCCTGACAGCGTCTGGGTATTGGTCAGCACGGCCTCTGCCGACAGGTTGAAGACGCGGTTTTCGGACATCTCGGCCAGGACGCCACCTGTGCGCGGCGTGGCCCCGGTCAGGTCAAACAGCAGGCCCGCCTGGTTCTCGGCCCCCTCACGCGGGATCAGGTTCACGACCAGCCGTTCGGCCTGGGCAATCGGGAACGGCTGGGAGCCTTCGGTGGGGGCGAAGCGCGGTTGATTGAATTCAACCACGATACGGGGCGGGCGGTTCAGGAGGTCGGACGCCGAGGCCCGCAGAGCCTGACCCTCCACAGTGACCCAGCCCTTGGAGCCGCGTGCCAGATCCAGCGTGCCCGGAACCACAAAGACCCAGTGGTTGAGCTGGTAGGCGTTGGCCTCCGCCTCGAGGCGGGCGGTCCGTAGACCGTGGCCTGACGGCCCGGTAATCGTCAGCTCGTCCAGGGCGAGGTGAAAGCGGAAGGGCCAACCGGCGATCTCGGGCTCGGCGTGCTCGATGGTCCAGCCGGCGGCCTCCAGGCGGGTTTCGGTCGCCAAGAGTTGAGTCCGAATCTGGTTGGAGAGGAACCACCAATAGCCGCTCCACCCGCCGATCACGAGGAGGATGAGAACAAAGAGGGCGGGGATGCCGCAACCGGAACGTCTGGCCATGATGGTCTTTTAGCGATTGCGGTCGGTTACCTCAAAGCAAAACCCCCGGGAGTTGCCTCCCGGGGGTTCGCTTTGGTCATTGGCTCTAGGCCAAGGCTTTGATCGTATCGCCCGCGCTTAGCGGTTGATGTTGATCGTGGCCCGGCGGTTGAGCGGCTCGCGGACACCGTCGGCGGTGGCGCGGGCCAGGTCGGTTTCACCACGACCTTCGGTCGTGATGGCCCCACCGGTCACACCCTGAGCGACCAGGGCATCACGAACGGTGGCGGCACGACGCTGCGACAGGCGCACATTGTAGGCGGCCGAACCGGAGGTATCGGCATGGCCCACGACGTGGACGCGGGTGGCGCCACCGGCCCGGGCGTGAGCCGCGGCCTGGCGGACGATTTCCTGCGCCTGCGGGGTCAGGTCATAGCGATCCCAGTCGAACAGGACGGTGAAGTCACGCGCGTTCCACACCGGAGGCGGCGGCGGAGGTGGCGGCGGGGGAGGCGGAGGCGGCGGGGGAGGCGGCGGCGGCGGTGGCGGCGGAGCCGCGATCGCGCCGAACGAGTGACGATAGCCGATCGTGATCGAGTGGTCAGTGTAGTCGCCGTCAACCGAGCCGAAGGCGCCAGCGACAAGGCTCAGGTCACCGACGTTGAAATAGCGGTAGGTGATGTCGATGTTGCCGCGCGGACCGGTCGCCATCGCCAGACCCGCCAGCAACTGCCAGGCGAGACCTGAGTCGTCCAGAGGCCCCCCGCTATTGGACAGCTCGACTTTCCCCCAGCCGACACCAGCCCCCACGAACGGACGAGCGCGCCCGGAGCCGAAATCGAACAAGGCGTTGGCCATCAGGCTGGTCGCTTCGACATCAGACTCCAGGCTCGGCGGCCCGCCCTGATACGAGTCAACGCTGCTCCAGCGGCGCCCCACTTCCGCTTCCAGCCGAAAGTTCGGATTCAGGCGGGCGCCGAACCGCCCGAACGCCACCAGCCCGCCGCTCAGCTCAAAATCAGACGGTGTACAGGCCCCCCCGACGACGCAGGTATCGGCGTCGAAACTCGGCCAGTGGTAGCCGATGTCGCCGGCGATATAGGGTCCATTGGGATCGGCCAGGGCGGGGGCACCCACGACCATGGCAAGACCGGCCACGCCGGTCAGAAGCAGCTTTTTCATCATCACTCCCCTCGCCGGACAACCCGACGATCCTGATGACGAACGACGATATGCCGATTGGTGCGCTTGGCAAGGTCGCCCGGCCGGCCTGTCAGATTTCGACCAGAACCTGTGGCATCAAAGCAAAACCCCCGGGAGTTGCCTCCCGGGGGTTCGCTTTAGGCTTTGGCTCTAGGCCAACGCTTTGATCGTATCGACCGGGATTAGCGGTTGATGTTGATCGTGGCGCGGCGGTTGAGCGGCTCGCGCACACCGTCAGCGGTGGCGCGGGCCAGGTCGGTTTCACCCCGGCCTTCGGTGGTGATGGCTCCACCGGTCACACCCTGAGCGACCAGGGCATCACGAACGGTGGCGGCACGACGCTGCGACAGGCGCACGTTGTAGGCGGCCGAACCGGAGGTATCGGCGTGGCCCACGACATGGACGCGGGTGGCCCCGCCGGCCCGGGCATGCGCCGCGGCCTGACGAACGATTTCCGTCGCCTGCGGGGTCAGGTCGTAGCGATCCCAGTCGAACAGCACCGTGAACTCACGCGCGTTCCACACCGGCGGAGGCGGCGGAGGCGGAGGCGGCGGCGGAGGCGGAGGCGGCGGCGGAGGCGGCGGCGGCGGCGGCGGAGCCGCAATCGCGCCGAACGAATGACGATAGCCGATGGTCACCGAATGATCGACGAAATCGCCGGTGATGGTCCCCGTCGGTGTGCCGTCACCGATCTCCAATTCGCTGACGTTGAAGTAGCGATAGGTGAAGTCGAGGTGGCCGCGCGGACCCGTCCGCATGGCCAGGCCGGCCAGCACCTGCCAGGCGAGGCCGGAATCGTCATACTCGCCGATGGGCGTGTCAAACTTGACGCTGCCCCAACCGACACCGGCCCCGACGAACGGACGGGCGCGGCCCGAACCGAAATCAAACAGGGCGTTCGCCATCAGTGAGGTAGCACTGCCATCAACATCAGCCGGAACTGCGATGCCGGCAACGCTGTCGATAGATGTGTCGCGATACCCGAGTTCAGCTTCCAGGCGGAAGCTCGGATTGACCCGAGTGCCGAAGCGGCCAAAGGCGGCAAAGCCGTCGCCCAGCTCAACATCGACATCATTACAGATGAGGGCGATGACGCCGGTACAGACAATAGTCTCCATGTCGCCGGGCCAGTGATAGCCGATGTCGCCGGCGATATAGGGGCCGTTGGGCTCGGCCATGGCCGGAGCGCCTGCGACCATGGCAAGACCGGCCACGCCGGTCAGCAGGATCTTCTTCATTTTTTCTCCCCTCGCCGAACCACTCGGCGACCTGAAAACAATCGACGATATTCCAGTTTGAAGAACGAGGAAATCTATTTCGCGCAGATGTTGAAATGTCCGTCGGCACAGGTCTGGGGTCGTCCCCATGGGCGTGCCTCGGCCGCCGACTGTGGAACAGTCGACGGCCTTGGCTGGGAAGGCGAGGGTTGACGTCTAGCCGCGGCGGCCGTTGCGGTTGTTGTTGTCGCGACGCTCTTCACGGATCTGGGCGCTCAAACGGTCGAAGCGACGAGCGAGGTCCTGGCGCTCCCAGGCACTCAGGCCACCCCGACGGTAGCGGGCCTCGAGATTGGCGATCTGGCGGAACTCGGCGCGCAGACGGGTGGCTTCGCGGCGTGAGAGCTGGCCGTTGCGGATGCCGACCATGATCCGGCGCTCGAGGTTCGCCTGACGCGCATTGATGGACTGCCAGGCGGGCGTGGCCGGTTGGTGGCGCTGGGCCGTGGCCTGGCCGCGGTCGTCATTGTGCCGGGCCTGAGCCTGGGCGGCCATGGGAGCCGAAAGGGCGGCCAGGGCGATCAAGGCGGTGACGGCGGAGGTCTTGAGGGATTTCATCGGTCTGTCCTTTTCCATTGAGCACCATCAGCGGCGCTTTCACAGGATTGAACGGTGTCCCTCGGTGTTTCCGTCGCGCCAGTTCATTAAAATGATGAAATAAAACAAATGAATAGAATGACAGAAACGGCGCGACCCTTTCGGGACGCGCCGCGCTGTTCAAGGGGTCTGAACGGGTGAAAAACGGGAAGACGCCCTCGCGATGGACCCGTCTAGTGGTGACGCGAGCCACCCCGGCCACCGCCGCCGCCGCCCCGACGATTGTCGTTGTCACGACGTTCGTAGCGGATCATGGCGCTCAGACGGTCGAACCGGCGGTTCAGGTCGTCGCGCTCCCAGCGGCTCAAGCCGCCGCGGCTGTAGCGATGTTCCAGATTGATAAGCTGGCGGAACTCCGAGCGCAGGCGACCAGCCTCACGGCGCGACAGCTGGCCGTTGCGGACGCCCTGGTCGATGCGACGATCCAGGCGCTCAAAACGGCGATCAATCCGATCCCAGCCGCGATCCCAGTTCTGCTCGTAGCGGTCACCACCGCGATCATGGCCACCGCCACGATGCTGGGCAGCAGCCGGAACGGCAGCGGCCAGGGCGGTGACGGCGACCAGGGGGAGAATGGCTTTCTTGTACATGTCAGGTTCCTCTTTGGTTGTTCCCCTGCGTTGAGGAGGACAATGCCGCCGTGACCCTGAGCCCGATCTGAACGGCGCGTTTCAGGTCGGGTTCACCTTACTGAACGCGCTGAAAGGCTTGCCAAGTTGCCGCAAGACGGTTCTGGCTAGTGAGGATGACTCGCCACACGAAACCCGCGATCCGCCCAGCCAGGCCCTGGTTCTCCTCAGGTCCGACCGCCAAGCCGCCGGGATGGCGAATTGGCGATCTTCGCGACGACCTGATGGGCCGCAATATCCGGGCGGGTGAGGTGCTCGCCCGGTTTCGACATGCACATGATCTGACACGGGCGGTGCTCGAAATTCCGTCGGATCATGCGCTTTGTTTCCTCCCGGCATCGGACACGGGGGCCGTCGAGGCGGCGCTCTGGAACCTGCTGGGCGCGCGGCCGGTGCAGGTTCTGGCTTATGAGAATTTCGGCAAACTCTGGGCCTCGGATGTGCGCGACCATCTCGGCCTTGATCCCGAAATTCTTGAAGCCCCCTATGGTCAACTCCCTGATCTGAAAGGCGTTCGGCCTGATGCCGATCTGGTGTTTGCCTGGAATGGGACGACGTCGGGTGTGTGTGTGCCCAATGCGGACTTCATCTCGACGGCTCGAACCGGGCTGACGATCTGCGACGCGACCTCGGCGGCCTTCTGCACGCCGCTGGCCTGGGACAGGCTGGATGTCGCGACCTTTTCGTTTCAGAAGGCTCTGGGCGGTGACGCCGGGATCGGGGCGCTGGTGCTGTCGCCGCGCGCGATTGAGCGACTGGATCAATTTACGCCTGAGCGCGCGATTCCGAAGGTCTTGCGCCTGCGCGGGCCCGACGGCTTTGACCGCGCCCTGGCCACGGGCGCGCCGATCAATACCTATTCCCTCCTGACACTTGAGGACTGGATTGCCGCCCTGGAGTGGGCGCACCGCATCGGCGGCCTTTCCACGCTGATCGACCGCACACAATTCAACTATCAGGCCCTCGCCGGATGGGTCGAGGCGACGCCGTGGGTTCGGTTCCTGGCCGAAGACTGCGTCTGTCGATCGCCGACCTCGGTGTGTCTCAGCTTCGTCGATGCCGATGCCGCCGATCGCGCGTTCGTATCCCGTTTCTGCAAGTTGCTGGCGGACGAGGGCGTCGCCTTCGACATTGAGGCGCACCGGGCGGCCCCCCCCGGTCTGAGGGTCTGGTGTGGGGCCACCGTTGAGACGGCGGATGTCGTGGCCTTGGTGCCATGGTTGGACTGGGCGTGGGCCGAACTTTTGCCCTAGGGCTTGTCCGGCGGCGATTTGGGTAGGACAAGGGGCGATAGCCAGTGGGGGACCCGGAATATGCGTGCCATCGCTTTAGGACTATCGACGGTCGTTGCGACCGTCAGCATCGCAGGGTCGGCCCTGGCCGGTGAGCTGATCGCCGGTGTCTATGCTCACGACGTGACCTTCCTCGGCGAGGCGGTTGGTCTGGGGGCCGCCGGCAAGGAGGGCGGGGCCAATATCCATCTCGGCTGGCGTTCGGACCGTATCGATGGCTTTCCATCGTGGCTAAGTGGTCCACGCGCCCACATCTTTGTTTCGGGGAACACCGAAGGCGACACCTCCTATATCGCCGCCGGTCTGACCTGGCATATTCCGATCACAGACGATCAACGCTGGTACGTCCAGCCGGGCATGGGCCTGGCGGTGCATGACGGCTACGATATTTTCCCGGACTGGCGCGAGCCCGGGATTTCGCCGGAAGAGTATGACCGCCGTATCGCACTGCGGTCCGAGCGGATCGAGTTCGGTTCCCAGATCCTGTTCGAGCCGGAAATCGCCCTCGGCTACCGGTTTAACGATCAGACAGCGGTGGAGCTCAGCTACGTCCATTTGTCGAACGGCCAGATATTCCATCAAGGCAAGAACGAGGGCCTGGACGAAGTCGGCATCCGGTTCGTGCGCCGCTTCGGCGGATAAGACCGCGACATAGCCCGCCATCCCCGCTAGAACCGCCCCGCATTTCAGCGGAGCTTGAGTCTTGGCGAACGTCGCAGTGGTCGGCGCCCAGTGGGGTGACGAAGGCAAGGGAAAGATTGTCGACTGGCTGTCCAACCGGGCAGACGTCGTCGTCCGCTTTCAGGGCGGGCACAACGCCGGACACACCCTGGTCGTCGACGGCAGGGTCTACAAACTGGCCCTGCTGCCCTCCGGTGTTGTCCAGGGCAAGCCGTCGATCATCGGCAATGGAGTGGTCGTTGATCCGTGGCACCTGGTCGGTGAGATCGAGAAGATCGAGGCGCAAGGGGTATCCATCACGCCGGATCTGCTGACGATTGCCGACAATGCCTGTCTGATTCTGCCGATCCATCCCGAACTGGATGTGGCCCGCGAGGCGGCGGCCAGCGGACGCGGGGCCCGGATCGGGACGACCGGGCGCGGAATCGGCCCGGCCTATGAAGACAAGGTCGGGCGGCGAGCAATCCGCGTCTGTGATCTGGCCAGCGAGGCTGACCTGAAGACCAAGATCGAGCGGCTGAGATCGCATCACGATCCGTTGCGGGCCGGGCTGGGACTGGCACCGATCGACCCGGACGCCCTATTGGCACAGCTTCTGGAGATTGCCCCGAAGGTTCTACCGTTCGTGAAACCGGCCTGGCGGGTGCTCGATCAGGCGCAGCGCGCCGGCAAGCGCATTCTGTTCGAGGGGGCCCAGGGGGCCTTCCTCGACGTGGATCACGGGACCTACCCCTATGTCACGTCGTCGAACACCGTGGCGGGTCAGGCGGCGGCAGGGTCTGGACTGGGGCCGCGCGGGGTCGGCTATGTGCTGGGGATCGTGAAGGCCTACACCACCCGCGTCGGGGAAGGACCATTCGCCTGTGAACTGACAGACGCGGTCGGAGAGCATCTGGCGACCGTTGGCCGTGAGGTCGGGGTCAATACCGGACGGGCGCGGCGCTGCGGCTGGTTTGATGCGGTGCTGGTCCGCCAATCCGTAGCGATCAACGGAATCGACGGCATCGCCCTGACCAAGCTGGACGTGCTCGATGGATTGGAGACGCTCAAGATCTGTGTCGGATACCGGATCGGCGGGGAGATCTTCGACTATCTGCCGTCCAGCCTGAACGATCAGGCGGCGGCGGAGCCGGTCTTCGAGGAGCTGGAAGGCTGGACGGAATCGACGGGTTCGGTGCGTTCGTTCAAGGACTTGAACGCCAATGCGGTCAAATATGTCCGACGCATCGAGGAGCTGATCGGCGCGCCGGTGGCGCTGCTGTCCACCAGCCCGGAGCGGGACGACACCATCCTGATGCGCGATCCGTTCCTGGGCTAGAAAGGCTCAGCGGCTATCATCCTCGCCGTCAGGGTCCGGTGGCTGAGTGATCGACGGGGGATCGCTGGCGGGGAAGCTGTCGTCCAGCTCCTGATCCAGCGCCTGATCCAGTTTCCGATCTCGCGCGATATCCTCTGGCGTCTTTGGCGTGGTCATGGCGTTGCAACTTTGCGTGGCGTCAAGGCGATCTTTACCGCCCAGGCCTAGTCTAGACACGCTTTCGGTGTGTGTGGAGTAATCGCGTGCTTGGTGATGATCTGAAAATGCTTGCGCGGCTCGAACCCGTGGTTCGCCGGGTTATGATCGTCGACGCCCAGGTGGCGACGGCGCGTCTGCTGACGGATTTGATGAAGGGCCTGGGCGCGCGCGAGATCATCATCGAGGCGGACGAGAAGGAGGCGTTGGCGGCGGTTCGCGACTTCGAGCCGACCCTGATGTTTGTTGAACGGTCGGGGCCCCGGTTTGACGGAGAAACACTCGTCAGCAAGCTCCGGCGTTCGCGTATGGACGCCCGCCGTATCCCGGTGATCATGATTACGGCCGAAGCGACAGCGACCACGATCAAGGGGGCACGCGACGTCGGGGTCCACGAGTTCATGGTCAAGCCGTTCACGACCGGTGATCTGGTGCGGCGTATTATCAACGTCGCAACCAAGCCGCGCCCCTGGGTGGAGGCGGTCGGCTATGTCGGGCCGGATCGCCGGCGGTTCAACTCGGGGGAATACAAAGGGCCGCGCAAGCGTCAGAGCGAAGCCGAGGCCGCCGTGGACCCGATTGCCGCCGAAATGGATCAGGCCGGCAAGATCATCGTCTCGGCCCTTGATCAGTTTTCCCACGACCCGGCCCAGGCCAGGCGGGCGTTGATTGCCCAGGCCGAGACGCTCAAACGACTGGCAACAACCAGCGGCCGCCCGGCGCTTGGACCGGCTGCAATCGCGCTTGCCGCCGCGGCGGGGATTGAGACGTCACAGGTCGAGGACCTTCGCCCGCCGGCGGTGGCCTTGGTGGCCCTGTTGAATCAGGGCGCAGGCGTCACAAAGGTCGCTTAGGCGTCGACCAGCTGGCGGTCGACCGCAGCAGCCTGCATCGCCTTTTGCAGCTTCTCGAAGGCGCGCACCTCGATCTGGCGAACGCGCTCACGGCTGACGCCGTACTGGCCGGCCAGTTCTTCCAGGGTGAGCGGATCGTCGATCAGACGGCGCTGGGTCAGGATGTGGCGCTCGCGCTCGTTCAACTCCTGCATGGCTTCCTGCAGCAGGTCCATGCGCAAGGAATGCTCCTCGCTTTCGGCCAGGGCGGTTTCCTGGCTGACGGCGTCGTCATCGGCCAGCCAGTCTTGCCACTCGCTTTCGCCGTCCGCACGCATCGGTGCGTTCAGCGAGGCGTCGCCGCCGCCGGACATCCGGCGGTTCATCGAAACGACTTCTTCCTCGGCCACGCCCAGCTTGGTGGCGATCTGTTCGAGGTGTTCGGGGTGCAGATCGCCTTCCTCGAAGGCCGAGATTTGGCTCTTGGCCTTGCGCAGGTTGAAGAACAGCTTCTTCTGGGCGGCGGTGGTGCCCATCTTCACCAGCGACCATGAGCGCAGGATGTACTCCTGGATGGACGCGCGAATCCACCACATGGCGTAGGTCGCCAGGCGGAAGCCCTTGTCCGGGTCGAATTTCTTCACGGCCTGCATCAGGCCGACGTTCCCTTCGGAGATCACTTCACCGATCGGCAGACCATAGCCGCGATACCCCATCGCGATCTTGGCCACGAGGCGCAGGTGGCTGGTGACCAGCTTGTGCGCGGCTTCCGGATCCTGGTGTTCACTCCAACGCTTGGCGAGCATGAACTCCTCGTCCTTGCTCAGCATCGGGAATTTTCTGATTTCACTCAGATAACGCGACAGTCCCTGTTCAGGCGACATCACCGCGAGCGTATTGGCAGCCATTAAAGACCCCTCTCTTTTCCGTCCCAAGAGCGAGCTCGGCGGCCTGACCACGATAGGTGCATCAGACACGGGCCCCTCTAACGGGGAACATGGGGATTGGTTGCGCGGGTTGTTAGGTGCCGGTGACGATTTTTCGTGCTCGGCCGGGCCCGTCAGAATCGTACCCCGCGAGCCGTATACTCCACAGTGAGTTTCAAATCAAGACTAACTGGCCGTCAGGTCTGGCGAGTTGGGTCGACGGCGGGAGTTGAGATACCTTTGTGCGGTTAGGGGAGAGGGATATGGAAAACCGTTGGATCGTAGGGTTGGCGCTGGCCCTGGGGCTATCGATGGGGGCCGTACCGGCTGCGGCCAATGATACCGTGGCCTCCATGCAGGCTGGCGGGCTCAGGTTTGAACAGACCGCCGGGATCTCGATGCTGTCGGAAGACCTGTATCTCTCCTCGGGTGAGGTGCGGGTGACCTATCGTTTCCTCAACGATACGGACGAGGGCATCAGCACGCTCGTCGCCTTTCCGATGCCGGACGTAGAGCCCGGGTGGATTTCTGACGCGGGCGGCGACCTGGCCCATCCCGAGCGCATGCTGCCGTTCCTGACCTGGGCGGACGGGCAGCCGGTCTATATGGAGGTCGAACAGCGGGCGGTCGTCGGCGAGCGCGATGTCTCAGCTCTGCTGGAAGCCCACGGCGTACCGCTCAATCCCTACGGCGAAGCCGCGCAACTGGCGCTTGAAGAGCTGAGCGAAGCCGCGCTGGCGGAGTTGGAAGCTGCCGGTGCGATCGACCGAGGGCCGAATGGCGACGATTGGGGCTGGCCGCGCTGGACCCTCAAGACGACCCATTACTGGACCCAGTATTTCCCACCGGGCGAAGAGGTCGAGATCCGGCACATCTATGTCCCGGCGGTCGGGGGAACGTCCACCTCGCTGATCGGCGTGGACGCCGACTGGGGTGAGGTCACGAGCGAGTATCGCGAACGCCACTGTGTCGATGACGCCTTCGAACAGGCCGCGCGGCGGGGGCGTGAACGGGGGCTGCACTATACGGAAACCTGGCTGGACTATGTGCTGACCACCGGGGCCAACTGGGCCGGGCCGATCCGCGAGTTTCGGATGGTGGTGGACAAGGGGTCTGAGAACAACCTGGTGTCCTTCTGCGGCACCGGCGTGCGCCGCATCAGCCCGACGCAGTTCGAGGTGCGGTACGAAAACTATACGCCGGACCGGGACATGAATGTGCTGATCCTGAACGGGTTTGAGATGGACTAGGCGGATATTTCCTCGTCGTCGCAACTCGACTATAGAGGGCAGATTAAAGAAATCGTTCTTAAGGTGTAGGTGTGGCGGGCAAACGGTACTCTGCGACCAACGCGAATCTCCGAGATCACGCATTGGTGCCAGCCATGCGCTGGCTGGTGGCTGCCGCACTGACTCAATCCACGCTCACCTATGGTCAGATGAAGCGATTGCTGGAGGACGAGGCCGGCTTCTCGACCATCTTCCCCACGCGGATCGGTTTCGTTGCGGGGCTGCTGATGGAGCGGCTTCAGGCGGTGGAGCCCAAGGCACCGCTTCTAAATGTGCTGGTAGTGAACGGGGCTGACGGGCTCCCCAGCCGGGGTGCCGGGTTTTTCATGGCAAAGCGTTTCGAAGTTCCGAAGTTGGCCCAGTTCGACTGCAAGAAGCGATACCCGGTGCTGTGGCGCGAGAATTTTGAAAGAGCGGCGCAGGAAGTCTACGCCTATTCGCAGAAGGACTGGGATCGGCTCTATCGGCAAGCCTTCAAGGCAAAGCTCGATCCTGATGTGATTGAGACTGCGCATGACGAGAAGGCCAAAGGCAAAGAGCATGACTTCGGCACAGGTCCCCACAAATACGGGAAAGGCGGGGAGGGCGAGCACCACCGGCTGCTGAGGTTGTGGGTCAAGGAAAACCCCGGCGAAGTGCGAGCCGCCTATCGGACGGCGCGGACTGACACTGAGCTGCCTCTCGATTCTGGTGATCGCGTTGACGTCGCCTACTTCCTGAGAGACCGAACCATCCTGCTCGAAGTCAAATCCAGAGTCTCTTGTGAGGCGGACATTCTTCGAGGTGTGTATCAATGCGTAAAATACCGCGCCGTGAAGGCCGCAATGGATGCACGGCACGAACCGCTTATCGAGGTCTATCTGGTGACAGAAGACAAGATTTCCACTGACATTCGGGGCCACCTCAAACGTCTCGGGATCAAGCATTTCCAAGCACCGAGGCGTCGCTAGTGAGTTGTCGCCGAGCAGACCATGTGAGACGCGGTTGTCAGACCGGAAGGCCAGGCGACGGGGAGTGGACACTGACGGAACTTCTGCAAACCTATCAGGCGGATTTCGCAAGGGACCGCGAGGCGGGGCACAGGTGGTGGTCGTCGGCACCGGATCGCCGGGAAGCGTTGACCCGGGCCTTCTATGACTGGGAGGAAGACAGTGGTGAGTCGCCAAGGCGGGTTCTGAATAGCCATCAACGCCGTCTCGGATACCTCGCGATCAGTCAGGCGGAAGCAGCGGTCCAGCGACACCTTGATGTGCTGGCCGATTCCGGCTCGTTCGAAGAGCTCTTACGGTCGATAGAATATGTACTCCGTATGGAGGGGTTGTATTCCGACGCAACGCTGTTGGCATACGACGTGGCAGAGCGCTTCGGGCGGTACATTGGCCAGGAACCAGACAGTGTCTATCTGCACGCCGGGACGCGAGAGGGAGCCAAGGTCCTCGGAATCGAAGGACCCTCGCCTGTGCCACGCGAGCGGTTTGGCCCAGTGATCGGTCGTCTGTCTGCCTCGGAGATCGAAAACTTTCTGTGCATCTGCAAGCATCAGCTGAGGCGAGCGATGCTATTGGAAAACTAGGCCGGCCACAGCCAGGCGGCGCCGCGAACGCCGGAGGAATCGCCGTGGTCGGCGCGGACGACGCGGGTGGTGACGACGTCGGAGAAGACGTGGGGGCGCAGGGCGTCAAAGGCGCCGTCGACGATCTCGGGGGCGTTGGACAGGCCACCGGCGATGACGATGACCTCCGGGTCGATCAGATTGACGACCATGGCTAGACCGCGCCCCAAACGGTCACGATGACGGGCGAGGGTGGCCTCGGCGGCGGGATCGCCTGAGCGGGCGGCGGCGATGATGTCGTGGGCGGTGAGGGTCTGGCCGGTGACGGCGGCGTGGTCGCGGGCGAGGCCCGAGCCTGAGATCCACGTCTCCAGACAGTTGCGGCGACCGCACCAACAGAGGGTGTCTTCGTCGGGCGTGGGGTTCGGCAGGGGGATATGCCCCCATTCCCCGGCCACGCCGTTGCAGCCCTCGATCAGCCGCCCGTCGAGAACCAGGCCGCCGCCGCAGCCGGTGCCCAGAATGACGCCGAAGACAGACCGGGCACCGGCACCGGCACCGTCCGTCGCCTCGGACAGCGCCATACAGTTGGCGTCATTGGCCAGCCGGACGGGGCGGTTCAAATGACGTTCAAGGTCGCCCTGTAGCGACCGTCCGTTCAACCAGATGGAGTTGGCGTTGCGGACAAGCCCCGTGGCGGGCGAAGGCGAGCCGGGAATGCCGACCCCGACACGGTCAAACCGGTGTCCCGTTTCAGCCTCGGACGCCTCAACCAGTTGGACGACTGTGTCGAGCATGGCGTCATAGTCGCCGGGATTGGCCACCCGCCGCCGGTCAATGAATAGACCGTCCGCATCGAGCACCGCCGCCTCAATCTTGGTCCCGCCCAGGTCGATGCTGATGCGAACGCCGTGGGTCACGGGGCGCGGCCCTACCCCACCTGATCGGCCAGTTCGATCAGGATCTGGCGCAGGGCCGCGTCGCGACGCTGGGTGGCGCGGTCACTTCCGGTGATAGCCAGACGTTCCGCTAGCCCGCGAAGTCGAGCGGCCACGGAGGCATCCCTTGCGCTCGATTGAACGAGGGCCAGGGTTTGGTCGAGCGTACCATTCAACTGTTCGGCATCGGCAGCCGTGATGCTGGACGACCGTTGCAGCTGTTCGACATAGGCCCGGGCGATCGTCGGGTGGGCCGGCCAGGTGACCGGGTTCTGCTGTTGCGGATTGAAGGTGTCGCCCTGGTCGGCGAGGTTGGCCGCCGCCAGCTCGGTCGCGGACAGGAACTCGGACGGGGCCAGCTCCAACACGTCGAGGCCGCGGGCGATCTCGGTGCCGTAGATGCGACCGTGGTACCAGTAGGCCGACCAGAAGCCGCCGAACTGGAAGCTGCGATCCGACATCGGGCCGCGGTCGAAATAGGCGATCTCATACGGGGTGTTGGGATCGGTGAAGTCGATCACCGAGATGCCGCCCTGGTACCAGGCCTGGACGAAGATATCGCGACCCGGGACCGGCACGATGGAGCCGTTGTGGGCGACGCAGTTCTCACGCGCCGACTGGGCGGCGGGCAGCTTGTAGGTGCCGCGACGTTCCAGCTGGCCATCGACGATATCGTAGAAGGCGTTGGCACCCCAGTTGCGCGGGTCGGTCGCCTGACAGCGCGGGCGACCGCCGCCACCCCATTCGTCGGTGAACAGGACCGTCTCGCCCTCATTGTCGAAGGTCGCGGAATGCCAGTAGGCAAAGCCCGGGTCTGTCACGGCATCGATGCGAACCGGACGGCGTGGATCGGTGATGTCAAAGATGATCCCGTTGCCCGAACAGGCACCGGCCGCCAGGTTGCGCGACGGGAAGACGGTGATGTCGTGGCACTGGTTGGTCTGGCTGGTGCGCTGGGTGCCACGTCCATGATCGCCGCCGGGCCAAAGTCCGGCCACGGCCCCGGTCGCCTCATCGGCAAAGACGCGCGGGCTGTCGATGATGCGGGCCTGGGACGGATTGGCGACCGGAATCTCGATGACGTCGATGGAGAACAGGGCCGTGCGCTGATCACCCGGCAGGCCGGTGACGCAGCCGGCCAGCTCGGCCTCGTCGCGGACCGAGGCGGTCCCGGAATTGTAGACGATGATCGACCGCTCATCGGCGGAGACGACCGAGTGGGTGTGCGAACCGCGGCAGGTCTGGACCTGGCCGACCTGGACCGGGGCGACCGGGTTGGAAATGTCAAAAATGCGGATGCCGCGGAAGCGGTCGGCGCTGGCCTCGACGGCAATGCCCTCGCGGCCGCAGTCGATCCGGCCGTTGGTCGATTCCACCGACATGATCAGCAGGTCACCGACGATGGAGACGTCGCCCTGGCCGCCGGGACAGACGACAGAGGAGATCAGTTCGGGCTGGGCTGCCCCCAGCCGATACAGGTTGAAGCCGTGGTAGGAGCCAGCGGCCATCAGGTCGCCCCGGAAGGCCATGTCGGTGTTGGCAAACGACAGGAACGGACCGCGCTGGCTGAAACGGGCCTCCTCAGCGCCGTCGCGGGTGGCCCCATCGGGCGTCGGGAGCGGCAGGGGCGCGCCGGACGGGTTGGTCGGGTCGTAGAAGCCCGGTGGTTTGGGCAGGCTGGCGATCAGAACCATGTTGGAGATCGCCTGTTCGGCGTCGAGGAAGCCGCCGGCCAGGGTCGAGCGGGGGTCGGCCTGGAGCGTGCGCAGGGCCGCGTCCATGCGGCGGATCTCAGCCTGCTGCTCGTTGTTCACATCGCCGACAAACTCGAACAGGGCCGGTTCATAGGCCGAGCCGGGGCGGCTGAGCAGGTGCTCGACCATGGTCACCGCGCCGGCGTGGTGGCGGATCATCAGGTCGAGGAACAGGCGGTCGAACTCAACGCCCGAGGCGGCGGCCAGGGCGGCCATGTGCTCGGGGCTGGCCATGCCCTGCATGGTGGAATGGTCCATGGCGCTGTGGTCCATGTGGCCGGCGTGGGCGGCGCCGACCATCGGCGCCGTCTGGCCGCGCTCGGTCAACCAGGCGCGCATGAAGGCGATTTCGTCGTCCTGGGAGGCGCGGATGCGCTGACCCATGGCGATGATCTCGGGGTTGTTGGTGCGGCCGTCGATCAGGGCGGTCATGTCGACAGCCTGCTGATGGTGGACCATCATGCCCTGCATGAAGGCGACGTCGTCGTCGGAATAGCGGTTGTCGGAAATGCGGGCAGCGGCCTGGGCTTCGAGAACGCGGCTGGCCTGACCGGGAGCGCCTGGCTGGACGATGGGGGGCGTGCTCTGGGCCTGGGCCGCCCCGGCGGCGACCAAGGCAAACAGCGAGCAACCGACAAACAGGCGAACCGAACGAACCGACATAGGCAACTCTCCAAGGCCCCGATTTGAGGGCCGAATAGCACAGGCGGGGCGGGGTGCAGGATTAATTGGTCTTAAGGCATCGGGTGACGCGCGCTAATAGCGGGCATGGATAATGCAGGCCTGAGGGCCGCCCTTCTGGACTGGTACGATCAGGGAACGCGCGAGTTGCCCTGGCGGGTGCGCGGGGGACGGCCAGACCCGTATGCCGTCTGGCTGTCGGAGGTGATGCTGCAGCAGACGACGGTGCCGCACGCGACGCCGTACTGGCTAGAGTTTCTCAGGCGATGGCCGACAGTGAGCGACCTGGCGGCGGCAGAAGACGGCGAGGTGATGAGCGCCTGGGCGGGGCTGGGCTATTATGCGCGGGCGCGCAATCTGCTGGCCTGTGCACGGGCGGTCGCGCACGACCACGCGGGGGTGTTTCCCGATACCGAAGAGGACTTGCGGGCGCTGCCGGGGGTGGGGCCGTACACGGCGGCGGCGGTGGCGGCGATCGTGTTCGACCGCTACGCCCATGTGGTCGACGGCAATGTCGAGCGGGTGGTCAGCCGGCTGTTCCGTATCGCCACGCCGCTGCCGAAAGCCAAGACCGAGATGCGGGCGCGGGCGGCGGAGCTGACGGACCCGGTGCGGCCCGGCGACTGGGCGCAGGCGATGATGGACCTGGGGGCGATGGTCTGTCGCCCCAAGGCGCCGCTGTGCGACCGGTGCCCGGTGGCGGGGTGGTGCGCGGCGAAGGCAGCGGGTGATCAGGAAACCTATCCAGTCAAAACACCGAAGGCGGCGCGGCCCCGGCGGTATGGGGCGGCCTATGTGATGCGGCGGGGGGGTGAGGTGGCACTGGTGCGGCGTCCTTCGAAAGGCCTGCTGGGCGGGATGCTGGGCCTGCCGACGACGGACTGGACGGGGGAGCGGATCGATGGGGTGGCGGAGGCACCGGTCGCGGCGGACTGGAAGCGCGTGGGCGAGATCGAGCACGTGTTCACCCACTTTTCCCTGACGCTGGAAGTGTGGGCGGCGGAGGCGCGCGCGCTGGAGGGAGCAGTGTGGTCGCGCGATGTGGCGGGGCTGCCGAGCGTGTTCTTGAAGGCGGTGCGGTTGGCGTCGGGCCATGCGGCCAAGCGGTCGTCTCGATAGGCTAGCGTTCGTCGGTCACGGCGATGCGACCGGCCGGATTCAGAGCGCGGACCAGGGCGTCGGGGTCGCGCACGGTGAACTCATAGCCCCGCTCATCTGACCAGAAGACGCGAACGGTTTCGCCCATCAGGAGACGGTGGCGGCGTTCAATTCGACGGATCTCGGAAAGCCGGACGTCGATGCGGATGTCGTAGAAATTGAAGGCGAAGAACAGGTTGAACGGAAACGTCAGATCCGTCTTCACCTGATTGTTGGCAACGATGACCACGAGGCATCGGCTCGCACCGCCAAAGCGTTGGAGCAGGTTGCCGAGGGATCGACCCGAAGCGCCTGATTGATAGAAGACGGCCCCGTCAGGGCGCTTTGGGAAAATGGGTTCGCCGGCTTGAAGGCGTCGCAGGGCTCCAAAGCCGATGAAGCCGAGGTTCCACACGACGACAAGACCGAAGATATACGGAAACCAGGCGTCCATCTGGCCTTCGGTGGGCACCGTTTACTGCATCCCGGCCCGCACCTGGGCGCGCAGGACGTCGATGGGTTGGAGGCCGCGGTCGGACTTGAAGCGCCAGTAGGTCCAGCCGTTGCAGGCCGGGGCGTTCTCCATCAAGGCCCCCATCTTGTGGATCGAGCCGGTCAGCTCGCCGGCGATCAGCGAGCCGTCGGCGCGAACGCGGGCTTCGCGCTGGCCCTTCGGACAGTAGAGACGGTCGCCGGGACGCAGCAGGCCGGCCTCGACCAGCGAGCCGAAGGCGACGCGCGGCTCGGCCTTCTTGGAGCCGGTGATCTTGAGGTCTTCGGGCGTGGCCGGGACGACCTCGTCGATGCGCTTCTTCGCCAAGGCGGCGTAGGTTTCATCGCGCTCGATGCCGATGAAATGGCGGCCCAGGCGCTTGGCGGCAGCCCCGGTGGTGCCGGTCCCAAAGAAGGGATCGAGAACGATGTCTCCGGCCTTCGTCGAGGCCAGCAGCACCCGATAGAGCAGGCTCTCAGGCTTTTGCGTGGGGTGGGCCTTTTGGCCGTCCTCGTCCTTGAGGCGCTCTTCTCCCGTACACAGAGCCAGATGCCAGTCGGAGCGCATCTGGGTGTCTTCGTTGAAGGCCTTCAGCGCGTCGTAGTTGAAGGTGTAACGCTTCTGTTCGCGGCTGCGCGCGGCCCAGATCAGCGTCTCATGGGCGTTGGTGAAACGGGTGCCCTTGAAGTTCGGCATCGGATTGGCCTTGCGCCAGATGATGTCGTTCAGAACCCAGTAGCCAAGGTCCTGAAGGGCCGAGCCCAGGCGGAAGACGTTGTGATAGCTGCCGATGACCCAGATGGCCCCATCGGGCTTGAGCACGCGGCGGCACTCGCTCAGCCATTCACGGGTGAAGCGATCATAGGCGGCGAAACTCTCGAACTGGTCCCATTCGTCATCGACCGCATCGACCTTGGAGTTGTCCGGGCGCAGCAGCTCACCACCGAGCTGGAGGTTATAGGGCGGGTCCGCAAAAACCAGATCCACCGAGGCGTCTGGCAAGGATCGAAGTTGCTCGATGCAATCGCCGATCAGGATGGTGTCCGGCTTCACGCCCATGGTCTAGTCCCCAATTCTACCGGACCAAAAGCACAAAACACGGTGAAGGAACCGTTATCTCGCGGCCAAAGAAGCGCGTTGAGCCGTTCGAAATTTCCGAGATAATGGCCGGGTTGGTGAGCCACAGACGGAACGAAGAGCCAAGTTGAGTACCGACGCACTGTTCAAGATCTTGGTGGTCGAGGACCAGGCGCTGCTGGCGATGGAACTCGAGTATGTGCTGCGTGAGCTGGGTCACGATGTGATCGGCTGTGCCATGGATGCTGAGGAGGCCATGGCCATGGCGGGGGCCACGGCACCGGATGTGGCCCTGGTCGACATGAACCTGCGCGATGGACCGAGCGGACGCGATGTCGCCCAGAGCCTGAACCAGACATATGGGACGGTGGCGGTGTTCCTGACCGCTAATCCTGAACAGATCCCGTCCTGCTTTGCCGGGGCGCTCGGCGTGCTGGTCAAGCCATTTGAATCCCAGACCCTGCGGGACGTCCTGATTTTTGCCGGTCAGTTTGCAAAGGACGGGACTATCGGTGAGATCCCTCAGAGGTTCAGGCTCGCCCCCTGGGTTCTGGAGGCCCCGCCCGCGGCGGACCAGGTTTAATCGACATTCAGACCGATTATCCTTTTAAATACAAATATACTCGTCATGGTCGGGCTTGTTCCGGCCATCCATCACCACCGGCCCCGCAAGACGATTGCGGCTGTTCCGACATCAACAAGACTGGATATTCAACGAGGTGATGGGGTCCCGGCACAAGGCCGGGACTGACGGGGCTTTGAAGGTCGATTGAACCTAGCGCTTGGCCAGCTGGGCGCGCCGAACGGCAAGATCGCGGCCGATGCGCAGCCACAGCAGGATCAGGCCGGTGATCACAACGATCACACTGACGGCGGCCAGCAGAATGATCCACCAACTGTTGATGTTGTCACCGCCGGGGCCGAAATCGAGGATATGCAGCCGCCACATGACGTCGAACACGCTCCACATGTCCGAGCGGCGTGAGACGACGGCACCGGTCGTGGTGTCGAGGTAGAAGCGGGTGCCTTCCGGATCGTTGAAATCGACCAGCCAAACGGGGCCTTCCCGACCGGTCTCGACCGGTGCCTCGGGCAGGAGTTCGGTGCCGACGACCTGGCCGGGGCCTTGATACTGGGCAATGGCCAGTCGGGTCGCTTCGTCAGCGCCGTAGGCGGGCAGGGGTTGATTGCTCACCGCTGACAGACGCACGGGTGCCCCCTCCGCAGGCGTCAGGACCCAGACTGGTCCCCGCGGCGTGGTGGTGAGTTCAGCACGGACCGGATCGATGCCGGCGGCACCGGCCGCGTCGGCCAATGGCGTGGCCCCGGCGACGTCGAGTGCCACCACGGGCGTTTCAGCCAGCCGGTGTTCCCCGCGGACTCGCTCAATCGGTAGGGCGACCATCACCAGCCCGCCGATGACCCAGAAGCAGACCTGAACCGCTACGATCAGGCCGATCCATTTGTGCAGCCAGACGGAAATGCGGTTCAGGCGCACGCTCATCAGATCACCCCAGTTGAAGTCCAGGCACCTTGGGTGGACCAGCCTCCGGGTCGAGGTCAAGCTGCAGCAGGGTGACGTCGAGCCAGCGGTCGAACTTCCAGCCGACGTTGCGATAGACGCCCGCCAGGCGGAAGCCGAGGCGTTCATGCAGGGTGATGGACGCCGCACCGTCGCCGGAGATGGCGGCGATCATCTGGCGCAGACCCATGGCGCGGCAGCGGTCGATGACCTGTTCCATCAGGGCGCGACCAAGCCCCCGACCGTGGAAGCCTTCTGCGACATAGATCGATGTCTCCACGGCATAGCGATAGGCCGCTCGCGGCCGGAAAGGGCTGGCGTAGGCATAGGCCGCGACCTGACCCTCAACCTCGGCCACCAGCCAGGGCAGACCGTGACGGCGCACCCCGGCCAGGCGCTCACGCAGCGTCTCGACCGAGGGCGGCTCCTCCTCGAAGGTCGCGGTGCCCTCCAGCACCTCGCGGCCATAGATGGCGGCGACTGCCGCCATGTCGTCTAGCGTGGCGTCGCGCAGGATCAGTGGTGGTGCTCCCATCCCCGCGCGATGGCCCAGACGCAGAAGGCATAGTCATGGGCGATGTCGCGCAGGTAGTCGAAACGGCCCGACGAGGCGAAGTGCCCGGCAGTCATGTTGATCTTGAGCAGGACCGGATTGCCCGAGGTGGTCGCCGGTCGCAGCCTGGCCACCCATTTTTCCGGTTCCCAGTAGGTGACGCGCGGGTCCGACAGGCCGCCGGTCGCCAGCACAGCGGGATAGGCCTTGGCTTCGACCTGATCATAGGGGCTGTAGCTCATCATGTAGTCATAGGCGTCGGCGTCCTCGATGGGGTTGCCCCATTCGGGCCATTCCGGTGGCGTCAGCGGCAGAGACGTGTCCGACATGGTGTTGATCACATCGACGAAGGGAACATTGGCCAGGACGCCCGCCCACAGGTCCGGTCGCATGTTGTTCACCGCGCCCATCAGCATGCCGCCGGCTGAACCACCGTGCGCCACGATCTTGCCGGCGGTGGCATAGTTGCGGGCGATCAGATGCTCGGCACAGGCGATGAAGTCCTCAAAGGTCTTCTTCTTGGTCATGCGGCGCGCGGCCAGGAACCAGCCCCAGCCCTTGTCCGATCCACCGCGAATGTGGGCGATGGCGTAGATAAAGCCACGGTTCACCAGCGACAGGCGGTTGGCACTGAAGCTGGCTGACATGGGAATGCCGTAGGAGCCGTAACCGTACAGCAGGACCGGCGCAGAGCCGTCGACAGGCGTGTCGCGACGACGCAGGATCGAGATCGGCACCATGGCCCCGTCAGCGTGCGGGGCTTCCATGCGCTCAACAATGTAGTCACCCGGGTTGTGGCCCGAGGGGATTTCCTGGGTCTTGCGCAGGGTCCGCTGGCGCGTTGCCATGTCGTAGTCGTACGTCTCCGTCGGGCGGGCCATGGAGTTGTAGGTGTAGCGCGTCAGATTGGTCGCGTAGTCGCGGGACCCCTGGACACCCAGGGCATAGGCCGGCTCATCCACCGCGATGGCGTGCTCCTCGCCGGCGCGGCTGCGCACGACGATGCGGGTATTGGCATCCGCGCGTTCCTGGCGAACCAGCCAGTCCTGGAACAGGCCGACCCCTTCAATGATCTTGCCGGCGGTGAACGGGATCAGGTCGCGCCACCCCGACTTGCCGGGGTTGTCGGTCGGGGCCTCACAGATTTTGAAATCGACTGCGCCGTCCGCGTTGGTTCGGATGATCCACCGGTCGCCCCAGTGATCGAGATCATACAGGGTGCCATCGACCCGAGCCTCGGCCAGCGTCGGCGTCGCCGTCGGATCATTGCCCGGGATATAGCGGGCCTCGCCCGTTTCCTGATTTTGGATGCCGATGATGATGAAGGCGTCATCAGACGTCCGCCCGATGCCCATGAACATCCCGTCGTCGGTTTCTTCGTAGACGAGGGCGCGGTCACCCCCGGTGATCGGGCGGCGGAAGATCTTGTCGGGCCGGCCATTGTCGTCCCGGTTGATCCAGAACAGCCACTGGCTGTCCGGGGCGATGGAGAAGTCACCCGTCGCATCGCCGATCGGGTCGCCGATCAGTTGCCCGGTCGTCAGATCCTTGACGTAGATTTTGTAGACCTCAGAGCCCTGGTCGTCCTCGGCATAGACAAAATAGCGATGGTCCGGGCTGGGCGAGGTGCCGCCGACCGACGAATAGTCCTTGCCCTCCGCCAGGGCGTTGGCATCCAGCAGGATCTGTTCGCCGTCGGTCTGACCCTTGGGGCGTCGGCAATAGAAGGGATGCTGAGCGCCGGTTTCAAAGCGGGTGAAATACTCCCACGGGCCGTAGGGCGAGGGGACAGAGCTGTCGTCTTCCTTGATACGACCGCGCATCTCCTGGAACATCGCCTCTTGCAGATCGGCGGTCGGGGCCAGCATGGCCTCGCGATAGGCGTTCTCGGCCTCGAGGTGTTCACGCACGTCCGCCTTGATCAGCGACGGGTCGCGCAGAACGTTCTGCCAGTTGTCGTCCTTCATCCATTGATAGTCATCAATGCGCGTCCGCCCGAGCTGTTCGATGGTCACGGGGATACGGCGGGCGACGGGAGGGACGGGCATAGAGGTTCCTGACTGGGCGAAGGCGGGAGTCCCGGAGGCCGCAGCAGTCGCGAGGGCGGCGGACGAGACAAGCATCTGACGGCGGTTCATGGATGGGCTCCGAATTTTCGTCCCGGACGTTGCTCAGCTTGTCGGTCCACGTCAAATGAATGTTCGCAGAGTTTGGGAGCCGTCCATGGAATGGGACCAAATGGTCCAGATGATCGAGGCCACGGTCCAGGTGGAGAACACCCGGCCGGGCGGAGATCGCCGGATTTCGACCGGCCTTCTGGTGTCGGCCCCCTATTGGGACGGGACGCCCCGAACGGTTCTGGTAACCGCCGCCCACGCGGTGGATCCGTCCGAAACACCCGAAATCCGCATCGGCTGGCGCTTTGCCACGGAAGACGGCGGTTGGAGCTTTGCGCCGCAACCCGCTCCGCTCGAGATCGGCGGACGGGATCTGTGGGCCCGTCACCCGGAACGCGACATTGCTGTGGTCGAGGTCGTCGCACCGCCGAGCTTTTCGGCACGAGCCATCCCTCTGAGCTGGCTGGCCGATGAGCGGGATCTGGATCAGCAGGGTGTGGGTCCCGGCGACCAGATTTTCACCCTCGGCTATCCGCGTGGACTGTCATCGAACCGGGCGGGATTTCCGATTCTGAGAACGGTTCGGGTGGCGTCCTATCCGCTCAGCCCGATCCGGGCCTTCCCGACCTTCCTGATTGACGGCTTCCTCTATCCAGGAAACTCAGGCGGACCCGTGTTCCTGCAAAGGGGACTGGATGGGCATCCCCTGATCCTCGGACTGGTGACGCAACAGGTCGATCAGGGTGAAGAGCCACTGGGTCTGGGCGTGGTCGTCCATGCCGTCTATATCCGCGAAGCCTTGGCGGTTCTGGATCAGCAATCAGGCGCGGGACGCCGCCGCCGGGCCGCGTGAACTAGGCCGGCTGAAACGAGAGGCGCACGCCGAGGGCGCGCGTGACCTTCAGAAGTGTGCTCAGGCTGGGATTGCCTTCGTCGGAAAGCGCCTTGTAGAGCGCCTGGCGTGACAGGCCGGTTTGTTCTGCCACCGTGGTCATGCCTCGTGCGCGTGCGACGACGCCGAGGGCATCTGCGATCTCGGCCGGATCACCGTCGGCGAAGGCACCTTCGAGATACGCCGCTATGGCCTCCGGGCCGTCGAGATAGTCCGCCGGATCGAAGGGGCGGGTTTGAACAGTCATTTCAGATCTCCTTGGCCAAACGGATCGCCGTGGCGATATCCCGCCTCTGGCCGGACTTGTCGCCGCCGCAGAGCAGTATGACGAGTACGGCACCGCGCTGGACGAAATAGACCCGGAAACCAGGTCCATAGCGTATGCGAAGTTCGCTGACACCCTCGCCGACCGGCTTGACGTCGCCGGGATTTCCGAGCGCGAGCCTGCGAACGCGCCGGGCGACCTCCGCTCGGGCGCGGGTGTCCCGAAGGCCGGACAGCCAGTCAGAGAAGGTGTCCGTTTCCCGGACCTCGATCATGTGTCATCTATAGGCGACAGGAGCGAGAGTGTCAACCAAAGGCGACACGAGCGTCCTGCTAGAGCCTATCGGGCCTGGACCACGCTGAGAACCACGTCCGCTGCGGCGGCACTGGGGTCCGGTTGACCGCGCCCCATGAGATCCAGAGCCGCGGTCTGTTCCGCGATCTGTTCGGCGCGCAGCTCGGGTCGGTCCAGGCGCTCGGCGACGGCTTGGGCCAGGGCCTCGGGCGTGGCCGCATTCTGGAGATATTCGGGGGCAATCCGCCTGTCCGCAGCGATGTTGAACAGGGTGATGTGCCGGGCTGTCATCAGCCGGCTGGTCAGGGCGAAGCTCAATCCACCCAGGCGATAGGCGATAACCATAGGGACGCCCGCGAGCGCCAGTTCGGTCGAAACCGTGCCCGAGGTGGCCAGCGCCACGGTCGCGGCCTTCATCGCATCCTTCTTGGCCGCGTCGCCCTCGACAAGGATGCACCGGAAGGGCCAACCGGCGACCCGCCCCTTGAGGTCGTCAGCGATGGTGTCGGCCACAACGACCGCCATCGCGAGGTCGGGCCGCGCGGCCTTGAGCCGCCAGGCCGTCTGCTCGAACACCGGGGTCATGCGCATGATTTCGGCGGGGCGGCTTCCGGGTAGGATCAGAAGCAGGGGCTGCACCGGGCTCAATGCGTTCTCTTGACGGAAACGAGCGCCATCGGCCTGCGAAAAGTCGATTGCCAGGCTGGGGTTGCCGACAAAGGTTGTCGGCAGGCCTTCTTTCTCAAACCAGGGAGGGTCAAAGCCGTGCAGCGTCATCAGGTGGTCGACAGCCCCGGCCAGGGTCCTGGCGCGGCCCGGTCGTGATGCCCACACCTGTGGCCCGACGTATTTGACAATCTTGAGGTCGGGGAGGGCGGCGCGCAAACCCTTGGCCACACGAATGGTGAAACCCCAGCTGTCAATCAGAACCGCGACGTCTGGTTTCTCCCTGACGGCCAGTTCGACCGTCTCGGCAACCCTGCGTTTGACTCGCCCATAGGCGCGTACACCTTCGATCCAGCCCAGGATCGAAAGGTCGGTGATGTCGAAAGGGCTCTCGACGCCCTGTTCAGCCATGCGGGGGCCACCGACCCCGACGAAGCGGACCTTGTCGGCCCCGACCTTGGCCTTGAGGGCCCGCGCCAATCCGGCTCCGAGATTGTCGCCCGATGCCTCGGCTGCCACCAGCATGACGGTCAGCGGGCGGCTCATCCTTCGCCCCAGACGAAAAGCCCAAGCCGGTCCGCGGCGGCAATGACGCCGGGCTTGTCGATGACGATCAGGTCACCTGCCTGTCCGGCGATGCCGGCCAGTCCGGCGGCGTGAGCCAGTTCAACGGTCCGAACCCCGATCACCGGCAGGTCGACCTTGCGTTCCTGAATGGGCTTGGGAGCCTTGGCCAGCACGCCCCGTAGGGAAACACCACGCAGGTCTGCGGGCAGGGCGGCGACCCGCTTGAGCATTTCGTCGGTGCCCTCCTGGGCCTCGACGGCCAGGACCAGGCCGTCGGACACCACGGCCCCCTGGCCGACATCCAGATCCCCAATGGCGCGGGCGATCCGCAGCGCCTTGTCGATGTCGGCGCGATCTGTTTCGCGGGGCTGGATAGAGCCGAGAGGTCCAGCCGGTAGGGCGTCGTCGCCCCCCAGGATGTCATCGGCACCCTCAACGGCAAATCCGGCGTCTCCAAAGACCTTGAGCACCTGCCGAAGCAGGGCATCGTCGCCCTGTTTGGCCGCCTGGATAATGCCTGGCAGGGCCGTCATGCCCTTGAAATCGACCTTGAAATTGGAAAAATCGGGTCGGCTAACCTTGCCGGCCAGGCAGACCGACTGGCAGCCGGCCGCCTTGAGCGCCTCGAGGCATCGACCGAACTCGCCCAGGGCCAGATCGACGCCTGTGGCCGATTGCAGGGCATCGTCGGCAAATCCCAGGAGCCGGATGACGAAGACCGGTCGGTTCTGGGCCTCGCAGGCGGCAACGATGCGGATCGGCAGATCCCCACCGCCGGCGATCAGGCCCAGCTTGGTCACCTCAGGCCTCTGGCAGGCACAGCGGACGGCTTCCGCCGGCGCGGATGAAGGCCACGATCTCGTCGGCTTCGGCTAATCCGTCGGTATTGGCCTCGGCCCGATCCAGCCGCTCGGCGAAAGTGCCGTCGCCCTCGAACAGATCGCGATAGAAGGCCAGCATCTGCTTGATCTTCGCGCGGTCAAACCCGAGCCGCTTGAGCCCGACCATGTTCAGGCCATGCAGCCGCGCGTGATTGCCCCAGACCGAGCCGTAGGGGATGACGTCGCGCGTGACGACCGCCAGACCGCCGAGCATAGCTCCGCGCCCAACGCGACCGAACTGGTGAACCGCGCACAGACCCCCGAGAAACACACGATCGCCAACCGTCGCATGGCCCCCCAGCGTGGCGTTGTTGGCAAAGGTGACATTGTTGCCGACCACACAGTCATGGGCGACGTGAGCCCCGGTCATAAGCATGCAGTTCGAGCCTACGGTCGTCACGCCGCCGCCCTGGACAGAACCGCGATTGAGGGTCACGGACTCCCGGATCAGGTTGTTCTCGCCGATGACGAGCCGGGTCGGTTCGCCCTTGTACCCGCCATGTTGGGGTGGCCCCCCGAGAACGGCGAACGGATGCACCACCGATCCGGCACCGATTTCAGTGATGCCGTCGACAACGACGCTGGAAATGAGCTGGACGCCCGCATGAAGCGTCGCGTCGGGGCCGACGTGACACCAGGGACCGATTTCGACGTCCGCGCCGATCTGGGCTGCCGGATCGACGATGGCCGTGGGATGGATGCGGCTCACAGACCTGTCTCGACCACCATGGCGGCAAATTCGGCCTCAGCGACCAGCTTGCCGTCGACAAAGGCCTCGCCGCGGAACTTGAAGAGGTCGCCACGGTGCTTGACCACCACGACCTGCATCCGAAGCTGGTCGCCCGGTCGCACCGGTTTTCTGAAACGCGCGCCGTCGACGGACATGAAGAAGATCGCCTTGCCGTTCACATCGGCATCCAGCGATTTGGACATGAGCACAGCGCCCGTCTGGCCGAGGGCCTCGACGATCAGCACGCCCGGCATGACGGGGTTGCCGGGGAAGTGCCCCTGGAAGAACGGCTCATTGTGGGTGACGTTCTTGATGCCCGTAATCGATGTGTGGGCCAGATAGTTCTCGGCCCGGTCCACGAGCAACAGCGGATAACGATGCGGGATCCGCCGCATTACCTCGGCGAAGTCGATCTCTTCGCCGCGATCTTCCTGGTCACTCATCGGCGCCTCCGTGTCGTCTGTTCGCCTGTTTGGCGAGCCAGACGGTTTCGCGCAAGAACCGACGTAGGGGGCGGGCCGGCTGTCCGCCCCAGGTTTCCCCATCCGGGATGTTGCTCATCACCATAGAGGCGGCGGCGACGCGGACGCCTTTTCCGACGGAAACATGGTCCGTCACCCCGGCGCGTCCCCCAAGCTGAGCCCCATCACCGATGGTGACCGAACCCGACAGTCCGGTGTGACCGGCCAGAACAACATTGCGACCGACCTGACAATTGTGGCCGATCTGAACGAGATTATCGATCTTGGTGCCCTCGCCGATGACGGTGTCGTCCCAGGCTCCGCGATCAATGCAGGTGTTGGCCCCGATCGTCACATCGTCCTGCAGGATGACGCGACCCAACTGTGGAACGTCGATCAGCCCTGTCGCCGCGCCTGCGACACCAAAGCCCGGCTCTCCGATGACGGTTGAGGCACCGATCCGCACCCGGTCCCCCACAAGACAGAAGCCGAGGGTCGCATTGGGCCCGATATCGCAGCCGCGACCGATCTGAACGCCCGACCCAATCACTGCATAGGCCCCCACGCGCGTTCCGCGGCCAATCGAGACGCCCGATCCGAGAATCACGCCCGGTGCCAGCACGACATCTTCCTCAAGCTGGATATCAGTCCCGAGGATTTCTGTCGGTGAGGGGCGCGGAGGGTGAAGGCGGTGGCCAACCATAGCCCATGCGGCCTGTGGCGCGCGCGTGATCAGCCGTGCGCAATGCGACGGCGCGAGCGCGGCGTGTTTTTCGGTGACAAAGACAGCGCCGGCCCGGCTGGCCGCGAGCTGGTCGCGATACTTGGGGTCGCCCAGAAAGGCGACGCTCCGCTCGTCAGCATGGGCGAGCGGAGCGGCGGTCTGGATCAGCAGGTCCGGGTCACCGCCTTGCAGCGTCGACCCGGTCAACTCGGCCAAGGTAGCCAGGGACAAGCCCGGCGCGGTTTCGAAAAAGCGCGCGTCCGGCATCCTGTGACTGACCTGACCCTATTGCTGCGGAAGCGGAGAGCGGTCGAACGAGAGCGTCTGGAGCTGCTGGTTGACCAGTTCGATCACGCGATCGGTAATGTCCATGGCCGGGTTGGCCCCGAACATGGTCGACCGATCCAGAAGCAGGCCGCAACCGCGTTCCTGGTAAACCTGGACCAGGATCGGGTCCATGGTTTCGCCGATCCGCTGCAGTTGGAGGCCTTGGGTATACTGGAGCTCGGCTTCGCGCTGACCGGCGAGCTGTTGATAGGCACCGGCCCGCTGTTGCAGGGCGACCGCACGCTGCTGGAACTGGTCAGCCGCCATGGAGGCCTGGCCGGTTTGCAGAGCGTTGGCCTCAGCCTCGATGGCGGCCCCTTCGGGCTGGAGCTCAGCACGGACCGAATCGGTCAACTGCTGCATTCGAGCGGCAACGGCCTGGCCGACCATCGACCCGCCTACGGCACGGCCTTGGTTGAAGGTGCAGACGCCCGGGATCACAGGCCCCGGGTTGGTGGGTTGGGCCGGCTGGGCAACCGCGCCACCGGCCAGGGCAAGGGCCAGGGTCGTGGCGGAAGCAAGAACGGCGAGCTTCATGGGGGAAATCCTAGAACTGGGTTGAGGTGGAGAAGCGGAAGGTTTCCGTCCGGTCATAGTCCTCTGACTGGAGGATCTGTGAGAAGTCGAACCGGATCGGACCCATCGGCGAGCGCCAGTGGACGCTGAGGCCAGCAGAGGCACGGGGCCGAATGTCGGCGACGATATTCGGGTCCGGGAACCCTGTCGCATCAATACGGTACCGATCATCAAGCATGCCGACCGTGCCATAGTCCATGAACAGCGACGTGCGAATTCCATACTCCTCGGGCAAGAAATTCGGCACGGTCAGCTCAAAGGTGCTGATGGCGTACATGTTGCCGCCCAGCGCATCGCCGGTCAGCAGGTCACGCGGGCCCATACCGGCCGTCTCAAAGCCGCGGAAGGTATTGCCGCCCTTGAAGAAGCGGTCGTTGATACGGATCGGATCGCCGCCCCAGCCACTGATGTATCCCGCCGAGACGTCTGCGGAGAAGACCATCGAACTTGTTATGGACCGATACCAGGTCGCCGATACTTCCGTGCGAACATAGTTCACATCGCCGCCGAGGCCGGCGAGGTCCTGCCAAAGACTTCCGCGCCAGCCCCGCGTCGGGCGGACGGGATCGTTCGTCCGGTTGGCGGTGAGCGTGTAGCCGATCGTCGAAGACAGGAAGCTGCCGACCTGTTCGCAAAGCGCGCGCGATCCATATCCAGGGCAATAGCCGTTCGGAACGACGATCTCATCGGCCTTGAGATTATAGCGCAGGCCGAGGATCGTATAGTCGTTGATCGGCCAACCGAAACGCAGGCCGACACCCGTGGATTGCCAGTCGAAAGAGGACTCTTCCTCCAGGTCATAGCGGTAGTGATAGATGTCGAAGCCGGCTCGCAGATCACGGCCCAGGAAGCGGGGCTCGGTGAAGCTGATGTTGGCCTGCTGACGCAACGAGCCCCAGGACAGGCGTGCCACGAGGTTCTGTCCGCGACCGCGGAAGTTGGTCTGGGTAATTCCAAGATCGATAATGAAGGAATCGACCGACGAGAAGCCCGCCCCGAAAGACAGGGTACCGGTCGGCTGTTCCTGAACGGCGACCTGAAGAACGGTACGATCCGGCGTTGAGCCCTGGACCCGCTCGATGGTCACGTCCTCGAAGAAGTTGAGGCGGCGCAGGTTGTTGCGCGACAGATCGACCAGGGCCTGGTTGAAGGCATCGCCTTCCGTCAGCGCGATTTCCCGGCGGATGACGGGATCGATTGTCTGGGTGTTGCCGACGATGTCGATGCGTTCGACATAGACGCGCGGCCCTTCGCGAACATTGAAGGTGATGTCGACGGTATTGGTTTCGGCGTTGGGCGTTTCGTTGGGCCGAATATCGACGAAGGCGTAGCCCGCCGCGCCGGCGGCGAACGTCAGGGCCTCAACAGCCTGCTCGACCCGGTCTGACTCATAGCGGTCTCCGGCCCGGATCGGGATCAGGGCGCGCAGAAATTCGGGATTGAGACGCTCGTTCTCCGTTTCGATGGAGAGCTCACCGAATTCGTATTCGTCACCCTCGTCGAGCGTCAGGGTGATCTGGAAGTCTTCCTGGTCCGGCGTCAGCTCAGCCACGGCCGAGACGATGCGGAAATCGTAGTAACCACGGTTGGTGTAGAAGTCGCGCAGCTGCTCGCGGTCGTACTCCAGACGGTCCGGGTCAAAGTTGTCGTTGGAGGAGAAGAAATTCCACCACTGCGACCGCTCGGTGACCATGACCCCTTGCAGGTCGCTGTCGGAAAAGGCCGAGTTGCCCAGGATGTTGATGCTGCGCACGCCCGTTTCGACGCCCTCATCGATCTCGAAGATCAGATCGACGCGGTTCTGTTCAAGTTGGACCAGCTTGGGCGTGACCGTCGCCGAAATCCGACCGGCGCGCCGATACAGTTCGACGATACGCTGGACCTCGGCCTGAACGCGGGCGCGGGTATAGACGCCGCGCGGCCGGACGGTGATTTCTTCACGCAGACGATCTTCGTTGAGGGCGCTGTTGCCCTCGAAGACCACCTGGTTGATGACCGGGTTCTCCACGACCTGCACCAGCAGGGTGCCGTTCGGTTGCAAGGCAATCTGAACGTCAGAGAAGTGATCCGTGCGGAACAGGGTCCGTACCGCCAGGTTGATGACGGCGTCGTCGACGGCATCGCCCGGCTGAATCGGCAGATAGGACAGGATCGTCGACGGATCGATCCGCTGAGCGCCCTGAACCTGAATACGAGCGATCACAGCGGGTGCGGGCGCTTCGCCGGCCTGTGCGTCGGCCGCTGCGGCCGTCGGCTCGGGCTGCGCCGCCGCCTCCTGGGCCATGGCCGGAACGGACAGGGACGCGGATGCGACCAAGGCCACCAGGCTCGTTTGAAGGAAGGGGCGTGAACGGTAATGCATGGGGATGACCACTCGGCGACGGGCTAGGGTTTACGACGTCCCGCCGAGGAAGGCGAAGAGGTTGAGCTTGTTCAAATCGTTCCAGGTGGCGAACAACATCAATCCAACGAGCAAAGCAAGTCCAACACGGAACCCTGCCTCCTGGATTTGTGCGTTCAGTGGCCGCCGTGCGACGGCTTCATAGGCGTAAAACACGAGATGCCCCCCGTCCAAAATCGGAACCGGTAACAGATTGAAGAAGCCGACTGCGACCGAAAGGAGGCCGGAAAGGTACAAAAGCGATAAAAACACGCGACCAACGGCATCTCCGACGCTTTCGGCGCTTTCAGCGGCCTGTCCGGCGATGGCTCCCGAGGCTCGCGCGATGCCAATCGGCCCTGAAAGTTGGTCGCCATTCTCCCGGCCGCTGAAAATTCGTCCGATATAGGTGACCGACGCGTCGAGAACCCCGCCGGTCTGTCGCACTCCTTCAACCACCGCTTCCGGCAGGCTGTAGCGGTGGGTGACGATATCGCCGGCGGCACGGCTGGCTCCGACACCCAGATAGCCGATCCGAACGGTCGACTGATCGACTTCGCTGCGGATGTCACGCCCGGCGGGCGTGGCTGTCAGGTTGAGGGTCTGGTCCCCACGCTCAATTTCAAAGGCAACAGGTTGATCGGCGCGCATCATCACGTGCTGAGCCAGATCCTGCCAGCGGCGGATGGCCCGGCCATCGGCCTCGACGATCAGGTCGCCGACCTGGAATCCGGCGACGGCGGCCGGGCTCCCGGCCTCGACCGAGCCGACGCGCGGCTTGACCATCAGGGTTTCCCCTACCGCCAGGGCCATGATCGTGAAAATGGTGATGGCCAGCAGGAAATTGGCCACCGGCCCCGCCAGCACGATCAGGGCGCGCTGCCAGATAGGCTTGAAATGGTAGTAGGCCGTTTCGGCACCGGGGCCTTGCTCCGCCACGATCTGGTTGCGCAAGGCGTCCAGGCCTTCGCGGTCTGGAACCCCGGTCACATCCAGATCACCGGCAAATTTGACGTATCCCCCTAGCGGCAGGGCAGCGAGTCGCCACTCGACGCCGGATTTGTCCGTCCGGGACCAGATGGTCTTGCCAAAGCCGATGGAGAAGCGGTCGATCTTGACGCCGAAGAGCTTGGCGACGCTGAAATGGCCCAGCTCGTGAATCACGATCACAAGCGCCAGAACCGCGAGGAAGGCGGCCAGAGTTCCAAGAATAGAGCCGACGACGTCGAGCATTCGGTTTCAGACCCTCACTATGACGCCTAGGCCGCCTGGGCCCGACGGCGGATCGCCTCGGACGCCTGACGGCGGGCACCTTTGTCGGCACCCAGGGCCTGTTCCAGCCGGCTTGCGCCCGCTGTGGCGACCTCAACACCGACTTGTCGGTCAAGAGTCTCAGCCACCGTATCGGCAATATCGAGAAAGCCGATGTTGCGGTCAAGGAAGGCTCTCACCGCCGTCTCGTTCGCAGCGTTGAAAATAGCCGGCGCATCGCCTCCCTGGATCAGGGCTTGGCGGGCCAAGGCCAACATCGGAAAGCGGACCTCGTCGGGGGCCTCAAAGGTCAGCGCCCCCAGGGCCGCCAGGTCCAGTTTGGGGGCCGGCCAGCTGACCCGGCCAGGCCAGGCCAGGGCACAGGCAATGGGTGTGCGCATGTCGGGCGGGCCCATCTGGGCCAGGGTCGAGCCATCGGCGTATTCGACCATCGAATGGATAATCGACTGCGGATGGACCAGCACCTCGATGCGAGTCGCTTCGACGCCGAACAGATAGGCGGCCTCGATCATCTCTAGGCCCTTGTTGGCCATGGTGGCGGAATCCACTGAAATCTTGGCCCCCATCGACCAATTGGGGTGGGCAACGGCCTGTTCGGGCGTGGCGGCGCGCATCTGGTCGTGGGTCAGGGCGCGGAACGGTCCACCTGAGGCGGTCAGGATGAGTCGTTCGATCTGAGCTCGGTTGTCGGCCTCAAAGACCTGGAAGATCGCCGAATGCTCGGAATCGACAGGGATCACCCGTCCTCCAGCGCGGTCCGCGGCATCAATCAGAGCCGGTCCGCAGCAGACCAGGCTTTCCTTGTTGGCCAGGGCCAGGGTGGCCCCCGAAAGTGCCGCTGCCCAAGCGGGCCTGAGACCGGCGGCTCCGACGATGGCGGCCATAACCCATTCCGACCCGACGTCAGCGGCGGCTTCGACCGCGGCCTCGCCCGCCGCGGTTTCGATGCCCGAGCCTGCGAGGCGGCGATCCAGTTCGGGCTTCAGCGTTTCATCGGCGATGACGGCCAGTCCAGGTCGCCAGGCGAGCGCCTGTTCGGCCAGGGCGACGACATTGGCACCGGCGGTCAGGGCATCGACCTGATAGGCCTCCACGCCGCCTGTCTGGCGCATAAGATCCAGGGTCGAGACGCCGATGGAGCCGGTTGAGCCCAGGACGGTGACGCGGCGGCGGCTCATACGGCGACCCCCTGATCCACCGCCAGCTTGATCGCAGCGACCACGACGACGGCAAACATCAGGCCGTCAACGCGATCCAGCAGCCCCCCGTGACCTGGGATGAGATCCCCTGAATCCTTGACGCCGTAGCGCCGCTTGAGGGCCGATTCCCACAGATCACCAGCCATGGTGGCAAGAGCTCCCGATAAGCCGATGAAGGCTGCGAGCCAGAGGGAAACGCCGGGAAAGTGAAGCCACCCGCCGCCTCCGGTCAAAACCAGGACAACGGCCATGGCCGTGCCGCCGACCAGTCCGCCCAGAAAGCCTGACCAGGTCTTGTTGGGTGAGAAGCGAGGCCAGAGCTTTGGTCCCTTCAGCAGACTGCCGACCAGATAGGCAAAGACATCGGCCGCCCAGGTCACGGCAAACAGCAGGATTATCCAACTTCCGCCATCGGCGGAGATACGCAGCCAGACCATCAGGACCAGCGGCCAACCGATATAGAAGACACCATAGGCGGCATCGATCGGCGGGCGTTTGACCAATTGGGCGATGGCAAAGGCGATCAAGGCCCCGAAGGCCAGCAAGACCAGTCCCAGCGATATATCGGCCAGATAGACGGCGATGCCGGGAATGACGATCCCCGCAGCGACGGCGGCAGCCATCCACTTGGCTTCGCCCGGCGCGGTCATCTTGGCCCACTCCCAGGACAGGAGAACCACCGCTATCGTCATCAGGATTCCGAAGGCCCAGCCGCCGAGCCAAAGGCCGGCGATGGCCAGGGGAGCGAGCACCGCCGCTGATCCGGCGCGAATGGCGATGTCACGGCCCGTCATCAGCCGGCCTGTCGGGTGGGTTCGAGCCCACCAAAACGACGCTCACGCGTCCGAAAGGCCTCGACGGCCTTGGCCAGGGCATCTGGTCCATAGTCCGGCCACAGAACGTCCTGGAACAGCAGTTCGGCGTAAGCGGCTTCCCACATCAGGAAGTTTGAGAGGCGCCGTTCCCCCGATGTGCGCACGACCAGATCGACTGGTGGGGCGTCCGAGGTCGACAGGAGCCGTTCGAACCGATCTTCGGTCAGGATGGCGGGGTCTTCGCCGCTGAGTGCGAAGCGTCGAGCCGCATCCACGATGTCCGCGCGCGATCCGTAGTTGAAGGCGACCTGCAACAGAAAGCGATCATTGTGGGCCGTGCGCGCCTCGGCACGCTCGACGATGGCGCGAATATCATCCGGCAGCCCCTCACGACGCCCCGGAATACGCAGGCGCACGCCTTCACGTTCCAGACGATCGAGATCGCTTTCGACATAGTTGCGAACCAGACCCATCAGTTCCGAAACCTCGGCGGCCGGGCGACGCCAGTTCTCGGTCGAGAAGCCAAAGACCGTCAGGCAGGTCAGACCCAGCTCGGGGGCCGCCTGAACCGTGCGTTTCAAGGCCTCCACACCGGCCCGGTGGCCGAGGGCGCGGGGAAGGCCCCGGGCTTTGGCCCAGCGGCCGTTGCCGTCCATGATCAGCGCGACATGGCGCGGACCTTCGGCATCAGAGCTGGGGCTATCGGCCATTCAGGCACCTCTCGAGATCAAGGCCAAAAGCCTAGACCTGCATGATCTCAACTTCCTTGGCCTTGAGGGCCTCGTCGATCCGCTTGATGGCGGCGTCGGTGTCCTTCTGGACCTCGGCCTCCATCTTCTTTTGCTCGTCCTGGCTGATTTCGCCGGCCTTCTCGGCTTTTTTCAGGTCGTCATTGGCATCGCGGCGCACATTTCTGACGGCGACCTTCTGCTGCTCGGCGTAGCGGCCAGCCAGCTTGGCCAGTTCCTTGCGGCGTTCCTCGGTCAGGGGCGGGATCGGGATACGCAGGGTCTGGCCATCGACGACGGGATTCAGCCCCAGTCCCGACGACCGGATGGCCTTTTCAACTGACACCACCATGCCCTTGTCCCAGACGCTGACGGCAATCATGCGGGGCTCGGGCACCGAGATGGCGGCGACGGCATTCAGCGGCGACATCGAGCCGTAGGCCTCGACCTGGATCGGATCCAGCAGGCCCGCCGAGGCGCGACCGGTACGCAGCCCGGCGAACTCTTCCTTCAGCGCGCCGACAGCCTTGTCCATCCGGCTGCGGAAGTTGTTGAGATCGGGCTTGGCCATGATTGTCTCCCAGTCCTTATTCTGTCGGCTCAGGGTTTGGCACAGATAACCGTGTGGGCACCCTCGCCCTTGAGCACGCGCTGGAACGAATTCTCCTCGCGGATCGAAAAGACCACGATCGGAATGCTGGCGTCACGCATCATGGCAATGGCTGATGCATCCATGACCCGCAAGTCCCTCGCCAGCACATCGGTATAGCTCAGGGTGTCATAGCGGGTCGCGGTCGGGTCCTTCTTGGGATCGGCGGAATAGACGCCGTCGACCGAGGTACCCTTGAGCAGGACATCACAACCCATCTCGGCCGCGCGCAGGGCCGCGCCGGAATCGGTGGTGAAGAAGGGGGCGCCGACGCCCGCGGCGAAAATGACCACGCGGCCCTTTTCAAGATGGCGCAGGGCGCGACGACGGATCAGGGGTTCGGCCACCGCCGGCATGTCCAGGGCCGATTGCACGCGCGTCGGCACGCCGGCCTTCTCCAGCGCCGCTTGCATGGCCAGGGCATTCATCACCGTTGCCAGCATGCCCATCTGATCGGCGGTGGCGCGCTCCATGTCGCCCGCCGCCTTGGACAGTCCACGGAAGATGTTGCCGCCGCCGATAACCAGACAGATTTCGACGCCGGTGGCGTGGGCGCGGGCAACCGAGTCTGCGACTTCACCCACCGTCTTCATGTCGATGCCGTAGGGCTGTTCGCCCATCAGGACTTCGCCCGAGACTTTGAGCAGGACGCGCTTGTATTTCGGATCGGCCATCGGGTCTTTCGTCGGGCTGGAACGGATTCGGTCCCTTCATAGACGAAGGGCGCCCCGACCGTCAGCCGGAGCGCCCTTCTTTTTCCGCAAAAGCGGTTTGGCTTACGCCTTGGTCATCGAGGCGACTTCTTCGGCGAAGTCCATGCCGACCGGCTTTTCGACGCCTTCACCCAGGCCCATGCGGACAAAGCCGACGAGCTTGATCGGGGCACCCAGCTCCTTGGCCGTGTCGGCCACGAGCTGTTCGATCGTCTGATCCGGGTTCATGACGAACGGCTGCTTGGTCAGGACCACTTCCTTCTGGAACTTGGCGATCTGACCCGAGACGATCTTCTCGATCATGTTGTCCGGGCGCCCTTCTTCCTTGGCCTTTTCGGTCAGGACGGCACGTTCCTTCTCGATGGCGGCCGGGTCGAGGCTGCTTTCGTCCAGCGACAGAGGCGAGGTCGCCGCGATGTGCATGGCGATCTTGCGGCCCAGTTCACGCAGCTTGGCGTGATCCGCGCCCGACTCGATGCCGACCAGAACGCCGATCTTGCCCAGGTTGGTGGCGACTGCGTTGTGGACGTAGGACGCGACGACGCCTTCGCCGACCGACAGGGTGGCGACGCGACGGACGTGCATGTTCTCACCGATGGTGGCAACCAGGTTGGTGACCAGGTCCTGCACGGTCGCTCCGTCCAGCGGGGCAGCGTTGACCGAGTCGACGTCGGTGTGATCCAGCGCGACGATGGCAATCTTGTTGGCGGCCTGCTGGAACAACTCGTTGCGGGCAACAAAGTCGGTTTCAGCATTGAATTCGATGACGGCGGCGCTTTCGCCCGAACCCGCATGACGGGTGGCGACGGCGATCAGGCCTTCGGCAGCGACGCGGTCAGCCTTCTTGGCGGCCTTGGACAGGCCCTTGGCACGCAGCCAGTCGATGGCGGCATTGATGTCGCCGTCGGTTTCCTGAAGGGCCTTTTTGCAGTCCATCATGCCGACGCCGGACTTTTCGCGCAGTTCCTTGACGAGCGCAGCGGTGATCTCAGCCATTTCGGTATCTCCTTGGGAGGGTCGTTTCGGATAGGGGAACGGCCGGGCTGATCTAGCCCGGCCGTGTGTCAGTTAAACGCACGGCCTTGCGTCAAGGCCGGTGGGGCTGATTTCAGCCCTCGGCCTCTTCGGCTTGTTCAGTCTCGGCCGGAGCCTCGGCCACGACCTCAACGATCTCGGCTTCAGCAACCGGAGCTTCCTCAGCCTTGGCCTTCTTGGCCTTGGCCGGCTTGGCTTCGGCAGCCTGGGCGGCGGCTTCGTCCTCGGCCGACAGCTTGGCCGGGGCGGCTTCTTCAGCCAGCGCCGGTTCGGCCGGCGGCGTGGCGGAAGCGCCCAGATCGACGCCGGCAGCCGAAGCCCCGGCAGCCAGGCCGTCCAGAACGGCGTCGGCGATCAGGTCGCAGTACAGCTGGATGGCGCGCGCGGCGTCATCGTTGCCCGGCACCGGGTAGGTGATGCCGTCCGGATCCGAGTTGGTGTCCAGGATGGCGATGACCGGGATGTTCAGCTTGCGAGCTTCCTGGATGGCGATCGCTTCCTTGTTGGTGTCGATCACGAACATGATGTCGGGGATGCCGCCCATGTCCTTGATGCCGCCCAGCGACAGTTCCAGCTTGTCCCGCTCGCGCTGCAGGTTGACCAGTTCCTTCTTGACCCGGCCTTCGCCGCCCGAAGCCAGGATGGCTTCCAGGTCGCGCAGACGCTGGATCGAGTTGGAGACGGTGCGCCAGTTGGTGAGCGTACCGCCCAGCCAGCGGTTGTTCATGTAGTACTGGGCGCAGCGGGTCGCGGCTTCGGCGACCGGCTCAGCGGCCTGGCGCTTGGTGCCGACGAACAGGACGCGACCGCCCTTGGCGGCGACGTCGCGCACGGCGACCAGGGCCTGATGCATCAGCGGCAGCGACTGCGACAGGTCGATGATGTGAATGTTGGAGCGCGCGCCGAAGATGTAGCGGTCCATCTTCGGGTTCCAGCGGTGGGTCTGGTGGCCGAAGTGGGCGCCGGCTTCGAGCAGCGAACGCATAGTGACGTCAGGCAGAGCCATTTGTTTTCTTTCCTTTATCCGATCAATCCGCCACGGACGCTGTAAGGCTTTTGAGGGCCCTCGGAATGGTGCGAGCGGGATGTGTCCCCGATCCGCGCCACGCCCGTGTGTGAAGTGGAGGCGGGGAAATAGGCGTGGATTGCCGGAATTGCAAGGGGCGGGCGATGGTGCTTGCGGCCAGGCTGTCGCCCCCTATGTCTTCTAGAACAGTCGGGAGTTCCTCATGAAACACGCTCTTCTCATTCTCGCCGCCGCCCTTGCCTTCGGCACCGCCGGTGCCGCCTCGGCCCAGGATCACGATCATTCGGGCCACGCCAACCACGGCCTGGCCGCCGCCAGCCATGGTGAAGACCACGCCGAGCACGCCCATGACGCGGCACACTTCGTGTCGGCCCGTCATGCCGAGCACACGCTGCGCGACACCATATCCAGCCTTCAGGCCGGGACGCCGGACTACGACGGTATGGTCCCCGAACTGGCCGAGGCGGTTCGGACCCAGTCTGCGGCCATGACGCCGGCTCTGGCGGCGCTCGGCGAGCTTCAGACGCTGGAGAACATCGGCGAACCCCAGCCGGGCGTGCACCAGTTCCGCGCCACCTTCGCCAATGGGCAGGCCCTGACTTGGAGCATCTCGATCAACGGCGAAAACAAGATTCAGGGGCTGTTGATCCAGTAGGGTCGAGGTCTAATCGACATTCAGATCGATTATTCTTTTCAATACAAGCACACTCGTCATGGCCGGGCTTGTCCCGGCCATCCATCACCACCAGCCCCGCAAGACGATTGCGGCTGTTCCGACATCAACAAGATGATGGGGTCCCGGCACAAGGCCGGGAATGACGGGTCTTTGAAGTCCGATTGAACCTAGCCCACGAACCCCGCCGCGCGCTTGAGGCGATCATTGATCGCCTCGCCCAGGCCCTCGGCGGGGATCGGAGCCACCGCGATGCCGGCCGGCTGCGTCCGGTCCGCCTCGCGCAACATCCGAAACAGATTGGCGGCCGCTTCGCGCAGGTCGCCGGTTTCGCTGAGGCTGAACGGGCCAGGCTCTCCGAAAGGCAGCCAGGCTTCCCCCTCGCTTGGCGCCTCGGCGTTGATCCGCACCGGGGCGTCCGGCGCATAGTGCAGGGCCAGCCGGCCCGGCGAACGTTTCGCGTCGCTTTGCGCGTCGGCCAGCGGTCCGATCACCGCCTCGATCTGGTCGCGGGTGACGGACCCGGGACGCAGCAGGCGTGGCTGGTCGATCAGGGCCACGACCGTACTCTCCAGACCGATCTCGCACGGACCGCCGTCCAGCGCCGCCCGGGCGAAGTCGCCGGTTTCCTCCACCGCATCGGCAAAGGTGGTGGGGCTGGGTCGCCCCGAGCGATTGGCCGACGGCGCGACCACGGGCCTGCCGAAGGCGAACAGCACCGCCCGGGCCAGCGGATGACCCGGCGCGCGCACCGCCACGGTATCCAGCCCCGCCCGCGCCAGATCACAGACCGCGCCCGCATCCCGGATCGGCAGCACCAGCGTCAGCGGCCCGGGCCAGAAGACGTCGGCCAACTGACGGGCCCGGTCGTCGAAGATGGCGATTTCTTCGGCCTGCTCCAGGTCGGCGACATGGGCGATGAGCGGATTGAACCTCGGACGGCCCTTGGCCTCGAAGATTGCCGCCACCGCCAATGGGGCCGACGCATCCGCCGCCAGTCCATAGACCGTCTCGGTCGGCAGGATGGCCAGCTTGCCGGCGCTCAGGGCGTCAACAGCGGCGGTGATATCGGCGGCGGTGGGCATGGTGCCCCTCTAATCACCCTTCTCCCGCCGGGAGAAGGGGAAGATCAGCGCGGCCGAATGAACGGCAGCATCCGGCGCAGGATGTTGTCCCTGTTGATGAACTGGTGCTTCAGGGCACCTGCGATGTGCAGGAACAGCAGCACATAGAGTGCCTTGGCCCCCAGCTCGTGCATCGCCATGAACTGCCGCGCTGCTTCGCGTCCGCCCCCGATCGGCAGCAGCGGCCAGTCGAACAGGCCATAGAAGCTGATGTCGCGCGCCGCCGCCGAGGAAGCGGCCCAGCCGCCCAGCGGCAGGCCGATCAGAATGAGGTAGAAGCCGATCTGCGTGCCTCGGGCCAGCAGCTTTTCCCAGCCGGGCATTTCCGCCGGCAGGGCGATCATCGGCTCCTTGAAGCGCCAGCCGATGCGCACCAGCGTCAGCACCAGGATCAACAGCCCCCCAGACTTGTGCAGATTGAGCAGGGTCCGCGACATGTCCGAGCCGTGGGTCGCGTCGTGCGCCATGACCAGGCCGATCTGGCCGAACACCAGAAGCGCGATGATCCAGTGCAGGGCGATCGAGACGTTTGAATAGACGGGCGATGGTTGGCTCATGTTTCCTCCCAGAGCAGAACACCAGCTTGGCGCCGTAACGTCAGGGACGCTAGGAGTCTCACGATCTTTCGATGAGAGCCGCTCCATGACCTTCCGCTCGCCTGTTCGTGACATTGATTTCGCGTTGAACGCCATCGCCGGGCTGGACGCCGTGGCGGCGACGGGGGCCTTCCCGGATTATGATCCAGAAATCGGGGCGGCGATCCTAGAGGCGGCGGGCCAGTTCGCTGACGGGGTGCTGGCACCGTTGAACCGGACCGGTGATCTGAAGGGCGCGCTCTACGTCAGCGGCTCGGTCACCGCCGCGCCCGGCTATGTCGAGGCCTACAAGAACTTCGCCGAGGGCGGCTGGGCAGGGCTGGCGGCGGACCCGAAGCAGGGCGGGCAAGGGTTGCCCAAGGCGCTGGAGCTCGCGGCCTTCGAGAGCTTCCACGCGGCCAATATGGCATTCGGCCTGTGCCCCATGCTGTCGCTGGCGGCCATCGAGGCGCTGTCGCACGTCGGTACGGATCGCCAGAAAGAGCTGTATCTGTCCAAACTGATCACCGGCGAATGGACCGGGGCCATGGTCCTGACCGAGCCGCAGGCCGGCTCGGACCTGGGCGCCCTGACCGCGACGGCCACGCCGAATGGTGACGGCACCTATGCGCTGTCGGGCCAGAAGATCTTCATCACCTGGGGCGACCACGACGCCACGGACAACATCGTGCACCTGGTGCTGGCGCGCCTGCCCGATGCGCCCAAGGGATCGAAAGGCATCAGCCTGTTCCTGGCACCCAAGGTCATGGTGGCGGACGACGGGACGCTCGGCGACCGCAACAGCTTCCGGCCCGTCGGAGTCGAGCACAAGCTGGGCATCCACGCCTCGCCGACCTGTGTGATGAGCTATGAGGGTGCCACCGCCGAACTGGTGGGTGAGCCCAATCAGGGCCTGGCCCATATGTTTATCATGATGAACGCGGCGCGCCTGGCCGTCGGCGTCCAGGGCGTCGGCATCGCCGAGCGCGCCTTCCAGCAGGCGCTGGCCTATGCCCAGGACCGTCGCCAGGGCCGTTCGATCTGGACCGGCGAGGCCAACGCCCCGATCATCGATCACCCGGACGTGCGCCGGATGCTGGTGGTGATGAAGGCCAAGATCGCCGCCGCCCGCGCCATCTGCCTGTCGACCGGCGTCGCCGCCGACCTGGCCCAGCACGCTGCGACCGAGGAGGAACGCCTCCGCTGGAAGGGCCGCGAAGACCTGTTCGTGCCGATCGCCAAGGCCTGGTCGACCGACGTCGGCTGTGATGTCGCTTCGATGGGCGTCCAGGTCCACGGCGGCATGGGCTTTATCGAGGAAACGGGCGCGGCCCAGCACTATCGCGACGCCCGCATCGCCCCGATCTATGAAGGCACCAACGGCATCCAGGCCGGCGACCTCGTCGGCCGCAAGCTCAGCCAGGATGGCGGCGAAAGCGCCCGCGTCCTGATCGCGGACATGAAGGCGGTCCTCCCGGACCTCGCCCGCCTCCTTCCCGGCAAGCCGGTTGAGCGCCTCGCAGCCGGCATTGAGGCGGTCGAGGACGCGACCTTCTGGCTGCTCGACCGCAAGGCCGAGGCGGACAGCGGCGCAGACGTCCTGGCGGGGGCTGACGCCTATCTCAAGCTGATGGGCGATGTCGTCGGCGGCTGGTTGCTGGCCAGGGGTGCCCTAGCCGCCCAAGCCCGCATGGCCGACGCCGACGCCGACCAGGCCTGGCTGCAGAGCAAAATCGACCTCTATGAAGCCTACGCCGCCAATGTACTGGGCCACTGCTCCAGCCGTCTCGCCGCCGTCGGCCAGGGCGGCGACCTGCTCAAGCGGCTGGGTGGTGAGGTGCTGTCAGCGTAGCGCGCATGATGCTCCGCCGTAGAACGGGCGGGATCAGGCGGGCTTGAGCCCCCTCCCAGTCGTGACGGCCGCCTTGCCGAATTTATCGCGCAGGGCGTCAATGGCTTGTTCGGCCTTCAGGGCGCGGGCTTCCGTAGAGCCGAAGAGGTCGGCGGCGACGTCGGCGGGCTCAATCAGGTCAGAGAGGCCCACCCCGATCAGGCGGTAAGGCGGGCCAATTTCTCTCGCCAGCATCTCGCGGGCCTGGGCGAAGACGGCGCGAGCGGTCTGGGTCGGCTCGACCAGTGTTCGACGGCGAGTCAGGATCTTGAAATCAGCTTTGCGCAACTTGAGAGTCAGCACGCGGCCGGCGACGCCTTCGCGGCGAGCCTGGGCGGCGAGGCGGTCGCAGAGCGGCCACAGGACGTCTTCGAGATCGGCGAGGTCGGTCAGGTCGTCGTTGAAGGTCGTCTCGCAGCTCATGCCCTTACGCTCGCTCTCGGGGTCGACCCGGCGACTGTCGCGCGCGTGGGCGAGCGCGTGCAGACGCAGGCCATGTTCGCCGTAGCGGGCGGCCAGCGCCTTCTGATCGGCGGCGGCCAGATCACCTATGGTGCGGTAGCCGTCTGAGGCCAGGGTCTTGGCGAAGACCGGCCCAACGCCGGGCAGGATGGAGACGGGTCGAGGGGCGAGGAAGGCGACGGCTTCGGTCCGGCCGATGATGGTGAAGCCGCGCGGCTTGTCGATATCCGACGCGATCTTGGCCAGGAACCGGTTGGCCGACAGACCGATGGAGACAGTCAGGCCGACATCGCGCTCGATCTGTTGTTGCAGCCGGATGAGCTGAAAAGCCGGCGGGCCGCCGTTGAGTCGGGCGGTGCCGGCCAGATCGATCCAGGCCTCGTCGAGCGACAGGGTCTGAACCAGTGGGGTCAGGTCGCGGACCTTGTCAAAGATGGCGCGGCTGGCGGCTTTGTACTTCGCGAAGTCGGGCTTGATGACCACGGCCCCGGGGCAGGCCTTCAGGGCCTTGAACATCGGCATGGCCGAGCGGACCCCGTACTGGCGGGCGATATAGCAGCAGGTGGACACCACCCCGCGTTTTCCGCCACCGACGATGACCGGCAGATCGCGCAGCTCGGGCCGGTCGCGTTTCTCGACCGAGGCGTAGAAGGCGTCGCAATCCAGGTGGGCGATGTTGAGAGTGTCCAGTTCACCATGAACCACCACACGCGGTGAGCCGCAGGCGGCGCAACGGCGAGCGTCGCCCACGTCGGTTCCAAGGCAATCCCGGCACAGGGACTTCACGGCTTCAATCGACCTTAAGGTTTCTGCGTCATGGTAGCTCAAACGGCGACTTCGGGCGCGTGCGACGCGCAACGGCTTCGCCCAAGAACGGTGTGGGTTGATGATGTCCAAGAAGGTCCTCATCGTCGAGGATAACGAGCTGAACATGAAGCTCTTTCATGATCTGCTCGATGCCCAGGGCTACGAGACGCTGCAAACCCGCGAAGGGCTGCAGGCGCTGGCACTCGCGCGCCAGCACAGGCCGGATCTGATCCTTATGGATATCCAGCTGCCCGAGGTGTCGGGTCTGGAGGTCACCAAGTGGCTGAAAGAGGACGATGAACTGTCCCATATTCCGGTCGTGGCCGTGACCGCCTTCGCCATGAAGGGAGATGAGGAACGTATCCGTGAGGGTGGGTGCGAGGCCTATATCTCCAAGCCCATCTCCGTGATGAGTTTCCTCGACACGGTCCGCCGTCATCTGGGCTGAGGGCGGCCCGTATGACTGCTCGCATTCTTGTCGTTGACGATATTGAGGCGAATGTCCGGCTGCTCCAGGCCCGCCTGTCAGCCGAGTACTTTGATGTCCTGACGGCGACGGATGGGCAGACGGCGCTGGCCGTGGCCGCCGCCGAGCAGCCAGATCTCATTCTGCTGGACGTGATGATGCCGGGCCTGGATGGGTTCGAGGTCTGTCGACGTCTGAAAAGCGGCACGGCTACCCGCCACATCCCGGTCGTTCTGGTAACGGCCCTGGACGGTCGTGAAGATCGAATCACCGGGCTGGAAGCCGGAGCCGACGACTTTCTGACCAAGCCGCTGGACGACCTGATGCTGTTTGCGCGGGTTCGGTCGCTGACCCGGCTGAAGTCCGCCATTGAGGAGCTTCGCAAGCGTGAGGAATCGGGGCGTCGCCTGGGGCTGCTTGAAGGCGGAGCAAGCCGGGTCCGCAGCGCCGGTGGACGGGTCCTGATCGTCGACGACCAGCCACGCCAGGCCGAACGGATCGCCAACGAGTTGTCGGCAACCCATCGTGTGTCGATCGAAGATAACCCAGCCAAGGCTCTGGTCGCGGCGCGCGGGGCGTTTGACCTGGTCATCGTGAACGGGGCGTCGGACACGTTTGACGGTCTAAAGTATCTGGCTCAGGCGCGCTCCGACGCGGCGAGCCGGTCGATGCCGATTCTGATGGTCGTCGATGTCCATGAGCGCCCACGCGTGGTCAAGGCGCTGGAACTTGGGGCCAACGACATTCTGGCGCGGCCGATCGATCCGCAGGAACTGGCGGCCCGATGCAACACCCTGATCCGCCACAAGCGTTATGCGGATTCGCTGCGACACAGGCTGGACCACAGCCTGGAGATGGCCGTGACCGATCCCCTGACGGGTCTGCACAATCGTCGCTACATGGCCGGTCAGCTCGAGCCGCTGGTCGACAATGCCGGAAAAGGCGGGGCTTCCGCCGCCGTGCTGATCCTGGATATCGACCACTTCAAGACCATCAATGATACCTTCGGCCACGATGCCGGGGACGAGGTTCTGGTCGAGTTCGCCGTGCGTCTGGCCACCAATGTACGAGCCGTCGACCTGCCATGCCGGTTTGGTGGTGAGGAGTTCGTCGTGGTCATGCCCGAAACGGGGGTCGCGGATGCCGAAGCCATCGCCGACCGTATCCGCGCCCAGGTGGCCGGAACCCCGTTCATGGTCATGGACGGTCGAGAGAGCCTCAATGTCACGATTTCAATCGGCGTGGCCGTCACAGCCGGGGTTGGCGAAACGGTCGAGGCCCTGCTCAAGCGGGCCGATGCGGCCCTCTATGAGGCCAAGCAGTCAGGTCGGAACCGGGTCATTGCCCACGCGGCCTGATCCGCAGTCAACACAATGAAAAACGCCCGGTCGCGCGACCGGGCGTTGCAGGAATCCAGCGAGGCCAGGGCCTTACTTGATTTTGCCTTCCTTGAACTCGACGTGCTTCTTGGCGACCGGATCGTACTTGCGCACGACCATTTTCTCGGTTTGGGTACGGGCGTTCTTCTTGGTGACGTAGAAGTAGCCGGTGTCCGCCGTCGAGTTCAGGCGGATCTTGATGGAGGCGGGCTTGGCCATCGGGAAAAACCTTGCTGCGGCGCAAAAGCCGCGGAAATCGAGAGCGGCGGAACATACTCAGGAAGTCCGGGAAGTCAACCGAGCCTTGGCTATCCGTCGAACGAGCGGCTAGGCTGAGGCCATGAAACCATATCTCGCCCTGATTTCCGCCCTTGTCCTGAGCGCCTGTGCAACGACATCGGCTGTGTCGCTCAGCCCCCAGGACGCCTTCTTCGCCCGTCTGTCGGCCCTGTGCGGCCAGACCTTCGAGGGGCGGGTGGTCAGTGATGACCCGGCGGATGAGAGTTTCCGATCCCAACGGCTGGTCATGCAGGTGCGCGACTGTTCGGCCGATGAGATCGGCATTCCGTTCGATGTGGGAGCGGACCGCTCGCGGCGCTGGGTGATCACGCGGACGGGGACGGCCCTCAGGCTCAAGCACGATCACCGCGACGAGGCCGGGGAGATCCACGGCTATCATATGTACGGCGGCGACACGGCTGAGCCCGGCACAGCGGAACGTCAGGCGTTTCCGGTTGACCAGGAGTCCATCGACCAGTTCATCGCCGGTGGCGCGCAGGTGTCGACCACCAATGTCTGGGCTATGGAAATCCGACCGGGGCAGACCTTTGTGTATGAACTGAGCCGACCGGGGCGGCTATTCCGGGTCGAGTTCGACCTGACGCGACCGGTGGCGCGGTAGGGGGTCAGACGACCCACCAGCCCTGTGTTGGCCTGACCGTCGCGCAGGCGGGGCCACCGTCTTTGGCGCGTCCCGGCAGGACCGCCTCCAGCACCGCCCCCTGCCTCGCCTGGTCGAGCAGGGCGGGCGGGATGTCGTGGATGTCGATCTTGGCGCGGCGGGAGATGGGCGTGCCGTGCTGGCCGGCGGACTGACCAATGCGGATATAGACGAAGCGACGCTCAGGCCCTTCGCGGCGAACGAAGTCGCCGAGGAACCGACCGTCATCGGTCAGGCGGACCGGAACGTCGAAGCTGAGCGGGGCGTCGGTGGCGACGCGGGGGTCGAAGACGGCCTCCTTCTGCTGGAGGCTGTAGTGCACGCCCGGGACCGGGTCGGCGATGGTCAGGCGCAGGGTGATGACGATCTCGGCCATGGAGCGTCTTACGCCATCGGCTCGATCTGATGCTGACCGCGCACAAACTTGACGAAGGGCGCGGGGCGGTCGGGGTCGTCGAGGCGTTGGCCGATCTCGCCGATGATGAAGCGGGTAATGGCGGGGAGCTCGAGGCCCTCGGCCTCTTTCCAGGGGAACCAGGCGATCTCGTCCAGTTCGCCCGAGCCGTCGATGTCGCGGCTGAGGAGGGCGGAGCCATCGGCCATAAAGAACCGGGCATCAAAACGCCGGGCGCGGCCCGGCGGGGTGATGGCGCGGGCGACGTAGGTGAGGGCGGAAAGGTCTGGGATGGCCCCGGCGGCGCGATAGGCGCGCCAGCCGCCGGCGACGGAGGCGGGCGGGGCCTGTTTGCCGACGATCAGGCCGGTTTCCTCGAAGGTCTCGCGAATGGCGGCCAGGGCCAGGGCGCGGGCGCGGTGGGGGGGGCAGCCGAAGCTGAGCCGGGAAGCGGATCGGGCGTCGAAATCGCCAGTCGAGGCGGCACGGAAGTCGCCGCGCTCAATGCGGCCACCGGGGAAGACCCATTTGGACGCCATGAAGACATGACCCTGGGCGCGGCGACCCATCAAGACCTTGCCGTCGCGCACGACGATCAGGGTGGCGGCGTCGCGGATCGGCATGCGCGCGCCGGTAACCGGGGCGTCGGCGAGATCCTGGCGCGGGTCGAAGGGTGTGTGTGTCACCTCTCCTCCCCATGACGCAGGAATGGGGAGGCGGCTCGGCGCGAATATGCGACGAGACGGAGGGGGCGGCGCGGGCCTTTCGGGGATGGGCTGGAAGCGGCGGCGGTGCCCCCTCCACCACTTGGTGGTCCCCCTCCCCATGACATGGGGAGGAAACTCATCTGCGCTTGCCCTTTTTCGCGCCGGCCTTGCCTGGCTTGGGGCCGCCGGGGCGGTGCTTGCCACGGGGCGGGCCGGCACGGTCGCGGACGCCGAGGCGGGGGCGCGGGGCGTTGGGGTCGGCGGGGGCCGGCTCGGAGATCATCTCGAACAACAGGCCACCGGTGATCGGGGTGGCCTCCAGCAGGCGGACATCGACCATACGGCCGAGCGTCCAGCGCTTGCCGGTGCGCTGGCCGACCAGGGCGTGGGCGCGGTCATCGTGGATGAAGAACTCGTCGCCGAGATCGCGCACGGGGACCAGGCCGTCCGCCCCGGTTTCGTCCAGGCGCACGAACAGGCCAAAGCGGGTGACGCCGGTGATCCGGCCGGTGAACATCGCGCCGGTGCGGTCGGCCAGGAAGGCAGCGACATAACGGTCATTGGCGTCGCGCTCGGCGGCCATGGAGCGGCGCTCGGTCATGACGATATGCTCGGAGATGGCCTCGAGCTGGCTGATCTCCTTGTCGGTCAGGCCGTCGCTGCCCAGGCCCAGCGCCCGGATTAGCCCCCGGTGCACGATAAGGTCGGCATAGCGGCGGATCGGCGAGGTGAAGTGGGCGTAGCGGTCCAGGTTCAGACCAAAGTGGCCGACGTTGTCCGGCGAATAGATGGCCTGCATCTGGGTGCGCAGGACGACCTCATTGACGATGTCGCCGTGCGGACCGTCGCGGGTCTGGTCCAGCAGTTCGTTGAAGCGGGCGGTCTTCGGTGGCTCGCCCTTGTTCCAGCGCAGGCCGATGGTGCCCAGGAAGTCGGCCAGGTTGAAGATCTTCTCCTGGCTGGGCGCGTCGTGGACCCGGTAGATCAGGGGGGATTTCTTCTGTTCCAGCGTCTCGGCGGCCGAGACATTGGCCTGGATCATCATCTCTTCGATCAGCCGGTGAGCCTCCAGCGACCGGCGCGGCTCGATGGAGACGACCTCGCCGGCCTCGTTGAGCTTGATTTTGCGCTCAAGGGTTTCGATGGCCAGCGGAGAGCGGCGCTCTCGCCCAACCAGCATGGTTCGGTAGGCGGCCCACAGGGGCTTGAGGATCGGATCGAGGATGGGGCCGGTGGTGTCATCTGGCTGACCATCGATGGCGGCTTGCGCCTGTTCATAGGAGACTTTGGCGGCAGACCGCATGAGGCCGCGGACGAACGTATGGCCGGTCTTCTTGCCCTGTTTGTCGAAGACCATACGCACGGCGAGGCAGGCGCGGTCCTCACCTTCACGCAGGGAACAGAGGTTGGACGACAGGGCGTGGGGCAGCATGGGCTCCACCCGGTCGGGGAAGTAGGTCGAGTTGCCCTTGTCCTTGGCTTCGCGATCAAGCGCGGAGCCGACGCGGACATAGGCGGCGACATCGGCGATGGCGACCCAGACGATCCAGCCGCCCTTGTTCTTCGGGTCGTCGTCCGGCTCGGCATAGACGGCGTCGTCGTGGTCGCGGGCGTCGGCCGGGTCGATGGTGATGAGGGGGATCTTGCGCAGATCCTCACGGCCCTTCAGCGTCGGGGGCTGGGCGGCGGCGGCCTCGGCCTCGGCGGCTTCGGAGAAGCCGGTCGGCAGGCCATGGGAATGGACCGCGATCAGCGAGGCGGCGCGGGGCTGGTCCTCGCGGCCGACGACCTCGAGGATGCGGCCTGGCTTCGGTCCATAGCGGGTGGGCCGTCCGGCCAGCTCGGCCAGCACAATGTCGCCGTCCTTGAGGTCGCGGTCGCGGGCCTCGTGCTCGGAAATCAACAGGACGTCCTTGGCCTTGCGGTCGACCGGCTCGACGCGGATCTCGCGCTTGGACTTGCGGATGACGCCGAGGATGCGGTGGGCGCTCTGGCCCAGCTTCTTGATCAGCCTGGCCTCGACGGCGTCGCCAACGCGCTCGAAGCGGACCAGAAGGCGGTCGCCCAGGCCGGGGGCACCGGCGGCCTTTTCATTGCGGTCGGGGGCCAGGCGCGCCAGGGGCGCATCCGATCCGGCCTTGACCAGACGAACGTAGAGATCGCCGTCGGCATCGCGCTCGACGACATCGGCCACGCCCGCGGGGGGCAGGGCACCGGCTTCGGAAAAGCCCTTGCGCCCGCGTTTTCCGAGTTTTCCCTCGCCTTCCAGCTCGCGCAGCATGTCGCGCAGTTGCCGGCGCTCCTGGCCCTTGAGGCCGAAGGCTCTGGCGATGTCGGATTTCTCAGCTTCTCCGGCGTCGCGGAGGAAACGGACGAGTTCGTCCTTCGTGGGCAGGCCCTGTGGCCTGCGGGTGTTTGTTTTTTTCATTGGCCCTGAATGTAAGGGCGGATGGTGCGGATTGCGAGGGGGCTTTTGGACCAACGCCTTTTGCCATAGGGTTTGCAGATGCTGCTTTTCGCTTTGGCCCTTATTGCTCAGGATGCCGTCCCAGCCGCGCCGCCAGTCGCCGCCGCGGGGCAACCCTACCGCCCTCCTGTCATTGTCCAGCCTCAACCGATCGAGAGTATTACGCCCGAGCAGATGGCGTATTATTTCCCTTCGCGGGCATTGGATCGAGATGTTGAGGGCGTCGGCGTGGTAGCCTGCACGGTTCGTATCGACGGCTATCTTGATGATTGCAGGCCAGTCTTCGAGGATCCGACAGGAATTGGGTTTGCTGCGGCAACAGCGAGAGCAGCCCTGCACCTGCGCTACGAGGACCGGTATGTAGGCACGGTCCAGACGATCAGATTGCGATGGGTTCTCCAATAGAGCGCAGCCCTTGACCCCAGACGGAAAAACGCCCGCCGGTTTCCCGGCGGGCGCTTCCAACCCGGACGCTTACAAACTTTCGGTCAGGCCGCGGCGGTGATGCCGGCGGAGCCTTCCTGGGGATCGCGCAGGACGTAGCCGCGGCCCCAGACGATTCCTTAGTCGCCGGTTGGCGTGTCGTCACGGGCGGCCTCGGCAGAGGCCTCCGCTTCAGCCGCGGCCTGAGCTTCGATCAGGCTGGGCGGGAGAACCTCTTCCACCGTCAGGCCGACCTCTTCCAGCGTGGCCGGGGTGCTGGTGATGTTCGAACGCACCCGGCGGGCGGCGTGCTCGCAACGGCCCGGCAGACCGAAGAACAGATCAAAGGCTTCCTGTCGGGCATCGGCATTGGCGTTGGTCAGATACGGCTGCCAGCGCGTCATGGCGTGTTCATAGGCCCCATTGGCCGCAGCGACCTGGGCCGGTGTGGCGCGCACCGTCCCGGCGACGCGGGCGGTTTCGAAGTCCTGACGTTCCAGGCGACCCAGACGCATCAACTCCTCATCGGCTCCGGCCCCCAGGGTTTCACCCAGTTGGACGTGGCCGGAAATCAGGCCGTCGCAATAGCCGAGAAAACCAAAATCATCAGCCGGGACGCCCGGCGGGATTGGATAGGCATAGGCCATGGCTTCGCGGCGGCGCACGGATTCGGCGGATTCGGTCGGGGCGGTGCGCGCCGTCATGATCGGGCCATCCTGGGCCGCCAGGGCGAGGACGGTGGCGAAGGCGAGGGAAAGCGGCATGAATCTCGTCTTTCGGGCAACTGAAAACGACCCATCCTGGGCCGGGGCTGTGGCAGTTTCTAGACCTCCAGCAAGGCCTGCGCCACCTCACCACACCTGACGAAGGGGGGTTACACATTGACGCGCCGGGCGGGCGGGCCGACATTAAGCAACCCGATGTCGCCCGTGGCGTTATCGGCCAGAGGACGATGATGAACCGTATTCACACCTTCCGACTTGGACCGCCGCCTGCCGATCAGGGGCTGGGAGCCATGCTCGGCTGGATTGTTGCTGTGATCGTGGGTGGCTTTGCTGTCCTGATCGGAGCTCTGTTTGCCCTGTTCGCAGGCCTGGCGGTGGCGATTGTCGCCGGCTTTGCCTGGCTAGCGGTGATGCTGGCGCGTCTGACGGGCCGGCGACCCAGCCGCTCGCAACCGGCTCGGCCGGGCCCGATGGCACAAGGCGAGGGTGAAATCATCGACGCCCACAAGGTCGGCGACCAGTGGGTGGCCTACGGCTACGACCAGCCGTCGCGCTGAGCGCGTCGAGATGTCCCTGACCTTCATCGACCGTCCCACGCCGAACTTCGACACGCGGCACGCGTTGCCGGACATGATCGTCCTACACTACACCGGCATGCAGTCCGGTGAAGCGGCGATTGAGCGGCTGTGTGACCCCCAGGCCAAGGTTTCGGCCCACTATGTGGTGGAAGAAGACGGTCGGATTTTTCGTTTGGCCCCGGAAGAACGTCGCTGTTGGCACGCGGGCGTGTCGCACTGGCGCGGCCAGGACCAGCTGAACGGCGTCTCCATCGGCATAGAGATCGTCAATCCCGGCCATGAGTGGGGCTATCGCGCCTTCCCCGAGCCACAGGTCCAGGCCGTGATCGACCTGGTCGGAGACATCCGCACCCGCTGGACCGTGCCCAATGACCGCATCATCGGCCATTCCGACGTGGCCCCGGATCGCAAGGAAGATCCTGGTGAGCTGTTCCCCTGGAAGCAACTGGCTGAGGCAGGGCATGGTCTGTGGTTCGAGCCGGCGATGGAACGCATCGCCGCCCTCGGCCCCCCGATCGGACTGGGCGAGGAGGGGCTGGGCGTGGTCGTGCTCCAGGCGGGCTTAAAGCGGCTGGGCTACGGGCTGGAGCAGACGGGCATCTATGACGAGGCGACGAAGCTGACGGTCACCGCCTTCCAGCGGCACTGGCGGCAGGACAACATTGACGGGATCGCCGACGGTGAAACGCGGGCGCGGCTGGTGGGGCTGTTGCAGCTGGCCTCAGCGGAGAGCGTGACAGGGGTGCTGGACTAGCGCCTGTCAGCAGTGCAATTGACGCCCCGTCAGACGGTCGGGCGGTCGCGGCGCTTCGGCGTCGAGGAAAGTCCGGGCTCCACGGCGAAAAGGCGGCGGGTAACGCCCGCCCGGGGCGACCCGAGGGATAGCGCCACAGAAAGCAAACCGCCCCCGCCTCGGCAGGGGTAAGGGTGAAAGGGTGGGGTAAGAGCCCACCGCGGGCCTGGCGACAGGACCGGCATGGCAAGCCCCGCCTGGAGCAAGACCGAATAGGGACACCGCGCGCTCTCGGGCGCAGGGCTCGCCGGCCCGAGGTGTCCGGGTAGGTCGCGAGAACCGCTCAGCAATGGGCGGTCCAGAGGAATGACCGTCACCCGCTTGCGGGGACAGAACCCGGCTTACAGGCCGTCTGACATTTCCGCTCCACACCATTGCACCCGCAGGCGAGCCACGAAGCGGCGAAGCTCCGGGCCTTAACGCAAGCGGCCCGATTGAGATCAGGTCCCGGCTCGGCACTCTTCGGACCTGATCGGCATGGTGGGCTCATCTGTGTTCTGCTTATGTTCTCTCGGGTCGATCGGATACTTTAGATATTCAATTCTGATCTTCTGGTGTCAGTGAGTGTCATTGCATCCCACATAGGAACATGGTAACCCAGAGATTAAGAAGTGGGAGGGGCCGTCGGATTGTCCGTCGGGGCCGGCTTCGGAGATCAGGGACGGGCTGCACAAGTCCGAGGCGCGCCGGTGTTTCTCTCGACCTATGAGAAGCCGCTGGATTCCAAGCGACGCTTTGTCGTCCCTGCCGATTACCGAAATGTTGAAGACGGCTCGCAGGATGCGCTGTTCGTCTTTCCTTGCCTGTCCGAGCCGTGTCTCGAGGCGGGCGGCATTGCTCTGAAGAAGCAGTACGAGGTCATGGCCTCGCAGCTCCCGTTTGGTCATGACTCGCGAAAGTCGCTGACCATGAAGGTGTTCGCCCAGTCGAAGACCCTGGCCTATGACACGGCGGGTCGCATCACCCTGCCGGAGGCCATGTGTGCGCGTTTCGGCCTCAAGGACGAGGTCGTGCTGGTCGGTATGATGGACCGGTTCCTGATCTGGGCGCCGGACGCCTATGAACCGTGGGCGGCGCGAATGGATGCCCTGGCCGACGAGAGCATCGCGGCCCTGGCCAATGTCGAATACGCCAAGCTGACGGGAGGAGCCGGATGAGCCCGCACCTGCCGGTCATGTTGAATGAGGTGTTGGCTGCGGCTGATCCTCGATCCGGCGATCTGGTCATCGACGGCACCTTTGGAGCGGGGGGCTATTCGAGGGCCTTTCTGGAGCGCGGCTGTGAGGTCATCGGCCTGGACCGGGATCCGACGGTTCAGGTTCACGCTGACCGGCTGACGGCTGATTACCCTCAAGCCTTTCGCCTGGTCCGGCGGCAGTTCTCTGAAATGGCTGAGGCCCTGGCCGAGGTTGGCCCCGCGTCGTGCGATGTGGTGGTTCTGGATATCGGTGTCTCGTCCATGCAGCTGGATCAGGCTGAGCGCGGCTTCTCGTTCCAGAAGGATGGCCCGTTGGACATGCGAATGTCGGACGAGGGACCTACGGCGGCGGACCTGGTGAATACGCTGGACCACGGCCCGCTGGCCCATCTGATCCGGGAATATGGCGAAGAGCGAGACTCGGGGCGGATTGCCACGGCTATCCTGCGGCGACGGGTCGAGCAGCCCTTCACCCGCACGCTTGATCTGGCCGAGGTGGTCGAGAAGGCGGTCGGCGGTCGGCGGGGTGCGCCGATTCATCCGGCGACGCGGACGTTCCAGGCCCTGCGTATTGCCGTCAATGACGAGTTGGGCGAACTGGAGGGTGGCCTTCGAGCCGCCGAGCAGGTGCTCAAGCCCGGCGGGCGACTGGTTGTTGTGACCTTCCATTCGCTGGAAGACCGGATCGTCAAACGCTTTCTGAATGCCCGCGCCGGCAAGGGCGGGGGCGGATCGCGCCATCTCCCGCCACAGGCTGCGGGGCCGCGGCCCAGCTTCACCCTGATCGGCAAGGGCCTGGTCGAGGCATCCGAAGCTGAAGCGCGCGAGAATGCGCGCGCGCGCTCCGCCAAGCTGCGCGCCGCCGTGCGCACGGATGCACCGATCTGGAAGGTGGCGGCATGATGGAGGCCCATATCCGCTCGCGCCGCAGCCGCCTTCGTATGCTGGAACTGTCGGCCTTTGTCTGTCTGGTGGCCCTGGTGGCCTGGGTCTATGTGGCCAAGGCGACGGGGGCCGACGAGCGCGCCACCATTCGGGAGATCGAGCGCGACATCCGCTCCGAACAACGCGAAATCCGCCAGTTGCGTGCCGAGGCCGCCTATCTGGAGCAGCCGGCCCGTCTGGAAGCGCTGGTGCGCGAACATACCGACCTCGCGCCGGTTGAGCCGATCAATGAGACGCGGCCCGAGAATCTTGAATCCATCATCGGAGAACTGGAGCCAGCGGTCCCGGTGGAGGTTCAACCATGAGCCTCGTCGATTTTGGCCGCCGCGTTCTGCCCCGTTCCGGCACCCGTCGACTGGCCGACTGGTGGCAGAGCCTGGAACATACGTTTGAAAAGGCCGGGGCAGACGACCGGGTTGAGAACGACACCCGGTTCCGCATGACGATTGTGGCCGGCGTCTTCATGCTCATCTTTGCGGTTCTGATGGTCGGAGCGGTCAAGGCGGCCTTGTTCTCCGGGCGAGTGGAGGAGGCCTCGGGGGCACCGGTCCTGGCGGTGCAGCGCGGCGATCTGACGGATCGCAACGGCCTGCTGATGGCCACCAATCTGCCGCACTATCGGTTGGTGATCGTTCCAACCGAGACGGTGGATAGGGCGTTTGTGCGCGAGCAGGTCTTGTCGGCCTTGCCGGATATGCCCCAGGCCGGCCAAAGGCGGTTGGCGCAGGTTCTGTCTGGCGAGGATCGCGGGTTCATCGTCGGCGGGCTGACGGCGGAGCAACGCCAGGCGGTCCATGATCTGGCGCTCGGCGGGCTCTATTTCGAAGAAGAAGACGCCCGCGTCTATCCGCTGCATGACCTGGGTGCCCACGTCATTGGCTTTGCCAATCAGGACGGTGAAGGCGCGGCGGGCTTCGAGGCGGCCTTTAATGACGATATCCGCAACGCCGGGCAGGCGGGTGGAAGTGTGCCCCTGTCGATCGACCTGCGGGTCCAGGGCGCGCTGGAGAACGAACTTGAGGCCGTCGCTGCCGATCAGCAGGTAATCGGAGCCGTAGGTCTGGTGACCAATATCCGCACCGGCGAAGTCCTGGCCATGGCCTCGTACCCGGACTTCGACCCGAACCAGCGAGGGGCTTCGCCGGCCACCAGCTTCATCAATCGGGCTGCCGGTTCGGTCTGGGAAATGGGCTCGACGTTCAAGATCTTCTCGATCGCCGCGGGGCTAGATTCGGGTGTCGTTCAGCCGAACACCGTGATCGACGCGGCCGGCGGTTTGCGCCTCGGCGGCCGGGTCATCAACGACTTTCATGCGGCCAATCGGGCCATGACGGTCGATGAGGTTTTCACCCATTCGTCCAACATCGGCACCAGCCGGATCGCCGCCCTGATGGGCGGGGACGTGATGCAGTCCTACTACGATCAGTTCGGTCTGCTGGATCGCTTGCAGATCGGGCTGGCGGAATCGACCGCTCCCCTGGTTCCGCAACGGTGGGATGCCAATACCATCGCCTCGGCCTCGTTCGGACACGCCATCGGCGTGACGCCCCTGCAAATGGCGGCAGCGGTCGGGGCCATCATGAACGACGGAACCTATGTGCCGCTGACGTTGCGGCCGGTCACGGATCGGGCGCGCCTTCAGGGTCGCCGCGTCGTATCGAGCGAAACCTCGCGCCAGATGCTGCGCCTGATGCGGCTGAACGTCACCGACGGCTCGGGGCGGCGCGCCGACGTCGACGGCTTCTCGGTCGGTGGCAAGACCGGGACGGCTGAGAAATACGCCAATGGCCGGCCTGACCGGACGCGCGTTGTGTCCTCCTTCGTGTCCGTCTTCCCGACCGAAGGGCCGGCGGATCAGGACCGCTATCTGGTGCTGATCCTGCTGGATGAGCCGCGCGGCTCGGCCCAATCTGGCGGCGGTCGGACCGCCGGCCTGACGGCGGCCCCCGCCGTGGGGCGTGTCATCCGGCGGATCGGGCCATTCCTGGGTGTGCGTCGTCAACGCACCGGAGAGCCGACCGCGGAACATCTCGCGCCCGTGTCAGAGGCCGATGCCATGACGGGAGCGCCGCGATGACGGCGTTGCGCCTGTCTGACATCGTGCGCCGCGATGTGGCCTCCGATCCCGTGATCACCGGGGTGACCTCTGACAGTCGCCGCGTGGGTGAAGGCACGCTTTTCGCGGCTCTGCCCGGAGCCAAGTCGGACGGTCGAGCCTTCATCTCCCAGGCCCTGTCGCAAGGCGCGGCGGCGGTTCTGGTTCCCGCCGATACGCCGGATGATGCGGCACCGCTGATCGTCAAATCAGGCGATGTGCGTCGTGCCTATGCCTTGGCGGCACGGGCCTTCTACGGTGCCCAGCCCAAGACCTGCGTGGCGGTGACGGGTACGAACGGCAAGACATCGGTTGCGGCCTTCTGTCGACAAATATGGACCCATCTGGGCCATCACGCCGCCAGCATGGGAACGCTCGGCGTCATGGCCGGTGATGAGGTTCTGACCGGCCCAGGCCTGACCAGCCCTGATGCCGGAGACGCTGCCCGTATGCTGGCTGAACTGGCCGGCCGGGGTGTCACCCACCTGGCGCTGGAGGCGTCGTCGCACGGTCTGGACCAGCGGCGGATCGATGGGGTCAACCTCGTGGCGGCGGGCTTCACTAATCTGAGCCAGGACCATCTCGACTACCACGCCGACATGGAGAGCTACCGCGCGGCCAAGCTGCGGCTGTTCGATACGCTGTTGCCGCGCGGACGGACCGCCGTTCTGAATGCCGATTCTGAGGCCTACAATGCTTTCGCCGGGGCCGGGATCATGGCGGGCCTGGGCGTCATGGCGGTCGGCGAGCGTGGCCGGGATCTTAGCCTGGTTTCGCGCCGCGCGACGCCGGAGGGCCAACGCCTGGTGATCGAGGCCCGCGACGGTCGCCATGAGGTTTTGCTGCCGCTGGCCGGAGCCTTCCAGGTCGAGAATGCACTGGTGGCCGCCGGCCTGTGTGTCGCGGCGGGGGATGCCCCTGAGGCGGTGATTGCCGCGCTGGCCCATATCCAGGGGGCAGCGGGTCGGCTCCAGCGTGTCGGGACGACCGCCTCCGGCGGGGAAGCCTATGTCGACTATGCCCATACGCCGGACGGTCTGAAGACGGTTCTGGAAGCGTTGCGACCGCATGCGCGGGGCCGACTGATCGTCGTCTTCGGGGCCGGCGGCGACCGGGACCGGGGCAAGCGCAGGCTGATGGGTGAGGCGGCGGCGAGACTGGCCGACGTTGCGGTGGTTACGGATGACAATCCGCGCTCGGAAGACCCCGCCGAGATCCGGGCCGAGATTCGCAAAGGCTGTCCCGACGCACGCGAGATCGGTGATCGGCGTGAGGCGATTGCCTGGGCCGTGTCGGAACTCAAGGCGGGCGATGTGCTGATCGTTGCCGGAAAAGGTCACGAACAGGGTCAAATCGTCGGCGAAACCGTCTATCCGTTCGACGACGCGACGGAGGTCGCAAAGGCTATCAAGGACGCTCAGTAATGTCAGACCCCTTGTGGACCGCACGCGAGGTTGCCTCGGCGACCGGCGGTCTTGCTGACGGCGATTTTTCGGCCACCGGGATTACGTTCGACAGTCGAGAGGTCCAGCCTGGCGACCTGTTTGTGGCGCTGCAAGGTGTGCGTGACGGCCACGAGTTTGTTCAGGGGGCCTTTGCGTCAGGCGCTGTGGGGGCCCTGGTTTCCCAACCGGTATCAGGCGGCCCGTTCGTCCTGGTCCCCGAAACCCTCAAGGCTCTTGAGGCGCTGGGTGGCCAGGCACGGGATCGAGCACCCCAGGTGCGCCGCGGCGCGGTGACCGGCTCGGTCGGCAAGACCAGCGTGACCCAGGCGATCCGTGCCGGATTGGATCTGGCCGGTCCGGCGCACGGGTCGGTGAAGTCGTTCAACAACCACATCGGCGTGCCGTTGACGCTGGCGCGGATGCCGCGCGACGTTGAACGGGCCGTCTTCGAGATCGGCATGAACCACGCCAATGAGATTGGCCCGCTGTCGCGCATGGTCCAGCCGCACGCCGTCTGTGTGACCACCGTTGGACCCGTTCACATCGAGAGCTTCCCCGATGGCGAAGAGGGCGTTGCGCGCGCCAAGGCGGAAATCTTCGAGGGATTGGGCCCTGCCGGTGTCGCGGTTCTGAACGGTGACGATCGCTGGTTCGATCTGTTAAAGCAGGCCGCCCTCGAGCGTGGGGCCCGCGTGGCCATGTTCGGGTCCAATCCCGGCGGGGATGCCGTTCTGCTCGATTTCAGGCCGGACCCCGAAGGGGCCGATGTGCGCGCGCGCATCTGGGGCGAGGAGGTGAGCTACCGGCTGGCCCAGCCCGGCTTCCATTGGGGCCCCAACAGCCTGGCGACCCTGTTGATGCTGGAAGCTTTGGACGTGCCGATGGCCACGGCGCTGGAAGCTCTGGCGGAGTTCCGGCCCCTGGCTGGACGGGGCGCGGCCAAGCGTGTGGAAATCCCAGGTGGCGCATTCCTGCTGATCGACGAAAGCTACAACGCCAATCCGATTTCGATGAAAGCCGGTTTCAGGAGCCTGGGCGCGCGGACGGACGTGATGGGTCGTAGGATTGTGGCCCTGACCGACATGCTGGAGCTGGGTAACCATTCCGAGGCCCTCCATGCCGGTCTGGCCGACGTGCTGGTCGAGGCCGAAATCGACCTGGTGTTTACCGCCGGGAAAGCGATGCAGTCTCTGGATCGGGCCCTGCCTGCAGAAAAGCGGGGAGGCTGGGCCGAGGATGCGACTGCGTTGGCACCGATTGTCACCGCGGCGGTCAGGCCCGGTGATGTCGTCATGGTCAAGGGTTCCAACGGTTCCAAAGCCTCGCTGGTAGCGAAGGCTCTGGCCGAAATGGAGGCCGCTCGGGAAGTCTGATGTTCTATCTGCTCTACCTCTATTTCGCGGACTTCGCTCAGGAATACCCGCTTCTGAACCTGCTCCAGTACCAGACGGTACGGGTCGGTCTGGCCCTGCTCACGGGTCTGTTCGTGGCCATCGCCATGGGCAGCCGCTTCATCGACTGGATGCGATCCAAACAGGGCCGGGGCCAGCCAATCCGTAAGGATGGACCCGCCAGCCATCTGCAAACCAAACAGGGCACCCCCACGATGGGTGGCTTGATGATCCTGGCGGGGGTTTTTGCCGGAACCCTGTTGTGGGCAGACCTGACCAACATCTATGTCTGGGTCGTCCTGTTCGTCACGGGGGCCTATGGGCTGCTCGGATTCCTGGACGACTACGACAAGGTCACCAAACAGCATCATGCCGGCCTGACCGGAAAACAGAAGCTGGTGGCTCAGTTCGCCGTGGCCATCGTGGCGGCGGCTATCCTGGTGGCCTTTGCACCTGTGTCGCCGACCTCACCGAACCTCCAGACCTCGATCGCCTTTCCCTTCTTCAAAGCCGTGTTGTTGAATCTGGGCTGGTTCTATGTGGCGTTTGCAGCCTTCACCATTGTCGGCTTTTCCAATGCGGTGAACCTGACCGACGGGCTGGACGGCCTGGCGATCGTGCCGGTGATGATGGCGGCCGCCGCCTTCGGCGTGATCAGCTATCTGGTCGGCAATTTCCTCTTTTCCGAATACCTTCAGGTGCACCACGCGCCGGGCACGGGAGAGCTGGCAATCTTCTGCGCGGCCATCATCGGCGGGGGTACGGGCTTCCTCTGGTACAACGCCCCGCCGGCCAAGATCTTCATGGGCGACACGGGTTCGCTGGCCCTGGGCGGCGCGCTCGGATCGGTGGCCGTCTCGACCAAGCACGAGCTGGTGCTGGGAATCGTCGGCGGTCTGTTCGTCATCGAGGCGCTGAGCGTGATGATCCAGGTGTCCTACTTCAAGGCCACCGGCAAACGCATCTTCCTGATGGCCCCGATCCACCATCACTTTGAAAAGCTCGGCTGGCCGGAATCGACCGTGGTGATCCGCTTCTGGATCGTGGCGGCGATGCTGGCGCTGGTCGGGCTGGCGACGCTCAAACTGCGATGAGCGAAGGGCTGGCCCAACCCCACTCGTCACCCTCGGGCTTGACCCGAGGGTCGGGCGTTGGCGCGGGCTGGTCAGGCCAGAACCGGCACAGTCTGCGCTCGCGCGTCCAGCTACGAGCGACGGACGGTCTGATCCTCGGGTCAAGCCCGAGGATGACGAGAATTGAGGCATGATTCCCGCGCGCGGCTTTGAGGAGCAGACCGTCGCCGTTTTCGGCTTAGGCCGTTCCGGCTTGACGGCGGCTCGCGCATTGAAGGCTGGAGGTGCGTTCCCGGCTCTTTGGGACGATAGCGTTTCGGGCCGCATGCAGGCCGAGGCCGAAGGCTTCGACCTCGTCGATCTGTCAACGGCGGACTGGCGCGGGATCGACGCGCTAGTCTTGTCGCCAGGTGTACCCCTTACGCACCCGAGACCTCACTGGACCGTGGAGAAAGCCCAGGCTTCGAAGACGCCAATCGTCGGCGACCTTGAACTATTTGCCCGGGCGATCGATGCGTTGCCCGAGGCTCGCCGCCCTAAGGTGGTCGCCGTGACCGGGACTAATGGAAAGTCCACAACGACGGCGTTGATCGGTTGGGTGCTGAAGCAGGCCGGACTAACCGTCCATGTCGGCGGCAACATCGGCATCGGCGTTCTGGCTCTGCCGGAGCCGACTCCAGATGCGGTCTATGTGATCGAGGTGTCTTCGTACCAATTAGACCTGACCACCAGCTTCGAGCCGGATGTCGCCATCCTGACGAACATGAGCCCCGACCATCTCGATCGGCACGGCGGCATGCGTGGATACGTAGCGGCCAAGCGGCGCCTCTTTTGTCCAGTTCTCGGCGACAATCGAAGCGGCCGCCTTGAAGCCATCATAGGCATGGACGATGTCTGGAGCGCGGATATCGCAGTCGATGTGTATCGGGCCGGGATTCCAACCCGATACGTGCACTTCGCGCCTTTCACCGGGAAGGGCGAACCTCCGTGGGCCAGCGACTTGCGAGTGTGGGAGCCCGAGGAATTCTGGAGCCAACAATACTACGCGCCTTGGAGCGAAGTTGACGAGAAAGGGCTGGAGGCAGGCCTGGGATACTTCCGCTCGGCGGAAGGACTTCGCATCGACCTCACTGCTGCCCGATCCCTGCCGGGACGTCACAACGCCCAGAACGCCGCCTTCGCCTATGCCGCCGCAACCGCGCTGGGCGTCGGCCATGACCAAGCCGTCGCCGGCCTGATGACCTTCCCAGGCCTCGCACACCGTATGGAGACCGTGGCCCAGACCGAGCGCGTCCGCTTCGTCAACGACTCCAAGGCCACCAACGCCGACGCGGCGCGTCAGGCCCTGTCGAGCTATGAGCGTGTGTTCTGGATCGCGGGCGGGCGGGCCAAGGATGGCGGGATCGACAGCCTGGGCGACCTGTTCGGGCGCATCGAGAGCGCCTTCCTGATCGGCGAGGCCGGCGAGGATTTCGCCCGCGTGCTGACCAGCGTGCCGCACGTCGTCTGCGGCGACATGGACAAGGCGGTCGAGATGGCCGCGCGCGCCGCCGCCGCGACGGGCCGGGACGAGATCGTCCTGCTCAGCCCGGCCTGCGCCAGTTTCGACCAGTATCCGGACTTCGAGGCGCGCGGGGAGGCCTTCCGGGCCGCCGTGCGCCGCGTGATCGATGAGGGAGTCGTCCCATGACCACCTATGTTCCGCCCCTGGCGCGCGGCGACCGTTCGCTGGTCGGTAACTGGTTCTGGCAGGTCGACAAGCCGATCCTGGTCGCGATCCTGGCGTTGATCCTGACCGGCGTTGCGCTCAGCTTCGCTTCCAGCCCGGCCGCCGCCATGCGCGACGACTCGATCAGCGGCGATTTTTACTACGCCTGGCGGATGATCGCCTTCGCCACGCTCGGCCTGGGCATCCTGATTTCGACCTCGATGTTGTCGCCGCGCCATGTGCGGCGGGTCTGCGCGCTGACTTTCCTGTTCTGTATCGGGGTGATGTGCCTGCTGCCCTTCATCGGCAATGAGGCCAAGGGGGCGACGCGATGGCTCGCCATCGGGCCGTTCGGCTTCCAGCCATCCGAGTTCGTCAAGCCGGCGCTCATCGTCCTGGCCGCCTGGATGTTCGCCGAGGGCCAGAAAGGCGAGGGCGTGCCCGGCATGTCGATTGCGTTCGGCCTGTATGCCGTCACCGCCGGCCTGCTGATCATCCAGCCGGACATCGGCCAGACGGTCCTGATCACCACGACCTTCATGGCGGTCTTCTTCATGGCCGGCGTGCCGCTACGGTGGATGGCAGCTCTGATGGCCATGGCCGCTGCTGGTTTTGTCGCCATCTACCTGACCGTCGGCCATGTGCGGGATCGGATCGCCATGTTCATCGGAGGCGGTGAGGCCAGCGACAACTTCCAGCTGGAGCGCGCCCACGAGGCGATTTCGGCCGGCGGGCTGGTCGGTCGTGGGGTCGGTGAAGGGGTGATGAAGCGTCACGTCCCGGACCTGCATACCGACTTCATCTATTCGGTCGCCGCCGAAGAGTTCGGTCTGGTTTTCTCGATCATCCTGATCAGCGTCTTTGGATTGGTCGCCATTCGTGGGTTGCGGCGCGCGCGCGAACTGGCCGACCCGTTCGAACAGACGGCGGCCGGTGGTTTGTTCATTCTTCTGGGCCTGCAGGCGGCCATCAATATCGCGGTCAATCTGGGACTGGCCCCGACCAAGGGCATGACCCTCCCGTTCATCAGCTATGGGGGGTCGTCGATGCTGGGCATGTGCCTGACGATGGGGCTGGCACTGGCGCTGACCCGCAAGCGCCCGGGTGCCTATGAGCCGGGCTCGACGCCCAAGGGCATTCTCGGATGAGCCGTGTTGCCGTTCTGGCCGCGGGGGGGACGGGTGGTCACCTCTTTCCAGCGCAGGCCCTGGCCGAGGAGCTGACGCGGCGCGGTTGGCGCGTGGTGCTGGCCACCGACAGGCGCGGCGACCAGTACGCCCACGATTTCCCGGCGGAAGAGCGGCTGGCTCTGGAGGCTGCGACGGCGTCAAACCCCATCCAGATGGTCGGTGCCGTGTTCCGTATTCTGGCCGGTGTCGTCCAGGCCCGTTCGGCCTTCGCCCGGCTCAAGCCCAGTGTGGTCGTGGGCTTCGGCGGCTATCCGTCAATCCCGGCCCTGTTGGCCGCCGCGACGACGGGCCGCCCGATCATCATCCACGAGCAGAACGCCGTGCTGGGGCGGTCCAACCGAGCTTTGGCCCGCTATGCCCGAAAGATCGCGGCGGCCTTCCCGACTTTGGAGCGTGTCCCTGCCGGTCTGAAGGATCGGATCGAGGTGGTCGGCAATCCGGTCCGCACGGATATTCAGGCGCTCACGAAACGCACATACAGCGTGGGCAAGGATCGCCTGCATGTTCTGATCACCGGCGGCAGCCAGGGCGCGCGGATTCTGTCCGAGACGGCACCGCTGGCCCTGGCCCAGATCGCTGAGCGGTTGCGGGATCGCCTGGATGTCCACCAGCAGAGCCGGCCCGAGCTGCTCGACAGCACGCGCGAGGTCTATGTCGATGCCGCCATCCAGGCCGAGGTGGCCCCCTTCTTTCGCGACATGGCCGGGCGACTGGGTCAGGCGCATCTGGTGATTGGTCGGGCCGGGGCCTCAACCTGTTCCGAGCTGGCGGTGGCCGGTCTGCCGTCAATCCTGGTCCCGCTGAAGATCGCCACGGATGATCATCAGCGACTGAACGCCAAGGCGCTGACCGATGCCGGGGCGGCCATGGTCATTCTTGAGGACGATCTGACGGTTGATCGGCTCAGTGAGGCGGTCCAGGCGATGTTGGATGATCCGATTGCCCTGGAGCGACGCGCGGCTGCCGCCCGCTCGGTCGGCATCCCTGACGCCGCCAATAGGCTGGCCGATCTGGTAGAGGCCGCGGCACGGCCCGCCTGATCAGGGACGCGCCAGTTCCTGACGCGCGGTCACCGCATCCCGATAGCTGCCAAAGTCCGGGGCTTCACGGCCTTCAGGCTGCGGGTCGCAGACGTGCGCGACCATGGCCCCGAACAGGGTGTCAGCCTCGGCTGTCTGGGCTGAGGTGTCGGTTGCCGCCGAGGCCCCGACAAAGGATGTGCCGTGATAACCGCTGAAGCTGTGGTGGACGAAGGTGCGGGCGGCACAATCGACGGTCATGGCCGAGACGATGGCATCGACGCCGTCGGCTTCGGGCATGAAGATCCAATAGTTGATGTCGACCGGTGCAACGGGACTCGACCGGACAGGGCCGCGGTCCACCGCGGCCAGGTTTTCGCCGTCGTTGGTGATCTGCCACAGCGGCTGTTCCGCCTGTTGCAGGAGGGTGCTCGGCTGGGAGGCCAGTCCGGCTAACGCGGCCGCAGCCAGCAAATCAACGATCATCAACAATCACCCCGGACCAGACTGAATTCGCCTGTTGGCAGCCTAACCCGATGTGATGGCGAACCTCAAACGCGAGGGCAGGTGCATTCCCCCGTCGCTGAGTCTATGACGCCTGGATGATTCAGCGCCTGCGTCCCGTTCCGTTTGACCTCGGCCCCGTCCATTTCGTCGGCATTGGCGGCATCGGCATGAGCGGCATCGCCGAGATCATGCTCAAGATCGGCTATCAGGTGCAGGGGTCTGACGCCAAGGCGAGCGCCAACACCGAACGACTGGAAAAGCTGGGCGCGCGTGTTCTGATCGGCCACGATGCGGCGCACATCACCGAGGATGTGTCTGCGGTCGTCCATTCCACTGCCGTCAAGGCCGACAACCCCGAAATCCGCGCCGCGCGTGAGCGCCGTATTCCCGTCGTGCGCCGCGCCGAGATGCTGGCCGAACTCATGCGGTTGCAGTTCTCCATCGGCGTGGCCGGGACGCACGGCAAGACGACCACGACCTCGATGGTGGCGGCGCTGCTCGACGCCGGCGGCCTGGACCCCACCATCGTCAACGGCGGCATCATCAATGCCTATGGCACCAACGCCAAGGTCGGCGACGGCGACTGGATCGTCGTCGAGGCCGATGAGAGCGACGGCAGCTTCCTGCGCCTGAAGTCAACCGTTGGCATCGTCACCAACATCGACCCGGAACACCTGGACCACTACGGCGACTTCGACGGCGTGCGGAAGGCCTTCGTCGATTTCGTCGAGAATATCCCGTTTTACGGCTTTGCCGCCGTGTGCCTGGATCACCCCGAGGTTCAACGTCTGGTCGCCCAGATCGATAACCGGCGGATCGTCACCTATGGCGTCAATCCGCAGGCGATGGTGCGGGCCGAGAACTGCCAGATGGGGCCAGACGGCGCGCGCTTTGACGTTGTCATCCAGAACGGCGAGACGACCCGGATCGAGGGGCTGCACCTGCCGATGGCCGGCTGGCACAATGTCTCCAACGCCCTGGCGGCCATCGCCGTGGCGCGCGAGTTGGACGTATCCGACGACGCCATTCGCTCAGGTCTGGCCGGCTTCGGCGGGGTCAAGCGGCGCTTCACCACCACCGGCGTGGTCGACGGCGTGCGGATCGTCGATGACTATGGCCATCACCCGGTCGAAATCGCCGCCGTGCTCAAGGCCGCCCGCCAGGTGGCCGAGGGCCGCGTCATCGCGGTTGTCCAGCCGCACCGTTACACCCGCCTGCGCGATCTGATGGAGGACTTCTCCACCTGTTTCGCCGACGCCGACATCGTCCATGTGGCAGACGTCTATGCCGCCGGCGAGGAGCCGATCGAGGGCGTCGACAAACACGCCCTGGTCGACGGCATCCGCCGCTTCGGCCACCGCAGCGTACAGCCGCTGGAAAACGCCGCCGTCCTGCCGCGCGTCATCAAGGATGAAGCGATGCCGGGCGATGTGGTGGTCCTGTTGGGGGCGGGCGATATCACCGCCTGGGCCTATGCCCTGCCGGGGCAGCTTGAGGCGCTGGGTGACTGACTGGTACGCCCGGCCGATCTTCGCCGTCGCTGACGTGCCGGTGGCCCTGGCCTACTATGTTGATCGTCTGGGGTTCACCTGCGACTGGTCGTTTGACGAGGCGGGTGTGACCTTTGTCGCCCAGGTCAGCCGGGCCGGCTGTGAGATCATCCTCGGGTCGCAATGGCCGGACCGAAACGGCCAGTCGACCTTGTTCGTGTCGCTGGACCTTCCGGTTCTGGAGGCGCTGCGCGATGAGCTGGAAACCCGGAAGGTTGATATCGAGGCGGGGTGGTGGGGCTACGACCTGATGATCGTTGCCGACCCCGACGGCAATCGTCTGTATTTTCCCTACCCCAATGCCGAGGTCGTAGAGGCGAGTTAGTTGCCGGCGCACGATTTCGGACGCCGCCAAATCCGGGTTAGCTTTCGGGTCTGGTAGGTTGTGGAGGCGACCCATGGTGCATCTTGGTCGACGGTCTGCCCTGGATAGACGATCTCTGATGGCCGGCTTCGGTGCTCTGGCCCTGGCCGGACCGACCATCGCCACCGCGCGTCAGATCACCGGCGACTGGATTCCCGAACTGGCCGGGCGCTGGGACGTGACCTTCACGGTACCGCAAGGCGACGCGGCGACCGTTTGGGTCGTGGAACAAACCTTGTCAGGCGCGACCAGCGTGGCGACGGTGGGGCCGAATCCTATGGCCTTGGCCGTGCGCGAGACGCGACGTGATGGCTCGACGGTGCGGATGTCCGGCCCAACGAGCGCCGGCGAGGCCGTGCTGGAAGCGCGATTGAGTTCACGCGTTCTGCAGGGCCGTTTCACCGCCGGCGCGACGCGCGGAACCTTCGTCGCGACGAAACGGTCCGACGTCCGTACCCACACCGTTGTGGAGATGTTCGATCAGACCATCGGGACGTTCGAGGAGGTCCTGTTCACGCCCGCACCCTTCGACGCCGCCTGGGCCGCGCGCAAGGCCGAGCTACGCGCCACGCTCGAGATTGAGGGGGCGACCGAGCGGGACCTGGTGCGGGTCGTGCGAACCCTGATCGCCTCCACCGGCCTGTCGCACAACGACTACACTCTCGAGCCGCGCCCGCCGATCTTTGTGGCCGTCGAGCGTGGAGAGCCGGCGGTGGCATGGCGGCGGCTCAGCGACGGCGTCGGGCTGGTCCGTATCGCCAGCTTCGTCGAGGGTCCCGAAGCCCGCCAGCTGCTGGATGATGCCTTCGCCGACCTGGCCGACACGCACGGCCTGGTCGTCGACTTGCGGGGCAACAGCGGCGGCAATCTGGGGCTGGCCATGCGGCTGGGTGACTGGTTGTTTCCCGAACAGACGATGGTGGGGTCCTTCGCCACGCGTCGGGCGCTCGACGTGGCGGGGCTTGCCACGATGGATGCCCTGCCCGGCGAGGCCTTCGACACGTTCGGCGGCTATGATGTCGCGGCCTTTCAGGATGCCCTGACTCACGCCGGGGCCGTTCGCATCGCGACGGGAGGCCGCGCGCCGACCTATGAGGCACCGGTCGCTGTGTTGATCGATAACCGCTGCGCCAGCACCACCGAGGCCATGGCGGCGGTGATCAAGGAAAGCGGTCGGGCACGCCTGTTGGGCGCCACCACCGCCGGGCGGATGCTGTCCTCGCGCCGCCTGCCGGTGATGGATGGCTATACCCTGCGCGTTGCCTACGCCGATTTCCGCACGTCGGGCGGCGCGGTCGTCGAAGGCGTCGGTGTGGCTCCTGACGAGATCGCGGGAGCGGGGGATGCCGCCGTCCGTGCCGCGACGGGCTGGCTGCGGTCGCAGAGGTGAAGCGGGAGTCGCCACGGCTGGGTGGACGCGAGCCGCCTGTCGATCTATCCGCACGATTCAGCGTCCTTTCATCTGGTCCCGGCGGTCGCCGGGGTTAGCGGAGTTTCAGTTGGCCTCTTTCGACAATCTTCCCGCCGTTCGCGGCAAGCTCCTGCTCAACGAACCGCTCGGCCCCTACACCTGGTTCCGGGTCGGGGGAGCGGCGGACGCGCTGTTCATTCCTGCCGATGCCGAGGACTTGGCCGATTTTCTGAAAGTCCTCGATCCGGCGGTTCCGGTGACGGTGCTGGGTGTCGGCTCCAACGTCATCGTGCGTGACGGTGGGGTTGAGGGGGTGGTAATCCGCCTGGCGGGTCGGACCTGGGCGCAGGTGACGGCGGAAGGCGATACGATTACTGCCGGGGCCGGGGCGCTCGACAGTATGGTGGCCAAGGCCAGCGCCAAGGCGGGTATCGGCGGGCTGGAGTTCTATGCGGGCATTCCGGGGACGGTCGGGGGTGCCCTCACGATGAATGCAGGCTGTTACGGCTCCGAGACGAAGGACATCCTCATCTCTGCCTGGGGTCTGACGCGGACCGGCGAGCGGGTCGACTATTCGCTGGCTGACTTTGGCTACACCTATCGCCATTCGGTGGTGCCCGAGAACGAGATCATCTGGATCGAGGCGACCTATCGCGGCGCGCCCGCCGATCCGCTTGAGGTGCAGGCGAAGATCGACGAGATCACCAGCCGCCGCGAACAGACCCAGCCGATCCGCGAAAAGACCGGTGGCTCGACCTTCAAGAATCCGCCCGGCCATTCGAGCTGGAAACTGGTCGATGACGCCGGCTGGCGCGGCAAACTCTATCAGGCCCCCGCGCCCCACGGCGGGGGCGGGGCCAAGTTTTCCGAGCTGCATTCCAACTTCATGATCAATCCCGGTGCAGCCACCGCCGCCGACATCGAGGGCCTGGGCGACACCGTCCGCGCCGATGTCCTGGCCAAGACCGGCGTTCAGCTGGACTGGGAGATCAAGCGGATTGGCCGACCGGGGTGAAATTTGCCTCCACGGCCGGATATGACTATGTTGACCAACATGAGCCGCCGTGTGGATCCTAAGGACATCAAAGGTGCCGCATGGACAGTCGCCGAGGCCAAGGCCTGTTTTAGCGAGTTGGTGGCGCGTGCCCGCGCCGGAAAGCCGCAGAGGGTCACCCGCTACGGCAAAGAGGAGGTCGTTGTGGTGTCCGCCGAGGACTGGCGTCAGCTGCTTGAAAAGAGCACCTCGGTCGACGGTCGTGAGGGACAGTCCCTCTGGGAAGCCACGGTGCCGTTCAGGGATGCGGATCCCGACGGAGATTTCGCTGCGATCATGGACCGCATCGTGGAGGAGCGCGGGCTGCAGCCGCTCGATCCGAAGACGCTGGACGAGTGAACCAACTTCTCGACACCAATGTGATCTCTGCACTGACCAACGCGCGGGTCGATGCGGCGTTTGTCGCCTGGAGCGAACGTCAGGACCGAGTTCAGCAGGCTATCAGCGTTATCACCCTCGCCGAGCTGCGCTTTGGTATCGAGCACTTGCCTGCGGGAAACCGACGCATCAGGTTCGAGGGTGCGCTCGACGCTGTGATCCCCCGACTGTTCGCCGATCGAATTCTGGACGTCGATCGGCAAGTGGCCGATGCGTTCGGTCGTTTACTGGCTCGATCCCAGGCTCAAGGCTTGAGTGTAGGTGACCGCGACCTGATCTTGGCTGCGACCGCCATGACCCATGGCTTAACCATGGTGACGCGCAATGTCCGTCATTTCGAACCCTTGGGACTGTCCGTCGTCGATCCCTGGGCTGGATAAAACGCCGCGCTGGCCTTCTGGTAAACCAGACGTAAACCAAGATGACCCATCAAGGTCGCTCGCCCCCTGTGTCGAGTGATCCATGTCGCGCATTCCTTCTGAAACCCACGTCGCCGTCCTGATGGGCGGGCTGTCTTCGGAGCGTGAGGTTTCGCTGGTCTCGGGCCGCGAGTGTGCCAAGGCGCTTCGCGCCGCCGGGTTCCGGGTCACAGAGGTCGATGCGGGTCGCGATCTCGCCGCGGTCCTGACCGAGCTGAAGCCCGACGTCGCCTTCAACGCCCTGCACGGGGTCTGGGGCGAGGATGGTTGCGTCCAGGGCGTGCTGGAAACACTGGGCCTTCCTTACACCCATTCGGGTGTGCTGGCCTCGGCCCTGGCGATGGACAAGGACAAGTCCAAGGCCGTTCTGAAGGCAGCCGGCGTCGCCGTTCCCGGTGGCGGCCTGTTTGATCGCCACGAAGTCGCGCGCCGCCACGTCATCGACCCGCCCTATGTGGTCAAGCCGAACGCCGAGGGGTCTTCGGTCGGGGTCTATCTGATCCGCGAAGGCTCAAATGACTTCGCCACTGAGGTCGGCGCGCCCGACTGGACCTATGGCGATGAGGTCATGGTCGAGCCCTATGTCGCCGGCCAGGAACTGTGCGTTACCGTCCTGGGCGAGGCGACCGGTCCGAGGGCCCTGACGGTCACCGACATCACACCGACAAAGGGCTTCTACGACTATGAGGCCAAATATGCGCCGGGTGGGTCGACCCACAAGCTACCGGCCGAACTGCCGCCGGCCATTTTCGAACGCTGCCTGCGAGAGGCAGAGGCCGCCCATCGTGCCATGGGCTGTCGCGGGGTCAGCCGCTCCGACTTCCGCTATGACGCAACACGGGACGTTCTCGTTCTTCTGGAGGTCAATACCCAGCCGGGGATGACGCCGACCTCACTTGCGCCTGAGCAGGCCGCCCACATGGGTATGCCTTTCCAAGATCTGGTGCGCTGGATGGTGGAGGACGCGTCATGCCGGCGGTAATCAGAGGCGGACGTCGACAGGCGATGCCGGCCCCGCGGCGCCGGGCTGCGGCTCCACGCGGACAGGCGCGCGGTCCCCAGACACAGCCCCGCTTCCTGGAACAGGGGCTGACGCCGAGCATGGCCTGGGCGGGGGCGGGATCGTTCGTGTTTGTCGCCCTCATCATTGCCCTGTTCGGGTGGGGAGCCGAAATCGGCCGTGCCACCGGGCGGGCCATAGACAACCAATTTGCCGCCATGGGTTTCCGGCTGGAGCAGGTTCACATTCAAGGGGCCAGCCCAGCGGGCCAGCGCGCCATCCTCGATGAGCTGCGTCTCGAGAGGGGTCAGCCGTTCGTCTTCATGGACCTTGACGGTTTGCGGACCCAGATCGAAGGCGTCGGCTGGGTCAGCCAGGCTCGCGTTGTGCGCCTGCTGCCGAACACGCTGGTCATCGAAGTGGCCGAGCGTCGACCTGCCGCCGTCTGGCAGCTCGATGGCGCGGTTCGTGTCGTCGATGCTCAAGGCACCGTCATTCCGGGGGCCGATCCCGGGCGATTTTCAGAACTTCCACTCGTCGTCGGCGCGGGGGCCGAACAAGCCTCTGCCGAGTTGATCCCGCTGATCCAGCGGTGGCCGCGCTTGCGCGATCGCCTGGACGCGGCGGTCTGGGTGGATGGGCGGCGGTGGAATCTTTTGCTGCGTGACGGCGGGGTGATCCAGCTTCCGGCGGACGGCATCGATGCCGCGCTGGTTCAGCTGGAAGCCATGGATCAGCAGGAGCGCCTGCTCGATCTGGGCTTTGCACGCGTGGATATGAGGGTGGCTGAGAGCGTGGCGGTCGAGCCGCGCGGCTCGGCCTGAGGTTTGGTCAGGACGCCTCACGATGAGGCGTCTGAGTATTGGTGGGCGGATGGCGCGTCTGGGTGGACATGAGGCTTCCAGGGAAGGCCTGGGCTCGATGAGCGTCGGCAAGGCCGGGGCGATAACGGCGCTCGACCTGGGCGCGTCGAAGGTCGCCTGCTTCATTATGACGCCGGACGGCGTGCGCCGGGCGGATCAGACGATCCGGGTCGCCTATATGGGCCATGTTCAGTCGCGTGGCATTCGCGGCGGGGCGCTGGTTGATCTTGAACAGGCAGCCGATGCCGTTTCCCATGCCGTGCAGCGCGCCGAACGCGATAGCGCCGATCCTGTCTCCGGGGCGGTCGTGGCGACCGCTATCGGCCAGCAGGTCGGCCATCGGATCAACACCGTGGTGTCGTTGGGCGCTCGACCCATTCGGGATTCCGATCTGTTTCGCGCGATTGCCAGCGCCATGGGGCGGGCCAACCTGCCGGGCCGACGCCCGATCCACATCCTGCCGCTGCGATGGAGCGTCGATGCCGGGCCGCCGGTACGCGACCCACGGGGTCTGACCGGCGACCAACTGGGCCTGGAACTGCTTATCGTCACCATGGCGGAAACGGCCTTCACGGCCCTGTCCCACTGCCTGGCTTTGGCCCATCTGGACCTTGAGGGCGTGGTTTCGGCCCCCTTCATGTCGGCCCTGTCGGTGCTCGAAGAGGACGAGAAAGAGCTGGGCTGCGCCTGTATCGACATGGGCGGTGGCTCAACCACCGCAGCGGTCTTTACGGGGGGCGCGCTGGTGCATATCGACGGGGTCCCGGTTGGCGGCGCGCACGTCACCCAGGACATCGCTCGGGGCCTGTCCACCTCGATGAACGGGGCCGAGCGGATCAAGACCATGCACGGTTCGTGCATGGCTTCGGCGCACGAAGACGGCGAACAGATTGAGGCTCCGGCGCGCGGGGATGCCCCGGGTGCCCCGACGATCAAGGTCGATCGAGGGATCGTCACAAACATCATCGCGCCGCGTGTCGAAGAGACGCTCGAACTGGTGCGCGACCGGCTGAGGCAATCCGGGGCCCCGTTTGAGCCGGGTGCCAGCATCGTCCTGACCGGCGGGGCCAGTCAGTTGGTTGGCGTTCGGGAACTGGCCGTGCGCGTCTTTGACGGCCGTCCGGTCCGCCTGGCGCGCCCGCTGCGTAGCCCGCACCTGGCCGATGCGGCCTCCGGTCCTGCCTTCTGTGCGGCTTCAGGTGTGCTGGTCCGCGCCGCCTACGGCCCGCGCGAGGCGGTGTCAGCCAAGAAGATGCTGTCCGCCAAGATTGGTCCGGGGGCCACGTCACAGGGGCAGGACGGATTCGTGCCGCGGATGATCCGGTGGGTCGCCGAGAACTTCTAAACACTATTCGATGACGAAGCCCATCGCTCCGCGGCAGTTTCCAGCATCGCAGCCGGGCGGGTTCACGCCGGCATTGTTGAAGATCAGCGCATAGAGCGGCGTTCCGGTGGTCCGGGCGCGGACGCCGAGGGTGGTCAGGCTTGAGGCCAGGCCTGGGTGGGTCTGGATGTCGACGGCGATATAGGCCGGCGGAAGACGGGCCGTCCCGACGCCTTCACCATTGGCGCATCGAACGTGGGCGCGATCCTGGAAGGCGGCGACCTCGACGACATTGCACGTCACCCAGGAGAGGCCATTCGCCGGCCGTAGGTCCAAAAGGCTGCCGGGAAGACGGACGCCTTCCGGCAAGCGATAGTCCTGCGCGGTCGCCGATCCTGCCGTCGCAAGGGCGATGCCGGCCAGAATGATTGTCAGCTTCGACATGATCCCTCCGCATATCCATGTTCGGCGTAATCGTTAACCGAAAGATGGCGGTTAACAAATCCCTAGAAGGAATCGCGACTCACGCTATCGCGGTAACCGGTCCTTAAGACTGGTGAGCAATCATTAACCTTGTCCGTGGACGGTGCTTCGCAGGCGGCGACGCACAGTGATTTGAACGGATCGGGTCGGAGGTCGAAAAGATATGCGTGATCTGGGTCTTTCGGCGCCCAAGGCGACGGAATTGAAGCCGCGTATTGTGGTGTTCGGTGTCGGCGGTGCCGGCGGCAATGCGGTCAACAACATGATCGAGGCCAGCCTTGAAGGCTGTGACTTCGTTGTGGCCAATACGGATGCCCAGCATCTCATCTATTCCAAGTCGGATGCCCGCATCCAACTGGGGGCGACGATCACCCAGGGTCTGGGTGCCGGGGCCCATCCCGAGGTCGGCATGAATGCCGCCGAAGAGTCCGAAGAAGAAATCAACGCCCATCTCGATGGGGCGCACATGGTCTTCATCACCGCCGGTATGGGCGGTGGCACCGGCACCGGTGCGGCTCCGGTCATTGCGCGCTGTGCCCGCGACCGTGGCATCCTGACCGTCGGTGTGGTCACCAAGCCCTTCAGCTTTGAAGGTCGCCACCGCGCCCGCCTGGCGGATGCCGGCATTGCTGAGCTGCAGCGGTACGTCGACACCCTGATCGTCATTCCGAACCAGAACCTGTTCCGCATTGCCAACGAAAAGACCGGCTTTACCGAGGCATTTGGTCTGGCCGATGAGGTGCTGCTGGCCGGTGTTCGCTCGATCACCGACCTGATGGTGCTGCCGGGCCTGATCAATCTCGATTTTGCCGACGTTCGCGCGGTCATGTCCGAAATGGGCAAGGCCATGATGGGCACGGGTGAGGCCACCGGCGAAGATCGCGCCATCGCCGCCGCCCAGGCCGCAATCCAGAACCCGCTTCTGGACGACACCTCGCTGCGCGGGGCCAAGGCTGTGCTGGTCAATATCACCGGCGGCAAGGACATGACCCTGATGGAGGTCGATGAGGCCGCCAACATCATCTGGGGTGAAGTCGACCCGGAAGCGAACTTCATCTTCGGCGCGGCCTTCGACCCGGATCTGGAAGGCAAGCTGCGCGTGTCGGTGGTCGCCACCGGCATGGACGAGGTCGCGATCCAGAAGATCGAGCCTGCCCCGATGCGTCGTACCGAAGCGGTGTCGCGCACGCCGGTTCCGACCTCCACGGTGTCTGAGCCTGAAACGGCCCCGACCCCCGAGCCGATCGCGATCAAGGCCGAGGAAACGGCCGCCCAGCCTGAGCCGGCCATCCGTCGCGCCCAGGCGGACCTGGAGATCGCCGCCCGCACGCTCGACCCGCGCCAGATGGTCGTCGAGACGCCTGCCGAGCCGCGCATCGTCGCCCGTATCGTCGATCCCATGGTCGAGGACATAGAGGAGCAGGGTGACCTGTATCTGTCCGACCCGGCCCCCAGGACGACCGCCTCTCAGCCCGCACCGACGTCCTCCAGGGCTGACGACTCCGGGCTGTTCATGGACCGTCGCGAGCCGCCGAAGCGGGATCGCTTCAGCCTGTTTGGTCGTCGCAAGGCCGAGCCGGTCGCCCCGCGCGCGCCTGAGCCGGCCCGTCCCGCCCAACAGCTCAAGCCGACCCAGCAGGTCGAGTCGACGCCGACCACCGCTGCGGTGCCGGAAGAAGACGATCTGAACATTCCGGCGTTCCTGCGCCGCCTGGCCAACTAAGGCCGTCCCCAAACACCGGCGCACCGTCTGCGGGAAACCCAGGCGGTGCGTTCGCCTGTCTGGCGTTCTGGAAACAAAGAGAAACCTGAGTTTCATTCCGCGTGACAACCATCAAGGTTAAAGGCGGGATGGGGTAGCCCGCCGGTCGCGGGTGAAGACGAGTAACTGAGGTTTCACCGTGGCGTCTGCCATCAAGGATCAACACGAACACACCCTGGCGGGTCCGGCGATCTGCGCCGGCGTCGGCGTGCATTCGGGTCGCCGCGTGCGCCTGTCCATCCGCCCGGCCCCGACCGGGACGGGAATCGTCTTCGTGCGTTCTGACGTGACCGATCGGGACAACCGCATTCCGGTGACCGGTGACAGCGTCGTCGACAGCCGGCTGAACACGGTCATTGCCAATGCTGATGGTGTCCGTGTCGCGACGATTGAACATTTGATGGCGGCGCTCGTGGCGCTGGGTGTTTCCAACGCCGTGGTCGAGCTGGACGGCGAGGAAGTGCCGATCATGGACGGCTCGGCCCTGCCGTTTGTCCAGCTTCTGGATCGCGCCGGTTTCCGCCGCCAGCACACGCCGCAACGCTTTATCGAGGTGCTGGAGCCGATTGAGGTCACCGAGGGCGACAAGACGGCCCGTCTGGTCCCGTGTGACCGCTATGAGATGCGGTTTGAGATCGACTTTGCCAGTGCGGTGATCGGCAATCAGGTCGTGGATTTCGTCGTCGATGAGGCCACCTTCCGCAACGAGATCATGGCCGCGCGCACCTTCGGTTTCGCCCATGAGGTCGAGGCCTTGCGCCAGATGGGCCTGGCCCGTGGCGGCAGCCTCGAGAACGCCGTGGTCATCGACGGCGACCGCATCCTCAATGACGGCGGCCTGCGCATGGAGCGCGAGTTCGTGCGCCACAAGGCCCTGGACGCCATCGGCGACCTGTTCGTCCTCGGTGCCCCACTCCTCGGCCGCTACGAAGGCGTCAAGGGCGGCCACGCCCTGAACAACAAGCTGGTGCGTGAGCTGCTGGCCCGCCCTGAAGCCTGGCGCGTCGTGACTCGCACGCCTGAGATGGCGCAGACGGCGTAGGTTGCATCTCCTCCCCGGAGCGAAGCGAGGGGGAGGGGGACCACGAAGTGGTGGAGGGGTGCGCCTCCGCCGTATCCCGATAGATCTGCGCCGCCCCCTCCGTCTCGCCGCGTAAGCGCGCCGAGCCACCTCCCCACGCCCTAGGTCGCGGGGAGAAGAGAAATGCAACTCATCAACCGCCCGAAGTCCGGCTCTCCGTTCAGAAACGCCCGCCGGTTCGAGAAGAACAGCGCCGCATCCGCGCGCGTGTCGTGGCCGGTCCAGGCGGCATCCCCGACACCCGTCTGCTCCAGTCGCCACAGGACGAAGCCCGGCAGGTCGAACATCCGCTTGTCGGGCGTCGCGCCTTCGATGAAAAATCGGCCCGACCCCGGCGCTTCGGCCTCAAAGCGGTCCTGATAGTCGGCCCCGACCTCATAGCTCGATTGCGCAATGCACGGCCCGACCACGGCGACCATCCGTCTGGGGTCGGCCCCAACGCCCTGCATGGCCTGAACGGTCGAGGCCACGATACCGCCCAGTGCCCCCTTCCAGCCGGCATGGGCCGCGCCCACCACGCCGGCCTGGGCGTCAGCGAACAGGATCGGCGCGCAATCCGCTGTCAGCACCGCACAGATCACGCCGGAGGCCTGGGTCACCGCCGCGTCGCCTTCTGGTCGTTCGCCACGCCAGCCGCTCGAGGCGACATGGGCGCTGGCCGAATGGATCTGATAGCAGGCGGCGTAGTCGTCCGGCGTCCCGCCCATGTGCGCGGCGATCCGCCGCCGGTTCTCGGCCACGGCGGCGGGGTCGTCCTTTGATCCGACCCCGGTGTTCAGGCTGGCATAGATCCCTTTAGACACCCCGCCCTGGCGCGTGAAGAAGCCATGCTTGATCCCGGCCTTGTCCAGCAGCGGATGGGTGAGGGGAGACAGAGCGGTCATGGTTGCAGCCTAGGCCTCGAACCCCGGAACCTCCAGCGTGCGGGGGGAAAACACACAGGCGGCCTTGAACAACTGGCCCATCTGGTCCGCCGCAGTTAGCCGCTCAAGCTGACGCCCGATCACCGGGGCGGCGTCGGGTCGGGCTTCAGCCAGCCGCGTCGCGCGTGTCTCGATCCCCAGGGCACGCAAGAAGTCACCCTGACCCCGGCAGCCGGTCACATCAGCCCCGATCTTCAGGGCGGCATTCAGCACCATCGGAAAGTCCGCCCACATCGTCACATCGGCTTCGCCGGGTCGCGACAGGGGGTCGACCTTCTCGTGTCGCACAAGGGCCTGAAGTGTGTCGCCGGCCTCGGGCCGGTCGCGCCCATAGTCGATCAGCAGGGCCGCGCCCCCATGCTCGCCGACCAACCTCCCACAGACCTCCCCGAAGACAGCCTGTTGTCCGGCGACCTCGAACACCTGGCCGGGCACCAGCTCGAACTCCGGCTTGACGAAGCGGTCCACGATCCGGGCGTGGCCGAAAACCAGTTCGCCGTCGTCCGACACGCCCACACGGCGCTCGGCCCAGCCGTCGTCGGTGCGGACATATTGGCGGGCCGGCAAGCAATCGAGGACTTCATTGGCGATCAGGATGACGGGCGAATCCGGCTCAAAACCCTCCAGCGAGCGGACCCAGCGCGGTTCGACATCGCCGTTGGCGAGCATTCGGGCCTGGGCGTCTCGGAGGGGTGCCGACGGCTCGATCAGAACCAGATCCGTGGCCTGAATAAAGGCCGGGTCGGCATGGGCGGCACGCAGGGCATCGCTCATCAGCGTGCCGTCGCCGGGGCCCACTTCGATCACGTGAAACCGATCCGGCGCGCCCAGCCGATGCCAGGTTTCGACGGCCCACAGGCCGATCAGTTCGCCAAACATCTGGCTGATCAGGGGGGCGGTGATGAAGTCTCCGCCCGCGCCCAGCTTCGGCCGCGTCGCATAATAGCCGTCCTGCGGATCGTGCAGGCAGCGGGTAACATAGTCCGCGACTGTGATTGGGCCGGACTCCCGAATGTCGCGAACCAGCCTGTCCCTGAGGCTCATGCGCCCGCGTAGGGCGGGTTCTTGCGGGCCCGCCAGATCAGCCAGGCTCCGACGAGGACCATCGGAATCGACAGCAGCATGCCCATGGTGATCGAGCCTTGCAGGATATCCGGCATGAACCCATCCGGTTCGCGGACGTGTTCCAGCGCCGCCCGGATCAGGCCGTAGCCCAACAGGAACAAGCCGGTGACATAGCCTGGCTTGGCCAGCAGCTTGAACTTCCACACCGCCAGCCAGAGCAGAACGAACAGGCCGATCCCTTCCAGCCCGGCTTCATACAGTTGGCTCGGATGGCGTGGCTCCGGCCCGGCGGGGCAGATGCCGTTGTAGAAGGTCAAAATCCGGTCGTTGCAAAAGACCATGCCGAACGGGCCATCGGTCACCCGACCCCACAGCTCGCCGTTTATGAAGTTGGCGATCCGCCCAAAGAACAGGCCGAAAGGAACGGCCGGTGCCACCAGATCACCGAGCCGCAAAATGTTGATCTTCTGGGAGCGGGCATAGAAATAGACCGCCAGAATGACCCCGATGGCCCCGCCGTGGAAAGCCATGCCGCCTTCCCATATCTTGAATATGTCCAGAGGGTTGGCCCAGATGGGGGTGTCCAGGAACGAGCCGTAGAAGAAGACATAGCCCAGTCGTCCGCCGACGATGATGCCCAGCGTGATCCACAGGATCAGGTCGTCGATCTGGGCAGGGGTAGCCGGCGACTTGCCCGGTGCCCACAGGTAATCCCGCCGCGCCAGCATGACTGCATAACGCCAACCCAGCAGGATGCCGGCGATATAGGCCAGGGCGTACCAGCGGATGGCCAATGGGCCGAGCTGAACCAGGATGGGATCGAACTCTGGAAAGGTCACGGCGATTCCCTGCAAAGTGTCTGGCCCGACTTAGCAAGCCGAAGTCAGCCTGTCGCCTTACCAGTCGGCGGAAACCTCCGCCCCGTCGAAGATTTCGGCCAAACGCGCACGCGTCCCCCGGTTCAGATCGTCGGGCAGGGCGTCCAGGGCAAAGAACCCGACCTCGGCGATCTCGTGCCTCGAGGTCAGCTCGCCGGGCTCGCAAGCCTCGATCCGAAATATCGCGACGTGGTCACCCGGGAAGAACCGCTCATTGGAATGCACCGAGATCAGCCGTGGACGGGAGGTGGCGACCAGCCCCGTTTCTTCGCCGAGCTCACGAACCGCCGCATCTTGGAGTGTCTCGCCGCGGTCAACACCGCCACCCGGAAGCCACCAACCCTCGAGATAGGTGTGCTTCACCAACAGCACCCGCCCGGCCTCATCCTGGACCAGCACACGCACGCCCAGTGTCTTACCCCGGCTCAGCCGCGACCAGAGAAAGAACAGAGGCCGGGTCAACGGCTCAACGGCGATGCGCCAGGTCATGGGGTGTTCTTAGTCGGCGGCCGCACCGACGTCATCCGGCAACCCTTGTCGTCCCGGAATTCGCCAAGCGAATATCCGGCCGGGAGGGCTTCGGTCGCCGGCGTCCCGCTCTTCGCGCTGCGCGCTTTGGCGGGGATGACAAACTCAGCATTGGAACATCAAGCAAGCGCTGTCCCTTGATCCCCCGCCCATTGGGCCCTAATCCGGGGCCGCACACATCTCGGAGCGACCCCATGTTGGCGATCGGCATCATCTTCGGCTTCATCGCCGTCATCGGTATCTTCAACGTCGCCGAGTTCGGCCGGCTCGACTAATGGCCCGCGGCGCGGCGCTCGTCACCGGCGCAAGCCGCCGGATCGGACGCGCCATCGCGTTGAAACTGGCGTCGGCCGGGTTCGACATTGCGGTTCACTACCGCTCTGATCCTGACAGAGCCCAGGCGCTCGTCGGTGAGATTCAGGCTCTCGGGCGACGGGCCGCTGCGCTTGCGGCGGATCTGACCGATGAAGCGGCGGCTCGCCGGCTCGTGTCGGACGCCGCGAAGGTCTTCGGCCCCCTGACAGTGCTGGTAAACAACGCTTCGGTCTTTGAGGATGATCGCGCCGGTCACCTGGGTCGCCAGACCTGGGATCGGCATTTCGACACCAATCTGCGCGCGCCGCTGGTCCTCGCCGAGGCCTTTGCCGCGCAGGCGGGGGAGGGGGCCTGTATCGTCAATCTGCTGGATCAGCGGGTGTGGAAGCCGACGCCGCAGTTCTTCTCCTATGCCCTGTCCAAGTCGGCGTTGTGGACGGCGACCCGGATGCTGGCTCAGGCCTGGGCCCCGAAGATCCGCGTCAATGGGGTTGGGCCAGGACCGACCGCCGCCTCGATCCATCAGACGCAGGCCACCTTTGCCGCCGAGGCGAAGGCAACCTTGCTGGGTCATGCGGTGGAGCCTGACGAGATCGCCCAGGCGGTGCTCTATCTCGTTGACGCCCCCTCGGTGACCGGCCAGATGATCGCCGTCGATTCCGGTCAGCATCTGGGTTGGCAGACCCCCGACATCTTGGAGCCCTGAGCTTTGACCACCGACCCCATTCTGGATCACCTGACGGTGTTTGTGCGTGCGCTGGAGGTTCAGGCCGCCATCGGCATTCACGACCATGAAATGGGCCGGACCCAGCCGTTGATCATGGATGTCGAACTGGATTTGACCCCTCATCATGTTGAGCGGTTGGCCGATACCTACAACTATGAGCGCGTCGTCGAGGCGGCCGAGGCCCTTGTGGACGAAGGCCATATTGGCCTGGTCGAAACCTTTGCAGAGCGGATGGCGCGCAGCCTCATGGCCGATGACCGTGTCCGCCGTGTCTCGGTCAGGGTCGCCAAGCCGGAAGCCCTCGCCAGTGCCGATGCGGCCGGTTGCGCCATCACGCTCAGTCGATGATGCTTGTTTCATTGCGGCGGGTGGTCGTGCCCGCTAGGGATATAGGCTTGTGACGAGGACACATGGCCGAGCCTGAAGACCCCCATTTCGACGCGCTGCCACCGCACGACGATTTCGACGATGATCTGGTCGGCTTTGCGTCACCGCGCGCCCTGACCGCGACACCTTCTCCGGCCCCCGAACCGGAGCCGGAGCCGGAGCCGGAGCCCGAGCCGGAGCCGGAACCCGAGCCCGCTCTTTCCGTGGCCCCGGTTACAATGGCGGCTCCTGAGCCGGAGCCGGATACGGAACCTCAGCCGAACGTCGAGCCCCTCGCGGAAAGCCCGCCGGACCCTCAGCCAGGCCTCGAACCGGTCGTGGAAGCCTCGCCGGAGGTCCAGCCGGACCTGGAGCCGGTTGCGGAAACTTCGCCGGAACCCCAGCCTGATTTGATAACACCGCGTGAGCCTGAGCCGGACCTATGGGCGGAGCCGGTCGCGGCACCTGTTCAGGCCCCAGTCACCATCCGAGCCGTAGCGGTTCCTGATCCGATGGGGGATGCTAAGTCTGAACCCGCTGCGGTAAGGGAGGCGGACATGGCTGTGTTTGGCGATCCTGAAGCACCTGTCGCCGCGTCCTCCGAGGCCGATGCCGCGTCGACGGCACCTGCCGCGCCGGAGCGCGAGGCGCTTAGCCCGGTTCCGGAGGCGGCACCCGTTCCTCCGCCGCCCGCCGACGACGGTGCATTCGGACAGTTGGGGGCCACGCGGCCTTTTGAGCGGCCCGCGGGCCGCCGCGAGCCGGGCGTGACGGCGGATGGGGACGCGCGCCTTGCCCTGACCATCTATGCCTGTCTGATTGCGGCGGCCGTCAGTGTCGGGACCACGGCCTTGCTGGCTCTGTTCCTGTCCTGGACGGGACAATTCCTGGTCAAGAGCTGGGTCAAATCCCACCTGATCTACCAGTTCCGCACCAGTCTGGTCGGGGTGATCGCCGGGATCATTGGCGTGGTGACCTTCCCGCTGGGCCTGGGAGTCTTTGTCCTGAGCCTGACGGTCATCTGGGTCGTGGCGCGCGGGGCCACCGGCCTGATGAAGCTGTTGAAGCGTGAAGAGATTCGCGATCCCGGAACCTGGAAGATGGCATGACCGACGAACGTGACCACGATCTCGTCGCCGAAGAGGGCCGGCCCGCCGCCGCCGTCGTCTGGCTGCTCTATATTCTCAGCATTCCGTCGGCCGGGACGCTGGCGATTGTCGGCCTGATTGTCGGCTATGTGGCGCGCGGCTCGGCACGCGGTTGGATCCGCACCCACTTCGACCAGCAAGTTCGCATCTTCTGGCAGTCGTTCTGGTGGCACATCCTGCCGTGGGTTATCGCCGCCATCGTGGCGGTGGCCTTCGGCCCGGTGGGGCTGCTGGCGTTGCTGCTGCCCCTGCTTGTGAACCTGATCCTGCTGATCTGGTTCACTGTGGTGAGCGTGTTTGGCCTGATCGCGCTGGTTCAGGCCAAACCCGTCTCCTAGACCCGTCTAGCCGCCGATGTCGCTGCCCCCGCTTTGAGAGGCTGCCGCCGCACCGGCTGCCTGTTCGCGCATGTCGTTGACATTGAGGCGAATGCCCATGCCGGCCAGTTCAACGTCGCCGCCGCGCCAGCCTTCGGGACAAGCGCCCTGGTATTGGGCGGTCGTAACCACCTGGCTGGTGCCGTTCATGGCCGCCATCGGGGCCCCGGTCGTCGTGACGGTCGCCTCCATCCGATAGGCGGTCTGGAAGTCGCCGGTCATGGTTCCCGTGGTTTCGGTGACACCGCCGCCTTCCGGCGCGCAGCGGCTGGTGAAGGCAAAGCCGTTGCCCGTACGGGTGACGTTCTGCGTGCAGTCCTCACTGTGGGCCGACTCGGCCGAGCCGGTGTCCAGTACCGTCATGGTGTCGTCCATGCAGACGCGGCTGGTTACCGAGCGACCCTCGTTGCCCGGGAAGCCGGCGGTCATCTGCCAAAGGCCGGCCCGGGCCCGCGCGGTCATCGTGTCGCCGCCCGAAGCAGAGGCTTCGGTTGCTGCGCTCTCTGCGGAGGATCCCCCGCCGTCGGTACTATGCGTGCCCTCGCTTCCCGCTTGGCAGGCAGCCAGGCCGGCGATGGCCGAGACGGCAACTAGAGTGATCAGGGGTTTCATGCGGGCTCCTCCATCAGCGGTCCGATACCGCCATGCCTGCGATCAACAACGATGTCAGGATCAGGCAGGTTCCTGACAAGATAACACGGTTCATGCTTTAGTGGCGTTCTGACAAGGGGTGGAGGAGATTCCCATGCAAAACAGACTTTTGATCGTAACGTCTGCCATTGCGCTTTTGACGGTAGGGGCCGGCGGAGCCGCGGCCCAGCAACTGATCCGACCCAATACGACCGTTGCCGGCAGTCTCGATACCCGCGACCCCGTCTCGTCGACGGGTGGGCACTTTGAGCGGTGGCGGATTGACGCCGAGCCAGGTGAGATGGTCGTGCTGCGGATGAACTCCGGTGAGTTTGATCCTCTGCTTCAGATCGGACGCTCCGCCCCCGGCGGGCAGTTTCGTGAGTTGGCTTCGGACGATGACGGTGCCGGCTATCCCAACGCCCTGCTTCAGTACCGCGCGACCGAGGGCGGCACCTATGAGGTCCGCGCCACCAGTTTCAGCTCTGGCGGATATGGTGGCTACAGTCTGAGCCGTAGCACCCAGGCCTATGGCGCAAGCGGTCTGCCCATCGACATCGGCGGCTACATTGATCTGGACGACCCCGTCGATGCAGATGGCCGTCACTATGAGGCCTATCGCTTTGCCCTGACCAACCAGCAGGTGATCCGCATCCGGCAGGAATCCGATGACGTCGATACCTACGTCATGCTTGGACTTGTCAGCGACAATGGCGAGTGGATCGGTCTGTTCCATGATGACGATTCCGGCGGCGGCCTGAATTCCGAGTTCAACTACCAGGCCGTGTCGGACGAAATCTTCGAAGTGCGGGCCTCGACCTATGGAGCCGGCTCGACGGGCTCCTATCGCCTGACCGTCGAGGACGTCTCGGCCACGCCAGACGGCGGTATGCGGCCCGGCATGATCACCGGCGGCTGGCTGGCCAATAACGACAATCCCGATGGCGAAGGTCGCTATATCGAATACCGGACCTTCTATGCCGTGGCCGGTCAGCACATGACCGTAACCCTGCGCTCGGACGAGTTCGACGCCTATATGCGGGTCGGCCAGTGGTCGAACGGGGCCTTCCACGAAATGTGGTCCGATGACGATTCCGGCGGCGGAACGACGGGCTATGACGCCCAGACCAGCTTCGTGGCCCCCTTCACCGGCACCTATACGGTGGTGGTGACCAGCTTCGGGGCGAATGAACAAGGTCTGTTCAGCCTCGAGGTCGCAGCCTACTAATTCGGGAGGCGGCGGGGCGACCCGCCGCCTGATCCCGTCGAAATCAGGGGGTGGCCATCCTTGGGCGGTCCCTGTTACGCATGGGCCATGGAAACCGGCGTCCTCATCTCCCTCGGCCTGTACTTCATCCTGATGCTCGGCATCGGCGTCTGGTCGTACAGGGAAAGCACCGACGACGTGTCGGGATATGTGCTGGGCGGGCGCAAGCTCGGGCCGATGGTGTCGGCCCTGTCGGCAGGGGCCTCGGACATGAGCGGCTGGATGCTCATGGGCCTGCCGGGCGCCATGTTCCTGACCGGCCTGTCGGCGGCCTGGATCGCGGTCGGCCTCCTGATCGGGGCCTTCGCCAACTATCTGATCGTGGCCCCACGCCTGCGCGTCTACACCGAGCGGGCCAACGATTCGATCACCATCCCGGACTATTTCGACAACCGCTTCCAGGACGGCACCCGCTTGCTGCGCGTCGTTTCGGCGGTGGTCATCGTGGTCTTCTTCACCCTCTACACCTCGTCGGGCATGGTCGCGGGCGGCAAGCTGTTCCAGTCGGCCTTCGGGCTCGACTACGCCTGGGGTCTGTGGATCACCGCCGGCGTCGTCCTCGCCTACACCATGATCGGCGGGTTCATGGCCGTCAGCCTGACCGACTTCGTCCAGGGCTGCATCATGTTCGTGGCCCTCATCCTCGTGCCCGTGGTGGCGCTCGGCCACGTCGGCGGCCTGTCCGGTGCCGAAGAAACGATCCGCAGCGTCGATCCCGGCCGCCTGGATATGTTCAAGGACTTCACCCTGATCGGCACCATCTCGGCCCTGGCCTGGGGTCTGGGCTATTTCGGTCAGCCGCACATCATCGTGCGTTTCATGGCGGTGCGTTCGGTGCGCGACATCCCGATGATGCGCAACATCGGTATGAGCTGGATGCTGGTGACCCTGATCGGTGCCCTGGCCACCGGCCTGGCGGGCCTCGCCTACGCCACCCGCACCGGCCTGGAGGTCAGCGACCCGGAGACCATCTTCATCCTCCTGTCCGACGTGCTGTTCGACCCGCTGATCACCGGCTTCCTGCTGGCGGCCATCCTGGCGGCGATCATGTCGACCATCAGCTCCCAGCTGCTCGTCTCGTCCAGTTCGCTGGTCGAGGACTTCTACGGCACCTTCCTGCGCCGCAACGCCCCCCAGAAGGAGCTGGTCCTGATCGGTCGCCTGGCCGTGCTGGCGGTGGCGCTGGCGGCCATCTTCCTGGCCTGGAACCCTGACAGCAGCATCCTCAATCTGGTCGGTCAGGCCTGGGCCGGCCTCGGCGCCGCCTTCGGGCCGCTGGTGATCCTCAGCCTGACCTGGCGCCGCATGACCCGCACAGGTGCCCTGGCCGGCATGATCGTCGGTGCCGCCACGGTTCTGATCTGGATCTACGCCCCGCTCGGCCCGGACGGCGGCTCGCTCAGCGGCGTCATCTACGAGATGGTCCCCGGCTTCGCGCTCAGCTTCGCCACCATCATCCTCGTCAGCCTCCTCGGCAAGGCCCCGCCGCCCGCCGTCACCGAGACCTTCGACGCCGTCGAACAGGAACTGGCCGAGGCGCGGCGCTAGGGGGCGCAGCCGTCCCGGCGCCGGGTCCGCGCCTCCGCCGCCGGTGCCTCACGCCGCCACCCAGCCCGGCCGGGTCCGCGCCTGGTCCGGCACCTCCTTGGAAAATACCCGTGCCGCGGCGTCCGCCTCAGCCCACAGCGGCGGGTCGGTCGGCAGGCCCACCGCCGCCCGCCATTCGTCCCGGTGCCGGCGCAGCGACCGCGCGTCGATCTCCTCCTCCGGCCTCAGCCGCCCGTCCTCGTCCCAGACATCGGCCGCCCACGGCTCGGCGCGAAAGTGCTCGAAATCAGCCCGTGCCGCCGCCTCGCCCAGCACCTGGGCTCGCCATGGGAACGCAAACCCGCGCCGCCAAGGCTTGACCTCATCCACCGCCGCCGGATCCTCGCCCAGGGCCGCGCTCGCGATCCACCGGGCCTGGCGGCGCACCTCGGCCTCATAGACCCGGTACCACGTCAGCAACTCCGCCTCCTGCCCATACAGGTCCTTGGCATAGTGCTCCTGCGGCACGGGCCGATATCCCGTCAGCCGGCCCAGGCTCTCCGCCGCCCGGATCACCGCCTGCGCCTCGCGACCGCGCCCCTCGGCGATCAGCCGCGATGCCTCCGCCGCCGCCTGGCTCATCGCCCGTGCCGGGTGCCAGCTCATCCCCAGATCGAACCGTAGCTTGGCTGCCCCGGCCTGATCCGCCGCGCAGCTCGCGCCCACCATCGCCGCGTCCAGCTCCCCCCGTGCCGCCGCCAGCCGCGCCTCTTCATCCGGCCACGGCCCGTCCCCCAGCGCCGCCCGCTGCGCCTTGCGCGTCCAGCCCTCGTTGATCTGGCGCTTGCGCAGGTTATCGATCCCGATCCCGTACCGCTCGGCCACCACCGCCGCCGTCTCTCCCGCCAGATAGTCCCGTCGCGCCAGCGCCCAGGTCTGGGCACTCACAAACTTCTGCGGCGCAGGGGCGGGGGCGGAGAGGGGAGCCTGTTCCATCCCCCCAGTGTGCCCCCGGCGCGGAGGGCGGGGATAGGCCGGGCGTGGCGGCGGTGCCGATCCCTTGCCGGGCATGGCAAAACGAAGTTTGACCAGCGGGGATAAACGCCCTTCAAATCCACCGCTCACCCCGGCGGAGGCCGGGGCCCAGATGACAGAGCGCAGGCGCACGACCAGCCAGACCCAACGCTCCCTCATCCAGGCACAGAGCCATACGATCTGGGCCCCGGCCTCCGCCGGGGTGAGCGGTAGAGAGAGGGACCTGACGATCAACCCGCCCCATCCACCCCACCGACCTCCCTCTCCCGTGGGGAGAGGGCCGATGAGCCCCCCCCCCCCCCGGGGGGGGGGGCTGCGCGAAGGGTGAGGGGTCACCCTGTCAGGAAAAGCCCCTCAAGCCGCTCGCCGAAGCTCCCGCTCACAATCGATTGGCGATCCCGTCAGTTCGCCAGTCTGCTCGCTTCGAAAGGCGATTTGAAACTCGATCGGCCCATCCCGAAGGAGGCGATAAACCGGCGTCCCATCTACCATCAGCGAGACCAGCTCTCGGTCGAGAACCATCAGTCGGATTTCGCCTTCGGTCAGAGAGAACCCGCTTACCAAGAGACCCTGCGCTGTAGCCTGCTGGCAAAAATTCGCTAGCTCCATCCAGCCTTCTTTGCGCGCCGCCGATGCAGCAAGGCGAGGGTGCCGGATAGGGCTGGTGTAAGCGCAGACATGCTTGTCGAACCGCTCCCTACTATTGACGCTGAACGCGCCCTTCCGCGGCCACACCTGATAGACCATAGCGCCACAGCGGCATCGGGTGGCTTCTTCCGACATCCCGGGTTTCTTGCTTCGCATGCGGGCCCACTCCGCGAGGAACGTTGGCGAGTTCGAATGGCCCTGTCCCTGCCCAATCGGACAGTTGCAGCCAGGCCGGTGGTTGAATCCGCGACAGCTCATGTGCGCCTCCTAGACCTCCGAGTGCATCAGCCCACGACACGACGACAATTACGGTCATATCAAATCAACGGGTAGCTGTCGAACAAAGTGAGAACGCAAAATATGGGAAGGGAGGGACATAACCCGCGCCTTGGCCCAAACGTTGTCAAGCGGCGCGATCCCGCAGGCAGGGCAGAAGATGCTCGCCGCCGCCCAGTGCTCGCTAACGCCGCGAACGTTTTGGGGCGGGCTTGTGTAGAGCGCCTGATCCTCGGAGAGGCCGAGATGGCTCCAGGGCGGGTCGGAGGAGGGCGAGCGGCGAGGATGGGGGGACGGGCGTTAGGCGGCGGTTACCGCGGGTAGCCTCCCCATTACATAGCCCCGGTCACGCGGCTGCCTGGACGAAAGGTGTGTGTGTCCCTGATTTGGAACGTGCACAAGCCGACCGCAATCTAGAGTGGCGCGGGGCCTCCGGTTGGGTATATCGTTGTTCTGGAAAGTGGTGCCTAGGGCAAAAGAACATGACGGAATTCAAGCGGGTAACTCTCTACAAGATCAAGGAAGGCGCGGATTTTGCGGACTATCTCAAAGGCGAGCTGAAAGACTACGACAAGGTCGACCTTGAAGGTGAATTTGACGGCTACATAAAATTTCAGGATGCCGGCGGGGCGCAGAAGACCGAAGACGCCATTCCTTGGATGAAGTTTCTAAACTCCGGCTTCGAGGAGAAGCAGTACACGTTTTCAGCACGAAACAAGTTTCCGCGCGCGATCATGGCCCTTCGGATCGAACGCAATGATTTCGAGGATCTTCATTTCGTTGCAGCCTTCGGCCAGCACGGCGACAGCTTCCTGAATAAGGATCAGATCGTCTACGATTTCGGCATCAAAGTCGGGATGAACATCTGCGACGACGACGGCCTGCGTCGCATCCAAACGACAGCGCACGAGTCGATCAGTCGGCAAACAGAACGCCAGGCGAGCACCGGAGCATCTCTCGGCGTCTTCGGTATCAATTCCGAAGCGGAGTTCCTCAGAACGATTTCCGGCAGTGTGAAGCCCGATTACCGCGGGGCAATCGAGTCCTTCAAAGGCAAGGATTCGATCGTCATAAAATTCCCGAAGGACGGAGATGTAGATTGGTCGTACCTGGCAACACTCTGCCTGAAGCTTGAAGAGCGCTACAACTCGACTGACTACCGAGAGACCGCTTTCAAATCGTATGATGTCCTACGGCACGAGAACGACCCTCTTGTGATCGAAAGCCTCGACAAACTCCTCTGCGCCGACATCGTCGCCAAACGGTTTGATCGCATTCATCTAGCTCCTCCCGAGTTCGTTGAAGGAGAAGACCCGACTTACGCCTACGTCGAGATTAAAGACGACGATGATGATGCTCCGGCTACATACGAGGACCTACGCATTACCGAGCTCGTGGAAGTTCCTCGCCGACGACTGAAAGACCTTACCTCCGACACCATCAAGCGCTGGTCAATCTATCGCTACGATGCCGAGCAGACCAAAACCTACAAGCTCTGGAACGCCTACCGTTGTCTAGTGGCCGAGGTTGACCTGGATGGTCGCACATTCGTGCTGTCCAACGGACAATGGCGAGAGATTTCCGAAGAGCTCAAGAAGACCGTCGAAGACTATTTCGCTGAGAACGACATGGCGTTCGTTGCGGATTTTCTACCCGAAGGCATTAATATTTGGAGCGAAGAAAGGAAGGAGAATCGGGAAGAAGTTTACAATTTCAAGGCGGCGGAGTCTTGCGCAGAAATATACCTTCTCGACAAGGCCAAGTTAACAGTTGCTGGGCAGAAGAAGTACGAGGTTTGCGACCTTCTCCATTCAGGGAAGATGATCGTCCATGTCAAACGCTACTCGTCCGGCGCAGCTTCGATTAGCCACCTCTTCACGCAAGGCAAATTCTACGCCCACGCTTTCGCAACGGACACTCAGTGTCGAGCTGATATCACCGCCTGGATTGCTGACGATGCCGAACAGCCCAATGTCGATAAAGACAAAGCCTCATTCACTTTGATCGTGCCTGAGAAGAATAGCGACGTGGACGAGAAGGGCTACACCGTCGTGTTTTGCATCCTTCACGACCGCCCTGAATTTGCCATCGGTGATCTGCCTTTCATGTCCCGATACGAGCTCATGCTGAGCCACCGCTTCCTTACTCAGGACAGGAAGTTTAAAGTCGGCGTCGCTCTCCGAAACGTCGAATTAGGTGCGCCTGATGCTGATGTGTCTTGACCAGATGTATGCCAAGCGAGGGCTAGGCGCTATCGGTTCAGGCTCGCATTCGTCAGAAGTGCGGAGAGAATGCTCTCCCGGCGGTGTACCAATGCCCGCTGCTGGCGCTAAGCTGGCCTTCGCCGCGTGCCTACCGCCGCCCCTTCCTGAACGCCTCCGCCTTCTCCGCCGCCGCCTCGGCTCGCCACCGTTTCGGCGCTGACCGGTCCGCTTCCTCCCCGCTTCCCGTTAGCGCCTCATTCGCGAACTCCAGGTCGAGCAGCTTCATCCGCTTGATCTCGTCCCTCAGCCTGGCGGCTTCCTCGAACTCCAGGTTGGACGCCGCCTCGCGCATTCGCGTCTCCAGGTCCTTGAGGGCGGCCTGGAAGTTGGAGCCGACGAAGGGTTTGGCCTGTTCGGCGACGCCGGGCCTGGTCAGGCGGTCCATCTCGCGGCTTTCGTAGGGGCTGGCGAGGATGTCCTGGATGTCGCGCTTGACGCTTTCGGGGGTGATGCCGTGGGCGGTGTTGTAGGCCTCCTGCTTGTCGCGGCGGCGGTTGGTTTCGGCGATGGCGCGGTCCATCGAGCCGGTGATGCGGTCGGCGTACAGGATCACCCGGCCGTCGACGTTGCGGGCGGCGCGACCGATCGTCTGGATCAGGCTGGTCTCGGAGCGCAGGAAGCCCTCCTTGTCGGCGTCCAGAATAGCGACCAGGCCGCATTCGGGGATGTCCAGACCCTCGCGCAGCAGGTTGATGCCGATCAGGCAGTCAAAGGCGCCTAACCGAAGGTCGCGCAGGATCTCGATCCGCTCCAGGGTGTCGACGTCCGAGTGCATGTAGCGCACGCGGATGCCCTGTTCGTGCATATATTCGGTCAGGTCCTCGGCCATGCGCTTGGTCAGGGTGGTGACCAGGCTGCGATAGCCCTGGGCCGTGGTGTCCTTGACCTCGGCGATGACGTCGTCGACCTGATTGGCGGTGTCGGTGGTGACCGGGCGCACCTCGACCGGCGGGTCGATCAGGCCGGTGGGGCGGATGACCTGTTCGGTGAACACGCCGCCGGTCTGGTCCAGCTCCCACTGGCCGGGAGTGGCCGAGACATAGACCGTCTGGGGCCGCATGGCGTTCCACTCGTCGAACTTCAGCGGGCGGTTGTCGATACAGCTGGGCAGGCGGAAACCGTATTCCGCCAGCGTCGACTTGCGGCGGTAGTCGCCCCGGTACATGCCGTTGATCTGGCCGACGGTGACGTGGCTCTCGTCGACGAACAGCAGGGCGTTGTCGGGGATGTACTCAAAGAAGGTCGGCGGCGGCTCGCCGGGCGCGCGGCCGGTCAGCCAGCGGGAATAGTTCTCGATGCCGGCGCAGGAGCCGGTGGCCTCCATCATCTCCAGGTCGAAGCGGGTGCGCTGTTCGAGCCGCTGGGCCTCCAGCAGCTTGCCGTGCTCGATCATCCAGTCGAGCGTCTCCTTCAGCTCGGCCTTGATGCCGTTGACGGCCTGGTTGAGCGTCGGGCGCGGCGTCACATAGTGGCTGGCGGCATAGACCGTGACCTCCTTCAGGTCCGTGGTGGTCTTGCCGGTCAGGGGGTCGAACTCCTGAATGGATTCAATTTCGTCCCCGAACAGGCTGATGCGCCAGGCCCGGTCCTCCAGGTGGACGGGGAAGATCTCGATGGTGTCGCCGCGCTTCCTGAAGGTGCCCCGCTCGAACGCCTGATCGTTGCGCTTGTACTGCAGCGCCACCAGATCGGCCCTGAGCTTCGCTTCGTCGATCCGCTCCCCGACCCCCAGCTTGAACGTCATCGCCGTATAGGTCTCGACCGACCCGATCCCGTAGATGCAACTGACCGACGCCACAACAATGACATCATCACGCTCTAGTATAGCGCGAGTTGCCGCGTGGCGCATTCTGTCAATCTGTTCATTGATCGACGAATCTTTCTCAATATATGTATCAGTTCGGGGCACATATGCTTCGGGCTGATAATAATCGTAATAACTTACGAAATATTCGACCGCATTGTCGGGGAAAAAGGCTTTGAATTCGGAATAGAGCTGGGCCGCCAGGGTCTTGTTGTGAGCCAGGATCAGGGCCGGGCGCTGGGTGGCTTCGATGACCTTGGCCATGGTGAAGGTCTTGCCTGAGCCGGTGACGCCCAGCAGCACCTGGTCCCGCTCGCCCGCCTCGGCGGTGGCCACCAGTTCCGCGATGGCGGCGGGCTGATCGCCTGAGGGCTCGAACGACGACACCATGCGGAAGGGTTTGTGCCGGCTGGCGGCGGTCCGGTCCGGGCGGTGCGGAACCCAGCCCTCGGGGGCGCCCGGCGCCTCGTCCGGCGTCAGCCGCGGCCCGTCCGGCATCGGCGCAAACATGGGCATCCGCGCCATCGGATCAGCGCCCGCCGGGATAAAGGTCGCGGGAGCCTCGGACACGCCGGAGCCGGTCGGTTTGCGGGGAGAACGAGCCATGAACGCCAATGTAGGGCGGGGCGGGCGAAAGGGGTAGGGGGCTAGCCTCAGGCCGTTTCTGCGTACAAAGACCTAGTGATGCATGCCTGAGTTGTGGATGGAATGGCGCGTCGAGGGGAACAGAGCCAATGACCGATGATAGGCGGAGCACGCCTCAACTGCTCCAGGACGCCATGGCTAGTGGAGGCCGAATTGAGCCTCAAGGGTCTACCCGCGGCCTCCAGGTGGTCGACGGCCAGATTCCCCGGTTTCGGGCGGCGGCGTTCGAGATGGAGCCGAACTGGGAACCCCACTCAAGTCGAGAAGGGAGTCTCAGCTACCGCGATTTCGAGGGACTGAGTCTCTGGACGCGCGCTAAATTGGTCGGAGGTGTCGGCAAGAACAACGGCAATCCCGAGAAGCACGCGAAGGATCTGGAAGGGTGGCTTGATGCGGCAGATCTAAATCATGAGATCGTAGACGTCGAACCTGACGAGATAGAAGCCCTCCTGGCTCAGTTCCATTCGCCCTTTGACGGTATCCGGCACGACTTTCCGGCCGGGCGCTCGTTCCAGGTTGTAGGCTGCAGGATAGGAAAGACTGGACGGCCACTCAGATTGGGGAATCTGCGCGCGCCGATCAGCCTCAGCTTTATCGGGTGCATCTTTGAGGGTGGCCTCATCCTTCGCGAGGCCAGCATCGCGTCTCTTGATTTGTCCGGCTCGTCGTTCGCTCAACTTGATTTGAGCGGCCTCAAGGTCACCGGCCCTCTGTCGCTCGCCCGTAGCACCATACTCGCGCCCGCATCCCTTTCGGGCGTTCGAATCGGTGGCGATATGGATCTTAGTGATCTGCTGGCTGCGCCCGTTGGCGCTTATTCCCCCGAGGTTTCTGTCGCTCCCGATCGGGGGATGCTGGATTTGTCGCGTGCAATCGTGAGCAACGAAGTGTCGTTTGACCGGGCCCGCATATGGGGCGGGCTGTCCTGGAGGGGTGCGGAGTTTAAGCGGTCAGTCTTTGCCCGGGGGTGCACGTTTGTGTCGCCACTCGGCCTGCTCGAGCAATGGGCCTCCGACGTGAAGAAGAAAGGGGGAGGGACCGCGCTAGGCGCGGCACCGCAAGCCATGCAGGAAGGGGGGCAGGGGTCAGGAGGACCATCTGAGGTCGGCGAAAGGCACGGGCGCACCGGCCGTGCGGAGAGGATTGCAAAAGGTCTGCACAATCTTCCCGAAGCCACATCAGATCAGTCTGGGGCCGATCAAGGCGGTCAGGACGAGCGCCTATCAGAGATTGACGCGCGGATGAACCTGGAGGTCCTTGAGGGCTTTACGGCTTGGGACGTTCCGCCGGCGCGCGGGCTTATCAGGCATTCAGAACGGCAGCTTTCGCATGCCATTCGAGCCGACAATGTTTCACTGGCAGGGACACTTTTCCTCGAGCAGACCTTCGTGAGCGGTGTCCTCCGGGCCAAGTACGCTCGGATAGGCGGCAGCGTGAGGCTCGGAGACGCGGAGTTGCATCCAGCATCTGCGATTGTGGTTGAACTTGCCAAAGAGCGCGATGAAGAGGCGACGCGAAGCTGCCCCTCAGAGGTCGGACTTGGTGCCCTAGGCGTGTTCCTCGCGCTGCCCGAGGAATGGCGCCGCGCCCTCGAGCGCGAGGACCGGGTGATAGACTTAACCCAGGCCGTGATTGACGGCGATTTTTCTACGGAAGTCGGCGGCCACGCACCTGCCCTTTCCGCAACAGGCTATGAAGAATCCGGTCAGAAGTCTCCTGGTGGTGAGAATGAAGCCAAGAGTAATCAGGCCTCCACGTTAGTTTCGCACGGACGGCTAAAGCTCAAGGGAATTAGAATCGGCGGGTCGCTGATTTTGCGAGGAATGGAGTCGAACTGGCGGCCCGCGATCCAGTCAAATTTGCCGTCAGGTAACCGAGAAAATGAAGAGCCACATGTGAGCCGGACGGGCGGGCTAGATCAAAGTCGCATTAGAACATTGTTGGCCTCGGGGGTTCAGGTAGAGCGATCGCATCTTGAGGACGTTGCCGTAGATCTCGATCAGGCGAAGATTGGCGACGATGTGGATTTCCGAGAAAGCGAGAATTTGTGGGGGGTTCAACTCCAGAACGCCAAGGTCGGCGGCTCAATCTACTTCAGCGATAAGAGTAGCGCACGCCCCATAAATTCAGAACCGATTGAAACTGGAAAATCCAATATTGCTATCGTTTGTCACAAACGAGCCAAGGGACTCGGCGGTCGTTTAAACCTGCGTGGGTGCGACGTGGAAGGCGACGTGTTCCTTCTGTTTGGTCCAGCCTGTGGCCCCCAGATCAAAATGGAGCAAGCGACCATCTGCGGACGTTTGGACATCTATCCGCAAGCTAGCCCGGATCGCTCGCAGGGTGACGCCGAAGGAGATGAAGCGGCAATCGCGCACGTCGATCCTGGAATGTCGTCGCAGATTCCGGAAGGCCATGAGTACCGCTCGTTCCTGGAGGACCGAAGTCAAACCCATTGGCACATTGACCTAAGAAATGCTCGAGCAACTGTTTTCAGCCATGCGCCTGAGGCATGGCCCATTCCAGGAGCGCTCAGCCTCGATGGTTTCGTATACCTTGCGGTCGGCGCAATCGGTCCGCTGGCACCCCTCTCTCTTCAAGACCGTAAGTTTCTATTTAGTAAAGATGTTAGAAATGAAGAGATACGTCGGAATTATATCCTTGGATCAGTGTTCGTGGCGGCCATGGCGTTCATAGTTGCGGATTCAGGTTTCACTAGTTTTTTTAATTCTCTGTCGGCGCTAGCGTTATTGTTCTGGGTATTAGTTCCATGGGTCTTCGGGTACCTGACGGGTCCTAGATGGGGCCAAAATAAACCCTTGGCCCTGAGCTACCTTGCTCGCCAGCGACTGGAACACACTCGCTACCAGAATATCGTGACCGATTATGTGCCCCTGCAACCCTATGATGTTGCTACGCGAGCCATGCGTGAAGCAGGACGATATGTGTCAGCAAACATTGTTGAGGTGGACCGTCTGCGGCGGCGCGTTGATATGCTGTCTTACCGAATTCATGGCGCGACGAGACCCCTACTGGAATCGGTCTTCGCTGTCTCCAAGTTCGGGTTTTCGACGGAGCGGCTTGTAAGGTGTTTTATCCTCCCGCTGGTCGCCCTGACGTTCAGTATCGCCTGGGCAGGCTGGGAAGGCCAGATCGAACGACGACCCGAGACAGTGCAAGCTGAGTCGGTAGTCCCTTGTAGTCAAATCAATCCAGGGTTCCGTCTCGTGGACTCGTGTCCCGGCTTCCCCTTGGCGCTTGACTTGTTGACACCTGTTGACTTGGGGCAGGTCGAACTTTGGCGGGCTGCGGGCCGTTACTCTGGGTATGTGGAGGCTGCCCAGTTCTTAGTCCGGATCTACTCAGTCCTGTTCTTCTTGATCGTTGGCACAGCGCTTGTGACGCGGATGGAGGCGGTATTTTCAAAGGGTCGCGAATAGCGGCCCGCGCCCGTCGCTTGACGAATCACGCCCCTCGCGCGGTCATGGCGCATGATGCGCGTGTGGAGGCCTCTGACGACGCTCGCCGTGCTGGCGTTGCTCGCGGCATGCGGGGGGCCGAGATATGCGGTGCAGCCGGGGCCGGTCCAGCCGACCTGGCCGGGACGGCCCGCGGGTCCATCGAGCGGTGGCGAGGGACTGATCAATCAGCGCGTCGATGACCGGACGATGGACCGGATCACTGAGGCGGGCGGAGATTACGATCGCTGTTACGGCCAGTTGGCCGCCGCGCGGGTGGAGTTCAGTCCGATGCCGGATCGGGACGACGGCACCGGATGCGCCTATGTCGATGCCGGACTGGTGACGGTGGACTGGGGGACGGTGGCGCGTTTGTCACCGGAACGGCCCCTCTTGAGCTGTCCGGCGGCGCTGGCCATGTCGATCTGGCGGCGTCAGGTGGTCGAGCCGGCGGCGCGGGAGATCTTTGGCTCGGACGTGGTCCAGATTGACCTGATGGGTGCCTATTCGTGCCGCAACGTCAACGGAGCGGCGACGGGCCGGCGCAGCGCCCATGCGCGGGCCAATGCGCTGGATTTCGGCGGGGTGCGGCTGAGGAACGGGCGACGGATCACGGTGCTGGACGGCTGGTCCGGGGGCGGTGACGAGGCGCGGTTCCTGCGTCGGGTGCGCGACGAGAGCTGCCGGATCTACGGCACGGTGCTCTCGCCGGACTACAACGCCGCCCACGCCAATCACCTGCATCTGGAGATCCGCGAGGCGACCTGGACCATGTGCCGCTAATCCGTCTCTAAAGATGCGGCGAGCCTGGCTAACAGGTGCGCGAGCTGGTCGGCTTCGTCATCAGACAGGACCGATAGCAGGTCCTCTTCCAAAGCCATGTCGCGCCTGAACAAGGCTTCGGTGATGCTTCGACCTTTGGGCGTGAGCTCCACCAGCTTGGACCGTGCGTCGTCGGGTGAGGGCATGCGCTGAATCCATCCGGCCCTCTCGAGCCGCGACAGCCGGTCGGTCAAACCGCCGGACGATATCATCAGGGACTTGAAGAGCTCTGTCGGGCGCATTCGATAGGGCGCGCCTGAACGCAGAAGGGTCGCCAGGACGTCGAACTCCCCGCTGTCCAGGCCGTGCTCGGCGAACAAGGATTCAATGGCCGGTCGTACCGCCAGGGTGATCAGCCGCGCCCGTCCAAGAACCCCCATCCCCCTCGTGTCGAGATCCGGCAATTCCTTGCGCCATTCGGCCTGGCGCTGTCCGGTCCGGTCATTGTGCATTCAGCCCCCACAGGTGTCTTGACATCGAGATAAATGCGAATAACTTGACGCCAAGATAAATGGCCTCGCGGTCGATACAAGGAGAAATCAGATGGCCGCGAACGGCTCCCCCCTGAAGGCATGGACTTGCGAGGCCTGTGGCGTTCAACAGACGCCGTCGGTGACGTTCCCGCCCCGTTGTCCGATCTGTGAAGACGAACGCCAGTACGTCGGGTGGAGTGGCCAGAGGTGGCAGACACGCGAGATGCTGACCAACTCGCACCGCACGCAAGTCGAGGAGACGCATGGCGTTACCACCCTGGTTCTGGAACCTGCCTTCGCAATCAATCAGCGAGCGTTCCTTATCCCCACAGACGAAGGCCAGATTGTCTGGGAATGTCTGGCGGCGGTGACGTCGGACGCGGTCGCGGCCATCCGCGCACGCGGGCCGGTCAAGGCCATCGCGATTTCGCACCCGCATTTCTACGGCGCCATGGCTGATTGGGGCGAAGCCCTGGATGGTGCGCCCGTCTACGTCCATGCGGCGGACGAGGCCTGGCTACAGCGTCGTCCGGCTCATCTCAGGCTCTGGGAGGGAGATCAGCTGAACCTGGCCCCGAACGTGGACCTGGTGCGCCTGGGTAGCCATTTCGATGGCAGCGCCGGCCTGTGGTGGAAAACCGGGCCGCGCAGGGGCGGTGCCCTGTTCCCTGGCGACGCCGTGCAGGTGTCATCGGACCGGCGCTTCGCCTCGTTCATGTACAGCTATCCCAACCACCTGCCGCTCGGACCGAAAGCCTTGATGGAGCTTCGACGGCGGGTCGAGGCGATGAGCTTCGAGGACGTGTTCGGCTTCAATACCGGACGAGACATGATCGGGGACGCCCAGGCCAAACTCGCCGCATCCTTTGACCGATATTTGCGCGCTGTCGCTGCTTGATGAGGAGACGGATGATGTTGGAAGACAGAGTTTCTCTGGATCTCGAAACGATACCCTGGGTTCCGCTCCGAAAGGGCTTGTCCATGCGTCCCCTGCGGTTTGAACGGTCAGGATATTCGCTTCAACTGCGGTTGGAGCCGGGCACGCGGATCGGCCCGCACAGACATACGGGACCGGTTCATGCTCTCAATCTCACCGGGTCGCGGCGATTGATCGAGGCTGACGAGATCGTCGGACCGGGTGAGTTCGTCTATGAACCTGCCGGCAACTGCGACAGCTGGGAATGTCACGGCGACGCGCCCTGCATCATCCAGATCACCTTGCGAGGCCGGGTGGAATATCTGGACGAAGCGGGTGAGGTTATGGACTATTCCGACAGCGCCACCGCTGAGGCCGCCTATCGAGCGCATTGCGCCGGGGTTGGCCTGGAGGCGGACCGTCGGATCGTTGGCTAGCCCGTCGAATTGAAGTCGTGATCCAACTCCGACCTGCTAGCCCTCGGCGATGACGTCGAAGCCGCCGAAGATCATGCGCTTGCCGTCAAAGGGGAAGGTGCTGCTCTGCATACGTTCGTCCTGCATGAGCTTTTCCCAGCCGGCGTCGCGGGTGGCCTTGTCGGGCCAGGTGATCCAGCCGATGGCGACGGTCTCGCCGTCCTTGAGGGCGACGGCCTTCTTGAAGTCGGTCAGCTTGCCGTCGGGAACATCGGTCCCCCAGGTCTCGGTGACGGACAGGGCCCCGACCTCCTTGAACCAGGCGGTCGTCAGGGCCGAGTGCTCCAGATAGGCGGCCTGGCTTTCCGACGGAACGGGGATGGCCGTGATGTCGAGGTAGGGCATGGGGTCTCTCCTTTACAATGCAGCGTCCGCCGCTGCCAGGATGGCGGCGATGTCCAGTTTCTTCATCTGCATCATGGCCTCAAAGCCGGCCTTTGCGCGAGCGGGGTTGGCTTCGCGATGCAGGTCCATCAGGGCGCGGGGCGTGATCTGCCAGGAGACGCCCCAGCGGTCCTTGCACCAGCCGCACATGCTCTCGGACCCGCCGTTGCCGACGATGGCGTCCCACAGGCGGTCCGTCTCGGCCTGATCCTCGGTCTGGATCAGGAAGGAGACGGCCTCTGTCGGGGTGAACATCGAGCCGCCGTTCAGGCCGAGGTAGCTGCGCCCGGCGAGGGTGAATTCGACCAGCAATTCCTCGCCCTCTTTCGAGGAGGGATTGTCGGCGGGACTGAGCGCCACATGGTCGATGCGGCTATCAGGCAGGCCGAGCGAGACGTAGAATTCGGCGGCCTTCTTCGCCTGGCCGAGGTCGAACCAGATGCAGGGGGTGATCTTGTCGGCCATCAGACGGTGTCCTTCGCAGCCATGTCCGGTGGGCCTTCGGCGGCGGCCTGTGGATCCATCCAGACGTTTTCCCAGATGTGGCCGTCCGGGTCGGCGAAGCTGCGCCCGTACATGAAGCCGTAGTCCTGGCTCGGCGTCGGGTCCGGCCGACCGCCGGCGGTGCCGGCCTGTTCGACGACGCGGTCGACAGCGGGCTTGTCCGGGCGGGTCAGGCACAAAAAGACCTGGGCGCCCTTGTGGGCGTCATGGATCGGCACGTCGCCGAAAGTTGCCCATTTCGCGTGGGTCAGCAGCATCACATAGATGGTGTTCGACAGGACCATGCAGGCGGCGGTGTCATCCGAGAACATCGGGTTCTTCGTCGCGCCCACGGCCTCATAGAAGGCGATGGAGCGGTTCAACTCAGTGACCGGCAGGTTGATGAAGATCATCTGATCCATAGGGCGCTCCATAGACGCGATCGGGTCGGCCAGAACGAGGTGAGGCAATGCAGTGGTGGCTGGCAAGATGAAATGTGCAGGGCCGGATTTGTTCGCCTTGCCGGACAAGGCGAGCTAGGCTCCCTCTCGATTCCGGGAGGGAGCTGCATGAGCTGGATGAACATTGCGCGCGTGCTCAAGGTCTTGGCACTGGTGCTGTTTCTGACGCCCTGGCTGGTGGTGTCGTGCCAAGGCAGTCCGTTGGTGGAGGCCACGGGGCTCGACCTGATCACCGGAGACGTTCAGCCATCTCAAGATAGTCCGCTTGGCTCGATGATGGCCCAGGCCGAGGTCGATGCGGAAGCACCTGACGGCACGACCGATCAGGACGAGCAACAACCCGGTGGCGGCGTTCTGGAGGACGGTCGCTGGTGGGCCCTGGCGGGTGCCGTTCTGATCGGGCTCAGCCTCGTGCTCGGATTTATCCTGAAGCCGGCCCGGACCGCTGCTCTCGGGGCCGTCGTGGCGGGGGCGCTGGCTCTGGTCGCCCTGGGCGGCGGCATGGCGTGGACCGATCGCGCTTTTGACGCACAGAAGAGAGAGGCGCTGCAGGGTCAGTCAGTGGGCGACACCGAGATGGATCAGTTCGGTCGCAACCTGGCGGCAGGCATGGTCGGTGCCATCGAGATGGAGATCAGGCCTGGCTATTGGGCGACCTTGGCCGCGCTGGGTCTGGGCGTGCTGACGGCGTTCATGGCCATGAGCGGAGCTGCCCTGCCCAAAATCACCGTGACGACGCAGGAAAGCCAGAGCTCCCAATGACGAGCCACGCCCGACCACCCGCGGAGCAGGCGGTCCTTCAGACTGGTCTGGCTTTTGTCGACCCGACGACGGTGCATGGTGCGGTCCTGCTGGGCCTGATCATGCTGGTGGGCGGGGTCGTCCTGTCGGTCATTATTCGCCGAATGCTCCGTGAGGTGATGATCCATGACCATTCCCAGCGGATCGACCTGATTGCCCTGTCGTTTCTGAGCCGCCTGCTGATCCTGTCGCTCTGGCTGGTGCTGGCGACCCTCTATGCTCATCTCGTGCCGGCCCTGAACAGGCTGGGAAATGCCTTGCTGGCGGGGGTGGGTCTGGCCTCGGTGGTTATCGGCTTCGCCGCTCAGACGACCCTGGGAAACCTCGTCTCGGGGATTAGCCTGGTGCTCTACAAGCCTTTCCGCAAGGGGGATCGCCTGTCCGTATTGGCCCCGACCGCAGATCAGTGCGAGACGGGTGTGGTCGAGGACATTTCGCTCGGCTTCACGTCGTTGAAGACTGACGATGGACGCCTGATCATCGTGGCCAATGGTACCATGGCCCAACAGACCATGATCAAACTGCCGCCGGTCCCCGCGGCTGCAGGTCCGGTCAAACCATCACAGGCCAAAAAGTAGGATCGCCGCTACGCTCGGATGTCGAGCAAGGCTTCGGTCATGGCGTCGGCGGTTTCGAGCACCTGAAGATTGGCGGTCAGTTCGACGACGGCCTTGAGCCGTTCGACCGCCTCATCGGCGACATTGTCCAGCGGATGGCGAGCCGTGCGCTCGGCGCTGGCGGCAAAGCGGTCGAAGGCGTTGCGGATGCCGGAGGCGGCATTGGAATAGACGGCGTTCATGGGTCCCTCGCGTTCTGCGAGGGGTCAGAATGCGCGACGCACCGCTAAGGTCGCGTGGACGAACGGGGTAAACGAAACCCTAGCTGGCGGAGACGGCTCCGGCCTGTGCGGCTGCGGTAGCAGCCTTGCGCTTCAGCCGCAGTCGCCCCGTTCGCCACAGCAGGAAGGCGATCCCGGCCACGACCGCAAGAATGCCGACCGACAGGAGCGGGCGCACGGCCAACCAGGCGATGGCAATGATCAGGCCACCGAGAACAACACCCAGGAGCGTTGAGATCAGGCCCAGGCCCATGCCGACCACGGCACCGACCGGGGGCACGACGTCGGCCAAAACCCGCAAGGGATGCAACAACATGCCGAAACCCGTGATCAGCATGAACAGACCTCCAACGCGCAGTCCCCAAAGCATGGCGCGGTTTGCCGCCTGGGCTCCCTCGAACATCTGGGCGGCCCCGACGGTCCCGTCCTCGACGAGCAGGATGGAGCTGCCATTTCGGGTCTGGAAAGCCCCCAGCCCGTCACCCATCTGGGCGGCGACCACGCTGATCGTCCCCGGCCGGACGACACGCCAGCTGATGCGGGTATCGCCAATCTCAGGCGTTGAGGGGTCGGATCCGAGATAGAGTTCTGAGGCGGAGACGGTGGCCCGCCGGCCCGACTGGTTGAGAAGGGCGTTCTGGGTGTCGCCATCCAGGGTCAGCGGTTCTGACGAACCGATTTGCTCAATGATACGGGTGTCCAGACGATAGGCACCAAGGCGAGCATCCGACGAGGTGAAGCTGGCGGCTTCTACGGGGAAGCTCGGGTTCTGGTGGCCATTGGGATTGTGGAAATTGCTCGAATCCTCGTGGCTGGTGGACCAGACGCGCTCGTACTCGTAGGTCGTCACGGTTTCCTGGCCACCTCCCATACGGGTTCGCGTCTCGCTGCGAGAGGTTTCGCGCCACTGATACATCTCGACATCGCGCATCAGCCGCAAGGCCTGGACGCTGACCGGCCAGGAACTGTCGTACAGGCTGTCGGACACGGTCGTCTCACCCGTCAGGTGGATCAGGGCTCCGTCGTGGGTCGGATCAATCGTGTTCACGTCCACGCTCTGAACGACCCCGGCTCCCTCGTTGAGCGCTCGCTCGCGTTTGACTGCACGGCCTTCATTCCAGCCCAGCAACCACATGCCGGCGAACACAATGATCAAGCCGATGAGGATGCCGCTAAAGGCTTTTCCCAATCGAGAAAACCAGCCTGTTTGCGTTGTGACGACATTTGGATCTGACATGGAGCCCTCCCGATTCGTGATGCGTAGCATCGTTCTTTCGATGAGTCAGCGGGCCGCCTTGCCAGCGACAAAAGCTCGGGGTCTGATCCTCGAATGATCGAATCCGACCGACTTCGCGACGCCTATATGACGGGGGTTGGCGCCTTCTTGCCGGGCCCTCGGATCGGCAATGCGGAGATGGAAGATTTCATCGGTCGGATCGGCGGGCGATCGTCCGTGGTCGGGCGGCGTGCGTTGCGCTGGAACGGGATCGAGGGGCGTTACTATGCCCTGGACGCCTCTGGACAGCCTCTGCATTCCAACGCCTCGATGTGTGCGCTGGCGGCACAGGCGGCCCTCGATGATGCGGGGCTCGACAAGGGCGCGCTCGGTTTTCTGGCCGCAGCGACCACCCAGGGTGACCTGCTGGTGCCCGGCCATGCCAGTGCCGTGCAGGCGGAACTGGGGGCGGGGCCGATGGAGATTGCGAGTTTCCAGTCGGTCTGCGCCTCGGCCCTCATGGCGGCCAAGGCGGCGTGGCTGAATGTCCGGGCCGGCGAGGCGGACGTGGCCCTGGCCTGTGCAGGGGAGTTTTCGTCGCGCTGGTTCCGACCTGAATTCTATGAAGGTACGGCTCTGGTCGACGCCAAGGGGCGACCCGCCGTGGAGGCGGACTTCCTGCGTTTTACCCTGTCAGACGGAGCCGGGGCGGTGGTGATGGAGCCGACACCCCGACCCGAGGGGCGGAGCCTGAAGGTGCGCTGGATCGACATGGTGTCGCTGGCCGGGCGGTTTGATCCCTGCATGTGGGCCGGGGCGGCGACCGCGGATCGCGCTGACATGAAATCGGCCTGGAGCCACGCCGGACCGGTGGCGGCCCATGCGGCGGGGGCGGTGGCGCTGTTGCAGGATTTTGAGCTGCTCAAGATCGTCATCCGCGCTTGGATCGGGGTCTGGCTGGAGAAGGTGGACCAGGGGCGGATCGTGCCGGACACGGTCGATCACCTGCTCTGTCACTATTCGGCGAAGAGCCTGCGCGAGGAGATCGTCGGGCTGTTGAAGGACACCAAGGCGATGATTCCCGAAGAGAAGTGGTTCAGTACCCTGCGCGAAAGCGGAAACGTCGGTTCGGCGTCGATCTGGATCATGCTCGACGCGTTCATGAAGAGTGGACGGGCCAGGCCGGGCGAAACGGTGCTGTGTATCGTGCCCGAAAGCGGGCGGGCGATGATCGGCTTCATGATGCTGGAGGTGGTGTAGTGGCGGATGGCATGCAGACCGATCAAGTGGCTGACACCCTGCGCAAGCTGGCGGTCGTGTTTGCGGATTTCGAGCAGCGGCTTGAGGCGACGCCGCTGATCCGCAAACTCCAGCGCGGACGGTTCGAGCTGACGGACTATCAGACCTTTCTGGTCAATCTGCGCCAGCAGGTGAAGGACGGGGCCCTGTGGATGAGCCGGGCGGCGTCGAACATCGGAGAGGCCCACCTGGAGCTGCGATCAACCTTGATGCGGCATGCGGTGACGGAGCATCGGGACTTCCGCTTGCTGGAAGCGGACTACGTCGCGACCGGCGGCGATGTGGAGGTCATTCGTGCGGCCTCCAAGAATGTCGGCTCCGAAGCCCTGTCGGCCTGGATGTTCCACGAGGCGTCGAGGCCGGATCCGTTTGGCCTGTTGGGGGCCATGTGGATCATCGAAGGGTTGGGGTCGATCAAGGCGAAACCCTGGGGGCAGAAGGTCAAGGACCGCTTGAACCTGCCGGACGAGGCGGTGAGGTTCCTGCTGTACCACGGCGACAATGACGCCGATCACATGGAGGAGTTCCAGGAGATGCTGCGAATGGTCCTGCCGGATGAGGCCGTGGCCGAGCGCATCGTGATGACGGCGCGCGTCACCGCGCGGCTATATGTCCTGCAGATTGAGGAGATCGCGGCGTGAGCACCGCCCAGGTTCGGGACGATCCCTTCAAGACGATGGCGCACGATCCGAACGACCCGGACCCGTGGCTGGCCCTGTATCTGGATCACAGTCTGCCGATCGATGAGACGGCCAAGCGATGCCTGTTGGTCGGTCAGCGATCCTGGTCGCGGCGGTGGCTGTTTCCGGTGAGCCGCCCGCTGGTGTTCCTGTGGTTCTGTCTGGTCAAGGTGTTTCGGGCAATCACCCCGAACTGGCCGAACCTGAACGGCCTGCTCCACAAGACCATCCATTGGGGCCTGCGGACCTTCGGCAGCCCTGAGACGAACACCCTGATCCTGAGGCACTTCCATGTCGGCACAGAGCTGTTGGCCTTCATGAAGGCCAATGCCGGGCTGGGAGCCGATGTCGAGAGGGTGACAAGTCATCCGCTCAGGCCGACCCGCCTCAAGGACATCGAGGACAACCTCTTTCTCCAGCACGACCTGAATGTGTTCAACTTCATCATCGAGCTGAACCAGGCGCTACAGGCACAGGAGCGCGAGTTGATGCCGGTCGCGCGCCCGGATTTCTCGATGATCTCGGATACGCTGCCGGAGTTCGAGGATCTGCCGGACGGCCGGCTCAACAAGATTGACGTGCAGACGGCGGTGGAGTTCTACACGCCGATGTATGCGCTGATGCTGCCTCGCGCGGACTTTGTGCGCGCGGCCCATTCGCTTCAGCTGGACGAGACGGTGGCCATCTATATCGCCCGCATTCTGGGAACCGACTACCATCTGAACTTCGTCAAGAACGGCCACCCGATGATTGCGCTTTCGACGCTCCAGGCCGGCTTCAGGCTGATGATGCATGGGCTGGACTGTGAAGCTCTGCACGGCTGGCTACGCGTGCTCAAGGCAAGGCAGGCGGCGGGGTTGGCGCTGGACCCTGGCACGTGAGTTGCCGTGTCGAAAAAGTTGCGAAGCGATCGCGCCGCAAGTGACAAGGTTCGCGGAATCGTCTCGCTGAACTGACGAGTGACCGGACTCAATGTCTCGGCTCGTCTTGTGAGGTTGCCATTTCGGTGCCTCGCAGTACGGCGCAGGGGTTAGAACTGAGGCCCGAGGATAGGCATGTCGAGTTCTCGCCCGACAGCGTCTCGAGCTGCGATCACCTCGGGACGTGCTGCGACGCGTTGATGAGCCGCGGTGATCCGGGCATCGAATTCCGTCGGATTGGGAAACGGGCGATAGTTGTGGAGGTCCTCGACGGCAGCGGCCATCAGGTCCGGATCTTCGAGCCTAGTGAGGGTCAGTGAGGCGAGCGCGTCCTCATCACCCACGCAGGCCAGTGCACCTGCATAGGCATCGGGAGCATCGTGCCAGTTGGTTCGGAGGTAGGTCATGGAAGTGGCGACCAAATCCGAGTCGCCAAGGGCCTGCGCGGCGCATGCGCGTACCTGAACCGCCTGCATCTTGCCGAAGGCACTGACGTCATCTCCAGAATCCAGGTGGGCAACCATGTTCAGGGCATCCTGCGGACGGCCGAGGCGGACATAGAGCCAGCCAAGATTGATCGCCTGACTAATGTTGCGCCCTCCGCCTTCACGACGCCCTGCGGCGGTTTGCTGTGCGACCAATGCATCGTCGTGAATTCCCAAAGCCATCAGTGCACGAGAGCGGGTATCGTAGGCCCATGAGATGTTGCGCCAGAGATCCGATGCATCATCTTCTGTAAGAGTGGCGAGAATGGAATCGGTGACAGCCAGCGCGTCCTGGTAGTGGCCGGCGCGCATCAAGGCGAAGGCCAGGTCAACCCGACCATCGGCGCTTGGATCGGCCCCTTCGGCGCGCGCTCGGAGTTGGGCAATATCGCTCGATACAACCGTGGCCATGTCGAGGGCGGGAGCTCCGGCCATCGAGCGAAGCTGATCATATCGGCGAAACCCGTACAGGCGGACCACGGCATACGGCGCGCGGATTTCGGCCACGAGCGAAATCGCATGCGCCATGTCGTCGCGATCCATATAGTCATCAATCAGGTCCATCCAGAGCCCGTCGTCGATGTCGCCGCGCCAACCGGACTCGAAGAGTGCCACACGAAGGCGGTATCTGACCTCGTCGCTGATCTCGGAGTCCCTGGCGAGCAGCAGCACAAACATCTCATCCAGTCGGTCGCGTACCTCTGTTGATCGCTGCAGTGCTTCGATCATGACGAGCGCTGTGTCGTTGCGACGATTCAGGCCGGACAGCGCATCCATGCGATTGAACCAGGTTTCTGAACCGGCAGACGGGTAGGACGTCGCGCGTTCGAGGGCGGCAGCCGCTTGCTCCAGCTGACCTGCGTCAAGACTCAGCGCGCCGATCAAAGAGTAGATCGCTTCCTGGAGGTCAGCGGGGTACTGGGAGAAGGAGGCGCTCGCCTGGACGCGTCGAGCCAAGGCAAGTGTGTCCTCAGACCTGCCCTCTCGAATCGCCGCCTGGAGCTGGGCGAAAATCTCCCCATCGCTGCGAACTGATTGTGAAGGTGCCGCGACCGTTGTCGGTACGGCTGCGCCCAAGACTCCGCCGATGGCAAGAATGACGGCAAGAATCCTCATGCCCGCCTCCCAAATCACGGTGACAGTTGCCCCACAACTATACGTCTAGTTTAGCAAGGCTAGGTTCTGTTGGCTACGCATGCTCTAGGCAAGGTAGGCGGCGGGGCTGGCGTTGGATCCACACAACCCTGGCGGCAGCTAGCAGCCAAAAAGTCCGCGTTTAAACATAAAATAACGCTGGGCTGCTTAGGTTGCGGGTCAGATTGGCTTGGGGCCCCACGACATATGAGTTCAGGTGAGCTTCCCGAGGCAGCGGGCTGGGACCGACTTCGTCGACCGGTCTGGCTGTTCGACAATGTCGTCAAGCGCCACATCTATGCCAATGACGCCGCCCTGACGCTTTGGGGGGCGGAATGCCGCGAGGAGTTCCTGGCGCGCGACTGTTCAGATCAGTCCGAGGCCGTGAAGGCGCGAACCCAACGCATTCTGGACGATACGGCCAATGGGGAAGTGATCTCGGAGCGGTGGACGTTCTACCCGCACGGCGAGCCCAAGCCGACCAAGATCCTCGCGAGTACCCACTATCTGGCCTGTGGCCGGGCCGTCATTCTGATGGAGGCCGAGGCGTTGCAGGTCGACGCCGATCAGGCGCGCTCGCTGGAGGCTTTCCGGCATTCGCCGACCGTGATCGGTCTGTTCGAACGGGATGGCCGCGCGCTGTTCCGAAATCCGGCGGCGTACAACACCTTTGGTCCGGGCGATCTGCATCTGGACAAGCGGTACCTGAACCTCAGTGCGGCGGAGGATCTCCTTGAGATGGCCTGGGCCGGCACGCCTAGCTCCGGGCTGCTGCGTGCGATGACGCTGTCCGGCGAGCGTTGGATGCATACCTCCGCACGCAAGGTGGTGGACCCCGTGACCGGGGGCGATGCCCTGCTATGGGCCAGCCAGGACGTGACCGCCCAGATCGAGGCCGAACTGTCGCTAGCCCAGACGGCCGAGCGGGCCGAAAACGCCGAAGCGCGTGAGCGCCGCTTGACGGAACTCAGCCACGAGATGCGTACCCCCCTGAATACGATCCTGGGGTTTGCGGAGATCCTCGGTCGCTCCGCGGAATGCCCGGAACAGGCGGACCGTCTGGAGCGCATCCTCGCGTCCGGTCGCCGTCTTGATGATCTGGTTTCCGGAATGCTGGCTGACGACGGCACAATCCCGGTGGATGCGCCGCCTCGTGCCGAGGCCGAGATCGAGCTTCACGCCACACCGGCCCCGTTGCGAATTCTGTATGCCGACGACCATGAAAACAACCGCATGGTGGTGACCGCCATGCTCGCGGCCATGGGCTGGGAGTGCGATACCGTCAACGACGGTGCGGAAGCCGTCGAGCGGGTCCAGAACGGGGAATACGACCTGGTCCTCATGGACATTCAGATGCCCAATATGGACGGCGTCGATGCCACGCGGGCCATTCGCTCAATGGGGGGGCTGGCCGCGCAGGTTCCCATCATCGCCCTGACGGCCAACACGCTGGAAACCCAACTCCGCCGCTATCGCGCGGCGGGTATGCAGGACTGTCTGAGCAAGCCGGTGGCCATGGCGGCCCTGATGCAGACCGTGGTTGCCTGGGGTGCCACCGAGACGGCTGTCTTGATGGGCGACCGGATCCACCAGGCCTGACCTCACCTTTGTAGGGTCTAGCGGACTTCCATCTTGCAGCCACGGCAGCTCTCGTGCGTTGTGTGCGCTGAGTGGATGAGGAATGCCGGGTGACACTCCAGCAAGGACTAGCCTTCGGCTTGGTGGGCCTGACGATTGCGGCCTTCATCTGGGGGCGTTTTCGCTATGACCTGGTGGCCTGTGTGGCGCTTGTCGTGGGTCTGGCCGTCGGCGTCATCCCGGCAGAATCCGCGTTCGACGGTTTTCGCAACGACGTGACCGTCATCATCGCCTGTGCCCTGATTGTGTCGGCGGCATTCTCCAGGTCCGGCATCGTCGAGTGGGCGCTGAAACCGCTGACGCCCTTGCTCAAGACAGAGCGCGCCCAGACGCCCGTGCTGACGGCGGTGGTGACCCTGTTGTCGATGTGCACCAAGAATGTGGGAGCTCTGGCCATCATGCTCCCGGTGGCGATGCGAGTGTCGAGCGTGACCGGGACATCGCCGTCGCGTCTGCTGATGCCGATGGCGGCCGGGGCCATGGCCGGCGGCATGGTCACTCTGGTCGGCACATCCCCCAACATCATCGTTTCGGAGGTGCGCCAGGACATCGTCGGAGAGCCTTTCGGCATGTACGACTATTCCCCCGTCGGGCTGATCCTTACGGCGCTGATCGTGGTCTTTGTCTCGATCACCTATCGGGTTCTGCCAGAGCGCCGCAAAGGCGGTGCGGCCCTCGGCGGTGCCGCGGACAACAGCTATCTGACGGAAGTGCGCGCGCCGGCCGACTGGTCCCACGTGACCGCAACGGTCACCGACCTGGAGGCCATGGCCGAAGGCCGAGTCAAGATTCTGGCCGTCATTCGTAACGGTGATCGTCGAGCTCATCCGCGCGGCAATGTGGTGGTCAAGGCAGGGGATGTCCTGGCCATCGACGGCTCGGAGGAGGCGCTGTTCCGCTTTCTGGAACGGGCCAAGCTGAGCCTGACGCGCAACGACAAGCCGGAGGTTCGGGCGGGACGCACCGAGGAACTCACCACCGTTGAGGCGGTGATCGGCCGCAACTCGTCCCTCAAAGGGCAGACCGTCCAGCAGTCGGACTTCTATGGCGAATACGGGATCAATCTGCTGGGGGTATCCCGGGCAGGGCTGGAAATGGTCCCGGGGTTTCGGCGGATGAAGCTGCAGGCGGGCGATATTCTCCTGTTGCAGGGGTCGGAGGAGGCCATGCCTTCGGCCATGTACGGTCTGGACCTTCTGCCTTTGGTAGAAAGGGATGTTCAACTCGGCAGCGTGAGAAGGCGGTTCCTTCCGGCCGTTGTCCTGGCTGTGGCCATGATCATGGTCGGGCTGGGTCTGGTCCATGTGGCGGTGGCCTTCTTTGCGGCAGCTGTGGTGACGGTGGCGCTCGGCGGCCTGAAGATGCGTGAGGCCTATGCGGCACTGGATGGCCCATTGCTCGTCCTTGTGGCGGCGATGATTCCCATTTCCAACGCGATCCAGGAAACAGGGGGATCGGCCCTCATCGGGGAGTTCTTGAGCGGCCTGTTCCAGAACATGCCTGGTGTCCTAGCCGTCGGCGGGGTGCTGCTGGCCTCCATGATCGTCACGCCGTTTCTGAACAATGCTGCGACCGTGCTGATCGTGGCCCCGATCGGCGCGACCATGGCCATTACGCTGGGCTTTCAGCCGGATCCTTTCCTGATGGCTGTCGCGGTGGGAGCCGCCTGTGATTTCCTCACGCCCGTCGGCCACCAGTGCAACACCCTGGTTATGCGGCCCGGCGGCTACAAATTCGAGGACTATGCCAAGCTGGGTGCCCCCCTCAGCCTGATGGTGGTGCTTGTTGCGCCGCCGCTCATTCTTACCTTCTGGCCGCTCTAGACTGACCTCGCCCATCTCCCTCTTGACGGTATCACACAGTATGCATCATACACTGTGTGTCACACACCATGTGACGGCGAGGATGTTGGAATGGGAGAGGCCGAGACATTTGAGGCCCTGCGCCTCGAGCTGCGCCGCGGGTCGCTGGTTCTGGCCGTCCTGGCGCGGCTGCGCAGCGAGCAGTACGGCTATTCCCTGCGGATGGCTCTGGCCGAAGACGGAATCGAGATGGAGGAATCGACCCTCTATCCGCTCCTGCGGCGCCTGGAGAGCCAAGGCCTCCTGACCAGCGAATGGCGCGAAGAGGCCAAACGCAAGAAGCGCTTCTATCGCCTCTCTGCCGAGGGCGAAGCTGTGCTGGCGCGCCTTCACGCCGAATGGCGCCGGATCTCAGCCTCGCTGGAAACGGTGCTGGCATGAACAAGAACTCAAGACATGGGGATGGGGCAATGACCCTGATTGACCGCTATCTGGCCGCTGTGGCGGCACAACTGTCCGCAGCGGGCCGGGACGATGTCGTGGCCGAGCTGCGTGACGACATTATGAGCCGCATAGAAGCTCGTCAGGAGGGCCTGGGCCGCGACCTGACACCTGACGAGATCGAGACGATCCTGCGCGAGATCGGGCACCCTCTTGCGGTCGCGGCACGCTTCGGATCCGGTCCGCAGCAGCTCATCGGGCCGGAGCTGTTTCCCTGGTGGATGTTCGGCGTGAAGGTTGGACTGATCGTTCTGGTGGCGATCACCCTGTTCAGCGTTTTGATCAAGACCATCAGCGGTCAGGATTTGAGTCAGGCTATCGGCCAGGGCTTCGCCAGCCTTTTCAGTGGGGCCATGACCTTGATCGGGGTGGCGACCGCCGCCGGCTACATCATCGAGAGGCAGGGCGAAAAGCCCAGTTTCATCACCAACTGGCGGGTGCGCGATCTCGGCTTCTTCGAGGTGGCCCGGCTGGATGCAGAGGGGTTCAATCACGCGCTGGGCTCCGGTGCCGGCGCGCCGGAAAGCGTCCGCAAGACCCAGCGGATGTCACCGGTAGCCCGGGCGCTGTCGAGTGCCGTCGCCGCCGCCGTCCTGACAGCCTGGTGGGCCGGAGCCATTCTCTTCGGCGGTGTTCCGTTGAACGAGTGGGTCGTGGTCGTCGCAGGTGTCGACTACACCCACGCGGTTCGCGAGACCGTTAGCCTGATTTTCTGGCCGGTCGTGGTCTATGGTGTGTCGCGTGTGCTGTTCGATGTGTTCCGGGCAGCCAACCCACGCGCCGTGCGGCTGGCGGCCGTGGGGGATATCGCCCTAGCGTGCGCACGCTTCGTCTTTACGGCTTGGCTGTTGCTGATCTCGCCGTTGAGCCGCGCCCTAGAGGTCGGCGACCTTCGCCAGGCGCTCGAGCGGACCTGGGATACGGTCCAGACCGGGTTTCAATCCGGCGTGTGGAGCCTCAGCGGCATCGTGGTGATGATCATGGTGATGTCGTTGCTGGAGCCGGCTGGGCGGATTCTGATCAGCCTCGTCCGGTTGGTCACGGGCGTGGATCGCCGTTTGGAGCCTAGCCGCTAGGACCGGCCCTCGGGCACCTCTTCGACGTCGTCGGTGGGTTTCATCAGCTCGGCGGCGGCGTCGTTGGCGACGGCGGGTGAAACGGCAGCGGCTGGTTTCTCGGAGGCCGGGCGATGTTTGACGCCCAACAGATCCAAGGCCTCGTCTCCCTCGCGCCCCAAGATCGACCGGATGCGCAAATCTGTCTGTGGGAAGGGGATCTCGATACCCGCTTCGTCCAGCGCCTCGGCGATGGCCCAGGTGTAGGCGGCGTGCATGGCGGCGGGGCGCTTGACCGCGTCCTGCGTCGGCCAGACCAGGAGTTCGAAATCCAGGCCGCTCTCGCCAAAGCCAACCAGCCAGACCTGAGATTTGCGATCCTCGGTTTCCGGTAGGGTAAAAGGTGACGCCTTGGCAGCCGCAAGCACGGCTTCGCGCACCACGCCACGGTCAGCTCCGTAGGCGACCGAGAACGGAATATGGATGCGCCGCGTGTCACCTCTCAGCGTCCAGTTGGTGACAGGTTCTTCGATCAAGCGTGAGTTCGGCACCAGAACATTGATGTTGTCGTTGGTGCGGATGCGCGTGGCACGCGGACCGATCTCAACCACCTGCCCGCGGATGCCCTTGTCCAGCTCGACATAGTCGCCGATGTGAACCATGCCGTCGAAGATCAGGAATATCCCCGACACGAATTCCTTGACCACACCCTGAAGGCCCAGTCCGACGCCGATGCCGATAGCCCCGGCAAAGACCGCGAACGACGACAGATTCAGACCCGCCGCCGACAGGGCAAACATCACGCCGACGACAAGGATGGCGTAGCCCGCCAGCTTTTCGAGCAGATACAGGGCGGCGGCGCGGCGTGGCGACTGGTTGCGCACCCGGCGAAGGCCGCGGGTCACTAACCAGGACAGGGCCAGGGTAACCGCCAGGATGATACCGGCGGTGATCAGTCCACCGACGGTGATCTGAACCCCTGCAACGTCGAACAGGCGGGCGCGCTCGATCTCCTGAGCAACCTCGGGAATCTGAAGGTCAGTGACCGTTGCCGCGTTGAGAGCCATGATCCGAAAATCCTAGACGGGATCGGTCGGGGCCGGGAATTGCGTCGTTGATCCCGGCTCTTCGGGCAGGGGGATGAACTCATGGTCGTCGCCGGCCGGCAGTTTCATCCGCCCGGCTTTCCAGTCGGCCTTGGCGGCATCCAGGCGGTCCTGGGTTGAGGCGACAAAGTTCCACCAGATCAGCCGCGGCCCGACCGGCTCACCTCCCAGCAGCATCACGGTCGACGGTTCGATGGCGGTAACGACGGGCTCAGCGTGGGGTTCGAGAATGGCCATCTGGCCGGCGTTCAGGCGGCGGTCGCCGACCTCGACGGCTCCCGTAGCGACATAGATCGCCCGTTCGGAATATCCGCCGTCTCCACTGCCGCGCGGAGGGGCCGCGCGAACGCCGGGGGCCATTTCCCAGTGGACATAGAACAGCGGGGAGGCCACTGGCACCGATGCGCGCGCGCCATAGGCCTCGCCGGCAACGAGGCGCGCGAACAGGCCCGCCTGTTCATAGGACGGGAGGTCGGCTCCGGCATGATGCGTAAAGGACGGATCATCGTCCTCACGTTCCAGTGGCAGGGCGATCCAGGCCTGCATACCGTTCAGCTTTCCGCCCGTCGCCACCCGTTCGGGCTCGGTCCGTTCGGAATGGACGACCCCCTTGCCGGCGGTCATCCAGTTCACCTCGCCCGGCAGGATGATGTTGTGCGCCCCGGTCGAGTCCCGGTGCGTCATCTCTCCTTCGAACAGATAGGACAGGGTCGACAGACCGATGTGCGGGTGCGGGCGGACATTGATGGCGTCTGCCCCAGGCGCGAATTCCGCCGGCCCCATATGGTCCAAAAAGATGAACGGCCCGACCATGCGTTTGCGCGCGAACGGGAGAACCCGGCCGACCTCGAAACCTCCCAGGTCCTTCTTGCGGGCGTCGATGACCATCTCGATCATGGGCGGGGCTCCGTCAGTTGAATGCTGGCAACAATGGCCGGGTCAGGCGTGGCGCTCGAAGGCTGGCCGTCCTGCCCGAAATCGGACCACTGGCTGCGCGCGATGAAGACAAAGGCATTCCCCGAAACGAAGCCCGTCGTCGGCTCCATCAACGGATCGCCCCGGATCAGAAGCTCCCCTTCGCGCACCTCGGTCCAGTCTGGTGACAGGGTCAGGGACAGGACACTGCCCGGAGGCGCACCGTTGTGGATGGCGACGAGGCGGTTGCCGTGACGTGCAAGACCGTCAAGGCCCCGTACCGATCCGTTGTCAGGCATCCGCACCGGCTGCATGGCTCCGGTTGAGATGACGACGCGGTGCAGGCCGGTCCCATAGTTCGAGAAGATCAACCAGTTGCCGTCGTCAGAAACGACCAGGCCCTGAGGCGAGGCCCGCTCCGGCGCATCCACCAGGTGCACCAGTCGGCCCGAACCCGGTGACAGCATGTAGATGCCGCCTCCGAGGCTGTCGCTGACGAAGACTGTTCCATCCGGGCCGAGTGCCAGGTCGGTCAACTGACGACCGGGTTCAGGCATGGCATAGACGGCCTGGACCTCGCCCGTATTCAGGTCGAGCCGCATCAGCGCGGTGCCGCCTTCCCCTTCGATCTGGTCATAGAGGGTGTTGGAACTGGTGATCCACAGGTGCCCGCGCTCACGATCCGAGATCATGCCGAAGACCCCCTGGGTGTCGCCTTCACGCGTGAAGCGGGTCAGCGTCCCGTTCATGTCGAGCCGATAGACCCCGGCGGTGTGGATCGAAGAGACGAGGAGCCGTCCGCGCGCATCCAGAGCGACGCTCTCCAGAAGAAGGGGCTCGGCAGGGCTGCGCGCCAGCACGGTCACGCCCTCGGGGGGCGCAGGTACGACCTGGACTGTCGGTCCGGGGCCGGGATCATCAGGTCCGCCCAACAGCCGTTCCGCCGTTGCACAGGCCGCCAGAAGCGGCAGGACGGCGAAAACACCGATGATGGAACGATGGGCCATTGAGAACACTCCGAGTTGCCGACAAGCCTAGCCTTCTCGCCCGTTGTTGGGCAATCCGATGTCCGCAAGCGGGTGACTCCGGGACCGCGTGTGCTATTCAGCCCAAAAATCAGGGATGCCCCAGCGGAAACGATGACGAAGAACACCCCCAAGCTCTCGCTTCGCGTACCCGAGCCTCCGGCCCGGCCCGGCGACAAGGCCGACTTCTCGCACGTCCAGATCGACGAGGCCGGAGCGGTCGCCCGTCCCGATGTTTCGGTGTCGCCGGAAGTGACACGCGATCTGGCTTTCCGGTTGGTGCGGGTGCTGGACGACAACGGCAAGGCTGTCGGGCCGTGGGACCCCAAGCTGGACGTTGAGACGTTGAAGCGCGGGCTGAAGGCCATGGTCCTGACCCGAGCCTTCGATGACCGGATGCACAAGGCGCACCGTCAGGGCAAAACCAGCTTCTATATGAAGTGCACGGGCGAGGAGGCCATCGCGGTCGCCCAAGCCCTAGTGCTGAGCCCTGAGGACATGGGCTTCCCAACCTACCGCCAGCAGGGCCTGTTGATCGCGCGCGGCTATCCGCTGGCGACGATGATGAACCAGATCTATTCCAATGCGGCCGACCCGATCAAAGGCCGTCAGCTGCCGATCATGTATTCGGCCAAGGACTATGGGTTCTTCACCATCTCCGGCAACCTCGGCACCCAGGTGCCACAAGCCGTCGGCTGGGCCATGGCCAGCGCCTACAAGGGCGATGACAAGATCGCGTCTGCCTGGATCGGCGACGGGGCCACGGCGGAGGGCGACTTCCACTCGGCCCTGACGTTCGCGGCGGTCTATCGGGCTCCGGTGATCCTGAACATCGTCAACAATCAGTGGGCCATCTCGTCCTTCCAGGGCATCGCCGGCGGCATCGAAACGACCTTTGCCTCCAAGGCCATCGGCTATGGCCTGCCGTGCTTGCGGGTTGATGGGAATGACTTCCTGGCCGTCTGGGCGGCGACCCAGTGGGCGGCGGAGCGGGCGCGCACCAATCAGGGGGCGACGGTGATCGAGTTCCTGACCTACCGCCACGCGCCGCATTCGACCTCGGACGACCCCAGCCGCTATCGCCCCGGCGACGAGGGCGCGCACTGGCCGCTGGGCGATCCGGTTGAGCGGCTGAAACAGCATCTGATCGGGCAGAAAACCTGGTCCGAGGACGACCAGAAGGCCGCTGAGGCCGACGCGGAAGCGCAAGTCAAAGCCGCCGCCAAGGAATCCGAAGCCATCGGCACCTTGGGTCAGTCGCGGCCCAGCGTGAAGACCATGTTTGAGGAGGTCTTCGCATCCGAAGACTGGCGACTGGTCGAACAGCGGCGCGAGGTGGGAGTCTGACCATGGCCGACACCACCTCCATGAACATGATCCAGGCGCTGAACTCGGCGCTGGACATCAAGATGGCCGAAGACCGGAACGTGCTCTCGTTCGGTGAGGACGCGGGCTATTTCGGCGGCGTCTTCCGCGTCACCGACCACCTGCAAAAGAAGCACGGCCTGACCCGCAGCTTCGACGCCCCGATCTCGGAAAACGGCATAGCTGCCGCCGGCATCGGCATGGCGGTCTATGGGCTGCGCCCCGTGATCGAGATGCAGTTCGCCGACTACATCTATCCGGCCTATGACCAGCTCGTCTCCGAAGCCGCCAAGATCCGCTATCGCTCGGGCGGAGAGTTCACCTGTCCGATCACGGTGCGCAGTCCCTATGGCGGCGGCATCTTCGGCGGCCAGACGCACAGCCAGAGCCCGGAGAGCCTGTTTACCCATATTTCGGGCCTGAAGACGGTGATCCCGTCCAATCCTTACGACGCCAAGGGTCTGTTGATCGCGGCCATCGAGGACGACGATCCGGTCGTCTTCTTTGAGCCCAAGCGCCTCTACAACGGCCCGTTCGACGGCTGGCACGAACGGCCTGTCAGCCCCTGGAAGGCTCAGGAGCTGGCCCAGGTGCCCACCGGCAAATACACCGTGCCGCTGGGCAAGGCGCGGATCATGCGCGAGGGCTCGGACGTAACCATCCTGGCCTATGGCACGATGGTCTGGGTGTCGCTGGCGGCGGCCGAGCATGCCGGCGTCGACGCCGAGGTCATCGACCTGCGCTCGCTGGTGCCGCTGGACATCGAGGCGATCGAGGAAAGCGTCAAGAAGACCGGCCGCTGCGTCGTCGTGCACGAGGCGCCCAAGACCAGCGGCTACGGAGCCGAGCTGTCTTCGCTGGTGCAGGAGCGGTGCTTCTATCATCTGGAGGCGCCGGTGGCGCGCGTGGCCGGCTGGGACACGCCCTATCCGCACGCCTTCGAGTGGGAATATTTCCCCGGCCCCGAGCGGGTGGCCGAGGCGATCAAGCGGACCATGGAGGGCTGATCTGATGGGACGCTACGTTTTCAAACTGCCCGACGTGGGTGAAGGCACCGCTGAGGCCGAACTGGTCGCCTGGCACGTCAAGCTGGGCGACTTGGTCGCCGAGGACCAGATCGTCGCCGACGTCATGACCGACAAGGCGACGGTGGAGCTGACCAGTCCGGTGGCCGGGAAGGTTACGGCCCTGCACGGCGAGGTCGGCGGCATGCTGGTGGTGCGCGCGCCGCTGGTCGAGTTCGAGGTCGAGGGGGCGGGGAACGCCTCAGATTCTGATGAATCCTCCCCCTCGGCTGCTTCGCAGCCACTCCCCCAGCCGGCTGGGGGAGAGACAGGTAAGTCTCCTCCCCGCGTCAGTGGGGAGGGGGACCGCGTAGCGGTGGAGGGGACTCCCGCCGCCGCACAGGCCCCCGGCAACTACGCCTTCAAACTGCCGGACGTAGGCGAAGGGACGGCGGAGGCCGAACTGGTCGCGTGGCACGTCGCGGTCGGGGATCAGATCGAGGAAGACCAGCTGCTGGTCGACGTCATGACCGACAAGGCGACGGTTGAGCTGACCAGCCCGGTGGCCGGCAAGATCACCGCCCTGCTGGGCGAGCCCGGCAAGACCGTCGTGGTCGGGGCGCCGCTGGTGATGTTCCAGGTCGAGGGCGCGGGGAATGTCAAACCCGGCGCCGTGCCCGCCGCCGCCCCCTCCACCGCTTCGCGGTCCCCCTCCCCCGCAGGCGGGGGAGGATCCGAAGCGGTGCCGACCGACAAATCCTCCTCTGCAAGCGAACCGCCGCGAGGGAGGGGGACCGGCACAGCCGGTGGAGGGGGCGCGACCGGGCGCCCCGTTGCCGAGGGCTTCACCACGCGCAAGACCGGCGAGAAGCCGCTGGCCTCGCCGGCGGTCAGGAAGCGCGCGCGCGAGATGGGCGTCGAGCTTCAGTTCGTAGCGGGTTCCGGTCCGGCGGGCCGGATCGGCCATGAGGATCTGGACACCTATGTCGCGCGCGGCGGACGGGGGTCGGGCGGCGGCTCGGGCGGCGGCTCGACCTATGCGAAGGCGGACGGCGTCATCGAGACCAGGATCATCGGCCTGCGCCGCAAGATCGCGGAAAAGATGGCCGAGAGCGTGCGCCGCATCCCGCACATCACCTATGTCGAAGAGATCGATGTCACCGCCCTGGAAGAGCTGCGCGCGCATCTGAACGCCCAGAACAAGGGAAGCGGCAAGCCCAAGCTGAACGTGCTGCCGTTCATCGCCCGCGCGATCGTGGTGGCCCTGAAGGACCAGCCGGTGCTGAACTCGCACTATGACGACGAGGGCGGGGTTCTGACGACCTACAACGCCGTCAATCTGGGCATCGCCGCCCAGACGCCGAACGGCCTGATGGTGCCGGTCGTGCGCCACGCCGAGGCGCTGGATCCCTATGACACGGCGCTGGAGATCGCGCGGGTCTCAGGCGCGGCCAAGGACGGCTCGGCCAAGCGCGACGAGCTGTCCGGTTCGACCATCACCATCACCTCGCTGGGGACGCTGGGCGGCATCACCCACACCCCGATCATCAACCACCCCGAAGTCGCCATCATCGGCCCCAACAAGATCCAGGAGCGGGTCGTGGTGAAGGACGGCCAGATGGTCGTTCGCAAGATGATGAACCTGTCCTCCAGCTTCGATCACCGGATCGTCGATGGCCATGACGCAGCGGTGTTCATCCAGCGGATCAAGGGCTTGCTGGAGCATCCGGCGACGTTGTGGATGGGATGAGGGCGATCAGCTTCACGCTTCGAGCCAAGCTCGCCGCAGGTGTTGTTCTGGCTGCGCTCGCACTGAATCCCAGCGTTGCAGATGCCTGCGCACGGCCTCCACCGCCGCCCTGGCACGTGATGGAGATGCAGCCCGACCGCGCCATCTGGGTGGGACGGGTGACGAGTGTCACGCCCAATCCCGCTCCGCTTGTTAACGCGCGCCTGGAAGTCGCGCAGTCAACGGCCCGGATTGAACGGCTTGAGGTGATCCACGGCGCGCCACCAGCGCTCTATGAGTATGTGGGGGCAACAAGTTCACGGGCGCTGGATGGATCGACCTACAGCTGGTGCGGTCCGTGGATGAGCATTGAGCCGGACGAAGTCGTTCTGCTGATCGACGATCCGGCCGGCGTCTACATCTTGAGCCTGGCGCAGCCAGAGGTGGTTGCGCGCCTTGAGTCCTATCAGTTTCCCCCGGACGTTATCTCTCGACTTGAGACCTACCAATGACTGAGCAAATCAAAACCAAAGTCCTCATCATTGGGGCCGGAACCGGCGGCTATGTCGCCGGCATCCGTTGCGGCCAGCTGGGGCTGGAGGCCGTGCTGGTCGATGCCGGCGACGGGCTGGGCGGGACGTGCCTGAATGTCGGGTGCATTCCGTCCAAGGCGATCATCCATGCGGCCAACAAGTTCGAGACGGTGGCCAAGGCGGCGGATGGGGGGACGCTGGGGATCACGGCGAACAAGCCGGCGATTGACCTCGCCCAGACGGTCGCGTGGAAGAACGGGATCGTCAAGAAGCTGAACCAGGGGGTCTCGGGCCTGCTGAAGCGGGCCAAGGTGAAGGTGATCAAGGGCTGGGCGACCTTCTCGGACGCCAAGACCTGCACGGTTTCGACCGACGAGGGCGAGATCACCATCTCGGCCGAACACGTCATTCTGGCGACCGGGTCGGAGCCGGTCGAGCTGCCGTTCCTGCCGTTCGGCGGGGACGTGATTTCCTCGACCGAGGCCCTGTCGCTGGACAAGGTTCCGAACAAGCTGGTGGTCGTCGGCGGCGGCTATATCGGGCTGGAGCTGGGCATCGCCTTCAGGAAGCTGGGAGCTGAGGTGACCGTGGTCGAAATGGCCGAGCGCATCCTGCCGCTCTACGACAAGGACCTGACGGCCCCGGTCACCAAGTGGCTTGAGAAGCATGGCGTCAAGCTGCTGCTGGGGGCCAAGGCGGGCGCGTTCGAGAAGGGCAAGCTCAACGTCACCACCCATGACGGCGAGGCGATCAAGCTGGACGCCGACAAGGTGCTGGTCACGGTCGGACGCCGCCCGCGCACCCAGGGCTGGGGTCTGGAGAACATGGGCGTCGCCATGGCCGGTCCGTTCGTGAAGATCGACAACCGATGCGCCACCTCGATGAAGAATGTCTGGGCCATCGGCGACCTGACCGGCGAGCCGATGCTGGCGCACAAGGGTTCGGCGCAGGGCGAGGTGGTGGCGGAAATCATCGCCGGCCACGACGCGGTGTTCGATCCCGTCACCATCGCGGCGGTCTGTTTCACCGAGCCGGAGATCGTCTCGGCGGGCCTGGGTCCGTCTGACGTGGAGGGCCGCGATGATGTCATCACCGCCAGCTTCCCGCTGATGGCCATCGGTCGGGCCCTGGCGATCGAGGCCGGCGACGACGGCGGCTTCGTGCGCGTGATTGCGAACAAGGACGACCACCGGATCCTCGGCATCCAGGCCGTCGGCCAGCATGTGTCTGAGCTGTCCAACAGCTTCGCCCAGATGCTGGAGATGGGCGCGGTGCTGGAGGACGTGGCGGGCGTGATCCACGTCCACCCGACCCTTGGCGAGGCCTTCCACGAGGCGACCCTGCGGGCCCTGGGGCATGCGATCCATATCTAGAGATTGCCCCCTCTCCCTTTGGGAGAGGGGGCAGCTGGTTGACCCTCAAGTTGTCACCGATCACATAGGCGCTTCGAGCAGGAGCCTGTGATGAGTCTCGCCTACCCCCGCGGCGTCGCCACGCCTGAACAGATGGCCGGCAAGACCGGGCTGGAGATCATGCAGGCGCTGGTGCACGGCGAATTTCCCGCGGCCGAGATCAGCGGGCCGATGCGCTTCTGGCTCGCCGAGGCGGAGGAGGGGCGCTGCGTTTTCATCGGCGAGCCGGACGAAAGCCTACGCAATCCGCAGGGCACCACCCACGGCGGCTGGGCCCTGGCGTTGATCGACAGCGCGGCGGGCTGTGCGGCCCACACCACCCTGCCGGCGGATGTCGGCTATACGACGGTTGAGACCCACGGCAACTTCACACGTCCGATCCTGCCGGACGGCGGACAGGTCCGCGCCGAGGGGCGGGTGATCAACCGGGGCCGGACCCTGATCACCGCCCAGGCGACCCTGACCGACAGCCAGGGACGGGTGCTGGCCCACGGCGGTTCGACGTTGATGGTGCTGGCGGGGCGGTAGGGATTACGACGTCAGGCCGACCGCGCGGTGGGGGCGGGCGCGTCCACGGCTTCGCGGGTCTGCGCCACGCAGGCCTCGATTGCCGAAATCAACGTCTGGAACTCAATTGGCTTGCCGACAGCGCGATCCATTCCGGCGGCGCGATAGGTGTCGGTCTGATGCGTCATGACGTTGGCGGTCAGGGCGATGATCGGCGTTCGGAGCCGACCCATCGCCAGTTCTTCCGTCCGGATAACGGCCGCGGCTGTCGGGCCGTCCATGACCGGCATCTGAATATCCATCAGGATCAGGTCCCAGTCGCCCATTCGCCAGGCCTCGACGGCTTCGGCACCATTCTCAACGAAGGTCGGCTGGATGCCGACCTGGCCGAGCAACAGGCTCAAGACCTGGCGGTTCACCGGATGGTCCTCAGCCGCGAGAATGCGAAGCCAGTCTCCGGCCATGTGGGGGACCGATACCGTGGCCTCGGTCATGCCGAATGACGGACCGGCGCGCTCCAGTGGCAGTCGGACATCAAATGCAAGGCCGTGCGGCATGCGCAGCCGTGCCTGGATGTCGCCTCCCATCAGTCCGGCCAGCTCAGAACAGATCGATAGACCCAGTCCCGTCCCGCCATATCGGCGTGTCGTGGTTTCGTCGGCCTGGGTGAACCGCTTGAACAGGCGCGGCAGCTGGTCCTCGGTCACGCCGGGTCCCGTATCGGTCACGGTGAGAACGAGATGCTCGCCATCGAGGCAGGCGCTGACCGTGATCTCGCCGGAATCGGTGAACTTCACGGCATTCGAAATCAGGTTCGACAGGATCTGGCGCACGCGGGTCGGATCGCCGCGCCAGCCTCCCGCAGCCGCGGGTGAGATCCGCGTGGTCAGGCGCAGGCCTTTGTCCTCGGCCAGGGCGCTGAACCCGCCCTGGGCCTGACGGATCACTGTTTCCAGGTCGAAATCGAGGATCTCAAGTTCGAGATGGCCCGCCTCGACCTTGGCCAGATCCAGGACGTCGCTGAGGATGTGCAGCAGCGACTGACCGGACTGGCTGATCACCGCCAGGCGCTCGCGCTGACGTTCGGGAAGCTCGTCTGCGGCCATGGCCTGGGCCATGCCGAGCACGCCATTCAAGGGTGTTCTGATCTCATGGCTCATGGTGGCGAGGAAGAGGCTCTTGGCTTCATTGGCCTGATCGGCCTGGGCGCGGGCGGCCTGCATCTGGCTGAAGAGGCGGGAGATCTGTGAGCTGATCGACAGCCCGGCGACCACCAGCATGGCGGCGGCGAAGGTGAGCTGGCCGACTTCGAAACCTGACAGACCGGCCCGGAACGCTGCGAATGGCAGGATAGCCAGATACAGGCCCTGGGGGGCCAGGGCGACCAGCACCATTGTGCGCGATCCTGGGCTCATCATCACCGCATTGATGACGACGCCGCCGATGACCATGGCCCCGCAGAACAGACCCAGCGTCGTGCCTGACAGGATCTCGGCCACGCCATAGGCACTGAAGGTTATGTTGTTGAGGAAGGCGATCGCAAGGCAGGCCGCGATGTAGCGGTGCTGAGACAGGCGACCCGCCCAGGCGCCTTCAGGATGCAAGCCACGTTCGATCAGTTGTAGCCCGGTATAGGCGGCGAACCAGACGGCGGCGAAGATCGGTGAGGTCAGTGGGAACGACACCGCCGCGACCACGCCGGCGATGATGACACGGCTGCGCCACTGCGGCGCGCGACGCGCCATGGTCTCGGTGATGGATTGAATTTCTGATGACCGCATGGAATCCCCGGGCCATCTTTGAGGTCACGAGGTTCACGATCTGTAAACTTTCAGGGGCGGCGTCCTGATGCCTTCTAACCGGCGGGCGCGATGCGGATCAGGCGGCCGTTGTCTTCGTCGGTGACGACCCAGACGGAACCGTCGGCGGCGACCTGGACGTCGCGGATGCGCTGGTTCTGATCGGTGAGGAGGCGTTCCTCGCCGACCACGCGGTTATCCTCGATGACCAGGCGCGCCAGGTGCTTGCCGCCGAGGCCCGAGACGAGGAGGTTTCCTTCCCATTCGGGGAAGGCCTCGCCGTCATAGAAGGCCGCTCCGCCCGCCGCGATGACGGGATCCCAGTAGTAGACGGGCTGTTCCAGGCCCTCGCGGGCGGTCAGGCCCTCGCCGATCGCGCCGCCGCGATATTCCATGCCGTAGGCAATGGTCGGCCAGCCGTAATTCAGGCCGCCCCGCACGATATTGACCTCATCGCCGCCGCGCGCACCGTGTTCCATGGCCCAGAGTTCCCCCGTCCAAGGATTGAGCGCGGCACCCTGGACGTTGCGGTGACCCAGCGACCAGATCTCGGGCCGCGCGCCCTCTCGCCCGACATAAGGATTGTCGGCCGGGATAGAGCCGTCGGCGTTGATGCGGATGATTTTACCCAGATGGCTGCCAAGATCCTGGGCCTGCGGGCGGGTTTCCAGGTCTGAGCGTTCGCCGAGCGTGATGTACAGCCGGCCCTCGCGATCGAACGCCAGCCGCGATCCGTAGTGCATAGAGTTGGAATAGGAAGGCCAGGCGCGGAAGATGACTTGAGTGCCGCTGAGCGACCGCTCGTCGCCGGAGAGCCGGGCGCGGGCGACGGTGGTTCCGTTGCCGTCGGCGCGGTCCTCGGCATAGCTGAAGTAGACCAACCGGTCGGTGGCGAAGTCGGGGCTGAGGGCGACGTCCAGCAGGCCGCCCTGGCGTTCCGCATGGACGGCAGGCACGCCCGAGACGGCACCCAGGTCCGCGCCATCCGCGCTGAACAGGCGAAGGGCACCGGAGCGTTCGGTGACCAGCCAATGGCCGCTGGGGAGCTGTTGCAAGGCCCACGGGTGGTCCAGCCCTTCGGCCATGGGGCTGACCGTATAGGCCGCCTGGGTCGTGACGCCGGGCGCTCGGGTCTGGCCCTCGAAGGCGGGGCGTTGGTCCGGGTTGTTGGCGGGGCGGCTCTCGACCGGCGCGCCGCGCGCGGCGCGATTCTCCGCCTCTGCGTTGGACGCTTCCTGACCGTTGCAGGCGGTGGCGGCGACCATCAGCGACGAGGCGGCGACGAGGGCAAGGGTGGGGCGCATGGGGTTACTCCGTCACCCTCGGGTTTGTGGCGAGGGCCTGTGGGTCAGCTTAAGGTGTGTTTGCAGAACGATCGGGACGGCGTCCAGTTCATGCCCAACCTTTTTGTCATCCCGGCCGGGGCGCAGCCGAGGGCCGCGACAACGGCCGCGGCGGGCGCGTGTCGGGCCGGTCGTCCAGGACAGTCGCTTCGCGCGTTCCGGGATGACAATTCAAGGGGAGGGCAACAGCGCCGCCAGGGCCTCTTTCCGCTCCATGCCGGCGACGTGGATGTTCCACCAGACGGCGTAGAAGAGCAGCGGCCAGCGGCCGGACGGCTGGTCGTCGCGCTCGAAGACGGCGCGGACGGCATCCATGTTGCAGACCTGGGCCAGACCCTCATGGGCGGCCAGGGCAGGGGCCAGGTCGCGGGCGCGCGGCGCGATCCAGGCGGCGACGGGGACCGTGAAGCCCTTCTTCTTCGCCCACGGGTCGGCGGCGGGCAGGTGGCGTTCGAGCCACTTCCTCGGGAGGTATTTGCCGTAGCGCCCGCGCACCTTGAACCGGTCCGGCAGGTTGAAGGCGAAGGCGGCGACCTCACGGTCCAGAAACGGCGTGCGGCCCTCCAACCCGTGGGCCATCAGGGTGCGGTCCAGCTTGAGCAACAGGTCGTTGGGTAGCCAGGTGGCGATGTCGGCGGCCTGGGCGCGCTGGAGCGGCGTCATCCAGGGCTGGACGGCCTGGCCGGCGGCGAGACGCCAGCTTTCGAGCGCGGCCTTGCCGCCGTCGTTGAGAAAGTGGGCGTCGAACTGGGGTTCGGCCGGGCGGCCGCCAAGCCAGCGGGGCCGCAGGGCGCGGCGATAGCGGCCATAGCCGCCGAACAGTTCGTCGCCGCCTTCGCCGGACAGGACGACGGTGAGCGTTCCCTTGGCGGCCTCGGCCAGTTTCCAGGTCGGCAGGGTGGCGTAGTCGGTGGTGGGGTCGTCGAGCGCCCAGGCGACCTCGGGCAGGATGCGCCAGAAGTCCTCTTCGCCGAAGGTCGTCTCGCGCCAGTCGAGGTTCAGGGCCACCGCGACAGCCTCGGCATGGGCGCGCTCGTCGCGGGCACCGGGGGCGTCGAAGCCGCAGGTGAAGGCGGTGACGGGTCGCTCGTTCAGTCGGGCCATGAGGGTGGCGATGGCGGAACTATCGATGCCGCCGGACAGGAACAGGCCGTAGGGGACGTCGGAGCGCTGATGGACGCGGACGGAGTCTTCGAGAACGGCGTCGAGGCGGGCGAGGAGTTGACCCTCCCCCATCGCAGATGGGGGAGGGGGACCGCCCCGGCTCGCCGATGGCGAGCCGGATCGCCGGTAAAACTCGGATCGCAATGCGATCCCGAGGCCGGTGGAGGGGGCGGCGGCTCGCACCGCACCCGGTCCCGCCCCCTCCACCCCTTCGGGGTCCCCCTCCCCCGCGAGCGGGGGAGGATCCCGGGTGACCTGGCGGACCTCGCCCGGCACCATGTCGATGACGGGCTCCTCAAGCGGACTGACACGGTAGCCGAGGGACAGGACCTCGCCGGCGGCGGCCGGGGTCGGAACGATGCGCGGAGTCAGGCCGCGGGGTTCTGAGGCGAAGGCCACGTCGTCGCCCTTGCGGCTCAGATAGAGCGGCTTGATCCCGAACGGATCCCTCACCAGCCAGGTCCGTCCGTCCGCGCCGATGAGACAGAAGGCGTACATGCCGCGCAGGCGGGTGAAGGCCTTTTCGCCCTCCAAATTGTAGAGGTGCAGGAGGGGCTCGAAATCCGAGCCGGTGGTCAGCTTGTCCTGCAAGCCGAACTCTTCGATCAGTTCGACGTAGTTGTAGATCTCGCCATTGCCGATGACGGTCGAGCCGCCGGCGTGCAGCGGTTGCCAGCCGCCCTCCAGGTCGATGATCGACAGGCGGGCGTGTGCGAGGCACCAGCCGGGACCGCTTTCGATGCGGATGCCGTCCGGGCCGCGGTGCTGGAGCGTGTCGATCATCTGGCGGACGGCGGCCTCGGGGGCCTGGTCCGCGCCGAGGATCCCGGCAATGCCGCACATTCAGGTCCGCTCCCCGGCCAGTTGATCGAACAGGGCCTCCCATTGCGGCAGAACGACTGCCTTGGAAACCTCTGACGCGTGGTTACGACCGGCGGCGGCGATGCCCTCGCGCAAAGGTGTGTCGTGGATCAGGCGATGGATGGCCAGGACGAGGGCTTGCACGTCGTCGATCGGGACCAGCAGGCCGTCTTGGCCATCGCGGATCAGCACCTTGGGCCCGGCGGCCTCGGCGGCGATGACGGGCTTGCCGTAGGCCCAGGCCTGAATGACGACATTCCCCAGCGGCTCGACCCGCGAGGGGAAGACGACGATGTCGGCGGCGCGATAGAGCGCCCCGGCGTCATTCCTCCAGCCGAGCCAGCGGACGCGATCGGCGACCCCCAAATCGTGGGCCAGTTCGCGCAAATCACCCTCGAGCGGACCGGTCCCGGCGATCCACAGGACGGCGTCGGGAATCTTCACCAGGGCCTTGAGCGTCACATCGTGCGCCTTGGCCGAATGCAGCCGACCCATGGCGAGCAGGAGAGGGGCCTCGCGCGGGGTGTCGAGTAGGGCACGGCTCTGGGCCGGGCTGTCGTCCGGTTCGGCGAAGTTGGGAATATGATGGGCACGATCCGCCGGCCAGCCCTGGGCGACGATCCAGTCGCGGATGTCGGCGGTGTTGCCGACCAGGGCGTCGAAACCGCGATAGTTCTTCAGATCGTAATAGCCGCCCAGTCGCCCGACCCGCGCCCAAGGCCCCTTGGGGCAATGCCGGGCGGCCCGGTTCATCCAGGCGACCAGCACCTGCGCGCCCTGCGTTGCGGCATAGCGACGGATAGCCGGGCGGGTGGCCAGATCGAATGGGCCGCCGAAATCAAACACCTCATATGGGACGCCCTCCGCCGCCAGTCGGGCCTCGCGCCCAGGGTGTTTGCGCACGGCAGCCGCCGTCGGCTGACCGGCACCATGCAGGGCCGTGACCAGATCGACGAAATAGGTCTCGGCGCCTCCGTCGGCGGCGGATCCCAAAAGATGCAGGGCGGGCGTCATCGGTTCGCACAGGCTAGACGTTTGCGAGAGTTTTCGCACCTGTCTTGAACCGGCGCGCCGGGGCCTATATACGCGCCGTCTCGCGCGATGGCTGGGTAGCTCAGCTGGTTAGAGCGGTGGATTCATAACCCACAGGTCGGCGGTTCGAGCCCGCCCCCAGCCACCATCGTGCAGACATGAAAAAGGGCGGCTCTCGCGAGCCGCCCTTTTCGCGTTCTGGCGCGAGATGCTTACGCCGCTTCCAGGCTCTTGGACCATTCGCCGGTCGAGGCCAGGCCGTTCATGCGGGCGCGGTGGTGGAAGGCCTGCGAGGCCGCCGCGACGTTTTCGGATTTGCCGGACCAGGCCTTCTGCGGCGCGGCTTGCAGGGCGCGGCCGTAGGAGAAGGTCATGTTCCAGGGGAAGCCGCCGATCTTGTTCATGGCGTCCAGGTGGGCGGTGGCCTCTTCGTCGGATTGGCCGCCCGAGAGATAGGCGATGCCCGGCACGGCCGACGGCACGGTGGCTTTCAGCGCCGCGATGGTCTTTTCAGCCACTTCTTCGACGCCGGCGCGGTTGGACGCCTTCTTGCCGGAGATGACCATATTGGGCTTGAGCACGATGCCTTCCAGTTCGACGCGCTGTTCAGCCAGTTCGTTGAAGACGGTCTGGAGGACCCAGCGGGTGACTTCGTCACAACGGTCGATGGAGTGGGCACCGTCCATCAGCACTTCCGGCTCGACGATGGGAACGATCTGGTTGGCCTGGCAGATGGCGGCGTAGCGGGCCAGGGCGTGGGCGTTGGCCTTGACCGCGCCCCAGGTGGGGATCCCGTCGGCAATGTCGATGACCGCGCGCCACTTGGCGAAGCGAGCCCCGCGCGCATAGTCCTTCTGGAGGCGCTCACCCAGGCCATCCAGGCCCTCGGTCAGAGTCTCGCCGGGGAAGCCGTCCATCGGCTTGGCACCCTTGTCGACCTTGATGCCCGGGATCGAGCCATTGGCCTTGATGAGCTCGACCAGCGGCGTGCCGTCGGCACCGTCCTGATACAGGGTTTCTTCGAACAGGATGACGCCCGAGATGTGGTTCTTCATTGCTGCGTCGGAGCGGAACAGCAGCTCGCGATAGTCGCGGCGGTTGGCTTCGGTGCTTTCAACGCCGATCGCGTCGAACCGCTTCTTGATGGTGCCGGTCGATTCGTCTGCCGCCAAAATGCCCTTGCCGGGCGCGACCATGGCCGTAGCCACCGCGTTCAGAGCCGCGAGATCCATATCCTGAGTCCTTTGGATTTTTGCTTTGTGGCGGCGCGTATAGGCAAATCTGCCACAAAAGTCACGGGGTCGTGATCGCCCTAGCTCCGCAGTGCTTCCACGCCCGGCAGGACCTTGCCTTCCATCCATTCGAGGAAGGCCCCACCGGCGGTGGACACGAAGGTCATATCGTCGACCACGCCCGCATGATTCAGCGCCGCGACCGTGTCGCCTCCGCCGGCGACTGCGGTGAGGACGCCTGACTGGGCCAGGGCTGCAGCGGTGCGGGCGGCGCGCACCGTGGCAGCGTCGAACGGGGGCACCTCGAAGACGCCCAGCGGCCCGTTCCAGATCAGGGTGCGGCTTTCGGCCATGGCCTTTTCCAGCCGTGCCACCGTGGCAGGTCCGGCGTCGAGGATCTTCTCTTCGGGCTGAAGCTGGCCAAGTTCGCGCACGCGCGCCTCGGCGTTCGGGCTGACCTCGGTGGCGACGACGACGTCGACCGGCAGGAGCAGTTCACAGCCGGCCTTTTCGGCGGCCTTGATGATCTCGCGCGCCGTATCGCCCAGATCATGTTCACAGAGCGAGGCGGCGACGTCCTGACCCATGGCGGCCAGGAAGGTGTTGGCCATGCCGCCACCGATGGCCAGCTTGTCCAGCTTGCTGACGAGGTTCTGCAAAAGATCGAGCTTGGTCGAGACCTTGGAGCCGCCGACGATGCCGAGCACCGGTTTCTTGGGGCTGCCGAGCGCGGCGTCCAGCGCCTCCAGCTCACGGCGCATGGATTCGCCGGCATAGGCGGGCAGCAGGCGTGCCACGCCCTCGGTCGAGCCGTGCGCCCGGTGGGCGGCGGAGAAGGCGTCGTTCACATACAGATCGCCCAGCGCGGCCAGCTCGGCGGCAAAGGCCGGGTCGTTCTGTTCCTCGCCCTTGTGGAAGCGGACATTCTCGAGCAGCACCACGCCGCCGGCGTCCAGATCGTCGATCGCCGCCCTGGCCTCGTCGCCGACGCAGTCGGTGGCGAACCGCACCGGGGCACCGAGCAAGGCCGCAAGCGGGGCCACGACCGGCTCCAGGCTCATGCTGTCGACGCGCTCGCCCTTGGGCCGACCAAAGTGGGCCAGCAGGGCCACCTTGGCTCCCGCGTCGCGCAGCTTGTTGATCGTCGGCAGGGCGACCCGCAGCCGGGTATCGTCGGTCACCCGACCGTCTTCCATTGGGACATTGAAGTCCACGCGAACAAGGGCGGTCTTGCCGGTCAGATCACCGGCGGCATCGAGGGTGCGAAAATTGCTCATGGCCGCGTCTATAAAGGGACTAATGCCTGGGGAGAAGGGAGCTAGGCACGCATCCGCGCCAGCACCTCCCGAGCCGCTCGGTCCGTCTCGGTGAGCGGCGCATAGGTCCAGCTTTCCAGGGCGCCGGAGAAGGGACGGGTGGCCCCGCGTGATTGAAGCGCGGCATGGAGAGCATCGAACTTGCCGCCGTCACCGTCCAGGGCAAGAATCTGAACCGGCTTGCCCGTGGCGGCCGCTTCGGCAGCCATATTGACGGAATCCCCCGTCACCAGAATGTGGTCAGCCGTCTCCAGGAAGGCGAAGTAGGGATTGGGGCCTTCCCCATCCCAGATCAGACCCGGTACGCCGTCGAGCCGCGCCATAAGGGCTGCACGTGCCGCGCCCGGTGTCCGTCGCGAAAACGTCAGGAGCAGCGACCCGCCGGAGGTTTCAACCGCCTGGGCGATCTGGTCTGCTAGCCGCTCGGCCGTTGCCGCGCTCATGTCATAGGCCTTGGAGCGCCCACCGATCAGGACCGCGATGCGCGGGCGCGCCAGCTCCGCCAGTTGGGTACGGAAGGGGGCGGCTTCTTGCTCTAACCGTTCGGGCGTAATGCGGTTGGGTGAGCCCAGAATGGAAAAGACGTTCGGTCCGATGACGCCGTCGTGCAGCGGTGGGATGACCAGATCAAAGGCCGCCAGATCGGTTCTCGGGTCCTGAAGCTGGACAACATAGGTCCGTCCGCCGCTCCAGTGCTTCAGTCGCGTCGAGAAGGGCAGACTGGCGCGGCCGTTGGCGATGGCGACGTCAGGGAAAGGCGCTTCAATCCGGTCTGAGGCGTCAGCCAGCATGGCACGTGGCCAAAACCGCAAGGCATTGGGCCAGCGGTCGAACAGGCGCTGAAAGCGCAGGCGTTTGGTCGTGATCTCGGCCGGTGTCAGGCGCTGGATTGCCTCGGCGAGGCCCAGCGCCTGGTTTTCAATACCGACGCGACCGTCGGTGACGGTCCAGATCGACAGGGGTAGGTTTACCGCCACTCGACCTTGAGGATCTCGTAGGCCTTCACACCGCCGGGTGTGTTGACCTCCACGACGTCACCCTGCTCCTTGCCGATCATGGCCCGCGCGATGGGCGAGGTGATGGAGACGCGACCTTCCTTGACGTCGGCCTCGTGCTCACCGACCAGCTGGTAGCGGCCCTCTTCCTCGGTGTCCTCATCGACCACGGTGACGGTCGCTCCGAACTTGACCTGGGCCCCGGACAGTTTGGACACGTCAATCACCTGGGCGCGCGAGATCTTGTCCTCGATCTCAGCGATACGGCCCTCGATCCAGCCCTGCCGCTCTTTGGCGGCGTGGTACTCGGCGTTCTCCGACAGGTCGCCATGCGAGCGCGCTTCGGAGATGGCGGCGATCACGTTGGGACGTTCCACCGACTTGAGACGCTTCAACTCCTCGTCGAGGGATTGGTATCCCCCGGCCGTCATCGGCACTTTTTCCATTTGTGGGTAGTTTTCTTGTCGCCCTGGGAAATGAAAAGCCGACCGCGGGCGTGGCGGTCGGCGCTCAGTGGGCGAAAAGGATAAGGCTCAATCCAGCCTTTTTCAAGAGGCCGGGTGCCGCGTCTTGCGCAGCCAGAATCGCAGGACCACCAGCCAGAAGACCCAGAACAGAATGGCGCTGCCGATCGAGGCGAGCACTGCCTTGGTCAAGGCGATTCCCAATAGCCCGGTCACCAGCATGACCAGAAGCCCGACGAGGAAGGATGAAACCAGACGCAGGGTCTGGCCCTTCATGCGAGAACCGCGGGCAGGATTGGGGGACGCTTGATCGTTCATGACACCCGTAACGTATAAAGCGCGCCTGCGTTTCGCCAGTGTTCAAAATTCTCGGTTCGACCGATCAGGCGTAACTGTAAGGACCACCGCGCGTGATGGCCCGCCGATAAGCCTCGCGTCCATGGATGCGTTGAAGAAAAGCGGCGATCTTCGGTTTACGGGCTGCCCCGGCGCGGGCGGAGGCGGCCTCGAGCGGGAAGCTCATCATGATGTCGGCCGCTGTAAATTCAGGCCCCGCGAACCATTCATGGCGACCCAGTTCGGCTTCCCAGAAGCCAATATGGCCATCGAGCTGGGGCTGGATCATCCGCTTGTTCATGGCCTTGGTGATGCTGTTGGCGACGGGGCGGGCCAGGAAGGGAACCCTCGCTGGGATCTGGGCAAAGATCAGCCGCAGCAGGAGCGGCGTCATGGCGGACCCTTCGGCGTAGTACATCCAGTAGGTAAAGCGTCGCGCGTCTTCGGTCCCCGGTGCCGGGCGCAAACGTCCATCACCATAGGTGTTCAGCAGATAGTCGAAGATGGCACCTGTCTCGGCGACCTTGATGCCGTTGTCCTCGATCACCGGCGACTTGCCCAACGGATGCACGGATTTCAGTTCCGTTGGTGCCAACATGGTATGCGGATCGCGCCGATAAGCGCGGATCTCGTAGTCTAGGCCCAGTTCCTCCAACAGCCACAGAACCCGCTGGGAGCGGCTGTCGTTGAGGTGATGGACGATAATCATGGCGAGGGCCTCCCGTGAGAGCCCACACTAGCCACCCCGAACGGTTTGGCTAGCCGCGTGCCTTGGCTTTGAACGGCTTCTTGGCGAAGGGCTTCTTGCCCGGTCCGCCGGCCTTGGGCTTGAAGCCGGTCTTTTTCTTGAAAGGCGGTCGGGCACCCTCACCTGTATCGCGATTTTCCGGTCGCTTGAACGGCTTGGGGGCCGGCCGCGGTTCGCCGTTGGCGCGCTTGGCGTGGGGCTTGCGGTTGAAGGTTCGTGCGCCGTTGTCGTCCTCGTGACGAGGCTTGGGTCCCTTCTTGTAGCCGCCGGGGGTCGGGGCCTCGGACGGAGTGATGGTCACGTCCTTCTCACCGGACGCCGCAACAGCTTCGCGGAAGCGGTCGGCATGCGTAAGGGCGATCTGGAAGCGCGTCTCGTCCGGGTAGATGCGGATCGAGCCGATCTCCTTCTTGGTGATGTGTCCCAGACGACAGATCAGCGGGATCAGCCACTTGGGGTCGGCGTTGCGCGACCGACCGACATCCATGCGGAACCAGGTCGTCTCGTCCTCGGTCAGGCGTTCTCCCGGCCAGGGCTGGGCCGAGGCGTCGTCGCCACCGGCTTTTCGGGCCGGACGTTCACCCGGATCGAGCAGTTCCTCGGGAGCCGGCAGATCCTTGCGTTGCAACCGGATCAGGGCGGCGGCGATGGCCTCGGGCTCTCGCTCGGCCAGCAGACGGCGCGCCAGGGCCAGATCCTCCTCCGTGGCCTCGACGGCGAAGATGTCGGCGGACAGCAGGCGCGTCTCGTCCTTGGCGCGAATCTCATCAGCCGTCGGTGCCCCGGACCAGGTGACGTCGATCCCGGCATTGCCGATCAGCATGTCAGCCTTGCGACGCCGTGTATGCGGGACCAGCAGGACCGAAACCCCCTTCTTGCCGGCACGGCCGGTCCGGCCCGACCGGTGGAGGAGGCCCGCCTTGTTCATCGGCAGTTCGGCGTGGATGACCAGACCCAGATCGGGCAGGTCCAGGCCTCGCGCTGCGACATCGGTGGCGACACAGACCCGCGACCGGCCATCGCGCAGGGACTGAAGCGCATCGTTGCGCTCACGCTGGCCCATCTCGCCAGACAGGGCGACCGAGTTGAACCCCCTCTCAAGCAGCGACGATTGCAGGTGGCGCACGGCATCGCGTGTCGAGCAGAAGACCAGAGCACCCGGGGCCTCGAAAAACCGCAGCACATTGACCACGGCATGTTCGACCTCATTGGGGGCAATGCGCATGGCGCGATATTCGATATCGCCGTGCGGGGTGTTGCGGTTCGTCGTGTCGATCCGAACGGCGTCGCGCTGGTACTTGCGAGCCAGGGTGGCGATGTCGCGAGCGATGGTCGCCGAGAACAACAGGGTACGACGATCTGCCGGGGCGGCGTCGAGGATGAACTCCAGATCCTCGCGGAAGCCCATGTCGAGCATCTCGTCGGCCTCGTCCAGCACGACGATACGAATGGCCGACAGGTCCAGATTTCCCCGCTCGATGTGGTCCTTCAGGCGGCCGGGCGTGCCGACAACAATGTGGGTGCCGTGGGCCAGGGCGCGCTGCTCGCGCCGGGCATCCATGCCGCCGACGCAGGTGGCGATCCGCGCCTCGGCCGGGGCGTACAGCCAGCGCAGCTCGACGGACACCTGAAGCGCCAGCTCACGGGTCGGGGCAATCACGAGTGCCAGGGGGGCGGCTGCCGGACCAAACGTCTCGGCGTCGTTCAGCAGCGTCGGGGCTGCCGCCAGACCGAAGGCGACGGTCTTGCCCGAGCCGGTCTGGGCCGAGACGAGCAAATCCTGGTCGTTCAGACCGGCTTCCAGCACCGCCGCCTGAACCGGCGTCGGCTCGGCATAGCCGCGCTCTGACAGGGCGCGCGCCAGCGCAGGATGGACGACGGGGAAGGGCATGATGAACCTGAAAACGACAAAGCGCCCGACCGGGATGATCCCGGGCCGGGCGCTTGGGGGAAGGGCCTCTAGGCCCTGATAAAGGCGGGGATAAGGCGGGGCTCTACTCCGCTCCTGGTGCCATCAAAGCCATCCCCGCCAGGACCATGGCCTCAACGCCGGCCGTAACAGACGGCTCGGCCTCGATGCGGAACTCTGGCGAGTGGTGGCCCGCCGCCGTGTCCACCTCAGACGGCAGCGTACCGCCGACATCGAAATAGACACCGCGCACGCCGTTTCCGGGGGCGACGAAATAGGCGAAATCCTCGGCCCCCATGCCCGTGCGGGCTTCGTCACGCAGCCGATCGGCCCCCATGCCTGCGGCGATGGCGTCGCGAACGCGCTGGGCCGTCTCGGGATCATTGATCGTGGCTGGTGTGGTTTCGGTGGCCGAGCGGGTGACGATGGGCAGGCGATCTTCGGGCACACCCAGAGCACGCGCGGTGTTGGCTGATACGCGGTCGATGCCGTCCAGCAGACGTTCGCGCACCTCGGGGCTGTCGGACCGAACGGTCAGCTGCAAATCGACCCGTTCGCCGATGATATTGTGCTTGGTGCCGCCATGGATCGACCCCACCGTGATGACGGCACCCTCCAGGGGGCTGATTTCCCGGCTGACGATGGATTGCAGAGAGACGACGATCTGGGCGGCGACCAGCACTGGGTCCACACCCATGTGCGGATAGGCCCCATGCGTGCCGATGCCGCGCACCTGGATGTCGACGCTGTCCGACGAAGACGACACGACGTCCAGCGGCACCGAAATCGTCCCGGCTGCCTGACCGGCGGCGACGTGGAAGGCCAGGGCGTATTCGGGGCGGGGGAAGCGCTCATAGAGACCGTCCTCCAGCATTTCTCGCGCGCCAAAGATGCGTTCTTCCGCCGGCTGGACGACCAGCAGCAGCGTACCGGACCATTGATCCCGGAGCTCGATCATTTGGCGGGCTGTCCCGACCAGGGCGGTGATGTGCACATCGTGGCCACAGGCGTGCATGACCGGCCGTTCCTGGCCGTCCCGATCAAGCTGGCGGGCGGTTGAGGCATTGCTCAGGCCCGAACGCTCTTCCACGGGCAGGCCGTCCATGTCGGCGCGCATCAGCACGGTCGGGCCGTCACCGTTCCTTAGGATCGCAACCACGCCGGTTCCGCCGACGCCTTCGGTCACCTCATACCCCAGCGCGCGCAGTTCGGTGGCCATCCGTGCAGCGGTCAGAACCTCCATGCCCGACAGCTCGGGATTGCGGTGGAAGTGATCGAACAGGGCCCCCAGGTGACTGTCATAGTCCGCCTGGATCGACGACCTGAGCTCGGCATCCTGGCCCTGTGCCATCGCGCTGCCGGCCAGCACGGCCCAGGCTACGGTCCCAATCAGAAATGGCTTCATTGTCGTCTCCCCCAAAAGAACGGGAACATGATCATGGGGACTTTGGGCTGGCAAGCATCCGGCCATTGAGTTTCGGCGCAGTTCGCGCCAGCTATCGGTCATGGACATCCCCTCGGACGAACCCCGCCTGACCAGCCTCGCCCACGGGGGCGGGTGCGGCTGCAAGATTGCGCCGGCGGTCCTGAGCGAGATGCTGGCGCAGGTGACGCCGGCGCGCCCGTTCGTGGACCTTCTGGTCGGGACTGAGAGCAGCGACGATGCCGCGGTCTGGCGGCTGAACGACACCCAGGCGCTGGTGGCGACGACGGACTTCTTCATGCCGGTCGTCGACGATCCGTTTGATTTCGGTCGGATCGCCGCGACCAATGCCTTGTCCGACGTTTACGCGATGGGCGGCAGACCTATCCTGGGGCTGGCCATCGTCGGCATGCCGGTGAATGTCCTGTCGGCCCAGACCATTGGGCGCATTCTGGAAGGCGGGGCCAGCGTCTGTGCGCGGGCGGATATCCCGATCGCCGGGGGCCATTCCATCGACAGCGTCGAGCCGATCTATGGCCTGGTGGTCATGGGGCTGGTGAACCCGACCCGGGTGATGACCAATCGCGGGGCCCGGCCCGGCGATGTGCTGGTCCTGACCAAGCCGCTGGGCGTTGGTGTGCTCAGCGCTGCCTACAAGCAGAGGCGTCTGGATGAGGCCGGCTATCGCGAACTGATCGACACGACCACACGGTCGAACTGGATCGGGCCCTCGCTGGCGGACACAGACCACGTCCATGCCATGACCGATGTGACCGGCTTTGGTCTTGCCGGCCATGCGCTGGAGATGGCGCGCGGGTCTGGTGTCAGAATCGAGCTGTTCAAAACGCCGCCGCGTCTAGCCGGTGTGGATGCCTTGCTGGCAGACGGGGTTCGCACCGGGGCCTCGGCGCGAAACTGGGCCAGCTATGGGGACAGTGTCGAAGGGCTGGGCGAGGGGGCTTTGCGTGATCTACTGACCGATCCTCAGACCTCCGGCGGTCTGCTCGTGTCGGTGGCCGAGGCGGGCTTGGCCGGGCTGAACTGGACGTTGTCCCGTGCCGGCTTCGATCAGGCGGCGGTTGTCGGGCGTGTCGTCGAAGGTGAACCCGGCGTGCGGGTCGTCGCGGCATGATCCGCACGCTGGCCGACATTGACGTCGCCGCCCTGGCGGCGTTCGACGCCATCATTGATGTCCGCAGTCCCGGTGAGTTCGCCGAGGATCATCTGCCCGGAGCCATCAATCTCCCGGTGCTGGACGACGCCGAGCGGGCCGAGGTCGGCACGGAATACGTCCAGGGCTCCAAGTTCCGCGCCCGCCGCAATGGCGCGGCCCTGGTCGCCCGCAACATCGCCCGGCATCTGGAGGGGGCGCTGGCCGATGCGCCTGCCGGCTTGAAGCCGCTGGTCTATTGCTGGCGCGGGGGCCAGCGGTCGCACGCTATGGTCACGATCATGGATCAGGTCGGCTGGCCGGTGACGGTGCTGGACGGCGGCTACCAGACCTGGCGCCGGGGGGTGGTGCGGCGGCTCTACGACGAGCCGCTGGACCACCGTTTCGTGCTGATCGACGGTCCGACGGGCGTGGGCAAGACCGAGATGCTCGGCCGCCTGGCCGAGGCCGGCGAACAGGTGCTTGACCTTGAGGCGCTCGCCAATCATCGCGGCAGCCTGTTCGGGGCTATGCCCGGCGGCCAGCCCAGCCAAAAGTTGTTCGACAGCCGCCTCATCGCCGCCCTCGCCGCCCTTGACCCGGCCCGTCCGGTCGCGGTTGAAGCCGAGTCCAGCCGCGTCGGAACCGTCACCCTGCCCAAGCAGATTTGGGCCGTCATGCAGGCTGCGCCCGTCGTCGAACTGACCGCGCCGATGGAGGATCGGATTTCTAGAATCCTGCAAGATTATGATGGTTTCTCTAGAAATTCCGATCTAGTTGCTGAGGTGCTGGCGCGCCTGCCGCGCCACATCTCAAAGAGCCAGCGTGCCGACTGGCTGGAGATGGTCCGTCAGGGCCAAACCGCAGCCTTCGTTCAATCATTGATCGAGGCCCACTACGACCCTGCTTACGGGCGGCAAGGTCGACGGCCAATCGCGCACTTGCCATCGTACGCTGTCGACGCGCTAAAACAGATCTTGCAAAGCGCCTAGCTCACCACCTGCCAGCAGCCACAGCGCCACCGCGACGTGGATCGCCAGTGCTCCCAGCATCAGGCTCCGGAACGGCTGCTTGCGCGTCTTGTGGCGGAACAGCTCACAGGCGATCCAGGCCCCGACCCCGCCCAAGACGGCCAACCAGAGCAGCACACGCTCAGGAATACGGTCGCCCTGCGCCCGCGCCTGATGCTTGTCGTAGCCGTAGACGACGAAGGCGAGGAGGTTGCCGGCCAAGACCAGAAGGAGGACCGGCAGGCCCGCCACTACCCGTATTCCTGGATCGCCCGTACGTCCAGTTCCCCCGCCTTGATCGCGGCGATGGCCTGGGCGGCGGCGAGGGCCGCCGGGGTGGTGGTGAAGTAGGGGATCTTCATCATCAGGGCGGTGCGCCGGATGGAGAAGCTGTCGGCCAGCGACTGCTTGCCCTCGGTGGTGTTGATGAGGATCTGCACCTCGCCGTTCTTCATCGCGTCGACGATGTGGGGGCGACCCTCGAGCACCTTCTTGACGAAGCCGACCTCCAGCCCCTGCTCGACCAGATAGGCGTGGGTGCCGCCCGTGGCGATCAGGCTGAAGCCTTGCGCCAGCAGCACCTTTGCCGCGTCCAGGATGAACGGCTTGTCGTCGTCCTTGACCGAGATGAAGGCGCATCCGGCGGTCGGCAGGACCGTGCCGCCGCCCAGCTGGCTCTTGGCGAAGGCGCGGGCGAAGGCGGGGGCCATGTCGGCCTCGCCGTCGCGCTTCCAGTCCAGACCCATGACCTCGCCGGTCGAGCGCATTTCCGGCCCCAGGATGGTGTCGACGCCGGCAAAGCGGGCGAACGGGAACACCGCCTCCTTGACGGCGATGTGGTCGTAGGGCCGGTCCTCCAGACCAAAGCCGGCCAACGTCTCGCCCGCCATGACCTTGGCGGCGATGGCCGCAACCGGCTGTCCGATGGTCTTGGCCACGAAGGGCACCGTGCGGCTGGCGCGCGGATTGACCTCCAGCACGAAGATGCGGGGGTTGGCGCTGTGCGGCTCTTCAATCGCGAACTGCACGTTCATCAGGCCGCGCACCTTCAGCGCCCGGGCCATCTCGGTCGTCTGCCGCTTCAACTCGGCCACGGTGGCGGCTGACAGGGAGTAGGGCGGCATCGAACAGGCGCTGTCGCCCGAATGCACCCCGGCCTCTTCGATGTGTTCCAGCACGCCGGCGACGAACACCGTCTCGTCGTCGCAGAGAGCGTCGACATCGACCTCGGTGGCGCGGTTCAGATAGTGGTCGATTAGGACCGGATCGTCGCCCGACACCTGCATGGCCTCATGGACATACCGGTCCAGCTGCTCGCGGTCGTGGACGATCATCATGCCGCGGCCGCCCAGCACATAGGAGGGACGCAGGACGACCGGATAGCCGACCTCTTCAGCCTTCTGCGCGGCCTCTTCGGCGCTGCGGGCCAGGCCGTTGGGCGGCTGCATCAGGCCGATCTGGTGCAGCATCTGCTGGAACCGCTCCCGGTCCTCGGCCAGGTCGATGGAGTCCACGCTGGTGCCCAGGATCGGCACGCCGTCTTCCTGAAGGGCATGGGCCAGCTTCAGTGGCGTCTGGCCACCGAACTGGACCACCACGCCCAAAAGCTCGCCCTTGGACCGCTCGACATCAATAAGTTCGAGCACATCCTCAGCCGTCAGCGGCTCGAAATAGAGGCGATCCGAAGTGTCATAGTCGGTCGAGACAGTCTCGGGATTACAGTTGACCATGATCGACTCGACGCCGATGTCATCGAACGCAAAGGCGGCGTGACAGCAGCAGTAGTCGAACTCAATGCCCTGGCCGATCCGGTTCGGACCGCCGCCGAGGATGACGGCCTTCTTGCGATCCGAGGGCTGGGACTCGCAGTCGGGAACCTGACCGAGCGCACCCGTCTCGTAGGTCGAATACATATAGGCGGTGGCGCTGGCGAACTCGGCTGCACAGGTGTCGATCCGCTTGAACACCGGCCGCACATTCAGGGCGCGGCGCGCCTTGCGCACCTCCGCCTCGGTCGAGCCGGTCAGTCGGGCGATACGGGCGTCTGAAAAACCCTTGGCCTTCAGCCGGCGGAAGGCGTCGGCCTCGCCCGGCAGGCCGCGCACGCGCAGATGGCCTTCCTCGCGCACGAGGTCTGCGATCTGGCGCAGGAACCACGGCTCATACGAACAGGCCGCCGCCACATCGTCGACGGTCAGGCCGTGACGGAAGGCCTGGGCGATGACGCGGACGCGGTCCGGCGTCGGCTGGCCCAGCGCCCGGATCACCGCCGCCTTGGCCGAGGCGTCGTCGTCCACGTCGGTGACGCCGTCGATCTCGATCTCGTCAAAGCCGGTCAGGCCGGTTTCCAGGCCGCGCAGCGCCTTCTGCATGGATTCCTGGAAGGTCCGACCGATCGCCATGACCTCGCCGACCGACTTCATCGAGGTCGTCAGGCTGGCCTCGGCACCCGGATATTTCTCGAACGCAAAGCGTGGGATCTTGGTGACCACATAGTCAATCGACGGCTCAAAGCTGGCCGGGGTGACCTGGGTGATGTCGTTCTGCAGCTCATCGAGCGTGTAGCCGACCGCCAGCCGGGCGGCGACCTTGGCGATGGGAAAGCCCGTCGCCTTGGACGCCAGCGCCGAGGAGCGCGACACACGCGGGTTCATCTCGATGACGACCATGCGACCGTCCGCCGGATTGATCGCCCACTGCACGTTCGACCCGCCGGTCTCGACCCCGATCTCGCGCAGCACATTGATCGAGCCGGTGCGCATCCGCTGATATTCCTTGTCGGTCAGCGTCAGGGCGGGGGCCACGGTGATGGAATCGCCGGTGTGCACCCCCATCGGGTCGATGTTCTCGATCGAGCAGATGATGATGCAGTTGTCCGCCCGGTCGCGGACCACCTCCATCTCATATTCCTTCCAGCCCAGGACGCTTTCCTCGATCAGCACCTCGGTGGTCGGCGACAGGTCCAGGCCGCGCTCGACGATCTCGCGGAACTCCTCGACGTTGTAGGCGATGCCGCCGCCGGTCCCGGCCAGGGTGAAGCTCGGGCGGATGATCGCCGGCAGGCCGACGAAGGCCAAGGCCTCATCGGCCTCCTCGACCGCGTGGATGGCGCGCGAACGGGGGCTTTCCAGCCCCAGCTTGTCCATGGCGTCGCGGAATTTCTGGCGATCCTCGGCCTTGTCGATGACGTCGGCTTTCGCCCCGATCATCTCCACGCCATGCCGCGCCAGCGCCCCGGACTGTTCCAGCGCCAGCGCCGTGTTCAGCGCCGTCTGCCCACCCATGGTCGGCAGCAAGGCGTCGGGCCGCTCCTTGGCGATGATCTTCTCGACGATCTCCGGCGTGATCGGTTCGATATAGGTGGCGTCGGCCACCTCCGGGTCGGTCATGATCGTGGCCGGGTTGGAGTTGACCAGAATGACCCGATAGCCTTCGGCCTTCAGCGCCTTGCAGGCCTGAACCCCCGAATAGTCGAACTCGCACGCCTGACCGATGACGATGGGCCCGGCACCGATGATCAGGATGGATTGGATGTCTGTACGTTTGGGCATGTCAGTTCGTCACCACCGCGCACTCCCAGCCGTCGTAGTCGACCTGGAAGGCCGCGGCCCAGGATTGCATCATCGAAGAGACCGAGGTGAAGGAGGCTTCATCCACCGCCATGGTCATCTCCAGCACCAGCGATTCCTCATCGCCGCGCGTGAAAAAGCCGGCTCGGCGCGCCACCTCATTGAGGTCGCCCAGGCCATGATCGTCGCCGTAGAAGTAGAACAGGGTGTGGCGCGGCGTCAGACCGCTGTCGCCATGCTCGGCCAGGGCCGCACGCACCATGGCGTCGCGTTCATCATGGCTGGCGTCGGTGGACACGGCGGCGGGTTTCCTTGCGCGCGCGAAGCCTCGCGGGGCGGTCGGCCCGTGCGGGGATTCGTTCAGTTATCGGCTAAGCGGCCCGTTTAGAGAGGGTAGCCCCTCGCCGCAACCGGCAAAGCGAAGAATCCATCGGTCGCCGATAGGAAGCGGCTCGCGATGCAAGGGAATTGGAGGCCCGGTCGCCGGTCGACCAGATACAGTTTCAGCTTGACCCGTCCCCGAACATCGGTGGCTTAGTGCGACTGCGGCCCGCCGCAGCGCGCAGAGCGGCCGCCGACAGAGGAGGCTGCCGATGACCCACGATGACTCGATGAACGCCGAGGATCCCCACGCCGGGATGACGCACGACGCCGGCACCGAGGGCACCATGTCCAATGGCCGACCCTACCGGATGTTCTGGCTGAACATGGTTCCGGCGCTGATCATCATGTATCTGGTGATGTTCAGCATGATCGATGGATTGGTCGATTTTAAGAACAATCTCAATATGTTCTACATGGCGGTGACCATGTGGGCCCCCATGGGAATCCTGATGCTGCTGACCATGCCGGGGATGTTTCCGAATCGGAAGTTGAACTTGGGCCTGTGCGCCCTGTTCGCTGTCCTGACCCTTGGGTCCTTCCTGGCCACCCGCGCCCAGACGGGAATCGGCGATCGCCAGTTTGTCGCCTCGATGATCCCGCACCACTCCGGCGCGATCCTGATGTGCCGTGAAGCGGATCTGGATGATCCCGAGCTTCAGTCGCTGTGCCAGGCCATCATTACAGCCCAGCGTGAAGAGATCGCCCAGATGAACCGGATCGGCGACCGGCTGGCTGAAGCCGAATGACCCGCCAAGCTCAGGCGACCCACGACACGGCGCGCCGGTGGGGGCGAGGGGCTTCAGGCTGACTCGGGCTCTGGACGTCCTGGGCGCGCAAGGGTCGCTGCTCGTCGGGGGTCGCGTGCGGGACAGCGAGGTTTAGAGCCGTGTCGTGTCCGGCCTGTGCTCAAACGCGAGTCGCTATGTGGCATGGTGCGCTGCCACGCTGCCCCAGACCGAGCCCGATGTCGGAACTGAACACCTAGGTAACGCGCTCAATATTGAACAAGCCCGAACTGGCCATGGGGGCCGGCATTTCCCAATGCAGGATGCCGTCGTCCGTTCCAGTCATCACGAGACGGAAGGTCGCCATGCCGGACATGCCGTCGGCATCAATACGCGCTTGCCCCTGGAATCGGGCCATTTCGTTCATGTTTTCGCAGCCGAAGACGAGGACAGCCTCGTCGCTGGAAACGGCAGCCTCAGGATCGTGTTCGGGGTCAATATCGGGGTCGACGCGGTCGTGCTGCCACCTGAACGTATCTCGTTCAGCGGAATAGTTTGCCACACGCGGAACACGTTGCATCCGGACGGTCGGAAATCCCGTGATGGTCATGGTGAGGTCATTTCCGCTAGCGCGCAGGGTGATGTCGTTGGTCCCGGTGCGGGTGGAATGGCCGCCGAACCAGGCCTCGCCATCGCGCACGTTCCAGCCGCCGGCGAACCGGGCCGTCGGCAACAGGCCGGTGACGCACGCCTCGGGCTGAGCCGCCGTCGCTGCACCCCCTGCGCCACGCGCTTCACCTTCTCCACCCGCGCCGCCGGCACCACCTGCGTCGGTTCTGGCGTCGCAGCCTGCCAGCGCCAGCACCAGGCTCGAGATCAGGACGATATGGCTGTGTTTGGACATGGTCGACCTCCGATATCCCGACGAACGACGCTAGGTCGGGGATCCGGACACGGCAACGTCGATCACTCATAACTTGACGTTGACGTAAACGTAGGCTTTTTTGCGTGCGCGTTTCGATTCCGCACGGTATAAGCCGCGCGCACCCCTGATGCCTGTCGACCTCGAAAGGATCCGCCCATGACCGACGCCTATATCTTCGACGCCGTGCGCACACCGCGCGGCAAGGGCAAGGCGGACGGCAGTCTGCACGAGATCACCGCGCTCAGCCTGGCGACCCAGGTGCTGGAAGCCCTGCGCGACCGCAACGGCCTGGACACCTCCAAGATTGATGACGTGATCCTGGGCTGTGTCTCGCCGGTGGGCGAACAGGGTGCCGACATTGCCCGTACCGCGGTGCTGAATGCCGGCTGGTCGCAGGACACCGCAGGCGTCCAGATCAACCGCTTCTGCGCCTCGGGCCTCGAAGCCGTGAACATGGCGGCGGCCAAGGTGAAATCGGGCGAGGCCGATTTCGCCGTCGGCGGCGGCGTCGAGGCCATGAGCCGGGTGCCGATGGGGTCGGACGGCGGAGCCTGGCCGGTCGATCCGACCAGCGCCTTCAAGACCTATTTCGTGCCCCAGGGCGTTTCGGCGGACATGATCGCCACCAAGTGGGGCTTCAGCCGCGACGACGTCGACGCCTATTCGGTTGAGAGCCACAAGCGCGCGGCCAAATCCTGGGAAGAGGGCCGGTTCAAGAACTCGGTCGTGCCGGTCAAGAACCAACTCGGCCTGGTTCAGTTGGACCATGATGAAACGATCCGTCCCAAGACCGACATGCAGACCCTGGGCGGTCTAAACCCCTCGTTCCAGATGATGGGCGACATGGCTTTCGACGCCGTGATCAACCAGCGCTATCCCGAGGTGGCCAGGGTCAATCACGTCCATACGCCCGGCAACAGCTCGGGCATCGTCGATGGCTCGGCCGGCGTGCTGATCGGCTCGCTTGAAGCCGGCAAGGCGCTCGGCCTGAAGCCTCGCGCCAAGATCCGGGGTGCCGCTTCGATCGGCTCGGAGCCGTCGATCATGCTGACCGGCCCCGAATTCGTCACCCACAAGCTGCTGAACAAGCTGGGCATGTCCAAGGACGACATCGACCTGTACGAGCTGAACGAGGCCTTCGCCGCCGTCGTGCTGCGCTACATGCAGGCACTGGATATCCCGCACGACAAGATCAACGTCTGCGGCGGTGCCATCGCCATGGGCCACCCGCTGGGTGCCACCGGCGCGATGATCACCGGCGTTGTCCTGGACGAGCTGGAGCGTTCGGACAAGGAAACCGCCCTCATCACCCTGTGCATCGGCGGCGGCATGGGCACCGCCACCGTCATCGAACGCGTCTGATCCGGGAGAAACGGACCATGGAAAACTTCAAGATCGACGTCGACGCCGACGGCATCGCCACCATCACCTTCGACGTCCCGGGACGCTCGATGAACACCCTGACCGGCAAGGTCATGGCCGAGATCCCCGAGTGGGTCGAGCAGGTGAAGTCGGACGACGCCATCAAGGGCGTAGTCCTGACCTCGGGCAAGGCCTCGGGCTTCTGTGCTGGCGCGGACCTGGGTGACATGGCAGCCGGCATGCTGGGCGGCGCGGACCTGCAGGCGGCGTTCGACGCCGGCTGGCGGCTGAACGGGGCGCTGCGCGCGCTGGAAACCTGCGGCAAGCCGGTGGTGGCGGCCATCAACGGCCTGGCTCTGGGCGGGGGCCTGGAGCTGACGCTGGCCTGTCATTACCGCGTGGCCGGCGACAGCTCGAAGATTCAGTTGGGCCTACCCGAGATCAAGGTGGGCTTGTTCCCCGGCGGCGGCGGCACCCAGCGCCTGACGCGCCTGATCGGCGTGCAGGCGGCGATGACGGCGATGACGGCCGGCTCGTCCTGGCGTCCGAACGACGCGAAAAATGCGGGCGTCGTCCATGAAGTCGTCCCGGCCGGAACCGAGGTCGAGGCCGCCAAGGCCTGGATCAAGGGCGGCGGCAAGGCCAGCCAGCCGTGGGACGTCAAGGGCTTCAAAATCCCCGGCGGTGGCCCCTACCATCCGGCGGGCATCCAGAACTTCCTGGTCGGCAATGCGATGATCCGCAAGCAGACCTATGCCAACTATCCGGCAGCTCTGAACCTGATGAAGGCCGTCTATGAAGGTCTGCAGGTGCCGATGGATGCGGCCCTGCGCATCGAGACGCGCTATTTCATCAAGACGCTGATGACACCGGAAGCCCAGGCGATGATCCGGTCGCTGTTCCTGTCCAAGCAGGAGCTGGACAAGGGTGCCGCCCGCCCGGCCGACGTGCCGCCGTCCGATCCGAAGAAGGTCGCGGTTCTGGGGGCCGGCATGATGGGCGCCGGCATCGCCTATGTGCAGGCCATGGCCGGCATCGAAACCATCCTGATCGACCGCGATCAGGAGAGCGCCGACAAGGGCAAGGGCTACGCCGAGGACATCATCAAGAAGCGCGTCTCGCGCGGCCAGATGACCCAGGACAAGGCCGACGCCGTTCTGGCCCTGATCACCCCGACGTCTGACTACAGCCTGATCAAGGGCTCGGATCTGGTCATCGAGGCGGTGTTCGAGAACCGCGAGCTGAAGGCGACCGTCACCCAGATGGCCGAGGCCCAGCTGGAGCCCGGCGCGGTGTTCGGCTCCAACACCTCGACCCTGCCGATCTCGGGCCTGGCCGAAGCCTCGTCGCGGCCGGAGGACTTCATCGGCATCCACTTCTTCTCGCCGGTCGACAAGATGATGCTGGTCGAGATCATCATGGGCGAGAAGACCGGCCCGGCCGCCCTGGCCAAGGCGCTGGACTATGTGATGAAGATCAAGAAGACCCCGATCGTCGTCGAGGACGGTCGCGGCTTCTACACCTCGCGCTGCTTCGGCACCTATGTCGCCGAGGGCATGGCCATGCTCGAAGAGGGCATCAGCCCGGTCCTGATCGACAACATCGGTCGCGCCACCGGCATGCCGCGCGGCCCGCTGGAGATGCACGACGATGTGGCGCTGGATCTCAGCGTCAAGATCGCCAAGCAGACGGCCGAAGACCTGGGCGACGCCTATCGGCCGCTGCCGGGTTCGGACATCGTTCGCAAAATGGTCGAGGACCTGGGCCGCTATGGCCGCAAGAACGGCAAGGGCTTCTACGACTACGACAGCAAGCCCAAGGTCATCTGGTCAGGCCTGGCCGAGCTGGCTCCGGTCAAGGTCGACGAGCTGTCGATGGACGAGGTCGCCGATCAGAAGCGCCGGTTGCTCTATCGCCAGGCGGTCGAGGTGGCTCGGTGCTGGGACGAGGGTGTCATCGATGACCCGCGTGAGGCCGACGTCGGGGCCATCCTGGCCTGGGGCTTCGCGCCCTGGACCGGCGGCCCGATCACGATGATCGACCAAACCGGCCTGAAGGCCTTCGTCGAACAGGCGGACATCTATGCCGCCCGTTACGGCGACCGCTTCGCCGTCCCGCAGTTCCTGCGCGACATGGCCGCCAAGGGCGAGACTTTCTACGGGAAGTTCGCGGCTCAGAAGGCGGCGGCATAGCCCCGTCGCTCCGGCGGAGAAGGAAGGATGAACTCCGGTTTCGCCCTGGCTGCCGTACTCAGCCTGATCACCTTCTCCACCCACACCTTTGTGGGTGGCAAATATGCGGCGCGGCCGATCCTGGCGGCGGAGACGTTTGACCGGGCCAGCCGGTGGTTGAACTACATGTGCTGGCACATGGTGACGGCGTTGCTGCTGCTATTCACCGGCGGCTTCGCCTGGGCGGCGCTGAGTCCCGAAGCTGTGGAGGTCGCCATGCTGTTGACCGGCCTGGCCGTTCCGCTGTCGGCGATCAGCGTCTGGGTGGCAATGAAGGGCGGCATCCAGCCCTGGCGGTTCCCATCGTCGTGGCTGTTCGCCCTGATCACAGTTGCGGGCCTGTCGGGGCTTCTGGGTTGATGAAAAACTCGGGCGGCGATTGAACCTTTCGCCGGTTCGGCGGCACCTTCCTGCCGAACCCAAGCGGAAAGGGACGTGATCTCCGTGGATCGGTCCGAAACATTTCGACTGACGGCGTCGGCACAGGCCGGATCGGAGGCGGCGTTTGCAGCCCTGGTCCGGGGCTGGAACCCGCGCCTCATGGCCCACGCCTGGCGTTTGCTGGGCGACCGCGAGGCGGCGCGCGACGCGGCCCAGGGGGCCTGGCTGGAGATTGCGCGCGGCCTTGGCACCTTGCGTGACCCCCAGGCCTTTCCGGCCTGGGCCTATCGGATCACGTCACGCCAGGCCGCCGACCACATTCGGCGGCGACAGGCGGACCGCCGGCTGGCGAATGATCTGGAGCGGGAGAGCTTGATCGCCGGCACTCCGGCAGAGGCCGACGACGGTGCCAGCGACGCCTTGCAGCGGGCCATTCGCGCCCTGCCGCCTGACCAACGCGCGGCCATCGCCCTGCATCATTTCGAAGGCTTGTCCGTGGCCGAGACAGCCGTGGCGCTGGATGCGCCGGTCGGCACGATCAAGACCCGCCTCATGCACGCGCGGCTGAAGTTGAAAGCCGCCCTGGAAGGAGAGATTCCATGACTGACACCGATGCCCGGATAGACGCCGCCCTGCGCGCCGAGGAGCGCCGGCTGCTGGAGCAGATCGGCGAGGAGCCGGCCTTCTTCAGCCAGGCCTTTGGTTTGTTCCGCGCGCGAAACGCCTGGGTCAACTGGACCATGATGATCGCCCAGACGGCGCTGTTCATCGCCGGAGCCTATGCGGCCTGGCGGTTCTTTGACGCGGAGACAACGCTGGATGCGCTACGCTGGGGCCTGCCTTCGGCCGTCATGTTGCTGATGGCTCTGATCATCAAGCTGGCCCTCTGGCCGGTGATGCAGATCACTGTCCTGCGGCAGGAGCTGGCGAGACTGGCGATGCTGGAAGACGCCGGGCGACGCTAGAGGTCCACCACCTCAAACCCGTCCTCCGCAGCCAGACACTCGGTCAGAAGGCGGCGGTGGCAGTGGTCGGCCTCGCCGCAGAAACAGAGCAGGGAGGTCGGTTGCGTCGCTGCCAGCTCACGCAGGCGCGCGTAGTCGACCTCAAACGCCGGCTCGGCCATGGAGGCACGATAGATGGCGCGCATCTCGTCGGTGCGGCCCGCCCGGGCCGCGTCGCGCCCGGCCTTCGGTGTGCCGACGCCGCGCAGGTGAACATAGTCGATCCCGGCCTCGAGCAGGCTGTTGGCCAGCAGGGTCTTGGAAAAGCCTGCCCGGCGCGAGGCGGCGACAGCGCGGACATCGGCCAGCACCTGAACGCCCGCAGCTTTCAGCCGGGCGATGACGTCAGGTTGGATCGCACCCTCATATCCGATCGTGTAGAGCTTCATGGCGCACAGATGGGCATGCGGGAACCGAACGACAATGCAACGCCGCATGATCCAGACCGACGGCCTGAAGCAGTCGGTGCTTGAAGCAGGGGAGGGGCCGCTCGTCCTGTTGATCCACGGCTTTCCCGAGTTGGCGATCAGTTGGGCGGCGCAGATACAGGCCCTGGCGGCGGCGGGCTATCGGGCGGTGGCCCCGGATATGCGCGGCTATGGCCAGACCGTCTCGCCCCAGCGCACGGAGGATTACGGCGTCCTCAGCCTGGTCGGCGACATGGTCGATCTGGTGAGGGCGCTGGGTGAGGAAACCTGTGTCGTCGTGGGGCATGACTTCGGTGCTCCGGTGGCTTGGCATTGCGCCCTGACGCGGCCCGATATGTTTCGGGCGGTGGTGGGCCTGTCGGTGCCGTTCCAGCCGCGAAATGCGGGCGGTCCGCCGATTGCGGCGATGAAGGCGATCAGCGAGCGGCTCAAGCTGGGTGATCTCTATATCGTCACCTTCCAGTCGATTGTGGCCCACTCGGACTTTGACCTCGATCCCGAGGCGGCGCTACGCAAGTGCTTCTGGGCCTACGACGGGGCGACGTCGGGCAAGGACCGGTCGACCGGCTTCCTGCCGCCGGGCGTGCCAATCTTGCAGACGATTTCAGACGCGGCCAGGCGTCCGCCGTGGATGAGCGCGGACCATTTCCAGCCCTATGTCGACGCCTTCACCGCCGGGGGCTTCAAACGCCCGTTCGACTGGTATCGCAACATCGACCGCAACTGGCGTGACACCGCCTTCCTGCAAGGCAAGACGATTGATCAGCCCAGCCTGTTCATTGTCGGGGAGAAGGACCCGGTGCGGCACTATGCGGGACGGCACGAAGCGGCTCAGGGGGACTGGCTGACCGACCTGCGCGGGCAGGTACTGATCTACGGTGCCGGTCACTGGATCCAGCAGGAGCGGGCCGATGCCGTCAATGCGACCCTGATCAACTTTCTGAGGGCGGTCGGCTGATGCGGGTGTCCATGTGGTCCTATGCCGACAGTCCGATCGGCCCGCTGGGGTTGGCGACGGATGCCGATGGGGTCGTCGTGGCCTGCGCGTTCGACGGTGTTGGACCCGGGCTTGAGCGTACGGTCCAGCGGGCCTGGCCTCAGGCTGAGTTGGTCGCCGGTGATCCGGTTGAGGCCGTTGTGGAGGCACTGGATTCCTATTTCTCGGGTCGTCGCAATGCACTCCAAACCGTGGCCTGGCGCGTACCGGGCGAGGATTTCCAAACGCGGGTCTGGCGGGAATTGGCCCAAGTGCCCGTTGGGACGACGATCACCTACGGCGAAATGGCGAAACGCGCCGGTGAGCCCGGCGCGGCGCAGGCAGCGGGCGTGGCCCTGAACCGCAATCCGATCCCACTAATCCTGCCGTGCCACCGGGTCGTCGGCCATGACGGTGCCATGGTCGGTTTCGGCGGCGGGGTAGAGCGGAAATCGTGGTTGCTTGCCCACGAAGGTGCGCTTCTGATCTGACCTAGTTGAGCAGTCGCAGTTGCGCTGGGGGCGAAACGTCCCGGCCCTCCCGACAGGCCAAGGCATAGGCGACGGCGTTTCCGATCAGCCGTTCGTCCGTCGGCTTGGACATCACCCCGACGATGGTGGAGGGGACCGGACCGATCATCGATGGATTTCCGGTCATAAACAGGACGCTGACTCCCTGGGCGGCCAGCCGACGCCCGATCTCGGGCCCGGTCGGGCCGTCGGCCAGATGCACATCCACGATCGCCAGGTCGACAGTCTCAGCCCCAGCCTTTTCCAGGGCAGATCGGCTGTCCGAGACGATGCCCGCTACCTGATGGCCCAGGTCCTCAAGGATAAGGCCGAGTTCCATGGCGACCAGGGTTTCGTCTTCGACAATGAGGATACGAGCGGGCACGGTCTGTTCAGGCAACAAAGAGGTGTGTTGGCGATAATACCCAGAGAGGCTTAGGGTTCCCGGATGCAAACGGCGTGCCGCCGGCGTTGCAAGGCCGCCACTGGAAGTTCGACACTCATCGACAGGCCTTCGCGCGCCCACGTCTGTTCGAGGTGCCCCCCCAGCTGCCCTTCGATGGCCACCCGGGCCAGGGTAAATCCGAAGCCTGAGCTTTCCGGGACACGCACAATCTCAGGACCGCCGCGCTCAATCCAGTCCAGACGAAACCGATCGTCATCTGAGGACAGGCGAATGGTGATGCGGCCGTCAGGCGAAGATAAGGCACCGTATTTGGCGGCATTGGTCGCAAGCTCATGGAACAGCAAGGCAATCGGGGTCGCCGCCTGATCGTCGAAAACAGCGTCGTCGCCTTCGACCACCAGTGAACCACTGTCCACGCTGACGTAAGCCGCCAGCATCTCACGAAGGAACGCGTGTAGCGTGGTGTGATCGCTCGACGGGTCAGCCGCCGCCGTGTGCGGTCGGACGAAGGCGTGGGCGCGCGCCAGGGCCTGAATCCGAGTCTTGAGCGCGGCCGCGAACTCCCCGGCCTCGGGGTGCTTTCGGGATGACAGCGTGATCAGCGCCGAGACGACAGCGAAGATGTTCTTGATCCGGTGGCTCAGCTCCTGGCTGACGACCTCGCGCTCCGCCTCGTGACGCTTGAGGTCTTCGATATCGGTACAGGTTCCAAACCAGCGGATGATCCGGCCATCGGCGTCGCGGATGGGCAAGGCGCGTCCCAGCGTCCAGCGATAGACGCCAGAGCGATGCCTCAACCGATATTCGATTTCGTAAGGCTCGCCGGTGCTGAGCGAGTGCCGCCATCGCTCCCAGGCGCGGTCCTGATCCTCGGGGTGGAACATGCCGTTCCACGCCTCGCCGTCGGTCGATCCCTCTGGAACGCCGGTAAATTCGTACCAGCGCGCGTTGTAGTAGTCGTGGAATCCGTCCGGCAGGGTCGACCAGACCATCTGAGGCATGGAATCGGAGATGGCGCGGAATCGCGCTTCGCTCTCGGCCAGCGCACCGGCAATCCGGGCCAGCTCCAGGTCGCGGACATTGTGCTCGCCTTCAGACTCTGCGGCCCCGGCCACCAGACTGGAGCGCGAAGACAGAGCCCTGCGCAGTTCCAGTCCGACCATCACCTGCTCGGCCAGGATCGAAAGGGTACGGGTCTGTTCTTCGGTAAGGCCGCCGGGGCGCGGCTGGTCGTCGATCACACACAGGGTTCCTAGCGGTAGCCCTTCGGCGGTCCTGAGGAGCGTCCCCGCATAGAAACGGATGTGGGGCGGGCCGGTAACAAGCGGATTGTCTGCAAAGCGCGGGTCCAAGGTAGCGTCCGGCACGACCAGATCAGCGTCGTCCTCGACCGCGTGGGTGCAGAAGGAGATGTCGCGCGGCGTTTCACGAACGTCCAACCCCTGAGCGGCCTTGAACCACTGACGGTGTGAATCCAGCAGACTGACCAAAGCGACCTTGGTGTCGCAGGCGCGCGCGGCTACCTCGACCAGGCCGTCGAAGGATCGCTCGGGAAGCGTGTCCAGAACCTGATAGCTGTACAAGGCATCAAGCCGCTCCGCCTCGGTCCAGGGCGTCGACAGCATGTGGATATCGTTCAAGCGAGTGTCCGGCACGCAAAACTCCGTGGGCTTAATGCCTGGAGATACGATTCGGTTGCAGGCGGAATCTATTGCTCAGTCGACGCTCCAGCTGGGGGCTCGGGGCGGTTGATCTCCTCGACCTCGAGCTGTGGGACGGTCGGCGTCGGCTGGGCGGCTTCATATTCCGCCATCCGCGCATTGATCGCGGCGATATCAGCCGCAGTGGCCTGCCGTCGCCCGCCGAGGCTAAGAACCCCGACCTGGCGAACCTGGCCGTCGATGACGACGGAGCGGCCCTCCTCGACGATGCCGGCCGCTTCGAGATCAGCGGCATTGGCGATGATTTGGCTGAGACGGGGGCGGGCAAACCGCGCCTCGTCGATGGCCGGTTCGCGCCCGGAATAGGCCTGCCGGAAGTTAGCCGTGTCACCGCTGGCCCCTATCCATCGATAGAAGATATGTGCGCCCAGCTGGTTCACCTTGGTCAGGGAGGGGGCCCACCACGGCCGGACATAGTCGGCGTGGTAGTGGGTCGCGGTTCCAACCGCTTCGGCGACATGGCCCGCCAGGGCCGCGCGCGCCACGCTGTCGGCCTGATTCCAGGCCCAGGCCACGGGTGCCCTGGCCAGAGATCCGTCACAGGTGAAGGAGAACTGGCACCCCGTCACCCGTTCAGCCCCCTGGAAGACGACGCCGCAGACGGAGGCTGGGAAATTCGGATCCCGCACGCGGTTCAGCACGACCTGGGCGACGGCTTCCTGGCCTCGGCGGGGTTCCAGCGCCGCCTCATAGTAGATGGCCTGGGTCAGACAGCGGATGGCGCGCCGACGATCCGTCTCGGACGCCGGACGGAAGGCAAAACCCGAGATCGGCCGGATAGCCCCAAAGACGATGGGAGCGGCGGCATTGACGCGCTGAATCTCGATTCCGGTCCGGCTCAGGGCATCCATGGGGGGGCGTCCGGTCAGGGACAGGTTTTCCCAGCCGGGGGTCAGGCCCCAGCTCGCCGGCGTCAGGGCGGGGTCATGGCGCCGGGCCAGCGCCAGGCCTGAAGGGTCCAGATTCGCTGCATATCGGTTCAGAGCCGCATCAGAGATGTCCGGCCCGACACGCTCAGCGATGCCGGAAATGTTGCCGCGCTCGACACCGGCACCGCTCGCGATACTGGTGGCCAGCACCAGACCCAGCAAGGCGACCAGCCCAAAGCCCAGCGGCGCGCCCCTCAGTCGCCCAAAGGCCGGGGCGGACGTGGCCAGCCAGCCATCCAGGCGACGGGCCACGCGCTCAAGCCCCGGACGGGCCGGGGCGAGGAACTGGCGGGCTCGCGATCGTAGTCGCTCTAACATGGCAGCACCTTAGCCGAATTTGTTCGGCGGAAAGGTGGCGTCGTTCGTTCCTGACCCCGACCGGGTACGCGCGGCGTTTGGATCAGCCTGCCGTCCCGAACCGAATTCTCTTGCAAACCACCGGTCAGGAACTATCTTGTATCTGCTTATGCTCAATCGTAGCAAAAGCATCGGTCGGGCCCGCCGGCCTTCTTTCGGGCCCATCATATGCTCAATATGAGCATAGGAGGCGTGGATGGCTGACGGTACAATGCTCCTGACCCCGGAGATCGAGCGCGAGACGGCGCGCGTCTGGGACAAGGTCAAGGATCAGGTGTCGCCCCTGGAATGGCGGGCCTATGCGCCACTGATTGCCGAAATCAACCGGCTGAAGCGCGAACGCGGCGCGGTCATCCTGGCGCACAACTACATGACGCCCGAAATCTTCCACGGCGTCGGCGACTATGTCGGTGATAGCCTCGGCTTGGCCAAGGAGGCGGCGCGTTCCGACGCCAAGGTGATCGTCCAGGCGGGCGTTCACTTCATGGCCGAAACCTCCAAGATCCTAAGCCCGGACAAGACCGTGCTGATCCCCGACCTGCGCGCCGGCTGTTCGTTGGCCAGTTCGATCACCGGCGCGGACGTGCGCCTGATCAAGCAACGGTATCCGGGCCTTCCGGTCATCACCTATGTAAATACGACCGCCGATGTGAAGGCAGAGACAGACATCTGCTGCACCTCGGCCAATGCGGTGCAGATCGTCGAATGGGCGGCCAGAGAGTGGGGCGTCGACCGTGTCATCCTGATCCCGGACGAGTACTTGGCCCGCAACGTCGCCCAACAGACCGATGTGAAGATCATCGCCTGGGCCGGCCATTGTGAGGTGCACAAGCGTTTCACCACCGCCGACATCGCCGACATGCGCGCCGCCTGGCCGGATGCAGAGGTCCTGGCCCACCCGGAATGCCCCGAGGAGATCCTCGAGGCCGCTGATTTCGCAGGTTCGACCGCGGCCATGACCGACTATGTGATGAAGCATCGTCCGGCACGGGTGGTGATGATCACCGAATGTTCGATGGCGTCCAACATCAAGGGCGACCTGCCGGACACCCAGTTCGTCGGCCCGTGCAATCTGTGCCCGCACATGAAGCGGATCACGCTGAAAAACATCCGCGACTGTCTGCTGAATATGCAGTTCGAGGTCACGGTCGATGAAGACATCGCCGAGCGGGCACGACTGGCGGTCCAGCGCATGGTCGACCTGCCGCCGCCAGAGGTGCCGGCGCGCTATGATCTGGTTCGGGCGCGTGGCCATACGGTTCAGGTCGAGTTGATCTAGACGGCGCTTGCGAAGCCTGATCCTGAGGTCCAACTGACAGCCATGAGCAACGATACCCGCCGTCCCGGTCCGTGGGACCGTCCCGAAGGTCCGCACCGCGCCGCGCCAACGGTGCCTGATCCCTCCTCCGGCATAGAGCCACCGCCCGTCCGGGGGCAGCACCCGGCCATCGCTATCGGCGGCACGCTGCTGTTTGCTGGCTTTATCTGGTGGATCTCCGGCAGCTGGATCGTCGCCCTGGCGTTGATCTTCGGCCTGATCGTGCATGAATACGGCCATGTCCTGGCGATGAACCGGCTCGGTATGGGACCGGCGAAGATTTACATCATCCCGTTCCTGGGCGGGGTTGCGGCGGGTCAGCGCGCGCCGCGCAGCGTCTGGGACGGGGTTAAGGTGTCCCTAGCCGGGCCGTTGTTCGGGCTTTTGGCGACGATCCCCTTTTTCGCGCTCGGCTTTGTCCTCGGCGACCCCATGTGGTTGCTGGGGGCCTTTGTCATTTCGATGATCAACCTGATCAACCTGGCCCCGGCGCCGCCGTTGGATGGGGCCAAGGCGCTTGGACCGGTGCTGGCGCGTATCCATCCCTGGGTCGAACAGGGTGCCATGCTGGCCATCGGCGCGATCGTCATCGTCTGGGCGCTGACACGCGGCAGCTACATCTTCGGCGTCTTCATGGCACTGGCGCTGTTCGGACACCTGCGGCAGGGCGCACGGCCGCACGCCGGACGCCCGCTGACGAATGTGGAGACGGCCAAGAGTATCGGCCTGTATCTAACAACAGCCGCAGCCTGCGTGGGCGTCGGCCTGGTCGCGCCAACGATGATTGCGGGGGATCCCTGGCAAGGACTGTCGGCCATCGGCAGCTGGCTGGGCCTGACGCGTTGACCCAAACCCTCGTTCACGACGGTGTTCTCGTCATCGGCGGCGGGCTGGCCGGTCTGTCGGCGGCGCTGGAGGCGGCCCCGCGCAAGGTGCTGGTGGTGACGCCGGCCCCCCTGCTGGAGGCCTGTTCCTCGGCCTGGGCTCAAGGGGGTGTCGCTGCGGCGCTGCAGCCAGGCGACGGTGCCGACCTGCACGCGCGGGATACCGCCGCTGCCGGTGGAGGTCTGGTTGAGCCCGAGGTCACCCAGGCCCTGACCCGCAAGGGTCGCGAGACAGTCGAGTGGCTGGCGGGACTGGGCGCGCCCTTCGACCGCACCGAGCAGGGCGAGTTCGCCGTCGGTCTGGAAGCCGCGCATTCGCGTCCCCGTGTGGCGCGTGTCGGCGGCGACGGGGCGGGCCGGGCCATCCTGTCGGCCCTGGTCGTGGCGGTGCGAGGAGCCGGGCACATCACCACCTGGGAAGATGGACGTCTGCGTGCCCTGATCCAGGACAATGCCGGGCGCGTACGAGGGGCGCTGATCGAGCGGCAGGGGCGACTGATCCGGCTTCTGGCCCCTGCCGTTGTCCTGGCCACCGGGGGATACGGCGGTCTGTTTGCGCACACGACGACGCCGGCGAGCCTCCTGGGGGAAGGGCTGGCCGCTGCCTGGCTGGCAGGTGCAGATATTCGGGATCCCGAGTTCGTTCAGTTTCACCCGACGGCGATCAATATCGGCCTGGACCCGATGCCCTTGGCGACGGAAGCCCTTCGTGGCGAGGGCGCGCGACTGGTCGATGCAGAGGGTGCCTTCCTGCTCGGACCGGAGGCGGATGCTGACCTGAAGTCACGCGACCAGATCGCTCGTGCGGTCCACGCCGCCATGGAATCCGGCCGAGGGGTCTTTCTGGATGCGCGCCGGGCGATCGGTATGACCTTCCCGGCACATTTCCCGGCGGTGTTTGCGGCCTGTATGCGTGCGGGCATTGATCCCCGGCTTCAGCCGATCCCGGTGGCGGCTGCGGCACACTACGCCATGGGGGGCATCGTTGCCGATGAGGAAGGCCGCACGACGCTGGAGGGCCTGTTTGCCGTCGGAGAATGCGCCTCAACCGGTGTCCATGGTGCCAACCGCCTGGCTTCCAACTCGCTGCTGGAAGCCGCGGCCTTCGGTCGTCTGGCGGGGCGTGCCGCCGCCGGCGCGGTGGACATTGCCGATCGCCCGGCTGTAGGGCCGACGACCGCACAGGATCTGCCGGCCGAGGCGCTCGGCACGCTGCGCCAGACGATGAGCCGCGAGGTTGGGGTCACCCGGGACGGCGTGGGACTGTCTCGGGCCCTTGAACAGATTTCCGTCCTGGAGCGCGCCGTGCCCGGTGCCTTGCCACTGATCACGGCGCGTTTGACCGTCCAGGCGGCGCTGGACCGCCGCGAAAGCCGTGGCGGCCACTTCCGGTCGGACTACCCCCAGGCCTTGCCGGTCGCGCACCACACCGTGTTGCGGCGTGCCATGGACCACGAGCCGTCATCGGCCAAACCCAGAGAGACAACGCCATGATCCGCGTCCTGCCTGATCTGATGATCAAGCCGATCATCGAGGCCGCCCTGGCTGAAGACTTGGGCCGGGCAGGCGATGTCACGGCCCAGGCGTGTATCCCCGCCGGCACGCGGATGACCGCCGTATTTGCCGCCCGCAAGCCGGGGGTCCTGGCCGGGGTGGATTGCGTTCGTCTGGCCGTCCATGCGCTGGATGCCAGGGCGAAGGTCGATCTACGCCTGGGTGACGGAGATGCCTTTGAGGCAGGGACGGTCCTGGTTGAGGTTGAGGCCGACGCCCATGCCTTGCTGGCTGCCGAGCGGACCTCGCTGAACCTGCTTGGGCGGCTCTGTGGCATTGCAACCCTGACCCGCGACTACGTCAGCGCCGTCGCCGGCACCGGCGCGCGTATCGCCGATACGCGCAAGACGACGCCGGGCCTGCGCGCGCTTGAAAAGCATGCGGTGGTTTGTGGGGGAGGGGGCAATCACCGCTTCGGTTTGGATGACGCGATCCTGATCAAGGACAACCACGTCGCCCTGGCCGGCGGGGTCGGCGAGGCGGTGCGCCGCGCCCGCGCCTCCGTCGGCCATCTGATGAAGGTGGAGGTCGAGATTGATCGCCTGGATCAACTCGAACCCGCCGTGGCCGAGGGGCCGGATGTCATCATGCTCGACAACTTCAGCTTGGGAGACATGCGCGCGGCTGTGGTCCGCGTGGCGGGTCGCGTGACGTTGGAGGCCTCGGGCGGTGTCAATCTTCAGACCGTGCGCGCGATCGCCGAGACGGGCGTGAACGTGATCTCGGTTGGGGCCCTGACCCATTCGGTCACGGCGCTCGATGTGGGCCTGGACATTCTTTAGGAAGGCTGGGCCACCGGGCTTGAGGGTTTGGCGGGGGCCCGCTTCATCAGCCCTCTCAGCCAGGTCTGTATCGGCTTGTCGATGAGCAGATAGAACAGGCCGGCGGCCGTCAGGACGACAACCAACGCTCCGATCCAGGCCCACCAGCCGACGCGAATCTGCAGGGCGTCCAGCCCACTGAACCAGACAGTGCCGACAACCGCGTGGGTGAGGAAAAGGGCGAAGGACACATTTCCAAGCGTCCTGATCGCACGTGTTCGCCTCAGACCGAGATTGTCCGCGCCGACGACGAGCGTTGCCAGAGCCACGATGGACGCCAGGGCGCTGAACTCAGACATGGGGGTGGCCTGGATGGCGACAACCGCACCTAAAGCCGCCAGGCAGCTGGCCAAGGCTACCGGCCTGCTGACCGACCGTCCCTGCGCAAAACGAGCCAGCAGCGTGCCGAGAATGAAGAATGGCAAGGCCCTGACCACGCCGTGATGGAAGGCCAGATTGTAGAGTGAGGTGCCCAGAATGCGTTGGCTAAGCCACGCGGCCAGGATGACGATGCCAAAGCCTAGAATGAGTGCCCAGCCGCGCCCCATGACGCGCCTGGTCAAAAGCCAGATCAATGGGAACAGGGCGTAGCAGACGATCAGCGCCGACAGCGTCCAGCTCGGCTCATTCCAGCTTGGTTGATCGGTCACGCCCCAGGCGTGGATCAGAAGGGCTTGATAGATCAGGTCGGAGGTCTGGAAACGCTCGGGTGAATCCGAGGGGATACCGAGAAGACCCGCCACGGCCAGAAGAATGGCCAGCCCTCCCAGAACAATGAGATGTGGCGGCCAGATCCTCATCAGGCGTCGCGTCAGGAAGCTGAGCGGATGGGTCGTCAGGCCGTCGAGGGAGTCGCCGTAAGCCCGACCCAGCACATAGCCCGAAACAATAATGAAGAAGTCCGTCGCGAGCCAACCCCGGTCCAGCATCGGATACGCGGCGGTCAGGTCAACTGGAGCATTTGAACCGAAATGGTACAAAACGATGAAGGCGGCGGCCAGAAAACGAAGAAGATCCAACGCGCCAGCGCCTTCACCCTTGCCGGTCGGCTGGGCGAGAGAGCTGGGGGACATGGTACGCGGTACTCCAAAACGATACACTTGGCGTTCGCTGTGCAACCGTTGAGCCGGGCCTGCCATGCACAGCAAAACGCCCGCTTTCGCGGGCGTTCAACGCTTGGAAATGGAAGCGTAAGGTAGCGGCCTAGGCGTCTGCTGGACCCCGAGCTTCAGCCGAAGCCGCAGCCGACCGATCTTCAGCGGCCACAGCGGTATCGCCCTGGGCCGGTGCGTCCACCACATTGACGGCGACGTCAGAAATGTCAGGAGCCCCGGCCTCGGGAGCTCGGCCCGTCTGCGGCGCGCCGGTCGAGGGCTGGACCGATTGGGCGAACTGCGAAGCGCCGCCCCGACGACCGCCGAAACGATAGAAGATGTGGCTGCCGACCTGGGTGACACGCACAAGCTGTCCGCTCCAGCGTGGATTGACGGCCGTGGTATGGAAATGGGTCGCGTTGCCGACCGGCGCATAGACGTGGCCGCTCAGCGCATTGGCGGCGACACGGCGGGCCCGCTCCCAGGCCCCGCCTTCGCGGCGGCCATGCATGGAACCGTTACACACGAAGCTGAACTGGCAGCCTGTGCGGCGTCCGGCACCCTGATAGACCACGCCACAGACCGTCTGCGGGAAGGCCCCATGGCGCGCCCGATTCAGAACGACCTGAGCGACGGCCTGCATACCGGACTGACCTTCACCACGCGCCTCGTAATAGACGGCGGTGGTCAGACAATCGAGGTCGCGAGAGGCTTCAAGGGCACCATTGAGGCGGAACGGGCGGGCTGGATCAACCGTGGTCCCGCCGCGTAGGCCGGCATCGGCCACGCTTTCACGGGTGGCACGGGTCAAGGCGGCCTGGCCGCGCTGCTCGAGCAGGGCCGTCAGCTGGGCCGAACGGCGGTCGCGCTGGGCATCGCCGGCAACGGTGTAGGGATCGTGGCGGCGCGCAATATCGAGCGCGCTGGGATTGAGGCCGCCCACGGCAGCGGCAAGAGCTTCATCGGTGAAGCCGGAGTCATAGGCTCCCGCCATGCGGTAGGCCTGTCCACGAACAGTGGCAGATTGCGCGACTGCGCCGCCCAGATAGGCCATGCCCACAGCCGCGCCCACGATCCCTCCGAAAATCGCCGCAGCAGCCGAGGCGCGCTGGCGAGACATTCCGGTCTTGAGAGTCTGGATTAGGCCGCGCGCACGCTCAGGCGCACGCAGATGCGCGAAAAAAGTCACCGTTCTGGTATCCTCTGCGACGAGAGCGCCCTGGCTCCCCGACGAGTTCACCCTGGTCGCCTTTCAGGCCAGACTCAGGATGCAGAAGGCGCGCGATGGGACGAACCCGCCGCGCGCCGGAGACGCGCATTAGCCACCGGAATATGACCTCAATGTGGTCGATTTGCAAGATTTTGCTGCATCGCAGCAAAAACGCTCTGTGGGCAGGTTTGGCGGTGAGGCCGTTTTCCTTCTCGGTGCCCATCTACAAAAGGCCTGCCCTAAAGTGGGGCATTAGGAACTCGATTGGGTGCGTTGCAACAGATTCGCGCCCAGGGCGATGCGTGACGCCGTGACGCAGGCCTCTGACGCGAATCAGGGCACCCGTTTGTGACCGCTGGGCGATTGCCGCGAGGCGGGTGGCGAGGCACAATCACTGCCGTTGGTGGAGGATGGCATGAGACACGATCGTGTATTGGCCCTGGCCGCGATTTTAACAGCTTTGTCCGGTCCGGCGTGGGCTGGAGATCTTACCTATCAGCACCATCGCGACGGGCCCGACCTGCTTGAGCGGTCCGATGGCCAGCCCTACTGGCTTCTCCTCGGTGAATGTGCCGGGTTCTACGGTGCCTTGGCGAACGTCGCCACGAGTGAAGGCGACTATGATCGCGATCTGGCCGAGGGGGTTCGCTACTTCAATTCGGCGCTGGCTCGCCTTCGGGCTGATCGCCAGCTGGACCGGGCCGGCGCTGTGGCCCTGCTTGAACCACGCGTTACGCAGGCCCGCCGCGTCGGGGAATCCAGCCTTGCACAAGCGTCAGGGGGGAGCCTGACGCCCGACCAAATTCTGCGGTCAACCTGTGGGTCGGTTGATCGGATCTATCGCACGGCTGGCGGTTCCTAGACTCAGCTGGGCTCCAGCCACGCCTATTCCGCCGCGATGTTGGAGCCCTCGGCGGGTTTCCAACGCAGGACCGGTGAGCGCGCTGCGCGGGTTTCATCCAGCCGGCGCATCGGCGCATGGAACGGCGCGCCCTTGAAGCGGTCGACGTCACCGGCCTTGGCTGCGGCCGCCAGCGCGCGCATGGCCTCAATGAAGCGATCCAGTTCGGCCTTGGACTCTGTCTCGGTCGGCTCGATCAGCATGGCACCGTGGACGACCAGCGGGAAATACATGGTCATCGGGTGGAAGCCCTCGTCGATCATCGCCTTGGCGAAGTCGAGCGTGGTGATGTCGGTGCCTTTCAGCCATTCGTCGTCGAACAGGGCCTCGTGCATACACGGACCATCGGGGAAGGCCGGAGACATCAGGTCTTGCAAACGAGCCTTGAGGTAGTTGGCGTTCAGCACCGCATCTTCGGCGACCTGACGCAAGCCGTCCGAGCCGTGGCTCATCATGTAGCTGAGCGCGCGGACATACATCCCCATCTGGCCCTGGAAGGCGCACAGACGGCCAAAGGCTTCCTTGGCCTCACCTTCGGGGCGTTCGATCAGCTCAAAGCCATTATCGTCATGCACGACCCAGGGCACCGGCGCGAACGGGGCCAGGGCCGCTGACAGCACCACCGGACCCGCGCCGGGTCCACCGCCGCCGTGCGGCGTTGAAAAGGTCTTGTGCAGATTGATGTGCATGGCGTCGACGCCCAGGTCGCCCGGGCGCACCCGCCCGACGATGGCGTTGAAGTTGGCCCCGTCACAGTAGAAATAGGCTCCGGCCTCGTGGGTCAGGCGGCTGATTTCCAGAATGTCGCGCTCGAACAGGCCGCAGGTGTTGGGGTTGGTGACCATGATGGCGGCGACGTCATCGCCCAGCTTGGACGCCAGATCGGCCACGTCGACGCGGCCATCGTCGGTCTGCTTCACCTCAACCACCTGATAGCCGACAAAGGCGGCGGTGGCCGGATTGGTACCATGGGCACTGGTCGGCACCAGCACCTTGTTGCGCGGCTTGTCCGAGGTCAGGCCCTGCCCTGCGGCCCGGTGGGCGGCGCGAATGGCCATCAGGCCGCACAGCTCCCCGTGGGCCCCGGCCTTGGGCGACATGGCCACGGCGGGCATGCCGGTCAGGGTCTTCAGCCAATGGGCCAGGGTGTCCATCAGCTCCAGCGCCCCCTGCACCGTCGACATCGGCTGCAAGGGGTGGATGTCGGCAAAGCCCGGCAGTCGCGCCATCTTTTCGTTCAGGCGCGGGTTGTGCTTCATCGTGCACGAACCCAGCGGATAGATGGCCAGGTCGATGGCGTGGTTCTTCTGGCTCAGCCGCACATAGTGGCGCATCGCTTCCGGCTCAGACAGGCCGGGTAGGCCGATAGGGTCCTTGCGGACCAGATCGCCGAGGTCAGATCCGTTTCCAGCCGGTTCGGGCAGATCCACGCCGGTCTTGCCCCAGCCGTCGCCTTCAAAGATCAGCGGCTCGTTCTGCAACAGGCCACGGCCCCCGGTCAGGGTGGCGGGCTTGGTGGTCACTTCGTTCGGCGTGGTCGGACGGCCGACGGTGTTCATGGTGCTCATCGTCTTGATCCTTAGCCGCAGGTCTTTTCGATCATCTTGGTCAGGAACCGGATGTCGTGATCCAGCGTCGTCTCGGTGGCCGCGACCAGGAGCACATCGTCCATGCCGGCGTCCGGGTTCAGGCGGCTGTAAGGGACGCCGCCCAGCACGCCATGGTCGGCCAGGCGTTGAACGGCCTCTTCGGCATTGCCGGGCAGCTTGACCGCAAACTCGTTGAAGAAGCGCGGCGTCAGGATCTCGACGCCGGGAAGGGCCGCCAGTGCATCGCGCGCCGCCAGCGCCTTCTCATGGTTCAAGAGGGCCAGGCGACGCAGACCCGCCTCACCCAGTAGGCTCATGTGAATGCTGAAGGCCAGGGTACAGAGCCCCGAGTTGGTACAGATGTTCGACGTCGCCTTGTCGCGGCGGATGTGCTGTTCGCGCGTCGACAGGGTCAGGACGAAGCCGCGCTCGCCCTCGGCATCGATGGTTTCGCCGGTCAGACGGCCCGGCATCTGGCGGATCAGCTTTTCGCGCGTGGCGAACAGGCCGACGTAAGGGCCCCCGAAGTTCAGGGCGTTGCCGATCGACTGGCCCTCGGCGGCGACGATGTCGGCACCCATCTCGCCCGGCGACTTCAGCAGGCCCATGGAGACGGCCTCGGTGACCACCACGATCAGCAGGGCCCCGGCCGCGTGGGCCGCCTCGGCGATCTTGGTCACATCGGTGGCGGTGCCAAAGACGTTCGGGGTCTGGACGACGACACAGGCCGTGTCCGGCCCGATGCGGCTGACGACTTCGGCCTCGCCGTCGATGGCCGGCGCCAGGACCTCGGTTTCGACGCCGACCGCGTGCACCACGGTCTCGGTCGCTGCGACATAGTGGGGATGCACGCCGCCGGAGATCACGGCCTTGTTGCGGCGGGTCGCGCGGGTCGCCATCAGCACGCCCTCGGCCATGGCGGTCGAACCGTCATAGAGGGACGCATTGGCCACCTCCATGCCGGTCAGGGCCGCAACCTGGGTCTGGAATTCGTACAGATATTGCAGCGTGCCCTGCGCGATTTCAGGCTGGTAGGGCGTATAGCTGGTCAGGAATTCAGACCGCTGGATGATGTGGTCCACCGTCGCCGGCACATGGTGGCGATAGGCCCCGGCCCCACAGAAAAAGGGCGCATCGCCCGCCACCGTGTTCTTGCGGGCCATGGCACCCAGCGCCCGTTCAACCTCCAGCTCGCCGGCCACGCGCGGCAGGTCGACCAGACCGTCGCGTCGCGCCGCCTGAGGCACATCCACGAACAGATCATCGATCGACTTGGCACCGATGGCGGCCAGCATGGCTGTCCGGTCATCGGGGGAAAGGGGCAGATAGCGCATCAGTTTCTCAGCGGGGTTCGACGCGCATTTCAGCGCGCAGGGAGTTGGCGATGTAGCATTCTTCGTGGGCCAGCCTGTGGCACTCGACGATCAGGGCGGGGTCGGCCTCGCCCTCGAAAGTGACATGGGGTCGAAGGGTGACGACGGCCATATAGTCCTTGCCGGCTTCGTTCTTGCCCATCTCGCCGTCGGCCTGGTCTTCATAGGCGGTGACGGTCAGGCCCTTCTTGCGGGCAATGGCCAGGAACCAAAGCATGTGACAGGCCGAGGCCGAGGCGACGAGCGCCTCCTCCGGATCGACGGCTGACGGATCAGAGCCGGGCACGCTCGGCCCGGCAGAAGCCCTCACCACCGTATGGCCGTCAAACCGCCACTCGTGCACACGGCTGTACTGGCCCGACCGATGCTCTTCGGCAGGGCCGGTCCAGGAGACGGTGGCGGCGTAGCGGTCCGTCATGGCCCTAGAGCGTCTTGAGGTATTCGTCGTAGGCAGCCTGATCCATCAGGCCGTCCAGCTGGGCCGTGTCCGGCACCTTGATCTTCGCGAACCAGCCCGCGCCTTGCGGGTCGGCATTGACGGTTTCAGGGGCGCCGTTCAGTTCGCCGTTGCCCTCGACGACCTCGCCGGTCACCGGCGCATAGACGTCCGAGGCGGCCTTGACGCTCTCGACGACGGCAAAGCTGTCGCCGGCGACGACCTGACGGCCGGCTTCCGGCACCTCGACGAACACCACATCACCCAGCGCCTCGGCGGCGTGGCTGGTGATGCCGACGGTGACGACGTCGCCTTCAAGGCGGACCCATTCGTGATCCTTGGTGAACTTCATAGGTGCCTCCTCAGGCCTTGGGTTTGCGATAGTAGCGTTGCGCCACGAACGGCATGGCGACGACCTCGGCGGGAGCCGCCTTGCCGCGCACGATGACCTGAAGGTCCGTTCCCAGCTCCGAAAAGACCGGAGGCACATAGCCCATGGCGATATTCCTGCCGAGCGTCGGCGAGGGGCCACCGGACGTCACCTTGCCGATGACATTGCCGTCGACATCAGCGATCTCGGCACCTTCACGGGCCGGGGCACCTTCCTTGACGATCAGGCCGACGCGGACGCGCGACGGGCCGTCGGCCAGTTCCTTCAACACGCGCTCGGCACCGTTGAAATCGCCACGCTCCTTGCGTGATTTCGACAGGGCGAACGTCAGGGCCCCTTCGACCGGCGATGTGTTGGGATCGATGTCATGTCCGTGCAGCGGCAAGCCGGCTTCCAGACGAAGGCTGTCACGGGCGCCCAGGCCGATCGGCTTGACGCGCGCGTCTTCCAGAATGGCGTCCCAGATGCGGTCGGCCTGGTCCGCCGGGACCGAAATCTCATAGCCGTCTTCGCCGGTGTAGCCCGAGCGCGAAACGTAGCAATCGACGCCGAACAGCATCAGCCGGGCGCTGTCCATGAAGCCCATCTCGGCCAGCAGTGGCTCATGCGCGGCCATGACCTCGGCGGCCTCCGGCCCCTGAATGGCGATCAGGGCGCGGTCATCAAGAATCTTGAGCTTGGCATCGCCTGACAGATTGGCGGACCAGAAGGCGAAATCCTCATCCTTGTTGCCGGCGTTGACCACGACGAACAGGCCGTCATGGTCCGGCTTTCCAGCCATCAGGTCATCGATGATGCCGCCGGTTTCGTTCAGCAGCAGGGAATACTTCTGACGACCCTCCTTGAGGATGGCGTAGTCGCCCGGCACGAACCGCTCGAACTGGGCGATGGCGTCGGCCCCGGTGATCTTGCACTGGCCCATGTGGGACACGTCGAACAGGCCCGCATGCTCACGGGTCCAGCGGTGCTCGGCCAGCACGCCTTCATATTGGACCGGCATGTCATAGCCGCCGAAACCGACCATGCGCGCGCCGCGGCGGCGATGGTTGGCGTTTAACGGTGTGGTCTTCAGCGGTTCGTCGCTCATCGGTGTCGGCTCCTCCATCGGGCGTGCTGCACCCGTCCAGAGCCCCCGCTGTCTCGATGCCTGAGAGATTCCGGGACCGGTACGCGATCCCTTGCTCCGTCGGCGAACCCTGCCGGGTTCTTTCCAGCGTTTGACGTGCCTCGCGGTCCTTTTGCCTGAGCGTTTCCGGGGCGGTTGCGCCTTCGGCTCCGAGGTTGGAATAGACCACCCCGATCTCTCCCGCGAGAGCGGCTCCAAAGGCCCTGACTCCGTTGCAGAGTCAAGCGCCGCCCCCTAGAGAAGCGCGCAACAACAAGACCGCCGTTCAGGAAATCGACCATGACCATGCCCGCCACCTTCGACGACTGGCTCGCCAACTCCAATGCGCCAGAGGGCGTCGTTGAGGTTCTGACCGTGCTGGGCCGGACCTGCGCGGAGATTTCCACAGTCGTCGCCGGCGGCGCCCTGACCGGCGTGCTCGGTGCCTCTGGCGTCGTCAACGTCCAGGACGAGGAGCAAAAGAAGCTCGACCTGATCACCAACGACATGCTGACCGAGGCTCTTCTGGCCTGTCCGGTCGTGGCCGGGGTGGCTTCCGAGGAAATGGACACGGTCCAGCCTGGGACCAACGCCGACGGGGCCTGGCTGGTGCTGTTCGACCCGCTGGATGGCTCGTCCAACATCGACATCAACGCCCCGGTCGGGACGATCTTTTCCATCCTGAAGTCGCCGAACGCCGCGCCGACCGAGGCCGCCTTCCTTCAGCCGGGCCGCGATCAGCTGGCATCGGGCTACGTCCTCTATGGGGCCCAGACGATGATGGTGCTGACGACGGGGCAGGGGGTCGCGGGCTTCACCCTGGCCGGTGACGGCACCTGGCGGCTGACGCACGACGCCATCCAGATCCCGGCCGACACCAAGGAGTTCGCCATCAACATGTCGAACCGGCGTCACTGGGCCGAGGGTGTTCAACGCTATATCGACGGCTGCCTGGCGGGCGTCGAAGGACCTCGGGCCAAAAACTTCAATATGCGCTGGGTCGCGGCCATGGTCGCGGATGTCCACCGTGTGCTGATGCGCGGCGGGGTCTTCCTCTATCCCTGGGACAAGCGTGAGCCCAACAAGCCGGGCAAGTTGCGCCTTATGTATGAAGGCAACCCCATGGCCCTGCTGGTCGAGCAGGCCGGCGGCAAGGCCACGACCGACGGCGTTCAGCGCATTCTCGATGTTGAGCCGACCCAACTGCATCAGCGCATCCCCATCGCGCTGGGTTCGGCCAATGAGATCGATCAGGTCGCGGCGGCGTAAGCCTCGACCTCAGCGATCCGCGCGGCCTTCTCGGCCTCGGTCAGGAATGAGCCTTCAAAGCTGTTCCGGGCCATCTGCGTGACCTGATCCCGCGTCAGGCCGACGGCCTGGGCCAACTGACTGTAGTTCTGGTTCACATAGCCGCCGAAATAGGCCGGATCGTCCGAGTTCAGGGTGACGTGGAGGCCGCGCCGCAACATCTCGGGCACGGGGTGGTCTTTCAGATCACGGACCACGCACAGTTTCAGGTTTGATAGCGGACAGACCGTCAGGGTCATCTGGCTGTCGGCCAGCCGTTCAATCAGCGCCTCATCTTCCATCGAGCGATTGCCGTGATCCATCCGGTCGATGTGCAGCAGGTCCAGGGCCTCGTGGACATAGGCGGGTGGCCCTTCCTCGCCCGCGTGCGCGACCCGCTTCAGGCCCATGTCGCCGGCCCGTGCGAACACACGCTCGAACTTTGACGGTGGGTGGCCGACCTCGGAGGAATCCAGACCGACCCCAACAATCCGGTCCAGCCAGGGCTCCGATGCCTTGAGGGTGTCAAAGGCGGCGTCTTCATCGAGGTGACGCAGGAAGCACAGGATCAGCTTGGAGGTGACGCCCAACTCGGCCTCGGCGGACTTCATCCCGGCCAGCAGCCCATCGGCGGCGACCGAAAACGGCAAGCCCCGATCCGTGTGGGTCTGGGGATCAAAGAAGATCTCGGCATGGCGCACATTGTCCGCTGCCGCCCGCCGGAAATAGGCCAGCGCCATGTCGTGAAAGTCCTGTTCCGTCTGCAGGACGTTGGCCCCGGCGTAGTAGATGTCCAGAAAGTCCTGCAGGTTCGAGAAATCATAGGCGGCTCTCACGGCCTCGACACTGTCGAATGGGGTGATCATCTTGTTTCGCTGGGCAAATTCGAACATTTGCTCGGGCTCAAGCGAGCCTTCGATATGTAGGTGCAGTTCGGCCTTTGGCAGGCCGGCGATGTAGGCATCGGTGGCGTTGAGCTGGGTCATCTATTCCTGTGGAGGGTTGCGGAACATTGTTTGGGCGCGCACGTTCGATCAACGCCAGCAAGGAGCATCGGCATGACCGACGAAAAAGACAAGAAAGTCATCATCAACACGACGCCCGGCGTTATGGGCGACGGCACCGAGGAACAGAACCTCGGCCAGCCGGGTGATCCGTCCAAGCGCATCACCAAGGAAGAAGTCGAAGAGGCCTTCGGCGAGAAGAAATAGCCACTGAGGGCCGCTGGGGTTGCCAGTCGTCTAATACCCGCCAGCCTTAGAGGGCTTAGGTTCAATCGACATTCAATGGCCCGTCATTCCCGGCCTTGTGCCGGGAACACATCACCTCGTTGAGTGTCTAGTTGTTTCGATGTTGGAACAACCGCAATCGTCTTGCAGGGCTGGTTGTGATCGACGGCCGGGACAAGCCGGACCCATGACGAGTGTGTTTGTATTTAAAAGGATAATCGATCTGAATGTCGATTGGACCTAGGCGCAGTCACTCGTTTTATCTATTTTTATCTATCGGGCTATCTATCGGTGGCCCGGGCAGCGTTGCCGTGTCTTGCTGGACAAGTGGCTGCGGCAGACGAATGGTTGCGCGTTACTGAGGCGTGCTTGGCGGGCTTGCTTCCTGGTGCTCACGGGCTAGCCTCCACGCGCCTATGATGACCTGGTGTGTCGCGTCATTGGGTCTTATGCATTCAATCGGATTGCTCATCCGTCGGACTGCTTCGGCATGAGCGCGCTCAAGCAGCGCATCGAGCGCAATGCGACCGGTCAGGTTCCAGATGCCGGATGAAATACGAACATTGTCATTGGTGATGGCGCGGGATTCTACTTGGGGTGCGGTCGAGAACAGCTCCAAGGCTGCGGGGGAGTTGAAACTAACGGAGCCCGCAATGCTGTAGCCGTCGTTCCGGCGCGCTTCAGCGAACGACGTCCAGTCTTGCCGTTCCAACCACTCGGTTTGTCCATATTGTCGAATCCGAACTTCGGCCGAGGTCGCACGCGACTCGGAAATCCGCGCGGCGTGAATAACATGGGCGTAGAAGAGGGGGCCGTGCGCTCCGGTCTGGATGTCGTGGACCCTGTAGTAGAGCACCACCATGGGCAGCGGGCTGCCGGCGAGCGCCGTTTGATTTGGCGGTCGCCACATTGCCATGGCGTAGACTGGCTCTGCGTTTTCCAAAAGAATCTGAAAGATGTGTTCGCCCGCCGGGCCGCGAACCGCGCCTTCGCAAATCCGCTGTTGTTGGGCGACGGTCGGGCCAGCGATCAGAAGTGTCACAGCGCCGGAGATCGACGCAAACAAGAACTTCATCCCAAGAACTCCGACACCCTCCGACCCTACCATACAGCCCAAGGTCGCGACAAGTCGGACTACATCCGCTCCGGCGTGTCGATACCCAACAGGTCCAGCGCGACCTCCAACTGCTTCAGCACCGCCTCGGCCAGGGCCAGGCGCGATCCGCGCGTGGTTTCGTGGCTTGGTGCCAGGATCGGACAGGCGGCGTAGAACTTCGAGAAGGCCTGGGCTAAGCGATAGGCGTGCTCGGCAAGGGCGTTCGGCCCTCGCCGATCGTAGGCTTCCTCGGCCGCCTGCTGGAAAGCGTCCAGCACCAGAGCCAGCTCACGTTCGGCCGGTTCGACAATGGCGATCGCGCCGGTGGTGACGTTCTCGCCGGCGGCCCGCCGCAACAGCGATTTGATCCGCACCGCCTGATACAGCAGGTACGGCCCGGTCTTGCCCTCAAAGCTGGTGAACCGATCCAGATCAAAAATGTAGCTGGTGCCGCGCCAGTTCGACAAGTCGGCGAACTTCAACGCCGCCACCGCCACCTTGGCGGCGATGTCTTCGAATTCCTCGGATGACAGATCCTCACCCAGACCCGCCTCGTGCAGGCGTGCGCGCGCCTTTTCGCGGGTCATTTCGATCAGGTCAGCCAGCTTGAGCACGCCGCCCGCGCGCGTCTTGAACGGCTTGCCGTCCGGCCCATTCATGGTGCCGAAGCCCAGATGCTCCAGCTGCCCCGGTTCGGCGTAGCCGGCCAGGACCGCGGCGCGGAACACCTGCTCGAAATGGTCCGCCTGACGCTGGTCCACGACATAGAGGACCAGGTCGAAATCCTGCTCGTTGCGGCGGTCGACGATGGTCGCCAGATCGGTCGTGCCATACATGGCCGACCCTTCGGACGAAATGACCAGCAGCGGGTCCGGGCTGGGCACGGTCACAACGGTTCCGTCCGGCAGTTTCTTCGACTTCGTTTCGCCCTCGCGCGCGACGTGGACGACCCGAGCGCCCTGATCGTCGACCAGCAGGCCTTTCGTCTCAAGCGTCTTGACCATGCCGGGGATCAGGGGGTCGGCATCGGCCTCGCCCTTCCACAGGTCAAAGGTCACGCCCAACGCGCCGAAGTCGCGCTGCAAGGCTGCCATGGAGACGTCGTGCATATGCTTCCACAGGGCGCGATAGCCGGGGTTGCCCGCTTGAAGCTCGGCGGTGGTCTTTCGGGCGCGATCACGAAAGGCCGTGTCTTCCTTGGCCCGCGCCGCTGCGGCCGGATAGAGCCGTTCCAGGTCTTCGAGGCTAACAGGGCTGTCGGTCGGGAACGGACCGGTGCCCTGGAATTCAGTGGCCCGGCCTTCGTCTTCCAGTGCCGCGATCAAAAGCCCCATCTGGAAGCCCCAGTCACCGAAGTGGGCGTCGCCCCAGACGGTGTCGCCGCGGAACCTGAAAAGACGCTTCAGGCTCTCACCGATAATGGATGAGCGCAGGTGTCCGACGTGCATCGGCTTGGCCACGTTCGGCCCGCCGTAGTCGATCACGACCCGGCGCGGCGCATCGACCAGCGACGCACCGACCATCGGACCGGCGGCGACCTCCTGGGCGCGGTCGGCCAGAACCGCGTCGGTCACCCGGATGTTGATGAAGCCCGGTCCGGCGATGTCCACCGACGCGATCTCGGGCCGTCCCTGCAGGTGGGTCGCCAGTCGCCCGGCCAGCTCGCGCGGATTGGCCTTGGCCTGTTTCGCAGCCGCCAGAGCCCCGTTCGACTGGAAGTCGGCCAGATCGGGACGATCCGAGGGAACAACCCGCGCCAGATCTTCAGGCAAGCCTTCGGCGGCGAAGGCGGCGCGGACCGCTTCGCTGAGCCGGCTCCTGAGGTCCGTCATTCGCTGGGCGCGCCCGCGTTGGCGCGGAAGCGAGAGCCGTTGCGATTGAATTCGGCCATCTCGGGGGTCACGTCAAAGCCGACCAGAACCTCGAAATTGGTTCCTGACACAGTGATGTCCCGGCGCGGAATGGTCAGGCCGCGAATCTGTTCGGTGACGTAGGTTCGGTCGCTGCTGCCGAAGTCGACCGGAAGGTCGAAATACTGTTTGGCCAGAATCGCCGAGTTCCGCTCCGTGACGGCGACCCAATAGCGATAGGTCCGCTGGCCACTCTCGGCCTGGGGGCCACGCCCAAGCTGGAACAGAATGTCCATGTCGATGCGGATCGGGTCGGCTTCGCGATACACGCACTCGGATTCGATGCCCTCGATCTCGCCGGTGTAGCCGACTGCCGAGACGGTCTGCTGGCCACCCTCGAACTCAACATAGCGAGCGGCGTCGTAGAGAATACGCACGAAGGGGCAGGGGCCGGCGTTAGGCCGCTCACGCAGCGGGGCCGGCGTGTTGTTGAACTCGTCTTCGCGCTGCTGGCGGGCAGCGCGGTCGCGTTCACGATCCTGCTCGTCACCACGGGTTTGCGCCATGGCGGGCGTGGCCAGGGCGGATACGGCGATGGCCGAAGCGATCAGAGGCAGGAGCAAACGACGCATGAGGGACCTTACAAACAGGCGAAACGGACCGCCGGACAGCGAAGCCGCGACGCTTGCGCGTGATAGCGGCTAAACCGAGGCATCGCAACGCGCCGAAAGCTGGTGTTCGCCTCACAGGGCCGCTACCTAGGCGCGGTGACCGATGCTTCGATTTCTCGCCGCCCCCTTCAGGTTCGCCTGGCCACGCCGCGCGGCTTCTGTGCGGGCGTTGATCGAGCCATCCAGATTGTCGAGCGCGCGCTCGAGAAATATGGGGCTCCGGTCTATGTGAGACACGAGATCGTCCACAATCGACATGTGGTCGACCGGTTGCGAAACCTGGGTGCCGTCTTCGTCGAGGAGCTGGATGAATGCCCGACGGACCGGCCCGTCGTGTTTTCGGCCCATGGCGTTCCCAAATCGGTTCCGGCCGAAGCCGAACGCCGTGCCCTGTTCTACCTCGATGCGACTTGTCCGCTGGTGTCCAAGGTCCATGTGGAGGCCGAGCGCAATTTTTCAGCGGGCCGACAGATCGTCCTGATCGGCCACGCCGGCCATCCAGAGGTCGAAGGCACCATGGGCCAGCTGCCGGAGGGGGCCGTCACCCTGATTGAAACCCCGGAAGACGCCGAACGCTTCGAGCCTCGCGAGGCGTCAAACCTGGCATATGTAACCCAGACGACGTTGTCGCTGGACGATACCGCAGAGATTATCGGGGTGCTCAAGCGGCGTTTTCCGGGACTGCCGGACCCCCACAAGGAAGACATCTGCTATGCGACCACCAACCGCCAGGAAGCGGTCAAGCGGGTGGCCGAGCAATGCGACCTGGTTCTGGTGATCGGGTCGCCCAATTCGTCCAACTCCGTGCGTCTGGTCGAGGTCGCGCGTCGGGCCGGTGCCCGCATGGCGCAACTGGTTGACGATGCCTCGGTGGTTGACTGGGGCTGGTTTGACGGGGTCCAGACGGTCGGGATTACGGCGGGGGCCTCTGCACCGGAACCGCTTATTGAGGCCCTGGTTGCTGCCATCGCCGAGCGGTTCGATACCGATGTGGTCGAAGATTCAGGCGCGCGCGAAACCGTCACCTTTAAACTCCCGCGCGTTCTGTCCGAGAGCTGAGCGTGCCTCACGTCATCATCCACACCGATGGTGCCTGCAAGGGCAATCCCGGTCGCGGCGGCTGGGGCGCGATCCTCCAGTCCGGTGTCCACGAAAAGGAACTGTGGGGGGCAGAGCCGGAAACGACCAACAACCGCATGGAGATGACCGCGGCCATCATGGCCCTGGAGGCCCTGAAAAAGCCCAGCGATGTCGACCTCTACACAGACAGCAAATATGTCATGCAGGGCATCACCGAATGGATCGGCGGCTGGAAATCACGCGGGTGGAAGACCGCAGACAAGAAGCCCGTCAAGAATGAGGATCTCTGGCGTCGACTCGATGAGGCCCGCACCCGCCACCGCGTGAGCTGGCATTGGGTCAAGGGTCATGCCGGGCACGCGCTCAATGAACGCGCCGATGCCCTGGCCAATCGCGGAATAGAGGAACTTTAGTTCGCCCCGCCTATTCCTGACGGCGGCGCTGGTTCGGCGGGAGATCTTCTTCGCTGCCGGGCAGGGCCTGGCGACCCACCGTCCCGAGAAGCTGTTCGATCACGGTCAGTTCGCGGCCACGGGTCGGCGTTTCGCGGCGGTTGAACGCCACCTGCCGACCGTCTTCCAGATCCAGGTTTTCGACGCCGATGACGCGTCCGGTCGATTCGTCGAAGGTGATCTGCGTCACCGACCGCTGGGTCACCTCGGGCAGGTTGAACGTATATTTGGCGGTGGTCTGCGAAATGTAGAACCACACGGCGTCGGGCTCGAAGGTCGAAACCACGGATGGTGACCCCAGGCGCGCCCGCACCGTGTCGCGCGTATCGGTACCCACCACGATATCGGCAGGCTGCACATCAACAGGCTGGAAGCCATGGCGCGAAACCTGCGGCGAGCAGGCGGCGGCTGCCAGGGCGGCGGAGGCCAGGAAGACGACACGGAATGCGACGGACATGAGAACTTCCGAAAGTGAACGGCCTTTGACCTAGCGCGCACGGAGGATTAGTTCAACGCCAAGACCGAAATGGGGCGATCCAAGCGTGCTACAACGCCTTTTCCGACCTCGCCAGGCGCGTATCGCCGGCGAAACCCTTTACGCCGGCCTGGTCGATCAGGCCCGCCGTCCGGCCCTGTATCGCGACCTGGGTGTTGCCGACCGGATTGATGCGCGCTTTGAACTCTATGTGCTGCACCTCAGCCTGCTTCTGGCCCGTCTCAAGGGGGAGGGCGAGGCAGGCGCAGAGATCGGTCAGGCGGTCTTCGACACCTTTGTCGGCGCGTTGGACGACGCCTTGCGGGAGCTTGGGGTCGGCGATCTGTCCGTGGCCAAAAAGATGCGCAAGCTGGGCGAGGCGGTCTATGGGCGCATCCTCGGCTATCAGAAGGCCGTCGAGGCTCAGGATCGTGAGGCTTTGAGCGGCTTGCTGGCCCGTGCGGTCTTTGCCGAGGAGAGCCAGACCGAACAGGCGTCAGGACTGGTCGACTACACCCTGCGAATGGGCCAGGCCCTGCAAGGCATGCGGGCCGAGGACATCCTGCGCGGTCGTGTCATTTGGCCGGAGGTGCTGTCGTGAGCGCAGATCCCGTCTGGAGCGAACGTATTCGGTTGGACCGGATCGGGCAGGGCCTGACCCGACATCTGGAGGCCGATGCAGAGGCCCGGGCTCGGGTGGCCAAGGCGCTTGATCTGGCCGACCTCAGCCGACTGGAGGCGGACATCGAGGTCCGCCCGGCCGGGGCCGGCTGGCGGCTGAGCGGCAAGGTGACGGCCGACCTTGTCCAGACCTGCGGAATCACGCTGGAACCCTTGCCGAGCCAGGCGAATGCCGAATTTTCGGTGGATCTTGTCGAGGCCAGCGAATTCGAGCCCCAGGAGGACGACGTGGAGTTCGATCTGGAGATCTCTGACGGTCCGGACATAATCGAGGACGGAGGAATCGATCTGGCCGCCTATGTCGTTGAGCACTTGGCCTTGTCGATCGACCCTTGGCCACGCAAGCCCGGCGCGGTGTTTGAGGCCCCGGAGGGGCCGCCAGAGCCGTCACCGTTCGATGTCCTGAAAGATCTGAAGCCGCGCGAATGACGCAGCGGCAGGTTTTGCGGTGCCCCGGCTTGCATCGGGCGGGCCGGACGCTATCGTCCGCGCTCAATTTCCAGACCGCGCGCGGACACGCGCGGCGCGCGGCGGAGGCGATCTGATCAACGTGTCTTCATCTTCAGTAACCGTCATTTCGGTCGACGCCATGGGCGGAGATCACGGGCCAGTCGTCACCATTGCCGGTGTCGAGGCCTTTCTGAAGCGCCACGGCGCGCGTCGAGCACGCTTTGTCCTGCATGGCGATGAGGCGGCGATCGAGGCTCAGTTGGCCAAGGCCCCGCTGGCGCGCGCCGCGAGTGAGGTTCGCCACACCGATCTGGTCATCGCCATGGACGAGAAGCCCGCTGTGGCGGTGCGGCGGGGCAAGGGCTCCAGCCTCTGGAATGCCATTCAATCGGTAAAATCCGGCGAAGCGGATGCGATCGTCTCGGCGGGAAATACCGGAGCCTTGATGGCGCTCTCCAAGCTCATCTTGCGGATGTCGGCCCCGGGCCTGGATCGTCCCGCTATCGTGGCCAGCTGGCCGACGATCAAGGGCGGGCACACGGCGGTGCTGGACGTGGGGGCCAATGTGTCTTCGGATGCCAAGCAGCTGGTTGAGTTCGCCATCATGGGTGAGGCCTTCCACCGCGCGGTCCATCACATCGACAAGCCGACCATCGGCATTCTCAATGTCGGCTCCGAGGAAATGAAGGGCCACGACGAGGTTCGCGAAGCTGCGCTGCTGCTGCGGTCGGGGCGGTTTGACCTGAACTACAAGGGCTTCGTCGAGGGCGATGACCTGTCGCGCGGCGTGGTCGACGTCGTGGTCACGGATGGCTTTACCGGCAACATCGCCCTCAAGACGGCTGAGGGCGTGGCGCGTTTCATCTCGACCTTGATGAAGGATGCCCTGCTGTCGTCGCCCCTCTCTCGGGTCGGGGCGATGCTGGCCTATGGGGCTCTCAAGGCCATGCGGAGCCGGATTGATCCCAATTCGATCAACGGGGGACCGTTGCTGGGCCTGAACGGTCTGGTGATCAAGAGCCACGGCGGTGCGGATGCGCGCGGCTTCAACTCGGCCCTTCGCGTCGCCATCGACCTGGCCGAAAGCGACTATATGGCCAAGGTCGCCGAGAACATGGCTCGATTGGATGTGGACGAGGCCGTGTCGGATATTGAAGAGGCCGCCCAATGAGCGTGACGCGCAGCGCGGTCACCGGGGTCGGGGCCTACCTCCCGGATGAGGTGGTGACCAACGCCGACCTGTCGGCGATCGTCGACACCTCTGATGAATGGATTCAGGAGCGCACCGGGATCAAGGAGCGCCGTCGGGCCCGTCCTGATCAACCGACCAGCGATCTGGCCACCGAAGCCGCCCGCCGGGCTCTGGCAGCGGCGGGACGCGAGGCTTCAGACGTTGATCTGATCGTGGTGGCCACCACGACGCCCGATCTGACCTTTCCGGCAACGGCCGCCATCGTCCAGCGCAAGTTGGGAGCCGGAGTCGGGGTTGCCTTTGACGTCCAGGCGGTGTGTTCGGGCTTCGTCTATGCGCTGAGTGTTGCGGACGGGTTTGTCGCGCGCGGCCTGGCAAAATGCGCCCTGGTTATCGGGGCGGAAGAAATGACGCGGCTGATGGACTGGTCGGATCGGGGAACCTGCGTGCTGTTCGGTGACGGCGCCGGGGCCGTCGTGCTCGAACCTATCGAAGGCGAAGGGGCCACGGCAGACCGTGGCCTGCTCGGATTTGCCCTGCGCAGCGACGGGACCAAGGGCGATCTACTCTATGTTGACGGTGGCCCGTCGACCACGGGCGAGGTCGGCCATCTACGCATGGCGGGCAATCAAGTGTTCCGCCATGCCGTTATCAATATTGCCGAGGCCGTCGAAGCTGCCTGTGCGGCTGCCGGCGTCGCCGTCAGTGATGTGGACTGGTTCGTTCCGCATCAAGCCAATCAACGCATTATCAAGGGGGTAGGGGACCGCCTGGGCCTGGACGAAAACAAGGTGATCTCGACGGTGGCCTGGCACGCAAACACTTCCGCAGCGTCAATTCCGCTGGCATTAAGCGTGGCAATAGAGGATGGTCGCATCAAGCGAGGCGACCTGATTTTGTTGGAGGCCATGGGGGGCGGGCTGACGTGGGGTGCGTGCGCCATTCGCCTTTAGTGGGAAGTCGGGTCTTTCGTTAGGGGGCTCGTTCGCGTAACAGATTTGTTGCATTCAAGCGCCTGAGAGGGAGGGCCTCTGACATGGCTGGCAAGACGGTGACGCGGGCGGATTTGTCCGAGGCGCTTCACGAAGAGATCGGTCTGTCGCGACAAGAATGCTCCGGGCTTGTTGAGCGCGTGCTCGATATGATCGTCGAGACGCTTGAGCGCGGCGAAACCGTGAAACTGTCAGGCTTCGGTGTCTTTCAGGTGCGTGAGAAGCGCGCGCGCATGGGCCGCAATCCCAAGACCGGAGAGCCGGCCGCCATCGTGCCGCGACGGGTCATCAGCTTCAGGGCCTCCCAGCTGATGAAGGCCAAGGTTGACGGCGCGAATACGTGACCAAGAGCCCTGACGCTTTCCGCACCATATCGGAGGCGTCCGACGAACTGGGCGTGCCGCAGCACGTCCTGCGGTTCTGGGAAACCAAGTTCACCTTCATCAAGCCGATGAAGCGGGCGGGCGGGCGTCGCCTGTACCGTCCCGCCGATATGGCCGTGCTGCGGGGCGTCAAGACGCTGCTGCACGATGAGGGCGTCACCATTCGGGGTGTCCAAAAACTCTACCGCGAACAAGGGATGGCCCGGATCACCGGTGCGGTGGAGGGGGGGGCGCTGGTGCCGGCATCAGTGGTCGAGACGCATTCGCGCTCGGCCGCGCCGGCGGTGCCGGACAAGGCCCAGCTGCGCGCTGCCCTGGCGGCGGTGGAGGCCGCCAAGCGTCGGCTGGATGCCGCTTTGGGCAGTTAAGCGATTTCCGTTTGCGGCTCAGCCGGGCCTTGTCTATACGGGCGCCTCTCGGAGCGTGGCGCAGCCTGGTAGCGCACTTGACTGGGGGTCAAGGGGTCGCAGGTTCGAATCCTGTCGCTCCGACCATTCCCTTGACCCGGTTCAGATAACTTAGCCTTTTTCCGCCCATTTGATGAGCGGCAGAATGGGCACACCCCAGGCGAGGCCGGCCACGGCAAAATAGGGGACCTGGGCCCACCAGACCTCGGGAATGAAGCCGGCTAAAGTCACCACCAGCCAGACATAGAAGGCCAGAAAGGCCAGGACGCCCACGGTGGCAATGGCTTTTCGCGTACGCGGTCCCAAGCCCGATCTCCCAGATGAAAAACGCCGCGGACCTGGGCCCGCGGCGCTCTCCTATCGGATTTGTCTGATCCTATCGACGGCGAATGAGGCCGAAGATGAACAACAGGACCACCGCGCCGCCGGTTGCGGCGACCAACGAGCCGAGCCAACCCGTGATCGGGATACCCAGGACGTTTTCAGACAGCCACCAGCCGAGGATGGCACCGAGCAGACCGACGATCAGGTTGGTCAGGATGCCATGGCGGCGCCCCGTCACCTGTTCGGCAATCCACCCCGCAGCGATACCCACAATGATGGCGACGAGCCAGCCGTTCGTTTCGAAGATTCCCATAAGAAGTCCCTTTCCAGACCACCGGCCCTCCCGCCGGGTTCAAGGATCACAATGCGGGTGGCGCAGCATGGGTTCCTTGGGCTAGAGCCCAACGACTCGATTAAACCGCGCCTCCCGAGCTCAACAGTATGCTCCGTTTTCAAAGTCTCCAAGACCGTTCGTCAGCCACGGCTATTTGGCTCGGCTTTGTGGCCTTGCTCGTTTTGGCCATGGTTGTCGTCGGCGGCATCACCCGATTGACCGAATCCGGCCTGTCGATCACCGAGTGGGCCCCGGTTACGGGGGCCTTGCCGCCGCTGTCCGATGCCGAGTGGAATCGCCAGTTCGAGGCCTATCGGCAAACGACCCAGTACGCCCAACTGAATGCGGGCATGAGCCTGGAGGCTTTCAAGGGCATCTTCTGGTGGGAATGGGCGCACAGGTTGCTGGGCCGGCTGATCGGGGTGGCATTTGCCCTTCCTTTCTTTGTCCTGTTGGCCATGCGGCGGATCCCCCAGCGATTGGTCTGGCGGTGCTGGGTGCTGCTGGGCCTCGGGGCGCTCCAGGGCGCGGTTGGCTGGTGGATGGTCGTGTCGGGCCTGGCGGGGCGTGTCGAGGTGGCCCCCGAGCGCCTGACCATCCATCTTGGACTGGCCTTGATCATCTTTGTCGGCCTGGTCTGGACGGCGCTGGAGGCGGCAAGCGGCGAGAATAGGTCGCACGCGCCCACGGGCTGGAGCCGGGCGGCGGCGGCGTTGCTGGGGCTGGTGTTCGTCCAGTGTCTGTTGGGAGGGCTGGTCGCGGGCAATGACGCCGGTCGCGTTTTCACAGACTGGCCGTTGATGGAAGGTGCTCTGTTCCCGCCCGTCGACTGGAGCCGGGGCGCAGCGGCCTTTCTGCATGATCAGGGCCTGGTTCAGTTCATGCACCGAATGGGCGGCTACACGGTCTTCCTGGCAGTCGCCGTCTTTGTAATTCAGAGTCTGCGAACCCGGCTGGCGGACGGCGTGCCACGGGTCGCCATGAACCTGTTTGGGGCCGTGGTGATCCAGGCTCTGCTTGGGATCGCCACCCTGATGACGGCGCTCAATCCCTGGCTGGCCGGCCTGCATCAGGCGGGCGGTGTGTTTGTTCTGGGATTGGCGACCTGGCTGCTTTGGTGTGTGCGCCGCAGCCATCCGCGGCTGTTCTCCAGCTCTATCGTGAGTGCCACGGCCCTGTGATCGCCAGGGTGTAGCCGGGATCCATGACATTGACGAAGACGGTCGAGCCGTCCGGTGACACGCAGACGCCGGCGAACTCGGCATTCTCGGCATGGGCGTTGCGGGCGATCGTATAGACCTGACCTTCAGGCGTGACGCCGCGCAGGTGGGTCCGCTCTTCCGTATAGCGGTCTTCGCAGACCAGCAGATCACCCCAGGGGGCAACGGTCAGGTTATCCCCGTAGTCATAGACCTGCTCGTCGGCGCTCTCGAGGAAGAGCTGGAGGCGGTCGGCTGCTCCGTCCCGACTGGGAACCAGCCGCATGATCTGGCCGGATCGATTGGCACCGCCGGATGTACAGGCAAAGAACAGATCGCCGTTGCCCCAGGTCAGGCCCTCGCCCCGCGCGAACAGGGCGGCCCCAGCGGCGTGGCCCCGGATGCGAAGATCTTCATGTGGGCTCTCGACGTCTTCAAGATCGACCCAGCGTGCATCGAGCCAGTCGCCCATCCGCCAGAGGATCGCGCCGTTCCAGTTACGGGTGTCGGCCCCGGGGGCCCCGTCAACCACCAGTCCCTGAAGTCGGCCCCCGTCGATCAATTGGCCCGGCGTCGTCGGGATGAAGCGGTAGAGGAGGGAATCGTCCTTGTCCTCGGTCAGATAGACAATGCTGGTCGCCGGATCGACGCAGGCGGCCTCATGCTCAAAGCGGCCCATGGCCTTGAGGGGAACCGGATCCACGAGCCCTTGCGCATCTGCTGGAACCTCGAACACCCAGCCGTGGTCCCTGTTCGATTGAGCGCCGGCGGTCAGCTCGATCTCTTCGCAAGAGAGCCACGACCGCCAGGGGGTGACGCCACCGGCGCAGTTGGTGGCCGTACCTGTCAGGCTGAGGTGCTGGCGCACCACGCGCTGTTCCGCGAGGTCATAGACCACTGTGGTCGTGCCGCCGCCCATGGGATGCCCATCGAGATAGGTGTCATAGACCTTGTCGGCCGGAAGCTGATCGCGCAGCCGATGGCCGATGCCGGTGGGTCCAAGGTCGCGGTGGCGCGGCTTGACCTCGTGATTGCAGACCAGGATCACCTGCGACCCTTCGCCGGCGAAACATCCCATGCCGTCCGGCTTGCCGGGCATCAGCAGGCCGTCGTCCATCGTCTCGCCCGACTGGCGGATGACGCGATAGGTAAAGCCCGCCGGCAGGTCGAGGATACCCTCGGGGTCAAGCACCAGCGGCCCGTAGCCGGTGACCTGGTTGGCGTAGCTCTCGGTGGCCTGCGCGTCCTGAGCCTGAGCGCGGCGGGAGAGGCCGGTAAAGGCAACCAGGGCCGTGCTGCCGACAAGAACGTGACGCCGGGAAAAACTCATCTATGCAATCCTACCAGAGTTGAGTGCGCTCCTAATGCCTGGTTGCGACATTTGAATGAAGTTGTGCTCCGTCCGTTCAAAGCGACTGACACGGACAGACAAACTGACAGGACCGCCCGGTCTATCGGGGCAACCGATGTTGCCATCGCCACGGGCGGCGGGGAGAAACGACGAGAGGATGCTCCAAATTTATACGGTATCATGTTACCGTATCTAGAAAATATCATTAAAACAATAGGATGAATGGCATTCGAGAATCAGACATGCATTGACGCGTGGGATGGTGTCCGCTAATAAGCGCGCCGTTGCGGTCGGGGCCCTCCCGGCCGCTTTTCGATTTTTTTGGACCCGACCATGCTCAAGACCACGACGGCTTCGCTGAAGCCCGCCGATGTCGAGAAGAAGTGGATCCTCATCGACGCCGAGGGCGTCGTTGTCGGTCGTCTCGCTTCCTTCATCGCCATGCGTCTGCGCGGCAAGCACCGCCCGGACTACACCCCGCACGTCGACTGCGGCGACTATGTCGTCGTCATCAATGCCGAGAAGGTGAAGTTCACCGGCAAGAAGCTGACCGACAAGATCTACTACCGTCACACCGGCCACCCGGGCGGCGTCAAGGAGCGCGTCGCCGGCAAGGTGCTGGAAGGCAAGTACCCCGAGCGCGTCCTGCAGAAGGCCGTCGAGCGTATGCTGCCCAAGGAAAGCCCGCTGGCCCGCGCCCAGATGACCCACCTGCGTATCTTCGCAGGCGCCGAACACACCCACGAAGCTCAGAAGCCGGAAGTCATCGACTTCGCGAGCCTGAACGCCAAGAATACCCGGAGCCAGTAAGTCATGACCGACACTCCGATCACCGAAACCGCCCCGGAAGCCACCGAAGGCAAGGGCTTTGACGCCCTGGCCGGCATGGGTACCCAGGCCGCCGCCCCCGTCCGCGAGCGCATCGTCGACGCGCAAGGCCGCGCCTACGCCACCGGCAAGCGCAAGAACGCCATCGCCCGCGTCTGGATCAAGCCGGGCTCCGGCAAGATCACCATCAACGGCCGCGACCAGGAGATCTACCTGGCCCGTCCGGTGCTGCGCATGATGATCGCCCAGCCGCTGGAAATCGCCGACCGTCTGACCCAGTTCGACGTGGACGTCACCGTCCAGGGCTCGGGCCTGTCGGGCCAGGCCGGCGCCATCCGTCACGGCATCGCCAAGGCTCTGACCTACTACGAGCCCGAGCTGCGCCCGGTCCTGAAGCCGCACGGCTTCCTGACCCGCGACAGCCGCGTCGTCGAGCGCAAGAAGTACGGCCGCGCCAAGGCCCGCCGCAGCTTCCAGTTCTCGAAGCGCTAACTCGCCATCCCGCGAGTGGGATTACAAAGGGCGCTTCGGGGAAACCCGGAGCGCCTTTTTCTTGCTGTCTTGGGTTTATCCACAGTAAAGGTCATCGCGCATCTGACGCGTAGTCAGTTGCCTCTTGGCCTCCGATCATCGCCTGTAGAACAACGAGGGCTGGAACGTCCAACTCGCCCGTCCAACTCGGTTTGACATAATGTCAATTCATTGTGCTTGACCGCCCGCCGAACTCCGGTCCTATTCCCGAAGGGACTGCACATCGATTTCGCTAATGCGGAGATGTGCCCGGTGCCCGGCTCCAATGATCGCAAACCCAAGCGGGCGACGCTCAAAGTAGAGTTCAAACGCACGCGCTTCACCATGAGGGGCAAAGGCAAGGCCGTGTTCGTCATGCCGGCCATCGCCCTGATCTATCGCCTGCGCATGGGGGCTTGCCTTTCCGCCTTGGCGTGGCTGGTCAGTGAGGTCAGGGCGCTCATTGGATGATGCTCTGCGAAGCGGTTGAGATGCGGTGGCGCTTATTTCCCCTCCGCCGCTTCGCGGTCCCCCCCCCAACGGCTTCGCCGCCAGGGAGGAGACTTTATGTTCGAGCCGCCAAGGCTTAGGTGAGGCCCATGACCCTCCCCACCCTCTTCATCGATGGCGAAGCCGGCACGACCGGCCTGCAGATCCGCGAGCGTCTTGTCGGCCGAACGGACCTCAACCTCGTCTCCATCGACCCCGAGCGCCGTAAGGATGCAGCGGCCCGTGCCGAACTGCTGAACGCCGCAGACCTTGTGATCCTGTGCCTGCCCGACAAAGCGGCCAAGGAAGCGGTCGTGATGATCGACAACGAAACCACCCGCGTCATCGACGCCTCCACCTCCTACCGCGTCGATCCCGCCTGGACCTATGGCTTTGCCGAAATGTCGAAGGACCAGCGCGCGGCCATCGCGGCCTCGACGCGGGTGTCCAACCCCGGCTGCTATCCGACCGGCTTCATCGGTCTGGTCAGGCCGCTGGTCGAGGGCGGGATCCTTCCGGCGGACTGGCCGGTCACGGTCAATGCGGTGTCGGGCTATTCCGGCGGCGGCAAGGCAATGATCGCCGAGTTCGAAGGCGAGGGCGGGGACCCGTTCCGCGCCTATGGCCTGACGCTGAAGCACAAGCACATCCCCGAGATGCAGACCTATGCTGGCCTGACCCACCGGCCACTGTTCGCGCCCGCTGTCGGCCGCTATGCCCAAGGGATGCTGGTCGAGGTGCCGCTGCAACTCGGTGCCCTGCCGGGCAAGCCGTCCGTCGCCGACGTCCACGCCGCGCTGGATCAGGCCTATGCTGGAGAGCGGTTCGTCGCCGTTGCCCCGCTGGCCGAGAGCCAGGCCATGACCGGGCTGGAACCGGAAGCCCTGAATGGCACCAATCAGATGCGCCTGTTCGTCTTCGGCGACCCTGCAGGGGATCAAGCGCGACTGGTGGCCCAGCTCGACAACCTGGGCAAGGGCGCGTCCGGCGCGGCGGTGCAGAACCTGAACCTCATGCTCGGCCTCGACGAGGGGGCGGGGCTCTAGCCCCGTAGCGCCTCCGCCACGGCCCAGAACACCGGCTTGGGCTGGCCCAGATCGTCGAACAGCAGAGGACGGTCACTTGGATCGCCGCCGTAATCGGTCCGGCGCAGCCAGGATTCGGCATCGCGCACGCCCCAGACGGTGAAGCCGTACTGCTGGCGGGCGGGCAGGGCGGCGTAGCTTTCCAGCGCCTCTTCATAGAGCCGGATCTGGTCCGCCTCACGCTCGCGCTGCGAGCCGCGGAAAATGCCATCGGGCACCAGTGAACAGTCGAACTCTGACACATGCACCGGCAGGCCCAGGCTGGCGATGTCGCGCAGGGCCGTGGTCAGGGCCCCAGCGGGCAGGTCGACCGAGACGTGGCATTGGGTACCGATACCGCCGATGGGCACGCCCCGGTTCATCATCCGCTCAACCAGATTGAGGAAGGTCCGCCGCTTGGTCGGGTTGCTTTCGAGGTTGTAGTCGTTGGTGAACAGGATGGCGTTCGGGTCGGCCTCGTGTGCCAGTTCGAAGGCGCGGATGAAGTGGCCGTCCTGGCCGAGATTGCGGCTCCATAGGGAGTCGCGCAGGTCCGAGCCCTCATCGGTCACCGGCTCGTTGACCACGTCCCAGGCCCGCACCCGCCCGGCATAGCGACCGGCAACCTCACGGACATAGCCGTCATAGGCAGCCTCCATGGCCCGCCGTGAGCCGTCCAGGCGGGCAAACCAGTCCGGGGTGTCGGCGTACCAGACCAGCGTATGGGCGTGGATGGCCTGACCGTTCGCCCGGCAGAAGGCGGCCAGTCGATCGCCGCCCTCAAAGCGCAGCCGCCCATCCGGCTGGACGATGTACTCCATTTTCAGCTCGAAGCCGGTGTTGACCTGATCAAAGTGGCGCGCGGCCAGCTCGGCGATGATCGGCGTGTCCAGCTCGGTCGAGATGAGCTGGGTTCCGAACGGGTAGGGGGCCAGATCGCGCAACGCCGGCGCGGACCCTTTCGGGGGTGTCTGGGCGGCGGCGGTCGCGCCGATGGGCCGGTCGCAGGCCGCCAGGGCCAGGGTCGAAGCCAGCAGCGCGCGACGAGACAGTCTCATCGAGCCGGCTCGGGCATGGGGGCGGGCGGATCTCGGTCCTGGCGGATCATCGACTTGATCGCCAGTTCGCCAAACAGCAGGGCGCAGCGCGCATAGCGCAGGCCTAGACGCCGGGGCTGGCTGATCAGGCGCCAGGTCCATTCGAAGCCGGTCACCTGCATCCAGCGCGGTGCGCGCGATACCTCGCCGGCGATAAAGTCCAGCGCCGCGCCAACGCCGAGGAAGCCAACCGTGGGGCAGCGTCGGTTCAGGGCCTCGGCCAGCAACTCCTGCTTGGGTGCGCCCAGGCACAGAAGGCATAGTCGCGCGCCCGAGGCATTAATCCGCTCAGCCAGGGCATCGACATCGAAGGTCGGTGCCAGGCCGTTGTCGTCGCCCGGCACCATGGGGGTTTCGGCCCCGGCAATGATCAGGTCGGGATAGGTCGCCTTAAGGCGCGCCAGACCGGCTTCTTGAGCGATCGGTCCCGGGCCGACGACATAGACGGACAGGCCGCGGGCCGCCGCCTGGGCCGACAGCGGCTCGACCAGATCGGCCCCGGTTGTCCGCTCCACGGCCGCCCCCTGACGCCGGGCCAGCCAGACGATGGGGGCCCCGTCGGCCGAAATCAGGCCGGCCGAGCCATAGGCGCGGCGAAACGCGGCACTGGCGCGCAGCTTGACCAGATGGTCCAGGTTCAGGGTGAACAGGGAAAATCCGTCCCCCCGGGCGGCTCGCGTGATAGCGGCTTCGATGGCGTCGTTCTGGGTCGCCAGATTGATGCACACGCCTTCGATGACGGGGGGCTGGATCACGCGTAGGGCTCCGATGTTCACCGACACCATGCCCGAACTCGCTTTAGGGACCGTGAATCGGCCTCCAACAGAGATTTAAGCCTTCTGAGCCAATATCGCCGGTATGAGCACCCCCTCGCCGACGATCGCCAACTATGTGCCTGGCCTTGATGGTCTGAGGGCCTTGTCGGTCAATGTGGTGATCCTGGCTCATATCGGGTTCAGCTGGCTGCTGCCGGCGGGTCTGGGCGTGACGACCTTCTTCTTCATCTCGGGCTATCTGATCACGCTGTTGCTCTGGCAGGAGCGGGGGACGTACGGGCAGGTGGATATGCCCCGCTTCTACGGACGGCGCTTCCTGCGCCTGATGCCCGAGCTGGTGGCTTTCGTGGCGGTGGCCGGACTGGTGATGGGGCCGCTGTTGAACCAGCCTCTGCCGCCGCTTCAGGCCCTGGCGAACCTGACCTACTGGACCAATTATTTCAATATTTTCAATATCGGCGGCGATTGTGCCAACTGTGCGGTGACCGGGCATTTGTGGTCGCTGGCGGTGGAGGAGCACTTCTATCTGATCATGCCCGCCGCCTTGGTTCTGGCGGGGTTCGCCACGCGCCGGATGGCCGGGTTGTTCGGCGTGGTCATTGTCGCCTGTCTGGTCTGGAGAGTCATCGCGGTGACGGTGCTGGGCCTGGGCCCTGACTACACCTATGAGGCCACCGAAACCCGGCTGGATTCCATCGCTTGGGGCTGTCTGGCCGCCGTGATCCAGAGGTCGGCACCGGCGGTCATGGCGCGGGTGGAACGACATGCCTGGGCGGTCTTCCTGATTGGCGGAGCCCTGTTGGCCGGAACCCTGGTCCTGCGTGACCCGGTCTTTCGCGAGACGCTGCGGTATTCGGTTCAGGGGCTGGCGCTGACGATGCTGGTCCTGCCCCTCATCAATGTGGGGCGGCTGGGTTGGATGGTTCAGATTCTGGAGTGGCCGGTCTTTCGCTGGATGGGCCGTCGGTCCTACGGAGCCTATCTGTGGCACATGGCGGCGATCACCTTCGTCGGCCTGGGGATCGGCGTGTCCGGGCCGCTCGAACAGGCTTCCATGAGCCGGCAATTGATCGCTGTGCCGTTCGTCATGGTCCTGGCGTGGGTGATGGCGGGGATCAGCTATCGGCTGTTCTTCCTGCCGGCCCAGGCGTTGAAGCCCTATCTGTTGCCATCGCGCGGACAGAGGATCTCGTCGAGGCCTGATCAAGCAGCTCACGCCTGATCTATTGCCAAGCTCCGTTGCAATCGACGCCCTCGGAGAATAGGACCGGGGGCGATGACGGAGCCGGTACGCCGGAGAGATCTTCGTCGCGCACCACAGGAGCCAAGCTGATGTCGGTCCAGACGCCTTCGGCGGCGGGAGCAGAGCTGCACTATCTGTCGGGTTTCGGCTCGTCGTTCGAAACAGAGGCGGTGGCGGGAGCCCTGCCGGTTGGCCGCAACAGCCCGCAGAAGCCGGCCTTCGGCCTCTATGCGGAACAACTGTCGGGATCGGCCTTTACGGCGCCGCGGGCCGAGAACCGCCGTTCGTGGTTGTACCGTCTGCGTCCGACCGCCCAGCACCCGGCCTACCAACCCTATGCAGGTGCTGCCCGCTGGCGTTCCGGCCCGTTTGATGAGGTCGCGCCCAGCCCCAACCGCATGCGCTGGTCACCGCTGGACTGGCCGACCGAACCGACAGATTTCGTCGATGGCATGACCGCCTATGCCGGGGCCGGCGATCCCGGTGCCCAGTCGGGTCTTGTGGCCCTGGTCTACGTTGCGACCAAGGATATGATCAGCCGGGCCTTTTACAATGCCGACGGTGAGATGCTGATCCTGCCCCAGGAGGGGCGGCTGGACGTGTGGACCGAGTTGGGCCGGCTGCAGGTCGCGCCGGGCGAGTTGCTGTTGTTGCCGCGCGGAGTCCGTTTCCAAGTCGCCCTGCCCGATGGTCGCGCCCGCGGCTATGTCTGTGAAAACTATGGGGCCCAGTTTCGCCTGCCGGAGCGGGGGCCGATCGGCTCCAACAGCCTGGCGTCAGAGCGTGACTTCCTGGCCCCGGTCGCGGCCTATATCGACAGTGACGAGCCGTGCGAGGTCATTCAGAAATTCCAGGGCGGGTTCTGGTCCACGACCTTCAGCCACTCGCCGTTCGATGTGGTGGCTTGGCACGGCAACCTGTGCCCGTTCAAATACGACATCGCACGCTTTGCCACGGTGGGCTCGATCAGCTTCGACCACCCCGACCCGTCCATCTTCACCGTCCTGACCAGTCCGACGGATTCACCGGGCACGGCCAACTGCGACTTTGCCATCTTCCCGCCGCGGTGGATGGTGGCCGAGGACACCTTCCGTCCGCCGTGGTTCCACCGGAATGTGATGAGTGAATTCATGGGCCTGATCCACGGCGTCTATGATGCCAAGGAAGGCGACGGCTTCGCGCCGGGTGGCGCCAGTCTGCATAACTGTATGAGCGGTCACGGGCCGGATCAGGCCACCTACGACACGGCTACCTCGGTCGAGCTGAAGCCGCACAAGATCGATCATACGCTGGCCTTCATGTTCGAGAGCCGTTTCGTCTTTCGTCCGACCCGATGGGCCGTCGAGACACCGGCCATGCAGCTCGACTATGACGATGTCTGGACCGGCTTCAAAAAGGGAACCCCAAAGTGAAACTTGCTTCGCTCAAGTCCGGCCGTGACGGTCGCCTCGTCGTCGTTTCCAACGATCTGGCCTGGTACACCGACGCCGGCTTGATTGCGCCAACCTTGCAGGCGGCCCTGGATGACTGGGAGCGGTGTGAGCCCGAGTTGCGGGCGCTGGCCGAAAGCCTGGAACACGAGGCGGTGCCGACCGGGCGGTTCCATGAGCGGGAAGCCGATGCGCCCCTGCCGCGCGCGTACCAATGGGCCGATGGTTCGGCCTATGTGAACCACGTTGAGCTGGTCCGTAAGGCCCGTGGGGCCGAGATGCCGGAAACCTTCTGGACCGATCCTCTGATGTACCAGGGCGGCTCAGATGGAATGTTGGCTCCGCGCGACCCCATCCCTCTGGCCGATGAGGCGTGGGGCTGTGATCTGGAGGCAGAGATCGTCGTGGTCACCGGCGACGTGCCGCAAGGGGTCAGCCGCGATGAGGCCCTGAAACAGATCCGTCTGGTCGGCCTCGTCAACGACGTGTCGCTCAGGAATCTGATTCCCGCCGAGCTGGCCAAGGGCTTCGGCTTCGTCCAGTCTAAGCCCGCCAGCGCCCTGTCGCCGGTGTTCGTCACGCCCGATGCTTTGGGTGACCGCTGGAATGACGGCAAGCTGCACGGCGAGCTGTCGGTTCAGATCAACGGCCAGGACTTCGGCAAGGCTGATGCCGGCGTCGACATGACTTTCGATTTCGGGACGCTCATTTCCCACCTTGCCAAGACCCGCGACCTCATCGCCGGCTCGATCATCGGTTCAGGCACCGTGTCCAACAAGGACAAGGACGGCGGCCCTGGCAAGCCGGTCAGCGAAGGGGGCCTGGGCTATTCCTGCATTGCCGAGGTGCGGATGGTCGAGACGATTCAGGACGGCAAGCCGACCACCGGCTTCCTCAAGTACGGTGATACGGTCCGTATCGAGATGCTTGATGACAAGCACCACTCGATCTTCGGCACCATCGAGCAGACGGTCGAGAAGGCCTGAGCCCACCGGCCCGCTTCTGCAGCGAGCGTCAGATTGTCACGACACCTTTGGCACGCAGGGCTACGGCGTAGGCGCGAATCTGCCTGTCACTGTTCGGAAACAATCCGATGGGCGGGTTGAAATTGTAGGTGATCAGGACGGCAACGCCGATGTCGGTGTTGGCCAAAGTCGCCAAGGCTTCATTTTTTACATCGGTGGGCAGGTAGGTCATCGTGCCCTGGAGCATGACGATGGCATTGTTTACCCGCGTGATTTCTGCCACGCCTAGAGCCGCCCCGGACACTTGATTGATAACGACGCCATTGGACCTGATGAGGTCCTGGATACCCAATCTGACGCAATCGGAATCGGGACAATCGCCCATCGCTTCGGCGACCTCGACGGCGATCCTGTCAACTTCTCGCTGTCGAGTCTGTTCATCGACGAGGTCGACAATACCGGCCAGCAGGACAAACAGCACAATGGCGATAAAGGTAAACTCTATCGCGGCCGCGCCGGAGGTGTCGGCGGCGAACCTGCGCGCGAGTTTGCGACCATGATCTACCCAGAGCATCATGGCTGTAAAAACAGAGCCTTCCCGCGGACATTCAGCGACGAGATAAAGGGGATGAAGACGACGATGGGAGCTTCAGCTCTCAAAACCATCAGCGTTTCGGACCCTCCCGTTGCGAAGGTCGTGGACATTCCGCTCGCAGAAGCACTTCCGAGGCTGCGCAGTTCAAGCCTTAGATTCGATCGGCAGCTCGGCGAGAAGATGAGTCGGTCACAGATATAGTTGCGCGTCCCAGTCCGATTGGCGGCCTGGACCAAGGCAAGGCCATCTCCCGTCGCAAGGTCAGACAGGGTGTCGTGGATAATGACGCGGGACAGGAAGAACAGGGCGAACTGCAGCACGCCCAGCAACATGAAGATAAAGACCGTCGCGATCAGAGCGAACTCGATCGCGACGGAACCTTGTCTCGCCTTCCAGAAACCGCGCCGAAGGATCACGGGCAGGTTCCCCGACAGATTCGGATGTAGTCGATCAGGCCGCCGACCGTGTCCTGTTGCCCGGAGGCACGCCAACTGAAGCGATAGTTGGCGTCCCGGCTCGCCCGGAACGGAATGCGGCGCTCGACCCATTGGTCGGCATAGACGCAGGAGTCGACGATATTGCTTGCCGCAAATGTGTAATCGCCTTCCCGCTCGGCGTAGACGTCGATACGGTTAGTCTCGTTTTGCCAAGCCCGATAAGGCTCAAGTGCCGCCCCGGCACCACAACCGATCGCCCCGGCAAAGGCGGGGTTCGGGTTACGAACGCGCGAGATATACCAATAGCGAATTTCGTAGTCGCCCCTCGTCAGGCGCAGGATGCGAGACATGGTTGAGTTGGATTGGCAGCCTGAAACGAAGCAATGCGAGTCGAGCTCAGCGAAGAAGTTGCCAAACCGGATCGTCCCGGCCGAGAGCTCGGGCAGGCCATTGATCTCAATGCCAGCATTAAAGGTCATCCATCCGTTCCAATTCTGGAGAACCCCCCAGTTGTTAGAGGCAACGGAATGCCCAGTCTCGAACGACTCCATGAACAGGAGCGTGCCCGGGCTACCCGCACCCGGATCCGCAATCTGACAGGAGCGGGTCACGGATACAGGCGTCGTATTCGCGCCCATGACGGCGGCGAAGACATTGTCGCTGGATCCTGTCCCGGTGACGGTCAGAGTGCTGCCGGAGATAGAGTTCCGTATCTCACCCGATGTGCCGCTGGCGGAAAGCCGACGGGCTGACACCGTATTTGCGGTGCTCAGGAAATAGCTGTTGCTGCGCCTAGCATTTGCGGGCTGACTACGCAGGTAGGTGATCTCGCGTGATGATTGGGAGCAGGATAGCTCCGAAACATTGGCCAGTTCTTGGCGCAGGCCAAAGGCGCGGCTGAGGTCGATGCCGCCGCCCACAGCCAGCACGAGCACCGGCAGGCTCAAGCCGGCAATCAGGCTGATGTTGCCGCGTTGGTCGGCGAGGAAGCTGCGGCAGGACTTGCCCGCCCGCGCAGCCATGGCCATCGTTGCTTGTAGAAGTCTGTCCATGTACCCGTTTTACGGCAACAGGTCTAAGGCCGGGTTAAATGGCAGGGATAAGCAGGCGTTAACGGGGAGGGACCTCGACTGATGATTTCCCTGTGTGGCAGAGGTGACCGAGCGCCCGTTGCAGAGGATGTTGCCTCGTTTGTCCATTCCACGGCGCGAATGTCGGTTAATGACTATGGGCTCGAGCGAGCCGCAGCCGTGACCCTGTCTGTGCAACGTCGCGGTCCGAGCCCCGATCCCACCGATAGGAGGGCCGAATGATTGCCCTTCTGATGTCGATGGTCCTAGCGGCGACCCATCCCGGCGGAACCGATAGTCAGGGCTGCCACAGGGAACGCGCGACCGGTCAACGTCATTGTCACGGCAACCGAGCCGCACGCCCGCCAGTCGAACCCCGCCAGCGGGCGCTCCCTGATGCCGAAAGAGGTCAAACCCCACCCACGCGGGCTTTTCCCAGCTGTGCCGCGGCGCGCGCCGCAGGCCGAACCAACATCAGGAGAGGCGAGCCGGGCTATGGCTCCCACCTGGATCGCGACGACGACGGCATAGCCTGTGAAGCGCGGTGAGGCCGCGTCGATCCAAGGGCGTCGACAGGTAGTTTGGAGGCCTGGCCCGGACTCGAACCGGGGTACACGGATTTGCAGTCCGCTGCGTAACCACTCCGCCACCAGGCCGTGCCGGGAACCCCCATGCGGGGGAGGGCGTTCGCTATCAGATCGTTTGGATGGCCGCAACGTCCGTTCAGACTGATTGCCCGAAAAGGCGGCGCAACCTATAAGCCCCGCGATTACCGCCTTCCTCTGGAGTTCTCCGCATGGACCTCATTTCGGCCCGCAAGGCCATGGTCGATAGCCAGGTCCGCACCTCTGACGTGACCGACATCGCCATTCACAAGGCGATGCTGGAAACACGGCGCGAGGAATTCTGCGAGCCGGATCGGGCGTTCTCGGCCTATGCGGATGCGACGGTGCCGATCAAGAATGGTCGCAGCCTGATGCAGGCCCGCGAAGTGGCCAAGCTGCTGCAAGCCCTCCGGCCGCGGCCCGGTGAGCGAGCCCTGGCTTTGGCGGCTCCCTATGCGGCGGCGTTGCTGGCGCGCATGGGCCTTGAGGTTCAGGCCCAGGAGGCCGACGGGGCAGTGGCCGCCGTGGTCGAACCAGCCCTCGTTGAGGCCGGCGTCACCCAGGTCGTCGGGGATTTGTCCGAACCGGTTGGCTCAGACTGGGACGTGGTGATTTGCGAAGGAGCGGTCGGGGACGCGCCCGCTGCCTGGCTCAAGGCGTTGAAGCCGGGTGGACGGCTGGCGCTTGTTGAGCGTGATGGTCCCGTCGGCCACGCACGCCTGTTTGTTCGGGCGGCCTCGGGCGTTGTGTCGAGCCGCGATCTGTTTGATGCAACCCCGCCAATGCTGGCAGGTTTCGAGAAAAGACCTACATTCGCCCTGTAAGCGGTCGCCCGAGACGGAAATCGGCGACTGGGGCGTGAAAAAACCTTAACTGGCCTCGCAGCCCGGTTCTGCGATCTAGGCCGGATAGAATAAAGCAAAGGATCAGGCGGCCCCTGCCGCCAGAGGGATTGTCTTGATGTCACTTCGTCGTCTCCTCAGCGTTGCCGTCGCCACGACTGCGCTGATCTCTGTCGCCCAGCCGACCTCAGCCGAGGATCTGCGCGATGCCATCATCCTGGCCTATCAGACCAACCCGACCCTGCTGGCCCAGCGGTCGCAGCAGCGGGCAACGGACGAATCCTATGTCCAGGCCCGCGGTGGACTGCGGCCCCAGGTCGATGCGTCAGCCGGTGTTGGTTATGTGCGTCAGTGGCCACATCCCACCTTTGGATCGGACGAGAGCAACTCAACGTCAGCGACAATTTCGCTATCCCAGCCGCTCTATACGGGGGGGCGCATTGCCCACGGCATCGACACGGCCATGGCCGGTGTTGAGCGGGGCCGCGAAAACCTTCGTAACGTCGAACAGCAGATCATGCTGGCGGTGATCCAGGCCTATGCCGACGTGATCCGTGACACCGAGGTTCTGCGCATTCGCGAAACCAATCTGGGTGTGTTGCAGCGCCAGCTGGAAGAGGCCGAGGCCCGCTTTGAGGTCGGTGAGATCACGCGGACGGACGTCGCCCAGTCCCAGGCCCGCCTGGCGGCGTCTGAAGCGGATCTGGCCAGCGCCCGGGCTCAGCTGGAAATCAGCCGTTCGGGCTATACGGCGGTTGTGGGTCAAGCCCCCGGAACACTGGAGCCGTTGCCGGCCCTGCCGACGACGCCCAGTGACTTCGATGTGGCCCTGGATGCGGCTCTGAATGACAATCCCGAACTTCGGGCAGCGATGTGGAATCTGGCGGCGGCGGATTCCGCCGTCGCTGCGGCCCGGTCAGAGTATCTGCCGTCGGCCGGCCTGTCGGCCAGCTACGGCACAGCAGGCACGGCTGAGCCCTTCGGCCTGGATGATCAGCAGACCTTGCGGGCCGGCGTGAATGTGTCGGTCCCGCTCTATGCTGCGGGTATTCATCGGTCGCGGGTTCGCCAGGCCCTGGAACAGTCCAACACCGCCCAGCTAGGCGTCGAGGGTGCACGGCGGGCTGTCTTGCAGGACGTGGCGTCGTCTTATGCCCAGGTCCTGTCGACGACCTCGACGCTGACCGCTTCAGAGCAACAGGTTCGTGCGGCGCGCATTGCCGCAGAGGGCGTCCGTCAGGAGGCCCAGGTCGGCTTGCGCACGACCCTGGACGTGCTGAACCAGGAGCTGGAACTGCGCAACGCCGAGATCGCCTATGTCTCGGCCCAGAGAAATCGCTACATCGCCCAGGCCTTGCTGCTGTCGGCGATCGGGGGCCTGGAGGGGCCGGATCTCGTCAGCGAGGTCCCTGCCTACAATCCCGATGCCAACTTCAACCGCGTGCGTCGCGCAGGTGGCGTGCCGTGGGAAGGGCTGGTTGAGGGGCTCGACCGACTGGCCACCTTCCCGGTGACGCCGGCCCCGGATGAGCCCAATGCGCCCATCGATGATCAGCTTTCGTCCGAGATCATCCGCACGGCACCCTGATCGATTCGCGCCAATGGCGAAGTCGTCGTTGATTTCGTAATCGTTTGGCGTCATGCGTGATGGGAACGGTCGCGCTTGGCCGTGCTGAACACTCGACCCAGGATCAAGGGCCCATGTCTGACCAGACGCAGGAACCGACGATGGAGGAGATTCTCGCCTCCATCCGCCGCATCATCTCAGAGGACGAACCGGCTGAAGGTGCGCCTGCGGCAGAGGTGGCCCCGGCCCCCGAGCCGGAACCCGAACCTGCGCCGCCGGCACCTGAGCCCGTCGCCGAGGTGATGCCCGAGCCTGAGCCCGAACCCGCGCCGCCGGCACCTGAACCAGAGCCTGTTGTGGCCGAGGAAGTGCCCCTCGATCTCACGGACCGCTATGAAGAGCCGGTCGCCGAGGTCGAGACGATCGGTGACATTGAAGCCAGTGTCGCGCCTGATCCCTTCCCCGTCATGCCCGAGCCTGCGCCAGAGCCTGAGCCGGCTCCCGCGCCGACCGTTACGGACACCGTCGTGGCCTCCATGGCCGGCGGCACGACGGTCGAAGAACTGGTGCGCTCGATCGTCGAGCCCCAGGTCCGCACCTGGCTCGATGAAAATCTCGACGGCATGCTTCGTGACATGCTGCGCGAGAAGCTGAACAACGTATTCCGCTAACCGCCGCGACACACCTCGCGGCGTGAACAAGGGCGGCTCCTTTTCAGGGGTCGCCCTTTTCCTTTTCCGAAACGACCCCTATCAGCCTGAACGCCATGCTCGAAAAAACCTTTGATCCCCGCGCCGTCGAACCCCGCCTTTACGAGGCCTGGGAACAGTCTGGAGCTTTTTCACCGGACGCCGTGCTTGCGGCTGATCCGAACGCCCGGACCTATTCCATCGTCATCCCGCCGCCGAACGTGACGGGGTCGCTGCACATCGGCCATGCGCTGAACAACACGCTGCAGGACATCCTGGCCCGCTATCACCGGATGAAGGGCGAGGCGGTGCTGTGGCTGCCGGGCACGGACCACGCCGGCATCGCCACCCAGATGGTGGTTGAGCGTCAACTGGCCGCTAAAGGCAACATCAGCCGTCGCGATATGGGCCGCGACGCCTTCCTCGAAACCGTGTGGAAATGGAAGGCCGAGAGCGGTGGTACCATCGTGCGCCAGTTGCGCCGACTGGGCGCATCCTGCGACTGGTCGCGAGAGCGGTTCACCCTGGACGACGGGCTCAACGCCGCTGTGCGCAAGGTTTTCGTCGATCTGTACAAGCAGGGCCTGATCTATCGCGATAAGCGACTGGTGAACTGGGACCCGCACTTCCAGACCGCCATCTCCGACCTTGAGGTCGAGCAGAAGGAGGTCGATGGGGCCTACTGGCACTTCGCCTATCCGCTGGCCGACGGCGTGACCTATGAGCACCCGATCGCTTTCGACGACGACGGCAAGCCGATGGAATACGAAACGCGCGACTATATCGTCGTGGCGACGACGCGGCCCGAGACGATGCTGGGCGATACGGGCGTGGCGGTGCACCCCGACGATGATCGCTACAAGGGCCTGGTCGGAAAGTTCATCGACCATCCGATCACTGGTCGCCGCATCGTCATCGTGGCGGACGACTATGCTGATCCGACCAAGGGCTCCGGCGCGGTGAAGATCACCCCGGCGCACGACTTCAACGACTTCGGCGTCGGCAAGCGCGCCGGCCTGGCGGCGTTGAACGTCATGGATGCCTTCGGCCGCATCACCGCCGTCGACACACCTGATGTGCCCGCCGAGTACGAAGGCATGGACCGTTTCGCGGCACGCAAGGCCATCGTCGCCCGCGCTGAAGAGGAGGGCTGGCTCAAGGAGATCGAGAAGACCCGCCATGTGGTCCCGCACGGCGATCGCTCGGGCGTGGTCATCGAGCCGTGGCTGACGGATCAGTGGTGGGTCGATGCCTGGACCCTGGCCCAGCCGGCCATCAAGGCGGTGGAGGACGGCGACACCGTCTTTGAGCCCAGGAGCTATGAGAAGACCTATTTCGAGTGGCTTCGGAATATCGAGCCGTGGTGTGTCTCGCGACAGCTCTGGTGGGGTCACCGCATCCCGGCCTGGTACGGACCTGATGGAGAGATCTACGTCGCCGAATCCGAAGAGGATGCCCGCGAGCAGGCGCTGTCAGACTATGACCATGAGGTTGAGCTGACCCAGGACGAAGACGTCCTGGACACCTGGTTCTCGTCGGCGCTGTGGCCCTTCTCGACGATGGGGTGGCCCGAAGAGACGGACGATCTGAACCGGTTCTATCCGACCAATGACCTGGTCACCGGCTTCGACATCATCTTCTTCTGGGTCGCCCGGATGATGATGATGGGCACCCATTTCACCGGCCAGGTCCCCTTTGATCGCGTGGTCATCAACGGCCTCGTGCGCGATGAGAAGGGACAGAAGATGTCCAAATCCAAGGGGAACGTCATCGATCCTCTTGAGATCGTGGATGAACTCGGGGCCGATGCCCTGCGTCTGACCATGGCCATGCTGTCGGGCACACGCGACATCAAGTTATCCAAACAGCGCATTGAAGGTTATCGGAATTTTGGAACGAAACTGTGGAACGCTGCGCGCTTCTGTCAGGTCAATGAGTGCCGCCGCGTCGAGGGCTTTGATCCGGCCCGGGTCGAGCTGACGATCAATCGCTGGATCCGTGGCGAGCTGGCCAAGGTGACGCGCGACGTCTCGACCGCGCTGGACGCCGCCCATTTTGATGAGGCGTCCCAGGCCCTGTACCGCTTTGTCTGGAATGTCTTCTGTGACTGGTGGCTGGAGCTGGCCAAGCCGGTACTGAACGGCGATGATCTGGCGGCCCGCGATGAGACGCGGGCCATGGGAGCCTGGTTGCTTGATCAGTGTTGCCTTCTGCTGCATCCCATCATGCCGTACATCACCGAGGAGCTGTGGGCTGAGTTGGCGAAGTTCGGAGGCCCGGCGCGCCAATCAATGTTGATTTCCGCCGCTTGGCCCGAGGCCCCCGACGCCTGGATCGACGCGACGGCGGATCAGGAGATCGGCTGGCTGGTCGAGGTCGTGTCCGGCATCCGGTCGCTGAAGGCGGAAGCCAATCTGCCGGCTTCGGCCAAGCCTGACATCGCTGTTGTCGACGCGGGTGCCCAGACCCTGGCGCGGCTCGAAACCCATCGGGCGGCGATCCAGACCCTGGGCCGCGTCGGCGCGGTCGCAGCCGCCGACGAAGCGCCGAAAGGCTCGGCGCCTTTCGTCGTCGGCGAGGCGACCTGGGCCATGGCGGTGGCGGAGTTCATCGACATCCCCGCCGAGGCCGCGCGCCTGACCAAGGAGATCGCCGGCATCGACAAGGACCTGGAGGTCACCCGAAAGAAGCTCGGCAATCCCGACTTCGTCGCCCGCGCCAAGCCTGAGGTGGTCGAGGAAAACCGCCAGCGTCTGACCGACGGCGAAGCGGCGCGCGCCAAGCTGGAGGCCGCTCTCGAGCGCCTGAAGGCGGCGGGGTGAAATCTCGCCTCGACCGGCTGTTGGTCGACCTCGGCCTGTTCGACAGCCGAGCACGAGCCCAGGCGGCCATTGCAGCGGGCCTGGTCATCGTCGATGGCCAACCGGCCCGGTCCGCCAGCCAGAAGGTCGCCGACAACGCCCACATAGAGGCGAGCGAGCCGTTCTCGTGGGTCGGTCGGGGTGCCCTCAAGCTGGTGGCGGCCCTGGATCTGTGGCCGGTCGAGGTTGAAGGCCGCACGGTCCTGGACGTCGGGGCCTCCACAGGCGGCTTCACCGAGGTCGCGCTCAGCCGGGGGGCGGCAAGGGTCTATGCGGTCGATGTCGGTCGCGGCCAGCTCCACGCCAGGATTGAGGCCGACGCGCGCGTGGTGAACCTCGAGGCCACGGATGCGCGCAGTCTCAACGCCGCACTGGTCCCTGAATCGCCCAGCCTGATCGTCACGGATCTCAGCTTCATTAGCCTGACCAAGGCCCTCGGTCCCGCACTCGGCCTGGCGGGAGAGGGTGCCGACCTCATCGCCCTGGTGAAACCCCAGTTCGAACAGGACAGCCGCGCCGCCATCGGCAAGGGCGGCCTTGTCACCGATCCGGCGGCGCGTCAGGCCGCGCTGGAGAGGGTTTCAGCCTGGCTGGAAGGGGAGGGCTGGCGCGTTCGCGAAACGGCTGAAAGCCCGATCGCGGGCGGAGACGGCAATCGCGAATGGCTGGTTTGGGCGTCTCACCGGGGATAGGATCGGCGAAACCGGAGCTCACCCATGTCTGACGAGCCGAACGCACCACCTCCATCCAGTGACGTCAGGGCTGCCAATCTCCTGAATGGGAGCGTGCTTGTCGTCCTGGGGCTGGCCGTCTGGTCCCTCGTCGTCTGGATTGCCGCTGGGGCGGTTCCGACCCTCGCCCAAGACCTTAGCGAAGGTATCTGGCTCAGCCGGGCCTGGATGAGCCTGTTTTGGTGTTTCGTCGGCCCCTGGATGGGCTTCGTCGCGATCCGCGCCGGTGTTCGGCTGGTTCGGCAAAACCTCGGTTCCAAATAGGCAGAAGCCCCCGGCGGATTTCTCCGCCGGGGGCTTCCTACACATCGTCGATCGACAGGGGGGCTGAAGACTTAATCGACGATGCGATACTGGCCGTAGCCGTCCGGGCAGACGCGGACGCGTCGCTCGTAGCGGCCATCGGAAACATTGGCTGAGCGGCAACCGTTGCGGTCTTCGCGGCCATAAACCTGGCTGGGATGGATCGTGTAGCTCTGCTGGCCGTAGCCGTACTGGCCATAGCCCTGCTGACCGTACCCACGTTGGTCGTAGTAGCCGCGGTCGTAGCCTTGATAGCCGTAGCCCGACTGGTTGCCGTAGCTGCCGTACTGGTAGCCGTATTGGCTGTCGTACTGACGCCCGTACTGGTTGCTGTAGTAGTCGCTGTCGCACGCGGCGTTCTGGCGACCGACGCCGGCACCGATCGCCGCGCCGATGGCACCACCCAGCACGCCGCCTTCGGTCCGTGCGCCGTCAGAGGCGATGGAAGAACCGGCGGCAGCACCTAGGACCGCCCCAATCAGGGCACCGGCGGTCGAGCCTTGGCGCTGATCGCGTTCGCACTGGTCGTAGTAGGGCTGTTGCTGGTTGTTATAATAGCCGTCCTGATAGCCGTAGTAGGACTGAGCCTGGGCGGCGGCCGGGATGGCCAGGGCGCTCACCGCAGCCAGGGCCGCGACAGCAGAAATCGTCTTGGGGGTACGCATCATTCAGCTCCCTTCGTCTGGGGGTGGCAGCAGGAAGAAGTCCTGCGCCGCTCCGTTGATGACCCTTTTAGAGAGGCCAAGCTGAACGGGTTTTGATAGGGTTGTTCATGTTCGTTCATCAGCCTGAACGGGCATTTCCAAGCCCAACAAGGGATCGGGCTCTTTCGCCGGGTGAACGGCTTTGGCAAAAGCACCCATGCGCCGAAAAAAAGTGAGCTCGAATCCCCAGACGCACGAACTTCTCGTTCGTGAGGTCGGCGCGCGCGGCGATGGCCTGGCGGTCGACGAGGCTGGCCATCGGGCATTTGTGCCGCTGACCCTGGCCGCAGAACGGGTTCGAGCTCGGGTCGAGGGTGATCGTGGAGAGCTGCTTGAGGTTCTGACGGCCAGCCCAGACCGGGTTGATCCCCCGTGCCCACACTATGGGGTGTGCGGAGGCTGCGCGCTCCAGCATTGGAGTATGGACGGGCAGCTGGCCTGGAAATCCGATCAGGTGCGTCAGGCTCTGGCTCGCGAGGGGATCGAGACAGAGATCCGCTCGGTCATCGCGACCCCGCCTGGGTCGCGGCGGCGCGTGGCCCTGCACGCCCGCCCTGGCCCGAATGGACCGCGCCTGGGATTCAAGGGGCGGCGGTCATGGACGGTAACCGATATCCAGACCTGTCTGATTGCCGACCCCCGCATTGTCGCGGCGCTGCCCGGACTTCGGACGCTGGCAGCAGCATTCCTGGATCATCCCAAGTCCGCCCCGACCCTGCGGGTCACGGCGACGGAAACCGGGCTCGATATTGAGGTGTCGGGCGTTGAGCGGAAATCCGGGGGTTTGAGTGCCGACCGTCAGATGCAGGCAGCGGAAGCCGCCGGCGCGCTGGACCTGGCCCGGCTGACGCTGGGGGGAGAGCCGCTCTATCAGGCGCGACGACCGGTGGTGCGGATCGGCTCAGCGCAGGTTGAGCCGCCGCCGGGTGCTTTCCTGCAAGCCGCGCCTGGGGCGGAAGCCGCGATGCAGGCTGCCTGTGTCGCCGCGGTTCAAGGGGCCAGTCGCGCCGCCGATCTTTTCTGTGGCCTGGGATCTTTCGCCCTGCCGATGGCCGAGCAGGTGCCGGTGCTGGCCGCAGATTCCGCCGGTGAATCGATTGAAGCCCTAAAGGCGGCGGCGCGGACACCAGGCCTCAAGCCGATCCAGGCCGTGACCCGCGACCTGTTCCGCGAGCCCGTTTCAGCCATGGAACTCAGGGGCTGTGACGTCATCGTCTTTGACCCCCCGCGGGCGGGCGGGTTCGAACAGGCCCGCGAGATCGCCGTTTCGGATGCCGTGCGGGTGGTCGGTATCTCGTGCAATCCGACGACCTTCGCCCGCGATGCGCGGGCCCTGGTCGACGCGGGCTGGCGGCTGGAACACGTTACGCCTGTGGACCAGTTCCTGTGGTCGGCGCATATAGAGTTGATTGGTGTCTTTGAACGTTAGTGGGTTCACCCAGGATCGACATGCCAGACAAGACCACACCCGTCGTTCACAACATTCCCGACCATCGGTTTGAGATCGTCGAAGACGGCCTGATGGCTTTTGCCGACTATCAGCCGGTCGAGGGAGCCTGGATCATGGACCACACCGAGGTGCCGCCGGAGTGGGAAGGGCAGGGAGTGGCCTCGGCCCTTGTGACCGCGGCCGTGGCCGCCGCCCGCAAGGCGGGCCTGAAGATCATCCCGACCTGTTCCTACGTCGCGCTGTGGATGAAACGGCACAAGGAGGCCCAGGATCTGATACCTGCCGACTTTCGTGAGGCGCTGGGGCTTTAAGCCGCTACCGGGAAGGTCTAGTTCCTTCGCATGACCCAAACCTCCCCGGACACCTGGACCGTTGCCGGACGGACCTTCATCTCACGTTTGATCGTCGGCACGGGCAAGTACGCAGACTATGCCCAGAATGCAGCCGCCGCCGAGGCGGCGGGTGCCGAAATCGTCACCGTGGCCCTGCGCCGGGTGAATCTTTCGGACCCGTCCCAGCCGATGCTGGTCGACTATGTGAAGCCGGACCGGTTCACCTTCCTGCCCAATACCGCCGGCTGTTTCACCGGCGAGGACGCGGTGCGGACCCTGCGGCTGGCGCGCGAGGCGGGCGGCTGGAATTTGGTCAAGCTGGAGGTACTGTCGGACACGCCGCACCTGTATCCCGATATGCCGGAAACGGTGCGGGCGCTGGAGATGTTGGTCAAGGACGGCTTTGACGTCATGGTCTATTGCACCGACGACGTGGTCATGGCGCGACATCTAGAAGAGGCCGGGGCCGCCGCCATCATGCCGGCCGCCGCTCCGATCGGGTCGGGCCTGGGGATTCAGAACAGGGTCAATATCCGGCTGATCGTCGAACAGGCCAAGGTGCCCGTGCTGGTCGATGCCGGGGTCGGCACGGCGTCGGATGCGACCATCGCCATGGAACTGGGCTGTGATGCGGTGCTGATGAATACCGCCATCGCGCAGGCGAGGGACCCCATCCTCATGGCCTCGGCCATGAAACACGCGGTGATCGCGGGTCGTGAAGCGTATCTGGCGGGGCGTATGCCTCAGCGGCGCTACGCCAGCGCGTCCAGCCCTCTGTCGGGGCTGATCTAGGTTCTACGGCCACCAAGGCGCAGGCCCGCACAAGGATGCGCGGGCCTCCCGAGGGATCAACTAGAATCGGGCGGTCAAACCCACTCGGAACGACCGAGGCGCGCCCGGCGTAATATTGTTGTTGGTGTGGGCCGAGGCAAAATAGTCTTCGTCGAACAGGTTCTCGACATTCAGCTGAAGGTCGATGCTGTCATTCAGCCCGTAGTAGAGCGCGCCGTCGATGCGGGTGTAGGCGGGCATCACCTGGGTGTTGTCGGCGTTGGCGAACCGCTCGCCCTCGTAGATCACGCCGGCACCCGCGCCGAATCTCGGCGTGAGGTCGTACCGCGTCCAGACCGAGAAGCTGTGCTCGGCGGTGTTGGCCAGACGGTTGCCTGCCAGCACCGTCGCTGATTGGTTGGCCGTGATTTCAGCCTCCAGCCAGGTGTAGGCCCCGATGATCGTCCATTGAGCATTGATCCGGCCGGTGGCACCCAGCTCCAGCCCGCGGCTCCGCTGGCCGTCGACGAGGATCGACTGGCCCGGATTGGCCGGATCGGGCACGACCACATTGGTTCGGTCGAGCTGGAAGAGGGCAGCCGTCAGGCTGAGGATCGGAGACACGTCCCACTTGGTCCCGACTTCATAGTTGTCGAACTGCTCGGGTTCGAAAGCCGAGTTGGCGGCCGTCAGGGAGGTGAGCTGCTCGCCTGAGCGCGGAAGGAAGCTGCGCGAATAGCTGGCATAGAAGGCCAGATTGTCCTGGGGCTTGAAGACCAGGCCCAGGCGCGGCGACCACAGGTCGTCCGTGGTGCTGAGGCGTGCGCCCGTTCGGCGGTTCAGGAAGTCGACCTCAAAGGTGTCGTAGCGCAGCCCAATCAGGAGCTGAAGCTGTTCGGTCAGCTCGATCTGGTCCTGGACGTACAAGGCCATGACCTGCGCCTGGCCGTCATTGCTGGCATCCGTGGCGCTGGGCGTGAAGGTGATCGGCAGATTGATCGTCGGATTGGTGACCGGCGCAGTGATCTGCGTGGCGACCCCGCCGAAATAGCCAGTCTGCCGGAGGTTCTCGGTGTCCTGATGACCGAACTCGAAGCCGGCCAGCAGGGTATGCTCTACGCCGCCCAGGCGGGTTTCATAGATCAGGTCAGTCTGGCTCAGCAGGTTCGTGCGCTGGGTGGCATTGTTGTATGCCGAGATGGAAACCAGCGTGCCTGCGCCGTTTACCGCGCCCGGGAAAACGTTCTGGTAGAACTTGTCATAATCCGCGACCCGCGTGCGGTTGCGCAGCGTCAGGCCATTGCCAAACTCGTGCATGACGTGGGCGCTGAAGGCATCGACATCGGTGTCGGTCGGGCTGAGGGCCGGGTCGCCGAAGAAGACGCTCTGATAGCCTTCCAGTGGCGCGGCTGGATTGGCGCGTGTCCCGCCCGGGTTGGCCGGTACGCCGCGGTCGGCGATGCGGCGGTCCTCGAAGTGTTCGTAGCCCAGCTCGATCAATGTGCCGGTGCTGGTGCGGAAGGTCGCCGTCGGATTGATGCCGAACCGCTCATAGGTCACGCCGTCGCGATAGCTGCCGGAGTCCTGATACAGGCCGACGATCCGAAGTGCTGCTGACGGGCTGAGTTCCAGGCTGTAGTCGATCGTGCCTCGGAAGTGGTCGTCCGAGCCGGCCTCGAGGTGAAGTTCGTTTTCGTGACCCCAGCCCGCCTGACGGGTCACACGGTTAAGCAGGCCTCCCAGACCGCCACGACCGAAGGCCATGGCGTTGGGGCCACGCAGGATCTCAACACGGTCGATATTGTAGAGGTCGCGATAGTACTGGGTGTCGTCACGCAGGCCGTCGGTGAAATAGTCGGCCGTCGAGGTGTTGCCGCGGAAAACCAACGCATCACGGTTGCCCTCGCCCTGAGCGTAGCCGACGCCCGGAACATAGCGAACCACATCGGCCATGCTTTGCAGAGCCAGGTCGTCGATCTGGTCACGAGTCACGACCGAGATAGCCTGGGGCGTATCGATCAACGCCGTGTCGGTGTGCGTTGCCGAGGTGGTGGCGTTGGCGTTGTAGACGGGCGCGCGCTGGCCGCGGACCTCAACCGGGGCAATCTCTGTGCCGGGCTGGCCCTGGTTGTCCGCCCCCGCATCGTAGGGTTGGGCCAGAACAGCCGAAGGCAAGGCGGTGGCTGCCAGGGCGAGGGCAAGGAACGAGACGCGGTTGAGACTAGACATAGGGGATTCCCGAGACGGCAGAGGTTTCGGGCGTTCCCCTAGATCAGACGCGAATGCTTCGCAATCAAATTGCGATCCAGTCGCAAAATTGGACCTGGTTGTGGGCTATGCGCCACTCTGGGCCGCGTCGATGGCCGCCTGGAGGTCATCCGTGGAACGGGCATTCACCAACTCACCGTTGACGATGAACGTCGGTGTTCCCGACAGGCCGATGTTGCGGGCCAGGGTCATGATGTCGGTCAGGTGCTGACCCGTCTCAGCATTGGCGATGTCGGCACGGGCGCGCGTCATGTCCACACCGTTGGCGGCCAAGATGGCATCCACACTGACTTGGTCGATGGTCTGGGCCGACATCAGGGCCTGGTGGACGGCGGGGTAGCGACCCTGGTGCCAGGCGGCCAGGGCGGCCCGCGCCGCATATTCGGACAACGGCTCGTCACGATCGAGGATCGGCCACTCCTTGAAGACGAAGCGAACGTCGGGATTGGCTTCGACCAGCTGCATGAACGGCTCGGCGACCTGTTTGCAGTAGGGGCAACGGTAGTCGAAGAACTGAACCACGGTGACCCGGGCGTTGTGCGGTCCGATGGCCGGATCGCGCGGGTCCTGATTGAGAGTCGTGAGGTGCTGTGAGATGGCCGCGCGAGCGGCCTGTTGCAGGGCGGCGCTTTCCTGTTGCTGGAGCCGGGTGGACGCCTCACGGAGGATCTCAGGATTGTTGAGCAGGGCCGATCGAACGGGCTGCGTCATCCCGCCCGGCACGAACGGACTCGCCGCCAGGATCAAGGCCAAGAGAGACACCACCAAAGCCGCCCAGCCCGGATTGAAACGGTCGAGCAGGCTGGTTTCGGATTTGGGTTCCGGCGGCGGTGTGTCCGTCATTCAGTCTCTCTCAGTTCTGCTGGGACCGGTCGAGTTCCTCGATATCCTCAAGGCTGGCCCCGGTGGCCAGAATAATGTCGACAGCTCGGCGATAGGAGGCGGTTCCCGGTGTTAGCCGAGCCCTTGCAAACACAGCCGTACGCTGGGCCTCTTCCATCTCGCGGATCGAGAAATGGTATTCGGCCTGGGCCAGGCGAGCCTCACCATCATTGCCGGCCGTGCCGTAGGCCTGGGCCATCAGGAGGTAGGCGAAGGGATTGTCGCGCTCATAGGTCAGGGACCGATGCAGCTCTGAGATGGCTTCATCCAGTCGAGCGGGGTTCTCCTGAGCGATAATCGCCTGGGCCAGGTTGACGCGCAGGAGGCCGGCGTCGGGAAGCAGTTCCACCGAACGACGATGCGCCGGCTCTGCTTCGGCGGGACGGCCGCCCTCGAAAAGGACCTGACCCTTGAGCTCCCACAGGAAGGGGTTGTCGGGATGCTCTTCAAGCAGGGCGTCGATCTGGTTCAGGGCATCATCGATATTCGAGGCACGATAGGCCGCGATCGCACGCGCATAGCGGGCCTCATACGACGTATCGGTCGCCGGGTAGCGCAGCAGCGTATAGGCCGGCGCGTTCAGAAACGCATAGAGCTTGGCCTGCATCACACGGTGCTGGAACAGGGCTTCTTCGGTGTCGACCACATCGTAGTGGGCCTGCCCTTGAACGCGACGGCGCAGGCCGGCGATCCGGTCGCTGGACAGGGGGTGGCTACGGAAAAAGGGAAAGCGCCGTTCGTCAGAGAACAGTTCCTGATAGCGGAACTCCTCAAAGAACTCGACCAGGCCTTGCCCCGAAACGCCGGCAGCTTCCAGGGCGGTGGCGGCCGCCTGGTCAGCGGCGGCTTCCTGGCTGCGCGAGTAGGTCAGGGCGCTCAGGGTGCCAAAATAGTTTGAGCTGCCAATCAGAGCGGCCCCCGCATCGGGGGCACCGGCCAGGGCCGCCAGGACTCCGAGGCCCATCGTCAGCAGGAACGGTTGCATGCCCGCGCGCTCGATGTCCCCGCGGATCGTATGGCCGGCCGACAAATGGCCCGCCTCGTGAGCCAGGACGCCCAGGAACTGATTGGGCGTATCCGCCTCCAGAATCAGGCCTGTATGAAACCCCATGCGCTGGCCCTGTGTGGCAAACGCGTTCAGGGTCGGGTCATTGACCAGCAGGATGGTGACGTCGTCTGGATCAAGTCCGGAGGCTTCCAGGATCGGGTCGGCCCCCTCCCGGATAATCATCTCGATTTCTGTGTCTCGGATCAGGGACTGGGCCTGGGCGACGATAGGAGTCGCCGCCCAGAGCGTTGCCGCTGTGATTGCCGCGAGCCATCCGCGTCGGGGTTGGGACATATTGTCTCCTCCTTGGCTCGTGCTCGCGCCGCGACGGTGTCAGCGACCCAGCCGCCACCACCCCCGCTTGGGTTTTTCAGGCGGGGCGGTGATCTCGCCCTCAGGCAATGGCAATTCTGAGGCCACCGGTTTCGGTTCAATCTGGACCGCCTCGGCGACCTCGACGACCGTGACTGGCTCTTCGACAGGGACGGGGACGGGTTCGGGCGCGGCTTCGGCCACCACGATCTCCTCGATCGATGCCTCGGCGGTTTCCACTTCGGCGACGGCCTCACCTTCGGTCACCTCGGCGACGAAGGCAGGCGTTTCGGCGTTGCGCGGCGATCGGCGGCGGACCCGACGGCGACGGCCTTCGCTGGGCGCGGTCGCCACCGGCTCACTGTCAGGCGTTTCAGGTGCCTGAATCGTAGCATCATCGGCTGCCGAAACCACCGGTTCGGGGCGCCCCCGAGGGGCTCGATCAAGGGGGTCGAACCAGACATAGGGATCTTCGAGAGACGGCGTGCGACCCCGCACCCAAACATAGGTTCCGTCACGGCCGCCGTCGCCGTCACGACCGCGACGACCGCCACGGCGACCTCGACGGCGACGACGTGATCCGCCGTCCTCGTCTTCGTCGTCAGCGGGGCCTTCCGTGACGACCTCGCTGTCAGCGACCGGGTCACCTTCGTTGCGACGGCCACCGCGCCGGCGGCGACGGCGGCGTCCGCCGCGACCGCCTTCGCGGTCTTCGGCGTCTTCGAGTGCCGCCAGCGACTGATCGTCGTCGGCATCTTCCTGGTCTTCGTCCAGGTCCTCGTCTTCCGGCTCATCGTCGGGGAAGGATTCGTCGGCCTCGTCTTCGGGGCGGTAGGAGACGCGCTCACGCGTGACAGCAGCAACGACCGGCGGCGGCGGCACTTCGATGTCGAGGCGCTGGATGGCCGTCTCACCATTGGCGAGGTGATCATCGATCTGGACGGTCACGAAGAGGCCGGCCACTGCGTGCAGGCGCGCCAGGGTGTCGCGCTTGTGATTAAGGATATAGAGGGCCACGGCGGCGGGCGCGCGCAGGACAATGGCCCCTTCGCCCTTGCCGGCTTCGGCTTCGGCCGCCCGCATGGCCAGCAGCGCGCTCGATTCGGTGGAGCGGACGCGCCCCGACCCACCACAGTGTTCGCAAACGTGGGTCACGCCTTCCAGCAGGCCCATACGGCGGCGCTGGCGGCTGATCTCCATCAGTCCGAACTGGGAAATCTTGCCCATCTGTAGCCGGGCGCGATCGCTTTCGAGTGCCGAGGCCAGGGCCTTTTCGACCGCCCGGTTGTTCTTCGACTCATCCATGTCGATGAAGTCGATGACGATCAGGCCGGCCAGATCGCGCAGCCGCATCTGACGCGCCGCTTCTTCGGCGGCCTCCAGATTGGTCTTGAGCGCGGTTGCCTCGATGTTGCGTTCCTTGGTGGCCTTGCCCGAGTTCACGTCGATGGCGACCAGGGCCTCGGTCTGGTTGATGACCAGATAGCCGCCGGACTTGAGCGGCACCGTCGGAGTCTGGAGCTGGGCCAGGACATCCTCGACCTTGTGCTTGACGAAAAGCGGTGTGGTGCCTTCGTAAAGCTGAACCTTCTTGGCCAGGGACGGTGACAGAACCCGCATGAAGTCGCGCGCCTCGCGCCAGGCGTCCTCGCCTTCGACCTGCAGGCTCTCGAAGTCCTTGTCGAACATGTCGCGCACGGCCCGACGCACCAGATCCTCTTCCTGATAGATCAGGCTTGGCGCGTGGGAATTGAGCGTCGTTTCGCGAATGTCTTCCCAGAGGCGCAGCAGATACTCGTAGTCGCGCTTGATCTCGGTCTTGGTCCGCTTGGCCCCTGCCGTGCGGATGATCAGACCCATGCCGTGCGGCACATCCAGGGACTGGGCGACGGCCTTCAGACGTTTGCGGTCCGTGGCGCTGGTGATCTTGCGCGAGATGCCGCCGCCCTTGCCGGTGTTGGGCATCAGCACACAGTAGCGGCCGGCCAGTGACATGCGCGTGGTCAGGGCCGCGCCCTTGGCACCGCGCTCTTCCTTGACGACCTGAACCAGCAGGATCTGGCGCCGCCGGATCACTTCCTGAATCTTGTAGCGCCGCATCAGGCGACGGCGCAGCTTGGCCTCGTCGGCGGACAGGCCTTCGTCGTTGTCAGCCTCCGCCTCGGCTTCGGCCTTCTCTTCCTCGGTTTCCGCCTCAGCCATGATGGCCTCGCGGTCGGCGACCGGGATCTGATAGTAGTCCGGGTGGATTTCGTTGAAGGCCAGGAAGCCGTGACGGTTCCCGCCGTACTCGACGAAGGCGGCCTGAAGGCTGGGTTCTACCCGCGTGACCTTGGCCAGATAGATGTTGCCGCGAAGCTGTTTGCGATCGCGGCTTTCGAAATCGAAATCCTCAACCCGGCGGTCGTTGACGACGGCGACGCGGGTTTCTTCCGCGTGCGCCGCATCGATCAGCATAATTTTGGACATGGTGGTGGTTGTCTCCGGGGCGCGCCGAAGCCAGGCGTCCATCACGGACGCGGGCGGCTCGCCTGAATGGCAGGGGGGATGGCGCACACGCGATCAGGTCGCTGAAAGCGATCCCTGAAATCAGCCTGTTGGCGGCGGTGCGGCCCATGGGGTCGTGTCTCAGTCGGTCGCGCTGCAAGGCGCGGTGGGGGACGTATCGTCAGGGCCAAAAGACCATCTGTGCGACACGCCGGGGGGCAAACCCTTGTAGTCGCTTCCCTTGGGTTAGGTAGCTGGGTCGGCTTGCCCCTTTTAGCAAGAGGCGGCCCCGAAAAGAAAGGTGTCGCGTGAGACGAATTTGTCCACGGCCTTAACCCTTTTCCAGCGTCGCTCTGGCATGATTGACGCCAAGCGTTTGGAGAAGCCGACGTGGGCGCGTCTGTGAGTAAGGTTTTCGGAAGTTCGCGACGGCTGGCCATAGGCCTGACCGCGCTTGTGGCATTTGTCGTCGCGGCCTTCGCCGCCGGACAAGGCCTCGCCGATGGCCCGCGCCAGGATGACGTCGTGCAGATTCGCTTTGGCGGGGACGCCCAGCGGACCCGGGTGGTCGTCGAGCTGACCCGTTCCGCCAGCGCCAGAATCGAACAGGGCGAGGCCCCGCCGGAACTGTCGGTGCTTCTGCCCGGCGTCAATGCGGGAGAGGGCCTGTCCGGCCCGGGGGCCGGCCTGGTCCGTAGCTATGAAATGTCAGCGCGCAGCAACGGGGCGCGTCTCCGGCTCAATCTGACACGCTCGGCCGAGGTCAGCCGTCGCTTCCTCTTGCCACCGGGCGATGGAGTGCGGGTGTATCGCTACGTCATTGATCTGGCAGCCCCGGGCGCGGCCCCGCGTGATGAGGCGCGCGCCGCCCCGCCTCCGGTCACAGAGCGCCAACGCCCGCAGCCGCCGTCGCGGCAGATCATTGTCATTGATGCCGGCCACGGCGGAACGGACCCAGGGGCCCTGGGGGCCAACCATCACGAGCGCGAGCTTACTCTGGCGGCGGCGCTGGAGCTGCGCCGCCAGCTGGAAGCAACGGGTCGTTACCGCGTGGTGATGACGCGCTCGACGGATGTGCTGGTCCCACATGCGCGCCGTGTCGCGATTGCTCGCGATGCCGGAGCCGACCTGTTCATCTCTCTGCATGCTGATTCGAGCCAAAACCCTGCAACGCGGGGGGCCAGTGTCTATACCTTGTCTGACCGAGGGGCCGACCGGGCCGCCCGTCAGGCCTTGGGCGGAGGGCCCTACGGCGGCATCGACCTGCCGGCGGGTGATCCTGCTGTGCGCCGCGTCCTTCTGGACCTGACCCAGCGGGCGACGATGAATCGGTCGTCGGTGTTCGCCGGATCCCTGCTCAACCAGCTCGGCACCGAAGCGCCGCTGTTGCAGCGCAGTCATCGCGACGAGAATCTGGCGGTCCTGCTGGCACCGGATGTTCCGGCGGTGCTGCTGGAGATGGGGTTCATCACCAACAGCGAAGACGCTGAGTTCATGGGAAACCAGGACGGCAGGCGTCGACTGATGGGGGCCGTGGTGCGGGCGATTGACGCCTATTTCCAGCCCGGTCCGACCGCGATTGGCGCGGCTTTGCCCTAAGGCACCTTCCCCCCGGCGGCGGCTCCGGCTAAATCCACCTGAGCGGCCCGCGCAGCGGCCGGGCCAGGGAGTTTGTCGTGCAGACAGCCGAGCGTTGGTTTGTCATGGTCGGGATCGGGATTCTCGGCTTTGTGGCGCTCGCCGGCATGGTCGTTGCGCTATACACGGCCTATCTGTTCCATGATCTGCCCGATGCGGGCGAACTGGCGGACTATCGGCCACCGACGGCCACGCGCGTCTATGCCTGGGATGGAACCCTGATCGGTGAATTCTCGGAAGAGCGCCGCATCTTCGTGCCCTATCGCGAAATTCCGCCCGTCGTGATTCAGGCCTTCCTGGCCGCGGAGGACAAGCACTTCTTCCAGCACGGCGGGATTGATGTCGCGGGCTTTGGTCGGGCTATGGCCAACAATGTGATCAATCTGGCGCAGGGGCGCCGACTGGAAGGTGGCTCGACCATCACCCAGCAGGTCGCCAAGAATGTCCTGCTGACCAGCGACACGACGATCGGACGGAAGGTTCGTGAGGCTATTCTGGCGCAGCGCCTGGAGTCGGTGCTGACCAAGGAACAGATCCTCGAACTGTACCTGAACGAGATCTTCCTGGGCTACCGGTCCTATGGCGTGGCGGCGGCGGCCTACAACTATTTCGGCAAATCGCTGGACGAACTGACTCCGGCGGAAGCGGCCTTCCTGGCGGCGCTGCCCAAGGGGCCGAACAACTATCACCCGCGAGAACAAACCCAGGCGGCTATCGGCCGTCGGAACTGGATCCTGGGTCAGATGACCGAGCAGGGCTGGCTCACCGAGGCTCAGCGCCAGGAGGCGGCAGCGGCGCCGCTGGTGGTTCGCGATGCACCCGTGCGGGCGGAGTACCAGGACGCCGACTATTTCGTCGAAGAGGCCCGCCGGATTGCCCTGCGGACGTGGGGGCAGGACGTCAATCGCGGTGGCTACTACATGCGGACGACCCTGGACCCACGGCTCCAGTCAATGGCGCGCGATTCGCTCATGCGGGGGCTGGAAACCTATGACCGGCGCCATGGCTGGCGGGGGGCCTGGGGGCAAACCGAGATCAGCGAGGGCTGGCAGGCGCGTGCATCGGCTGAAAGCCCGCCGTCGGAACGCCGCGCCTGGCAGGCGGCGGTTGTCGAGTCCGTCTCGGGCAACACGGTTCGTATTCTGCTGGCGTCAGACGGCTCGGAGGCCGGGCTCCTGGCTTCAGACGCAGCCTGGGCCAATGCTGGGGCGGGGCTGTCGCGCGGGGATCTGATTTTCGTCGAGCCGCTGGACGGCGGAGCCTATGGCCTGCGTCAGATACCTGAGGTGAACGGCGCGCTGGTGGCGATCGAGCCCTGGTCGGGCCGGGTCGTGGCCATGGTCGGCGGCTATTCCTATTCGTTGTCGAGCTTCAACCGGGCCACGCAGGCGATGCGTCAGCCGGGATCAGCCTTCAAACCGTTCGTCTATGCCACGGCACTTGAAACAGACTTTACGCCGACGTCGATCATCGTCGACGGTCCGATCACCCTGGTCGGAGCGGGCGGCCAGACGTGGAGTCCGCAGAACTACAGCCGTCGCTACTATGGTCCGACCACCTTGCGTCGAGGTCTGGAGCTGTCGCGAAATGCGATGACGGTGCGTTTGGCCCAAAGGATCGGCATGGAGCGGGTGCGCGACGACGCCATCCGCTACGGCGTCGTCGACGAGATGGAGCCGGTTCTGTCCATGGCCCTGGGGGCCGGAGAAACGACGGCCTTACGTCTGACGGGGGCCTATGCGGCCTTTGCCAACGGGGGGCGGCGCGTGCGCCCGCACCTGATCGAGCTGGTTCAGAACCGCAACGGTCAGACGATCTGGAGCGCCGAAAACAACATCGACCCGACCCGGTCCTGTCCGACCTGCGAGCGCAACTTTGATGGGCGAGAGAGCCCGCGCGTGGCTGCACGCGGCGAGCAGGTCATGGATCCGATCACGGCCTATCAGATCACCTCGATGCTGGAAGGCGTCGTCCAGCGGGGGACCGCCACTTCGGCCCGTGTGCTGGGCCGACCGGTTGCCGGCAAGACCGGGACGACCAACAATTATCGCTCTGCCTGGTTCGTCGGCTACACGCCGGACCTGATCGTCGGGGTCTTCATCGGCTTTGACGACAACCGATCGCTGGGCTCGGGGGAAGCCGGCGGTGTGACCGCGGTGCCTATCTTTGTCGACTTCATGCAGGAAGCCATGCGCGGCCGCCCCGTGCTTCAGTTCGCCCGTCCGCAAAATGCCATCTGGCGCAACGTGAACGGGATCGAGGAAGCCTTCCGTCCGGGCTCGGAAGCCCTGCGCCGGCAGCTCGAAGAGGAAGAGGTGGTCCGCCCTGCCGCGACTGGCGAGCGTCCGACCTATGCCCCGGTCGACGGTGTTCCCTACAGTCCCGGACCGCGCGTGCCGCCCGATGAACTGCCGACGCCGCCGCCGGATGCGGCCCCGCCGCCCAGAACCCCGCCGCCCGAAGACCTGAGCGGGTTGTACTGACGGCACCCGGCCTTTGCGTTTTAGCTGTGATGGCCTATCTGACGGGCCTTCGGCGATGCGGATCGCCATGAATGACGTGTCACTGAGAGATTGACCATGCGACTGGATGTCGAGGCCATGTCGGCCGACATCGAGCAGAGCCTTGCTCTGCTCAGGAGGCGACTTTGACTGGGAGCCGGCCCTTCGAAAACTCGATGAGCTGAACGCTCGGGTCGAGGACCCGACGCTGTGGGACAACCCCGACGAGGCCCAGGCTGTCAGTCGCGAACGCGCCCGCCTGGAAGGCCAGATCAACGGCGTGAAGCAGATGCAGACCGGTCTGGAAGAGGCGGTGATGCTGTCCGAGATGGCGGATGAAGAGGGCGATGAGGCGGCCCTTGAAGACGCGCGGGCCCAGCTTCGGTCGATCAAGGAGCGCGCCGCCCGGGCCGAGCTGGAAGCCCTGCTGTCCGGTGAGGCCGACGGCAACGATGCCTATCTCGAGGTCAATGCCGGGGCGGGCGGAACCGAGTCCTGCGACTGGGCCGGGATGCTTCTGCGCATGTACACGCGCTGGGCCAAGGCGCATGGCTATGAGGTCGAGATCGAGGCCGAGGAAGACGGCGACCAGGCTGGTATCAAGTCCGCGACCATCCTGGTGACCGGCCCCAATGCCTATGGCTGGCTCAAGTCGGAATCGGGTGTGCATCGGCTGGTTCGGATCAGTCCCTATGACGCGGCAGCCAAGCGCCATACGTCGTTCGCCTCGGTCGGTGTGTCGCCGGTGGTGGATGGCACGATCGAAATCGACATCAACCCCGCGGATGTACGAACCGACACCTATCGGGCGTCAGGATCGGGCGGGCAGCACGTCAACAAGACGGACTCGGCCGTGCGGCTGACGCACATTCCGACCAATACGGTGGTGGCCTGTCAGGCCGGGCGATCCCAACACCAGAACCGCGAACAGGCCTGGAAGATGCTGCGGGCGCGCCTGTACGAGCTGGAGCTGCAAAGGCGCGAGGCCGCCGCCCAGGCCCTGGCCGACGCCAAGACGGACATCGGGTGGGGCCACCAGATCCGATCCTACGTCCTGCAGCCCTATCAGATGGTCAAGGATCTGCGTACCGAGGTCGAGACGTCGGATACGCAAGGGGTTCTCGACGGCGACCTGGATGCCTTCATGGGCGCGGCCTTGGCCCAGCGTGTCGGTGCGACGCGCGGGGAAACGGTCGAGGAATAGAACAAGGGCGGAGCCTTTGCAGGCTCCGCCCCGGTCGTTAGCCAAAAAGGGATCTAGACCGTCGGCTTGAGGTTGACGACCTCGCCCTGGACTGCCGGTGCGGCGGGGGCCGCTGCCGGTGCCGCCGCCGGAGCGGCAGCCGGGCGGGCAGGAGCCGCGGCCTGACCCGGACGGTTCTGGAGGCAGCGTCCCTGGAAATAGGCACCGACTTCGATGGCCAGTTGTTCGTGGTTGATGTCCCCATCAACATAGGCGGTCGACATCAGCTTGACGGCCTTGCCGTTGACGGCCCCGACGACACGCCCTTTGACGTCGACGTTGTCGGCCTGGACGGTGCCTTCGACCGAGCCGGTATCACCGACGATCAGACGATTGACGCGGACATCACCCTTGACCTGACCGTCGATGGTCAGTTCGCCCTCGCCGGAGATGTTGCCTTCAAAAACCAAGTCGCGAGCCAGAACCGACGCCCCACGGGCCGGGGTCGGCGGCGCGACCGGCGCGACAGCCGGCGCGGCGGCGACCTGGGCGGTCGCGGCACCGTTCTGTTGTCCCGGAGACGGCAAATCAGGCAGCGGCGGGACCGGAACGTCGGAACGCGACTTGGGCTGCGGCGGATTATTCTTCGGCTTGTTGAACATAGTCTCCGGCTCTCATGAAACGGGCGGGGTTTTGGGGACGGCCATCGACCCACACCTCATAGTGAAGATGTACGCCGGTTGAGCGGCCGGTCGAACCCATCGCGCCGATGCGCTGACCGATACCGACCCGTTGGCCGACGGCGACGTTGAAGCCTTGCAGGTGCGCATAGCGGGTTTTGAACCCGCCGCCATGGTCGATCTCGACTGTGTTGCCGTAGCCATTGCGGACACCTGCGAAGGACACCACCCCGGGCGCGGTTGCCCGGATCGGCGTCATGTAGGGTCCTGCAAAATCCTGACCACGATGAACGGCCGGGCGACCACTGAACGGATCGAACCGAACACCGAAGCTGGAGGTCTGACGCACGCCCGTTGCAGGCCGCCCAAACGGCAGGTGCTCGGCGGTATCAGCAAGGGTTCTCATCTCCGAGAGATCGTCAGCCGCCGCCTGGATGCGGGCCGCAAAGGCTTCATCTACATCGAGAATTGTCGCCAAAGCCTCGGGGTCGTTGGCCTCGACCAAGGGGCCACCCAGCGAGTCCGGTGATCCAGCATAGGCGGCAGGGTTCAGGCCGGCCAGACGGAAGGCGAGGCGCAGACGCTCGGCCCGGCTATCGGCGAAGGTCTGGGCTCTCGAGATGAGACGCTCCTGATCCATCTGTACCGAAACGAGACGGGCAACCGGGGCTTGGTCGGGATCCTGGGACACGGCGGGGCGCAGGGCCTCTTCAGCGCCGTCAACACCCCGGAACAGGGTCATGACCTGGGTAAGGGCGGCGTGGCGACGCTCGACCGTATGCGCCAGATCATCGATCGAGCCGGACGTCGCCGTCATTCGGGCCACGGCGCTGTCGAGACGAGCCTGGAGGTCAGCGTTCATGCGCTCAGCCGAGGCGCGGGCACGATGCACGTCGCGTTCAGCGGTGAAGGTGGTGACAGCTCCCCACACGGTCCCCGCAGTGGTCATAAGGCACCAGGCCCCCAGAACGACCGCGCCGCAGGTCATCAGGATCTGTTTTCGAGGAGTCAGGACGCGACCGGTGATTTCACCGTCAGGGGTGCGGACGAAGACGTGCCGCTCAGGAAACCGGCGTTCAAAGAACCGGTGAATTCTGCCCTTGGTACGCTTGACCATTACTCTACCACCCCACAACCCGTCGAAATCATATGCAGCAAGTAGCCGCAAATGCGCAAGGGTGTTCACCTTCCGTTAACCACGATGAACGGATGACAACGCGAAATGGTTAGCTCACGGCCGATTTCTCGCGCGATAGGGGAATGAGCAACGAATCTAGATCGAATCCATGAAACCGATATTTCAGTGTGTATTCGAAGAGAAACAGATCTTCCGATACAAGATCAAAGGTTCATTCATTTGGATTTTCTACAGGCGTGTGGCGGCCACCAAAACCTCGGTCGCATGGCCCTTGACCGAGACCTTTCGCCACACCCTGGCCAGCCGGCCATCTGGCCCGACGAGGGCTGTTGCCCGCTCAATGCCCATGTAGGTGCGGCCATAAAGCTGCTTCTGGACCCAGACGCCCCAGGCCTCTGTCACCGTTCCGGCCTCATCAGAGCCGAGCAGGACGGTCAGGCCGTGTTTGGCTCGAAACCGGGCTAACTTCTTCACCGGGTCGCGCGAAACGCCGATCACCTGGACACCCAGCTTGTCAAAGTCAGGCTTGAGCGCGGAGAAATCCTGGCTCTCGACCGTACAGCCGGGGGTGTCGGCCTTGGGGTAGAAGAAGACCACGACGGGGCCGCCGGCGCGGGCCAGATCGAACTGGCCGCCATCGTCGGTCGGGAGGTGAAGGGCAGGGGCCTTCAGGCCCTCGGTCAATTCGGTCATCAGACGGGCCTCACCAGCACGATCTTTTTCTTGCCTGCCCCGAGCTTGAGCACGCCGTCGCCCGTCAGGTCGGCCTCAGTCAGGAGTTGAGCTCCGTCGGTGATCGGTGCGTCGTTCAGGCGCAAACCTCCGCCCTGGGCCAGTCGCCGGGCCTCCCCGTTGGATTGGGTCAGCCCAGCCTTGGTGGTGACGGCGGCGATCATGGCGCCGATGACCTCGTCACGCGGCAGTTCGACGGTCGGCAGGTCAGCCGAAAGCTGCCCCTTTTCGAAGGCGCTTTCGGCGGCGGCCCGCGCCGTTGTCGCCGCCTCAGCCCCATGCAGCATCGTTGTGGCCGCGTCGGCCAGGGCCTTCTTGGCGTCGTTGATTCCGGCACCTTCGAGGGCTTCCAACGCCGCGATCTCGTCCAGCGGCAGGTCGGTGAACAGGCGCAGGAACCGGCCCACGTCGGCGTCGTCGGCATTGCGCCAGAACTGCCAGTAGTCATAGGGGCTGAGCTGTTCGGCATTCAGCCAGATGGCCCCTTGCGCCGTCTTGCCCATCTTGCCGCCCGAGGCCGTGGTCAACAGCGGCGTGGTCAGGCCGAAGGCCGACTTCTGATCGACCCGCCGCACCAGATCGACCCCGGAGGTGATATTGCCCCACTGGTCCGAGCCGCCCATTTGCAGGGTCACATTGTGGCGGCGGTTCAGCTCGAGGAAGTCGACCGACTGCATCAGCATGTAGTTGAATTCCAGGAACGACATCGGCTCCTCGCGTTCCAGCCGGATACGCACGGAATCGAACGCCAGCATCCGGTTGACCGTGAAGTGCGTGCCGTAGTCGCGCAGGAACTGAACGTAGCCGTAGGTCGACAGCCACTCGTCGTTGTCGATCAGAAGCGCGTCGGTCGGCCCGTCGCCGAAGGTCAGGAATTTCTCGAACACCGTCTTGATCGAGGCAATGTTGGCTTGGATCGTTTCGTCGCTGAGGTGCGGGCGCGAGGCGTCTTTGCCGGTCGGGTCGCCGACCTTGGTGGTACCGCCGCCCATGATGACGACGGGGCGATGACCGGCCTGCTGGAGGCGGCGCAGCATCATGATCTGGATCAGGCTGCCGACATGTAACGACGGGGCCGTCGCGTCGAAGCCGATATAGGCCGAGACAATGCCGGCCGACGCCGCCTCATCCAGCTCAGCAGGATGGGTGATCTGATGGATGTAACCGCGGGCCTGAAGGGTTTTCAGGAAATCGGACTTGAAATCTGGGTCGGTCTTTGGGGAGGTCATGTCGGCTCCGTTAGCAGGGAAGCCGGCGTCCGTCAGGTGGGGAATGCGCCGGCAAATGCGGCGCAGGGGTTCGCGGGCCGCTCGCTAGATCAGCGAGCGATAATAGAGGCGGGTCTGGGACCGGGGAGCGAACATGAGGAATCCCTATGCCGCCCAGTTGACCGGCGTCAAGCGGAAGGCCACCACGGGGCCATGACTGTCACGCTTGCGCCCTTTCCAGGATCGACCGCCCCGGATCTGACGATTTCCGTCATGGCGTCGCGGCCCCGGCCGTCGAGCCTGAAGCTGGACTACGAGGTCGGCGGCGACGTTGCGGCGGTGAAAGTCCCCGGCTTCGTCAAGCGGGCGCGGGCCGATGAGCTGTGGCGGACGACCTGTTTCGAGGCCTTCGTGGCGCGGCCCGACGGCGGCTATGTCGAGATCAACCTGTCGCCCTCGGGCTTCTGGGCGGTCTATGGCTTTGACGGCTACCGCGAGGGGATGACGCCGCTGGACGGGGTCGAGGTTCGCGACAGTGAGCGGGCGCATGACGCGACCTGGATCGCGCGCACGGTCACGCTCGATCTGGATCGGCTGGGGTTGCCCATCGACCAGCCGTGGCGGATCGCCCTGTCCACCGTCATCGAAACCGCCGATGGCGCGATCTCCTATTGGGCCTTAGCGCATCCTTCGGATAAGCCGGACTTTCACCATCCCGACTCGTTCGTTCTGGAGCTGCCCCCCATGGAAAGCCAATGAAGTTCGGCATCGATCGCCTGCTTGCCGAACCCGAGCTGCGCGCGGCGCTCAAGGGCAAGCGGGTCGCGCTGCTGGGGCACCCGGCCTCGGTCACGGCGGACCTGACCCATTCGATGGATGCGCTGGTGGCCTGCCCGGACATAAACCTGACCGCCGCCTTCGGGCCGCAGCATGGGATGAAGGGCGATCTCCAGGACAATATGATGGAGACGGAGGACGAGACGGATCCGATCCACGGCATTCCGATCTTCAGCCTCTATGGCGAGGTGCGCCGTCCGACCGGCCAGTCGATGGGGACGTTCGACGTCATCCTGATCGACCTGCAGGACCTGGGCTGTCGCATCTACACCTTCGTGACGACGCTGCTCTATGTGCTGGAGGCCGCCGCCGAGCACGGCAAGGAGGTCTGGGTGCTGGATCGGCCCAATCCGGCCGGGCGACCGGTCGAGGGCACGATCCTCAGGCCCGGCTGGGAGAGCTTCGTCGGGGCCGGGCCCATGCCGATGCGCCACGGCATGACCCTGGGCGAGATGGGCCGCTGGTTCATCGACCACTTCAAGCTGGATGTGGCCTATCGCGTCATCGAGATCGAGGGCTATGACCCTGACGCCGGACCGGGTTTCGGCTGGCCGCTGAATGAGCGGGTCTGGATCAACCCCAGCCCCAATGCGCCGAACCTGTTCATGGCGCGCGACTACGCCGGAACGGTGATGCTGGAGGGCACGACGCTGTCGGAAGGGCGCGGCTCGACCCGGCCGCTGGAGCTGTTCGGAGCGCCGGACATCGATGCGCGGGCGGTGATCACCGAGATGCAGCGGCTGGCCCCGCAGTGGCTGGACAGCTGTGTGCTGCGGGATTGCTGGATCCTGCCGACCTTCCACAAGCACGCGGGCCAGCTGTGTTCGAGCGTCCAGATCCACACCGAGGGGCCGGCCTATGACCATTTCGCCTTCCAGCCCTGGCGGGTCCAGGCGCTGGGTTTCAAGGCGATCCGCAGCCTCTATCCCGACTACGATCTGTGGCGGGACTTCCCGTATGAGTACGCCTTCGGCAAGCTGCCGATCGATGTGATCAACGGCTCGCCGATCCTGCGTGAATGGGTGGATGATGCGGGGGCTGATGCGGGTGATCTGGACGCGGTGGCCAGGCCGGACGAGGCGGCCTGGGTCGAGACCCGGCGGCCCCATCTGATCTACTGATGCCCCGGGCACGGCTGCTCGGCGTCGCCTGTGGGGTCGGGTCGGGGGCCTTGTGGGGGCTGGTGTTTCTGGCGCCCAAGCTGGTTCCAGAAGCCTCGCCGATGGCCATGGCGGCGGGGCGGTATCTGGCCTATGGCCTGCTGGCCCTCATGCTGGTCCTGCCAAGGTGGAAAGCGGCGACGGCGGCTCTGGATGCGGCGGCATGGCGCGGGCTGGTCTGGCTGAGCCTGGCGGGGAACATCGTCTATTTCTGCCTGCTGGTGGTCGGGGTGCATCTGGCGGGCGTCGCGGCCTCGGCCCTGATCGTCGGAATGGTGCCGGTGGCGGTGATCCTGTGGGGTCTGCGCGACCCGCAAGCGGTCCCGGTCGGCACGCTGATCCTGCCCCTGCTGCTGGCCGCCGGGGCGGTCGGATTGATCGGCTGGGACGCCTTGCAAAGGCCGGACGCCCACGCGGTCGGGGTCTGGGAGGCGATCATCGGTCTGGCCTGCGCGCTCGGTGCCCTGGTCGCCTGGTCGGTCTATGCGATCGGCAACGCCCGCTGGCTGGCCCGCAACGACCGGGTCAGCGCCCAGGACGGGTCGCTCTTGACCGGGGTGGTGACCGGTGCGCTGGCGATCCTGCTGGTCCCGGTGGCCCTGCTGGCGCCCGGGCAGGCCTGGGACGGCGAGGTCTGGCGGCGATTTCTGATGGTCAGCGCGGCTGTGGCGCTGGGGGCCTCGATCCTCGGCAACGCCCTGTGGAACCGGGCCAGCCAGTTGATGCCGCTGACGATGCTGGGCCAGATGATCGTCTTCGAGACCCTGTTCGCCCTGGTCTATGGGTTTGTCTATGAGGGCCGCTGGCCGAGCGGGATCGAGGGTCTGGCCATCGTCATGATGGTGGTCTCGGTCATCTGGTGCGTCCGGGCGCACAGGCCCGCGGCAGTGCTTGTGGCCGAGGGCGACCGCTGAGCGAAGAATGCGGGAATTTGCACTCTGAAAACACAGTGCACTAAGTGCAATAAGTGCACTATTTCGCGCCGGTCCTGGTCGTCAGATCGAGAAGAGCAGTCCGCTCCAACCCCATACACCAAAAGCCTCCGGCATCATCGCCTGACCTCCTGACCGTCACAGGATAGGTCCGTTCGAGGGTGCGGGGATAAACGACCTTTCAGATCAGTGCGCGCTGTTCAATCAGCGCCCGGATCGGGGCGAAGCTGCGCCGATGGATCGGGCAGGGGCCGAGGCGGTTGAGCGCCGCGACGTGGATGGGAGCGTGATAGCCCTTGTGGCCGGCGAAGCCGTAGCCGGGGAACTCTGCATCGGCCTCGATCATCAGCCGGTCGCGGGCCTGTTTGGCGAGGATGGAGGCGGCGGCGATAGAGGCGGATTTGCTGTCGCCCTTGACCAGCGGCTCCGTCGGGCAGGGCAGGTCAAACCGGTAGTTGCCGTCGACCAGGGCGAAGGCGGCGGGCGTGGCCAGCCCCTCGACCGCGCGGCGCATGGCCAGGCCGGTGGCCTTGAGGATGTTCAGCCGATCGATCTCCTCCACAGAGGCGAAGGCGACCGACCAGGCGACGGCGCGGGCCTTGATCTCGGCCTCCAGCGCGATGCGGCGGGCCTCGGTGAGCTTTTTGGAATCGTCCAGGCCCTCGGGGACGTCGGCCGGATCGAGGATGACGGCGGCGGCGGAAACGGGACCTGCCCACGGTCCGCGCCCGGCCTCGTCGACGCCGCAGACGGGCGCGGGGTGGCGGGATTCGAAGCTGAGGGAGGGCTTGGTCATGCGTCCTTCTCCCCTTGAGGGAGAAGGTGGCCGAGCGCAGCGAGGTCGGATGAGGGGTGGACGACTGGTTCCGTTTGAGCTTGTCCGCAGCGTCCACGGAATCGGACAGGTTTGCGCGACCCCTCATCCGTCAGTCCTTCGGACTGCCACCTTCTCTCGCAAGGGAAGAAGGCTGTCGCAGCTCGACCCATCATCGCCTCAGCGCCTTCACCGCTTCGTGCCGGTGGCACGGCGTGACGTGGTCGTTGACCATGCCGACGGCCTGCATGAAGGCATAGACGATCACGGGGCCGCAGAAGTTGAAGCCGCGGGCCTTGAGGGCCTTGGACATGGCGACGGACTGGGGCGTCTGGGTCGGGACCTCGGCCAGGGAGGCCCACTGGTTCTGGATCGGCGCGCCGTCGACGAAGCTCCACAGCCAGGCGGAGAAGTCCTCGCCGTTGTCGGCCATTTCGCACCAGATCTGGGCCCCGCGAATGGCGGCGTCGATCTTGGCGTTGGAGCGGACGATGCCGGCGTCGCCCATCAGCCGGGCGCGGTCGGCCTCGCCATAGAGGGCGACCTTGCGTGGATCGAAGCCGTCGAAGGCGGCGCGAAAGGCCTCGCGCTTTCTCAGGATGGTGATCCAGGCCAGGCCCGCCTGGAAACCGTCGAGCACCAGCTTCTCCCACAGGGCGCGGGCGTCATACTCGGGCACACCCCAGTCGGTGTCGTGATAGGCGACGTAGAGCGGGTCGGTCCCGCACCAGCCACAGCGCGATTCGGTCATGGGTGGAGCTTGCCAGATCGCGGCATCGGAGGTGAAGTGACGCTCGACCAAGAGCGGAGAGTTCGATGATTTCGCTATTGTTGGCTGCAAGCCTGATGACAGCCCAGACGCAACCGAGCGTGAACCTGTGCGCGGATGCACGCAACTGCCGGGATGTCGGGCAGGTCGCGATCCAGCTCGACGACCGGGTGGTGACGGCCAACATCAATGACAATCTGCCCTTTGTGACGCAGGACGGTCTGCAGCTTTTCCTCGGCGAGTCCGTTGTCCTGGAGGTTTCTGAAGCCGGGGCCTTGACCGTCGAGTCGCACAGCCCGGCCAATGAGATCATCACGCCGCCCAAACTGTCCCGTGCCGTCGAGGAAATGAACGCAGCGATCGCGGCATCGGGCCAGGACGTGGCACCGGGGACGATTGATCCTGTGCCGGATGGTCGTCCGTTAGATCGGCTGCGCGTGTCGCTGATGCAGGTCCCGGGCTCGGTTGACACGGTTCTGCTGGTCGAGAACGGCTACGACCGGCAGATCGACTATCGCGCCCAGATGCAAGTGCCGGGCCAGCGGGGCTTGCAGTATACGACGACCTGCGAACTCATCCCGCGCCTCATGGTTCTGGAACACTGGCCGCATCCGGTCGCTGTGATCAATATGGGATCGTTTCGAACGGTCCCGACCACGGGAACCATGACCTGCGATTGACCTAGCCCTTCGTCGCCTTCAGCGCCCCCAGGGCGCGGTCGCGAGCGCGGGCGTGGTCGACAATGGGGTTCGGATAGGTGTCGCCCAGCTTGACCCCCGCCATGGCCAGCACGCCAGGCGGGGCGGCCCAGGGCTTGTGGATCCAGTCGGTGGGCAGCCGGGCTAGCTCCGGGACCCAGCGGCTGACGTAGTCGCCGTTCGGGTCGAACGTCTCGCCCTGGCCGGTCGGATTGAAAATGCGGAAGAAGGGCGAGGCGTCGGCACCGGAGCCGGCGACCCACTGCCAGTTCTGGGCGTTCACGGCGGCGTCGGCATCGACCAGGGTGTCCCAGAACCAGCGCTCGCCTTCGCGCCAGTCGATCAGCAGATCCTTGATCAGAAACGAGGCGACGATCATCCGCACGCGATTGTGCATCCAGCCCGTGACCCATAGCTGGCGCATCCCGGCGTCGACGATGGGATAGCCGGTCTGGCCGCGCGTCCAGGCCTCCAGGCCCGCCGGGTCGTCGCGCCACTGCAGACGGTCGAACCCCTCGCGGAAATTGCGCGTGGCCAAGTCGGGGAAGCTCTCCATCAGCTGGATCGAGAACTCGCGCCAGGCCACCTCGGCGGCAAACTTCTCGGCCTGGCCGTGCGGAACGTCGCCGTGGTCGGCGGCGGTGCGGACGGTGGTGACGACCCGCCAGGGGTCGATCTCGCCGAAATGGAAATGCGGCGACAGGCGGCTGGTGCCCTCCCGGTCGGGCCGGTCGCGGTCGGTAGCGTAGTGACTGAGCGACCCGTCGATCAGATGGACCAGCGCTGCCAGCGCCCCGGCCTCACCGGGCGTCCAGTCGTCGAAGCCGGTGGACCAGTCAGGGTTTTTCGGGTGCAGGGCGAGTGAATCAATGTTGATTCCCGCGATGGGCGAAGTCGGTGCCGTCAAAGTCTCCGGCGCGCGACGACCGGGCCTCGAGCGAGCGGCGTCCCACAGGGCGCGTGCGAAGGGGGTGAAGACCTTGAACGGCTCGCCCCCCTTGGTGCGGACCGAACCGGGCGCCGCCAGCCGCGTGGCGTTGAAGCCGCGCACCTCGACGCCTCGGCCTTTGGCGGTTTCGGCGATGTCTGCGTCCCGCGCCCAGGCGGCCGGCTCGAACATCCGGTTCAGAAAGACGGCGTCGGCCCCGGTGTCGGCGATTAGCTGATCCAGCGTCCTGGCCGCATCGCCTGCGCGCACGACCAGCGGTGATCCCCGCGTCGCCAGATCGGCCTGAAGCGCGCGCAAACTCTTGTCGAGCCACCAGGCCGAGGCACCGCCGAGGGAGCGCCCATCGAGTGCCTCATCATGGATATAGACGGGGACGACCGGGCGTCCTGTCTCGACCGCCGCCGCCAGCGCCGGGTTGTCGCCCAGGCGCAAATCCCGCCGAAACCACAGGATGACCGGTTGATCCACGTCAGAAAGTCCTCTTTGCCTTGCGATTGGCTTGCGCCGCCGCCACTTCTTGGCCACTGAAACCCGAACGCTCAGGAACGCCATCGTGACCGCCCCTAACGCACAGATCCATATCCAGGCTCCGCGACCCGTCGTCATCGGCGGTGGCGAGAAACTGGCCTTCATCGCCGGCCCCTGCCAGATGGAAAGCCGCCAGCACGCGCTGGAGACGGCCGGTGCCCTGCGTGAGATCGCAGACCGGCTCGGGGTCGGGCTGATCTACAAGACCAGCTATGACAAGGCGAACCGCACCTCGGCCAATGCTGCGCGCGGGATTGGCTTGAAGGATGCCTTGCCGATCTTTGCGGAAATCCGCGAGGTGACGGGAATGCCGACCCTGACCGACGTGCACGAGGTCGAGCACTGTGCGCCTGTGGCCGAGGCCGTCGACGTGATCCAGATCCCGGCCTTCCTGAGCCGCCAGACGGATCTGTTGATTGCGGCGGCCCAGACCGGCCGCGTGGTCAATATCAAGAAGGGGCAGTTTCTCGCCCCCTGGGACATGAAGAACGTCATCGCCAAGGTGACCGGGGCAGGGAACCCCAATGTCATGGCCTGTGAGCGCGGCGTCTCGTTCGGTTACAACACCCTGGTGTCCGACATGCGAGCCTTGCCGGTGCTGAAGGAGATCGGATGCCCGGTGGTGTTCGATGCCACCCATTCCGTGCAGCAGCCCGGCGGGCAGGGAACGTCTTCCGGTGGACAGCGGGAGTTTGTGCCCATCCTGGCGCGGGCCGCCGTCGCCGTGGGCGTCGATGCCGTGTTCATCGAGACGCATCCCGACCCTGACCATGCCCCGTCCGATGGGCCGAACATGGTGCCCCTGGATCAGTTCGAGGCCCTGGCGGCCGAACTGCTCGAATATGACGCCCTGACCAAGCGACGTCAGGCGGCCTGATCCCGGCCATGGCGCGCGTCCGGCTCTCCTGTTGCATCATCGCCTTCAATGAGGCGGACCGTCTGGAGCGGTGCATAGAGGCCGTGCGCGACATCGCCGACGAGATTGTCGTGGTTGATTCCGGCTCGACAGACGGGACGGTCAATCTGGCCCAGTCACTGGGGGCTCAGGTCTTTCAACGGGCCTGGGACGGCTATGGTCCGCAGAAGCGGTTTGCCGAGGATTGCGCGCGCTTCGACTGGATCCTGAACCTGGACGCCGATGAGGTGGTGACACCCGCTCTGGCCAATGAGATCAAGACCCTGTTGTCGATCGCTCAGCCGCCCTTGCCGGCCTACCGAATTCGAATGCCGACGGTGTTTCCGGGGGCCACGCGGCCCCGGCTCTGGGCCGAGAGCCACAACTATGTGCGCCTGTATGATCGTCGCAAGGTGAGGTTCCGCGAGAGCCTGGTCCACGACACCGTCGACACCAAACATGAGCCGGTCGGCCAGCTCGAACACATTGCCCTGCACTATTCGAACCGCTCGATTGAACACGTCCGTCAGAAGCTGGACCGCTATACCCAGCTGCAGGCCAAGGAGCTGCGCAAATCGCCGCTGGCGATCTATCTTCGGCTGCCGTTCGAGTATCCGCTGGTCTTTTTCCGGTACTACATCCTGAGACGGAATTTCACCGGAGGGATGTTCGGCCTGCAGTCCAGCCATATCGCCGCCGAGATGCGGGTCCGACGCCTGCTAAGGATCCTCAAGGCCCAGGGTGAGGCGGCGCGGACATGAGTGGTGACGTTACCCTGGTCCTGACCTCGTGCGGGCGGTTCGATCTGCTGGAGAAGACGCTCGAAAGCCTCGAGGCGGCGGAGCCGACCGGCTTTGCCCACCGGATCATCATCGAGGATTCCGGCGATGCGGCGATGGCAGCGCGGATTAGCAAGCGGTTCCCGGACTATGAGCTGATCTTCAATCAGCCGAACATCGGGCAGATGCGTGCGATCGACCGTGCCTATGCGGCGGTGCGAACGCCCTATGTTTTTCATTGCGAGGACGACTGGCGTTTTGAGCCCGATCCGTTTCTCGACCCATGCCGCCAGGTGCTGGAGAACAATCCGACGGTCAGCGTCGCCTGCGTCCGCAAGCCGGCTGAACTGCACCCGAAATATCAGACCCGTCTGACCCCGCTGTCGGACGGCGTTGTCGTGATGCCGCCTGACGCCCACCCCGAATGGTTCGGCTATTCCTTCAATCCCAGCCTGGTCCGGCTGGAGAGCTGGCAGACCTACGGGCCCTTCGCGGAGCACGGCTCGGAAGAGGTTCTGTCCTATCGGCTCAAGAAGGATGGTTTCACGGTCGCCTTCCTGACGCCCGGCTCGGCCGAACATATCGGCGGCGACGCCCATGTCGAAGACCCGTTCCGAAAGGCCCGCGCCAAGGGGTTCTGGCCCAAGCTGCAGCGGTCCATCGACAAGCGTGTGACGCGTCTGAAGCGGCGTCTGGGGGCGGACTAGAGTGTCGCGTGACAACCCGACCCTGGGCGAGAAGATCAGCTGGCGCATAGAGGCGATCGGTTACGATCTGGTGGTGCTGTTGTTGCGCGCCTTGCCGGTGGACTGGGCCTCGGCCTTCGGAGGCTGGCTGTTTCGGACCATCGGCCCGTTGACCCCGGTGAACCGGACGGCCTCTGACAACCTGCGGCTGGCCTTTCCCAAGCTGAGTGAGCGCGAGCACGCCCGCCTGCTCAACGCCCAATGGGACAATGTCGGACGAACCTTTGCCGAATTCCCGCTGATGGACCGGATTCGTCCCGGCACGGGCCGCGTCGAGGTCATCAATGGTGAGCGGCTGGCGGAAATCCGCGACAGGGGCGAGCCGGTCGTCTTCGTCTCGGGCCATTTTGCCAACTGGGAGGTGATGCCGGCCACCATCGTCGAGTCCGGCGTCAACTGCCTGATGACCTATCGGGCCATGAACAATCCGCTGATCGACAAGCGGGTCAAGGAGGGGCGGGCGGCCTATGGCGTGAAGCTGTTTGCGCCCAAGGGTGAAGCCACCCGCGACCTGATGTCGGCCTTGTCGAACGGTCAGTCGGTCGCCTTGATGAACGACCAGAAATTCAACGCCGGCTTGGCGCTGCCCTTCTTTGGGCACGAGGCGCACACCGCGCCCGGACCGAGCCGGCTGGCGCTCAAATATGATGCGCCGCTACAAACCATGACGGTCGAGCGGACACGAGGGGCACGGTATCGTGTCGTCGTCCACGACCCGATCCACCTGGAACAGACCGGTGACCGGGCGCGCGACATTGAAACGGCCGTTCGGCGCGTGAACGCCTGGGTCGAGGCGCGCGTGCGCGAAAGACCCGAGGAATGGTTCTGGGTTCACAAGCGGTGGCCCAAGGAAACCTATGCGGCGCTGCGGGCCGAGGACAAGGCGCGCCACAAGCGATTTGTGTGGAGCCGCCGGGTCGCCCTGGCGCTGTCAGCCCTGCTGTTGTTCGGCGTGGCCGCCGCCTTCGCCTGGCGGGAAGATATCCTGCAAACCGGGCTGGACCCCAAGGTGCCGTTCCAGACCTATGAGCCGCCGGCCGCCCCGGACTATGCCAGCCCGGCGGCCTGGGCCCTGGCGGGGGAAGCCACCCGACCGCCCGGGACGGCGGACATCTTCTTTGTCCATCCCACCACCTATGACGGGGGTGCGGATTGGCTGGGCCCCATCGATGACGCCGCGTCGTCCGACCTGTTGCGGCGCGTCATGCTGCCCAATTATGCGGGGCCGTTTGCCCGCGTTGGCCGGATCTATGCACCCCTCTATCGCCAGTCGAGCCTCTATACGCAGCTGACCCTGCGTGACGACGCGCGCGACGCGCGGGCCTTTGTCTATCGGGACATTCGGGCGGCGTTTGATCACTATCGGGCGACGTGGGATTCGGGTCGGCCTTTGATCCTGGCGGGGACAGGGCAGGGGGCTGAGCTGGTCGCACGCCTGGCCGATGAGGTGCTGAGACAGGATCCCGCGCTGCGTCAGCGACTGGTGGCTGTCTATGTCGTGGACGCCATCGTCCCGGAGGATACCCATCGGGCAACCGACCTGCTGCCGGCCTGTCAGTCGCGGGCCCAGGCGGGGTGTCTGGTCGCCTTTGCCCAGGTTCGCGAAGGGGCCGACGATGTGGCGCGACGCCGGGTCGATCGCGCTCAGGTCTGGACGGATCGTGGTGCCCTGACCGGCCTTGAGGGGCGCTTGCCCCTGTGTGTCAATCCAGTTCTGGGGGCTCAGAGCGATGCGCTTGCACCGGCGCGGCTGAGCCTGGGAGCAGCCAACGCCAGCGGCCTGGAATGGGGTTCGCGCCCACCCTTCATCTCGCGCCAGATCGAAACGCAGTGCGTCGACGGGGTGTTGCGTCACTCGCTGCCGCGGTCCGAGTCCCTGCGGCCGAGCGGGTCGTGGGCGGATCGCAGAAAGTCACCGCCTTACAATCTGTTCTACGCAGACATTGAGGCGGATGCCCTGGAGCGGGTGGCCGTGTTCGAACGCTCGACGCGGCCTGGGCTTGTTCACGGCGAATGAGGCTCCGATAACCGGCGCATGAACGCATCCATCCCCGTCATCATCGATTGCGACCCCGGCGTGGACGACGCCGTCGCCCTGTTCCTGGCCTTTGCCGCGCCCGAACTGGACATTCTCGCGGTTACGACGGTCGGCGGAAACGTTCCGGCAGATCGGACGGCCCGAAACGGACGACTGCTGAGACAGATCGCCGGTCTGACCGATCAGCCGCCCGTTTATGCCGGCGCAGCCCAGCCGCTCGAACGCAGCCTGGACATCGCGGACCATTTCCATGGGCCGGAGGGCCTGGGCACGCTGGAGCCGTTCGAGCCGTCGGTGCCCCTAGCGGCGGGGTCGTCCGCTGAGGCTATTGTTGATCTGGTGATGGAGGCCGCGCCCGGCACGATCACTCTGGCGGTAACCGGACCGATGACCAATGTGGCGCTGGCCCTGCGTCGGGAACCCCAGGTAGCCGAGCGCCTCAAGCGGATTGTCGCGATGGGCGGCTCGCGCAGCGAGGGGGGCAACATCACCGCCAGTGCCGAGTACAATATCTGGGCCGACCCCGAGGCCGCCCATGAGGTGCTGTCGGCAGCGGTAGAGGTGGTGATGCTGGGGCTGGACGTGACCCATCAGGTTCGCACGCCGGATGCGGTGATCGACACGATCCGCGCCATCGGCACGCCTGCCGCCGAGGCTACGGCGGCGATGCTGGACTATGGCCAGTACACGGCCCGCAAGTGGCGCGAGGGCCAGGAGGGCCCGATGCACGACCCGTGTGTCATCGCCTATATCCTGCGACCCGACCTGTTCGACGTGCGCCCTTGCGACATTCAGGTTGAGACGATCTCGACACTGACGCGGGGGCACACCCAGGTCGAGTTCCGCCTGGCTGAAGGCGCGACCCCGCGCCACTTCTGGGGCGTGAAGGCGGATCGCGACGGGGTATTTGACCTGATCGTGTCGGCCCTGAGGGCTCAGGCATGAAGATCGCGGTGCTCGGCTCGATCAACCTGGATATCGTCGCCTCGGGTGCGCCGTTGCCGCGCGCGGGGGAAACGGTGTCAGGGGCGCGGCTGGACCAGCACCCCGGCGGCAAGGGTGCCAATCAGGCCTATGCGGCCCGCCGGCTGGGCGCTGACACCGAGATGTACGGGCGGGTCGGACGCGACCCGTTTGCGGAACCGGCGCTGGACCTGCTGAAGCGCGGTGGCACGAACCTGGCTCACGTTCTCATTGACGATGAGCACCCGACCGGCGTGGCTCTGATCGCCGTGTCGCCTGAAGGCGAAAACCAGATCACCGTCTGCTCCGGCGCCAATGCTGCGGTGGCCGCGCCGCAACGGATTGAGGCGGGCGCGCTGATCTGTCAGCTCGAAGTTCCGATCGAGACGGTCGCAGATGCGTTTGACGCCTTTGACGGCTTCGCGGTGGCCAATCTGGCACCGGCGGCGGCGGTTCCCGATCGCCTGATGGCCCGGGCCGATCTGCTGGTGGTCAACGAAACCGAGATGGAATTCTACGGCGAGAGCCTTTTCTGGTCGCCGGCCCTGATCGCCGTCACCCTGGGTGCCCGAGGCGCCGAGTTGTGGAGGCAGGGCGAGCGGATCGCCGCGGCCACGCCCCCTCAGGTTGAGGTCGTTGACACGACCGGAGCCGGCGATGTCTTTGTCGCGGCCTTGACGGTGGCCCTGATGGAGCAACAGTCACCGCAGGATGCGTTGCGGTTCGCCTGTGCCGCAGGGGCACTGGCCACCACACGTCCGGGCGCGCAACCCGCCGCGCCGACGCGCGCCGAGGTCGAGGCTATGCTAGGAGGTCACTCATGACTCGCGCCGTTCCTGAACTCAGCCTCGCCGCATTTCTGGAAGGCACGCCCGACGCGCGCGCCGCCTTTTCGGCTGAGCTGATGCGCGGTTTGCAGGACTATGGCTTTGTGGTTCTTCGGGATCACGGCGTGCCGGTTGAACTTCTGGACGCCGCCTATGCGGCCGCGGAGGCGGTCTTCGCCTTGCCGGAAGCGACCAAGCGCCAGTCTGCGGCGGGGATGCGCGGCTACACGCCGTTCGGGGTCGAGCACGCCAAGGATTCCGGCAAACCGGACCTCAAGGAATTTTGGCAGGTCGGCCACGCCCCGGCGCGCCGGGATCTGAATGATGAGCCGTTCGAGCCGAACGTCTGGCCTGAGGATGTTCCCGCCTTTCAGGCGACGGTGACGGAGCTGTTCGATCGGCTCAACGACACAGGCATGGTGGTTCTCCAGGCCCTGGCCCCCGAGCTGGGGCTGACCACTCATTGGTTCGACGACAAGGTTCGATGGGGCACCTCGCTGTTGCGGATTCTGCATTATCCGCCGGTCTCAGCCGACACCCCCGAGGGCGCGGTGCGCTCGGCAGCCCATGAAGACATCAACTTCCTGACCCTGATGCCGGCGGCGCGGGGGACGGGGCTTGAACTCCTGGATCGAGACGGGAGCTGGCTGCCGATTGTGGCCGATCCCTCAACCCTGATTGTCGACAGCGGGGACATGATGGCGCGCCTGACCAATGGGGTGATCCCGGCGACGACCCATCGGGTGGTCAATCCCAGCGGGCCGAATGTCAGCCGCTATTCGATGCCGTTCTTCATGCATCCGACCTTGGCGACATCTCTGGATGTCCTGCCGTCGTGCCGCAGCCATGCGCCGGTTCCGCCGCCGATCACAGCGGGTGAACTTCTGGATGAACGTCTGCGTGCCATCGGGCTGCGGGCCTAGCGATCCCTGTGTCCTACGCGGACCTGACCTGGAATGACCCGAATGCGGTCAAACGCTGGCTCCAGCATCGGCGTATCCGGGATGCGCTCGACCAGATCGGCCCGGATCAGGCGCGCGGCCTGATCGTCGACTTCGGCGGCGGTGACGGGATGCTGGCCGAAGTGATTCAGAAGCGATGGCCCGGCACGCGCGTCGTCGTCTTTGAACCCTATGCCGAGATGGCCGAGGCGGCGCGGCGCCGGCTGGATGTCTATCCGACGGTGTCCGTGGTCGAGCGGGAAGTGGACCTACCCCCCGGGGCCGACGTCATCTTTTGCACGGAGGTCTTCGAGCATCTCCCGGACGTTGAGACGGATCGGGCGTTGGACGAAATCGACCGCATTCTGAAGGCTGGGGGCCGGTTGGTGATCGGCGTGCCGGTTGAGGTCGGCCCCCCGGCCCTGTTGAAGGGCCTGTTCCGGCATTGGCGCAGGGCGGGGGCCTATGACGCCGATTTGGGTCGCATCTGGCAGGCTACGACGGGGCGAGCCCCCACGGACCGCCCCCCGGAAATGCTCGGGCCGGATCGGAAATACCATTCCTTTCACCTGGGCTTCGACCATCGGCAACTGCGCCGCAGACTTGAGGAACGGTTCGGGCACGCACGCCTGACGGGAAGCCCCTTTCGCATCGTGCCTGTTTTCCTCAACAGCGAAGCCTATCTAACCCTGACCAAGCCGGAGACTGTCCCCCATGGCCCACGTCGCACGCGATGACCGCCCCACTGACAAGGCTGAACGCTATCAGGAGGTGAGCGAGGAGATCCGGGCCGTTCTCCTGGGCGAGCCGAGCCGGATCGCGCGCATGGCCACGGTCGCCTCGATGCTGGCGGACGCCTTTGCGGCGTTCATCTGGACGGGGTTCTATCTGGTCGACCCCGACAAGCCCGGCGAACTGGTCGTGGGCCCCTATCAAGGGAAGCTGGGTTGTCTGAGGATCCCCTTCGGCAGGGGGGTGTGCGGTCGCGCGGCCGAGCAACGGCAAACCCAGGTGATCGCAGACGTCCACGCCTTTGAAGGTCACATCGCCTGCGACAGCCGTTCGAATTCCGAGATCGTGGTTCCGGTCACCGATATCCGCGGCGATCTGATCGGCGTTCTGGATATCGATTCCGCCGACTTCGGGACATTCGACGGCGTTGATGCCCAGGCCCTGGAACGGTTGATCAGCGAGATATTTGCCGAGGCCTAGGGAATGATGCCGATCACGCTGCGGGCGGCAAGGCCGGACCGGACCAGGCGGCAAAATCAGCCGAGGGCGGTCAAATCTGACTGCCTAACAGGTCGTTAAAATCAATATAAACAACATCATAAATGTGGGCGGCGGTTGGCCCATGGGTTGCTTGGAAGGGGTCGAATAACCCCTGCGCCGAACGCGCTGCTCCATACGGGCCCCTGGCGGCCCCAGATCGCGTTCATGCTGCCTATCGACCTCCTCAGCCCTGCGGCCATGTCTGGCCAGACCCCGTCGACCGGCGAGCCCGGCGATGCAGGTCTGTTCACGGGCCTGCTGGAAAGCCAGGGTGCCTCGCGGCCCCGAGGGCGCTTGGGTTTTGGTGCGCGCCTGGCCGAGCAGACAGAATCTGTGATGCGTCTGGAAGACTCGCCAGAGATCGGTCTGTTCACGGGCGGTGGCCTGTGGCCTTCCGATCAACCCCTGGTCAATCCCGGCCCTGGAAATGAGGGCAAGGCGGATGGCCCGCTGATCAATCCGGGGCCGACGAACGAGAGCAAGCCGCTGGGACCGTTGATCAATCCCGGCGCGGGTGGTCAGGCCAAGACCGATGGGCCGCTGATCAATTCTGGCCCTGGGTCGGTCAAACCTGAAGCGCCGCTGGTGAATCCCGGTCCGACGCAGACCAAGCCGGACGTGCCCCTGGTCCTGCCCGGCACCGGTGCTGCGGCGGCGGCGGGACCGGCTGCTGAAAGTGCCATGGCGACGGCGCTCCAGGCCTTGTCCGCTGATGGGCAGGTTGAGGCGGTGGGGGCCATTGCACAGGCCGCTCAACAGACGGTGGCCCGCGCGCCCGAGACATCGATCGTGAGCCAGCCGTCAGCCCCGGCGCTCGATCTGGAGGCGATCGACCCCGAGGTGATCCTGTCGCCGCAGACCGACGGCCCGGTGGCGGCAGGCGGCGCGGCATCCTCTGGCGGGAGCCAGGCGGGCGCGGCGACGACGGGAGGTGCCGTCCAGGGCGCACAGCCTTCGACAGGGTCGTCTGTTGAAGCCGTCGATATTCGACAGACAGACGACGCGGCCACCGATCCCCAGGCGGCGGAAGCCGACATGACCGTGGCCTCGGCGATGCCGGAGCCGATCACGGTGACGCACACGAGCCGGGCCGATGCGGCCAGTGTCGCGGGTCGTCTGTCCTTTGATGCTCTGGCCCAGGTGTCGGCCCAGATCATCCGCCGGCTCGAGACGCGGGTGACCCGTTTCGACATGGAGCTGAACCCGGTCGAGCTGGGTCGCGTGGACGTTCGGCTGGATATTGACGCTGAGGGGCGCCTGGCGGCGCGTCTGGCGTTTGATAATCCGCTGGCGGCGACGGAGCTGCGCGGGCGGGTCGAGGAGCTGCGTCGCGACCTTCAGCAGGCCGGCTTCCAGCTGGCGGAAGACGCTTTCTCGTTCACGGATCGCGGGGGTTCGGACGATCGCCGCAGCTTTGATGCTGATGACCGCCGCCGCGCCCATGCGCGGTCTATCGAGGCTGCCGATCAGACAGACATCGCGGCCCAACCGGCCCTGCGCACTCTGACGCGGCTGGGTCTGGATGTGAGGGTCTAGGAATGCCGGTCAATGCCATCAATCCTGCGGTCACGGGAAGCGCCACGGTTTCGGGACGGGCCAATCTCGTCTCGAACTTCGAGACGTTCCTGCAACTGCTGACCACCCAGCTGAAGAACCAGGACCCACTGTCGCCGCTGGATTCCAACGACTTCACCGCCCAACTCACCCAGATGGCAGGTGTCGAGCAGCAGCTGCTGACGAATGACCTGTTGCAGGCCCTGGTCAACCAGGGGTCCGGCGGCCTGGACGGCGCGGTCAGCTACATCGGCAAGTACGTCACGGCCGCCGGCTCGGCGACGCGCCTGGAAGACGGTGCGGCGACCTGGAGCTACGAACTGGCGACCAATGCGGCTGATGTTCAGCTTGAGGTGCTGGATTCCAGCGGGGCTGTTGTCTGGTCGGGCGCGGCCCCGGCCAATAGCGAAGGCATCCATGACTTTGCCTGGGACGGTCGCACCTCCTCCGGCAACCGTCTGGCAGACGGTGGCGTCTATACGTTACGCGTCTCGGCCACGACGACGGGCGGCCAGACGGTCGACAGCCAGGTGCTGATCCGCGGCATCGTCTCGGGCGTCGAGATGTACGACGGTCTGCCCTATGTCACCGTCGGCGGCTCCATCGTGCCGATGAGCCAGATCATCAGCGTCAATGCCGAGGCTCCGACTTCGGAGGGCAACGACGGCGAAGAGCAGGGGCTGATCGCCTCTGCCGTCGACCTGGCCAAAGACCTTCTCAATCCTGCGGACGAAATCGCTGCCCTGGCGGGCGCGATCAATCCGCTTCGACTGTTCTGATTTCTAGGGGAGTAAACAGATGAGCATCAACAGCGCCATGCTGGCAGGGGTTTCGGGGCTGAAGGCCAACTCCGCCGCGCTCGCCGCCTTGTCTGACAACATCGCGAACGTGAATACCGTCGGCTACAAGCGCAGCCAGGTCGATTTTCAGACCATGGTGACGGGCGGCTCGTCGGGCGGCTACTCCGCCGGCGGCGTTCTGGCTCATGCGCGCCACTATGTGACGCAGGAAGGCCTGCTCCAGCGGACCGGGTCGTCGACCGACCTGGGTATCTCGGGCCAGGGGTTCTTCGTCACGACAGAGCGGGCAGAAGATCTGACGGCGTCGGACTCGCGGCTGTTCACGCGCGCCGGCTCTTTCAGCGTGGATACGCTGGGGTATCTGAGAAACAGCGCCGGGCTGTTCCTGCAGGGCTGGATTGCCAACACCGAGGGCGAGATCACGGTTGATCCCTCGGACCTGACCCGCCTCAACTCGATCAACGTCGGGGCCGTCGGCGGGGCTGCGGAACCGACCACCCGCGTGTCGCTGAACGCCAACCTGATGTCCAGCCAGGCCGTCTCGCCCGAGTTCGCGACCTATGACGCATCGACCAACTCCATGGCCATGTATGACCCCGAAACCGGTGCCGGCGTGCGACCGGATTTCGAAATGCAGATCCCCGTCTCGGACTCCAAGGGCGGCAAGCGCACCCTGGCGATCTCGTTCCTGAAGACCGATGTGCCGAACCAGTGGCTGGCGGAGATCCGCGCGGTGCCGGCTTCGGACGTCGTGACCGGTGCCGGGCTGTCGAACGGCCAGATCCGCACGGGCCTGGTCGCCTTTACCCAGGATGGTCGCCTCGACGTTGACGCGATGCAGGCCATGGGGGCTCAGGCCCTGTTCCCCGATCCTGAAAACGCGATCCTGACCTTCGGGGCTTCCGATGGGGCGGCCCCGGGAGCCGGCCAGGTCAACTGGGCTCCGGGCCTGGGTGTCGACGACCAGCAGGTCAGCTTCGATCTGGATACCGCGGCCGGTGGCCTGACCCAGTACGACAGCCAGTCTGTTGTCCAGGCGGTGATCACCAACGGGACCGCCTTCGGCAATCTGACGAACATCGAAATCAATGAGCAGGGCTATGTCACCGCTATCTTCGACAACGGCGTGACCCGCCGCATCGCCCAGGTGGCGATCGCGACCTTCCCCAGCCCGGACAACCTGATCTCGGTCAATGGCAATGCCTTCCGCGTCAGCCAGGGCTCGGGCACCTACAACCTCAAGGCACCCGGCACGGGCGGGGCAGGCATGATCGCGCCGAACCAGTTGGAAGCCTCAACCGTTGATTTGTCTGCGGAATTTACCGGGCTGATCACGACCCAGCGGGCCTATTCGGCCTCGTCGAAGATCATCACCACGGCCGATGAGATGCTCGAAGAGCTCATCCGCGTGAAGCGCTGATAAGTAACGACTGAGTAACGTGGATAAATACCGACTTAATAAGGCCTGACTCAACGATGAACGACCGGCTTCCTCGATTCAGAACCTGTTCACCAAGGCGCTTAAACGGGTGTTATGAGCCTCTGGGTATTCTTGCATCAGTGATGGTGGTGCGAGAGGCGAAAAGCCCATGCTTGAACAACAGCGTATCAATGGCAAAGGCGAGCGTTATGTCATCGGCCCGACGGGGGCTGCTTTGACCCTGGACGACCTGCCCCCGCCCGAGACCGAACGCTGGGTGATCCGGCGCAAGGCCGAAGTCGTGTCCGCCGTTCGTGGTGGCCTGCTCTCGTTGGAAGACGCCTGTAAGCGGTATCGGCTGACGACCGAGGAGTTTCTCGGCTGGCAGCATTCGATCGACCGCTGGGGCATGCAGGGCCTGCGCACGACGCGCATCCAGCAGTACCGCTAGGCGTAAGGTATTAGCCAGGACATGCGACCGCGCTCATCAGGGCGCGGTCGTTTGCGTATGGACCCCAATCAGGCGAGGACGCGCGCGGCAGCGGGATCCAGCGACACCGACAGCCGGCTTCCCGGCTGGTGCGCCAGCCGGGCCTGGGTCGAAACCTCGCCAACTGTGAGAGTGGCGCGCCAGGCCTGACCGACAAAGCGCGCTTCTGACACGTCCGCCTCTACACCGGGCCCAGGCACGAGGGCATTCGGACGCAACATGACCTGAGCCCCGCCGTCGGGATGGCCGGGGGCGGGCACCGAGCCGAAGACCGTCTGAGCGACGCCGGCCGACACCTCAGCGGAGATGACCTGCGCCTCTCCCAACAAGCGGGCGGCCTCAAGAGACACCGGATCGAGATAACAGGCTTGGGGTGTGCCCCGTTGCAGGATCCTGCCGTCGATCATCAGGGCCAGGTCGTCGGCCATCTGCATGGCTTCTTCGGCGTCGTGGGTGACGACCAGAACAGCGGCGTCGGTTTCGCGCAGGATCGCGAGCGTGGCTTCGCGAACCTCGGATTTCAGGTGACTGTCCAGGCCGGAGAAAGGCTCATCGAGCAGGACGGTGTGCGGTCGACGGGCCAGGGCGCGCACCAGGGCTACCCGTTGCTGCTCCCCACCGGACAGTTCGCCGGGGAAGGCTCGCCCGCGTTCGCCCAGCCGAATCCGGCCGAGCAGGTCGGCGACGCGGGCGCGTCGCTCCACGGTTGGCAAGCTGCCCAGACCGAAGCCGACATTGTCATCGACGCGCAGGTGCGGAAACAGGGCGTAATCCTGGAAGACCAGGCCCATGTCGCGTTGTTCAGGAGGCAGGTGCGTGATGTCCTGGCCATTGGCGAGGACACGGCCCTCATCCAGAGGCTCCAGACCGGCAATCAACCTCAGCAGGGTCGACTTGCCGCAGCCCGATGGTCCGAGAAGACAGGTGATGCGCCCGGCCTCGAGGGTCAGATCGACATAATCGACGGCGCGCTTGTCACCGTAGGCCCGTGTTGCTCCCGAAACCTCGATTGTTGCGGTCATGTCCTGTCTCCGGGACGAGAATGGGAAACACGCCGGGTCAACCAGATGACGGCGGGAATGGCGATCAGAACGATGAGGATCGACGGCCATGCGGCCTCCCCGAGGCGCTCGTCCTTGGCGTAGTAGTCGGCCATCACCGCCAGGGTATCGAACCCGAAGGGTCGCAGGATCATCGTCGCCGGCAGCTCCTTCAGCACATCAATGAAGACCAGAAGGACGGCGGTGAAGAGTGCGCCAGAGGCAATCGGAAGCTCAACGCGGCGGGCTACGCCGGCCTCCGTCTCGCCCAGCGTCCGGGCGGCGGCCGACACCGAACGTCCCACTCGCTGGAGCCCGGCGTCTATGGGCTCAAGGGCCGCCGCCATTAGTCGTGAGGCATAGGCCAGGATCAGCAAGGTGATCGCCATCAGGAAGCTGGACACGGTCGACGGAAAGGCCCGCCAAATGATCCCCGCCGGCGCCAGAAGGCCGATCGCCATGACCGCTCCGGGGGTCGCATACCCCAGGCTGAGCAGACGTGGCAGGAACCGGCCCTGACGGGTTCCCAGGGCTACCAGCGTTGCCAAGCCCCCGGTGAAGGCTGCGGCCACCGCGCCGACAATCAGGACATTGCGTCCGGCCTCGATCAGCCGCGGCAACTCGTTGTCAGCCCGCCAGCCGAGACTTGCCAGCCAGCCCAGCGGCAATATCAGACCCAGGCCGATCAGGATGAGGCAATAGAGGGTCGCGGCCCAGCCCCAGCCGCCCTTGAGGCGGATGCGCGGTAGCTCTCGCCAGCGGGCCTGACCGGTTTCCGAGGTGGCCGGACGACCGGCGCGCTCGATCCAGAGCAAGACCGCCGCGGTGGCCAGCAAGGGCAGGGCGAGCCGGGCCGCTTCGGCGGCGGAATAGAAGACGGACCACGCCCGGACCACGCCCGTCGTGAGGGTTTGAACGGTGAGGTACGAGGTGGCCCCGTAGTCGGCGAGCGTCTCCATGGCAGCCAGGGCCATGCCGGCGGCCAGCGCAGGTCGGGCCAAGGGCAGAATAACGCGCATGAAGGTCTGGCGCTGATTGAGGCCGAGGGTCCGGGCGGCTTCGGCCAGACTGCTGGACTGGCTGATCAAGGCGGCGCGTAGCGTCAGATAGACGTAGGGATAGAAGGCCAGGGTCATCACCAGAGCCGCGCCCCAGAGGGAGCGCATCTCAAGCGGCGGGTCCCAGCCAAACGCCGTCCGCCAGGCGGTTCGGATAGGTCCCGCCACGTCAAACAGGCTGGCATAGCCGTAGGCGACGACAAAGGCCGGCGCGGCCATGGGCAGCACCAGAGCCCACGAAAAAAGGCGACGTCCGGGAAAGTCGTGCAAGGCTACAAGCCAGGCGGCGATTCCCCCCAGGCAGGCCGTCCCGCCCCCGACCAGCAGAACCAGCGCGACCGAGGTTCGCGTGTATCGCCAGAAGGTTTCGGCGGTCAGGGTGTCGCCGGGCTGGCCGGCAGCCGTAACCAGCACGGCTACCAACGGCACGACGGCGATCAGGGCAGCCAGAATCGCCCCGATCCTAAGAGGGGTCAGGCGATAGGACATGGCACGCCCTGGATCACACACTCATGCCGATCTGTAAGACCCCGATGCTCGGGCCGGCAATCTAGCGCCAGCCTGCCTGCTCGAAAATGCGTTGGGCTTCTGCGCGGTGTTCGGCGTAGGCGGGCAAGGGCAGCGGGTCGGCGGCGTGGTGTGAATAGGCCGCGACGTCTTCCGGCATGGTCGCTTCGGTCGTGGTCGGGAACTCGTTCGTCTCGGTGGCGAAGATACCCTGTGCCTGGGGCCCGGTCAGGAATTCCAGGAAGCGGATGGCGTTCTCGCGGTTGGGCGCATGCGCGGCCAGGCCGGCACCGGACAGGTTGAAGTGCGAGCCCTGGCCATTGATCTGCGGGAAGGCCAGCGCGACGTGTTCGGTCACGGCCCGATCCGCAGCGTCATCGGATTCTGCCATACGCAGGAAATAGTAGTGGTTGGTGATGGCCACCTCGCACTGGCCGGCGGCCACGGCGCGGATTTGATCGCTGTCGGAGCCTTGCGGCTGGCGCGCCATGTTGGCGACGATCCCGCGCGCCCATTCCAGCGCCCGCTGCGAGCCCCAACGGTCGATCAGGGCGGACATCAGTGTCAGGTTGTAGACGGCATCGGAGGTCTGGACGCAGACCTTGCCGCGGAAACGCGGCGAGGCGAGGTCGGCGTAGTCATCAACCTCTTCGGGGCGAACCCGCTGGGTGTCATAGGCGACGATGCGGGCGCGGCGAGCGATGCCGAACCAGCGACCTTGCGGATCCCGCCATTGTTCAGGGACACGGGCGTCGATCGTGGCGTCTTCGAACGGAACGAGGAAGCCCTCATTGGCGGCTTCGCCCATGGCCCCGGCATCCTGAATGACGACGACGTCAGCCGGGCTGGACGCCCCTTCGGCCTGAAGGCGAGCCAGCAATTCCGGAGCCCGGAACTCAATCTTGTGGACGGCAATCCCGGTGGCGCAGGTGAAGGCGGCGTAGATGGCCTCATCCGAGGCGTAGTGGCGGGCGGTGTAGAGATTGAGCGCCCCTCCCGTCGACGGCACGCAGTCCGCCTGGCTTGACGCCGTTTCGGTGGCCTGCGGTTGACAGGCGGCGACCAGCACTGAACTGGCAAGAAGGGCGGCGGTCGACAGACGCTTGATCATGGTGGGTCCTCAATCGTGTTGCCGCCCGTCTGACATAGATGAGAATGTTTCGCAACTGACAACTTTCAGCGGCGCATTGCCGGGGGCGTCGACGACAAAGTCTCGAAGACGGAAAGGGAATCCGTTGCTATGAAAGCGGAATGAGGCCGGCTGCTTACCGAGTCGTGGGGGAAGATGACGGTCGGTTGGCATTGGTGCTGGCCGGGGACTGGACCGCGCGCACGCTGGGTCGACTTCCGCGCCGCCTGGCGGCAGAGCTTCGAAACAAGACTCTGGATTCCGTAGACTTATCCGATCTTGGCCGGTTCGATACCGCCGGGGCCCTGGCCCTGGTGCAGGCGCACCCGCAAGCCATGCCAAAGGAAGGCTGGAACACCCGGCCAGAGGTGAAGCAGGTCGTTCTCCTTGTCGAGGAACTTGAGCGCCACGCGGTCGAGCCGCCGCGCAAGGCCGACGTGCTGACGCGGTTTTTCGCGCGCGTGGGGCACGGGGTCTATGATTTCGGCGCTGAGGCCTGGGCAGCGTTTGCCTTCCTCGGCGAGCTGCTCATGGCGTGTCTCAGGACCCTGACCAACCCGACGAAGATCCGCTGGGCGGCCTGGTTCAGCCAGGTAGAGAACACTGGCCTTGACGCGATTCCGATCGTCGTCGTCACGACCTTTTTTATCGGCGCGGTGGTCGCCTTCATCGGGGCCGATCTTCTGACAGACTTCGGTGCCGGTGTGTTTGCCGTGCAGTTGATCGGCGTGGCGGTGTTTCGCGAGTTTGCGGTGGTGATCACTGCGGTGTTGCTGGCCGGCCGATCCGCGTCCTCGTTTGCGGCCGAGATCGGGTCGATGAAGATGAATCAGGAGGTCGACGCCATGCGGGTCATGGGCGTTGATCCGTTTCAGGCGCTGGTGATCCCGCGCCTTGCCGCGCTGTTGCTGATGCTGCCTTTGCTGACCTTTCTGGCGATGGTGTCGGGTCTGATCGGCGGGATCGTCGTGACCTGGACCCAGCTCAATCTTGGGCCGTCCTTCTTCCTGCAGCGGCTGGTGCTGGACGGCTATATGCCCCAGCATATGTTGGCCGGGATGGTGAAGGCTCCGGTCTTTGCCATTGTCGTGGCGGCGATCGGCTGCCGCCAGGGGATGGCCGTGGGCGGGGACGTCGAAAGCCTCGGGAAGCGAGTGACGGCGGCCGTCGTGCAGTCGATCTTTGCCATCATTGCCCTGGATGCCGTGTTCGCCCTCTTGTTTATGAGGATCGGGCTGTGAGCGAAGACACCGTTCGCGACCGGGCTCATCTGCCGCCGCCGATTGAGGTGCGGGGGCTGGTCAATGCCTTCGGCGACCGGGTGATCCACGAAGACCTCGATCTGACGGTCAAGGCCGGCGAGGTGCTCGGTGTGGTCGGGGGGTCGGGCACGGGCAAGACGGTGCTGCTGAGTTCGATCCTGGGGCTGCGCCAGCCGACCGCGGGGACGATCAAACTGTTCGGTGAAGACACCGCGCACATGACGCGCGATCAGCTCGATGAGGTGGAAAAGCGTTGGGGCGTTCTCTTCCAGCATGGGGCGTTGTTTTCGTCCCTGACGGTGCTTGAGAATGTCGCCTCGCCGCTGGTCGAGCACTCGGGCCTTCCGGCTGACACCATCCGCGAACTGGCCGAGATGAAGATCGCCATGGTCGGTCTGGGGCCTGAATCCCACTATTTGAAGCCGGCTGAGCTGTCGGGCGGAATGCGAAAGCGCGTTGGTCTGGCGCGGGCCCTGTCGCTGGACCCCGAACTGCTGTTTCTGGACGAACCCACGGCGGGCCTCGACCCGATCGGAGCCGCGGCCTTCGATGACCTCATCCTGCAACTCCAGAGAGATCTGGGGTTGACGGTTTTTATGATCACGCACGATCTCGATAGTCTGTATGCGATCTGTGATCGGATTGCGGTGCTTGCCGACAAACGGGTGGTCGAAGTGGCACCGCCCGAAGAGCTCGAGCGTTCAGATCATCCGTGGATCAAGGAATATTTCCTGGGACCGCGCGGTCGCGCAGCCCGGGCAGCTGGAGGAAACGGCTGATGGAAAGAAACGCCCACTATGCCGCCGTCGGGCTGGCGACCGTCACCCTCATGGTGGCCTTGGCCGTCTTTGTGGTCTGGCTCGCCCGCTTCTCGTTCAACGAAGAGTATGACGTCTATGACGTGCTGTTCACGGACCCCGTGCGCGGCTTGTCGGTGGGCGGAGAGGTCCATTTCAACGGCATCCGCGTTGGCGAGGTGACAGACCTGACGCTGGATCGGGAAACCGGAAACCAGGTCATCGCGCGCATCCGCCTGGATGAGGGCATTCCGGTCCGTACCGATAGCCGGGCCCAGCTGGAACCTCTGGGCATCACGGGGGTGAACTATATCCAGATTACCTCAGGCACGCCGGGCGGACCGCTGTTGAAGGATCAGTTCCCGGCCGGGGTTACGCCGGTCATCCAGAGCCAGCGCAGTCCGGTGGCCGAGTTGCTTCAAGGGTCGGGCACGCTGTTGGCGCAGGCGGTCGATTCCCTGAACCGGATCAACCGGGTTCTCTCGGATGAGAACATTCGTTCCTTTGCCTCAAGCCTCGAAAACGTCGAAACGCTGACCGCCGAAATGGAGGCCCGCCGCGAGATTTTTGCCGATCTGGAAGAGGCCGTCGCCAACGCCAATGCGGCCATCCTGGAGTACCAGGGGCTGGGGCAGGATCTGCGCCAGATCGTTCAGGGCGACGGGGCTGCTGCCATTGCCAATATCGAACGCGCCGCGGCCGAGGCCGAAGCGGCGGCGCGTGACGTTCGAACCATGACCGACCAGCTCCAGGGCCCGGTTGGAGAGTTTGCGGATCAGGGTCTGCCGCAACTGGCCGACACCATCAGCGAACTGGAAGAAGCCACCGAAACGCTGAATGACCTGATCGCCGACGTGAATCGCAGCCCGCGCGAGTTCATCCAGCGGCCCCCGTCCGAAGAGATGGAGATTGAACAATGATCCGTACTCTAGCTGTTGCCGCGACGACGCTGGCGCTGGCGAGTTGTTCGCTATTGAGCCCGCCGGACCCGGTAACACTTTACCGGTTCGGTGATCTCGACCCGCCGGCGACCGTTGCCCAGGCAGGTCGAACCGTGGTGGTGCTCAATCCGATCGGGTTTCCTGAAGGGGCCGGCGGAGATCGAATCCTGACGGCCACGGGCGGGCAGGTGGCCTATCTGGCCGGCGCGCGCTGGGTCGGCCCGTCCGAGACACTGTATCGTCGTGCTCTCGAAGCCGAGTTCCTGCGTAGCGGTCGCTCGGTCAGTGTGTCCGAACGGCGCGAGGCTCCTCGTAACGGTGTGGCCCTCAATCTTGATGTCACCAGCTTTGAAGCCCGCTACCTGGATGGTCCCGATGCGGCCCCGGTGGTGTTCGTGACAGGCCGGGCCCGTCTGGTGTCAGCCGACCGTGCGGTGTTGGCGGAACGGACCTTCATTTCTCAGGAGCCGGCGGCGGAAAATCGGGTGTCATCCGTTGTCGCGGCCTTTGAGAGTGCCACCGCCGACTTCAACCGCCAGCTCGTCGCCTGGGTCGACGCAAGCGCCGGCTAGGCGAGCCCGACTCTGAGCGGCGGCGCAGGCCCGCGCGTCGCCCCCTTGGATGATCGAGCCGGGGACGACGTCCCCCCAACAGGCCTGATCGAGCCACCACGACATTTTGCTTGAACTTAGGGAGGGGGCTAATTAGGCTTTTTCCTATGAACAATCTGTTCAAAGCCCTGTCACATCCGGTTCGCCGCCGCATCATCGAGATGCTGCGCAAAGGGCCGATGACGTCCGGCGACATCGCAGCCGCCTTCGACATGAGCTGGCCGACCGTCACCGGTCACCTCAACGCCCTCAAGGACGCGCACCTGGTATCGCAGGAGCGCGACGGAACCTCGATCCGCTATCGGCTCGAGATCTCGGCGGTCGAGGAGGCCCTGGCTTTTCTGATGGACATGACAGGCGGCACTGACCGCACTGGATCTGGAGAAGAACAATGACCCGTCGCTTCAGTCTGCTCGACATCGCCACAACCGTGGTCGTAGCCGCCACGATCGCCGGCGCTCTGTGGATCTACTTCAACGGACCGCAAGTGCCGCTTCCCATGCACTTTGACGCCCAAGGCCGACCTGACCGCTGGAGCGACCGGCGCGAACTGGCGTGGCTGGTCGGATTTCTCGCCGTGGTGGTTGCATCGACAGCAGGCGGGATGGGCCTGTACGCCGCCAGGGCACCCGACCAGGCGCGCCGCCGGGGGCTTCGGACGGGCCAGCTCCTCTCATTGCTGGTCTTTGGCTCACTCGCTCCGTTCTTTGTCTGGATGGTCCTGTTAGCGGCCGGATATCCGACGGGCGAAACCTTCGCCGGCCCGATGCTGCCGATGGCCCTGATCGGCCTGGTCTGTCTGGTCACGGGAGCCCTGCTGGGCCGGGTCCCGCCCAATGTTGCCGTCGGCGTACGCACGCCCTGGTCACTCAAGAGCCGCCTGGCCTGGGATCGCTCGAACCGGCTGGCCGGACGGCTGATGTTCTGGCTGGGCCTGGCCTCGCTGATTGCCGCACCGGTCGCGCCCCAGCCGCTTGGCCTGTGGATCGCCGTGGGCGGTCTGCTGCTCGCCGCACTCGCCGCTGTCGTCGAGAGCTGGCGCGTCTGGCGCACCGACCCTGACCGCCAACCGTTCTAATCCTCAAGGGGAAATTCTGAGATGCTCCTGTCCGTCCTGACCGCCACTGTGGTCCTGCAGACCACGCCTATGCCGCGCGAAGTCACGCTTCCATCTGAGCCCGCAGCCTTGAGCGGAACTTTGGTCGACGCCGGGCCTGACGCTTCCGCAGCCCTGATCATCGCCGGATCCGGTCCGACCGACCGCGACGGCAACAGTCCGCTGGGCGTTTCGGCAGGAACCTATCGACTGCTGGCTGACGACCTGGCCGCCCAGGGGATCAGCACCCTGCGCTATGACAAGCGCGGCGTCGGCCAGAGCGCGGGTGCGATGGTCGCCGAAGCCGACCTGCGGTTCTCCCATTTCGTCGACGATGCTCGCGCCTGGGCTGGTTTGCTGCGCGAACAGACCGGCCAGTCCTGCGTCTGGCTGATCGGGCACAGCGAGGGCTCCCTGATCGCCCAGTCGGTTGCCGCCGAGGACCCCACGGGGATTTGCGGGTTGGTCCTCGTCTCGGGGGCCGGTCGGCCTGCCGCCGTGGTTCTGCGCGAACAGCTCAGTGGTGGTACGCCGGAGCCCTATCTGAGCCAGGCGCTCACCATCGTCGATGCACTGGATGCAGGCGAGACCATCGACTGTCCGCCAATATTTGCAGCCCTGTGCCGCGCGTCGGTCCAGCCCTATGTCATCTCGTGGATGGACGTGGACCCGGCGGCGCTGGCGGCTCAGTCGGCCTTGCCGACCCTGGTGGTGCAGGGATCAACCGACATCCAGACAACGGTGACGGATGCCCAGGCCCTGGCGGGCGCGCGCGAGGGGATTGAGCTGGCCGTTCTGGAGGGTGTGAACCACGTCCTGAAGACGGCCCCGATCGAGCGGACGGCAAATCTGGCCACCTATGCCGACCCTGCGCTGCCGTTGGCGGATGGTGTGGTTCCGACGATCTCGGCGTTTATTCTGCGCCCGCGCGAGACCCAACCGCAGCCGTGAAGGCGGCGAGCCGGCCTTCAGCCGCCTTGCGTCGCGCTGTGCCGTCCGACAGGGCCTGACCCGCGCGGTCGAGGGTTCGGGTCAGGCGGGTCGTCAGCGCGGCCATTTCGGCGGGATCTGGCTGGACCTTGCGCTTGCGTTTTCCGTCCAGGCCCAGACCCTTGCGCCAGTCGGCCCGCCAGGTGTCGATGGCGGTGGAGGCCTCCTCCAGTCGAGCTGCGGCCACGACATCGGCATTTTGCATGACGCGCGCCAGCGGCAGGTGGGCCAGCGCGGACATGCGCTTCGCGGCCAGACCTTCCAGACGTTCTGAAAGGCGCGCGCGCGGCGCAATCTCGCCTTCAGCCGCCTCGGCGGCGGCATCAGACAGACGCTGCCGACCGGCTTCGATCCAGGCCCCAAGGTCGACGATGGGCTGGCGAATGGCCTCCTGGGCCGGGTCAAGCTGTGCGGCCCGCGCCGTCAGCGCCGAAGCGTGGGCTTTCAGGTTTCCGGCCGACTGGGCGAGTTGACGATCCACGTCGAGAAAGGCTTCGCGCGTGCGCTTCAGTCGCCGCCCGCGACTGTCAAAGAGGCCGGCCAGGCCGCGCCGGGGTATCAGACCACGCGGATCCAGCGCGCGCGCCGTGGTGGCGATCTGGTCAAGGTCTGTGCGGGTGCCCTGACTGATCCGAGAGGCATCCGCCTGGGTCAGGGACGCGCGGGCGGCATCGATCGCCGCCTCGGCCTCGGCACCGTAGGACGCAAAGCTATCCGGCTGTGTCGGGTCCAGGCTGGCCCTCAGTTCGGAGATGCGATCAGGCGTCGGACCGGGAATGACAGTGGGAGCGGTTGTGGACATGGATCTGACTATGCCGTGCGAATTCCGGGTGGTCACCCCATGCCTCTTATCAGGCGAAGCGGAGCGGATTGCCGCAGCCCCGAATTTGCGTTGTTGCATCGGAAGGTGGCTGATACCGGTCTGGCCCAGGCGGGGATGGGGTCATGGGATTGCATTTGCACCGGCGCATGCTTCTGACGGGTCTTGGCGCATCCGGTCTGGTTGCGTGTACGTCGACCTCACCGGTGGTCGTCCCCCGACCAGGGTTCCTGCGCCCGGGCCTCGCCCCGCTGATCACAGATCCCAGCCGGATCAGCCATATCACCGTCTGCACCCGCCCCTTCCGAGCCGCAGGCCCGCGTATCGAGGTCGAGCGGGTTGGAGACAAACGTGTGGTCCACAACTACGGGCACGGCGGCTCGGGATGGTCCCTGTCCTGGGGATCGGGGGCCGCCGCGCGCGATTTGGCGCTGGACGCGGGGACACGCGAGGTGGCGGTCGTCGGCTGTGGTGCCCTGGGCCTGACGGCGGCGCTTCAAATTCTTAGAAGCGGCGCGCGCACGACCATCTATGCCGCCGAACGCACGCCCTATACCCGCTCGGCGCGGGCCACAGGGGTCTGGTCGCCGGAATCACGGATCGCCGACGCTGGTGCCGTTGCGCCCGGCTTCGCCGACACCTGGGAGACCCTGGCGCGCAGATCGTACGCCACACACCTCGCTTTCGTCGGCGTGGACGGTGACCCGGTACGGTTCATAGATACCTACAATCTGCGAGCCCTCGACGACCGGCGGCGCGCCGTTGGCCCGGTGCCCCAGCCGGGTCAGGTCAACTTCATCCATTTCGGGAGTCGGCTGGATGATCTCGGACCCGATGGTCGGAACCTGACCGACGCGGAACACCCGTTCCCGGTGGCCCGCGCGCGCGTCTATCCGAACCTGACGTTCAACGTCGCCGAGTACGCGCGTCAGCTGACCGAAGCCTTCCTCATGGAGGGCGGGCGCATCGTCCAGCAGACCTTCAACGCGCCCGCCGAACTGTCGAGCCTGGCCGAGCCGGTCATCGTCAACTGCACCGGCTATGGGGCGCGGGCCCTGTTCGGCGACGACAGCATCGTGCCCGTGCGCGGACAGATCGGCTGGCTCGCTCCGCAGGAAGAGGTCACCTACGGCATCAACTACAACGCCGTCAGCATGGTGCCGCGCCACGACGGCATCGTTATCCAGGCCAACGGGATCAACGAGATGGTCGGCTACGGCCTCGACGATGAGACCCCCAACCGAGCCGAGACCGAAGAGGCGCTGGCCATGCTGGCGACGCTTTACATCTGAGACAGTAACGACTGTCTCAGAAGTTTCTCGCTCTGGGCTGCTCAGACTCCACCACAGTTGGAGGAAAGGTCAGGACTCCGCCCGATAGGGCTGCGGCGTCATCCGCGGAGATTACATCTGCTGCGCGCAGGACGAGAAGGCTGCTGACCGCCACTGCGGTTGAAGTCAGCAGCATCACCAAGCAGCTGATCATCCAATAGGTCACCTGAAGGGACGTGGACTGAGGCTGGTGCAGTGGCCGGCATGCCCACATCAGAGCAAAGAAAATCGTCAGGGACGGCACTACGTGGCAAGCCCAGTAAAGCCAGTTCGGCACGATTGTGATGTATCCGTCCACCTCCATTCTTTCGGAGAACAGCGCGGTGGTGATTTCTTCAGGCGCTGAAGGTAGGACGAGAAAGATGGTCATGTAGACGCAAAGACCTGCAAATCCGCAGGCCGTGAACCAGATCGCCATCGGCAGCCAAGTCCGCGACCGCGGCAGGTCTCTGTTTCCTAGAAGTGCCGTCAGAGAAGCCACGAGCGCCGCGATGGGTATAGGCAATACCCAGATCAGCAGGGCGCATGCCGCTATGGCTACGACGACCACGGAGAACTTGTTTCCGACGGAAACAGTCGCGTCGTTCGCGAGACGACCTTCACGAAACTTAGTCCAGTCGCCGTTTGGGGGAAACAGGCCACCCTTCTTGCCTGACTCGAAATCAGGATCGAACATGATGTTTCTTAATCAATTTATTGGGAGTGACGCATCCAGCATTAGGCCGAACGGCGGTTTCCCGTCTAGACTTGTGGTTAGTCAAACGAACGCCTCGGCAACCTCGTAGGCGGCCTCGGTCTTCCGGGCGACCTCGTCCAGGGTGACGCCGTCGGCCAGTTCGATCAGGACCAGACCCGAGCCGTCGGGCTTCACGTCGAAGACAGCCAGGTCGGTGATGATGCGGCTGACCACGCCCGTGCCGGTCAGGGGCAGGGTGCAGGCCTTCAGCACCTTGGACTGGCCGTGCTTGTTGGCGTGCTCCATGACCACGACCACGCGCTTGACGCCGGCGACCAGATCCATCGCCCCGCCCATGCCCTTCACCAGCTTGCCCGGGATCATCCAGTTGGCGATGTCGCCGTTCTGGGCGACTTCCATCGCGCCGAGGATCGAAAGATTGATGTGGCCGCCGCGGATCATGGCGAAGCTGTCGGCCGAGCTGAAATAGGCGCTCTCGGGGATTTCGGTGATCGTCTGCTTGCCGGCGTTGATCAGGTCGGGATCGACCTCGTCGTCATAGGGGAACGGACCCATGCCGAGCATGCCGTTCTCGCTCTGCAGCGTCACGGTCATGCCGTCGGGGATGTAGTTGGCCACCAGGGTCGGGATGCCGATGCCCAGGTTCACGTAGAAGCCGTCCTGCAGCTCTTTGGCGGCGCGTTCGGCCAGTTGTTCGCGGGTGCGTGCCATGGATCAGGCTCCCTCTCTCTGGCGGACAGTCCGCTGCTCGATGCGCTTCTCGGGCGTCGAGCGGATGATGCGGTCGACGTAGATGCCCGGCGTATGGATGTGGTCCGGGTCCAGCGAGCCCGTCGGCACGATCTCTTCGACCTCGACCACGCAGGCCTTGCCCGCGGTGGCCATCATTGGGTTGAAGTTCCGGGCGGTCTTGCGGAACACGAGGTTGCCGCGCTCGTCGGCCTTCCAGGCCTTCACGATCGACAGGTCGGCGACCAGGCCGGTTTCCATCACATAGTCGCGGCCGTCGAAGCTGCGCACTTCCTTGCCCTCGGCGACCAGGGTGCCGACGCCGGTGGCGGTGAAGAAGGCCGGGATGCCCGCGCCGCCGGCCCGGATGCGCTCGGCCAGGGTGCCTTGCGGATTGAACTCCAGCTGCAGTTCGCCGGCCAGATACTGACGCTCGAACTCCTTGTTCTCGCCGACGTAGGACGAGATCATTTTCTTGATCTGGCGCGTTTCCAGCAACTGGCCGAGGCCAAAGCCATCCACACCGGCGTTGTTGGAGATGACCGTCAGGTTCTTCGCACCGGAATCGCGCAGGGCGGCGATCAGGAACTCGGGGATGCCGCACAGGCCGAAACCGCCCGACATGACCGTCATTCCGTCGAAGGTCAGGCCTTCAAGGGCGCTCTTGGCGTCAGGATAGACCTTTTGCATGGGCTCTCCGCTCCTTCTTCACCGTTCGATGAATTAAATCGAACGCTCGGGGCTTCCTAGGGGGAAGGCGCGCCGGGAGCAAGGGCGGCGAGATGGGGATCAGGCCACGCGGCGTTGGCCGGTCTGGTCGTCCGTCTCGTGAACCTCGAAGAGGGCCGCGTTGATGGCTTGCATCAGACGTTCGGGCTTGATCGGCTTTTCGACCACGGCAGCCATACCGGACGCGACGTAGCGTTTGGCGTCCTCGGGATCGGCATTGGCGGTCAGGGCGATGATCGGGATTTGCCCCTTGTCGCTGCCGAGAGCCCGGATGGCCTGGGTCGCCTCAACGCCGTCCATGCGGGGCATCTTGATGTCCATCAGGATCAGATCATAGCGCCCGGCCTGAACGGCTTCGACGGCCTCGACACCGTCCTCAGCCTGGGCCGAGGTGCAGCCGAACATCTCGCACAGCGCCTGGGCGACGATGCGGTTGGTGCCATTGTCATCGACGATCAGGATGTGGGGCGCAGCCGACAAGCTCAACTCACCCATGCCGGCCACACGCGCATCGACCGTCTCGGCTTCAACATGGGCAGCCGGCGCGGTCACGTCGAAGGTGAAGGTGACGCCCTGGCCGGCATTGGAGCTGACCCGGATGCCGCCGCCCATGGTCTTGAGAACCTGATGGCAGATCGGCAGCCCCAGGCCGCCGGCCTTGCTTGCGTCATGCGTGCCGCCGACTTCGAACAGGCCGGGGATGCGCTCTGGCGCGATGCCGGGTCCGTTGTCACGGACGCGGGCCTGAAGAACGACGTCTTCGCCTTCGGCCCTGGCAGCCAGGAAAGCCTCGACAACACCGTTGCGGGCAAACTTCAGGGCATTGCCGATGAGATGGTTGAACACCTGACGCAGGCGAGCGCCGTCAATTTCAGCGGCCAGTTCCGTATCGCCTTCGTAGCCGATCATCAGGCTGACACCGTCCTGCAAGGCGCGCGGAGCCCATAGACCTTCCAGGTCATCCATGAACTGCCGCAGATGCATTGGCTGAGGGTCGAGGATCAGCTCACCAGCATCGGCTCGGCTCAGGTCAACGGCATCCTCAAGGATACGCAGGGTGGCCTCAGAGGAATCGATGATGGTCTGCACATAGGCATGTGCGTCCGGTCCAATAGGCTGGCGGCGCAAGAGATCAGCGACTGCGGCCACACCGTTCAATGGGGTCCGAAGTTCGCGGCTGAGCAACGCCAGGAACCCGGATCGGGCCTGGGCGGCAGACTGGATGGCGTCGTCAGCCTCGGCGCGGATTGCCTGAATCTCAAAACGTTTGAAATCCGCATCGGAGCGCAGGTCGTGTTCGGCCTTGAGCAGGCTGAACAGGGAGCCGACGCCCATGTATCTGCCCTGCTGGGTGACCACGAAGCCGCGTGTCATCTGATGGTTGCTCTGTTGCAGCAGAACGTCGGCCATGCCCATCAGCTTGATGGAGCCTTCGATGACGACCGGCTCGACGTCCATCAGGTCGACCACAACGGCATCCAGCGTCTCATGCGTGTCGTTGGTGCGAGCCAGTTGCCTGAGGAAGGGGTCGCGTTCGATGACACCGAGCAGGCGTCCATCGTCGACGATCGGCAAGAGAAGTGTGCCTGCTTCCGCCTCAAATCGAGCCAGGGCGTCACCACCGCTCGCGCTCGGAGCCAGGGGATCCAGGTGTTCGGTGTACAATTCGATCGTCGGCATACTCGGGCCGTAGCTCCTTGAACTCGACCGACAATATCCACAGCACCTTTTTCAGAACCGTTAAGCGGAAACGCTAGATTTTTTTGGTCGTCTAATTTGTCTCTCCGTCAATCCATAGCAGGTAGTCGGGATTGGAGCCTGACACCCGGATATCCAGAGCCACAACAGCCGGCGTCTCATAGGGGTGAAGGCCGATCAGCAGGTCTGACAGGGCCTCGGCCAGCGCGCGCGTCGTCTTAAACACGACGATCACCTCGTCTGCCGTCTCGATCTGGCCTTGCCAGCGATAGATGGAGCGCCCGGCAGGGAGAATATTGGCACAGGCTGTCAGGCGAGCACCGACGGCCGTGGCCGCCGCGCGTTCGGCAGTTCCCGCATCGGGCCAAGTGGTGTAAAGCAGCGCCATCTGTTCCACGTCTGAGCCCTTTCTCATGCGCGCGGCCTGCGGGCCGACCGCAGGTTTGTCATGTCTGAAACCCACGCTTCCTTGCAAGACTCGGCCCTGGTCCTGTTTTCAGGCGGTCAGGATTCGGCCACCTGCCTGGCCTGGGCGCTGGAGCGGTTCGCGCGCGTCGAGACGGTTGGGTTTGATTACGGCCAGCGCCATGCCGTTGAGCTGGAAGCGCGGCAGACAATGCTGGAACGCCTGCCGGCCCTCAAGCCGGGTTGGGCGGACCGGTTGGGGCAGGACCACACCGTCGACATTCGTGGCTTTGGCCAGATTGCATCCAGCGCCCTGACTGAGGACCGCGCCATCGAAATGGACAGCCGGGGCTTGCCGACCAGCTTCGTGCCCGGGCGCAATCTTGTGTTCCTGACCTATGCGGCGGCCTTGGCCGATCGGCGTGGGATCGAGCGTCTGGTCGGCGGAATGTGCGAGACAGATTTCTCCGGTTACCCGGATTGCCGCCGCGACACGCTGGATGCTCTGCAGATGGCGCTGAACCTGGGCATGGCGCGCGACTACAGGATTGAGACGCCGCTGATGGCCCTGACCAAGGCTCAGACCTGGGCCCTGGCCGACGAGCTTGGCGGCACGGCGCTGGTCGAGTTGATCCTCGAGGACAGCCACACCTGCTATCTGGGGGATCGCGGCGCACGCCACGCCTGGGGCTATGGCTGCGGCGAATGTCCGGCTTGTGAACTGCGCGCGGTCGGGTGGACCGAATATGCGGGAGAGCCCGCATGACCTATTCGGTCAAGGAAATGTTCCTCACCGTTCAAGGTGAGGGCGGCCAGATGGGCCGTCCGGCCGTGTTTCTGCGGTTTGCCGGCTGCAATCTGTGGAACGGGCTGGAGAGCCATCGGGCCACGGCGGTCTGCACCTTCTGTGACACCGACTTCGTCGGGACGGACGGTGAGGGGGGGGGCAAGTTCGAAACGCCGGAAGCCCTGGCCGACGCGGTCGCCGACAAATGGATCGGCGCAGCCGGCATGCCCAGGCTGGTTGTCTGCACTGGCGGTGAGCCGCTGTTGCAACTCGATCCCCCCCTGATTTCGGCTCTGCATTCCAGAGGCTTCGACATTGCGGTGGAGACGAACGGCACCCAGGCTGCGCCCGACGGTATCGACTGGATATGCGTCAGTCCGAAGGCCGACGCGCCGGTCGTCCAGACAGCAGGCCAGGAGCTGAAACTGGTCTTTCCCCAGGACAAGGCGCGGCCCGAACGGTTTGTCCACCTCGATTTTGAACGCTTCTGGCTCCAGCCCATGGACGGGCCGGACCTCGAAGCCAATACCCGCGCGGCCTTCGACTATTGCCTCGCCCATCCCCAGTGGCGCCTGAGCGTCCAGACCCACAAGTACATCGGCGTCAAATGAGCCAGATCTTCGAAGTCACCAAGGCCACCCATTTTGATGCGGCCCATCACTTCCCCATGGGACCGGACGGCAGCCCGCACCGGCGCGTGCACGGCCACTCGTTTCTGGTGGAGGCCACGGTGCGTGGCGAGCGTGGTGGCGACATGGGCTTTGTCGTCGATCTGACACAGCTTGAGGCCGGGCTGAAAGCCGCCGCCGCTGAACTGGATCACAGCCTCCTGAACGATCATGCCGGGTTGGAGAAGCCCAGCCTGGAGGCCCTGTGCCTGTGGTTTGCAGATCGACTGAAGCCGGAGTTCCCCGGCCTGTCGAAAGTCACCCTGATCCGACCGACTATCGGCGAGCGGTGCGTGCTGGAGGTCTAGCCTCGAAGGCACACGTCCTTTCCCACGGCGCGACGATCATCTAGTCGGGATTGTCGCTGGCGGGAGGGGCCATCTGAATGCACGCGCTGGAAGCCTTCGAACTGATCCTGGTGCTGCTGGCGCTGGTGTTCTTCCTGCAGTGGGTGGCGCTCAAGCTGAAGTGGCCACCGGCCACAGTCCTTCTGATTGGTGGAGGGCTGACCGCCTTTGCGCCCGGCCTGCCGACCTTCGAGCTGGATCCCGAGTTGGCGCTGGCTCTGTTTCTCCCTCCGCTACTGGTCGATGGGGCGACCAACACCGCCCTGGGGCGGTTCCGATATCATCTCAGGGGTATCCTCTCGCTGGCGGTCGGGGCGATTGTCTTGACCACCCTGATCGTTGGCGTGGTGACGCACTGGCTGGTGCCGTCCTTGCCCTGGGCGGCGTGTTTTGCGCTGGGTGCGGTGGTTTCGCCGCCGGATGCCGTCTCGGCCCGGGCTGTTCTGAAAGGGGTGACCTTACCGCGTCGGCTGACGACCTTGCTGGAAGGCGAAAGCCTGTTGAATGACGCCACGGGCCTGATCCTGTTCCGGTTCGCGGTGGCTGCGGCCCTGACTGGGGCCTTCAGCCTGACCGACGCGGTATGGGACTTCTCAATCCTGGCGGCCGGCGGTGTCGCGGTCGGAGCCGCGATCGGGCTTGCCTGGCTGTTTGTGGTCAAGCGGCTGGACGACCGAATGCTGATCATCGGTCTGAACTTGACGCTGTGCTGGGTGGCCTATCTGGCGGCGGAGGCGGTCCATGTTTCAGGGGTCATCGCCGTGGTCGTCGCCGGTCTGATTCAGGGTTGGTACCAGCACGAGGTGGTGCCTGCCGGCGTGCGCCTGCAAGGCCGTGGAGCCGGTGAGCTGATGAGTTTTGTGCTGGAAGCTCTGGTCTTCATGCTTATCGGCTTCTCCCTGAGGGGCGTGATCGAGCGGATGGGGCAGGACGGAGGCGTTGACCCTGCCATGGGCTGGGTGGTCCTGGGCGTGGTTGGGGCGGTCACGGTCGCCCGGTTCGTCTGGGTGTTTGGGGCGGACGCCGTCATGGTCGTGGCCCATCGGCTGGGCCTGAAGCGAGAGCCGCTCGGCTGGCGTCAGGCGACGGTCTTGAGTTGGGCCGGCATGCGGGGTGTGGTGACGCTCGCCATCGCCCTGACCGTGCCGCTGGATTTGCCGGGCCGCGACCTGATCCTGATTTCCGCCTTTGCCGTGATCTTCGTCACCGTCATCGTTCAGGGATGCAGCCTGGGCTGGCTTATCCGGCTGGTGAAGCCGGTCGATCTTGAGCCGGCAGCCGAGGTGTCCATGGCCCAGGCCGAGCTGGCCATGGCCCGCGCCAAGCTGGAGGTGGTGGAAGCATTTGCCTATGCGCCGGACGGCACGCTGCTGCACCCGCAGATGCTCGAAATGCACACGCGCCGGACCCAGTACATGGAAACCTATGCGGAAAACGCCGAGGAAGAGCTGGAAAACATGCAGCCCCAGTTCGACGCGTCGCTGGAGGCCGTTGGGGCCGCGCGGGCGGTCTTGCTAGGGCTTCACCGCACTGGACAGATCGAAGACGAAGTCTTGCACAGCCTTGAGCGCGATCTCGACGTCGAGGAAATGACGATCTTCTTCCAGCGGAGCGAGTAGCTCGCCCGGCTACTGCGGACGATAGGCCGAGCAGTCTTCGTTCGCGCCGCGCCGGACGCGGCGTTCGCACTCGCGGCGCATTTGACGATACTCTTCGGCATCCGAGGTGGTGACGGCATCGACACCCGCGCCGACCACGGCCCCGGCTGCGCCGGCAGCGGCCCCGACAACGGCACCCGCTGTGCCGACGACAGCTCCCGCCAGACAGCCCTGCAGGCCTAAAGCTCCCACCATCAACGCGGATAGGGCGGTGAGACGAACAAGGCGAGGGGTCATGGCGGGCTCCAGGGGCTCATGCCCTCATAGCCCGCCATGGTTAGCGCAATATGACCGGACGGCGCCGGGCTAGCGGCTATCCACCATCACCAGCTCGGCGTCTTCGACCGCGCGGATGACCAGCTCGGCCTCATCCTTGATGGCTGCGCCGTCGCGGTGGCCGATGGCGACGCCATTGACCTCGACCGCGCCGACCGCCGGCACCAGATAGCCACGTCGGCCTTCGCCCAGCGGATAGCGGATCTCCTCGCCGGCCTTCAGCGTCGCGCCCAGCACGCGGGCGTCGGCGTTGATCTTCAACGCGTCGTCGTCACCGGCCATGCCCGACGCCAGGACCGTAAACCGGCCGTCCCGCTGGCCCTTGGGGAAGGGTTTCTGGTCCCAGCTGGGCGCCGCGCCCGGCTTGTCCGTCTCGATCCAGATCTGGAACAGGGTCGTGGCCTCGGGCTCCAGATTATATTCGGCATGGCGCACGCCGGTGCCGGCGCTCATCACCTGAACGTCGCCCGCCCCCGTGCGGCCCTTGTTGCCCATCGAGTCCTGATGGGTGATCGCGCCTTTGCGGACATAGGTGATAATCTCCATGTCGGCGTGCGGATGAGGCGGAAAGCCCGAGTTGGCCGCGATGGTGTCGTCGTTCCAGACGCGCAGCCGGCCCCAGCCCATGTTGTTGGGGTCATAGTGGCTCGCGAACGAGAAGTGATGTTTGGCGTCCAGCCAACCGTGATTGGCGCCCCCGAGCTTGTCGAAGGGTCTGCGTTCGATCATTGGAGATCCTCCCAAGAGTGATGTTGGAAGGTATATAGGTAACAGTTGTGGTTACGGAAGGGGCGCGCCCGCCTGCCCCCGGTGCCTGAGCATCGCATCGGCCAGCACGCACGCCGCCATGGCCTCAACCACCGGCACGGCGCGGATGCCGACGCAGGGATCGTGGCGGCCTTTGGTGCGGATCTCGGTTTCGGCCCCGTCGCGGGTGATCGACTGGCGGGGCGTCAGGATCGAGGAGGTCGGCTTGAAGGCCACGCGGGCGGTGATCGGCTGGCCGGTCGAGATGCCGCCGAGAATGCCGCCCGCCTTGTTGGACAGGAACACCGGCTGGCCGTCCGGGCCGAGGCGCATCTCGTCGGCGTTGTCTTCGCCCGACAGTTCGGCTGAGCCGAAGCCGGCGCCGATCTCCACCCCCTTGGCGGCGTTGATGGACATCATCGCGGCGGCCAGGTCGGCGTCCAGCTTGCCATAGACCGGCGCGCCCCAGCCGACGGGAACGCCCGTCACCTCAACAGCTACGACCGCGCCGATTGATGAGCCCGCCTTGCGGACCTCATCCAGATACTGCTCCCACCCGGATGTGTCAGCGGTCGCGGCATTCAGCGGATTGCCGTCAACCGCGCCGAAGTCGATCTGATCTTCAGACAGACGATGCGCCCCGATCTGGACCAGGCCCGCGCGGACCACCACGCCGTCGCCCAGCACCATGCGCGCAATGGCTCCCGCCGCCACGCGCATGGCCGTCTCCCGGGCCGAAGACCGTCCGCCGCCCCGGTGATCGCGCACGCCGTATTTGGCCTGATAGACATAGTCCGCATGGCCCGGCCGATAGGCGCGAGCGATCTCGCCATAGTCTTTCGAGCGCGCGTCCTGGTTCTCGATTAACAGACTGATAGGCGTGCCCGTCGTCACCGGCCCGGCACCGTCATCGAAGGTGCCCGACAGAATCTTCACCGCATCCGGCTCGCCGCGCTGGGTGACGAACCTAGAGCCGCCGGGTTTGCGGCGATCCAGCCAGGGCTGGATGTCGGCTTCGGACAGGGGAATGTTCGGCGGGCAGCCATCGACGACACAGCCGATCGCCGGCCCGTGGCTCTCGCCCCAGGTCGTCACGCGAAACAGATGGCCGAAGCTGTTGTGAGACATGATTCAGGCTTAGCCGAACCTCCGTTCGCCGCCTATCCCCGCATCCAGGCGCGTTTGAAGCGGCCCAGTCGCTCGCGCACCGGGTCGGGAGCGGTCGCTGCCAAGGGCTTGAGGGTGACAAACAGATGGCCCTGCGGCTTGCCCGCGCGGGCGGGAAGCCCCTGATCCTTCAGGCGGAGCCGGTAGGGTGCGGGCAGGGCCGGGGGGGCGGTGACGGCATGTTCGCCCCGAGGGCTGACGACGGTGAAGCGTCCACCGTGGCTGAGCAGTGACGGATCAACCTGGCACTCCAGCCAAAGGTCGTCGCCGATGATCCGCATGTCTGCGTCAGGCCTGATTTTGACGGTCAGTAGGAGATCCGAGCCGTCATCCGCCTTGCCCCCCAGACGCACGGTTTCACCGGCCCGAAGCCCGGCCGGCAGTCTCAGGCCCAGGGTGCGGCCCGAGGTGATCTCGACCCGGCGCGACACGCCCAGCATGGCTTCACGCGGCGAGATTTCCAGTACGGACGGGGGCGGGCAGGGCGTTTCGGTCGCAGGCTTCGGTTGGGATGCCGGTCGGGCCGGCATGGTGGTCCGCGCCGCTTCCAGGGCCTGAAGCAGGCGATAGGCTTCGATGACCTGGCGGAACCGATCCTCATCCCCGCCTGACTGATCGGGGCGCGCCGCCTTGGCCGCGCGGCGAAAGGCGGTCGTCAGATCGGCCCCGCCCACCGGGCCGTTCAGGCCGAGCAGGATACAGGCGTCCTTGGAGGTCATGGGCCGGGCGATAGGCATATCGACCCGAGGAAATACGCCCTGCCTCTGAAAACCCCGTTAAGCGCGCTATATCCCTCGCATGAGCCGAGATGCCCGCATTCCGCCCAGTCCGTCCGCAGACGACTATGCCCGCCAGTTGGACGCCAACGGCGACGAGGCTGAGTTCGAACGGGAGGAGCCGTTCGCCCTGTTCGGCGAGTGGTTGGCGCTGGCGCGCGAGCGTGAGCCCAATGATTCCAACGCGATGGCTCTGGCGACGGCGGATGCAGAGGGCCTGCCTGACTGCCGCATGGTGCTGCTCAAGGACTTCGACGCACGGGGGTTCGTCTTCTACTCCAACGCTGAGAGCGCCAAGGGCCGGCAGCTAGGCGAGAATCCCCAGGCGGCGCTGCTCTTTCACTGGAAGTCGCTGCGCCGTCAGGTGCGGGTGCGAGGCCGGGTCGAACCCGTCAGCGCGGCAGAAGCCGACGCCTATTTTGAAAGCCGAGCCCGAGACGCGCGCATCGGTGCCTGGGCCTCGGACCAGTCGCGTCCCCTGCAAGGTCGGTTCGAGCTGGAGCGGCGGGTGGCCGAATACGGCCTCAAATTCGGCCTGGGGCCGGTTGCGCGCCCGCCATACTGGACCGGTTGGCGGCTGATCCCAGAACAGATGGAGTTCTGGCGAGATCGCCCTTTCCGTCTGCACGACCGGCTTCTTTTCAGCCGATCGTCCGATGGCTGGCGGCGAAGCCGTCTTTTCCCGTGATACGCTCCGACGGCACCGGCTCTGCTGTCCCGTAGCGGGCCACGAAGGTTCGCACCGCGTCCTCCGCGATCTGATCCAGATTGCGCTCCAGTCGATGGGAATCGCCCAACATCATGGCCGACATGAACAGCGGGTGTTCGATCATGCCCATCAGCTGGCCCGCCGCAGTGGCCGGGTCCTCGACGATCAGTCTCCCCTCACTGGCAAGCGTTCGCAGCGCCGCGATCAAGGGGCCCCCGACCTCGCGCCGACCGCGTTCATAGATGTCAGCGGCGGCCTGTGGAATCCGGCCGCGTTCAGCCGCAATCAGCCGCAAAACGGCCCGCACAAAGGGATCTGCAAGGAACTGGGCGTAGCCCCGTGCGAAGTTGAGAATCCGCTCACCGGCCGCGCCCGATCCGAAACGTACCGCCCGCATCATGCCGACGAAATGTTCCGAAGTATCCAGGATCGTGTGGTGGAACAATTCCGCCTTCGACGGAAAATGCAGATAAAGCGTTGCCGTCGAAATCTGGGCGGATCTGGCAATCGTCCCCATGGCCGCCTTGCCAAAGCCGTCGCGGAGAAAACAGTCCCGCGCCCTGTCCAGAATTAGTCGCCGTTTGTCGTCGAAGTCCTCATCTAAGCCGTCCGTCATGCCCCTTGCCTGTGCCCTAAACTGGACGCCCCACATCCTGTCAGGCGTAAGTCCTAATCCGGGAAATCGCCGTTCCGCAACCCCGCCGTGCAGGGAAAATTCATTCGATGATGGATTTTAGCCGGGGATCGGCCAGGAGCGGGGCAATCAGCCGATCCAGATTTGTCTGTCCGTCCAGGCGCACGGCACCGGCCTCATCGAGGATGACGACCTCGGCTTCGGTCCGAGAGGGTTCGACCTGGCGCAGATGGGCGGGGCGCACAGTTCCCAGGTACTGATTGACGACCGATTCCCAGGTTCGCCCGCGCTCGGCCTGATCGCGGATGAGGCGGCGAATAAAACGAATATCAGCAGGCGTATCGACGAAGATCCGCAGATCAAACAGGCGGGTCACCTCCGGCGTACAGAACAGGTGAAGCCCCTCAACCACCACGACATCGACCGGTCCGACGCGGGTTGACTGACTTTCGAGGCGACGATGGGTGACAAAATCATAGACGGGCACCTGGACCTGCCCCCCCGCTTTGAGGGTCGCCAGATGCTCGGCCAGAAGCGCGTGGTCGCGAGAGGCGACATCGTCGAAATCAAAGCGCGCCGGATCGAAGCCCGGCTCGGCTCCCCAATCGCCGTAGTAGCTGTCCTCGGCGATCATGGTGGCGGCGGCCCCCAGGCGGTCCGTCAGGGCACGCGCGATCGTGGTCTTGCCGGAGCCGGAGCCGCCTACGATGCCGATCAATAGAGCCATGGCTGCCTAGCTATACCGGAACAGCGGGGGACGAAATGGGGCCGAAGGTCACTTTGGCCGGTCCAGCCGGATCGGGCATTCGGCGAGCAACCCCGCCTTAAGCATTCCACTTCACCATGCCGGAAGAATTCTCACGTTCGGGCCAACTCATGTTTCAGATCATCGGCATCGTCATGCTCTTTGCCATGGTGTTCGGCAGCTATGTGCTGGCGGGCGGCAAGTTTGGCGTCATCCTGCATGCGCTGCCGCATGAGATGATGGCTATCGGCGGAGCGGCCATCGCCGCGTTCCTGATCTCGAACTCGCCGGCGGTGATCAAGAAGACCCTGGCCGGTCTGGGCAAGGCTTTTGCGGGACCCAAGTGGAAGGCCGGCGACTACAAGGACCTTCTCAGCCTGCTGTTCATGCTGACCAAGACCATGAAATCCAAGGGCGTGATCGCCCTCGAAAGCCATATCGAGAACCCCAAGGATTCCGCGATCTTCCAGAAGTTCCCGAAGATCATGAAGGACCATTTTGCTATCGACTTCATCTGCGACACCCTGCGGATGATGACCATGAACCTCGAAGACCCGCATCAGGTCGAGGACGCGATGGAAAAGCAGCTCGAAAAGCACCACCACGAAGCCTTGGCCGCGCCTCATGCGCTGCAGAACATGGCCGACGCCCTTCCGGCGCTCGGGATCGTCGCGGCGGTGCTGGGGGTTATCAAGACCATGGGCTCGATCACCGAGCCGCCGGAGATTCTGGGCGGCATGATCGGCGGCGCCCTGGTCGGCACTTTCCTGGGCGTGTTCCTGGCCTACGGCCTGGTCGGACCGATCGCGGCGCGGCTCAAGGCGATCGTTGACGAGGAGGCTGCCTTCTACAAGATCATCCAGTCGGTCCTGATCGCCCACCTGCACGGAAACGCCGCCCAGATCTCGGTGGAAATCGGCCGAACCGACATTCCATCGACCGCCCAGCCGAGCTTTGCCCAGCTTGAAGAAACGCTCGCTGCCGCGCCCATGGATGCCGCCGCCTGATCGGTGGCGGAGGGAAAAAAGTGATCACGGCTTCGTGATTCTTTGCTTGCGGCTGCGATCAAATACGCGTTACGTCCCCTCAGCGGGACTCATGATCCCGCGTCAAAAAAGTCCCTAGGGAAGGAACGCATCATGATCATCCGCAAGCTCCTCATCGCTTCCATCGGTGTTGCCGCTCTGTCGGTCGCCGCCTGCCAGCCGGCCGCTGAAGAAGCCGCTGAAGCCGACGCCGCTGCCGAAACGGCCACGGACGCCGCCGCTGACGCCGCTGCCTCGGCTGACGCCGCTGCGGCTGCTGCCGGCGATGCCGCTGCCGCCACCGGTGAAGCTGTTGCCGACGGCGCTGAAGCCGCCGGTGCCAGCATGGAAGCCGCTGCTGAGCAAACCGAGGCTGCTGCTTCGGAAGCTGCTCACTAAGACATCGCCGCAAGGCAGACTGTCTGGGAAGGGGTCGCCCGCAGGGCGGCCCCTTTTCCTTTGGAGCATTCGGGTTCACAGCATCCTGGATGCGTCCCGATTTTCTCAAACTGGCCGAACTGGACTGGACCGAGGACGGTCAGCCGCTGTCGTCGGTCTATGGCGACGTTTATTTCTCTCGGGAGGGCGGGCTGGCGGAGAGCCGGGCTGTGTTCCTGGCCGGATGTGGCATGCCGCAGGTCTGGCAGGGTCGGACCCATTTCACCGTGGCGGAGTTGGGATTCGGCACGGGCCTCAACATCCTGGCGCTGCTGGACCTGTGGAGGCGTGAACGGCCCGCGGGCGGTCATCTGCATATCTGGTCGGTCGAGGCCCACCCGCTGTGGAAACAGGCTCTCGAGCAGGCCCATGCCGCCTGGCCGGACCTGTCAGACATTTCAGGCCAGATTGTTGATCGTTGGCCGGTCCTGACGCCGGGAACCCACCGGATGGCTTTGCCCGACTGCCACGCCACGCTGGATCTCGCCTTTGGTGAGGTCGAGCCGATGTTGCGACAGTGGTCCGGGCGTGCAGACGCCTGGTTTCTGGATGGCTTTGCACCGGCAGCCAATCCCGCCATGTGGTCCGATGAGGTGTTGAGCCTGGTCGGACAGCGCTCGGCCCCAGGCGCGCGCGCGGCGACCTTTACCGTCGCGGGCCAGGTCCGGCGCGGCCTTGCGACGGCTGGATTTGAGGTCGAGAAAAAGCCAGGCCATGGGCGCAAGCGCGAGCGGCTGGAGGCGGTCTATCCGAGCGAATGTCAGGACGCGCCCGATCTCCGGCACGTTGCTGTGATTGGGGCCGGTATTGCCGGAGCCGCCCTGGCTCGCGCCCTGGCCCGCCTCGGCAAGTCGGCAACGGTGTTTGACGTAGTGGGGCCGGGGGCCGGCGCTTCGGGGGCTCCGGCGGCGCTGGTGACGCCCTGGGTCGATGCCGGGCTGTCGCCGGCCTCTGTGCTGGCGGCCCAGGCCTTCCTCTTCGCGACTGACCTCTATCAGCGGGAAACACCTCAGGCCGTGATCGATCGGGGCGTGCTGAAGCTGGCGCGCGACGCCGCAGACCAGAAACGTTGGCTGACCGCAGCGGGACAAGCCATCTGGCCGTCGACCCTGATTTCAGAGTTGGACGCCGAGGGCGCCGCGGCCCTCGTTGACGAACCCCCGGGACAGCCGGGCGTTTGGCTGATGGATGCCCTGACAATTGATCCGCGCGCGGTTCTCGATGCCTGGCTGGCGGACACGGAGATAGTGCGAGCCGGCGTGCTGGAGATTCGGCCTGGCTCAGAGCCCGTCATCGTCACGGACGATGGGCGCGAGCGGCGCTTTGACGCGATCATTGTCGCGGCCGGCTTTGCCTCCAAGGCTCTGGGGGTGGCGGGGGTGTCACCTGTCCGCGGGCAACTGTGCTGGGCGGATGGTATCACGGCTGGACGGGCGGCGATCTGGGGCCCCGGCTATGCCATACCGACGCGGTCAGGAACCCTGATCGGTGCCACCCATGACCGAGGGCGCGCCGAAGCGGATGTCGATGTCGCGGACACGAATCGACTGCTGGCCCGACTGGTTGAGACGCGCCCGGTCCTTGCCGGCAAGCTGGAGGGCAGGGCGGTTGCGGGCCGGGCCGCCGTGCGCGCTGTCACCGCTGATCACAGGCCCCTGTGCGGGCAGGTCGGGCAGGGGGTGTGGGCTCTGAGCGGGCTGGGCGGTCGCGGTTTCATGTGGGCCCCGCTTCTGGCGGAACACCTGGTTGCCGAGATGATGGCCACACCTTCGCCTGTATCTGCTGATCACCTCCCTCTCATAGTGCCGCATCGTCTTGCGGCATCCCCCAAGGCAGGAGCCCAGAAATGAGAACCCCGCTTATCCTTGCGACCCTGGCCCTCGGGGCCGGGACGGCTTGTGCACCCACGACCCCCGGTATGGCCCAGACAGGTGCCCCGCGTGAGTGCTTTTTCACCAGCGAAGTCCGATCTTTCGCCTCTTCGGATGACCGCCATGTCTATGTACGGACCGGTCGTAATGAAGTTTTCGAGTTGAGCACCATGGGCTGCTCCAACGCCGACTGGTCGCACCAGATCGGCATTGTTCCGCGCGGCGGCGGCACCTCGGTCTGTTCCAGCATGGATGCCGAACTCATCGTGCCGGATCTTCCCGGCGGCCGCACGACCTGTCCGGTGACGGGCGTGCGCCGTCTGACCGATGCGGAAGTCACGGCCTTGCCGGAACGCGACCGGCCCTAGGTTCCATGACCTGACGAGTCGAGATGCGCCCTTCGGTCCCGGCCGGAGGGCGTTTCTTGTTTTGCGCTGACGGGTGAGGGGCCAAATCCGGCGCAAGCGCCGGTGCCCAGCGACTGAGCCCCGTCGTGCGGATTTGTTTGAAGGAATGGTGGACGCGACAGGGATTGAACCTGTGACCCCTACGATGTCAACGTAGTGCTCTACCGCTGAGCTACGCGTCCGTCCGATCGCCTTGTGGGCGCGGAGGCGGGTCTATAGCCCGGCATTCGCGGGGGCCGCAAGGGGGGTTAAGCGGCCACCATGCGATCGACCTCGGCGACGATGTCGCGCAGGTGGACCGGCTTGGACAGAACCTTGGCTTCGGGCGCAGCCTGGGCGGCGGAAAGCGCCACCGCCGCGAACCCGGTAATGAACATGATCTTGACGCCAGGCTGACGCTGGGCGGCAATGCGCGCCACCTCAATGCCGTCGGCCCCCGGCATGACGATGTCGGTCAGCAGTAGATCATAAGGCCCCTGATCGAGGGCATCGATGGCGTCATCCCCGTTTTCGCAGGCAATGACCGTGTGTCCGGCCTTTTCCAGAGCCCGGGCGAGAAAGCCGCGCAGGGACCCGTCGTCTTCGGCCAAAAGGATATGCGCCACAGCTTGTGCCCCCTACAATCAGAACCGGCAGCTTAGCGGAAAGGGCGTAAACCGGGAATGAAGGCGACGGGCGACCAGACGATGATCCTCGAGTGGTTCGCGGCGTGCAGGTCGACTCCTTTGATCTATGCCGTTGCCCACGCGGGGCGGGGGTTTCCACAAGCACACCGCGCGCAACTTCAGGCCAATATCGCCACGCTGCGAAGCCTCGAAGATCCGCTGGTGGACCAGCTGACCGACGGGGCAGGGGCTTTAGGTATAGCGCGGCTGGTCAACCGGACGGCGCGGGCCTTCGTCGATGTGAATCGGGACCCCGCAGATATCGACCCTCGACTTGTCGAGGATGGTCGAGGACGCGAGACGCCTCGCACCCGCGCCGGTCTGGGGGTTGTTCCGCGCCTGGGCGGGGACGGCAAGACACTCTATCGCGGACGGCTGGACCGCACTGAGATCGAAGGGCGCATCCATGAGGTTCACCGCCTCTATCATGCCGAACTGACGGCGATGATGCATGAGACGCGGACCCAGTGGGGGCGGGCGGTGCTGATCGACTGGCACTCGATGCCGTCGCTGGCGGCACAGGCGGAGCAACGACGCGGAGGGATGCGCCCCGACATCGTGCTGGGTGATCGCCACGGGCAGAGTGCGTCATCAGAAATCGCCGGCGCCGTTCGGGCCGCCTTTGAGGCGCGGGGACGGCGGGTCGTTATGAACCGTCCGTTTGCCGGGGGGTATACGACCCAGCTCTGGGGTCAGCCCAATCAGAGCTTTCACGCCGTCCAGGTCGAGATCGACCGGAGCCTGTACCTCAATGAAGAAACCCTGGAGCCGGTGCCCGGTCTGGAGAGGCTACAGGCAGACATCCAGGCAGTTGGCGAGGCGTTGATCGCCTGGCTGGAGTCAAAAAAAGCCGCGCCCGAAAGCGCGGCTTGAAGTCATTTGGGAGGAAACGCCCAATCAGGGCAAACCCAAGATACGTTGCAATGCACAATTCGCAACCCCGATTCTTTCGCAGTCGCGAAAAAACTTATGAGGTCGGCGGAGCCGGGCCGCCGAGGACCGATAGGGCGTGGCGGACCCCCAAGGCCGCAGGCGATGCCGACTGTCGCCAGGCCAGAAGGGCGATGGCCATCAAGGCGCCGAGCGCCAGGAATGCCGGATGAATCAGCCAGGCGCCGGCCGCAAGTGCGAAGTAGTAGACCCGAACGCCGCGGTTGAACCCATGCATGGCCGGGTTGAGAACCTCGGCCACCGTCAGGGCATAGGCATCCAGATGGTCCGGCGCCGCGTCTGACTCCGGGGCCGCCCCGACCAGCGCCACCGTGTAGTTGAGCTGGCGGATGGACCAGATGAAGTCCAGCAGGCCACGCGCCAGGCAGATACTGATCAGAGCGAACTTGACCTCCATGACGCGGGTGGGGGCCTCAACCCCCACGGCCGGGAGGTTTCGCAAAGCGGCTTCGCCGCCAAACAGGACACCGCCAACCGCAGCAATCAGGATCAGGTTGGCCGAGGCGAAAAAGGAGGCCGAGTTGATCGTGTGGCCGAGCAGCTGGCTGTCGACCATGCGCATTTCGCGTCGGGTCATGGCGCGCATCCAGGCCGTCCGCATCAGGTCGAGGTCGGCGTTCAGGGCCCCGCGCCGCCGGCTGATCGCGCGGATCATCGGCTCACAGGCCAGCCAGGACAGCAGAAAAACAACCAGCGCCCCGAGGTCCATGGCCGACAGGCCGAACGTCCACTCGTCCATGATTGCGAACCCTTTCGCTCGGATCAGGCCTACGCCTTAGCACACGGGAAAACGGCTGCGAGGGCTGTTCTGACCGTACCCCCTGGGGGCGAAGCGATGCGACAAAAATGGTCGTATCCGGGCGGTGCTCGTCGAACAAACGAACGAGAACATATTGCGAACGAGAACAAACCATGCACATATGCCCTTCGACGCGGCGGCGGGTCCATGGCGGGCTGACCGGACAGCGACGGGAATCGTGTAAGGGGAGATCTTTGATGGCGCAGGCGGCTTTGAGACTGGTGGGTAAGCAGGATTCGGATAAGGCGAAGGCGCTCGAAGCGGCGCTGGCCCAGATCGACCGCGCCTTCGGCAAGGGCTCGGTGATGAAGCTGGGGACCGGGGGCGTTGCCGCCGAGATCGAAAGCGTTTCGACCGGGTCGCTCGGCCTGGACATGGCCCTGGGAATCGGGGGTCTGCCGGTGGGCCGGGTGATCGAGATCTACGGCCCGGAAAGCTCGGGCAAGACCACCCTGGCGCTGCACACCGTCGCCGAGGTTCAGAAGAAGGGCGGCGTCGCCGCCTTCGTCGACGCCGAACACGCGCTGGATCCGGGCTATGCCGCCAAGCTGGGCGTGAACCTGGATGACCTGCTGGTGTCCCAGCCAGACCACGGCGAACAGGCGCTGGAGATTACCGACACCCTGGTCCGTTCGGGGGCGGTGGATATCGTGGTCGTCGATTCCGTCGCCGCTCTGACGCCGCGGGCCGAAATCGAAGGCGAGATGGGCGACAGCCTGCCGGGGCTTCAGGCGCGACTGATGAGCCAGGCCCTGCGCAAGCTGACCGGCTCGATTTCCAAGTCCAAGTGCATCGTGCTGTTCATCAACCAGATCCGTCACAAGATCGGCGTGATGTATGGCTCGCCCGAGACGACGACGGGCGGCAATGCCCTGAAATTCTATGCCTCGGTGCGTCTGGATATTCGCCGCATCGGGTCGATCAAGAACCGTGACGAGATCGTCGGCAACTCGACCCGCGTGAAGGTGGTCAAGAACAAGGTCGCGCCGCCGTTCCGCGAAGTTGTCTTCGACATCATGTACGGCGAAGGCGTGTCCAAGCTGGGTGAGATCATTGACCTGGGCGTCAAGGCCGGGGTCATTGAGAAGTCTGGTTCCTGGTTCTCTTATGACTCGACCCGGATCGGCCAGGGTCGTGAGAATGTCCGCGAGTTTCTCAAGGCGAATCCCGACATTGCCGACGCCATTGAAAAGGCCGTGCGCGGATCGACGGACCGGATTGCCGACGACATGCTGGGCAGTCCCGAGCCTGATGAAGGCCAGGACGACAGCGAGGGCTGAGGCCGTTTAACGAACCTCTCCGGATTGGGAGGTCCTGCGACCCGCCACCGACCCCGTGGGGCCACTACCCCACCCGGAGACGAGAGCCGTCCGCCCCGCCGGCGGGCGGCTTTCACATATCCAGATTCAGTCGCCCGGTCCGAGAGCGAAGGTCATCTGATAGTCCAGCGGCCCCTGGTCCGGTGCGGTCCGACGGGGCGGCGTTACCGCCGTCAGGCGCAAGCTGCGAGCGTCCTCCAGGGCGATGCCGCGGCGAAGCTCCATCACCTCGGCGCGCGCCTCTCGCGCGGTGCGGATCTCGACCCTGACATGGAAGAAGCCGGCGTGAACGCATTGCACATCAACGGGGCAGCGGCTGTCCTGGACCACCTCGATCGGCCGGATCGAGACGTCGCCGATGCGGGCCGTCTCCCCAAGCCGCGTCGTGGCCTCACCGTTGAAGACCGTGGGTGGGGCGGGTGTCGAGGCACAGGCGGCCAAGGCCATGGACATCGCTATCGTCGGGATCATCGCCGGTCGCATGACGGCCTCCGCTTGCGGCTCAGGAAAAGGGCACGATCTTGTTGTCGAGATCATGGCCGATATCGGCCTCCCCGAGGAACGAAACGCCTGAAACCTCGCACCAGTGCCGCACAATCTGTTCGGGAGTCTGCTCGAATGGCGGGTCGTTGTCAGGGATGTCTGAAATGCGGCCCAGGCGAAGGCCCGCCGCACGCCGGACATTGGGGCTGGACGTGATGTGAAAGAGGCTTCGGTCGATGCGATACAGGTGCTCGGACAGATCCTCGAGCATCAATGTGCGGCCCGAGAAATCCGGCTCAAGCGGTGTCCCCAGCAGGTTCGACAGGACGGTCAGGTTGAAAGCCATGGTCGGCATCTTGAGCGCGTTCGGCTCGCACGCCGCGTCAGTCTCGTCGACCAGCCAGTCGAGCGCGCGCCACACCGCCGCCTCACCGCCGGGGCGCAGAACGTCCTGGCACATCGGTCCATGGGCGGCGCGCGACGCCCCGGCCTTGGCCAGGGCGGCCAGGACAAACCCCAGGTCCGAATAGCCCAGGAACGGCTTTTTCAATGCGGCGGCATTCATCCGCTCGACCGCCGCCTCAGCGACGCGATTGGAGCCATAGCCGCCCCGCGCGAACCAGACAGCGTCGAGGGTAGGGTCGTTGGCCACCTCGACCAGGGCATCCTCGCGGGCCCGGTCCGACCCGGCGAAATGGCCCTGGGCCAGGAAGCACTGAGGGTGAACGACCAACTCGACGGGATGCCCCTGGCGCAAAGCGGCCAGCTTGACGACACGTTCGGCGGCCTCGGGGCTGAACCGTCCGGCGGGCGCGACGATGCCGATCCTGAACGGTGATGTCATCAATCGGCTCTCCCCAAACGCGCCTGTCCGTCTATAGAGGCCCCATGACCCAATCGTCCTATTTTTTCTGTGGCGTCGGTGGCTCGGGCATGGCCCCGCTGGCGCTCATCATGCGTTCGAAGGGCTTCCGGGTTCAGGGGTCTGACCGGGCGCTGGACCAGGCGCGGGTGGCTGCCCGATTTGACTATCTGCAAAGCCAGGGGATCGACCTGTTCGCCCAGGATGGCTCGGGTGTCGTCAGCGCCGATCAGATCGTGGTGGCGTCCGCCGCCGTCGAGGATACGGTTCCTGACATGGTGTCGGCGCGCCGCGTCGGGGCCAGGGTCATGCGCCGGGCCGAGCTGCTCAGCGAGTTGTTCAACGGCTCGGACCAGCGCGTCGGCGTGGCCGGCACCTCGGGCAAGTCGACGATCACGGCCATGCTGGCCTGGATTCTGGACCGCGCCGGCCAGGACCCGACCGTCATCAACGGGGCGGACATGCTCAACTATGTGACAGCCGACGCACCATTTGCCGCGGCGCGTGTCGGCGCCCCGGACCTGTTTGCCGCCGAGGTCGATGAGAGCGACGGCACCATTGCCCTGTACGACCCCACCGTTGCCGTCGTGTCCAACATCAGCCTTGACCACAAAACGATGGAAGAGCTGCGCCAGCTTTTCGGCGACTTTGTCGCCAAGTCGCGTGTGGCCGTCCTGAATTTCGACAACGCCGAAAGCCTGGCCCTGGGCGGGCGGGCTCAGGAGGCGGTCAGTTTCAGCCTGATCTCCAGCGAGGCGGACCTCAGCGCGCGCGATATCGTCCAGCGTCCGGATGGCGTCGACTTCACCGCCCATTCCCGGGATGGAGCCAACTGGCCGGTCAGCTTGCGGACGCCGGGCCTGCACAATGTCGCCAATGCTCTGGCGGCATTGCTGGCCGCTCGGGCCCTCGGGGTCGACATGGCGGCGGCGGCCCAGGCGCTTTCGGACTATCGCGGGGTCCGGCGTCGACTTGAGGTGACAGGGATTGCCGGAGGGATCATCGTCATCGACGACTTTGCCCATAACCCGGACAAGATCGCCGCGACCTTGCGGACGCTACGGGCCTTCCCCGGCCGGTTGCTGGTCATGTTCCAGCCGCACGGCTTTGGACCGATCCGTCTGATGCGTCGCGAGCTGGCCGAGGCATTCCAGCAGGGGCTCGCCCCCGATGATGTGCTGATCATGCCTGAGCCCGTCTACTACGGCGGGACCACGGACAGGTCCGTGGGGAGCCAGGATCTGGTCGGCGATCTGGTGGCCATGGGTGTGAAGGCTGAGGCCTATGCCGATCGCGCAGCGTGTGGGGATCGACTGGTTGAACTGGCCAGGTCCGGTGATCGCATCATCGTCATGGGTGCGCGCGACGACACCTTGTCGGTGTTCGCGCAGGACCTGCTGGAGCGGTTGGCCTAGCCCGCCAACGGTGCCCGGGACGGGTCGAAGGCCACGATCTCGCGGATGGTGATCATGCTCTGGAAGTCCTCGACACCGGCATCGTCGCCCAGCGCGCGCTCGCAGAACGCCTCATAGGCTTCCATGTTCGGCACGGCGACGTTGAGCAGATAATCCCACTCTCCGGTCACGTCCCAGGCCGCCTGGACCTCACGGCTGACCTTCATCGCCGCCTTGAAGGCGGTGCCGCGTGCCCGATCGCGAGACGGAAAACGTACCAGAACGTGGATCGTCATGTGAGGCGCGATCCGGCCCGGATCGACGACCGCCACGTCGCGCACGATCACGCCCTCGGCCCGCAGCCGCCGCATCCGGCGCAGGACCGCCGATTCCGACAGGCCCACGGCGTCTGCCGTCACCCGCGCCGGTTCCAGGTTATTGGCCCGTGCCCGCGCGATCAGCTTGCGGTCAAAGGAATCGAGTTTGACGAATTCCGTCATTTCAGGCCCGTGCACGACGAAAACAGACGCACATCCTGCGAAGATCGCCGGGAAGCGCAAGCGGGAATTCGATACGGTCACAGCATGATCCAACTGGCCCTGAGACACGATGATATGACGGCTCGCCTGCGCGCGATCTGGCCCTATGCGGCGGTGGTTGCGGCCATTGTTTCGTTTGCGGTCGGGACGACGGTAGCCAAGTCGCTCTTCCCCCTGGTCGGGGCCGAAGGGGCCGTGACCCTGCGCGTCATTCTGTCGGCTGTGGTGCTGGCGGTGATCTTCCGGCCGTGGAAGGCGCGGCGGACGGGGGCCAACCTGTGGCTGACGGTGCTGTTCGGCCTGGTGCTGGGGGCCATGAACCTGACCTTCTACCTGTCGCTTCGGACCCTTCCGATCGGCGTGGCGCTGGGCATTGAGTTTATTGGTCCGCTCAGTGTGGCCCTGATCGGTGCGCGGCGGCTGTCGCATGTTCTGTGGGTGGCTCTGGCGGCCGCCGGCCTGTTGTTGCTGTTGCCGATCGCCGGTGGTGGCATTGATCCGGTGGGGGCCGGTTTCGCCGCGCTGGCTGCGGTCTTCTGGGCGCTCTACATCGTGCTGGGCAAGAAGCTGTCGGACTTCGATCCGGGGCGGTCGCTGGCCTTGGGGATGTTTGCCGCCGTGCTGGTCGTCGCCCCCATCGGGATTGAGCCGCTGTCCGTGCCCGGCGTCCTGACGCCGACCGTGCTGGGCCTGGGCTTGCTGGTCGCTATCCTCTCGAGCGCCATCCCCTATTCCCTGGAGATGGCGGCCCTGCGCCACCTGCCGCGCCGGACCTTTGGCGTCATGCTCAGCCTTGATCCTGCGGTTGGGGCCCTGTTCGGGCTGCTGTTGCTGGGTGAGATGCTGACGGGCGTTCAGTGGCTGGCCGTGGCCTTCATTGTCGCGGCGTCTGTCGGCGCGGCGGCCACCAGTCGTGACCCGACGCCCAAGTCGGCCATCCCAACAGACGCACCGGCCTAGTTTCTCGGTCCTTTCCCCATGATGATGGGGAGGAGAGGTGCCGAATTTCATCCCCCATTAACCACGTTCCCGCATTCGTGGAGATCAGTTCCGCGGGGCCTAGGTTTGCGTCATCTCATTCAGTCTGTCCGCGCCGTCGATCCGCTGGTCGTGACCGGCAAGGTCGCGGCGGTGTCGGGCCTGCTGATCGAGGCCCGCGGTGGGTTGTCGCGTCTGTCGGTTGGGGCCCGGGCCGAGATCATCCGTAGCGCCGCCAACGATCCCCTGCCGGCCGAGGTGGTGGGATTTCGCGATTCCAAGGCCCTGCTGATGCCGTTCGGACCGGTCGAGGGCGTGTCGCCCGGTGCCGATATCCGGCTGGTGGCAGACGGTGCCAATGTGCGGCCCACGACCGCCTGGCTGGGTCGCATCGTCGATGCTTTCGGTGAGCCGATCGACGGCAAGGGGCCGCTGCCGCGCGGGCCCGTTCCCTATCCGCTGCGCGCCGCGCCGCCTGCCGCCCACGCGCGGGATCGTGTGGGGGAACGATTGGACCTGGGCGTGCGGGCGCTCGACTGTTTCGTCACCACCTGTCGGGGGCAGCGCCTGGGTATCTTTGCCGGGTCGGGTGTCGGCAAGTCGGTGCTGCTGTCGATGCTGGCGCGCGAGGCGACCTGTGATGCCGTCGTCGTCGGCCTGATCGGGGAGCGGGGCCGAGAGGTCCGCGAATTCATCGAAGAAACGCTGGGCGAGGCCGGGCTGGCCCGATCCATCGTCGTCGTGGCCACGTCTGACGAGCCGGCGCTGAAGCGCCGCCAGGCCGCCTATATGACCCTGGCCCTGTCGGAATATCTGCGGGATCAGGGTCTGGAAGTCCTGTGCCTGATGGATTCGGTCACCCGCTTCGCCATGGCCCAGCGCGAGATCGGCCTGGCGGCGGGCGAGCCGCCAACGACCAAGGGCTATACGCCCACCGTCTTTTCCGAACTGCCCAAGCTGTTGGAACGTGCGGGGCCGGGGCCTGTCGGGCCGAATGGCAAGCGGGGCGGGCCGATCACCGGCCTGTTCACCGTGCTGGTGGACGGCGGCGACCACGACGAGCCCATCGCCGACGCCGTGCGCGGGATTCTCGACGGCCACATCGTCATGGATCGCAAGATCGCCGAGCGCGGACGTTTCCCGGCTGTCGATGTGCTGAAGTCCGTCAGCCGGACGATGCCGGACTGTCAGACGCCCGAGGAGCGTGAACTGAACAAGCGGGCGCGCCTGAGCCTGTCATCCTATGCCGACATGGAAGAGCTGATCCGCATCGGGGCCTATCGCGCCGGTGCCGACCCCATCGTTGACCGGGCCATTGCCCTGAACCCGTCGCTCGAGGAATTCCTGCGTCAGGACAAGGACGATTCGACGCCTCTTAACGAAGCGTTTGCTCGTCTGGCAGCCATACTGAACCAGGGCAGGGTTGAGGAGCCGATCCAATGACTAAGTGGGCACAGTCGCTGATCCGCATCTCCAACTACGAGGTAGAGACGCTGCAGAAGCGTCTGGCGGACATCACCACGCGCCGGGCAACCGCCGAAATGCGCATTGCCGTGCTGGATGCCGAACGCGAGCTGGAAACAGAGAATGCGCGCGCCTGTCCGTCGTCGGGCCGGCTGCTTGAGGCGTATCTGGGTGGCTGGAAGCTGCGTCGCGATACCGCCCAATCCGATCTGCGCGAGGTTGAATCGGAAGAGTTGGGGGCCCGAGACGCCCTGATGTCGGCGTTCGAGGAGCTCAAGAAGTTCGAACACGTCGCCGAGGCGACCCGATTGAGCCAGTTGGCCGCGCTCGCTCGTCGCGAATCCGCAGCCATGGACGAACAGGCCATTCGACGAGCCGCCCGCGCGGGTTGATCCACCAAAAAGCCGCCCCAACGGACGGGGCACCGCGCCGCAGGCGTGACTTCCGCACGGCCTCACCTTGGCTTTCGGGTCGCCAGTGCCTAGGTTCCGCGCAACCGAGACACAGCAGGAGGCCGCCATGACAGCCAACCCGACCGATCCGATGGGCCTGGACGGCTTTGAATTCGTCGAGTTCGTCAGCCCCGATCCCCAGGCCATGAAGGCCCATTTCGAAAAGATGGGCTTCGTTGCTTCGCATACTCGCCCGGACGGTGGCGTGGTGCGGATGAAGCAGGGCGACATCAGCTTCCTGATCAACTCCTCTGACGAGCCCAATGCTGTGGCCTTCCGTGAGGCTCATGGCCCGTCAGCCGCCGGCATGGCCTTCCGCGTCAAGAATGCCGCCGAGGCCTATGATCTGGCTGTCCAGCGCGGTGCCAGGCCGGCTGAGGCACCGCAGAACGCCCTGGGCGACTATCCCTATGTGCTGCAAGGCATCGGCGGCAGCCTGCTGTATCTCGTCGACCAGTTCGGGGGCGAAAGCCTCTATGACGGCTGGACCGAAGCGCCGGGCTGGGCCGAGGCCGAGGCGAAGAACCAGGTGGGCCTGACGCTGCTGGATCACCTCACGCACAACGTCCGCAAGGGCCAGATGCGGACCTGGTCGGGCTTCTATGGCGACGTCTTCGGCTTCGAGGAGCAGAAGTATTTCGACATCAAGGGCAAGGCGACCGGCCTGTTCTCGCAAGCCATGGTCGCGCCGGACGGCATGATCCGCATTCCGCTGAACGAGAGCCAGGACGAGCAATCCCAGATCGAGGAGTTCCTGCGTCGCTACAACGGCGAGGGCATCCAGCACATCGCCCTGCACACCGACAATATCTTCGAAACGGTCGAAGAGATGAAGCGGCGCGGCATCGATTTCCAGGACACCATCGAAACCTATTTCGACCTGATCGACAAACGCCTGCCGGGCCATGGCGAAGACGTGGAGCGGATGCGTGCGAACCGCATCCTGATCGACGGCTCGGACCAAGACGGCCTGCTGCTGCAAATCTTCACCCAGGATACCTTCGGCCCGATCTTCTTCGAGATCATCCAGCGCAAGGGCAACCAGGCGTTCGGCGAGGGCAACTTCCAGGCCCTGTTCGACTCGATCGAGCTGGACCAGATCCGGCGCGGGGTCGTGAAGGTCGACGCCTAGGGTCAATCGACATTCAGCGGTGCATCTTGCCGGGTTCCAGGTACGTCCGTCATAGCCGGGCTTGTCCCGGCTACCCATTACCTCGACACCCGGTGGACGGCTGGAACATCGAAACTCACGAACGATCGATGCGGTAATGGGACCCCGGTACAAGGCCGGGCAAGGCGCTGCTTCAGCCGTCGATGGAATTTAGTCGATGCGCGCCTTGGCCAGCCAGTTCTTGCCGAGCGTGCCGGTCAGCTCGATGGCCATCTTACCGATGCACAGCAGCAGCATCGTCCAGGTCGGTGCGCCGATCGCATTCAGGCCGGCTGCGCCGAGCAGCACCGTGATATGCAGCACCATGACCCGCGGGTAGGGCAGGAACATTTCCATCTTGGGATTGGCCGTCTCCCAGGCCCTGGGGCGGAGCCACCCCTGCCAGAATTGCATGGCCTGAATGACCAAGATGCCGATGATGGCCAGGCCGAAGCCGCGCATCTCCTCGGGGGAGGACTCTCCCGGGGAAATCTCGCTCGCCAACAGCAAGGCGAAAAAGCCATGGACGATCCAGAAGACGCCGTAGTGGAAGGTGAAGAAAGCCGCTGTCCCTAGGCGCGCTATCAACGGCGTTCCTCCGATCACCGATCCCGCTGTCGGCGGCGGTCCTTGCGCCATCAGGATGCGTGGCACGGTGAACAAGCCCACGAAGAAGTTCTCGATCCAGTAGAGGATCAGGATCAAGCCCGGATCCCAGTCCAGGAACAGGACCCCGAAAACCGGCAACAGATTGCCGAACACGATCGAGATGACGGTCCAGACCTTGGCCAGCGGGAATCGGGCGGGCTGGTCGGTCATCGCACCGCCTCAAGCCGTACCTTGAAGCCGGCTTGCCAGAGCGACACCCCCACATCGATGAGCATCTTGGCCACGCAGAGCAGGATGACCAGATTGCGCGCGCCGCCGCTGAGGCTGACGATCCAGAACCCGCCGATGACCGCCAGGTGCAGGGCAACGACCCGACCATAGGGCCGGAACATCTCAGCGGCGGGGTCGGCCCCTCGCCAAGCCTGGGGCCTGGCCCAGTCGCGCCAGTACATCATCGTCAGCATCAGCCCGATCCCGATGAGCGCCAGCCAGAACGAGCGGTCGCCAAAGGTCGATAACCAGGCGGCATTCCAGCCTCCGCCCGGCATGAACACCAGCACCAGAAGCCAGGTCAGGACGCCGTGGACCAGCCAGAACAGGCCGTAGTGAATGAGGAAGAAGACGCTGAGCTGGAAAGGTTCGTCCTGTGCTGCGTTGCGCTCAGCGTCGCGCACCCGCAGCCAGGTGAAAATCCCCACGAGCAGGGTCTCCAGCCAGAACAGGACGACGATCTGGATCGCGTCCCAGCCGTAGTTGATCACGCCCCAGATCGGGATCAGGCCGGTGACGATGATCGCCAACAGGCTGAAGATCGACAGGCCCCTCGGCGTCTGGTCCGCAGTTTCCCCCATGGCCCTACATGGCCCAGGAACGCCGCGCTGCAAACCCGCCATCAGTCCTCGTCAGTTTCGCGCAGGCGTGCCTTCCACTCCTGAACCGTCTCGGCCTCGCCTTTCCAGACATGCCGTGGATTGCCGCACATGGCGCATGAACAGACGGCCAGGCGGTCCGCCCAGTAGTGAGCCTTGAGCCTGTCTGGATAGATTCGGCGCGCCTTGGCCTTCATGCGCAAGGCATCCCGGCGACGGCGCTGGCGCTTCATTTCATCCGACATGGCGTCTCTCCCTGAGGGCAAAGACGCGTCGGCCCCGCACCTCCTGTTGGAAGCCGGGGCCGATCGACGCGGTGGTCGATGCCGCACGTTTGGCAGAACGCGGCCGCGACCGCATCTTTCCAAACCTGATCGCCGCGCGCCGGTACGGCGCAGGTTGCATCGGCCACGCCCTCGCTGTAGTCAGCGCACCGTTGGGGAGTAGCTTCCGGCACCCAGACATATGCCGGGGTCACGTCAACAGACTCGCCTCTCGGGGCGTGGCGTGACCAGCGAGATCACCGTTTGCCGGTGGCCGCCTAGCGAGACCAGCGTGCCTTTCGGCTCCTGACCGGCGGAGTGCGAGAGCGCGCTGTCTTGTGTGCCCGGCGGACTTTTCAACATGACCCCTCTCGCGATTGCGGCCCTGTCCCTGAGCATGTCGACCGACGCCTTTGCGGCGGCGGTTGGGCGCGGGGCTTCGCACCGCCCGCCGCTGGGCAAGGCGGTGCGCAATGGCCTGGTCTTCGGCGTGATTGAGGCGATTACGCCGATCATCGGCTGGTCGCTCGGCCTGGTGGCGGCCAGCTTCGTTGAGGCGATTGATCACTGGATCGCCTTTGGGCTGCTCGGCGCTGTCGGGGCCAGAATGCTGTGGGAGGCGTTTCAGCCGGTTGAGGCGTTTGATGCCGAGGCTTCGGCCCGCCGCGGCCTGCTGGGCCTGATTGCCACGGCTATCGGCACCTCGATCGATGCGGCTGCGGTCGGCGTCAGCCTGGCTTTCATTGGGGCGAATATCTGGATTGTCGCGCTGAGCATCGGCTTCACCACCTTTGCCCTGACGACCCTGGGCATGATGATCGGAAGCGCGGTCGGGGCTCGCTTCGGCAAGCTGGCAGAAGGGTTGGGCGGCGTGCTGCTGATCGGGATCGGCGTGACCATACTGGTCGAACACATGCATTGGCTCGGCTAGGCCGTCAGGCCCGGTCAGTGGCCCCTTGGTTCGTGGCGCGCTAAGCCGCCTCGAACAGGAGGGACGAATGCGTGCGATAGCAGCCCCGATCATGGCGATGGCGCTTGTGGCGGCCCCGGCGGCCTCGGCGCAATCCATGAATATCCCGCTGATCACGCGCGTGACGCTGACAGAGATCTGTGGTCCCTGGTTGCAGACAGGTGATCTGGCTGCCGCCGTTCAGGCCGGCATCGCCGCCGATTACCGCGCGGCTCCCAATCTCAACCCAGCCAATCCACCGTCTTTCGTCGTCTTGGACGGTTCTCTCACCCATCGTGGCCGGGTTGTTCTGATCAACGACAACGATCAGGTCTGCTCTGTCGACATGGCCGAGGCTGGTGTCATCCAGCTCTCAGACCTCGCCGCTGAAACCCTGACCGCCTTGGGGATGAGCCGGGTCTTCGTCCAGGGGGGCGCGACGCTTGGAGTCATCGTCTGGGCCGGAGAGGACCGTCAGGCGGTCATCGCGCCCTCGGATCGTTCAAGCGGCGCGGCGATCACCCTGAGCTGGCGGCGACGCGATTAGAGTGTCGCGATGAAAGGCGGCACCATCTCGGTGGCCGGGCCATAGAGATGCTCTTCGAACGCACTGGCTGCCAGCGACGGCTCCAGATTGATTTCCACCGTCCGCGCTCCGGCCAATCGGGCCTCTCGGACGAAACCAGCCGCCGGATAGACGGCACCCGAGGTGCCGATGGAGACGAACAGGTCGCAGCGTTCCAGCGCCGCATAGATGCGTGGCATTTCGAGCGGCATCTCGCCAAACCAGACGATGTGCGGTCGCAACCAGCCGTCCGACGAGAAGGGGCTGTCGTGGTAGGGGGCCAAATCCTCGCGCCAGTCGCACACCTGATCCGTGGCGGTACAGCGGACCTTGAGCAACTCGCCGTGCATATGGATCAGTTCGAACCCGGGCCTCGGCGAGACGGCGGCATGAGCCCTGTCGTGCAGGTCATCAACATTCTGGGTAACCAGAAGAAACGCGCCGTCCCAATGGGCGGCCAGGTCGGCCAGGGCCCGATGCGCGGCATTGGGATGCACCGTGGGCAACAGGGCCCGGCGTTTGTTGTAGAAATCTTGGACGAGGCCGGGATTGGCGGCGAAGGCCTCAGGCGTGGCCACGTCCTCCACCCGATGGCCTTCCCAAAGACCATCATCGGCCCGAAAGGTCGGGACGCCGCTTTCGGCCGAAATGCCGGCACCGGTCAGGACGACAAGACGTCGTGCCACGCCTGATCCGGTGCCGGGGTTCGCGTCAGCTCGAGGCGCGATTGCCCATCATCGAAGCGAGGAGCAGGGACACGCCGGTCACCAGGAAGTCCACGCCGACGATGGTGCCCAGGGTCAGGCCCGCCATTTCCATAAGGTTGAACAGCACCAGTCCGCCCAGCAGCAGGCTGAGCGCACCCCCCAGGCCTAGCCAGATCCGCGACGAGCCATACCGACCGTCAAACGCCAGGATGATGCCGGTGATCCCGCGCGCGACCAGAACGATGCCGACAAACATGGTCAGCGATACGGCTCCGACGCCCGGCTGGGCGATGATCCAGATGCCGAGGCCCAGGGCCATGATCGACCACAGGGCGTTCATCCAGACGCCGTTGCCGCGGCGCTCCGTAAAGGTGGCGATCAGGCCGATCAGACCACCTGCCGCCATGACGATGCCGATGACCAGTACCGTCGCGAGCGTCGACACCACCGGCAGGGCCAGCGCCGCAACACCCAGGATAATCATAAGGATGGCGTAGAAGCCGCCCACCAGTCGCAGGCCGCGACCCGCATTCTCGATTGGACTATCTGTCATGGCATTCCTCCCTGTCATGAACAGGTGCGACAGTACGCCGCAATTGGGAGATCGGCAATCAACGATCTCCTAACCTTACCAGGCCCCCGTATTGGGCATGGATGCCCACGGTTCAACGGGCGGCAGGGGATCGCCCTCCTGCAGCAGCTCAACCGAGATTCCATCGGGGGACCGGACGAAGGCCATATATCCGTCGCGCGGCGGCCGGTTGATGGTCACCCCGCCGTCCAGCAGCCGCTGACAGGCCGCATGGATGTCATCGACCTTGTAGGCCAGATGGCCGAAATTTCGCCCGCCCGAATATTGCTCGGGGTCCCAATTGTAGGTCAGCTCAACCTCGGGCGACCGCTCGGCGCTGGATCGCGCCCGGTCCGCTGGAGCCGCCAGAAAGACCAGCGTGAAACGGCCCTGCTCGCTGTCCATGCGCCGCATTTCCTCCAGACCGAGCAGGTCGCACCAGAAGTGCAGCGAGGCGTCGAGGTCCGAAACCCGGACCATGGTGTGGAGGTAGCGCATGAAGGTTCCTCATTGCGGAGCGGCAAACTAAGGGTAGGAACGCCCGAGAGGAGATTCCACATGAAAACCCGCGCCGCCGTCGCCTTTGAGGCCAAACGCCCCCTGGAAATCGTCGAGGTCGATCTGGAGGGCCCCAAGGCGTTTGAGGTGCTGATCGAGATCAAGGCGACGGGCATCTGTCACACCGACGCCTATACGCTCGACGGGCTGGACTCAGAGGGCATCTTCCCCTCGATCCTGGGCCACGAGGGCGCGGGCGTGGTGGTCGAGGTCGGGCCGGGCGTCACTAGCGTGGAGGTCGGCGATCACGTCATCCCGCTCTACACGCCCGAGTGCCGTCAGTGTAAATCCTGCCTCAGCCGCAAGACCAATCTGTGCACCGCCATCCGCGCCACGCAAGGCAAGGGCGTCATGCCTGATGGCACCAGCCGCTTCTCCTACAAGGGCCAGCCCATCGCCCACTACATGGGCTGCTCGACCTTCTCGAACTACACCGTCCTGCCCGAGATCGCGGTGGCGAAAATCCGCAAGGACGCCCCCTTCGACAAGGCCTGCTACATCGGCTGCGGCGTGACCACGGGCGTGGGCGCGGTGACCAATACGGCCAGGGTCGAGCCGGGCGCCAACTGCGTCGTCTTCGGTCTGGGCGGCATCGGCCTGAACGTCATCCAGGGGCTGAAGATGGTCGGGGCCGACATGATCGTCGGCGTCGACGTCAACCCGGCCAAGGCGGAATGGGGCGAACGCTTCGGCATGACCCATTTCGTCAATCCGAAGGACCACAGCGACATCGTCGCCCATCTGGTCGAGCTGACCGGGGGCGGGGCCGACTACACCTTCGACTGCACCGGCAACACCACCGTCATGCGCCAGGCACTGGAGGCCTGCCATCGCGGCTGGGGCGAAAGCATCATTATCGGCGTGGCCGAAGCGGGCAAAGAGATCGCCACCCGCCCGTTCCAGCTGGTCACCGGCCGCGTCTGGAAGGGCTCAGCCTTCGGCGGCGCGCGCGGCCGCACCGACGTGCCCGGCATCGTCGACTGGTACATGGACGGCAAGATCGAAATCGACCCCATGATCACCCACACCCTCCCGCTCGAACGCATCAACGAGGCCTTCGACCTGATGCACGCGGGCGAAAGCATCCGTAGCGTGGTGGTGTTTTAGGGTCCGCACCCAATCACCGCCGCCCCCCCCTAAGTTTGTCATCCCGGCCAAGCCGCTTCGCGGCGCAGAGCCGGGACAAGCGCGCCGCTCACTGCGCCATCCGACGCAATCCCGCCCTTGTCCCGGCTCGCCCCCGCTTTCGCGGGGACGTCCGGGATGACAAAGTTGGGGGGATTGCACCCCCTCAACGCCCGCATTCCGCCCGAAAACACCCCTTCCGATCCATCACATCGCAAAAAGCGATCGCAAGTTATCCGCCGGCTTTTCCGTCTCCCCATACTCACACTCGTCTCCACCGCAGGGAGAGGCGCCTCAGGATCCAGGCACTGATGCGGCGGCGGGGATCGGTCGAGCGGGTTCTTTCCGTCGTCCGGCTATGGGTC
>NZ_AUAO01000003.1 GCF_000428765.1 Brevundimonas aveniformis DSM 17977
ACGGACGCACCCCACGGTTCCGGGCCATGACCCAGCACCGCCTGCCTCTCCACCTCACCTTCGCTGGAAACCGCGAGGCGGCATCGGCGTGCCCGACGGTCGACGCACCGCTCACCCCGTGACAACGCCCGCCAGGCCGGTTAGTCGTCAAAAACAACCAAGGAGGGCCTGCCCATGTTCACTCACATCGTCGTCGGCGCGAATGACCCCGAGGCCTCCCGCGCCTTCTATGACGCTGCCCTGGGCGCCCTTGGCCTCGGTCCGGCGCAAGGTCCCGACCCGAAGGGCCGCTACTGGTGGCGCAATGACCGGGGCGTCTCTTTCGCGGTCGGCAAGCCCATCGACGGCGATCCGGCCTGTCATGCCAACGGCGGCACCATCGGCTTTCACGCCAGGACGCCCGAGATGGTCCAGGCCTTCCACGACGCCGGCGTCGCGGCGGGCGGTCGTTCCATCGAGGATCCGCCCGGTGAGCGCAACGGCCCTTTCGGAAAGCTGATCCTCGCCTATCTGCGTGATCCTGACGGCAACAAGGTCTGTGCCCTGCATCGCCCGGGCTGAGGTTTGCGTGACTTTTGACGACGTCGGCCTCACGCTCACAGCCCGGACTTCGGAGGCGGTCGATCGCGCTGATCTGAAACCGGGGGCCGAGGCTCTGTTCCGGCTGTTCCTCCAGAGGGAGCCGGAGTTCGGCTTCAACCCCGACATCACGGTCGACTATCCCGAGATTGACCAGGGTGTGGACAGCCCCTTTCTGGACGAAGCTCCAGCCTATCTGGCGAAGCGGCTTGCGGAGCTGGAAGCAGAAGGCCGGTCGGTCGGTCGGGTCGTGATCCTGACGACCTGGGCCGATCGGGTCGGTGCGGCGCTGACGGCAGCGGGTTGGACCGGCCAGCCCATCGATATGCCTGCCGGACCGGACGGCACCTGGACCTATGCGTTGAACCGGTCCGACGGCGCGCACACGCTCTATGTCGAGGCCGTCAATGAGGCTGACCCCAAGATCAGGCCGGACTTCCTGCTGGAATTGCATGACGCTGATGGGCGGCTACGCGGCGGGGCCTGGGGCTCGATCCATGATCGCGACGGACAGCGGTATGCCTATCTGGCCACCATGACCCTGGACGAGGGCCTGCCGCCGGGTGTTGGAACCGCCCTGGGTCAGGCCGTGGACGCCGCCATGAGGCAGGCCGGGGTCGGCGTGGTGCATCTGGGCACCCAGACGGCAGGCCCCTTCTACCGGCGGCTGGGCTATCGCATCACCCACAACCTGGTACCGGGTCTGCGGGTCAGGACCGATGCGAACGGCCAGACGATCAGCACCGATCTGGTGATGATGGAGCGCCGACTGGCTGACGGTTGACGCATGGGGCCCATGCGTCGAGGAAGGGCCATGGAAACCCTCAAGACCCACACTGTCCACGGCGGCACCCTGCGCTATCTGAGGCACGACAGCGTTCAGACCGGTACGCCGATGACCCTGTCGGTGTTTGTGCCGCCCGGCGAGGGGCCGTTTCCGGTGTTGATCTGGCTGTCGGGCCTGACCTGCACTGAGGACAACTTCACCACCAAGGCCGGGGCGTACCGGGCCGCGGCCGAGCATGGCCTGATCATCGTCGCGCCCGATACGTCGCCGCGCGGCGAGGGCGTGGCGGACGATCCGGCCTATGATCTGGGGCAGGGGGCCGGCTTTTATCTGGATGCCAGCCAGGCCCCCTGGACGCCGAATTTCCGCATGGAGTCCTATGTCATTGAGGAGTTGATCGCCCTCATCGATGCTGAGTTTCCGACAACAACGACCCGCTCGATTCTCGGCCACTCGATGGGCGGTCACGGGGCCTTGACCCTGGCGCTGCGCCACCCGGATATGTTCCGGTCGGTGTCGGCCTTTGCTCCGATCAGTTCACCGACGCGGTGCCCGTGGGGCGAAAAAGCCTTCAGCGCCTATCTCGGCGACGACCGGTCCGCCTGGGCCGAGCACGACGCGGCCCTGTTGCTGGCCTCCGGCGCCGGGCGCGGTGCCTTCGACGACATTCTGGTCGACCAGGGCGATGCTGACCCCTTCCTGACGGAGCAGCTCAAGCCCGAGCTGTTGCGATCCGCTGCTGACGCTGTGGGACAGCGCCTGACGCTGCGGATGCAGCCAGGCTACGATCACAGCTATTTCTTCATGGCCAGCTTCATCGACGACCATGTGGCGTTTCATGCGGCACGGCTGAGGGGCTGACACCGTGGCGGGATCCGTATCCATGCAGGAGTGGCTTGCTCGGGCATCTGCCGCGCGACAGGCGGGTCGTGCAGCAGAGGCCGCGACGGCGTACGAAGCGGCCCTGGCGATCCAGCCGGCCAATCCAAACGCCTGGTACAATCTCGGTCTGATGAGGCGCCGCCTGGGGCAGTTCGAAGCCGGGCTGGAGGCCTATGCCGAGGCATTGCAAAGGGGCATCAGCGACCCGGAAGAGGTCCATCTCAATCGTGCGGTCATCCTGATTGACGACCTCGACCGACCCGAGGATGCGCAGCGCGAGTTGGCGGCCGCCCTTCATCTCAATCCTGCCTACGTTCCCGCGCTACTCAACCTTGGGAACCTGCATGAGGACCGGGGAGCCCGGGAAGAGGCGCGCGCGACCTACGCGCATCTTCTGGCTTTGGTTCCCGACATGCCGTTGGCCTTGGCTCGGCTGGCCAATGCGACGCGGTTTTCCAGCCGCACTGATCCGCTGATCGTTCAGCTAGAGCAGGCCCTGACGCGACCGGTGGCCCAGGATGACCGGGCGGAGCTTGCGTTTGCATTGGGCCGCGCCCTGGATTCGGTGAGGGACTACGACGCCGCGTTCCAGGCGTTCAGCGCCGCGAATGCCGCCTCACGCCAGGCCTCAGGTGCCCGGTATGACCGCAAATCCGCTGAGGCGCTGATTGGCCGCCTGATCGCCACCTTTCCTCGGAAAAGTGCGAGCTCTGCGTCTAACCGGGTTTCGCCATCTGTTTTTATTTGCGGGCACTTCAGATCCGGCTCGACGCTGCTGGAGCGGATTCTGGTGGGACACTCCGGCCTCCGCTCAGGGGGTGAGCTGGATGTCTTGCCGTCGTTGATTGTCGGGCACCTTCAGCCCTGGCCGGAGGCTGCGGCTCGTTTGAGCCCCGATGCGACCGCCCGGTTAGCTCAGCTCTATGTCGATCAGGTCAACGCGCGGCGTCCGGGGGCTGGCCTGGCCATCGACAAGCGCCCGGACAATTTCCTGGCCATCGGTCTGATCAAGACGCTGTTTCCGTCGGCCAGGATTCTCCACACCATACGGGACGCGCGAGACGTCGCGCTCTCGAACTGGATGCTGCACCTGAGTCCGAGCATGGCCTACGCCCTGGATCTGGAGGATCTGGCCCACTGGCATGGCTGCTATCGGCGCCTGATGGACCATTGGAAGGCGCTCTGGCCTTCGGACATTCTGGATGTTGACTATGACCGTCTTGTCCGGGAGCCAGAGGCCGCGATCAAGGATGTGACGACCTTTCTTGGTTTGGCGTGGGAACCTGACGTTCTGGACTTTTCGGCACGGCAAGGCGCGGTGCGGACCGCCAGCGTCTGGCAGGTGCGTGAGCCGCTCTACTCGACCAGTTCCGGGCGCTGGCGAAACTATGCCGGCTGGTTGCCTGAGCGTTGGCCGGCGACCCTCGATGTGCCTGACCAGATCGAGAACTGAACCCTGGGAAGCGTGCAATCTGACTGGGCAGTCCGATCGATTTCAAGGACACCTATTTGATGACGCCAGGAACGAATTCGTGTTTCGCGGCTTGGCATTGCCAGCGGCTCGCCTAGATACGGCGTAGCTGAAGATTCTTCTCAAGGAGCCGTTCCATGGCCTTCACCCTGCCGCCCCTTCCTTATGCCTATGACGCCCTGGAGCCGGCCATCGACGCCGAAACGATGACCTTCCACCACGACAAGCACCATCAGGCCTATGTCGACAACCTGAACAAGGCCGTCGATGCCGACGCCTCGCTAGCCGGCAAGTCGATGGAAGAGATGTTCGCCACTATGTCCAAGCTGCCCAAGGCCGTGCGCAACAACGGTGGCGGTCACTGGAACCACAGCCTGTTCTGGGAGCTTATGGCGCCGCACGGTCAGACGGGTGAGCCGTCCGCTGAACTGGCCGCCGCCATCGACCGCGATCTGGGCGGCCTGGACAAGTTCATGGCTGACTTCAATGCCGCCGGTGCCGGCCAGTTCGGCTCCGGCTGGGCCTGGCTGATCGTTCAGGACGGCAAGCTGAAGATCACCTCCACGCCGAACCAGGACAACCCGCTGATGGACGTCGCCGACGAAAAGGGTGCCGTGGTCCTGGGTGCCGACGTCTGGGAGCACGCCTATTACCTGAAGTACCAGAACCGCCGGGCCGACTACCTCAAGGCCTTCTGGTCGGTGGTGAACTGGAACAAGGTCAACCAGCTTTACGCGGCTGCGATCTGATCCCGCTGGGCTAGAGCGGCGTTGACATGCCGGCCTGCGAACCTTCCAAATCCAGGTAACGCCGAATTTCGGTGGGCGATGGAGGATTGCAGGTGGCTATTCGCTCATGTCTAGCAGTCTTGGTGCTGGCTGCGTCGCTTGGCGTGGCCGCGGAGGCTGCGGCCCAGTCTCGACCGACCATAGGCCCGCCCGCACCACCGCTACCGTCACCACGGCCTCCTGTCGCGCCGCTTTCGCAAGCACAGGTCCAGGCGTCAGTGCGACAGGCGACCGGTCGTCTCGACGCCTCTGTGACCGGTGCGCCGATTACCGTGTCGGTGCGGCAGCCCTACCACGCCGCGACCGGGGCCAGCCTTGGTTTCGGCAACGCCTATCAGGTCTTGCCCCAGGCGAATGAAGCGTTGCTACCTGCCGGGCAGACGGGGGGGCTTGCCATCGTCACCCTGCCGAACACCTTCACTGGCGAAACAATGATCGATTGCGAGATTGCCAATGCAATGTCGGTCCGTTGGTTCGGAGCCTCAGAGGAGGCGGGCGAGGTTGGGACGATGAATAACCACGCCGTCTTCGTTGTGCCCGCGTCGGCTGGAAGTACGATCTATATTCAGTCGTTGAGCGTGGGCTCCTGGACGTTGCAGGCCTGCCGGTTGCAGCGCGTCCACTGAGCGGTCGGGCAGCCTCAGCAATGGCTGCCGTCGTATGCTCTTAACGCAGGTACTTTATCGAGCGAGCTCTCGGATGCGCTCTTGCCGCTGCGGCCTGCCTTAAGACTCGGCGACACAACTGAATTTGCTCGCCCCGAGGCTTCGGGTAACGTCGCAATGTGGGAATGGAGGTCAATGCCATGATGTCTCGTGTGCTGTTTGTAGTGAACCTTGGTCTTGCATGGGTGATAATCTCGAGCACGGTTTTAGCTCAGCCGCAGATTGCGCCAGGCCGGGGGCCCCGCTCCGAGCCGCCGGTGCCAACTACATTGCCTGAAATCCCGCCGCTTCCGGACTCTCAGGTTCGCGCGGAGCTGAGGCGTTGGCTTGGACGAGACAATTTTTCTTTCAGAGGGTCTGCGATCACCCTCTCCGTGCAGCGACCTTATGACTCGGCGTCTCAAATCGCCCTGGGCTTCAGGAATGCCACTTATGCACTTTCGGGAATCAATCGGGCCTGGTTTGGACAATGGGGAGTGACCGGGGTGGTCGAGGTGAGTTTCCCACCAGCCAGCGAAGGCCTCTATGCGGTCGATTGTGCGCTTTGGGGCACCAGAGAAATTCAGTGGAGCGGCATGCATGAAGGCAGAGGCACTGTCACCGTGATTGACGATCATGCTGTCTTCGTTGTGCCAGCGACCTTCCAGAATACAATCACTATTCGGCCTGTCGAAGCGGAGGACTGGGGGTTCCATAGCTGTCGCCTTCAACCCCTTCAGTGATAGCGCCTCAGATTCGTCCGCAACTCGCATAAAATTCGTTTGTCGTTCGGGCTTGGGAACGGCCTTGGTCCGAAGTGCTTGGATGGGCCAAGCGCTTGTGTTTCAGATTCTGGTCATGCTGGAACAGGTGCGGACAAAGGGGAGTGCAAGCAGACCAACGATGTCGTATTTGTCTTGGTATCTACCATTCTCAGTCGACTTGGAGCCCCGCCGTGATCCGATTTCTCTGCCTCTTTGTGCTGACACTCGCGTTCGCTGGATCGGCTGCGGCCCAGAATGTCGCCGCTGACGCCGGCGATGAACCGTTGCGCTGGACTATCGCCATTCACGGCGGAGCTGGAACCATCGAGCGCAGCCAGATGACGCCCGAGCGCGATGCGGAATACCGGGCGGCCTTGACCGCTGCCATCGAGGCCGGGTCCGAGGTGCTGCGCAACGGCGGCTCGTCGCTCGACGCCATCCAGGCCTCCATCGAGGTCATGGAAGACAATCCGATGTTCAACGCCGGGCGCGGCGCGGTCTTCACGGCCGAGGGCGCCAACTCGCTCGACGCCGCCATCATGGACGGCGAAATGATGCGGGCCGGCGCCGTCGCCGGCGTCTCGCGCACGCGCCACCCCATCGCCCTGGCCCGCGCCGTCATGGAGCAGTCGCCCCACGTCATGCTGGCCGGGGAGGGGGCGGACGCCTTCGCCGTCTCAGTCGGCCTGGAACAGGTGGAGCCGGCCTTTTTCTTCACCCAGCGCCGCTGGGACCAGTTGATCGAAACCCTGAATCAGCGCGGCTGGCCAATCCCCGAGCGTCCGGCCGGCACGGAGCCCACCCCTGGGGCTTCTGCCGCACTCAGCGACGGCGACGACCACCGCTTCGGCACCGTCGGCGTCGTGGCCGTCGACAGCCAGGGTCGCATCGCGGCGGGCACCTCCACTGGCGGCACCACGGCCAAGCGTTGGGGCCGGATTGGTGACACGCCGGTCATCGGCGCCGGCACCTGGGCCGGACGCGGCTGCGCCGTCTCGGCGACCGGAACGGGCGAGTATTTCATCCGCCTGACGGTGGCGCGTGACATTTGCGGCCTGAACGACATCAACGACATGCCGATCGCCGAGGCGGCCGAGGCCATGATCAGTGAACTTGGCGCGATCGGCGGCGACGGCGGCGTCATCGCCCTGACGACCGACGGCTCGGTGGCCTTCTCGATGAACACCTCGGGGATGTACCGCGGCTGGGCCGACCAGGACACCGCGCCCCGGGTGGCCATCTATTCGGATGAGGACGTCCTGCCCTGAGGCGATGGACCGCCGCCGCCGGGGCCGAATTCGTCGGCTGATTGGCGGCGTCGTCCTTGACTCCCCGCCAGCCTCTGCCTACCTCCCGGACGCCTTTGGCACTCAGACACGACGACTGCTAGCAGGCGCGACTGAGGGCCGCTCAACTGTCCACTAGGGAGACACATCACATGGCGTTTCGTCCGCTCGGCGACCGCGTCCTGGTCAAGCGCGTCCAGGAAGAAGAAAAGACGGCTGGCGGGATCATCATCCCCGACAATGCCAAGGAAAAGCCGCAGGAAGGCGAAGTCGTCGCCGTCGGCCCCGGGGCCCGCGACGATGATGGCGACTTCATCAAGATGGAACTGTCGGTCGGCGACCGCATCCTGTTCGGCAAGTGGTCGGGCTCGGAAGTGAAGATCGACGGTCAAGACCTCATCATCATGAAGGAATCGGACGTCCTGGGCGTGCTGTCCTAAGCACCCGGCACCGCCGAACCTCTTTCCCGAAATTCTGAAATCAGGAGCACGCCCCAATGGCTGCTAAACAAGTCTACTTCAACACCGACGCCCGTGACCGGATGCTCAAGGGCGTCAACATCCTGGCCAATGCGGTCAAGGTGACGCTGGGTCCCAAGGGCCGCAACGTCGTGATCGAAAAGTCCTTCGGCGCGCCGCGCTCGACCAAGGACGGTGTCTCGGTCGCCAAGGAGATCGAACTCGAGGATCGCTTCGAGAACATGGGCGCCCAGATGATCCGTGAGGTCGCGTCCAAAACGAACGACAAGGCCGGTGACGGCACGACCACCGCGACCGTCCTGGCCCAGGCCATCGTGGTCGAGGGCATGAAGTCGGTGGCCGCCGGCATGAACCCGATGGATCTGAAGCGCGGCATCGACAAGGCCGTGGCCAAGGTCATCACCGAAATCAAGGACAGCTCCAAGAAGGTCACGTCCAACGACGAGATCGCCCAGGTCGGCACCATCTCGGCCAACGGCGACGACGAAGTCGGCAAGATGATCGCCAAGGCGATGGACAAGGTCGGCAACGAAGGCGTCATCACCGTCGAAGAGGCCAAGACGGCCGAAACCGAGCTGGACGTCGTCGAAGGCATGCAGTTCGACCGCGGCTATCTGAGCCCGTACTTCATCACCAACGCCGACAAGATGCAGGTCGAGCTGGAAGAGCCGCTCATCCTGCTGCACGAGAAGAAGCTGTCGTCGCTCCAGGCCATGCTGCCGATCCTGGAAGCCGTGGTTCAGTCGGGCCGTCCGCTGGTGATCATCGCCGAGGACATCGAGGGCGAGGCCCTGGCCACCCTGGTGGTCAACAAGCTGCGCGGCGGCCTGCGGGTCGCGGCGGTCAAGGCGCCGGGCTTCGGCGATCGCCGCAAAGCCATGCTGGAGGACATCGCCGTCCTGACCGGCGGCCAGGTGATCTCTGAGGACCTCGGCATCAAGCTGGAAAACGTCACGCTCGACATGCTGGGCAAGGCCAAGAAGGTCACCATCACCAAGGACGACACCACCATCGTCGACGGCGTGGGCGAGAAGGACGCGATCGAGGCCCGCATCGGCCAGATCAAGACCCAGATCGAAAACACCACGAGCGACTACGACAAGGAAAAGCTGCAGGAGCGTCTGGCCAAGCTGGCCGGGGGCGTGGCGGTGATCCGGGTCGGCGGCTCGACCGAGATCGAGGTCAAGGAGAAGAAGGACCGCGTAGACGACGCCCTGAACGCGACCCGCGCGGCCGTGGAAGAAGGCATCGTCCCGGGCGGCGGCACGGCCCTGCTCAAGGCGTCTCTGGCGCTTGAGAACATCGCCACCGACAACGCCGACCAGCAGGCGGGCGTCGCCATCGTGCGCCGCGCGCTGCAGGCCCCGATCCGCCAGATCGCCGAAAACGCCGGCGTCGAAGGCTCGATCGTGGTCGGCAAGGTCCTGGACAACAAGACCGCGTCGTTCGGCTACAACGCCCAGACCGAAGAATACGGCGACCTGGTCAAGATGGGCGTCATCGACCCGGCCAAGGTCGTGCGCACGGCGCTTCAGGACGCGGCCTCGGTCGCCGGCATCCTGATCACCACCGAAGCCGCCGTGGCGGATGCGCCCAAGAAGGCGGCCCCGGCTGCGCCCGACATGGGCGGCATGGGCGGCATGGGCGGCATGGATTTCTAATCCAGCCGTTCAGACCCGAACGACGGAAAGGGTGGGAGCGAAAGCTCCCGCCCTTTTTCTTTGTATCGACCCACGCGAGCCGCCTCGGGACGGTTGGCGTGTGAAGATTGTCAGATTTCAACAGAAAATCAGTCTTGGAAGCCCCGTTCTCGCGGGCTAGCAAGGGTCGTCGATCGGCCAAAGGGGCATCGGCAGGGGGATATTTCATGCGCACCAGCGTCGCAATTGCCGCTCTAGTCCTTGCCGCGTCAGGCACCGCCGCCTGGGCCCAGCCGGGGCCGAATTACCAGGGCGCTCTGACAGACCGGGCTCCTCGGGCGGAATACACCCTGGATCTCAGCGCCGGTCAGATCGTGACCCTCACGGCCTTCGGCACATCAGGCCTGGATACGATGCTCACCCTGATCGGGCCGGATGGTCGCCAGGTGGCGGCCAATGATGACGTCGTGCCCGGCGATCTCAGTTCGCGGATCATCTATGCGGCGCAGCGCCCGGGCCGCTACCAGGTGCAGGTTTCCGGTTACGGCAATGCCACCGGCGACTTCGAGATGGACGTCTATTACGGGGCCAACGTCGGCCTGTCGTACCAGTCGCGGTCACTTCAGGATGCCATTGCGGCCCTGTCGCGCCGGCAGACCGAGGCGCGCTATGAGGTCGACCTGCCGGCCGGGGAGCCGTTCGTTGCGACCACCATCGCCTTGTCCGATGGCCTGGATACAACCCTGACGCTGATCAGCGCATCCGGCGAAACCGTGGCCGAAAACGATGACCGGGGCGACGGCACCCTGAACTCGCAACTCATCTATCGGGCCGATCAGCCGGGCCGGTACACGGTGGTCGTCAGCTCCTTCAGCGGCCAGGACACCGGCGATGCCGTGGTGTCGATGGCGATCGATCCCAACGCCCAGGCCCCGTTCAACTACGCGACCATCGCACGCAGCGTGATGGCGCGGCATACCGGAACCATCAACGACAACAATCCTGAAGACGAGTATCCGCTGGACCTGACGGCGGGCCAGACCATTCTCGTTATGGCCGACTCTCCGAATGAAGACCTGGACCCGGTCATCACCCTCAATGGGCCGGATGGCTATCCGGTGGCGCTGAACGATGACCGCAGCGACGGCACGCTGAACTCGGCCTTTGCCTTCACAGCCCCGTCGGCGGGTCGATATGTGCTGAACATGACCCGGTATTCGGACGGCGCGTCGTCGGGCGACTATGCGCTGGAAATCTCCGGCGTCGATGCCGGCCTCGTTGCCGAGTTGCAGGCGCAGTTTGAAAATCCGGTGCATCTCAGCGGGCCGGAACAGGTTCTGGAGACGACCGATTTCCGCCTGATGTACACCTTGCAAGGGCGCGACCGTACGACCGAGGAATATGCGCGCGCGACGGCGGACGCCATCCAGCGCGCCTATGACACCCAGATCAACGGCATGGGGTGGTCCGCACCCGTCCGAGACTCCAATGGCCGCTATCGCGCCTATATCGCCGACGCGGGTGAAGGCACGATGGGCTATATGAAGGGGGTCGAGGTCATCTTCGACAATCCCCAGACGCCTGGTGTGCGCGAGCGGGCGGCTTCACGCACCATTCTGGTGATCGACAACAACCTCAGTGAGGGCCGGGAAGAGGGCGAAGACCCCATGCGTCTGATGCGGGCGACCGCCGCGCATGAGTTCAATCACATGGTCCAGTACGGCTATGACGCCGAAGAGGGGCTCCAGTGGTTGTATGAATCGACCGCGTCCTGGATCGAGACCGCCACCATGGGGCAGGACGAAGACGCCGCCCGCTATGCGGTGACGGATTTTGCAGCCCCGCAGCTATGCTGGACCACGACCGAGGCTGGGCACAACTACGGTCAATGGACCCTGTTGCAGTCACTGGCGGACCGTCACGGGCCGCGCATCGTGACCCGTCTGTGGGAGAATGCCGCCACCCTCGATGGAATGGAAACCATGACCACCACGCTGACAGAGGCCGGGACTTCGATCCCGATGGCTCTTTTGGATTGGCGGATCCAGAACTTTGCCCGAGACTATGAAATGGCCCCCCGGATCGATGGGGCGGTGGCCCTTGCCGGTGCCGGCAAGCGGTCAGGCGGAGCGGTCCGCGGGTCCGTTCAGGAACTGGGTGCCGCCTATCATCAGGTTCGCGCGCAGGGGCCCCAGCGTTATGCGATCGAGGGACCGGACAGCCTGTCGATGACTGGTCTGGGTGTTCGCAACGGACAGGTTGAGGTCACGCCTTTGGGCCGCGACGGTGTGTTTGATGCGACCGGCTATGATTTTGCGGTGATCATGGTGTTCAACGGCGAAGTGCCGGACGCGCCCGGCGATTGCAGCGACACGAGCTATCGGATCGACATGTCATCGTCGCGTGAGGCTGCAGCTCCCGCTCAGTCGCGCGTCGATGCTCAGCACTTCCGCACGCCGGGGGCCTAGTGACCGGCCCGCGTCGTCGCCTGTGACGGATCGCGTTCGCCTGACGTTGGAGGCCGGCGTCGCCGACGTGCGGCTGAGCCGCGACGACAAGATGAATGCGCTCGATCCGCCGATGATCGAGGGCATTGCCGCGGTGATCGATCAGCTCGCGGCGACGCCGGGCCTCAGGGCCGTCGTGCTGTCGGGCGAGGGGCGGGCCTTCTGCGCGGGGCTGGACATGATGTCGATGGCCGGGCTGGCCGCGACCGACTTCGACATCATGGCGCGCACCCATGGGCCAGCCAATGTGTTTCAGCAGGTGTGCTGGGGCTGGCGGAGCCTGCCGGTTCCGGTGATCGCGGCAGTTCACGGCGTCGCCTTTGGTGGTGGACTGCAGCTGATGTCCGGCGCCGATGTCTGCGTCGCGCGGCCTGATACGCGGCTGTCGGTCATGGAGATGAAGTGGGGCATCGTGCCGGATATGGCGGGCTTCGCCCTGTGGCCCGGCCGGGTGCGCGACGATGTGCTGCGCGAGCTGGTCTATACGGCGCGCGAGTTCTCTGGCGACGATGCGGTCGGCTACGGCTTCGTCACCCGCACGGCGGAAGATCCCCTGGCCGAAGCCCTGGCCCTGGCGCGCGAAATTGCGAGCAGGAATCCCGAGGCGATCCGGGCGGCCAAGCGGCTGTCCAACCTGTCGATCAGCGGGAATGTCGAGGCGGTGCTGCTGGCCGAAAGCCGCGAACAGGGCGCCCTGATCGGACGTCCGAACCAGATCGAGGCGGTGGCCGCCGGGATGCAGAAGCGGCCGGCGCGCTTCGAGGATTGATGGGCTCAGTCGCCGGCGTTTGATGATGGCCCGAGCGGCAGGACGAACCGCTCGCCCCGGGCGTTGACCCGGAACCAGCGGCCCTGTTCGCGCAGGGTGCCTTCGAGGACCGGCGCACCGGTCAGGGCGTCGCGGTGCGGATAGACCTGAACGGCGATGACGCGCCCGTCATAGAGCGGCGTCACTTGGTCCATCGCCGTGTGGCCGACCAGGATGCGGCTGACCCCGTAGAAGGTCAACGACCGGTCGACCTCGGCGCGCGGCATATAGGGTCGGTCGGGCTCAGCCGCTTGCGGGAAATAGCCGCGGAACCACAGCGGGCCGAAGGTCCCGGCGATGAGAAACGCGTCCGCATCCAGTTCGGTGCGCCGGGCGACCGGGGTGTCCAGGCTTCGCCGGACGCCGGCGTTCAGGTCGCGGATCGACAGGCCGCGATCTACCACCTGGGGCGAGATGCCGCCGTGCAACAGCAACAGGTCGCCCAGCTTGAGGACCGCCGGCCGCGAGCGCAGCCAGTCGCCCAGCAAGGTCTCGGCGGTGAACAGGTCGGGATAGGTCTCAACACCCAGAATGCGCGCCACCTCCGGGTAGCGCGGGTGCAGGTAGCGCAGGTCGTTGCGCAGCACGATGTTCTCGTGATTGCCCAGCAGGACGTGTAGCGCGCCGCCCGCCGCGCGCGCCTCGCTCTCCAGCTTGTAGAGCAGCCACAGGATTTCCAGCTGATAGGCACCGCGATCAAAGATGTCGCCCGTCACCACCATCTGGCCGCCGCCAAAGGTCCAGTTCAGGTTCGCGTCGATCACCCCCTGACGGCGCAGGAACTCCACGACGATGTCGTATTCGCCGTGGGTGTCGGCCAGCACCAGCAGGCGTGTCGCCGGATCGAGCGGCAGCTCATCGGGGGCCGGCGCCTGGACCCGGGCGCGCAGGGGAACCTCGAAGGCGGGGATGTCGCCAACGGCCCGCACGGTGATCCGGCCGGTCCGGGAAACGCGATGTTCGTGCGGGTTGAGATCATCGGACACGCTCAAGGCCCGCCAGTCCCGGGTGGTGCCAGGCAACAGATAGGGACCATCCCCGGCGGCCGTGACCGGGGCCGGCTGTTCCGGTTCCTGCGCGGCGGTAGCGAAGGCGGTGCCGGCGACCGCAAGGGCCACCAGCAGCGGTCGGATCACTCCCACTCGATCGTCCCCGGCGGCTTGGACGTCACGTCATAGACCACGCGGTTCACGCCGCGGACCTCGTTGATGATTCGGGTCGCCGTGCGGCCGAGCATTTCCCAGGGGAACTGGTAGAAGTCCGCCGTCATGCCGTCAGTCGAGGTGACGGCGCGCAGGGCCAGGACCTTCTCATAGGTGCGGGCGTCGCCCATGACGCCGACGGTCTTGACCGGGAGCAGCACGGCGAAGGCCTGCCAGATGTCGTCATAGAGGCCGGCCTTGCGGATCTCGTCCAGATAGATGGCGTCGGCGTCCTGGAGCGTGGCGACGGCGTCGGGCGTGATCTCGCCGGGGATGCGGATGGCCAGACCGGGGCCGGGGAAGGGGTGGCGACCGACGAAGGCGTCGGTCAGGCCCAACTCGCGGCCCAGCGCCCGCACCTCGTCCTTGAACAGTTCGCGCAAGGGTTCGACCAGCTTGAGCTTCATATAGTCGGGCAGGCCGCCGACATTGTGGTGGCTCTTGATCACATGGGCCTTGCCGCTGGAGGCCGAGACGCTCTCGATGACGTCGGGATAGAGGGTGCCCTGGGCCAGGAACTCGGCCCCGTCGATCTTGTTGGCCTCACGGTCGAAGACCTCGATGAAGACCCGACCGATGGTCTTGCGCTTGATTTCCGGGTCCGACTGGCCGGCCAGGGCACCGAGAAATTCCTGAGACGCATCAACGTGGATCAGCGGGATGTTGTAGTGCTCTCGGAAAAGCGTCGTGACCTGTTTGGCCTCGTCTTTCCTCAGCAGGCCGGTGTCGACGAACACACAGGTCAGCTGGTCGCCGATGGCCTCGTGGATCAGCACGGCGGCGACCGATGAATCCACCCCGCCCGACAGGCCGCAGATGACCTTGGCGTCGCCGACCTGTTCGCGGATATGGGCGATCTTTTCGTCGCGATAAGCGGCCATGGTCCAGTCGCCCGACAGCCCCGCAATCTTATGGGTGAAGTTCTTCAGCATCTGCGCGCCGCGCGGCGTGTGCATGACCTCGGGGTGGAACTGAATGCCGTAGAGACGCCGGCGCTCGTCGCCGATCACCGCATAGGGCGAGCCGGGCGAGGTGGCGATGACGTCAAAGCCTTCGGGGATGGCGACGATCTTGTCGCCGTGGCTCATCCAGACCGTCTCTTCCTCGCCGACGCCGGCGAGGCCATCGAGCAGGGGCGAGGCTTTCTTCACCGTGATCTCGGCGCGACCGAACTCTCTGGTGTGGCCACCCTCGACCTTGCCGCCGAGCTGCTCGCACATCGTCATCTCGCCGTAGCAGATGCCCAGGACGGGGACCCCCGCGTCGAAGACGGACTGGGGCGCGCGGGGGCTGCCTTCCTCGTGCACGCTCTCCGGCCCGCCCGACAGGATGATGGCGGCAGGAGACATCGCCTCAAGCGCGGCCTCGGCCTTCGCATAGGGATGGATCTCGCAATAGACGTTCGCCTCGCGCAGCCGCCGGGCGATCAGCTGGGTCACCTGGCTGCCGAAATCGACGATGAGGACTTTCTGGTGGGCGGTCATTGCGGGTCCGTAGTTCGGGTAAGTGCTTGAGCAAAAAAGCCGTCGGTTCCGGCGCTGAGCGGCGACAGGCGCATCGCCTCGCCGATCTGCGCGAAACCCTCCGCGCGCTCCACAAACGCCGCCACCCGGTCCTCGTTCTCTTCGGCGAAGAAGGAGCAGGTGACGTAGATGAGGCGACCGCCCGGTTTGACGAAGGGGGCGGCCTGATCGAGCACGGCGTCCTGTTCGACGGTGCGGCGTTCGAGTTGGTCGGGCGTCAGGCGCCATTTGGTGTCGGGGTGACGCCGCCAGGTGCCCGAGCCGGTGCAGGGGGCGTCGACGAAGACGACGTCCATCTTCCCTTCGAGCCCCTTGAGGGCGTCGGGGTCGACAGGGCTGCGGACCTGAAGGTTTCGCACGCCGGCCCGCTGGGCGCGGGGGATGATGTCGGCCATCCGCCGGGCGTCACTGTCATAGGCGTAGAGCTGGCCGGTGTTGGCCATCAGGGCGGCCAGGGCCAGGGTCTTGCCGCCGCCGCCGGCGCAGAAATCAAGAACCTGTTTGCCCTTGATGTCGCCAGCCGTCAGGGCGGCCATCTGGCTGCCGAGGTCCTGAACCTCGAACCAGCCCTTGTGGAAGGCCGGGATGGTCTCGACCGCGCCGGTTCGGACGGCTGGGTCGGGTGCCGGGATGCGGGCGGCGGTCGGAACGTCGGCGACCGGCTCGGCCCCCAGCGGCTGGAGCGCCTTGAAGGCGCGCTCCGGCTCGGTCTTGAGGCTGTTGATGCGCAGATCGACCGGCGCGCGCTCGGCCAGCGCCGCAGCCTCCTCGGCGCGGGCGTCGCCGAAGACGCGATCCAGATGCGCATCTAGCCAGTCGGGATAGTCGCCGCGCACCGGATCGGGCGCGTCGTCGAGCGGGCGAGGCGAGGCGAGGGCGGCGGTTTCGACCTCGGTCAGGGTGCCGGGACCATGCGGTTCCTCGGCGGTGGCGTCCGCGATGCGCTCGAGCGGCCAGCGCCAGCCCCAGGCCAGCACGCCCAGAATGGCGGCGCGCGGACTGTCATCGTCCATGCGCCAGCCGGTCGAGCGGCGCTTTCTCAGGGCGTCGAGCACCAGGCCGGACACGAAGGCGCGGTCTTTGGCTCCGGCGAAGCGGGAGCGGTCTGACCAGCTTTTCAGCGCCACCTTGGCCGGGACACGGCGGGTCTCAAGGTCCGTGAGAACCTCAAGCGCTGCAGAGATCCGGCCACCGTCTCTCATGCCTCAGGTGAACAACGCATAGAGGGTCATGCCCAGGCCGACGAGCGACAGCATCCAGGCCGCGGTGCGCAAGCCGGTCACGCCGAACCGATAGAGCGGCAGATAGATGACGCGACCCAGCAGGAACAGGTGCGTGCCCCACATCGACAGTTCGCCCTGCTTGTCAGCCAGATGCACCAAGGCCACGGCCCCGAGGAACAGCGGCAGGGTCTCCATGAGATTGATCTGGGCGCGGATCAGGCGTCCGGCGGCCACACCCGGCGGGGCGACCTCGCCGTCGCGGGGGCCGGCGTTCCATTTCAGGCCGAGTTCATTGGTCCGCGCGGCGGCGGCCCAGAGGATCTGGACCAACGCCAGAACGATGGTGAAGCCCGCGACGATCAGGTCGGGGTGCACGTCAGAAAAGATCGACGGATGGTGCATGATCAGAGCCCTCCCAAGCTCAGCCTTGCCGATAGTTCGGCGCTTCGCGCGTGATCATCACGTCGTGGACGTGACTTTCGCGCAGGCCCGCGCCGGTGATGCGAACGAACTTCGCGCGTTTCTGGAATTCTTCGATGGTCGCGGCGCCGACATAGCCCATCGAGGCGCGAAGTCCGCCGACCAACTGGTGTAGTACCGGCGAGATCGGCCCCTTGTACGGCGTCTGGCCCTCAATGCCTTCGGGGACCAGCTTCATCTGGTCAGAGACTTCCTTCTGGAAGTAGCGATCCGCGGAGCCGGAGGCCATGGCCCCGACCGAGCCCATGCCCCGGTACGATTTGTAGGACCGGCCTTGATACAGGAAGACCTCGCCGGGGCTTTCGTCGGTGCCGGCGAACATCGAGCCGAGCATGGCGACCGAGGCACCCGCCGCAATCGCCTTGGCCAGGTCGCCCGAATATTTGATGCCACCGTCGGCGATGATCGGCACGCCGCTGTCCCGCGCGGCGCGGACCGAGTCCATGATGGCGGTCAGCTGGGGCACACCGACCCCGGCGACGATACGGGTGGTGCAGATGGACCCCGGCCCAATGCCGACCTTCACGGCGTCAGCACCGGCGTCGATCAGGGCACGGGCGGCGTCATAGGTCGCGACATTGCCGGCGATGATCTGGGTGCGGTTGGTCTCACGCTTGATCCGCTCGACCGCGCGGGCGACCTGAACCGAGTGGCCGTGGGCGGTATCGATCACCACGACGTCGGCCCCTGCCTCGGCCAGCATCATCGACCGCTCATAGCCGGCGTCGCCGACGGTAGAGGCGGCTCCGACCAGCAGACGGCCCTGATCGTCCTTGGCGGCGTTGGGGTGGGCCTGGGCCTTTTCGATGTCCTTGACGGTGATCAGGCCGACGGCGCGGAAATCTTCGTCGACGACGATGACGCGCTCGATCTTGCGGGTGTTGAGCAGGCCTTGTGCCTCTTCGCGACCGGTGCCCTCGCGGACGACCGCGAGATTGTCGCGGGTCATCAGGTCGCCGGCGGTGCGCGCGCCGTCGCCTTCAAAGCGCATATCGCGGTTGGTCAGGACCCCGACCAGCTTGCCCGTGTCGCGCTCGACAACCGGGAAGCCCGAGATCTTGCGACGTTCGCGGATGGCCCGAACCTCATCGAGTGAGGTGTCCGGGTGGATGGTGATCGGGCTGACCACCATGCCGCTCTCATAGCGTTTCACGCTACGGACCTGCTCGGCCTGTTCCTCAGGTGTCAGGTTGCGGTGAATGACGCCCAGCCCACCGGCCTGGGCCATGGCGATGGCCAGCCGGCTCTCGGTCACCGTGTCCATAGCCGACGAAGCCAGCGGAATGTTCAGCGTGATGTCGCGCGTCAGCCGGGTCGAGGTGTCCACCTGGGTGGGCATGACCTCGGACGGGCCGGGTTCGAGCAAAACATCGTCGAAGGTGAGGCCTTCGCGAATCTCCATGGGAGTCTCCGTTTTGCGGGCGGGCTATAGACCCCTCTTCGCGGGTGCGGCAAGGGGCAGGCCGCGCTTATCGTCATGATTAGAATTATTGCCTTGTCGCGTGGCGGGCGAGTGACCATCCTTTTGCGATGGTCAGAATGATCGCAGATGCCGCCAGACAGCTATGGCTCAAGATCGCCTCCTACGGAGCGATGCACCTGGTCGTGGCAATCCTGGTGGCCTGGGCGATCACGCGCGATTGGCGTCTGGCGTTGGCAGTCGGGATGATCGAGCCCGTGGCCCAGACCCTCGCTTTCGCGGTCCATGACCGGGTCTGGCACCGGATCGAAAGGCGAGGTCGCCTGTCGGGTCTGCAAGAAGCGTCTGAGGCGATTGAAGGGCGTTTGGGTCTGCACGACCATCACGCCTGCAATCATGCCCTTCCGACCAGCTTCAAGACCCTGGCAGCCAAGTCGTTCAGCTATGGGATCATGCACTTTGCCGTGGCGGTGACGGTGGCCTTCGCCCTGACGCGCGATTGGCGCATTGCCCTGGCGGTCGGGATTATCGAACCGATCGTGCAGACCGTCTTCTTCACCGTGCATGACCAGATCTGGCGACGGATCGAACGCCGCCGCGCCGGGATCAGTCCCGATCCGGTGCCCCGAGGGGAAAGTAGGGCCTGAAACGTCGGGCCGCCTCGACGCAGCGCGCAAAGGACGGGCGGGCCAACAGGCGCTGCCGATAGGCGATCAGATGGCTGAGATTGGCCGGGATTTCGTGGGTCCAGTCCGCATAGAACAGCGCCGGAGCGGCCGCACAGTCCGCCAGGCTAAAGCCGCCGCCCACAGCCCATTCCCGACCGGCCATCCGATAGTTGAGCCAGGCGTAGCTGGTTTCCAGCATATCGCGGGCGCGACCAACCCCGAACGGATCGGGGTTGGCTCCTTGAGGACGGATCGCCTCGAAGATGATGTCCTGTTGTGGGCGATTGACGTAGTTGTCGAAGACGCGGTCCATCATGCGCGTCTCGACCGCAAGGATCGGGTCGTGCGGGATCAGCTGGATCGGCCCCGGATAGAGGGCCGCCAGATATTCGATGATGGCCGTCGCTTCCATCACGGTCCGGTCGCCATCGACCAGCAGCGGAAACCGCTTCATGGGCCACCGCGAGGCTAGCTCGTCCATGACACCGGGGTCTTCGAGAAACCTTTCCTCGAAGGGGATGTCGTTCTCATAGAAAGCGATCAGGGCCTTCTGGCAGTAGGACGAGAACGGATGGGTGTAGAGGCGCATCTCAGGCTCCGTTTGGGCCCGAAGCCTGGTGTTTTTTGCCCAGGTCGGGAATCGGGCAAAACGGGTACCATGACCTATACGCTCTATGGCATCCCCAACTGCGACACCGTCAAGAAGGCCCGGATGTGGCTGGACGAGCGGGGCGTGCGCTATGCCTTTCACGATTACAAGAAGGCCGGAATCGACGAGGCCCGCCTCAAGAGCTGGGTCGAGGAGCTGGGCTGGGAGGCGGTACTGAACCGGGCCGGGACCACATTCAAAAAGCTCGACGACGCCGACAAGGCTGATCTGAACGCTGGCAAGGCCGTGGGCCTGATGTTGGCGCAGCCGTCCATGATCAAACGCCCCATTCTGGATCTGGGTGATCGGCGGATCGCGGGGTTCAAGTCAGACATCTATGAAGCCGCCCTGGGCGCTTTTCTTTAGCGGGTGCTGCATCCGATCTGGTGGGCGGCGGCGATACAGTCTCGAACGGGCGTCGACGGGGCGGCCTGAACGGAGACGAAGACGATGGTGGAGCTGTTCCGCGACTTTTGGTGGCTGATGTTCCCTCTGGCCGCGGTGATCTGCGGTGCCTGGGACCAGTGGATGAAGAGCCGGACCCGCGCCGACGAGATGCGGGTGCTGGCCGCTTATGCGGCGGCGGGCAAGGAGCCGCCCGCGGAGCTTCTGAGAGCGTTGCGGCGCGATCCGGTGGAGGGCTGATCGATGGAAGACCTGTTTCGCAATTTCTGGTGGCTGATGTTCCCGATGGCGTGGTTCGTCGTCGAGGGGTGGAACAGCTGGCTGAAGTATCAGGCACGACGTGACGCCCTGAAGCTGATCCAGGCCTATGCCGAAAAAGGGCAGACGCCGCCGCCCGAACTGTTGGGCACGCTCAGCGGCGTCACCGCCGCCGACCCGTTGCTCGGCGATCTGGCGGCCACTGGAAGCGCCGCGCCCTCGACGACCAACTGGGGCTGGTATCAGGTGGCCTTGTTTGGCGGTCTGGCGGGCGGTTTCGTCTTCCTCGCGCGAAGCAACATTCTCGGCGACGAGGGGCTGGGCGACGCCATGATGGTGGCGGCGGTGGTGCTGGGCGCTCTGGCCCTGGCGTCGCTGGTCTACGCCATCACCTGGAAGCGCCCCCGAGGCTGAGGTGGATGCCGGGGGTGCCAGCCATCCGACGGATCAGGCCCTGGCCGAGGCGGCCAAGGCCGGGTCATCGCGCGCCTTCTCGGAGCTTGTGCTGAGACATCAGGCGGCGGTGCGGGGGTTCCTGAGGCGGGTGTGCGCCGATCCGTCCGAAGCGGACGACATGGCGCAGGAGGCACTTGTGACGGCATGGACGAAGATCGGAACCCTGAAACCGGACGCCAGCGTGCGGTCGTGGTTCTGCGGCCTGGCCTGGCGCAAGGCGATGACGACCCAGCGCGGTCGGGCGCGGTCCGCCGCGCGGGATCGTCAGTGGCTGGAGACCCGGCCTGAGTTCGATACCCCTGCGGCGCGCGACCAGATCGCGGTGCGCAAGGCGTTGGACAACTTGCCGGAGGATCAGCGTGCCGTGGTGGCCCTGTGTCTGGCCGGAGACTGGTCGCACGCCGAGGCAGCTGAGGCTTTGGGTCTGCCGCTGGGCACCGTGAAGTCGCATGCGGCGCGCGGACGCGCTAAACTGCTCGAAGCCATGGGAGAAGCGCCATGACCCCCGACGATCGTCTGAAAGCCGCGCTTGGCCTGGGTGCCGAGCCGCCGCCGGTTGATCACGCCTTCGTCGCCCGCGTGGCCGAGGGGATCGAGGCGCGGCGGTTCAGGCTGAAGCTGTCAGTGCTGGCGCTCTGGGCCGCGGTGGCGGCGCTCCTTTGCTGGGTGCTGGTTCCCGTGATCGAACAGGCCAGGTCCAACGCGGCTGCTTCGCTTCAGCCCATTGGGCTGGGTCTGGTGGTGGCGGTCGGCGTCTGGTTGTTGCGACGGGCGGATGTCGGCGGTGCCTTGCGACTGGCGCGCAGGTTCGTCCGCCCCGGCACGTTCTAGGCTTACAAAGAATTCATGCGACGGTCTGCATCCGTCGGGCTGGGTCTGAGCCTCTTCCCATCAGACGGCGGGCGTCGGGCCTGCCGATTAATGAATGAGGCCCCCCATGGGTGTTGAAGTGATTGTTCCCCTCGGCCTGTTTGCTGCGGTTGCGGCGATGGTGCTGGTACCGGCGTGGCTCAAGAGCCGGGATCGGCGCGACATGCAGCAAACCGTGCGCCATGCGCTCGATAAGGGAGAGGCTCTGCCGGCCGAACTGGTTGAGGCGATCGCCAAGGCCTCGCGTGGTCGGATCGCCACGGCGCATACCGACCTGCGCACGGGCGTGATTTGGCTGGCGGTGGCCGCCGGCGTCGCCACCTTCGGCTGGATGATTGGGTTCGAAGATCAGGAAGCGGTCTATCCGATGGTAGGACTGGCTGCAGTTCCGGGCTTCCTGGGTCTGGCTTTCGTTGTCCTGAGCTTCTTCAACAAGACGCGGGCGGACTAGGCGGATCAGGACCAGACGGAGGACGGTCGGTGACCGCAACATCATCCAGACTGGCCCGACTTCACGACACCGAGCTGGTTGCCATGGCAGCGGCCGGCGGTCGACGGGAGTTCGGGGAATTGGTCCGCCGCCATGCCGCTTCTGTCCGGGGTCTGCTGCGTCGCATGGGCGCGGATCCGGCCCTGGCTGACGACGTGGCCCAGGATGCCTTTATCCAGGCGTTCGAGCGGTGCGCGGATTTTCGCGGTGAGGGCACCTTCTCCGCCTGGGTCCGCAGGATTGCAGCGCGGCTCTACATCAAGCGCCGTCAGAAGGAGGCGCGCTGGACGGAACTGTCAGAGGCGGAAGAACCCGTGACCCTGATGCCAGACGGGGCCCGAAGCCTCGATCTTGATGACGCCCTCAAGGGACTGAGCGAGATCGAACGGATGTGTGTCAGCCTTTGCCATGGTGCCGGTCTGACCCAGGCGGAAATCGCCGATGCCTTGAAGTTGCCGCTAGGAACGGTGAAATCTCATGTCAAACGTGGTCTGGATAAACTTCGCGCGCAGCTGGCCGTCGCGCCGACCGGTCAAGGGAGACGCGCCCATGTCTGATCCGGACGCCTTCGACGGCGAGATCGAGCGGATGTTTGCCCGCGCACCCGCCTTTGACGACACGGAAGCCTTTGCTGATCGGGTCGATCGGAGGCTTGGCCTCAGTTGGTACCTGCGAACGGTGGTGTTGACAGGGGCCGGCGTGGTGGGAGGGTTCTTCGCGGTCCGTGAAACGCTTGACGCAGGGCTCGGGACGGGGTTGAGCCAGATCGCCGCGATGACGTCACAGACGCCGCAATCCTCCGCAGGCCTCGACTGGAGCCAGCTCGGCGCCCTGATGAGCAGCAGGGGCCTGGACCTCGCCATGATCCCGGCGATGCCTCTGTTCTGGCTGGTTTCGGTGGCGGTGATCGGGGCGGCTGTGGCCTCGGCGGTGCACGCGAACCAGGGCGGATGAGACCCGCGTCGATAAAAAGCCGCGTTTGAGGGGTGAGCTTGCGTTGCGGCGGACAGCGCGAACCTCTAGGTTCGCGGCGCTTTATGTTCCGCCCGTTCCGGGCCAGGGGAGTCGACGCGCCTTGTCAGACGTATTTGAAGAGGTCGAAGAGAACCTTCGTTCCGAGCGCTGGAAGCATTTGTTTCAGCGTTGGTGGCCGGCTGCGGCGGCCATCGCGGGGGTAGCGGTTCTGGTGGTTGGGGGGATCTGGTTCCTCGACGCCCGCAAGGGTTGGTCGGGGGCTGAAGCCTCACAGGCCTACCAGCGGGGTCTGGACGCGCTCCAGGCTGAAGACCAGTCAGCGGCCGAAGCCGCCTTTGTCGAAGTCGAAGGTGCCGGCAATGGCCCGTATCGGGCTTTGGCCTTGATGCAACGCGCGGCGTTCCGGCTGGAGCGGGGTGAGACAGCCGAGGCGGTGGCCCTGTTCGATCAGGCTTCAGAGGCGACCAATCAGCCGTTGATTTCCGATATTGCCCAGCTCAAGGCGGCTTGGGCGTTGATGGACAGCGGGTCGCTGGAAGATGTGACGACACGGCTGTCTCCGTTGACCGAAGAAGGCCGTCCGTTCCGGTTTGAGGCCCAGGAGGCCCTGGCCCTCGCTCGGCTTCAGCATGGCCAGACAGATGCAGCGCGCCAGCAGCTTCAGGCCCTGACGCTTGAGCTCGAACTGCCCGACTCCCTGCGCCAACGTGCCCAGATTACGTTGGGGCTCATCGAGTCCGGTGCTGCGGCCAGCATCCCCGGCATCATTGAAGCCGCGGGCCGAGCTGCAGATCAGGCCGAAGCCGAAGCGGCGGCGGCTCCGCGTCCGGGGGCGACCGCTCCCGGAGCCCAGGCTCCCGCGGCAGGTGCCGCGACAGATCATTGATTTCAGGCGAAAGTCCCTGTCCATGAAACTGAACCTGAAAATTGTCTCGACAGCTGCCCTCTGCGCTCTGCTGGCCGGCTGTTCGACCGTTAGCAATACGGCCCAGCGAATCTGGCCGTTCGGCAATGACGACAACGACCGCCAGGCCGTGGCTTCCGATGGCGAGCGTGTCTCGATCCTGCAGTTCGAAGACTCGGTCGAGGTATCGAGTGAACTGGCCGGTCGGGCGTTCAACCTGCCGACGCCGCGTGCGGTGACGGCCTGGCCAGAGCCGGGCGGAACGGCTGAGAACTCCATCGAACACGCCCAGGCCGGTGAGCAATTCCGTATCGCCTGGCGTCACGACATCGGCGAGGGCTCAGGCCGGACGACCCAGGTGACGTCTCCGATCGTCGCCAGCGATGGTCGTCTCTACGTGCTGGATGGCCACAACCAGGTATCGGCTGTGGATGCGGCCTCCGGGCGGACCGTGTGGCGCTACACCGTGACCAACAGTGAGCGGGATCGCGGTGGCCTGCTGTCCTTTGGTCGCACCGGCGGTCAGAATCAGGGCTTTGGCGGCGGCCTGGCCGTGGGCGGGGACCGCGTTTTCGTGACCTCTGGCCTGCGCGTGGTGACGGCCCTCAATGCCGCCACCGGCGACGTCATCTGGACGAGCGAGGTTGAGTCCCCGATCCACAGCGCCCCCACGGTGGCCGGCAATCGGGTCTATGCCGTGGATATCGACAATCAAATCATCGCCTTTGATGTGACGACCGGAAATCAGAACTGGTCGTACCAGGCCATTGCTGAGCCGGCACGCATCCTGCGTGCTTCCAGCCCAGCGGTATCCGGTGAGGTCGTGATCGCGCCCTTCTCGTCGGGCGAGCTGGTAGCTCTGCGGACCTCCAATGGGCAGATGCTGTGGCAGCAGGTGCTGTCGCGTACCAACCGGACGAATGCTCTGTCGGAGCTGCGCGATATTACCGGGCGTCCTGTCGTCTATCAGGGCTCGGTCTATGCCGGCAGCCATTCAGGCCTGTTTGCGGCTATGGACCTGCGTTCGGGTACGCCGCGCTGGCAACTGCCGATTGCGACGTTGAATGCCCCGTGGCCCGCCGGAGATGTGGTCTATGTCGTCTCCAAGGCGGGAGAGGTGATCACCATCAATCGCGCCAATGGCCAAGTCTATTGGATCTATGACCTGAACGAGGGCCGCCAACGCCAGGAAGGTGGGGTGCTCGGCATGTTTGATCGCACCGTTCGCCCGATCTGGTCGGGTCCGCTGCTGGCCACCAATCGCCTGGTTCTGGTCAGTTCGGAAGGTGAGGCCGTCGCCCTCAACGCCCGGACCGGGGCTGAGGAAGCCAGCCTGAATCTGGGCGGGGCCGCCTATATTGCTCCGATCGCTTACAACGGCATGATCTACGTCCTCACCGACGAAGGTCAGCTGATTGCCATTCAATAGGCCGGGGAGGCCGTCCGTAGCGTGAGCCTCAAGGTCGCGATCGTCGGACGGCCGAATGTCGGCAAGTCGACCCTGTTCAACCGCCTGGCGGGCAAGAAGCTCGCCATCGTGGATGACCGGCCGGGCGTGACCCGTGACCGTCGCTATGCGCGCGGCATGCTGGGGGACATCGACCTCACATTGATTGACACCGCCGGGTTCGAAGACGTCTCGGACGAAAGCCTGGAATCGCGGATGCGCCGCCAGACCGAACTGGCGGTCGAGGAAGCCGACCTGATCCTGTTCGTCATCGACGCCCGCGAGGGGATCGTGCCGCTGGACCGGATCTTTGCCGACCTGGTGCGCAAACGCGACAAGCCCACCATCCTCATCGGCAACAAGGCCGAGGGGAAGGCCGGCGACGTCGGTCTGGCCGAAGCGGTGCGCCTGGGCTTTGGTGAGCCGATCGGTCTGTCGGCCGAGCACGGCGAGGGCATGGCGGACCTCTATGCCGCCGTCGCCCCGTTCGAACCTGAGGACGAAAGCGACCAGGACGAGGCCGGCAAGCCGATCATGGTCGCCATCATGGGTCGCCCCAACGCGGGCAAGTCCACCCTGGTCAACCGCCTGCTGGGCGAAGACCGGATGCTGACCGGGCCCGAGGCCGGTATCACCCGCGATTCCATCTCCGTCGATTTTGAATGGGACGGCCGCCCGGTGCGGCTGGTCGACACCGCCGGGATGCGCCGCAAGGCGCGCGTCCAGGAAAAGCTGGAGAAGCTGTCGGTCGCCGACACCATCCGCGCCCTGACCTTTGCCGAGGTCGTGGTTCTGGTGATGGACGAGGCCAACGCCTTCGACACCCAGGATCTGCAGCTGGCCGATCTGGTGGAGCGCGAGGGTCGGGCGCTTGTCTATTGCATCGCCAAGTGGGACCAGGTCGACGACGGCAAGGAACGGCTGGCCAAGCTCCGCGAAGAGGCCGACCGCCTCTTGCCCCAGCTGAAGGGATCGCCCCTGATCGCCTTGTCAGCCCAGACCGGGCGCGGCGTCGACCGGCTGATGCCGGCGGTGTTCGAGGCGCACCGGCAGTGGTCGGCCAAGGTCAAGACGCGGGATCTGAATGACTGGCTGGCCATGGCCGTCCAGCGCCATCCGCCGCCCGCTGTCGATGGTCGCCGGATCAAGCCGAAATATATGACCCAGACCAAGGCGCGTCCGCCGACGTTCGTGCTGTTCGCTAACCGCGCGTCGCAGATGCCGGATCATTATAAACGCTATCTGATCAATAGTTTGCGTGAGAGTTTTGATCTCCCGGGCGTGCCCATGCGCCTCACGGTCAAGTCCGGGGCCAATCCCTTCGCCGACGGCCCCGGCCCGGAGAAGACCGCGCCACGCCGCAAAATCAAGGCGGACGCCGCCGAGGCGCGCGACGACAAGCCGCGCAAGCCCAAGGTCGCCACCAAGCGCGTTACGGGCCTCAAGTCCGGTTCGGGCAAGAAGTCCGGCTCCACCGTCCTGGTCGGCAAACGCGCCCGCGGCGGGGCCAGGCCCGTGAGCCGGTCGGGCCGGATCAGGACGGCCCCGAAAGGCAGCGGGAAGCGTTAGGCCCCCTCCGTCGCCGCATAGACCATGATCCCGGTGGCGATCGCCAGGTTGAGGCTGTCGGCCCGGCCGCGCATGGGGATCTTGACCGTGAGATCGCAAGCTCCCGCCAGGTCGTCGGTCAGGCCGGCCTGCTCATTGCCCATCAGGATCAGACTGGGTGTCCGGTAGGGCGCGGCACGATAGTCGTGTGTGGCGTCCAGCCGGGTGCCGACCACCGAGCCGGGCCAGCGGGAGCGCCAGGCCAGGAACTCCGTCCGCGACGCGCGGCTGACGCCGACGGCGAAGATCGAGCCCATGGTCGCGCGCACGGCCTCGACCGAGAACGGATCGACGCAGTCGTCGATCAGGATCACCCCGCCGCAGCCGGCGGCATCCGCCGTGCGGATAATGGTCCCAAGATTGCCCGGATCACGCACCTGCTCCAGGGCCACCCAGCAGGGCGCGCGGGCCGGCTCGATGTCATCGAGCGCCGTAAAGGCCTGATCAAAGACGGCCAGGACCGTCTGGGGATTGTCCTTGCGCGACACTTTCTCAAGGATCTCGCGGGTGACGACGATGACCTCGCCGCCGTTCGCCAGCGTCTCGGCGCGGGCTCGGTCGAGCAGGGGGTGCGGGCGGGCGTCCTTGCCGACCAGAAGCTGACGCGGCGTCTGACCCAGATCGAGTGCCTCGCCGATGAATTTGAGGCCCTCGGCGAGGAAGGTCCCGGTCTGGTCGCGGGCCTTCTTCATATGGAGGGCGCGCACGGCCTTGATGGTGTCGTTGGTGAGGGAGGTGATCTCCCGCTCGCGGCTCACAGGTCGCTCCAACGTGCAAAGAAGCTGAGGCCGATTTCCGCGGCGCGGGGGCTGTCCTCCACCAGACCCAGTTCGCCCCAGTCGATGACCCCGCCGCGATCTTTCAATCGGTCGGCCAGTAGATGGGCCAAGGCCATGCCCGAGATGCGCGCAGCATAGGCATTGATCAGGAGGAATGCGGCGTCTTCGGCCAGCAGTTCGGCACAATCGCTGACCAGCTGAGCGGTGTCTTCGAACAGCCGCCAGACCTCGCCATCGGCCCCGCGACCGTATTTGGGCGGATCGAGGATGATGCCGTCATAGCGGTTGCCGCGGCGGATCTCGCGCTGGACGAACTTGCGGGCGTCCTCGACGATCCAGCGGACATTGCTGACGCTCGATAGCTCGGCGTTCTCACGGGCGTAGGCGACGGACTTCTTGGACGCATCGACGTGGGTGACCTGTCCGCCCGCCGCCGAACAGACCAGTGAGGCCACGCCGGTATAGCCGAACAGGTTGAGGATACGTGGGGCCTCGCGAGCCGCAACCGCCCCCTGCAACCATTCCCAGTTGGCCGCCTGCTCCGGGAAGAAGGCGAGGTGGCGAAAGTTGGTGAAGCGGGCGTTGAAACGGGCCGCGCCCCAGGCCAGTGCGGTCGTTTCGGGCTGAGGTCGGTTGAAGCGCCAGTTGCCGGCTTCGTCGTCGTCGGTGGGATCGAAGACGGCGTCCGCCTTGTCCCACATCGCGGGCTTGGCCGGATGCCACATGGCCTGAGGCTCGGGGCGCACCACCAGGGCCTGGCCGTAGCGTTCGAGCTTCTGGCCATCGCCGCTATCGACCAGGGCGTAGTCGCCCCAGGCGCGGGTCCGCAAAATCTCAGGCTGGTCGGCGAGGCGTGGGCTCATGGGGCGCTTTTAAAGGGCGGAGAGGGCTGGGGCCAGCGTGTCACCGCCGCCGGCGGCGCGATCGGCGTCGACGCATCAGCGACAACAGCAATCCTTCACGTAGCCCGCGATCCGCGACGCGGAGGTGTTCGCAGGGCCAGGCACGCTGCACAGCCTCGAGAATGGCGGCACCGGCGAGAACCAGGTCAGCTCGGTCCGGTCCGATACAGGCGTGGCCCGCGCGCCCGGCCCGATCAAGTTCAAGCAGGCGATTGGCCACGGCGCGGCATTCGCCGGACGTCATGCGCAGCCCATCGACCCGGGCGCGCTCATATCTGGTTAGCCCCAGGTGCAGGCTTGCCAGGCTGGTGACGGCCCCCGAGGTCCCAATCAGCTGCGCGCGGTTGTCAGCGAAGGCCGGCCGATGGGCGTCGGCTCCGTCAAACGCCTGTAGTCGTTCCTGAATGGCCCCGACCATGGCCTCATACCAAGCGAGATCCGGCGTAGGCGGTTCGGGGAATCGCTCCGCGAGGGTGACGACACCGATCGGGATGCTGTGCCAGGCCAGCATTTCAGCCGGCTGGCGGTCAGTTCCGCCGCGCGGGCGAACCCAGGACACTTCGGTGGAGCCGCCGCCAACATCGAGGATGATGGCGGCCTGAAATTGGCTGTCGATCAGGTCGGTACAGCCGACGACGGCCAAACGCGCCTCTTCCGAGGGGGCAATAATGCTCAGGACCAGGCCGGTTTCCCGCTCGACCCGCGCCAGGAACTCGGCTCCATTTCCAGCTCCACGGCAGGCCTGGGTCGCGACGGCACGCACCCGGCTGACCTGCCGACGTCGGATTCGTTCGGCACAGATTCCGAGGGCCGCAACTGCCCGGTCCATGGCTTGCGGCGACAGCTGGCCGGTTTGCGACAGACCCTCGCCCAGACGGACAATGCGCGAAAAGGCTTCGACGATGCGAAATCCACCATGGGCGCGGCGAGCGATCAGAAGGCGGCAATTGTTTGTGCCAAGGTCCAGCGCCGCGTAGAGCGGCGCATCACTGCGGGCTGCGCGCTCGGCCTTGCGAGCGGGCCCGGGGAGGGCAGTCTCAGGCATGGCCCGATCCATCATCAGAACACAAGGCACCAGCGCCTCGGCTCGTTTTCGTGAACCAGAATAACGGGTTGGCGGTTCCTGTCTAGACACCAGCACGCCGCGTTCAGGGTCAGGTCATGTCGGGTTCGTCAGTTTCAGGCCATGAAACCGAGATTGGCAAAATTTGCGATCGGCCAGATGGTGCGTCACCGGGACCTGCCGCTACGGGGCGTCGTGATCGATGTCGATCCCGAGTTTGCTCACGGCGATGACTGGTGGGAGGCCCTGCCGTTGGAAGGGCGGCCTGAGCGTCGCCAGCCATTCTATCGGATCATCACCGAAGGGTTGGATGCAGACCAGGCGGCCTATGTGTGCGAACAGAGTCTGTTGGCTGACCCTTCCGGTGAGCCTATCCGTCACGTTGAGGCTGAGCGGCATTTTTGCGGCTTCAGGGATGGTCGCTATCAGGTTCGTCGCAACGACTTGAACTAGCCTGACCTACCGCCGGGGCGTTCGGCAGGCTACATAGGCCCCAAGCGCGAATGGAGGCCGCAATGTCCGATTTCGAACACGTCTTTGACAAGCCGCCCGAGGGGGCAGCGGACGATTGGACCATCCCGCAGGATTGGGTCGCCTACACCGATGTCGAACATCAGACGTGGGACACGCTGTATGCGCGGCAGATGAAGGTACTCCCTGGTCGCGCCGCCGAGGTCTTCTTGGATGGCTTGAAGGCGCTTGATCTCAGCACCGGCGGCATCCCGGATTTCGCGGTGATGAATCCCAAACTTCAGGCCCTGACCGGCTGGACTGTGGTCTGCGTGCCGGGGTTGGTTCCTGATGAGGTGTTCTTCGACCATTTGGCCAATCGACGTTTCCCCTCCGGGCAGTTCATCCGTCGACCGGATCAACTGGACTATTTGCAGGAGCCGGACATCTTTCACGATGTCTTCGGCCATGTGCCGATGCTGACCAATCCGGATTTTGCTGCCTACATGGAGGCCTATGGTAAGGGGGGGCAGCGAGCCGCCTCTCTCGGCATGCTCCCCAATCTGGCGCGATTGTATTGGTACACCGTTGAGTTCGGCCTGATGAAGGAGGACGACGAACTCAGAATCTATGGTGCCGGTATCGTTTCGTCCGCAACGGAGAGCGTTTTCAGTTTGGATGACCCGTCCCCCAATCGTCTGGGGTTCGATCTCGAGCGCGTGATGAAGACCCTCTATCGGATCGACGATTTCCAACAGGTCTATTTTGTCGTGGATACGATCGAGCAGCTGAAACGCGAAACGCTTCAGGATTTCGGCCCCATCTACGACCGGCTGGCCGGGCTGGAGCCGATCCCCATCGAGACGATCTTGGCTACGGATGTGGTCTATACGGACGGGACCCAGGCCTACGCCAGCAAGGGTGGCCGCTTCGCCGGCTGAGGCTTTGGGGCTCTGGACGGCGCAAGTCGGAGGAACGCCGTTCTGGAGAATTGAATGGACGGGCCTCGCGGTAAGGGTGAGGCTGGCGCGTCAGTTGTGAAGGCGTAGTCTGGGAATGTTTGCTCTAGCGACCCTGGGTCTGGTTGCGGCGGCGTCACTTGCTGTCGTTCATGATCCGCATGGGTGTCCTGAAGCACCGCATGACGTCCGCGCGTTCTGCAATTGCGTCGACTACGGACAGGCTGCGGCAGCGCGCGGCTACTATCAGCCGCGCGTATCGATCTATCGCAGACCCGGATATCATCCGAGGCCTTATCCGGTTCCGCCGACCCATGAACCGCCAGCCTACTATCCGCCACCGCGCGAGCCGGTGCCGCCGGCGTACTATGGTGGGGGGCCTAACTACTATGTTCGTGGACGTCCGGTGCAGGTCGCCGGCGGACAGAGCTATGTGCAGGGGCCGCGCATCTATGTTGACGCTCCGCCGGTCTATGTGGAGCCGGCTCAGATTTACATCGAACGGCCCGAAGTCATTGTTCGCCCGTCGGAAGTGATCGTCGCACCGCCTGAGGTCCATTTCGGCCCCTGCCCGGAAGGGGTGGAGTGCTATCAGGATCCTTCCGTGGCCGCGCAACCGCAGCAAGCCAACGGCGGTTAGTCGGCGGTGTCCACCGTCGAGCAGAGGTCCTGGGTTTCGCGGGCCATTCGGAAATAGCCGCCGCTCAGCGCATGGGCCCGAGCGCCACCGCAATCGCCTTCGCTCAGCAGGTGGCCGACACGTAGGCGGGCCGCCTCATACGCGTTTGCGAGATCACGCAGACGGCGGGCCTCGACCCTTTGCGAGGGCAGGCACAACGACATCCAGCGGGCTTCGGCACAGCGAGCGACCAGAGACGTCTCGGATTCAGTCAGCACGCCAGGGTCACGACTAAGCGTCGCGACTTCGGCGTTTGTCGTGGAGGTGCCGGATGATGTTGATGACACTGCGGTGGCACCGGTGTTCTCCGCGCTGGTCCCTTCTGACGTCCCCGTCGGTGCTACAGGGACCGAAACGGGCACAGAAGCTGGGGCAAGGGGCTCGCTGGTTAGAAGTTGGACCTCGGGCAGTCGATACCGGCAAATCCATCGCTGATCGACGAATTCACAGCCCTCAAGCGTCGCCGCCTGCGGCTGCCCTGCCATCGCGGCCGCCAAGGCCAGGCTGATTTCCCACATAGGCACCGTCCCGGTTGCGGTCGCACACCCCTGTTCACTCTAGCAGCAGGCGGAGGAAAGGGCGAATGATCCAGCAGGAAAAGCAAGAATTCGCCTGGTGGGAGAAACTGGTCGGCTTCCGTTGCGCGAAGCCTTCATGTACCGTTGCTATTCATTAACCATATAGCTGGGGAGTTTTGGGGATGTTTTGGCTTTCAAGTTTGGTTCTTTCAGCGGCGCTGTCGACAACCGCCGTTGTAGATGACCATGGCTGTCAAGAGCGGGTGCATAACCCGAACGAGCCTTGCCTCTGCACCATCGAAGTCGATTTCTATCGACCGGGTCCGGGACAAGGACCAGGAGGCCCGGGTGGGCCGGGCGGCCCGGGTGGTCCGGGTGGTGGCTGGAATGGTCCAGGGACGATCCACGTAGCGGCTCCGGGAGCCCGCGTCATCGGTCGCCCGATCCGTATTGACGGGCCTGTCGTACATATCGCGGGTCCGCCGATCTACGTCGACGCCCCGCCGGTCTATGTCTCGCCGGCCCAGATCTATCTGGCCCGGCCTGAAGTGGTGGTTCGTCCGTCGGAAGTCGTGGTGGCTCCGCCGCAGGTCAATGTTGAGCCCTGCCCGAACGGCGGCACCTGCCAGTAGTCTGTCTCGGCTTCTCTGAAGCCGAACGATCCTAGATCGATGAGCGGGGTCGCTTCCTGGGCGGCCCCGTTTGTCGTTGCGCAGGCAATCACGCCGAGGCAGGTCGTATCGTCTTGCCCATGCGGATCAACGGCACCGGTGCGCCACCGCGTGCATCGACGATCCGCTCAATGTCGTCATACCCGCAGGCGCGATACAGCGGTTCGCCGCCCAGTGTCGCCACCAGTTCCACGCGATCAAAGCCGGCCTCTCGCGCCGCGGCCTCGCACAGGCTTAGGACCAACTTCCCCACACCGCGGCGAACGAAATCCGGGTGGGTGTACATGGCGCGCACCCTTGCCGCGTCGACGCCTGGGTTCAGAGGCGCGGGCTCGCGGCCCGGCGTATGGTCGCCGCCGTACGAGGTGATCCGGTAGCTCCATCCGCCACAACCTGCAGCCTGATCGTCGATCTCGATCAGAAAATAGGTTCTGTCGGCAATCAACTGGCTGTCGACCCCCATGATCAGGCGGCTGGCCTGGACTTGTTCGGGTGTCAGGAACGCGGCCAGGGGACCGGAGATGGCGGCATCCATGAGGGCATGGAGAACCGGGATGTCATCCTCGGTCGCGATGCGCCAAGCCAGGTCGGTCACCGAACCGCCTGCTCAGGTTGGCAGGGCGGCTGCGACACCTCAGTCCCTCTGAAAGTCGTAGAAATCCGACCCCAGCGCCAGGATCGAGGTCAGTTCATCCAGCGCCCCCTGCGTCTCCAGCAGCAGGGCCGGGTCGGCGAGGTCAGCGGGTAGCAAACGGTCGCGGTACCAGTGGCTGGCCCAGACGGTGAGGGCGGCGTGCAGGCCCTCATCAAGTCGCTGAGCCGGGTTGGCAGCCTCCAGTTGCTCGCGGGTCAGGACCACGCGCAGGCGCAAGCAGGCAGGCCCACCGCCATTGGCCATCGACTGGCGGACATCGACATACTCCACGCGTCCGATCGGTCCATTGGAAGCGGCGAGGGCTTGTGCAGCCTCATGGGCGCGCGGGTTGGCTTCCGTCTCGCTTGGGGCTAGCAGGACCAGTCGATCCTCACCCGGAACGACCAGAAGTTGGCTGTTAAACAGATAGGATTTCACGGCATCAGCGAGCGGCAGATCGGCCGAGCTTATCTCCAGGAAGGCCGGATCGAACAGACCATCGGCGGCGCGGCGGATGGACTCCAGCGTGGCGGCCTTGTCCTCAAAGGCCGTCTCATGGAACAGCAGTGCTTCGCGTGTGCCGACGCAGACCACGTCGTTGTGAAAAGCGCCGCCGAGGATGGCGGCCTTGCCCTGACGGGCCAGAATCGGGCGGGCCGCGCCATGACGGCGGGCGATGGCGGCGGAGGCCTGTTCGGTCTGACGGGCCGGAAAGTCGGCGCTGGGCCAGTGTTCGAACGCATCCTTGCCCCAGACCAGCAGATTGACCCCCGGAGCACCGTGTTCGGCGCAAAGACGAACGTGGTTGGCCGCGCCTTCGTCTGACAGGTGGGCGACAGCGGGCAGGGGGTCGTGTACCACGAACTGGGTGGGATCAGGGAACAGGGCTCTCAAGGCCCGTGTCGTCTGGGTCGCCTCAATCGAACGGTGCAGGTTGGACACCAGATTGGCCGGCGTGAAGTGAACCCGGCCATCTGTCGAATCCGCGCTTGGTGTCACCGTGGCCGCGTTTGCCGCCCACATGGACGAGGCCGAAGAGGCGGCAGCAGCAAACGACGGTGCGCTCTTCCAGGCGGCTTCGACAACCGAGGCATCGCTCCCGCCGAAACCGAGTCCTCGCAGCCAGCCGACATAGGGGCGTTCGTGCGGCGGCATGACGAACTGGGGGAGGCCCAGGTCGACCAGCCGTTTCATCTTGGCCAGGCCTTGAAGAACGGCCCCGCGCGGATCTGACGCCTCGCCGGCGTTCAGGGCACTGGCCAGATTGCCGGGCGACAGACCGGCATAACTGTGCGTCGGGCCGACCAGCCCATCGCAATTGGCTTCATAGGCGAGGGTCATGCGCGCAATCCCTTGATTTCGCCCTCGACATTCCTGACTTCGCTGGCCTCAAAGCTGGCGACGGGATAGGCGCAATAGTCCGCGGCGTAATAGGCGCTGGGGCGGTGGTTGCCAGAGGCCCCCAGCCCACCGAAGGGCATGTCGCCCGCCGCACCGGTGGTCGGGCGGTTGAAGTTCACCACGCCGGCGCGAATGCGCTGGATAAAGCGGTCCCAATTCCGTGGATCATCAGAGAAAAGCCCTGCCGAGAGCCCATAGCGGGTGGTGTTGGCGGCCTTGATGGCGTCATCGAAGGTTCCCACGCGAGTGACCTGCAGGAAGGGTGCGAAGATCTCTTCGTCGGGGACGTTGACGCCTGTGACGTCGATGATCGCGGGCGCGGCGAAGGCGTCCGATAGTCCCTCGATGCGTTTGCTCGGGCGGATCACGCCGGCGCCGGCATCAATGCGGCCCTGAAGGGCGGCGCGCGCCTGCTGGGCGGCGCGGACGGAGATCAGCGGGCCACCGAAGGGTTCAGGTGTTGAATCCCATGGCGCATAGGTTAGGCGACCGGCGATGGCGTCGACAGCGGCGATGATGTCGTCGCCTGCCTTGCCTTCCGGCACGATCAGGCGGCGTGCGCACGAACACCGCTGGCCGGTGGTGACGAAGGCGGACATGGCGACGATGCCGGCCACGGCCTCGACATCAGCAACATCCCAGACAACCAGCGGATTGTTGCCGCCTAGTTCAAGCGCAAGAATGACATGCGGATCGTCGGCAAACTTGCGACGGAAGTGAGCGCCGGCGGCACCCGAGCCCGTGAACATCAGCGCGTCGATGGGCTGATCCAACAGGGCAGCGCCGACGTCACGACCACCCTGGACGATGTTGACGACGCCCTCGGGAAGATCGGCTTCAGCGAAGCACTCGGCCATCAGTTGACCGGTCAGGGGAGCCTCTTCTGACGGCTTGAACACGACAGTGTCGCCCGCCAGAAGCGCCGGCACGATGTGGCCGTTCGGGAGATGGCCGGGAAAGTTGAACGGACCAAGCACCGCGGCGACACCGTGCGGCCGATGGCGCAGAACGGCGCGACCGAATCCAGTGGACGTTTCGCGCTCGCCGGTCCGCTCGTCGTAGGCGCGAATTGAAATATCGACCTTGCCCTGCATAGCGGCCAATTCGGTCGTGGTTTCCCAGAGGGCCTTGCCGGTTTCGCGGCTGATGGCGTTGGCGATCTCGGAGGCGCGGGCCTTCAAGGCGGCCTGATACCGCTTCACGGCATCAATTCGATCCTGGCGTGAACGATCTGCCCAGGAGTCGAAGGCCATGCGGGCCCCGGCAACAGCCTCACCAATCTGGGCCGGTGTGGCTTCAGTGCCTTCCCAGACGGTTTCACCGGTTGCCGGGTCGATGGAAGAGAATACGGTCAACTCAGTCTCACAGGATGGCGCGGACGGGATCGCCGTCCTTGATTTTCAGGGCTTCGGCTGTCTCCAGCGAAATCTCGATGCCGCCTTCGACGGGTTCGGCAATCGCGCGGGTGGCACGGAAGTTCATCAGGCCCGTTGTTGAGAGCAGGTGCGGATCCCCTTCGACCTCCGCCGTGACGATGGCCCTCGTCATCCGGGCCTCGCGGACGGTTCGAATGGCGTCGCGCTGACAGGCCATGGTCGGGCCTGCATCAAAGACATCGACCAGACCATTGGCCTGGAAGCCCTCGCGCTCGAGGAGCTTCTTGGCCGGCTTGCCCTCTTCGAACACCTGGCCGATGGCAGCTTGGGCGTCCCGGTGCATCAGGCTTTCATAGAGTGGGTGGTGCGGTGCCAGATCGAAGATGAACTGGCCGTCGCCCTTGCCGGACAGCTCGTCGGCACTCTCGAAATCCATGCCGAAGAACTTGGAGGTGACATGTTCCCAGAAGGGTGACTTCCCCTGAGCGTCGAAGCGGCCGCGCAGTTCAGCCAGGACCATATTGTTGAACAACTCGGGGCGTGTTCCGATCAGAAGGTACCGCGAGCGGGAGAGCAGCGCGCCCGCACCTCCGACCCGGTTCTCCGGCTTGAGGAACAGCGATCCAACCTCGGTCCACCCCCGGCACTCGTTGACGAAAACGAGGGCAGGTTGGTCATTCCGGTGCGACCCGGCTTCCTCGGACACATGATAGTGCGAAAAGGTCATGCGCCGGAAAGAGGCGAACGGTCGCTTGAGGCCGACGGCAGCCTTGACCCCGGCCAGCCCGACCACCTGGCCGGTGTCCGTCTCTTCCATCATCAGAACGTACCAGCGGTCCTCGACTGGAAGGGTTTCCGAGAAGGATCCCTCGCTGATCTCGAGTCGTCGACGCAGCGTCGGCTCGTGCTCGGGCAGGCTGGTAAAGCCGGGGCCGGACGCCTGGGCCAGCCCCATCAGGGCGTCATAGTCGGCAGATCCTGCGGGACGGACAACGAGCATTCTAGAGAGTCTCCAGGCGCAGGCGTTTGAGCGCGTGCGCGTCGATTTCGCCCGAGGCGACCTTGGCGAGGATGAGGGTCGAGAGTTGTGCCCGTTCGACGAAACTCTCGGGCCAGGCAAATTCAGCCTCGGAATGGATGTCGCCGCCCCGCACCCCCAGGGTGTCGATATTCGGCAGTCCCGCGGCGTGCAGGTTGTTGCCTTCGCAAACACCGCCGGAGGGCTTGAAGACGATGTCCTGACCAAGCAGGGCACCGGCCTTGGCCACAACCGCCATCAAGGCCTGCTGCGAGGCATCGGCAGGCTTGGGCGGACGGGTAAAGCCGCCGTGCAGGTCGGTCGTCAGCCCTTCGAACGGTGGGTGGGCGGCCAACTGGGCCACCTGTTCGCTGACCCATGCCGCAGCCGCCTGATCAGGGACGCGAGCGTTGAAATGGATGACGGCGACGTCCGGTACGACGTTCAGCGGGGCCCCGCCGGTGATTCTGGCGACATTCAGGGTCACACCCTCGTGCCGGCCGTTCAGGGCGTGCAAAGCGGCGGCGATGATCGCAGCCCCGGCAATCGCATTGCGGCCTTCGTGGAAGGCGCGGCCGGCATGGGCAGATCGCCCATGGACAACGATCCGCCAGTTGGCCGAGCCCTTGCGGGCACCCGCCAGAGCTCCATCGGGCATGGCCGGCTCATAGGTCAGGCCCAGATGCCCGCGACGGCCCAGTTCGGCCAGGACCGGGCCGGACCCCAGCGAGCCGATCTCCTCGTCGGGTGACAGCAGCACAGTCCAGCCCACGGCGTGTCGGGCAGGATGGTCCTCGAAGGCCTCAAGCGCGGCGAGGATGACGCTGATCCCACCCTTCATGTCTGCGATCCCGGGCCCGTGCAGCGCGCCGTCGTCACGCACCCGGACGGTCTGGAACGGACTGGAGGCCGGATAGACAGTGTCGTAGTGCCCGGTCAGAACAACCTGGGTTGGGGCCTGCGGCCGCATCGTCAGCCTCAGTGCCGGTGGATAGGGCTGCTCGGTCAGAACGCCATTGTCACCGACCTCAATCGTCTCGACCAGCGGCACCCGCTCGATGTCGCAGGATAGGCTGTGCCGAACCTCGGCTTCCAGCACATCCAGCTGCGTGTTCAGCCCATCCAAATTCCGACTGCCGGAGTTGATCGCGCACCAAGCGACCGCCCGATCAATGATCGCGTCCCCGCGCGCTTCGACGTGGGCGAGCGCTACCCGATCATCATCCAGAATTTGCATGGTGTGGGTTTAGCCCGGCTCGTCGCTCTGTTCCACCCGCCGCCTAGGTTCTTCGTCGCGTGACGTGCGCCGCCAGCGGACGTACAGGCGGGCATTTCCATCGGCCCCAACGCGGGAAACGACAGAGACATTTCGACGAGCCCGCCATTCCACCTGAACGGCGGCACCGGCCTCGCCGCCGCCGATAACCTCAAAATAGAGGTCGTCGCCGATATATTTCCCGCCTGCGACGGTCAGGCTCGACGCATCACCCCCGAACGAAAGTCGGTCCAGACCCGCGAACTCCCTGAGATTGCCAACGACATCGAACCCGCCGCCACCGGCCAGGGCGGCGACACTGGACGCGAGCTGGGCGGCCTCAACCGGGGACAGCTGGGATGCGGATCGTCCGAAGAGCACCTGCGACAGAATCTCGTCCTGGGGAAGGGCGGGCGTCGAGGTCAGGGTAATGACCGGCCTGGCGGCGGTCCCGCGCACCTCGATCCGCGCCGTCAAGGTCGGGTCCTCCCGCACGGCGGTCAGGGCCAGCCGGATGTCTTCAGGTCGGGTGGAAAGTGAAACTGTACCGCCTTGTTCAAAGGTGAACCGTCGACCGCCGAACTGATAGTCGCCTCGTACCACGCTGGCCGTGCCGCTGAGGCGAGGGCGACTGATCGATCCTGCGACGTGGGCATTCAAGGCCATTTCGACATCCAGACCGCGCCCCTCGATGAAGACGCCCCCATCATTCGACCGGAGCCGGACATCAAGATTGAAGGCGGAGCGTGACCGGCGGGCTTCGCGCTGTTCTGCTGTTTCCTCGACCTCGTCTTCGAGCCCGCCTGGACGATTGATCTCGATCACATCCAGCTCAACCACGGACGTACTGTTGGGCAGATCATCGGCCGAAATCACCGCATGGGTCACGTCGAGATCACCGCTGAGCGAGATCGCCCCGGCCGCGGACCGTTCGACCCGGATCGGCCCCGACGCCCTCGCATTTGCCAGGTCCGTCTGGATGACGCGGAAGTCTTGCAGTTGGAGGGTGAAGCTGGAAGCAGAGCCAGTCGTCAGCCCCAGGACACCTGATCCCGTGACACGCCCGGCGTCGCCACCACGACCATCGGTCGCGGCGAAGGTCAATATCCGTGCCGTGTCCGTATCGAACCGCGTCTGCATGGCGAGGTCGTTCAGGACGATCCCGACCCCGCCGTCTTCGAAACGTCCCTGGGCGATGTTCAGATAGCCGTCGACCCGTGGCTCATTGAGCGTGCCCGCAAGCGTCGCATGGCCATCGACCATCCCCGACAGGCTGCGTTCGCCGCCCAACAGGAGGTCCCAGATCGAGCGGATTTGGCCCTGCAGTGTCACCTCGCCAGACATGGGCTCTGCCCGGTTGACCGCGAGATGCAGCGGGGCGGCGCTGGCCGTCACGGGTAGGCTGAGGCTGGCTTGCGACTGGACACCTGTGGCGTCGGAGGCTGAGGCATCGACCAGAAGTCGATCATCAATCAGCCGCGCTTCGATCAGGGCATCGATATCCATGTCCGCCCCGGCATCGCGGCTGCGTGCATTCTCAAGCCTGGCGGTCACGGTGCCCTCCAGATCATCGCGTGTACCGCGCAGATTGACCTCGCCGGTGACACGACCGGCCAGATCGGGCGCGATGGAGCGCAGGTCGACGCCGCTGAGGGTGGCCTGGATCAGGGCAGCGGTCCGGTCTTGCCGCAGCTCTCCATTCAGGACACCTCCGCCGACGCCCAGATCGACACGGATAACCTTGCCGCCGTTCGTCAGGGCGATGACCGCGGGCGACCGCGTTTCAAAGGGCACTTCGCGAACGCGGCCACCGCCCTGGAGCGTGACGGTCTGGCTTCCGTTCTGGCGGGCGTAGACGCCAGAACCCTGAAAGCTGATCGGGAATGTCCCGGCCACGTCCGTCTGAAGGGTGAAGGGGAGGCGCGCCAGGGTGCCCTCGCCCTGTAGTCGCAAGGCTCGAATGACATAGTCCGAACCAGAGAAGCGGACGCCACGACCGGTCACGTCCAGCACAGCGGAAGTATCCCCGCCCCCTTCCGTCAACAGGATGCGGCCCGAGGCATTTCCTGCCGCCAGGAAGGCACCGGGCCGTGCCTCGAAGGTGAGATTGGCGCTGGAGGGGGCCGCGCCTCGCAGGGCCAGATCGCCGTTGGCCGTTATGCCTCCAGCGTTGATGTCCAGTCCGTTCAGTTGCACGCCGTCATCGGCGATACGGAAATTTGAGAACGCCCGCGCCGGGCCATAGGCACTCCCGCCCGTGATGGTTACCCGCCCATGAGAGGCGGCGATGTCGTGGCGGAAGCTCAGAATCAGGTGTGTATCGGAAAGACTGAGGGGACCAGCCTCGATCGTCGTGAAGTCTGCCGTCAGGTCCAGCACGGGGCGGGCCAGGGTTCCGGTCAGCGCCCCTGCTCCGGTGGCCGCGCCGTCAATCTCGACCGGCCCGATGCCGAAAGGCCCCCGCGCGGCCCAGTCGAGAGCCAGGCGGAGATCGCCGCTGTCCAGACCGATCAGCCCGCGGGCGTTCAGACGACCGGCCTGCCCGGCAAGGCTTGCCCGTTGAATGGCAATGCGCCCGTCTCCAAACTGCCCGGATCCCGTCAGTGTCGGCGACGAGCCGAGCAGGCGGTCCAGCTCGGACAGGCCCGAGTGGAAGCGTCGGGCGTTCGCTGAAAAGTCCAGTTGCCAAGGCGCGCGACGGGTTTGGCTCGTTCTGAACGATAGCCCCAGCGTGCCGCCAGCCTGCTGATGCAGGCGAGACATATCCGAGACGCTCGCAGTGCCTTCGGCCCGCAAGGTGCCGTCCAGGCCACGCGACCCTTCGGCGGTAATATCCAGCGCGGCACCGTCCAGATCGAAGCGCCGGATCAGCAGGCGAGAATCCGCCAGGCGGCTGCCTCGGACAAGAGCGCGCGGATGACTGCCGATCAACGACGCCAGAAGGCTGTCACCGGTGCCGCCTTCGCCCGAAAAGTCACCTTCGAATTCGTACTGACCGTCGCGGGCTTCGATCTCGATGGGGCCACTCAGACGCCGCAGGCTGTAGCCGGCCATGGACGCCTGTTCGACGCCGGTTCGGCCGTTGAAGCTCCATCGGCTGCCCTGTGATCGGAAAATGCCGTCAATCTGGGCGGCGCGCGCAATATCCTGCCCGGCCAGCCGCGAAAGCGATGGGGTAAACGCCCGCACTTGAAGACCCTCCTCGCCCGCAGTGCCCTCTTTCGAGACGGCACCGCGCACGGCCAGGGTCAGATTGTCGGCACGAGCCCGTACGCCGATGCCGTACTCACCCTCGCGGCCCTGCACCGGGCGCACCCCGATGCCGAACTGGAGCTGGGGGCCGAACCGCGCGATCAGGGGCTCCAACAGGCTTGATCCGGCGAACCGGATGAAGCCTCCCCCTTGCCCCCCCGTCTCATCAAAGCGCCCGCGTGCCTGAACCGGCTGATCGTCGCCCGACGTCACCAGGGCGTCGAACGCCTGGGAATTGATGCGGATATCGAGATCAAAGGGCTGATCCGGGGAATATCCCAGAGCGCCGGCCAAAGAGCCACCTTGGCTCTCGTGGGCGCGTGCTTCGAGCGTGGAGCCCATGAGTTCGCCGTCCGGGCCACTGGCGAAAGCGAGCCGGAGAAAATCATCCGCTCGCGCCACGTTGTGGGCTTCAATCGCCGCGGACTTGCTGCCGTTGCGGTCCAGCAAGGTTTCGCCCTGGAGGTCCCAACGACCGTACGCCTCCGAAAAGCCCTCAAGGAGCTCAAGTCGTGTGGAGAAGTTGTCGATATCAATGGTCAGGGGTTGCCGCCCAGGCGGTGTCAGATCAGGCTCGAGGCTCGGTCGGCGTATGACCCGGATGACTTCGGCTTCGATGGTGTCGGCATGAAAGCGTCGCATCACCAACGGCAGATAGGACCAGTCCACCCTGACCTCGCGGGCCTCGAGCCAGATGCCGTCCCGGTCGGTAACCGTGACCCGGCGGAGGGTAAAATCATCAAAGAGATCGCCGCTCAGGCCCTCGACATTGATGCGCCCGTACCGCCCCAGTTGCTTGCCCTCGACGAAGCCCAGGATCAGATCCCGGCCCGCCGGTGTCAAAACCGCCAGTCGCCCGATGCTCACCAGGGCGACAAGCCCGGCCACCAGACCGATCAGCGCGATCAGGGCCCAGCCGCGCCAGCCGCGACGGCGCGTTTCGACTGTGTCCGTCTCGGTCGGCGTCGTCGGCGCATCGGGGCGCCGGTCAGATTTGCGCTTCCGGCTCAAAAGGCTTGGCCGATGCTGATGTAGACTTGGAATTCGGGGTCGGTGTCACGTCGATCGAGCGGGACGGCGATGTCGGCGCGGATTGGCCCGAAGGGCAGGTCGTAGCGAACCCCGGCACCGACCGAGTATCGGATGTCAGAAAAATCCGGGGCACTGGTGGTGCCGATCGATCCGGCGTCCACGAATACGGCGGCCCCGAGCTCATGCCAGATGTTGCGCCGCCGGATCTCGATACTCGTCTCGAATAGCGAGGCACCGCCGACGGGTGTTCCGTCCTGGAATTGCGGGCCGACACCCTGGTAGTCGAAACCGCGCAGTGAGCCGCCGCCGCCGGAATAGAAGCGACGGTCTGACGGGATGTCGTTTCCACTGGCACCGGTAATGGAGCCCACCCGGATGCGCCCCGCCACGATGGTTTTCTCGCTTTCGTCGAGTGGCCGGTAAACGCTGAGCTGGCTGGTTGCACGCAGGAAGGCGAAGGAGCCATCTCCGGTCACAAGCGTAGGCTGGACATCGGCGCTGAAACGCCAGCCGCGGCTGGGGTCCAGCGGATTGTCCGTCGAATCGATCAGGCCGATTGCTCCGAAGGTCGCAATGACCAGATTCCGTTCGATCGGGGTCAGCGGGAGCACCAGATTATTGACGTCCAACTCGCCATAGGACCCGGCCTCGATAGCGGCGCTGCCGGACAGGAAGGACGTTTCGCCGATCCGCTGACGGACCTCGACGCGTGCCCCGCCCACGCGCCGGTCATAGGCGCGAGTATCCTCGTCCAGCACATAGGCGCTCATCGCCAGGGTTCGGCCGGGCTGGCGCCAATGCGGCAGGCTGAGTTCCACGCCAATGCGACTGTTGATCTCGGCCAACCGCACATCGAAGGTCAGGGTGTCGGCCCGTCCAAAACGGTTGCGCCACGTCCACAGGGCATCCACGCCGACGCCTTCAGCGGTGGAATAGCCGGCCCCGGCCTCCAGGACGCGGCGCGGCTGATCGCTTAGTGTGACGACGACGGGCCGCAACCCGTCTGGCGTTGTCGCTTCCGGGCTGGCCAGCGCAATGGAGACGCTGTCGTAGACGGTGGTTTCCAGAAGGCGCCGCTCCAGCTCTGCGACGGCATCAGGGGTGTAGCGGTCGCCGGGCTCCCACGGAGCCAGGCTCTCGACCCAGGCGCGGTTCGTTCGGCCTTCCGTTTGCAGCAGAACGCCATTCAGCCGAACGGCATCTCCGGCCAGAATGCGAAAGGTCGGCTGAAGCGAGCTGGCGGCGTGGTCGACAATCACACGGCGCTGGCCGGCCGAGGCATCGGGGTAGCCCAGCTCGGACAGGCGGGCGACGACCCGCCCTTCGGCGGCAAGAACATCGACGGCGCGGCCGGGTTGTCCCGGCGCGAGGTTGAGGGCGGCTTCTGCCTGGGCCAGGGTTGCGTGGTCTGGCTCGGGGGCGATCCACTCAATCTCAGGATTGCTGAGCTCGAAGCGTGTTCCGGGCACGATCGAAATGACCGGCACGGGTGGGGAATCCCCTTCCACATCGTCTTGAACCTCGGCCCCGTAGTAACCTTCGGATCGAAGGACCGCGAGCGCACTGGCCGCAGCATCCCGGGCGCGTCGCCGCGCCTGGAAGCGATTGGCCGGTGCTTCGTCCACTTCCCCGACCGCATCGCGGATGCGTTCACCCAGGCTCTCTGGCAAGTCGCCGTCGACCCGCGCGCGTGGCTCTGCCGTGGCCATCGAGGGCCACAGGCTTCCGGCGATCACCAGAAACGGAATCAGTGAGCCAAGACGCACTTAGTCCCCTTGAATACAGCCTTTGAACCCGGCCTTGCTGCTGTGCTCAGCCGGAATCAATGTGCCGACTGCCTTAGTGAAACATCGTGGGACTGTCGGGTTCCACACTTTCCTGGCTGCTGCGGGCATCGCCCATGTCGCCACTCGCCGCAGTTGTCGGGGCCGTTTGCTGGGCCGGTTCGGATTCCGTCGGCGTCTCGGTGGCGGCGCTGGCCTCAGCGGCATCGCTGGCGGCATCACCGGCTGCGGGGGCCTCGGGCGCGGGGCCTGAGGTGAGGTTGGTGTCCGAATCCTCGGCTGTGGGCTGGCAAGCTGCCAGGGACAAAACCAATGCCCCACCGGCGATGGCAAGAAGCGGCAGGCGCATAATTGATCTCCGAATGGGCGGTATCAGTAGAAGACGGTTTCGCTGTCCGGCTGGACGCTTTCCTGGCTTGAACGGGCCTCGCCCATGTCGCCTGTGTCGCGCGGGGGGGGAGCGGTTTGTTGGGCGGGTTCCGGCTCGACGGGCGCGGCGGCTTCTTCGGCCACGTCTTCGGCCGCAGGGGCCTCCATCGGCGGCGGGGCGGGCGGCGCTTCCTGGGCCGGATCAGAGGACTGGAATTCGCAGGCCCCAAGCGCGGCACCCGCCGCGAAGACCAAGAGAATCAAAGGAAGACGAATGCGCATATCCGATCACCCGATCACTGAATTGGTCGCGATTCTATCCCGAAAATGACCACCTGCGATAGTCCTGTCAGGCTTCGTCATCCCGTGGGTGCCGTGTGTGCCACAGTTCGGTCATCAGGCGCGGGGAGATGGTACGTCCTCTCGGGCTCGAACCGAGGACCCTCTGATTAAAAGTCAGATGCTCTAACCAACTGAGCTAAGGACGCGCCGTCTTGCTGCTATTGACCGAGGCTCGAGCCGATTTCTCTGTTCGTGCCCGGTTCGCAGGGCGGCGTTTCTGTTCCATTCGCGCCGGTACGTCAAGACAGGGCTGTGCCCCATTTGCATCCCGCGTTAGGAAGCACCCATGACAGTCAGCCGCCTTCTCATTCTTGTCGGGGCCGCAGTGGTCCTCGCCGGGTGTGCGTCCAATGGGACCACGGCACGCATTGGCCGCAATCTCGCCGATGCGGCGGCGCAGCCGCTGGAAGATCTGAACCTTCGCCGCGATCCCATTCCGGCGGTTCTGACCCGGGCGCTGGTCAATCCCTATTCCCAGGAGGGGATGGAAACCTGCATGGCCATTGCGTTGCAGGTGCGTCATCTGAATGAGGCCCTCGGTCCCGACCAGGATGAGCCGCCGCCGCCCCGCGCCGGGCTGAGCCAGCAGGCGGTGGAAGCCCTCGCGGACGCCGCTGTCGATGCTGTCCGCAGCGAAACGACCGACTTCATTCCGCTACGAGGGTGGGTCCGCGAACTGTCGGGAGCTGAACGTCACAGCCGGCGTATTCAGGCGGCCATTCAAGCCGGACGCGCGCGGCGGGCCTTCCTCAAGGGTGTCGGCATGCGCCAGAACTGTGCACCGCCGGCAGCGCCCAGCTGGTTCCGGCCCCGGCCGCAAAACCGGCGCGGTCTGAGATGGCCGTGGGGTTAGGCTGTTTCTTTGAGGTGACGCGCGCGAAAGTCGCGGCGGAACGCCTCGAAACGACCCTCTGAGATCGCTGCCCGCATCGCCGCCGTCAGCGCCTGGAAGAAGGCGATGTTGTGCCAGCTCAACAGCACCTGGCCGAGGATTTCCTCGGCGCGGACGAGATGGTGGAGGTAGGCCATAGAATAGTCGCGGCTGGCGGGACATTCGCTATCGGGATCGAGGGGGGCGTCCAGTTCGGCGAAACGGGCACCCTTGAGGTTTATCGGGCCGTCCCAAGTCCAGGCCTGGCCGTGGCGACCTGAGCGCGTCGGCAGGACGCAGTCGAACATATCGACGCCGCGCGCCACCGCCTCAACCAGATCAATCGGCTTGCCGACGCCCATCAGATAGCGCGGCCGGTCGGAGGGCAGCATGGGCGCAGCGTAGTCGAGAGTATCGCACATGGCCTGATGACCTTCGCCCACGGCCAGGCCACCGATCGCGTAGCCGTCAAAGCCGATGTCGACCAACCGCTCGGCGCTCTCGCGGCGCAGATGTTCGAAGGTCGAGCCCTGCTGGATACCGAACAGGGCCTGGGTGTCACGGGCACCGAAGGCGGCCTTGGAGCGGCCAGCCCAGCGGGCGGACAACTCCATGGCGGCGCGGGCGCGCACTTCCTCGGCGGGGTAGGCGACGCATTCGTCCAACTGCATGACGATGTCTGAGCCGAGTAGGTCGGCCTGGATTTCGATCGAGCGTTCGGGGCTGAGCACATGGCGCGAGCCGTCTATGTGGCTGGCGAAGGTGACGGCGTCCTCCGTCACCTTGTTGATGTCGGACAGGCTCATCACCTGAAAGCCGCCGGAATCGGTCAGGATCGGGCCGTCCCAGCGCATGAAGCGATGCAGGCCACCCAGCCGCTTCACCCGCTCGGCGGTGGGACGCAGCATCAGATGATAGGTATTGCCCAGGATAATGTCGGCACCGGTGGATTTGACCTGATCGACCGTTAGGGCCTTGACCGTGCCGGCGGTGCCGACCGGCATGAACGCCGGCGTGCGAATGTCGCCGCGGGGGGTCTTGAGGACGCCGGTGCGGGCCGCGCCATCGGTGGCGGACAGGGTGAAATCAAAGGCCATGGAGGCGCGCCTCTACACCCAATTCCCGGCGCTCGGAAAGGGTGATGCTTATGGTGGAGCTTGCAACCGTGGCCGTGACACCCCATCCTACTGGGCATCCGAGATCATCCAGACAGGTCGCCCCGCGCGTCGCGCGAGGGCGCGTTCCCGTTTCTGTCGGTTTGAACCTCTCGTCGATCAACCTTTGAAGGACACATCTTGTACGCAAAACGCCCCGCCAACGCCGCTCCCCGTTCCAACAACCGCCGCCAGGGCTACGTCCGCCCGCTCGTTCGCGCCCGCGTCGGGCTGCTGATGCGAAAGGGCTCAAACTTCGGCGAGTTGGCGGATGCCGAACAGGTGGTGCGTGGGGCCGGCCTGGGTCTGGCACCGTTGTCGAACAACAATGAACCGCTGAGCGACGGCGGCATCACCATCATGGCGACGGCCAAGATGGCCGATCTGGACTCGGGGGCCCTGCGCGGCCTGGTCATTCCCGACGGGACGGACGCGGACAGCCATGTGACCGACGCAGCCAAGCGGGCCATGTCCGCCGGTCTGCCTGTGATGGCTTTTGGTGACAGCGTGGCCCTGGTGGCGTCCGCCGCCGGCGTGACGGCGACCGCAGGGCACGCGGCTTTGATCTCGACAGGGAAGTTTCAGGTGCTGGACGACATGAAGGCGGTCACCGCCGCCGCCGAGGCGATCAACTAATCGTTCTTCAGGCCCGGAAGAGCAAACTTCCGTCGCCATAGGAATAGAAGCGATAGCCGCCTGCGACCGCGTGGTCGTAGGCGGTTTTCATTTGGGCCGTGCCTGCGAAGGCCGAGATCAGCATGAACAGGGTCGACCGCGGTAGGTGGAAGTTGGTCATCAGCACATCGACCGCCCGGAACCGGTAGCCGGGCGTGATGAAGATGGCGGTGTCTCCGTGGAACGGCTGGATGACGCCGTCCTCGCCGGTGGCACTTTCGAGCAGGCGCAGAGACGTGGTGCCGACGCAGACGATGCGACCGCCGCGCGCATGGACGGCGTTCAGAGCCGCCGCCGTCGCGGTGGCGACCTCGCCCCATTCCGAGTGCATCCGGTGGTCGTCGGTGTCATCCACCTTGACCGGCAGGAAGGTGCCGGCACCGACGTGCAGGGTGACGGCATGGGTTGAGACGCCGCGCGCGGCCAGGCGTTCCAGCAGGTCCGGCGTGAAATGCAGGCCCGCCGTCGGCGCGGCGACCGACCCGTCGTGCTCGGCAAAGACGGTCTGATAGTCGGACCGGTCCCGATCATCCTCGGGACGCTGGGCCGCGATGTAGGGAGGAAGGGGCATGACCCCGACCTCGCGGATGGCGTCGTCCAGCATGGGGCCGGACAGGTCGAAGCGCAGGATCACCAGGCCGTCGTCGCCCTTAGCCTGGACGGTGGCTTCGAGCCGGCCAAGGTTGCAGGCACCGTCCTCGGTGCGGCCGAAGCGGATGCGGTCCCCCGGCTTGATGCGCTTGCCGGGCTTCATAAATGCGGACCAGACGTCAGGGCTGTCGCGATGATGCAGGGTGGCCTCCACCAGGATCGGCGGCAGGTGGTCGCGATGGCGCTCGCCCGAAAGGCGGGCAGGGATTACGCGCGTGTCGTTAAAGACCAGAGCGTCGCCGGGCTGAAGCAACTCCGGCAGGTCGCGCACGAGCCGGTCCTCCAGCGGCGCGCCGGGCCGCACGACAAGAAGCCGCGCACTGTCGCGCGGACTGGCCGGACGCAGGGCGATGCGGTCGTTCGGCAGGTCGAAGTCGAAATCAGAAACCTTCATCGGGTGCTGTCGGATGGGTCCAGCAGGCCGCAGGCGAAAGGTTGGTTCGGATTGTTGCGCAGGCGCGCGGTCTGGCCCTCTTCCAGCACGATGGCGAGCGGGCCGTCGCGGCGGTTGACCTGGACGATCGTCGGGCCGACGAGGTTGCAGGTCTTGTCGTCGAAGATTTCGAGACAACGGGGGTAGGCGTCGCCGTCTCGCGGCAGCACGCCGTTGGGCCGCTCACGCTGGGCGCGGTCGCTGCTGTTGGAGAAGGCACCGAACTCGACGCCCTGGGCATTGAGGGCGGCCCAGTCTGTCTGCGGGCAGGCGGGAGCGTCGGGCGGAATGTCCCGCGGCCCGAAGCTGATCAGCGCCCAGGCGATGAAGCCGCCGACGACAACGGCGATCGGGGCCAGTAATGGGAGGATGCCCCACGAACGCTTCTGAGATTCGGTCACGTTGTTTCGACCTCCAAGCGTGCCGACAGGTCAAGGGCTTGGGCCAGGGTGCCGAGGCGCTTCCTGACCTTATCGCCGCGCAGCAGATCGGCATGGGCGCGGCCCACGCGCAAGACGAGATCGGGGCCGTCGACCACCAGCCGCGTGGTCGACAGCAGTTCGGCCGAGCGCGCCGACAGGTCGCTGGCCAGTCGCAGGGCCAGGCCGTGCAGCCGCGCGCGCTCCAGCCCGCCGGTGCCGAGCAAGCGCGCCACCAACTGCGCCTCTGGCGCGCCCTGCCCGCCGTAGCGGGCGTGGATGGCCGAGGCGAGGAAGGCGCGCTCGGCATGGACGAGGCCCGCGACCGGTGCCCGCAGGACCTGCTCAAATGCTACATCAGCCCGGTGGTCGGGGTGCAGACGCGAGCCGACGTCGGCCAGGGCAGCGCCTGCGGACAACATGACGGCGTCTCGTTCTGCCGAGAACTGAGGCTTCAGCGGGCTGAGCACGGGCTTCAGCCAGGCGACGATGACCCGATCCAGGCCGTGTTCCAGGCTCTCGCGATCGCCGAGCGCGCGGCAGCCTTCCAGTAGCGGATCGCGGGCGCGGACCGCAGGCGTCATGGCCTCGAGCAACAGGCCTTCGCGCAGGCCGTAGGCGGAAAAGGAGACGGTCCTGACGCCCAGCTTCCTGCACAGGCGGGACAAGACCCGCGCCGCGTGGGGCAGGGTGAGCGCGCGCGCCCTGTTTGTGCGGGCCAACTTCTCCAGAGTCGGGCGCGACAGGCGGCCGAGCAACGCGGCCATCTCGTCGACCTGGGCGGCGGACATTTCGTACTGGTGGACGATCTCCAGGGCGTGGCGTTCCTGGCGCATATGGAGCAGGGCCAGGCTGCGCCAGGCACCGCCGACGGCATGCAGGGTTTTCGCCTCAAACCCTTTGGCCGGTCTTAGGCGGGTGTCGATCTCGGCGATGGGGTCATCGTCGTCAGCTTCCATGGCGAAGGGGCCGAGGGGCAGGGTGACGCCCTGGCCGGCCTCGCCGCCGGTGACCGGCACCAGTTCGAGGCTCGATCCGCCCAGGTCCGCGACGACGCCTTCGGCTGCGGGATTGCCGGCGATGACTCCAAGGGCCGCGTAGCGCGCCTCTTCCTCGCCGGACAGGACGCGGATCTTCAAGCCGGTCTCGGCCACGACGCGATCACAGAAGCCGGGGCCGTCGATCGCCTCGCGCACAGCGGCGGTGGCGACGATGTGTCGCTCAGCCAGTGGCAGGGTTTCCATCAGGACGGCGAAGCGGCGAATGGTGTCCACCGCCTCGGCGACGCCCTCGCCGGACAGCTTGCCGGTTGCGGCGACCTCACGACCGAGCCCCGCCAGGACCTTCTCGTTATAGCCGGTCCAGATGGCGCGGCCCTGCAGGCCGTAGACGACCAGGCGCACGGAGTTGGACCCCACATCCAGGACCGCCGCCTCGCGGGTGCGGAAGTCAGCGCTTGCGGTCATAGCGAATGGCCTTGGGCCGGTCCTTGGCGCGGCGGCCGCGTCCAGACAGGCTGGGGTTGGTCATAAAATAGTCGTGCGCGGAGAAGGGCGTATCGGCTTTTCCGACCTTGGCGCGTGAATAGGTTCCGTCGGCATTGAGGAACCAACTCTGGGCCTCGTCCTTCAGGTTGGCCAGCATGATCTGGTCCATGATCTGGTCGTGGACGGTGGGATTGAGCGCCGGGACCATGATCTCGACCCGGCGATCCAGATTGCGCTGCATCCAGTCGGCGGACGAGAAGAACACCTCAGCCCGATCGCTGGGCAGGTCCTTGCCGTTGGCGAAACAGGCGATGCGGGCGTGTTCGAGGAAGCGCCCGACGATCGACTTGACGGTGATGTTCTCCGACAGGCCTTTCACGCCGGGTCGCAGGCAGCAGACGCCGCGAACCACCAGCTCGATCTTCACCCCGGCCTGGCTGGCTCGATACAGGGCATCAATGATCTCGGCGTGGACCAGGGAGTTCATCTTGGCCCAGATGGCGGCGGGCTTGCCCTTGCGGGCGTTGTCGGCCTCCCGCTCGATCAGATCGAGCAGCCGCTTCTTCAACGTCAGCGGGGATACAGCCAGTCGCTCCAGGTCATCCGGCTCGGCATAACCGGTGATGAAGTTGAACACCTTGGTCGCATCGCGCCCCAGGGCGGGATCACAGGTGAACAGGCTCAGGTCCGTGTAAATCCGCGCCGTCACCGGGTGATAGTTGCCGGTGCCGAAGTGGCAGTAGGTCCGCAGGCCTTCGGCCTCGCGCCGGACGACGGCGGAGATCTTGGCGTGGGTCTTCCATTCGACGAAGCCGAAGACGACGTGGACGCCGGCCCGCTCCATGGCGCGCGCCCAGCGCAGATTGGCTTCTTCATCGAAGCGCGCCTTGATCTCGACCAGGGCGGTGACGTTCTTGCCGTTCTCGGCGGCCTCGATCAGGGCGGCGACGATGGGGCTGTCGTTGGAGGTGCGATAGAGCGTCTGTTTGATGGCGATGACACTGGGGTCGCGCGCCGCCTGGCGCAGGAACTGAACCACCGCGTCGAAGCTCTCGAACGGATGGTGGACCAGGATGTCCTTCTCCCGGATGGCGGCAAAACTGTCGCCGCCGTGTTCGCGAATGCGCTCGGGGAAGCGCGGTTCATAGGGCTTGAACTTGAGGTCGGGGCGTTCCGATGGGATCAGCTCGTTGAGCTGGCCCAGACCCAGCAGGCCGTCGATGATGTCGACATCGGGCGGGTCGGCATCGAGTTGCTCGATGATAAAGGCCGCCAGATCGTCCGGCATGGCCTTTTCGATCATCACCTTGACCACGTCGCCCAGGCGCCGCTGCTTGAGACGGCTTTCAAATTCGCGGACCAGGTCCTCGGCCTCTTCCTCGATCTCGATATCGCTGTCGCGGATCAGTCGAAACAGGCCGCTGGCCTCGACATCACAGCCGGGAAACAGGTGGTCGATGAACATCATCACCATCGTCTCGAGGGTGACGACCCGCCGGCGTCCCTTGGCCGAGCGTCCGTCCGTGGGCAAGGCCCAGAAGCGGCGCACCTGGGTCGGGATCGGGGCCAGGGCATACAGGACCCGCCCGGTCGAGCGCCGCCGCAGCTTGAGCGCCAGCGAGAACCCCTGGTTCGGCAGGAAGGGGAAGGGATGGGCCGGGTCGATGGCCATGGGGGTCAGCACGGCGAAAAGCTGGCTCAGGAACTCGGGCTCCAGCCGCTCGCGTTCGGTCTTGGTAATGTGGTCGGCATCGACAACCTCAATGCCCTCCGCCGCCAGCTCGCGGCGTAGCTTGCGCCAGGTCTTCTGCTGGTCGTCCATCAGCTGTTCGGCGGCGACGTCGACGGCCTCGAGCGTTTCGGGCGGGGTCAGGCCATCCTGGGAGAGGACGCGCACGCCCTGGCGGACCTGGCCCTTGATGCCGGCCACGCGCACCATGAAGAACTCATCCAGGTTGTTGGCCGAGATCGACAGGAAGCGCAGACGCTCGAACAGGGGGTGGCGCGGATTGGTCGCCTCTTCCATCACGCGCTGATTGAAGGCCAGCCAGGAAAGCTCGCGGTTGAAGAACCGTTCGGGCGACGCCAGCAGGGCCTGGTCCAGCGCAAGCGGGCCGGCCCGCGTGGCGGTCGATCTCGGCGAGGCGTCTGCGGTGTCGGCCATGGCGGCGTAATGACCCGTCGGGCCTTGTTCGGCAAGGTCCGGTCAGGGCTGGGGCTGGAAAAGCTCCGCCGTCTCGGCCTCGAGCAGCTCACGCGCCAGGGCCCGATTCAGCTTTCGGCCCCCAGCTTCGACATCCAGCCGCGCGACCATGGCCCGCGCCGCCGGGATGGAACGGTCCATCCGCAGCACCAGATAGTCGATCAGGTCATCGGCCGGGGTCATGGCCCGTTCGTCGAAGAACCGGCGCAGGGCCGCTGCCAGGACCGTCTCATCTGGGGTCTCCATCCGCACGGCGCGAACCGAGTCCAGCCGCGACCGCAGGTCGGGGACGCGTGTGTCGCGACCGGCCAGCGTGCCCCGAGACGTTAGAAGCAGGGCCCCGCCGGGAAGGCGCGCCAAGTTTATCAGATGAAACAGGATCTCGTCATCGGTTCGGTCCGCGTCATCCAGCAGGATCGCCCGGCCTTCCAGTTCGGACAGATCCTCCAGCCGCACTTCGTCGCCCTGAAAGCCTATCGCCCCGACGCGCTCGGCCCAGTCGGCGGCCAGATGCGACTTGCCCGCACCCTCGGGGCCGATGAGGGCGAGGATGGACTCCCCCGGTATTGGCCAATGATCCAGGGTTTCGGCCGCCGCCCGATTGCTGGGGCCACGCATGAAGGCGGCAAACCGCGCCCTGGGCTCGCGCACCAGCGGAAAGCGCATCTGATCGGAGGCAAGTCGGCGGGAACCGGGCTGAGACATGACGTCTGTCTAGCGGCCCCTTGCGACAAAATCAGTCGTGCCCGACGGGCGACTGGGGACAAGACCGTGCTTTCTGTGGGTGGGCGGTAGGCTGCACGATCACTTACGCCGATCCGTGGGGGCCTGACCAACGGCTCAAATGTTGCCAGCCAGATCAACACCTATGACGAATACGGCGTGCCGGGCACCTTCTCAGGCCGGTTCGGCTATGCTGGCTCCATGTATCTGAACCGCGCCATGGCCGCGCCGTGGAATATGCGGAACCGCCAGTACAACCCGACGCTGGGCCGCTTCATGCAGACGGACCCGATCGGGATACAGGGCGGGGTGAACCTGTATGGGTATGTGGGGAACGATCCGGTGAATGTCGTGGATCCGTGGGGGTTGCAGCCGGATGAGGTGGGGCCGGTCGATGTTTGGGGAAGGAGGTGCTCTCCAGGCGCAACCTGCCTTCGGGGCGACGATGCGCGGAGGTTTCTCGAAGATCTTATGGACCGACTGATGCAGAGAGATCAATATCGAGAACCGCATGACCTCGTTACGGAAACGGTTGTGTGTCGTCGAGATCGACTGTGTACCGAGGAGAGGGTTTTCCAATGTTTGCGGCGATACCCCGCGCCCGGGGCATCTGGACGAAATCCGGTGAATTCAGGAAGTCAAACTTACGTGAATATTACGGCCTTTGGTGTGGGAATATCGGGCCATGTCGTTCATCGAGTTGATCCGGGAAGTCGAACGGTGAGAAATACGACCTTGCCAGACCATACGCTCTATCCTGGAGTAGTAAGCCGAAGTGTTACAACTTACGGAAACTTTATCGGAATTGAAAATCATTCTTATGGAACTGGGCAGATGGGGGGAATAAATTCGGCGCTATCATTACCGCTATGGCAGACGCAGAATGCGCTGATAACTGCGTGCGTGGCGCAGAGATGAGAAATTTTCTGTTCATATTAGCATTCACCGCAATGCAAACCGTGGCCTCGACCGTCCTGTTTATTTTTCTTGTGTATATAGGGAGGTATGAGATCGCCGGGAATATAGTTCTCATATGTGGATTCGGGTTTATATCGAGTATTGCATCAACTATTATTGCGATAGTTCTGCATCAAAATATTGGTTTTCTTTCCGTATTTAGAATTGTGGTGTCTATTGTAATATTTGCAATATACATTATTTATTCATTTTATACATCATCCATTATTCACGACGGCGTTGTAATATTTAGATATGGAGAAATAGGTCCTGGATTTTATAAGTTCATTTCGATATATATGATTACGTATATATGCATCTATTTAGCGATAGACTTGTTTCCGTTGCTTTTATCCAGGGGGGTATTTCTAGTGAATAGGTCGCCTCGGTGACGTCCGGCTATGGCACGGCAGATGCCGTGAGCCAGAGCCTGACCTATGCCGTGAACGGCCAGGTCGCGACCCTGACGGATGGGGAGGGTCATCTGACCACCTGGACCTATGACGGGTTCAGCCGACCGTGGCGGATGTATTATCCCAATGCCACGGGCTCCGGGTCGTCGAGCACCGACTATGAGCAGATCAGCTATGACGCCTACGGGCTGATGAGTGCGACGCGCACGCGGGACAATCAGACCTTCAGCTACACTTACGACGCCCTGGGTCGGTTGACCTATGTGGCGACGCCGGCGGGGATGCTGGATCAGATGCGGCAGTATGATCTGCTGGGGTCCCAGACGGCGGCGGTGTCGGTGGGGACGGGGGGTTATGGGCTGTACCGGACCTTTGATGCGCTGGGCCGGATGACGGCGGAGGAGCATCTGGGGGTCGGGGTCTATTTTCAGTGGGATGCGGCGTCGAACCTGACGCGGATCACCTGGCCGGACGGTTATTATGCCCAGTATGTCCATGACCTGACCGGCGCGATGACCCAGGTGCGGGAGAATGGGGTGACGTCGGCGGGCGGCGGCGCGATCGAGGCTACCGCTCGTCGGTGTAGGTCATCTGGACGATGGTGTCGGGTTCGGACTTGTCGATGATGATGACGGTCAGGCTGGAACGGCCGTCGGCGGTTCGGCCTTCGAAGCTGGTTTCGACATTGTCGCGCACCGGGCGGCTCGTGGCCTCGCCGGGCGTCATGCCGTGGCGCTCCATGGCGGCGCGGTGAAAGGCGACGAGTTCGGCGGCGGAGGCGGGGGCCGCATACATCAGCATGCCGCCCGTTCTGACGTCATTGTTCAGGGTCATCGAGGTCAGGTAGCGACCATTGGCATAGGTCTCGACGTAGTCGGGCAGGCCCTCGCGCGGGATCGGCCGGCCGGCGGCGGCTGAGCGAACCTCCTCGACGATGCCGGAGGCGGCGGCCTCGACGGGGCCGGCGGTCGGGGTGTCGGCGTCAGACCGGGCCGACGGGCCCTGACCGCCGCAGGCGGCGAGCATCAGCAGCAGCGGGGCGACGGCGAGCGGGGTGGGGCGTGTGGCTTTCATGGTCGGGACGTGCTCCGGTTCAGCGGGTTGGGGATAGGGGGCGGGCACCCCCCGCAAGCCTAGAAGATGCGGCCGATGCCCTCGCGGATGCGGTCGTGAACCTGGCGCTCGACCTCATCGGCGGCGACGTCGGCGGCGCGTTCGACCACGCCGGGCAAGGGGCGACCCTCGGCATCGACGCCGCCGGGCTGGCGGACGCCGGTGTCGGCACCCTGTCGGCTGATGGGCGCGCCGGGCTGTCCGGCGGTCTGGGCGTCCACGGCGGCGGCGATGACCGGGTCGCGGCCTTCATAGGTCCCGTTCCAGCGGTCCAGCGGCGTGCCGTCGCAATGGCTGAAGAAGCCGATGAATTCGTTGCTCTCGATCGGGAAGTTCAACTGAACCCGGCCCCAATAATAGGTCCCGTTGCGGGCGCTGGCGCAGCGTTGCGAGGCGTGGGACTGATACCAGTAGCCCTCCAGCGTGTCATAGCCGTCCGCCGCGTGATCGGCGGGCCGCACGAGGCCGTCGAAGGTTCCGGAATCCGAGCCGTCGGCGGCCGCGCCCTGATAGCGCCCCGAGGCCCCGTCGCGGTCATAGCGGTCGATCGTCATCACGCCGAAGTCGGTGTCATAGCGCCGCCCGATCATCTCGGGCCTGTAGTCGACGCGATAGGTTGTCCCGGTCGGTGTCTGGCCGCCGGCGGCTGCCCCGCCGCTCAGGGCCGGGCCGGTGCTGGTCGACGCCGTATCCGCGCCCGAGCCCCAGTCGCCTGGCCCGAGGTAGCGGACTGACGAAACGCTGCCGTTCCAGTCGCCCATGTCGCTGACCCGGCCCTGAACCACGCGGCAACCGCCGGAGAAGCCGGCGTCCAGGCAGATCTCCCACCGGCCCTCAGCGATCAGGCTGCGGGCATCGTCATTGAAGCGCAGGCTCTCGAGATTCTCGACGCCGCGGTCGATGCGCACGGACCCGCCCGAGAAGCCCGTGTCGTCGAAGAGCCGCAAGGCCGGCGCGTTCTGGGCCGCCGCCACGCCGGGCACCAGGGCCGTCAGAACGAAGAGGCCAAGGCCGCTATTGATGGATCTTTTCATGTCGGTGCATCCCCGGAAAAACTGGTGTCAGTGGGAGGAACGCGATCCGCTGCCAAAGCCGGACATGAGGGGCTTCCCTCACGTCACGTTGCTGATCGGCGATCACGCAGCCTGCGGGGCGCAAACGCCCGGATACAGAGGTATTCCCACGGGTCGCTGGAGCTGTTGGCTGACACTCGCGAGTTCGCCTGTCTGTACACGCGCGGCGTGGCCGACTTCGAGGGCCTGGACGCCGCCGAGCGCCTGAGGTTCAGCGCATTTTATATGTCGACCTATCTTCAGCTTCAGGAAATGCACAGGCTGGCCGATCGCGGCGCGATGGACGCCGACACCTGGGCAGGATTCCACGGCCTGCTCCAGGAGACGACGCGCTATCCCGGCGTGCGCCAGTGGTTCGCCATCCGGCGGACCTGGTTCTCGGCGCGGTTCCAGGCCTATGTCGATGAGCTGATGCAGCAGACGCCGAGCCTGGAGGGCACCGCCTATGACGATGCACCGGGGTGTCAGACGGCGGCGGCGGTTGACGCGCCCTAAACCCCCAGCTTCGCCTTCAGGATGTCATTGACCGCAGCGGGGTTGGCCTTGCCACCGGTGGCCTTCATCACCTGGCCGACGAACCAGCCGAGCGCCTGGGGCTTGTCTTTCACCGCCTCGGCCTTGTCGGGATTGGCGGCGATGATTTCGTCGATGGCGGCCTCGATGGCACCGGTGTCGGTGACCTGTTTAAGGCCACGGGCCTCGACGACCTCGAATGGGCTGCCCTCACCGGTCCAGACATAGTCGAACACCTCCTTGGCGATTTTGGAGGAGATGACGCCCTCTTCGATCAGGCGCACCAGCTCGGCCACATGGGCGGCGGGCAGGGGGTTGGCGTCAAACTCCAGACCGTCGGCGGTCAGGCGGGCGGAGACTTCGTTGGTCACCCAGTTGGCCACCAGCTTGGCGTCGCGGCCCTCAGCGGCCTGTTCGAAATAGGCGGCCTTGGCCTGGTCCGAGATCAGGACGCCGGCGTCGTACTGAGACAGGCCGTACTGGCTCATGAAACGCCGGCGCTTGTCGTCCGGCAGTTCGGGCAGGGAGGCGCGAATCTCGTCGATCCAGGCCTGTTCGAGCCGTAGCGGCAGGAGATCGGGGTCGGGGAAATAGCGGTAGTCCTGCGCCTCTTCCTTGGAGCGCATCGAGCGGGTTTCGCCCTTGCCGGGATCGAACAGGCGGGTCTCCTGGTCGATCTTGCCGCCGTCCTCGAGGATCTCGATCTGGCGACGGGCCTCGTACTGAATGGCCTGGTTGATGAAGCGGAACGAGTTGACGTTCTTGATCTCGCAGCGCGTGCCCAGATGGCCGAAGTCGCCCGTCTCCATGAACCGCTCATAGTCACCGGGGCGGCAGACCGAGACGTTGACGTCGGCGCGCAGATTGCCCTTCTCCATGTCGCCGTCGCAGGCACCCAGATACATGAGGATCATGCGGATCTTCTTGACGTAGGCGACCGCCTCATCGGGCGTGCGGATGTGGGGCCGCGAGACGATCTCCATCAGGGCGGTGCCCGCGCGGTTCAGATCGACATAGCTCTCGGTCGGCGACAGGTCGTGGATCAGCTTGCCGGCGTCCTGTTCCAGGTGCAGGCGCTCGATGCCGACGTTGAAGAAGGAGCCGTCATCGCGCTCGACCTCGACCACGCCCTCGCCGACGATGGGGTGGTAAAGCTGGCTGATCTGATAGCCGGTGGGCAGGTCGGGATAGAAATAGTTCTTCCGGTCGAACTGGCTGAAAGTGTTGATTTTCGCCTTGAGCCCCAGGCCCGACTTGACCGCCTGTTCGACGCACCAGCGGTTCAGGGTCGGCAACATGCCGGGAAAGCCCGCATCGACCAGCGACACCTGCTCGTTCGGCCCCGCGCCGAAGCCAACCGCCGCGCCGGAGAACAGCTTGGATTCAGAGGCGACCTGGGCATGGATCTCCAGACCCATGACAAGTTCCCACGGGCCGGTGCGGCCATCGATGGTGTAGCGGGGGGATTCAGTAGTGGTGGTCATGGCAGCGCCTATAGCGCGGACGGCGTGCCCATGTGAACAGCCATCCTCGACCGGCTGTCGTCCCGTCGAACCCGACGCAAACGCAGCCAGCGAGGCGTCTAACTAGGTCGGCACGCCTTCGCGGAGGTCGAAGGTTGAGGGAAGTTGCCTCTCGAATTGCTTGACCAGGCCCGCCGCCTTGGCGACGCGAGCGAAGCCGACCTTGGCCAGGGCTGCCGGGTGGGGCACGGTCTGCAACTGGGGCCGGATGCCGGCCTTTCTCAGCACGCCGTTGGCATAGATGACATTGGCGCGCATGGCGGCCGCCATGGTCATGAACTCGACGCTGAGCGAGACATTCAGCATCGGGCCGTTCTCGATCCGGTGCGGGGCGTTCTGACGCCAGGTGACCATCTTGCCGGGCGTCAGATCAAACACCTGGGCCCCGTCGTCCATGTCGCGGCGAAAGGCGATCTGTTCGGCCGATTCACGCAGGATGACGCGCTCGAGCTGTTCGGGTGTGACGTGGGTGTTCTCGACGGGATAGACCCAGGCCTTTTTCTGGCCGCGCAGCTGCCACAGCGACACCAGCGGCGTGTCGAGATGGTAGAAAACCTGGGCGTTGGCTGAGGAAATCAGAATGCCCAGATCTCGCTTGAAGGTCCTGAGGCCCGAGCGCGCCTCCTTCTCGACGAAAATCTCTCGCTCCAGTTCGGCATAGTCCGGCAGGAAGTCGTTGGTGTGGCGCAGGTTGAGCCAGATGCGCCCGTCCATGACCGCCCGCAGGAGCTGTTCGGCGGACAGATCGCCGGCCGAGCCGTTGCGCCAGCTCCTCCAGTCCTCGGGGTCGTGACCCATGGTGAAGACGCCCAGGTGCTCTCGTGGATAGCGGTCCAGCAGCGAGATCAGGCCCTCGTCATCGAACATCGGACGTTCGTGCAGACTGTGCTCGAAACAGAGTGTTTCCCGGGTGAAGGCCTTGGCCTTGGCGTCAGTCCAGTCGGTGATGATGGTCATGGGTTCACTCGGCAGAGGGAGATTCAGTCATGAGCGAGCGTTTGCGGAGCGCCAGAGCCGTCTCGATTACGCCATGGACCCGCCCCCCAAACGAAGGGTCGGTGGCGGCGATATGGTCAAGCCGCCGACGAATCTTGGTGATCGGCGTGCGGAGCGCATCACTGAGTGCCAGGCCGTCCGCTCCGCTTAGTCCCACGCCCAGAGGGCGTTGCACATTGCAGAACGGCTTCTTGTAGTGATCGGTCCCCGTGCCGAGATCATAGACCTGTAGACCCAGTTGCGGCATGGCCAGGATGGCGTGATGCAGGAAGGCCTGGCCGGGTGACGCATGGGCCAGTTCCGGGTTCGTGGAGGCAATCCAGGGATGGTAGACGCCGTTCTCGGCAACGCCAAAATGGCCACCGATCAGGGTATCGCCGGCATGGAAGGTCAACATCAGACCAGAGAAGTCTGTGGCCGAGGCTGCGGGGCGGAGCTCAAACAGCCACTGCATCATGTCCTGCGACCAGGCGGGACGCAGGACGTCCAGCACGCCCGTGCGGGCAAACTGAGCGCGCTTCCACTGCATCAGTTGGTCGTAGTCGGCCTGGACGGTGGAGGCGCGAACCTCCAGCGGCCCGATTTCTTCGAGACGGTGACGCAAACGCCGCCAGTTCTTGAAGCGTTTGGGGCTCAGGACGCGCAGCGCCTCGACATAGGCCTCAGGTGAACCTTGCAGGTCGATGACATAGCCGGCATCGCCTGTCGGCAATGTGGAGAAGACGTTCCCGGGATCGACCAGGCCGTTGTGACGAAAGGCTTTCAGACGAGCCCCGGCGACGGCGGCGCGAGCGTCAAGGCCATCACCCTGGCGGGTGACCATGGCATGATAGTCGGCAAACGGTGCCCCGATGGGCCGGCCTAGACCGCCTGGGCGCCTGTGGTGCGCCAGATAGCCGATCGCGCGCCCGTCGCGGCGATAGATGGCCACATGCGCATCGCTACGGAAGCGCGCGACAGCCTGGGCAAAGCCAGGCCCGAAAAGAGGGCTGAGCAGAACCGGCTCATCGGCGCGGATGGCGTTCCAGTTTGAAACATCCTCCGGCGAGAGTTCCGCGGCGGAGACGACCGTGGCCTCGAGATCGGTGCGGTTGTGGGACACGAAGATGGACTCCGACAATGTATGCGAAGCGCATTGCACAATAAGGGCCAACAACCTTCGGCTTTGTGAATGTACCGACAACGAGCGGACGGGATCGCTCAGTCGTCTCGACTGGCCTTGCGTGGATCGGCCTTGGGGGAGGGGGCCAGGCGCATGACCTCGGCTTGATAGCGTTCGTCGTCCCCCGCGGCGGCGAAGGGCAGGGCCTCGGCGCAGGCGCGCAGCAACGGATCGCGCCAGGTCAGCTCGACCTTGTAGAAGTCGCCCAGCACATAGGGCATGACCAGTTCGCGCTGACCGGGATGGCCGATGCCCATGCGGGCTCGACGAAAATCAGGGCCGACATGCGCCATCAGTGAGCGCACGCCGTTGTGGCCCGCTGCTCCGCCGCCCGTCTTCATGCGGAAGCGGCCTTCAGCCAGGTCCAGTTCGTCATAGAACGCAACGATGTCCGCGGGCGTTGACTTGTAGAAGCGCATCGCCTCGCCGACGGCGCGTCCGCTTTCGTTCATGTAGGTCTGAGGCTTGATCGCCAGGGCCTTAACCGGGCCATTCGGCGTCGGGATTTCGCCCGCCCGCACCTTGGCCTGAAAGATCGCCCTTTCGGGACCGAAGTTCCATTCATCGGCGATGGCATCAACGGCCATGAATCCGATGTTGTGGCGGTTGTTCTGGTACTTTGGGCCCGGATTACCCAGGCCGGCGATGATCAGCATGGCTGTTCTCGAATCTGGGGCCACAAAAGGAAACGGCCCCGCCCGTGTGCCGGGCGAGGCCGCAAAAATCCAGACCCTTAAGGGGATCAGCCTTCGGAAGACTCTTCGGTCGCTTCTTCGGCCACTTCCTCGGCGTGAGCTTCGGTGGCAGCTTCTTCAGCCGCGGCGTCAGCGGCTTCGTCAGCGGCTTCGGACATGGCAGCCGACGACACCTTGATCGAGGCGATCACGAAGTCACGGTCGGTAATGGTGGGGTGAGCGCCCTCAGGCAGCTTGATTTCCGAGACACGGATGGTGTCGCCCAGCTTGTGGTTCTTGAGGTCGACGACCAACTCTTCCGGGATCTGGTCGGCGCGGACCATGATCTCAACGTCGTGACGCACGATTTCGAGCGCACCACCCTGACGGAAGGCTTCGCACTCGTCCTGGTTTTTGAAGTGGACCGGGATCGAGATCTTGACCGGGGCGTGCTCGTCGACGCGCATCAGGTCGAAGTGCAGCGGACGGTCAGTGACCGGGTCGAACTGAATGTCCTTGGCGATGACCGGCTGGGTTTCCTTGCCGTACTTCAGGGTCACCAGGTGACCGAGCAGCTTGCCGGTGTACAGCGACTTGCGGAACGGACGCTCCTCGACGGAGATGGCCACCGGGCCCTTGTCGCCGCCGTACAGGATACCGGGCACCTTGCCTTCGCGGCGGGCCTGACGAGCACCACCGGTGCCCACGCCGTCGCGGACTTCAACGTTCAGAATAATCTCGGCCATGAGGCTGCCTTCAAAACGAAACCGCCGCGCGGGACGTGCGCGGCGGGGGTCTTCGACCCGTGAATTCAAGAGCGGGCGTCATTACACGCTTCGTTCGACAGGCGCAACAGGGCCGGCGGTGGAATCACGCCGCCCCGCGGCCTCGTCTAGTTGGGGGACTGAGCCTCGCTCGAAACCCCTTCTGTGGTGGAGCCGGCGGGCTCCAGCGTCGGTTGGCCCGACGCCATCAGGGCCGTCGCGGCAACGGGGCTCAGCGTGTAGGAGCCCCCCGAATCGATGATGCACTGGGCGGTGTCCATCATCAGGTGCTGGCCCAGACAGAAGATCTCCTCGTAGTGGGGGCGCGACGCGGCCAGACACTGAAGGATCATCAGGCGGGTGAAGTTCATGCAGTCGGCGCTGACCGGCTCATTCAGCAGGCTTTCGGTCAGGGGCCTGTTGTTTTCGCCCGCCTGGCCAAGGGCCGCCAGGGCCGCCAGGGCCAGACCGCGTACCACGGCCTGGGTGTAGGGTGGTGTCGCCTCTGCCGGGGCTAGTGACAGGCCATGTCCGCTGAGGCCAGCCTGTTGAAGGGTCGCAGACGACGTATAGTCGGGGTTCAGCGGGATAGTGCCCAGAACTCGAACCTGTTCCAGGCGAGCTTCACGGTCAGTGACATGCTGGGCCGACCAGCGTTGGCGCTGGATGTCGTAGGCCGTCTGTTTGATGGCGGCACCGGCCGCATACATCGAGTTTCCGGTTCCCTGGATCTGCGATGCGATCAGGCCGGCAGCCTGACGCGCACCGGGAAGCTGGGCCGCATAGGCCGGGTCAGCCACAATCTGGCGGAACAGGGTGTCACGATTGGCCGGATCCGCCGCCAGGCTGCGGACGCCATTGACGAATTCCGGGGATTGTAGAGCGACGATCGCGGCATAGGCGACCATGCCGCGCGAAAGCTGGACCGGCTCATAGGCCGCGGCGCTCAGCATCGACTGGCGGACCTGGCCACCGTCCGAAAAGCTCGATGACAGGCTGGAGGACGTGCCAATATAGGACAGATAGACGGCGGCGGCTTCGGCGACGCCCGAGTTAAGGGCCAGATCCGGCATGGGCGGCGGCGGCGGCGGCGGCGGAGCCTCCGGCGTTTGACAGGCGGCAACCCCAAGGCTGAGGCTCAAGGCACCGATAAGGCCGGTACGGCGGATGAAGGCACTCATGGGCTGTATCCTCGGATCGAACTGACTGGCGACAGTCTGCAAGTTGGATGCCGCCTCAGACCATAACGCGATGCAAAGCCTTGTTCGATGGTTAATCCGACTAATCGAACAGTTTCGACACGGATTCCTCATTGGCGATGCGGCGGATTGCCTCGCCGATCAGCGGCGCGATCGACACCGTGCGGATCTTTTTGCAGGCCAGGGCCTCGTCTGACAGGGCGATGGAATCGGTGACGACCATCTCGCTGAGGACCGAATCCTCCACGCGATTGACGGCCGGACCGGAAAGCACGCCATGGCTGACATAGGCAGCGACCTCGACGGCCCCTTGCTCTGACAGGGCCTGGGCAGCGTTGCAGAGGGTTCCGGCGGAATCGACGATATCGTCAAACAGGATGCAGCGGCGACCGCTGACGTCACCGATGATGTTCATGACTTCGCTCTTGCCCGGAGCCGAGCGGCGCTTATCCACGATGGCCAGATCGGCATTCAGACGGCTGGCCAGAGCCCGCGCCCGGACCACGCCGCCGACGTCGGGAGAGACGATGACCAGGTCGGACGCGGCCTTGCCGCCGCGCTGTTCCTTGATGTCCTGGGCCAGCAAGGGAGCCGGCAGCAGGTTATCGGTGGGAATGTCGAAGAAGCCCTGGATCTGCCCGGCGTGCAGATCCATCGTCAAAACACGGTCGGCTCCCGCCCGGGTAATGAGGTTGGCGACCAGCTTGGCCGAAATGGGGGTGCGGCCACCCGTCTTCCGATCCTGGCGGGCGTAGCCGAAATAGGGGACGACAGCCGTGATCCGTCTGGCCGAGGCCCGGACCAGGGCGTCCGTCATGATCAACAGCTCCATCAGGTTGTCGTTAGCCGGATAGCTGGTCGACTGAATGATGAAGACGTCCTCGCCGCGGACGTTTTCCTCGATGACGGCGAAGACCTCGTTGTCAGCAAACCGCTTGACCTGGGTTTTCGTCAGCGGGGCCGCCAACTCTTCGGCGATGGCCCTGGCCAGGGGAGGGTTCGAGTTGCCGGCCAGCAGTTTCATCGCGTCATCCTTTCGCCCCATAGGGCCCGCCTTGTGGCGCGGCTTCTATATGCGGTAGGCGTTGGGTTCCACCCCGAACGGGCGTTCTTGGCGCAACTATCTGCCTCGTGTAGAAGCCCGGTCACAGAGTCCGAACCCGTCGGGGCGTTCGAAAGGTCAATCGGTGCAGTCAGCTTCCATTCGTCGCCAGGTCGCCGCCGTCGTTGCGGTTTGTGTCGCGTCCATCGTTCTGTCGGGTTGTGTCGGCGCGCGCGGGCGTCAGCCGCGCCTTCAGTATGAAGAGCGTCCGGTCGAGGTCCTGTATTCTGTTGGCTTGCAGAGGCTGGATCAGCGTCGCTTCCAGGAGGCGGTCCAGTTCTTCCAGGAGGTGGAGCGCCAGCACCCCTATTCGCCGTGGTCACGTCGCGCGATCCTGATGCAGGTCTATGCCCAGTATCAGCGCCAGAACTACGAGGACGCCATTGCGGCGGCGGATCGCTACATCCAGCTCTATCCGGGCAGCCCGCAGGTTTCCTATGCCTATTACATGAAGGGGATCTGCTACTTCGAGCAGATTGTCGATGTGGGTCGCGATCAGGCTGCGGCCGGTCAGGCGCTGAATGCCCTGACGGATGTGATGCGGCGTTTCCCCGGCACCCAGTATGCGACGGACGCCCGGGTCAAGATCGACATGGTCAACGACCAGCTTGCGGGCAAGGAGATGGAGATCGGGCGCTGGTATCTGCGCCGCGACCAGCCGCTGGCGGCGGTCGGCCGCTTCCGCCGCGTGGTCGAGATGTATCAGACCACCTCGCACACGCCCGAGGCGCTGTATCGCCTGGTTGAGGCCTATGTGACGTTGGGCCTGACCGAGGAAGCCGAGCGCAACGCCGCTGTTCTGGGGCACAATTTCCCCGGTAGCCGCTGGTACTCAGAGGCCTATGTTCTTGTTCGCAACCAGGGTGGCCAGCTGGATCAGGAGCCGCAGGAAGAAGGTTGGCTGCAGCGTCTGATTCCGGGCTGAGACGAACCGGCCTCGAATCCTCTACAAGCAGGTCATGCTGACCGGCCTGTCCATTCGTGACATCGTCCTCGTTGAGACGCTGGACCTGAGCTTTGGGCCGGGTCTGACGGTTCTGACGGGTGAAACCGGGGCCGGGAAGTCCATCATTCTGGACGCCCTGGGCCTGGCGACGGGCGCGCGCGCCGATGCCGGCCTCGTTCGCGGTGGAGCCAGTCAGGGGACCGCCATTGCTGTTTTCGCGCCGTCGACGGACCATCCGCTCTGGCGTGACCTGGCGGAGGCCGGGATCAATGCGGAACCCGGAGAGGACCTGATCCTGCGCCGTCAGCAAGGTGCCGACGGGCGAAGCCGGGCCTTCATCAACGACCAGCCGGTGTCGATTGCCGCCCTGAGAGGGGTGGGGGAGCAGCTGATCGAGGTCCATGGCCAGCACGAGACGGTCGGCCTTCTGGATCCCAGGACTCATCGTGGCCTGCTGGATGATTGGGGTGATCTGTCGGATTTGCTGGGCCGGGTGCAGGCCGCCTGGAAGGCTCGAACCGAGGCGACGTCCGAACTCGCGGCCATGCGCGCCGCTGCAGCCACGGCAGCCGATCAGGCCGAGGGCCTTGCTGCCGATCTGGCCGAACTGGACCGGCTGGACCCGAGGGCCGGAGAAGAGGCTGAACTCGCCGGGGAGCGGGCGATCCTCGGGGCGGCTGAGAAGGCCCTGGCCGATCTGGATGATGCCCGGCAAGCCATCGGGGCCGATACGCTGTCGAACCGGCTGGCCTCAGCCTATCGGGCCGTTGAGCGGGCCCGACAACGTGCCTTGCAGGCGGGGGCCGAAGACAACAATGCCGTCGTTCAGAGGCTGACCCGCGCGGCGGAGGGGATCGACCGCACCCTGACGGAAGCCCAGGAGGCCCTGGACGCCCTGGATGAGGCGGCGATCGCCTTTGAGTTTGAGCCGGGGCGTCTGGACCGGGCCGAGGAACGGCTTTTTGCCCTGCGCGCCGTGGCGCGACGATTGAATGTGGCGGTAGAGCTTCTGCCTGACGAGCGGGCCCGGATCAGACGGTCGCTTGATCTGATTGAGGATGGTGCCGAGGCCCTTAAACAGGCCGAGGCGCGCGCCACAGAAACGGATGTGGCCTACCGCCAGGTTGCGGATTCGCTCAGCCTGGCGCGACGATCCGTCGGTGACCGTCTGGCCGAGGCGGTGATGGCGGAACTTGGTCCGCTCAAGCTGGACAAGGCGCGTTTCCGCGTCGGCCTTGAGGCGCTTGATTGGGAGCGGGCCGGGCCGGAAGGGCGTGATCGCATTGTCTTCGAAGTCCAGACCAACCCGGGTGCGCCGTGGGGCGGGCTGGCGGCGATCGCGTCTGGCGGCGAACTGGCGCGCTTTGCCCTGGCCCTGAAGGCATCGCTGGCGAGTCGAGGCCATGCCGCCCAACCCGTGATGATCTTCGACGAGGTCGACCAAGGCGTCGGCGGAGCGGTCGCGGACGCCGTGGGTTCGCGCCTGGCCAGGCTGGCCGAGCAGGGGCAGGTCCTGATTGTGACCCACAGTCCGCAGGTCGCCGCACGCGCGGGGGCCCATCTGAAGGTCGCAAAATCTGAAACGGATGCCGGCGTGCGAACCCGTATCGACACGCTCGATGCCGATCGGCGCGAAGAGGAATTGGCTCGAATGCTGGCGGGGCGCGAGGTGACCGAGGCGGCGCGGGCGGCCGCCAGAGCTCTCCTCGCCTGATCGGGAACACCTCGTCGGATTGAGGATTGATGCACCTTCGGCGCTCAGATCCGAGGTCTGAACTCAACAGCATCGACGCCCCCAGGATCGGAGATCAATGGACCACGAGCCACCGGATAGCCCGCCGCCGGGTCTTTTCTCTGAGATCCTGACGGGTCTTGGCGAGAGGGCTGAGGCGCGCCTGACGTTGGCAACTTTGATCGATGCCCTCGAAGCTCGAGCGTTCGGGGCGGGGCTGACGATCATCGCTGTGATCAGTCTTTTACCCTGGCCGCCGGGCTCCAAGGTGGTTTTCAGCCTGCCCCTGGCCCTGATCGCGACTGAGGTCGTCTTGCAGCGCCGCAAGCTGTGGTTGCCGCGTTGGCTGTTGGATCTGTCCCTGTCGCGGGTGCGCTATGCAGCCGGCCTGAAACGGTTGATCGGTCCGATCCGAAGGATCGAGGCTTTGTCGCGCCCGCGACTGACTGGGCTGACGGTGGGCTGGATGCGGTCGGTGATCGGGTTGGCTTGTCTGTTTCTGACCGTGATGCTGGCGCTACCGATCCCGTTCGGTGACGTCATGCCGGCCTTGACGATCATCGTTCTGGGCTTTGCCCTGATGCAGCGTGATGGGCTGGCCGCGCTGGTCGGCTTGGCCGGCACCGTGATCTGCTTCGCCTATCTGGTCTTTGTCTGGGAGGCGGTCATGCATCTTTTCGCGGTCGCCGTCGCTTGGGTTCTGGCGCGGGCGACTTAGGCACCGGTTCGTCGGGTGCGGCTTGAAGGTCCAGCGCGCGGGAACGCAGATGCGTGATGGAACCATTCAGTCCTGCGAGGACCTCATAGGCCGCCGCTTCGCCCGCCGCGACCGCAGGTTCGAACGCCTTCCAGTCGCGGATTTCGACGCCGTCGAGCTTGGGCAGGATGAGGACGTCGGTGGCAGCGCGTGTTGCCGCCAGCTCCGCACCCGTGGCGATGGTGGCCGAGCGCATCAGGATCGACACGATTGGTGGCCCCTGACGCCACGCCCCCGACAGGATCCATCGCCACCAGGGGCGGGGGATATCGAGGGCCTTGGGGTCAATGCCGCGGGCGCGCGAGACATCGACGCCGACAATCGGGCCGCGGTGCTGGTCGCGCATGACGTCCGCGGGAAAGCTCTTCATGACGGCACCATCGACCAGGACGGCCCCATCCTTGACCACCGGCGGCAAGACCCCCGGCAGGGAGATCGAGGCGCGCAGCGCGTCTCGCAGCAAACCGATTTCGTGGACCTTGTAGGTATTGGTCGTGATGTTGGCCGAGACGCAGAAGTACGGGAGCGGCAGATCCGAGATCATCGTCTCGCCGAAATTCTCCTCGAGCAGAGTCTCGACCTTGCGACCGCGCGTCATGGCAATGATCGGCATGGCGATGTCGCTGAGTGGGCTGGCTTCGACGAAGGCGGCCCGGATGCGGGCCTCCAGTTCGGCCTGAGGCCACTCCAGAGCCAGGCCCGCCGCCATGACGGCCCCCATGGATGATCCGCCGACGAAGTCGAACGGCGTGCCCACCTGGCGAAGCGCGCGGATGGCTCCGAGATGGGCATAGGCCCGCGCACCGCCACCCGACAGGACAAGACCGACCGACGTGCCGGTGATCAGTCGGGCGATGCGGCTTTCATCGGCTCCATCGCCTTCGATGACGTGGAACCAACGGTGCGGGGCGACGGTCGCGATCCAGCTCGGCGTCCCGCGGATCGTGTCGCCTGGCCTGCGAAGGAGAATGAGGTCGCGGGTCTTGTGAGTTTCGTCGATGTCGAGGCGAGGCAGGGCCGCTTCGGCGGGACTGGCTGAGCTGTCCCCGACCAGAAACAGGCGGTCGACCTGGCGGGCGCACAAGGTGGCCCACGCTGTTTCCTGACGTTCGGCGACATAGAGGACGAAGTCGTGGGCATCTTCGACCCGCCCGAACCAGTCTGCGGCCGACCGCAGAGCCGCCTGGTCGATAATCTGGACGGTGAAGCCCAGGCCAAGGATCGCCTCGGCCACGCGCTCGATGATGTCCCGGATCGGTGCGTCCCGGACCGCGACAAAGCCGAAGACGCTGGGCTCATTGGCCCCGGTTCCCTTGTCACGGGATCTGAGAATCATCAGCCGGGCCAGCTCGGCCAGAATGTCGGGCGTTTTGCGGGCCGCGGCAAAGAAGGCGTCGCGCGGCAGGGCCAGAATCTCGGTGTCGCGCAGGGCCACCACCGTTGAGGTGTGGGCGGTGCCGGCGACCAGGGACATTTCTCCGACCGGTTGGCCAGAGGTCACCACCCCAACGAAGTCCGTGTCCTTGCCGTCCTCGCGCCGGAAGACGCCGAGGCGACCGGAGCGAACCAGATATAGGGTATCCGCCGGGTCACCGGCCTGGAACAGCACTTCACCCCCGGTCAGGGTGAACCAGCTCGCCCCCGACCCGGGAGCCTCGAAGAGCCGATAGAGATCGGCTTCAAGTTTCGAGTCGCTGCGACGTCGTTTCATGGCGTGAGCCTAGTCACGCATCGCCGGTGTGCAAGCGGGGGCTTTGGCGAATGCGATCTGGCCGCTAAAGGGAAATCCATGCCCAGGCTCAACTCCTCCGTCGACCGTTCCGCTCCGGCCTTTCAGGCCCTGAAGACTCACAATGAGGCGCTGGCCCACGAACTGCGCGACAAGGTCGCCCAGGCCGGTCGAGGGGGCCCTGAGGCGAGCCGCGAGCGCCACGTCGGACGCGGCAAGCTGTTGCCGCGGGATCGGGTGGAGCGCCTGCTGGATCCCGGCGCGCCGTTCCTGGAGATCGGCCAGTTGGCAGCCGGCGGCATGTACAATGACGAGGCGCCGGGGGCCGGCATGATCTGCGGCGTCGGCCGGGTGTCGGGTCGTGAGGTGATGATCGTCTGCAACGACCCGACCGTGAAGGGCGGGGCCTATTTCCCGATGACGGTGAAGAAGCACCTGCGGGCCCAGGAGATCGCCGAACAGAACCGGCTGCCGTGCGTCTATCTGGTCGATTCGGGCGGGGCGAACCTGCCGCACCAGGCCGAGGTGTTTCCGGACCGCGAGCATTTCGGGCGCATCTTCTTCAACCAGGCGCGCATGAGCGCCAAGGAAATCCCGCAGATCGCCTGTGTGATGGGGTCATGCACGGCCGGCGGCGCCTATGTCCCGGCGATGTCGGACGAGACGGTGATCGTCAGAAACCAGGGCACCATCTTCCTGGCCGGTCCGCCACTGGTGAAGGCGGCGACCGGCGAGGTGATCTCGGCGGAAGAACTGGGCGGAGCCGAGACTCACAGCCGCAAGTCCGGCGTGGTCGACCATGTGGCCGAGAACGACGAACACGCCCTGCAGATCGTGCGCGAGATCGTGGCCGGGCTGAACTCGGTCAAGCCGAACGAACTGGATGTGATCGAGCCGGAGCCGCCGGCGCTGGATCCGCAGGACCTGTACGGCATCATCCCGGACGATGTGCGCGCGCCCTATGATGTGAAGGAGGTCATCGCCCGCATCGTCGACGGCTCTGAGTTTCAGGAATTCAAGCGGGACTATGGGTCGACCCTAGTGTGCGGGTTCGCCCGCATCTGGGGGATGCCGGTGGCGATCCTGGCCAACAACGGCGTGCTGTTCTCCGAGAGCGCCCAGAAGGGCGCGCATTTCATCGAGCTGGCCTGCAAGCGGCGGATCCCGCTGGTGTTCCTGCAGAACATCTCGGGCTTCATGGTCGGCGGGAAATATGAGGCCGAAGGCATTGCCAAGCATGGGGCCAAGATGGTGACGGCGGTGGCCAGTGCAGAGGTGCCCAAGTTCACCGTCTTGATCGGCGGCAGTTTCGGGGCCGGCAATTATGGCATGTGCGGCCGGGCCTATTCGCCCCGGTTCCTGTTCACCTGGCCCAACAGCCGGATCAGCGTCATGGGCGGCGAACAGGCCGCCAGCGTGCTGGCCACCGTCAAGCGCGACGCCATGGAAGCCAAGGGCGAAAGCTGGGCGATCGAGGCCGAAGCCGAGTTCAAAGCCCCAATCCGCCAGCGCTACGAGGACGAGGGCAATCCCTATTTCGCCACCGCGCGGCTGTGGGATGACGGGGTGATCGACCCGGTGCAGACCCGCGACGTGCTGGGCCTGGCGATAAGCGCCAGCCTCAATGCGCCGATCCCCGAGACGCAGTTCGGCGTGTTCAGGATGTGATCAGGCGGGCGACCGCAGGATCTTCTCCATCGCCTTGCCCTTCGCCAGTTCGTCGATCAGCTTGTCGAGGTGGCGGATCTCGCGCATCAGCGGGTCTTCGATCTCTTCGACGCGATGGCCGCAGATCATGCCGGTGATCAGGAGCCGGTTGGGGTTCATGGCCGGGGCCTGGTCGAAGAAGGCCTCGAAGGTCGTCTGGGCGTCGAGCTGGGCCTGGAACTGGTCGGCGGAATAGCCGGTCAGCCACAGGATGATCTGATCGACTTCGGCTTGGGTCCGGCCCTTCTTTTCGGCCTTGGCGACGTAGAGCGGATAGACGCCGGCCACAGTCATGCGGCGGATACGGTCGCTGGCGGTGGTCTGCATCGAACGGCTTTCGTTTCGGTTCGGCGGTTGGCGCGTTATAGGTCGTGACGACAGGAGAACTCCATGGCCAAGACCCCGACCGAAGCCGATCTGAACGCGCCCGACATCACCGACGCGGAGGCCGTCGAGATGAATGCCATCGCCCATCCGATGCTGGCCAATCCGGCCCCCGACGCGGATGACGGGCTGGCGCGGATCGACGCGACGTCCGACGGCATGGTCTTCATCACCATCAATCGCCCAGACAAGAAGAACGCCTTTGACGCCGCCACGATTGCGGCGCTGCGAGAGGCGTTTGAATCCCTGCACGGCGCGGATCATGTCCGGGCCGTCTTTGTGCGCGGGGCGGGCGGTACCTTTTGCGCCGGGGCTGACCTGGGCTGGATGCGCTCGGCGGCGGACTGGTCCGAGAGCGACAACCGCGACGACGCCATGAATCTGGCCGAGATGCTCAAGGCGCTCAGGGATATTCCGGCCCTGACGGTGGCGCTGGTTGAGGGCGCGGCGATGGGGGGAGGGGCCGGTCTGGTCGCCGCCTGTGATCGGGCCGTGGCGGTGGCGAACGCCAAGTTCGCCTTCTCGGAGGTCAAGCTGGGTCTGATCCCGGCGACCATCGCTCCCTATGTCGTCGAGGCGGTGGGGCCGCGAACGGCGCGCGCCCTGTTTGCGACGGGCGAGCTGTTCACGGCGGAACAGGCCCTTCAGTTCGGTCTGGTGTCAGAGGTGCTGGCCTCGTCGGATGACATTGATGCCTATGTCGAACGCCTGGCCACGACCATGAAGGCGACGGCACCGGGCGCGGTCGGCGACGCCAAGCGGCTGGTCCATGATGTGGCCGGTGAAGAGATCGACCACGGGCTGATGGTTGAAACGGCCAAACGGATCGCTCGCGCCCGTGTCTCGCCCGAGGGGCAGGAGGGCGTGCGCGCCTTCCTCGACAAGCGCAAGCCGTCCTGGGCCGAATAGGTCCGTCAGCCTCCGTCAGCTTGGCATCCACGGCAAAACGGCGTTCAGTGTCTCCGAACATGGGAGGACGGACGATGCGCACGACTCGATTGCGAGGGCTGCTGGCGGTCTTCGGACTTCTGGTGGGGCTGGCTGGGGCTTCGCACGCCACGCCGACGTTGGCGCAGCAGGCGATGCAGCCGTTCCGGTCGGACGCGGATCTGCTCGAATTCCTCATGGAGGATGGCGAGCTGGCCGTGGGATCCGGCGGCTATTCGATGTATCCGCCCCCGCCGTCACCGCCGCCGCCGCCGCCGCCCCCGCCGCCTCCGGGGACTGCGCCTGCGGCACCCGTCGCCGCTGCTCCGCCTGCGCTGGGGGGTGTGGCGGCCCCGGACAATCCGTCCATCACCAACACTCAGATCGCCGGCGTCGACGAGGGCGGCATCGTCAAGGTCGTGGGTGACTACCTGGTCATCCTGCGGCGCGGACGCCTGTTCAGCGTGTCCACCGCAGGCGGCGACCTGAGGCCGGTCGGCGAGATAGACGCGTATCCGCCCGGGGTGAATGCTTCGCGCGACTGGTACGACGAGATGCTGGTCTCGGGCGACTGGGTGGTCGTGGTCGGATACAGCTATGGACGCGGTGGCACGGAGATCAACCGCTTCCGCATCGGCGCGGACGGCCAGTTCAGCTTCGTCGACAGCCACCACCTGAGATCGGCGGACTATTATTCGGCCGAGAATTACGCCTCGCGTCTGGTCGGGGATCAGCTGATTTTCTACACGCCGCTTGGCTTTGGCTACGACGATGACCCGCTGGACTCGCTACCGGCGCTGTCGCGCTGGAACGCCGGGGAAGACGAGCCGACCTGGCAAAGGATCACCACAGGGCGCCAAGTCTATGTGGCGCGGCCGTTGCGCGAGAAGGGGCCGCATACCGTCAACACGATGCACACCGTGTCGATGTGCAACCTGACGGCGCCTGAGCTGAACTGTAGCGCCACGGTCATCCTGGGTTCGGACAGCCGGACCTTCTTTGTGTCGCAGAATGCCGTCTATGTCTGGACCGATACAGAGCACGCCTGGAACGAACAGACCGACGAGCAGGATCTGGTGCCAGCCTTCCTCTATCGGCTGCCGTTTGACGGGGCAGCGCCTCAAGCCGTTCGGGTGATGGGCAATCCTATGAACCAGTTCTCGTTCAATCCAAACGCCTCGGCCAGCCGGATGGACATTCTGGTGTCCGCCGACTCGGGCGGCGACGAGATGTGGCGCTCAGAGGTTTCCCAGGGCGACATGGCTCTCCTTCGACTGCCGATGAGCCGGTTCGGTGACGGCAGCGGTTCGGCACGCCCCGAGGACTATCAGGACCTGCCGGGTTCGACCTACACCAGCGTCGTCAATGCCAATCGTTTCGTCGGGGATTGGGCCTTCTACGCCATCTCGACCTATCAGCCGGGCAACTATCAGAGCCGGACGAGCGAGCTGGTGGCGGTGCCTGTGCGCGGGGGGGAGCCGACGCTGTTCAACTTTGAGCAAGGCGTCGAAAGGATCGAGCCGCTGGGATCGGACGCGCTGATCGTCGGCGGGAATACGTCGGTGGATTTCACCACCCTGATTCTGGGCGGCGCGCGACCGCAGGTGGGATCGTCCTTCACCGTCCCTCAGGCCAGCCAGACCGAGTCGCGCAGCCACGCCTTCTTCTACCGGTCCGACACGGCGGACGGCTCGAGCGGTCTCATGGGGCTGCCGATCATGACACAGGCCGCACGGGAGGGCGGGGGCTGGCAGCAGGGGGCGGACATGCTGTTCCTGCGCCGATCCGATCGCGCGCTGTCGGACTTCGGGCGACTCCATGCCACGCCGACCGTGCCGGGGCGGGTCGATCAGTGCGTGGCCTCGTGCGTGGACTGGTACGGCAACGCCCGGCCGATCTTCCTGAGAGGGCGGGTCTTTGCTCTGATGGGCTACGATCTGGTGGAGGGCCGCGAGGGCGGCGACCGTATCGAGGAGGTCCGGCGCGTCGACTATGAGACGCGTGGAGGCGGCAAGGACGACTAGCCGCCCCTGCATGGGGTGACCCCGCCATTGCGGCGCGCTATGCACGGCGCGACGGATTCAGACCCGCTTGTCAGGCGGGCGCTCAGGGAGATGCCCATGGCCGATACGGCCCCCGCCACGCCAACGACGACCGGACTGCTCAGCCTGATCGGCCACACGCCGATGGTCGAGGTGAAGAACCTCGATACCGGCAAGTGCCGCCTGTTTCTGAAGCTGGAATCGAACAACCCCGGCGGCTCGATCAAGGACCGGATCGCGCTGACCATGCTGGATCAGGCCGAGGCCGAAGGGTGGCTGAAGCCGGGCGGAACCATTGTTGAGGCGACGGCGGGCAATACCGGCCTGGCCCTGACGCTGGTTGGGGTTCAGCGCGGCTATCGGGTGCTGCTGGTCATTCCCGACAAGATGTCGCGCGAGAAGATCCAACACGTCCGGGCCATGGGGGCGGAGGTGCGCCTGACCCGCTCGGACGTCGGCAAGGGGCACCCCGAATACTACATGGATCTGGCCGAAAGCCTGGCCCAGAAGATCCCCGGAGCCTTCTACGTCAACCAGTTCGCCAACGCCGCCAATCCGCTGGCGCATGAGCTGACCACCGGACCCGAAATCTGGGAGCAGATGGACCAGGACGTTGATGCCTTCGTCGCCGGTATCGGCTCGGGCGGAACGATCACCGGCGTGGCGCGGTATCTGAAGTCGGTTTCGCCCAAGACCGAGGCGATCCTGGCCGATCCGGTCGGCTCGGTGCTGGCCGGCTATGTCAATGACGGCAAGCCCAGCGCCAAGGGCAGCTATACGGTTGAGGGCATCGGCCAGGACTTTATCCCCGACACGGCTGACATCAGCGTGATTGATCGCGCCTATTCGATCCCGGACACCGAGGCGATCGCCGCGGCGCGCGAGCTGCTGGCCAAGGAGGGGGTGCTGGCCGGATCGTCGTCGGGCACGCTGCTGGCGGCGGCCCTGCGCTATTGCCGCGAGCAGACCGAGCCCAAGCGGGTGGTCAGCTTCGTGTGCGACACCGGGGCCAAGTATCTGTCGAAGGTCTACAACGACGGATGGCTGGCTGATCAGGGACTGGCTCCCAAGACGCTGTACGGCGACCTGCGCGACGTGGTCAGCCGCCCGGCGGCGGAGGTGATCTCGGTCGGGCCGGACGATACCCTGGCGGTGGCCTATGGGCGGATGCGCCAGGCGGACGTGTCCCAACTACCGGTCATGGACGGAGGACGGCTGGTCGGGATCCTGGACGATTCCGACATCGTCCATGTGCTCGACACCGATGAGATCACGCGCACCGAACGCTTTGCCAAGCCGGTCAGGTCAGCCATGGCGACCAAGCTGGATACGGTTCAGGTGAACGAGACGCTCAATGACTTGATCCCGATCTTCGACCGCGACCATGTGGCCATTGTCATGGACGGGTCGGAGTTCGTCGGCCTGATCACGCGGGTCGACCTGATCAATCACCTCAAGCTGAATCAGTAGGGCTATGGCCAAGGGAACCAATCGCCAGGGTTTTTCCACTCGGGCCATCCACGCCGGCCAGCACCCGGACCCGACGACGGGTGCGGTGATGACGCCGATCTACGCCACCTCGACCTACGCCCAGGAAAGCCCCGGCGTGAACAAGGGCTATGAATATGCGCGCGGCAAGAACCCGACGCGCGAGGCGTTCGAGCGGTGCATCGCGGACCTGGAGAACGGCACGCACGGCTTCGGCTTTGCATCCGGCATGGCGGCGACCTCGACAGCGCTGGAGCTGCTGGACGCCGGCAGCCACATCATCACGGGTGACGACCTTTATGGCGGCACCTACCGTCTCTACGAGCGGGTGCGCAGGCGTTCGGCCGGGCTGGATTTCTCGTACCTGGACTTGACCAATCTGGCGGCGGTCGAGGCGGCGATCCGTCCCGAGACGAAGATGCTGTGGGTCGAGACGCCGACCAATCCGCTGATGAAGCTGGCCGACATTGCGGCGCTGTCGGCGCTGGCGAAGACGCGCGGCTTGCTGATGGTGGTCGACAACACCTTCGCCACGCCCTGGTGCCAGACGCCGCTGGATCTGGGGGCCGATGTGGTGATGCATTCGGCGACCAAATATCTGAACGGCCACTCGGACGTGATCGGCGGCGTGCTGGTGACCAGGGATGCCGAGCTGGCGACCCAGATCAAGTTCCTGCAGAATTCGGTCGGCGGGGTGATGGGGCCGTTCGACGCCTTTCTGGTCAATCGCGGCCTGAAGACCCTGGGCGTGCGGATGAAGGCGCACTGCGAGAATGCCCGGGCGATCGCGCGCTGGCTCGAAGGTCGGGCCGGTGTGGCCAAGGTCTATTATCCGGGGCTGGAGAGCCATCCGCAGCATGAGCTGGCCAGGCGCCAGATGCGCGGCTTCGGCGGCATGATCTCGATCCTGGTCGACGGCGACCTGTCGCGGACCAAACAGATCATGGAGCGGCTTCAGGTCTTCACCGTCGCCGAGAGCCTGGGCGGTGTCGAGAGCCTGGCCAACCATCCGGCCATCATGACCCACGCCAGCGTCCCCAGGGAGGTCCGCGAGGCCGGCGGGGTGACCGACAACCTGATCCGCCTGTCGGTCGGGGTGGAGGACCTGGACGACCTGATCGCGGATCTGGAGCAGGCGCTGGCGTAGTCAGGCGGCGTCAGGTCGAGTAGCCGAATTTCGCCTCAATCCTCGGCCACCTCTGGCTGCGCAAAGCGTCGCGGCACCGACCGCGCGGCTCGCTTTCGGAGGCTAACCCATGAAGGTGATTGCTGGCGGAGCCCTGGCCTTGGCGGTCCTGGCTGGCGCGCCGGCGGCCTGGGCCTGCTTGCCGCCCTTGCCGCAGACTCCCGAAGAGCATCTCGCGACCATGGTTCAGCAACAGGCGAACGCCTTTGCCCACGCTCCGCGGATTGTCGAATACGAGGTCGTGGAGGCCTGGGACACCACGCCGGCGTCGCTCCAGCCGCCTTACGACGGGGATACTCACGTCCAGCTTCGCCCGCTTCGCACCTTGCGAGGCCCAGAGGTCACTGGAACGATCGAGCTGGTGCACCGGAGATTCTGCGGTTTCGGCATCGGCTACACGACCGAGCCGGGCACGCGTCTTCTGGTCTTCTCCCGAGCTGACCGGATCGAAGCCTTGTCGGATCTGGCTGACATCATTCCGGTGAGCGAGATTACCGAGGCTGCGATCCTCCAGGCGGTAGCCCGTCCCTAGCTGATCGCGTCGCCCGTCATCAGGGCCCGCGCATAGCGGACCGGCGGCGAGCCAAAACCGAGGAGCGTGTCGTGATAGGCCTTCATGTCGAAACTCTCTCCCCCGGGCTGCTGCATCTCGCGGCGCAGGGCCCAGTGCTCGCGCCAGCCGACGAAATAGGTCGGGAGCTGGGCTGAGGAGAGCTGGGCGCGGATCCATTTGCCGGCGGCCTCTGATTCCTGCTGGAAGGCGTCCTCGGTCATCATCCGCATGGCCTCGTCGCGGGTCATTTCATCGACGTGGACGCCGATGTCGAGCAGGGCGTTGGCGATGACCCTGAGCAGGAATTTGAGGTTGGCCAACCTGTAGAGCGGGTCGCCGTCGAGGTGGCCAGCCTCAACCATGACATCCTGGGCATAGCAGGCCCAGCCCTCGATGAAGGGGCCTGAGGCCAGCACGGCGCGCACCATCGAAGGATAGCGGTTGGCATGGGCGAGCTGGAGGTAGTGGCCGGGCATGGCTTCGTGGACCGTCACCCCCTCGAGGGCGCGGGTGTTGTATTCGCGCAGGAAGCTCTCGGCCTGGGCGTCGGACCAGCCCTCGGGGATGGGCGAAATCTTGTAGAAGGTCGGCTGTTCGCGATCGAGCGGGCCGGGGCTGTCGCAGTAGGCGACGGCGACGCCGCGCTGGAACTCGGGCGTCAGGACGATGCGCACCGGCTCATCGGGCACGGTCACGAGATTGCGGTCGCGCACGAACTGGGTGGCGTTGGCCAGCATGGTCTCGGCGGCCTCAACCAAACCGTTGCGGCTAGGCCGGTCGGCGTAGACCAGCTCCATGGCGGCGTTGAGCACGGCCTGGCGCTGTTCCGCATTGGGGCGGCGCGGGGTTTCGGGCGCTCCTTCACGGCCTTCGAGGACCTGGCGGGCGATCTGGTACATCTCGTCGCGCACGCGGGCCATTTCGCGTTCGCCCTGTTCCTTGATTTCGGCGCGGCTGAGCCGGCTGTTGAGGGCGAAGGCCAGCTTGGCGTCGTAGAGATCGGGCCCGAGGCGATAGTCGCCCTGGGCACCCGGAACGAGCACATCGTCGATCCACTGCTGGTGTGCGGCGATGCCCAGCTTGGCGATGCGGCCGGCCTCGATCAGCCGGGTGCGCTCGGCACCGCTGAGGGCCGGGGCCTCGGCCAGCACCATGTCGACCAGGCTGGCGAGGCCGCGGTTCTGGCCAGAGACGGTCTGGGCGTGGATCTCGGGAACGCGTTCGGGGTCGAGGGCGTCGCGGGTCGAGGCTAGCAGCGCCGGAAAACCCTGCATCCGCGCCGTCGCCGCACGCAGGCGCTCGGGCAGCGGGGCGAACTCACGCGCGATCAGGCTGAACAGGGCCGAGCCGGCGTATTCGTTGTGGACCAGCGGATCCCAGGCCCAGGCCTGAAGCTGGTCGTGGGTCCAGATGTCACCGCGCAGGCTGTTGTCGAGCAGGGCAGCGTCGACCTGACGCTCGCGGGACAGGGCTGAGCGGTCAATGTCACCGAGCGCCTCAAGCGCACGACGGGCCAGGGCCGAGCGGGCGTGCCAACTGGCGGGACCGAGATCGCCGAGCTGATCGTCGAAGCGATGGTCCCCCAGTGATGTCGCAAACGGCGGCGACAGGCGGATCGATTCATCCAGCCACGCCTGGGCGATCTGGTCGAAGGCGGCGTCCGTGGCGTTGGTGGCCTGGGCCTGTGCTGTTGCCGGTAGCAGGGCCGCCGCCGAAAGCGACAAGAACAGACGGCGATTGAGAAAGGGGTTCATCGGGACCTCCGGTCAGGGTCCGTGACCTTGGCGGTCGCGGACCCTGACCGCAAGATCACAGGCCGATGTTGAGTACGGCGACCAGGGCGTCTTCGTACTGGGCAGACGGATTGGCGACATCGGTGTCGTAGTAGCGCAGGTCCAGAGATGCCCAGTCGGTGAGGCGGACATCCGCGCCGATATTCCAGGCGGTGTAGTCCCGGCTGTTGACCTGCTCACGGCGACCGACGGCGGCCGACACACGCACGCGCTCATGGACGCGGACGCGACCCCGGGCCTCAACCCAGGTCCAGCTGCGGGTCGAGCCGGCGCTGTCGGGCGAGTACTGGAAACGCAGGCGGGCATCGACACGGTCCGTCAGGCGGCGCGAGGCGTCGGCGGTGAATTCCCATGCGTCGTCGTCGGTGCCCGGGCGGGCGTTCAGGTACCATTTGTGAGTGGCGCTGAGATCGAACCGGAAACCGGCGGCTTCGGGTCGCCATCCAGCGGAGATCTGGGGCTCGAGATCGGCGCCGATGGAGTGCTCGATCGTCTGGACCTCGGCAGCGACGTAGAAATCGTTGAGCCCCCATTCCACGGAGCCCATGGCGAAGGGGTCTCCCTCCGATTTGGAAGCCCCCTTGGAACGGTTGTCGGTGCCGACGGAGAAGTCGAAGGCGAACTCGCCGGGAATGTCCTGGGCCGAGGCCACGGCGGGTGCCGCAAGAGCGACGGCGAGGAGAGGCAGGGCGAGGCGCTTCATGGTCGGCTCCGAAGGCATTTGTCCGAACGCGGACGTTTCCGCGCCGTTCGGGCGGCGTTTAGCCGAATCGACGCGACAAATCCGTGACGGCCCCGTGAAACTCTTGCGAGAGTCGCTGGACCAGATCGGCGGTCGGCAGGACGTCATGGACCGAGCCCGCCCCCTGGCCGGCGGACCAGACGGTCTTCCAGGCCTTGGCCTCATCGCCCATGTCGAGCTTGTGGTCGGGCAAGTGCTTGGGGTCGACGCCGTTGTCGATCAGCGACTGGGTCATGAAGTTGGCCGGGATGCCCGAGACGGCCGGGGTATAGGTGATGTCGGAGGCCCCGGCCTCGACGATCATGGTCTTGTAGGCGGTCGGGGCCATGGCCTCGGTCGTGTTGATGAAGCGGGTGCCCATGTAGGCGAAGTCGGCACCCAGCGTCATAGCTCCGGCGATATCGCGGCCCGTCGACAGGCAGCCCGACAGGATGATGGTTCCGGCGAAGAAATCCCGCACCTCATTGACCAGGGCGAAGGGGTTGATGACGCCGGCATGGCCGCCCGCGCCGTTGGCCACCAGGATCAGGCCGTCGACCCCGGCCTCGGCGGCCTTGCGGGCGTGACGGATGTTGGCGATGTCGTGAAAAACCACCCCGCCGTAGCCATGGACGGCATCGACGACGTCACGGACGGCACCGAGCGAGGTGATGATCAGCGGCACTTTGTGGGCGACCGAAACCTCGAGGTCCGCCATCAGGCGGGGGTTGGTGGGATGGACGATGTGGTTGACGCCGAAGGCGGCGGCGTCCGGATTCAGCCGGCTCTTGATGTCGACCAGCCAGTCCCGATAGCCCTCGGTGGTTCGCTGGTTCAGGGATGGGAAGGTCCCGATGACCCCGGCATTGCAAGTCGCGACCACCAGATCCGGTCCTGAGACGAGAAACATCGGCGCGGCGATGACCGGCAGCTTGAGGCCGCGTTGCAGGGAATGAGGAATGGCCATGAGATGTCCCTTGGTTTCGATCCGCGAGGCTTAGACGGCGGACGTCAGGGAAGGCAACTCAGTGACCTGGAGCCCAAGGATCCCGATCGTAGAAGTCGATGTAGGTTCTTTGCCCAGGTTGCCAGTTTGGAGGAGGTTGCGTCGCGAGGGCGGCCTGGTTGGCCAGCAAGTGCTGGCCCAAATGCTCCCCGCTCGCGCTTGTCCGAACGATCCGGCAATCTGTGACCGCCCCCGATTGCAGAATTTCGCAGTCCAGGGTGACGTCGCTCTCGCGAACAGGACCCAAGTTGCCCTCGATCACAAAGCGGACATTGAAATTCACCGCTGGTCGAGGCGAGGTGTCTACTGTGGGCCGAACAGGAACTGGACGGTGATCTGCTGGCCGGGCGTTGCGTTGGGGATCAGGCCGGGCGGCAGGCCCCCGCTGGTGAGCACATTGATCGCCTGCGCCCCCAGGCCGGTACCCTCGGGAGTTTCGGACAGGGTCGCACAGTCTGTCGCGAGGCTAACCTCGGAAAGCCGGCATTGGACCGTCGCCGCGCCGGTTTCGTGGCCCGAAATGACAATCGTTGGGTTGGAGACGATCAGGGCAAAGGGAACCCGCAGCCGGAAGGTGGCGGGCTGTTCGACGGCGGCGACGAAGTCGGGGTTCATCCGCGCGCGCTCGATGACGGGAATGGCGGCGGTACCAAAGTCATGGCCGGGCGGGTCTTCGCTGAGTACGACGCAGTCGCTGGGAACGCCCTCCAGCGAGGCCTGACACCGTAGGGTCGCCGTTCCGGCGAGCCCGGCCTGGAGCGCGGCGACCGGATAGTCGGGGGCCGTGATGCTCGGCGGTTCGATCCACATCGGGATGGGTGCTGGCTGAGGAGCCTCTGGCGCGGGCTGCGCTAGAGCGAGGGTGGCGATCCAGGTTACGATGGCCATAGTTGTCCCCATATGGTCCGTAAGGTCAGCCAATCTGCATGGCTCGTGCCGACCCGCGTTGCTCCTGTCCGGCTTCGGTGCTAGACGCCCCCGCTTGAACGCCGCCGAGCGGCCCCCAAGTTATACCCCATGCTGCTTCATATTCTGCTTGTCATTCAGATCCTGATCTCGATCGCCCTGATCGCTGTCGTCCTCATGCAACGCTCCGAAGGGGGCGCGCTGGGTATGGGCGGCGGTCCGACGGGCCTGATGACGGCGCGCGGCGCGGGCAACCTTCTGACCACGGCGACCTGGTGGCTGGGTGCGATGTTTGCCATCTGCGCCATTCTGTTGACCATCGTAGGCAATATGGAAGGCCGCACGGGTTCGTCCTTCGACGCGGAGGATATCGGTAGCGCCGTTGGCGTGCCGGCGGACCCGGCCGCCCAGCCCGAACAACCCACCGCTCCGGTCGCACCGGCGCAAGACAGCCTGTCGTTGGACAGCCTGCCGGTGGGTGAGGGTGCCACCTCTTCGGGAGCCCCGGCCCAGTGATTGCGGGGCGGATTTCCGCCCCTCCACAGTCGAAGAGCCTCCAGCATCCGGGCGCCCCCAAGGGGCGCCCGTTCTGTTTTCAACAACTGCGTCATCGCAAGGCGCAGTCCCAGACCCGAATCATCGGTAGGATGGTCCCCCGTGACTAGATATGTGTTCATCACGGGTGGCGTGGTTTCCTCGCTGGGTAAGGGCCTTGCCTCGGCGGCGCTCGGCGCGCTGTTGCAGGCGCGTGGCTATACGGTGCGGCTGCGGAAGCTGGACCCCTATCTCAACATGGATCCGGGCACGATGAGCCCGTACCAGCACGGCGAGGTCTTCGTTACCGACGACGGGGCCGAGACGGACCTGGACCTGGGCCACTATGAGCGGTTCACCGGCGTGTCGGCCACGCGGGGCGACAACATCACCACGGGGCGGATCTATTCGACGATCCTGGAGAAGGAGCGGCGCGGCGATTACCTGGGCGCGACGGTTCAGGTCATTCCGCACGTCACCGGCGAGATCAAGGACTTCGTCCTGTCACCGGCCATCGACCCGGAAACCGGCAAGGAGGCGGATTTTGTGCTGGTCGAGATCGGCGGCACGGTGGGCGACATTGAAGGGCTGCCGTTCTTTGAAGCGATCCGGCAGCTGGGCCAGGAGCTGCCGCGTGGCCAGACCTGTTTCGTGCATCTGACCCTGTTGCCGTTCATCAAGACGGCCGGCGAGATGAAGACCAAGCCGACCCAGCATTCGGTCAAGGAGTTGCGCTCGATCGGCATTCAGCCGGACGTGCTGCTGTGCCGGTGCGAGGAGCCGATCCCCGAGGGCGAAAAGAAGAAGATCGCTCTTTTCTGTAACGTCCGCCCGAGCGCGGTCATCCAGGCGATGGACTCGGCGGACATCTATGCGGTGCCGATGGACTATCACCGCGAGGGGCTGGACACCGAGGTATTGGACGTCTTCGGCATCAGGGATGCGCCGGAGCCGAACCTGGGGCGCTGGGAAGAGGTGGTCGAGCGGCGTCTGAACCCAGACGGGCAGGTCACGGTCGCCGTGGTCGGCAAGTACACGGTCCTGAAGGACGCCTATAAGTCCCTGATCGAGGCGCTGAACCACGGCGGCGTGGCCAACAAGGTCAAGGTCAATATCGACTGGGTCGAGTCCGAGACGTTTGAGAAGGACCCGTCCGAATGCGCGGCGCGGTTGGAGAACGCCCACGCTATTCTTGTGCCGGGTGGGTTCGGCGAGCGGGGAGCCGAAGGCAAGATCGCGGCGGTGCGCTTCGCCCGTGAACGCAACATTCCCTATTTCGGCATCTGTTTCGGGATGCAGATGGCGGTGATCGAATCGGCCCGCAGCCTGGGTGGCCTGCCGGACGCGACCTCGACCGAGTTCGGCGAGGCCGAGGAGCCGGTGGTCGGCCTGATGACCGAGTGGGTCCAGGGCAACGAGCGGGTCGAGCGGACCGCCGGCGGCGACCTGGGCGGGACCATGCGTCTGGGGGCCTATGACGCGACGCTGAAAGCCGGATCGCGCATCGCCGACATCTATGGCTCGACGACCATCTCGGAGCGACATCGGCACCGTTATGAGGTCAACATCAACTACCGCGAGCGGATCGAGGCGACCGGCATGGTCTTCGCCGGCCTGTCGCCGGACGGGGTGCTGCCCGAAACGGTCGAGCGGCCGGATCATCCGTGGTTCGTGGCGGTCCAGTATCACCCGGAGCTGAAGAGCCGCCCGTTCGCGCCGCACCCACTGTTCGCCAGCTTTATCGAGGCGGCGGTGGAGCAGAGCCGACTGGTGTGACGACGCTGCGGACGCGCCGACTGGTGCTGAGGCCGGCGCGGGCGGATGACCTGGACGCCTTTCACGCCATTCTGTCGGACCCCAGGGCCACCCGCTACTGGTCGACGCCGCCGCATGAGACGCGCGAGCAGTCGCTAGCTTGGCTAACGGCCATGGTGCGCTCGCCGCCGGAGCTGGCGGCGGACTTTGTCGTCGAGTTCGAGGGGCGGGTCGTGGGCAAGGCCGGGTTCTACCGGCTGCCGGAGATCGGCTTCATCCTGAGCCCGGACGTGTGGGGCAGGGGTGTGGCGCGCGAGGCGGTGGCGGCGGTGATCGACCACGTCTTTGCCGAGCGCGGCCTGACCGAGCTGACGGCGGATGTCGACCCGCGCAACGAAGCCTCGATCCGCGTGCTGGAGGGGGCCGGCTTTCGCAAGACCGGTGCGGCGGAGCGAACGTTCCAGATCGGCGACGCCTGGGTCGATAGCCTCTATTACAGCCTGGATCGCGAGACATGGAGGCGGCGATTGATGATCCGAGCCGCAGGGGACGCCGACATCCCGGCTCTGTTGCCCCTGATCGAGGGGGCCTATCGCGGCGAGGGGTCGCGGCGCGGCTGGACGACTGAAGCCGACCTGCTGGGCGGTCAGAGGACCGACGCGGCGGCCCTGGCCGAGATCATCGCTGATCCGAAACAGGCGATCCTGATGGCCGCCGTCGAAGGGGCGCTGGTCGGCAGCGTGCTGATGGCGGACCGAGGCGACGGGACCGGCTATCTGGGGATGCTGTCGGTCGATCCGACGCGACAGGCGGGCGGGATCGGCAAGGCGCTGGTCAAGGCGGTCGAGGCCGGCGTGGTCGAGCGGTTCGGCGCGCGGCGGATCGAAATGCAGGTCTTCTGGCAGCGCGACAGCCTGATCGCCTGGTACGAGCGGATGGGCTATCGGCGCACCGGCGAGACGCGGCCGTTTCCGAGGGACAATCCGCGCATGGGTCTGCCTCTGAGAGACGACCTGTGGTTCGTGGTGCTGGAAAAGGATCTGGACGCCAAGACCCCTTGAAACCGGAGGGCGGTTGAGGCATAAGCCCGCGCTCCGAAGGCGGGCCTGGTGCCCGCCCGTTCCATTTTTCGCGCCCCGTTTCGTGGCGCCCGAACCCAACGAGAGACGGACATGGCCGTTCCGAAGCGAAAAACCTCGCCCTCGCGTCGCAATATGCGCCGCGCCCACGACGCCCTGGGCACCAACGCCTATGTCGAGGACAAGGACACCGGCGAACTGCGCCGTCCGCATCACATCGACCTGAAGTCGGGCACCTATCGGGGCCGTCAGGTGATCGAGGCCAAGGAAGACTAAACCCTTCCTCGATTGCGAGCCTTTGGACGCCGTGCGAACCTTCGCGCGGCGTTCTGCGTTTGGGCAGGGTGCCTTCGCAGGAGACACCCATGCGCCTGACTGCCTGCCTTGTTCTCGCCGCGTCTGTACTGGCCCTGGGGGCCTGTCAGCCCGCCGCCAATGGATCCGAGGGCAGCGATAGCGCGGCGGCTACGCTCCCTGCGGAAAGTTCGCCCAGCGCCGATACGCTGACCGCCGAGGGCTGGGGGCCGCTTCGAATCGGTATGACCCTGGATGAGGTGGTCGCCGCCGCCGGGCCGGATTCGGACCCGGAAGCCATCGGTGGGCCGGAGCCCGAATACTGCGACCAGTTCCGCCCCGAGCAGGCCCCGGAAGGTCTGCTGGTCATGATCGAGCAGGGGGTGCTGACCAGCATTTCGATCTTTGAGCCATCGACCTTGAGGACGGACCGAGGCTTCGGCATCGGTTCGACGGCGGCGGAGATCAAGGCCGCCTATGGCGATGCTGCGACCGTCGAGCCGCACCACTATGTCGGCCCGCCCGCTGAGTACATTACGGCCTGGAATGGGGGGCGACCGAGCGAGCCCTATGTCCAGGACCCGAACGCACGCGGGATTTCCTATGAGACGGACGAGAACGGCGTGGTGACCCTGATCAAGGTGGGCGGCCCGTCGATCCAGTATGTCGAGGGCTGTGCCTGACGGATAGTGCACCGTGAATCGGGTGCAAAAGGTGCAAAAGGTGCAGAAAACGATTCATACTGCATCCTCGCGGCCACGGTGTTCACGGCGAGCGGCAGCCGCGAGGGAGCGGCCCACGCGGGTCCAGCCCTGAGCCTCTGTCAACTGACCTTCGCGAACGGCGCGGGCCGCGCGGCGCATGGCTGTGTCGGCCATGACGCCAAAGTTTGGCCGGTCATCGCGAGCGAGGTCTTCTGATGTGGGAGGAGCCGCAATCACCGGATCAGGCGCGTCGATCTTTCGCCAGCCTTCTTCGCGGGCACGGGTCCTGAGCGTTGAGATGCTGATGCCAAACAGCTCTGCCAGGGATTCGCCGCTCTCGCCGTTGAGGTAGCGTTCCCGGATCGCCTCCCAGATTTCGGGCGACAGGCGAAAGCGCGGCGGGGCCCGATGCGGGGCGGGGGCCTGGGGTATGTCGTTCCAGTTCACGGCGAGGACTCCTTTGGCCTGAGTCTGAAGCCATCGACCGGAGCGGGGATGGACCGAGCGTCCTTGCCGCGCGGACCCTTGGCGGATAAACCCGCGCCACCCCGAACAACCGAGCATGACCATGACCGATATCGCCGACATCACCGCCCGCCAGATCCTCGACAGCCGAGGCAATCCGACCATCGAGGTCGATGTGGTGCTGGAGGACGGCGCGTTCGGCCGCGCGGCGGTGCCGTCGGGGGCCTCGACCGGCGCCCACGAGGCGGTGGAGAAGCGCGACGGCGACAAGAAGCGCTGGGGCGGCAAGGGCGTGGAAAAGGCCGTCGATGCGGTCAATAGCGAGATCTTTGACGCCCTGTGCGGGATGGATGCCGAAGACCAGCGCCGGATCGACGAGACGCTGATCGGGCTGGACGGGACGGACAACAAGGGCCGGCTGGGGGCCAATGCGATCCTGGGCGTGTCGCTGGCCTGTGCGCGGGCGAGCGCGGTGTCGTCGGGGCTGCCGCTGTATCGCTATGTCGGGGGCGTGTCGGCGCGCGTGCTGCCGGTGCCGATGATGAACATCATCAACGGCGGGGCCCATGCGGACAATCCGATCGACATCCAGGAGTTCATGATCATGCCCACGGGCGCGGACAGCTTCTCGGAAGGTCTGCGCATGGGCACGGAGATCTTCCATGCCCTGAAAGGCGCGCTGAAGGACGCCGGCCACAATACGAACGTCGGCGACGAGGGCGGCTTTGCGCCGAACCTGGCCTCGGCCGAAGCGGCGCTGGAGTTCATCGTCAAGGCCGGCAAGTCGGCGGGCTATGAGGCGGGCAAGGACTTCCAACTGGCGCTGGACGTGGCCTCGACCGAGTTCTTCAAGAAGGGCAAGTATGTCCTTGAAGGCGAAGGCAAGACCTTCGATCAGGCGGGGATGGTCGACTATCTGGCCGGACTGGTGGCCAAGTTCCCGATCGTGTCGATCGAGGACGGCTGTGCCGAGGATGACTTCGAGGGCTGGAAGCTGCTGACCGAGCGGCTGGGCGACAACATCCAGCTGGTCGGGGACGATCTGTTCGTGACCAATCCGGCGCGTCTCCTGGCCGGCATCGGCGAGGGTCTGGCCAACTCGATCCTGGTCAAGGTCAACCAGATCGGCACCCTGTCAGAGACGCTGGACGCCGTCGATCTGGCGCATCGGTCGGGCTACACCGCCGTGATGAGCCACCGCTCGGGCGAGACGGAAGACTCGACCATCGCCGACCTGGCCGTCGCCACCAACTGTGGGCAGATCAAGACCGGATCGCTGGCGCGGTCAGACCGGCTGGCCAAATACAACCAGTTGCTGCGGATCGAGGAGATGCTGGGCGATCTGGCGGTCTATGCGGGCGAGAGCGTGCTGCGGGAGTAGGGGGCGTTCGCCCGCCTTGGATCTCGAGTATCGTCATGGCCGGGCGTGTCCCGGCCATCCATCGTCGCGATTTCGCAGGATTGGTGTGACCTGACCAGCCGGTCGAGGTGATGGGCCCCCGGGACAAGCCCGGGGATGATGAGGTCGTTGGAGGGAAATTAGCACAAAATTAAGCCTGTTCGGGCATCGCTGTAGAATCGACTCCAGCGTGTTCGGACCGCCGTGACCTTCAACTTCAGACCCTATGTGAGACTGGCGGTGCTGGTGACGCTGATTGGGTATTTTTCGACCCAGGCGCTGACGGGCGAACGGGGCCTGATGAACGGCACCGAACGGCATCGCGATCTGGCGGCGCGGCGGGCTGAGCTGACGGAGCTGAGGGTGACGCGCGGCGAGCTGGAGGCCCGGGTTCAGGGGCTTTCGCCGGAACATCTTTCGGTCGATCTGCTGGAAGAGCGGGCGCGCGTCGTGCTCGGCTTCGCCCATCCTGATGATTATGTGATCCGCCAGACGGCGTCTTAGGCTTTCTAGGCTTTGCCAAGCGGAACCGAAGGCTGCTAAAGCCCGCTTTCCGTAGGGTTATGAGGTCTGGGAGGACGCCGGATGGCGAAAGCCGCCGCCAAGACAAACGCCAAGAAGTCCAATGGCCCCGAGGCGTCCAAGGACGAGCTCTTGGGCTATTACCGCGAGATGCTGCTGATCCGCCGCTTCGAGGAGCGGGCCGGACAGCTGTACGGCATGGGTCTGATCGGGGGGTTCTGTCACCTCTATATCGGCCAGGAGGCCGTGGCCGTGGGCGTGCAGGCCAACGTCAAACAGGGCTTTGACAAGATCATCACCGGATACCGCGACCACGGCCATATGCTGGCGGCGGGGATGGACCCCAATGCCGTGATGGCCGAGCTGACCGGGCGCATCGGCGGCTCGTCCAAGGGCAAGGGCGGCTCGATGCATATGTTCGACACCGCCACGGCCTTCTATGGCGGGCACGGGATTGTCGGGGCGCAGGTGGCGCTGGGCACCGGGCTGGCGTTCGCGGGCAAGTACCGGGGCGATGACTCGGTCGCGTTTATCTATTTCGGCGACGGCGCGGCCAACCAGGGCCAGGTCTATGAGAGCTTCAACATGGCCGAGCTGTGGAAGCTGCCGGCCATCTACATCATCGAGAACAACCAGTACGCCATGGGCACCAGCATTGAGCGGGCGTCCTCGACGACCGAGCTGTATCAGCGCGGGGCCAGCTTCGGCATTCCAGGTGAGCAGGTCGACGGCATGGACGTGCTGGCGGTACGCGACGCCACGGCGCGGGCGGTGAAGCGGGCGCGCGAAGGCGGCGGTCCCTTCATTCTGGAAGTGAAGACCTACCGCTATCGCGGTCATTCCATGAGCGATCCGGCGAAATATCGGACCAAGGAGGAGGTCGACGAGGTCAAGAAGACCCGCGACCCGATCGACCATGTGAAGCACCTGCTGGACCAGGCCGGCGCCAAGGAAGCCGACCTCAAGCCGATCGAGGACGAGGTGAAAGCCATCGTCGCCGAGGCCGTCCAGTTCGCGCAAGCCAGCCCGGAGCCGGATCCGTCTGAGCTCTATACCGACGTGTATCAGGAGGCTTGATCGATGACTGACATCCTGATGCCGGCGCTTTCTCCGACGATGGAGGAGGGCAATCTGACCAAGTGGCACGTCAAGGCGGGTGACACCGTCAAGGCGGGCGATGTGATCGCCGAGATCGAGACCGACAAGGCGACCATGGAGGTCGAAGCGGTCGATGAGGGCGAGGTGGCTGAAATCCTGGTGCCGGAAGGGACCGAGGGCGTGAAGGTCAATGCCGTGATCGCGCGGCTGGCGGGCGGAGATACTTCGGCCAAGCCGGCGGCACCCCCCCCGGTCGCCCAAGCGACCGCCCCCCCATCTGGCGATGGAGGGGAGACGAATGCTGCGCCCGATCCGGCTGCGCCGCGGGTGGATTTGCGCGACCCTGAAATCCCGGCAGACGCCAAACTGGTCAAGACGACGGTGCGCGATGCGCTGCGCGACGCCATGGCCGAAGAGATGCGCCGCGACGAGACGGTGTTCCTGATGGGCGAGGAGGTCGCGCAGTACCAGGGGGCCTACAAGGTCAGCCGTGAGCTGCTGCAGGAGTTCGGCGACCGCCGGGTGATCGATACGCCGATCACCGAATATGGCTTCGCCGGGGTCGGCGTCGGGGCCTCGATGGCGGGCCTGAAGCCGATCGTCGAGTTCATGACCTTCAACTTCGCCATGCAGGCGATCGACCACATCATCAACTCGGCGGCCAAGACGCTGTACATGTCGGGCGGCCAGATCCGCTGTCCGATCGTGTTCCGCGGACCGAACGGCGCAGCCAGCCGCGTGGCGGCCCAGCACAGCCAGGACTATTCCGCCTGGTACGCCAATGTGCCCGGCCTGATCGTGCTGGCGCCCTATGATTCCGCCGACGCCAAGGGCCTGCTGAAGGCGGCGATCCGCAACCCGAACCCGGTGGTCTTCCTCGAGCACGAGATGATGTACGGCACCGAGTTCGACGTGCCGGAGGTCGAGGACTGGGTCGTTCCCATCGGCAAGGCCAAGGTGCGGCGCGAAGGCACGGATGTGACCCTGACCTCGCATAGCCGCATGGTCGGGTTTGCCCTCCAGGCGGCGGAGGAGCTGGCCAAGCAAGGGATTTCGGCAGAGGTCATCGACCTGCGGACGCTGCGCCCGCTGGACCATGAAACGATCCTGGAAAGCGTCAAGAAGACCAACCGGATTGTCTCGGTCGAGGAGGGCTGGGGGCCGATGGGCGTCGGTGCGGAGATCTGTGCGCGGGTGACCGAACACGCCTTTGACTATCTGGATGCGCCGCCGCTGCGTGTGCACCAGGAAGATGTGCCGATGCCCTATGCGGCGAACCTGGAAGCCCTCTCGCTTCCGACCGTTGAGAAAATTGTTCAAGCTGTGAAGAAGGTTACCTATGCCGGCTCAGGAAATTAGAAAGCCAGACGGGGCCACGACCGGGCCGCATGCCGATACGGCGGTCGAGTTGATGCGCGCCTGGTGGATCCACGATCGTCCGGAGTATGTGCTGTCGGCGCGCCTGAAGGATCCCAAGAATATCGGGCGGATGCTCTATGAGGCGGCCTTCCATTTTTCGAACGTCTATGCCTCCAACGGTCTGGGAACCCAGGAAGAGTTGCTGGCGCAAATCAAAGAAGGTTGGGACGCCGCCAAGGAGATTCCGATGGCGACCAACATGACCACCGAGGCCCCGGCCAAGAAAGGCTGAGAATGACCGACATCCTGATGCCGGCCCTGTCCCCGACCATGGAAGAGGGGACGCTGTCGAAATGGCACATCAAGGCCGGCGACACCGTGTCGGCGGGGGATGTGATCGCCGAGATCGAGACGGACAAGGCGACCATGGAGGTCGAGGCCGTCGACGAGGGCGAGGTGGCCGAGATTCTGGTTCCCGAGGGGAGCGAGGGGGTCAAGGTCAATGCCGTGATCGCGCGCCTGAAGGGCGAGGGCGGTCTGGCAGCGCCGGCACCGAAGGTCGAGGCGGCGAAGGTCGAGGCACCGAAGGCTGAGGCCGCGCCGGCGAAGGCGGACCCAGCGGCCGCCCCCTCCACCCCTTCGGGGTCCCCCTCCCCCGCGAGCGGGGGAGGATCAGGTGAGCGGGTGTTTTCGTCGCCCCTGGCGCGGCGGCTGGCGAAACAGGCCGGGCTGGATCTGAAGGCCATCAAGGGCACGGGCCCCAAGGGCCGGATCGTCGCGGCGGACGTCGAGGCGGCCGGCAAAGGTGGCGGGGCCAAGACTGCGCCGACGCCGGCCAGGGGCGAGGCGCGTCAGGTGCTGTCGCTGGAGCAGCAGGGCATCAAGCCGGGCAGCTATGATCTGGTGCCGCTGGACGGCATGAGGAAGGCCATTGCGCGGCGTCTGACCGACAGCTTCCGCGACGTGCCGCACTTCCCGTTGACCATCGACTGCGAGATCGACGGCCTGCTGGCGGCGCGGGCCAAGGTCAACGCCATGCTGGAAAGCCAGGGCGTGAAGGTCTCGGTCAATGACTTCGTGATGAAGGCGTCGGCCATGGCGTTGAAGGCGGTGCCGGAGGCGAATGCGTCCTACACGCCCGAGGGCATTGCGATGCACCACCACGCCGATGTGGCCATGGCGGTGGCCATCGACGGCGGCCTGATCACCCCGATCATCTTCGCCGCTGAAACCAAGAGCCTGTCGCAAATCTCGGCGGAATCGAAAGACCTGGCCAAGCGCGCCCGCGAGCGCAAGCTGAAGCCGGAAGAGTTCCAGGGCGGGACGTTCAGCGTTTCCAACCTGGGCATGTTCGGCATCAAGACCTTCGCCTCGATCATCAATGAGCCGCAGGGCGCGATCATGAGCGTGGGGGCCGGCGAGCAGCGGCCCGTCGTGACCAAGGACGGCAAGCTGGCCGTGGCGACGGTGATGAGCGTGACCCTGACCTGCGATCACCGCGTGGTCGACGGGGCCATCGGGGCGAAATTCCTGCAGGTCTTCAAGCAGATGATCGAAGATCCTGTGACGATGCTGGCGTAGCCAATGCCCGTCACCCTCGGGCCTGTCCCGAGGGTCCATCGTTGAGCTGATGCTTTTCGTGGGAAGACGGGTGCAGACATAACGGCGGCGGTCGCGCTGGCCTTCGCCATGGGCCCTCGGGACAGGCCCGAGGGTGACGGAGTGAGAGATGGCGCAAGAATTCGACCTTATTGTCATCGGCTCGGGCCCCGGCGGGTATGTTGCCGCCATCCGGGCCAGCCAGCTGGGCCTGAAGGTGGCCATTGTCGAGCGGGAGGACCTGGGCGGCATCTGTCTGAACTGGGGCTGCATCCCGACCAAGGCGTTGCTGAAGTCGGGCGAGAAGTACGAATCCTTGAGCCATCTGAAGGATTACGGCCTGGCGGCGACGGGGGCGTCGTTCGACTTTGACGCCATCATCCAGCGGTCGCGCGGCGTGGCCGCCACGATGAACAAGGGCGTCACCTTCTTGATGAAGAAGAACAAGATCGAGGTGATCGAAGGCTCGGCCAAGCTCGAAAAAGGCGCGGCGGCGCCCAAGGTGGTCGTGGCGCTGAAAGACGGCGGCTCGCGCACGGTCGAGGCCAAGGCGGTGATGCTGGCGGTCGGCGCACGGGCGCGGGCCTTGCCGCAAATCGGGCTGGAGGCTGACGGCGACAAGATCTGGGCCTACCGCGAGGCGCTGGCACCCAAGAGGCTGCCGAAGTCGTTCGTGGTCATCGGATCGGGCGCCATCGGGCTGGAGTTCGCCAGCTTCTACCGGGCGCTGGGGTCCGAGGTGACGGTGGTCGAAGCCGTGGACCGGATCATGCCGGTCGAGGACGAAGAGGTCTCCAAGGCCGCCCAGAAGGCGTTCGAGAAGCGCGGCATCAAGTTCCGGGTCGGGGCCAAGGTCACCAAGGTCAACAAGACGGCGTCGGGCGTGAAGGTCGACATCGAGGCCGGTGGCAAGCCTGAGAGCCTCGAGGCCGAGGTCTGTATCTCGGCGGTCGGGATCACGGCCAATACGGACGGGATCGGGCTGGAGGCGCTGGGCGTCACGATGGACCGTGGGCACATCGTCATCGACAGCCACTGTCAGACCAATGTGAAGGGCCTCTATGCCATCGGGGACTGCGCCGGCGCGCCCTGGCTGGCGCACAAGGCGAGCCACGAAGGCATCCATGCGGCCGAGCACATCGCCGGCTACAAGAGCCCGAACGTGCATTCGCCGATCGCCGGCTGCACCTATACGACGCCGCAGGTGGCGTCGGTGGGCGTGACCGAACAGGCCGCCAAGGCCGACAAGCGCGAGATCAAGGTCGGCCGCTTCCCGTTCCGAGTGAACGGCAAGGCGGTGGCGGCGGGCGACACCGACGGCTTCGTCAAGGTCATCTTCGACGCCAAGACCGGTGCCCTGATCGGCGCGCACATGATCGGCCACGAGGTCACCGAGATGATCCAGGGCTTTGTCACCGCCATCACCCTGGAAGCGACCGAGGAAGACATCCACGGCATCGTCTATCCGCACCCGACGATGTCGGAGGCCATGCACGAGGCGTCGCTGGATGCATACGGGCGGGTGATCCACCTGTAGGAATTGCGCCATGCTGATCGCCGTCGAGCCGCAGCTGTTTGTTCGGGACCTGGAAAAGGCGCTGGATCACTATCAGGAGGCGCTCGGGTTCGAGGTGGCGTTCCAGTACGGCGAGCCGGCCTTCTACGCTCAGGTGGCGCGGGACGGTGCGCGGATGAACCTGAGGCAGACGGACCAGCCGGCGTGGAGCGAGGCGCTCAAGGACGGTGACCCGGATCTGCTGTCCGCGACGATCACGACGGATGCGATCGATGCGTTGTTCGCGGAGTTTTCGGCGACGGGCGCGGTGTTTCATCGGCGCCTGCACACCGAGCCGTGGGGCGCGCGGACCTTTATCGTGCGGGATCCCGACGGCAATCTGATCTGTTTTGCCGGATAGGGTCTGGGCGCGCTCAGTGCCCGAACAGCAGATTTTGCAGAGTGTAGAGGGTCAGGCCGGCCAGGCCGCCGATGATCATGCCGTTGAAGCGGATGAACTGGAGGTCGCGGCCGACGTTGAGCTCGATGATCTGAACCAGCTGGCGCAGGTCCCAGCGATTGACCTGTTCGGCGATGAAGCCGGACACGCCGCTCTTCTGAGTCTCGATGAAGGCCGATAGGGCGATGACGAACCCCTGGTTCATGTCGGCGCGCACGCCGGGATCGGCGGCGAGGTGTCGCCCGACCTCCATGAACATACTGGCCAGGTGCTTTCGGATCAGCGAGTCGTCGGCCTGAAGATCGGTTTCAAGGAACCCGCGCACGCTGTCCCACATATCGCCGGCCATCTGGCGGACCTCGGGGCGGGCGAGAAGATCGCGCTTCATCTCCTCGGCCCGGCGGGCGTAGAGCTTCGATGAGCGCAGACGATGGGCAAGGCCGCGCAGGGCCTCGTCGAACTCCTGGCGGATCGGGTGATCGGGCTGGTCGCGGGCTTCGTCCAGCAGGGCGGCGGCGGCCCTGATGATCTTGTTGAGCAGATAGGCGTCGGCCTTGAACAGGTTGAACAGGCTGGGCAGTTCGGCGCGGATGCGTTCGCGCATGGCTGCCAGCGCCGCCTCGTCTTCCAGGAAGCGACCAACGATGCGGGTCAGTTCGTCGAACAGGCGCTGATGGCGGTCGTCCTCCATGAAGGCGGTGAGGAGGCCGGCGGCGAGGGGGGCGACCTGGATCTTCTCGATTTCGGCCAGGATGCGTTGGGCGACGAAATCGCGGACGCCGGAGCGGTCGATGGCGTCCAGGGCCTGGGGCGTCAGCCGGGAAACGAACCGCGCCAGTCCCTCGGCGCGGCCACGTTCCGACAGCCAGTCGGCGATCTGGGCGGCGAAATCCATCTCGGCCAGCTTGGCCTGAACGGTCGCCTCATCGAGAAAATTTTGCTCGATGAACCGCCCAAGATTCTCGGCAATGCGGCCCTGATTTTCCGGGATGATAGCCGTGTGCGGGATCGGCAGACCCAGGGGGCGCTTGAAAAGGGCGACCACCGCATACCAGTCCGCCAGTCCGCCGATGGTGGCGGCTTCGGCGGTGGCGGCGACATAGCCCAGCCACGGCCAGCGCGGCTGGAACGCCCGCGCCGTCAGAAACGTCGCCGTCGACAGGACCAGAGCCCCGGTCGCCAGCGCCTTGGTGCGGTTGAGCGCACGCAGGCGATCCTGATCGACCGGACTGAGCGGTGGCGGCGGCGCGGGCGGGGCAGGGATGCGTTCGACCATGGCGTCGGCCTTAGCCTCAACCGATCTGGTCGCTGCGTCCAGAGGGCTGTTGGCGAGGGACGTTGACCTGTCGGCGGCTGTCGGCATTGGTGAGATCGGTTAGCGAGGGTGCGATGAGCAGGACCATTCTGATCACGGGAGCCGGCTCCGGCTTTGGGCGCGGCGTGTCGTTCGAACTGGCGCGGCGGGGGCACAGGGTGATCGCCGGGTGTCAGATCTGGCCGCAGGTGACGGAGCTGAGGCAGGCGTTGAAGGCCGAGGGCTTGAGCGCCGAGGTCATCAAGCTGGATGTGCTGAACGAGATCGACCGGAACAAGGCGCTCGGGTTGGACATCGACGTCCTATTCAACAACGCCGGGATCATGGAATCCGGGCCGATGGTCGAGATCCCGATGTCGGTGTTCCGGTCCGTGTTCGAAACCAATGTGTTCGCGGCCCTGGAGCTGGCGCAAGGGTTCGGGAAGGCGATGGTCAAGCGCGGGGCCGGGCGGATCGTCTGGACGTCGTCGGTGGCCGGCCTGGTCAAGGTGCCGTTTGACGGAGCCTATGCGGCGTCCAAACACGCGGTCGAAGGCATCTGTTCGGCCCTGCGCGAGGAACTGGCTCCGTATGGCGTCCAGGTGGTGACGATCAATCCGGGAGCCTATCGAACCGGCTTCAATGACACCGGCATGGAAGCCATGGATCAGTGGTGGGCGCAGGGCGAGCGCGTCGTCGACCACTGGCCGGTGCGCGAGCTGAACCGCCAGCATGATCCCGTCGAGATGGTAGCCACCATGGTTGAGGTGATTGAGGCAGAGCACCCGGCCTATCGCACGGTTCGACCGGCTGTGGCCGAGGAGATGGTGCGTCGGGAACAGGCCGAGGTCTGGGACCTGAAGGTCTGATCGCGAGATTGTGTTTGGCGGCCTCTTGAAGTGCGAAGAGAGCACGCCATATCCGGCACATCATTAGTTACTAATCATCGAAGGGACGGCGTATGACCAAGGTTCTGGTTCTCTATCACTCCACCTACGGGCACATTGAAGCGATGGCTGAAGCCGTCGCGGAGGGCGCGCGGTCGGTGGATGGCGTGCAGGTCGACATCAAGCGGGTTCCTGAGCTGGTGCCGGATGAGGTGGCGAAGGCCAGCGGCTACAAGCTGGATCAGGCGGCACCCGTGGCAACGGTGGCGGACCTGGAAGGCTATGATGCCCTGATCATCGGGGCGGGCACGCGCTATGGCACGGCCGCCAGCCAGATGCGGAACTTCCTGGACCAGACGGGGCCTCTGTGGATGAAGGGCGCGTTCGTGGGCAAGGTCGGCGCGGCCTTTACCTCGACGGCGACCCAGCATGGGGGTCAGGAAACCACCCTGATGGGCTTGATTCAGACGTTGCTGCATCATGGGATGCTGGTGGCGGGTCTGCCCTATGCGTGGCAGGGCCAGATGCGGATCGACGAGGTCACCGGCGGCAGTCCGTATGGCGCAACCACCATTACCGGTGGGGACGGCAAGCGGATGCCGAGCGCCAACGAGTTGGAAGGCGCGCGCTGGCAGGGGCGGTATGTGGCCGAGACGGCGAACAAGTTGAAGGCCTGACCGCATGACCCAACCCGCGGTCTTCTTTGGACACGGCTCGCCGATGAATGCGCTGGGCGGGCCGTTTGCGGACACTTGGCGCAGGGTGGGCGAGGGGCTGGGTCAGCCGAAAGGTATGGTCATGGTCTCGGCCCACTGGGAAACCGAGGGGCTGGGCGTGACCGGACAGGCGCGGCCGGAGACGATCCACGACTTTGGCGGCTTTCCGCAGGCTCTGTTCGATATGCAGTACCCGGCACCGGGTTCGCCGGAGCTGGCGGCGCGGGTTAATCAGTTGACCGGCGCGGTGGTGACGGACCAGTGGGGTCTGGACCACGGGACCTGGTCGGTGCTGGCCCATGTGTGGCCCGACGCCGATGTGCCGGTGGTGCAGCTGTCGCTGGATCGGCGGCTGGATGCGCGCGGGCACTATGAGCTGGGGCGCAAACTGGCGCCGCTGCGCGACGAGGGGATCGTGATTGCCGCGTCGGGCGACTGGGTTCACAACCTGAGAGCCTGGAAGCGGCAGGGCGGTGACGCCTATCCTTGGGCCATTGCATTCAACGAAGCGGTCAAGGCGGCGTTTGCGGCCGGCGACCACGAGGCGCTGATCGACTGGGTGCATCTGGCCGAGGAGGCGCAACTGAGCGTGCCGACCGACGAGCACTATCTGCCCTTGCTCTATGTGGCGGCCCAGCAGAGGCCGGGCGAACCGGCCGCCTTTTTCAATGACGTCATTGAAGGTGGGTCGATTTCGATGACCGGCGTCAGGATTGGATAGGTTGGAAACGACCGATTCCGCATGACGCCGGGCTTTCGGCTCCCTACTATCAGGGTGGAAGAAAGCTGACGGGAGGCTGGCATGCTCACGATCCTCATCATTGTTGTCGTCATTGTTGCGCTGGTGCTGATTTTCGGTGTCGGGGCCTACAACCGTCTGGTCGGTCTGGACCAGCGCGCCGACCAGGCGTTCGCGGACATCGACGTGCAGCTGAAACAACGTCAGGACCTGATCCCCAATCTGGTCGAGACGGTGAAGGGCTATGCCAGTCACGAGAAGGGCACCCTGGAAGCCGTGATCCAGGCCCGCAACGCCGCGACCCAGGCCTCCAGCGTCAATGACAAGGTGCAGGCCGAGAATGTGTTGTCGGCGTCGCTGGGCCGGCTTTTCGCCCTGGCCGAGGCCTATCCTGACCTGAAGGCCAACACCAACTTCCAGCAACTGCAGACCGAGCTGTCGGACATTGAAAACAAGCTGGCCGCCGCCCGCCGGTTCTTCAACAATGCGGTGCAGGAGTTCAACGCGGTGCGTCGCCAGTTTCCGACCATCCTGTTCGCCGGAATGGTGGGCTATGGCGCGGACAAGGCCTTCTTCGATGTGGGCGACGAAGCGCGTGCGGCCATGAACGAGGCCCCGCCGCAGGTCAGCTTCAGCTAAGGGCCGGACCGTGGCCGCTGTCGGCCTTCAGACCCATATCTGGGCGAACAATACCCGCTCCATCGTGCTGATGGCGTTGTTCCCGGTCCTGTTGGTCGGGATCATCTACGCCGCCCAGCTGGTGATGATGGGCTATGGCTATCTGCCCTCGACCGAGAGCTTTGAGGGGGATCTGGCCTATTCGGCCCGGATGCTGATCGGGTCGATGCCTCTGGCGTTCGCCGGTGCGGGCCTGTGGTTCGTCATCGCCTATTTTTCGAACCAGGCCATCATCGACATGGCGACCGGCGCGCGCGTTGTGGACCGGCAGTCGAACCCCGAGATCTACAATCTGCTCGAGAACCTGGCGATCTCGCGCGGGATGAAGACGCCGACGCTGAGACTGATCGAGCGGCCCGAGCTGAACGCTTTCGCGACGGGTCTGCATGAGGGGCAATATTCCATCACCGTTACGCGCGGCCTGGTTCAGGCTCTGGACCGGGATGAGCTGGAAGCGGTGCTGGCGCATGAGCTTACGCACGTCATCAACAAGGACGTGCGCACGATGATCATTGCTACGGTCTTTGCCGGCATCATCAGCCTGATCGCCGAAATGATGTTCCGCTCGATGCGTTTTATGACCTTGGGGGGTAATCGGCGTGGCAACTCCGGGGGGGCGGCCCTGGCGGTGATCCTGATCGGGTTCGGGATTGCGGCGATCGGCTGGATCCTGTCGATCGTGATCCGCATGTCCTTGTCGCGGCGCCGGGAGTTTATTGCCGATGCCGGTTCAGTGGAGCTGACCAAGAACCCGGACGCCATGATTTCAGCTCTGCAGAAGGTGTCAGGACGGGCCGATCTGCAAGCCCCGGACGAGGTGGCCGGGATGTTCCTGGAGCATCACGAAACCGGCTTCCTGGGCCTGTTTGCCACCCATCCGCCGATCGAAAAGCGGATTGAGGCCCTGATCAGATATGCCGGAGGTATCGATCATCTGGCCGAACGCCAGAAGCAGCATCTACCAGGCGGCACCGCCGTTCCGCCGACGGCTTAGGGCAGGCCGCCCACATTCAGGGTCACAAGCTCCCGGGCTTCATCGGCGATAGTGTCTTCATCACCGTCCTTGGACTGGAAGATGGCCACGATAATCGGGCCGGCACCCGGACCGCGGGCCTCATAGCCGACCGTCCGCCAGCCCTCATCGGACGCAACATCGTCGGTGAGAATATAGGTCGCACGAACCTCGCCACCCCGTCCGCGGGTCCGCACCTCGGCCGCGCCTTCATTGGCACTGACAGAGACGACGTCGCCGTCGGTGGGCTCTGACGGCGCGTCCGCGCGAATTCGAATGCCGCCGATCTCAATTGAAGCGCGATCGCCACCCTGGTCGATGCGGACGCCGGGCAGGCGAACGCGTGCATTCTCGCCGTCCGACTGAACGCTGACAGCGGCCCCATCGTTGCCTGCCGCCGCCCGAGCCGGGGTGTCGGGCATCAGCGTCTGGGCCTCGGCCTCAAAGGGGGCCAGAACGTCCTCTGGCGATTGCCCCGGAGGCACGCTGAGAAGTTGCAGGGTCACCCGGCCGCCACGCGGGCCTGAATAGCCGCAGGACAGGCCATCCGCCGAGGTTTCAACCCGCGTCAGGGAGCCGTGATGGTCCGGGCAGTTCAGCGCCGAGATGGCTCTGAGCGGCGAGCCTTCCTCTGTCGTGTGCTCGCGCTGGGTGATGCGGACCCCATCGCCGCCGCATCCGGGCAAGGCGATGACGGCCAGGCCAACGCAAAGGATCAGTCGGGTGTGAGGGAGGTTCATGGCTGGACGATGCGCCTCGTGCCGCGGGGTGCCTAGTGAAATCGCTGTTAGACGGACGAGGGGCCTATTGGCCCGGGCGATTGCCGTCGCGGCGCGTCAGGAAGGCCAGACGTTCAAACAGGTGAACATCCTGTTCGGTCTTGAGCAGCGCCCCATGCAGCGGTGGGATCAGCTTGTTGGGATTGCGCTCACGCAGCGTCTCGACATCGATCTCTTCGACAAGCAGCAATTTCAGCCAGTCGAGCAGCTCGGAGGTCGACGGCTTTTTCTTGAGGCCGGGCGTCTCGCGCAGCTCGTAGAAGACCTTGAGCGCCTCTGCGACCAGCCGGTTCTGGATGCCGGGATAGTGGGCCTCGACGATCTGGGCCATGGTGTCGGGGTCCGGGAAACGAATGTAGTGGAAGAAGCAACGACGCAGAAAGGCGTCGGGCAGCTCCTTTTCGTTGTTGGAGGTGATGACCACGATCGGGCGCACCGCAGCTCGGATCGTCTGATCCGTCTCGTGGACGTAGAACTCCATGCGGTCGAGTTCCTGAAGCAGGTCATTGGGGAATTCGATGTCGGCCTTGTCGATTTCATCGATCAACAGGACGGGGCGCACCGGCGCATCGAACGCCTCCCACAGTTTGCCCTTCTTGATGTAGTTGGCGATGTCGGCGACGCGCGGGTCGCCCAGCTGACTGTCGCGCAAGCGAGTGACGGCATCGTATTCATAGAGGCCCTGATGCGCCTTGGTCGTGGACTTGATGTGCCAGGTGATCAGCGGCGCGTCGAACGCCCGGGCGATCTCATAGGCCAGAACCGTCTTGCCCGTACCGGGCTCGCCCTTGATCAGCAGTGGACGCTCAAGCGCCACGGCGGCGTCGACGGCGATCCTCAGGTCATCTGTGGCGATATAGGCGTCAGTTCCCTGAAATCTGGACATCTCGGCTCCGGCGTCGGCTGTGTGTGAACGCCGTAAACCAGCACCCCGAGCGGGGGAAGCGACAATCCGACACGGATTTCATTAACCTTGCCGCCATACTTCCGCGCGTGAATTCAGGCGAAGCGTGGTGAGATCAGGAGCAGGCGAAATGAATCAGGCCTTGAAATGGGCGGTGCCGGCGCTTGCGGCGCTTTTGTTGAGCGCCTGTGGCGGCGTCTATGTGCCCAGTACGCCGCGCTACCCGGTCCGGGTCGGGGAACAGCCGACCCCGCCGCCGCCGCAATATCCTGTTGCGCCTGAGCCCAGCCATGCGCCCGAAACTGAGGCTGTTCTGCCGCCTGCTCCTTCGACAGAGGTGGAGGCCGAGGCCTTGCCGCCACTAAGAGGCGCGGAGCCCGAGGTCGCCGCCGAGCCCCTGGCGCCGCCACCGCCGCCGCCGGCTGCGCGGCCACCGGCCCAGCAGACAACCGCAACCTCCGTGCAGCCCGGCGAAATCTATATTGTTCAGGCGGGCGACACGCTTTCGGGCGTCGGGCGCCGGTTCGGGACGCCGGTTCGCACCCTGATGATGCTCAACGGGATCGGTGAGACGGGTGCCATCGGCATCGGTGACCGATTGATTCTGCCTGAAGGCGCGCGGGATATCGGACCTGACCCGTATGCGACCGGACCGTCGCCTTTCCGGGCAGAACCGGAACGGCCAGCCGTACCACCGCCGCCCGTCACCCCGCCGGCGGTGGCCCCGCCCACAGCTCCGCCGCAGACCCCGACGACCGGGCCGACGGGCGTGGACGAAGACGGATTTCCAACGACGGCCGAACTGGTACGTCGCGCCGCCGGTCGCTTTGGGTGGCCGGTCCGTGGCGAGATCCTGACACGATTTGGGATCATGGGATCGGGGCTTCGCAGCGACGGGATCAATATCGCCGCCCAGGCCGGAACCGAGGTGCTGGCGTCAGCCGGTGGCCAGGTGGCCTATGCTGGTGACAGCTTGCCGGGCCTGGGCACGACGGTCGTGATCGTTCATGGCGACGGCTGGGTGACGGCCTATTCGCACCTGCGTTCTACCAATGTGCGGATGGAGCAGCGCGTGACCCAGGGTCAGGTGATCGGGACGGCGGGAGCGTCGGGCGGTGTCAGCCAACCCCAGGTCCATTTCGAGATCCGCTATACGGCGGCCCCGGCGGCACGCCCGCGACCGGTTGACCCGCTGCCGTTGTTGCCGCGCTAACCGCGAAAGCCGTCGGCCTCCAGGAAGGCGGCTTCTTGCGGCGTGGTGATGCGTCCAAGCGCAGCGTTTCGGTGTGGAAAGCGCCCGAAGCGGACGATGACGCCGTGGTGGTGGCGCGCCCATTTGTCGGCGTCCGGCGTCGTCAGGGCTGCGAAGAGGGCGAGCGACTGTTCCTGGTCCGCCGGGTCTTCGGAATGCTGGAAGGGCAGATAGAAGAAGGGGCGCAGCTCTTCTTCAAAGGCCTGATCGTGGCCGGCGGCGACGGCGCGGCGGGCGAACAGCCGGGCCAGCGGGTCGGTGGCGAAGGCGTGACCGGTTCCGCGGAAACAATTGCGCGGCCATTGGTCGAGCAACAGACACAGGGCGAGCGAACCGTCCGGCGTTTCGGCCCAGCCGTCACGCTCGCGCCGCGCGGCGGCGAGGTGGTCGTCCCGAAACCGGTCGCGGAAAGCCGCGTCGAAGGCGTCGTCCTTGGCGAACCACTTTTCCGGGCCGGCCTCGCGCCAGAAGGCAATGATATCTGCCGGTGCGCTCATGAGGCGAAAGCGACGACGAGGCCGGTCAGGACACACGCCAGGCCGATGCCGATCCCGGCGATCAAGTAGCCTTTCGAGTCGGCCTCCAGGCGCAGAACGGAGAAGTCATGCCTGTGGGGATCATAACGGACGGTCGTGGTCGATCCGACCGGATAGGCGGCGAGAACCGCTTCGGCCTCGGTGCGGGTCATGTTGATGCCTCCGAATTGGAGACGCTTGCCCGTATAGGTCGTTCCGCCGACCGAGTAGGTATAGGTCAGGCTGGGGGCCGAGCTGGTCTTTCCGACCTTCTGCAGCTTGGCTGACTGAATGACGGCGGGCACCTCTGTCCAGCTGTGCGCGGCTTCCACCTTGGCCTTGAGGCTACGCGACAGGAAGGTGAAGCCCACCCCGACGGCAAGGCCGACAACGACCAGACTTAGGCCGGCGATGGGATTCGACATGGATGCCTCCGTTCTCCGACACGCAAGCTAGGCAGTTTCGCGACTGTTGTCGTGCAGAAACCGGAAGGGTCTGGCCTAGTCGTCGTCGCGCGCCGGACGGTCGCGACCGAACACGGGCAGCAGGTCGTTGAGGTCGATGAAGGTGTCGGCAGCCCGGCGCAGGTCGTCGGCTGCCTGAGGCGGCTGGCTGCGAAGGGTGGAGATCACGGAAACGCGCACGCCCTTCTTTTGAACCGCCTTGACCAGGGGGGCGAAGTCGCCGTCGCCGGAAAACAGAACGGCGTGGTCGAGGCGGTCGGCCAACTCCATCATGTCGACGGCGATCTCGACATCCATATTGCCCTTGGTGCGGGTCCGACCCTCATGGTCGGTGAAGCGTTTGGCCGCCTTGGTGACCATGGTGAAGCCGTTGTAGTCGAGCCAGTCGACCAGCGGCTTGATCGGCGAATAGTCGTCGCCCTCGACGATGGCGGTGTAATAGTAGGCCCGGACTAGAACGCCCTTCTTGCGGAACTCGTCGATCAGCTTCTTGAAGTCGATGTCGGCACCGAGGGACTTGGCGGCGGAATAGAGATTGGCGCCGTCGATGAACAGGGCGAGGCGCTCGTTGGGGTAGAAGCTCATGGCAATATCTCCGGTATGAAAAAGTCGGAATGGGATGCGGCCGTGGTTATCGCCCTGGGGTCCAACTTGAAAGGCCCCTACGGTTCGACGCGCGAATTATTGGAGGCCGCCCTGGCGCGGTTCGCCGACGAGGGGCTCAAGATCACCCATCAGTCGTCGTGGTGGCGCTCGGCCGCCTGGCCGGACCCGGACGAGCCGGCGTTCCTAAACGGAGTGGTGCTGGTGGAGACGGAGCTGGGGCCGCGCGAGACGCTGGCGGCGTTGCACCGGATCGAGCGGGCGTTCGGGCGGGACCGGCGGCGGAGGAACGCGCCGCGGACGCTCGACCTGGATCTGATCGCCCATGGGCGGGTTGCGATGGACGAGGATGGATTGGTCCTTCCTCATCCCAGGGCGGCGGCGCGGCGGTTCGTGATGGGGCCTCTGGCGGAGGTGGCACCGGAGTGGCGGCTTCCGGGGACGGGGGAGGCTGCTAAGACTCTACTTCTGAGTTGTGATATTGGGTCGGATGCCCGTATCGGTTGATTGCTCGGTCCTAGGAGAATGCGCGAATGTTAACGACCTTGTTTGCTGTGCTAGCCTTGGTTGCGGCGCAGGATGGGCCACCGCACGAATGTCAGGCTGATGCGCGTGGATTGGTGGACTATCAGGCCTGTGCGAATGCGACGGAGCCCGGCACGCCCTTCCGCAATCTTGCCCTGATCAACCTAGCGAGCATAGCCACCCTTGATGGTGACTTCGTGCGTGCGGTTGAAATTTATGACTCAGTGGATTTTGGCCCCAATCGCAGGATTGAGAGCGATTCCGTCTTCCATGCGTTGCGTGCACACGCATTCGAGCGGGTCGGGCGTCTGGAAGAGGCTTTGGCGGATGCCCAGCTGGCCGCAAGCATTCTAGCGGGCGGTGGTCCAACTCAGATCCCCGAAATACAACGCAACCCCGATCCCGAATTGGCATACGCCCATCTCTTGCCGGTGCTCGTGCGGGCCGGCGATGCAACGCTTGAATCCGCGCTGGCGGCTTATTTGGCCTTGCCGGCTGACGACTTCTTTACCCTTGGCAATCGGGCAGTCGTGCTGATGGAATTGGGCCAGTTGGACGCGGCGCTGGCGACAAATGAGCGGGCGATGGCGTTGCAACCGCACCATCCGGCAATCCAGAACAGCCAGTGCTATATTTTGACCCTTATGGGGCGCGCCGCTGAGGGGCTGTCCTACTGTGAACGCGCGATCGAGCTTGCGCCGACAGTCGCTCCCATTCGACACAGCTACGCGAGCGCATTAGCTGCCACCGGTCAGTGTCAGGAAGCAGAAATTCAACTGGCCGAGGCCCGCCAGCTTGAACCCGCGACGGTCCTGTATCGCGAGCCGATCAACTGTTCACCAGGCTGATATTGCACCCGCGAAGCGGACTCGCTATCTTAGACGGCTACTCCCCGAACTTCCGAAAAGCTGAGAGTCCGAATGGCCCGCGTCACCGTTGAAGACTGCATTGAAAAAGTGCCGAATCGTTTCGGCCTGGTCCTGCTGTCGGCGCACCGCGCGCGCGCGATCTCGAACGGCTCGGTGCTGATGCTGGATCGCGACAACGACAAGAACCCGGTCGTGGCGCTTCGTGAGCTGGCCGAGGATGCGGTCAAGCCGGACGTGCTGGAAGACAGCCTGGTGACCACTCTGCAGCGTGTGGACGAGCACACCGAGGCCGAGGAAGAAGCCGAAACCCTCGCCCTGCTGGCTGAGCCCCAGCATATGCACATGAGCGAAACCGACCTGCTGCGCGCGCTGCAAAGCGACCGCGACGGTGGCCAGGAGGACCGGTACTGACGGACGAAAGGGTCGATCAAAGTCAGACCCCACCGGCGGCTGAGCCGCCGGCGCCTCAGGCCGCAAACGCACCTACCGAAAAACCGACCTCGCCGGTTCTGCGTCAGTTCGAACTGACCGAGCGGGTGAAGGCCTATGATCCAAAGGCCGATGAGGCCCTGATCGACAAGGCCTATGTCTATGCCACCCAGATGCATGGATCGCAGAAACGGGCGTCGGGCGATCCCTATTATGCCCACCCGATCCAGGTGGCCGGCATCCTGACCGACTATCGGCTGGATACGGCGTCGATCGTGACAGCCCTGCTGCACGACGTGATCGAAGACACCTCGGCCACCCGCGATGACATTGCGGGCATGTTCGGCGAAGAGATCACGGTCCTGGTCGAGGGCGTGACCAAGCTGTCGCAGCTTGAAATGCAGGCCGAGCAAAGCCGCCAGGCCGAGAACCTGCGCAAGTTCATTCTGGCGATCTCCAAGGACGTGCGCGTCCTGATGGTCAAGCTGGCCGACCGTCTGCACAACATGCGGACGCTTCAGTATGTGAAGCCCGAGAAGCGCCAGCGCATTTCTCGCGAGACGCTGGAGGTCTATGCGCCCCTGGCCCGGTCCATCGGGATGCATCGTATCGCGACGGAACTGGAAGAGCTGGCGTTCGAAAACCTTCAACCCCAGGCTCGCGAAGCTATCGTGCGGCGTCTGGACGGCTTGCGGCTGGAGCAGGGGCGGACCGTCGCGCGCGTGACCGCTGAGCTGGAGCGGGTGCTGCTGGCCGAAGGGGTGGTGGCCCGGGTCTATGGACGCGAGAAGACGCCCTATTCGATCTGGCGCAAACTTCAGAACAAGTCGGTCGGGTTTTCGGCCCTGTCGGACATCTACGGCTTTCGGGTCATCTGTGAGACAGAGGCAGACTGCTACCGGGCCCTGGGGGTGATCCACCGGCACTGGAAGATGGCTCAGGGGCGGTTCAAGGACTACATCTCGACCCCGAAGTCGAACAACTATCGTTCACTGCACACCACCGTTGTCGGCCCGCACGGGACCCGTATCGAGCTTCAGATCCGCACCGAAGAAATGGAGCGGATCGCCGAGGACGGCGTGGCCGCCCACTGGCGCTACAAGGACAATGCCTATGGCTTTGACGCCGATGCGGCGGCCGAGGCCGGCGGGCGTGACCCCCTGCAGAGCCTCAGGCATCTGGTTCAGGTTGTCGAAAACGGCGGCGAGCACGACGAATGGGTCGAGCATGCCAAGCTGGAAATGTACCTGGATCAGGTCTTTGCCTTTACCCCCAAGGGCGAGCTGATCACCCTGCCGCAGGGGGCGATGCCGCTGGACTTTGCCTATGCGGTTCATACCGACGTGGGCGACACGGCGGTCGGGGCGCTGATCAACGGCGAGCACAAGCCGATGCGAACCCGGCTCCAGAACGGCGATGTTGTGGAGATCGTGCGCAATGAGACGGCGCAGATGCCGCCTGACTGGCGCAGCCTGACGATTACCGGTCGCGCCCGTTCGGCGATCCGCCGCCATATCCGGGCCTCGGAGCGGGAAGAGTTCCAGCGCCTGGGCCGGTCGGCGCTGGAGCAGGCTTTCGTCAAGGTCGGCAAGAAGATCAAGGATGTCAGTCTGACGCCGGCCCTGGAGGTTCTGAACCTGCCCAGCGATGACGAGCTGTATGACCGGCTCGGGCGTGGCCAGATCAGCGCCGCGGCCATCATTGATGCGCTGTTCCCGTCGCTGGGACCCAAGGAGCGGGCGGCGGTGCGGGCGCGGGCACGGATCGACGGCGGCAAGGCCGGCCGCTTGTTCGTGCGCGGCGGGGGACTGACGCCGGGCGTGAGTGTCCATTTCGCGCCGTGCTGTACCCCGGTGCCGGGGGATCGGATCGTCGGCATCGTCCAGCCGGGCCAGGGCCTGACGGTTCATGTGATCGACTGCGAGCGGCTGGTTGAATACGAGAGCCAGGGCGACCTGTGGCGTGACCTGCAATGGACGCCCCAGGCCGAGCGCCTGGGCCTGGGATCGGCGACGCTGAAGGCCTCGATCCGCAATGCGCCGGGCGTGCTGGGCCAAGCCTGTACGATTATCGGAGAAGCCGGCGGTAACATCCTGAATTTGAAGATGACGCACCGCAAGGAAGACTTCTTCGAAGTGTTGTTCGAGGTCGAGGTGACCGACGCGCGGCACGCCACGACCATTGCGGCGGCGCTGCGGGCCAATCCGTCGGTCGAAGTCGTCGAGCGGATGAAGGGCTAGGCTGTCAGCCGGGCCACCCACGCGGGCAGCTGGTCGAAATCATCAATGACGGCATCGGCCCCGAGATCAGCGGCGGGCGGATCCGTGTAGCCATAGCTGGTGACGATCACCGGCGCGCCGAGGGCGCGGGCGGTGGCGACATCCGGGGCACTGTCGCCGACCATGAGGCAACGGGCCGGATCGCCGCCGACGCTTTCGACCGCTTCTTTCAAGTGGGCACCGGACGGCTTGCGGGCGCTGACGAGGTCCGGTCCGACGACCGCGTCGAAACGCCGGGCCAGGTCGAGGGCGTTGAGCAGGGCCAGCGACAGGTCGGTGCGCTTGTTGGTGACGACGACAAGGCGGGCCCCTTGCGCCGCGAAGGTCTGCAGCACCTCGATGACATTTGGGTAGATGTGGCTCTCGTCGGCAATGCGGCCCAGATATATGTCGATGAACCGGTCCATCAGGCCGGCATCGCGCACGGCGTCGAAGGTCGCCCCGGCTTCGGCGAATCCATGTTCCAGCATGACGCGCACGCCGCGCCCGACCAGATGCCGGGCCGATGACATCGGAACGGACGGCAGGCCCTGTTCGACCAGCACCGCATTGAGTGAGCCCAGCAGGTCGGGCGCGGTTTCCACGAGGGTGCCGTCGAGGTCGAAGGCGAGGGTCCAGCCGGAGAGGGTCATATTCCGGCCCTTACCTGACTCGTCATCCTCGGGCGAAGCGCGGCGAAGATCCGAGGATCAGACGTCGCTCTGACAGGCCTTTCGGGGAAGACCGAGCGGCCGATGGTCTGGCCCTCGGGACAAGCGCGAGGATGACGAACCTGAAGGCGCGCGCTAGACCCTGAGCGAACGGATCGAAGGGAATCGCCATGACCGCACGCGCCGCCGTCATTCTCGCCGCCGGGCAGGGCACGCGGATGAAATCGCCCCTGCCCAAGGTGCTGCACAGGCTGGCCGGGCGCGCCATGCTGGATCATGCGATTGATACGGCGGAGGCGCTCGGCTGTCACAAGATTGTGGTGGTCGTCGGCACCCATTCGCCCGAGGTCGGTCGTCACGTTGAGGGTCGATTGGGCAAGGCCGCGGTCGCGGTTCAGGATCCGCCCATGGGCACCGGCCATGCCGTGCGCTGCGCCGAAGAGGCCCTGGCCGGCTTTGAGGGCGATGTGGTCATTACCTATGCCGACTGTCCGCTGTTGAGGGCGGTGTCGGTCGAGCCGATGTTCGAGGGCGGTGCGGCCGTGACGGTTCTGGGCTTCGAGGCGGCGGATCCAGGGGCCTATGGGCGGCTGGTGCTGGGCGACGGCGATACCTTGTTGCGCATCGTCGAGGCCAAGGAGGCGAATGAGCATGAGCTCAGGGTCAATCGGTGCAACTCCGGCGTCATGGTCTGTGAGCGGAACCTGTTGTTCTCGCTGCTGGGCGAGGTGACGAACGACAATGCCAAGGGCGAATACTATCTGACCGACATTGTCGAACTGGCACGCCGGCGCGACCTGCAGTGCCGGGCGACCTTCACTGACGAGGCGGCGGTCCAGGGCGTGAACAGCCAGGCCGAACTGGTCGCGGCGGAGACACAATTTCAGTCCGTTCAGCGCGACCACTTCCTGACCGAGGGTGTGGCCATGCCGATGCCGGAAAGCGTCTTTTTCGCCTGGGACACCGAGGTGGCGGCGGGCACGACGATTGAGCCGCATGTCGTCTTTGGGCCGGGGGTGCGTATCGCCGGACCAGCGAAGATACGGGCGTTCAGCCATCTGGAAGGGGCGGTTGTTGAGGCGGGGGCCGAGATCGGTCCCTACGCCCGCCTGCGCCCCGGTGCTGGGATCGGTCCGAAGGCCAAGGTCGGCAACTTCGTGGAGGTCAAGGGCGTGACCATGGGGGAGGGGGCCAAGGCCAACCATCTGGCCTATCTGGGCGACGGCGAGGTCGGGGCAAACGCCAACATCGGGGCGGGCACGATCTTCTGTAACTACGACGGCTTCAACAAGGCGCGCACGGTCGTGGGCGATGGGGCGTTTGTGGGGTCGAACTCGGCGCTTGTCGCGCCGGTGACGGTGGGCGCAGGAGCCATGGTCGGGTCCGGCTCGGTGGTGACGGAGGACGTGCCGGCCGGCGACCTGGCGCTGGGCCGGGCCAAGCAGGTGAACAAGGCAGGCTGGGCCGCGCGGTTCCGCAAGGCGATGGGCGAGCGGAAGGGGCGGAAGGGATGATGGCTCACCATCTCTTTGCGTCATCCTCGAGCTTGACCCGAGGATCAGATTCTCCGTCGCTGAGCCTGTGCCGGACCTTTTTGAGCGACACGGCGTCCGATCCTCGGGTCAAGCTCGAGGATGACGAGAGCGTTGGAGGTCAACGGTGAGCGATCACCAGAAACGCATCGCCGGAGAGGCCGCCGCTGAGCGGGTCAAGGCCGGCATGGTTGTGGGGCTGGGGACCGGCTCGACGGCAGCTTGGTTTGTGAAGGCGTTGGCGGCGCGGGGACTGGCCGGGCTGAGGTGCGTGCCGACGTCCGAGGCGACGGCGGATCTGGCGCGGGAGCTGGGGCTGACGCTGTCGAGCCTGGAGGACAGTCCGCGCATTGATCTGACGGTCGATGGGGCCGACGAGATCGGACCGGGACTGGCGCTGATCAAGGGCGGGGGCGCGGCCCTGCTGCGCGAGAAGCTGGTGTGGGAGGCGTCGGAGCGCTGCATCGTCATCGCTGACGCGGCCAAGGTGGTGGAGACGCTCGGAGCCTTTCCGCTGCCGATCGAGGTGGTGGCGTTTGGCCACAAGACGACCGGCAACCGCATCGCAGATGTGCTGCTCGACCATGACATCCAGATGCCGGCGCGGGTGCGGACGGCAGACCGAGGGCTGGTGCGGACAGACGGCGGAAACCTGATCTACGACGCTGCCTGCAAGGCCATCCACGAGCCGGCGCGGCTGGCAGACGACCTGAAGCTGATTACCGGCGTGGTCGAACACGGCCTGTTCCTCGACCTGGCCGATGAGGCCATCGTGGGGACGGATGCGGGGGTCGAGGTGATTGGGCCGTAGAACGCCTACGCTCGATGAAGCCATGGGGTGATTTCAACGGCGGGTCAGCCTAGAAAGGACAGAGTCCTCCCGTTGCATCCGAGACGCCCATGACCACCTACGACTACGACCTTTTCGTCATCGGCGCGGGCTCGGGCGGGGTGCGGGCGGCGCGGCTGGCGGCGCTGGACGGCAAGCGCGTTGCGGTCGCCGAAGAGTATCGCGTCGGCGGGACCTGTGTGATCCGCGGCTGTGTCCCCAAGAAGTTCATGGTCTACGCCTCGGACTTTGCCCACGAATTCGAGGTCGCGAAAGGCTACGGCTGGACAATCGAAAAGGCGTCGTTCGACTGGCCGGCTTTCATCCATGCCAAAGATGTCGAGATCGCCCGACTGTCGGGGCTCTATGTCGCCAACCTGACCAAGGCTGGGGCAGACCTGATCCATGGACGAGCGGTTCTGAAGGACGCGCACACCATTGAGATCCCGGACAAGAATCTGACGGTGACGGCTGAGCAGATTCTGATCGCGACGGGAGGACGTCCGTGGATTCCAGAGACGCTGCCGGGGGCGGAATACGCCATCACCTCTGAAGAGGCGTTTCATTTGCCAGAGCTGCCGCGGCGCATCCTGATTGCGGGGGGCGGGTATATCGCAGTGGAGTTTGCCGGCATCTTTGCGGGGTTGGGGGTCGAGACGACGCTGATCTATCGCGGGCCGAATATCCTGCGCGGGTTCGATGATGATGTGCGGTCCCATCTGGCAGACCAGATCCAGCGACGCGGCATCCAGGTCATCCTGGGCTGCGAGCATGAGGCCATCGAAAAGACGTCGACCGGCCTTTTGAACAAACTCAAGACCGGCATGGAGATTGAGACGGATGTGGTGATGTTTGCCACGGGTCGGATTCCGCACGTCAAGGGGCTGGGCCTCGAAGCTGCCGGGGTCGAACTGAACGAACGCGGCGCGATCAAGGTCGATGACTATTCGCGCACCGGTGTCGAGAACATCTGGGCGGTCGGGGACGTGACCGACCGGGTCAATCTGACGCCGGTGGCCATTCGAGAGGCGGTGGCCTTCGTCGAGACAGCCTTCAAGAACAACCCGTCGCGGGTGGACTATGCTGACATTCCGACGGCGGTGTTTTCCCAGCCGCCCGTCGGTGTGGTCGGTCTGACCGAGCATGACGCCCGCCAGAAGTACGGCAAGGTGGATGTCTATATGTCGCGCTTCCGGCCGATGCGGTTCGCCTTTGTCGGGGTCGAAGAGCGCACCCTGATGAAGCTGATCGTGCGAGCCGAGGACGGGGTCGTCGTCGGCTGCCATATCGTCGGACCGGATGCGCCGGAGATGATCCAGTTGGCCGGCATCGCCGTCAAGGCCGGCCTGACCAAGGTACAATGGGACGCCACATGTGCGGTCCATCCGACGGCCGCCGAAGAGCTGGTGACGATGCGCGAGAAGTATGTCGAGACGCAGCTGACGGCGGCGGAATGACGCGCCCAGCGACAGGCGCGCCCTATGCGAGCTGGATCTTCCTGATCCTGTTCGTTCTGACGCCGTTGACGGCCTACCTGTGGCCGTTCGGCCTGGCGGCCTTCACGCCGATCGCCGCCATTCTGTTGATTCCGGTCTTTCGACCGGAAAGGCCCGGCCTGGTCTGGGCGGCGCTGCTGGCCTTGCTGATCTACGCTCTGGTGTCGGTGCTGTGGAGCCCGGTGTTCGCGGACCAGGGCGTTGTTTCGGACTATGCAGACGCCGAACGACAGACCTGGGCGAAGGTGGTGCTGAACCTGGGGCTGTACGCGGTCCTTGTCGGGGTTGCGGCGCGGCTACCGGTCAGGACAATGCGCCGTCAGGCCGTGATCTTCATGGTGGGTGCGGTGCTGCTTTCGGCTGTGCTGGCGTTCGAGGGGCTGACGGGAACGCGTCTCTATCATCTGCTCACCACCTGGTCGGGTGACGCCATGCGCCCGGACCTTGAACGGCGCAACGTTGCCCAGGGAACCTATTCCCTAGCCCTGATGTACTGGCCGGCGGTGACATTGCTGCTTCGACGCGGATGGCGACGGGCGGCGCTTCTGCTGACTTTGGGTGCGTTTTCCGCACCGCTTCTGCTGGGAACCTGGGCCCCGTTTGTCGCCCTGATCGGTGGGGGCGTCGCCTATTGGCTGGTCCGCGTTTTGAAAGACCGGGCGTCGGTGGTGATCGGGGCGTCGTTCGCTGCCGTGATCCTGTTGGCCCCGTGGGTCGTGCTCTTGTGTGAGGGGCTGTTTGACTGGGCCGGAGCAAGGCTAGGCGCGTCCTGGGCGGCGCGGCTGGATATCTGGTCCTTCACAGCGGAACAGACTTTGCGGCACCCGATCTTCGGCTGGGGGTTGGACGGTAGCCGGGCCTTCCTGCCTTTCATGCTGCATCCGCATTCGGCGCCTTTGCAGATCTGGCTTGAGCTGGGGCTGGTGGGGGCCGTCCTGCTCGCGGTGGTCTGGTGGCTGCTGATCCAGCGCGCTGGGCGGCTCGGGCCGCAGGCGGTTGCGGCAGCCGCCACCTATTTCGTCATCGGCGGTTTGAGCTTCGGGATGTGGCAGGAATGGTGGCTCGGCCTGGCGGCCCTAACGGCGATCTGGTGCATGGCGGCGAACGTCGGTGTCGAGCCGAATTTTGAGCCGGTGATTGAGGCTTAATCAACTCGGGCCTATCTAGCCGTTATGACCCCTCGCTGGACCCCTGCAAGCTGGAGAAGCAAGCCCGTCAGCCAGATGCCGACGGACTATCCCGATGCGACCGCTCTTCAGTCAGCGGAAGAGCAGCTTCGCGCCTATCCGCCGCTGGTCTTTGCCGGAGAGGCGCGTCGTCTGACGAGCCGACTGGCCGAAGTTGAAGCGGGCCGGGCCTTTCTGTTGCAGGGCGGCGACTGCGCCGAGAGCTTCAAGGAGTTTTCGACCGACAACATCCGCGACACCTTCCGATTGATCCTGCAGATGGCGGTCGTGTTGACCTTTGCCGGCGGTAGGCCAGTGGTGAAGGTGGGCCGGATCGCCGGCCAGTTCGCCAAGCCGCGCTCGTCGTCCGTGGAGCAGATCGGCGATGTCGAGCTGCCCAGCTACCGTGGCGACATCGTCAACGGGATGGCGTTCGAGGCGGATGAGCGCATTCCCGACCCGAACCGACTGCTGAAGGCCTATCATCAGTCCAGCGCGACGCTGAACCTGCTGCGGTCGTTTGCTGAGGGCGGGTTTGCTGATCTGCACAACATTCACCGCTGGACCCTGAACCGGGCCACCGAAGGCGGCTATGCGGCGCGCTATCGCGAGCTGACCGACAAGATCGGCGAAAGCCTGGATTTCATGCGGGCCGTCGGGGTGACGCCGGAATCGCACCCCGATCTGTCGCGGGTCGAGTTCTTCACCAGCCACGAGGCCTTGTTGCTGAATGTGGAGGAGGCCCTGACGCGCCCAGACCCCGGCACGGGGGAATGGTTCGATACCTCGGCCCATATGGTCTGGATCGGCGAGCGGACCCGACAGCTGGACGGCGCCCACATCGAATTCGTGCGCGGGATCAGGAATCCGGTCGGCCTGAAATGCGGCCCCACTTTGGAGTCGGATGACCTTCTGGCTCTGATTGACACTTTGAATCCGGCCAATGAACCGGGGCGGCTGACCCTCATCGGACGCTTTGGGGCCGACAAGGCCGCTGACCGTTTGCCCGCGCTGATGGCCGCGACCAAGCGGGAAGGCAAGCGCGTGGCCTGGTCGATCGACCCGATGCACGGGAACACGCAGAAGGCCCACAACGGCTTCAAGACCCGTCCGTTCGAGCGCATCCTTGCAGAGGTTCGCAGCTTTATCGACGTGGCCGAAGCCGAGGGCGTGCATCCCGGCGGCGTGCATCTGGAAATGACAGGTCAGGACGTGACCGAGTGCATCGGCGGGGCCCAGGCGTTGACCGAGGATGATCTGTCCAGCCGCTATCATACCCATTGCGATCCCCGCCTGAATGCCGATCAGGCGCTGGAACTGGCCTTCCTTGTGGCCGAGCGATTGAAGTCGGCGCGAACCAAGCGGTCGGAGGCAGCCTGATGCCGGGCACGGTGGCTTTTCAGGGCGCACGCGGGGCGTTTTCGTATGAGGCCTGTCTGGCGCTCAGGCCATGGAACGAGCCAAAGGGCTACGAAACCTTTGCTGAAGCCATCGCGGCGGTGGCCTCGGGCGAATGTGAGTGCGGCCTGATCCCGGTGGAGAACTCCATTGTGGGGCTGTTGCCCGATCCGAACCGGTTGATCGAGGAGCACGGTCTGAAAATCGTGGCTGAGGCCTGGCGACCCATGCGTCAGATGCTGATGGGTCAGCCGGACGCCAAGCTGACGGATCTGAAGACCGTTGAGAGCCACCCGGTCGCGCTGGGACAGTGCAAGGCCAGTATAGCCAGCCTCGGGCTCAAGCCCGTCGAAGCCTATGACACCGCCGGGGCGGCCGAACTGGTTGCGGCCAGCGGCGACCTGAGCCGGGCGGCCATCGCGCCCGCTGTGGCGGCGGAAATCTATGAGCTGAAAATCCTACGCGCTGACATGCAGGACTCGGCGGACAATCGGACGCGGTTTGTGGTGGTGGAGCGTTAGGGGCAAGATCCCTTACCGAGAGAATGTGTGGCCTATTGGCTGCAGGATTTCGCCGTTCACGTCAGGTTGGTTGACCGACAGGCCGTTCTCAGACCTCATGCAGTTGTCGGCATTTCGCCGACGAGGTTTCGACCATGCTTACGCGCGCTGACATCCTGTCCCGTCCCGCTTTCGGGTTCGGTCGCGCGTATTATTTCGGCTTCGCGTTTCGACACGCCGGCTGAGGGCTGACTTTCCAAAAGACTGACCTCTCCGGCGACCGCTTCACCAGAAAGCGGCGGTGAGCCTGTATCCGACACCCGAAATCCGAGATCTCACATGCTTACGAACACCCGCGCCCAGACCGAGGCGCAAGACACCACCCCCGCCAACGACCTGACGCCTGAATGCCTGACGCTGCAGGCGCTGCGGCACGAGATCGACCGGATCGACGATGAGATGCTGGAGCTGTTGAACCGGCGCCTGCAGATCGCGCGACGGGTCGGCAAGGCCAAGGATGCACCGCACGGGCCGTTCCTGAACCTGCGTCCCGACCGTGAGGCGGCGGTGCTGAACCGATTGTTGGACAAGGCGACCGACCTGACACGCCCGGCGGTCGAGCCGATCTGGCGCGAGGTGATCGCGGCGGGGCTGGCCCAACAGGGGACCATCAGTGTCGCCCTGTGGCGCGGCCATGAAGATGGCCGGACCTGGGATCGCGCCCGTCAGCGGTTCGGCTCACAGGTGACCTATATGGGCGCGGGGAATCCCAAGGCTGCGCTCGACGCGGCCCAGATCGGGGACACGGTGGCTGTGCTGAACCTGTCGGCGGATCAGCCCTGGTGGATCGACCTGGCGCGTGACTATCCCGATCTATGGGTATTCGAGAGCCTTGACGACGCGCGCGGGACGCCGGTGGCGCTGTGCGTTGGGCGGATGGACGCGAAGAGCCTAGCGACCGGCCGTGTTTTTTCAGCCGTTCCCGGCGGCGACGCCGGCGAGGGTGAGGGACGCAGGCGAACGCTGGCCTCGCACCACGGCTGGACGCTGAGCGTCACAGAGGGCGGGCCGCAGGCGATGGACCGGACGCGGGGCGTGATCGGGCGGTGCGGGTAGAGATTCTCCTCCCCGGAGCAAAGCGAGGGGGGGGGGCGTCCCTAGCCCGCAGGGCACCGGAGGGTGGAGGGGGCACCTCAGGCCTGTCCGGAGAGTTCGGCGTCGCCCCCTCCGCCTCGCCGCCAATTCGCGCCGAGCCGCCTCCCCATGGAATGGGGAGGACAGGGGTTTAGCTCTTCACCTTCACATAACTCCCCGGCGCGGCCTCGATCGGCTTGAGCGGGCCCTTCGACGGATCCCGCGCGTCCACCCACTCACCCGACTTGTCGTGCAGCCACGCCGCCCAATGCTCCCACCAGGAGCCGGGGTGTTCGGACGCGCCATCGAGCCACTCCTGAAGCGTCGAGGGTAGCTGGTCGTTGATCCAGTGCTGGTATTTGTTGGCGCTGGGCGGATTAACGACGCCGGCGATGTGGCCGGAGCCGGCGAGCGTCAGGGTGACGTCGGCGTTGGAGAAGGCGCGGGCCGAGCGATAGACCGAGTTCATCGGCGCGATGTGGTCCTCGCGGCTGGCCTGGAAGTAGAGGGGGATGGTGACCTTGGACAGGTCGAGCCGCTCGCCGCCCATGGTCATCTCGCCCTTGGCCAGGGCGTTGTTCCCATACATGGAGCGCAGATAGTCCATGTGCAGGGCCTTGGGCATGCGCGTCTGGTCGGCGTTCCAGAACAAGAGGTCAAAGGCTGGCGGGTCCTTGCCCATCAGATAGTTGGACACGAAGAACGACCAGATCAGATCATTGGCGCGCAGCGCATTGAAGGTGTCGGCCATGGCCGCGCCGGGTAGGACGCCGCCGGCGGCGTCCATCTTCTGCTCGATCTCATTGAGCCAATGCTCGTCGGTGAACAGCAACAGGTCGCCGGCCTCGGCGAAGTCGTGCTGGGCGGCGAAGAAGGTGGTGGCGTTGACCCGCTTGTCCCCTTTTGCGGCCATATGGGCGAGGGCCGAGCCCATCAGGGTGCCGCCGATGCAGTAGCCGACGGTGTTCACACGGTCCTGACCCGTCTGGTCCATGACCTTCTGGGTGGCGCGGTAGATGCCCTTTTCCAGATAGTCGTCAAAGCCGAAGCCGGCCTTGTCCTTGTCGGGGTTGACCCACGAACAGATGAAGACGGTGAAGCCTTGGGCCGACAGCCAGCGGATCATCGAGTTTTTGGGCTGGAGGTCCAGGATGTAGAACTTGTTGATCCAGGGCGGGAAGATCAGCAGCGGGATGGCGCGCTGCTTGTCCGTGGCGGCGTCGAACTGGATCAGTTCGAACAGCTCGTCACGCCAGACCACCTGGCCCGGCGCGGTTGCGACATTCTCGCCGACCTTGAACTGGCCGTAGTCGGCCTGGCTGATCTTCAGCGTGCCGTCACCGCGCTCCATGTCAGCGGCGAAGTTCTGCATCCCCTTCACCAGGCTCTCGCCATTCGTCTCCATCAACTGCTTGAGCGCGGCGGGGTTGGAGGCGAGGAAGTTGGACGGCGAAAAGGCGTCGGTGAGCAGCTTGGTGAAGAACTCCGCCCGGCGCTTGGTGCGCGGATCAATGTCCTCGGCCGACGAGATCAGGTCGTTCAGCCAGGTCGAGGACAACAGATAGGACCGCCGCATGACGTCGAAGACCGGATTCTCAGACCATTCCGGCGCGGCGAACCTCTTGTCGCGCGGCGCAGGGGCCAGTTCGGAGGCCTGACCGGTCGCCTGGCGAGCAGCGTCGGTCCACAGGTCCATATAGCCGGAGAACAGGGCAGCCTGGGCCTGAAACAGCTTGTCGGGGCGCGAGGCCAGCGAGGTCATCACCTGGGTCATGGCCGGGGCGACGTTGAACGGGTCGGGCGACAAGGCGGCGGGGCGGTCGGCCTGTTTCAGCGCGGCCTCGGCTATGACCTGCTGGGCGGTCATGGCGGCCTTGGCGAGGTTCATCGACAGTTGCTCGATGGCGTCGCGCGACGGCATCTCGGCGTCGATACCAGGCGGTGGCGGAGCGGGGATTTGTGATGAGGCTGCTTCAGCGGCCGGCCGATCAGACTTGGCCTTGCGAGTCTTGGCGGGCGCTGCCGATTTGGCGCCTAAAGCGGCGGGTTTGGCCACCGTTTTCTTCGCAGGACGTTTGGTCTGGGCCATGGGTCGCTCCTGTCGTGCTTTCGCGCGGGCTCAGGATGGCATATGACCGCCAATGGAATGAAGGCAAGTCTGCAACGAATCGAATCCCGGTTGTGCCTGGTGACGGCGCTGCTTCTGGCGGCGTCCGTCGGCGGGTGCATGACCTATGACCCCTTCAACCAGGCCATCGACGCAACGTCGCCGGCGGCCCAGCGTACCGAAGCCCTGACGCGGACGGATCTCGCCTATCCCCGGTGGGAGGATTTCCCGGTTGCGCCCCAGAATGTGCCGACGACGACGGATATCCGAAATCGGGTGGTCGGGCTCGAAACCGCAGAGCTGCAACTGGGTCGAGAGGTTTCGGCCCTCCAGTGGACGCTGACGCCGGACGATGCGGGGCCGTGGGCCGAGCGGACCCGAAACCGCGTCGACCTTCGCCTCGCGCGCCCGATTGATGCAGAGGCGGCCGCGGCCGCAAGCGCCTGGGCCCAGCGCATGCGCGAACGCGCCGAGCCACCACCACCGATCCGCTACTAGGTCGTCGCCATGGCCGGCGACTTTCTTGGGGTGTCGCGGTCCGCGCTGGGGCGTACCTGGAGAGCCCGACCCGCGGATTCGAGCACCGTTCAGACGATCCAGCGCGCGGAGTCCCTGTCGGAACCCCTGGCGCGCGCGATTGCGTCGCGCGGCGTGTCTCCCGAACAGGTCGAGGACTATCTGCGACCGACCCTGAGGCGACAGTTCCCGGATCCATCCAGTTTTCAAGACATGGATGGGGCGGCTCGCGCCTTGATCGACGCCCTGGTGGCCGAGGCGAACATCTGGGTTCTGGCTGACTATGACGTGGACGGTGGCAGTTCCGCGGCCCTGCTGGTGCGTTGGTTCCGTGCCATGGGGCGGGAGCTGTCAATCTATGTCCCTGATCGTCTCAAGGAGGGCTATGGGCCAAGCCCCCTGGCTTTCCAACGCATGAAGGCGGCCGGAGCCGATCTGGTCGTGACGGTGGACTGTGGGGCCGCCGCCTATGAAGCCCTTGAGGCTGCCGCCGATCAGGGGCTGGAGGTCGTGGTCATCGACCATCACCTGATGCGAGGGCCGCCGCCCCGAGCGCGCGCCGTGGTCAATCCCAACCGACCCGACGACACGTCAGGTCAGGGCAATCTGGCAGCGGCGGGGGTGGTCTTTGTTCTGTTGGCGGCCCTGAACCGGGAAGTGCGCCAACGCGGCCTGGTCGACACCCGTGAGCCGCCGGATATCCGCCAATGGCTCGACCTGGCGGCCATGGGCGCGATCTGTGACGTGACGGCCCTGACCGGGTTCAACCGGGCGCTGGCATCGCTGGGGCTCAAGACCATGTCCCAGTGGCAGAATCCGGGGCTGAAGGCCCTCATGGCGGTTGCCCAGAGCGAGCTGAGCGAGGCGACGCCCTTCCATGCGGGCTTTGTCCTGGGGCCGCGGATCAATGCGGGAGGGCGGATCGGTAAATCTGACCTGGGGGCGCGGCTGCTCTCCAGCGACGACCCGGACGAACTGATCGAACTGGCGACCGAGCTGGATCAGTTGAACAGCCAGCGCCGAGAGGTCGAGAAGGGCATCACGGAAGCTGCGGCCCATCAGGTCGAACGGGCCTCGAACTTTGATCCAGCGGCCCCCGTCCTGCTGGTGGCGGGTGAGGGGTGGCACCCCGGTGTGATCGGCGTCGTCGCGGGTCGACTGAAAGAGCGGTGGCGTCGTCCGGTCGTCGTTGTCGGACTGGATTCTGCGGTTGGGGTCGGCAAGGGATCGGGCCGGTCGATCCCCGGGGTCAACCTCGGTCGCGCCGTTCAGGAGGCCTTTGACGAAGGGCTGTTGCTGGCTGGGGGTGGGCACGCGATGGCGGCGGGACTGACGGTCAGGGCCGATACGGTGCCTGAGCTGAGAGCATTTCTTGAGGCTCGTCTGGCCCGTGAGGCCGAGGTCGCAATCGAGCAGGATGCCCTGGAGATCGATGTGCTGAGCACGGCGCGCGCCGCAGACCGTACCCTGTACGAATCGTTCCAGATCCTGGCCCCGTTCGGGCCGGGGAACCCTGAACCGACCTTTGTTCTGGCGGGCGTGACGGTGCGTGATGCCCGCGTTCTGAACAACGGACACGTCAGCTGTCGGCTGGCCGATGCCGATGGAGCGCAGGTCCGGGCCATCGCCTGGCGCGCGGCGGAAACCGAGGTCGGCAAAGCCTTGCTGAGTGGCGGCGGAGCTCTGGATGTCGCCGGTCTGCTCAAGCCGGACGACTGGAACGGCCGCCGTGGCGTCCAGTTCGAGATTATGGATGTCCACGACCCGCGTCGGGCGGTCTGACAGGGCTTGCGTCGGCAAATCGAGGCGGCTATATCGCCCGCTCCGCAGCGCGTGGTCCCTTCGTCTATCGGTTAGGACGTCAGGTTTTCAACCTGAAAAGAGGGGTTCGATTCCCCTAGGGACTGCCACTGCGGGATTATTCCCCCGACAATCCGACATTTTCGTCTGTGGGCCGTTCTCGCGTGTGCCTTGAACGTGCGCGCCGAAGCGCCACATAGTCGTTACAATGCCTGCCGAGAGTCGGGGGCAGGGGCCGGGCCCGTGGTCCGGGTGGCCCTGAAGGTCGAGCGTCGCAGGTTGACGGCGGCCAGGAGAGTTGAATGTCTGAATCCCACGTCCTGCCGGTCTTGCCGCTTCGGGACATTGTTGTTTTTCCGCACATGGTCGTGCCGCTGTTCGTCGGGCGCGACAAATCCGTGCGCGCGCTTGAGGCGGTGATGAAAGGTGGCAAGCAGATCCTGCTGGCCACGCAGAAGAATTCCACGGACGACGATCCGGCGGCCGATGCCATCTATTCGATCGGTGTCGTGGCCAATGTCCTGCAACTGTTGAAGCTGCCTGACGGCACGGTGAAGGTGCTGGTCGAGGGCAAGTCGCGGGCACGGCTCGACGGCTTTACCGACCGTCCTGACTATTTCGAAGCCCGCTATTCGGACCTGGCCGATGTGCTGGAAGATCCGGGCGAGGTCGAGGCGCTGAGCCGGGCGGTCGTCGAGCACTTCGAGAACTATGTGAAGCTGAACAAGAAGGTGCCCCCCGAGGCCCTGTCGGCCATCCCGAACATTACCGATCCGTCGGCCCTGGCGGATTCGATTGCGGCGCACCTGGCGGTGAAGATCGCCGACAAACAGGCCCTGCTGGAGAACCTGCCGGTGGCGCGCCGCCTGGAGCGCGTTTTCGGCCTGATGGAAGGCGAAATCTCGGTCCTGCAGGTCGAAAAGAAGATCCGCAGCCGGGTGAAGCGGCAGATGGAGCGCACCCAGCGCGAGTACTATCTGAACGAACAAATGAAGGCGATCCAGCGCGAGCTGGGCGAGCAGGACGAGCAGCGCGATGAGCTGATGGAGCTCGAAAAGCGCATCCGTAAGACCAAGCTGTCCAAGGAAGCGCGAACCAAGGCCGAAGGCGAGCTGAAGAAGCTGCGCAACATGAGCCCGATGTCGGCGGAATCGACGGTGGTTCGCAACTACCTCGACTGGCTGCTGTCGATCCCGTGGGGCAAGTCCCGCCAGAAGCCTATCGACCTGGCCAAGGCCGAAGCGATCCTCGAGGAGGACCACTACGGACTGGAGAAGGTCAAGGAACGGATTCTCGAATATCTCGCCGTTCAGGCGCGCACCGGGTCGCTCAAGGGCCCGATCCTGTGCCTGGTCGGTCCTCCCGGCGTCGGCAAGACATCACTGGCCAAGTCCATCGCCAAGGCGACAGGGCGTGAGTACGTTCGCATGTCGCTGGGCGGCGTGCGGGACGAGGCGGAAATCCGTGGCCATCGTCGCACCTATATCGGGTCGATGCCGGGCAAGATCATCCAGTCGATGAAGAAGGCCAAGACGACCAACGCTTTCATCTTGCTGGATGAGATCGACAAGCTGGGTGCCGACTGGCGCGGCGATCCATCTTCGGCCTTGCTCGAGGTACTGGACCCGGCCCAGAACAACACATTCGGCGATCACTACCTCGAGGTCGATTACGATCTGTCGCCGGTGATGTTCGTCACCACGGCCAACAGCCTGAACATGCCCCAGCCTCTGCTGGACCGCATGGAGGTCATCCGCATCTCCGGCTACACCGAAGACGAGAAGGTCGAGATCGCCAAACGTCACGTTCTGCCCAAGCTAGCGGCGGATCATGGGCTCAAGGAAGGTGAGTGGATCGTGCCGGAAAGCTCGATCCGCGATCTCATTCGATACTACACCCGCGAAGCCGGCGTTCGGAGCCTCGAGCGTGAGCTCGGGGGCCTGGCCCGCAAGGCGGTGCGCGAGATGGCCCGGGACAATCTGGTGTCGATCACAGTCGACGAGGAACGGCTCGCTCGCTACGCTGGCGTTCGCAAATATCGCCACGGCGAGACGGACGATTTCGACCAGGTCGGGATTGTCACCGGCCTGGCCTGGACGGAGTTCGGCGGCGACATTCTGACGATCGAGGCGGTCAAGATGCCCGGCAAGGGGCGCATGACCGTCACCGGCAACCTCAAAGAGGTGATGAAGGAATCGATCTCGGCGGCGGCCTCCTATGTGCGGGCACGTTCGCTCGAGTTCGGGATCAAGCCGCCGGTGTTCGAAACCACCGACGTTCACGTTCACGTCCCGGATGGGGCTACGCCCAAGGATGGACCTTCGGCCGGCATTGCTATGGTCACGGCCATGGTGTCGGTGCTGACGGGGAATCCGATCCGCAAAGACATCGCCATGACCGGCGAAGTTACCCTGCGCGGACGGGCCACAGCGATCGGTGGCCTGAAGGAAAAGCTGTTGGCGGCTCTGCGTTCGGGGATCAAGACGGTCCTGATTCCGCAGGAAAACGTCAAAGATCTTGAGGACATACCGGCTAATGTGAAGGACGCCCTGGAAATCATCCCGGTGTCCAACGTAGACGAGGTGCTCAAGCACGCCCTGACCGGGCCGCTGACCCCGGTGGAATGGGATCCGGAAGCGGAACCTTTGCCCCGGCCCACAGCCAGCGAAGCACCCGGCGGCACGGTCGCTCACTGATCCAGCGCCTCAATCCCTTATAAAAACGCCATTCCCGGGGCCCGGGGATGGCGTTTCTCTTTTGACGCGAAGGGATTCGTTGGCTCTAATGCACGACATGAGGCGCAGTGAGTCGCGGATCGCGATCCCACCATGGCCTCCAATGGGTTGGGAGACCACACAATGACCAAAGCCGAACTCATCGCCGCCATGGCGGACGGAGCCGGGCTCTCCAAGGAACAGGCCAAGAAGGCGCTCGACGCCTTCACCGACAGCGTCACCGCGTCGCTCAAGAAGGGTGATGATGTGCGTCTGGTCGGCTTCGGCACCTTCGCTGCCGTGACGCGCAAGGCCGGCATGGCCCGCAACCCGCGCACGGGTGAAACCGTCCAGCGCGCGGCGTCCAAGACCGCGCGTTTCCGCGTCGGTGAAGGCCTCAAGACGGCCCTGAACGGCTAAGCCGCATCAGGACTTGAAACAGGGAAGGGCGCGGGCTACGGCTCGCGCCCTTTCTCTTTTGAGATGCACGGCTCGCGGTCGCGCTTCTCTGGGGCGGCTAGCTCAGCGGTAGAGCGTCTCGTTTACACCGAGAGGGTCGGGGGTTCGATCCCCTCGCCGCCCACCATTGCCCACTTGCTTCGGCAAGATCGGGAATTCCCCAAGGCAAAACAAAAGGCCGCCGGTTGCCCGGCGGCCTTTGTCTTGTCTTGTCGAGGTTCGCCTAGAACTTGAAGCTGGCCCGCAGCAGCAGGGCGTAGCGGACGTAGTCATCCAGCATTTCGGCATCAGCTTCGAGGGCCAGGAAGCCCAGCTCGTTTCCGAGGTTGAGGCGCAGGCCGACGATGGGGCCGCCGCCTTCCAGGCTGTCGCCTTGCAGGGCGAAGGGTGTTCCGGTCGACAGGAAGCTGGCCACCGTGGTGCCGGGATCATGCGAGAAGACCTGACGCCAGCCCACGCGGACTTCTGGGCGCAGCCACTGGTTCTCGCCAAAGCCGGCTCCAACCGTGACCGCGATGGTCGAGGACAGGATGTGACCTTCGCGGTCTTCATAGGCCAGGTCAAAGCCGTCGCCGCCGCCGGATTCTTCGTGCGCATCCTCGGACAAGCGGAAGTACTCGACGAAGGCCTCCGGCCGGATGCTCCAGCGCCCGGTGCGATAGTCGTAGGCGGCACCGGCCGCCAGGGCCAGGCTGTAGCCATTCCAATCGGATTCATTGCGGCGGTTGATGCCCGGTGCGACGAGCTGGCGAACGCTGTCGAAGCTGGCGAAGCCGGCCGCGCCGCGCGCCCACACGTTCCAGCTCACGCCCTGGGCGCGCCAGTACATGCCGAGCTCAAGAAGCTGGGCGCTGAGCGATTCCTCAGCGCGCGATTCCGGATCTTCCAGGTCTGAGGACGTCAGGGCGAAGGACACACCCAGGGCCCCGAAGCCCGTTCCGTGCTCGACACCGCCGGCGAAGCCGAAGCCCTCCGACCGGAAGCCATAGGCATTGCCCTTGTCGCGGTCGGCGTAGAAGTTGATTTCCTGAAGCCAGGCACTGGTTTCGCCCAGAGGTGCCGGATGGCCGCGACCAGACAGGGCCCGCGTGACAGCATCCACTCCGGTGGCCAGTGAGATCAGCGAGCCTCCTGAATGGTCCGGCAGGACCTGCTGGTACATTTCAAAGAAGCCGTCACGACCGGTTTGGGCCAGGAAGGCGTTGAGAAGCTCGCTGTCCGTCGCCAGGGCTTCGTAGAAGGCCCCATAGGTATCGGTCTCGGCGGTGATGAAGCCGAATTCAGCCGCCGTGCGCTGACGCGCGTCGACATAGATCTGGTTCAGCGTGTTGTCGATGCCCGCATTCACCACATACATATAGGGCGAGTTGCTCTGCACCTGAGACTGGTCGAGATCCGTGGCATTCAGCGTCGTGGCCTGAACAACAACAAAGCGTGTTGGGTCATCGAGCAGCGAGGTAAAGCGGATGCCGACACCTGCCCCACTGGCGAAGTTGGCGGTTCCGTTGACGTTGAAGCCACCGACTGTGTTGTTGAGGGGGTCAATGGTGACGACCAGATTGCCATTGGTGCCGACATTCAGGCCGGATACCGTCAGCGACGAGGTCTGACGGGCGTCCAGCACGCCGTCGACGACGTCGACCATCAGCTGACCGTCAGAATCCGACAGGGCTCCACGAACGACCGCTCCACCATCAATCAGGAAGGTGTCGGCTCCGTCGCCGAACGAGATGTCGCCAAACACCGAGCCGTTGTTGATCTCGACTGTGTCATTCCCGGACCCGAGCAGGATCTCGCCGACGATAGCCGGTTCGTCGTCATCATCGACTCCGTCTCCATCCGCATCAGCGTCTGCAAGGCCATCGGCATAGTCATCGCCGTCATTGATTCCCTCTTGTACAAGGGTCACGCCGCTGGTGTTCGCACTGAGGTCGATCGCAACAGCCCGACCGGTTATGACTTCGTCGCCGGCGTTCAGGTTGTCGTCGTCAGTATCGTCTTCGTCGTCTGTCGGAGACACCAGGGCCTCGATCACCCCCCGATTGGTCAGGGACGTCAGGGTGCCGCTTGTATCCCGAATAGCATAGGCATCGCTGGCTTCACCTTGCACATAGGCACCAATGGTGCCCGAGTTGATGAGCGAGCCCGCGATTGCGCCGGCGCGATAGTCGACGCCAACCGCCTCGAAGGCACCGTCACCGGTCATCAGCGAACGAATAATCGCCGTATTATCAACCACCGGTAGGGATGCGTTGGCGTCGACAATCAGCGCCGTTGCGGTTCCATTCGCTGAGATGGCTAGGAGGGTCCCCGAATTCCGAAATCCACCGTCGATAGTAACAGCCATACCGCCATCAACGCCGATACGTAGCGCAGTTGCATCGATCCCTTCGTAAATGCCGTTACCTACGATCGAACCGCGATTGATGATCCCGAAGGCCTGATCGCCGGTGCCGACGACACCCACCGTTACGGTTTGGGTTGTCGAGCCGATTTGCACTGCGGGTGCCGATCCGAAGGAGGTGATGCTCGACGCGGATTCTTCTGTATCTACGACGCCATTGTTGTTGTCGTCAGGATCATCGACGTCAAGGATGCCGTCATCATCATCATCGGTATCGCTGGTGTCGTTGAGGTGGGGAAGGTCAAACAGAATCCCTGCCCCGACGTTCGCGCTTACGCTGACGGCGGGGCCACCGATCAAGAGATCATCTGCATCAAGTCGCTCGATCTGTGTCTGGCTGAGCTGGCCGGTGTAGCGGAAACCGGTAGCGGTGATTCCGCCACCAAAGGTCAGACGCCCCGCGAGGTCCCCCTCAACCGAAACGCCGACGGAGCCGGCCCCCGTGACAGCGATCTGTCCGCCAGCAAAATAGATGCCTGAAACCGAACCGGTCGTACGCAACCCATAGCTCTGGTCACCGACCATGGTGATACTACCGGACTGGATCAGGTTCCCGATAAGGTCAGTTTCAATCGAGATCGCCGCCGATTGGTTGCCTTCGACCGTGATGGTGCCGTTGTTGTGAACGTCGCCAGTCAGAGCGCCGGGCCCGACAACCCGGATGCCATAGCGCCCGGTGCCGCTAGCGAAGGCTCCATCTGCGTCACCGTCGTTGTCGGAATCCGTGGCCGTGACGCTATCGAAAATCGTAATGACGCTTCTATTCTCGATGCTCGCCGTGTTTCCCCCGTGGACCAGTATGGCGGTTGCGCCGTCAGCAGCGCTTTCCATCACGATCCGGCTGCCGAGATCCAGCGTGAGGTTGTGGCTGGAATCAACGGTGACAGCCGCTCCTGACGACAGGCGAATCAACCCGGTATTGGCGATGCGGATCGAATCCGGCGCGCCATTATTCGCGGTCGAGGTCGAAATCGGCGTGGTGCGCTCATTACTGATTACAGTCTGAGCCGCGGCACCGGAGGCCATCATCAGCGGGGCAAGCGCGACGGCCGCCGCAAGCTGGATACGCATGAAGTGTGACCCCTAGACTGTTTCGCGCACAATCCGACCGCTCGTACCACGAGCCGCCGTGAAAGCCCCAAGTTTCTTGTTTTTGAGGCGAATGCAAGGCGAACTTACCCGGATGCGACCATCCGCGCCAAGGGGATTGTGCGACCCATATCGAAGTGATATCACTTTGACATCGAATGGAGGAAGCTATGCAAACTCAAATCTCGGCATCGGTCGAAGCCCAGGCAACGACGTCCAGCGGCATCCTGATGCTGCTTCTGTCGCTGCTTGTCACCCTGGGCGGCATTGTCGTGATCGTGGCGACCATCGGAGGCGCCATTGGGCCGGATATCAATCTGCTCTGGGGCGTTCTGTTGATTGTGATTGGCCTGTTTCTGATGTGCGGGCTCTATACGCTGCAACCGAATGAGGCGATGGCGATCCTGCTGTTCGGGGCCTATCGCGGGACCGACAGAAAGCCTGGGCTGCGTTGGGTCGTTCCCTGGTACAGCCGCAAGAAGGTGTCGACGCGCGTTCGCAACGTCACGTCCGACAAGCTCAAGGTGAACGACAATCGCGGCAATCCCATCGAGATTGCCGCCAATGTGGTCTGGCGGGTGAGGGACACGGCTCAAGCCCTGTTCGACGTGGATGACTACGCCGCCTTTGTGAACATCCAGATCGACACGGCCTTGCGCGACATCACCTCGTCCTATGCCTATGACGACGCCTACGACAAGGGAGAGGACCATCAGCCGACCTTGCGCGCTGATGCCGAACTGGTCGCCGAACGCCTTCGCGACGAACTGAATGAGCGCGTGAGGGTTGCCGGGGTTGTCGTCGACGAGGCGCGCCTGGCGCATCTGGCCTATGCCCCCGAAATTGCCAGCGCCATGCTGCGGCGCCAGCAGGCTGAAGCCATCCTCTCGGCCCGGCGCCTGATCGTCCAGGGCGCGGTCGAGATGGTTGAGAATGCGCTGGAGCGCCTCCAGGAGCTGGACGTCGTCGAGCTGGATGAGGATCGCAAGGCGGCGATGGTGTCGAATCTGCTGGTGGTCCTGTGTGCCGATCGCGAGGCCCAGCCTGTCGTCAACGCCGGCACACTGTACGGCTAGTCCGATGGCTGAAGGGCAAAAGCGCCCACCGCGCAAAGCGTTCCTTCTCAGGATCAACCCCCAGGTGATGGCGGCTGTCGAGAAAATCGCAGCCGCCGAACTGCGAAGTGTCAACGCCCAGATCGAGGTGCTGGTTCGCGAGGCTCTGGCCTCGCGCGGGCGCCGGGATGATTGAAGACCGACCTTGAGATGAAACGGCTTGCATCTCGGTTGGATTTGACGCGTTAGCTGGGCAGTCAACTGTCGGTGGACGAGTCAGCCCATGGTCATGGACGCTTGGGATCAGGATCAGAAATGGATCTTCTCACCTGAGGAGAGGATCGCAGACACGTTGCGGCGGCTTGACCGGGCCGGCACTGACCAGCGCCCCAGGTTAGTCGATACGACCATGCAGTACGCGCCCGTATCGGGCGGGGTGAAGCGGTACCTGACATCGAAGGCAGACTGGCTGGAGCGGCATCGTCCAGGGATTCGTCATGCCCTGCTGGTGCCGGGCAAGCGGACCAGCCTGGCCGGAGAGCGAACCGTCATGGTGGCGGCCCCCAAGGTGCCGTTCGGCGCAGGCTACCGCTGGCCGATGTCGCGCAAATCCTGGGCGACGTGGCTACAGTCGCTCAATCCGGCGGTCATCGAGGCGGGTGATCCCTACGGGCCGGGCGTAGCCGCACTTGATGCCGGTCAGGCGCTCGGCGTCCCGGTGATCGGCTTCTGCCATTCCGATCCGGCCTATCTGGCCTCGCTGCACTGGGGGCAATGGGCATCCAAGCCGATCGAGCGGCGCTGGGGAGAGATTTTCAGTCAGTTCGACCGGGTCATCGCCCCCAGCCGGTTCATCGCCGGGCGGCTGCGTGAAGCCGGGGTGGACCGGATTGTCGAGCGCCCCCTGGGGGTCGATGTAGCGGCCTTCCATCCCGACCATGGTGATCGTGACGCGGTTCGCCGTGAACTGGGGGTCAAGCCGGGGGAGCATCTGCTCGTCTTTGCCGGTCGCGCCGCCAAGGAGAAGAACGTCGATGTCATCATCGCGGCTGTTGAAAAGCTGGGCGCGCCGTATCGACTGTTGTTGATCGGTGCTGCGGACGGTCTGCCGGTTGATAGCGAGCGCGTCATCTCCTTGCCCTTTCAGCAGGACACGCGGGCCGTCGCCCGCCTTCTGGCGTCCAGTGATGCCTTCGTTCACGCCAATGAGAAGGAGCCGTTCGGCCTGTGCGCGCTGGAAGCCATGGCTTGTGGGCTACCGGTCGCCTGCACCAGCCACGGTGGCGTCTCCGAGACGGTGGACGACAGTGTGGGCGTCAAGTCGATCAGTTTGAAGATCGCCGACTACGCGGGCGCGATCGAAGCCTTGTTCGCGCGGGATCTTGAGGCCATGCAGGTAGCCGCACGGCAAAAGGCGGTGACCCGTTATGCGTGGGCAACCGTCTTTGAAGAACTTTGCATGGTCTATGCCGATGTGTCGGGCGTCAGGGCTTTTCTGGAGCCCGCGGAATTTGATGACCAGGCCACGCAATAGGGCCTGAAATGCAAAGCGCCACTTCCTTGAGAAGGAAGTGGCGCGAGTGACGGGGCTCGAACCCGCGACCTCCGGCGTGACAGGCCGGCACTCTAACCAACTGAGCTACACCCGCGTGCATTCCCCACCGGAGTAGGCCCCGGCGAGGGGCGTCGTTTAGGCGGCACCGCCGGATAGTGTCAAGCGCCCTGGCGGGTATTTTCGCTGGCACTGCGCCGAGCCTGTCCGGTTTGGGGGGCGAAGACCGTTCATCCAGTCGACAGATGGGTTTCTGGAACACGGAGAAGTTCGCCATGGCGCTTGTAAGACGACAGTTTCTGGCCGGGGTGGGGGCCCTGACGGCCGGGTCGGCAATGACGACGCTGAGTTTCGCCCAGGGGCGCGGCTCCATCGTCATGGAATTGCGCGACGCGCGACGGCTGGAAGGGCTGGCCGGTAACGACTTGCGGCGGGCACTGCTGCGGTCCCTGACCTTGCGACTGGACGGGGCTGACATTGCGCCGGTGCGTCTGCTGGCGGCGCGCTTCGAGCAAGGTCGGTACGTCGAATCGTTTGGCTCGAGCCAGTTTGAGATCCGATCCGGGGAGACGGCGTTCCCCGGAGACATGCTGTTCCCCGGAGACATGTTGTTTCCCGGAGACATGCTCTTCCCCGGTGACATGCTTTTCCCCGGAGACATGCTGTTCCCCGGAGACATGCTCTTTCCGGATGATCGTCGGGCCCGGCGCGGTCGCAATGAGGCGCTGACTGTGATCGCCAGAGAAACGCTGGGAGAGCGGCCCAACGGCCTGGTCTTCCTGGTTGTCGCTGAAACGCGGGGCGTGTCGAGCCGTGGCGCGGGCCTGAGGACCCGGCGAGGCTAGTCAGGCAGTTCGTTGCGTGTCCTGATCATCGGTGCGGGCGTGGCCGGTCTGGCCGCGGCGATTTGCGCTCGCCGGGCCGGCTGCGAGGCTACGGTCATCGAGCGGCGCGGGACGCGGGACGTGTCGGCGCGAGACGCGCACGTCCACAGGTTGCCGCCGAAATCCCAAGCGCAGTTGACGCAGATCTCGTCCGCCGTCGGTCAAGATGGACTCGATGCCGCTGCGCGCTTCGGCGCTGCTCAGGGGGGGGCCATCGACTGGCAGGGCCGCCAGTCGCTCTTTCGGTTGGGCGACCTTGAGGCGTCGTTGCATAAATCGGCCGTCGCGAACGGGGTCGAGCTTGCGTATGGCCAGAACGCCCTCGCCCTGAGGACCGCCGATGACGGATGGCGGCTGGAGGTCGAGGCCGGTCGGGCGTTCGCGGCAGACCTGCTGATTGACGCCAGCGGCGCGCACCGCACGGGTATCGACCTGCTGGGAGATCGCCTGCCCGATGTCCCGCTTGATGACATCGACGCGCCTGAGCGGCATGTCAGCTGGCGCGCACGCACCGCCGCAGACGATCCAGTCCTGATTGCCTGGTCCGATGAGACGGTGAATGGGCTGCTGCAGGTTGGTGCAGATGGGCGCGTTCAACTCACGGCGCGTACAGGATTGGGAGTCGGCCTGACCCTGGAGCGCGCTCGCGAGGCGGTGCAAACTGCAGGGGGAGACTCTCTGGCAAGGCGGCTCGCCCAGATCCGATTTGAGCCGCGGGGCGTCCAGCACACGTCGGCGGGCGTGCGCCGGGTAGCGCTCGAGGAAGTGGACGTCGGCGGCCTGCCGCCTTTCGCGCTTGTCGGAGATGCGCTGATCGAAGCGCCGCCCAGATACGGCGAGGGCGTTGGTCGAGCGTTCGATCAGGCCCTGATGCTCGAAGATCTCCTGAGAAAGGGGCAGGCGGCGGATTGCGCGGCCACGCTGGCCGAACAGGCCAAGGCGCACTGGGCCGGCTATGGCGTCGCCATGTCACTGAGACCGCTGGCGTCAGTGAGGTAGGGTTTTAATCCGGCCGGGAACTGGCGATGACGTGCGCCGGTGGAGGATCGCGGTCGGTCGGGGCCTCGCTGTACGTCAGGCTGTGGCGCGAGCCCGCTGATCGTTCGTAGCCTCGGGGTCAAGCCAGATGTTCAGTTGGTCGATCAACTCGAGCCGGCTTACGGGCTTTGAGAGGAACCCATCCATTCCTGCCGTACGACAGGGTGCCAGGTTATCGGCGCGCGTTTCGGCGCTGACCGCCAGGATCGGCACCTGGGCGATGCGCCCCGGCAGGCTGCGGATGCGCCGGGTCGCCTCCATCCCGTCCATGTGGGGCATGCGCAGGTCCATCAGGATGGCGTCGAAGGTCCCGTTTCGGGCGGCATCGACCGCGTCGACGCCATCGCTGGCGTATTCGGTTTCGCAGCCGAGCGATCGAAGCAACAGACCAAGAATCTCGCGATTGGCAGCATGGTCGTCGACAACGAGCAGGCGGGGGGGGCGGCCCACGGGGCCTGCCATTTTTGGTCGTTCGGCGAGCGCAAGCGGCAGGTCGAGTGTGACGCGGGTGCCGCCACCAGGGCGGCTGTCGAATGTCCAGTCACCGCCCATCGCCTTCAGGATCTGGTGAGCGAGGGCCAGACCGACCCCAGTGCCTTCCTTGGCCCGGGAGATCGACGCGTCGCCCTGTGCAAAGGCCTGCAACAGCTCGGGCAGGCGATCGGCCTCAAAGCCGCAACCGGTGTCAAACACGATCAACCGTGCGCCGCCTCCAGTGGATTCGGCCTCGATGCCGATTTCACCCGACTCGGTGAACTTGACGGCGTTGTGCAAGAGGAGCCGCAGCAGCTGGCGCAAACGCCTCGCGTCTCCCATTACGTAGTCGCGGTCGCCGAGCCGGTTCTCAAACCGGACCTCCAGCTTGCCGGGCGGGACATTCATGCGAACGTGGTCAACGACGGTCCCGACGAGCTCCCGAAGATCCAGCGGATCGTTCTCCAGCAACAGATCCCCCCGGGCGAAGTCGATCATGTTGTCGACCAGTTCCAGCGCGTGGGAGTTGGCCATTGATATCTTGGCGATCTGTTCGCGCGAGCTTTCGGTCAGGCCTGGGTCGTTGGCGACCCATGTGGTGTATCCAGCGACCTGACCCAAAGGCGTTCTGAGTTCGTGGCTGATCATGTTCAGGAACCGGCGTTTGGCCTCGGTCGCTTGTTCCGCCATGTCCTTGGCGACTGCAAGTTCGGCGGCGTCCTGACGCGCGGCGGTGGCGCGCTCCAGCAACCGTTCCTGTAGGCGCGCCTTTTCGCTGACGACCGTCGCGGCGGGATAGATGGTCGCCAGGATCGCGGTCAGAAAAACGTAGAAGGACGGCAAGCGCGTGGTGATGTCGGAACCGTATCCGAGCGCGCTGGTGGAGGCACCGAGTATGAAGGCCTCGAAGGTGGAATGCTCGAACAGGAACGCGGTTGTGGTGATGGCCGCTATCAGCAGGACGGCAATGGCGGCCTGGCGGGGTGTCAATCTCAACGATCCCAACAGCAGGACCGGAAGGATCGTTGCGATCGGAAGGGGTGCGGCCCGCAAGCAAACCAGCGCAGTGAAGGCGCTCATCCCCAGGAGTACGAACAGGCCGTTGGGACGAGGCGCAGCCAGCTTGCCGGCGGGCGGGGGCTTGTGGGCCAGCATGACGATGCTGGGAGCAACCACGAGGCAGCCCAGGAGCTCCACGCTGACCCAACTGGCGAAATAGAGTCCGAAATGATCGGCGGAGGTGCCGATCAACCACAGGCCGACAAGGGCCGCCGCAATGATCGGGGGTGCCGCGGCGAACAGGGCAAATCGCATCAATCTGACGGGTCGGCCCAGACGCAAGGCGGCTCCGCAGAAGCGCCGGGCGATGACGGCGATGGCGAAGGCTTCCAACGCATTGAGCGAGGCGAAGGTCAGAACCTCGCGCAGATCTCGGGTGTCAGAATCCCAGTCGAAGGCGCAGTTGATAAGGAAACACAGGCCCAGCACGCCCAGAGCGCGCTTCCGGTCGAGCAGCAGCAGAGCCGCGACAAGGACGCCGTTTGCCGGCCAGATCGCGATCGCGCCGAAGTATCGCTGGCAAGCATGTGCCAGGACCAGAGACAGCACAAAGAGCACAACGAATCCCCAGGCGGGGAAGCGCGTCCGCGCGGCAGCACCATGTCTGAAGGATCGCCAAGGATAGGGTCGAAAGCCCAGAGGCATCAGAGCTGACGTCATCGTTGGAACACTCTCGGATTCCAGTGAGGTGGAGCGGGTTCGAGCTCTAGGTTGATACGCATATGGCTTGACCGCCGGCGCTTGAGCGAGCTGAGGGCGGACTCCCCGGTACTGGGCCGTCAAGACGCACGACTGCCTCGATGGCGTAGGGGGTTGAGGCCCCAAATCGACGCTTCGCCAAAGCTAACGCCGCCGGATTAAAGAGACCATAATTGGGATGTGGTTCTGACGGCGGGAGCGGATTTGACAAATTCAGCCCCGACATGGGTTTGAACGCGCTCGGCCTTCGGTCTAAGAAGCCTCGATTCCGCCGTCTTCCCCGGCCCGGACCCTTTCGCATGAATGAATTCCTGCTCGAATATCTGCCGATCCTGATCTTCATGGCCATCGCGGCCGTGTTGGGGCTCGGCTTCATCGTCGCCGCCCTCGTGCTCGCGCCCAAGAATCCAGATGTCGAGAAACTCTCGGCCTATGAGTGCGGCTTCAACGCCTTTGATGATGCGCGCATGAAGTTCGATGTGCGGTTCTATCTGGTGTCGATCCTGTTCATCATCTTCGACCTGGAAGTGGCCTTCCTGTTCCCCTGGGCGGTGACCCTGACGGACCTGGGCCGGCCGGAGATGGTCTTCGCCTTCTGGTCGATGATGGTGTTCCTGGGGGTGCTGACCGTCGGCTTTCTCTATGAGTGGAAGAAGGGAGCCCTGGAATGGGAGTGATCGTTCCGGCCGGTGCGGCGGCGCGTTCGTCTGTCGAGGGCTATGATCCCAAGGTCCACGACCGCTTCTTTGAGGCGGTGAACTATGAGCTGGGCGAGAAGGGTTTCGTCACGGCCCCGTTGGACGACGTCATCACCTGGGCGCGCACCGGCTCGCTGATGTGGATGACCTTTGGTCTGGCGTGCTGTGCGGTGGAAATGATGCAGGCCTCGATGCCGCGCTTCGACATGGAGCGGTTCGGTATGGCCCCGCGCGCCAGCCCGCGCCAATCCGACCTGATGATCGTGGCCGGTACTCTGACCAACAAGATGGCTCCGGCGCTTCGTAAGGTCTACGATCAGATGCCCGATCCGCGTTATGTGTTGTCGATGGGTAGTTGCGCCAACGGCGGCGGATATTACCACTACAGCTATAGTGTCGTGCGCGGATGCGACCGCGTTGTGCCTGTTGACGTCTATGTGCCGGGGTGCCCGCCGACGGCGGAGGCGCTGCTCTACGGATTGCTGCAACTGCAGAAGAAGATCCGGCGCACGGGGACGATCGCACGATGAGCGGGGCAGGAACTCCCAAGGCCATGAAGGCCCTGGCCAGCGCAGCCAAGAAGGCCTGCGGCAAGGCGGTCATCGACAGCAAGGTCGCGTTCGGCGAGGTGACGATCACGGTCAAGCGTGAGCAGATTGTCGACGTTCTGAGGACGCTAAGGGACGACCTGGGCTTTCAGCAGCTGGTCGACCTGTGTGGCGCGGATTTCCCGACACGGGCCGATCGGTTCGACATCGTCTACCATCTGCTCAGCCTGACGCGGAACGAACGGATCAGGGTCAAGGTGTCGACGGACGAGGCGGCTCCGGTTCCAAGCGCCATCCCGGTCTATCCCAGCGCCGAATGGTTCGAGCGCGAGGCCTTCGACATGTACGGGGTGTTCTTCTCGGATCACCCGGACCTGCGCCGGATGCTGACGGACTACGGGTTCGAGGGGCATCCGCTGCGCAAGGACTTCCCGATGACCGGCTATGTCGAGGTCCGCTACGATGACGAGTTGAAGCGGGTGGTTTATGAGCCGGTCAAGCTGGCCCAGGAGTTCCGCAGCTTCGACTTCCTGTCGCCTTGGGAAGGGGCCGACTACGTCAAATGGTCCGGCCAGTTGCCGGGCGATGAGAAGGCGGGAGGCAAGGCGTGATCCTGGTCAGCCTGCTTTCAAACCTTGCGGTCCAGACCGCTGCCGAACTGACACCGGAACAAAATCTGCGTGCGGTGGCGCTCTGCGTGGCGGTGCTGGAGTATCCTGGCGCCCATCCCGAGGCCGATACGGCTCGCGCTGCGTGGCGTCAGGTGCTTTCAAGCGTGCCGCAGTCGGATACGGAGTCCCAGCACGCGGCGGTTGATGCGCATTTCGAGACGTTCAATCAGACGGCGCAGCGTTCAAATAGCGACGGCGTCCGGGTTGCACGGGCGCTCGGAACGGTAGCGCCGAACTGTCTGTCGGCCGAAGGCGCTGAGCGGGCCGCCCTTCGAATCGGCGTGGGGAGCCAGTGATGAAGTTGGCGTTCCTCCTTTCGGTAGCCGTGTTCGTCGCATTCGCTGCAGGTTCGGCAACGGCACAGGACCGACCGGTCACGCCGGTTCGCGGCGCGGCCATGTGTGCGGCGGCGGCGGATATGCTGGTCGCCAAGCACGATGGCGGCGAAGATCTGCAGGCGCTGGCGGCCATCTGGCGGCAACACCTGGCGATCATCGAGCCCGACGCGGCTCGCCAGGCGGAAGCGATCGAGCTGGAGCGCGTGACGTTTGATCGGGGTGATCCGGCTCAAACGACGGTCGAGCGGAGCTTCGCCACGATGTATCTGCGCACGGCCTGCCTGTCCCAGGAGGGGCAGACGGCTTTCCTTCAACGCTACAGCGGGGCGCACTAGGCATGGCTGACGACCTGAAACCCACCGCCCTGGCGTCGATGGACGAGGACCGCAAGTTCACCATCAACTTCGGCCCGCAGCATCCGGCCGCGCACGGGGTGCTGCGTCTGGTGCTGGAGCTGGACGGCGAGATCGTCGAGCGCGTCGATCCGCACATCGGCCTGCTGCATCGCGGCACCGAGAAGCTGATGGAGGCGCGCACCTACCTCCAGAACATTCCGTACTTCGACCGGCTCGACTACGTCGCGCCGATGAACCAGGAACACGCCTTCTGCCTGGCCATCGAGCGGCTGCTGGGCCTGGAAGTGCCGTATCGCGGCCAACTGATCCGGGTGCTGTACTCGGAAATCGGCCGGATTCTGAACCATCTCCTGAACATCACCACCCAGGCCATGGACGTTGGCGCGCTGACGCCGCCGCTGTGGGGCTTCGAAGAGCGCGAGAAGCTGATGATCTTCTACGAGCGCGCGTCGGGCGCGCGCTTGCACGCCAACTATTTCCGCCCCGGCGGGGTGCATCAGGACCTCCCTGACGCGCTGGTCGATGACATCGAAAAGTGGGCGAAGGAATTCCCCAAGGCCCTGGCCGACATTGAGGCCCTGGTTACCGAGAACCGCATCTTCAAGCAGCGCAACGTCGACATCGGCGTGGTGTCCAAGGAGCAGGCCCTGGCCTGGGGCTTCTCCGGCGTGATGCTGCGCGGCTCTGACATCGCCTGGGACCTGCGCAAGTCGCAGCCGTATGAATGCTACGCCGAGCTCGATTTCGAGGTGCCGGTCGGCAAGAACGGCGACTGCTGGGACCGCTATCTCTGCCGCGTGGAAGAGATGAAGGAGTCGCTCAAGATCATGCAGCAGTGCATTGATCGGCTAAGGAACAATCCGGGGCCGGTGCTGTCGACGGATCACAAGGTGACGCCGCCGCGGCGGGCCGAAATGAAGCGGTCGATGGAAGCCCTGATCGAACACTTCAAGCTCTACACCGAAGGCTTCCGCACGCCTCCGGGTGAGGTCTATGCCGCCGTTGAGGCTCCCAAGGGCGAATTTGGCGTCTATGTGATCTCGGACGGGACCAACAAACCGTACCGCTGCAAGATTGCGGCCCCGGGCTTTAAACACCTCCAGGCGATGGACTGGATGAACCGCGGCCACCTGCTGGCCGACGTGTCGGCCATCCTGGGGTCGCTGGACATCGTGTTCGGGGAGGTCGATCGCTGATGTTCGACTGTCTGGCCATGGAAGTCGTGGACGCCCAGGTGGAGGCGTGGCGCGCGCGCGATGCGGCGGCGTTTGCGAGCCACTATGCGCCGGACGCCGTCGTCGTCATGGGTTCCAACGAGGACGAGGTCCTTATTGGACGCGAGGCGATCCAGGACTTTTACGGCAACGCCTTCCTGGAGATGCCGGCGCAGATCGAACTGACCATCAGCAATCGGATCACCTCGGGTGACTATGTGATCGACGAGGGAACGCTCGTCGGCGACCAGGTCGCGGGCGAGGCTGTCGTCATCTATCAGGTGCGCTCGTGCCAGATCGTGCGCGCCGAGATTCTGCCGTGGGTCGAACACGGTGAAGGCGTCGCGGAATGAGCGACTTCCTCATCCAACCCGTCATCCTTCAGGACCGCTGGATCTGGTTCGGCGGGCTGATGGCGTTCAGCACCTTTCTGACGGTGATGTTCTCACCGCGTCGCCGCGCCGCCATCGGCTTTGTCCGGGTGGCGTTGGGGCGGGCCAGTCAGCTGGTTGTGCCCCTGGCCGGCGTCATCGTGGTGCGCTCAGGTTTTCGCCAGGCCTACCTCGCGGATGACCGCTCGTGGTGGGACGCCATGTGGATGAGCATCGTCTGGATGTCGGGTTTCCTGTTCGTCGGCCGACTGGTCGTGGCCAATATGCCGCCGACGTCGATCTGGCTGCGCGATCTGCGCAAGGCTGGCTCGGATGTGTGGAAGGATCGGCTGGGTCGTTGGGCCAGAAGCGCGGTGAAAATCCGATGAGCGCCGCATCGACAAAACCCATCAGCGAAATGGTCCGTGCAGGCTGGACCGTCGAACACTATTCGGCGGCGCTCGGGTCCTATGGGCTGATTGAGCATTGCTTCCACCTGACCCGTTCAAACGGGCGCAAGATTGTGACCGTGCGCTCCAAGATCATGGGGACAGGTGTGGACGTCACGGAACTGGAGATCTGAATGTCGGCGCGTCGTCTCGCCAAGGATCAGCCCAAGTCGTTCGCCTTTTCCAAGGCGACGATGAAGACGGCTGAATGGTGGATCGCCAAATATCCCGAGGGCCGTCAGCAGTCCGCGGTGATCCCGATTCTGTGGCTGGTCCAAAAGCAGGAGGGCTGGGTTTCCGAGCCGGCCATGGCCGCGATCGCCGAGCTGTTGAGCATGCCCAAGATCCGGGTGCTGGAGGTTGCGACCTTCTACACGATGTTCATGCTCGAGCCGGTCGGAACCTCGGCCCTGATCCAGGTGTGCGGCACCACGCCGTGCATGCTGCGCGGCTCGGGTGAGCTGATGAAGGTGTGCGAAAAGCGGATCGGGCCCAAGGACAAGCTGTCGGCCGATGGTCGGTTCACCTGGCAGGAAGTCGAGTGCCTTGGTGCCTGCGCCAATGCGCCGATGGCCCAGATCAACGACTATTATTTCGAAGACCTGACGGCCGCGGATATGGAGAAGATCATTGATGACTTCGCCGCCGGCAAATCGCCCAAGCCCGGCCCGCGCGTGAAGCGCCAGACCTCGGCCCCTGAAGGTGAGCCGACCAGCCTGACGGATGCCAAGCTGTATGACGGATCGGCGGCCAAGCCGATCAAGTCGCTGCCGAATGCTGCGCCCAAGGCCAAGAAGAAAAAGGAGCCGGCGTGATGGCGCGCCCGGATTTGAGCACCCCCGAGGGGTTGACCGCCTACCGCGCCGAGCTGCGCGCGGTGGCCCAGCCGGTTCGCATGGCGGCTTTCGCGTTGGTGCTGATCGGGGCAGCGGTCGTGGTCGCCGGCGTGTGGATGGACGTCCCCGCCTGGGCGATCAACGGCGGTTACATCGCGCTGGGGATCGGCTGGATCATGATGGTCGCGGCCGTCTTCATGCGTACCCGTTATCACCGTCGCCGCATGGCGGAGCCTGAATGAGCATGGTCGGAATTCTTCAAGACAAAGACCGCATCTTCACCAACCTGTACGGGTTCCATGACTGGGGCCTGGAGGGGGCGAAGACGCGTGGATGCTGGAACGGTACCCGCGACATGCTGGATCAGGGTGGCCCGTGGATCATCGACCAGATGAAGAACTCGGGCCTGCGCGGCCGGGGCGGCGCGGGCTTTCCGACCGGTCTGAAATGGTCGTTCATGCCCAAGGAGGTCCGCAGCGACCGTCCGCACTATCTGGTCGTCAACGCCGATGAGTCCGAGCCCGGAACCTGCAAGGACCGGGAGATCATGCGGCACGATCCGCACCTCTTGATCGAGGGCTGTCTGATCGCGTCCTTCGCCATGCAGGCGCACGCCTGTTACATCTATCTGCGCGGCGAGTATGTGCTGGAACGCGAGCGCATGGAGGCGGCGGTCAAACAGGCCTACGAGGCCAGGCTGATCGGCAAGAACAACGTCCACGGCTGGGACTTCGACGTTTATATTCACCACGGGGCAGGGGCCTATATCTGTGGGGAAGAGACGGCCCTGCTGGAAAGCCTGGAAGGCAAGAAGGGCCAGCCGCGCCTGAAGCCGCCGTTCCCGGCGGGGGCGGGCCTGTACGGCTGTCCGACCACGGTGAACAACGTCGAATCCATCGCGGTCGCCGGGACGATCCTGCGTCGTGGCGCGGAGTGGTTCGCCGGCTTTGGCCGGCCCAACAACACCGGCACCAAGCTGATGTCCCTGGCGGGCCACGTGAACCGGCCCTGCGTCGTCGAGGAGGCCATGTCGATCCCGCTGCGCCAGTTAATCGAGGATCACGGTGGCGGCGTGCGCGGCGGCTGGAGCAACCTGAAGGCCATCATCCCCGGCGGTGCCTCGTGCCCGGTCATCACGCGCGAACAGGCCGAGACGGTGCTGATGGACTTCGATTCCATGCGCGAGATGCGCTCGTCGCTGGGAACCGCCGGCGCGATCGTGATGGACGAGTCCACCGACATCGTGAAGGCGATCGCCCGCATCAGCTACTTCTTCAAGCACGAGAGCTGCGGCCAGTGCACGCCGTGCCGCGAGGGCACAGGCTGGATGTGGCGGGTGCTGGAGCGGATGGCGGTCGGCAATGCCGAACCGTCGGAGATTGACCTGCTGCTGGACGTGGCCGGTCAGGTCGAGGGCCACACCATCTGTGCGCTGGGCGATGCCGCGGCCTGGCCCGTCCAGGGCCTGATCCGGCATTTCCGCCATGAGATCGAAGACCGTATCAACGAGTACCGTTCGCGTAAGGGATCATTCCAGGGCCACGCGGTGGCCGCTGAATAAGGGAGACGACGACGATGCGTGGAAAAGTATTGTCCTACCAGGACCTAGAAGGCACCGGCGTGATCAGCGGTGATGACGGCCAGCGTTATAATTTCGTGCGAGGCGACCTTCAGGACGGCGTGCGGACCGTGCGCGTCGGAGCCGACGTCGACTTTCAGGCAGACGGTGACAAGGCCGGCGGTGTCTATGTCATCGGGGGCGGTACATCGGCGGCGGCCGACAGCATCAACGAAGCTGTCGAGGCTTTTTCCGGCGGCGAGAAAAACAAGGTGGTCGCCGGCATTCTGGCGATCCTTCTGGGCGCCTTGGGCATCCACAAATTCTATCTGGGCATGACCCAGCCCGGCATCATCATGCTGCTGGTCACCGTTGTGGGCTCCATCGTCTTCGGGATCGGTCCGATGGTCATGGCCATCATCGGCCTGGTCGAAGGCATCATCTATCTGACCAAGTCGGACGCGGCCTTCCAGCAGGACTACGTCATCGGCAAGAAGGCCTGGTTCTAGGACGAGCATCGTTGCGCCGTTTCATCCTGACATCGACGTTTGTGACCGCCGCAGCTCTCGTAGCTGCGGCTTGCATGCCTGCGTCCGAAGCGGAGGAGACGGCACGCGGTGCCGAGGCGACGGCAGATCGGACGTCGGGCCAGAGCGGCCTGAACGAACCGGCCCTGCCGCATGAAGGCCAGCGATACTGGCTCGCGCGACGTCAGTTGATGAACCAGGGCTACGAGCCGATGCCCGTCGCCGATGCAGACGTGGTCACCGTCTGTGTCGCGGAGATGGAAGCCGGGGAAACAATCGCCGGCGACTGTCCAGGCGAAACCATGGTCCTGCCCGAGGTCGAGGCCTGTGCCGGGACCGGCATGGCCAATTGCCGGACCAACTGGCGCCGCCTGGAAACGGGGCAACATCTGATTGTCTTCACGACGGGTGAGCCCCAACCGGGTGTGGTCAGCGGCCTTGAATGGAGCGATGCCCCGGCCCAGCCGACACGCACCGCCGAAGAGGCCTGTCGTCAGATCGTCGAGCGCCAGTTCGGCCAATCCGGCGATGCGGTCGCCTTCGAGGGATCGAACATTTCATGGCGCGCGCCGGTCGATGGCGGCCGAATGCGTTTCGCCTGTGCTGTAAACGGCGATCGGGTCACCCTGACCCGCGATGGCCAGGTGCAGACCTTCAGTTTGAATCAAACGGCGGCCAACCCCGCCCAGGAAGAGGCCCACTGATGCCTATCGCCAAGGTCAATGGCCAGGAGGTCGAGTTTGAGCCGGGGATGACCGTGCTTCAGGTGGCCGAGCGTGCGGGCGAGGAGATTCCGCGGTTCTGCTACCACGAGCGGCTGTCGATCGCGGGCAATTGCCGGATGTGCCTGGTTGAGGTGAAGCCGGGGCCGCCCAAACCTCAGGCGAGCTGTGCCCTGCCGGCGGCGGAAGGCCAGGAAATCTTCACCAACACCCCGATGGTCGAAAAGGCCCGCAAAGGGGTGATGGAGTTCCTGCTGATCAACCATCCGCTCGACTGCCCGATCTGTGACCAGGGCGGCGAGTGCGACCTCCAGGATCAGGCCATGGGCTATGGCCGCGACAACTCTCGTTACGGCGAGAACAAGCGCGCGGTCGAAGAAAAGCACATGGGTCCGACGATCAAGACTTTCATGACCCGCTGCATCCAGTGCACGCGGTGCGTCCGCTTCATCACCGAGGTGGCGGGTACGCCCCAGATCGGCATGGTGTCGCGCGGCGAGGGGGCCGAGATCACCACCTATCTGGAAAGTGCGGTCGATTCCGAGCTGTCGGGCAACGTCAACGATCTGTGCCCGGTCGGCGCCCTGACGCACCGGCCGTGGCAGTTCCACTACCGGCCGTGGGAACTGAAGAAGACCGAGACCATCGATGTGATGGACGCCCTGGGCTCCAACATCCGGGCCGACAATCGCGGGTCCGAGGTGATGCGGGTGCTGCCGCGCGTCAATGAAGGCATCAACGAGGAATGGCTGAGCGATCGCAGCCGCTATGCGGTCGACGGGCTGACCCAGCGTCGCTTGGATAAGCCGTGGGTGCGCGATAGCCGCGGCAAGCTGAAGCCGGCGACCTGGGACGAGGCGCTGGCCGCCGTTGCGGACCGGCTGAAGGTGGCCAAGCCTGAGAAGATCGGCGTCATCGCCGGCGATCTTCAGGACGCGGAATCGATGTTCGCGACGCTGGAGCTGTTCCGCGCGCTGGGGAGTTCCCACACGGATTGCCGTCAGGACGGCGCGGCGCTGGGCGGCTCGGATCGCGCGGGCTGGCTGTTCAACTCGGGCCTGCAGGGCATTGAACAGGCCGATGCGGTGCTGCTGGTTGGGACCAATCCGCGGACCGAGGCCCCGCTGTTGAATGCGCGCCTTCGCAAGATCTGGCTGGCGAACAAGGCCCGGATCGGGGTGGTCGGGCCGGCGGCAGACCTGACCTATGAGTATGAGCATTTCGGTACGGGCGCCGACACCCTCGCCAAGCCGCCCAAGGGCCTGACTGACTTTTTCAAGGGCGCTGAGCGTCCGGCGATCATCGTCGGGGCCGGCGCGATTTCCGGCAAGGACGGCGCGGCGGTGTTGAACGCCGTGGGTGCGCTGGCCAAGAAGGTCGGCGCGGTGAAGGACGGCTGGAACGGCTTCAATGTCCTGCACCATGCCGCCGGCCGCGTTGCCGGATTGGACATGGGCTTTGTGCCCGGCGAAGGCGGCCTGTCGGCCATAGATATGGTCAAGAAGGGCAAGCTGGATGTGCTGTTCCTGCTGGGGGCCGACGAGATCGACGCCTCGGCGACGGGGGCCTTCAAGGTCTATCTGGGCAGCCACGGCGATAGGGGCGCGCACGGCGCGGACGTGATCCTGCCGGGCGCGGCCTATACCGAGAAGTCGGGCCTGTACGTGAACACCGAAGGCCGGGTGCAGATGACTGAACGGGTCGTCTTTCCGAAGGGCGAGGCCAAGGAAGACTGGGCCATCATTCGCGCCCTGTCCGAGCGGGTCGGCCAGACGCTGGGCTATGATACCCTGGCAGCTCTGCGGGCCAAGCTGATGGCGACGCACCCGACCTTCGGGCGGATCGGCTATCTGGCGCCCGCACAGACGTTCGACGTGGCGGCGCTCGGCGCCAAGGGCGATCTGGGTAAGGGCGCGTTCGCGCCAGCCCTGTCGGACCCGTATCTGACCAATCCGATCGCACGGGCCTCGGCCACCATGGCCGAACTGTCGGCCCAACGCGGCGGCGCACGCCTGATGGCGGCGGAGTAGGGCGATGGATTTCTGGACAACACCTCTCGGCTGGACCCTGATCACCGTCGGCGGGATCCTGCTCGTCACGGTCGGGATCCTGATCTCGCTGGCGTTCCTGCTGCTGGCTGACCGGAAGATCTGGGCCGGCGTGCAGATGCGAAAGGGTCCGAACGTGGTCGGGCCGTTTGGCCTGCTGCAGTCGTTCGCCGACTTCTTCAAATTCGTGCTGAAGGAGGTCGTGATCCCGTCCGGCTCGGACAAGACGGTCTTCCTCTTGGCGCCGCTGATCACCTTCATCCTGGCGTTCGCGGCGTGGGCGGTGATCCCATTTGCGCCGGGCTGGGTGGTGGCCGACCTGAACGTCGGGGTGCTGTACCTGTTCGCGATTTCGTCGCTGGGGGTCTACGGCATCATCATGGGCGGCTGGGCGTCCAACTCGAAGTATCCGTTCCTGGGCGCTCTGCGTTCGGCGGCCCAGATGGTGTCCTATGAAGTGTCCATCGGCTTCATCATCGTGGCGGTGATCCTGCTGTCAGGGTCGATGAATTTCACCGATATCGTCGATGCCCAGGCTGGCTGGCTGTGGGACTGGAACATGTTCGGCAATGGGGCCAGGAACTGGCCGACCATCGTCATCATGATCCCGATGCTGGTGCTGTTCTTTGTTTCGGCCCTGGCTGAAACGAACAGGCCTCCGTTCGATCTGCCCGAGGCGGAGTCCGAACTGGTGGCCGGCTATCAGGTCGAATATTCATCGACGCCCTATCTGCTGTTCATGATCGGGGAGTACGCCAACATCGTGCTGATGTGCGCGATGCTGACCATCCTCTTCTGTGGGGGATGGCATCCGGGGATCGTCACGACGGCGTGGGTTGAGAGCCTGCCGTCCTGGATGAGCTACACGATCTTCCTCCTCAGCTTCATCATCAAGGCGGTGCTGTGGTTCTGCGCCTTCGCGCTCGTGAAGGCCTTTGTGCCGCGCTACCGCTATGACCAGCTGATGCGCTTGGGCTGGAAGATATTTCTGCCGACGTCGCTGGTCGCTGTTGTTCTGGCGGCGGCGTGGCAGGTGTTTGGAGTCCACGGATGATGCGTCTCGCCCTCATTGCCCTGGCCGGCCTCGGAGCCGTTGCCTGCACCATTGACGGACCGGAGCCCGGCTCAACCAGCGTCCAGGCCGAACTCGAGCGCCAGGAGCGTGTTCGCCGCGAGGTCGAACACCGCGAGCAGCTTTGCCGAATGATTGACCGCAACAGTGAGCGGTACGAGGCGCAGTGCGCCCGTGATGGAGGAAGCCACTGATGTTCGCCCGCATCGCCCAGGCCGCCAAGGGGGCCATGATGCTCGATGTGATCGGCGCGGTCGGTCTGTCGTTCAAATATATGCTGCGCCCCAAGGCGACGGTGAACTATCCGTTCGAGCGCAATCCGCAGTCGCCGCGTTTCCGGGGTGAGCACGCCTTGCGTCGCTATGCCAACGGTGAGGAACGCTGCATCGCCTGCAAGCTGTGTGAGGCGATCTGCCCGGCCCAGGCCATCACCATCGAGAGTGAGCCGCGCGCTGACGGTAGCCGCCGCACGACCCGCTACGACATCGATATGGTCAAGTGCATCTACTGCGGCCTGTGTCAGGAGGCCTGCCCGGTCGATGCCATCGTTGAGGGGCCGAACAGCGAGTTCGCGACCGAAACGCGCGAAGAGCTGTACTACGACAAGCAGCGGCTCCTGGAGAACGGTGACCGCTGGGAACGCGAAATCGCCCGAGCCCTGGAAATGGACGCACCGTACAGATGAGCCGGATTCAACCCCATCGCTGCCTTGGCATCGTGCGCCAGCCCGGTCTAGAAGGCGCGCCAAGCCGGTGCGACTCGCCGTCCGCCGAGGGAGCTGTCTAAGTGATCGCCGCGATCGCCTTTTATGTCCTGGCCGCCGTCAGCGTGTTCGCCGCGCTGCGCGTCGTGCTGGCCTCCAACCCGGTCCACTCGGTGCTGTGGCTGATCACCGCCTTCTTTTCGGCGGCAGGTCTGTTTGTGCTGATGGGGGCGGAGTTCCTCGCCATGCTGCTGGTCGTCGTCTACGTCGGGGCGGTGGCGGTGTTGTTCCTGTTCGTCGTCATGATGCTGGACGTGGATTTCGTGAAGTTGCGTGAAGGCTTCACCCGCTACATGCCGTTCGGAGCCGTCGTCGCCTGCATCCTGTTGGTGGAGATGATTCTGATTTCGGCGGCGGTCGCCGCGCGCGGGGCCGGGGCCCATGCGCCGGGCGTTCAGCACGCCACCGATGTCACAAACGTCGAGGCGATCGGGCGGGTGCTCTACACGGACTATGTCTACATCTTCCAGGCCGCCGGCCTGGTGCTCCTGGTGGCCATGATCGGGGCCATCGTGCTGACGCTGCGGCACCGCCCGCACGTCAAGCGTCAGGACATTCACACCCAGGTGACCCGCGACCGCAAAAAGGCGCTGGCCATGACCCGTCCCGAAACCGGTGCGGGCGTTCGACCGGAGGATCTCGTCTGATGATCGGCCTGGCGCATTATCTGGCGGTCGCCGCCATTCTGTTCACCATCGGGGTGTTCGGGATCTTCGTGAACCGCAAGAACATCATCATCATCCTGATGTCGGTCGAGCTGATCCTGCTGGCGGTGAACATCAACTTCGTCGCCTTCTCGACGCACCTCGACGACGTGGCCGGGCAGATCATGGCCATGTTCGTCCTGACCGTCGCGGCCGCCGAGGCGGCAGTCGGTCTGGCCATCCTGGTGACCTTCTTCCGCAACCGCCGCGACATCGCGGTGGACGATGCTTCCGTGATGAAGGGCTAGACCGTGCCGATTGAAACCCTCGTCACAATCGGTGTTTTCGCGCCCCTGGTCGGCGCGGCAATTGCCGGACTGTTCGGACGCCGCATCGGCGACACCGCGTCCATGGCGGTAACCACCGGCCTGTTGTTCGTCTCGTGCGCCGTCGCCTGGACGGTCTTTTACCAGCACACCTGGGGGCACATGGAGGCGTTCACCCTGCGCCTTCTGCCGTTCATCAACATCGGCGATTTCCAGTCGGCCTGGTCGATCCGTATCGACGCCCTGTCGGCAGTGATGCTGATCGTCGTGACGACGGTGTCGGCGCTCGTGCACCTGTATAGCTGGGGCTATATGGCGGACGATCCGCACAAGCCCCGGTTCTTCGCCTATCTGAGCCTGTTCACCTTCGCCATGCTGGCGCTGGTGACGGCGGCGGACTTCATGCAGCTGTTCTTCGGCTGGGAAGGCGTGGGCCTGGCGTCCTATCTGCTGATCGGATTCTGGTACAAGAAGGACACCGCCTCGGCGGCCGCCATCAAGGCGTTTGTGGTCAACCGCGTCGGTGACTTCGGCTTTGCGCTGGGGATTATGACGGTCTTCTGGATGTTCGGCACCATCGAGTTTGCCGAACTGTTCCCGCAGATCGCGTCCAAGGCTGGAACGACCTGGCACTTCATCGGTCAGGACTGGTCGGCGCTGGATCTGGCCGGGGCGTTGCTGTTCGTCGGTGCCATGGGCAAGTCGGCGCAGTTCCTGCTCCACACCTGGTTGCCGGATGCCATGGAAGGCCCGACCCCGGTGTCGGCCCTGATCCACGCCGCGACCATGGTGACGGCGGGTGTCTACATGGTCTGTCTGTTGTCGCCGATCTACGAGTACGCCCCGCTGGCCGCGCAGATCATTGCTGTCGTCGGCGCCGTCACGGCCCTGTTCGCGGCGACGGTCGGCCTGGCTCAGAACGACATCAAGCGGGTCATCGCCTATTCGACCTGTTCGCAACTGGGCTACATGTTCTTTGCGGCGGGCGTCGGGGCCTATCAGGCCGCCATGTTCCATCTGTTCACCCACGCCTTCTTCAAGGCGCTGCTGTTCCTGGGGGCCGGCTCGGTCATCCACGGGATGCACCACGAGCAGGACATGCGGAAGATGGGCGGGCTGATGAAGCTGCTGCCGATCACCTATGCGGTGATGACCATCGGCACCATCGCCATCACGGGCCTGGGCATTCCGGGCGTTGGGGGCTTCGCAGGCTTCTATTCGAAGGACTCGATCATCGAGAGCGCCTTTGCCTCAGCGACGTCGGGGCATTCGCCGGTGGCCTATTTCGCCTTCTTCGTCGGCCTGCTGGCCGCCTGTCTGACGGCCTATTATTCGTGGCGTCTGATCTTCATGACCTTCAACGGCAAGGCCGTGTGGAAGGAAGAGGCGGCGCATGACGATCATCACGCGCACGATGCTCATGCTCACGACGACCATGCCCACGACGATCATCACCACGGGCCGCTGAAGCCGCATGAAAGTCCGGCGATCATGCTCGTGCCTTTGTTGGTACTGTCGATCGGTGCGATCTTTGCCGGCTGGTACTTTGCGCCCGAATTCATCGGGCACCACGAGGCCGAGTTCTGGCGCGGTGCCATCTTTGTGGGCGAACACAACCACGTCCTGCACGACAGCCATGACGTGCCGACCTGGGTGAAATGGGCTCCGCTGGTGCTGACCTTGATCGGGACCTTTGTGGCCGTGTGGTTCTACATCCTGCACGCCGGACTGGCGCGTCGGATGGCCGATCGGGGAGGGCCGCTGCACGCCTTCCTCTACAACAAATGGTACTTTGATGAGCTGTACCAGGCCACCTTCGTTCGCGGTGCTAAAGCGCTGGGCGATCTGTTCTGGAAGATCGGCGACATCAAGATCATCGATGGTCTGGGCCCCAACGGGGTGGCCTGGCTGTCGCAACGCGTTGGCCGGCGACTGTCGATCTGGCAGTCCGGCTATGTCTATCACTATGCGTTTGTGATGCTTCTCGGCGTGGCCGCGTTGCTCGCCTTCGCCTTCAGCCTGGCGAGCTGAGCCGATGCCGATGATCCTTTCCATCGTCACCTTCCTGCCGCTGGTCGGTGTGGCGGCCATCCTGCTCACGCGGGCCATGGCCAGCTCATCTGAGGCGCCGGGCCTGGACAATCGGGCGCGCTGGATCGCGCTGATCACGACGCTGGTCACCCTGGCGGTGTCGGTGGTCCTGGTCGCGCAGTTCGACGCATCGAACCCCGACTATCAGTTCGTCGAATATGTCCCGTGGTTTGCGGGTGTGGCCTATCACATGGGCGTGGATGGGATATCCATCCTGTTCGTGCTGCTGACGGCCTTCCTGATGCCGCTGTGTATCGCCGCCAGCTGGAAGCCGATCACCAATCGGGTGGTCGAATACATGATCGCCTTCCTGGTGCTGGAAACGCTGGTGATCGGCGTCTTCACGGCGCTGGACCTGTTCCTGTTCTACATCTTCTTCGAGGGCGGCCTGGTGCCGATGTTCCTCATCATCGGCATCTGGGGCGGACAGAACCGGGTCTATGCGGCCTACAAGTTCTTCCTCTACACCCTTCTGGGGTCGGTGCTGATGCTGGCGGCGATGCTGTACATGTTCGCCACGGCGGGCACGTCTTCGATCCCGGAGCTGGCGCAATACGCCTTCGATCCGAACGTCCAGACCTTCCTTTGGTTGGCTTTCTTCGCCTCATTTGCGGTGAAGATGCCGATGTGGCCGGTCCACACCTGGCTGCCGGACGCCCACGTTCAGGCCCCGACGGCGGGCTCGGTTATTCTGGCCGGTATCCTGTTGAAGCTGGGTGGCTACGGCTTCCTGCGATTCAATCTGCCGATGTTCCCCGATGCCTCGGCGATGTTCGCGCCGATGGTCTTCGCCCTGTCGGTCATCGCGGTGATCTACACCTCGCTGGTTGCCTTCCGGCAGACCGATATCAAAAAGCTGATTGCCTATTCGTCGGTCGCCCACATGGGCTTCGTCACCATGGGCATCTTCGCCGCCAATGCGACGGGCGTGCAGGGCGCGGTCTATCAGATGCTCAGCCACGGCATCATCTCGGGCGCGCTCTTCCTGTGCGTCGGGGTCGTCTATGACCGGATGCACACCCGCGAGATCAGCTTCTATGGCGGGCTGACCGACCGGATGCCGCGCTATGCGGCCATCTTCCTGCTGTTCACCATGGCCAATGTCGGCCTGCCGGGAACGTCAGGCTTCGTCGGGGAAATCCTGACCATGACCGGCGTGTACCAGGCCTCGACCTGGGCGGCGTTTGGGGCGGCAACAGGGGTGATCCTGTCAGCGGTCTATGCGCTGACCCTTTATCGCAAGGTCATGTTCGGCCAGATCACCAATCCGAAACTGAACGACATCACCGATGTCACGCCGCTGGAGATCGCGATCTTCGTGCCGCTGATTGTCGGCACCCTGTGGCTGGGTATCTATCCGGCTGCCGTATTCGACATCACCCAAGCCTCGGTCGACCAACTGGTCACGACCTATCAGTCGGCCATCGGGGGCTAGGACGACCATGGAATTCACCAACGCACTCTCGATTGCCACGCCTGAGCTGATCGTCGTTATCGGGGCCATGGTCCTGCTGCTCGTCGGAGCCTATGGCGGCGACAAGGCGCGCCCGGCTATTTCGCTGTTGAGCGGCCTGGTCCTGATCGGGGCCGCCGTGGCCTCGGCCACCGGGCCCCTGGGCCAGGCCTTCATGGGGGCCTTCGTCAATGACAGTCTTGCGGTCTTCGCCAAGGTGGCGATCTATCTGGCCTCGGCGGTCGCGATCCTGCTCGGCCACGGCTGGATGATCCGCAACAATCAGGCGCGGTTCGAATACCCGATCCTGATTCTGCTGGCCGCGGCGGGCATGAGCATGATGGCCTCGGCAGGCGATCTGATTTCGCTGTACGTCGGCATCGAGCTTCAGTCCCTGGCGCTGTATGTGCTGGCGGCCTTCAACCGCGACGACGCCAAGGGCTCGGAAGCCGGCCTGAAGTATTTCGTTCTGGGAGCTCTGTCGTCGGGTCTGCTGCTTTACGGTGCCAGCCTGATCTACGGCTTCGCCGGGTCGATGGCGTTCGACGACATCGCTGCGGCGGCGGCGGGGGCCCATGGAACCAGCCTGATCTTCGGCCTGGTGTTCCTGCTTTGCGGACTGGCATTCAAGATTTCGGCCGCGCCGTTCCATATGTGGACGCCCGATGTCTATGAGGGCGCGCCCACGCCGGCGGTGGCCTTCTTTGCCGCCGCGCCGAAATTGGCGGCGCTGGTGCTGATCGCCCGCACGCTGGGCGAAGGGTTCCATGTCATCGAAGACCAATGGCGTCAGGTGATCCTGGCGCTGGCGGTGCTCAGCTTCTGTGTCGGAGCCTTCGGCGGTCTGATGCAGAAGAATATCCAGCGCCTGCTGGCCTATTCGTCGATCGCGAACATGGGCTATGCGCTGCTCGCCATTGCGGCGGGGACGACGGTAGGCGTGAAGGCCATGCTGGTCTTCATGGTGCTCTATATGGTCGATGTGACCGGCTTCTTTGCCTGTCTGCTGGCGCTCAGCCGGGGCGGGCGTCCGATCACCCAGATCAGCGATCTGGCAGGCCTCAAGCAGGACCGCCCCGGCACGGCAATTGTGCTGACCATGCTGTCGCTGTCGGTCCTTGGGATGCCGCCCTTCGCCGGCTTCTGGGCCAAGGTCTATGTCTTCGGTGCCGCGATCCAGGGCGGGCTTTGGATCTTTGCGGCGCTGGGTCTGGCGGCCTCGGTGGTGGCGGCGTTCTACTATCTGCGCCTGATCAAGCTGATGTGGTTCGATCCGTCGCCGGGCCTGACCGATCCAGCCCCGCGTGACGCCCAGTGGGTGGCCTATGCGGCGGCGGCGTTCAGCTTCCCGCTGGTGCTGTTCGCGCTGGGTTGGCTCGACGGCTTCGCCGGGACGGCCGCGCGCGCCCTGGGATTGGGGTGATCCTTCAGCCGTGGCCGGTCCTGGCCTTCGACCATCTGGACTCGACCAACGCCGAGGCACGGCGACGCGCCGAGGTGGGCGAGGAGGGGCCGCTGTGGATCACGGCGCGCGAACAATCGGCGGGGCGTGGTCGGCGCGGTCGCGACTGGTCCGGCCATCCCGGCAATCTGGCCGCGACCCTGTTAATCACCACCGACCGCAAGCCCGCCGATGCGGCCATGGTCAGCTTCGTGGCGGCGCTGGCGGCCCATGATGTGATTCAGGCCCATGCTGCGCCGGGACTGGTGACCCTGAAGTGGCCCAATGACGTGTTGGTCGCCGGCCACAAGGCGGCAGGGCTGTTGATCGAGTCGGGAGCGCGCGCCGGCGGTGAGCTGTGGCTGGCCATCGGCGTGGGTCTGAACCTTGTCTGGTCGCCCGGCGACACGGAGCGGCCTGCGACCAGTCTTGTGGACCATCTTGCGGCGGATCGGGGCGCGGCCCCGACGCCGGCGGTCGCGATAGCCGAGCTGGACCGGGCCCTACAGGTGAGGCTGGTCCAGTGGACGCGCGATGGGGCGGGCGCGATCCTGAAGGACTGGTCAGATCGGGCGTCCGGTATTCCCGGCCTCTGCACGGCCCGGCTCGGACATGAAACCGTCACCGGTTGGGCTGAAGGACTGGCCCCGGATGGCGCGTTGAAGCTGCGCCTCGATCGTGGCGAGGTCCGACTGATCTCGGCCGGCGATGTCTTCTTTGGAGCGAACGCATGAGCGCCGAGACGCGCGACGAACTGGTCTTCCTACCGCTGGGTGGGTCCAACGAAATTGGCATGAACCTGAATGCCTATGGCTTCGGCCCGGCGGATGATCGCAGGTGGGTCGTGGTCGATGTCGGGGTGACGTTCGGGGATTCGACGACGCCCGGCGTGGACGTCATCGTGCCGGACCCCACCTATCTCGAAGGTGAGAATATCCTGGGCATCGTCCTGACCCATGCCCATGAGGACCACATCGGGGCTCTGGGCTGGCTGTGGCCGCGGCTGAAGGCCCCGCTCTATGCGACGCCTTTCACGGCGTTCCTGATCCGCGAAAAGCTGCGGGACGCGGGCCTGTTGGACGAGGTGGAGCTGAACGTCGTGCCGCTGGGCGGGACGATCAGCCTGGGCGACTTCGAGGTGACGATGGTGACCATCACCCATTCGATCCCCGAGCCGAACGGGTTGGCGATCAGGACGCCGCTGGGCACGGTTCTGCACACGGGCGACTGGAAGATCGACGAGGACCCGGTCATCGGCGAGCGCACCGATGTCGAGACAATCCGACGCCTGGGTGACGAGGGCGTACTGGCGATGGTGTGCGATTCCACCAACGTCTTCGTCGACGGGTCGGCGGGTTCGGAGGCCGAGGTCAAGGTCGCCCTGACGGCGTTGATTGGGTCGTTGACGGGCAAGGTGGCGGTCGGCTGTTTTGCCTCCAACGTCGCGCGACTGGACAGCGTGATCCGGGCGGCCGAGGCGTGCGGACGTCGCGTCTGTCTGGTGGGGCGGTCGATGCACCGGATCACCGCGGCGGCCAAGTCGGTCGGCCTGCTTCAGGATGTACAGCCGTTTATCGACATGAGCGAGGCGGGCTATTTTCCCGATGAGGCGATCCTCTATCTATGTACCGGCAGCCAGGGCGAGCCACGCGCGGCGCTGAATCGTATTGCCAACGGTGACCATCCGCACATCAGCCTGGGCAAGGGCGATGCCTGTGTGTTCTCGTCGCGCGTGATCCCCGGCAATGAACTCCAGATCGGGCGGATGCAGGACAAGCTGGCCGAGAGGGGGGTGAGGCTCTACACCGAGCGCGACCATCCGGGCATCCATGTGTCGGGACATCCCTGCCGTGACGAACTGCGCGAGATGTATCAGTGGGCGCGTCCGCGGGTTGCCGTGCCTACCCATGGCCAGCGGCGGCATCTGATCGAGCACTGCAACCTGGCCAGGGACATGCAGGTGCCCGAGGCGGTTGCCATGCGGAATGGCGACCTTCTGAGGCTCGCGCCGGGTCTGGCCGAGATTATTGACGAGGTCCCGTCGGGGCGCCTGTTTGTGGACGGCGGCTTGCTGACCCCCGAAGGCTCTGACGCTCTGCGAGAGCGCCGCCATGTTGCGCTGGCGGGCGTGCTGGCCGTTGCTGTGGCCATCGATGGCAAGGGCAGGTTGGCCGGGGACCTGGAAATCCGGGGGCTGGGCCTGCCGGGTGATGATGAGCTGGAGGACGCCCTGGACGACCTGGCCGATCTGGCAGCGCATACCCTGGCCAAGATGAAACCGGCGGAGCGGCTGGATGATCAGGCGGTCGAACAGGCCGTGAGCCGGACGCTCAAACGAGCCGCTCGCCAGATCTGGGACCGGAAGCCCGCCGTCGAGACGCTGATCGTCAGAATCTGATAGCGGCGTCATTCGACTTTGACGCCTAGATTGCCTTGGGTCAGAACAGTTGAAATCACTGGCGCTGGCTGAGGGGGGATGACCGTGAAAGCCTGGATCGCGACCGCTGTAGCCGCCGTTCTTTGCGTTGGATTAATGGACGATGCCGGGCTAACGGCGGGGTTCAGCCCGTGGATCAAACAGGAGCTCAAGCCGGGTGATCCGCCGACGCCACAAGGCCGGGGCAGTGGCGACGATTCGTGCCGTTGGGCCAATGACAATGAATGTGACGACCCCGACATTGGAACCGGGGCCTGTCGACTGGGCACAGACCGGACCGATTGCCAGTATCTGAGGAACGGTGAGCAGGACGCCTGCCAGTGGGCCAATGACGGCGAATGTGACGAGCCCGGCATCGGCACCGGGGCCTGCATCAACGGTTCCGACAGGACCGATTGTGGTCCGGTCGCCCAGCTGCGGTTCCGCAATGACAGCTGCGATACCGCCTTCAACAATGTGTGCGAGGAGCCGGGAGCGGGCAACGGCAGCTGTCAGGCGCGAACGGATCGTCGTGACTGTATCGGGGCCGAGCGCCCGATGACGATCAACGATCACTTCTTCGGTCGTGACGACCGGATCTTTGTGCCGGTCGATCAGTACCCCTGGACCATGGTGGGTCAGATTTCGATGACGGCCGGCGGATCGTGTACGGCGACCCTGATCGGGGCGGACGTCCTGATCACCGCCGCCCACTGCATCCACGGAGAGAACGGCCAGACCAATGCTGCTGGAGAGTTCATTGCCAACAGCGGTGAGCGCGCCAGGATCACCCACTATTTCATTGATCCGAATTTCGACTTTCGGCGGTTCAACACCACCAACCAGATTGACGGGCTGGACTGGGCCCTGCTGCGTCTGGACCGACCGCTGGGCAATGAGATCGGCTTCCTGCAGGTTGTCGATCTGACCGGCATGGGACCTGCGCGCGCGCTGACGGCCAACCTCTATCAGGCTGGGTTTTCGTGGGATACGGGCACCCACCTGTCGGGAAACCTCGAATGTCACATCATCGCGGTTCAGGGGGGCGAGAACACCTTTGCCCATGAGTGCGATACGACGCGCGGTGATTCCGGCTCGCCCTTCATGGTTCGGTCGTCGGGAGGGCGGTATTCCGTGGTGGGAACAGATTCCTCGTTCCGCTCCGTGCCCGGTCAGCCGGTCATGAATATTGCTGTCAGCGCCGAAGGCTGGATCCGCTATCTGACACCGTTCCAGCAGCGCCAGATCGGTGTCGCGATCGGACAACGGCAACAGGGCGGGAGCGGACCCAAGTGACTATCGGACGGTTGAACCATGTCGGCGTCGCCACGCCGTCCATCGAGAACAGCATCAAACTGTACCGCGATATGCTGGGGGTCAGTTCGATTGAAACGCCTTTCGACCTGCCGGCGCAGGGGGTCAGGGTCTGTTTCGTCAATCTGCCGAACAGCCAGATCGAGCTGATCGAGCCGCTGGGCGAGGACAGCCCGATCCATGGATTTCTGGCCAAGAATCCCAAGGGGGGGCAGCATCACATCTGCTTCGAGGTAGAGGACATCGTTGCGGCGCGCGATGAGATGAGAGCCAGGGGCGCGACCATCCTGGGGACGGGCGAGCCGCGCATCGGCGCGCACGGCACGCCGATCATCTTTCTACACCCCAAGGATATGGGGGGCGTGCTCATCGAGTTGATGGAAACGCCGGATCATTGATCCGGCCACAGTTTCAGCCCAATACAGAGGGAGGTTGGCCCCGACGCCGGGCGCTCGTCGTTCTGTCTCTTCGCTGTTCGGAGTAGGCCGTGTTTGTCGGTCCCATCACCCTGTTTGCCATCTACATCATCATCTGGTGGTTGGTTCTGTTCACGATCCTGCCGCTGGGGATGAACCAGGGTGCACAGGAACGGCCGACCGACGGCAGCGATTGGGGTGCGCCGGCCCAGACCAACCTCAAAAAGAAGTTCATCACCACGACCTGGGTGGCGGCCATCGTCTGGCTGATCCTGGTTCTGGTGATCCAGTTCCAACTGATTCCCTTGCCGGATATACCCTCGACCCGCACCTGACCCAGGAGACACTCAGATGAAGCGAATGACCGTGCTGGCCATGGTGAGCCTCGTGGCCCTCGTCGGCTGTGATCGTGTGCGCGAACTGACCAGCGGCACGAACGAAGAGGAGGCGGCCTTCTCGGAAGGGACCCCCGAGCAGTTCATCGGCACCTGGGCGGCGGACTGCCAGCGGCCCTACGTCCGCTTTGCTGAGCATGAGATCCAGGTCTTTGCCGATGGCCAGACCTATCCGATCAACTCGGTCTTCTATGACGGCCAGTCGCTGCGGGTTGATTATTCGACGGGCAATGGTCGCATGGAAGAGACGTTCGCTGCCCAGGGCGAGAACCTGACCCTTGTGGGGGGCGTCTATGACGGCGTGGAAATGCCGGCAGCAGACGCCATGCCGATGCAGCGTTGCGAATAGGATTTCGATCGGCTCCGTTGCGAAGCGGGGCCGCGCAAGGCTAAACCAGCGTTCCTCCCTATCTAGATTGCCTGGATCTGTTCGATGCGCCTGTCGCGCTACTTCCTGCCGACCCTGAAAGAGGCGCCTTCGGACGCCCAGATTGTTTCACATCAGCTGATGCTGCGCGCCGGCCTGATCCGCCAAGAGGCGGCGGGCATTTACGCCTGGCTGCCGCTCGGCCTGAGAGTGCTCAAGAAGGTCGAGCAGATCGTGCGCGAGGAAATGAATCGCGCCGGAGCCATCGAAATCCTGATGCCGACGCTGCAACTGGCGGACCTGTGGCGCGAGAGCGGGCGGTACGACGACTACGGCGACGAGATGCTGCGTATCAAGGACCGGCACGAGCGGGACCTGTTGTACGGCCCCACAGCGGAAGAGGTCGTGACCGAAATCTTCCGCGCTTATGTGAAGAGCTACAAGGCGCTGCCGCTGAATCTCTACAACATCCAGTGGAAGTTCCGCGATGAGCGGCGGCCGCGCTTCGGCGTGATGCGCGGGCGCGAGTTCCTGATGAAGGACGCCTATTCGTTCGACCTCGATGAGGCGTCGGCGCGCAAGGCCTATAACCGGATGTTCGTGGCTTATCTGAACACCTTCGCGCGGATGGGCCTGAAGGCCGTGCCGATGAAGGCCGATCCGGGGCCGATCGGCGGCGATCTGAGCCACGAGTTCATCATTCTGGCCGACACCGGTGAGAGCCAGGTGTTTTGCGATCGCAACCTGGTCGAAATGCTGGCACCCGGCGGCGACGTCGACTGGGACGACCTGCAAGGCATCGTCGATGAGCGGACCTCGATGTACGCCGCGACCGAGGAGATGCACGATGCCGCCGATTTCGAGAGCCGGACGCCGGAGGCGGATCGCCTGACGGCTCGGGGTATCGAGGTCGGTCACATCTTCTATTTCGGGACCAAGTACTCGGCCCCGATGAAGGCCAAGGTCGCCGGGCCGGATGGGGTCGATACCGAGATCCACGGCGGCAGCTATGGCGTCGGAGTCAGTCGCCTGCTGGGCGCGATTATCGAGGCCAGCCACGACGAGGGCGGCATCATCTGGCCGGACGCGGTGGCCCCCTTCGACGTTGTGGTGATCAATCTGCGGGCCAAGGATGACGCTGTGTCGGCGGCCTGTGAAGAGGCCGTGGCGGCGCTGGAAGCCGCGGGCAAGGACGTCCTGTACGACGATACCGACGAGCGGCCCGGCGGCAAGTTCGCCACCGCCGACCTGATCGGTGTGCCCTGGCAGCTGACCATTGGGCCCAAGGGACTGGCGGACGGTGTGGTCGAGCTGAAGCGACGGGCGACCGGCGAGAAGGTCAGCGTGCCGTTGGCCGAGGCGCTGCAAAGGATTGCCGGATGAGCGACGACGTCAGGCCAGCCGGGCCTTTCTCTGCGTGGGAACTGGGGCTGGCGTGGCGCTATCTCAGGGCGCGACGCAAGGACGGCGGGGTGGCGCTGATCGCGATCATCTCCTTCCTGGGGATCATGCTGGGCGTGATGGTGCTGGTCATCGTCATGTCGGTGATGAACGGCTTTACGTCTGAGTTGATCAACCGGCTGCTGGCCGTCGACGGCCATGTCTATGTTCAGGGGAACACCCTGACGGGTGCCGAGCGCCAGCAGACGCTCCAGCGCGTTCGTAGTCTTCCCGAAGTGGTCGAGGCCACGCCCCTGATCCAGGCCGAGACGTTCGTGACCGGGCCGGGTGGCGCGTCGGCCGGCGGGCTGGTGCGGGGTGTTCGGCCCGACGATCTGCGGGCGTCGACCATCGGTCGGGACGGTGTTCGTGTTGGGTCGCTGGCCGGGTTTGGTCAGGGCGACTACGGCGGCGACACCATCGTGATCGGTGAGGCCATGGCTCAGCGCCTCGGCGTCGGACCGGGCGATACCCTGACGCTGTTGTCTCAGGATGGCGGTGGCTCGGCCTTCGGCGCGGCCCCGCTGGAGAAGAGCTATGTCGTCGGTGCCATCGTCACGACCGGCGTGGCCACCTTCGACCAGGTGATGATCTACATGCCCATTGACCAGGCCGAGCTGTTCTTCGCCCGCGAGGGCATGTGGGACATGATCCAGGTGATGATCGAGCGGCCCGAACGCGCGCCGGAGACGACCGAGCGACTGCGTGAGCTGCTGGGACCGTCGGCGATGGTTCTGGACTGGACGACGCAGAACGCGACCATGCGCGGGGCGCTGGCCGTCGAGCGGACGGTGATGCGGCTGATCCTGATGCTGATTGTGCTAGTGGCGGCGCTGAACATCATTTCGGGCATCGTCATGCTGGTGAAAAACAAGACCCGCGACATCGCCATCATGCGCACGATGGGGGCGGGGCAGGGGTCGATCCTGAGAATTTTCCTGGCAGCGGGCTTTTCAATTGGAGCTGCGGGGACCTTGATCGGCTTTGGCCTGGGGGTGTTGTTCTGCCTGTTTATCCGACCGATCCAGTCCTTCATCGAGAGCCTGATCGGACGTTCGCTGTTCCCGCCGGAAATCTATTTCCTCGACGGCATACCGGCGCGGATCGAATGGCCGGAGATCATCATCATCGCGGGGGCGGCGCTGGTGCTGTCGGCGCTGGCGGCGCTGATCCCGTCGTGGCGGGCGTCGCGGATCGATCCGGTGGAGGCGCTGCGCTATGAGTGAGCCGCTGCTGACCATCAGAAATCTGAGGCGCACCTACGTCACCGGCGACAAGACGCTGGAGGTGCTCAAGGGCGTCGACGTGCAGGTGATGCCGGGCGAGGTCGTGGGTCTGATCGGGCCTTCGGGCTCGGGGAAGTCTTCGTTGCTGCACGCCGCCGGCCTGCTGGAGCGGCCCAATGAAGGCGAAATCCGCATCGACGGCGAGGACGTCGGCGGGCTGGACGAGCGGGGCCGCACGCGCCTTCGCCTGGCCAAGATCGGCTTCATCTACCAGTTCCACCATCTGATGCCGGAGTTCGACGCGCGCGATAATGTCGCCCTGCCGATGCGCATGGCTGGCAAGAGCCAGTCCGAGGCGCGTGAGCGGGCGTCGGAGATGCTGGGTCGCCTGGGCCTGGCTGAGCGCCTGACGCATCAGCCGGGGCAACTGTCGGGCGGCGAGCAGCAGCGCGTCGCCATCGCCCGCGCCCTGGCAAATCAGCCGCGTCTGCTGCTCGCAGACGAGCCGACGGGCAATCTGGATCCAGCCACCAGCCAGACGGTTTTCCAGGCTCTGCATGATCTTGTGCGTGAAACGGGCGTCGGGGCCCTGATCGCCACCCACAATATGGAGCTGGCCGGGCATATGGACCGGGTCTTCGCCATCAAGGACGGGCACCTGGAAGAGCGCAAGGCCGAGGGCCGGACGTACTGAGCGGGCTGGCTGCACGGCGCAAGATGACAGGGCAAGACCTGGACGCTGTGGACTTCCGACCGTGATGTGTCGGGCCATAGTGCACTGTGAATCGGGTGCACTAAGTGCACTAAGTGCACTAAATCGGACGACGAGGCGGAGCGCGCAGGACATTGCGCCAGTGTCTCATGGCGTCGCACAGGCGGGGACGCAGCGTGCTCGCGCGGGAAAAGTCCCGAGCCAATTCAAGGCGTCACGGTGCCAACATGCGATGACGGCGGCTTCGGCGGCGCGACGGGGTCGCCTACTTCTTGCCGGGCGGCAGGGTGAAGGGCGAGGTCTTGAGTGAGGGCGGCGGTTTGGGCGTCGCCGTCTTGGGTTTGCGGATTTCCTTGTTGCCGCGCATCTGGCCCTTGGCCATGCCGGTGTCCTCGTGACGTCCGCCGACCGGAGGGCCGAACTGGTTGGCGTCGGCGCGACCCTACACGAAACGGCTGGCCAGCGCCGGGAAATGCCGGTCAGATCGAAAAACTGACCCCGCACCCGCAGTTCGCCACCGCGTTCGGATTGACGATCTTGAACTGAGCCCCGAGCAGCTCGTCGACGAACTGGATCTCGGAACCGGCCAGGAAGGGCATCGAAATGTCATCGACCAGCGCGGTCTGGCCGGCGTGTTCGATGCGGTGGTCGTCAGGTTCGGCGCTTTCGACCAGGTCGAGGCGGTACTGGAAGCCGGAACAGCCGCCGCCGTCCACCGCGACACGCAGCATCAGGGGCTTGCCCTCGGCCCTGGACAGGTCGGCCAGGCGGCGAGCGGCGCTTTCAGCGAGGGTGACGGGTTTCAGGCTCATCGTGAGGTCTATATGAGGATTGGTGGCCCTGCGTGAAAGGGCTTTCCGTCGGTGGCCCAGCGGATGACCATTCTGAATGAACGCGCAAGCTATGCCTCCGATCCGGGGGCCAGCCTGGGTCGGCTGTTTGCCGAAGCCCCAAGCGCGACGCGTACAGCCTTTGCCCGGGATCGGGACCGGATCATCCATTCGACGCCGTTCCGGCGTCTGAAGGGCAAGACCCAGGTGTTTATCGCCCATGAGGGCGACCACTATCGCACGCGCCTGACGCACAGCCTGGAGGTGGCTCAGATCGCGCGGTCGCTGGCGGCGGCCTTGTCACTGGATCAGGATCTGGCCGAGGTCATCGCGCTGGCCCATGACCTGGGCCATCCACCGTTCGGCCATGCGGGCGAGGACCGCCTGAAGGGGCTGATGGAGGCGTGGAACGGCTTTGACCACAACGTCCAGACGTTTCGGATCGTCACCCGACTGGAGCATCGATACCCGGCGTTCGAGGGGTTGAACCTGAGCTGGGAGACGCTGGAAGGGGTGATCAAGCACAATGGGCCGATATCTCATCGCATGGATGAGCCCGCCTGGCGCGCGGTGAGGGAGTATCAACAGGTCTGGGACCTGAGGCCGGAAACCTTTGCGTCGATGGAGGCTCAGGTGGCGGCGGTCGCGGACGACATTGCCTACAACAACCACGATGTCGATGACGGGCTACAGGCGGGCCTGTTCGGCCTGGAGGAACTGGCGGGGGTGCCGCTGGTGGGGCCGATCCTGAAGGGGGTCCAGGCGGACTGGCCCGATGTTGGCGAGCGGATGACCGGGATCGAGACGGTCCGACGCATGATCGGCGTGATGATCGGCGACATCCTGGCTGAGACGACGCGGCGATTGGCTGAAGGGGGGATCGAAACGCCCGAGGACGTGCGCGTCGCCGGTCGGGCCATGGTGCAGTTTTCGGACGGCATGATGCAGGACCTGGCGCGTCTGCGCGCCTTCCTGTTCGAGCGGATGTATCGGCACGACCGGATCAATGTCATGCGGGATCGTGCGGCGCGGACGGTCGATGATCTGTTCGCAAGCTATATGGCCGAATTGGACCTGATGCCGAAGGAGTGGCGGGCACGGGCGCAGATCGGCGGAGATGAGCGCCGCGCGCGGGCCGTGTGCGACTATATCGCCGGGATGACAGATCTTTTTGCCTTTGAAGAGCATCGACGGCTCTACGGTCTTGTGGATGAAGCCCAGTTGTGATTCGGATGACGGCGGGGATGGGCTAGAGTCTTTCGGTTCGCCTGCGATTCGTGGGCGAAGCGACAATAACGAGGCGACGCTGATGTCCTACGAACGGCCCGATCCTGAGCGCGGCCCCTATACGCCCCGCAACGATGACGATCTGCCGTTTGAGCGGTCAGGCTTCGATGCTCGCAGTCACGGAGGCGGTCGCCCGCCCTTGCCGTTGACGCTGATCATTTCGGCGGTCGTCCTGCTGGTCCTGATCATCGCGGTGGTCCTGTTCTATCGAGCGGGGGTGCGCAATGAAGGTGAAGCTCCGCCGGTCATCGAAGGGGCCGAGGGTGTCGCCGGTGCCGCGCCAGACGCGGCCCAGCCGTCATCGGGCGATGCCCAGATCGAGGTCTTCGATCCGCTAGACGAGCAGGTTGACCTGGCCCCACCGCCGGAAGCGCCAGGGCAACGCCCGCCGCCGTTGACGACCGATGGGCCTGTCGCACCGCCGACACAGCCGCGCGCCGAGGTGCCGGCAACGCCGCCGGTGCAACGCCCGACACCAACCCCGGCCCCGGCCCCGGCCCCGGCTCGCCCGCAGCCTCAGCCGCAGGCAACGGGCGGTGGCACGTCCGTTCAGATCGGGGCGTTCTCGACCGAGGCGGCGGCCGAGCGCGCCTATGCTGAGGTGGCGGCGGCCTTCCCGCAGTTTGCCTCGGGGCGGACGCGCGGCATTCAGCAGGTGACAACCTCGGGCGGTCGCACGGTCTATCGGACCACGGTGAACGGCTTCTCCGCCCAGGATGCGCGGGCATTCTGCGGGGCGATGCGGGCGTCGGGACGGGACTGTATCGTTCAGTGACGGGTGTTTCGGCGGCGATCTACGGGCTTTCAGGGACCACGCTGTCCGCCGGTGAACGCGCCTTCTTCCGAGAGGCGCGGCCCTGGGGCTTCATTCTGTTCAAGCGCAATGTGAAAGATTCAGAACAGATAACTGTATTAACGCAAGAATTGCGTGAAGCGATTGGGCGCGATGCTCCCATCCTGATCGACCAGGAAGGCGGACGGGTTCAGCGCATGGGTCCGCCCCACTGGCGCAAGTATCCGCCGGCGCAGGCCTATCTTGAAGCGGTAGGCGGCAATGTCGAGGCCGCTGCGCGCCTGGTTGAGCTGGGCCATCGGTTGATGGCGGCGGATCTGAAGGCTGTTGGGGTCAATGTTGATTGCGCCCCGGTTCTGGATACGCCGGTCGACGGTGCCCACGACATCATTGGGGACAGGGCCTTTGCCCGCGAACCGGGCGCGGTGGCGCGTCTCGGGAAGGCAGCGGCGCAAGGTTTGATGGCCGGCGGCGTCCTGCCGGTGATCAAGCACATACCCGGTCACGGGCGGGCAATGAGCGACAGCCACCATGAGTTGCCCGAGGTGAAGCTGGATCTGGTCAGCCTGGACGCATGGGACTTTGCGCCGTTCAAGGCGCTGAATGACCTACCCGCCGCGATGACGGCCCATGTCGTGTTCAAGGCTGCGGACGCCGAGCGACCGGCCACAACCTCGCATGATACCCTCGAGATCATTCGCGAGCGGCTTGGGTTCGACGGCCTGTTGATGACGGATGATCTGTCGATGAAGGCCCTGAAGGGGCCAATGCAGGAACGAGCCCGGCGGGCGCTGACGGCAGGGTGTGATGTGGTCCTGCATTGTAATGGCGACCTGCATGAGATGCGGGCGGTGGCCGAAGGGGCGGCTGATCTGAGCGGGCGTTCGGCCGAGCGGGCGGCTGCGGCCCTGGCCTGTGCCACGGCTGAACCGGAGCCTTTCGACGCGGCTGCGGCTGCGGCTGAGCTTGCGGCGGTGCTGAAGGGGCGGTTTGAGGCCAGGGCAGGGCCGGCGGTGGGCGAGGCCCCATGACCGACGCCTTTCAGCCCAATCTCGATTTTTCCGCCGCCGACAACATCGAAGAAGGCGAGGCCTTCGTCGTCGATCTGGACGGGTTCGAGGGGCCGCTACACGTTCTGTTGGTTTTGGCGCGGACCCAGAAGGTGGACTTGCTCAAGCTGTCGATCACGCGCCTGGCGGAACAGTATCTGGCCTTTGTGCATGAGGCGCGGCGGCGGAACTTTGCGCTGGCGGCGGACTATCTGGTGATGGCGTCGTGGCTGGCCTATCTGAAGTCGCGGCTGTTGCTGCCCAAGCCGGAAAAGAAGGCGGACGATGAGATCGACGCCGAGGTCATGGCCCAGGCCCTCGCGTTCCGGCTGATGAAGCTGGAGGCAATGCGAAAGGCGGTCGAGGCGCTGACCAGCGGCCCGGTGCTGGGGCGGGACGTGTTCGGGCGCGGCGACCCGGAGGCGATCGAGGTCATCCCGTCCAACCGCCTGGATGCCAACCTCTATGATTTGATGGCCGCCTATGTGTCGCAGCGGCGGCGTGAGGCGGAACGGCACTACAGTCCGACGCAGCGGGTCGAGGCCTTCGCCCTGGAAGAGGCGCGCGACTGGATGCTGAAGCAGCTTCCGAGATTGTCGGCCTGGACAGAGCTGAGCGCAATCACGCCGGGGGTGCGGGGGGACGGGGAAGGGCCGACCGGTGCCTCCTATCTGGCCTCGACCCTGTCGGCGAGCCTGGAACTGGTCAAGGAAGGTCGGCTGAGCGCCCGACAGCTGGAAGCGTTCGACCCATTGTTCGTCAAATCGCGTCGGGACACCCTGGTTCTGGAGTCCGAAGGATGATCAAGTTCGCTCCAGATGAGGCCGAGATCGAGCGCCGGGTCGAGGCTCTTTTGTTCGCGGCGGCGGGACCACTCACATTGACTGAGATCGCCCGCCGGCTGCCGGAAGGGGCCGATGCCGGTCAGGCCATTGCGGGCTTGCGGGCGCGCTATGCCGGGCGCGGGGTGGAGTTGATCTGTGTGGCGGATCGCTGGGCGTTTCGCACCGCGCAGGATCTGTCCTTCATGATGACCGAGCAGCGCGATGAGCCGCGCAAACTGTCCAAGGCGGCGCTGGAGACGCTGGCTATCATCGCCTATCACCAGCCGACGACCCGGGCCGAGATCGAGAGCGTGCGGGGGGTCAGCCTGTCCAAGGGGACGCTGGATCTGCTGCTGGAGATGGGCATGGTGCGGCTGCGCGGGCGCCGACGCACACCGGGACGTCCGGTCACCTACGGCACCACCGAGCATTTTCTGGAGCATTTCGGTCTGGCGCATCTGGCGGACCTGCCGGGTGCGGCGGATATGCGGGCGGCGGGTCTGCTGGACCTGTCCTTGCCGGCGGACTTCATGACACCGGATCCGGCCCGCGCCGGCGACGAGGACCTCGATCCCATCGAGGATGGGGATGAGGCCCCCGAATTCGCGCAAGACTTCGTGACCGAGGACGAGGGGTAGGCCGCATTTCCGCCGCGACCGCTCCGGAAGCTGTGTTCAGGAGGAACGCCGATGCGCTGGATTGCTGTTGCGGCCCTTGCTGTGGTCTTGGCGACGCCCGTGTGTGCCCAGCCGGCTGATCCGGCGGCGACGGCTCGTACCGAGCTGGAAGCGGTGATGGGCCGGGAAGCGATCATTCGCGAACTGGCCGGCATGGGGGCCATGGACCAGGTCGTTCGCGAGCGATTCCTCGCGGCGCGCCAAGAGGCCTCGGACGAGGATCGGGCGCGACTCGAAGTGGAAGCCTGGCCGATCGCTGAGGCTGTCGATCAAGCGAATACAGCGAGGATGCGGGAACTGCTGGCGAGCCATGAAGGCTGGTTCCCGAGGTCGCAATTTGGGCGGGTCGCCTCTGAAGCGGCCTATTCGGTGGTGCAGCATTCCGGGGACCTTGAGTTGATGCGCAATGTGCTGGCCCGGATGGAACCCCTCATCGGTACGGCCGATCTCAACGGGAGCCAGTATGCCCGCCTCTACGACCGGGTGGCGACCATGGACGGGCATCTTCAGCGGTACGGCACGCAAGGAACGACCTGTTCGGAAGGACGCTACGTCATCCCGGCTGACCTGGAAGACCCCGAGCACGTCGACGAGCGGCGGAGCGCACTTGGACTGAATCCAATTGCCGAGTACGTCGAGGGGCTCAATCAGAGCTACGGACGTTGCACGCCTCTGGCGGGCCATTAAATTCCTGACAGGCCGCTTATCGGACGGTCAGAGAGAATAGCCTGGGACCTGAACGAGGAATTCGAACCATGCTGCGCCGTACATTTCCTCGCAGCGGGCGGCTCGCGGCCGTCCTACTCGCTGACGCGGCCGGGAGCCATTGAGCCCGATCGATATCCCGAGGCGAAGGGAAACCCCTCGAATTCCAGCGGATAAGGCACAACGCCTACAACACAGGCGACTGTGGACCCATTCTCATATTCCGCTGTTCGCATCACCTCCAGGCCTGGGCCCTCCAAAGCCGAGGTGGCGAATGTCATGTCCAGTTGGGGCCCGATGTTAGCGCCGGCAAGGTCGAAGTCGCCTGCGTAGACCACTTCTCCTTCGCCGACCTCAAAGGAAGGGGATCCAAGGCAGTGATTTACCACCCCTGTATGGTTGATGCGCCAACGGCCTGCAGGAACCTCGACCACATGCCAGCGGCCCCGACTAGAACCCGTCATTCCGAAGACGATGGGCCTACCGCCTGCGTGTTGGCCGTCGCTAACCCGGCCGAAACTGATCCCGCGAGAGCCGCCGCGAACCATGAGAACTACAACCGCATTGCCGGATCCTGGGCGATGAACAGTTGTGGTCCGCTCGGGCTGTCTCATGTCGTAATCGGTCCGAATTGGCGTGACGGGGCCCGGTATTCCGACCTGCGCGCCGCCCTCCAGTGCGAAACGCACACTCAAATGCCTGGGACTTGGAGCACCGGGCCTCGAGGCGGTGCTGTACCGCGCGGGGTGGGCCGCCTCGTTGTTGAAGCCGCGATAATAGGTTCCAGGAGGCGTCGCGCTGCCAAGCCAGGGGGCGACCCGTTCGCGGAATTCCGTGCCTGAGAGTTGATAGGTCGCCGCGCCTTCCGCGTCGGAAAGGCGGTAGACCCGCCAGCCCCTCGCGATCATGCAATTTTCGCCGCTGACAGCGAAAAGGCCTTGTACCGCGCCGCCCCAGACCCAGGTCATGACAAGGGAGTCTCCGATGCCGGTTCCCGAAGGATTCGTAACTCGAGGCCGGCCTACTGGAACGATTGCAAAGCAGCTCGTCAGGTCGCTGTCATGCTCGGCTGGCGTGGCACCAACGCGGTTGTAGAATGCGTAGCCTGTTACGACCTCACCGATCTCAGTGCGTGACTGGGCGCTGGCCGTCGCCGGTAGGACAACGATCACGGCAATCATGCAGATGAGACGGAAGTTCATAGCGCTCTCCTCCAGAGCCAGCCCTAGGTAAGGTGCTTCAGAGAGAAGCGAGACGGGCAAGGGTACCGCAGGTGGAGAGCCTTGTCTGAACGGGGGGCAAGAAATTTCTGACAGGCCCGCTTCTTGCCACAGGGGATGCTATAACCTTGTCCGAACGAGGAGGCTACTTTATGCTGCGACGCACCTTCCTGATGTCGGTCCCGGCGGTGACGCTGGTGGGCTTGGCGGCTTGCCAGAACAGCGGCTCTGGTGGGGCTGCGGCGACGCGAACGACGCCCGTGTTCGGAACCTTCGGCTTCGATACCGCCGGGATGGACCGCTCGATTTCACCCGGCGACGACTTCTTCGGCTATGCCAACGGCACCTGGGCGCGCAACACCGAGATCCCGGCGGACCGGTCGAGCTTCAACAGCTTCACCCGCCTGACCATCCAGGCGGACGAGCGGACCAAGGTCATCATCGAAGAGGCGGCCGCCGACAATGGGGCGGACGGTGAACGACGCAAGATCGGTGACTTCTACACCGCGTTCATGAACGAGACGGCGATCGAACAGGCGGGGCTGACGCCGGTGCGCGACGAGTTGGAAGCGATTGCCGGCATCCGCGATGTGTCGGGTCTGTCGCGGGCGCTGGGTCAGACGCTGCGGGCCGATGTCGATCTGCTGAACATGACCAACTACTATACCGACAGACTGTTCGGTCTGTGGGTCAGCCAGGATTTTGACGAGCCCACGCGCAACTCGCCGTATCTTGTGCAGGGGGGTCTGGGGATGCCGGACCGGGCCTTCTACCTGGACGGCGGCCGAATGGCCGAAATGCGCCAGAACTATCGCGCGCACATCGTCCAGGTCTTGACCTTGGCGCGCATTGCCGAGCCGGAGGCGAAGGCCAGCCGCATTCTGGCGCTGGAAACAGCGATTGCCGGGGTCCATGCCACGGCGGAACAGACGAATGACGTCAAGGCTGGAAACAATCACTGGTCCCAGGCCGATTTTACCGCGCGCGCACCGGGAATTGACTGGGTGGCCTGGCGCGAGGGGGCCGGCCTGGCACAACAGGAAACGTTCGTCGTCTGGCAACCGGGGGCCGTGAGCGGGATTGCTGCGCTGGTGGGCTCACAGTCGCTGGATACCTGGAAGAGCTATCTGACATTCCATGCTCTGGATCGGGCATCGCCCTTCCTGCCGCGCGCCTTCGATGAGGAGCATTTCAGCTTCTACGGCTCGACACTGTCGGGGACACCGGAGCAGCCTCCGCGCTGGCGGCGGGGGGTGGATGCCGTCAACGCGGCGCTGGGCGAAGCGGTCGGACAGATCTATGTCGAGCGGCATTTCTCCGAGAATTCCAAGACGGCGATGGAAGGGCTGGTTCAGAATCTGATCACGGCATTCGGGCAACGGATCGACGGCCTGGAGTGGATGTCGGACCAGACGCGCGCTGCCGCACGCCGCAAGCTGGAAACCCTGAGCGTTTCGATCGGCTATCCCGAGACGTGGCGGCACTACAGCGGTCTGGAGGTGCGACCGGACCAAGCCTGGGCCAATGCCGAACGGGCCGGGGTGTTCGAGTATCAACGCAACCTGGCCAAGCTGGGTCGGGCCGTGACGCACGACGAGTGGTACATGTTGCCGCAGACCGTCAATGCGCTGAACATCCCCCTGGAGAACCGTCTGATCTTTCCGGCGGCGATCCTTGAGGCCCCGTTCTTCGATGAAGCGGCGGACGCAGCGATCAACTATGGCGGGATCGGTGCGGTCATTGGCCATGAGATCACCCACAGTTTCGATTCAACCGGCGCGTTGTTTGACGAGCTGGGCCGGCTGCGGGATTGGTGGACGCCCCAGGACCTGGCGCGGTTCGAGGCGGCGGGACAGGCGCTGGTGGCGCAGTACAATGCCTATCAGGCCTTCCCCGATCTGCATCTGAACGGAGAGCTGACGCTGGGGGAGAACATCGCCGATGTGGCCGGTCTGGCCACAGCGCACGATGCCTATCTGCTGTCGCTGAATGGCGCGGATGCGCCTGAGCTGGAAGGGTTCAGCGGGGATCAGAGATTCTATCTGGGGTGGGCCCAGGTGTGGCGCTCCAAGGACCGCGACCCGGCGCTGCGGAACGCTATCCTGACCGGCGTGCACTCACCCGGGCCATGGCGCGTGCGCGAGGTTCGCAACCAGGACCCGTGGTATGCAGCTTTCGAAGTCCAGCCCGGCCAGGCGCTCTATCTGGCTGAGGCGGATCGCGTCGAAGTCTGGTGACGGCATCGGTTGGCTGAATCCATCTAAGGGCCTATATGTCAGGCCGTTCGCGGCCCATGAGTCTGGCCGCTACCTAAGGAGACGACCGCGTGGGCAGCTTCAGCATCTGGCATTGGGCCATCGTTATCGTTGTTGTGCTGCTGCTGTTCGGTGGCCGCGGCAAGCTGTCGGGCCTGATGGGTGATGCCGCCAAGGGCATCCGTGCCTTCCGCGACGGCCTCAAGAACGACGATGACGGGGCGAGCAACCGCGACGAGCCGCAAGCCGGATCGCTGCCCCAGTCTGAGCGCGAGCGCGAAGACGCCAACCGCTAGGGCGGGGCAAGGAGAGCCACAGGGATGCTCGGCCCCGGAATTGGCGGGTTCGAACTGGTGGTCATCGCCCTGGTGGCGTTGATCGTCGTCGGCCCCAAGGATCTGCCGCTTTTGATGCGCCGTGTCGGGCAGATGCTCGGCCGTGCGCGCAAGATGGCGGCCGAGTTCCGGGCCAGCTTCGACGACATGGCCCGCCAGTCCGAACTGGATGACCTGCGCAAGGAGGTCGAGGCTTTGAGGTCCGGGCAATTGGACGGCTTCGACAAGGGGGCCGTGGATACCTTCAAGGACATCGACGCCGAGCTGAAGAAGCCGCTGGCCTCGTCGCCTGAGATGAAAAAGCTCCCGCCGGCCTCCGCAGAGATGGAGGCGGTCATCCATACGCCGCCGATGACAGAACCCAGCCTTCCGGATTCCTCGCCTCAGACGACGACCAAGCCGCGACCCAAGGGGACCAAGCCGTCCAAGCCACGCGCGCCACGCAAGAAGGCGGGCGCATGACGAAGGCCGTTGACGAAGAAACCGAGATTGAGGCCTCGCGCGCGCCTCTGCTCGAACACCTGACCGAATTACGCTCACGCCTGATCGTGTGCGTGCTGGCGTTCATCGCCGCCTTCATTCTCTGTTTTGCCTTTGCCGAGCCGATCTCGCTGTTCCTGTTCCATCCGTTCCGGGTGGCCAACACGATCTTCACCAGCCAGGGGTCCGGGCATGGCCATGGACTGGAGCTGCTGACGGCCCTCATCCAGGCCACGGCGGCGCCGCCGACCGGGGGCGAGCCGCTGAACCTGGTGTTCACGGCTCCGCTGGAGTTCTTCTTCGCCAAGCTGAAGCTGGCCGGATTTGGCGCGGTGGTGCTGTGTTTTCCGGTGCTGGCCTGGCAGCTGTACCGGTTCGTCGCGCCGGGCCTGTATCGGAGAGAGAAGGGGGCCTTCCTGCCCTTCCTGTTCGCTTCGCCCGTGTTGTTCCTGATGGGCTCGGCGCTGGTCTATTATGTGATGCTGCCGTTTGTGCTGTGGTTCTCCTTGAGCCAGCAGATTTCGGGCGAGGGCATTCAGGTTCAGATGCTGCCCCGGATCGCCGAGTATCTGCAGCTTGTGACAGCGTTGATCCTGGCGTTTGGCCTCAGCTTCCAGCTGCCGGTGGTGGTGACGCTTCTGGGAATGGCCGGCATCATCAACTCCAAGACCCTGGCTTCGGGACGCCGCTACGCCATCGTCGGCGTGGTGGTTCTGGCTGCCGTCGTGACGCCGCCGGACCCGATCAGCCAACTGATGCTCGCAGCCCCTCTGGTGCTGCTCTACGAAATTTCGATCTGGTGCGTTCGCATCATCGAGTTGCGCCGGCGTGACGAAGCGCCGGACGAAGACCAGGAAGAGATCGCGGCGTGAAACTCTGGGCCATTGTTGTCGCGGGTCTGACCCTGGCGGGATGCGCCTACGGCGCACCGATCGTTGCCCAACAGGTGCAGCCGGCTCCGGTCAATGTCGAGCGGTTGATGACAGATGTGCGAGCCTTGTCCGCCGATGAGATGGAGGGGCGCGGCTTTGGTCAGCCGGGAGGGGATCGGGCGCGTGACTATGTGGTTGCCGCCTTCGAAGCGGCTGGCCTGGAACCGCTGGCGAGCGGCTGGCTGAAGCCGTTCACCGCGCGCGGGACGGCCGGCGAGAACGTTGTCGGCGTGGTGCGTGGCAGCGTGAACCCCGATCAGTGGATCGTGGTGACGGCCCATTATGACCATGAGGGCATCCAGAACGGGCAGATCTACAACGGTGCGGACGACAACGCCTCCGGCACGGCGGCATTGATCGAGTTGGCGCGACTGCTCAGGGATCACCCGCCGCGCCAATCGGTAATGTTTGTTGCGCTGGATGGCGAAGAGGCGGGCCTGTTGGGCGCGCGGGCCTTTGTGGCGGATTCGCCGGTGCCGTTGGACCGAGTGGTGCTCAACATCAACCTCGATATGGTATCGAGGGGCGACAACGGCATTCTGTGGGTGGTCGGCACACGGCTGTATCCGGCGCTGATCCCGGTCATCGAAGGCCTGCCACAACAGCCCGGCATCGAGCGTCGCTTCGGCTATGACGACCCGGCAGTGCGGGGCCGCAACAACTGGGTCAATCTGTCCGATCAGGCCGCCTTTCACGCCCGCGGCGTGCCGTTTGTCTTCTTCAGCGTTGATGACCACGGCGATTATCACCAGCCGTCCGACGACGCGGAGCGGATCGATGCGGCCTGGTATCGCGGTGCCGTGCAGACAGCGTGGGAGACGCTGATGGCCGTGGACCGTATGGACAATCCACAGTTTCGGGGTTCTCCTGTCGGTGTGCCCGCCACCACCAAGCCTTGATCAAATGCGCCGCCTCCTGATCGTTTTTGCCGCCGCCAGCCTGTTGCAGGCCTGTGAAGCCGGGACCGACCCCGCTCCGCCGGCACCGCCTGAGCCCGCGCCCTTGGCGGAGATGGCCCCGGTTCAGGGTTTTGCGCACCAGGCCGGGGCTGACCTGTTCGGCTACTATCTGCCGGCCAGCGACGTGCAGATCGACAATCTGAAGCTCAGCCATTTCCACCTGGGTCGTGACGTCGATTTTAATGAATGGGAACAGGCGCAAGGACGCGGGGCGACCAACTTCGCACCGGTCATGTTCCAGTTCGATGACCTGTCGTCGCCGACCGTCGCCAACGAACTGGGCGGACAGACGCCCGAAGTGATCGTTCGCGTCGTGCCGACGGGCTACGGCATCTCGGACAGTGTGGTGCGCTTTGCGGGCCAGGATCCGACGCTGGGTCTGGTGACCTTTGAAGGGAATTTTATCCGCCCGACCTTTGATCAGGTCAGGGCCGACGGTGGCGATGACATTGTCTTGAGCGGCACCCTGACGATCGGCGATCATATCTATGAGGGCCAGTCGTTCAGCTGGACCGGCGGGGACTAGGGCCGCCGTCGACGGATGACGGCGCGACGCGCCATTCCCGATATCCTCTGACACGAGGGCGTGTTGAGCGCGCCCGCCCGAACCGTCCGATCCCTGGCGATGAGAGATTTCATCGTTCGACTTGCAAGCGGAACAAAACAAGAATAGAACAAACGCGGAACAGAAATTCCAGGAGACGTCCAATGGTCCGTGCGGTTCGTGAAACACTGTCACTCGCCTCGGTTGGGGCCTTTGTCTGGATGGTCTGGAGCGTGGCCGCCATGGCCGGCTGAAACCGTCCACAGCGCAGACGCCGTAAGTGCTTGAGCCGGACGGCGGCACCGGCGACCATAGGGTGGTTTTAGACTCGAAAGGCCGTGCGCGTGAGCGAAGGCTTCGTCCATCTCAGGGTTCGCAGCGCCTATTCCTTGCTGGAGGGGGCGATCAAGGCGGGCAAGCTGGGTCGGCTCGCCGCCGATTCTCAGATGCCGGCGATCGGTATTGCCGACCGGACCAATCTGTTTGGAGCCCTCGAGTTTTCGCAGGCTTGCAAGGAAGCGGGCGTGCAGCCGATTGTCGGCTGCGCCCTGCCGGTCACGGGGATCGGGGGGCAGCGGACGGAGCGTTGGGCCCGGACGTCGACAGTGGTGCTGTTGGCGCAGGACGAGGTGGGCTGGGCGAATCTGTCGGTTCTGTCGTCCGCGGCCTACCTGGAAATTGATGCCGCCGAGGAGCCCTCAGTCCCGTGGTCGAAGGTTGCCGAGCATGCCGAAGGCCTGATCCTGTTGTCAGGAGGGCCGGACGGTCCGGTTGATCCCCTGTTCGTTCAAGGGCGCGCCGATGAGGCCCGAAAGACCCTGACGGAGATGAAATCGATCTTCAAAGATCGGTTCTATATCGAGCTGCAAAGGCATGAATTAGCAGAGGAACGACTGGCCGAAGCAGGCTTGGTGTCCTTTGCCTACGACCATGATGTGCCGTTGGTGGCGACCAATGACGTCTATTTCGGCCCGCCGCATATGGCCAAGGCCCACGAAGCGCTGATCGCCATAGCGGATGGGGCGTTTCTGGGGCAGGAAGATCGCCGCAAGACAACGCCGGAGCACTGGTTCAAGCCGGCCTCGGATATGCGGGCCCTCTTTGCGGATATGCCGGAGGCCTGTGACAACACCGTCGACATTGCGCGCCGCTGTGCCTTCCTCGTTCAACCCCGGGATCCCATCCTGCCGCGGTTCGATACCGGCCAAGGCCGCTCCGAGGCTGAGGAACTGGCACACCAGGCGCGCGAAGGCCTGAAGGTTCGTCTTGAGGGTCTGGAGCTGGCCGCCGAGGCGGCGGACTACTGGGCACGCCTGGATCGCGAAATCGGCGTGATTCAATCGATGGGGTTCGCCGGTTACTTCCTCATCGTTTCTGACTTCATCAAATGGGCCAAGGCCCACGACATTCCCGTGGGGCCGGGCCGCGGCTCGGGCGCGGGATCGATGGTCGCCTGGGCCATGGCGATCACCGATCTGGACCCGCTCCGCTTTGGTTTGCTGTTTGAGCGGTTTCTGAATCCGGAGCGGGTGTCGATGCCCGACTTCGACGTCGATTTCTGCCAGGAACGTCGCGACGAGGTCATCGCCTACGTGCAGGAAAAGTACGGCGTTGATCGGGTCGCCCAGATCATCACCTTCGGCACGCTTCAGGCGCGTGCCGTTCTGCGCGATGTCGGTCGGGTGATGCAGATGCCGCTGGGGCAGGTCGACCGCCTAGCCAAGATGGTGCCGAACAATCCGGCCAATCCCGTTACCCTGGCCCAGGCGGTGGAACTGGAACCGCGCCTCAAGGAGGCCAAGCGCGAGGACCGGACCGTCGAGGCGCTGATCGAGACATCGCAGAGCCTGGAAGGGCTGTATCGCAATGCCTCGACCCATGCGGCCGGCATCGTCATCGGCGACCGCGCCCTGACCGAGCTGACCCCGCTCTACAAGGACCCGCGCTCGGACATCCCGGCGACGCAGTTCAACATGAAGTGGGTCGAGCCGGCGGGTCTGGTGAAGTTCGACTTCCTCGGGCTCAAGACCCTGACCGTGTTGGAGCGCGCACTGGGCTACCTCGAGAAGCGGGGGGTGCGCATTGATCTGCTGAACCTGCCGTTGAAAGATCCGGCGACCTTCGAGCTGATGGCGTCGGGCCAGACGATCGGCGTGTTCCAGCTGGAAAGCCAGGGCATGCGCGACACGCTGCGCAAGATGCGCTGTGAGAGCCTAGAAGAGATCATCGCCTTGATCTCACTCTATCGGCCTGGACCGATGGAGATGATCGACACCTATGTGGATCGTAAGTTCGGCCGGCAGGAGGTGGATGTTCTGCACCCGAGCCTGGCCCCGATTCTGACCGAAACCTACGGGGTCATCATCTATCAGGAACAGGTGATGCAGATCGCCCAGATCCTGTCGGGCTACAGCCTGGGCGAAGCCGATTTGCTGCGCCGGGCCATGGGCAAGAAAAAGCCCGAAGAAATGGCCAAGCAGAAAGTCCGCTTCATGGACGGCGCCCGGGCCCAGGGCGTCGACCCCGACCGAGCCGACTTCATTTTCGAGCTGGTCGCCAAGTTCGCGGGATACGGCTTCAACAAGTCGCACGCGGCCGCCTACGCCCTGATCTCGTTCCAGACCGGCTATCTCAAGGCCAACCACCCGGTTGAGTTCATCGCAGCCTCGATGTCGCTGGATGCGGCTAATACGGACAAGCTGGCGGTCTTCTATCAGGACGCCCGGCGTTTCGACGTTCCGGTGCGGGCCCCGGACATCAACCGCTCCATGGCTGATTTCGATGTTGAGGATGGCCAGGTGCTCTATGCCCTGGGTGCGATCCGCAACGTCGGTATGGAGGCGATGAAGACCGTGGTGGCCGTTCGCGAAGACGGCGGGCCTTTCACCGACATCTTTGATTTCCTTGAGCGGATTGACCCCAAGGCCGTCAACAAGCGGGCCATTGAGAACCTGGCCCGGGCCGGGGCCTTTGATTCCATCCACCCCAACCGGCGCCAGCTCGTCGAATGCGCCGATGTTCTGGTCGCTCACGCCCAATCGATGGCGGCGGAGCGGGCCTCATCTCAGGTCAGCCTGTTCGGAGAAGACCAGGCGGATGCGTCGCGGCCCCGGCTCAATCCGATTGAAGACTGGATCGGGCCGGACCGTCTGGACGAGGAGTTTGCCGCGGTCGGCTACTATTTGTCGGGCCACCCGCTGGAAGACATGGTCAGCGTGTTGCGCAAGCGTCGCGTGACCCTGTTTGCGGAGGCTCTGCCCCAGGCCGAGGCCGGCCATGAAGCCTTCATGATGGCCGGCGTTGTGCGCCGCCGTCAGGAGCGTGCCTCAGCCCGCACGGGGGAGAAATTCGCCTTCGTCGCCTTTTCGGATCCGACGGGAGAGTTCGAGGTTCTGTTCCCGCCCGAACAGCTGCGCAACTGTCGTGACGTGCTTGAGCCGGGTGCCGGCGTGATGCTGAGGGTCCGAGCCAAGGCCGCCGATGGCGAGGTCCGTTGGTTCGGCGATGATGCCCAGCCGATCGCGGCCGTTGTCGATGCGGCTGAGGGGCTTCGCGTATTCGTCTCACCCGGCTCGGTGCAGATGGAGTCGATCAAGGCACGTTTGAAACCGGCTGCGGTCGAGCGTGGAGGCGAGGTCACTCTGGTGGCCGCCTTGCAGGGGCGTGCTGAGGTCGAGGTCCGTCTTCCGGGACGATACCGCCTTGATGCGGCCCTGCGTGGTGCCTTGAAGGCGTCGCCCGGGGTGCTGATGCTGGAAGACGCCTGATCGGCGGCTTCGCAGGCGTGGCGCGCCCAAGGAATCGCGGCAAGGTCCAGGCATGACAGGAACCGTGCTTATTCTCGGGGCCTCAGGCTTCATCGGTTCTCATCTCGCCCAGGCGTTTGCGCGCGCGGGCTGGACCGTGCGTGCGGGGGCCAGAAACCCGGTGGAGGCCCGACGGCGGATGCCGTCCATGGATTGGGTGAAAGCCGATTTTGCCGATCTGACCGACGCCGCGGGATGGATGCCTCTGCTGGCCGGCGTCGATGCCGTCATCAACTGTGTCGGTGTGCTTCAGGATGGGGCCGGGGAGCGCAATGCCGTCGCCCATGTTGCCGGCCCGCGCGCGCTGATGTCGGCCTGTGAGGGCGCGGGTATCCGCCGATTGATTCACCTGTCAGCCGTGGGGGCGGACGAATCCGCGGGGACCGCCTACGGTCGTTCGAAGGCTGAGGCGGAACGGCTCGTCGAGGCGTCGAGCCTGAGCTGGGTCATTCTCAGGCCTTCGCTTGTAGTGGCGCGGGCAAGTTATGGTGGCACATCCATGTTGCGGGGATTGGCCGCCTTTCCCGGTGTCATCCCTGTGCTGGGAGGGGAGCAGCATTTTCGTCCCCTGGCGATGGCGGACCTCTGTGACGTCACCCTGGCGCTGGCCGGACGTTCGGAAGGGATCCGGCTGAAGCTGGATGTCGGCGGTCCCGATCTGGTGACCCAGGCCGATCTGCTGGTCGGGCTGAGGGGCTGGCTGGGGCTCAAGCCGGCTTCGGTCTTACGGATCCCGGCCTGGGTTGCCTGGCCTGCCGTCAAACTGGGGGACCTGTTGGGCTGGCTTGGCTGGTCTTCGCCGTTTCGAACTACGTCTGTCCGTCAGATGGCCTATGGGGCAGCGGGAACGTCGCCAGAAGCCGTGACGCAGGCCACAGGGATCGTGCCGCGAGGGTTTGCCGAGGTTCTGGGTGCTGAGCCATCGACCACGGCGGATCGGTGGCAGGCCCGCCTGTATTTTGTTCGCCCGATGGCAATCGTCGTGCTGGGGGTTTTCTGGCTGGTGACCGGACTGGTCACGCTTGGGCCGGGTTTCGAGGCGGCTCGCCAGCATCTGGTCACGGCTGGATTTAGTGACAATGCCGCCTGGCACGGGGCCTGGTGGGGCGGCTGGTTCGACGTGGTCATGGGGTTGGCGCTTTGGGTGCGGCCCTGGACACGGCCTGTGGCGGTGGGAATGGTCCTGGCGACGGTCGGGTATCTGATCGGCGCGACGCTGTGGGCCCCACAGTTGTGGCTCGATCCCCTTGGGCCGTGGGTGAAGGTGCTGCCGATGATGGTGTTATGCCTGTTTGTCGCGGCCACGGATGACCGGCGATGACGGCCTATTTTCTGGTCAAGCTGGTGCACATCCTGTCGGGGGCGGTGCTGTTCGGAACGGGAGCCGGGATCGCGTTCTTCATGCTGCGGGCCCATGCCAGCCGCGATCCGGCGACAGTGGCGGCGGTGGCGCGGATTGTGGTGCTGGCCGACTATGTCTTCACGGCGACTGCCGTTGTCGTGCAGCCGATCTCGGGGCTGATGCTGATCTCGCTCCAAGGCTACAGCCTGATGGAGCCGTGGCTGATGGTGGCCTATGGCCTCTACGCGCTGACAGGCCTGTGCTGGCTGCCGGTTGTGGTGATTCAGATCCGGCTCAAGCGTTTGGCTGAACAAGCCGTCGCAGACGGCAGCGAGCTCCCGCCAGCCTATAGTCGGCTTTACCGGCTCTGGTTTGCACTGGGGTGGCCGGCCTTTGCGGCGGTCCTGGGCATCTATTGGTTGATGATTGCCAAGCCGGACTTCTAGCGACCCGAGAGCAAGGCGCGCCGCGCCGCCGCGACCAGCGCGTCGAAGCTGTCGACCTGCTCCACGCCGTAGAATTCGGACGTGATATCGATATTGCCCTTTCGCCAGAACCCCGGCGGACACAGCACGATCAACCGACCAGACCTGGCATACAGACCGAACTCCAGTAGCGAGATGGGGCTCTGGGAAGCCGGGTCGAGGTACATGACGATGACGTCCGCGCTTTCGAGGGCGGAGAGCTCCCATTCGACCTGGCGACGGAACTCAGGCTCATCAGCCTCGGTGCGCCAGGTGGAATCCCAATCGCTCCGGCGCGGATTCAGGAGGACAACATCCATATCCGACAGGGCATCGGCGAACTCGGTCTGCCAGTCGGGCGTCGCGCCCATATTGATCGACCCGGCCACAAAGACGCGGGGTCGAGGATCGTCTTGCAAGAGCGGGGCGGGCGAGGTGATCAAGGTGGCTCCGACGGTTTGGGCGTGCGCAAGGGAATGGGCAGCCATGCCCATGCAGACCGTGAAGGCAAACAACAAGATCTTCATGTCGGCGAGCCTACCATTCTCGCCCGAAGGCGTAACTGCTGGATACGCGACGTGACGGGTGCTTAGCGAACGTCTGTGGCATCTAACGCCGGTGTCCGGTTCGTTGCCCGTCCCCACTGATCGTTTGAGCCCGACAGAAATCGCGGCCATTGCCGCCATCGTGGTGATCTGGGGCATCAACAATGCCGCCGCCATGGTTGGGACCGAGGTCTTGCCGCCGCTCTTTATGACGGCCCTGAGGTTCACGCTGGCCGGGCTGGTGTTGGTGCCGTTTCTGCGGCCGCCTTTTCCGGATTGGAAGAGCCTGGCCTTGCTGGTCCTGCTGGGCGGTCCCATCCATTTTGGCCTGATCTACACGGGGTATGCGCTGGCCGAGGACCTCAGCCCCTTTGTCGTGGCCCAGCAGATGTGGATCCCGTTCACAGCCTTGATCGCCTTTGTCGTGTTGGGCGAACGGCTCCGGCCTATGGCCGTGGTGGGGCTGGTCGTGGCCTTCCTTGGTATTGCCTGGATGACGGCGGACCCGCGCGCCATGCGCGATTGGGTTCCGATTTTGATTGGCCTTGCGGCGGGCCTGGCTTGGGCGGGGTGCACCGTGCTGGCACGGCGGACGCGGGGTGTCTCGCCGTTTCAGATGCAGGGGTTGCTGGCCTTGGGTACGGCACCGGTCATGGCCGTGGCGTCATGGCTGTTTGAAGGGGGCCAATGGGCCGCAGCGCGGGCGGCAACACCGTTGATCTGGGTCTGTGTGATCTGGGCCGGGCTGGTGTCGTCCGTGGTGGCGACGGCCCTGCTGTTCTGGCTGGTCCAGCGGCGAGAGGCGGGGCGGGTGACTCCCTATCTGTTGGCGACGCCCCTGGTGAGTGCTGCGATCGGGGTTGCCTGGCTTGGGGACGTATTGACGCCTCAGATCCTGGTGGGCGGTGGAATTGCTTTGGCCGGCGTTCTGCTGGTGGCGCTGGCCGAACGGGGGTTGAGGGCCGGTGCCGCCTCAAGCTAGGCCGGGTCGACAGGCGCGTCCGGCATCGTCGTTTCGGCCTTTTGCGTGTCGAGGAACTTGAGATTTGCCCGGCGGATCTCTGCCGCAGCCTCATCGTAGAGGAAGGGCAAGAAGGCGTAGCGCGTGCCACGCGTGATGGTGGTCGCTTCGTGCAGTAGAGAGCACGAGAAGACGACGGCCCCGCCGAGCGGGGGGCGGTAGGTCCGGTTGCCGTACTCCGGGAAGCACAGATCGCCACCGTCGAAGTCATGATTGAGGTTGATCGAGACGGCAAAGCGGCGATGCGCCGTGCCCTTGGTCGTATTGTCCCGGTGGCGTCTAAAATGACCCCCGGTTTCTGCGTCGTAGCAAGCGACCAGATACCGCTCCATACGTGTCACGCGGAAGTGGAAGGCCTTGTGGATGAGAGGGACGAGGCGGCGCTGGATACGGGCACCGGCCTGGTCCTTGAGCGTACCGTCCGGCAGCATGACGTCTGACCGGCGCTTGTGATTTGGGTCGTTGATCAGGCGGGTCATGCCGTCGACCTCGCGCATGAAGCCGGAGGGCTGGCCCCCGATCCTTTGATATTCGTCGATCAGGGCCTGGCAGAAGGCGGGTTCGAAAATGCGCGGGGCCACCAGGACCGGGGCAAAGATTTCCGATCCGGTATGCAGGTCCGGTGGTGGCAGGGTGGACACATTTTCGAGGATGCTGGCGGCGTACTCCATGCCGGTGCGGCGCAAGATGACCAGGCTGGGGTCGATGAGAAACCAGGCTGGGCCTGACTCGGCGTCCAGGGTCGTCGCGCCAATGCCTTCCGGGTCAAAAAGCCAGCGGAGGCCGGGGACCTGGTCCTGGCAGCGTTCGCGCCAGCGAGGCTGGTCCGGGACGACGCCGAAGGCACAGGCGTGGACGTCATTGAAGCGGTGTCGGGCGGCTTCCAGGTGTTCGATGCCTCTGAGAACCTCGTCCTCACTGGCTCGGCTGAGCGCGGCAATGAGCAGATAGCGTCCCCCGGCCGAGTCGACGACATATCTGGGATTGGTGACGCCGGGCAGGCGCAGTGGAGGGAGGTGATCGCCGACTATCAGGTCCATGGATCAAATACTCAGCCGCCAGGACCCCCCTCTGTCAATCTGCACGGTTGGAAATGGGGGCGGCCAGTACGGCGCAGGCCATACGCGCGCCGGCCCCGCCGATCGGCTGGCTGACATGATCGTCGGGCCCGACGTGGATCACCAGCGAGAGGCCATCGGCGTCTCCCAAGTCGCTGCCCGAAGGCGGGCGTCCGGCATGAGATAGATAGACTTCTGCATGGGCTGTCCCATCAGCATGGGCAAAGACGTTTTGCAGGTCGCCGTAGTCTGGGCCGCCGTTCCAGTTCAACAGGCCGTGAGGGCGGTTGTGTTCAGGGTGATTGACGTGGCCCCCCGCGCTCTGGAAGCCGGGGCCGTCGCAGGTTCCAACCGCGTGCAGGTGCGCCCCATGCCAACCTGGCGACCAGCCTTGCCCCTCGATCGTCAAGAGCAGGCCTTGGGGGCCGGAACGCAGGGTGACCTGCCCCATCTGTGTGCCGTCGCCGCCTCGCAAAGGTGCAATAGCAGGCGATTGTACCGGCTCCGGCACGGCGGTCGCGTCAGGTTCTGATCCGATCATCTGACCGACGGCGCCGCATCCGCCCGAAAGGCAAATAAACGATAGAGAAATCAGCGACATAATCCGAGGCATCTTATCCTCCGTTGAGCGGGGGCATATTTGCCCCGCCGGGCCGAAAATGCTAACAATCCGTCAGCGCTGAACGCTTCGATTCTTATCAGAAAATCTCCCTTTGACCGACGAAACTGAAGACCACGGCACACCCGAGGGCCGGGGCAACATTGCCCCCATCGCCATCGAGGATGAGCTCAAGAAATCCTATCTCGATTACGCCATGAGCGTGATCGTCAGTCGTGCGCTGCCGGATGCGCGCGACGGCCTGAAACCCGTGCATCGTCGCATCGTTTACGCCATGCACGAGGAAGGCCGTACGCACGACAAGAAGTACGTCAAGTCGGCCAACATCGTCGGTGATGTCATGGGTCGCTACCACCCGCACGGTGACAGCGCGATCTATGATGCCCTGGTGCGGATGGCCCAGCCGTTTTCGATGGGACTGTTGCTGGTCGATGGGCAGGGCAACTTCGGCTCGGTCGACGGCGATCCACCGGCGGCCATGCGTTACACCGAAAGCCGGATGACCAAGGCCGCCGAGGCCCTGATCGACGACATCAACAAGGATACCGTCGACTTCAAGGAGACTTACGACGGGAGCCGTGAGGAGCCCGTGGTCCTGCCTGCGCGCTATCCGAACCTGCTGGTCAATGGGGCCGGCGGTATTGCGGTGGGCATGGCGACAAACATTCCGCCGCACAATCTGGGTGAGGTGGTCGATGCCTGCCTGGCGCTGCTGGATGATCCTGACATCGGCACCGACAGCCTGCTTGAAATCGTTCCCGGCCCGGATTTTCCGACCGGCGGCGAGATCCTCGGTCGAACAGCGGCGCGCAATGCTCTGCTAAGCGGTCGTGGGTCGGTGGTCGTGCGCGGCAAGGCGTCAATCGAGACGATCCGCAAGGATCGCGAAGCCATCATCATCACCGAGCTGCCGTATCAGGTGAACAAGGCAACGCTGCAAGAGCGGATTGCTGAGCTGGTACGTGAAAAGCGGGTCGAGGGCGTTTCTGACGTGCGCGACGAATCCGACCGCCACGGCATGCGTGTCGTGGTCGAGTTGAAGCGCGATGCGTCGGGCGATGTGGTGCTGAACCAGCTCTATCGTTTCACCGCCCTGCAAAGCTCATTCGGCGTCAACATGCTGGCGCTGAACCGTGGCCGTCCTGAGCAGATGGGTCTGCGGACTCTGCTGGAGCTGTTCCTGGATCATCGCGAAGAGGTGGTGATCCGGCGTACCAAGTTCGAACTGGCCAAGGCGCGGGATCGCGGGCACGTGCTGGTTGGTCTGGGCCTGGCGGTGGCGAACATCGACGAGGTCGTGGCCCTGATCCGTGCCGCCAAGGACCCGGCCGAGGCCCGCGAACAGCTTCAGGCCAAGGTCTGGCCGGTCGGGGACATGATGGCCCTGATCGAACTTATCGCCGACCCGCGCTCGGTCGTGGTCGAGGGCGACAAGCTGCGTTTCACCGATGAGCAGGCTCGCGCCATCCTGGCCCTGACGCTGAGCCGTCTGACGGGCCTGGGCCGTGACGAGATCTTCGAGGAAGCGCGTGAGGTCGCTGCTGATATTCAGGAACGACTGACCCTGCTTTCGGACCGGGCAAACATCCTGGCGGTGGTTCGTGAAGACCTGATGCGCGTGCGGGCCGAGTTCGCCGTGCCGCGTCGTTCGGAATTCGTCGAGGGCGATTTCGAGCTGGAAGACGAAGACCTGATCCCGCGCGAGGACATGGTGGTGACCGTTACCCACGGCGGCTACGTCAAGCGCACGGCCCTGGCCGACTATCGGACGCAGCATCGCGGCGGCAAGGGCAAGTCCGGCATGCGGATGAAGGATGAAGATGCCGTGGTTGGTGTCTTCTCGGCGTCGACCCATACGCCGGTGCTGTTCTTCGCGACCAACGGCAAGGCCTACAAGCTCAAGGTCTGGAGGCTCCCCCTCGGGGCGGCCAATGCGCGCGGCAAGGCGTTTGTGAACCTGCTGCCGATTGAGCCGGGCGACTCCATTATGAACGTGCTGCCGCTGCCGGAAGATGAGGCGACCTGGGACAGCTATGACATCATGTTCGCCACCAAGTCCGGCGACGTGCGACGCAACAAGCTGTCGGACTTCGCCAGCGTCAACCGGGCCGGCAAGATCGCGATGGATCTGGAAGACGGCGACTCGATGGTCGGCGTGTCCCTGTGCACGGCCGAAGATGATGTGATGCTGACGACGGCGCTAGGTCGGGCGATCCGGTTCAAGGCTGACGATGTGCGGGTCTTCAAGGGCCGCAAGTCGACCGGCGTGCGGGGTGTTCGCCTGCAAGCCAATGACGAGGTCATTTCCATGGCCGTGCTCGGTCGCTTCGAGGCGACGCCCGAGGAACGCAACGCCTACGTCAAGCACGCCAACGCCATGCGTCGGGCGCTAGGCGAGGGCGAGGATGAGGTGGCCGCGACCGACGAAGCCGACGACGCCGGCGAGGATGCTGTCCTGTCGGTCGAGCGGATCGCCGAAATGGGGGCTGCCGAACAGTTCATTCTCACAATCACTGAGACGGGCTTTGGCAAGCGGTCCTCGGCCTATGAGTACCGGCGCACGGGACGCGGCGGGCAGGGGCTGACGGCGCATGGTCTGGGCGGTCGCGCCGGTGACCGACTGGCGGCCAGTTTCCCGGTCGAGGAAAGCGATGACCTGATGCTGGTAACGTCGGGCGGTCAGATGATCCGCACGCCGGTCGATCAGATCCGCATCGTCGGACGCACCAGCCAGGGCGTCACCGTCTTCCGCACGGCCGAGGGTGAAAGGGTCGTGTCGGTTGAGCGCCTGCCGGACTCGGGAGAGGAAGGCGGCGACGAGGGCGAAACGACGCCAACCGAGACAGACGGCGAGGCGTGATCGAAACCGTCCACATCGACGGCGCGCCGGCGACTGTTGAGGGGCTGATGCCGGCGGTGGTGTCGGGCTACGGGGCCTTCACCTCGTTCCAGCATGAGCCGGGCGGGGTGCGAGGCCTGGGGCTACACCTGGCGCGATTGGGACGCTCGGCGTCGGAGTTGTTCGGCCACAGCGTGCCGGACGAGCGTGTTCGTGCCTTCCTGCGAACGGCGCTGGAGGGCTTGGAGGGTCGCGCGACGGTTCGGGTTCAACTCTTCCTGCCGGCGATTTCGGTCCGCAGACCCGAAGCCTTGGGTCGGCCCAGTGTGTTGATCCGTGTGGCCGCTCCGCTCGGGGCCTTACGCGGACCCCTGCGCCTACAGAGCCAGGCCTATGAGCGCGAGGCCCCGCACTTGAAGCACGCCGGGACGTTTGGGCTGGTGCGTGCCATGCGTGCGGCTCGGGCGGCCAATTTTGATGATGCCCTGTTCGTCACACCTGATCGGCTGATCAGTGAAGGGTCGATCTGGAACATCGGTTTCATCGAAGGGCAGACGGTCGTTTGGCCGCGCGCACCGATGCTGGCGGGAACCTGTCAGGCCCTGATACAGCACGGCCTGGAGGCGGTTGGCCTGAATAGTGAAACGCGACCGGTTCGTCTGGCGGAGGTGGGGGCGTTCGACGGCGCTTTCATCTGCAATAGCGCCACGCCGGCCGCGCCGGTTTCGGCGATTGATGACCAGCGACTGGACACCGCCCCCGGCATGATTGATCGGCTGGAAGCCGCGTGGATGACCAATCCCGTCGAGGCCATCTAGGCCAAACGCTGATCCGTGCTAGACAGGGCGTACAGGCGATCCACCGGAGGACACCTTTGCGCATTGGCCTTTATCCGGGGACCTTTGACCCCGTCACCAACGGTCATCTCGACATCATTGGCCGGGCGGTAAAGCTGGTCGACAAGCTGGTTGTCGGGGTGGCCCGCAACGACGACAAGGGCCCGTTGTTCACGACCAACGAGCGGGTGGAGATGCTGGACGCGGCGGTCGCGCCGCTGAGGAACGGGACGATCATCGAGATCCGCCCTTTCGAGAGCCTTCTCATGCATTTTGCCGAAGAGGTGGGTGCCGCCGTCATTATTCGTGGGCTGCGGGCTGTGGCGGACTTCGAGTACGAGTTCCAGATGACCGCCATGAACCAGAAGCTGAATGACGAGATCGAGACGGTCTTTCTGATGGCCGATCCGCGGCATCAAGCCATTGCGTCGCGCCTGGTCAAGGAAATCGCCCGCCTGCATGGCGACATCGATGGCTTTGTGCCCCCGGAAATTGCGCGCGCCGTTCGTGCCAAGTTGAAAGTCTGAGTGATGCGTCTTCTTGCCTGCCTGGCGGCGGCTGCCGCCGTGTTCGCCGCGCCCGCCCTGGCACAGTCGTCGGATTGGCGATCGGTGGATCCGAACAACCTGTTGGTCATCGACACCACGCGCGGTCGCATTCTGATTGAAATGGTGCCGGAAGCGGCACCAGGTCACGTCGAGCGGATGAGGGTGCTGGCGCGCCAGGGCTTCTATGACGGCATCACCTTCCATCGGGTGATGACGGGTTTCATGGCCCAGACCGGCGATCCGACGGGAACGGGCGAAGGCGACAGCGGCCTGCCCGATCTGACCGCCGAGTTCACGTTTCGGCGCGGATCCGAGCCGGCCTACGTCGAGGTGACGGGGAGCGACCGTGGGTTCATGCGGCCGGCTGGCGTGCAGTTGGGTGTCTACGGCGTTCTGCCGGTGCAGACACAGCCGGACGGCCAGATGTTCGCCACACGTGATGGACGCGTCGATGCGACGGCCTGGTTCTGCCCGGGTGTCGTTGGGGCGGCCCGCACGGCTCAGAACATCAACTCCGCCAACAGTCAGTTCTTCATCATGACGGCTTCGAACATGAGCCTGAACGGGGGCTACACAGTCTGGGGGCGGGTGGTCGGCCCGATGGATGCCGTCAATATGCTGACGGCGGGGGATCCGACCTCGGGCATGGTTCCGGTTGCCCAGCGTGACCGGATGGAACGGGTGCGTATCGCATCGGATATTCCAGAGGCGGAGCGTCCGAATGTGCGTGTGATGGATGTCCGGTCCCCTCGTTTTGCCGAGGTTGTCGAGGCGCGTCGCACGGCACAAGGCGCACGCTTTTCGATCTGTGACCTCAATCCCCCAGCAGAACTGATCGACTGATCGGGAGACAATGACATGATGGCGCGCGTTATTCTTGGGGCGGTGTGTGCATTGGCCCTGCATACGGTGGCTAGCGCGCAGGAGGCCGGCGGCGAGACTCAGACGACGGCTGAGGTTGCCACTGTCCCTGCGGACGCCTGGCGCACGGTTCCGGCGGATAACCTGCTGGTTATAGACACGTCGCGCGGCCGCATCCTCGTCGAAATGGCCCCTCAGGTGGCTCCGAACCATGTCGAGCGGGTTCGTCGGCTCGCCCGCGATGGTTTCTATGACAATCAACGATTCCACAGGGTGATCGACTGGTTCATGGCCCAGACGGGTGACCCGCTGAGCCGGGGTGCGGATCGGGCGCTGTGGGGTGAGGGGCAAAGCGCCTATCCCGATCTCGCCGCCGAATTCACCTTCCGTCGCGGGCCTGAGATGAGCTTCGCGCCGGTGTCGCGGCCGATGGGATCGGTGCTGGGCTTCATGGATTCGCTGCCCGTCATCAGCCAGCCCGATGAGCTGATGAGCCAGACCGGTGACGGCAAGGTGCATGGCTGGGGCACCTATTGTCCGGGCGTGGCGGGCATGGCGCGCGGCGACGAAAACAACAGTGCCAACAGCCAGTTCTTCATTATGCGTCAGGCCTATCCGTCGCTGGACAAGCGTTACACGGTCTGGGGACGCGCCGTGGTTGGCCTGGACGTTGTTCGGTCGCTCAACCATGGTACCGATCCGTCCGGGTCAGTGGCCGAGCCGGACGTGATGACCCAGGTGCGCGTCGCGTCGGACATCCCCGAGGCCGAACGCCCATCGGTGCGGATCTTGTCGACGTCAAGTCAGGCGTTCCGCGATCTGGTGGAGCAGGTTCGTGCGGCACGAGGAGCGGACTTCTCGGTTTGCGATATTGATTTGCCGGCGGAGGTTCTGTGAGCGACCTTGACCTGGATATTCGGGATGAAGCGAAGAACAAGAGATACGCCCTGACCGTCGATGGCGAGACGGCAGTGGTGACCTACAATCTCATCCAGGGCGGTCTGATGGTGACCGAAACCATCGTGCCGATCCCACTCGAAGGTCGAGGCATAGCCAGCCGGATGGCACGCCATGTGCTGGCAGATGTGAAGGGCAGGGGGCTGGTGATTCTGCCGGTCTGTCCGTTCTTCGCGGCTTATCTGAAGAAGCACCCCGAATGGGCCGATGTGGTTCATCCAACCTACCGGGCGACCTTGGGCCTGTGAGTGGCCAGGATCACACGCTGACCTGGCAGGCGTGGGCGCTGATTTCGGCGGTCTTCGCCGCGCTGACGGCGATCCTGGCCAAGGTCGGCGTGGCCGGCGTGGCACCCGACTTCGCTACGGTGGTTCGGACCATCGTGATCCTGATCGCCGCGACCGCCATCGCAGGGCTCACCGGTGCCTTCACGCGCGCCGGGGACGTCAGCGCCTCGACCTATCTCTTTCTGGGCCTGTCAGGATTGGCGACGGCCGCCTCCTGGATCGCCTACAACCGGGCGCTGTCGATCGGCCCGGCGTCCGCCGTGGCCCCGCTGGAGAAGATCAGCATCGTGCTGGTTGCGGTGCTCGGAACTCTGTTCCTCAAGGAGCATCTGTCCTGGAGGAACTGGCTGGGTGTCGCGTTCATCGCCACCGGAGCCATTCTCGTCGCCCTTCGGGACTGAAACGAAAACGCCCCGACCGATCGGCCGGGGCGCTTCCCTTGGTAGTTCAGGATTTCCTGATCAGTACTTGTAATACATGTCGAATTCGACCGGATGAGGATGGAGCTGAAGTCGCGCCACCTCTTCCATCTTGAGGTCGATATAGGCGTCGATGAAGTCGTCATCCATGACACCGCCCTTCTTGAGGAAGGCCCGGTCCTTGTCGAGCGATTCCAGGGCCTCGTGCAGCGAGCCACAGACCTCCGGCACGTTTTTTCGCTCCTGCGGCGGCAGGTCATAGAGGTTCTTGTCCATCGCCGGGCCGGGGTCGATGCGGTTTTCGATACCGTCCAGGCCGGCCATGAGCAGGGCCACAAAGGTCAGATACGGGTTGCCCATGGGGTCAGGGAAGCGGGCTTCGATGCGCTTGGCCTTGGGCGAATTGACCCAGGGAATCCGGATCGAGGCCGACCGGTTGCGGGCCGAATAGGCCAACTTCACCGGAGCTTCGTAGCCCGGCACCAGGCGCTTGTAGGAGTTGGTCGTCGGGTTGGCGAAGGCGTTGATCGCCTTGGCATGCTTGATGATGCCGCCGATGTACCAGAGGCACATATCCGACAGGCCTGCGTATTTGTCGCCGGCGAACTGAGGCTTACCGGCTTTCCAGATCGACTGGTGGACGTGCATCCCCGAGCCGTTGTCGCCGAACATCGGCTTGGGCATGAAGGTGGCCGACTTTCCGTAGGCGGCGGCGACATTGTGGATGACGTACTTATAAAGCTGCATCCGGTCGGCCATGGTCAGCAGATCGGCGAACTTGAGGCCGAGTTCATGCTGGGCAGGTGCAACCTCGTGGTGGTGCTTTTCCGGTTCGAGGCCCAGCTCTCCCATCACCGCCAGCATTTCGCCGCGTAGATCCTGGCCGCTGTCGACCGGATTGACCGGGAAGTAGCCGCCCTTGGGGCCGGGGCGATGGCCCAGGTTGCCTTCGGGGTAGACCTTGGATGTGTTCGATGGCAGCTCGATGGAATCGAAGCTGTAGCCCGTATTCTCGGCCGCTGTTGACCAGCGCACGTCGTCGAAGACGAAGAACTCGGCTTCCGGGCCGAAATAGACCGTGTCGCCGACGCCCGCCGACTGGATGTAGGCGAGAGCCTTCTTGGCCATCGAGCGCGGATCGCGGTTGTAGGGTTCGCCGGTATCCGGGTTCAGCACATCGCAGAACAGGAAGAGCGTGGCCTGCTGATAGAAGGGATCGACATAGGCGGTCGTCAGGTCCGGCTTGAGGAGCATGTCGCTCTCATTGATCGCCTTCCATCCGGCGATGGACGACCCGTCGAACATGGTGCCTTCCTCCAGGAAGTCCTCGTCGACCATGCCGATGTCGAAGGTGACGTGCTGGAGTTGGCCCTTGGGATCGGTGAAGCGAAGATCAACGTAGCGGATCTCCTCGTCCTTGATCTGTTTGAGAATGCTGGCTGCGTTCATGTCGGGGAGGTCCGTCAGCTGGGGAGGAGAACGAAAAAGGCCGCCGAAGCGACCCTGGTGGAAACTCAGATGGCTTGCGACCCGGATTCGCCGGTCCGAATCCGGATGACGTCGATGACATCGGTGATGAAGATCTTGCCGTCACCGATCTTGCCCGTACGGGCGGCTGCGATGATGGCGTCGGTAACCGGCGTGACCATGTCGTCGGCCACGATGACCTCAATCTTCAGCTTGGGCAGGAAATCGATAACGTACTCGGCTCCGCGGTAGAGTTCGGAATGGCCTTTCTGACGGCCATATCCCTTGGCCTCAAGCACAGTCATGCCCTGGACGCCTATGTCCTGAAGGGCTTCCTTCACCTCGTCGAGCTTGAAGGGTTTGATGACGGCTTCGATCTTTTTCATGGCGATTCCGGGGGGCGGGCCCGGGAAGTGAAAGGACATTGCATTGCAGCATAACGCAAGTGCGAAATCGTCCGGCTACGGTCGATAGCAACGGTCGGTCGTAGATTGTGACCTCAAGGGCGCGACGATGCAGGTCCCTCGGATGCCGACAGGCACGAAAAAGGCCGGGCGCGTGCGGCACCCGGCCTTGATCGGTCAGGTCGGCGGCGCGATCAGGCGGCGCCGTCAGCCTTACGTTTCTCAGCGTAGATCAATAGCGGCTGTGCATGGCCCTCAATGACCTCTGCGTTGACCACCACCTCTTCGACACCTTCGAAGGTGGGCAGTTCGAACATCGTCTCCAGCAGAATGCCCTCAAGGATCGAGCGCAGACCGCGCGCGCCGGTTTTGCGGCTGATGGCCTTCTTGGCGACGGCGTTGAGCGCATCGTCCGTGAAGGTGAGGGTGACGTTCTCCATCTCGAACAGACGCCCGTACTGCTTGACCAGAGCGTTCTTTGGCTCGGTCAGAATCTTGACCAGAGCAGCCTCGTCCAGGTCTTCGAGCGTCGCCAGAACGGGCAGGCGACCGATGAATTCCGGGATCAGGCCGAAGCGCATCAGGTCGTCGGGCTCGACGCCGCGCAGGATGTCGCCTGTGCGGCGTTCATCCATTTCCTTGACCTTGGCACCGAAGCCGATCGAGGCGGCTTCACCGCGGGCGGCGATCACCCTCTCAAGGCCGGCGAACGCGCCGCCGACGATGAACAGGATGTTGGTTGTGTCGACCTGCAGGAACTCTTGCTGCGGATGCTTGCGACCGCCTTGCGGCGGCACCGAGGCGACGGTGCCCTCCATGATCTTGAGCAGGGCCTGCTGAACGCCTTCGCCAGACACGTCGCGGGTGATCGACGGGTTGTCCGACTTGCGGCTGATCTTGTCGATTTCGTCGATGTAGACGATGCCGCGTTGGGCACGGTCGACATTGTAGTCGGCCGCCTGGAGCAGCTTGAGCACAATGTTCTCGACGTCTTCACCCACATAGCCGGCTTCGGTCAGGGTGGTGGCGTCGGCCATGGTGAACGGCACATCGATGATGCGCGCCAGCGTCTGGGCCAGCAGTGTCTTGCCGCAGCCCGTCGGGCCGATCAGCATGATGTTCGATTTCGCCAGTTCGACGTCGTTGTTCTTGGCCGCGTGGTTCAGGCGCTTGTAGTGGTTATGGACCGCGACGGAGAGGACTTTCTTGGCGTGATCCTGGCCGATGACATAGTCATCCAGAACCTTGCGGATCTCCTTGGGCGAGGGAACGCCGTCCTTGCCAGTCTTGACGAAGCCGGCCTTGTGCTCCTCGCGGATGATGTCCATGCACAGTTCGACGCATTCATCACAGATGAACACGGTCGGGCCCGCGATCAGCTTGCGGACCTCATGCTGGCTTTTTCCGCAGAAGGAACAGTAGAGCGTGCTCTTGGATTCACCGCCGGCGGCCTTGGTCATCTTCTCGTCCTACTTACACCGGGGATTGTCACAAACCGGAACACCCCACGTCTTTCCGGCTCGGTATCGCAGGATACTGGCCGGAAAGTTCTCAAAACAATGACAATGCCTGACCCAATCGTCCACCCCCAGCGTGCCGGGCCTTGTCCATTCGGGATTCATTGTCAGGATAAAGCCTAAATGGAGATTGAACAGGCGGATCGCCAGTCTCGTCCCGTGGTCGCTTTCGATTTCGACGGGACCCTCACGATTCGCGATAGTTATACGGAATTTCTACGCTGGAACGCCGGCTCCGGAGCCTATCTGGCCGGGCTGATGAGGCTTGCGCCCGAGCTTATGGCCTATCCCGTGCGGCGAGATCGGGGGCGCCTCAAGGCGGCGGCGACACGCTTGTTCCTGGCGGAGACACCGGTAGAGGTGCTTGAGGCTGCGGCCGCGCAGTTCTGTGACCGGGTCTGGGATGAATTCATGCGCCCGGACGCCCTGGATTGCTGGCGTGCGTGGGAAAACAAGGGCGTGCAGCGGGTGATCGTTACCGCGTCTCCACGCCTGACCGTTCAGCCCTTTGCCCGTCGATTGGGGGCGGACGGATTGATCGGAACCGAGCTGGAAGTCCGGCAAGGCGTGCTGACGGGTGATTTTGCGTCCCCCAACTGTCGCGGGGCTGAAAAGGTAAGGCGGCTCCAGGCAGTCTTTGGCCCGGAGCTCAAATTGGTTGCCGCCTATGGCGACACCTCGGGCGATACCGAGATGCTGGCCATGGCCGAACATTCAGGGTGGCGTGAATTCGTCAAAAAGCCCTAGCGGGCGCTCGGGCTAGAGATCCGCTTCAACCCCGACCGCCACCAGACGATTGCCGGAATAGCGCGCGAAGGCCTGGCCGAACACGCCCTGGCCGCATCCGAATCGGGACCGGACATGAAGCTGGTTGTCGGCGTCGAGGACGCCGGTGGCCCGAAACTCGGTTTGCTGGCTCAGCAGACCCGCAGCACCGGCTCGGTCCTGGTCGTCGTCGAATCCCCAGGGCAAGTCGCCCTGGCCGACGAAAACGAATTTCGAGATCACGGCCCCATCGAGAACCGTATAGGTGACGCCGGACAGATCGCGCAGGACGCAGACGCCGATAGAGATCCCTCTGGCGCACTGCTCAACTACCGTCAGGCCGGACGGGATGGCGTCAAGCCGTGCGCCCATCCGCACGTCGCCAAAATTGTCCAGGCGGAGCAGGGTGGGGCAGGTCTGTGCGGTCGCCGTCTGGGCGATCAGGCCAGCCCCCAGAGAGACGACCGGCAGCAGCCATAGCCTCACGGCTTCACCCGGAGCCGCGAACCGTCCACGGCCTCCACGGTCACGCTGCCGCCGACCGGCGGGGCATCGCCTTCAATGTCGGCAAGCCACTCCGAGCCGGACACGGTCACGCGGCCCCGCCCGTCAACGAAGGGATGCGTGACTTCGGCGCGCGCTCCAATCAGGCTGCGGGCTCGATCATTGATGTCAGGCCCATCGGGGTTGACCCGCCGAATGAGGCGTCTCGACGCCAGCGTGGTTGCCAGGGTCAAGACGGCGAAGATCACGACCTCGATGGGGAGCCCCATGTTGGGGGCCAGCAGCGTGACAATCGCGACGATCCCTGCCGAGACGGCCGGCCACAGAAGCCATTCGGTGCCGGACGCCGCCTCGATCGCTAAGATCAGACAGCCGACCACCAGCCAGAGCCAGAAGGGCTGGGACTGATAAAGGGCGAGAACGGCGTCCATGGCTTACTCCGAGCGAGGAACCGAGCTGCGACGACCAGCCGGCGGCGTCGGCGGCGTCGAGCGGTTGGTCTGCTGATCGCGGGCGAGGCCGACCAACTCTCCGATCCCCGCTATCGAGCCGACCAGGGCTCCCATTTCGGCGGGGACGATGACCGTCTTCTGTTGCGGGCTGGACGCGAGTTCGGCGAAGGCGTCGACGTATTTCTGGGCCACGAAGTAGTTGATGGCATTGACGTCACCGCGCGCGATGGCCTCCGACACCATGGCGGTAGCCTTGGCCTCGGCCTCGGCCTCACGTTCGCGCGCCTCTGCGTCGCGGAAGGCGGCCTCGCGGCGGCCTTCAGCCTCAAGAATGGCAGCCTGCTTGGCCCCTTCAGCGCGGGCGATGGCGGCTTGCTTCTCGCCGTCCGCCTCGGTGATGACGGCGCGGCGCTCACGCTCGGCCTTCATCTGACGGGCCATGGCGTTGGTGATGTCGGTCGGCGGGGTCAGATCCTTGATCTCGATCCGGTTGGCCTTGACCCCCCACGGCTCGGTCGCCGCGTCGATGACGGTCAGCAGGCGACTGTTGATCGAATCCCGCTGGCTGAGAACCTCGTCGAGCTCCATGGAGCCCACCACCGTCCGCAGATTGGTCATACAGAGCTGGGAGATGGCATACTGGAGATTGTCAACGCGATACGCCGCGCGGGCAGCCTCCATGACCTGGATGAAGACAATGCCATCGACCTTGACCATGGCGTTGTCCTTGGTGATCACCTCCTGCGTGGGAACATCAAGAACCTGTTCCATCATGTTCATTCGACGACCAATTCTCTCAACAAAAGGCGTCAAGAGATGAATCCCGGGCGTCAGAGTTCGCGTGTATTTTCCGAATCGCTCAACGGTGAACTCGCGCCCCTGGGGCACGATCTTGATGACGCTGAAGGCAACCAACAGCGCCAGGACGACGATTACGGCAGCGACCCAAAAAAACATGGCTTCTCCTTGCTTCGAGTAAGGCTAGCCTAGGCAAGGCCTTTGCGCCACAGAAACCGGATGTCGGGCGGGTGAGGGAACGGGTGATGACGAGGGCCGGGCGTGGTCGGTGAGCGGGTCAGGCGCTTTGCCCCGTTGTTGCTTGTCCTGATGCTGGCGGCGGCGGTCTTTGCGTCGGGCGGGTACCGCTATCTGTCTTTCGAGGCCGTCCGGGAGGCCGGCGACACACTCCAGGCTTTCGTCGACCGCCATTGGTGGCTCAGCCTGTTCATCTTGATGGCCGCTTTCGCCCTGTTGACCGCGAGCGTCACACCAGGCGTGTTCTTCGTGACGATCCTGGGCGGTTTTCTGTTCGGCCCCTGGGTCGGGGGCGTGGCGACGGCCCTGGCGGCAACGGCGGGAGCCCTGGTGGTTTACTGGGTAGGGAGCTCCATCGCCCAGGACCGGCTCAGGCGAAAGGCCGAAAGCGGGGAGGGGCTGCTAGGTCAAATTTGCGCCCGTATCGATCAGGATACATTCCTGTATGTGCTGGCGGCCCGCCTGGTTGTCAGTGTGCCCTTTCATCTCATCAACATCGCCGCGGGCCTGATGCGGGTCAGGCTTCGCCCGTACCTGAGCGCCACCTTCCTGGGGATACTGCCGGCGCACCTCATCTATTGCTGGATTGGTTCGCGCCTCGACGAGATCGGTGGGGCCGATGATGTCCGGGCGATCATGGCTCAATTTGCCTTGCCGTTGGCCGGGGTCGCTTTCCTGTCGCTGGGGTTACCCCTGTTGTTTCGCCTCTGGCGCGGGCGCGGCGCGACTTAGAAATAGTCAGCGCGGTTTTGCCTTTGCGGGTCCCAGCGGCTAACCACGACGCATGACGATCACGAGCAAATCACCCCGCCGCTGGACTCTCGACTTTCTCAAGACGGAGGCGGCCTCGGGGGCGATCCTCGGGCTGGCGGCCCTGGCCGCGCTCGTGGTGGCAAACTCGCCTTGGGCGGACACCTATTTCCATGTGCTCAAGGGCGAGCAGACGTTGCAGCTTGGCCCCATCCACCTCGAGATGTCCGTCTCCGAGTGGATCAAGGAAGGGCTGATGGCTCTGTTCTTCCTCGTAGTCGGCCTGGAGATCAAATATGAGATTCTGCGCGGCGAGCTGAGCGACCCCAGGAAGCTGGTGACGCCCGTAATGGCGGCCCTGGGCGGCATGATTGCGCCGGGTATCGTCTATCTGATCGTGGCGGGATGGCTGAGTGGTCCTCATCAGGGCTGGCCGATCCCGCTGGCCACAGATATCGCCTTCGCCTTGGCGGTGTTTGCCATGGTCGGCAAAGGGCTTCCGTCCTCCCTTCGCGTGTTTCTGCTGACATTGGCGATCGTCGACGATCTCGGGGCCATTGCCCTGATCGCCATCCTGTTTTCGGATGGGGTGTCGTGGATGCCGATTGCGCTGGCCGTGGCTTTGCTGGTGGTGGGTGCTGCCTGGTCCAAGCAGCGCGCGATTCCGGCCCCGTTCTGGATCCTGGGTTTCGGCCTGGTCTGGTGGCTGTCCGTCGTGGGCGGGCTTTCAACGTCGCTCATTGCGGTGGCGTTTGCGGTGATTGTGCCGATCAGCCCGCGCGGTCCCGAATGTCAGAGCCCGCTTCGCGAGGCGATGCACGACCTTCACCCCTATGTCGCCTACTGCGTCCTGCCGATCTTTGCCTTCGCCAAGGCGGGGGTTTCGTTTGCGGGCGTCACGACCGAACAAATGCTGGCTCCGCTGGTGATAGGCATTGCCGCGGGGCTGTTCATCGGCAAGCAGCTGGGCGTTTTCGGCTTTGCCTGGCTGGCGACGCGGATGGGTTGGGGGGCGCGCCCGAGCGATGCGACCTGGTCCCAGCTGTATGGCGTTGCCCTGTTGTGTGGCGTCGGCTTCACCATGAGTCTCTTCATTGGGGCACTGGCGTTTCCGGGGGCGATCGATTCGCCCGAGCAGATCGAAGTGAAACTGGGCGTTCTCGGCGGATCGCTACTGTCCGCTGTCGTCGGGGCGGTCGTTCTGGCCATCGCGAGGCGCGGCGCACTGGATGACGTCGACGCGGAAGACCAAAAATAAGGCCGCGAAGACTGTTCGAATATTGACGCAGCGTCATTTTGTCTGTCGTTTTTTCGTCACACGCTGCGTATTCGCACGCCGCAAAGCCTTGGCAGGCCTTGTGGTTGAGCCCTGTTTGATCTACCCAATTTTGGACAGAATCCGCGAACCACAGCGGATCGTTCGTCAGGTTGGAAACGCGGTGCGCGCCGGCAGGGCCGGGGCGACCGGAAATCGGGGTTGAATATGCGCCTTAATCAAGTTCTGCGTCTTACGGCTTCGGCCGCGGTTATCCTGGGTGTGGCGGCGGGTGCCGCTCAGGCTCAGGACGCCGGTGACGAACCGACCCGCGTCGATGACATCATCGTCACGGCCCAGAAGCGCGAGCAAAGCCTGCAGGACGTGCCGATCGTGGTCACGACCCTGTCGGAAGAACTCCTCGAGGACGCCGGCGTTCGGGACATCAAGGATCTGCAGATCCTGACCCCCGGTCTGAGCGTGACCTCGACGACCAACGAATCGATCACGACCGCGCGTATCCGCGGGGTCGGCACCGTGGGTGACAACCCCGGCCTGGAGAGCTCGGTCGGCGTTGTGATCGACGGCATCTACCGTCCGCGCAACGGCGTCGGCTTCGGGGATCTGGGCGAGCTCCAGCGGATCGAAGTTCTGAAGGGGCCGCAGGGCACCCTGTTCGGTCGCAATACCTCGGCGGGCGTCATCAACATCCTGACGGAGCGTCCGTCGTTCACGCCCGGCTTTGAGGCTGAACTGACCGGTGGCAACTTCGGGGCCTGGGGCGTTGCCGGGTCGGTTACCGGTGGCCTGAGCGACACGGTCGCGGGGCGTCTGTATGTCGCCGCGCGTCAACGCGACGGCTTCTATGACGTCAACACCGGCGTTGGCCCGCGGACCACCATGGACGACCAAAATCAGGACTTCTGGACGGTTCGTGGCCAACTGCTGTTCTTGCCGTCTGACACGGTGTCGATCCGTGCCATCGCGGACTACAGCCGTCGTGAGGAATACTGCTGTACGGCGGTTCAGATTCGCTCTGGCCCGACCGCCCAGATGGTCAATGCCCTCTCGGGCGGCAATGGCGTTCGCCCGGCCGTTCGCGGCGGGACCTGGGGCGCGTCGGCCGTGACAGACGGTCTCGGTGGGTTCCAGTATCTGCCCTTCTCGCGCACCGGATTTACCAACCGCGAAACCGGCCAGGAAATCGAGGACATGGGTGTCTCGGTTGAAGCCAACATCGACCTGGAAGCCTTTGGGGGTTCGACCCTGACATCGATCACGGGCTTCCGGTCGTGGTCTGCCGAAAACGGCATGGACATCGACTTCAGCGGTATGGACCTTCTGTACCGTGTCCAGGATGGCGACTACGGTTTCGGACTGGATACGTTCAGCCAGGAGTTCCGTCTGGCCGGGTCTACGGATCGGGTGGACTGGCTCGTCGGCGGTTACTTCTCGTCGGAAGATCTTTCTCGCGGCGACAGCTATTATCTGGGATCGGCCTATAACAACTATCTGTCGCTGCTGCTGACGACGACGGCCCCGGGGGGGCCCTACACGGGTCGTATCCCGTGCTTCACCAACCCGGCTGGCTTTGTGGCTGCCTGTACCGTCCTGGGTGGCGGAGCTGGCCCGAGCTTCAGCACAGGGCAGGGCGTTCGTGACCATTATTCGGTCGATAGCCAGTCGATCGCCCTGTTCACGCACAACAGCTTCCATCTGACCGATGCCCTGACCCTGACGGTCGGTCTGCGCTGGACCCAGGAAGAGAAAGACCTCACTGCTCTGCAGGACAATCTCGGACTGAATGGCCAGGCCTGTGGTGGTGCCTTGGCTAACCAGAGCAACGTCGTTGTCGCCAATCGGACGCCGGCTGCGGCTCTGGGAGCGATCTGTCTGCCGTGGACCAACCCGCTGTTCGATAACCGTGCGATCAGCGAATCGTTCAGCGAAGACGCGCTTTCGGGCACGATCAACCTGTCGTATGACGTCAATGACGACCTGATGATCTACGGCAGCTATTCGCGTGGCTACAAGGGCGCGGGCTACAACCTGGACCGCGTGCAGACGGGGGTGACCCCCGATGCCTCGCTCCTGTTCCCGGCTGAAACGGTCGACAGCTACGAGGTCGGTCTGAAGTCGACGCTGTTTGACGGCTCCATGCTGTTCAACGCGACGGCCTTCCACCAGACCTTCTCGGACTTCCAGCTGAACACCTTCCTCGGCACGGCCTTCGTGGTTGAGTCGGTGCCGGAAGTGACGTCGGTGGGTGTCGACCTGGACATGATCTGGTTCACGCCGATCGATGGCCTGAGCTTCCAGGGCGGTGTGACCTACGCTCAGACCGAGTACTCGAACTTCACCGCCGCCGACCTGTCCAACCCCGGCCGGTTCGGTCCGCTGTCGCTCCTGCCGGGCAACACCATGTCGTTCGCCCCCGAGTGGTCGACGACGGGTTCGGTGTCCTACGAGCGTGAGATCAGCGGTGGCTTGATGGCGGGCTTCAACCTGTCGGCCAAGTACACGTCTGAATACAACACCAAGTCGGACCTGCTGCCGGCCGGTGTTCAGCAAGCGATGACGCTGCTCAATGGTCGCCTCAGCCTGGGGTCTGCCGATGAGCGTTGGACGGTCGAACTCTGGGGCCAGAACCTGACCGACGAGGAGTACTATCAGGTGGTGTTCAACGCACCGCTGCAAGGTACAGCCTTCCAGCAAACCCTCCAGCCGACGGGCACCTTCTACAACCCGGCTCTGGACACCCAGACCTACAATGCCTTCCTGGGCCAGCCGCGGACGTGGGGTGTCACCCTGCGCGTGCGCTACTAGGAAGACCGAACAAGGGGCGCGCCCGCCGGATATTTACGGCGGGCGGCTTCTGGGGCGAGAAACCGGTCGGGCGGATGCCTGGCCGGTTTTTTCGTTTTCAGATGCTGGGGAAGGACCCGCCGACCGGCTCGACGGCAGCAATGCTGTCGTACCGAAGGGCCGATAGGTGCGCGGACGAAACTAGAGCTTGACGTTGCCCGCCAAGATGTCCCGGTACCGCTCAGGCTTCATACGGACGTAGGTGCCCTTGTCCCGAACATAGATGGTGTCGCTGGTCCGATCAGGGTCGAAGCCGTCAGCCACCAGATCAACCTTGCGGTATTTGAAGGTTCCGGTCGTATCCATGACCTTGCGCAGACGCAGGAAGATAGGCCGCGCATAGGATGGCAGCTCTTCATCAACGTAGGCGGCAAAGGCCTTGGCGTTGAAGCGTCCTTCGGCCACCAGACAGGCCATGCCGGCCTTGCCCTCAGCTCCTGGGACAGGGACGCCGTAAACGATAGCTTCGGCGACATTGGGGGCCTCGGCCAGGCGAAGCTCGACCTCTGTGGTCGAGACGTTCTCACCCTTCCAGCGGAAGGTATCTCCGATCCGGTCGACGAAATAGAAATAGCCCTCTGAATCCCGGCGCATCAGATCGCCGGTTCGGAACCAGCGATCGCCGCGCGTGAAGACATCTTCGACGATCTTCTTCTGCGACGCGGCCTTGTCAGCATAGCCGACGAACTCGTGGCGCGCCTCGGTGCCGATCATACCGACGGCTTCGCCAATCTCGCCGTTGGCCGTTTCCTGAAGCAGGCCGTTCGCGCCCCGGATGGGCTCTTCCGTTTCCGGGTCGAACCGGACCAGCCGCAGGTTCATGCGTCCGCGCAGGAAGCGCGGGATCCGGCCAATCGCGCCGGCCTTGCCGTCGAAATTGAACACCGACGCATTGCCTTCGGTTGAGCCGTAGAACTCCAGGATCCTCGGGATGCGGAACCGTGTCTGGAATTCTTCCCAGACGTCGCCACGCAGCCCATTTCCGAAAGCGAGCTGCAGCTTGTGAGCGCGCTCATCCGGCTGCTCCGGCTGATTGACCAGATAGCGGCATAGCTCACCGATATAGACGAACCGCGTGGCCTCGGTAGCCACGACATCCGGCCAAAAATGAGAAGCTGAGAACTTCTTGCGGACAATCAGAGCCGCGCCATTCAGCAAGGCGGCACCGACGGCACACAGACCTCCGGTCGAGTGGTAGAGCGGCAGGACGCAATAGACCCGGTCGTGAGGCTTCGTCTCGGTCACGGCCGCGAAGGCCCGCATATACAGACGTGCCCGACTGTTCGAAATAACCGCCGCCTTGGGCAAGCCGGTCGTTCCAGAGGTGTAGATATAGAGCGCAGTCGAGCGGTTGGTCAGACCCTCGCGAGTGCTCCGGTCTGGGCGAACAGCCGAAGCGCCCTTGATGGCGGCATCAAGCCCGCGCCGCGCGCTGGCCTCGTCCTCTTCCTCCAGGCCCAGTACCCAGACCATGAGGGAGTGATCCAGGCTGCGCCCGGCGTCCTCCACGGCCCGCCAGGTGTCCATGTCGGCAATGACATGGTGGGCCTTGGAAATGCGGATGCAGTGCGCCAGGGGCGCGCCGGTCAACTGGTTGTTGATCAAGGCCGCTGCGACGCCAACCTTGGAGAAGCCCAGCCAGGCGGCCAGGAACTCGATGCGGTTGGGCAGGACGAGCGCGACGGTGTCACCGCGACGGAGGTTTCTTCCCTTGGCCCAGTGTCCAAACCGGTTGGCGAGCATGTCGAGCTCGCGATAGGTGACGCTGCGGCTTTCATCGGTGACGGCGATGCGGTCGGACCACTGATCTACGGCGGCTTCAAAATCATCACAGACCAGATCGACGGAATCCGCCTTGATGGGCTTTATCCGCTGGCTGAGGCGGTTGGCCGCCTGAGCAAATCGAATGTCGCGGTTCAGCCGCCCGAAGAAGTCCATCGATTGTCACCTGAGCTCGTGAGATCCTTGATGGCGAACGGATCGGACGGGGTCAACCGGACGCAAGGGCTTTGCCGGGGTCGCCGAGTCAAAAATCGGTGGTTGGCGTCAGAAAATGTCAGCGGCGAGAACCGAAAGATTAGAGCAAGTTGCGCTGGCGGTTCCCACGGAACCTTGAAATATATCCTGAAACCGGTGCGCGGGTCTGCGCTTTCGGGGGCGGTTCGAATTGGTCGAACCCGGGGAGTGCCTCTCTGGGATTGAGGGGTTGGAGGACTAGACATGAAGGCTGTTATTGCCACCGTCGCCGCCGTCGCGGCTCTTGCTGCCGCTGGTTCGGCTGCTGCCCAGGATTGGCGTCTGCCCGCCAACTACGGGGCTGTGACCCTGTACGCGGGGTTCACCCCCGATCCATTCACAGTAAACGTGACGTCGGGTGGTCCCATCGACGCGTCCGCGTCCGTGAGCTCGAGCTGCCGGGGGTGGATCTCGAACGCACCGGACTTTGAGCTGACCTATTCAGCGGGCTCGCTGCCGCTGGCAATCTCGGTCAACTCGGCTTCGGATACGACGCTTGTAATCAACGGGCCCGATGGCCTTTGGTACTGTGACGACGACGGCGGTGACGGCCTGAACCCGTCGCTGCGCTGGGATTCGCCGCCGTCCGGCACCTATGACATCTGGGTGGGATCCTATCAGCGCGCCAACTACAGCGCGACGCTTTCGATCTCTGAGCTCTATTCCTACTAGGATCTGGCTCTTTTCGGATCACGGACGCCCCGGCCTGTTGGCCGGGGCGTTCTGCTGTTTACGCTCGCCCGACGGATGGCGGGGGTTCATAAAGGGGCATGCTCAGGATAGCCCCCCAGATTGAAACGGATAGACTGCGTCTGAACGGACATCAGCCCGGTGATTTTGAAGCGGTTGCTGCGATGTGGTCGGACCCCGACGTGGTCCGCTTTATCGGCGGGCGACCGTCTACGCGAGAGGAAAGCTGGGCCCGGCTCCTGCGTTATGCGGGAAGCTGGGCCATGCTGGGCCAAGGCTTCTGGACCTTTCGCGACAAGGCAAGCGGAGCCTACCTGGGGGAAGGTGGCCTGCTCAAAGGGCAAAGGTCGCTCGGGACAGAGTTCGATGAAACATCCGAGGTGGGCTGGGCTCTGACGCCGTCGGCCCAGGGACATGGCTATGCGTCAGAGGCCGTTGGCGCGATTCTCGACTGGGCCGACGCTCAAGGGATCGACCGGACGGTGTGCCTGATCGAGCCGAGCAACGGGGCCTCGATCCGGCTGGCTGAAAGGCTCGGTTTTCAGCAATACGACAGCACCGTCTATCACGGGGCCCAGGTCAATCTGTATGAGCGATCAGTGACGCGCTGATCAGGCGCGCTTGAGCTGGCGACGGAGACGCGCCTCTTCCTTGGCCGCGGCCTTGCGGTCCTTGCGTTCGGCACGCTTGGCTTCAAGGGCGGCCTGGGCTTCGGCCAGGACCGACGCGGCGCGCTGGGTCTGCTGGGTGCGGCGTTCTTCTTCCTGCCGGGCCTTTTCCTCAGCGCGCGTTTTGCGCATGGCATCGCGTTCCTGAGCTTTGATCTGGTCGCGCGTCAACGCGCCCTCAGGTGCCGCCACGCTGGCTTTGGGCTTGAACTTGGCGAGGAGGGCCTTTTTGGCCTCGGCCTGGGTCGAGAGGCGATCGGCAAAGCCGGGAGAGATTTTAGACTGCATGAATCCTTTGGGGGAGGCCGCTGTGGGCGACCCTCTAAAACCCTAACCGGGCCGAAAAATCAAGACTCGGCGGGCTCGCCTGACTGGAAGAAGGGTTCAACGACGCCTTTTAGCTTGATCGTCATCGGGTTGCCCTGGCGATCCAGGGCCTTGCCCGCGACCAGGCGAACCCAGCCCTCGGAGACACAGTATTCGTCGACGTTGGTCTTTTCCTGGCCGTTGAACAGGATGCCGACGCCACGCATCAGCACATCCTCGTCATAGAAGGGGCTGTTCGGGTTGGACGACAGGCGGTCGGGGGGCGTCTCGGACATGGCGTTGCGATAGCCTCAGCCGCGGTCGGACGCAACGACCTGTTCGCTGCGGTTGAGGATTGTCGTCACGGCCAGATCCGCAGAGACATTGCCGACCGTTCGGAAGATGTCGGGAATAACCTCGACCGCTAGGAGCAGGGGCAACAGTTCCACCGGTGCCCCCATCGCCAGGCAGATCGGTGCGATGGAAATGAAGAAGCTCGACTGACCGGGCAGGCCGACCGAAGAGATGGAGACGGCGAAAGCCACGATCCCACCGGCGATCATCTGACCGATGGAGGGCTCGACCCCCGACACATGACAGATGAAGAAGACCACACCGAGATTGGCCACAGGGCTGGTCATGCGAAATAGCGCGACGGCCAGCGGCAGAACCAGGCCCGCCACCCGCTCGGGCACATCGAGATGATCGACGGCCCGTTCCACCATGACAGGCAGCGTGCCGAGCGATGACTGGGTCGAGAACGCAACCACCTGCGCCGGTGCAATGGCCCGTGCAAACCTGGCTAGCGGCACCTTTCCGAAAACAGAGGCGAGGGGGTAGGCGAACAGAGCGACCAGAATGCAACCTGACGAAATCAGCAGGACATAGTGGACGATGGCCCCGGTCGAGCCGAACCCACTGCGAAGCCCCAGCGTCAGGGCCAGGGCGAAGACCCCGATGGGAGCCACGAACAACACCCAGTTGACGATAACGATCATGGCGTCAGCAATGGCGTCGAAGACGCCGACCAATAGGGCGCGTTGGTGTTCTGGCAACCGTGTCACAGCGAAGGCGAAGAACAGCGCAAAGATGACCAGCGGCAAGATGGCGTTCTCGGCGGCCGCCGTGACGGGGTTGGTCGGGGCCAGGGATTGCAGCCAGGAGCCAAAATCAATGGCCTGTGGGGGCGGCGGCGCTTCGGTACCTGCCGCGCCGACATAAAGTGAAGCAGCGCTGGCCGGATCGACCGGCCATACGGAATTGACAAGTGGGTAGAGCATCAGGCTGGCGGCGATCACCACCACCAGCAGGCCGGCGAACCACATGATGGCCCGTGAGGTCAGACGTCCGGCAGACGCTGCGTCAGACACCGCCGCAACCCCCACCACAAGCAGCGACAGCACCAGCGGGATAACGGTCATCTGCAGCGCCCCCAACCAGATACCGCCGACGGCCTCGGCAATCGAGATCAGGCCGCCCGTCGAGCCTAGGTTCATCCCCTGGAGGACCGCTCCCGTCGCGAGCCCGACGATGAGCGCCAACAGCACACGACCGCTGACCGAGGTGAGAAATGTCATGGGGAACCTGTCTGAATCGGGAACGTGAGGATCGGGAGGCTACCGGCGTTTGGCAATCCCAAAAGCCATAGTGCCTTGCCACAGGGGGGTCTGGCGGGCTGAATGGGCACTGATTCCGACGGAGCCGAGAATGACTGACCCCGCCGAAACCGCTGCCCTGATCACGAATGACGCCGTTGTCCTGGGCCTGCTCGCCATAATCCTTGGGGGGGTGTTCTGGGCTTCGAGCCTTCAGAACAGGGCGGTTCAGCGGTTCTTCTCGATCATTCCGGCGCTGCTGCTGTGCTATTTTTTGCCGTCGCTTCTGACTACCTTCGGGATCGTCGATCCCGAACAGTCCAAGCTCTATTTCGTGGCGTCGCGGTATCTGCTGCCCGCGGCTCTGGTCTTGCTTACCGTGTCGGCGGATCTTCCAGCTACCCTGCGCCTCGGGCCAAAGGCCTTGATCATGTTCTTTACCGGCACGCTGGGTGTGATGATCGGGGGGCCGGTCGCGATCTGGCTAACGAGCGTGTTTGCCCCCGAACTCCTCGGCACTGGCCCGGAGGCGATCTGGCGCGGCATGGCGACCGTCGCCGGAAGCTGGATCGGTGGATCGGCTAACCAGGCGGCTCTGTACGAGATATTCGGTGCCGGCCCGGACGTCTTCTCGATCTGGATTGCAGTCGATGTGATCGTGGCCAACATCTGGATGGCCGTTGTGCTGTGGATCGCGGCCAATCAGACGCGGGTAGATCGCTGGTTGAAGGCAGATTCCAGCGCCGTGGTGGCCGTGCGCGAAAAGGCGGAAGCCTATGAGTTGGCCAACGCCCGCATCCCGACTCTGAAGGACCTGATCATCATTCTGGCCGTCGGGTTCGGCGCCGTCGGCATCTCGCATTTTGCCGCCGACTATCTCTCCGCCTGGTTCGGTGAAACCTATCCAAGTCTGGACCAGCTATCCTTGAACTCCAGCTTCTTCTGGCTGGTGCTGGTGGCAACGATCATCGGGGTCGTGCTGTCCTTTACACCGGCGCGCAAACTGCAAGGGGCAGGGGCGGCCAAGGTCGGCTCGGTCTTCGTCTATATCCTGGTGGCTTGCGTCGGTTTGAACATGAACATCGGGGCGATCCTCGAGAGCCCAGTCTATTTCCTGATCGGGGGCGTCTGGATGCTGGTTCACGTCATCCTGATGTTCACGGTGGCGCGTTTGATCCGGGCCCCCAGCTTCTTCCTGGGGGTCGGCTCGATGGCCAATATCGGCGGCGCGGCCAGCGGCCCCGTCGCGGCGGCGGCCTTCCACCCCTCGCTGGCCCCGGTTGGGGTGTTGCTCGCGGTTCTCGGTTACATCGTGGGCACGGCAGCGGGGTGGGCGACAGGCCTGATGATGGCCCAGATCGGTGGCGGATAACCGTATTTTGCCAAGGGTTGAGTTGCGCCGCACCTCAGCCTAACTGGCCTCCATGGACCCCATTCTCTCGATCCGCGGCCTGTCGAAGACCTATGCGACAGGCCTACAGGCGCTGCATCCTGTCGATCTCGACATCAACAAGGGCGAGATATTCGCCCTTCTGGGCCCGAACGGGGCCGGCAAGACGACCCTTATCTCGATCATCTGTGGGATCGTGACGCCATCGGATGGCGAGGTTCTGGCGGATGGATATGACATCCAGCTCGACTATCGGGAGACGCGCTCGCGCATCGGTTTGGTGCCGCAGGAACTGACGACGGACTCGTTCGAAAGTGTCTGGTCGACGGTCTGTCTGTCCAGGGGGCTTTTCGGCAAGGCCCCGGATCCGGCGGTCATCGAACGCGTGCTGAAATCGTTGTCGCTCTGGGACAAGCGCAACGACAAGATTATGACCCTGTCGGGTGGCATGAAACGTCGCGTCCTGATCGCCAAGGCCCTGTCGCACGAGCCGACGATCCTGTTTCTAGACGAGCCCACGGCCGGCGTTGATGTCGAGCTGCGCCGCGACATGTGGGCGCTGGTGCGCGGCCTCAGAGATGAGGGCGTCACCGTCATCCTGACCACCCACTACATCGAAGAAGCCGAGGAGATGGCCGACCGGGTTGGGGTGATTTCCAGGGGGCGGCTGATCCTGGTCGAAGAGACGCAGGCCTTGATGAAGAAGCTGGGCAAGAAAACCCTGACGCTGGCGTTGCAAGAGCCGCTCACTGCCTTGCCGGAGGGCCTGTCTGATTGGTTCCTAACGCTGAAAGCAGATGGCAACGAGCTGGAGTATGTATTTGATAGCAATGCAGAAAGAACGGGCGTTCCGTCGCTGCTGCGGCGCCTGTCGGATCTGGGAATCGGCTTCAAGGACCTGAATACCGCCCAGAGTTCGCTGGAGGAGATCTTCGTGGGACTTGTCCACGCAACCGCTGAGGAGGCCGGCCAATGACCTTCAATCGGCATGGCGTCTGGGCGCTCTATAAGTTCGAGATGAACCGGGCGCGGCGGACCCTCTGGCAGAGTCTGGTCACGCCGGTGGTGACGACATCGCTGTACTTCGTGGTCTTCGGATCGGCCATCGGTAGCCGGATGAACCAGATTGAGGGCGTAGACTACGCCGCCTTCATTGTGCCGGGTCTGATCATGCTGAGCCTGTTCACCCAGAGCCTCTTCAACGCCAGCTTCGCGATCTATTTTCCCAAATTCGCCGGCACCATCTACGAGATCTTGTCGGCCCCCATGTCGCCGTTTGAGATCGTGACCGCCTATGTTGGAGCGGCGGCGAGTAAGTCGGTCATCCTGGGGATGGTGATCCTGGGGACGGCCTCTCTGTTTGTGCCTCTGCGCATTGAGCATCCGGTGCTGATGCTCGCCTTCCTGTTCCTGACCGCGCTTAGCTTCTCACTTTTTGGGTTCCTCCTGGGCATCTGGGCCAAAGGCTTCGAGGAACTGAACGCGGTTCCGATGCTGATCGTGACGCCGCTGACCTTCCTGGGCGGTGCCTTCTATTCGATCCATATGCTGCCGGAGTTCTGGCGAACGGTGAGCCTGTTCAACCCGATCGTCTATTTGATCTCGGGCTTCCGCTGGACCTTCTACGGCCAGGGAGATGTGCCGGTCGCGATCAGTCTGGCGGCTATCGGCGGATTTTTGGCTGTGTGTCTGGCGGTCGTGACCTGGGTCTTCAGGACGGGCTACCGACTGAAGAACTAAGGGATCGCCTCGGCGCGGGCGACCAGATAGGCGTGGAGCGAAGCGATCTCCGCGTCCGTCATGTGCGAGAACCGTCCGCGCGAGACCACCGCCATCAGGCCCAGATCCCGGTCGTCCAGAGCCTGCCCGGTCCGCATGAGGCGCGTGAACCCCGCAAGGTCGTAGGTCGCGGCCCGGCTGAGGTCCGGCGTGAAGCCTTCGCGCCCGCTCAGATTCGAGCCATGACACTCGCTACACACCGTCACCGCCAGATGCCGGCCATCAGCCTGTGCGGGGCCTAGATCGAGTGCAGGGTTGGCCCGAGCCTCTGCGACATAGGCCGGTGAGAGCCGTAACTGACCCGTCAACAGCTGCCAGCGTCCCCGAAGGGTCAGCACCGGCACCGGCGTCGGCGGCCCGGCTGGCTGGTGAATCCGCAGGAAGGCCAGGAGGTCGGACATTTCGGCGTCCGTCACCTCGACCCAACTCTCCGACGGCATCGCCCAGAGCGGCCGGTCGTCATGGCGAACGCCGCCCCGGATCGCTCGGGCGAGTTCAGCGTCGTCATAGAAAGCCATGGCTCGGGTGAGATTGGCCGCTTGCACGGTCGCCAGACCCGGCTCTTCCCAAACGAAGTCACCTTGCAAATCAACACCATGACAGCCGGAGCAGCCGTAGATGTACGACAGCCGTTCGCCTCTGGCGATCGCCTCAGGACTGGTGGCGGCCGAGATCTCGGGGGCCGGTCGATAGTCCAATCGCGCCAGTTGCATCGAGGTGGCGGTCCAAAAGAAGAGGGCCGCCATGCCGCAAACAAAGACGACACCGATGACGGCCCGTCCTAGCCAGATCATCGGTCAGGCCTTCCGGCCGAGGATCGCATCGAGGCTCCACGCGCCCGGTCCTGCGAAGGCGAGATAGAAGAACACCCAGCAGTACATCACCGCCAGTTCGCCCTGATTGACCAGCGGATAAAGGCTGCTCGGCGCGTGGAACTGGAAGTAGGCCACGGCCATCATGCCCGACAGGATAAAGGCGACCGGTCGGGTGAACAGGCCCAATACGATCAATGCGCCGCCGACCAGTTCCAGCACCCCCCCGATTCCCATCTGGCTCATCAGTTCAAACGGACCACGGGCCGCTTCCGGGAAGCCGAAAATCTTCTGTGTGCCGTGCTGCATGAACATCAGCCCGGCAACGATCCTGAGCAGGCTCAGGACCTGGGGCGCGCGCTCGGACAAACCCGTCAAATTCATGGGGAACCCTCCTGTTTCAGGTCATGTCGACCCAAGTGTCAGGAACCGTGACTGTTGCGGGCTTGCTTGGCAAGCTGGTTGTCCTCAGGCGGCGCGAGCCTCGGTTTCCGCCATCTTCTGAAGGGAGACATAGTCCGTCTTCCCTGTCCCCAAGACCGTCACAGCAGCCACCTTGATGATCTTCTTGGGCACGGCCAGTTCCGGTGCGCCGTGGGAGCGCGCCCACTCGGCCAGCCGAGCGACCTCGGCATCGTTGCGATCCGTGACGAGAATCAGCCGCTCTCCCTTGCGGGTATCGGCCACGGCTACGACGGCGTGATGGTTCTCCGGCCAGACCGCCGAGGCCAGACCTTCAACCGCCGTCAGGCTGACCATTTCGCCACCGATCTTGGCGAAGCGTTTGACCCGTCCAAGGATGGTGCAATAGCCGTCCGGGTCGATGGAGACGATATCGCCGGTGTCGTGCCAGCCACCTTCCAGAGGCTCGATGATCTCGGGGTCGTCCGGCGACAGATAGCCGTCCATGACGTTGGGACCGCGCAGGTAGAGTCGTCCGCCTTCCTCGATGCCTGGCACCGGTTCGATGCGCCACTCCATGCCCGGAAGCATCTGGCCGACGGTGCCGGGGCGATTGCGGTCGGGGTGGTTGACCGCCACCACCGGCGCGGCCTCGGTCGCCCCGTAGCCTTCCAGCAGTTTCAGGCCATGGAAGCGGGTATTGAACAGATGGTGGGTTTCGTCGCGCACGCGCTCGGCCCCGGCTACGACGAATTTCAGGCTGTCGAAATCGTCGGGACTTGCCAGACGGGCCCACTGGTTGAGGAAGGTGTCGGTCGCAAACAGGATGGAGGGCTTTACCTCGGGCAATAGCTCTACGATCTGTTTGGCATGAAGCGGCGAGGGGTACTGGAAAGCCTTCATCCCCTCCAACAAGGGCAACAGGACCCCGCCGGTCAGGCCCAGGCAGTGGAAGGTTGGCATGGGGTTGAACATGACCCAGTCGGGATCAAGGTCGATATGCTGGGCCACCTGACGACAGTTGGCGATCAGGTTCGACTGGGACAGGACCACCCCCTTGGGGGCACCAAAGCTGCCCGAGGTAAACAGGATAACCCCGGGTGAGGCCGGATCGGACTTGACGCGGAACTGACGCGGGAACATCCCCGCCATCAGGCCATAGACCTTGTCGCCGATGCCGATGGTCTTGCGCACGTCGTCAAGCCAGACGACCTTGGCCTCGGCTTCGATGGCGGTGACCAGGTCGTCCAGCTTGGCCTGGGACACGAACCGCTTGGCCGACAGAACCGTCTTGACGCCGGCGGCCCGAATAGCGGCCGTCACATTGCGCGCGCCGGACGTGAAGTTCAGCATCACCGGCACCCGGCCATGGCCGAGGAGGCCGTAGTAGGTCACCACGACGCCGGAACTGGTCGGGAGCAGGATGCCGATCCTTTCGCCAGGCTCGGTCATGGCGGCAATCTTGCCGCCAAGAACCAGCGCGGCCCGGATCAACCCTGTATAGGTCAGGGGATTTCGGTCCTGGTCCTCCAGGATGACCTTGTCGCCGTACTTGTCTCGCGCCGCGATCAGGGCGTCGAAAATCGTTTCGCTGTTGACCTGGTAGTTCAGCGTTTCACGCAAACTGTCCTCCGGGGCGGATTTCATCCGCCTTCGTTCTTGAGGCAGGGAAACTAGGCGCGCCGGAGGCAGTTGAAAAGATGGCTTACGTTGCGTGAACGGTTTGCCGGAATTTGCCGGCCAGCCAGAGGCTCAGCACGGATAGCGTTCGGCCATCCATTCACGCATGGCCTGGGTCACGCTGATGTGACGGCGAGATGCGGGGATGCTGTTCAGCCGGTTCATCACGGCATCGGCGGAAAGCGAGACACGTCCGCCCTCCGGCGGACAGAAGGCCGGGGTTCGCCCCGCAGCTTCGGCAGCTCGACGCTCGTTTCCAAGGGTTTCAAAGGCCCCGCGAATCTCACCCATCAAGCGCCGGGTGTCGGATCTCAGCAGGGCGCTGGGGTTGCGCGGAATGTCTTCCGCCTCGGCCAGAAACTCTGACACCGGCATGGCATGGGCGAGCGCAGGCGTCGCCACCAGAGCCAGGATAAGCAGCAGCCGTTTCATGCAATCCTCCGCTCCCAAAGAATGCCGTCGCGATGATGGCGGAACAAGGGCTCCGAAAGGCAAAAAAAGGGCGCGCGCCCGGATCGGACGCGCGCCCCTTTGATCAGAGTGCGGTTGGGAAGCCTCAGGCTTCTTCGCCAAGGAACTCCTGTTGGCCGGCACCGCCTTCGACCATGTCAGCGACCTGCTCGGCGGCCGCTTCGCGCTCTTCTGCGAACTGGCTGGCGATGACGTCTTCGCCACGGGCCTGGCGTTCGGCTTCATCGGCCGAACGGGCCACGTTGATCTTGACGGTCACGGCGACCTCAGCGTGCAGGCGAACCTGCACATCGTGAACGCCCAGGGTCTTGATCGGGTTGTTCAGAACAACCTGGCTGCGCTCAACCTTGCCGCCTTCGGCCTGGATGGCGTCGGCAACGTCACGGGCGGTGACCGACCCGTACAGCTGACCCGATTCACCAGCCTGACGGATCAGGACATAGGTTTGGCCATCGAGCTTCTCGCCGGTCTTGCCGGCATCGGCCTTGGCCTTTTCGTTGCGGGCCTCGATCTGGGCGCGCTGGGCCTCAAACACCTTGAGATTGGCGTTAGTGGCGCGCAGGGCCTTTTCGCGCGGGAGCAGGAAGTTGCGGGCGAAGCCGTCCTTAACCGTGACGACGTCACCGATGGCGCCGAGATTCTCGACGCGTTCAAGCAGAACGACCTTCATCTTACTTCACCACATAGGGCAGGAGCGCCAGGAAGCGGGCGCGCTTGATGGCCTTGGCCAGCTCACGCTGCTTCTTCTGGCTGACAGCCGTGATCCGCGAGGGGACGATCTTGCCGCGCTCGGAGATGTAGCGTTGCAGGAGCTTGACGTCCTTGTAGTCGATCTTCGGAGCGTCCGGCCCGGTGAACGGGCAAACCTTGCGGCGGCGGTGGAAGGGACGGCGGGCCGGCGTATTGCCGACGGGCGCGCCCGGAGTGGGGGTCACATCAGTCATCTATCTTGCCTCAGGCCGCATCATCAAAGCCGGTGCGCGGGCCACGCTCGCGCTCGCGCTCGCGTTCACGCTCACGGCGCGCCAGGATCGGAGACAGCTCGAGATCGAGCTCTTCCACACGAATGGTCATGTAGCGCAGCACGTCTTCATTGATCGACAGCTGGCGCTCCATCTCCTTGACCGCATCCGCCGGGGCGTTGAGGGCGAGGAGAGAATAGTGACCCTTGCGGTTCTTCTTGATGCGGTAGGTCAGGTTACGAAGACCCCAGTATTCGATCTTGGCGACGGAACCGCCGCGCTCTTCGATCAGGGCCTTGATTTGGTCGTTCAGCGCCTCGGCCTGCTGGGCAGAGATGTCCTGGCGCGAAATGACCACGTGCTCATAAAGAGCCATGGGCAGGTGCTCCCGATATGGACGACGGCGGCGGATCGCGGCGGAAGACCGCAAGTCCGACGATGGCTCCCGGGGCGGCGGTGAGGGACGATTTCCCCTACCCATTGATACTCCGCGTCCGGGACCGGCGTCCTGGAAAGGCGCGGCTAATAAGGGATAACGGCTTGCCATGCAAGGCGCAGATCACATGAGACGGCCCCTGTGCTTGCAGGTCGCCGGCCCTTGCGCCCTCATCGCGAGTGGGTCATCACTCACGACAGGGGAAGTTGCATGCGCGCTGTCGGTCTCGTTTTACTCGTTCTGGCCCTGTTTGTCGGCGTTCCGGCCCAGGCCCAAAGCCGCGCCGAGCCCAGCACTCGGGCTCGCGAACTGGCGACGGAGTATGTCGAAGTGCTCAATCTCGAGCGCCTGGTGCAAGAACTCTATGCCGGCATGAGTGACGCTGTGCCTGAGTGGGAGCGATTGCAGCGCGAGATCGTCGGAACGACCAAGGGTGAAACGATGACCTCGCCCATGCCGACCTTTAACCAGGAACTCGACATGGAAGTCCTGCGTCCCTTTCTTGAGATCATTGAAGGCCTCCTGATCGAAACGCATGCGCGGACCTATTCAGAAGCCCAGCTCGCGGCGCTTATTCGGTTCCACGAGTCGCGTGGGGGGGCTGAAATCCTCGCGCAAAGGGATGATTTCGTCGTCAATCTGATGACCGTCATCCTGGAAAGCCTTCCAGATATCCGTGAGCAACTGGGCTTCCCGGAAGCCGCCGACGACACCACGGTCTATCCGATCGAGCCTGACCTGCCGACGCGCCGTATGGACTTGGGGTCGCGAGGGGCCGAGGGCTTGTCTGTATCGGACATTCAATCGGGGCTAGGCGATACCGATGCTGCCGACGACGCGGCTCTCGCGGCGATAATCGCGGCCGAGGCGGCAGTACTGGCCGGCGGCGCGGCAGCTGTAGATCCGCAGTAGCTCGGCTTGCCGCCTTGTAGCTGACGGCCTAAGCCTGCGACGCGATTCAGCGGCTTGGTGAGGATCAGATGAGCTTGGCGTTTCTCTTTCCGGGGCAGGGCAGTCAGGCTGTCGGCATGGGGCAGGGCTTGATCGAGGCCTTCTCGGTGGCGCGCGAGGTCTTTCAGGAGGTCGATGACGCCCTGGGCCAGAAGCTGTCAGCCCTGATGAAGGACGGACCTGAGGACCAACTGACCCTGACGGAGAACGCCCAGCCGGCCCTGATGGCGGTGTCGGTGGCGTTGGCGCGGGTGCTGGACCGGGATTTCGGCGTCTCCATGGACCGCGCGGCATTCGCGGCGGGCCATTCGCTGGGGCAGTATTCGGCGCTGTGCGCGGCGGGGGCGATCTCGATGTCGGACACGGCGCGGCTGCTGAAGTTGCGCGGTCAGGCGATGCAGCGGGCCGTGCCGGTGGGCGAGGGTGCCATGGCGTCTCTGATCGGGCCGAAGTCGGATCTGGCGCTGGCGGAGGCCGCGGCCAAGGCTGGGTCGGCAGCAGGCGTCTGCGTCGTAGCCAATGACAATAACGCCGGCAATATTGTGATTTCGGGCACCAAGGCGGGGGTTGATCTGGCGATCGAGAAGGCCAAGGAGCTGGGCGCGCGGGCGATCCCGTTGAATGTCTCGGCACCCTTCCACAGTCCGTTGATGCAGCCCGCAGCCGATGAAATGGCCGAGGCCCTGGCGGGTGCCGGTATATCGGTGCCGGTCATTCCTATCGTCGACAATGTGACGGCGCGGCCCGAAAGCGACCCGGAGGCGATCCGGCGGTTGCTGGTTGAACAGGTGACCGGGAGGGTGCGCTGGCGCGAGAGTATGGAATGGATGGCGGGCGAGGGCGGCGTGACGCGCTTCGCCGAGCTGGGTTCGGGCAAGGTTCTGACCGGCATGGCCAAACGGATCGCGCCGGACGCTGAGGCGGTGGCACTGAACGGACCGGAAGACATTGAAGCGTTTGCGAAAACGCTCTGAGGGAGACGAAGATGTTCAATCTTGAAGGCAAGACCGCACTGGTGACTGGCGCGACGGGCGGCATCGGTGGGGCGGTGGCCCGCGCGCTGCACGCGCAAGGGGCGACCGTCGTTCTGTCCGGCACGCGCGCCAATGTGCTGGAAGAGCTCAAGGCCGAGTTGGGAGATCGCGCCCACTATGCAACCTGCAATCTGTCGGACCCGGAAAGTGTCGATAACCTTGTGCCTGCGGCGGAAGAGGCCGCGGGTGCCGGGCTGGACATTCTGGTGGCCAACGCTGGTATCACGCGCGACGGTCTGCTGATGCGGATGAAGGACGAAGACTTCTCCGATGTGATCCGCATCAATCTAGAGAGCTATTTTCGGCTGAGCCGGGCGGTCATGCGCGGCATGATGAAACGCCGGGCAGGTCGAATCATCGGGGTAACCTCGGTTGTCGGCGTCACGGGCAATCCCGGCCAAACGAACTATTCGGCTTCAAAAGCCGGCATGATCGGCTTTTCAAAGTCGCTGGCCCAGGAGGTGGCAAGCCGCGGAATCACGGTGAATTGCATCGCGCCCGGCTTCATTGCCAGCCCCATGACCGACGTGCTGAACGACCAGCAGAAGGACGCCATCATGGGCTCCATTCCGGCTGGACGGTTGGGAACCGGCGACGAGATCGCGGCGGCGGCCTGCTATCTAGCCAGCGACGAAGCGGCCTACGTCACAGGACAGACCCTGCATGTGAACGGCGGGATGGCGATGATCTAGGCTCTTCCCAAGCGGAAGGACTGTGCTAAAGGCCCGCAACCGACCCCAACCCGCGCTGTTATGACTTGCGAAAGCGACGCCGTGGGCCTAGGGCAGGATTGAATCAAACGCCGCTCTGGCGGCAGCAGACAGAGAGACACCCATGTCCGATATTCTCGAGCGCGTCCGCAAGATCGTCATCGAGCACCTTGACGCCGACCCGGACAAGGTCACGGAAAAAGCCTCCTTCATCGACGACCTGGGCGCCGACTCGCTCGACAACGTCGAGCTGGTCATGGCCTTCGAAGAAGAGTTCGACATCGAGATCCCGGATGACGCCGCCGAGCACATCCAGACCGTCGGCGATGCCGTGAAGTTCATCTCGGAGAAGTCGGCCTAAGCCGCTTCGATCTTCGAGCAAGAGATTGCGACCGTCCGGGGCCACCCGGGCGGTCGTTTTTCGTTTGGCACCAAGGCCTAGCCGTGCGGCCCGGCGGACTTTATGTTCGCCGTGGAGATTCAACTGAGGCAGGAGCCGCCATGCGCCGCGTCGTCGTCACGGGCATCGGATTGCTGACCCCGCTGGGTGCGGGGCGCGAGATCACCTGGAAGCGAATTCTGGAAGGCCAGTCGGGCATCGGCCAGATCACCTGTTTTGACCCTGAGGGCTACGGCTGCACCATCGCGGGCGAAATCCCGAGCGTTGACGGGCGGGGCGGCGGCGGACCGGACGTCGAAGGCTCGTTCGATCCCGAAAAGGTGCTGTCGTCCAAGGAGCGTAAGCGGGTCGACGACTTCATCATCTACGCCATCGCCGCCGCCGATGAGGCCCTTGATGATGCCAACTGGCACCCCGAGAGCGAAGAGGACAAAGAACGCACCGGCGTCATGATCGGTTCGGGGATCGGAGGCCTCGGCCCGGTTGCCGATACGGCCATCAAGCTGAAAGAGGAGGGGCCGCGCCGGATTAGCCCGTTCTTCATCCCCTCGGCCCTGATCAATCTGGCCAGCGGCCAGGTGTCGATCCGGCACGGGCTGAAGGGACCGAACCATGCGGTGGTGACGGCCTGCGCCACCGGGGCCCACGCCATCGGCGACGCGGCGCGGCTGATTTCCTACGGCGACGCAGACGTCATGGTGGCCGGCGGGGCGGAAAGCTCCATCGTGCCGATCGGGGTGGCCGGCTTCGTCGCCTGCCGGGCGCTGTGCACCAGCTATAATGAGACGCCTGAGAAGGCCTCGCGACCCTATGACCGGGGCCGGGACGGCTTTGTCATGGGCGAGGGTGCCGGGATCCTGGTGCTGGAGGAGTATGAGCACGCCAAGGCGCGCGGAGCCAAGATCTACGCCGAGGTAGCGGGCTATGGCCTGTCGGGCGACGCCTATCACATCACCGCCCCCTCTGAAGACGGTGACGGTGGCTTCCGGGCGATGAAGGCGGCCCTGAAGAACGCTGGATTGGAGGCGTCGGACATTGATTACGTCAACGCCCATGGCACCTCGACCATGGCGGACGGGATTGAGTTGCGGGCCGTCGAGCGGCTGTTGGGCGATCAGGCGAAGACTGCCGCGATGTCGTCGACCAAGTCCATGACCGGGCATCTGCTGGGAGCGGCCGGCGCGATTGAGGCCGCCTTCAGTGTGCTGGCGATCCGCGATCAGGTCGCACCACCGACGATCAATCTGGAGGACCCGGAGTTCGAGACGCCACTCGATCTATGCGCCAATGCGGCGAAACCGATGGCGATTGACGTGGCAATGTCGAATTCCTTCGGCTTTGGCGGCACCAATGCCGCGGTCATCTTCAAGAAGATTGCATGAGTGGTTCAGCGTTGAAGGCGGGCGTGCTGAGTGCCCTGGCAACGGCGGCGCTCTTGCTGATCGCGGCCCTGGCCTGGGGCTTTGCCAGCTATACGTCGGACGGGCCGGCGGCTCGCCAGGGCGACGACACCGTCGTCGTTCTGCGTTCGGGAGCCGGGGTCAGTGAGATCGCCGGCACCTTGGCTGAGGCCGGTGTCGTCCGATCCGCGACGGCCTTTCGTGTCGCTGCACAGCTGACGGGGGCGGATCGAGGGCTACGCGCCGGAGAGTATCGGATTGAAAGCCGCGCCTCTCTGGCCGAGGTCCTGGAGACGCTTCGGTCCGGCGACGTGGCTCGGCACTTCGTCACCATCCCGGAAGGGTGGTCGGTGGCCCAGGCCATCGACATTCTGAATGCGGAGGAGGTGCTGACCGGAACGATCGACGAGATCCCGGCAGAAGGGTCGCTGTTGCCGGATACCTACGAGGTAACCCGTGGCGAAACGCGGCAGTCGGTGATTGCGCGGATGCAGGCGGCGCAGGTCGCCCTGATGGAAGAACTCTGGCCGACCCGTGCCCAGGGCCTTCCGTTCTCGACGCCCGAACAGGCGGTGATTCTCGCCTCGGTCGTTGAAAAAGAGACGGGGCTTGCCGAAGAACGGCCTCGGGTTGCGGCTGTTTTTGTCAACCGGATGCGGTTGGGCATGCGCCTGGAGAGCGATCCAACGGTCGTCTACGGTGTGTCTGGCGGACGGCCTCTGGGCCGGGGGCTGCGTCGATCCGAACTGGCGCGTCAAACGCCCTACAACACCTACCAGATCACCGGCTTGCCGCCGACGCCGATCGCCAATCCCGGGCGTCAGGCGATTGAGGCCGTGCTCAATCCGCCGGCCACGCGCGACCTGTTCTTTGTGGCGGACGGGACCGGAGGGCATATCTTCGCGCCTAGCTACCAAGAGCATCTGCAAAACGTCGCCCGCTGGCGGCAGATTGAGCGCGCGCGCGCCGCGGTGCCGGGCGAAGCCGTGGCGACGCCTGAATCGCCGGCTAGCCCGTCCGCCCCGAGCGAGGGTGCCGCGGCTGACCAAACCTCGGTGCCATGAGCCTCCCCCTCTCGGGTATGACGGGGTTTGGGCGTGCCGAGGGCGCGCTGGGCGACTGGGCCTGGACAGTCGAGGTCCGCTCGGTCAACGGACGGTCGCTGGAGGTAAGAGCCAAGACCCCGCTGGGGTTCGAAGGCATGGACCGACAGGTGCGTGAAGCGGCCCAGAGCCGGTTTCAGCGCGGTCAGATTGGCGCGACTATTCTGACCCGTCGATCCGAGCAGTCCCTCGAATTTAAGATCAATCAGCCCGTGTTGGACGCCTATCTGGCGGCCGCAGAGGTGTTGGTTTCTAAGGGCGCTCAGCCTCCGCGCGCCGATGGGCTTCTGTCACTGCGCGGGGTGGTCGAGGCGTCCGACACGGACGACGCGGATCTGAGCCAGGTTCATTCGGCGGTGTTGGCCAGTCTGGCGAACGCAATGGATGGCTTGCTGGAGGCCCGGCGAGACGAGGGGGCCCGGCTCAAGCCGTTGATCGAGGGATTCCTCGATCAGATTGAAGCCTTGACCCAGCAGGCCCGTGCGGAGGCCGAGGCTCAGACGACGGCCATCCGCGAGCGTTTTGCCCGGCGTGTCGAGGAACTGACGGACGGATCGGCGGGCCTGGAGGAGCGCGTTTTCCAAGAGGCGGCCATCATGGCGGCGCGTGCCGATGTGCGTGAGGAGCTTGATCGCCTCGATGCTCACACGGCATCGGGCCGTGCGCTTGTCCGCGATGGAGGGAGCGTCGGTCGACGGTTGGACTTTCTGACCCAGGAGTTCCTGCGTGAGGCCAACACTTTGTGTTCGAAGTCCGCTACGCTTGCCTTGACCTCGGCAGGCTTGGACCTCAAAGCCACCATCGAGCAACTCAAGGAGCAGGTGCAGAATGTCGAGTGACGGTCAGGCGAGCCAATCCCCCCGACGCGGCCTGTTGCTGATGGTCGTGGCCCCATCGGGTGTCGGCAAGACCAGTCTGACTCGGCGTCTCATTGCCGATCACCCGGACCTGCATCTGTCGCTGTCCTATACGACGCGGGAGCCGCGTCCGGGTGAGCACGACGCGCGCGACTATCATTTTGTGGACCGGTCGACCTTTGATCAGATGGTCGAGGAAGACGCCTTCCTCGAATGGGCCGAGGTCTACGGGAACCGCTACGGTAGCCCCAAGGCTCCGATCATGGCGGCGCTGGAGCGGGGACAAAGCGCCCTGTTCGATATCGACGACCATGGGGCCAAGACGATTGCGGCCCAACTGCCGGAAGATTCGGTGCTGGTCTATTTGCTGCCGCCGTCCCTGGCTGAAATGCGGCGTCGCCTGACAGCTAGGTCACAGGATTCCGAGGACGTCATCCGCAAGCGGATTTCGCGGGCCAAGGAAGAGGTGTCCGGCTGGAATACCTTTGACTACGTCCTGCTCAACGACGATTTTGACCGGGCTTACGCCGACCTGGCGCACATCTTCCATGCCGAGCGCCTGAAGCGGACGCGCAATCCCTGGGTCGGAGATTTTGTCGGCGGGCTGTTGGCGGAAGAGGTCGAGGGCTAGGACCGGCTGGCCTCGGCCAATCGCAAAAACCCCGCTACACCGATCACCTCTGCCCGTGCCTCTGGACTGATGCCGGCCGCTTCGCACAGTGACGCGCCGCCAAGGGACTTCAGGCTGGAGCGGAGCATCTTGCGACGCTGACCAAACGCGGCGGCGGTCACCTTCTCGAGGGCCTGTAGCATGCCGGTCGACGGCGGGTCGGGGCGCGGGTCGAGGCGGACGACGGCGGAGGCGACCTTGGGCGGCGGAGTGAAGGCGCGAGCGGGAAGATCCATGACGACACGTGCCTCGCAAACGGCCTGGGAGATCACGCTGAGCCGACCATAGGCGTCCGACCCCGCCGGCGCAGCAACGCGGTCAGCGACTTCCTTCTGGAACATCAGGGTCAGGGATTTCGGCCGCCACGGCCCGGTCAGCCATTTGATCAATAGCGGCGTGCCGACATTGTAGGGCAGGTTGGAAACCAGGTGACCGGTGCGACCCTTGAGCAGCTCCAGCTCGTTCACCTTGAGGGCATCACCCTCAATGACGGTCAGGCGACCGTCGCAGGAGTCCGCCAGTTCCTGGAGGAGGGGGATAAAGCGCCGGTCCTTCTCGACCACGATGACGTGTTCGGCGTCAGTCTCCAGCAGCGCCCGCGTCAGCCCGCCCGGCCCCGGGCCGACTTCGATGACCACATCGCCCTCAAAGGGACCGGCCAATCGAGCAATCTTTCGCGTAATATTCAGGTCGAGCAAGAAGTGCTGGCCGAACCGTTTATCGGCAGACAGGCCATGGGCCTCCAGAACGTCGCGCAGAGGGGCCAGGTCGCTCATGCCGCGGCGCGCCGTTGAGACATGTCGCCAGCCAGACGGATCGCAGCGATCAGGCTATCAGGTCGGGCGATCCCTTTTCCGGCGATATCAAAGCCGACGCCGTGATCCGGCGAGGTGCGGATGATGGGCAAGCCGAGCGTGGCATTTACGCCGCCCCAGAAATCGAGGGTCTTCACCGGGATCAGTCCCTGGTCGTGATAGAGGCAGATCGCCGCATCGTAGCGGGAGCGGGCCTCCGCGTGAAACATCGTGTCCGGCGGCAAGGGGTCGGTGATCTGGATTCCCTCAGCTCGGAGCCGCTCGGCGGCCGGAACAAGAATGTTGCGTTCTTCAAGCCCGATCGCACCCCCTTCGCCCGCATGGGGGTTAAGCCCGGCCAGGGCAAGCCTGGGGGTGTCGATACCCAGATCACGCCTGACGGCTTCGTGGGTGACGCGCGCTGTTCGCATGACCCGCTCCACAGTCACCAGTTCGGCCACCTCGTTGAGGGGCACATGAATCGTCACCAGCGACACCCTCAGATCCAGCGCCGTCAGCATCATCACCGGGCCGCGCGCGGATTCAAAGGGCACAGCCTGGGTTAGGTCGGCGATGAATTCGGTATGCCCAGGAAACCGGAATCCGGCCTGATAAAGCGGGGCCTTGGCGATTGGACAGGTCACAATGCCGCCTGCCTGGCCGCGCACCGACAGATCAACGGCCTCGGCAATCCAGCCTATGACGGCATCTGCGTTCTCGGGAGAGGCCCGCCCCGGTGTCGGGCGAACGCGGCAAGGGCGGTCAAGTACCGGGATCGCCGCCGAGAAGACATCGAGGGTCTGGTCGGGGGTGTCGATCACCTGGACTCGAACCTCCTGCTCCGAGAGCAGGCCGGCATCTCCCACCACGAAGAACGCAGGGTCGCCTTGACCTGACGTTTGCCAGGCCTTGGCGATGATCTCCGGGCCGATCCCTGCCGGGTCGCCCAGGCTGAGGGCGAGCGGGATCGCTGTCATCGCACTAGGTGTCGGAGTTGGGCGCTTCGATCGTCGCCGCGTTGCGCAGATCGCGTATGTAACGCCGTGCCAGCATGTTCAACTGCTGACTGCCGAGTTCCCGCTCGATGTCCTCGCGCGAAGGGATCTGGTCACTGGCGCTGCGCCGTCCACACATCGCGACCAGATGAAGGCCCTGCTCGGACCGTTGAGGGGTGCTGACAGAGCCCACAGCGGCCGAGCGCGCGATCTCCTGAAACGGAGAGGTCAGATCGGCGACGTTCGCTTCACCCAATTCGGACCCGACGACGCCCGGTGTCTGATTGGCACGCGACACGATGTTGTCGCAGGTCAGGCCGCTATCACGAAGGCGGTTCAGCGTCGCCGTCGCCTCGGCCACCTGGGCCTCCGAGGCTCCTGGTGCTAGACGGATGCCGGCTTGGCGAAGGCTGGCCATCGTCGAAACCGATCCGGTACGCTCATCGCGAACCAGGACAATGTAGACACCACCATCCACCGGGATCGGGTTTGAGAGCTGGCCTGGGTTCATCTGATCGAGCGCGGCCTGGACCTGGGCGGGGGACTCTCCCTCGATGACCCAACCGGCATCGCCTCCGGCGGCGGCGGACGGCGCTGAGGAGAACTGCTGCGCTACGGCGGGGAAGGGGGCCCCCTGGAGGAGCTGCTGAACCAGATGCCGCGCACCGTTCATCGCGACATCCATGCCGCCCACCGTTGCAGCGTCGATGTAGATTTCGCCGAGAAGCCACTGCGGCCGGCTGGCGGCATCCTCAATGCGTTCCAGCACGGCATTGATCTGATCGGAGCCGACCCGGGCGCGATCCCGATAGCGACCACCTACCAACATGCCCCATCCCATGTCGACGCGGACTTTTTCACGAAAGCTACTCGGCTGAATTCCGAATTGCTGCATAGCGGCCAGCATCTGTGCTGCGGATGAACCACTACCTTGCGCCATGCTTTCGATCTCGGAGTCGATCATGGCGTCGGTAATCTCGACTTCGTAACGTTCCAGTTCCTGTGACTGGAGCTGTTGATCGACCAGCGCCCGCAGGGCTTGTTGCTGGATTGCCGGCAGGTTTTCCGGCGTGGCCTGAATCTGGGACGTGAAGATCAGAAACAGCATACGTTGCCGAAGATCGTAGCTGGTGATGAGGTCATCGTTGACCGTGACCGCGACGCCTTCAGAGAGGGTGAACTGAGGCGCGGGGGTCGCACCGGCTTGCGCTTGCCCAGGTTGCGTCGCAGCTTGCGCAAGAACGGGTTGTGACATGGACAGCGCAAGGGCGACTGCGCCTGCAGAGAGCATCCAACGCATTGGGGAGGTTATTCCTTTTCCGACAAGCGGGGTGAACACGGATTGAGCCGTCGGACGGCGTTCGAACAACATGAGCGCCTCTTACCTTGAACCGCCCAATGTGGCGAGGATTAGGCGTACGGAAACGCCTTCAGACGATCGGACGCCGCGGCCTGCGAACAGGTCTTCATTGCGCTCGTAGAGAATTTCTAGGCGCAGGCACTCATCTTCGTAAAGTAGGCCTATCTCCGACCGCCTCCAGAGCTCCTGGCTAAGGTCGCGCGTAGCATTGAAGGTGACGCCCCAGTCACCAACGACGAAGACCTGTCCAGAAACCTGGATGTTCTCATAGTTGGCGTTCCCCAGAGGTGAGGGGTCCGACTGATCCGAAATGTAGCGCACGGAGACATAGTCAGATTGCCTGAAGCTGGCACTCATTCCGACTTCAGCCTGACGCAGGTTCAGATTGTCATCGAGCCTGGCCCGCGCCCAGCCTGATACGCCCGGCAGGGGCTGGGCCGTTGCGGCCACCACCCAGTCTGAGGACGTTTCAGAAATCCCTGTGGGATCGTAGAGCGTTCCTGGAGGCGCGCCCGTTACCTGCCGACGGTAGCCCGTTTCTTCCTCTGCCCTGAACATGCGACCGAGAAACAGGCTGGCATTGCGGCCATCAGCCCATTCGGCCGCGAAACGCATGCCCAAGCTGGCGCGCAGCCCACCTTCATAGAGGTCGTAGCCTGGAAACTTGTTGTCCTGGAACAGGGTCGTTTGGTCCAGCTCGACGATCTGGCTGTCCTCGTTGGGAATGCGAGGGTCGATGTCCGCTTCGGGAGAGATCGCGATTTGCGCCATGGGCTCGATGATGACCGAGCCGCCGGCAAACCGTCGGATAAGCGGGTAACGCAGGTCCAGACCGAGCGTTGCGTTGAAGCGGGAAATTTCAACGGCGTCCGTTGGCCCGGTCGGCAGATCGTCGACGGTGTAGAAATCAGCTCTAGAGCTCATGAACGGCTCGATCCGCAGGCCGAAATCAGTCGTAATGATCCGTCGCCAGTCTGCCTCGAAGGAGGCGCGGCCGCTGTCGACGCCTGGAAGGCCCGCCGTAGGTCCGGGCGGTGGCAGGTAGGTCGGAGAAATGACCGGAGATCCGACGTAGTCTTCGCGGAACAGGGCAACGGCAGACCCGCGAAGCCTCAGGCGGCCACCCAAAATTGAACTTTCCGGTTCCCAGCGGAAGTCGATCATGGGTCCGACGATCGGCAAGGTATCGTCATTCTCGAAGATCAGGCCGCGTGCGTCACCGGCGTTATAGGTGACGGTATCAATGCCGATCACGCGGAGCGATTGGAACGCGAGAATCGCTGCGGAGAAATACGACCGATCCGTCTGTCTTTCGACGTAGATCTGGTTGATCAGCCGGCGATCGTCCGCCCGGAACAGGCCGCGATCCTGGAAGACCTCTTCAATGTCGTAGCGGTCGAACAGGGTCGGATCGGTTGCATGTTCGACCGTGAAACCCCAGCGCCAGTCCTGATTGATGTCGAAGGTCCCGCTGCCCAAGACATAGCCACGAGATTCGGCGCGACCGTAGCGGGTGTTGTCGAAGTCGACCCCCGGTCCGGTATCGACGTCGACATTCCCAAAGAGCCGTTCATGGGTGTAGCCGCCACGGATACGGGCCTCGCCCGAATAGAAGCGACGCCGCCAATCCAGATTCAGGAGTGGATTCACCGAGCTGTTAATCTGGGGGCTGACGATGACATCCTGATGCGGCGAGATCACCCACAGATAGGGCTGCTCATAGGAGAATCCTCGGCCATTTGAACTGGAAACGGTCGGGATCAGCAGACCGGATTGGCGTTCGGCGGTCGGGTCGGGATGCCAAAAAATCGGCGAGTAGAAGATCGGCACGCCGGCCACGCGGATGACCGCGTTCCGGTAGAAGACGATCGCGTTGTCCTGGTCTTGGACGACTGTGTCGGCCTGGATCGACCAGGTGGGCTCGGACGGATCGCCTTCGGAATCGCAGATATCGCAAGGCGTGAAGATGGCGTTGTGTAGCTCGTTCACGGTTTCGGAACGCCGCACCGCCGTCGCGGAGGAAATCTTGATGTTGTTTTCGAGCCGGGCCGAGAAGCCAGTCGCGTATCCGGCGCGAAGCTCGTCATCAAGCTCGAGGGTGTCGGCGTACTGGACGGTGCCATCGGGATTGATCAGCTGAGCGTTACCGGTCGCGGACAGCAATCCGGTTTGCATGATGTAGTTGACCTGATCCGCGCGGATCAGCCGGCCTTGATAGCGGGCCTCTACGGCACCGATGGCAACGATCTCGTCGGTATCCTGATTGTGGGCAATCGAGTTGGCCTCGATGAACAGACCCTCGGCGGACAAGCCGTCTGGCCCGACCGTTTCGGCAATCTGACGATCAGGGGCGGGGGCCTCCTGAGCCAGGGTAGGCGCGGCCAGCAGACTAAAGACCGCTGCGCTGATTCCAGCGAGCAGCCCGGCCCGGAGCCTTGGACCAACGGTGTTGGCGTCAGAACTGCGCATGGCGTCCCAAAATAATCCTGTCCCCGGGTTAGCCGTCTTCGGTGTAGCAGAGCAAGGTGAAGGCTGACAGGACGACCAGCAAGGGGGGAATCCAGGCTGCGGCACTTGGTGGGAGCACCTCGGACTCGCCAAGGGCTCGCATCAGAGCGCTAAGGAAATAGAAGACAAAGCCAAGCCCGATAGCCGAGACGACCATGAAGGGCATGTCGCCCAGGCGCATCAGCCGCAAAGAGAAGGCCGCCGCCAGAATGGACATGGCAGCGAACATCAACGGTGTCGCCAGCAACTCCTGAAGCCGTAAGCGGTACTGGGTCGCCGAAAAGCCCGCAGCCTCGATGGTGGATATCAGACTGGGCAGACGCCAGAAGGGCGTGCTTCGCGGCTGGGCAAAACCTTCAAATGCCTTGTCCGGCGTCAGGTTGGATCGGATCGACAGGGTCGCATAGCTGACCGCCTGTTCGCCGGCTGCTGCCTCGCGGGCATTCGTCAGTTCCCAGGCACCAGGGACCAGCCGGGCTGATTCCGCCTCGATGCGGCGTTCGAAGTCGCGCCGACCGTCCGCTCCCGTGGTGTAGATGAACATCGAGACACCGAGCAGTTCCGATGTCTCGGCGTTTCGCTCCTGCGCGCGAACCACGACCTGATTTCGACCGTCACCCTGGCGAACCCAAACCACTGAGGTTTCCGGGGCCAACCCTTCGCGTGTTTGCAGCAAGGCGTTCGAGCGCGCCTGGTATTGACCATCGAGCCAGGATGCCACGGGGTTGAGGACCGTGATCGTAATCACACCTACGACCAGGGCGGCACCGGCAGCCGGGAAAATGAAGCGCCAGGCGGAAACGCCCGCCGCGCGCATGGCGACCAGCTCGCTCCGGCGGTTCAGGCCAACAAAGGCCGCCAGCGTTCCGAACAGGAACACAAATGGCAGCAGCTGCAGGATGACGGAGGGAGACTTCATCAACATCAGCCCGGCAAGGCCGAAGACCGAGACATCGACCCGACCGCCGATGTCCCGGGAGATTTCCACGAAGTCGATCAGCATGATCACCGCGGAGATGATCGCCAAGGCACCGACAACCGAACGCAAGGTACGCAACAGGACATAGCGTTCGATACTGGTTAGTCGACCCTGCCAGCTAGGCATGCCTCCGGGAAGCCGTGCGCCTCTGCGTCTCATGCCTGCAGCCCTCCGAGGAGGCGCCTGCGACCCGCGCCGATCTCAACAAAGCGTCGAATTCTTTGTTTGAACATGGGCTTGAGCGCGAGCCACATGAGGCCCAGGGGTAATAGATACTGTAGAATATTGAGCCACCCGCTTGAGCCGCAGGCCGACACAGCGGCGAAACCCAGAAGCCGCACTGAGATTGCCACAGCCACGGCGATAGCAATCCGCCGGGAATAGCCGGTGCGGCTGAAGCTCCCGCCCAGCACGGCGGAAATCGCGACAGCCATGAAGGCCAAAACGTAGAGGGGCCCGGCCAATCGCGCATGGGCCTCGGCCAACAGCTTCAGCCGGTTGCCTGTTTCCCATTCATTGGACGGGTTGGGGAACAGAAGGTCGGACAGCCAGCGGTCTGATTCCTTGTAGTGCAGCGTACCGGTCGAAATCGCATAGCCCCCCAATTCCACGACATAGTCATCGAAGGACAGGTAGTTGAGCACGCCAGCCTGCGAGAACTCTGACGACGACCCGTTCGACAGGATGATCACCGGTCGTCCATCGAGATTGGTAATCCGGCCTTCCTCCGCGTCATACAGGGTGGCACCGTCAGGACGTTCGATGTGGATGAAGAGGTTCTTCAGCAGGCCGTTCTGGTCCACGCGCTGGGCGTAGACGGTCAGGCCCGGAGCGCCTTCCACAAACTCGCCCTCGCGCACGAGGATCGCGGCCAGATCTGCCCTTACGGCGTGAAGTTCGCGTCGCATTTCTTGCATGGCGAGTGGCTGAAGGAACAGGTTTGAAGCCAGGGCGACAAGGGCGATCAAGGTCGCGAGCCGCATGGCGGAGTCCATGACGCCCCAGCGGCTCATCCCGCCCGCGTAACAGACGACGATCTCGTGGTCGGAATGGAGCCGGTTCAAAGCCATCAGCGCACCGACAAGCACGCCGATGGGCAGAATCAGGGTGACGACCTGGGGCATGGCCAACGCTGTTACCTTGGCCAGCGTCCAGGCCCCTTGTCCGCGCTCCACAATCAGATCCAGCTGGCCCAGGCTCTGACCCAGGATGACCACGAGCGTCAGCGCCCCGATCGCACCAATGACTGGGACGGCAAGCTGACGGAAAAGATAGCGATCAATGATCTTCATAGCGGACATTGCGGGCGAGGCCCGCGCGAGGCATTTATCACGCTCGTTGGCGAACACCATGTCCGCCGTGAGATTACGTTAGCCGTTCGGCGGGCTTACGAACGGACAGGAGTCCTCAGATGAAGATCGAATTCGTCGCCAAGGCCGGCGACGCTGATGCTGTAGCCTTGTTAGTCTTTGAAGAGTCAAGGCTTTCGTCTGCAGCTCGGGATTTGGACGCGGCCCTCGGCGGGGCTGTGACGCGGGCGTCGAGGCAGGGGAGATTTTCAGGCAAGGCGGGCCAGACGGCCCTTCTGGGCGGCGCGTCCGACTCGACCCAGCTATGGTTGATCGGTGCCGGAGGCGAATCGGAATTCCGCGATCTCGCGATCGAGTCGGCCGCTGCCAATGCCTTTAACGCGGCCAGGATGTCAGGGGCCCAGACCCTGGCAATTGAGCTGACACAGCTTTCGGCTGAGGCGGCGGCGCGCGCCGGCTTCGCGGTTCGACTGGCAGCCTATCGCTTTGACAAGTATCGGACGACCTTGAAGCCGGAGAAGACGGCGTCGATTCAGACAGTGAGAATCGTCTGTGCCGATCCCAAGGCCGCCAAGGCCGCCGCCAAGAGCTGGGACGCTCTGGCGGATGGCATCATGTTCACCCGCGACCTGGTCTCGGAACCCGCCAACGTCCTGTATCCCCAATCCTTCGTGGAGCGGTGCAAGGCACTGAAATCCATCGGCCTGGACGTCGAAGTCCTGGGCGAGAAGGAAATGGAAAAGCTGGGTATGGGCAGCCTGCTCGGCGTCGGTCAGGGCAGTGCGCGCGAAAGCCAGTTACTGGTCATGCGCTGGAATGGTGGTGCCAAGTCAGAACCCCCCATTGCGTTTGTAGGAAAGGGCGTGTGCTTCGATACCGGCGGCATCTCCATCAAACCTGCCGAAGGCATGGAGGAGATGAAGTGGGACATGGGCGGCGGCGGCGCGGTCGCCGGCCTGATGCACGCGCTGGCTGGACGAAAGGCCAAGGTCAATGCCGTCGGCGTGATCGGCCTGGTCGAAAACATGCCGGACGGAAACGCTCAAAGACCTGGTGATGTCGTCAAGTCGATGTCGGGCCAGACCATCGAAGTCATCAATACCGACGCTGAAGGCCGTCTCGTTCTGGCTGATGCGCTTTGGTACACGCAGGATCGCTTCAAGCCCAAATTCATGATCGATCTGGCGACCCTCACCGGAGCCATGATCGTGTCGCTGGGCCTCGAATATGCCGGTGTCTTCTCGAATGATGACAAGCTGGCCGACAACATTCTGGCTGCAGGACCGCCGACGGGAGAGAACGTATGGCGGATGCCGTTGCCGGAGGCTTACGAGCGCCACATCGACAGCCCGATCGCTGACGTGAAGAACATGGGCAACGGTCGCTCCGGTGGATCGATCACCGCAGCCCTTTTCCTTCAGCGGTTCGTCAACAAGACGCCGTGGGCCCACATCGACATCGCGCCGACCGCCTGGACCAAGGATTCGAAGATCGAGACGGTCCCGAACGGAGCCACCGGCTATGGGGTGCGCCTGCTAAACCAGATGGTCCAGGACCGATACGAAGGCTGATCTTCAGAAAAGAAGCGCCGGGCTCCCGCTAAGGGCCCGGCGCACTTGGTCAAGTCGTGGAAAGGGGCCTAGTGGTCGCCGCCGCCCATGGATTCGGACCCGGTCGTGATCTCCGAGATGTACAGGCCAGCGGGGGCCGTCGTCGCGTCGCCATAGACGCCGACCCAGATGTCGTACTGGCCGGACATCGGTGAAGCAAAGACAACCGCAGGGTTCAGTCCGTCGCTGTCGTCGTTGCAGTGCCAGGACCCGTCGGCGGCATTGACCACCAGGGTGGTGTCCTCATCGGATACTGCCGAGATGATCAGCGGGAAGTCGGTGCCGGCTTCATAGTTGACCCGGAAGTCTGGCTCATTGGCGATGAATCCGACGCACTGGCCGCCAAGGCCCGAGGCATCGATGCTGCCGCCGGCGATCATGGGGATGACGGCCGGATCTGGGACGTAGCCCGTCACCAGGTTGAGATGGCCAAAGGTCGGGTCGAGGTTGTAGTCCTGAGCCATGGCGGGGCCTGCCAGCAGGGCGATTGCGGCAATGGTAGCGCTAAGACGAGCGATCATTGATGAAGTCTCCAAAGACGGTGTGAAACGGCGTCAGCGTGGAGTCGCCTCTTGCGGCTCCCCAGTGGCTTGCGCAGGATGCACACGATACGCGGCCCGTAAACTGATGATATCTGGCGCAAGGAGAGATTGTGAGCGACGCGGCGGTTGAAGCCTGGTTCTACCATCTGGAACAGTCCAGTCTTGATCAAGCCCTGCCGGGGTTGCTCGAAAAGACCCTGGCGCGCGGCTGGCGGGCGTTGGTGCGGGTCCGAGATCCGGGGCTGTTGGCGGCTCTTGATGAAAGGCTGTGGACCTGGCGTGCCGAATCCTTCCTGCCTCACGGAACGGACCGGGCGGACCACGCTGCGGACCAGCCGATCCTGCTGACGCAGGAGGCAGAGGCAAATCCCAATGGTGCTCAGGTGCTGTTCATCGTTGATGGTGCAGACCCGGGAGAGATCGAACTGTATGCGCGGTGTCTGATCCTGTTCGACGGGCGCGACGAGGTGGCCCTGACCCAGGCTAGGCAGCAATGGAAGTCTATGAAGGCGGGCGGCGTCGAAGCCTCCTATTGGCGACAGAACGAGGAGGGGGCATGGTCAAGAGCAGCATAAGTCACTGGGTTTTGCCGTCCTTGGCCCTGATCCTGGCGGCCTGTGGCGGCGCTTCGACCCCGCCGCCGGTCGTTGCGGTCGTCACAGCTCCGGCCGTCCCGGTGAGCGATCAGTGCGGGGCGTCGGCCCTTCAGTATCTTGTCGGGCAACCTCGCACCGAGATACCCGTTCCTGTTGACATCACGCATCGCCGTGTGACCTGTTCAACTTGCCCGTTGACTGAAGATTATTCTGAAAATCGGTTGAATATATTGTACAATCGCGAAACAGGACGGGTTGAGCGAGTGTTCTGCGGATAGACCGGAGATCGACCATGAAGACCATTCTGTTGATGTCATCGCTTTTCCTGGCAGCCGGCTGCGTGCCGGTGCCGCCGCCGCCTCAGATCGGCGGGCCGGATCCAGTGCCGCCGGAAAATGACCAATGCCGGGCTGCGGTTCACCAGACTCTGATTGGCCGGCATCGATCAGAGATTCCGGCCACGCCGCCTGGAGCGACCTGGCGGGTGAGCTGTTCGAGCTGCGCCGTGACGATGGACTACAATCCGCGCCGGATGAACATCGTCTATGATGATCGCACCGAGATCATCCAGAGCGTGAGCTGCGGCTGATGCGGGTCTGGATGATCGTGGCGGCCGTTGCTCTGGGGGCCTGTGCGACGCCGACAACCGGTGACGGTGGGAGCGGCGGGGCTTGGCAGTGTGATGCCGAGGCGGCGCGATCGCTGATCGGCAGTCATCGCGGAGCGGTGACCTTCCCAGCCGATGCCAATGTCCGGTTCGTCTGTACGGAATGCCCGATGACGCGGGACTATCGGCGGGACCGGCTGACGATCTTCTTTGATGAGGATACCGGCGTCATTCAGCGGGTTCAGTGCGTCTAGGCTTCGGCGAGGGCTTCCTCGGCTTCGATCCAGGTGGCTTCGGCGGCGTCGAGGTCTGACTGCACCTTGGCGCGTTCGCGGCTGAGATCGCCAAGCGCCTTCGGGTTAGCGACGGCGGCGTTGGCCAGTTCGTCGTCGATGCGGGCCAGGCGGGCCGTCAGGGACGCCATCTTCTCCTCGGCCTTTCTGGCAGCGAAGCGCAGGGTTGAGGGCGAGGGACCATCCTTCGTGGAGGCCTTGACCGGCGCGGGGCCAGCGACCGGCTCGGGCGATGGACCCTGGACCTGTCGGGGCTTGGCCCCCGCGGCCTTGGCGCGGTCGATGACGAAGCGGGCGTAGTCGTCCATGTCGCCGTCAAAAGGCTTCACCGTGCCGTCTGCGGCGAGCCACAGGCGATCAGCTACCAGTTCCATGAGCGACCGGTCGTGCGTGATAAGGATCACCGCGCCCTGATACTCGTTCAGCGCATCCAGCAGAGCGCGGCGGCTGTCGATGTCGAGGTGGTTGGTCGGCTCGTCGAGGATGAGGACGTGCGGGGCCTCCATGGCAACGAGATTGAGCAGGAGGCGGGCGCGCTCTCCGCCCGACAGGCTCTCGACCTTAGTTTCCTGCTTCTCGAAGGGCAGGCCGAACTGGGCCAGGCGCGAACGCCGGCTGGATTCGGAGGCCTCGGGCATGGCGCGGCGGATGATTTCCAGCGCCGTATCGTCGGGGTCCAGCGCCTCGATCTGGTGCTGGTGGAACCAGCCGACCTTCATCTTGCCGGAATGAAGATAGTCGCCCTTCTCCGGCTTGAGGGCCTCGGCGATCATCTTGGCGAAGGTCGATTTGCCGGCACCGTTGACGCCCAACAGGCCGATGCGGTCGTCCTCATCCATACGCAGGTTGAGGTTTCTGAGGACCGGCTTGCCCGGCTCGTAACCGACATCGGCTTTCTCAAGACGGATCAGCGGCGGGGCCAGTGGGCGCTGCGGCGAGGGCAGGGTGAAGGGAGCAACCCGCTCTTCGGGTGGCAGGCTGATCGGCTGCATCTTGGCCAGTCGCTTGACGCGGGATTGGGCCTGGGCGGCCTTGGAGGCCTTGGCCTTGAAACGGTCGACAAAGGCCTGCAGGTGGGCACGTTCCGCGTCCTGTTTGGCGCGCGTGGCTTCCAGAAGGCGGAGCTTTTCGGCGCGGGCCTTTTCGAAGGCATCGTAGCCGCCGGTGTAGAGCTCAAGCCGCCGGTTCGCCATGTGCAGGATGTGGGTGCAGGAGGCGTTCAGCAGCTCGCGGTCGTGGCTGATGATGATGGCAGTATGCGGATATTTGCGAAGCCGTGCCTCGAGCCAGAGAGCCCCTTCCAGGTCCAAATAGTTGGTCGGTTCGTCCAGCAGCAGAATGTCTGGTTCCGCAAACAAGGCTGCGGCGAGGGCCACCCTCATCCGCCAGCCGCCTGAGAACTCCGACATCGGTCGATCAAGGTCTTCCTGCGTAAAGCCCAGACCGACGAGGATTTCTGCGGCACGCGCCGGCGCGCTTTCGGCGTCGATGGAAATCAGGCGCTCCCAGATCTCGCCCATGTCCTCGGGGTCGGCCGTTTCGAGCCGCTGCATGAGGGTATGACGCTCTTCGTCGGCCTCGAGAATTGTGTCCAGCAGGGTGACGGGCGTGGCCGGGTGTTCCTGATCGACCGAGCCGATACGCGCCTGTTTGGGCAGGCTGATTTCATCGCCCGGGGCCTGCAACTCACCCAGAATCAGCTTGAACAGGGTGGACTTGCCGACGCCGTTGCGGCCGACCAGGCCGACCTTGGCACCGGGCGGGACGCTGACGGACGCCTTTTCGAGAAAGGGGCGGCCCCAGGCGGAGAAGGTCAGATCCTTGATCTGGAGCATGGTTGAATCGGCGGGTTGGAAAGCGGGGAGGGCGCCGCTATAAGCCCGCGACCTTGAAACCCCAAACCAGAAGTCACCTCCCATGACCGAACGCACCTTCTCGATCATCAAGCCCGACGCCACGCGCCGCAATCTGACCGGCGCGGTCAACGCCCTGATCGAAGGCGCTGGCCTGCGCATTGTCGGCCAGCGTCGCATCCGCCTGACCGAAGATCAGGCCAAGAAATTCTACGAAGTCCACGCCGCCCGCCCGTTCTACAACGAGCTGGTCAGCCAGATGATCGCCGAGCCGGTTGTCGTTCAGGTGCTGGAAGGCGACAACGCCGTGGCTCGCTACCGCGAAGTCATGGGCGCGACCAACCCGCAGGAAGCCGCCGAGGGAACCATCCGCAAGGCCTTTGCCCTGTCGATCGGAGAGAATTCGGTCCACGGGTCGGACTCGATCGAGAACGCCGGCATCGAGATTGCCCAGTTCTTCACGGCGGATCAGATCCCGGGCTAAACCCTCGATCTGAATCGGAAAGATCAGGCCTCCGGGGCGACCCGGGGGCTTTTTTTGTCGCGTTTCCACCGTGGACGATAATTTATGGCCGGCGATAGGCTGGGTGCGGCGATGGACAGCCCCAACCGGCCCCGCCGATCGCATCTCGGTCGTTTCTCACAATGTCAAAGACCGCAAGGGTTGGCTTGAGATTGGGCCGAACCTTCAACGATCATAGTCGGCGCGCGGTCGGCGGGGACGCGCCGCTGAGCGGGCGTCTGTTTTTTGTATCGAGATTGGCGAGATTCCACGCCGGGAGGACGTGAGGATTGGTGGTCTAGCGGGTCGCCGTCAGGATGGCGCGAGCCAGGGCCGCCGGATAGAGGGCGTGTTCGGCCTCCAACACTCTCGCGGCCAGGGCTTCGGGCGTGTCATCCTCAAGGACCGGCACGCGGGCTTGGTCGATGATCGGGCCGGCATCCATTTCAGCGACGACGTGATGGACGGTGCAGCCGGTCTTTGTGTCACCAGCCTCCAACGCGCGGCGGTGCGTGTCGAGGCCGGGATACTTCGGCAGCAGCGACGGGTGGATGTTGATCAGGCGACCCTGCCATTGGCCCACGAACCACGGCGTGAGCAGACGCATGTAGCCGGCCAGGGCAATCCACGCGATGTTTCGGATGCCCAGTTCGGCGTGGATCGCGCGCTCATGGGCTTCGCGGTTCTTGCCGAAGGGGGTCTGATCGACGGCGATGGCCTCTACACCGAGGGCGCGAGCGTGGCTCAGGCCCGGTGCGTCCGGCTTGTTGGACAGGACGCAGACGACCTCATACGGGCAGTCCGGCGTGCGAGCCGCCTCGATCAGGGCGAGCATGTTCGAGCCGGTACCCGAGATGAAGACAGCGACCCGGGCCTTCTTCATGCCGATTGCAGGGTTCCACAGATGAAGGCGGTTTCGCCGGCGGCCTCAAGATCGGCGATGACCGAGCCCGCCTGGTCGTCGGCGACATAGAGCACGAAACCCACGCCACAGTTGAACGTCCGGCGCAGCTCGTGGTCGGAGACGCCCCCTTGGTCGCCAAGCCATTTGAACAGGGGGGGCAGGGTCCAGGCCTCCCAATCGAAGACCGGCACCAGACCTTCGGCCACGCCGCGCTGGGGATTTTCAATCAGACCGCCGCCGGTGATGTGGGCACCGCCGCTGATCCGACCCGACTTCATGATGGGCAGGATCGACTTGATGTAGATTCGGGTCGGCTCCATCAGCGCCTGGGCGAGAGTGCGATCCCGGGCGAACGGAGCGTCGTCGGCCCAGGCCAAGCCTGAGCGTTCGACGATCTTGCGGATGAGCGAATAGCCGTTCGAGTGCGGCCCGGATGATCCGACCCCGATGATGGCGTCGCCGGGTTTCTGTTCATCCAACCGTGGCAGAACGTGCCCGCGCTCGACGGCACCGACGGAGAAGCCCGCGAGATCGTACTCGCCATCGCCGTACATGCCGGGCATTTCAGCGGTTTCGCCCCCCACGAGCGCGCAGCCGGCCAGCTTGCAGCCTTCGGCAATGCCGGCAACGACGCGGCGAGCGACTTCGACTTCGAGCTTGCCGGTCGCGAAATAGTCCAGGAACATCAACGGCTCAGCACCCTGGGCGAGCAGGTCGTTGACGCACATGGCCACCAGGTCGATGCCGACATGATCGTGGCGCCCCGTCTCGATGGCGATCTTGAGCTTGGTGCCGACGCCGTCGGTGGTGGTGACGAGCAACGGATCGGTGAAGCCGGCGGCCTTGGGATCGAACAGGGCCCCGAATCCTCCAAGCGAGGGTTCGGCACCGGGGCGACGGGTCGCCTTGGCCAGTGGCTTGATGGCATCGACGAGGGCTTCGCCGGCGTCGATGTCGACACCAGCATCTGCATAGGTAAGACCGTTCGGCCGGTCGGACATGGCGGCGCAAAGCTCCGAAAGCTGGAAAATGGTGGTAGCACCCTTGTCAGGGGAGGGCGCGAGCGGGCTATAGCTACCCCATGAACCCGATCACCGACAACGCCGCCCTGGCGGCGTTCTGTAATTCTGTCAAAGGCGCTCCGTTTATCGCGGTGGACACTGAGTTCATGCGCGAGACGACCTATTGGCCCAAACTGTGTCTGATCCAGGCGGCAACGCCGGAGCATGAGGCGGTTATTGATCCGCTGGCCGATGGGATCGATCTGACGCCGTTTCTGGACCTGTTGCGGGATCCGGCCACGGTGAAGGTCTTTCACGCCGCGCGTCAGGACGTGGAGATCTTCAACAAGCTGGGGGCCATGCCACGACCGTTGTTTGACACCCAGGCGGCGGCGATGGCGGCCGGATTCGGCGATCAGGTCAGCTATGATTCCCTGGTTCGTCAGATGCTTAACAAGCAGGTCGACAAGGGCAGCCGCTTCACCGACTGGGCGCGCCGACCGCTTACACCCGCCCAGTACGACTACGCCCTGGCTGATGTGACCCATCTGGCGCGGCTGTATCCCAAGCTGCGAGATCGTCTGGAGCGCGATGGACGCCTGGAATGGGTCAGCCAGGAAATGACCGCCTTGTCGGACCCGGCGCTGTATGACGTGTCGCCCGAGAACGCCTGGAAGCGTCTCAAGCCGAAGCGGTTCACGGCAAAGTACCTGGCGGCTTTCAAGGCTACGGCGGAATGGCGTGAGCGTACCGCCCAGGAGCGCGACCAGCCGCGCGGGCGCATTCTGAAGGACGAGGCGGTCGACGAGATTGCGACCCAGACCCCGCTGGACGTGGATGCCTTCAATCGCCTGCGTTCGGTGCCGAAGGGTTTCGGGGCGTCACGCATGGGCGCCGATCTGATCGCGGCGCTGGGTCCCGTTCTGAAAGACCCCGAGGCCAATGCGCCTCACGTCGAGCGCCCGGCCCACCAGCCACCCGCACCGGCCTCGGTCGTCGAATTGTTGAAGGTGCTGCTGAAGGCCAAGTGCGAGAATCGCGGCGTGGCTCCCAAGCTGATCGCCAATGTCGCGGACCTGGAAAAGATCGCGATTTCTGACACGGCTGATGTGCCGGCTCTGAGCGGCTGGCGGCGTGAGCTGTTCGGGGAGGATGCCCTCAAGCTCAAGCGCGGCGAAATCGCCCTGGTGTTGTCCGGTGCCCGCGTCGAGGTGGTCGAGATCGAGTAGCGGTTGCGTGACAGGCCGAAGTCGTCTCGCTAGGGTCACGCCCGTACAGTTGAGGAGGCTGCCCGAATGTTCCGATCCACCTTGGCCTGCGGGGCCGTTTTGATGTTGGCAGCCTGTGGCGGTGCCGCTGCGCCGGAAGTCGTCACCCCAGCCGGGCCGACCCCGACCCAGACAGCCACGCTCTCAGAGAGCGTCCGGGTTCTGTCGTCGGACGAGTTCGAAGGGCGCGGTATCGGGACCGAGGGTGAGGGCCGTACGATCGAGTACGTCTCGCGCCAGTTCGCGGCTGCGGGCTTTGAGCCGGGTGGCCCGAACGGAAGCTGGGTCCAGCCGGTGACGCTTCGTCGCTTCAACATGGGTGGAGCCGAGGCTTCGATCTCGGTGGGTGGGCGTATGCTCCGCCTGGACCAGGGTGAAGAAATCGTCATGTCGACCCGTCTGCCGGATGGCGATGGGCACGTTGAGTTGGGCAACCTGCCCATGGTGTTTGTCGGTTACGGCACGAATGCGCCGGAGCGGAACTGGAACGATTTCGACGGCGTCGATGTGCGCGGCAAGATCATTGTCGTTCTGATCAATGATGCGGATTTCGAAGATCCAAGCCTGAACACCTTCAATGGTCGGGCCATGACCTACTACGGTCGCTGGACCTACAAGTATGAGGAAGCGGCCCGCCAGGGTGCCGCCGGGGTCTTGATCGTCCATGAGGATGCGCCTGCGTCCTACGGCTGGAATACCGTGCGCAATTCCTGGACCGGCCCCCAGTTCGACATTGAGCGGGCCAATCCGGCGTCGGAGCGGACGGCGCTGGAAGCCTGGATCACCCGTGATACGGCGGTCGAGCTGTTCCGTCAGGCCGGGCTGGATTTCGAAACGCTCAAGGCCCAGGCCCGCTCGCCGAACTTCCAGGCGGTGGAAATCCCGGGGGCGACCTTCGATGCTTCGTATGACCTGACCAGCGACACGATCGAAACGGCCAACATCGTCGGCCGACTGCCGGGAACGACCCATGCCAATGAGACGGTCCTGTACACGGCGCATTGGGACCACATCGGCATCGGCGAGCCCGATGCGAACGGCGATGCGATCTTCAACGGGGCGGTCGACAATGCGACCGGTACGGCGGCGCTGATCGAGCTGGCACGTCTGTATGGTTCAGGCCCTCGGCCTGAGCGATCCATCGTGCTGATCGGCTTTACGGCCGAAGAAAGCGGTCTGCTGGGGTCGGAGTTCTATGCGGCCAATCCGCTCTATGACCCTGCGCTGACCGTGGCGGGTTTCAATATGGACGGCATGAATGTGCTGGGGCGGATGACCGACGTGTCGGTGACGGGGTCTGGCTATTCGTCGCTTGAGCTGGACCTGGCTCGTCATGCGGCCCTGCAGGGTCGGACGGTGTCAGCGGATACCGAGCCGCAAGCCGGCTACTATTTCCGGTCAGACCATTTCCCGCTGGCCAAGCGCGGCATTCCGATGCTGTACGCGGACGGCGGGACGGCCCTGCGGATCGGCGGAGCGGCTGCGGTCGAGGCGGCCAGCGCCGACTATCGTGCCCATCGCTACCATCAGGCGGACGATGAGTGGTCTGCGGACTGGAACCTGGAGGGCATGGCCGAGGACATCATGCTGCTCTACGGGATGGGTCTGGAAATCGCCAATAACCGGGTCTGGCCGACGTGGAATGAGGGCACTGAATTCCGCCCGGTTCGCGACCGGACGGCGGCGCGCCGTCAGTAGCCGGCGAATTCTGACGCAATGGTAACTGGCCAGGCCTCGCTGTGCATGACAGCGAGGCCTGAGCTGTTTCTGGAGAGAGCGGGATGATTGGGATCAGGGGTGCGATGGGCGGTCTGCTGGCCCTGGTGCTGGCGGGCTGCGCAACGGCGAATGCCGGCTCACCGGTGGTGGCTCCTCAGGAGGCCGGCGTCGAGGCGGCCCGGCTGTCCGAGCATGTCCGTATCCTGAGCGACGATTCGTTCCAGGGGCGCGAGCCGGGAACGGACGGCGAGCGGATGACGCTGGACTATCTGCAAGCCCAGTACGAGGCCATGGGACTCGAACCCGGCGGCCCGAACGGTCAGTGGCGTCAGCCTGTCACCCTGACACGCTACACGTCTGCGCCCGGCGGATCGGTGCGGGCGTCGATGCGCAACGGCCTGACGGTCAATCTGACGGGAGCTGCCAATGCGGCGCTGGTCCGCGCAACCTATGGAGATGGCCGGGCTCAGTTTGAGGGGGCCCCGGTGGTGTTTGCCGGCTACGGAATCTCGGCCCCAGACCGCGGCTGGGATGACTATGCGGGAATTGATGTGGAGGGCGCGGTCGTCATCGTCTTAATGGGCGAACCCGATGACGACCGATTCAATGGCGAGTATCCCAGCCTCTACGGCCTGGATTCCTACAAGACCGAGGAAGCGCACCGGCGGGGGGCACTGGCGGTGCTGAACGCCATCGCCGTTCAGGCCGGATCGGCACAGTGGCGCGGCATTGCCGGCTATGTGGGCCGGCCCTCGACCCAGGTGGTGGGTGTCGAGAACATCGAGGCGTCGGGCTATCTCGCCATGGAGCCGCTGATGGGCTGGATCCGCTCGAATGACGGCGACCCGGAACAGTGGTTTGCTGAGGCGGCCTCCGGTCAGTTTCGCGCGCGTCGCCTGGAAGGGGTAACGCTGTCGATGGATATCCAGGAACAGGTCGACACGATTCAGACCTATAATCTGCTGGCGCGCATTCCGGGAACCGACCGGCCAGACGACACCGTGATTGTTTCGGCCCACTGGGACCACGTTGGCGTGGCCGATACGCCGGATGGGAACGGCGATCTGGTTTACAATGGGGCTTGGGACAATGCGTCGGGCACGGCCGGTGTTCTTGAGCTGGCGCGGGTGCTGCACGCCCGGGGACCACGCCCGCGCTCGATCGTCTTCGCCCATATGGCGGCCGAAGAGATGGGCTTGTTGGGAAGCCACTACTATGTGGAGCACCCGGTCTGGCCGCTTGAAACCACTGTGGCGGACGTCAACATCGACATGTTGCCGCTGTCGCCGCCGACCCGCGATCTGGCGATCTTTGGCTACGGCCAGACGACGCTGGAGGATGATCTGGCCCGGCTCGCAGCTATTGAAGGACGGGTGGTGACCGATGACGGACGCCCGGACGAAGGGTTCTACTATCGCTCGGACCACTTCCCCTTTGCACTGGCTGGGGTCCCGGCCTTGATGGTCTGGCACGGCGTTGACTGGGACGAGGGCGGGCGCGACGTCGGGGCCCCGGCGTACCGGCAGCAGTGGGACCAGTACTACCATGAGCGTAGCGACGAATGGTCGGCCGATATCGACTGGCGTTCCGCGGTCGAAAACCTCGACCTGCTCGAACAACTGGTCGCAGATCTGGCTGACGGCGACCAATGGCCGGACTGGAAGCCCGGATCGGAGTTCCTGGCCACGCGGGCTCAAAGCGCCTCGGCTCGGCAATGAAGGCGCGGGCCTTTACCGCTGACGGTTCGCCTCCGACCGAGGGCGAGTATCCGCAAGCGGTGGAGGTGACGGATGTGTCGCGCTGGCTATTCCTGTCCGGCCAGGTTCCGGTCGGACCGGACGGCTGCCTGCCGGACGATTTTGAAGGCCAGTGCCGTCAGGCGTGGGCCAATGTGGAGGCCCAGCTCAGCGCCGGCGGGATGTCCCTGGACAACCTTGTCCGGGTGACAACCTATCTGGCGGATCGCCAGTACGCGCTGGAAAACCGTCAGGTCCGTCTCGAGGTTCTGGTTGGCCGCCAGCCCGCGCTTACGGTCATCGTCACGGGCCTGTTTGAAACCGACTGGCTGGTCGAAATCGAAGCGGTGGCGGCGGCGTGAAACCCGTCCCTGCAGAGGGGGCCCTTGAGGGGATCATCTTCTTTGACGGGGTGTGCGTCTTTTGCTCGCGCTGGGTGCGATGGATCATGCGTCGGGACAAGGCCGGCATTTACCGGTTCCTGCCCATCCAGACCCCACAGGGACAAGTCCTGGCCGCGCTGTTCGGGCTGGACCCGACCGATCCCCAGTCCAATGCCGTCATTCGACGCGGGTTTGCGTTGTTCAAATCGGACGCTGCCATCGCTGTTGTTTCGAGTCTTCAGGGCTGGCGCTGGGTCAAGGTCTTTGCCATCGTGCCACGCGTGGGCCGTGACTGGGTCTATGACCTGATTGCCCGACGCCGTTATCGCCTGTTCGGCAAGACAGACTACTGCTGGATTCCCGAGCCCGGCGAGTGCGACCGCCTCATGGAATAAGGAGGAACCCGCCATGAGAATTCTTGCGTGTCTGACTGCTGTAACCCTGCTGGCGGCTTGTCAGCCGGCAGCGGAATCGACTGAGGGGGCCGAGGGGGCACCGCAGGATGCGCCGTTGCAGGCCGCACCCCCCGCCGGTCCCGCCGTCGAGCCGCCCCCGGCCTTTGTCGGCCTCTGGGCTGCGGAGCCTTCCTGGTGCAGCAACACCATCGGCCCCGAACGACCCATTGAGGTGACCGCGACCGAATTCAGGGGGTATGAGAATACCTGTCAGATCACCGATCTGACCGCGACCGATACGGGCTGGACCGCAACATTCGTTTGCCAGGCCGAGGGGGCAGCCTCGAATGAGGAGGTCAGCCTCAAGGCTGATGACAACCGGCTGGAGGTGACCTGGATCGACGAGGGCTATGCCGTCGAATGGCGACGCTGCCCGGCCTAGCGCGTCGGGGTTTCGGTCGCCGGCCCTGAAGCCTGCGGTTCGGTCGGTTGGGTTGCCGGTGATGCGGTTTGTTCGCTCGCCGCATCCGTTGTGACGGGGGGCGGGGGTTCAGGGTCCCGATCCAGCGCCACATGGATCACCGGCATGCCCTGGGCCGCGGCGTCCAGGGTATCCATGCGCCCACCCAGCAGGCGTTGGTAGACCCAGTAGGCTGCAACCACCTCTTCGACGTACTGGCGCGACTGCGACACCGGGATGTTCTCGATGATCAGCAGGGAATCGGCATCGGCACCCAACGCACGCCGTGCCTCAATCACGGGACGCGGGCCGCCATTGTAGGCCACGATGGCCCGCAGCAGATCGCCCTGGATGGCATCCATCGCCATGACACGTTCGACATAGGCCTGGCCCAGCCGCATGTTGATCGCAGGATCAAACAGGAGCGTCGGTTCGCGCCGGAAGGCCACATTGGCGCTCAGCTCGGCGGCGGTCGCGGGCATGACCTGCATGATGCCATAGGCCCCCGCGCCGGATCGGGCCTGGGGATTGAAGCGGCTCTCCTTGCGGGCAATCGCGTAGACCAGGCCGCGCGGCAGGGAAAACCCTCCCTGGGGCTGGAGGTCGGGCATCGGATAGTCCGCCGCATCGATCTGGCTGGTTCGCTCAAGCCCCAGGCGGTAGGCGAGACTTTCGCCCAGAATCGCCCATTGCAGGCGCTCGTCAGACGTGGCGGCATTGAAGGTACCCAGGCGCAGTTCCTCGATCGCATCCTCTGTGCGCCCGATCTGGGCGAGGGCAGCGACACGGCGGGCGGCCGGATTGGAGCTGACGAAGGCCGCAGCCGCAGCCTCATCAACCTCGGGCGCGCCATAGACCACCGTATTGGGGCCCGGCGTGATCCACGGCGCATTGAGGATCAACGGTTCGGCACCGAGCTGGCGCATGGCGATCTGACCATAGAAGGTCGTCGGCCAACGTGCCGCCAGGCGTAGATAGTCTGTGGCTTGCTGGGGCCGGCGGTCCTGGGTCAGCGAGCGAGCCGCCCAATAGCCGGCACCGGCGCGAATCCAGCCGCTTTCCGAAGGGTCGATGGCAACGCGTTCGAACGCCTCGAAGGCATCTGCGTACCGTCCGAGACGATAAGCCGCCATGCCCGCAACCCAGTAGTCGCCCTGGATCTGTCCGACCTCCCACGCGCGCTGGATAAAACCATCATTCAGTTGATGACGGGCTTCCCGTTCGCGGAACTCCCCCATGCCGACCGAGGCCTGATAGGCGCGGCTCGCAGCAAGGCCCGGGGGAAGGCGAGGCTCAGCCTCACCGGGAGGGATCCGACGCATGGCCAGGGTATAGACGCGTGGAGCATCGGCCAGGTCTGCATATTCGGTGAGCCAGGCCGATAGTTCTCCGAACGAGGCGGCATAGTCCCGGTGGAAGAGAATCTCGAACTGCAACTGTCCCAACAGGAGACGGTCGGAAAGGTGACTGGCCCGATCGAGCGCCGAAGCGAATTCGCCCCTGCGGACATCCTGGAATGCCGATCTGTAGGAGGCTTCGTCAGCCTCGTTCAGAGGGCGTGGCTCGGCAATCGCGTTTGACGCGAACAGTGCAAGACCGACAAAGGCAGCGAGAATGCCGCTCAGCAAACGCATTCGATTAAATCTCCGCCCCGATGATTCAGGATTCTAGAGAAGGGGCGTCCAGACCAGCAAGTCGCGTGCCCAGCGACAAAAGGTCCTGCCAGGCCTTGGCTTTCTCGCGAGGCTGCCGGAGCAGATAGGCCGGATGGAGCATCGGCAGCGCCGGATAGGTCTGGCCACCCTCGCTGGGTCGCCAGTCGCGCCACTGGCCTCGGAGCTTGAGGATACCCTCGTCGCTCTTGAGCATGAATTTGGCGGAGGCCCCGCCGACCAGGACCAACAGCCGGGGTTGGACCAGGGCGATCGCGCGCTCGACGAAAGGCGCACAGATCATCTGTTCCTCCAAAGTCGGCGTCCGGTTGCCCGGAGGGCGCCAGAAGACGGTGTTGGTGATAAACACCTCGTCCTTGAGGTCTATCGCGGCCAGCATCCGATCCAGCAACTGGCCGGCCTTACCGACAAAGGGTTCGCCGCGTTGATCTTCATCGGCACCGGGGCCTTCACCAATCAACATGACCTGGGCATCGGGCTTGCCGCGGGCAAAGACGGCCTGTTTGGCGCCCAGGCGGCTTAGCGGGCAGCCATCAAAGGCCCGTATTGCGTGGGCCAGGGCATCCAGCGTCTCTACTTCGGATGCACGCGATTTTGCCTCTGCGACGGCGGCGGCGACATCCGGCCCTGCAGACGCGGTTGGGGCTGGGGCCCCGCCAACGATGACCGGCGAGCGCCGAACAGGCTGAGGGACATGGACCCGATCAACCGGGCTGTCTTCGACGCAGGTGTCCAAGCCGGCGTCTCGCCAGAAGGCGAGGGCACTTTCCAGCTCGCGGTCTATCGTTTCGTCGGGGTGCGCGGACATCACAGCGAAGGGATAGTCCTTGACCGCCCCGGCGTCACCTTCCGATAACCGACAAACGAGAATTCGAGAATGCGACGGGGATTCGGTGGCATGGCGGAACAGATACGCGACGGTGGGGCGACGGACGCCTGGCAGGAGGCGGTGATCGACCGGTTGCCGGCTGCTGAGGCTCTGGCCGGTGTCGAGCGCGAGATCATGGAATATGACGTGGTGATCGTCGGGGCCGGCCCTGCCGGTCTGGCTGCCGCCATTCGCCTGAAGCAGCAGGCCGAGGCCGACGGCACCGAGATTTCGGTTGCGGTGCTCGAAAAGGCCGCCGAGATCGGTGGCCATATCCTGTCCGGTGCCGTGATCGACCCGAAGGCGCTTGCGGAGCTGTTCCCGGACTGGAAAGACCGGGGCGCGCCGCTGGAAACAGCGGTGAAGGAAGACCGGTTCCTGATGCTGGGGCCGCAAGGCCAGCTTAGTTTGCCGATGTTCGCCATGCCTGGCTTCATGCACAACCACGGCTGCTATATCGCGTCATTGGGCAATGTCTGTCGCTGGTTGGCCGAACAGGCCGAGGCGCTTGGTGTGGAGGTCTATCCCGGCATGGCGGCCAGCCACGTTGTCTGGGATGAGCCATCTGGTCGCGTGAAGGGCGTGGTCGCCGGCGTTTTCGGGATCGACCGTGAGGGTAAGCCGACCGACGATTTTCAGCCGGGAATCGAGCTTCACGGCAAATATGTTCTGATCGGCGAAGGCGCGCGTGGGTCCCTGGCCAAGTCGATCATGGCGCGGCACGGTTTGGCCGATAGTGCCGAGCCTCAGAAGTTCGGGATTGGCCTGAAAGAGCTGTGGCAGATTCCTGCGGACCAGCATCGCCCGGGTCTGGTTCAGCACACGACGGGATGGCCGCTGGACGACAAGACCGGCGGAGGATCGTTTCTCTATCACTTTGGCGACCGCTATGTGGCGGTCGGCTTTGTCGTCCATCTGAACTACGCCAACCCGTGGCTGTCACCGTTTGATGAGTTCCAGCGGTTCAAGCATCACCCGGCGATCGCCGAGCATCTCGAAGGTGGGAATCGCATTTCGTATGGCGCACGTGCGATCGTTGAGGGGGGGCTGCAATCCATCCCGAAACTGACCTTCCCAGGCGGAGCTCTGATCGGGGATAGCGCCGGCTTTGTGAACGTCCCCCGGATCAAAGGCAGCCACAATGCGATGAAGACTGGCATGCTGGCGGCCGAAGCCGCCTATGCGGCGCTGCGTGCGGATTCAGAAGCCGAAAATCTGGATGCCTATCAAGCCGCGTTCGAACGGTCGTGGGTGCGCAAGGAACTCCGGCTGGTTCGCAATGCCAAACCGCTGCTCACCCGCCTCGGCACGTCGCTGGGTGGAGCAGTCGGCCTGTTCGACATGTGGTTCCAGTCGATCTTCGGCGGCTTTTCGCTCTTCGGAACGCTCAAGCATGGCAAGACGGATGCGGCTTCAACGGGTCTGGCCGAGGACCACAAGCCGATCGCCTATCCCAAGCCGGACGGCAAGCTCAGCTTCGACAAGCTGAGCTCTGTCTTTATCTCCAACACCAACCATGCCGAGGATCAACCGGCTCATTTGAAGCTGTTGGACGCCAGCGTGCCGGTGTCGGTCAATCTGCCCGAATATGGTGAGCCGGCGCGGCTCTACTGCCCGGCGGGGGTCTATGAGATCGTCTATGCCGACGAGCAGGCCAAGACCGACCCGCGCTTCGTCATCAACGCCCAGAACTGCGTCCACTGCAAAACCTGTGACATCAAGGATCCGTCGCAGAACATCGTGTGGACGACACCTGAAGGCGGCGGTGGCCCCAACTATCCCAACATGTAAGGGAAACGCCTTGCTTGTGCCGCGTTATGCGGGAAGGTGACGATCATGCGCCTGTCCTACCTCGCTTTTTCCGCCCTGATCCTGGTCGCCGCGCCACAGTCCGTCGTCGCCCAGGAAACGCCTGAGACGCCGGATGTTCCGGTCGTTGTCGATCCTGGTCCTCCCGACCTGGATGGTGGCACATCCTATGGACTGTTCCTGGCAGGCCGGGCGGCCATGAGCCGCGGAGATGGTGAGGCCGCAACGGCGTTCCTGGCAGGGGCCCTGGCGGAGTCGGACGATGACCGACTGGTCCGCGAAAGGACGTTTTCCGCGGCCATTCTCGCCGGCGATGTTCGCACCGCCTCCAGTGTTCGGCTCGTGGAGGGCGAGTCGACCGCCTCGCTGATTCAGGCCGGTCGCCTGACCCGTATCGCCCAGGCCATTATTGATGATCAGTCGCGAGATCTGAACCGCGAGATTCAGGCCAATCCGGTCCAGTCACCGCATCAGTTGGCGGGTCGTCTGATCAATCGGTGGCTGGCCGCTTCGGCGGGGGACTGGAACACGGCGCTGGCCCCTACGACAAGCGACGCCGATGCCCTGACCCGCATTCTCGGGGGATACTACCGCGCCTTGCTCCTTGAGCGCCGCCGTCAGTTCGATGCCGCTGACGCCCAGTATCAAGCGCTGTTGCTGGACGGTTCCGCCGCCTCAATGACGCGGCTGCCCTATGGCGAGTTTCTGGAACGTCGCGGTCGGCGCGCCGAGGCGATTGCCCTGTACGACGCGGGCTTGGCGCGCGGTGCGGATTCGGCCCTTTCGGCCGCGCGCCAGCGGGCCACGAGTCGCGGTCGTGCGCCCGCCCTGATCACCATTGATGAAGGCGCGGCCCTCGCCTTTGGGCATGCGGCGGCGGCGGCGGCTATCTCTGAGGCCCATGAGTTCGTGATCACCTATCTCGGCATGTCGTTGGCACTTGATGCCGACAATGGGGAATCCTGGCTGATGCTGGGTGACGCGCTGAAAGAAATCGGCATGTCGGGCACCGCACGCGAGGCCTGGGCTCAGACGCCGGTGGGGGCACCTGAATATGTCGAGGCCCAGATTCGTATCGCCTCCAGCCTTGATGAAGACGGATTTGGTGACGAGGCGGTCAGGATTGCTCGGACGATGGCCGATGGTCGTCCGGGGGTGGCCTCGGCCTATGTGCTGGCCGCGCTGCTCTCGAGCAATGGCCACTATGATGCCGCCATCGAGGTTCTGAACGGTCCGGCTCTCGCCGATCTGCAGGACTGGGTGGTTCTGTTTCAGCGCGGAGCTGCGCTGGAACGACGGGGTGACTACGCGGCCGCTGAAAGCGCGTTTCAACAGGCGTTGGCGCTGTCCCCGGACCAGCCGGAAATTCTGAACCATCTCGGCTATATGTGGGTGGATCAGAACATGCGGGTTGAAGAAGGCTTGGCGCTGATCGAACGGGCTGTCGCGGCGGAACCGGACAACGGCAACTATCAGGACTCCCTGGGCTGGGCGCGCTATCGGCACGGCCAGTTCGATGAGGCGGTGGTCATTCTGGAACGGGCCGTCGGGATGGAGCCCGGAAGCGCCACGATCAACGATCATCTCGGGGATGCCTACTGGCAGGTCGGACGCGCGCGCGAGGCCTCGTTCCAGTGGTATCGGGCGCTGACGCTCGATCCGAACGATGCCGAGCGCGCCGCCCTTGAGGCCAAACTGGCCGGCCAGGCCCCGTCTGGGGCTGGGTCCTCGCAGCCCTGATGCTGAGCGAATTCGCGCCGGCGAAGGTAAACCTGTTTCTGCATGTTGCCGCCCCGGGCGCAGATGGGCGTCATCAGCTGTGCAGCCTTGTGGTCTTTGCCGATGTCGGAGATCGGGTGCGGGCCGAACGGGCCTCGCAGATGTCCCTCAGTGTCGACGGGCCATTCGGCGAGCAGATCGGTCCAGTCGACGACAATCTGATCGTGCGGGCCTTGAGGCTGGCGAAGGCGGAGCCGATGCGTGTGCATCTGTCAAAACACCTTCCAGCCGCCGCCGGATTGGGAGGAGGCACGTCCGACGCCGGGGCGGCCCTGCGCCTGGCAAGGCAGATGGATCCAGGCCTGTCGCTGGACCAGGTGGAGGCGGCGGCCCGGTCGCTGGGGGCGGATGGGTTGATGTGCCTTCAGGCGCGGGCATGCCTCGCAGAGGGCGAAGGCGAGCGGCTCTCTGCGGCACCAGATATGCCGATCTTGCCTGCCGTTCTGGTCAATCCCGCGGTGCCTAGTCCGACGGGGGCGGTCTATCGCGCGTACGACGCGGGAGGCGGGGCCTTCTCGGCCGACCGACCAGCCCTGCCAAACCGGTTCTCGTCTGTCGCCGAAATGGCAGATTTTCTCGCCGCGCAGCGCAATGACCTGCAAGAGCCGGCCGTTCGGTTGGTCCCCCAGGTTCGGGATGCCCTGGCCGCTGTCCGGCGCTCGCCGGGGGCGCTCTTGAGCCGGATGTCCGGTTCCGGTGCGACGGTGTTTGGGCTGTTCGAAGATGACGAGGCGGCTCAGGCGGCGGCCACAGAAATCGCCGGCGCGCATCCGACCTGGTGGGTTCAGCCTTGTCGGCTAAACGCCGGTCATCCGGGGGATGAGGTCGATTAGCCGCCGTGGGCCGTTGATCGCCTTGTGCGAAAGGCGACCGGGCACTAGGACGGGGCGAACCTCAGACTGACCGGACTGCCCGTGCCCGAACAACCGCTTTCATTCCAGGACCTGATCCTGACGCTACAGCATTACTGGAGCGAGCAGGGCTGTGCGATCTTGCAGCCCTATGACATCGAGGTAGGGGCGGGGACGCTGCATCCTGCGACGGTGCTTCGCGCCCTGGGACCGCGTCCGTGGAAGGTCGCCTATGTCCAGCCGAGCCGCCGTCCCGGCGACGGACGCTATGGCGAAAATCCCAACCGTCTCCAGCACTACTACCAGTTCCAAGTCATCCTGAAGCCGAACCCCGACAACCTTCAGGAGCTGTATCTGAACAGCCTGAAGCGGATCGGGATTGATCCCAAGCTGCATGACATCCGCTTCGTCGAGGACGACTGGGAGAACCCGACGGTGGGGGCCTGGGGCCTTGGCTGGGAGGTCTGGTGCGACGGTATGGAGGTGACCCAGTTCACCTATTTCCAGGGCGTCGGTGGACTGGAGGTCGATGTGGTGTCCGGTGAGCTGACCTACGGGCTGGAGCGTCTGGCGATGTATGTCCAGGGCGTCGACAACGTTTATGACCTGCGATTCAACAATGACGGCCTGAGCTACGGCGATGTTTTCCTCGAGAATGAGCGCCAACAGTCCGAGGCGAACTTCCACGGCTATGACGTGGCCGGGCTGAAGCGTCGTTTTGACGACATGGTGGCCGAGGTCGAGCGGCTGCTGGCCATGACCGGACCGCAGGGGCAGGCGCTGGTGCTGCCGGCCTATGATCAGGTGCTGAAGGCGTCACACCTGTTCAATCTGATGGATGCGCGCGGGGCCATCGCGGTGGCCGAGCGCCAGAGCTACATCGGTCGCATCCGGGACCTGTGCAAGGCGTGCGCGGTTGAATGGGTCGAGCAGGAGCGGGAGCGCGCCTGATGTCCGAACTCATTCTTGAACTGTTCTCCGAAGAAATCCCGGCCCGGATGCAGGTTGGAGCCGCTCGTGACCTGGAGCGGATGGCCTCAGACCGCCTGAAGGACGCCGGACTGGAATGGCGCGCGCTTCGCACCTTTGCCGGCCCGCGGCGGCTGACGCTGTGGATCGACGGCTTGCCGGCGGCCACACCGGATCGCTCCGAAGAGGTCAAGGGCCCCAAGACGTCAGCGCCTGAGCAGGCGCTAGACGGGTTTCTGCGCAAGACCGGCCTGCGGCGCGAGCAGTTGGTGGAACGGGACGGCGTTCTGTTCGCCGTGATTGATCAGAAGGGCCGCCCCACCTCCGATGTGGTGGCAGAAATGGTCGAACAGGTGGTTCGCTCCTTTCCGTGGCCCAAGTCGATGCGCTGGGGTGACGGCACGCTGCGCTGGGTTCGTCCACTGAAGCGGATCCTGTGTGTGCTTGATGGTGAGATCGTGCCGTTCGAGATCGATGGCGTCGCCTCGGGCAATGTCACCGAGGGGCACCGCTTCATGGGCTCGGGCGAGCCCTTTGAGGTCGTGGATTTCGATGGCTACCGCGGCCAACTGGCCGACGAGTTCGTGCGCATTGACAGCGGCGAGCGTGCCTATGTGATCGAGGAAGCCGCCCACGCGGCCTGTCGAAATGTCGGGCTGGAGTTGGTGCCAGACCAGGGCCTGCTGGACGAGGTGGCGGGCCTGGCCGAATGGCCGACGCCGATCCTGGGCGAGATGGACCCCCAGTTCCTCGATCTGCCGCCTGAGGTCGTCCGGCTGTCGATGAAGGTGCACCAGAAGTACTTCGCCGTGCGCGATCCGGCGCGGGACGGGCTGGCGCCCAACTTTGTCGTCGTGGCCAATGTGGAGGCGTCGGACGGCGGCAAGGCGCTGGCCGCAGGCAATAGCCGGGTGCTGTCCGCGCGTCTGAACGACGCGCGCTTCTTCTGGGACGAGGATCGCAAGCCCGGCGCCATCGATGGCTGGCTGGAGAAGCTCAAGGGCGTGACCTTCCACGCCAAGCTCGGCACGCTGGCGGAACGGGGCGAGCGGATCGAGGCGTTGGCGCGAGAGATTGCGCCGATGGTCGGGGCTGACCCGGATGCCGCGGCCCTGGCGGCGCGCTACGCCAAGGCCGATCTGGCGTCGGGCATGGTCGGTGAGTTTCCCGAGCTTCAGGGGATCATGGGCGGCTACTATTTGCGCGAGGCCGGAGAGGACGCCGTCATCGTCGACGCCGTGCGCGATCACTACAAGCCACAGGGGCCCAATGACACGGCTCCGACCGCACCGGAGACGGTGGCGGTGGCCCTGGCCGACAAGCTGGATACGCTAGTCGGGTTCTTCGCGATCGACGAGAAGCCGACAGGCTCGAAGGATCCCTATGCTCTGCGCCGCGCGGCGTTGGGGGTCATCCGGCTGATTCTGGAGAACGATCTGCGCGTGCCGATCCGGCGCTTGGCCTTCATGCATCTGTGGCTGGTGACCGAGCGGATCGCCGAAGAGCCGATGAAGGCGCTCGAAGGCTTGCCCTATGCGCTGGTGCGCGAGGCCGGCGGCGATGTCGAGGCGGCGGCGCGCGAAGCGGGCTGGGAAGCCAAGATCGATACCATGTTCCATGGCACGCGCGATCTGGTCGCCTTCTTTGTCGAGCGGCTGAAGGTGCTGCTGCGCGACGGCGGTCGCCGTCACGATCTGGTGGACGCGATCTTCGCACTGGGCGACGACGACATGACGCGCGTGCTGAGCCGCATCGACGCCTTGTCCGCGTTCCTGGCGACCGAGGACGGGACCAATCTGCTGGCCGGCTACAAGCGGGCGTCGAACATCCTCAAGGCCGAGGAGAAGAAGGGGCCGCTGCCGACCGGCCTGCCGGTCGATCTGGCCGGCGCCCCGGCGGCGGAAACCGACCTGATCGCGGCGGCGTCGCACGCGGCGGCCGAGGTCGAGGCCGCCCTGTCGGTGGAGGACTTCGACGTCGCCATGGAGGCGCTGGCCCGCCTGCGTGCGCCGGTGGACGCCTTCTTCGAGGCGGTGCTGGTCAACTCGGACGTCGCTGAGGAGCGCGAGAACCGGCTGAGGCTGCTGGGTCGCGTCCGCGAGGTCATGGGACAGGTCGCCGACTTTGGACAGGTGACGGGCTAGGCTGGCGTCGCCGACTCGCGGCATCACAAACCGATAGCCGGGAGGGGACGATGAGCAGGCTGTTGAGAACCCGCGACGGCAGCGAGGCGCGGGTCGGGTTCGTCGAGCTGTTCTTTGACCTGGTGTTCGTCTTTGCGATCACCCAGGTGTCGCATTTCCTGCTGGAAGACCTCAGCTGGGACGGCGTGCTAAAGGCGGCGATGCTGCTGGCGGCGGTCTGGTGGGCGTGGATCTACACCTCATGGGTGACCAACTGGCTGGATCCGCAAAAGGCGGCGGTCCAGATCGGCCTGTTTGTCTTGATGGCCGCCGGGCTGGTGATGTCGGCAGCCCTGCCGCATGCCTTTGACGAAACGGGCCTGGCGTTCGGGGTCGCCTTCGCCTTCATCCAGGTGGGGCGGACCGTGTTCATGCTGATGGCCTGTCGCGAGGACACCGGGCTGAGGCGAAATTTCCAGCGGATCCTGGTGTGGCTCTCCCTGTCCGGTGCCTTGTGGATCGGCGGTGGCCTGGCCGCACCAGAGGTCCGGCTGTGGTGGTGGGGTGCGGCGATCCTTATTGAGTACCTCGGTCCCGCCCTCTATTTCGTCGTTCCCGGCCTGGGGCGTTCGACGACCGCCGACTGGAATGTCGAGGGCGGACACATGGCCGAGCGCGTCGGCCTGTTCATCATCATCTGTCTGGGCGAGACGCTGCTGATCTCTGGGGCGACGTTTGCGGGCCTCGACTGGACCACCGAGGTCTGGCTGGCCTTCGCCTCGGCCTTCGCCTCAACGATCGCCATGTGGTGGCTGTTCTTCAGCCAGGCCCATGAGAGCGCCGCCCACGCCATCGCCCATTCCGAAGATCCCGGCGCGCTGGCGCGCAAGGCCTATACCTATTCGCCGCTGCTGATCGTGGCAGGGATCATCGTGGTGGCTGTGTCCGATGAGTTGGTGCTGGCCCATCCCGGTGGCCATGTGGTGCCGGCGGCGGCGCTGACGCTTCTGGGCGGGCCGGCGTTGTTCCTCCTGGGCACAGCGGTGGCGATCTATGCGCTCTGGGGAAAGATCGCGTGGCCGCGCCTGATGGGGGCTGTGCTCTTGTGCGCGGCGTGGCTCATCGTGCCGAGGGTGACGCCGGTGGTGCTGAGCTGGCTGTCAACAGGGATGCTGCTGGCGGTGGGTGTATGGGAAACGACGCGGACGCGGCGTCAGCGGGCCTGACCGCGCTCATGCCCGCTCCACGAAGCTGTCGATCACCCGCTTCTCGCCAGCCTTGTCGAAGGCAACGGTGAGCTTGTTGCCCTCGATGCCGGTGACCCTTCCGTAGCCGAACTTCTGGTGGAACACGCGCTCGCCGCGGGCGTAGCTGCTGGTCGTCGAGCCGGTGGCGACCAGGCGGCCCTCGCCCTCGATGACGGCGTGGCGGGCCTGGCGGTCACGCGGGGAGGGGGCGGGCTTGCTCTGGGCGTACTGCTGGCCGCGCCGCCAGCCCGGCGAGGCGTAGCCGCCGGAGAAGACCGGTGCCTCGTCAAAGCGCGAGCGGGCCTCGGCGAGGTGTGGGGAGCCGCCGAAATAGCCGGTCTCGGACGAGGCCTCGACGTGGTCGTGCGGCAGTTCGTCGACGAAGCGGCTGGGCAACTGGGTCGTCCAGCGGCCGTAGACCAGACGGTTCGCGGCAAAATAGATGCGGGCTTCGCGCCGCGCCCGGGTGACACCGACATAGGCGAGGCGGCGCTCTTCCTCGAGGCCCTTTTCACCCTTCTCGTCGATGGAGCGTTGGGACGGGAAGACGCCTTCCTCCCAGCCAGGCAGGAAGACGACCGGAAACTCGAGCCCCTTGGCGGCGTGCAGCGTCATCACCTGAACCGCGTCTTCGCCGGCGCCGCGATCCAGATCCATCACCAGGGCCACGTGTTCGAGATAGGCCCCAAGGGTGTCGAACTGGCTCATCGACTGAACCAGCTCTTTCAGGTTCTCCAGTCGGGTCGGACCCGTGGCGCGGTCGGCGCGCTGCATGTCGATATAGCCGCTCTCCTCCAGCACCGTCTCGGTCAGCTCATGGTGGGGCGTGGTGTCGAGGAGGGCCCGCCAGCGGTCGATATCCCGGATGAAGTTGGTCAGGGGTGTGCGGGCCCGCGCGGTCAGCTCATCGGTCAGGATCAGGTCGCGCGCCGCCGTCATGGCCGAGACGCCGCCTTCGCGCGCGATCGTCAGGATGCGCTGGACCGAGGCGTCGCCGAGGCCCCGCTTGGGCGTGTTGATGATGCGTTCGAAGGCGAGATCGTCATCCTCCGACAGGATCAGGCGCATATAGGCGTGGGCGTCACGGATCTCGGCGCGTTCGAAGAAGCGGGGGCCGCCGATCACCGTATAGGGAATGGCCAGCATGACGAACCGCTCTTCGAAGGTGCGCATCTGGAAGGCGGCACGCACCAGGATGGCCATGTCGCGATAGCGAGTGCCCTGGCGGTGCAGGCGCTCGATCTCGTCAGCGATCAGCCGGCTTTCGGCCTCGCCGTCCCAGACGCCGGTGACCCGGACTTTGTCGCCGCCCGATTCATCGGTCCATAGCGTCTTGCCGAGACGCCCGCGATTGGTGCTGATCAGGCCGGACGCGGCACCCAGGATGTGCGCGGTGGAGCGGTAGTTTCGCTCAAGTCGAATGACGACTGCACCCGGGAAGTCTTTCTCAAAACGAAGGATATTATCGACCTCGGCTCCCCGCCAACCGTAGATGGATTGATCGTCGTCACCGACGACACAGATATTGGCGGCCTGGCCGTTTCGCGGGGCTGCGAGCAGGCGCAGCCACAGGTACTGGGCGACGTTGGTGTCCTGATATTCGTCGACCAGGATGTAGCGAAATCGTTTGTGGTATTCCTCTAAAATATCAGAATGTTGAGATAGAATTGTAAGATTATGAAGCAATAGGTCGCCGAAGTCGCAGGCGTTCAGCGTCTTGAGCCGTTCCTGATAGGCGCGATAGAGCCTCTGGCCGCGACCTTCGGCAAAATCCTCGGAGGGCGGGAGCTTGTCAGGCGTCCAGCCTCTGTTCTTCCAGTGATCGACCATGCCAGCCAGGGCACGAGGTGCCCAGCGTTTCGGATCGAGATTCTCAGCCTCGATCACCTGTTTGAGCAGACGCTCCTGGTCGTCGGTGTCGAGGATGGTGAAGGTCGACTTCAGGCCGACCAACTCAGCGTGACGGCGCAGGATCTGGGCCGCCACAGAATGGAAAGTGCCGAGCCAGCGTAGGCCCTCGGCGGACGGCCCGATCTGGGCGGTGATCCGTTCGCGCATCTCGCGCGCCGCCTTGTTGGTGAAGGTGACGGCGAGGAGCTCCCAGGGCTTGGCCTTTCCCAGAGCCAGAATATGCGCCAGTCGCGTGGTCAGAACACGGGTCTTGCCCGTGCCAGCCCCGGCAAGGACGAGCACCGGCCCCTCGGTCGTTTCGACGGCCTGGCGTTGTTCGGGATTGAGGCCATCGAGGTAAGCGCGCGCCACCGAACCGTCAGCGCGTGCGAGGTCGGAAATCTTTACGGCGGGCTGGTCGGACACATCAGTCAACGGTGGCGGCAGAATCAGGAGAACATAAGTAGCACGAACTGTCAGGCAAGCGAGGGCGCGGAACCGCGAAGCCAGAAGGCCGTTTGGGCTTGATCATCCATGAGCCTTTGGAGGGGTCGATGACGGATCAGGGCGGAAATTCTGGCGGCGGCGGCGGGAGCGGCGGAAACACCGGCCTGGCCCTTATTGTCGGTGGGCTGCTCGTTATCGTGGCGGTGATTGCGTTCTTCATGCTGCGAAATGGCGCAGAGCCAGAGGTGCCAACGATACCGGACGAGATCGACGTAAACATCAATCTGCCTGAAGCCCCGGCTACGGCATCACCTGCAAACTAGGACGCACCGGCCCAGGCTAGAGCGGCAACCCGGCAAGCCGAGGCCAGTGGCCGGTCGCCGCGCGACGTATCGATGTCGATGATCAGGGCGGCCAGGCTCAGGTTGCGGGCCTCGGCCATCTTCTGAAGGATGGCCCAGAACTCAGGCTCGAGCGCCAGAGAGGTGGCGTGGCCCGCCAGACTGACAGATCGCTTGCGAAGGGCGGACATGGCCGGGTTATACGGCACGGCGCTCTCCATCAAAACCGTGCGTCCTGTCTTGCAACGGACCCCGGGGCCATGCAGGATGACGGTGTTCGCGGAGGCGCACGATTTGACGACGCTGGATCCCATGGGCCCCGAGAGTATGTACGCCGGCCGCCGACTGCAGCCGATGCGTGCCCTGCGAGCCTTTCGAAAGCTGGTCGCTGACAAGGAAGACACCACCCAGGTCTTTGAGATCATGGAGGCGCTTACGGGTCGGTCGGTGTCGTGGGGTTTGAAGCGACTTCTCAAGACGCCGGGCGGAGCTCGACTGGCTTACCAGCGCGTCGAAATGAATGACCTGCTGAGTAACCCGGACTGGCTGGCGGGATTCGAACCGGGAACGGTCGGTGCCGCCTATCGGCAGTTCATGGCCAGTGAGAACCTCTCGGCCGAAGGCCTGGCGGCGCTCAGCCGCGAGGTGCGGGCCGAGATCGAAGCCCCGAACCTGTACGCCTGGTACAGTCGACGTGTTCGCGATGTGCATGATGTCTGGCATGTTCTGACTGGCTATGGACGTGACGCGTTGGGTGAAGCCTGTGTCGTCAGTTTTTCCCACGCCCAGACACGCAGCCTGGGGTTCCTGTTCATTGGGCTGGGCGCGGCTCAGCAGATAAGGCGCGGAACGAAATCGATCCCTGCGAGGCGGGCCGTGACCGAGGCTTGGCGGAATGGGTGCAAGGCACGATGGCTACCGGCAGAGGACTACGAACGCCTTTTTGCAGAGCCGCTTGAAGCTGCCCGGGGCCGGCTTGGGATCGCGAGCCCTGCGGTCTATGAAAGTGTTCCCGCAGAGACTCGCGCCCAACTGACGCTCGGTGGTTAGGAGCCGCTGACGCGGACCAGCACCAGGTGTGCTTCGTTTGGTGCGCCGCGGGTCAGCACCTCGTGGCGTTGGTCCGTCGTGAAGGCGAGACGGCCGTTCGGATCACGGATTTCCGCGCGCACGGCATAGGTGTGGTTCGGCTCGAGCTGATCGTTGAACACCCGCAGACGGTAGCCATAGGCCGGGGCCGATCCGTCGAGCGTATAGCTGACCTCGGAAACGGTTTCAGCGGGCGCGCCCGGACGGCTGACATCCAGGACCTGAACGGTCATAAGCGACCCGGCCGGCATCAGAATGCGCTCGCGGTAGGAGATCGAACCCTCAACATTGGTGATCGACACCTGGGCGATCGGGGGCACCGGTTGTTGCGGGGCCGGCGGGGTCGCAGCGCTCACAGCGGTCGAAGCACCGAGGGCAATCGCGAATACGGTCTTGGCGATAAGATGGTTGGTCATGTTGTCGTCTCCTGTTTTCGCCGGCACCTGGCGAATGTTCCCAGAGGTGCCGGTCGTGGTTTCAGTTGCCCGACGAAAATGCCCATTCACCGATCCGGGTTCCTGGAAGGCGCCCCGGACTGGGGCACTCTCCTGATCGGCTCGGGGTCGGCACGCCGGGACGACACGGCAGACCGGGAGACATCGGCCTGTCGCTTGCTGTGGCGACCTAGCCGACGCCAACCATGATGATGTTGGCGTTACTGGGTGCCCCACGTGTCAGGACCTCGTGGCGCGTGTCGGTGGTGAACCGCAGGCGTCCGTCCGGGCTTCTGATCTCAGCTCGCGCGGCATAGGTGTGCCGCGGATCAATCTCGCTGGCCGGAAAGCCCACCGTGACCACATAGGGCGGAGCGCGACCATCCAGGGTTTCTGTGTGTTCGGCGATCACGCGGGCTGGAGCGTCGGCCAGGCTGACGTCCTCGACTCGAACCGTCAGGGTGAAACCATGGGGAAGGAGAATTCGCTCTCGGTATGAGGCGGTGATCTGGACGTTCGCCGTGCCATGACCGACTTCGGTCGGCGGGGGCATGATCCCTGCCGGCGCACAGGCGGCGGCGAGCAAGACGGGCAGGATGAGGGCGATACGGCGGGTCGGCATGGCGGCCTCCTTTATAGGCATTTCAGACACGATCAGTTGGCTGACGTGAACGGACGCTGACGCGCGCCTGTGCTAGGCGCGAACGGTGAACACGCCAATCGGAATCTCATCCGGATTTGACGCCCGCGCCGCGTCAGCCATCGCTGTCTGCAGCGTGATATGGGGCACGACCTGGTACGGGATCACTTTGCAATTGGGGACGGTCGACCCGACGGCATCGGTGACTTATCGGTTCGCGCTGGCCTCGGCAGTCCTGTTCCTGTTCTGCTGGTGGCGCGGCGAGCCGATCCTCCTTTCGGGCCGTCAGCATCTGGCCGTATTCGGCCAGGGCGTGCTGACATTCTCGATCCAATACTCGATGGTCTACGAGGCCGAACAGCACATCGCCTCGGCGGTGGTGGCCGTAATCTTTGCCGGGCTGGCGTTTGTGAATCTGGCGCTGTTCCGGGTTCTGCTGGGGCAGAAGGCGAACTGGCGAGCCTGGGTCGGGGCAGGGTTGGGCGTGGTCGGGGTGGCGGCCATGTTCCTGGCCGAACTGCGCCGGTCGGGTGGCGGCGATGAGGTGGTGCTGGGGTTAGTCCTGGCGCTAGTCGCCATGGTGATTGCGGCGGCAGGCAATCTGGCGGCGTGGAAAGCCCAGAAGGAGGGCGCGCCGGTTCTAAGCTCGGTGGCCTGGGCGATGGCCTATGGAGCCGGCCTGGTCTTTCTGTTCGGGTTGGTCACGGGCGTAGGGTTCACGTTCGAAATGACGCCCGCCTACGTCGGCTCTCTGCTCTATTTGGCGGTCTTCGGATCGGTGGTGGCGTTCGCGCTCTACTTCATGCTGGCTCGGGCAAAGGGCTACGCCCTGGCTAGCTACATCTCGGCCCTGACGCCGCCGATCGCGCTGTTGATGTCGGTGGTGTTCGAGAACGCCCGGTTCGGATGGGCGGCGGCCCTGGGGATCGCGCTGGTCCTGATGGGGCAGGTGTTGCTGATCCGAGCGCCGAAGGGAGCCTAGGTCGGCTCGTCGTCAGGACGATCGATCTTGGCACCGTCCAGCACTTGATTGAGGTGGGTCTTCTCAGCCCTGGTCTTGTCGCGCTCGGCCTTAGGGCGGCCGTGGGCGGATCGATTCGCGGCGGCGGTCGCCTTGTCGTCGGCGCGGGTGCGGGCTTTGCGGGCCTTGTTCAGATTGATGATCTCGGCCATCGGCATCCTCCGGGGCGGTGTGCTATCGCTGTCTCGACACGCCCAATGACGAGGAGGTTGCCATGGTCGATGTGATCTACCGGATTGTCCAGCACGCAGACGGCTGGGCCTACAAGCTAGGCGACACCTTCTCGGAGACCTATCCGACGCGCGAGGCGGCGACGGCGGCGGCGCACCGGGTCGCGCGGGAACAGCACGTCGCGGGCGAGACGCGTGGCATCAGCTGGGAAGACGAGAACGGCGACTGGCACACCGAGCTGTCGGACGGCCATGATCGGCCCGATGCGCGGGTGGCTGACTAGCCAGCCCAGCGCGCGCGGATCGCTTCTCGATGCCGGGCGAACCACAAGAGGCCCAGGATGGTGAAGCCGTTGCGGATGCGACCTTCATCGACCGCCTTGAGCGCAACATCCGGTGAGACCGTGAAGGGCTCGGTGAACTCGGCCTCATTGGCCGCGCCGGCGTGATCGGGCAGGGCGGTGGCGTCGACCCGGGCGATGAACAGATGCGCCTCCTCCGCCAGCCATCCGGTTGAAGGCATGAAGTCCGTCGCATGGATCAGGTCGAGCGGCGCGACGCCCAGCTCCTCGACCATCTCGCGCCGGGCACAGTCTTCGGCGCTCTCGCCGTTTTCGATGATGCCGGCGGCCAGCTCAACCAGCACGCCGTCGCCGGACAGGTGCGCCGCGAGGCGGAATTGGCGCTGGAGCACCAGCAGGTCTCGGTCGGGATCGTAGGGCACGATCGCTGCAACCCGGCCGATCTCATAGATGTCGCGCTGGAAGTCGATGGGACCCGCCGTCGTGTGCAAGGTGCCCGCGTGGTGGGCGAGTGGGCGATAGGCGGTGGCGATCAGGTCGCGCCGGTGGTCGGTGAAACGGGCGGGGCGATCGGAGGCGTCGTCGGTCATGGCCTGAGCCTAGCGAGCAGTGCGTAGGTTGCCTAATCCTCAAGCAGGATCTTCAGCATCGCCTCGCGCCGGTTGAGGAAGTTTCGCGTCACCTCAAAGTGATCGGTGTCCTCGTATTCGATCCGGTCTAGACCACGGTCGGAGACCTGATAGATCCAGGCGTTCGGATATCCGAGGATGATCGGAGAGTGGGTGGCGATGATGAACTGGGATCGCGTCATCACCAGCTGGTGCATCTTGGCGAGAAATGACAGTTGCCGGCTCGGCGAGAGGGCCGCCTCGGGTTCGTCCAGGATATAGAGGCCGTTTCCCTCGAACCGGTTGTCGAAGAGGGCGAAGAAGCTCTCTCCGTGGGATTGTTCGTGAAGCGGCTGGTCTCCAAAGCGGCGGGCACCTGCGTCTTCGAGATAACTCGCCACCGTGAAGAAGCTCTCGGCGCGCAGGAAAAATCCGTCACGAATCCGCTGGGGCGAGCGGATCGGGCGAATAAAGCGATTGAGCGGCGAGTGGCTTTCGCGCGTGCTGAATTGATGTTCCCGTCCACCCCCCTCGGGATTGAATCCCCAGGCCACCGCCAGGGCTTCGATCATGGTCGACTTGCCCGAACCGTTCTCGCCGACGAGGAAGGTGACATTGGGGTGGAATGTCAGGCTGTGTAACGCCCTGACGGCTGGCAGGTTGAAGGGATAGGCGTCTGGATCCCAGCCTTCGCGGCGCTCGAACTGCGCCTCGATCCAGTAGGGGCGGGTCAGAGCGGGCATATCAGGAACCGCTTACCTCTGCTTACCCCGGCGCGATCATCTTCTCGGGTCGGACGATGGCGTCGAAGTCTTCGCCGGAGATGCCGAGCGCGATGGCTTCTTCGCGCAAGGTGGTGCCGTTCTTGTGCGCGGTCTTGGCCACCTTGGCGGCCAGGTCGTAGCCGTATTTTTCCTTCAAGGGGGTCACCAGCATCAGCGAGCTCTTCAGGCCGCGCTCGATGTTGTCCAGGCGCGGCTCGATGCCGACGACGCAGTTCTCGGTGAAGCTGACCGCCGCATCGGCCATCAGGCGGACCGACTGGAGGAAGTTGTAGGCCATGACCGGATTATAGACGTTCAGCTCGAAGTGGCCCTGGCTGTCGGCGAAGGTGATGGCGGCATTGTTGCCAAACACCTGCACACAGACCTGCGTCATCGCCTCGGCCTGGGTCGGATTGACCTTGCCGGGCATGATCGAGGAGCCCGGCTCGTTCTCCGGCAGGGCCAGTTCGCCCAGGCCCGACCGCGGGCCGGATCCCAAAAAGCGGATGTCGTTGGCGATCTTGAACAGAGAGGCGGCGACCGTGTTGATGGCTCCATGCGACATGACCATGGCGTCGTGGGCGGCCAGGGCCTCGAACTTGTTCGGCGCGGTGGTGAACTTCAGGCCGGTGATCTGGGCGATCTTGTCGGCGACGCCTTCAGCAAATCCGATCGGAGCCGACAGGCCGGTGCCGACGGCTGTGCCGCCTTGGGCCAACTGCATCAGATCCGGCAGGGTGCTCTGAATGCGCTCAATGCCCTTGGCGACCTGTTGGGTATAGCCGCTGAACTCCTGACCCAGGGTGATGGGGGTGGCGTCCTGGGTGTGGGTGCGGCCGATCTTGATGATGTCCTTCCAGGCCTGGGCCTTGTCGTTCAGCGCGTTGTGCAGTTGCTGAAGGGCCGGCAGCAGGCGGTGGACGATCTCCTCGGCGCAGGCGACGTGCATGGCCGTCGGATAGGTGTCGTTGGACGACTGGCTCATGTTGACGTGGTCATTGGGGTGAACCGGCGTCTTGGAGCCCATCTCGCCGCCCAGCATCTCGATGGCGCGGTTGGAGATCACCTCATTGGCGTTCATGTTCGACTGGGTGCCGGAACCGGTCTGCCAGACCACCAGCGGAAAGTGGTCGTCGAGCTTGCCCTCAATGACTTCATTGGCGGCGGCGACGATGGTGTTGCCGATGGCGGGGTCCAGCTTGCCCAGGGCCATGTTTGTCTCGGCCGCCGCCCGTTTGACGATGCCCAGCGCGCGCACGACGGGGATCGGCTGCTTCTCCCAGCCGATCTTGAAGTTGCCCAGGCTACGCTGCGCCTGCGCCCCCCAGTAGCGGGTGGCATCCACCTCGATCGGGCCAAAGGTATCTGTTTCGGTGCGGGTGCTGGTCATGGCGTCGCTTGCTGTCTGGCGAAGAGTCGGCGCGGGGTGTAGCACGCGGATGACGGCGAGCAAGGATCAGGCGTGAACGGATCGGACTGGACAGGCACAGGCAAGGTTCGCGCGCGCGAAACCGGCGGCGTGTTCGAGCTGACCGTCGACGGCCTGACCACCCAGGCGAAATACTACAAGCCGCTGCTTTATGAATTCTTCCGCAAGGAGTGGCGAGGTAGCCGGCCAGCCTGGGGCGACCACGAGGTCGACATCGTCATGGAGCATGTCGGCGATCCGCCGCACATCGATCTGGACAACATCGCCAAGGCCGTTCTGGACGGGATCAAGAAGCACGTCTTTCACGATGACGCGCAGGTGGCTCGTCTGCTGGTCGAGCGGCGTGAGGACGAGCGCGAGCGGTTGCGGGTGACGATCCGCCGTCGTCAGGCGGTGTCCGTGCCAATCGGCGGATAGCGAACGAAATTTGGCAAGACGTCCAGGTCATTCATCCAACCGATCCGTTCGGCGGTCTGGATCTGGGCCTGGAGCGGGATCGAGTCGGGCTCGTCCAGTGTCGCAGTCTGAACGTCGATCTGCCCCGGAAAGATGACGTCATTCGTGTAGAAGAGGCTGGTACCGCAATCGCCACAGAAATGGCGCCGACCATGCTCGGATGAGGCATAAACCTTGGGGGAGCCGGCTATCGTGATGTTGCCAATCGTGACCAATCCCCAGGACACGGCAGGAGCCCCGGTCGAGCGGCGGCAATCCTGGCAATGGCAAAGCGCATGGTGAATCGTCTGGGATGACATCTGGTAGCGGATAGCCCCGCAATGGCATCGACCCGTCAGCATCGCGTTGCATCTCCAACCAGGAAACGATGGCTAGCCGCGCCCGGTGAGTCCGGCAAGCCAGTGCCAGCCCTATGGGGCTGAGAACTGCAAGAACGGCAAGAGCGCCTGCATCTGGGCACCCACATAGGTCTGCGGCTCCGAGGGGGGCCGCAGGCCTTCCTCCCGTTCACGGCGATTGACGCAGGCGGTGGCCCGCATCGAGAGGCTGAGGAAGTCGCGGGCCTCATCCAGCGCCTCGAGGACGCAGCCGTCGAAATAGGGGTAGGTGGCGTCCTCTGAGCAGCCGAAGGATGACCGGTCGCGACGGGCGGCGGTCATAATCATGCGATTGGGCTGGGCCAGGGCTGGCACGAAGACACCGGAGTAACAGGCTGAGACGACGACAACGGTGGGCCGGGTTCCACACCACCGATCAATCAGCTGGTTCATCATGGCGGGCGGCATCATGCCGTCAGGACCCCAGACGATACCTGCGGGCGATCCGTGCGAGGTGAAATAGAGAAGACAGCCGGCCGCGCCGCGCCGGGCGACGGATTCGATCGCAGCAAATGCCCTTTGAGCGCCCAGGAAGGTGCCGTCTGCGGCCGGGGCCAAGGACAGGGCTGTCATGTTGTCCGTGGCGAAGCCGGCGCGGTCGAAGGCGGCGAAGAGGTCGCGTCTGGAGTTCTCGAACGCGTGGATCGGCTGGCCCTGACTGGACCGCCAGTCGCCCGCCACGACGGCCACGGCCCAGTTGGCGAACTCATTCGATGGGTCAGACGCAACGAAGGGAGGCTGCGGCGTCGTTTCCAGCATCGGGTGGGTATTGTTGTCGGTTCCCTGACCGGCGGTCGTGTTCGATTGGGCTAGGGCCGCGCCTGCGGCGCAGATGAGGGCGATCGCCAGTCCGATCCCGGTCAGAAATTGGCGAGCCATAGGAAATCTCCGCAACTGCCGCGTATTCTGATGGGATAGAACGCTGTGTTGCAAGCAGGAATACGGTTGCGTCGCCCGTGCGGGTGCCTAGTGTCGCGGCTCCGCAACGACCAGTTGGAGTCGCCGTTTGTCCCAGTTTCGCCTGACCCACACCGCCGGCCTGTCATTGATCGCTCTGGCCCTGTTCTCACCGGCGGCTCAGGCCCAGGATGTCACGACCATCCGAACGGCGGAGGCGATCCGGGACGGAGCCCTCGCCGACAATCGCGCGATGGAAATTGTCACCGAGATCACGACGCGGTTCGGTCCACGTCCCGCGGGGTCTGACTCAGAGCAGGCCGCGGCGGCGTGGGTTGCGGACTGGATGCGCGCCAACGGGTTCGAGAACGTCAGGGTCGAGGAATTCCCGCTGATCGGATGGGAACGCGGAACCGACACTGGCGCTGTTGTCGGTCGCTTTGCTCAGCCGCTGGCGGTCGCCGCACTGGGGCATTCGCCCGCGACGCCGAGGGCCGGGGTCGAGGCCGAGGTTGTGCGCTTCACCAGCCTGGAGGCGCTTCAAGCCGCGACTGAAGCAGAGGTACGCGGACGGATCGTGTTCATCGACCTGGGCCAGATGCAACCCATGCAGGATGGGTCCGGCTATGGCCCCCAGACGCGCGTGCGAGGTCTTGGGCCGGCAGCGGCCATGGCGAAGGGGGCCGTGGCCTATGTGATGCGTTCGGTCGGGTCGGACTATGACCGGCTGCCGCATACGGGCACGACCCGCTACGTCGACGGGCGCCCGACGATCCCTTCGTTTGCGTTGGCCGCGGCCGACGCTGACCAACTGAGTCGCCTCGTTGGGCTCGGGGAAGGGCCGATCCGTTTGCGACTGTTCTCGTCGGCACGGACCTATGAGACGACATCCCAGAACGTCATCGGTGACATTGTTGGCGATGAAAGATCAAATGAAGTCATTGTCTTGGGTTCACATCTCGATAGTTGGGATCAGGGCACGGGTGCGATTGATGATGCGGCCGGCGGGGCGATCACCCTGGCGGCGGCGCTGGAACTGGTCGAGGGCGGTCGCCGCCCGGCCCGGACCGTGCGGGTGATCCTGTACGGATCTGAAGAGGTGGCCCAGCCGACGCCCGAAACGGGCAATGGCGGCGGCGTCTATGTCCGAGGTGTCGGAGATGAGGCCGTCGCAGACCACATCATCGCGGGCGAGAGCGACTTCGGAGCAGATCGCGTCTATGCGCTGAGACTGCCGTCAGGGGCGCAGGGCTCTGCCTTCCAGACGGCGGCGACACAGGTGCTGTATCCGATTGGCGTGTTGGCGTCGTCGGTGCCGGAAACCAGCGGCGGGGCCGATGTCGGGCCCCTGGCCCAGGCCGGCGTGCCGGTGTTCCGTCTGGCGCAGGATGGAACCCGCTATTTTGATCTGCACCATACTGCGAACGACACGCTGGACAAGATTGATCCTGAACAACTTTCGCAGAATGTCGCGGCTTGGTCGGGCCTGATCTGGCTGATCGCGGATTCCGATGTGACGTTCCGCCAGACACCCGCAGAGTGACGATTCCCAGAAGAAAGAATGCACGATGAATCGGGTACAAAAGGTGCAAAAGGTGCAAAAGGTGCACTAATTTTTCGACGTGCGGCCCTGAATCGAGATCGGCGGCGATTTGTCCGGGCGAAGGATCGCAAGGCATGGCCCAGTGTCGCCCGTCAGGGTCTGGCGAGCGTTCGTGCGCCAAAGCACACAGAAGAAGCCAACCAAATTAAGGGCTAAGAGAAATAGGCTGCGGGAATAACACCTGCCTATTCCGGCGCGTAGCCCGTCTCGACCTTGAGATAGGCGATCAGGTCGCGACGCTCGGTTTCGTCCGGCACGCCGGCAAAGGCCATGCGGTTGCCGGGCAGGAAGTCGCGCGGCGCGGTCAGCCAGCCATCAAGGTGTTCGGCGTCCCAGGTAAAGTCAGCCGCATGCAGGGCGTCGGAATAGCGGAAGCCTTCCACTGAGCCGGCGCGTCGACCGAACACGCCCCACAGGTTGGGGCCGGTCATGTTCTGACCGCCCTCGGCCAGGGTGTGGCAGGATCTGCAGCGGGCGAAGGTGCGCCGGCCGTTTTCGAGATCGCCCGCATTGTACGGGGCCGGCAGGCCGGCCAGAACGACGGCGCGTTGTTCAGGCGTCATCTCCGGGCGCGGTGCCGGCGCGGGTGCGGGGGGCGTGTCCGTCGCGGCCTCATCCGACGCCGGTGCTTCGGCGTTCTGACTGCAGGCGGCGAGGGCCAGGACCGCAAGACCACAGACCAGAGAGGGGCGCATGACGATCTCCTTCGAGACGGGAATGGTTAAGGTTTAGCCCGAGTCCCAGGTTAGCCTCAACAAATCTGCCGTCCGGTCAATCGCCCGGCGCGCGGCCGGCAGCAGATACGTCGCATTGGCGTACCCATGTGGGAGCGTGCGAAAGGCGAGGGAGCGAACCTCGATCTCGGCTCCGCGGAGCTGGCGTTCATAGGCCAGACAATCCGGCCGGACCGGATCGGCGAGGCCGCCGTAAGTCAGGATAGACGGCGGGTCACGCGCCGGATCTGCCTCCAGAAGGTTGGGCGGCGGCTCAACCAGCCGCGTGCGTATCAGACGCACGGCGGCACGCCCCACCCCCCGCAGTCCGACGCTGTCGGTTGACCACAAGGCGTCGTCGAGATGGAGGAGTGGATAGATAAGAAAGGTTTTATCTACAGTGTTTTGGCATTGATCGTTCAGGCTACGCGTGATCGACAGGGCCAGATAGCCGCCGGCGGAATCGCCGCCCAGGATCAGAGGGCCGTCCGGGTTGGGGAGGTCCTCGCGATGTTCCAACACCCACCGGACGGCGGCTTGCGCATCGTCCAGCTGGGCAGGCCAAGGGTGTTCGGGTGCCAGCCGGTAGTCGACCGAGAGAATGGGAATGTCCGCGCCATGGGCGAGTCGCCGGCACAGGGCATCGTGGGTGGCTGTGTCACAGAAGGTGAAGCCGCCGCCGTGAAAATAGACGAGAAGGCTGGGGCCGACCCTGTCGCCTGTCGGGACATAGAGACGTGCCGACAGATCGCCGGCTGCGCCAGGAAGGCTGAGGTGGATGGGGGCGTCGAGCGCCAGTGCCGCCTTGTCACGATCTGTGAGCACCGACGAGAGCGCCTTGCGACCGACCACGACGCCTGCTGTCGTCAGGCGCTGAACAACCGTTTCTCTCGGGAAGGCGCGCCCCATGAGAACTCCAGTCTGGTGCCGGCTGAGGGACTCGAACCCCCGACCTTCGGTTTACAAAACCGCTGCACTACCACTGTGCTAAGCCGGCGCTGTGGCGGCTTATGGGCAAGGGCGAGCCGCGCCGCAAGTCTCAGGGGACCAGTTCGGCGGCCAGGCGGGCCTGAAAGTCAGGCTGGAGCCGGATATCGTTGTGGTGCGCCGCGGGAAAGACAAGGCGTTCGACGTTGATCCCTTGGCCTGAGAGGTCGCGGGCCATGTCACGGCTGAGCCGGGCGGGGAGGGTTTCGTCCTGCCCGGCCTCAAGGATCAGCACCTGTCCGGGGAAGCCCGCCAGCGATTCGACGACATTGAACGAGTCGAGGCCTGGATCGATGTTGACCCGCACGAAGGACCGCATCAGGCCGAGTTGATCATTCACGGCCGCCCGCGCTGTCGGGGTCGAAGCCTCGATGACCAGAGTATCAACGGCGATCATACGGGTCGCTTCGGTACAGACCGGCCCTCCGAGTGAATGGCCCCAGGCGACGACCGGGCGACCCTCAGCGGCGGCCGTGCGGGCAACCCAGTCGGCTACTGCGGCCCCCGCCTGGCGGAAGTTGGTCAGGGTGGCCTCGCCCGGCGTCTCGCCATAGCCGGGGTAGTCGAACATGACGACGTCACCGAACGGGACCAGGGCGGCGGCACGGTCGCCCCCGCTGATCGCGCGCCGGAACATGTTGCCGCCGCAGAACAGGATGATCGGTCCGGCCGGGTTGCCGCGCACCCGCGACGCCGCCACCGCGCCACCGGGATAAGGCAGGCTTAGCGCCTCAGCATCAGCCGGCAAGGGGCGACCAGGTTGCAAGGTGATGCCTTCGGCCTCGACGCGCGTGTTCGGATAAAAGAAGGCTCCCTCCGGCACCCGGACCTGAATACAGGCGGCAAGGCCAAGGGTCAGTACGAGAGGAAGCAACCGAACGGCGACCTTGGCGAACATGAGACATCCACGGTGACGATCACCCAAGTTTTGCACGGCGGTTCCTGGACCGCTACGGCAAAGTCCGCATTGCCTACGGGTGACGAGCGGTGCGGCGACCTCTATATGGCACGCTCTCCCTGACCTTTCGGATTCCCATGGCCCGCATTCTCGTCACCTCGGCGCTGCCCTACATCAACGGCATCAAGCATCTGGGGAACCTGGCCGGCTCGATGCTGCCGGCGGATGTGTGGAGCCGGTTCAAGCGGGGGCAAGGTCACGAGGTGCTCTATATCTGCGCCACCGACGAGCACGGCACGCCGGCGGAGCTGGCGGCGGCGGCGGCGGGCCAGGATGTCCAGACCTATTGTGACGAACAGCACGAGATCCAGAAGCGCGCCGGCGAACAGTTCGGCCTGAGCTACGACTGGTTCGGCCGGTCGTCCAAGGCCCCGAACCGGCGGCTGACGCAGCATTTCGCAGCGAAGCTGGAAGAGAACGGCTTCATCGAGGAGCGCGTCGATCGGATGATCTATTCGATCGACGATCAGCGGTTCCTGCCGGACCGCTACGTCGAGGGGACGTGCCCGCATTGTGGATACGACAAGGCGCGCGGCGACCAGTGCGACAACTGTGGCCGGTTGCTGGACCCGACCGATCTGATCGACCCCTATTCAGCGGTGTCGGGCAGCCGCAATCTGGAGGTCCGCGACACGCGGCATCTGTACCTGTTGCAGACGAGGCTGGAACAGCCGATCCGCGACTGGATCGGCTCCAAGACCGGCTGGCAAACTCTAGCGAAATCGATTGCGCTCAAGCACCTCGATGAAGGGCTGATCGACCGGGGGATCACGCGCGATCTGAAGTGGGGCGTGCCGGTCGTGGGTCCGGATGGCGGCCCGCGTCCGGGGATGGAAGGCAAGGTCTTCTACGTCTGGTTCGACGCCCCCATCGAATACATCGGCGCGACCGAAGAATGGGCCGAGGCGACGGGCCGGACCTGGCGCGACTGGTGGCGGCTGGACGAGGGGGCCGAGGACGTCCGCTATGTCCAGTTCATGGGCAAGGACAATGTAGCCTTCCACACCGTCAGCTTCCCGGCGACGATCATCGGCTCGGGCGAGCCGTGGAAGACGGTGGATCAGCTGAAGGCGTTCAACTGGCTGAACTGGTACGGCGGCAAGTTCTCGACCAGCCAGGGGCGCGGGGTCTTCATGGATCAGGCGCTGGAGCTGCTACCGGCGGACTACTGGCGCTGGCATCTGACGGCCTATGGGCCGGAAGGGTCGGACGCGGCCTTCACCTGGGAGCAGTTCCAGTCGACGACGAACAAGGACCTGGCCGATGTGCTGGGCAATTTCGTCAACCGGATCGTCAAGTTCACCGAGTCGAAGTTCGACGGGGTGGTCCCCGCCGGTGGCGAGCCGGGCGATGTCGAAGCCCGCTACGAGGCCGCTATCCGCCAAGGCATCGCTGAGGCGACCGAGGCGTTCGAGGCGATGGAGTTCCGCAAGGCCTGTCAGGCGGTCCGGGCCGTCTGGGTGCTGGGCAACGAGTATCTTCAGGAAGCCGCGCCCTGGACCGCGTTCAAGACCGATGTGGATCGGGCGGCGGTCGGGGTTCGGACGGGGTTGAACATGGTCGCCCTGTTCGCACGGTTGGCGGCACCGGTGATCCCGTTTACGGCGGAGACGATCGCGGCGTCGGTCGGGTCGAGCGACCTGAGCTGGCCATCTGCGGATGAGGACTTCATGGCTGCGGTCCCAACGGGCCGCGCCATCGTCCATCAAGGCGTGCTCTTCGCAAAGATCGAGGACGAGCAGGTGGCTGAGTGGACCGCGCGGTTCGGCGGGGCTGACGCGGCCTGACACGATCAGACGGCCGGAGGACAGTGTTCGCCGGGCGTGATAGGTTCAGCCATGATCGCGACCTTGATGGCTCTCAGCCTGATGTCATCGGCTCAGCCGGGGCCCTCCTTCGATTGCGCGCGGGCCACGAGTGCCAGTGAGCGCGCGATCTGTGCCGATCCGATCCTGTCGGCGCTGGATCGGGATATGGCGGCGGCCTACGCGGCAGCGTGGGCGCGGATCAGCCCGGCGGCGCGCCGAGCGCTCCGGTCGGACCAGCAGGCGTTCCTGCGGGTGCGAGAAAATGTCGAGGCCCTGGACGGCCAGCCGGCGATGGACGGCGTCGCCAACCTGGGCGACCAGATGGCGGTCAGGTCCAGTTTTCTGAACCAGATCCGTCGCCCGTCGCGTGGCGACCTGATCGGTGTGTGGGGCAATGTCTCCGGAGGCGTCTCGATCCGGCAGGTGGAAGGTGGCCGCCTCATCGCCGAAATAACCACAGCCAATCCTGTGAACGGCAGCTGGATCTGCCAGGTGGAGATCGCGGGGCGGGTCACCGGGGGGCGGCTCACGGGACGCCCGGCGTCCGATCCGGCGGTCACGATCAGCATCATCCGGCGCGACGGATTCATTGAGGTATCCGAAACGGCGTCCGGGGAGTCCGCGATCACGCCGGGATACTGTGGTCACAACGGCTATGTAGCCGGCACCTATCTGCCGGTCCGGGCTCAGTAGGCCTCCGGCCCACGCATGGCGACAACTCTCCGTGGACGAACGATCCCAGACTCGACTAGAGGGGATTATCCGCCGTCAGGGAAGGTCGCCCGTATGAACTGGTTTCAGGCTCTGCTGCCGCGCGAAGACCAATTCTTTGATCTGTTCGAGGCCCATGCCCAGACATTGGCGAGCGGTGCCGATGCGCTGCGCGCTGCGCTGAACGGGGGGGACGAGACGCCGGGCTGGTGTGAGAAGATCGTCGAGCATGAACACGCCGCCGACGAAGTGGCGCGCGAGGTGCTATATGCGGTGCGGCGCAGTTTCATCACGCCATTTGACCGGTCCGACATTCGCGGCCTGACGAATTCGCTCGATGACACCATCGACCAGATGCAGAAGACCGCCAAGGCGATCAGCCTTTATGAGGTCACGGCCTTTGCGCCCAAGATGCGCGAGCTGGCCGACATCGCGGTGCAGTGTGCTGCCCTCACGCTGGAGACGACCGAAAAACTGCACGCCATGAGCAAGAACCGCGACCGGCTGAATGAGCTGACTGAGGCGGTGACGCGGCTCGAGAGTGAATCGGACGCCATCTTCGACGCCGGGATGAAGGCCCTGTTCCTGGAGCACAGGACCGGCAATGCGATGGAGTTCATCATCGGCGCCGAGATCTATGACCACCTTGAGAAGGTGATCGACCGGTTCGAAGATGTGGCCAACCGCGTCAACGGCATCATGGTTGAGCACCTCTAGGCCGATGGACGCGGCCCTCATCATCCTGGTGCTGCTGATCGGCGTCGCCCTGGCGTTCGATTTCATGAACGGGCTGCACGACGCGGCCAACTCGATCGCCACAGTGGTGGCGACGCGGGTACTGAGCCCTCCGTTGGCGGTGCTGTGGGCGGCGGGGTTCAATTTCGCCGCCTTCTTCGTGTTCGGGGTGGCGGTGGCCAATACGATCGGCAAGGGGATCATCTCGCCGGACATCATTTCGGACGCCGTCATCTTCGGTGCCTTGATGGCGGCGATTGGCTGGAATGTGATCACGTGGCTGCGGGGCATTCCGTCGTCGAGTTCGCACGCCCTGGTCGGTGGGCTGTTGGGAGCCGGCGTGGCCAAGGCGGGTCTGGGGGTGATTCAGGTTCCGGGCGTGTCCAAGACGGTGTTCGCCATCTTCCTGTCGCCGACGGTGGGATTCATCCTGGCGCTGGTGCTGGTGCTGATCGTGTCCTGGGTTTTCATGAAGGCCAATCCTGCCCTGGCGGACCGGATCTTTCGTCGGCTGCAACTGGTATCGGCCGCGGCCTATTCGCTGGGACACGGCGGCAATGACGCGCAAAAGACGATGGGGATCATCGCGGTGCTGCTCTATTCGCGCGGCCTCCTGGGAGCTGAGTTCCATGTGCCGTTCTGGGTTGTCATTACCTGCTACCTCACCATCGCCATGGGCACGCTTTGTGGCGGCTGGCGGATCGTTCACACCATGGGCTCCAAGATCACCCGGCTGAGTCCGCAGCAGGGGTTCTGTGCGGAAACCGGAGGGGCCATCACCCTGTTTATCGCCACGCATTTCGGCGTGCCGGTTTCGACGACCCACACCATTACGGGCTCGATCATCGGCGTCGGCGCCGCCCGGCGGGCCAGCGCGGTTCGGTGGAATGTGGCGCGCGGGATCGTCCTGGCCTGGTTTGTGACCATTCCGGCCTGTGCAGCGATGGGGGCGGGCTTCTACTGGCTGGGCAGCCTGTTCCTGACATGACGGACCGCACGCTGCGGTCGAAACGGCGGCAGGTCGGTGCCCTGTGCTGGATATTGGCTGATGAGGATCAGATCCAGTTCCTGCTGGTCACGTCGCGGGATACGGGCCGCTGGGTGACGCCCAAGGGTAACCGGATGAAGGGCCTGGCTGATGCCGAGGCGGCGGCGGAAGAGGCGATGGAGGAGGCTGGCGCAACTGGCCTGCTATCGAGCGAACCGATCGGCACCTTCACCTATGACAAGCGGTTGTCCGGCAAGGCCCGGCGGCTGACGGCGGTGGATGTCTATGCGATCCACGTGACACACCTGTTCGACCGCTGGCCGGAAGCGCATGAACGCGAGCGCCGCTGGTTTAGCCGCATGGATGCCATAGAGGCCGTCGATGAGCCGGAGCTGAAGCGCCTGATCGCCGGTTTTGCGCCCTGAGGCGTTGATTTCCTCAGGTTTGCGTGTATAGAGCGCCGCTCCCGCAGGTGGCTTCGGTCATCGGCGGACCTGTCCGAGAACTTCGGGGCGAGGGGGCCACCCTTGCCGTAACTGTCAAAGAGCCCTTTGACGCCGTGGGGAGACGGGGAAAGTCCCGAACCAATCCGCCGCCGCAAGGCCGGGTGCGTGACGGGCGTTCCTTCGGACAGTTTACGCAGTTCGCCGCTTCGGGTCCGCCCGGAGTGACCGGGCTGTTTTCGGCGTCTGCAATCCCGCAGCCGTCAACAGACTAGGAGACCGCAATGGACCGCGCACAAAAAGCCGCGTCGATCGAGGACATCAAGGGTGTCTTCGCCGATTCCGGTGCCGTGGTCGTGACCCACAACCTGGGTCTGACCGTTGCGGAAATGACCGACCTGCGTCTGCGCCTGCGTGAGCAGGGTGCGGCGCTCAAGGTGGTGAAGAACACTCTGGCCCAGAAGGCTCTGGACGGTTCGGCGGGTGAAGCAGGCGATCGCCTATTCTCCGGCCCGGTTGCCATCGCCTATGCGCCGGATCCCGTTTCCGCCGCCAAGGTCGTCACTGAGTTCGCCAAGGGCAACGACAAGTTCGTCGTCGTCGGCGGTCTCATGGACAAGGACGTTCTGGACGCCCAGGCCGTCGCCAACCTCGCCAAGCTGCCGTCCCTGGACGAACTGCGCGGCAAGATCGTCGGCCTGCTGCAGGCTCCGGCGACCAAGGTTGCCGGCGTGTTGCAAGCTCCGGCCGGACAGCTGGCTCGTGTGTTTGGCGCCTATGCCGCCAAGGACGCCGCCTAGGTCATCTCCGCTTCTCTAAATCCAAAACTGAACCCTCCAAGGAACTATCAAATGTCCAAGCTCGAAAAGATCGTCGACGAACTGTCGACCCTGACCGTCCTGGAAGCCGCTGAACTGTCCAAGCTTCTCGAAGAGAAGTGGGGCGTCTCGGCTGCCGCTCCGGTCGCCATGGCCATGCCGACCGGCGGCGCCGGTGGCGCTGCTCCGGCTGATGCCGGCGAAGAGCAGACCGAGTTCACCGTTGTCCTGACCGACGGCGGCGACAAGAAGATCAACGTGATCAAGGAAGTTCGCGGCGCTCGTCCGGACCTCGGCCTCAAGGAAGCCAAGGACCTGGTCGAAGGCGCTCCGCAGAACGTCGTCGAGAACGTCTCCAAGCAGGCCGCCGACGAGCTCAAGAAGAAGCTCGAGGAAGCCGGCGCCAAGGTCACCATCAAATAAGATGGACCTGGCCGGCAGGGCCTCTCGCCCTGCGGCATGAAATCGGAAAGGCCCGGCGAGCGATCGCCGGGCCTTTCTCGTTCACGCGTCAGCTTGGGCGCGCGGACGGGCGGCGCTCCACAACAGGACGGCCGCGGCGTAGAGAACGACGACGACCACGCCCCAGCGCAAGGCCTCCATCGGTAGGGACTTCACAACGAGGGCGGCGAGAAGCACCGCCGGAATGCCGCCGAGGGCCAGGCCCAGGACGACGCGCAGGTCGATCCGTTCGGAGCGAATGAAGCTCATGCCGGCGACCGGCATGAGGAAACCACAGGCCCCCATCATGATCGGAAAGGCGGCGATGGGGTTGAGGCCCAGCAAACTCAGCAGGATGAGCGAGGGCGCGTAGAGGCCGATCCCGAACGTCATCAGGGCCCCAAGCACGAGATGGGCAAGGACGGCAATCCAGAACGCCGGTCCCGATAGGCCCAAGCCCTCACCGCCGCCTGGCATCATGCCAAGGTTGGTCATGGCGTAGAGGGTCGCAGCGATCAGCAGCGCGATTCCGACGATGCCCTGGACCGCGCGCACGGGTAGGCGTTGCACCACCGGTGCCCCAAGTACAGCCCCGATGATGGCGGCACCGATGCACCCGACCAGAAGCCAGGCATCGACCTGGACCAGATTGATGAAGATCAGCGCCTGGGTCACGGTCGGTAGACAATGGCCCGCATTGAGGGTCGCGGGGATGAAGCTGTCTGGGACCAGCCCACGCAGTTTGATCCAGGCTGTCGTCGGGGCGAAGGAGCCTATTCCAAGGGTGTCGAAGAAATTTGTGACCGCCCCAAGCGCAACCGCTTCGACACGAGGCCGAAGCTGATGGCGCGCGGCAGCCTGGCGCAACAGCGCCACCGCATAGACGACCGCCAACGCGGACAGCGCGACGAGAATGCCAGCGACCATATTTCCTCCCTCACCTTTGCAGGTGCCCGACGCGAGCCTATTGCAGAAATCCGCCTTTGGGAGCCCCGCATGAATCCGTTGCCGATCACCGTTGAGGAACGCCGCTTCCGTCTGGCCTTGCTGGAAGCCGCGATGGAGGCGCAGGGGATCGCCGCCTGCGTGATCGATGCCACGTCGTCGCTGCGATATTTCACCGGCTTGAGCTGGCATCCGTCGGAGCGTTTGACCGGGGCGGTGGTGAGGCCGGGCGAGCCGCTGGCCTATGTCACGCCACGATTTGAGCTGGACAAGGTGGGGTCCATCGTCGGCGTGCCCGGCGAGATTCTGACCTGGGAGGAGCATGAAAGCCCGTTCAAACTGGTGGCGGATCTGGTCGGGCCGACGGGGCGGGTGGCGGTGGACGCTCAGGCGCGCGTATTCATCTGGCTGGGCTTGGCCGAGGCGCTCGGCGCGGACCGTTTGATTGGGGCTGATCCGTTGATCGTGCCGTTGCGGGCGCGCAAGTCGGAGGCTGAAATCGCCCTGATGACGCGAGCCAAGGCGCTGACCCTGGAGGCGCACCGGCGCGCACATGAAAGCCTGAGAGCCGGCGTGCGGGCGTCAGAGGTTGTGAGCTTCATTGACGAGCAGCATCGGGCGCTGGGCGCGGATGGTGGCAACACCTTCTGCATCGTCTCGTTCGGAACCGACACCAGTCTGCCGCACGGCGGGGAGGGGGACCCACAACTGCACGACGGCGATGTGGTGTTGATCGACACCGGCTGTGCGCTGGACGGCTACAATGCCGATATCACCCGCACCTATGTCTTCGGCGAGCCGACAGATGAAGTGCGTCGCATCTGGGATCTCGAACACGAGGCCCAGGCGCGGGCGTTTAAGGCGGCGCAGCTTGGCGCGCCTTGTGAAGCTGTCGACGCAGGGGCCCGCGGCTTCCTGGCAAGCCAGGGACTGGGCCCGGACTATCAGCTTCCCGGACTGCCCCACCGAACGGGCCATGGCATCGGCCTGGACATCCATGAGGCACCCAATCTGGTGCGGGGCGACATGACGGCGCTGGAAGTCGGGATGTGTTTCTCGAATGAGCCGATGATTGTGGTGCCGGGCCGGTTCGGCATCCGGCTGGAGGACCACTTCCACATGACGGCGGACGGACCAAAGTGGTTCACCTCGCCACAGCCGAGCCTGGATGATCCGTTCGCGGGCGTTGAGCCGTTGCGCGCTTGAGGCTAGGAACGCGGTCATGAGCACGAACAGACTGATCGCCGGAAACTGGAAGATGAATGGCCTGGCCGCCGATTTGGCCGAGGCCAAGGCGCTGGCTGAGGCGCTGGCGGGGGAGGCGGCGACGACGCGCGTGGCCCTGTGTCCGCCCGCAACCCTGATCGCCCAGATGAACTGGCAGTTGAGGGACAGTACCGTCGAGATCGGAGGTCAGGATTGCAGCGACAAGGCGTCGGGTGCCTACACCGGCGACATCTCGGCCGCGATGCTGAAGGATGCCGGGGCCAATCTGGTGATCCTGGGCCACTCGGAGCGTCGCGCCGGCCACGGCGAGACGGACGCCGATGTCGCCGCCAGGGTCGAGGCGGCGCTGGCCGCTGGCCTGGAACCAATCATTTGTGTCGGTGAAACGCTGGCGGAGCGCGAGGCGGGTCGTGCGGTCGAGGTCGTGTCGAGCCAGGTGATGGCGTCGCTGCCGGAGAGCCTGTCGGGTAGGGCCTTTGCGGTCGCCTATGAGCCGGTCTGGGCCATCGGTACCGGCCTGACGCCGACGCTGGAGCAGATCGAGGAGGTCCACGCCGCCGTGCGTGCCGCAATGGTGGCGCGGCTCAGCGAGGGCGGTCGCACGGCACCGATCCTGTACGGCGGCTCGGTCAAGCCGAACAATGCGGCGGAGATCCTGGCCGTTCTCGAAGTCGGCGGCGCCCTGGTCGGCGGCGCCTCGCTGAAGGCGACCGACTTCCTTGGCATCATCCGGGCGGCCTGACGTGAGCACCGACACCACCGGTCTGTCTCAACTGGGACGCCAGACCGAAGCCCCGGCCAGTCCAGAGACGGCCCAGCTCGAACGGGTGCCGAACCCGCACCTGGACACACTCTATGTCGCCCGCTTCACGGCACCGGAGTTCACCAGCCTGTGCCCGGTGACAGGCCAGCCGGACTTTGCGCATCTGGTGATCGACTATGCGCCGGGCGACTGGCTGGTCGAATCCAAGAGTTTGAAATTGTATCTGACCAGCTTCCGCAACCACGGTGCCTTCCACGAGGATTGCACCGTGGCGATCGGCAAGCGGCTTGCCGGGTTGCTGGAACCGAGATGGCTGCGCATCGGCGGCTATTGGTATCCGCGCGGCGGAATCCCCATCGATGTCTTCTGGCAGACCGGCCCGGTGCCTGAAGGCCTGTGGCTACCCGATCAGGGCGTACCGCCGTATCGCGGGCGGGGATGACGATGGGTCGCCCTGGTCGTGCAGTTGAACCGCTGCGGCTGACGGCGCACCCGGCTTGGTGTCAGCCCGGCGTTTTCACGCCCGTCAATTCCTCCGCTACCGCGCAGAGCCGCGCAGCTTCGCCCGGCAGAACCGACTTCGGCAGCCGCTAGAGCTGCCGGCTGACGATCGCGGCCATACTCGGACGCGGCCGCTCCGCGGGGCCTTCGGCTAGGGTGCCGATGTGGATGAAGCCGGCGACCTGCTCGCCGTCCTTCAGGCCAAGCAGGGGGCGCGTGGCGGGATCGTAGGCGTACCAGTCCGTGATCCAGCTGGCGGAGAAGCCCATGGCGTCTGCCGCGTGTTCGAGGTTCATGCAGACGGCACCGGCAGACAACTGCTGTTCCCAGACCGGCACCTTGTGATCCGGCACCGGCGATGAGACGACCATCACGGTCACGGGAGGATTGGCCAGCTTGGCCAGCACCGTGGCCGCCTTGACCGGTTCCGACTGGTCTTCGGCCAGCGGCTTCAAGGCATGAACCAGCGCCGACTTGGCCGGACCTTCGATGATGACAAAGCGCCACGGGAAGAGCTTGCCGTGATCCGGTGTTCGCGCCGCCGTGGCCAACATAACCTCAAGCTGATCGGGGCTCGGCCCCGGAAAGGTCAGGGCCTGGGCCGGGGCGGACCGACGCCGTTGCAGGCGCGCCAGCGCCTCGTCACTGGCGGTCGGCAGGGGCAGGGGGTGTCCAAGGTCACTCACAGGTCGATGAATTCCTGTTCGGGCGTTTCGCCGATCTGGGGCCGGAGCAGAAAACCGCTATCGACCGTACCGAGGCGATAGGTCGATTCGAAATCGTAGAGGCGGACATCATCGGCCGTGACGATCTCGCCCATTGCCTCGGGATCCCCACTGGTGAAGAACTGCTGGCAGATGATGCTGTTTTCGTACTCGGCCATGCTTTGCGCCAGCAATGAGCGGACCATGGCTGTGACCTCTTGCGATGCGACGCCGGCCAGACGGGCCTGAATTGTCAGCTCGCTTGTCGCGCCGGAACTGCAGATCCGGCCCTGCTCGAGCGTGACGATATCCGCGAGGGTGACCTCGATCAGGGGGCGGTCTGTGAGGACGAACATTCCGGCCAGGATCAGGCGCCCGTCGGCTTCACGGCGAAGGGTATAAAGGCTTTCACAGTCGCGCGTCGCCTCGCTCCAGTTCTCGCACCAAATGGCCTGACGATCGGCCAGAGCCAGGACTTCAGCGTCGCCCATGGCGCGCTCCTGGGCGCAGACCGGAAAGGCCAGGCCGAGAGCCGTCAGGAACAGGGCAGCACGCTTGATCATCGTGCCAGCTTAGGGGGGCGGCGAAGACTGCGCCACATGCAATCGACGGACTTGGCTTTGTGTTTTGTGCAAGTGGATTGCCCTGCCGGGACGAAGTCCCCATTCTTGGGGCTAGACGAGGAGATCGCCATGTCCGCCGCGCTCAGGCCTGTTCAGGCCGCTGAATCGATCTGGCAGCGGCTGCGTGCCGAGGCGGCACAGGCCGCCGAAGCCGAGCCGGCGTTGGGCAGCCTGCTTCATGCGGTGATCCTATCCCATGACGATCTGGCCGGGGCACTCAGCTTCCAGCTCGCCCGCAAACTGGGCGACAATGAAGTTGGCCCGATGGCCTGGCGAGAGGTCTGTGAAAGAGCCTATGCGGCGGACCCGTCAATCGTGGCGGCCGCCGAGGCGGATCTCGTGGCGGTACTGGAGCGAGATCCCGCCGCCAAGCAGGCGTTGCAGCCCTTTCTGTTCTTCAAGGGTTTTCAGTCGCTCCAGGCCTATCGCGTCGGGCATTTCCTATGGAAAGGCGGGCGAGACACCCTGGCTTTCCACCTTCAGAGCCGTGTGTCGGAACTGTTCCAGGTCGACGTCCATCCGGCCGCGCGCATCGGCAAGGGGGTGTTCTTCGACCACGGCACCGGGATCGTCGTGGGCGAGACGGCGACCGTCGGGGACGATGTGTCAATGCTGCACGCCGTCACCCTGGGCGGAACAGGGGCGGATCGCGGTGATCGTCATCCCAAGATCGGCAAGGGTGTCCTTCTGGGCGCGGGGGCCAAGGTGCTGGGCAACATCACGGTCGGTGACTACGCCAAGGTGGCATCCGGGTCGGTGGTGCTGAAGCCGGTTCCCGCCGGCTGTACGGCAGCTGGTGTTCCCGCGCGGATCGTCAACTGTCCGTCCTGCGAGGACCCGGCGCGGACGATGGACCACACCCTGGCTGACATCGTCTACGACTTTTCGATCTGACGCCCTTGGCCTGACGCAGACGGACGACTAGGTTCCGCGCCGACATTCATTCTCAAGGAACGCCCCGTGCAGGAACCCGATATCAAGCGCATCGAGATGTATCTGAAGAAGGCCTTCACCAATGGGGCCATCAACGTCAAGGCGCGCAAACAGGCTGACTCCGCCGAGGTCTACATCGGTGATGAGTTCATTGGGGTGGTCTATGAGGACGAGGACGACGACGGATCCTACACCTTCAACATGGCGATCCTCGGCGAAGATCTGCCCTGATCGTCCAGGCATGAAAAAGCCCGCGCCACCGATGAGGTGACGCGGGCTCTTTCAATTTCGGGTGGTCCTAGCGGGTGCCGAAAATGCTGTCGACCAGCTTGGCGAAGAAGCCCTTCTCCTCACGGCTGTAGCTGGGAGCCGCCGATGCGGCCGGCTGAGCGGCCGCCGGAGCGGCTTGCGGCGCGGTCTTGGCGGCTGCCGGTTTGGTCGTCGCCTTGGCGGCGGGCTTGGTGGCGCGGGCCGTGGTCTTGGGGGCCGCAGCCTTGGCCGGTGCCGCCTTGGCAGCAGGCTTGGCGGCGACCTTCGCCGTTGTCTTGGCCGCGGGCTTTGCGGCCGTCTTGGCAACTGTTTTCGCAGCCGGCTTGGCCGCTGACTTTGCGGCCGGTGTGGCAGCCGTCTTAGGGGCGGCAGCCTTGGCGGGTGTGGCCTTTGCCGCGGTCGCCTTGGCAGCGGCAGGCTTGGTGGATTTTGCCGTCGAAGCCTTCGACTTGGCGGCAGGTTTGGATGTTGTGGACTTTGCCGGGCTCTTGGCCATTTGTCGCAGACCTCTGGGAGTTGTAGTTGCGGATCCTGAACCGGCGCACCTGCGCCGATGAATCGCCAGCATAACGGTTCTTTTGAAATGTCCGAGTCCGCCGTACAGATTATCTCGCGTGGCACGCGTAAAAATGCAGAGGCCGCCGCCCAGGCCATTGATGAAACCATCGCGCTAGAGGGCGCGACCTATTCGATCCTTGAAGAGGACGAGGATCGGGGCATTTGGCGAATCGATGCTTATCCGACGACCCGGGAGGAGGCCGACGGAATCGTGGCGGCGCTGGCCAGCTTTGATTTGGAAACGACCGTCGAAGATTTGATGGACGCCGATTGGATCGCCATGAGCCTTTCGGGGCTGCCGCCGGTGCGGGCAGGGCGCTTCTTCGTCTATGGAGCCCATGACAAGGGCAAGGTCCCCGAGGATACGATCAACCTGCGGATCGAGGCCGGGGCCGCATTCGGGACGGGCCACCACGGAACGACCGTGGGGTGTCTGGAAGCCTTTGATGCCCTTCTTTCACAGGAAGGTCCGCCTGAGCGGGTGCTCGACGTCGGCACCGGCACAGGCGTTCTGGCCATTGCTGCAGCGCGGACCGGGTCGCCGACCGTGGTTGGCACAGACATCGATGAACCGTCGGTCCGAATCTCCGCCGAGAACGCGGACATCAATGGGGCACACGCTGCCTTCGTCGAAGATGGCGACCTTAGCCATCACGAGGTGAGGGGGCCCGCGCCCTATGATCTGGTGTTCGCCAATATCCTCGCCCGCCCGCTGATTGAGCTGGCCGGCCCGATCAACGGCCTGTTGCGTCCCGGTGGTACCGCTATCCTGTCGGGGCTATTGCGTACCCAGGAAGAGGAGGTCCTGGCCGCGTGGATGCCCCTCGGGTTCGGCGTCGAGCAGATCATCCACCACGATGCCTGGTGTGCGCTCAGGCTGCGCAAGGCCAGTTAGCGTGTTCGTCAGGAACAGCCTCTTGCTGGATGCCGCATCGCATGGCTTTCTGCGGTCATGCGCCGACTTGGACTAACGCTGTTCGTATTGACCCTTTGGACCGGCTTTGGCTTGTTGCCGGCGCGCGCGCGCGCGCAATCGTTCGATGTCCTCAACGAGGTGGCCCTTTGCTACAACGCCGCCGCCACCTGGTACGAGGCAGCGGCAGGAAACGGGCGGACGCTCCAGTCGCTGGAATGGCAGCCGTTCGGGCGCGAGTACGGCTGGGAAACCTATCTGCCGATGACTCAGCAGGAAATCGGGACGCGCTGTGGTGCCGCAACCCCGGCCTTTGCTGCGGCCCTGGCCGCGTTTCAGGCGCGATACGGACTGCAGGCAGATGGACGCTTCGGGCCGGCGACGTTCGAGGTGCTCAAGGGTATCTGGCAGGAGCGCCGCCCCTTCGTCATGGCCCGGGTGAGGGGGGAATGCCCGGCCTATCCCGAACGGCAGTCCCTGGAAGAGTTCGACTGGCGCGAGGAGACGATCCAGCGACCTGGCCGCATGGGTCAGCCCGTCGCCATCGCTGCCTATCGTCGAATGGTCCGTGATGCCCGCGCCGAGGTGCCGGAGCTGGCGGCTAATCCGAATCTGCTGACCGTCTATTCGACCTACCGGCACCCCGACATCGATGGCGTCAGGTGTGAGGACGAGGCGAACTGCGATGGGCTGCGTCGGGCCAGTTGTTCGGCGCACCGAACGGGGTGGGCCTTCGACATCAATGTGGGGGAGGCCCCTGGCTACGGCATAGCTTCGACGAATGCCTACAATCGTCTGGTCCAGTCCCGGGGTCCGGCTTATCGCTGGCTGGTGCGCAATGCAGCCCGGTACGGCTTTGTGAACTACATCTATGAGCCGTGGCACTGGGAATACGTGGGCCCTGAGGCGAGTTACGCCCCGTGAGCCGAGAGCGCGATATCTCCGTGGCCAAACCCGGAAACGTCAGAGGTTGGCGCAAGCGTCGACTTACGGATGCCGAAAAGTCTTTAGCAGTCAAAGTATTTGGAAATCATCTTGAGCTAGACTCTGTACGCTTTGTCGGCTCGCCAAAGCCGTTTGATCGCGCCTTCGTGGCCGGTCGCTGGTTTGGGCGCGACTGGATCGTCTGGCCGAATTCAACACTCGCAGACGACTATACGACCCAGAAGTTGTCGCGGCGGGCAACGTTCATCCATGAGCTTGTCCATGTCTGGCAGGCTCAGCAGGGCGTGAATCTCGCTGTCGCAAAGATCCGTGCCGGGGATGGCGAGCGCGCGTACGCCTATCAGGCAGACGAGACGTGTGTTTGGGCCGGTTTGAATATCGAACAGCAGGCCATGGTGGTCGAGCACGCCTATAAACTCAGCCAGGGTGGGACTGCGCCGGCCGCGAAGGCGTTCTATCGGTTGATCGCGCCGTTTCCGTGCGGCCTGGATGAGGGGCCAGCCGCTTGAAGATCGTCGCCCATTTTGGCGGATCCAAAATACGCCTAAGATATATTATGCGAAATAAATGGACGATGCGACTATTGGGATTGGCCCCGCAGGACGGTGCGACCATTGGGATTGGCCCCGCAGTCTGCCCGGCCTACGGCCTGAACGTTGTCCAGCCGTCGTAGGCCACATCGACGTTGGCCGGCATCAAGCTGCTGAGTGTCTGGTAGTCGAGATCAATGTGCAGATTGGTCAGAAGCGCCCTCTGAACACCGCTGGCAGCAATCCAGGCCAAGGCCTGATCGACATGGGCATGGGTTGGATGGCGGGTCCAGCGTAGCGCATCGACGATCCAGAGCCCGGCCCCCTGGATGGCCTCAAGTGCCGCGTCATCAAGCGCCGAAACATCGCTGGAATAGACGATCGGCCCGAACCTGTACCCCAAGGACGAAATGGGGCCGTGCGCCTGGTTGAAGGTCGATACATCGATGGGCCCGCCGGCTCCCTCGACGGTCACAGCCTGGCCGGCCCGGATGACCTGGGCATCACAGATGGGCGGATAACCGTGCTCACCCCTGAAGATATATCCGAAACGGCGATCCAGCGTGGTGTGTGTCTCGGCATCGAGCCACACAGGAACCCTGCGGCGTCCCATATAGGCAAAGGTCCGCAGATCATCGATGCCATGCGTCTGATCTGCATGATCGTGTGTCAATAGAACGCCGTCTATATGACGGATATTATTCGCTAATGTCTGGGTTCGCAAATCGGGAGAGGTGTCGACAACGACGGTGGTGATTCCGTCAGCTCCCCGGCGCTGGACGGCCAGCGAGCACCGGCTGCGTCGATTGAGAGGGTCGGTCTGATCGCACCGGCCCCAGTCGCCATTTGCGCGGGGCACGCCACCGGATGAGCCGCAACCCAACACCGTGACCGACAGTCCCGTCATGGCCGCTCAATCCTGTGGAACAGATTGAAGAATGCCTCACTCGTCAAAGTTTTTGCAGTATCTTTGTCCCATCCGCGGATCGCCGCGAGCTTGTCCAGAACGAGTCCGACATAGGCCGGCTCATTTCTACGACCGCGATACGGAACGGGGGCCAGGTAAGGGCAATCCGTTTCGACGATGATCCGGTCAGGCGGCATGTCCCGGACAACCGCCCTCACCCCTTCAGCCGCCTTGAAGGTGGCGATGCCCGATACCGAGAACCAGGCTCCGAGCTCGGCAGCTGTGCGAGCAAGCGCCGCCCCGGACGTGTAGCAATGCATAAGCAATTTGAACGGGCTGGCGGCGTACTCCTCACGCAAGATATCAGACATTACGTCGTCGGCTTCTCGGGTGTGAACCACCAGGGGCAGGCCTGTCCGGCGCGCCGCCTCGATGTGGATTCGGAAGACCTGGGCCTGGGTGTCCCGGGGCGACAAGTCGTAGTGGAAATCCAGGCCACATTCCCCGATTCCAACCACGCGAGGACGCTCGGCAAGCTCGACCAGGGTGTCGACCGTCAGGTCCGCATAATCGCGCGCCTCATGCGGATGCACGCCGACGGTGCACCAGATATCCGGGTTGGCCATGGCGAGGCCGTGGGTCGCTTCAAAGGTCGAGAGTTTGTCGGAGATCTCGATCATCAATCCAACGCCGGCCTCGCGCGCACGCTGAATGACGGCGTCGCGATCCTCATCGAACTGGGGCGCATGCAGGTTCACATGGCTGTCGATGAGCATCAGGCCCTCGCCTTGCGGATTTCCGCCAGGGTCGAGAACAACACATCCGCGCGATCCAGATTGAGGCTGGCCGCTTCGGCTGGGGTGCGCTCGATGAGATCCCAGACGCGTCCCCACGCCTCAGGACGTTCCACTTCGGCGCGCTCGCGCACGGCCTGGGCCAGGCGGGAGAACAGGAGCTCGAGGCGGACCTGCCCCTCCCCGCCTTTCATGCTGTCGGCAAATCTGAGCATTTCTGCCTCGTCGGGTGCATCCCCAAGCACCAGCGCACGGGCCGTCGCGTCGATTTCCAGCGCGCCCTGATCCGCCAGTTGCAGCGCCCGCCCGGGTGATCCCCCGGCCATCAAGGCGAGCGAGCGAGCATCGCCGGGCGGTATCCCCAGTCGTGTCTCGAGCAAGGCAGAGACAGTCTCAGCCGACCACGGTTTGAACGGGAGACGGCGGCAACGCGAACGGATCGTCACAAGCAGTCGGGCCGGAGAATGCGTAACCAGGAACAGCACGCCGCGCTCAGGCGGCTCCTCCAGAGTCTTCAACAAGGCATTGGCTGAGTTGACATTCAAGTCATCCGCAGCGTCGATGATGGCGACGCGCCACTCGGCCATGGATGGAGATTTGGAAAAGAACTCCGGCAACCCCCGCGCATCTTCAACGGAGATCGATTTTCGCAACTTGCCGCCTTCCGAGCGGCGCTCGAGGACGAGCAAATCCGGGTGGGCATCCTGCTCGATCAGACGGCTGACGCGGTCTGTGCGGTCCGAACCGAGCAAGCCAAGGCTCCGGTCAGCGCGAGCCCCCAGCAGTCTTCGTGCGGCGCGGTAGGCAAAGGTCGCCTTGCCCAGACCTTCCGGCCCCGTCAGCATCCAGGCATGATGGAGGCGACCGCGCTCCAGGGCGTCCAGGAAGGCGTGTTCAGGGCGCTCATCCTTCAGGGCGTGGTATTGGCCGCGCGGTCCCTCGACAACGTCGTTCATGGCTCCAGGTCCAGCCGCTCCGCGACCGTGCTCCAGACCTGTGCTGCGACCTCATCCAGAGTGCCGCTGGCGTCGATCAGGGCGCACCGGCCTGGCTCATCCCGGGCAATCGCGAGGAATGCGTCCCGCAGGCGCTGGTGGAAGGCCAGTCCCTTGGATTCGAAACGCGCCTCGAACATGTCGCGGCCAAATGCGCGTTCGAGGCCGATCTCGACGGGCATATCAAACACCAGGGTCAGGTCCGGCTTGTCCGAGCCGACCACTTCGTCTTCGATCGCTTCGATGAAGGCTGGGCTGACCCCGCCACCGGCACCTTGATAGGCGCGGGTGGAATCTGAAAACCGGTCACAAACGATCCAGGTTCCGGCCTCAAGCGCCGGACGAATCAGCCGCGTCAGGTGATCTGAACGCCCCGCGTACATCAGCAAGGTCTCAGCCGTCGGTGTCCAGCGATCCGCGTCGCCAATCACCAGCAGGCTGCGCAGAGCCTCAGCCCCCTCCGAACCGCCGGGTTCACGGGTCAGCACAACCGAAATCCCGAGCGCCTGCAATCGCTCGACCAGCAGCCGGGCCTGGGTGGACTTGCCGGCCCCCTCTCCACCCTCGAATGTAATAAATCGTCCGCGCGTCACGCCGGGCACAATGGCGATTCACCGGCTCAAGGCAAAGGCCGGACGGTCGAATTATTGTGCACGAACTAGGATTGCGTCGAGCAGCCCCTGCCCGGCCAGTGTTGAACGTTGGCGCTCGGCCTCATGGCGGCCTGTCCAGGGGCCGATGAGCACCCGATACATCCGACGGCCCCCGACCATCGTTTCCTCGACGCGGGCGCGCGCCCCATCGAATCGACGCCGGAAGGTTTCGGCATTGCTTCGGCTGGCAAAGGTCCCGGCCTGAACAAACCAGGGGTCGGTGTCACCGAAGTCATTCTCCGTATCGGGCCTGGGGCCTGTCTGCCGGGCCGGACTGGCCGGTTGGCCTGTTCCGCCGCCCTGGGGAGCCTGTCCGATGTATCGAACCCTGACCTGCGCCAGACCCTGGTTGCGAATGCCTAGGGCGTCTGCGGCCCCGCGAGACAGGTCGATAATCCGGTCGCCGACGAAAGGACCGCGATCATTCAGTCGTACGACGATGCTCTGGCCGGTTTCCAGATTGGTCACCTCGGCCAGAGAGGGCAGCGGCAGGGTCCTGTGAGCGGCGCTTATGCCGTTCATGTCGTAGATTTCGCCCGTCGCGGTGGGGCGACCGTGAAAGGCATCGCCGTACCAGCTGGCCGTCCCCGTCTGGTCATAGCTCTCGTCGATGACCGGCGTGTAGGTGCGGCCCCGGATGACATAGGGCCGCAAAGTGCCCCGAACGAAGGGGGCCGGATCGGCGATGGCCGTATGGGATCCGCTTGCCCGATCTGGCACCCGGACTGGTGACGGCGCGTCGGCGCGTCCACCACACGCCACCAGTCCGCTCGACAGAACGGCCAGCACGAACATGGGAAGACGGCGTGACATGACCGGACCTTTCGCAACCTGATTCACGGAAATCATGCGCAGGTTATTTTCTGCTTTGGTTAATGCGCCCCTGCCCTGCTAAGGACGCCGCGAGGACAGGTGGCCGAGTGGTTTAAGGCAGCGGTCTTGAAAACCGCCGTAGGTGGAAGCCTACCGTGGGTTCGAATCCCACCCTGTCCGCCAGCCCCGCGGCCTGAACTAACGAGCCCACATTGACGCAAGACTCGCGCGGCATGCCGCGCGTGCGGATCGAAGTCTGCCCGTCCGCCACCAGGCATCCCTCGTGTTGACGACCCTCGTTCGGCGATAGGGGCACGCGGCGCAATAAGGTGCGCCATCGCAGTTGGGAGGCGGTGATCGAATCCCGGTACGCTTGAAGCCCGCATTCGTCGAGCATCGCCCTGAGACGAGAGCTGATTAAGGTCGCTAGGTTCCTGCCGGCGCAGGGTCAGCCGGCATCTGGTGTCCTGCGTGCGGGTCGACCGGAGGCGTCGCCGCCACTGGCTCGGGCGGAGGGGCCACAGGTGTCGGATCAACGGCAGGCGCGCGCCCGGCTACCGTCGGCTGGCTGGATGTGGCGGCATCATTCTCAGTCGCTTCTGGTTCCTGCGTCGTCGCCGGTGTCGGCCGGGCCGGTGGCGTGGCCGCCGGGGCTTGAGTCGGAGCGGCAGGCTCAGCAGCCTCTCCCACCGGAACCGCCTCGGGTACGTCGTCATCCTGCCAGCCACCCGATCCAAAGGTTGGATTGGCATCGCCGCAAGCGACCAACGGAACCGCCAAGGTCAGGACTATGATGATCGCGCGCATGGGAATCTCAAACTCGGCTGGAAGGGCGCCAAATTAGCGCCCGATGGGGAGGTCTGCCAAGGCTCAGGTTGAGAAACGGTCGATGTTCAACCCATCCTCGATGCCGAGGCCGTCGGTCAGGGCCAGGACTCGCTCGGCGGTGATCGCCGACAAGGTGACGCCCAGATGCTGATGCCCGAAGGCGTAGAGGATCGAACTGTTCGGCACCGCGCCGATCGCCGGCACATAATCCGGCAGCGTTGGCCGGCTCCCCATCCATCGCTGGTGATTGTCCGGTACATCCAGTCCTGCGGCTCTGAGGCGCGCGACCAGACGATCCCATTTGCGCGGATCGGGCGGACTGTCAGGGCGTGCGAACTCGACATAGCTGGTGGCCCGAAGGCCTTCGGCTTGCGGGGCCAGGACGATCGATTGTCCGTCCAACACCGCCGTTGGCAGGGATTGCGGCCAAGCCGGGGCCGAGAATTGAACCGAATAGCCGCGCTCGGCAATCAGAGGCACGACAGCCCCCACCATCCTCATCAGGGCCGTCGATCTCACGCCCGCCGAAATCAAAACCCGGTTGGAGGACAGCCGAGTACCGTCAGCGAGCTCAACCTCCCCATCGGCAGACAGGCCAATCACCTCGCCGCACAGGCGCTGGCCTCCGTTGGCCTGAAAGGCCGACAGGAGAGCTGTCCGAACCGCCTGGGGCGACGTCAACCGCGCCGTCCCCCTCACCCGTAAACCGGCGACGGGCGGACGATGAAGAAGGACTCGCCCGTAGGCCTCAAGATCGCGTACCGACAGAGGCTCAAGCGTACAGTTGCCTGTGTCGGTCCTCATCCACTTCGACTGACCGCTCCGGGCTTCCTTGTCGTTGGACCAAAGGACGGCGTGACCGTCCTCGATCAGCATCTCAGCAGCACCCGCCGCATCTAGGAGGTGACGCCACGCCAGGACGGCAGGAGCCATCAGCCGGTGCAGGACACCCCGTCCGCGGGCAAACGTCCGGGGACTACAGGCCCCGATGTACCGCGCTGCCCATGGCATCCACGCGGCTGAGTCAGCGAGCCGGAAATCGAGGGGACCACCCGCCCCAAACAGCATCGAGGGCGCGTTTCGAACCGTCTCCCACGAGGCCAGGGGCTCGACCTGCTCGACCGCGATATGGCCTGCATTGCCGAAACTGGCGGCACGATCATCAGGTCCGGGATCAACCAGGGTAACGACGAAACCGGCCGTCTGCAGCCGAAACGCACAAGCGGCCCCGACCATGCCGGCTCCGACAATGATAACGGTGCGGCTTGCCACCTAGGAATCCCCTCCAACCCCATCGTATAGGGAGAGAAACGTCGGCTTGGGAGGCCTGTCTTGAAACTGTTGGAACGAAACGCCTGGAAAGGCGTGTATCCGGCCGCAACGACCCAGTTCGCCGAAGACCTGTCGGTTGACATCGGCGCGACGCGGCATGTGCTCGACAATCTCATCCGGGATGGGGTGCATGGCCTAATTTCGCTCGGCACTTGCGGTGAGAACAACTCACTTGAAGCTGATGAAAAGAGAGCGGTTCTGACGGCCGCGGTTGAGGTGTCAGCCGGTCGCGTCCCGGTCATTTCCGGCGTTTCGGAAATGACGACGGCGCGTGCGGTTCGATTTGCGCAGGATGCCGAGGCATTGGGCGTTGACGGCCTCATGGTCCTGCCGGCGATGGTCTATGTGCCGACCCTGGACGAACTGGTGGCCCACTTCACGGCGGTGGCGCAGGCAACCCGTTTGCCCATCATGATCTACAACAATCCCACCGCGTACCGGGTTTCGGTCGGCATGGATGCGCTGGAGCGGCTGGCCGAACTGCCGAACATTGTGGCGGTCAAGGAATCGGCTCCCGACACGCGCCGTTTCACGGACCTGATCAATGCCTTCGGCGACCGCTTTGTTCTGATGGCGGGCCTGGATGACGTCGCCCTCGAGGGCCTCATCCTTGGGGCAGAGGGCTGGATTTCAGGCCTGACCTCGGCATTTCCGGCAGAGTCGGTCGCCCTTTACGATGCCTTCGTCGCGGGCGACCTGCCGAGGGCACTGGAGATCTATCGCTGGTTCATGCCGCTGCTGCATCTCGATGCCGAACATGATCTGGTCCAGTCCATCAAGCTGAGCGAGCAGATCATGGGGCGTGGCTCCGAGCGGGTCCGGCCCCCTCGCCTGCCCCTGAGTGGCGCGCGCCGCGCCGAGGTCGAGGCCATGGTTCGCGACGCCGCCGCTCGCCGTCCGGTCGGAGCGTAGAACCGCTGATGCGCCACGTCTTCTCCTGTCTGGACGGGCACACGGCCGGCAATCCGGTCCGACTGGTGATCGGCGGTGCACCAATTCTGACAGGAAGGTCGATGAGCGAACGCCGCCAGGATTTTCAGGCGCGGTTCGACTGGATTCGCACGGGTCTGATGTTCGAGCCACGCGGCCACGACATGATGTCGGGTGGATTTCTCTATCCACCGTGCGATCCCCAGGCCGACATCGGCATCCTGTTCATGGAAACCTCCGGCGTTCTGCCGATGTGCGGACACGGCACGATCGGCATGGTCACCTTTGGGCTGGAGCAGGGCTTGATCCAGCCTCGCACGCCCGGTCGCTTCAAGGCCGAGGTTCCGGCTGGCCTGATCGAGCTGGAATATCAAATGGTCGCGGAACGTGTCCTGTGGGTGCGGATCACCAATGTCCCGGCCTATCTGGCAGCCGAGGGCATCACCATCGAGGTGCCGGACTTCGGCCCGCTGACGGTGGACATCGCCTACGGTGGAAACTTCTACGCCATCGTCGAGCCCCAGGGCCCCTACACCGGACTGGACGCTCTGGGGGCGGCGCGGATCATCGACCTGTCACGCAGCATCCGTCGCGTCCTGCGCGAGACAATCGAGCCGGTTCACCCCTTGAACGCAACCATCCGTGGCGTCAGTCATGTTCTTTGGGCCGATGCGCCCAAGGGTGAAGGCGCAGATGGTCGCAACGCCGTCTTCTATGGCGAGCGTGCGATAGATCGCAGCCCGTGTGGAACCGGAACCTCGGCCAGGCTGGCCCACCTGCACGCCAAGGGTCGCCTCAAGGTCGGGCAGACCTTCGTGCATGAGAGCTATATCGGCAGCCGGTTTATCGGGCGGGTTGAGGCCGAAACCCTGGTGGGCGAGCGGAGCGGCATCGTACCTTCCATTCAGGGGTCCGCGGTCATGACCGGGTTGAGCACGATCTGGATCGACGAAGATGACCCCTTTCATGCCGGCTTCACGGTGACCTGATGCGGCCAGTCCGGGACCTGACCGAGGCTGAGGCCCGCGAGGAACTAGCGACGCTGGCGAGCACGCTCTCGCGTCACGATCTGGCTTATTATCAATCTGATGAGCCCGATATCTCAGATGCGGAATATGACAGCCTGAAGCGACGCGCCCTTGAGATCGAGGCCGCCTTCCCGGCCCTGACGAGCGCGGACAGTCCCTCTCAGATCGTTGGTGCCGCCGCCTCGAACCAGTTCGCAGAAGTCCGCCACGGCGTGCCCATGCTGTCGCTCGACAATGCGTTCGCCACCGAAGATGTCGCCGACTTCGAAGCTCGCATTCGCCGGTTCCTGAACCTGCCTGCGGCCGATGTCATCGCCATTGCCGCCGAGCCCAAGATTGACGGCCTGTCGGCGTCGCTTCGCTATGAGGACGGTGTTCTGGTTCGCGGTGCGACGCGGGGCGACGGCAAGACGGGCGAGGATGTGACCGTCAACCTGCGCACCATCGCGGACATCCCGGAACGTCTGTCGGGATCCGGCTGGCCGGAGGTGATCGAAATCCGCGGCGAGGTCTATGCGCCTAACGATGCTTTCGACGCCTTCAACCGCGCTGCCGAGGCCGCCGGCCAGCGGACCTATGCCAACCCGCGCAACTTTGCCGCCGGATCGCTGCGCCAGAAGGACCCCGGCATCACGGCTCAGCGGCCCCTCAGATTCTTCGCCTATGCCTGGGGCGAGACGTCCGAATCCTTCGCCGCGACGCAGTCCGAGGCGCTGGCGGCCTTCGCCTCCTGGGGCCTGCCGGTCAATCCGCGCTCCGAGCGCGTTGAAGGCGCGGCGGGCCTGCTGGACTATTACGCCCGGCTCCAGGCAGATCGCGCCGGGCTCGGCTACGATATCGACGGCGTCGTCTACAAGGTCGACCGGCTCGACTGGCAGTCCCGGCTCGGCTTCGTCGCGCGCAGTCCGCGCTGGGCCATCGCGCACAAGTTTCCCGCTGAACAGGCGCAGACGGTGCTGGAAGGCATCGACATCCAGGTCGGACGCACCGGCTCCCTTACCCCCGTAGCCCGCCTGCACCCCGTCACGGTCGGCGGCGTGGTCGTGCGCAACGCCACCCTGCACAACGAGGACGAGATCGCCCGCAAGGATGTTCGCATTGGCGACACCGTCATCCTCCAGCGCGCCGGCGACGTGATCCCGCAGATTGTCTCGGTGGTGCCCGATAAGCGCCCGGCGAACGCCGAGGCCTACGTCTTTCCGACCCATTGCCCGGTCTGCGGCTCCGAGGCCGTCCGCGAAGAGGGCGAAGCCCGCCGTCGCTGTACCGGCGGTCTGATCTGTGATGCTCAGATCGTCGAGCGCCTGAGGCACTTTGTCAGCCGGCGTGCCTTTGACATTGAAGGGCTTGGTGAAAAGCAGATCACCGCCTTCCATGGGCGTGGCTGGTTCAGGGAGCCCGCCGACATCTTCCGCCTGGCGCGCGACGCTGAACGGTTGGATCAGCTCAGAGCCGAGGACGGCTACGGTGACACCAGTGTCGGCAATCTGGTGGCCGGGATCGACGCCCGGCGCACCATCGCCCTGGACCGGCTGATCTTCGGCCTCGGCATCCGAGAGATCGGCGAGCAGACCTCGCTGTTGCTGGCCCGTCATTTTGGCAGCTGGGCCGCCTTTGCCGAGGCCGGTCTGACCGCCAGCGAAGGCGTGCCGTCGCCGGACTGGCAGCGCCTGTCCGACGGCCACCGCGTCTCCGCCCGCGTGCTGTCGGCCCTGGCCGGGGCGAACTTGGCTGAGGCCGATCCATGGCCCGATGCGCCCATCGACCAGAAGCTCAGCCTCGCCTTCCCCGGCCTCGCCGCACCGGCGCGCCGCGCGCTGGCCTTGCTTGCCGACGACTGGATCGGCATTCGGCGTCTTGCCCAGATCGCCCGCGATGAAGGCCCGTCCGAGACGCTTGGCGAGATCGCAGGCATCTCCGGCGTCGGCCCGGTAGCCGCCCGCGCCGTGGCCGAGTTTTTCCACGAGCCGCACAACCAGGCCGTGGTCCAGGCCCTAGTCGATGAACTGACGACCATCGAAGACGCCGAACGCCCCCAGGCCGACAGCCCCGTCAGCGGCAAGATCGTCGTCTTCACCGGCAGCCTAGAACGTTTCACCCGCGACGAGGCCAAGGCCCGCGCCGAAAGCCTGGGGGCCAAGGTGTCAGGATCGGTTTCGAAAAAGACTGACTATGTCGTGGCCGGGCCCGGTGCTGGCTCCAAGCTGGCCGAGGCGCAAAAGCATGGCGTGACGGTCTTGACCGAAGACGAGTGGCTGGCCCTCATTGGCGGCTGAGACAAGGAGAGACGATCATGGCGGTGACCGGCATTGGCGGCCTGTTCTTTCGGTGCAAAGACCCAAAGGCCCAGGCCGAATGGTATCTGACCCACCTCGGCGTCGGGGCACCCGAAGGCGTCTGGATCTGGAACCAGCAGGCCGGCCCGACGGTATTCCAGCCCTTCAAGGCCGACAGCGACTATTTCCCCGCCGAACAGCAGGCGATGCTGAACCTGCGGGTCGACGACCTCGACGGCCTGATCGCCAGTCTGCGCGCCGCCGGCATCGAGGTGATCACCAAGGAAGAGTGGGACGCCCACCCCGAGATCGGCCGCTTCGCCCGCATCCACGACCCGGAGGGCAACGCCATCGAGCTGTGGAAGCCTGGGACGCCGCCGTCACAGGCCTGACAGGGCGCGGATCGTCGGGCTGTTGTCCAGCGCGAGCGGCTCGACCGGGTCGGCCTGGAGGCTGAGGTGCGCGAAGAACACCCGTGCCCCAGCCCGGTCGTCAGGTCCCATCGGTCGCAGATGCCCGCCCTCGCTGTCCGTCAAGGGCAGGACGGTCAGACTGACCCCGTTGACGACGTTGCCGCCGATGACCGCCGCGGTCCTGGCCTCGATGTCGACCCGAACGACGATGTCGCAATGTAGCGGGGCCTGGGTGCCCTGGTCTTGTCGTCGATCCGCCAGCGTCCGATAGGTCCGGCCCCCGCGCGGATTGCACAGCAGGTCGCCGGGATGCAGCGCCACCTCACCGACATCGTAGGCCATGTATGCGGCATCCGCGTTCTGGCCGTCGCGGGCCTCGATGGCCTGATCGACATAGCGCCAATGGGCGATGTCACGACGGAACTGATCCATGTCGCCCAGGCCCGCCTCGCACATGACCCAGCTCACAAAGGCCGCCGACCAGGGCTCGACCCACATGATGTCGCCGTCACCTTCGCGCCATTGACGATTCTGACGCTCGACAATGCGGGGGCCGTCCTCGGTGGCCGACCAGTAGCCGGCGATGGTCTGGTCCATCCGGCGTTCACTCTCCCAGGCCCCGAAGCGCAGGTTGTGCCGCGCAGACCTTGGAGCTTCGAGGACCGGGTTGGCGGTATCAGCCACGACGCCCTCTGGAAGCCGACGTGTCTCGACCGGGCGAAGGTCAAACGTCTGAAACCCGAACGCCCCCCACTCCTGGGCGGCAATATCGACGATACGCCGCCGGGCCCAGGACGTCGGGCCGACGCGACAGCCGCGCTGAATGACCTCAATCGACCCGCGCTGCCCGGTCACGCGGTCTGACGGCGGAATCACATCGAACGCTTCGCGGGGCAGGCGAGGCAGACTCTGAGCCTGCGCCGCACCGGCTCCAAGAGCCACCAGAAGGGCTAGAGCGGTGCGCACGCGGTTTCCAGCCAGGCCCGCGCCTCGCCGTCCATCAGCGGCCCGACCTTGGCCAGAACCTCGGCGTGATAGGCGTCCATCCACGCCCGCTCGGCGTCGCTCAGCAGCCCAACCTCGATCAGCCTGCGATCAATCGGAGCCATGGTCAGGGTTTCGAACCCGAGCATGGGGCGCTCTCCCCCCTCGATGGGAGCCGCTGCAGTCACGACCTGGAGGTTCTCGATGCGGATGCCCCAGTGCCCTTCCTTGTAATAGCCGGGCTCGTTGGACAGAATCATGCCCGGCAGCAGCGGCTGGGTGTTGGCCGCCTTGGCAATGCGCTGCGGCCCTTCGTGGACGCCGAGATAGCTGCCGACCCCGTGGCCGGTTCCGTGGTCATAGTCGAGCCCGGCCATCCAGAGCGGCAAGCGCGCCAACACGTCCAGTTGTGTCCCGGTGGTGCCGGGAGGGAAACGCACGACCGACAGGGCGATGTGTCCCTTGAGCACGCGGGTGAAGCGGTTCTTCTGCTCATCCGTGGGGGTGCCGATGGCCATGGTGCGGGTCACATCGGTCGTTCCGTCCAGATACTGGCCACCGCCGTCGACCAGCAGAAGTGAGCCCTCCTCTACCCGTCGGATGGTGCGCCTTACGGGGCGGTAGTGCGGCAAGGCTCCGTTCGGGCCAGCCCCGGCGATGGTGTCGAAGCTGAGATCCTTGAGGGTCCCGGTCGCCTCGCGGAATCCTTCGAGCACGGTGACGACCTCGTCTTCGGTCGGCAGGTCGTCCTGGGCGGTCGTGGCCACCCAGTGCAGGAAGTTGGAGAGCGCCGCGCCGTCACGAATGTGCGCCTGGCGCGATCCTTCGATTTCGACCTCGTTCTTGGCAGACCGCGGGAGAATGCAGGGATCGGCCCCACGGACGACCTGGGCTCCTGCACGCTCCAGTTCGTCGAAATACCAAGCTGACGACTGTGCGGGGTCAATCAGGACCGCCTGCCCCTTCAGCGCCTGAAGGGCCGCCGGCAGGGCTGAGGGCACCTGCAAGGCCACCTCGTTCCCCAACCATGTGGCCAGACCATCCGTGACCTTGGCTGGATCGAGGAAAAGCCGCGCGTGCCCATCCTTGTCGACAATGGCCTGGCCGAGCGGAAGTGGGGTACGAATCACATCGCCGCCACGGACATTGAACAGCCAGGCCAGTGATGACGGTGCCGTCAGAACGGCGGCGTCGGCCCCTGCATCCGCGATCATCCGACCGATCCGGTGCCTTTTGGACTCGCTGCTTTCGCCGGACAGGTCGTCGGGGTGCGGCACGACGGGGGCCTGGGGCTGGGCCGGTCGATCAGTAGCCCAGGCGAGGTCGATCGGATTGGCCTCGACAGCCTTCAAGGTCGCGCCGGCCTTCTGCGCTGCCCGTGTCAGGTGAGCCAGGGCGGTAGGGCTATGCAGACGGGGATCATAGCCGATGACCGCGCCCTTGGCCTGACCTTCGATGAAGGCCGGCGGCCCGCCCTCCACCAGGTCGAGATACTCGAAGAAGGCGGGATCGACCTGATCGCGAACCTGAACCGTATAGCGGCCGTCGGTAAAGATCGCTGCGCGGTCCTTCATCACCACGGCGGCACCGGCCGAGCCGGTAAAGCCCGACACCCAGGCCAGACGCTCATTGGCCTCTGGCAGGTATTCGTTCTGATGCTCGTCCTCGTGCGGCACAATCAAACCATCCAGGCCCTGCTTGTCCAGCTCAGCCCGCAGGCGCGGCAGATGCCGGGATGCGAAAGAACGGTCGGCGGCTTCTTCGAAGGACTGTCTCATGCTGCCGACTTAATGCGCCAAACCGTCGAAAGCAAAAGGGGGCGCGACACCCTGTCCTCTCCAATTTGGCGAACCATTCGCGTTGTGATGGATTATTGATCGGCAGACGACAGGGAGATCGCCCAATGACAGCCCCCATCACTCCGCTTGAAGCCCTTGAAGGCCTGGTCGGTCGTCTGGCTGGATCAGGGTTCACCGACGGCAGGGGCCGTCCGCTTGAGCGCACGGATGCATTCCGTACGGCCATGGCTGTTCTGGATGATCGAATGCCGGTTCACGATCCGAAGCGTCGATCCGAGGCACACTAGTTGTCGAAGAAGGTCGGTGGCTGGGGAACTAGGACTCGAACCTAGAATGACGGTACCAAAAACCGCTGTGTTACCATTACACCATTCCCCAGCAGGTCCGGCGCGTCCCGGCAATGCCGGGGAGCGGGCGAGATAGCCGAACCTCACACAGCTTGCAACACGCCAAATGAGGCGCTTGCCCAGGATAAGGTGCCCCGCTATAAGCCCGCTTCCCCGCGCGGTGCCCATCTCCGCCCGGGTCAAGTCGGAGTGTGGCTCAGTCTGGTAGAGCACTGCGTTCGGGACGCAGGGGTCGGAGGTTCGAATCCTCTCACTCCGACCATTTTCTTTCCCGCCAATTGAAACGTCGGATGCTATGGCTCAGGCCATGACGACGCGCGCCCTGTTCCCGACCCTGATCTACGAATCGCCGCTGGCCGATGGCCCTCGCGCCGATGTCTTGTGTGACGAATTGGAAGCCGCCTGCCTCGATCTGGCGGAACAGGACGGTGCCGGCCTGGAGTGGAGCGAAACGCATGGCTACGCCGGCTACACCTCCTATGCGTCGCTGGATGATCTGCCGTTACGGCATCCTGCTTTCGGGGACCTCAAGCGCCGCCTTGACCATCATGCCGCTGCCTTTGCCCGGGATCTCGATTTCGACCTGGATCGCAAACCGCGCCTAGACAGTTTGTGGGTCAACATCCTAGAGCCCGGTGGAGCCCACTCCGGTCATATCCACCCGCACAGCATCATATCGGGTACCGTCTATCTGGCCGTGCCGGATGGAGCGGCGGCGCTCAAGATCGAGGACCCTCGCCTGGCTTCGATGATGGCGCGGCCGACGCTGTTGCCTGGAGCCTCCGAAGATCGCCGACCGTTCGTCTATCTGACGCCGACGCCCGGCAAGGTGATCATGTGGGAGAGCTGGCTTCGTCACGAAGTGCCGGTCAACCGCGCCGATGATGTCCGCATTTCGGTCAGCTTCAACTATCGCTGACGAAACCTGACGGGCCGTATTGATGCCCCATTGGCCCGCCAGATCACGGAAACGTGAACAGGAGGGTATGATGCTTAGAGCCGGAATGATCACCTTTGCGGCTGCTGCTGCGTTGCTCGCCGCGTGCGACAACGGATCGGTCTCTGACCAGGCTCAGGGGCGGTCCGTCGATGCCACCAGTCAGGCTGAAGTGGCGGCAACTGAAGTCGCCGCCGTGCCACCGGACATGGCTTCCGCGTCTCCCAACGCCGAGGCAACGCCCCCCGGAGACGTGCCTGACGCGGTCCTGCCCCAGTTGGCCTATGCCTACGGCGTCACGATTGAAGCACCCGCCGATGAAGTCGCCGGTCTGGCCGCGCGCCACGAACAGGCCTGTATCCAGGCCGGCCCCCAGGTCTGCCAGGTCATCGGCTCATCAACCCAGTCCTTTGGGCAGGATGAACGCCACGCGACACTTGAGCTTCGTGCCGAACCCGGTTGGCTGAGAACCTTCCGCAACGGGTTGGCCCAGGACGCAGAGGCGGCCGGCGGTCGGATCGCGGACAGCAGCACGACATCCGAAGATCTGACCCGCGCCCTCATCGACACCGAGGCTCACCTCAGGGCCAAAACGACCCTGCGGGACCGCTTGCAGACCATGTTGGCAACCCGCGACGGGAACCTGCAGACAGTACTGGAGGTCGAGCGTGAGCTGGCACGGGTCCAGGCCGAGATCGATTCAGCTAACTCTACGCTGGAGATGATGCGCGCACGCGTGTCGATGTCCCGCCTTACCCTCACCTATCAGTCGCGTGGCGTCATGGCTCCCGACAGTGCGACTGCTCCGCTGGCTTCGGCCCTGAACAATGCCCTGGGCATCTTCATGACCGGCCTGGCAGCCATCGTGACCATCCTGGCCTTTGGCCTGCCCTTCCTGATCATTGTCGGCCCTGTCGTGTGGTTGAGCCTTCGCGCGGCCAAACGTCGGCGCGAACGCCGAGCCGCCGAGAGACGGCGCGCGAATGAAGCCGCCCTCTCCGATCAGACGTGAGGTGATCGCCGAGGCGAGGTTGCGTTGGAGACTTGTCAGAGCTGACGACGGACCAGCCGACCGTAGTCTTCCATCAGGCCCAGGGAGAGGTCACCCGGCGTGAAGCGGTATTCGCCAATCTCCGATACGGGCGTTACCTCGGCGGCAGTTCCAGTAACGAAACACTCCGAGAAGCCAGCCAGCTCCTCAGGGCGAATATCGCGAACCTGGACTTCGATGCCTTTGGCGCGGGCCAGCTCGATGACGGTCTGGCGCGTGATTCCATCCAGGATGGCGTCAATCCGTGGGGTGTGCAGAACGCCGTCCTGGACGAAGAACACATTGGCTCCGGTCGCCTCGGCAATGTAGCCGCGCCAGTCGAGCATCATGGCGTCGGAATAGCCCCGCTTTTCAGCCGCCATCTTGGCCATGGTACAGATCATGTACAGACCCGCGGCCTTGGCTGTTGACGGTGCGGTCTGGGGGTCAGGGCGACGCCACTTGGCCCATTCGATCCGAATGCCCTTCCTCTTGGTTTCAGGATCGAAATAGCTTGGCCATTCCCAAACCGCGATGGCGATGCGGGTCTTGTTGTGGAAAGCCGAGACGCTCACCTGCTCAGGCCCCCTGAAGGCCACGGGACGGACGTAGCAGTCGTCGAGTCCCATGCGTTCGCACGTCTCCTTGCAGGCGGCGTCGATCTCCGCCACGCTGAAGGGGATTTCAAACTCAAGGAGGTTGGCGGAGCGGTGCAGGCGTTCAGTGTGTTCGGTCAGCTTGAAGATTTCTCCGGCATACATCCGTTCGCCTTCGAAAACCGAGGAGCCGTAGTGAAGCGCATGCGTCAGCACATGGGTTTTCGCTTCGCGCCAAGGCACAAAGGCACCATCCATCCAGATCCAGCCATCCCGGTCATCAAAGGGAACGAAGGCCATTGATCTTGATCTCCTGTCGGCGGATTGAGGCTCTGTACGGCGCGGTTAGACGCTGTGCAGCCCCACGGGTCAAGTTGAGGATAGCCCCATGAGCCAGGCGGGTTCTGGAGCCGCGCAACGCCATCTTTTGGTGGTGGATGACGACGACCGGATTCGTGACCTGCTGAAGCAGTTCCTGTCGCGCGCGGGTTTCCGCGTGACGGGTGCCTCGGATGGGGCGGCTGCCAGGCGACTGGTCAGCCTGATGGATTTTGACCTGCTGGTACTCGATGTGATGATGCCGGGTGAAGACGGCTTTTCGCTGGTCAAATGGCTTCGAGGTCAGCCCGGCCTCGGTGGGGTGCCTGTGCTCATGTTGACCGCGCGCGGGTTACCGGCGGACCGGATCGAAGGCCTATCGCTCGGGGCGGATGATTATCTGGCCAAGCCCTTTGAGCCGAAGGAACTCCTGCTCAGGATCGAGGCGATCCTTCGCCGCGCGGGTCCGCCCGCGGGGGTCCAAAAGCAGATCAGACTGGGGGCCTGTGTCTTCGATATGGAACGCTCCGAACTTTCTCGGGACGGCCTGCCGGTACGGCTAACCGAGGCGGAGGCCCAACTGCTCAAGACGCTGGCGCTGAGCGCCAACGCGCCCGTCGAACGTCACAAGCTGGCCTCGACCGAGGCCGATGCGGCCGGACGCGCCGTTGATGTTCAGGTCACCCGGCTTCGACGCAAGATCGAGGTTGATCCGAGAACACCGCGATACCTTCAAACAGTTCGTGGCATTGGCTACATGCTGGCCCCGGACTGAGTGGACACGTGAACGCCTCTTCCCCCATGCGCCTGTGGGCCCGTCTTCTGCGACGGCGACTGCCGACCTCGCTGTGGGGGCGAGCGTTGCTCATCATCGTGCTGCCGATCGCCCTGATGCAGGTGGCGGTGACCTGGGCCTTCTTTGAGGCACATTGGGAAACGGTAACGGCGCGCCTCTCGGAAGGCCTGGCGGGGGATGTCGCCTGGGCCGTCGACAGCTATCTGGACGATCCCTCCCCGGCCCATCTGGCGGAGATTACCGAGCAGGCTCAGATCATGCAGCTTTCGGTGGCCCTGCGTGAAGGCAGCACCTTGCCGACACGCGATCGGCCCGCCTTCTTCGTGGCCCTGGACAGATCCCTTGACCGCGCCTTGTCGGTACGACTGGATCCGCAGCCGTTTTGGTTCGATACGACCCGTTACCCGAACCACGTCGAGATTCAGGTTCAGGTCGACGCGGGTGTCCTGAGGTTCATTGCCCCGCGCGAGCGGGCCTTTGCGACCCGTGGCCACATCTTCATTCTGTGGCTAGGTGGGGCGACTGTCCTGCTGACGGCCATTGCCATCCTTTTCATCCGCAATCAGGTCCGTGCAATCGAGCGCCTGGCGGATGCGGCCGAGGCGTTCGGGCGGGGGGAAGACGACGTGGCCTTCAAGCCGCATGGAGCCCGCGAGGTCCGGCAGGCTGCCCTGGCCTTCCTGGATATGCGCGAACGCATCCAGCGCCACATAGACCAGCGCACCGCCCTGCTCGCTTCGGTCAGCCATGATCTTCGAACACCGCTGACCCGTCTCAAACTCGAGCTGGCCCTGGCTGACCCCTCGTCATCGATACAGGCCATGTCCAACGACCTGTCCGAGATGGAGCACATGATCGACGAATATCTCGCCTTCGCCCAGGGCGAGGCCGGCGAGGTGGCGGAGGCTATTAGGGTTGAAGACCTGTGCGAGGCCGTCGCGCTCAACGCTCAGCGTGCCGGTGCCGAGGTCACCCTTGATCTTGAACCCGGCCTGACAATCACCGGGCGCGCCAACGGTCTGCGGCGCGCTCTGGCAAACCTGGTGGACAACGCAGCCAGCCACGGCCGGACCGTACAGATCAGCTCCCGTACCGTGTCGGACGCTGTCCTCGAGATCGTCGTCGAGGATGACGGGCCCGGCCTCTCGCCAGATCTGTATGAGGAGGCGTTCAAGCCGTTCTCGCGACTCGATGAGGCCCGAAACCAGAATCGGAAGGGCGTTGGCCTCGGCCTGGCCATCGCGCGTGATATCGCCCGCGCCCACGGTGGTGATGTCGAGTTGAGCGGCTCAGACCTCGGGGGGCTTAGAGCAGCCCTATGTCTGCCTCGACAGCGGCGCGTGGATCAACCATAGAGGCCCGATGGGGCTATCCAATCTTGTTGCCGGAGCGTTTCGCGGGGCCGCGGTCGCCTTCGAGCCGTTTAGCCACCCCTCTGTCGAACTGGTCAGGAACCTGAATGCGAACAGCGTCCGGGATCAGACGGCGTGTCGCCCTTTCGGACGCAACAGCGATCAGGGACATCGCCAAGCCACTTGAAAAAGCCGGCCTGTTCGAAGCCTCAATTCCTGAGCCAAGTTCAGGTCGCAACCGGCTGTTTAACCGCCGAGACTAAGCTCCTCCACACGCTCAAGGCTGGCGGCAACCGTTCGGTCCAGGAGCTGCGTCAAACTTGGCTCCAGCACGCGTAAACCAGCCTCGGTCGTGCCTCCGGGTGACGCCACCTCCGCGACAAGTCCATCGGGGTTAGGCTGCATCTCGAGCTTGCCGACGGCTCCGGCGACGGTCGCCAACGCCAGATCAAGCGCCTGTTTGTCCGTGAGTCCGCGCGCAATCCCGGCTCGGGCGAGCGCACGCACAAAGGCGTAGGCGAAGGCTGCTCCTGAGCCAGACATGGCCGTCGCCACATCAATCTCGGCCTCGCGCTCGACCGGCACGAGTTTGGCCAAGGGGCCGAACAACCGCTCGATGGCGTCCCTGGCCTGCGAGGTCGAACCCCAGGTCGCTGCTACGCCCCTGGCCTGAGAGACGGCGGTGGTCGGCATGACCCGGGCTATCGGTCGATGCCCCCACACCTCGGCCATGGCATCGGCACGAACGGCAGCCATGACCGAAATCAGTGTGGCACCAACTGGAACCTGCGAGGCCAGGTCTTCGGACACCGCCCGCCATTTCGCCGGCTTGACCGCCAAGACAACCGTTTCGACGGACGACATGTCACGGGGGCTTAGGTCTGCCCCGTCCGCGGCGGCCGCGTCGGCAACGGCCTTGCGCGAAGGCGTCAAAATCCCGATTTCGGCCATGGGAACCGACCCGGTCAGCTTCCAGCCCGACAGGATAGCGCCGCCAAGCCGGCCACAGCCGACAAGAAGCGTGCGAACAGACACGACCTCAGGCCGTGCCGACAGTCTCGAACATGCAGGCGTCGAGCGCCTGCACCGGGCTCTTGGCTCCGCGCAGGAGGAAATCGAACGCCGGATGGAAGCGATCCGCGGTTTCCACCGCGGCGTCAATCATGGCCGCCGCCTGCGCCAGCGTCGGGCGCTCGCCGCCGGGCAGCGACAGGGCATGTCGGAACACGATCTCTCCATCTTCAGTCCATATCTCGAAATGGCCCAGCCAAACCCGCTGGTTGATCAGGGCCACAAGCTCATGCAGGGCGGCGCGCTTGGCCTTGGTCGCGCGCAAATCGATCGAACAACAAATCTGGAGGCAGTCGCCTTCGGGCCGCCAGGCGAACCAAAGCTCGTAGTCTTTCCAAGATCCCGCGATCGAAAACGCCAGATCTCCGTCGCCTATCCGGTCGAAAGGCAGATTTTCGGCGACCAACACATGCTCGACAATATCCAGGGGATCGTGCGGAGCCTCAAATTCTTCAGCCGTGGGCGCGTCCATACTCGATCCTCTCAGGCGACTCAGTCGCCGCAACGAAACAGTAGAGGGAATGCGAGATTCGGCTCAACCGGCTGCGTCCTTCGGGCGAGCAGCCTTGCGTGCCGTTCCCGTCTTCGGGGTTTCCTTGATGGCGTTGAGTTCAGCGCGCAGGGCCGAAATTTCAGCTTTCAGGGCCTCGAGCTCGTCCTTGCGGACCAGATCCATTTCGACCGCAATCTTGTCGGCCTGGGCCCGCATTGCGGCCTTGGCCTCGTCACCGGCAGCCTGGGCAAGGCCCATGGCACCGGTGGTGAGCCTGGCAAATTCGTCGAACAGGGGGCTCTTGGTATGCAACGGACTCACGCCTCCGACATAGGAACGGTGAGCCTGATATGGTAAATCAGACGTAAATCGGAAAGCGCCCAGACGGAATCGCCCACAGGTCTTTCCAGATCAGCCGGTGGCCTTCTTGGCCTTTGACCCCGATTTTGGCTTCGCAGCTTTTGGCTTGGCCGCCTTGGCTGCTCGAGCCGGCTTCTTGGTGGGGCCTTTGGCAGCCTTGGCTGCGATCAACTGCACCGCCTGTCCCAAGGTCACCTCTGCGGGATCTACCCCCTTCGGCAGGGTGGCATTGACCTTGCCGGACTTGACGTAGGGGCCAAACCGGCCCGGCATGACCTGAACCTGTTCACCCGTTTCGGGATGGGGCCCGAGATCCTTCAGGGCCGTTGTGGAACCGCCCCCGCGACGTCCCGCCCGCTTCTCGGCCAGCAAGGCCACGGCCCGGTTCAGGCCGATATCAAAGACCTCCTGGATATCCCCCAGATTTGCATAGGTGCCGGCATGGGCCACGAACGGGCCGTAGCGGCCCAGACCTGCGGTAATCGGCTTGCCGTCCTCGGGATGAGCGCCAACCTCCCGCGGCAGGCTAAGCAGGCGCAGCGCCTGCTCAAGGTCCAATGAGGTTGGGGACCAGCCCTTGGGCAGAGACGAGCGTTTTGGCTTATCGCCCTCCGACGGGGTTTCAACATACCAGCCAAAACGACCGTTCTTGAGCGTGATCGGTTGTCCGGTTGCCGGATCGGTGCCCAGTTCGCGATCGCCGCTGTCCTGTCCCTCTGCGCCCTCGGCATCGGCCGGCTGTCCAATGGGTCGGGTGTACTTGCACTCCGGATAGTTCGAACAGCCGATGAAGGCCCCAAAGCGGCTGGTCTTCAGGCTCAGCTGACCTTCGCCACACCTCGGGCAAAGCCTGGGGTCAGACCCGTCGGCCTTCTCGGGAAATATATGTGGACCTAGGGCTTCGTTCAGGTGATCCAGAATCACCGATGTCCGCAGCTCGCCTGCCGCCTGGGTGGCCGCGTGGAAATCGGTCCAGAAGCGACGCAGCAGGACCTTCCAGTCGAGGTCACCCGAGGATACTTCATCCAGCTGGGTTTCGAGTGCAGCGGTGAAATCGTATTCCACCCAACGCGCGAAGAACTGCTCAAGGAAGGCCGTCACCAGCCTGCCCTTGTCCTCCGGCACGAAGCGTTGGCGTTCCATGCGCACATACTCGCGGTCGCGCAGCGTCGTGAGCGTGGAAGCGTAGGTTGACGGTCGGCCGATCCCCAGCTCTTCCATCTTCTTGACCAGGCTGGCTTCCGAATAGCGCGGTGGCGGTTCGGTGAAGTGCTGATCGGCCCGGGCGGCCTCTATCTTGGCCGAGGCCCCTTCGCGAACAGCCGGCAGACGACCGCCCTCCTCGTCATCGGCGTCGTCCTTGCCCTCTTCATACACCGCCAGATAGCCGTCGAAGGTCACCACCTGGCCTGTCGCCCTCAGCCCAGTGAGTGCATCGGCTGTCTCAAGCTCGATCGTGGTGCGCTCGACCCGCGCGGCTTCCATCTGAGACGCCGCCATGCGTCGCCAGATCAGATCGTAAAGGCGCCGCAGGTCATCATCCAGGCGAAGGCTTTCTGGGCGGCGGGCCAGGCTGGTGGGGCGAATGGCCTCGTGCGCCTCCTGGGCGTTCTTCTGTTTGGACTTGTAGCGACGTGCTTCTTCGGGGAGGTAGGCGGCCCCATAATGGGACTTGATGACGTCACGCGCCTCGGCGAGCCCTTCGGGGGACACATCGACCCCGTCGGTCCGCATATAGGTGATCAGCCCCCCCTCACCATCGATACCTTCGTACAGCTTCTGCGCCGTCTGCATGGTGCGTTGAGCGGAGAAGCCGAGCTTGCGAGCCGCCTCCTGCTGTAGGGTTGAGGTCGTAAAGGGCGGCGGGGGCGAGCGCCGTGCCGGCTTTTTCTCAACTGAGCGAATCGTGAAGGTTCCGGCCTCCACCGCCGCTTTCGCGACAAGGGCCGAGGCCTCGTTGTTCAGGTCGAACTTGGTAAGCTTCTTTCCGCCGTGGGTGACCAGCCGTGCGAGGAAGGGCGGGCCTTCCGCCGTAATGTCCGCCTCGACGGTCCAGTATTCCTGGGCGCGAAATTTCTCGATCTCGATCTCACGATCAACAATCAGCCTGAGCGCCACCGATTGAACACGACCGGCCGAGCGGGCACCCGGCAGCTTGCGCCATAGCACCGGTGACAGGTTGAAACCCACCAGATAGTCGAGGGCTCGCCGCGCCAGGTAGGCGTCAACCAGCTCCATATCGATGGCCCGTGGATTGGCCATCGCCTCGGTCACAGCAGAACGGGTGATGGCGTTAAAGGTCACCCGCTCAACCGTCTTGTCCTTCAGGGCCCGTTTTTTGTTCAGGGCCTCAAGAATATGCCAACTGATCGCCTCCCCTTCACGGTCCGGGTCGGTGGCGAGGATCAGCCGGTCGGCATCCTTCACGGCGGCGGCGATGTCGGACAGCCGCTTCGAGGCCTTGGCGTCGACCTCCCATTCCATGGCGAAGTCGTCGTCGGGCCGGACCGAACCATCCTTGGGAGGCAGATCGCGGACGTGACCATAGGAAGCCAGGACAGTGTAATCCGGCCCCAGATACTTGTTGATCGTTTTGGCTTTCGCCGGGCTCTCGACGACGACGACGTTCATGCGGGGAAGCTGCGCCCTTCAAAAAGGAGCGGGAAAGTGGGGGCGACCACATGGCTTGTCAACAAAGCCCCCGATTTCGATGTGCGGGCGGGAAATCTGACGCTTGCGAATGCGGGTAAGGCGGGTTAGATCGTGATACAACCTTAGAGCGAGATCACTGATGCTGATGCCGACGGATCCTCTAAACCACATCGCAAGCTCTGCCACACACGACTACATCGCCGCGCTTACAGGGGAACTTGCTGACCTTGCTCGTTCGGCCGGCGATGACCGCCTTGCGCAGGTTCTGGACCTCGCCACCCAGTTTGCACAGCACCAGCCCGAGGCCCCAATCTAGTCTGACCTCGACACCGCCCCGTCGTGTCCCACCACGATCCGCCCAGCCAGGCTTAGCTCGAGCAGAATCCCAAGAACGGCTCCCGCAGATCCTCGGCTAAGCCGGATGAGGTCATCGCGGGCAATCGGCGTCGGGCCAACCAAGCCCAAGACCCTGTCAATCAGGGCCTGATCCGACGTCTCCACGTCAGCGACGTCGTAGACAGGCGCGGGCTCGAACAGGCCGCGGGGCCGCTCTATCGCGCGTAGAACATCATCGAGCCCCGCGCAAAGAGACGCGCCTTGCCGAATAAGGTCATTGGTCCCCGCGCACCGAGGATCGAGCGGCGATCCGGGTACAGCCAGCACCTCTCGCCCCTGCTCGGCGGCCAGCCGGGCCGTAATCAGGGAGCCCGACCGAAGCTCAGCCTCAACCACGACCACGGCGCGCACCAGACCGGAAATGATACGATTGCGCCGTGGGAAGTCGCGCGCCTGAGCACGATGACCTATCGGACTTTCGGACAGGACACAGCCTTCCTGGATCAATCGCTGATACAGGCCCGCATTGTCGGCTGGATAGACGTCATCTACGCCGCCGCCGAGGACCGCCACGGTACCGGTCCGCAGGCTTCCGAGATGAGCAGCGGCATCAACGCCTCGCGCCATGCCGGATACGACGACCAGACCGGCCCCGCCGATTTCAACGGCCAGACCCTGAGCGAACCGCTGACCCGCAGCCGACGCGATGCGGGCACCGACAAGGGCGATGCTGTCGCGCTGCAGCAGGTCGAGATGCCCGCGCGCCCATAGGACACTAGGGCCTCCCTCTAAGGTCGCCAGACTTGCCGGATAGGCGTCGTCGCCCTGGACGATCAGATGAGCCCCCAGGGCCTCGCCGGCGTCGATCTCTCGTGCGATCTGGTCTGGCGAGGGTGTTTTCGGTTTCTGCCCTCCTGCGCGGCGCGCTAACTCAGGCAACCGTTCCAGTGCAGCCTGAGCACTTCCCTCACGTCGCAGCAGTTGCTGGAACGTAACTGGCCCAACCCGCTCCGTTCGCGCCAGAGTCAGGCGCGCGATGCGTTCCTCAGGGGTGAGCCTATCGGTCACCTACTCGTGCCGAAGCGGGGCTCCTGCCCCCGGATCAGGCGCCCGATATTCTCCTGATGCCGAAAGAATATCAGCGTTGCCATGGCCGCGATCAGAATGATGCTCGGGCCAGGGAGCCCCAGCGCCAAGCCAACGAACGGGGCTGTTGCCGCCGCTACAAGGGCGGAAAGGGAAGAGATGCGCGACAGCGCAAAGACGCCGATCCAGACCCCCGCCACGATCAGCCCTGTTGGCCAGGCCAGAGCAAGAAGGACGCCGAAAAAGGTCGCGACGCCCTTGCCGCCCTTGAAGGCGAGCCAGACTGGAAACAGGTGACCGAAGAAGGCCGCACCGCCGGCAATAGCCGTCACGGCTTCATTGTCGAAAAGACAGCGGGCCAGAAGCACGGCGGCGGCGCCCTTGCCGGCATCCAGAACCAGTGTTGCCAAGGCCAGTTCCTTGCGACCAGTCCTCAGCACATTGGTTGCGCCGATATTGCCGGAGCCAATCGAACGTACATCCCCTGCCCCGCCCAGACGGGTCACGATCAGGCCGAAGGGAATGGAGCCCAGGAGATAGGCTCCCACGACCACCAGCAGTAACGTCCACACGGCCACGCCCGCCAGATCAGCCATCATCCCTCCGCACTGTGACCCAGGTTTGCGAATAGCACTTTGACGGGAGTCCAGCCAACAGCCATGCCGGCCGGCACACCGTGCAGCCGGATATCAGGCCTGGCCGTCCCGCCATACGACCTGACCGCCGGCGACCGTCATCAGGATGCGTCCCTGAAGTCGCCGCCCGTCGAAGCAGGTATTCTTCGAGCGGGAAATCAGTCGGTCCGCGTCAACAACGATGGGGGCATCCACATCAAAGAGCACCAGATCCGCCGGTGCCCCGACGCTCACACGCCCAGCTTCCAGGCCGATCAGATCCGCCGGACCCACCGTCAGCGGACGCAAGACATCCAGGAGATCGATCCCGGCCTCATGGTGCAGGGTCAGCGCGCCGGCCAACAGCGTTTCAAGACCTATCGAGCCAGGCTCCGCTTCGGCGAAGGGCAATCGCTTGCCCTCTGCCGGGACCGGCGTGTGAGCCGAGACGATGGCATCGATGAGCCCGTCGCGGACCGCCTCAACCATGGCCAGGCGATCCCTCTCCGGCCTGAGCGGCGGGTTCAACCGCATGAAGGTGCGATAGTCCCCGATGTCGACCTCATTGAAGCAGAGGTGATTGATCGAGACAGTCGCCGCGACCTCCACGCCTCGGCTGCGTGCGCGCGCCAGAACATCGAGGGCTTCGGACGTAGTGATCTGATCGACCAGAAACCGCACGCCCGTGCTCTCAGCCAGGGCCAGATCGCGCTCAAGCCCCATGCGTTCGGCGATGGCCGGCGCACTCGGCAAGCCCATCCGTGAGGCCAGTTCGCCACTTGTGGCTGATGCGCCTTGCGTCAGAAAAGGGTCGGCGGGCCGGTGGGCGATCAAGGCGTCGAAGGCCCCGGCATAGGCCATCACCCGGCGCAACACCCGGCTATCTGCGATGACCTGATCGGCGTCGGTGAAATAGGCGGCCCCCGCCTCGGCCATAAGACCGATCTCGGCCAGGGCTTGCCCCTTGAGGCCCTGGGTCAGAGCGCCGGCCGCCAGGACTCGAACCGATTTGAGATCGCGCCCGCGACGCATGAGAAAGTCGACGAGCGCCGGCTCATCGACGGCCGGATTCGTGTCCGGCTGCAGAACGATGGTCGTCACACCGCCGGCCGCGGCAGCGTCTGCCGCCGAACGAAGCGTCTCTCTCGTCTCAGTCCCCGGCTCGCCGGTCCTGACTCTCAGGTCAATGAGGCCTGGCGAGAGCGCAGCCCCCTCGCAATCGATCACACGGGCGTCTGTGACACGCTCTACAAAAGAGGGTTGGCGTTCGACCGCCTCAATCAGACCGTCGCGGGCCAAGACACAGCCAGGCCCGTCATAGCCGCTGGCCGGGTCGACGAGACGGGCGTTTATGAACGCGATGCCGCGACCGCTCACTGCCCTGCCTCCATTCTTTCCGCCAAAGAGGCCAGCACGGCCATGCGCAGGGCTACGCCCGCCTCGACCTGATCCGAAATCAGGGACACGGCAGGATCATCGGCCACGCCGGAATCGATCTCGACCCCCCGATTCATCGGGCCGGGATGCATGACTTTGACGCCGGGTGCCGCGTGGGCCAGCTTGTCGGCATCCAGCCCCCAGAAGCGGAAATACTCGCGCGTGGAGGGGACGTAGGCCCCGCTCATCCGTTCGCGCTGGAGCCGAAGCATCATCACGACATCGACCCCTGAGATGCCCTGGATCATATCGGTGAACACCTGGCCACCCCAACGGTCAACTTCGGACGGCAGCAAGGTCGGCGGAGCGACCAAACGCACCTCGCAACCCATGGCCTGCAGCAGGGCGACGTTCGATCGCGCGACCCGGCTGTGCTGAATGTCGCCACAGATCGCCACGGACAGCGACCCAACATCCGCTCCAAAGGCCCGTCGCAACGTCAGCAGATCAAGCAATGCCTGGGTGGGATGTTCGTGTTGGCCATCACCGGCGTTGATCACCGAGCACCCGACTTTACGCGAGAGCAGCTCTGCCGCCCCCGATCCCCAGTGCCGGACCACCAGAAGGTCAGGCCGCATGGCAGCAAGGGTGGACGCCGTGTCGATCAACGTCTCGCCCTTGGCGACCGACGAGGCCCCGACAGCCATGTTGATGACATCTGCCCCCAACCGCTTTCCGGCGATCTCGAACGACCCCTGTGTGCGCGTCGAGTTCTCGAAAAACAGATTGATCAGGGTTCGCCCGCGCAACAGGTCCAGGCTCTTTGCGGACTGCCGCCCGAATTCGAGAAAGGCGTCTGCAAGATCAAGAAGAGCGTCGACGTCTGGCCGCTCCAGATCAACGGCGGACAGGAGATGAGCGCGCGGAAACGGAAACAGCCGGGCGCGGATCGTGTCGGAAACGTCTGCGGGCTGGGTCATCGAGACGCGGCTATAGGGTGCGAAATGCCTCTCGGCTAGGCCCTATTCGATCCTGACATTCAGACTGTAGGTCGCATTCCCGCGCGTTGAGCCTACGACGATCAGATATTGACCGGCACTGGCCAGACGACGCGACCAGGCCGTGGTGTCAGCTTCGGTACCGCGCACTGGCCGCGCGTGAAACGTCCAGATGTCCAATTCGTCCTGGGAATAATGGGTGCCCGGCGGATAGATCTGGAACGCCACATTGTCTTCGAGACCGGACACGCTCACCGTCATCGTCTGGCCGGCGGAAGCGTTGATTGGATAGATGTCACGGTCCCCGCGCACCACCGCGCCTTCGAGGGTCGCGTCGATCGCACCCCGCGTGAACTGGATGGGAGATCGCTCATCCGCGGCGCTCGCGCCCGCTGACAAGCAGACTATAGCCAGCGCGACAAACGCTAGTCCTCGTATCGGCATCGCTAGTCCCTCCCAGGAGCCAGGCCCTATACACGCCCCACGAATGCGGCCCCGGCAAGGCGCAAACGCTTGATCGCCTCGGGGGCCGCGGGATCGCGTAAGGCCGCATGGGCCACCGCGGGAAAGGCACGAACCGGCAGCCCTCGCAGTCCCCGGTTGGCCTCCGGTCGCAGACGAGCGGCCTCATCGAACCGCCCCGTCTGGGTCAGCCCCCAGACCTCCCCGGCCTTCTCCGTGGAGGCGGTGTCGCCCGGGCCTCCAAGAATCCGGACCGCCTCGCGCATCGGCCCTACGAAGAAGGCACCAAGATTGTGCGGCTGGTCCTGTATCCGACCGACATGGGCCTCGATGAGCGCGTCCAACACCGCGCGTTGCACGCCGTGGGCTCGCACGACGCTCGATAGTCGCTCCAGAACAGGATGGCCTTTCCGCGGCTCGCCGGCGAATACGCCATCCAGCTGATCCGACCACCATGTGTAGCGCATCTGTGCCAGCAAGGGCTGGCTGACCTTGGCCGGGATGGCCATCAGTTCAGCCTCGAAGGCGTAGAGGGTGATCAGATCGCGACGCAGACGCTCATCGGCGACCAGTCGACTGGAGGCCCAGCGGTCGAAGTCCGATGCCCGAACCTGGGCGTCCAAATCCATTCGTCGGATAACCTGCGGTCAGGGCCGGGAGGCCATCCCTAGCTTGACCGGCTCGGGCTCATCGTCGTCTGCCGCTGCGCCGCGCTTGACACCCCACAACAGGATGATCGGCACCCCGACGTAGATCGACGAATAGGTTCCGAAAATGATCCCGAAGATCAGCGCCACCGAGAAGCCGAAGAGGGTTTCGCCACCCAGCAAGGCCAACGCCGTCAAGGCCATCAAGGCGGTCACCCCTGTGATGATGGTCCGGCTCAGGGTCTCATTGATCGACAGATCGATGACGTCGCGCAGAGGCATCCTCTTGTATTTGCGTAGATTTTCACGAAGGCGGTCGAAGACGACGACGGTGTCGTTCATCGAATAGCCTATGACCGTCAGAACGGCGGCCACCGCCGTCAGGGTGAACTCCATCTTGGTGACGGCAAACAGTCCGAACACCAGAATGACGTCGTGGAACAGGCCCACCACGGCGCCCAGACCGAACTGCCATTCAAATCGGAACCAGATGTAGAGCATCATCAGCCCGATCGCGACGAGCAGGGCGACGATGCCGCCAACAAAGAGTTCGCCCGAGACCTTGGGACCGACCACTTCCTGACGGGTGAACTGGATATTCTCGCCCAGGGCCGCCTGCAGCGCAGCCTCGGCCTGATCGACAGCCACAGGCCCCGCCACGCCCTGAGGCGGCTGGAAACGAACCATGGCGTGATAGCGACCCGATGGGTCTGACGAGGTGCCGTAGTTCTGAACCTGGACATCCTGGCGTCCCTGGGTGTCCGATAGGGCTTCGCGCGCCGCCGCCAGGTCCACGGGTGTCTGGCCCGTATCGACCTCAATCAGAACGCCGCCCGTAAAGTCCACGCCACAGTTCAAGCCGCCACACGGGGGCGAGAACGGCGTCAACGCGAGATAGAGCGATCCGATCACGGCGATGATCGACAATACCGCCATGGGCTTGGCGTATTTGACGAACTTAAAGTTCGTCTGGATCGGGACGATCTTGATGAGGGGCCACCAGTTGCTCATGTCCGCCTCATACAATCGGCAGGGTCTTGGGTCGCGCCACGCGCACCCAGATACCAAGAAGGATTTGGGAGATCATCACGGCTGTGAAGACCGAGGTGATGACACCGATCGACAGGGTCCAGGCAAAGCCCTGAACTGGTCCTGATCCGAAGAAGAACATGATCCAGGCGGCGATTAGGGTGGTCAGGTTGGCGTCGACGATGGTGACCCAGGCGCGCGCAAAGCCAGCATCCATGGCCAGGACCGCCGACTTGCCTGCCCTCGCTTCATCACGCATGCGCTCATAGATGATGACGTTGGCGTCAACGGCCATGGCGAGGGTCAAAATCAGACCCGCGATCCCCGGCAAGGACAGGCTGGCCTGGATCATCGACATGGCGGCGATGATCAGCACGCCATTGACCAGAAGCGCGACCACCGAAATCCCGCCGAACAGGAAGCCATAGGTCACGATCATAAAGGCGAGAACCAGCACGAAGGCGACGGCGGTGGCGATCGCACCCCCACGAACGGCGTCAGCCCCGAGCTCGGCACCGACCACGCGGCGCTCCTCAACGGTCAGCTCGACCGGCAAGGCCCCGGCGTTCAGCAGGGTCACCATTTCCGTCGCACGATCAATGCCGCCAACGCCTGAGATCTGTCCGTTGCCGCCGGGAATGGGCTCACGAATGTTGGCCAGGGAGACGATCTCTCCGTCTAGCAGAATGGCAAAAGACCGCCCGACGTTGCGGGTGGTGTAGTCGCCGAAGATCCGGGCCCCCTCCCCGTTGAACTGAAGACCAACGGCAGGTTGATTGTTCTGATCATAGGCGACCGATGAGTTGGTCAGCATGTCGCCAGTCAGAAGCGGACGCTCACGCAGCAAACGCGGCTGGCCGTCCTGGTCGGTGACAACCATCCAGCCGTAAGGCGGGCGACCGGACTGAAGAGCTTCGACGATCCGGTCGCTATCGTCGACCTCATGGAAGGTCAGACGAGCTGTCTGACCGATCAGACGCTCCATTTCCGCAGGATCGCTGACGCCCGGGGCGGTCACGACGATCCGGTCCGCACCTTGGCGCACAGGGTTGATCTCGTTGGTGCCGGTGGCATCGAGACGCCGACGGACCACCTCGAGTGAACGGGCCACAGCGTCCGAGGCCTCACGCGCGAACTGGGCTTCGGTGAAGCCGAGACTGACGACGCCGCCGTCCTGGGCGCGAACGGTGAAATTGGTCTGGCCGGGATTGTTCGGATCAGGGCGAACCAAGCCGCGCAGTTCGGTCAAGGCGCGATCATACTGGCTTGGGTTGGTGATCCGAACCGTAACGCCCATGGCCCCACGGACCGGACGATCATGGGCCACATCGATCCGGTTCAAGGTCGTCTCGACGTCCTCGGCCAGATTGGCGATGCGCTGAACCTTGAGCGCATCAACATCGGCTTCCAGCAGCAGATAGGAGCCGCCGCGCAGGTCAAGGCCAAGGTTCAGGGCATTGTGCGGGAGCCAGCCGGGCAGCGCATCGCGCTGTTCGCGGGTCAACAGGTTCGGCATGGCGAACAGAAGACCCAGCACCGCCGCCAGAATGACGACCACAAATTTCCATCGAGCTAGCTGCAGCATGGCGAGCGCCCGGCTCCGTTTCTAGGGATCAGGACTTGTCGTTGGCGGCAGCGATTTCGCCCTTGCCGCGGACTTCGGCGACCATGTTCTTGAGAACGCGGACATTCACGCCTTGGGAAATCTCGACCATGGCCTCCTGGTCTTCGACGCGAGTGACCTTGCCAATCATGCCGTTGGACAGGACGACCGTGTCGCCGCGCTTGATCGCCGATACCGATTCCGCATGCGCCTTGGCCCGACGCTGCTGCGGGCGGATCAGCAGGAAGTAGAACAGGATGAAGACGACGATGAACGGCGCGAAGTTGACGAGAATCGCGAGCAGGCCACCTTCAGGGGCGGCACCAGAAGCCGGGTTCGCGGACATGAAGTCTCCGAGAAAGATCAGATAAGCGCCGGCCCCCGCCCGCGCTGGAATAAGGGAGGCCGGAAACTAGGGGGCGTTGTCCGGATTTGCAACGCGGAGGCCATGTAGAATTCGCGGCACCCTTTCGCGACCGGCTTTGGCGGGCTAAACCGCCGCCGCAAATCACGAGGAGCTGACCATGTCTGTTGCGGATCGCCTGAAGGAACTGGGTATTGACCTGCCGCCGCCGGCCGCCGCCGTCGCCAACTACGTCCCCTTCATGCGTTCGGGCAACCTTCTGCACATCGCCGGTCAGCTCTCGAACGACGCATCGGGCGGCGTAAAGGGCACCGTCGGGGTCGACGTGGACATCGACCAGGCTGTCCACGCGGCCAAGCTGTCGGGGATCAATCTTCTGGCACAGATGAATGCGGCCCTTGAAGGCGACCTCGACCGGGTGACGCGGATCGTCAAGCTCGGCGGGTTTGTTCAGGCCGGACCGGATTTCATTGAGATCCCCAAAGTCATCAACGGCTGCTCGGACCTTATGGTCGAGGTCTTCGGCGAAGTCGGGCGCCATGCCCGCTCAGCCGTTGGTGTGTACAAGCTCCCGTTGGGCTTCGCCGTCGAGGTTGATGCGATCGTCGAGGTGCGGTGAGCCTGAACGCCCGTATTCACGGTTCAATCGCTGACATCGGGCGAGCCGACTGGGATCGGCTGGCCGCGCCGACCGGCGATCCCTTCGTCAGCTTTGATTTCCTGGACGCCTGCGAGGCGTCGGGCTGTGCCCAGCCGTCGAACGGTTGGGCCGCCCGTCACATTTCCCTGGTCGAGGCGGACGCCGTGGTCGGCGTCATGCCGCTCTATCTCAAGGGGCATAGCCAGGGCGAATACGTCTTTGACCACAGTTGGGCTGACGCCTTTGAGCGCGCCGGGGGCCAGTATTATCCCAAGCTGCTTGGGGGTGTGCCCTTTACGCCGGTTACCGGGCCTCGACTGATTGCCGAAAAGTGGGAGCAGAAGCGGGCCCTGCTCGGAGCTGCCGTGTCGCTGGTACAGCGGGACGGCCTGTCTTCACTCCATATCAATTTTGCTGACGACGCGGACCAAGGCCTACTGGTCGAGGCGGGGCTTCTGGCGCGTCAGGATCGTCAATTTATCTGGGAGAACAAAGGTTACGACAGCTTTGATGCCTATCTAAGCCACCTATCTTCAAGCCACCGCAAGACCATCCGGCGAGAGCGACGCGAGGCGACGCAGGACCTGGAGATTCGCATCCTGCGCGGGGACGCTTTGACCGAGGCGGTCTGGGATGCGTTCTACGCCTTCTATCTCGACACCGGCTCGCGCAAGTGGGGTCGCCCCTATCTCAATCGCGAGTTCTTTTCGCGGATTGGTGAACGAATGTCAGACCGGATCGCGCTGGTTCTTGCCTGTGATGCGGGACGACCGATCGCCGGGGCTTTGAATTTCATTGGGCGCGATGCCCTGTACGGACGACAGTGGGGCACCATCAGTCCCCGCCCCTTCCTGCATTTTGAGCTCTGCTACTATCAAGCCATCGAGCTCGCGATCGACTTAGGCCTGCCACGGGTCGAGGCGGGCGCTCAGGGAGATCACAAGCTCGCGCGCGGGTATCTGCCCCGAACGGTTCACTCGGCCCACTACATCGCTCACCCCGGCCTACGCAGGGCCGTGGCCGACTATCTTGAGCACGAGGGCCGGGCTGTCGCCGAAGAGGCTGTCGTCATGATCGAAAACTTTTCACCGTTTCGCAGACGCGGTACGACGCCCTGACGGAACGCTTCGCCTTTCGGCGCGCTTTCCGTTGGTGACAACGCCCTTGGAAAGGAAAGACCATGGACGCGAAGACTTCTGGGGCGATGACGAAGGCCCGCGGGACCGTTGAACGGGTGGCCGGTGAATCGCTCGGTGACGTCGGTCTGGAGCTGCGAGGCCGGGTGGACGAGATCAGGGGCAAGGCCGTGGAAGGCTACGGCTGGGCGGTCGATCAGGCCGAACGCCTGTCCCAGGACCTCCCGGACGAGTTCCGTGACGTGGCCGACAAGAGTGTCGATTTTGCGCGCCGCAAACCCTTGGTAACGACAGGCATCATCGCCGGCGTCCTGGCCCTGTTGTTCGGGGCTGCGGCCAGCCGTCGTCGTTAGGCGAACTCGATCAACACATCATCAGCGGCGACGCTGTCGCCGGCCTTGACCAGAACCGATTTCACCGTGGCATCACGCTCGGCACGAAGGATGTTCTGCATCTTCATGGCCTCGATGACGGCCACAGCCTGGCCGGCTTTGATGTCCTGGCCGGGCTCTACATCGACGGACACCATGAGCCCCGGCATCGGCGACAGGATCAACTTGGCGGTGTCGGGGGCCTTCCGTTCGGGTAGGCCGGCGTAGAAGCCGGCGACTTGCGGGCTGAGAACCCGAACCCGCTTGCGGGCGGCGCGATGGCGGATGTCATAGCCGTCGGCGCGTCGTTTGATCTCCACGGTAAAAGGCCGGCCATCCAGCGTGGCGGTGAGCTGCGGGAGGCCCGGTCGCCAGTCGGCATCCGCCATCAACACGACGCGGCCGTCATCATAGCGAATACCGAGGCCCTCCCCGGTCAGATCCAGGTGAACATCGTGGGTCGTCCCGTCGATCAATACGGTCCAGTCGAAGCGGTCCGGCGCATCCGTTCGAGCGCGTTCGAACGCATGCATCATGGCCGCAGACGCCACCATCACATCCAACTGGAACGGGTCAGGTTCAATGCCGTGGAAGCCGTCCGGAAACTCGTCCGCGATATAGCTGGTGGCCAACTCGCCTGACTGGAACCGAGTCTGATCCATCACCGCTGACAGGAAGGGCAAATTCTGGCCCACACCTTCGAGATGTGTCTCTTCCAGAGCGACCGCCATGCCCGCGATCGCGGTCGCGCGATCCGGTCCCCAAACACAGAGCTTGGCGATCATAGGGTCATAGAACATCGAGATTTCGTCGCCCTCCCGGACGCCGGAATCATTTCGCACCACAGTGCCATCGGCGCGTTCGCCCTCATCCGGCTTGCGATAGCGGCTCAGCCGCCCGATGGACGGCAGGAAGCCGCGATAGGGGTCTTCCGCATAGATCCGGCTTTCGATGGCCCAACCATGGATCGACAAATCGTCCTGCTTGAAGGCCAGTGGCTCGCCGGCGGCCGATCGGATCATCTGCTCAATCAGATCGACACCCGTGATCAGCTCGGTGACCGGATGTTCCACCTGAATTCGGGTGTTCATTTCGAGGAAATAGAAGGACCTGTCCTGGCCGGCGACAAACTCCACGGTCCCGGCCGAGTCATAGTTGACAGCCTTGGCCAGAGCGACGGCCTGCGCGCCCATGGCCATCCGAGTGGCCTCATCAAGTAGGGGGCTGGGGGCCTCCTCGATGACCTTCTGGTTTCGACGCTGAATCGAACACTCTCGCTCAAACAGGTGAACGACATGGCCGTGTTTGTCGCCCAGCACCTGGATCTCGATGTGGCGCGGGCTGACAATGAATTTCTCGAGAAAAACACGGTCGTCGCCGAAAGCGTTGCGGGCCTCAGCCTTCACCGCCGCAAAGCCCTCCGCCATGTCGGCGTCGGAATGGGCAACCCGGATACCTTTGCCGCCGCCACCCGCAGAGGCCTTGATCATGACCGGATAGCCGATCTCCGCCGCGATCCTGACGGCCTCCTCCGGCGTTTCGATCAGGCCCATGTGGCCCGGTACAGTGCTGACACCGGCGTCAGCGGCGAACTTTTTCGACGTAATCTTGTCGCCCATCGCCTCGATGGCTTCGGGGTTCGGACCGATGAAGGCGATGCCCTCGTCGCGTAGCCGACGCGCAAATTCGGCGTTTTCGGACAGGAAGCCAAAGCCGGGATGCACAGCCTCGGCACCCGTTTCTCGGACGGCCGCGATGATCTTGTCAGCCACAAGGTAGCTTTCAGCCGCAGGGGCCGGCCCGATGAAGACCGATTCGTTCGCTATCTCGACCGCCAGGCTGTCGGCGTCGGCTTCGGAATAGACCTGAACGGTGGAAATCCCCATCCGACGACAGGTCTTGATAATCCTGACCGCGATTTCGCCGCGATTGGCGATTAAGATCTTGCTGAACATAAAAACCCTTCGCGCGTTCGGCGAAAGGGCACGCCTAGCCCGATGGAACGTGCTTGGCAAACAGGCGCTCAATGAGGTTTAACCCGGGCCATTGCCCAAGACGTTCGTCCCGAAAGGACCCTACGCCTATGAAGACCCTTGCCCTTGCAGCCTCCGTGAGCCTCCTGGCTGTCACTGCAGCGAATGCTCAGGACTGGCGCGCCGCCGCTCAACAGGATGTCGAAGCCCTCCACCAGGAGATTCAGCAAAACCACCCGGCTCTCGTGACGGGCGGTGACGAAGCAGGCTTCGCCCAGCGACTCGCTTCAGGTTACGCTGAAGCGCGTGATCGCGCCGGGCGCGTACGCGATGCCGATGACTACGCCTTCACCATGCGTGGCTTTGCCCGCAGCCTGGAGGACACCAACATTACCTTCGACCCAAACTGGCAGACCCCGCCCCTCTGGGATGGCCAGCTTTGGAGCCAGATGACCACGGCCTGGCGCGATGGCCAGTATGTCGTGACCTGGGTTGATCCGTCCGCGCGCAACATGCCCAGCGTCGGAGCCACGCTGATTTCGTGCGGCGATCTGTCTGCTGAAGAGTTTGCACGCCAGCGGCTGGACCACTGGGAAGGCAATCTGGATCAGCCTGGCGACCGGGAACAGACCGCCCCCTATCTGTTCTGGGACCGCGGCAACCCGTTCATCGGGGGCCTTCCCGGCAGTTGCCGCTTTGCCAACAATGGGCGCGGTCGCGGTCGGGACTACACTCTGATCGGCACCTTCGCTCCCGAGCCTTCGCGCCGGGCCGCTTGGGCCTCAGCCGTTTACACCCCGCAGGTGCCCCTGGGCGTTGAGTCCTTCAATGGCGGCACCTGGATCCATCTGCATGACCTGACCCAAGGCAGTGCTTCTCAGGCCTTCCTGGCCCAGATCGACCAGCAGTTGGCGACCATCCAGGGCGGCAATGTGGTCATTGACCTGCGCGGCGCGCGTGCCGGTTCGGCAGCTCTGGGCTATTCCCTGGCGAACCGTCTGTGGGGCGTCGACTATCGTGTCTCGCAACAGCGGATCGAAGGTCAGATCGTCTATCGTGTCTCACCTGATAACCGGCAGTATTTCGTGGATACCCTGGGCCGTATGCAGGGCGATCCGGTCTTTGCGGCCAACTACCCCGGCGCCGTTCGTCAGATGCAGGATCTGATTGCCCAGTTTGATGCTGCCGCGGCGTCAGGCGCACAGACCTTCACCCAGCAGATCACCCCCCCCATCCCGGCTATCGAGGCTGCGGCTGTGGAAGGTGAAGAGGCAGCCGCGCCGGCTGAAGTCGCAACCCCAACCAGCGCCATGCGCGGCAATGTCGTCGTGCTGGTTGACGGCGGGTGCCGCAATGCCTGTCTGGATGTGGTCGACATGCTGGCCACCCTGCCAAATGTCAGGATCGCCGGGTCGCCGACGGGGGCCGACTCGATCCACTTCGAGCAAACCCGCGTCGCTCTTCCGTCCGGCCATGGCTATCTGAACTACGGCCACAAGACCTGGTTCGGACGTACCCGTGCATCCAATGTCGGCCATACGCCGGCGGGCGGGCTCGCCTATACGGGCAATCCGACGGACGAAGCTGCCGTGCGGGCGTGGGTTGGATCGCTCTTCGGCGGCTGATTCACACAGACTTGAACCTTGAAGGGGCGCTCGCCATTTTCATGGCCATGAGCGCCCCTTCTCAATTCGACCTGACCCCACCGACAGACGCTGAACGTCAGAGGCTCGAAAGCGGCCTTGACGATGAGGAGCGACGCGTCCTCCTCAATCACGGGACCGAAGCGCCCTTCTGTGGGGGGCTGTTGGCCGAGAAGCGACCGGGCCTCTACGCCTGCCGTCTGTGCGGCCTGCCGCTGTTCCGGGCCCAGGCCAAGTTCGAAAGCGGGACGGGTTGGCCCTCTTTCACCGCACCCTATCGACCCGAGAATGTGCTCGGCGTGCGCGATAGCTCCTACGGTATGGTTCGGGTGGAAACGCGCTGCGCGCGCTGTGACAGTCACCAAGGCCACGTTTTTCCCGACGGTCCGCCGCCCTCAGGTACCCGCTATTGCATAAACTCGGTGTCGTTGGCCTTTGTGGGTGACGACGAGCCCCTCCCCGATCCCCTGGGCCGTGGGGACGAGATCGTTCGACGCTCAACGGACCAGGCCTAGGCATCGGGCAAAAAAGAACGCCCCGGAGAGTGATCTCCGGGGCGCTTTCACATCAGGCTGGCTGAGTGATCAGCCGGCGGACCAGGCCGCCAGGACCGCCAACAGCAGTAGAGCCACGATGTTGGTGATCTTGATCATCGGGTTCACAGCGGGGCCCGCTGTGTCCTTGTAGGGATCGCCGACGGTGTCGCCGGTCACGGCCGCCTTGTGGGCATCAGAGCCCTTGCCGTGGGTGACACCATTCTTGTCGGTGAAGCCTTCTTCGATGATCTTCTTGGCGTTGTCCCATGCCCCGCCGCCAGACGTCATGGAGACGGCGACGAACAGGCCGGTGACGATGACGCCCATGAGCATCGCGCCCAGGGCGGCAAAGGCGTCCGCCTTGGTCGTCTGCGGCAACCACAGAACCACGAAGAACAGCACGACCGGGGCCAGCACCGGCAGCAGAGACGGCACGATCATCTCGCGGATCGCCGAGCGCGTCAGGATGTCGACCGCGCGGCCATACTCGGGTTTGACCTCGCCGGTCATGATGCCAGGGTTTTCACGGAACTGACGACGAACCTCGGCCACGACCGATTCCGCCGCCTTGCCCACCGCCGTCATCGACATGCCGCCGAACAGGAACGGCAGCGCGCCCCCAAACAGCAGGCCGACCACAACATAGGGGTTGGACAGATCGAAGGCGACCTCGCCCAGCCCAAAGAAGAACGAGCCCACCTCTGCGGTCTCGGTGAAGTGCTTGAGGTCGGCATTGAAGGCCGCGAACAGGACCAGGGCACCCAGACCCGCCGAACCAATCGCATAACCCTTGGTAACGGCCTTGGTGGTGTTGCCGACCGCGTCCAGAGCATCGGTCGAGACGCGGACTTCCGGCGGAAGACCCGCCATCTCGGCAATGCCGCCGGCGTTGTCAGTCACCGGGCCGAAGGCGTCCAGGGCCACAATCATACCCGCCACGCCCAGCATGGTCGTGGTGGCGATGGCGATGCCGAACAGACCCGCCAGCTGGAACGAGGCGATGATGCCGACGATGATGATCAGGGCCGGAAGCGCGGTCGATTCCAACGACACGGCCAGACCCTGAATGACGTTCGTGCCATGACCGGACACCGAGGCATTGGCCACCGACTTGACCGGACGGAAGCCCGTACCGGTGTAGTATTCGGTCACCATGACGATGGCGGCAGTGACGCCCAGGCCGACGACGCCACACCAGAACAGGCTCATCGGGGCGATCGTCAGGCCGTCTGCGGTCTGGACAGGTCCACCGACGACCTGGTTGATGATCCAGTAAACCGCCAGGGCCGACAGAAGGCCCGTGGCGATCAGCCCCTTGTAGAGGGCACCCATGATGTTCTGGCTCTTGCCCATACGGACAAAAAAGGTGCCGATGATCGAGGTGATCACGCACACGCCGCAGATGGCCAGCGGCAGCAGCATCATCGCGTCCACGAACGGCGTATCACGGAAGAAGATGGCGGCCAGAACCATGGTCGCCACGGTCGTCACGGCATAGGTTTCGAACAGGTCAGCGGCCATACCGGCGCAGTCACCGACGTTGTCACCGACGTTGTCAGCGATGGTGGCGGCGTTGCGGGGATCATCCTCAGGGATGTTGGCCTCCACCTTGCCGACCATGTCGCCGCCGACGTCAGCACCCTTGGTGAAGATGCCGCCGCCCAGACGCGCAAAGATCGAGATCAGCGACGCCCCGAAGCCCAGAGCCACCAGACCATCAACGACTTCGCGGCTGGTGTTTTCAAGACCGAGGCCCTGCGTCAGCAGCCAGTAGTAGCCGGCCACACCGACCAGCGCACCGCCGGCCACGAACAGGCCCGTCACCGCGCCCGAACGGAAGGCGATCGACAGGCCCTTGGCCAGGCTCTCGGACGCCGCTTGCGCCGTACGCACATTGGCGCGCACCGAAATCAGCATCCCGGCATAGCCGGCCAGGCCCGACAGGACCGCGCCCACCAGGAAGCCGATGGCGGCCCACTGGCCGATCAGCAGCCAGGCGGCGATCAGGATGACCACGCCAACCATGGCGATGGTGGTGTATTGGCGACGGAGATAGGCCGAGGCCCCCTCCTGAATGGCGGCGGCGATCTCTTGCATTCGCGCGTTGCCGGCGTTGGCCTTCATCAGGGCAGCGGTCTGAAGCGCCCCGTAAAGCACCCCCACCGCGCCGGCCAGAATGACCAGCGGCAGGATGTAGTCTTGCATGGCTGTCTAAGTCCTCGTCGTTCTCAAAAGCGCGACGGACCCTTGGCGCGGCGCATTCGTCCGCCTTCCGGTCCCCCCGTGCGCAACGGACGCCTGATCGCGCCCCCGCGGGAAATCGGCGGGACCGTGCCAAAATCCTGCCCAAATCGCAACGGGGCGACCGATGGAATCTCGAACGAATTAACGATGTGTCAGGCGACCAAGCGTTGCGGCTGCTGCTCAGTGACTTCAACCCGGGTGATGACGCCGCGTCCACACACGCGAATGGCTGTCGCCATGACGTGGCCGGCCATGGCCGCAGCATTGAGCCGGTTCATCTCTCCGGCCACCGTAAAGGGGCGCCGATGGGCCATTCTCACGAGGGAATCGCGAATGTGCGGGTCCTTCTCGCGAAGGGACATCGGCTCAGTTCCGGCAGCGACATGCAGTTTGAGCCGCACATAGATGTAGTTGCGGATGCGGTCATCGACGACGACCGGCAGCCCTACAACGGTAAGATCATAGGAGCCCGGGCCGCTCGATTCCGCCTCTTCAGCAGCCTTGGCTGGGGCGGCGGAAGCTGTGGCGGCGACAAGGCCCACAGTCAGGAAAGCGCGTCTGTCCATCTCCGGATGTTGCCACGGCGACGATGAAGACCGCGTTAGCGATGCCGCCAACCCGGCATGTCGATCTCCAGACGCCGCAAGCCGAGGCTTGTGGTGACACCCTCACCTTCCATCATCTGTCCAATGACGGTGACCGGACACCCCAGGGCGTTGGCCGCGATACGGACGGCCTCGACACGTTCCGGCGCGAGCGTAAAGGCAATCTCGTAGTCGTCGCCAGAGGTCGCTAGCCGCACAAGAGCGTCTGACCGGTTGTCCTGAGCGGTCACCCAGCGGTGGGCTGCCGTCGAAATGGGCATCAGGCCAAGGTCGATCTCTGCGGCAAGGCCGGAGGCCTGGGCGATATGGCCAACGTCCGCAACCAGGCCGTCAGAAATATCGGCGCTTGCCGTTGCCTCAGCCGCAATCAAGTCAGCCAACTCGCAACGTGGCTGTGGCAGGCGATAGCGATCCGCGAGCCACTCGGCATCGCCGGGTTCGAACGATGGCGGGTTCAACCCTGTCGCCATCAATCCAAGTCCGCCGTCGCCGATCGTGCCGGTTACCAACAGGGCATCCCCGACCTGTGCCGTCGAACGGCGGGGTGTTCGGCCGGGCAAGCCCCATCCAATCAGGGTCGCGCCAAGTGTGAGCGGGCCAGGCGTCGAGACTGTATCGCCCCCCAGAAGGGCGAGGCCGTAGGTCGTCTGGTCCTGGGCCAGACCGCGGCCAAACGCTGCTCGCCATGCCCAGTCGCAGCTCTTGGGCCAGGCACAGCTCATCAGATAGCCGAACGGTTGAGCCCCCTTGGCGGCGAGATCAGACAGATTCACCCGCAGCAGCTTGCGCGCGATAAGTTCAGGCGGATCGTCCGGCCGGAAATGAACGCCGGCAACCAAGGTGTCATGGGTCAGCACCAGCGTCCTGCCGGGCGGCGGCTCCAGAACAGCTACATCATCCAATAGGCCTCGTGCGGCCGGGTGCCCCGCAAGCGGCATCAACAGCCGTCGAATCGTATCGAACTCGTCGGGACGATCCGTCCCCACGGCCTAGCCCCGCACGTCCCGAGCGACACCATCCAAGGCTGCATTGACGAAGCCGGCATCACGGTCATCAAAGAACGCCTTGGCCAGTTCGACATATTCGTCCAGCACGACCTCACGAGGGGTGTCAGGCCGAGAGATCAGTTCCCAGGTGCCAGACCTCAAAAGCGCCCGCAGGGTGGAATCCAGCCGGGTCAGTTTCCATCCCTCGGCCAGTCGGCGGATCACGGCCTCATCGACCCGAGCCTGATCCGAAACAACGCCACGAACGATCTCGGCAAAATAGGCCTCGTCGGCCTCAGCCATCAATTCGTCTCCGAGACGATCATCAAAGCGATGGTCCGAAAACTCACGGATCACGGTCTCAACCCCGGCCCCGGCCAACTCCATCTGATAGAGCGCCTGAACCGCTGCCAACCGGGCGACGGTGCGGGCCCGCCGCTCGCGGGCTGACAGGGGCGTTTCGGTGATCGGACGCTCGGCCTCGGCGGCCGCGAGTTGCTCCATCACCGCCTTCATCGCGCGCGGATCGGTGGGGTCGGTCATGCAGAGGCTCCGCGCAGACTGCGCTTAAGGGCAATGAGGTCCAGGCAGGCCCGCGCCGCCGCGCCGCCCTTGTCGGATTGGTTGGGATCGGCTCGCCAATGGGCCTGATCCTCATCGTCGGTTGTCAGAATGCCATTGCCGATGGCCAGCCGGTGATTGATGCCCAACTCGGTCAGGCCCCGCGCCGATTCATTGGCAACCACCTCAAAATGATAAGTGTCGCCGCGGATCACGCATCCTAGGGCGACATAGCCGTCATAGCGGACGCCAATGGGAAATCTCCCGGATTCTTCGGCAATGGCCACAGCGGTCGGGATTTCCAGTGCGCCCGGCACCTGAATGACATTGTATTCAGCACCGGCGGCCTCGAGCGCCCGCCGGGCCCCCGCCAGCAAGAGGTCGGATAGATCGTTATAATAGCGAGCTTCGACAATGAGCACGCGAACCGGTTCCTCGATCATTCGCCGCTCTCCTGGTCCTGCCGATAGGCGATCAGATCCGCGATGGTGCCGATTTTCAGTCCATGGCGGCGGGCAAAGACAATCAGGTCCGGCAGCCTCGCCATGGTCCCATCGTCATTGATGATCTCGCAGATGACCCCCGATGGGTCACGTCCGGCCATGCGCGCGATCTCGACCGAAGCCTCCGTGTGGCCTGCCCGCTCAAGGACGCCGCCCGGTCGGGCCACGATGGGAAAGACATGGCCTGGGCTAACCAGATCGTCAGCCTGGGCCGTGGGCGACACGGCCGCCATGATGGTCCGGGTCCGGTCCGCCGCTGAGATGCCGGTCGTCACGCCCGTCGCCGCCTCGATCGACACGGTGAAGGCCGTGCCCATGCCCGAACGATTGGTTTCGACCATAGGGGCCAGTCGCAAGTGCTCGGCTCGCTCTGGCGCGATCGTCAGACAGATCAGACCTCGCGCCTCACGCGCCATGAAGGCGATCATGTCCGGCGTGACGGCATCGGCCGGGATCACAACGTCGCCTTCGTTCTCGCGGTCCTCGGCATCCACCAGGATATACGGGCGACCGGAAGCGGCCTCCGCCAGAATGGCTTCGATCGGGCTGATGGACGCCTCAGGTATGGGCGCGGAATAGGTCATGCCGTCTCCTGCCACCTTGCGAGGTATCTGGCCAGCATATCAATCTCGAGATTGACCGGATCGCCCGGCTGGAGGCCCGACAGAGTCGTCACCTCAAGGGTATGAGGAATGACATTGACGCTGAAGATCTGACCGCCGACCGTATTCACCGTCAGCGATACGCCATCGACCGTGATCGAACCTTTTTCAGCGATGAAGCGGTGCAAAGGCTCGGGTGCGGAAATCTCGATCCGCCTCGACCCACCTTCAAGTCTGACGGAAACGATCTGCCCGACGCCGTCAATGTGGCCCGAGACGATATGCCCCCCCATCTCGTCGCCAAGTCGAGCGGCCCGCTCCAGATTGACCGGCGTGCCTTCCATCCATTGGCCTAGCGTCGTCTTCGTCAAGGTTTCCCCCGATACCTCCACGGCAAACCAGCCCGGGCCGGTCTCGGTGACCGTCAGGCAGCAACCCGCATGGCTGATGGAGGCTCCCAGGGCGAGGGTCGAGGTGTCCCAGCGCGTCTCGACCTCATAGCGTCGATCACGCGCCGTCTGGCGCACGACGCGCACACGCCCGATGTCTGTGACAATGCCGGTAAACACTCAGCGAACCCTTTGATAGCGTTCCCACAGATCGGGTCCGAGTGCCACAACCGCAACCCTTTCAAGGCGGGGGGCATCGCTCAGATGGGCAAGCTCCAACGCGCCGACACAAGGACGGCCTTCCGATCCCAGGAGGATTGCGGATCGGAACCACTCGATCTGATCCACAAGGCCCGCCTTCAGGAACGACGCCGCGACCTGCCCGCCCCCCTCGATCAGCACCGAGCGGACGTGTCGTTTCCCAAGCGCCGCCAGCACCGCCTCGACAGTCGGGCGCCCATCCTCGCCAACGTCAACACGTTCGATTTGAGCGCGCCGGATCGGGCGCGGATCCTCGCCGGTGAGGATCAGGCTACCCAACTTGGCCGCCTCGGCCAGCGAAGGCGTACGCAGGCGAGAATCCAGAATGACCCGCAGGGGCTGTTTCTCCGTCTCTACCCCATCGATCCTCACGGTCAGGGACGGATCGTCGGCAAGGATCGTCTCGACCCCGACCAGAATGGCGTCGTGGTCAGCGCGCAGGCGATGGCCCTGGGCGCGTGCAGCGTCGCCGGTGATCCATTGGGATTCGCCCGATGCCATGGCGATGCGACCGTCCAGCGACGTCGCCAGCTTGAGCGTGACGGAAGGGCGCATCAGCCCTCGTCCAGCCCCTCGTCCCCAAGGAATCGAGCGAAATCCGAGGTGTGGCGAAAATCCTTATAGACCGAGGCATAGCGAACATAGGCGACCTCATCGACGCCCTTCAGCGCCTTCATGATGAAGTCCCCGACCACACTCGACTGGATTTCCGTTTCGCCCAGGCTTTCAAGCTGGCGGGTGATGCGGCTGGTCAGTTGGTCGATCTGCTCAGGCTGGATCGGCCGTTTCCTGAGCGCGATCCGCAGCGACCGTTCCAGCTTGTCCCGGTCAAAGGGGGTGCGTCGACCGTTCCGCTTGAGGATCACCAGTTCGCGCAGCTGCACGCGTTCAAAGGTCGTAAAGCGCCCCTCGCACTTGCCGCACAGCCGGCGGCGGCGGATGGCCGCGCCGTCGTCGGACGGGCGGCTGTCCTTGACCTGGGTGTCGGGGTTTCCGCAGAAGGGGCACTTCATGGTGTTCTACCCGTCGATCCCGCCATAGATCGGGAAGCGATTGGTCAGGGCGCGGACATCCGCCCCGACCTTGGCGATGACCGCCGGGTCTGCCTCGTCTCCACCCGCCATGGAATCAATGACATCGGCGATCCAGTGGCCAATCTGCTGGAACTCGCCCTCGCCGAAACCGCGTGTGGTGCCCGCCGGCGTTCCCAGCCGTACGCCGGAGGTGATGGTGAAGGGGGCCTCATCGAACGGCACGCCATTCTTGTTACAGGTCATCAGCGCCTTCTCCAGCTCGCGCTCGGTGGCCTTGCCGGTCACGGACTTGGGCCGCAGGTCGACCAGCATCAGGTGGCTGTCGGTGCCGCCGGACACGATGGCCAGACCCCGATCGACCAGCACGCCGGCCAGCACCTGCGCGTTCTTGACCACCTGGGCGGCATACTGCTTGAACTCCGGCTTCAGCGCCTCGCCGAAGGCCACAGCCTTGGCGGCGATGACGTGCTCCAGCGGCCCGCCTTGCAGACCCGGAAACACCGCCGAGTTGACCTTCTTGGAGATGGCCTCTTCATTGGTCAGCACGATGCCGCCGCGCGGTCCGCGCAGGGTCTTGTGCGTCGTCGAGGTGGTGACGTGAGCGTGGGCGACCGGATCGGGATAGACGCCCCCGGCGATCAGGCCGGCATAGTGGGCCATGTCCACCATCAGATAGGCCCCGACCGAATCCGCAATCTCGCGGAACCGCTTGAAATCGATGTGGCGCGAATAGGCCGAGGCCCCCGCCAGGATCAGGGCCGGCTTTTCCTTCTCAGCCATTTCGGCGACGTGGTCATAGTCGATCAGGTGATTGTCTTCGCGCACCTTGTAGGTCACCGGGCGGAACCACTTGCCCGACTGATTGGCCGGCGAACCGTGCGTCAGATGCCCGCCGCAGGCCAGGTCCATCCCCAGGAAGGTGTCGCCCGGCTTGAGCAACGCCATGAACACCGCCTGGTTGGCCTGGGCGCCAGAGTGCGGCTGGACGTTGGCGTAGGCCGCGCCGAACAGCTGCTTGACCCGCTCGCGCGCCAGATCCTCGGTCACATCGACGTATTCGCACCCGCCGTAATAGCGCCGCCCCGGATACCCCTCGGCGTATTTGTTCGTCAGGATCGACCCTTGCGCCTCCAGCACCGCCTTGGAGACGATGTTCTCCGACGCAATCAGCTCGATGTCCTCGCGCTGACGCCCCAGCTCACCCTGGATGCCCTTGAAGATGTCCGGGTCGCTGTCGGCCAGTGAGCGGGAAAAGAAATCGGCGTGGGTGAAGGCGGTCACGATCGTCCCCTGTGATTAGGGGCGCATATCTAGTCTCTGTACGGGGCGGGTTACAAGATGTTGTGTGAGGCGCTGGCTACCAGGGCGCGTCGATGTCCTTGTCCGCGTTCAGCACACAGCGAATCTCACCCACCTCCCCGGTCTCATCCAGAGGCTGGAAATAGGTCTCCATCTCCGGGTCCTGCCGATAGCGCGTCCCCTCGAGCGGCCCCGAGGTCATCGTCAGGACGTGGTCGGCCAACTCGAACCGCCCGGTCCCGCCGTCGAAATCCCGATAGCGTCCCGGCGCGGTGACCCCGAACATCGGCCCGGTCTGGGGGTTGGGAACGACCATGCCGCCCATCATCATCGGCGCATCGCACTCATAGACGCCCAGCGGTAGGACCGCGCCACTGGCATCGTCGCCGCTGCTGGCGTCACCTCCCCCACAGGCCGCGAGCAAGACGGCCAAAGCCGCGACCGAAACAGCAATGCGCATTGAGACAGCCTCCGACAGGAAGCTCGACCGTGGCACGGCCTCCAGTCGCGCGCAATTGGTTTGGAGAAACGTCGCTCGCCTTAGGCGACCGCCGGCATCCGCGCCACGTTGCACCGCGTCCACAGCTGGTCCATCGCCTCGACCAGGGCGTCCATCATGGCGTCGGTGTGGTCCGGCGACGGGGTGAAGCGCAGGCGCTCGGTCCCGCGCGGCACGGTCGGATAGTTGATCGGCTGAACATAGATGCCGAACTCTTCCAGCAGCATGTCCGAGACCATCTTGCAGTGGACCGGATCGCCGACGAACACCGGCACGATGTGGCTGGTGGAGGTTTCCATCACCCGAATGCCCTTGGCCTGGAAGCGGGCCTTCAGGGCCGCCGCACGCTCCTGATGCCGCGTGCGCAGATCCGGATTGGCCTTCAGGTGCCGCACCGACGCCAGCGCCCCCGCCGTCAGGGCCGGCGGCAGGCTGGTGGTGAAGATGAAGCCCGATGCCCACGAGCGAATGGCGTCACAGACCGCAGCATCCGCCGCGATATAGCCGCCCATCACGCCGATGGCCTTGCCGAGCGTGCATTCGATGATGTCGATCTGGCCGAGCACGCCGTCGCGTTCGGCGATACCCGCCCCGCGTTCGCCATACAGGCCGACCGCATGGACCTCGTCCAGATAGGTCATGGCCCCGTACTTTTTGGCCAGGGCGATGGTGCCCTTCAGGTCGGCGATGTCGCCGTCCATCGAATAGACACTCTCAAACGCAATGAGTTTGGGCGCATCGGCCGGCGCCGCCGCCAGCAGGCTTTCGAGGTGGTTCAGATCATTGTGCCGGAACACATGGCGCTCGCCGCCGCCCTGGCGAATGCCGGCGATCATCGAGGCATGGTTCAGGGCGTCCGAAAACACGATCAGCCCCGGCAGGATCTTCTGCAGCGTCGAAAGCGTCGCCTCGTTGCCGACATAGCCCGAGGTGAACAGCAGCGCCGCTTCCTTGCCGTGCCATTCGGCCAGCTCGCGCTCCAGATCGACGTGATAGCGCGTCGTGCCCGAGATATTGCGTGTACCACCGGCCCCGGCCCCAGCCTCGTCGACCGCCGCCTTCATGGCGTCGAGCACCACCGGATGCTGGCCCATGCCCAGATAGTCATTGGAGCACCAGACCACGACATCCTGCTCGGACCCGTCCTCACGCCGGCGCACGGCCTGCGGAAACTGCCCGCGGCGACGCTTCAGGTCGGCGAAGACGCGATAGCGCCCCTCCCCCTTCACCTGTTCGATGGCGGTTTCAAATGCGGATCGGTAGTCAAACAACGCAGGTGTACTCGTCGGTTCCGATTATGGACGGGGTCATGCGCCTGTCCGAGCCGAATGTCCATGTCAGGCGAAGGGAAATTGGGGCAGATGCCCTAATTGATAACGGCTCTCAGCAACCCATTGCGTGACGTCACACGCCATGAGATCGGTGTCGCCATGAACCGCCGCAGTGTCCTTCAGACCGGCCTCGCCTCATCGGTCGCCTTCGCCGCGCCAGGTTGCGCGCCCGCCCAGCCGAGCCAGACCATGCGATATGAAATGCCGCTCGAAAGCGCCACGCACCTGCGCACACTGATGCAATGGCCCACAAGCATTGACGTTTACGGCGCACGCGCTCTGAGCTCCGTCCAGGCGGCGATCATCGATATCGCCAACACCATCGCGGAGTTCGAGCCCGTGGCCATGCTGGCCGTATCCCATGCGCGTGGCCTGGATCGCCCTCGCCTGAGTGGGGCGGTCGAGGTCTGGGACATTCCGACAGACGATCTTTGGTGTCGCGATAGCGGTCCAACCTTCGTCAAGGATGAGGCCGGCTCCCTTGCCGTCGCCCTGGTCCAATTCAACGGTTGGGGAAACAAGCAGCCGCACGCGAACGACGCCCGCATCGCGGGTCGCGTCGCTGAGCGTCTCGGCCTCTCTGTGATTGACAGCGGTGTTGTCGGTGAGCAGGGCGGCCTGGAACATGATGGGGACGGCACCATGCTGGCGCACGCCAGTTGCTGGGTGAACGACAACCGGAATCCCAACCTCACCGCTGATCAGATCGCAGGGCGGCTGGGCGATGCCCTTGGGGCGTCAAAGATGATCTGGGCACCCGGCATTGTCGGGGCAGACATCACCGACTACCACATCGATGCCCTGGCCCGGTTTGTCGAACCGGGTCGGATCGTTATCCAGATCGATGGCGAGATCGTCCCTCACGACCCGTGGTCCGCCGCTGCTCACGAAACGCTGGCCATCCTGGAACAGGCGACGGACGCGCGAGGCAGGTCGCTGGAGATCGTCCGTCTACCCGAGCCATTTGATATCCGGGCACATGCCGACGATTTCGTCGCCAGCTATGTGAACTACTATGTCTGCAACCATGCTGTCATCGCAGCAGAGTTCGGTGATCGACGGGCCGACGACGAGGCCCGAGACATTCTGGCTTCGCTCTACCCCGGACGCGAGATTGTCCAGTTGAACATCGACCCCATCGGCGCGTCCGGCGGCGGCATTCACTGCGCCACCCAACAGCAACCAGCCTGACCGCCCCGACAGGCCGATGACCTAGTCAAAGATGTCGAACAGGTCGAAACCGCGTCGACGCCGGCGACCATCGTGGCCGTATTCACCGCGCTCGCCATACTCGCCACGTTCGCCGCGCTCGCCGCGCTCGCCATAGCCATACTGTTGGGGCTGTTGCTGGGGTGTCGAAGATTGCGGACGCGCCGCCGGAGCCTGCGCTGCGCCATCATCCCGGCTGGCCTGCATCAGCTTTTCCAGCTCACCGCGATCGAGCCACACGCCACGACAGGTCGGACACATATCAAACTCGACCCCATTACGGTTCACCGTCTGCATGGACGCGTTGTCGTTCGGGCAAAGCAGCAGGGGCATCAGGGTCTCCATTTTCGTCTGACTCCTCCCAAATGGCCTCGCCGCGCGTTGGGCGCAACTGCGCCATGACATTGCCCCGTTCGCTGGCTCACCTGTCGATGGGGAGGCCGCATGCTCTGGCACCGCAGGATCATTGATCAACTAAAGGAACCGCGAACACAGCGGTGGCTGGTGGCCACTGGCTTGGTGGGCGTGGCGCACGTCCTGATCCTGACGAGCCTGGCCCCCACCGCGCGTCTGAACACATACCGCGCCCAGGCTGAGCGCCCGGTGGCGCCGATCTACATCCAGATCACGCCACGTTCGCGTATGCCGACCCAGCCCCCAACACCTACGCGAGCCGGAGCCGCTTCGTCACGTCTGCCCCCGATCGCTGTGCGTGAAGCCCGCCGGTCGGCGCACCCCTCCGAGGTCGCGCCGCTGGTTGTCGATACGCCACCGCCCGGCGTGCGTACGCGCTCACCGGGGCGGGTCATCCCTCAGTCATGGCGCGAGCGATGCGAGCTCGGCTCCGGCGAGGTGACGGAAGCGGACTATCAGGCCTGCCGGGACAGCTTCTTGCGAGCATCCACGCCGCGCCAGCCGCCAACGCCGCGTACCGATCCGCGAGACGGTTGGGCCGCCCGTTCGGCCGCCAATGTTGCGCGCTATGAATACTATCGCTCACCGGCCCCGACGGGCAGCGGCAATGCCGCCCCCTCCTCCACGCCGGGGTCGAACTTCGGCATGGGGGAAATTGACCGCAGCGTTGTCTATGCGACCGGCGAACGCCCCGTGGTGAACGGCGGGATTGATTGATCTGATTGCAACGAAAAGCCCCGGAGGTTTCCCTCCGGGGCTTGATCCGTTCAGCTCGGCTCTGGAACCTAGCCGTCGATCTCGGCAGCCAGATCTTCCGGAAGAGCCTCGATTTCCGCGGCAGCGGCCTTGGCCCGCTGAGCAGCCAGCTTCTCGTCGCGCTTGTGCGCCACGCGTTGCAGGCCACGCAGATAGGAACCGGTTCCCGCCGGGATCAGACGCCCGACGATGACGTTCTCCTTGAGGCCTTCCAGGGTGTCGATCTTGCCGTTGACCGCCGCATCGGTGAGGACGCGGGTGGTCTCCTGGAACGACGCCGCCGAGACGAAGCTCTTGGTCTGGAGCGACGCCTTGGTGATGCCGAGCAGCACCGGCTGGGTCGTCGCGGGACGGCCCCCGCGCTTCTCGGTCTTGGCCTGTTCGAGATCGAACTCGGACTTGTCCATGTGATCGCCCTTGATCAGGCCAGTCTCACCCGGATCGACGATCTCGACCTTTTGCAGCATCTGGCGAACGATCGTTTCGATGTGCTTGTCGTTGATCGGCACGCCCTGCAGTCGATAGACGTCCTGCACTTCGTTCACGAGATACTCGGCCAGGGCCTCGACGCCCTGAATACGCAGCAGATCGTGCGGATCGGGGTTGCCGTCGATGATGTAGTCGCCCTTCTGGATCAGGTCGCCGTCCTGGACAGAGATGTGCTTGCCCTTCGGGATCAGGAATTCGACCGCCTCGGCCTGATTGCCATCGGCGTCCGGCTCCGGGGTGATCTTGATCCGACGCTTGTTCTTGTAGTCGCGCCCGAATTCGACCCGACCGTCCATCTCGGCGATGACGGCACAGTCCTTCGGACGACGCGCTTCGAACAGCTCGGCCACCCGCGGCAGACCGCCGGTGATGTCGCGGGTCTTGGCGCTTTCGGTCGGCACGCGGGCGATGACCTCACCCGGCTTGACGTCGTCGCCGTCACCCACGGACAGAATGGCCCCGACCGGCAGCTGGTAACGGGCGTCGCCGCCCGAAGCCAGTTTCTGGTAGCCGCCGTCCTTATCCATCACGCCCATGCTCGGGCGCAGGTCCGAACCGCGCGGGCTGGCCCGCCAGTCGGAAACGACGCGCTGGGCGATGCCGGTGGCTTCGTCGGTTTCCTCGCGGATCGACAGGCCGTCTACCAGATCCTCGAAGCGGACCTTGCCGGCCACTTCGGTAATGATCGGGTTGGTGTACGGGTCCCACTCGGCCAGACGTTGGCCTTTCTTGACCGCGTCGCCGTCCTTGATGCGCAGGCGCGTACCGTAGGGCACGCGATAGCTCTCGCGGTCCTTGCCGTCGACCTGGACGGTGACCGTCAGGTTGCGGGTCATCGACACCAGATCGCCGTGCGACGCCTTGACGGTCGCGCCTTCGCTCAACTTCACGGTCCCGTCGTTGACGGCCTCGAAGAAGGACTGCTCGGCTACCTGGGCGGCGCCACCGATGTGGAAGGTCCGCATGGTCAGCTGGGTACCCGGCTCACCGATCGATTGGGCGGCGATGACGCCGACCGCTTCACCGATGTTCACCGGCGTCCCACGCGCCAGGTCACGACCGTAACAGGCACCGCAGACCCCGATCTCGCTTTCGCAGGTCAGGACCGAGCGGACCTTGATCGTCTGGACGCCGGCGGCCTCGATGACTTCAACCAGTTCTTCGTCGATCAGGGTATCGGCCGGGACGATGACGTCTTCCGTACCCGGCTCCTTGATGTCCTCAGCCGTAGTCCGGCCCAGCACGCGGTTGCCCAGCGACACTAGAACTTCACCGCCTTCGACGACGGCGCGCAGGGTGATGCCACGCGTCGAGCCGCAATCTTCTTCGGTGATGATGCAGTCCTGCGCCACGTCCACCAGACGGCGAGTCAGATAACCCGAGTTGGCGGTCTTCAGCGCGGTATCGGCCAGGCCCTTACGCGCGCCGTGGGTGGAGTTGAAGTACTCCAGAACCGTCAGGCCTTCCTTGAAGTTCGACACAATCGGCGTCTCGATGATCTCGCCCGAGGGCTTGGCCATCAGACCGCGCATCCCGCCGAGCTGCTTCATCTGGGCCTGCGAACCGCGGGCCCCCGAGTTGGCCATCATGTAGATCGAGTTGATCTCGCCTTCACGACCGTCCGGCCCGATGGTCGGAGCCTTCAGTTCGGCCATCATCTCGTCGGCGACGCGGTCGGTGACCTTGGCCCAGGCATCGACGACCTTGTTGTACTTCTCACCCTTGGTGATCAGACCGTCGGCGTACTGCTGTTCGTATTCCTCGACTAGCTTCTGGGTTTCTTCGACCAGGGCGGTCTTGCGGGCCGGGATGACGATGTCGTCCTTGCCGAAGGAGATGCCGGCTTTGGCCGCTTCCTTGAAGCCCAAGCCCATCAGCTGGTCGGCGAAGATCACCGTCGCCTTCTGACCGCAGTGGCGATAGACCACGTCGATCAGGTTGCCGATCTCCTTCTTGGTGAGGTTCTTCTCGAGCAGGCGATAGCCGACGTTCGGGTTGCGCGGCAGCAGCGCTCCGAGCTTCATACGGCCCGGCGACGTGTCGATCACACGTGTGACCTCTTCGCCGTCCGGCCCCAACTCGGTCCAGCGGGCCTTGATCCTGGTGTGCAGGGTGACGACGCCGGCGTCGAGCGCCGCGTCGATCTCGGCGGGGTTGCCGAACAGCTTGCCCTCACCCGGCTCGCCGTCCTTGACCAGCGACATGTAATACAGGCCCAGGACGATGTCCTGAGACGGCACGATGATCGGCTTGCCGTTGGCCGGCGACAGGATGTTGTTCGTCGACATCATCAGGACGCGGGCTTCCAGTTGGGCCTCGAGGCTCAGCGGGACGTGGACAGCCATCTGGTCGCCGTCGAAGTCGGCGTTGAAGGCGGCGCAGACCAGCGGGTGCAGCTGGATGGCCTTGCCTTCGATCAGCTTCGGCTCAAATGCCTGAATGCCCAGACGGTGCAGCGTCGGCGCGCGGTTCAGCAGAACCGGGTGCTCACGGATGACCTCCTCCAGGATATCCCAGACCTGCGGCTGCTCGCGCTCGACCATCCGCTTGGACTGCTTGACGGTGCCCGACAGGCCCTTGGCGTCCAGACGCGCATAGATGAAGGGCTTGAACAGCTCCAGCGCCATCTTCTTGGGCAGACCGCACTCGTGCAGCTTCAGCTCCGGCCCGACGACGATGACCGAACGGCCCGAGTAGTCGACGCGCTTGCCCAAAAGGTTCTGACGGAAGCGGCCCTGCTTGCCCTTGAGCATGTCGGCCAGCGACTTCAGGGGGCGCTTGTTGGCACCGGTGATGACCCGGCCACGACGACCGTTGTCGAACAGGGCGTCGACCGATTCCTGCAGCATCCGCTTTTCGTTGCGGATGATGATGTCCGGGGCCCGCAGCTCCATCAGGCGCTTCAGGCGGTTGTTCCGGTTGATCACGCGGCGGTACAGGTCGTTAAGATCCGACGTCGCAAAGCGACCGCCATCCAGCGGCACCAGCGGACGCAGTTCCGGCGGGATGACCGGCACGATGGTCAGGATCATCCACTCGGGCTTGTTGCCCGACTCGATGAAGGCTTCCATCAGCTTCAGGCGCTTGGACGCCTTCTTGGCCTTCATTTCCGAAGGATTGTCAGCCAGCTCGGCGCGATGCTTGGCGGCCTCAGCCTCCAGGTCGATCGCCATCAGCAGGTTGCGGACGGCCTCAGCCCCGATTTCGGCGGTGAAGCCGTCATCGCCGAACTCTTCCTGGAACCGATAGAATTCGTCTTCCGTCAGAAGCTGGTTCTGCTTCAGCGGGGTCAGGCCCGGCTCGGTGACGATGTAGTTCTCGAAATACAGAACCCGCTCAACTTCCTTGAGCGGCATGTCGAGCATCAGCGAAATGCGGCTCGGCAGCGACTTCAGGAACCAGATGTGGGCGACCGGGCTGGCCAGATCAATGTGGCCCATCCGCTCACGACGAACGCGCGCCAGCGTCACTTCGACGCCGCACTTCTCGCAGATAATGCCCTTGTATTTCATGCGCTTGTACTTGCCGCACAGGCATTCGTAGTCCTTGGTCGGGCCAAAGATACGGGCGCAGAACAGGCCATCACGCTCGGGCTTGAACGTGCGGTAGTTGATCGTTTCCGGCTTCTTGATCTCACCGAACGACCACGACTTGATCTTCTCCGGCGACGCCAGGGCGATGCGGATCTGGTCGAAGGTCGGGGTGACCGGGACCGGGTTGAAGATGTTCAGGACTTCCTGGTTCATCTTGTCAGTTCCTTCTGCGGCTCAGGCCGCGAAAATCTTGAGAGAGAGCGGTTCAGAGAAAGAGCCCGGCCCCGGTCATCCCGGGGCCGGATGGATCCCGTCACCCGTTCTCCAACTCCACGTTCAGGCCCAGCGAGCGCATTTCCTTGACGAGCACGTTGAAGCTCTCGGGGATGCCGGCTTCGAAACTGTCGTCGCCACGGACGATCGCTTCGTAGACCTTGGTGCGGCCCGCCACGTCGTCCGACTTCACCGTCAGCATTTCCTGCAGGGTGTAGGCGGCACCGTAGGCTTCCAGAGCCCAGACCTCCATTTCCCCGAAACGCTGACCGCCGAACTGGGCCTTGCCGCCCAGCGGCTGCTGGGTGACCAGCGAGTACGGACCGATAGAACGGGCGTGGATCTTGTCGTCAACCAGGTGGTGCAGCTTCAGCATATAGATGTAGCCGACCGTAACCGGACGCTTGAACTGGTCCCCGGTCTGGCCGTCGAACAGCACCGACTGGCCAGTGCGGTTCAAACCGGCAGCCTCGAGCAAGTTCTCGATGTCCGAGATATGGGCACCGTCGAACACCGGCGTGGCGAACGGAATGCCCTTGGACAGGTTGCGAGCCAGCTCCAGCAGTTCTTCGTCGCTGTCAGGCAGCGGCGTGTCCTTGCCGTAAACCTCGGTCAGACGCTCGATCAGAGCCTGCTTCTGACCGCCATGCTGCCAGGCTTCCAGCAGGTTCGCGATCTGCTTGCCCAGACCCGCGGCGGCCCAGCCCAGGTGCGTCTCGAAGATCTGACCCACGTTCATCCGCGACGGCACGCCCAGCGGATTCAGCACCACGTCAACCGGAGTGCCGTCTTCCAGGTAAGGCATGTCTTCGATCGGCAGGATCTTGGAGATAACCCCCTTGTTGCCGTGACGACCGGCCATCTTGTCGCCCGGCTGCAGCTTGCGCTTCACCGCCACGAACACCTTGACCATCTTCATCACGCCCGGCGGCATTTCGTCACCGCGCTGGAGCTTCTCGACCTTGTCCTCAAAGCGGCGGTCAAGACGCTTGCGAGCGTCTTCGAACTGCTTCTTCATGGCTTCGAGTTCGCCCTGGGCCTTCTCGTCGTCCAGAGCGATCTGCCACCATAGGCCGCGCGAGATGTCGGCCAGCTTCTCAGCGGTCACATCGCCACGACCCAGGCCCTTCGGACCCGAGCTGGCCTTCTTGCCGACGACCAGCGCCTGCAGACGGCCATAGACGTTGCGCTCAAGGATCTTGAGCTCGTCGTCACGGTCCTTGCCAAGGCGCTCGATTTCCGAACGCTCGATGGCCTGGGCGCGTTCGTCCTTGTCGACGCCGTGGCGGTTGAACACACGCACGTCCACGATGGTCCCGGCCACGCCCGGCGGCAGGCGCAGGGAGGTGTCGCGCACGTCAGAAGCCTTCTCGCCGAAGATGGCGCGCAGCAGCTTCTCTTCCGGGGTCATCGGGCTCTCGCCCTTGGGCGTCACCTTGCCGACCAGGATATCACCCGGCTGGACCTCGGCCCCGATGGCCACGATGCCGGCCTCGTCAAGGTTGCGCAGGGCTTCCTCACCGACGTTCGGGATATCGCGGGTGATCTCTTCCGGCCCGAGCTTGGTGTCGCGGGCCATGACCTCGAACTCCTCGATGTGGATCGAGGTAAAGACGTCATCGCGCACGATGCGCTCGGAGATCAGGATCGAGTCTTCGAAGTTGTAGCCGTTCCAGGGCATGAAGGCGACCAGGGCGTTGCGACCCAGCGCCAGTTCACCCAGGTCCGTCGACGGGCCGTCAGCGATGACATCGCCGGCCTGAACCTCATCGCCCACGCGCACGATCGGACGCTGGTTGATACAGGTCGACTGGTTCGAACGCTGGAACTTCGACAGGCGATAGATGTCGACGCCCGACTTGGAGGCGTCGCTCTCCTCGGTGGCGCGCACAACGATACGGGTGCCGTCGATCTGCTCCACCACGCCGGGACGGCGGGCGATGACGACCGCGCCGGAATCGATGGCGACCACGTCTTCCATGCCGGTGCCGACCAGCGGCGCATCGGCCTGAACCAGCGGCACAGCCTGACGCTGCATGTTCGAGCCCATCAAGGCGCGGTTGGCGTCGTCGTTTTCAAGGAAGGGGATCAGGGCCGCGGCCACCGACACCACCTGCTTGGGCGAGACGTCCATCATGTCGACGGCGTCCTTGTTGAGCAGCTGGGACTCCCCGTTGATCCGGCCCGGGACCAGATCCTCGACGATCTCGCCCTTGTTCAGCTCAATGTTGGCCTGGGCGATGGTGTACTTCGCCTCCTCCATGGCCGAGATGTAGACCACCTCGTCCGTCGCCTTACCGTCCTTTACGCGACGGTACGGGCTTTCGATGAAGCCGTACTTGTTCACGCGGGCATGGGTGGCCAGCGAGTTGATCAGGCCGATGTTCGGGCCTTCCGGCGTTTCAATCGGGCAGATCCGGCCATAGTGGGTCGGGTGCACGTCGCGGACTTCAAAGCCCGCGCGCTCGCGCGTCAGACCGCCCGGGCCAAGCGCCGATAGACGACGCTTGTGGGTGATTTCCGACAGCGGGTTGGTCTGGTCCATGAACTGCGACAGCTGCGACGAGCCGAAGAACTCGCGCACGGCTGCGGCGGCCGGCTTGGCGTTGATCAGGTCATGCGGCATCACCGTGTCGATATCGACCGAAGACATCCGCTCCTTGATGGCCCGCTCCATACGCAGCAGGCCGACGCGGTACTGGTTCTCCAGCAGCTCACCGACCGAGCGAACGCGACGGTTGCCCAGGTTGTCGATGTCGTCGATCTCGCCACGGCCGTCCTTCAGGCCGACAAGGATCTTGAGAACCTCAAGGATGTCTTCCTTGCGCAGCACGCGGACGCTGTCGTCCACATCCTGCTCGAGACGCATGTTCATCTTGACCCGCCCCACGGCCGAGAGGTCGTAGCGTTCGGAATCGAAGAACAGCGACTGGAACATGGCCTCGGCGGCCTCGATCGTCGGCGGCTCGCCCGGACGCATGACGCGATAGACGTCGAACAACGCCTCTTCACGGTTGGCATTCTTGTCCACGCGCAGGGTATTGCGCATGTAGGCACCGACCGTGACATGGTCGATGTCCAGCACGTCGATGGTGGTGAAGCCCTGGGCTTCCAGCGCCGCAATGATCTCGGCATCGAGTTCATCGCCGGCCTCGGCGTAGATTTCGCCCGTCTGCATGTTGACCGCGTCGGCGGCCAGGTAACGGCCAACCAGGGCGTCCTGGGCCAGGGACAGCGACTTGACCGTCTCACCGAGCTTCTTGGCCGCGCGCGCCGAGATCTTCTGGCCGGCCTGGGCGACGACTTCGCCGGTATCGGCGTCGATCAGGTCGTACTCCGGCTTCACACCGCGCCAGCGGTCGGCCTTGTAGGGCGTGACCCAACCTTCGCCGCGCTTCTCGTAGGGTACGGTTTCATAGAAGGTCGAGAGGATCTCTTCGCCGTCCATGCCCAGCGCCATCAGGAAGGTGCTGGCCGGCAGCTTCCGCCGACGGTCGATACGGACGTAGACGATATCCTTGGCGTCGAACTCGAAGTCGAGCCAGGATCCGCGATACGGGATCACACGGGCGGCGAACAGCAGCTTGCCCGACGAGTGGGTCTTGCCCTTGTCGTGATCGAAGAACACGCCCGGCGAACGGTGCATCTGCGAGACGATGACGCGTTCGGTGCCGTTGACGATGAAGGTGCCCTTGTCCGTCATGAGCGGGATATCGCCCATGTAGACGTCCTGCTCCTTGATGTCCTTGACCGAGCGGGCGCCGGTTTCTTCTTCCAGTTCGAAGACGATCAGGCGCAGCTTGACCTTCAGCGGCGCGGCATAGGTCATGTCGCGCTGGATGCACTCCTCCACGTCATACTTGGGATCTTCGAATTCGTACGAGACGTATTCGAGCGTCGCACGCTCGTTGAAGTCCTTGATCGGGAAGACCGACTTGAAGACCGCCTGAATGCCCTCGTCGATACGATCCGGCTGGCGCGTCTCGCGCTGCAGGAATTGCTCATACGAAGACCGCTGAACCTCGATGAGGTTCGGCATCGTCACGGCCTCGGGAATGCGGCCGAACGACTTGCGGATCCGCTTCTTGCCGGTGAAGGAGTGCGCCATAAGGTGTCCCTGTTTCGGCGCGAGGCTGTTCGACCCGCGCCACGTCAAAATGGACGCAACCCCCTTCTCTCGCAGAAGCGGTTTGCGCCGTCTCGTCGCGTCCACCCTCGAGACGAACCGCCTCAGGACGCTGGATTTTGAAGGGCTCCCGGGGAGGAGCCGCGCCTTCGTCCGGCTGGGGGCGAGCCAGACCTCGGCGCGTGCGCGCAGGAATCAGAAATTCTGCGAAGGGATCGTATATAGCGCGAAATCAGGCGAAGAAAAGGCCTTAGACCGACGAAATTCCCTCCTCCGCGGTTCCCTCGCCAAGCAGCCGATCAGCATCCAGCCGGTACACACGCCCGACCGGAACATGTCCCGCAGCCCCGAGCATGATGAGCCGCCCCCCACCGGGGCGCACTTCGGCCCCCGTAATATGGCGAGGATTCACAGCGTAGCTTCTGTGAACGCGCACGAATCGCCCTCGCCCCGCCGCCAGGGTCGCTAGCAAGGTGGCACCATTCAGGAGTGTCCGACCATCGGTCAGGCCGACCTCACAATAGTCATCCGCGGCCTTCAGCCAAGCAATGTCGTCGGATCTCAACAGGTGGACCCGACGGCCATCGCTGATCCGGACGACATCGGTGCGTTCAAGCTGGGACGCTGTGGGTGTCTCCGGTGCCTCCGCTGGACGGCGCAGCAATCTCACCTGCTCGACCATCAAGGCTGCGAACACTGCTGCAAGAGCGAGATAGTAGCCGCTGTCCAGAAATCCTGCCCCCTGCGCGAAAGCCAGAACCCCAGCACCGGCGGCCGTCGTCAGGGTCATCCAGGCCGAAGCCGGCCGGGTCCGCAGGCCCGCTGCCGCCAGAATAGCCACCGCCGCTATTCCCACGATCAGGCAGCCTAACGCCTTGGCGTCGAATCCCGGACTGAACAGGAGAACCGCACCAACGATGATCGCGGTCGCCACGGTCGCCAAACCTGTTCTCGCCGGGACAAACCGCCAGGCCGCGTAGCGGGCCATCAAGACCGCAGTCATCGCCGCCAGGAACGCAATCACGGCGATCCGCGCGAGTTGCCACGGATAGGGATAAGGAACAAAGGCCCGAGCCGACTCAATTGCCAATTGCAAGGTCGCTATCGCGGCTATGCCGGCAAGCAGAACGGCCCCGCGCTGGCTTGGGTCGATGAGCGGGACCAGGCCAAAGCCAAGGGCCGCAAAGAACAACAATCCGGCGACAGCGAGGGCCGGCACATAGTCTCTGACCTCAGTTGCCGCCAAATCGGCCGGGGCACCGACTGAAAACTCGTGCACGGGTTGGCGAACGGCCAACCACAAATGATGCGACGTCACCCTCGCCGTCAGCGTGTTTTCACCCTGACGCACCAGCTCCGGCGGCACGGCGACAACCGTTCGGAAGCGACCCGGCTGTTCGTCGGCGGCACTGTCGCCAACAACCCCGCTCTCGCCAATAACGACGCCGTTCCAGCGGACCTGCGAACTTCCCATGGCGACAAGGCGCACAGCCAACGGCCCTGGCGCACCGACGACAAACACACTGCGGGTCAGCGTTATGTCTTTGGCCTCGCCCGCAGGGCGTGGTTCGACCATCGGCGCACAATGGCGCGAGCCGTTTGTCGCACAGATCACCGTTGGCTCTACGCGAACCTCGGCCTGCACCGGTAATGCGGTCATGGCCACCATCAGGGCGAACAGGCAGATCAAGGCGCGCGACATAAGCCAATTCTAGGCTTCTCATCGCCCCCTGTCTGCGTCGTTTACCGATGCTCGCGGGCGTTCACCGAATGGGCCTGTCGTCGTCGCCAGGGTCGGGCTTCATCGGCGAAAATCTTGATTGGAGCTCCCATGCGTTTCGCCTGCCCCCTCGCCTTCATGTTCGCCCTGCTCGCCGCCTCGCCCGTCCTGGCACAGCCGCCGACGGTGGAAGCGTTTGACTACCGCGCCGCCGACGGCCGCACGATCCGGGCCGAACGTGGCGTGATTTATGTGCCGGAGAACAGGGACGACGCGGGTACGCGTCAGATCCCGCTAGCCTGGGTCCGCTTGCGATCCACCGCCGCTGCGCCGGGCGCGCCGATCATCTATCTCGCGGGCGGGCCAGGCGGGTCCGGCATATCGACCCTGGAGGGGCCGCGACAGCCCGTCTTTCTCGCCCTGCTCGAGGTGTCCGATATCGTCTTCTTCGATCAGCGGGGCGTGGGCGCTTCGGGCGCTCTACCGACGTGTACGGCCGAGGCACCGTTCAATTTCCGCCAGCCGCTGACCGAAGCGTCTTACACCGACTATGCCGCCGGCGCGCTGTCGACCTGCGCGACCGTCTGGCGCGAGCAGGGGATCGACCTGTCGGGATACACCACGCCTGAGGCCGCCGACGATGTCGCCGATCTGGCCGCCGCGCTCGGCGCGCCGCGGGTCAATCTGATGGGAATCTCCTATGGAACCCACCTCGCCTTCTCGATCCTGCGTCGGCATCCAGAGCTGATTGACAGGATTGTACTGGCTTCGGTCGAAGGCCCCGACCAGACGGTGAAGCGGCCCGACGCCATCGACGCCGCCTTCGGACGGATCGACGCTGCGATGCCCGATGTGGAGCTGGTTGATCTGATGCGTCGGGTCCACGCGGCCTATGCTGAGCCCCAACCGATGACGGTCCGTAGCCCGGACGGCGAGGCGGCAACTTTTTACATCGACGCTTTCGCCATCCAGATGATGGCCGGCTTCATCGCCAAGAACCCGAGCGGACTGTCCGATCTCGCCATGCTCTATGGTGCCCTGGACCAGGGGGCCGCAGACGCCGTCGCCCCCTTCGTCTACGGGGCCTTTTTCGGCGAGCCGATGACCTTCAGCGGCATGGCCGAGGCAACCGATATCGCGTCGGGCGTCTCCACAGAGCGCCGTCGTCTCATTGCCGAACAGGCGCCGACCGCCCTGCTCGGCTCCGCCGCCAACTTCCCGATGCCGCAGTTGGCCGACCTGTTGCCGGAGTTGGATCTGGGCGAGGGCTTCAGAGAGACGGTGCTGTGGGATGGCCCCGCGCTGATCCTGTCGGGCGACCTCGACGTTCGCACGCCAATGGACGAGCAGGCCACGGCTATCTCCGGTCTGTCAGGGGCTCAGACCATCCTGGTCCACAACGGTGGCCATGATCTGTTCGAGGCACACCCGGACGTGCCGGGCATCCTGGTCGAGTTCTTTTCCGGCAGACCCGTCACAATAGAGCGCCTCGACCTGCCGGCTCCGGTTCTCGAACAACCTTGACCTAGCGGCGGGGGCTCGGCCAAGCCTGGCGGACGTTCAGGAGATTCTCATGTCACGCTCCGCCGCTCTCGCCGCTGTCCTTGTCCTCTCCGGCTGCGCCTCCACGCCCGCAGCGCCCGCCGATCCTGGCCCGCCCTCGCAGGCGGGTTGGGAGGCGGGGCAAGCCGCCTACCTCACCTGGAACGGCACCCGTCGCGGCTGGTTCACCACCGAAAGCGGTCTGCAATACCGCCGCGAGGGTCGCGCCCATCCCGACGGCGCACGCCCCGGCCCGACCGACACCGTGCGCGTCCACTACCGTGGCACCTTCATCGACGGGCGTGAGTTCGACAGCTCCTATTCCCGTAACGAGCCCATCGAGTTCCCGCTCAATCGCGTCATTCCGGGGTGGACCGAAGGCGTCCAGCTCATGCGCGAGGGCGAGACTTTTGACTTCGTCATCCCCGGCAATCTGGCCTATGGCGACCGTTGGGTCGGTGGCGAGCTCATTCCGCCGAACTCCACGCTGGTCTTCCGTGTGGAGCTCATTCGGGTCCTTCCGGCCGCCTGATCCGCGTTCGGACAGAACCTATCGGCACTCTTTCCCGTTAGACGTCGAACCCCTAGAACACCGCCAACCTTAGTCACCCGGGAAGATCCATGATCCGTACCTTGCTTGTCAGCGTCGCCGCCGCCGGCCTTCTGGCTGCCTGTTCCACCACCGCAGGGGCACCGGTGACGCCGCCGACCGCCGAGGCACCGATGGCCCAGCTCGTTCAGGACATCCATTCCTACGCCCAGCCCAACGAGGCCCGCGTCACCGATGTCGCCTTGGACCTGGCCGCTGACTTTGACCGCAAGGTCCTGTCGGGCACGGCCACCCTTTCGGTCCAGACCGCGCCGGACGCCGACGAATTGATCCTCGACGTGCGCGACCTGACCATCCGCGACGTCACCATCGACGGGCGCTCGGTTCCCTGGACCGTCGGCGAGGCTCGCCCCTATCTGGGCAGCCCCCTGACCATCCAGATCACGCCGGACGCGGACCAGGTGATTGTCTCCTACGAAACACGCCCCGGTGCGGCCGCACTGCAATGGCTGTCGCCGGAACAGACCGCCGGCGGTGTCCAGCCTTTCATGTTCAGCCAGGGCCAGGCCATCCTGACGCGCACCTGGGTTCCGACCCAGGACAGTCCCGGCATCCGCCAGACCTATTCCGCTCGCATCGTCGCGCCTGAGGCGCTCAGCGTCGTCATGAGCGCCGAGCATCTGACGCCCGAAGGCGAGCCCGCCGGCCCGGGCATGCGTGCCTGGCGTTTCCGCATGGACAACCGGGTACCGCCCTATCTCATGGCCATCGCGATTGGTGACATCGCCTTCGAGGCCACCGGCCCACGCAGCGGCGTCTTCACCGAGCCGTCCACGCTCGAAGCCTCGGCCGACGAAATGGTCGACCTCGAACAGATGATCGAGGCCGCCGAAGGCCTCTATGGCCCCTATCGCTGGGGTCGCTATGACCTGTTGATCCTGCCGCCGTCCTTCCCGTTCGGCGGTATGGAGAATCCGCGCCTGACCTTCGCCACCCCGACCATCATCGCCGGCGATCGTTCGCTGGTGTCGCTGGTCGCCCACGAGCTGGCGCACAGCTGGTCCGGCAACCTGGTCACCAACGCCACCTGGTCAGATTTCTGGCTGAACGAGGGGTTCACCGTCTACTTCGAAAACCGCATCATGGAACAAGTCTACGGTCGCGACCGCGCCATGATGGAGCAGGTGCTCGGCTGGGACAGCCTTCAGGCCACGCTGGCTGATCTGCCGGCGGCAGACACCCACCTGTTCATCGACCTGGCCAGCCGCGACCCCGACGACGGCCTGACGGACGTGGCCTATGAAAAGGGTGCCTTCTTCCTGCGAACCATTGAGCGCATCGTCGGACGTGACCGGTTTGACGCCTATCTGCGCGGCTATTTCGACCGCCATGCTTTCCAGCCGATGACCACGACCCAGTTCCTGGCTGATTTGCGCGAGCACCTGATCCGGGGCGATCCGGCACTGGAACAAGCCCTGATGATCGACGCCTGGGTCTATGGCCCGGGTCTGCCGTCCAATGTCGAAGAACCGCACGCGGTTGCCTTTGATCGCGTCGATGCGGCCGTGGCGGCCTATGTGGCCTCAGGCAATGCCGCGGCTATCCCCTGGGCCGGTTGGTCTACCCAGGAGCGCCAACGCTTCCTCGGTGAACTGCCGGACGAAATCGCGACGGACCGCCTCGCCTCCCTCGATCAAGCCCTCGGGCTGTCGGCCAGCGGCAACGCCGAAGTTCTCTTTGCCTGGCTGATGATCGCCATTGAGAACCGCTACGAGCCGGCGGTCCCGTCACTCGAGCATTTCCTCACCTCGATGGGACGGCGCAAATTCGTCCTGCCGCTGTTCCGGGCGCTGATGGAAGAAGACACCTGGGGCCAGACGCTGGCGCGCCGCATCTATGCCGAGGCCCGCCCCGGCTACCATTCGGTCACCACGGGATCGGTCGATGCCGTTGTCGGCGTACCGGGGTGAAGGTGATCGATGCGCGCGGGCACAAATGTCCGACGCCGACGCTCAAACTGGGCCGGGCTCTTCGCGATGCTCGGCCCGGTGACCGCCTGGAACTGATCGCTGACGATCCGATGGCGCGAATCGACGTGCCTCACTTTGTGACGCAGACGGGCCACCATCTCGATTCGATTGACGACGAGGGCAGCGCAATCCGCTTTCGCATCACCAGAAGTGACGCGGCTCCGACAGGCTGAGATCGGCCTCGCTCTCGGCCTCCGCGAAATCGTTGGCTCGGCGGTATTCGTGCAGGGCGATTTCGATTTCTGTGGCCAAGGCTCCGCCGAAGAACACAGCGTTCACGTTCCAGCTCAGCCAGATCAGGAACACCACAACCGCGCCGACCGAACCGTAGGTCGCCCCCAGCTCCACCACCTGATCGACGTAGACAGCGCAGGCCCAGGACGCCAACGCCAACAGAATCGCCGCCCCCACGCCGCCGCCGATGGAGGCTCGCCAGGGCACCCGCTTGGAATGCGCCATGGCAAACCGGTAGAGCAGCGTGAGCCCGATCACCAGCCCGGCGAAGGCCCACATCCATTCGCTGTCGAGGCCAAGGCCCTCGAGCGTCTCTGTCTCCTGCGTCTCATGCATCAGGCGGATCGTCAGAACCGCACCCGATACCACCGTCATCAACACGAAGGCACAGATCGCCACGATGAAGGCCAACAAGTTGAACCGGAAAAAGCCGTGCTGATCCGTCTCGTCGTGGATGAAGGTCAGGCCCGCCAGCACGGCCTTGAAACCACGATGGGCCGCATAGGCCCCAACGATCAGCGCCACGGCGCTCTGAGCTGAGATCTTGTGGAACGGTGCCTCAATCAGGCGCTCAACTTCGGACTGGAACAGCCCGCGTGCCGCGTGGGGAACGACCTCAATGAGGGCTTCGGCCTGTTCGAGGCCCACGCCTGTGTTCAGCACCACCTTGAAAAAGGCGATGATCAAAGCAACCGCCGGAAACACAGCCAGCAGGGCGAAGAAGGACACCCCGCCGACGTAAAGCATGACGTCCCTGCCCCAAAGGCGTGCCAGCGCCCGTCCAAGGACACCCAGGACACGAAGGGTGACGTTACGCGGGGTCCGGGACGCGGGAAGCTCAGGCCGAGGATCGGTCATGGGAACGAAATCCCCGGTTTTGGTCTTTCGATCAACCCCATTGCGACGATACCATTTCCGTTCGGGATTGCGTAAGAACCGTCACATGCGCGAAACGCCTGACGCCATGCCGCTCTCCGACGTCCTTCTGGGGCCTTCCCCTCGCGCACGAATTCTCATTCTTGCGGCACAGGATGACCTGGCCGGCGGTCTGTCGGACGGCCTCGACGGCCTCGGCTGGCAGACGGTGACGGCTCGCTCCGTCGAGGCCGCCGAGCGTGCCGTTTCGGACATGGCTATCGAAGGCGTCATCGTCGATGCCCGCACCGGCTATCCACCCGGGCTTGCCGTGAGGCTCAAAGCCGCCGCAGGCCCGCGTCGTGTTCCGGTCGTTCTTCTGGGCGGGCACGACAACGACGCCGACCTGCACATGACCCCGCCGGTCCATCCGGCTCAGGCCGCCCTTCGATTGGAGCATCTGGTTCGAGCCGCCGTCGCGAGCGAAGAATTCGAGCTGCGACGCGAGACGTTCAAGGATCAGGGTGTCGACCTGACGCCGGCACCGTCCCAGATCGTGCGGCGCGTCCTCGTGGTCGGGGAACCTGACCCTCGGTTCCTGGCTCTCGCCAATGTCCTGGAGAGTGCCGATGTTGAGCTCACCGCCGCGCTCACGCCGTACACAGCTTTCGACTACCTGCACGAAAGAGAGTTCGACGCCGTTCTGCTCTGGGGCGGGGCCAGGCGAACCGAGGCCCTGTCGATTGCCGCCGGGATCAAGCGAAACACCCGCCTCTATCACTTGCCGGTCGTGCTCTATCTCGGATCTGACGCCGACATCAGCCTGGATGAGGTCTTCGGTCGTGGTGTGGCCGACGTTGCCTCGCCTGATACCCCCATCGAAGAAACGGCCCAGCGTGTTCTGGCCCTGGCCGATGCCTATCGCCGGCATCAGACGATACGCGAGATCCTTGAACGTGCCCGAAACTCGGGGCTGATGGACCCGGCCACCGGCCTGTTCACCCGCGAACTGTTTGCCAGCCACCTCGCGCGTCTGGCAGCGGCGTCGACCAAGCGGCACCGCCCGCTGTCGGTCTGCGTCCTCCGCGTGGCCAGTGAAGAGGGGGTCGATCAGGCCCGCGCCGGAGGCTGGGTGGATCGAGCCATGCCCCAGATCGGCGCGATGATCTCGCGTTTGGTCCGGTCCGAAGATACCGCCGCCCGGCTCGCTCCCGAGGTCTTTGCTGTCGCCCTGCCGGCGACCCGGCTGGGCGAGGCCCGCCTCGTCTCCGAGCGTATCGCCGCCGTCATCGGATGCACGGCGTTCCACGCCGGCGAGGATCGCACGCCGTTTGTCGTGACCTTCAATATTGGCGAGGCCGAGCGCCTTCCCGACGAGTCGCCCATGTCGCTGCTCGAACGCGCGGCTCAGGCGGCGGAGAAGGCAACCGAGCCCGTCGGCTAGGCGGCCAGCGCCGTCTCGGCCAGCTTGCGTGTAATCCGTTCGGCCGCCGCCAGACGTTCGACCGCTTCTGGCCATTCCCCCTTGATGACGACCTTCTGGTCGGGCCGGACCTTCCAGGCCCCGTGCGAGCCCTGAATGGCCTGAACCAGCCCCACGGGATTGGCGAACATGTCATGGCGGAAGCTGACGACCGCCCCCTTGGGGCCGACATCGATCTTGGCCACATTGGCCTGTCGACACAGCCCCTTGATCGCGACGACCTTGAGAAGCTGATCTGCTTCAGCCGGCAAGGGGCCGAAACGGTCGATAAGCTCGGCTGCCAAGGCTTCACGATCTTCGGGTTGTTCCGCCTCGGACAGGCGCCGATACATCGCCAGCCGCACATTCAGGTCGGGAATATAGGCCTCGGGAATCAGCACCGCCGCGCCGGCATTGATCTGAGGCGACCACCCGCCCGCGTCATCAAAGGCCGCCCCCGGCTCAGCGCGTAGCGCGTTCACGGCGTCCTCAAGCATCTGTTGATACAGTTCGACCCCGACTTCGCGGATATGGCCCGACTGCTCCTCGCCCAGCAGGTTGCCACCGCCGCGAATATCGAGATCGTGGCTCGCAAGTTGGAAACCCGCTCCCAGGCTATCGAGCGACTGCAGGACCCTCAGACGACGTTGGGCGCTCTCGCTCAACACGCGGTTCACCGGCGTTGTCAGATAGGCAAAGGCCCGAGCCTTGGACCGCCCGACGCGCCCGCGCAACTGATACAGCTGCGCCAGACCGAACATCTCGGCCCGGTGAACGACCAGGGTATTGGCCGACGGCACATCGAGCCCACTTTCGACAATCGTGGTCGACAACAGCACATCGAACTCACCGTCATAGAAGGCGCTCATCACCCCTTCCAACTGCGTCGCCGACATCTGGCCGTGACCGACGACGACCTTCACCTCGGGCACCTGTTCGCGCAGGAAGGCCTCAATGTCGGGCAAATCCTTCAGCCGCGGCGCGACGTAGTAGCTCTGACCGCCGCGATACTTCTCGCGCAGCAGCGCCTCGCGCACCGTCACCGGATCAAACGGCGTGATGTAGGTTCGCACCGCCAGCCGGTCGACCGGCGGTGTGGCGATGATCGACATTTCTCGAATGCCCGACAGCGCCAGCTGCAGCGTGCGCGGGATCGGCGTCGCCGTCAGCGTCAGCATATGGACATCCGCGCGCAGCGACTTCAGCCGCTCCTTATGCTTGACGCCAAAGTGCTGCTCCTCGTCGACGATCACCAGGCCCAGGTCCTTGAAGCCCACCTGCTCGGACAGCACCGCATGGGTGCCGATGACGATCTCGATCTCGCCCGACTTCAGGCCCTCTCGCGTCTCGGAGGCTTCTCGGACCGGAACCATCCGCGACAGTTGCCGGATCTTCACCGGCCAGCCAGAGAACCGCTCAGAGAAGGTGCGGAAATGCTGACGCGCCAGAAGGGTCGTCGGACAGACGACCGCCACCTGACGCCCGGACATGGCTGTGACGAACGCAGCGCGCAGCGCCACCTCGGTCTTGCCGAAGCCGACGTCCCCACAGATCAGGCGGTCCATGGGCTGCCCCTTGGCCAGATCCGTCAGGACATCAGCAATGGCATTGAGCTGGTCTTCTGTCTCTTCGTAGGGGAAGCGGGCACAGAATTCGTCGAACAATCCGTGCGGCGGGTCGATCGCCTCGCCCGTTCGCAGCGCCCGTTTGGCGGCAAGCGCGATCAGCCCTTCGGCCATGTCACGCAGGCGCGCCTTGGCGCGGGCCTTGCGGGACTGCCAGGCCGCGCCACCGAGGCGGTCCAGTTGCACCTCGTTGTCCTCCGAGCCATAGCGGGTCAGGAGATCAATATTCTCTACAGGCAGATACAGTCGGGACTTCTCGGCGTACTGGAGCTCCAGGCAATCGTGTGGCGCTTGCTGAACATCCAGGGTCTTCAGGCCCTCGTAGCGCCCGATGCCGTGGTCGATATGCACCACCAGATCACCCGGCGTCAGGCTCGAAGCCTCCGCCAGGAAGTTAGAGGCCCGCCGCTTCTTACGCGGTCGCGCCAGCCTGTCGCCCAGAATGTCCGTCTCGGAAATCACGGCCAGATCACCGGCCACAAAGCCATGCTCGACCGGAAGCACAGCGCGCTGGATCTCGCTCAACGGCCTGTTCAGCGCCGCAGCCCAGTTCGGAGCCAGCGGAACATTCGTCAGGCCATGGTCGGCCAGCATGGTACCCAGTCGCTCGGACGACCCCTCTGACCACGATGCAAACAGCACCCGCTTGCCCTGCCCCACCAGATCACGGGCATGGTTGGCCACGGCCTCGAACAGGTTGACGCTGTCTTGCGCGCGCTCGGCCGCGAAGGTCCGCCCCTCAACACCGCCGACATCGACGACCGCCGGCCCGTGGCTGTGGAAGGCGCTGAACCGACGCCAGGGCAAGGCCGTCAGCCGCTCGTCCCACTCATTCGCCGTCAGATAAAGGGACGCCGGCTCCAGCGCACGATACGGCTGACCGACGCGCCCGATGTCGCGTCGCGCTTCAAACGCATCCTCGATGGTCGCCAGGCGCTCGGTCACCGCATCACCGGCCAGGGTATCCAGCAGGACCACCGCACCCGACGGCAGATAGTCGAAGACCGTCTCCAGACGTTCGCTGAGCAGGGGGAGCCAATGCTCCATGCCCTGACGCCGCACGCCCTCGGAAACGGCCTGATAGACCGGATCATCGGCACCGGCCCCGAACCGCTCAAGCCATCGGGTCCGAAAACGCGAGATCGAGGCCGCATCGAGTTGAACCTCAGAAACGGCCAGCAGCTCCACATCGGTCAGTTGTCGCGTCGACCTTTGGGTTTCCGGGTCAAAGCCACGGATCGATTCCAGTGTGTCCCCGAACAGATCCAGCCGGACCGGCTCGGCGGCAGCCGGCGGGAAGACGTCGATCACCCCGCCGCGAATAGCGAACTCGCCTCGCTCCGAAACGGTTGATGCTCTCTGATAGCCATTGATGGAGAGGTGTCGCTCCAGTTCGCTGATATCGACAACCCTGCCCACGCGCGTGGACCACGCAGCTCTCTGCATGACCGACCGTTCAGGCACACGCTGGACAGCAGCGGCAACCGTCGCGACCACGAGCAACGGACGGGATTCCATACCCCTGGCCAGACGGGTCAAGGCAGCCATCCGTTCCGCCGCAACACCGGGCGACGGGCTCACCCGGTCATAGGGCAGACAGTCCCAGGCAGGCAGACGTAGGACCTCAAGGTCCGGCGCAAAGAAACCAAGTGCATCGACGAGCGCATTCGCACGCTGGAAATCGCGCGCCACGAACAGGCCGACGCCTCCCCGCTGACGCAGAACATCGGCCGCGACCAATGCATCGAAGCCCTCGGGCGTGCCGGCCAACTCCAAGCCGCCCGGATCGCTGACGATGCGGGGGTCCGTCACGACAGGGCCTCGCGACCGAAGACGATCACCTGATCCAGCATCGGCCCGGCAAACGCTGGATCGGGTGCCTCCGTGCCCAGGATCCAGGTCCACAGCTTGTCATCCGGCGCTTCCAGCAGGGCCTCAAAGTCATCAAGCTCAGTCGCGCTCATGGTTGCGAGGCGTGCATCAGCGAACGCCCCCAGCACGAGGTCGCACTCTCGCATGCCCCGTCGCCAGGCGCGGTATTTCAGGCGCTGCACACGCGAAACGTCATCGGCCACCGGTTTTATCCGTCCGTTCTCAAGCTCATTGGAGCGGATGAAATAGGCGTTCTTCCCTCCCGACGCCACCCGAAAGCACTGCTTCGTCGCGTCCTTCGTGATCCCTTCGTGCTCTTTGTGAAGAACCCGATCTCGCCGTGCCGTCGCTGCCTCATCACGACGATCACAAAGGAAGCGCCACGTTCACGACGTGACCGTGGATTGCACCACAAGGCCATCACGTATCGGCTATGCTCCACTCATGCGGCCCCAGATTCTGTTCCCGCTGTTCGCCGACAACGACACCCTCAAGGGCGTCGGCCCGCGCGTGCGTCCGGCGCTCGGCAAGATCGCCGGCCCGCTGGTGCGCGACGTCGCCTTCACCCTGCCGCACAACCTGGTCCAGCGCCGCCGCATGACCGCCGCCAGCGCCATCGAGGGCGAGGTCGGCATCTTCGAAATCCAGATCGACCAACACATCCCCAACCGCAAACCCGGCCAGCCCTACAAGGTGCGCGGCTTCGACGACACCGGCTGGGTCCACCTCGTCTATTTCAAGACCTATGGCGACAGCCTTTTGAAAAGCCTGCCGGTCGGCGCCCGGCGGGTCATCTCCGGCAAGGTCGAACGCTATGGGTCGGAGGTCCAGGTCCCGCACCCGGACTATGCCGTCATCCCTGAGAAGCGTGACGACATCCCGCGCAGCGAGGCGGTCTATCCGGCGGGCGGCGGTCTTTCGTCACGCCAGGTCCGGCGCTTCGCCCTGGAGGCCCTGGCCCAGACGCCCGCCCTGCCGGAATGGCAGGACCCGGCCTGGCGCGCCAGACAGGGCTGGTCCAGCTGGCGTGACGCGCTGGAGGCGGCTCACCATCCCCGTGCCGATTCCGACCTAGAGGCGACGGCCCCCGCCCGCCAACGTCTCGCCTATGACGAACTGCTGGCCCACCAGTTAGCCCTGGCCCAGCGCAAGCGCGCCCGTCGCCGGCTGGCTGCACCGGTCATCACGCCCGGCCCGCTGTCCGCCGCCCTGGAAGCCGCCCTGCCCTTCGAGTTGACGGGTGCCCAGGCTCGCGCCGTCTCCGAAATCCGCGCCGACCTCGCCTCGGGCACCCGCATGGGTCGCCTGCTTCAGGGTGACGTCGGCTCAGGCAAGACCGCCGTCGCCCTGCTGGCCATGGCCTCGGCGATCGACAGCGGCTTTCAGGCGGCATTGATGGCCCCGACCGAAATCCTCGCGCGCCAGCATCACGCCAATCTCGCCCCCCTCTTCGCCGAGGCCGGGATCGACTGCGTGCTGCTGGTCGGGCGCGACAAGGGCGCGGCGCGGCTGCGCGCCCTGTCCGGGTTGGCCGACGGCTCAACGCCGGTCGTCGTCGGCACCCACGCCCTGTTTCAGGAGGCGGTCACCTTCGCCAATCTCGGCCTGGCCATCGTCGACGAACAGCACCGCTTCGGCGTGGCCCAGCGCAACCTGCTTCAGGCCAAGGCCGGGTCCGGCGAGGGCGGCGCCCACCTCTTGACCATGTCGGCCACGCCGATCCCGCGCACCCTGGAGCTGACCCAGTACGGCGATCTGGACGTCTCGCGCCTCGACGAAAAGCCGCCGGGCCGCCAGCCGATCACCACCTCCGTCCTGCCGATGGACCGGATGGAGGCCGTGCTCGAGCGCCTCGGCCAGGTCATCCAGACCGGCGCCCAGGCCTATTGGATCTGCCCACTGGTCGCCGAAAACGTCGAGGTCGATCTGGCGTCGGCCGAGGCCCGCGCCGTCGCCCTCAAGGCCCGCTTCGGCGACCGCGTCGGCCTCGTTCACGGCCAGATGCCCGGCGCCGAGCGCGAGGCCGTCATGGCCGCCTTCGCCGCAAATCAGCTGTCGCTGCTGGTCGCCACGACCGTGGTCGAGGTCGGGGTCGATGTGCCCAACGCCACCATCATGATCATCGAACAGGCCGAACGCTTCGGCCTGGCCCAACTTCACCAACTCCGCGGTCGCGTCGGTCGGGGATCCGGCAAGTCGGCCTGCGTCCTGCTTTACGACCCGCCGCTCAGCCAGGTCGCGCAAGGACGCCTCGAGGTCGTGCGCTCGACCGAGGACGGGTTTCTCATCGCCGAACAGGACTGGGCCATGCGCGGCGGCGGCGACCCGCTGGGCCTGCGCCAGGCCGGCCTGCCCGCCTACCGCTTCGCCGACCCCGTCGCCCACCGCGACCTCCTGCTCGCCGCCGCCGACGACGCCCGCCTCCAGCTCGCCCGCGACCCGGACTTCTCCAGCGAGCGAGGAAAGGCGTTAAGGGTGCTCAGCGAGTTGTTTGATTGGAAGCCAGACCGGGCCGAGCGCGCCGACTGACAAAGCAAAAGGCCCCGGCGTTTCCGCCGGGGCCTTCGCTTGTTCTGAGGTCGTTGGACCGTCGAGTGGACTACTCGATGATCTTGGCGACGACGCCGGCGCCGACGGTGCGGCCGCCTTCGCGGATGGCGAAGCGCAGGCCCTGGTCCATGGCGATCGGGGTGATCAGCTCAACTTCCAGCTCGGCGTTGTCGCCCGGCATGATCATTTCCACGCCGTCCTTCAGCTTGATGATGCCGGTCACGTCCGTCGTGCGGAAGTAGAACTGCGGGCGGTAGTTGGTGAAGAACGGCGTGTGACGCCCACCCTCTTCCTTGGTCAGGATATAGGCCTCGGCCATGAACTTGGTGTGCGGGGTGATCGAACCCGGCTTGCACAGGACCTGACCGCGCTCGACGTCCTCGCGCTTGGTGCCGCGCAGCAGCACGCCGACGTTGTCGCCCGCCTCGCCCTGATCCAGCAGCTTGCGGAACATCTCCACGCCCGTGCAGGTCGTCTTCTGAACCGGACGAATGCCGACGATCTCGATTTCCTCGCCGACCTTCACCACGCCCTTCTCGATACGACCGGTCACAACCGTGCCGCGGCCCGAGATCGAGAACACGTCTTCCACCGGCATCAGGAACGCCTGATCCACCGGACGCTCCGGCTGCGGAATGTAGTCGTCAACCGTCTGCATCAGCTTCAGAACGGCTTCCTCGCCGATCGCCGCATCACGGCCTTCAACCGCCGCCAGGGCCGAACCAGCCGTGATCGGAATGTCGTCGCCCGGGAACTGGTACGAAGACAGCAGCTCGCGCACTTCCATCTCAACCAGCTCAAGCAGCTCGGCGTCGTCGACCATGTCGACCTTGTTCAGAAACACCACCAGAGCCGGAACACCGACCTGACGCGCCAAGAGAATGTGCTCGCGGGTCTGCGGCATCGGACCGTCAGCCGCCGACACCACCAAGATCGCGCCGTCCATCTGGGCGGCACCCGTGATCATGTTCTTCACATAGTCCGCGTGACCCGGGCAGTCGACGTGGGCGTAGTGACGGTTCGCCGTCTCATATTCCACGTGCGCCGTGTTGATCGTGATCCCGCGCGCCTTCTCTTCCGGCGCCGCGTCGATGTCCGCATAGGCCATCGCCTTGGCTCCACCGGCCTTCGCCAGCGTCATCGTAATCGCCGCCGTCAGCGTCGTCTTGCCATGGTCAACGTGACCAATCGTGCCGATGTTGCAATGCGGCTTCGTACGTTCGAACTTTTCCTTGGCCATGGCCAACTACTCCTAAAGCCGCCGGCGGCGGATTGGTTCGCAAAAAGAATGGAGCGGGTAGACGGGATCGAACCGACATCCTCAGCTTGGAAGGCTGCTGCACTACCATTGTGCTATACCCGCGCCGGTCCAAGGCATCTCTTCTCAATCTCGCTCCGGCGCGTGGTGGGGGAAGTAGGACTCGAACCTACGAAGCTTACGCAGGGGATTTACAGTCCCCCCCCTTTGCCGCTCGGGACATTCCCCCAGCGCGCTCGGTGCGAGATTTGAAGCGCCCCGCCCTCGCCTGACGACGAAGTCGGAACGGAGGCTGGTGACCCGGCGAACGCCCCCTTATAGGAACGACACCGGACCTCGAAACCTCAGGGCCCCAAATCGGAGGCCGTCTTATAGTGGCGACCATGCGCGAACGCAACGACCGTAAGAGCGGTAAAAAACAAGGGCCGAAACAACGTCCCGAAGGCCAGCGCGAGCGTGGCTGGAGCCCCAAGCCGGACAGCGATTCTCGCCCTCGCGAACCGCGCCGCATCGATGCGGATCACCTGATTTGGGGACGCCACGCGGTCCTGGCCGCCTTGGCCAATCCGGCCCGCAAGGGCATGGGGCGATTGATGGTCACAGCCGATCGGGCAACGGAGATCGAATCTGGTCGCCTGGCACCGAACGGGCACAAAGCCGAGATTCAGGAAGCCCGCGCGCTCGACAAGCTCTTGCCTCCGGGAGCCGCCCACCAGGGCTTCGTCTTCAAGGTCGCACCGTTGGACGGGGTCGCGCTGGAAGATATCGCCCACCCCGCCTCTGGCGTGATCGTCATGCTCGATCAGATTACCGACCCGCAGAACGTCGGCGCGATCTTCAGGTCGGCGCTCGCTTTCGGCGCACGCGGCATCATTGTTCAGGATCGCCACTCCCCTGCCCTTGCCGGACCGCTGGCGAAAGCGTCGGTCGGCGCGACCGAGCGTCTGCCCCACGCGCGCGTGACGAATCTGAGCCGCGCGCTTGAGAAGCTGTCTGACCTGGGTTGGCGGGCCGTGGCGCTCGACGGGGCGACCGAATTAACTCTTGAAGACGCCCTCGACGGCCAACCCACCGTTCTGGTGATGGGCTCTGAAGGCGATGGTGTCCGCCGGCTGGTCGCCGAACACTGTGACGCCGTGGCACGAATCCCCATGCCCGGCGGCTTCGAGAGCCTGAACGTCTCCAATGCTGCCGCCGTCGCCCTCTACGAGGCCGCACGCGCGCAGCGGCGCGTCTGAGCTATATCTTGCCGTGCCGCGGGACCTGACCTAGAGCGACATCATGGATTTCATCACCAACTTCTTCACCTCCCCCGAGTTCACCAGCCAGTTGGTCGCGCTGGGCCAGGTCCTGATGATCGACCTGGTGCTGGCCGGTGACAACGCTGTGGCTGTCGGCCTGGCGGCTGCAGCCTTGCCGGTCGAACAACGGCGCCGGGCGATCCTGGTCGGGCTGGCCGCCGCCGTCATCATGCGGATCGGCTTCGCCCTGATCACGGTTCAGCTGCTGGCCATCGTCGGTCTGCTTCTGGCGGGTGGATTCCTGCTCTTGTGGGTCTGCTGGAAAATGTGGCGTGAGCTTCAGGAGCAACGCACCCATGACCAGGCCGAATCGACTGAGGAAATGGAACGTGCCCTGGCCATCGAGCGCGGCGAAGGGCCGTCTCCCGAAGAACTGGGTATCAAGCGCAAGACGTTCGGCGCAGCCCTCCTGCAAATCATGATCGCTGACCTGACCATGAGCCTGGACAATGTGCTGGCTGTCGCCGGGGCCGCGCACGAGCATCCGTGGATCATGGTTTTTGGCCTGATGCTGTCCATTGCCCTGATGGGTGTGGCGGCGACATTCATCGCGCGGCTGCTCAACCGGCACCGCTGGATCGCCTACGTCGGGCTGGTCATTGTCGTCTTTGTCGCCCTGCGCATGATCTACGACGGCTCTTACGATGTCTTCCTGGATCTGGGTTGGGCCTGGCCGACCTGGCTCCCGGCCGGCGGGCACTAGGCCCTTTCGTCCACCGGCGTTCTGGGGGACTATGCCGCCAACGCGGAGGATGCCCCATGTCGATCAGACTTGCTGGACTTCTAGTCTTCAGTGCCGCCCTCGTTGCCTGTGCCCCGGACGCGAGTTCGCAGTATCCCGACGGCACTGAACCCGAAGCCGCCCCCCTCGATCCCGCCGCGACAGACAGCGTTGCGGGTCCGGCCGCGCCGGAACTGAACAACGAAGTCAGCGCAACCGACCCCATCCGCCTGGCCACCATCGGTCCGGCTAACACGACCCTGAGCGAACAGGTCGGCCAGAGCGTCGCCATCAACCCCGAGATCTTCAGATCCGAAGGCGACTGGGTTTTCATCTATGGGCCGGTTCGCAACATCGACGGCACGTCGATTGACTGGGGCACGACCAACATGGCCCAGGCCGCAGCCGACGGAATGATGGACGGAGATCTCGGCATCGTTCTGCTGAACTGGCACGACGGCGACTGGCGTGTCGTTGAGGCCGTCATCGGCCCGACCGACGTGCCGCAGGGCGGCTGGCCGGCCGAACACCATGTGTCACCCGCCCTGGTCGGGATGGAGGGCGGCTAGCCTCGCTGAGGGAGCGCGACACGCGGCCACGACTCCGCTAGATCGGATTTATGAGCGATCCGGCCCCTCCCGCCGCTGAGCGGCGTTCGAACTGGACCCTGGCGGCCTTTGCGGCCAGTTGCCTTCCCTATGCGGCTCTGGGCCTCCCCGTCTATGTGACCCTGCCGGAGTTCTACGCCAGCCACGTCGGCGTGCCTCTGGCTGCCGTCAGCCTGGTGTTCCTGATCGTCCGACTGGCCGACATCGTGGTCGATCCCTTCCTCGGCATGGTGATCGACCGGACCTCCACAAAATGGGGGCGCTATCGCGTCTGGATGGCGGCGGGTGCGCCGATCCTGATGGGCTCAGTGGCCATGCTGTTCTTCGCCCGCGAAGGTGCGTCGGCGCTCTATCTGACGGCCTGGCTGGTCGTGATGTATCTCGGCTATTCCATCAGCCTGCTCAGCCAGATGAGCTGGGCTTCGGTCCTTTCGCCCGACTACGATCAGCGCAGCCGCATCTACGGCTGGTGGCAGGTCGCCAACATTATCGGGGTTCTGGCCGTCCTGGCGATACCCGCCGTCGTTCAGGGGATCATGGGCGGCACCTATATCGACGCCGTGCGCGCCCAGGGCTGGTTCATCATCGGCCTCTTGCCCGTCGCCCTGTTCTTCACCCTGCGCTTCACGCCCGAGCCGTTGAATGCGGCTCCGCCCCCGCACGGGGGCCTGAAGTCGACCCTGGCCCTGATCGCCAAGCCCGTCCTGCGTCGACTGCTCGTTTCCGACCTGCTGCTCGGCTGTGCGCGCGGCCTGATCGGCGTGCTGTTCTTCTATTTCTTTGAACAGGCGCGCGGCTTCGACCGCGAGCAGACCTCGATCATGCTGCTGGTCTATTTCGTCGCCGGTCTGGTCGGTGCCCCGATCTGGGCGGTTCTGGCCACCCGCATCGGCAAGCACATGTCCCTGGCTGTCGCCTCGGTCTTCTTCGCCGTCAGCTTCGCCGCCGCCACCCTGCTGGTGCCGCCGGGTGCCTTCGGCCTGGCGCTCGGGGCCATCTTCTTCACCGGTCTGGCGTTCGGTTCCGGCGACCTGTTGCTGCGCGCCATGATGGCCGATGCGTCCGACGTGGTCCGACTTGAGGACGATGCCGACAAGACGGGCCTGCTCTTCTCCATTCTCAATGCCACGTCGAAACTGGGATACGCCTTTTCGGTCGGGGCCTTCGCGGTGCTGGAATGGATGGGCTTCCAGGCCGAGACGGGAGCGGTGAACACCCCGCAGGTCATCGCCGGCCTGAGCTGGCTGTTCATCGCCGTTCCAGCGGTCCTGTTGTTGGCGACGGCATGGGTGGTGCGGCTTTATCCTCTGACGGAGGAACGTCATCTGGTCGTGCGTGAAGACCTCGCCCGCAGGGCGCTGCGATGAGCGACCAGACCGATCGTCTCAACCGGATCATGGCCCGACTGCGCGATCCTGAAGGGGGCTGCCCGTGGGACACCGAACAGACCTTCGACACCATTGCCGCCTACACAATCGAGGAAGCCTATGAGGTCGCTGACGCCATTCAGCGGCGTGACTTTGCAGATCTCAAGAGCGAGCTAGGCGACCTGCTGTTCCAGGTCGTCTTCCATGCCCGCATGGCCGAAGAACGGGGGCTGTTTGTCTATGAGGACGTCGCCCGGGCCATGGGCGACAAACTCGAACGCCGTCATCCCCATGTCTTTGCCGATGAAGCTGCCAAGCCCGACGCATGGTCCCAGAAGGCCCGCTGGGAAGAGATCAAGGCCGAGGAACGCAAGGCCCGCGCTCAGCATGGCGTGCTGGACGATGTGCCGGTGGCCCTGCCCGCGCTGGCCCGCGCCGCCAAGCTGACCAAGCGCGCCGCCCGCGTCGGCTTTGACTGGCCCTCCACCGCCGAGGTCGTCGACAAGCTGGATGAGGAGGTCGCCGAACTGAAGGCTGAACTCGCCGCCGGCGACATCGAGAAGGCCGCCGAAGAACTGGGCGACCTCCTGTTCGTCATGGCCAATCTCGCCCGCAAACTCGGCGTCGAACCCGAAGACGCCCTGCGCGCCGCCAACGCCAAGTTCGTGCGCCGGTTCGCGTTCATCGAGGCCGAACTGGCGAGGGACGGGCGGACGCCGGAACAGTCGGATCTGGCAGAGATGGACGGCCTGTGGAACGCGGCCAAGGCTGCAGAGCGCGAGCCCGCAACATGAGCGCCGACAGTCACGACCCCGGCGGCAAGGTGCGCCTCGCCCTGATGGACGGCGTCAAAGGCGATGCGACCTTCAGCGACGACGGCCGCTATCGTCACCTCATGCGCCGCTGGCTCGGTGGGACCTTCCCCGACCGCTACATCCTGTTCATCGGCATGAACCCCTCCACCGCTGACGCCACGGTCAACGACCCCACGTGCGCGCGCGAATGGACCTTCGCCCAACGCGAAGGCTTTGACGCCATGGTCAAGGCCAATGTCGGCGACTACCGGGCCACCCATCCGAAGATGCTGCTTGAGCCGGGTGTCGTGGCGTCCTCGCCCGTCAATCTTGCGACCATCCGCCAGGCCGCCGCCGGGGCCGCCAGGGTGGTTCTGTGCCACGGCAAACTCAATCGCGCGCTGGTTCCGGCGGGGCGCGACCTGGTTCGGGCCCTGGGCGAGGACGGCATCGATATCTGGTGCTTCGGCGTCAATGCCGACAACAGCCCCAAACATCCGCTCTATCTGCGAGGCGACACGCCGCTGGTCCGGTGGAGACCGAGCGTCTAGCCAATCATCCGCTCAAACCGCCCCAGCGCCGCCGTGTGCAGGCGCACCTTGACCCGCACCCGGCCCTCGTCGTCCGCCTCGCGGCTGAGCACGCGGCCGTTCTGATAGAGCCAGGCCAGCGCCTCTCCCTGCGACGGGTCCAGCGTCAGCTCGATTTCCGGCTCATCGTCGATTAGGGCGGCGATACGTTCGCGCAAGGCTTCAACGCCATCGCCCGTCACCGCCGACACCGCCACGGCCCGGCCATCGGTGTTCAGCGCCCGCGCCACCGTCAGGCCGCGCTCGTCGGCGTCCACCAGGTCGATCTTGTTCCAGACCTCAAGGATCCGGCGCGGCTTGCCCTCGGCCTCAGGGATGCGTTCCAGCACCGCCTCGACGTCGCGGGCCTGGGCGGCGCTGTCGGGGGACGCGATATCGCGCACATGCAGGATCAGGTCAGCCTCGGCCACCTCCTCCAGCGTGGCGCGGAACGCCTCGACCAGTTCGTGCGGCAGGTCAGAGATAAAGCCCACCGTGTCCGAAATGATCGCCGGCCGGCCATGCGGCAACTGGATCGTTCTCTGGGTCGTGTCCAGGGTCGCGAACAACAGGTCCTTGGCCATCACCTCGGCGCCCGTCAGCCGGTTGAACAGCGTCGATTTGCCGGCGTTGGTATAGCCGACCAGCGCCACCGTCGGATGCGGAACCTTGCTGCGCGCCTTGCGATGCAGACCGCGCGTGCGCCGCACTTCTTCCAGGTCCGCCTTCAGCTTGACGATCCGGTCGGCGATGATCCGCCGGTCCAGCTCGATCTGGGTTTCGCCCGGACCGCCGGTCTTGCCCAGTCCGCCGCGCTGGCGCTCCAGGTGGGTCCAGGTGCGCACCAGTCGCGACCGCTCATAGTCCAGCCGTGCCAGTTCGACCTGCAGCTTGCCTTCGGCGGTGCGGGCGCGCCGGGCGAAAATCTCGAGGATCAGCCCCGTCCGGTCGATGACCTTGGCCTCCCAGGCCTTCTCCAGATTGCGCTGCTGGATCGGCGTCAGGCTGTCGTCCACGACCACCACATCGGCCTCGACCGCGTGACGCAGAGCCAGGATTTCATCGACTTTGCCGCGTCCGAACAAGGTGGCCGGCGTCACCTTGCGGATACGGGCAACCTCGGCGGCGCGGACCTCAAGGTCCAGGGCCGCGGCCAGGCCGATCGCCTCTTCGAGGCGGACGTCCGGATCACGATCGGAGCCGTGCCGCTCCGGATGAATGACGAGCGCCGAGACGACCGGCGGGGCGTGATCAACGAGGGGCTTGCTCACGCATCCCCATCGTCGACTTCGGGCTCAAACAGTTGCACCGGTGCCGATGGCATGATGGTCGAGATCGCGTGCTTGTAGACCAGTTGGCTGGTCCCATCGCGGCGCAGCAGCACGCAAAAATTGTCGAACCAGGTCACGACCCCCTGCAGTTTGACGCCATTGACCAGAAAGATGGTCAGCGGCGTGCGGGTCTTGCGGACGCTATTGAGAAAGGTGTCCTGCAGGTTCTGCTTCTTGTCGCCGGACATATCGGCTGTCTCCATGGATTGAGGCGAAACACCCGCCCACACACACAAGCCCTCAAGCTAGGGGCTCTGATGCCGTGGGGCAATGCCCCTAGATCGCCGCTTGCTCTGCCCGCTGCAGATAGAGTTCACGAAGACGTTGGGCCACCGGCCCTGGTTTGCCGTTCCCGATGGCGACCCTGTCGATGGCAACCACCGGCGTCGCGAACCCCGAGGCGTTGGTGTAAAAGGCTTCGCGGGCCCGTTTGACCTCATCAGGCGTGAAGCCGCGTTCCTCCAGCTTGAGCCCCTGCTCTGCAGCAATCGTCAGGATCGCCGCCCGGGTGATGCCGTGCAGGATGTTGGCCTGGGTATCGCGGGTGCGAATGACGCCGTCCTGATCCACGATCCAGGCATTGGAAGCCGTGCCCTCTGTGATCGTGCCCATATCGTCGACCAGCCAGGCGTCGGCCGCCCCCGCCTCGATGGCGTCCTGCTTGGCCAGAATGTTGGGCAGAAGCCCCACCGTCTTGATGTCACAGCGCCCCCACCGAATATCAGGGCGCGTCACCACCGAAATGCCGCGAGCAGCCCCGGCCTCCTGTTTTGCCCGATCCACTGACTTCGCAGTCACGACCACGGAGGGCGGCACGTCTGCCGAAGGAAAGGCGTGATCCCGCGCCGCCGTGCCGCGGCTGATCTGAAGATAGACCAGACCGTCTCGCACTCGATTGCGGCGAACCGTCTCGCGCAGAACATGGGTCAGCGCCGCTCGGCTCATCGGGCGGGTGATATGCAGGGCGTCCAGGCTGCGTTCGAGCCGCGCCATATGTCCTTCGTAGTCCATCAGCCGGCCGTCAGAGACGCCCCACACCTCATAGACGGCATCCGCGAACTGATAGCCCCGATCCTCGATGTGCACGGCGGCATCTGCCTTGGGGCCATAGCGGCCGTTGACGTAGGCGACCCGCGACATTCAGACCTCGTCGCCCTCAACGTCGTCCTCTTCGCCACCACGCGAAGGGGCAACGCCCAATGACTTGAGCTTCCGGTGAAGCGCCGATCGCTCCATCCCGATAAAGGCAGCCGTTCGGGAAATGTTGCCACCGAACCGAAGGATCTGAGCCGAAAGATACTCCCGTTCAAAGACCTCGCGCGCTTCTCTGAGCGGCAGCGCGATGATCCGTTCCGGCCCCATCGAGCCCGCCTGACCGGCCTGAGCCACCTCCTGCGGCAACATTTCCGCGGTAATCGGCTCGGACGGATCACCCGTCGCCAGGATCAGCAGCCGCTCGATGTTGTTGCGAAGCTGGCGGACATTTCCGGGCCAGTCGTGCACCTGCAGTGTGGCCATGGCGTCATCGCCAAGCCGACGCTGCGGCATGCCCTGGGCCACCGCGATGGTCGAGATGAAATGTTCGACCAACTCGGGAATGTCCTCGCGCCGCTCCGCCAGACCCGGCGTGCGAATGGGCACAACGTTCAGCCGGTGGAACAGGTCCTCTCGGAAACGTCCTTCGAGGATCTCGTTCTGGGGCTCCTTTGAGGTCGAAGACACGACCCGCACATCGACCTGGACGTCCTTATCCCCCCCGACGCGGCGGAACCGTTGCTCCACCAGCACCCTAAGAATCCGGCTCTGGCTTTCCAGCGGCATATCGATGACCTCATCGATATAGAGCGTGCCGCCATGGGCGCGCTCAAAGACGCCGATCTTGCGCGGACGCCCGCCTTCACCCTCCTCGCCGAACAGTTCGATATCCAGCCGCTCCGGGTTCATCCCGGCAGCCGAGATGGCGACGAACTCGCCCTTGGCCCGGGCGCTGGCGTCGTGGATCAGCCGTGCCACCAATTCCTTGCCCGAGCCGGGGGGGCCTGAAACCAGGATACGACTGTTCGCCGGCGCGACCTTGGCGACGGTGGCACGCAGCTGTTGAGCCACGGGCGACTTGCCGATCAGACCGTCCGGCACAAAGGCGCGCACCCGTAGCATCCGGTTTTCGCGTTTCAGGGTGGCCTGTTCGAGCGCGCGCTCGACCACAACCAGCAGGCGGTCGGACTTGAAGGGCTTTTCAATGAAATCGTAGGCCCCGCGTTTGAGCGCACTGACCGCCGTTTCGATATTGCCGTGACCCGAAATCATGATCACCGGCAGGTCGCCATCCAGTTCCTTGACCAGATCGAGCAGTTCCAACCCATCAATACCCCCGCCCTGCATCCAGATGTCGAGCACCAGGAGGGTCGGCTTTCTCGCACGGATAGCCTCCATCGCCTGGTCGGCGTTCGAGGCCGTACGAACGGCATAGCCTTCATCCTCAAGCAGGCCCGAGACGAGGTCACGAATATCGGCCTCGTCGTCGACAACCAGTACGTCGGCATTGTTCTTGGCGGTCATATCACTCAGCCTCATCCGGGGTTTGGGGCACGGGCTTGATGGTTCTCGGGAAGACCAGGCACACACGGGCACCTGTCAGGTCGACGGCATCGGCCAGGATCAGTTCCCCGCCATGCTCTTCAGCAATACGCTTGACGATAGCCAGACCAAGGCCGGTGCCCTTCTCGCGATTGGTCACATAGGGCTCGATGAGACGATCCCGATCACGAGCGGGAAGTCCGATGCCATCGTCCTCGACGACATAGACGACGTAATCGTCACTCACTTCGATCGAAGCGCGCAGTCGTCCGGGGCTTGTCGGGTCAATCGCCTTGCGAGCCATGACCGACTCGGCCCCGTTCTTGAGGATGTTGGTCAGCGCCTGACCAATCATTCGTCCATCACAGATCAGCCGGATCGCCTCGCCGGGCTCCTCCAGCTCGACCACGACATCGGGCGAGCCGACGCGGCGAGCAAAAACGGCTTCCCGCAAAAGCTCAACAGCATCTTCATCGGCGAACTTGGGGGCCGGCATGCGGGCAAATGAGGAGAACTCATCGACCATACGGCCAATGTCCTCGACCTGCCGGATGATGGTGTCGGTGCACCGGTCGAACGTCTCCACATCCTCTTCGACCTGCGAACGGTACTTTCGGCGCAGGCGCTCGGCCGACAGCTGGATTGGCGTCAATGGATTCTTGATCTCATGGGCAATGCGGCGCGCAACGTCACGCCAGGCGGCGTTGCGCTGGGCGGTCATCAACCGGGTAATGTCGTCAAACGTCAGCACGACCTCGCCGCCAGCGCCACCTGACGTTCGGACTCTGAGGCGCCGGGTTTCGGATTCCCGCGACACGTCAATGTCGTGCTCGGCCCCCTCGCCCTCATGAATGAGCGATGCCAGCTCGGGAGCAATCTTGCGGATGGGCTGACCGACAACCCCCTGATCATCAAGGTCCAGCAGGCGCACGGCCTGATCGTTGATGGCCGACACACGCCCTTTGCGGTCCAGCCCGATGACTCCCGCCGACACCCCCGACAGGACCGTTTCGATAAATTGGGATCGGTTCTGAGCTTCGGTTGACGCCGCTTTCAGCGCCGTTTGCTGAGCATCCAGATCCTCCGTCATCTTGTTGAAGGCCCGAGACAGGACGGCGATCTCACCAGGATCAGTTTCGGAGTCCACGCGTGCTGTCAGATCGCCCGAGGCGACCCGGTGCGCCGCCTTCACCAGGCGCCCGACCGGGGCCGAAATCGTCGAGGCGGCCGACAGGCCTAGCCAGATCGCGCCGACCAGCACCAGGAGCGCCGTTTCAAAATAGGCCAGCAAGAAGGTGAACTGAAGTTGGCTACGAGTCGCCTCGGCTTCGCGGTAGGAGGCTATCGCCCGCGCGCCCTCTCGCAGGCCGAGCAGCGTGCCTTCCGGCAAAGGCTTCAACACATAGAGGTAGGCATCACCGTAGTCGTCCAGCGGATACAGGGCGCGGATGACATCCGGATTCTCGGTTGCCGCCACAGGAACAACCTCGCCGGCAGCGGCCAGCGCAAGATCGTTGGCGGGTGGAGCCAGAAACGGCGGTGCCCCGCTCTGCTCGCCGCGTGCCAGAATCTGCCCGTCACCGTCCAGGACATAGATGGCCGGATAGCCGAAGAACTCACCGATCCCGACAAGGGCGGCCCCAAATCGCAAGCGGTCCTGGAAGATGCCGCGTACGGCTGACAACTCGCGCGCCATGGTCGCCAGGTCATTTTCCATTTCCTCGCTGACGTCGCGGACATAGCCACGTCCAATATCGGCACTGTTTTCAACCGCGGCCCTGACATTTGAGCTGAACCAGCCCTCGACCCCCCGGTTCACCAGCACGCCGAACACGACGGCCACCAGCACGGCGGGAACCACGGCCACGGCCGAGAAATACGTCACGAACCTCAGGTGCAATCGCGCACCGACATCGTCGGCCTGCTCGCGGACAAGCGCCAGAACTCGTATGCCGACCGCCACGGCCAGGGCAACGATCAGCAAGAGATTGAACAGCAGAACGATGAGAATAGGTCGGCTGGCCGAGACGATGGCTCCGGCCTCTCCCGTTGCCGGGGCTGAGGCCACCAACCAGACGCCCACCGCCGTTACCACGACAGCCAGCCCGTAAACGCCCCCGAAAACGTAGCGCGCCCGCGAACCGGTCAACCATCCGAGGATACGCGCCGTCCAACCCGGAGGCGGACTGTCAGGCTCGGACTGCAAGGTGACCGATGGCATCCCTTCGCCTATGGCCCGACTGTGCTCAATATTCAACAGTATTGTGGCTTGGATGCTTCAGGCGGCCTGGGCTGCGTCCGACAGCCACAGCGTCCGCAAGGCAGACACAACGCCCTCCGGGTCATCCAGTCGGCAAAGGCGGGCCTTGTCGGCGCGACGCACCGCCGGATCCGGGTGATAGGGGGCACCCTCAATGTACCAGCCCAGATGCTTGCGAAACATCTTCAGGCCCAGGCGCTCGCCATAGAAGTCCAAAGACCGGCGATAGTGCCGCTCAACAATCTCAAATCTTGTCCCAAGGCCCGGCTCGCCAAACGGCATGCCGTCAAGGCCGCGCTCGATGGCCGCCGCGATCCAGGGGCGCCCCTGGACACCTCTCCCCAACATCACCGCATCACAGCCGGAGCGATCCATCGCTTCGCGGGCCTGATCTGGTGTGTTGATGTCACCGTTGACGATCACAGGGATCGAGACAGCGTCGCGAACAAGCCGCACCGCGTCCCAGTCGGCGGCATCGGAATAGAATTGTTGCCGGGTTCGCCCGTGGATCGTCACGGCCTGGACCCCAATCCCTTGGGCGCGTCGCGCCAGCTCGGCAGCGCTCAAGCTGTCGTGATCCCATCCCAGGCGCGTCTTCAACGTAACCGGGCGAGTCGTGGCCGCGACAACGGCCTCAAGAATGGCGCAAGCCCGGTCCAGGTCGCGCAACAGCGCCGACCCGGAAGCGATCCCGGTGACTTCCTTGGCCGGGCAACCAAAGTTCAGGTCGATGATGTCCGCCCCGGCGCGCTCGGCCATGCGGGCCCCGTCGGCCATCATGTCCGGGCGGGCCCCAACCAGCTGGATCACGGTCAATCCCAATCCTTCGCCAACGGCGGCCCGGCGCACGACATCGGGCCGACCCCGCGCCAGCTCAGCCGAGGCAACCATCTCCGTTGCCACATAGGCCGCACCAAGCTCTGCCGCCGTTTGGCGGAACGGCAGGTCCGTGATCCCGGTCATGGGCGCGGTCAGCACCCGCCCCGGGACGGTCACATCACCAATGGTCAGTTGCGCGGGCATGGCGCGGCTTTTCGCTCGCCAAAGGCCCCACGTCGAGTCTAGCAAGCGCCATGAGCTTTTCTGCCATTGTCGTCGCCGCCGGCTCCGGGACCCGTTCGGGCGGGCCAAAGCAATGGCGCATGCTGGCCGGCAAGCCCGTCATACGTTGGTCCGTCGAGGCCTTGCTCGAGGCAGGTGCCACCCAGGTCATCGTCGTCATTCCGGCCGGAGCGGAAGCCCAGGCCGATTTTTGTTTGACGGGACTGAGCGGTTGGCGTGCAGTCGTCGGAGGTGCCCAGCGGGCCGATTCGGTTCGGCGCGGCCTATCCTCTGTCGAGGCTGACCTGCCCGTTCTGGTTCACGATGCCGCCCGCCCTCTGCTGAGCGGCGCGACGATACAGAATCTCCTCAAGGCCGTTGAAAGGGTACCGGCCGCAGCGCCGGCTCTGTCGGTTGCCGACACGCTCAAATCAGCCGCTGATGGGCAAGTGGCCGGCACCGTCGACCGGGCAAATCTCTGGCGCGCCCAGACGCCCCAGGCCTTTGCTCCCGGCGTCCTCCAGAAGGCCTACGAAAGCTGGCAGGACACGGACAGCCCAACCGACGAACTGGCCGTCGTTGAGGCTCATGGCGGTACGGTCCGCCTGATCCCGGGCGATCCCCGCCTGATGAAGCTCACCTTCGCGGAGGATTTCGAATTGGCCGAAGCTCTCATTCGTGGCCGGGCGCGGACGCGCGTGGGGAATGGGTTCGATGTTCATGCCTTTGGTCCGGGCGATGCCATATGGCTGTGCGGGGTGGAAGTGCCCCACACGCATGGGCTGGTCGGGCATTCTGACGCGGACGTTGGCCTTCATGCCCTCACCGACGCGGTGCTCGGGGCCATAGGCGACGGCGACATCGGCGATCATTTCCCGCCGAGCGACCCGCAATGGAAGGGGGCCAGTTCAGACCGGTTCCTGGCCCATGCCCGCGATCTGGTCGTCGCGCGAGGGGGCGAGATTGTCCATGTGGATGTGACCCTGATCTGCGAGCGCCCCAGGGTCAAACAGCACCGTCAGGCCATGCGCCAGCGCATCGCGGACATCCTGGCTCTGCCGCTGGATGCTGTCAGTGTGAAGGCCACCACGACCGAGGGCCTGGGTTTCACGGGCCGTCAGGAAGGCATAGCGGCCCAGGCCACCGCAACGGTCGATTTGCCCGCCTGACACCCCACCCCTCCGTCACCGTGCGGTCATCAGACGATCATCGCCATGGGGGCGGTCTGCGCGAGGCTTTCTTGCCATGCGCGCGATGATCCTGCTCAGCGACACATCGGTTCACTTCCCACAGTGGCCCGGTTGGTCTTATTGAGAACAACGCCCCCGAGGGGCGCGCGGCTTCCGCGATTCAAATTTGCTCTACTGTGAGGCGTTTCATAGCGTGGCCCAGACCCGCCCCCGTACCGTGACCCCCAAAGATGCCCCGCGCGCCTGGCAACGCATGCTGTCCGGCCGCCGTCTTGACCTGCTCGACCCGTCTCCCTTCGACATCGAGATCGAGGACATTGCGCATGGCCTCGCGCGCGTGGCGCGCTGGAATGGTCAGACCATCGGCGAGCACGCCTTCTCGGTGGCCCAGCATTCGTGCGTGGTTGAGGAAATCGCCGTCCATATCAAGCCAGACCTCGAGGTGAAGTGGCGGCTGGCGGCCCTGCTGCACGATGCATCGGAATATGTGATCGGCGACATGATCTCACCTTTCAAGGCCGCACTTGGCGTCAACTACAAGGATTTTGAGGCCCGTCTGGAAGCCGCAATCCATTTGCGGTTCGGGCTGCCGCCCAAGAACCCTGTGGCGATCAAAAAGCTAATCAAACAGGCCGACCGGGCTTGCGCCTATTTCGAAGCGACGCAACTGGCCGGCTTTTCGAAGTCGGAATCGCTCGGCTTCTTCGGCAAGCCGCCCGCAGGCTATGAGCTTCAGATTGAGCCCTTGTCCGCCTCGGCAGCCCAGCGCCTTTATTTGGACCGCTTCGAAGCCCTGGTTCAGGCCGCGCGCCGGTGAGCGCCGACCCGGTCACCATCGGCCTGTCCGCCGTCGTGATGGCCCCGCTGGAGGGCGACACGGCAGTCCTGACCGTCCAGCGCCAGGGCGATTCCCAGGCCGGGTTGCCGTCCGGTCCGTTCGATCCCTCGATCGACCGGACCTTCGAATTGGCTTTGCGGGCCTTCGTGACCAGTCAGACCGGGCTGGGGATGGGCTTTGTCGAGCAACTCTACACCTTCGGCGACGCCGGGCGTGAGACACCTCAGGCTCAGCTCGGTACTGAGGAGACGGGGCGGGTCGTTTCGGTCGGCTATCTGGCCCTGGCCCCCGTCGCCGTCGAAACGACCGGCGAGGAGGCCCTCTGGCGTGCCTGGGGCGAGTTCTTTCCCTACGAGGACTGGCGCAAGGGACGACCCGCCGTGATCGACGAGATCATCGGCCCGTGGCTCGCCCACTGGACGGGCGACGACGATCAACGGCGGGCCCGCGCCGAGGCCCTATTCGCCCTGTCGGATCGCTCCGCCTGGCGCGATGAGCGTGTGCTGGAACGCTACGAACTGCTCTACGAAACGGGCCTGGCCTACGAAGCCGCGCGCGATCGCGGTCAGGCACCGCCTCAGGAGGCCCGTCGGGTCGGGCTGCCGCTGCGATCCGATCATCGCAGGATCATGGCGACGGGACTGGGACGGCTCCGCGGCAAACTTCGCTATCGTCCGGTGATCTTTGACCTGCTGCCTGCGGAGTTCACCCTGTCCCAGCTCCAGCGCGCCGTCGAAGCCGTGACGGGTCAGCCGATGCACAAACAGAACTTTCGGCGGGGCGTCGAACGCGCTGGACTGGTCGAACGCACGGGCCGGCTCAACACGGCGACCGGGGGTCGACCCGCCGAGCTGTTTCGTCGTCGATCCGAGATTGCGGGCGAAGCGCAGACCTTGGGCCTCGCCCTGCCGATCCAGCGTTAGCCGACCTTTTCGACCTGGTCGTATTCCAGCTCGACCGGGGTGGCGCGACCAAAGATCGACACCGAGACATTGAGGCGCGCACGCTCTTCGTCGACGCTTTCGACAATGCCGTCGAAGCTGGCGAACGGGCCGTCGATGACCTTGACCGTCTCGCCAATGTCGAAGCGGATCGTCGGCTTGGGACGCTCAACGCCCTCTTCCACCGTGCCGACGATACGCTGGATTTCCTTTTCGGAGACGGGCATGGGCTTGGCCCCCGACCCGAGGAAGCCCGTCACCTTCGGCGTGTTCTTGATCAGGTGGAAGACCTCGTCGGTCAGGTCCATCTTGACCAGGACGTAGCCGGGGAAAAACTTGCGTTCGGTATTGACCTTGCGCCCCCGGCGGATCTCGACGACGTCTTCGGTCGGGACCAGCACCTCAGAAAAACGATCCGACAGACCCTGGTTGCGGGCCTGGTCGAGGATGTTCTCCTTCACCTTCTTTTCGAAGTTGGAATAGGCGTGGACGATGTACCACTTGTGGTTCGGGTTCGAGGCCGCCTGGGCTTGTTCGGTCATGTCGATATTCCCTAGCGACCAATCTGGATGAGCTGGCTGGCAACGAGCGCCATCAACAGGTCGACCGCCCAGAAGAACAGCGACGCCAGCGCCACCATGATGAAGACCATCACTGAGGTGATCCAGGTTTCCTTGCGGCTCGGCCAAGTGATCTTGCGACCTTCAGCCCGGACCTGGCTGAAGAACTGCATCGGAGAAATGCGCTTCTTGGGCGCATCCGCTTCGGGCGCGGTCACCGCGCCGCCCTGAACGATGGTGGTTCCCCCGCCGCGTGAGGAGGACTTCGCCTTGGCCATTCTGTTTCCGTCTCAGATAAAGGTGGCAGGAGTGGAGGGACTCGAACCCCCGGCCCTCGGTTTTGGAGACCGATGCTCTACCAACTGAGCTACACTCCTTCGATGAAGCCCACATAGGAACTCCAGCGCCCCGGACAAAGAACAACGCGCCGAAAGGACTCCCTTCGGCGCGCGCGGCCTTGGCCGGAGCCGGTGGCTTTAACAGCGCCCGGCCATGTGAGCAAGCGCATCCGTGCCGGAATAGTGCTGTCGAAGCGGGTCCGTCAGTCGACGACGTCGGGTGTGGCCGCCGGCAACCCGGCGACCGCGACCAGGGGGTAGAAAATCAGCGATTCAATCCGGCGGTCATCCATCTCGCGAACCTCGACCTCAAATCGCCCAAGCTGGAGCCGCTCGCCCTTCTCGGGAATACGCGACAGCTCGTGCAGAACAAGGCCCGCCACCGTGTGAAAACCGTCCTGTTCCCCGAAGTCCTCGCCCAGGGCATCGGCCAGCTCGTCCAGATCGGTCTGTCCGTCGATCACCCAGGATCCGTCGTCGTTGTGGACGATGTTCTGGCTGGCCTCGTCGTGCTCTTCATCGAAATCACCGGCAATCATCTCCAGCAGGTCGGTGGCCGTTACCACCCCTTCGAAGGAGCCGTACTCGTCGACGATGAAGGCCATGTGGACCTTTGAGCCCTTCAGAATTTCCAGGGCCTTGAGGACCGATGTGGTCTGAGGAATGAAGGCAGGCGTCTGGACCAGCCTTTCGACGTTGAACTCGCCGTTATCCAGCAAACTATCGAGCAGGTCCTTCTTGTGGACCACGCCCAGCGGATTATCGACATCGTTCTCGCGCGCGACGACCAACCGGGAATAGGGGCTGGCGCGGACCTCTTCCTTGATCAGTTCATCGGGGTCATCCAGTGCAATCCAGCTGACTTCATGGCGTGGAGTCATCGCCACCCGGATGGGCCGGTCGCCGAGCGTGAGAATCTCTTCGATCATCTCCTGCTCTTCCGGTTCGATCAGACCGGCCGAGGTGCCCTCGGCGATCATCGTCTCGACCTCTTCCTGGGTCACATCCGAGCCGTCGCGATCCTTGATGTTGAACAGCTTGAGGATGCCCGAGGTGGAGGCCGTCAGCAGCAGGACAAACGGCTTCAGGACGGTCGCCACGGTAGAGATTGGGCCGGCCATCCGCATGGCGATCGTTTCGGGGAAAATCAGCGCCAACCGTTTGGGCACCAGCTCCCCGACAATCAGCGACACATAGGTGATCAGGATCACCACGACGCCGGTGGCAATGACCTCACTCCAGGGCGCAACCGCCGGAAGCGAATGTTCCAGTATGGCGTCCAGCTCCGTGGCGATGGCCGACTGACCATAGGCACCGGCCAGGATGCCGATCAGGGTGATCCCGACCTGGACAGCCGACAGGAAATGCGTCGGCTCTTCAGCGAGTTCCAACGCGCGACGCGCACCGCGGTCACCCCGCTCGGCCCGGCTCTGGAGCTTGGATTTGCGCGACGAGACGACAGCCATCTCGGTCATGGCGAACAGGCCGTTGAGCACCACAAGGAGCAGAACGACAACGATGGCGAAGGCTAACATCTAGGGGGGAGGACCCGACGCGACCTCGGGGCCGCACCCCCTAGCTTAGGGCTAGATGCGTCCGAATACCATGGGCATGATTCAGGCGTTGATCAGGCCGCACCGGAACACCGTGCGGCGGCAAGGGCGATGACGATCGCCGTCCATGCGATCCAGCCCCAGGGGAAGTGCCCGCCCGATGTACTGATATAGCGACCGCCCCGTGTTCTGAGCACAAAGCCGACGCCGCTATTGTTCGCCAGTCGCTGAAAAAAGGCGCGATAGGCTTCAGCCTGGCGCGGAGCCAAAGTCTCGCCGGGCACCGTCAGGCTGATGGTATGCACGCCCCGTCGGCGATCGATCCATTCGAATCGCGCGCGCGCCTCCAGCCCGCCCGGACCGCGGATATGCTCGTCCCAGGGCGAGAAGTTGGTGGGCACGGCAAAATTGAACTCGCGACGGGTGATGACCTGGCGCGGCGCCCCCAACGAGATTGGCTCACGACGCGGTGTCGCGTCCAGAATGGGTAGATTGGGGCGCACCACATCGTCATAGGACAGGAACTGTCGCCCTTCCGACCCGAGGCTGACCAGAGCCTGTTCCACGTCATAAGCCTCTCGCACCGTCAGGCTGTTGGCGGCGGTATCTTCGGAGATCTGCAGCGAGGAAACGGGCCGCAACGGCGAGGCCAGTTCACGCTCCAGTTGTTCTCTGTACATTTCGGCAAGCGTCTCGGGGTCCCGATTCTCGATCAGCCGGCGCGTGTCATCTGCACGCCAACCGCGATGGGTGGTCGAACAGTCCAGCCGAGCGGGTCGGCCGACTTCACGGGGAAATGTCCACCGCTCAACAACCTCCCGCACAATCTCCAGCGGCGTCGGAGCGATGCGAACCAGTTCCGCGTTCTCGACAAGTGGCAAAGCCCAGCCGAACCGGGCCTGCGTCAAGCGTTGCAAGTCGCCGGCCTGAGGCGGAAGCGTCCCGTCCAGCCAGTAGTCGCGACCATCCAGTCGCAATCGCACGACACAATGGTTGAAAGCCCGCGGGCTGGGAATGAAGTTGCGGACATCATCACCCATGCCGACGTTTACCAGCGCGCAACTGGCGTCCAGCCCCATCCGCCGCAGCACGGTTGTCAGAAGCACCGAGGCGTCCTTGCAGTCGCCGTAGCGCGTTGACCAGATCGTCCGCAGGGCGCGAGGCCTGAACCCGCCCTCCCCTATCGCGACGGAATGATAGCGCAGCGTTCTCTGGACGAGCCGCAGCCCCTCAACCGCTCGGGCCGCCGGGTCAGAAAAACGGCCCCGAATCGCTTCGACCTCCGCGACAAATTCGGAAGGTGGTTCCCCGTCGTCTATCGCCGCCTCATACATGCCCCGAAACAGGTCCGATACCTGAGCCCAGGTCCGCGCAAAGCCGATCTCGACCGCCTGGTATCCGACGCTCCACGCCGGCGAGTATGGCTCAGGAAGGTACGGGGCGAGGTCCCGGACCCTCCAAGTGTAGATACGTCGGCCATTGCTGTCGCCGACGCGCGGAGCCGGTGCTCCGCCGAAGCGCCGGATCAACATGCGCTGCTCCGGGCGAGCGATCACCCGACAGGTCGTCTCTACAACGCGTGTCGACCACTGAAGGATAAAGAACCACGAGAAGGAATCTTTCAGCGCCGGCTGTTCACCGACAATCGAGTAGCAGCAATCGACGATGTCCCCCTCGCGCAGATCGGGGACCACCATGTGGGCCGTCACCCGCCCGTCATAGATCGCGCGTTCAAGATTGAGTTCGCGCCGCATCAGCTCGAAGGCCGCAGGCTGGCCCTCGTCACGCGCGACGCCACCTCTGATCACGCGAATCCCGTGGATGATCAGCCGCTCATATCGGGGGTCATAGGCAGCGTCGAAGCGTGCCGCCGACTGCAACCCATCGCGGCCCGTCACGGCCCGGACCAGACGTGTGGTCAGCCGGCGCTCTGGTCCTGTCAGATCCGCCTGGGTTTCACTGAGCAAGACGGCGATGCCGTCTGCACTGATAGCTCTGAGGTCGCGACCGTCGGTCCCCACCGGCGGAACCGGGAAGGCGGTCGGGGCCGGCGCGAACTCCAGTCCGCGCGTCGACATGCTTGTCCCGCCAGTACTCAAACGCCGCCCCCAACAACCGACTTAACCATAGCATCGGAACCAAGAGGAAGAACCGCGTGATCCGATCAGGCGAGTTGGCCCGATCAAGAATCCCCTTGCCGTCTTCGCCAACACCGTTCCAGATACCCATGGTTTCAGGAACGCGCCAATGCTCAATCGTCGTCACGCCCTTGCACTTCTGGCCGGCTCGGCGGCAGCCTGCCGCGCCCCATCAGGGTCCGAAGAGCCGGATGTCGTCATCGTCGGAGCCGGCTCCGCCGGTATCGCTGCAGCCCAGACGCTGATCGATGCGGGCCGGACGGTCCTCGTCCTTGAGGCCATGGGCCGCGTCGGTGGTCGCGCCTTTACTGAAAGCCAGACCTTTGGAGCCCCCTTCGATGTGGGCTGTGCCTGGCTGCACAAGTCTGACGACAACCCTTACACTGACTATGCTCGCACCCAGGGATTTACGCTCCAGCCGCACGAGTACGACCTGGAACGCGTCTATTTCGGCAACCAGCCAGGCAATGCCGCCCAGGTAAACGCGGCGGAGCACGAAATCGCCGAGGCGATCATGGACGCCCCTTCCGACGTGGCGGCCAGCACTGTGGCCGACATTGATACGCCGGTCGAAGAAGCCGCCGGCGACTATCTTGGGGCGCTCGACATGGCCGTCGACCTCGATGAGCTGTCGACCTTCGACTATGCCAATGCCGATGACCTCGAACCCAATCTGCTCTGTGCAGAGGGTTTCGGCTCAATCGTCCGCCGCCGCGCCGGAGGCCTCCCGATCCGCACGGGCACGCCTGTCCGCGGTGTTCGCTATGACGGCCCGGGTGCCATTGTTCAGACCGATGACGGAGAAATCCGTAGCCGCGCGGTGATTGTCACGGCATCGACCGGTGTGCTGGCCGCAGACGTGATCCGCTTCACGCCCGAGCTACCCGCCGATACCCGCCAGGCGATCGACGACATTCCCATGGGCATGCTGGCCAAAATCCCGCTTCAGATCCCCAGGTCCGCTCTGGGATTGGACCCCTTCACCGATCTTATGCTGGCGCGCGACGGCAAGAATGACCTGTACTTCCTGTGTCACCCCTTCGGCTACGACCTGATGATCGGCTTCGTCGGCGGCGATCTGGGTTGGGAGATTTCACGCGCTGGACGTGAAGCCGCCATCGACTATGCCAAGCAGGGGTTGGTCGAGATCTTTGGCTCAGACGCGGCCAATCAGGTTACCAAGGGGGCCCTGACCCCTTGGGCCTTCAATCCCTGGACGCGAGGAGCCTACGCCGCCGCCCGCCCAGGCAGATATTCGGCCCGCGCCACCCTGGCTCAACCCATCGCCAACAAGGTCTTCTTTGCCGGAGAGGCCCTGGCCGGCGGGCTGATACAGACCTGCGGCGGGGCATTCCGCTCCGGTCAGGCCACCGCTCGCGCGGTGCATACCGCCCTCGGCTGAAAACGAAAACGCCCGGCGCGAAGGGCCGGGCGTTCTCAGTTCAGGTGACGAAGTCGACCTCAGTGGCCGACGTCGCGCCATATCTTCTTGTAACTGAACCAGGTGATGATCCCGAACAGCAGCAGATAGATCAGAACGGCAAAGCCGGTGCGCTTGCGCTCGACCTGATGCATATCGCCCGCCCAGGCCAGGAAGGCCGCAACGTCCTGAGCCATCTGGTCGACGGTCGGCTCGGTGCCGTCGTCATAGGTTACAGCGCCCGCCACCAGCGGCGGGGCCATGGCGATGAAACCGCCCGGCGGCACATGGTGCTCGTCGCCTTCCCAGAACGGGCTCATGTCACCGTTCATATAGGGATTGTAGTGCTGGCCCGGATTGATCCGCAGACCATCAGGCGCATCGCGGTAGCCTGTCAGGATCGAATAGACATATTCGGCACCGCCATGGCGGGCCTTGGTGATCACCGACAGATCCGGCGGTGCCGCGCCGCCATTGGCAAAGGCCGCCGCGGTCGCGTTCGGGAACGGAGCCCGGAAATGGTCCGCCGGTGTGGCCGGGCGTGTGATCGGCTCACCCGTTTCGGTGTCGGTATCCGGCACCTCGATCTGGGCGGCAATCGCCGCGACATAGGGGTTGCGAGCGGCTTCGTGGTGCTCGTCGTAGAACGGCCCGCCTTCCTGCCCCAGCATCCGGTAGGCCATCAGGTTCATCGAGTGACAGGCCGAACAAACCTGCTCATAGACCCGATAGCCGCGCTGAAGCTGGCCCTGATCAAAGGTACCGAACGGCCCCTCGAAGCTGAAGTTGACGTTGCGCGGATGCAGGGCACCGCCTTCGGCCTGGGCCGCACCGGCACCCATCAGGGCGACGGCTGCAAAGAGCCCGGCGGCGACGCGCTTGGTAAGCGTGGAGGTCATCGCGGCTCAGCCCTTCTGCTCGGTTTCGCCGGTCAGGACCGGCTCGGAGATGGAAGCCGGCACAGCCAGCGGCGTTTCCTTCAGACCCACCCAGGGCATCAGCACCAGGAAGAAGAGGAAGTAGTACGCCGTCAGCACACGTGTCAGCCACAGGTAGGTGTTGATGTCGCCATCAAACAGCGTGAACCCGCCGCCGATGCCCGGAATGACGTTGGCGTCCGGCAGCTGAGCGCCGCACCAGCCAAGGCCTAGGCAGACCACCACAAAGATCACGAACAGCTTCTTCATGGTCGGGCGATAGCGCATGGACCGAACCCGCGAGGTGTCCAGCCACGGCAGGATGAACAGCACGCCGATCGCCGCGAACATGGCCACCACACCGCCGAACTTGTCGGGAATGGCGCGCAGGATCGCGTAGAAGGGCAGCATGTACCACTCGGGTACGATGTGCGCCGGGGTCTGGAGCGGGTTTGCCTCGATATAGTTGTCGGCATGGCCCAGGGCGTTCGGGTTGTAGAAGACGAACACCGCAAACAGCATCAGGAACAGGATGATCGCAAAGCCGTCCTTGACCGTGAAATACGGATGGAACGGCAGGTAGTCCTTCGACCGCGAGTCCTTCGGCATCAGAATGCCGACCGGGTTGCTCTGGCCCACCTGGTGCAGCGCCCACAGGTGCAGGAACACCACGCCCGCGATCGCGAACGGCAGCAGGTAGTGCAGCGAGAAGAAGCGGTTCAGCGTCGCATTGTCGATCGCCGGACCGCCGCGCAGCCAGATCAGGATCGGTTCACCGATAACCGGGATAGCCCCGATCAGATTAGTGATCACCTCGGCACCCCAATAGGACATCTGGCCCCACGGCAGGACGTAGCCGAGGAAGGCCGTGGCGATCAGCAGGAAGAAGATCACACAGCCCAGGATCCAGATCATCTCACGCGGCTGCTTGTACGAGCCGTAGTAGAGGCCGCGGAACATGTGGATATAGACCGCGATGAAGAACATCGACGCCCCGTTGGCGTGGACGTAGCGGATCAGCCAGCCGCCCGGCACGTCGCGCATGATGCGCTCGACCGAATCGAACGCCAGCTCGGTATTGGGGGTGTAGTGCATGGCCAGCACGATGCCGGTGGCAATCTGGACAACCAGACACAGCGTCAGGATGGCCCCGAAGGTCCACCAATAGTTCAGGTTCCGCGGGGTCGGCAGCGCCATGTAGTCGGCACCGAAGCGGATGATGGGCAGGCGCTCGTCCAGCCACTTCTCGATGCCGGTCTTCGGCACATAGGTCGATTCGTGATCGCTCATGGGTGCCTCAGCCGATACGGATGGAAGTGTCAGACAGGTATTCGTAATCCGGCACGACCAGATTCTTCGGGGCCGGTCCCTTACGGATACGTCCTGAGGTGTCGTAGTGCGAGCCATGGCACGGGCAGAACCAGCCACCATAATCACCGGTGCCGAACGTCGGCACACAGCCCAGGTGCGTACACGACCCGACAACAACCAGATACTGGTCATGGCCGGCCTTCACGCGGTCAGCATCGGCCTGGGGGTCCTTGAGCGCCGAAAGCGGGGTTTGTTCCGCCTCCTGGATCTCCTCGGCCGTGCGGTAGCGCACAAACACCGGCTTGCCCTGCCAGCGGATCACCACCTGCGAACCTTCCGAGACCTTGGTCAGGTCGAAGTCGATGGAGGCCAGCGCCACCGTGTCAGCCGCCGGGTTCATCTGGTTGATCAGCGGCCAGACGCAAGCCGCGCCCGCGCCAACCGCCGCAGCCCCGGCTGCAATGTGAATAAAGTCGCGGCGATTCGGATCGCCGTCGCCGTCGTGAACGACCTGATCGGTCACTGAGCCCACCTTCGTCAGGGGCCGCGATTGCGCAAACGCCGTCGCGGCAGAAATAGCCGTATGTGCGACCGGGATTAGAGCCCGCCCGCACCTTTTTCAACTAGCCAGTTGGCCGAAATCCACGCTTTCGCACCAGAAGAGGCCCTTGTTGCGAGTGTCTCGCAGCTATCGGGGTGATCCATCCAGTTCAGAGATGCTGGCAAAGTTCGCAGGCTCGCCTGCCTGTTCGGCAGCGACGGCCTCGACCCGTCGCATGACCCTCAGCACATTGGCACCGGCCAATTTGGCCAGGTCCGCGTCTGACCAGCCGCGCCGCGCCAGCTCCTCCAACAGGCCCGGATAGTCGGCCACACTGTCCAGTCCCGGGATGGTCGACGGGATGCCGTCGAAATCGCCGCCCAGACCCACGTGATCAATGCCGGCAACATCGCGGATGTGCGCGATGTGGTCCGCGACCTGCGACAGGCTGGCCTGGGGAAGCGGATTGGCCTCGGCCCAAGCGGTCAATCCCTGGGCGACCTGGTCGTCATTACCGCCCAGCGCAGCCAACCGGTCCCGCTCCGCCGTGCGCGCCAGGCTCCAGTCCCGAATCTCTTGTGAAATGAAGCCAGGAACGAAGGTGACCATGACGACCCCGCCATTCTGGGCCACACGCCGCAGCACCGCGTCGGGGACATTGCGCGGATGATTGTCCAGAGCCCGCGCTGACGAGTGCGAGAAGATCACCGGTGCCGAAGTCACATCCAGCACATCGTTCATGGTCGCCTCGGAGACGTGCGACAAATCCACCAGCATCCCAAGGCGGTTCATTTCGCGCACGACCGCCACGCCGAACGGCGTCAGACCATCGTGCTCAGGCTCGTCCGTGGCGGAATCGACCCAGTCCAGATTGTCTGAGTGCGTCAGGGTAATATAGCGCACCCCCAACGCCTGGAATGAGCGCAACACCGACAGGGAGTTGTTCAGGGCGTTGCCCCCCTCCATCCCGATCAGCGAGGCGATACGGCCCTCGCGGTGGATTCGCTCAATATCGTCGGCCGTATAGGCCAGCTCAAAGACATCGGGATGGCGGCGAACCAACTCGTGCACAATGTCGATCTGTTGCAGCACCTTGGCAGCGGCATCGGGTCCGCCCAACGAGGCCGGAACATAGACCGACCAGAACTGCCCCCCGACACCCCCTGCCCGCAACCGCGCAATATCGGTGTGCATCGGCGGATCCAGCCGAGACAGGTCCTGGGTCACGTCCAGCTGACGTGCGTCACCGTGCCAGCGTTCCTCGACCTGCCAGGGCAGATCATTGTGGCCGTCGATCAGGGGGGTCTGCTCGAGAACGGCACGAACCCTTTGGGATTCGGGGCTGTCCTGGGCGGCGGCGGGCGTGGTGATCATGGCAAGGGCGGCGGTCAGCAGGAGAACACGATGCATATCAAACTCCGAACAAGGGAATCACCCTAGCCGGGGTGACGCCACGTTGCGACTGTGATTGAAGGCGCGCCATGACCCTCGACCTCGATCTGACAGAACGCCAGGAAATTGCGCGCGCCTGGTTTGAAACTTTCCGCGATCAACTCTGTGATACGCTCGAGGCGCTTGAGGACGCCGCCGATCCTGACCTCTATCCCGGCGCTGCGGGACGCTTCGAACGCACGGCCTGGAAACGCGACGGTGACGGCGGCGGCGGCGTGGCTTCGATCCTGAGAGGCCGGTTGTTCGAAAAGGCCGGCGTCCATGTGTCGACGGTCTGGGGTGAGTTCACGCCAGAGTTCGCCAAGGCCATCCCCGGCGCAGAGGAAGATCGACGGTTCCACGCTACAGGCGTCAGCGTCATCATTCACCCGAAGAACCCGCACATCCCCACATCGCACATGAATACGCGACTGATCTCGACGACCAGGTCGTGGTTCGGCGGCGGCGGCGATCTGACGCCGATGCTGGACGCGCAGCGCACGCAGGAAAACGCCGACGCCATCGCCTTTCATGCCGCCATGCGGGCCGCTTGCGACGCGCAGGACCCGACCTGGTACGCCAAATACAAGGCTTGGTGCGACGAGTACTTCTTCCTGCCCCACCGGCACGAACCGCGTGGCATCGGCGGCATATTCTATGACCATCACTACAGCGGCGATTTTGGCCGCGACCTGACCTTCACCCGTGATGTCGGTCTGGCCTTCAAGGACAGTTATGCGGACATCGTGTGCGGACGCATGGCCCAGCCCTGGACTCCCGCCGAGCGCGATGAGCAGCTGATCCGGCGTGGTCGTTACGTCGAGTTCAACCTGCTCTACGACCGGGGTACGACCTTTGGTCTCAAGACCGGCGGCAATGTCGAAGCCATCCTCAGTTCCATGCCGCCCGAGGTGAAATGGCCGTGAGCCACAGACTAGATGCGACCGCTACCGTCGATCGGCTGCCGCAGGAAATTTTGGATCCATTGGGCGACGACCAGTCGGTCGTTGGGGCCATCCAGACTGGCCATCGCCTGACGGGCGAAGTGCGGCTCGTAGCGGGCACCTCGGATGTCAATCAGAGCCTTGGCGAATTCCGGCGTGAACTCGGGGTGACCCTGGAACGAGATGGAGTCCCGACCATGGATCAGTCCGGCATAGGGGCAAAAGCCGCTGGTCAGCGTCACCCAGGTTGAGGCCCCACGATCAATCACCTGGTCCTGGTGGGAGGCCGGCAGTCGAACGGTTTCAAGCCAGGGCTCCATCCAGTCCCGTCGCCTGTCAACCTGATAGGAATGGACGCCAATGCCCCAACCCCGGGGCCACTTCTTCACGTCGCAGCCGTTGGCCTTGGCCATGACCTGGTGTCCGAAACAGATCCCGACCATTTTGCAGTGGCCCTGCGCGCCGATGATCCACATCTTGAGGTTCTGAATCCAGGCGTCGCCGTCATAGACGCCTGACGGCGAACCGGTGATCACCACGCCCTGATGTTCGCCGCGCTCAGGCAGCGGATCCGTCTGGACGTCGAACACCTCGGACTCGAAGCCATCGTGACCGATCATCTCGATCAGCATGTCGGGGTAGCTGCCGAATCGTGCTTCCAGCTCTGGCGGCGGGGCTCCGGTCTTCAGGATGGCCACCTTCACGTCCGTCTCCTCAGGAATTTCAGGCCGGACCAGTCGGTATCGACCGCGCAGACCTTCACATCGACCCAGCCGGTTGGCAGCACAATCTCACGCACGCCGTCCTCTGTGAGGTCAAGGAACATGGTCGAGCTCTTCTTGGGCCAGCTGATCCAGACCATGCCGCCGGTCGGCCGCGCGTTGAACACCGACCCGATAACCGTCTCAAGTTCGAGGCGGCTCCGCACGAACAGATGCAGGATCTGCGCGCCTTCGATCTCACCGTCGCTGCGGCGCGCGCCGGTCGGCAGGGGCGACACCAGCGCATCGTAGTTTGGCGGCGCATTCACGGTCGCCAGAACGTCGCCTGATCGAACACCCAGCTTGTCGACCAGCCGCTTGCCTGAATAGCCAACCCGCTCCGTCATTCAGCCCCACGTTCCGCCAACAGCGCGGCGAGCCGGTCCTCCAGTCCTGCCTCGGGAAAATCCTCGGCGATCCACCAGTTTTCGAGATCTTCCAGAAGTCGCCCCATTCGGGGGCCTGGCCGCATTCCAGCAGCCTTGAGGTCCGCGCCGGTGATGGGGAACGCCGGGCGCTGCCACGCGTCCGCCAAAGCCAGCAGCCGCCGCGCTCGCTCTTCTGCCACCGGACCTGCGGCCCAGGCGCGAACCAACCGATCCCGGAACGTCTGGCGACCCAATCGGTACAAGGCTACGCGCGCCACCGTGTCATCCATCCCCACATCGACCGCTGGCTGATCCGGCAAGGTCGCCAGCAGCCGCGCCTTGTGTACGTTGGATAGCCGCAAGGCTTCCGCCGCGGCCCGCACGACATTTGGGTCGGCCGGCAGGAGCGCCGACAACCGCATCAAGGGATCTGAATCGATCTCGACCATCGACCGGAACAGGGGCGTCCGCTCTGCGCAGGGCAAGACCTCGGACAACACGCCAGTTTCGATCATCAGGTCGAGCGCCGGTCGAGGGTCAGGAGCCGACAACAGCTTGAGAAGCTCGCTCGAAACCCGCTCGGCTGAGAGCTGGTGCACCCCATCCTTCAAGTGAGCACAGGCCTCCACGGCCGTCGCATCGGGCTCATCTCGACCAAACCAGGCGCGAAAGCGGAAGAACCGCAATATCCTGAGATAGTCCTCCCGAATCCGGCGCTCGGCGTCTCCGACAAAGACGATCCGACCGGCTAGGGCATCGGATATTCCCTCGCCGGTCGGATCGAACACCACACCCGTCCGGTCAGCATAGAGGGCATTCAGGCGAAAATCCCGGCGTGCGGCATCCGCGTTCCAGTCTTCGGAAAAGGCCACAGTCGCGCGTCGACCGTCCGTCGAGACGTCGCGACGAAGGGTCGTCACCTCGTAGGGTCGTCCAGACGAAACCACAGTGATCGTGCCATGCTCGATCCCGGTCGGAACCGCCTTGAGCCCAGCCGCTTCGACAGCGGACACAATGATCTCCGGTCGCAGTGGCGTGGCAATGTCGATGTCCGACACCGGGCGCCCGATCAGGGCGTCGCGGACGCAGCCGCCGACAAAGCGCCCTTCCCCATCCGCTCGCGTCAGCGCATCCAGGACCGCTACGGTGGGCAGGGCCGTCAGCCACGCCTGATGGATCAAGCGCGTCATCCGCCCCCCCCGGACAGTCGGGCCATCCTCTGTTGCAGACGCCGGATCATGCCCGCCGTGGCCCCCCAGATGTAGCGTTCCGTTCCGATGTCGTCCCAACGCATGGCCCAGAACCAACGCTCGGCACCGTTCCAGACCATCGATTCCTTCCGGTAGTTTCCGGTGTCCATCAGGAAATCCCAAGGGGTTTCAAAGGCGGCAGCGACTTCGTCGGGATTGAGGGTGAGCTCAAACGGGGTATCGACGACGGCGACCACGGGCGTCACACAGAATCCGGTACCGGTTTCATAAACATCAGACAGGCCGAGCGGGTGGATCTTGGCCGGGTCCAGGCCGACTTCTTCATGGGCCTCGCGCAGCGCAGCCTCGACGACCGTTTCACCCGGCTCGATGCGCCCCCCCGGGAAAGCTACCTGGCCCGTATGGCTGTTCAGGGTGTCGGCCCTGCGGGTCAACAGCACCGTGGCACCCGGCTCGCGCCAGATCACCGGGACAAGCACCGCCGCCGGCCTCAACGGCCGCGTCTGGTCGGGGCGGATCGACGGGTTCAGATCATAGTCCGAGGCTTGCGGTGTGGCCTTCAGCACCTCGTCGCTGAGCGGATCGAGAACAGCACGAAGTTCAGCCGCCAGCGTCTGGCGGCTCATTGGTCCCGGCCCAGTTCAAACCACACGCCGCCAGAGCGCAAACCGAGGGCCCCCGTCTCGTCGCGCTGGGCCGCCTCTACCAGTTCGTAGAAGACGGATCGTTCAATGCGGGCCTCCAGCCCGCCCCGTACATGGATGTAAGGCCGCGGCTCACCATCCGGTGACACCTCAACGCGGATCGGATGGTCCGGTCCGGCGACCGTCTCGTCGCCGACATCGGTGATGAAAACCAGATCGCCATCCCTGCGCGTTACGGCGACAGCGCGAAAGGGCACGTCCTCAACCCCGATCGTCAGCTTCTCGACGGGCGTGACCAGGCAATAGCCGTCGGGGTCCTTTCGGAGGACGGTTGAAAACAGCCGGATCAGCTCTTTGCGACCAATAGGCGAGCCCTCATGCAGCCAGACGCCGTCGGCCCTTATCAGGATATCGATGGCTCCACAGTTCGGTGGGTTCCACAGGTCGACGGGCGGCAAAGTACGCTGAGCGGCCTGCGCTATCCCGATCAGTCCTGCAGGGAAGGCGCCGATCATGCTCATGGTGACAGGTTGGAAGGCTTGTCGCCCCTCGGCAAGCCCTATCCGATGCGCGCCAGTCCGACGGGCTTTTCACCGTCGAGCGCCAACCACAGAAGCCTGGACGGATTGACGGGTCCAGGCAGGACCACGGCATCAGTCCGCTCAAACCCAAAACGCCCGAAAAAAGGCGAGTCGCCAACCAGCAGAATTCCCGGCAGTCCCTGTTCGCGGGCCCAGGCAATACAGGCCTCCACCAGAGCCGCCCCGAGGCCGGCCTCGCGCCAGGTCCGATCTACGGCAATGGGCCCCAGAAACGTCGCCCGCAGCGCCCCGATGCGGATAGGCCACAGGCGAACCGACCCGATCACCCCGGCCTCCCCCCGCATGACAAAGCCGGCCTCGGGGTTGGATCCCTCGCGCAGGCGCTCGGCTGTCTTGGCATAGCGCCCAGGCCCGAAAGCCGCTTCCACAACACGCGCCACCGCGCCCGCATCGAAGGCAGATTCGACGCTCAGGGTCGGACGGTTCATGGCGGGCTCGGTCATGGGAGGCGCCCCATAGGGCCGAAGTCCTCCCAGGCCAAGCGGAAATGCAGCCGCACCTACCCGAAATTCGGCGCTCTCTTTTCGAAGAAGGCGGTGAACGCCTCGCGCGCCTCGGGGCTCAGCATCTGCGCCCCGAAGACCTCGCCCTCGGCCTGCATCAACGCCCAAAGCCGCTCAGCATCACGCATCAGACGCTTGGTACCCGCCAGCGACCCCGGCGCGCGGCGCGCCAGAAGTCCGGCCAGTCGTCTGGCTTCTGCATCAACCTCGGCGCTGGCCACGCACCGATTAGCCAGGCCCCAGGCGTGCGCCGTGCGTCCATCAATGGGCTCGCCCAAGGCAAACAGTTCAAAAGCCCGCTGGTGACCGACCGCCATCGGCAACAACAAGGTCGAAGCCGCTTCCGGCGCCAGAGCCAGATTAACGAACGGCGTCGACAACAGGGCGTCCTCGGCCACCACCACCAGATCGCAATGCAGGAGCAGGGTCAGGCCAATGCCCACGGCACGGCCCCTCACCGCCGCCACCGCCGGCTTGTCGAGATAGGCGAGGCTCTTGAGGAAATCGAAGACCGCCATGTCTGTCGGTCGCGTGCCCGACATGGCGATGGAGGCAAAATCTCCAATGTCGTTTCCGGCTGAGAAACTGTCGCCCTCGGCACCGAACACAATGACCCGAACGCCCGGATCGTCTTGTCCGGCAACCACGGCCCGCGCCAGATCGCCGTACATGGCCTGGGTGATCGCATTCTTCTTGTCTGCACGCGCAAAACGGATGCTCAGAATGCCGTCGGACAGCTCTGTTTTGATATGGCTCATGGTTTCCTCAAACGGCGCGCCAGCGCCAGACGCCCTCTGCGTCCGTTTCCCGAATAGCCCGCCCCTGCCGGACCAGACACGTCAGATGGGCCACGCTTTCGCCGGTGGCCATGCTCAACAGGCCAGCACTGATCGGCCGGGCGAACAAGGTTCCAAAGACGTCAACAGCTCGGCGGGGCTCACTGAGGCGACGGACCAGCCGTGTCAGCGCAGTCTCATGGCCGCGACGCAGAGCTTGCAACCGCGCATGCAGTCCCCGGAACGGCTCGCCGTGGGAGGGCAGAACCAGAACCCTATCCGGTACTTCCCGTTCCAGCCGATCAAGCGACGTCAACCAGTCAGCGAGTGGGTCGGCTTCCGGCTCTGTCGGCCACACCGAGACATTCGAACTGATCCTGGGCAACACCTGGTCACCCGCAATGAAGACGTCATCGTCCTCGCGCAGCAGACAGATGTGCTCGGGGGAGTGCCCGTCTCCGCCGACCAATTTCCAGGCCCGACCATCGATCAACAAAATCTCGCCGGCCGTCAGGCGATGATAGGCCGCGGGAGGCTCGCTCACGGCCTTGGCGAACTGGCCGAACCGACCACGCCAATCCTCGACCTGATCCCCGGACCAGCCGCAGGCGCGATAGAACTGAGCGCCGGATTCGGGAGCCGGCCCGGTATCCGCCATCAGCATCCGCAGAGTGACGTACTCGAGACGGCTCATCTTCAACGGGACATCGAAACGCGCGCACAGCCAACCTGCCAGGCCGACGTGATCGGGGTGCATATGCGTGCAGATAACCTGGGTGATCGGCCGGCCCTCAAGCGGCCCTGACAGGGCAACCTCCCAGGCTTCGCGACTAGCCGGAAAATCCAGGCCGGTGTCGACGATGGCCCAGCCCTCACCATCTCGCAAAGCCCACAGATTGATGTGATCCAACGCCATAGGCAGCGGAAAGCGCAACCAGAGCACGCCGTCAGCGACCACGATCGCGTCTCCGGGTTTCGGCAGGGCCTCGAACGGATAGGTCAGCCCGGCCCGATCCGAACGCGCCTCGCCTTCCCTCATAACCGCCGCGCCTTCGGCCAAGAGCCCGTCTCCTTAAGAAACGCTCTGACTAGCGCCTTGTTCATCGGGGAGTCAAAGTGGATTTACGACACGAAGCACGGCGAACAAACATCGTGTTCGTCATGCGTTGTCACTTGACCGGCACTTCTGTGCCCCCTAGCCGTTTTTCAGCTTACCAGACGAGGATACCGGCCGATGAGACTTTCCCTTTTCGCAATTACAGCTGCGGTGGCGGCCGTCACCCTAGCTCTGGCACCGCCCACGACGGCGTCCGCTCAAACGCGCACCCGCCAGGTCGTCACCCCACCTCAAACAGAGGTGAATTCCGCTGTTCGGGACCTGGTTGCCCTCAACCGCCTGAACTGCAACGTCGATGCCGCCCGGTTCGTTGGCCGGAATAACGAAGGCCGAACGCTCTATGAGGTCGCTTGCGTTGGAGCCCCCGGGTTCCTGGTTCTCGATACCGAACCGGCACAGACCGTAAATTGCATCGCCAACAACGCCTCCGTGGCCGCGCGACGCGCAGAGAACCCGGACGCTGACGCCGGTGCCGAATGCTCTCTGGAGCGCAATCTCAACCTCCTCGATTCGGTTCAGCCGATGGTCCAGCGCGCTGGGATAGACTGTCAGGCGGATGGCGCGCGCTGGGTCGGAGCGACGACGAGTGGCGAAACGCGATATGAAGTCAGCTGTGCCACCGGCGATGGCTATTGGCTTGACGTGCGCAATGACGGTTCGGTCGCAACGACGCGCTCCTGCCTTGAGGTGGTTGCTGCTGGCGGTGCCTGTGAATTGACGCCGCCTGCCGAGATCGCGGCCAGCATCGCAGCTCTGGCCGCCCCGTCGGGTCGGACCTGCTCGGCAACCGGTGCCCGGTTCGTCGGGGCGAACGGCGAAACCGGTCAGCGGTATTATGAGGTCGGTTGTGCAGACGGAATCGGGTTCATGATCCGCACGTCCAGCACCAACGCCTTCGAATCCGTCATTGAATGCGCCCAGGCGGTGAATATCGCGGGTGGTTGCCGTCTTTCGGACGGCGCTGCCGTTTCAGCGGCCTCGGCCGAAGAACTTCAGGCCCGCCTCGCCTCGGCAAGCATCGCCTGCCAGTTTGTTCGTAACGGTCCGCCTCGCCAGGAAACCGAAGGCGACCGCCGCACGGTGGTCGAGTTCGACTGCGTTGATCGCCCCTGGGGACTCGTCGCCTTTCTCCCCAACCCCTCGGGATCTGCTGAAGAAATTGACTGCCTGACCGCCCAGGCAAGGCTCGGCGGTTGCTCGCTGACCAGCCGCAACATGCTCCTGGACAACCTCGGCATGCTGGCGGCGGCCCGCACCCAGCTCGCTTCTTGTGCCGTGTCGGATTTCCGCATGGTTGGCCGCCTCTCCTCGGCCGAGGCCGGCAGCGCGAATGGTGCCGGAGACGTTGTCGAACTGCGCTGCGATGGTGGTTCAGGTTACATCGCAGTAGTGCGCCCGGATCGGTCCGCGATCACGCAGTCACAGACCTGTGCGACGTCGGCCGAGCGCGGCGGCACGCGTTGCCAGCTGGGCAGCTAAACGAAGGTACTCGTTCTTCGGAAAGTCAGGAGGGCCTCGGGAGAAATCCCGGGGCCCTTTTCTTGTCAGGCGTTGAGCGTTTCCTGGAAACGAACAGCCCGACCGGTCGCCCGGCCCATCAGCTCGCCGTCCCGCATGACCACGCGCCCGCGCACAATAGTTCCGACCGGGTAGCCCTCGACCTCCATACCGTCGAAGGGCGTCCAGCCCGAGCGGGTGGCCATGTCCGCGTGACGCAAGACGCGGCGGGCCTTCAGGTCCACCAGCGTCAGATCTCCGTCCCAGCCTTCGGCCATACGGCCCTTGCCGGCGATCTGGAACACGCGCTGCGCGCCCGAAGAGGTCAGATCAACAAGGCGTTCCAGGCTCAGGCGTCCCTTGGCGACATGATCCAGCATGACCGGCAACAGGGTCTGTACGCCCGGCATGCCGGACGGTGACGCCGGATAGGGCCGCGCCTTCTCCTCCAGCGTATGCGGCGCGTGATCCGAGCCGATGACGTCCGCCACGCCTTGCGCAATCCCGTCCCACAGCCCGCGCACATGCCGCGCCTCCCGGATCGGCGGGTTCATCTGGGCTAGGCCCTTCAGCCGCTCGTAGGCTTCGGGGGCCTCCAGCGTCAGGTGCTGAGGCGTGAACTCGACTGTGGCGACGTCTTTGTGGTTGGCCAGAAACTCAACCTCTTCGGCCGTCGTCACATGAAGCACATGGATGCGCTTGCCGAGCTTCTCGGCCAAGCCAACCAGGCGGCGAGTCGACAGGAACGCCGCCTCGGCGTCGCGCACCTCCGGGTGGCTGGTCCAGTCCCCTGTTCGCGCCAGTCCCCGCCGTTCAGCCAGCCTGAACTCGTCTTCGGAATGGAAGGTCGCCCGGCGGTTGACGTTTCGAAGCACCGCCTCGACGCCCTCGTCGTCGGCAATCAGAAGAGAGCCGGTCGAGGCCCCCATGAAGACCTTGACCCCGCAGCAGCCCGGAAGCCGCTCCAGCTCGCCGAGATCGGCGACATTCTCCATCGTCCCGCCGATGTAGAAGGCATGGTCGCACCACATACGGTGATGCGCCCGGCGCAGCTTGTCGGCCAGCGCGTCCGGGTCCGTTGTCGTCGGCTCGGTGTTGGGCATTTCGAAGACCGCCACCACACCGCCCAGGGCCGCCGCCCGGCTGCCGGTTTCAAGGTCTTCCTTCCACTCAAGGCCTGGCTCACGGAAGTGAACCTGGGTGTCGATCACGCCCGGCATCACCAACAGGCCCGTCGCATCCACGACCTCACCCGCCGAGGCCTGACCTAGATCTCCCAGCCTGAGGATTTTGCCATCCTTGATGCCGACATCACCCAGGCCGCGACCGCCATGGTTGATGATCTCGCCGCCTCGGACGATCAGATCATAGGCTTCAGCCATGAGCAGGCTCCAGAACGGGGGGCTCGGTCGACCGGAACAGAGTCTCAGCCGCGGCGACGACTGGCTCCACCGGGACATCCATCATGTGCTGGATATGCTGGTTGAGGCCGGGATCGATCACACGAAACTCCTCCAGAGATCGCGATCCACGCACCGCTGCACCGTGCCAGGGTCGGGTCAGGGATTCGTCAGAAGGACCGTAGATTCCCAGCGCAGGAACCCCGGCAGCCGTCGCCAACTGGGTCCAGACCGAGTCTCCTCCGATGAACAGACGGGCGTGGCGTAGCGCCGCCGCCGTCTCCAGCAAGTCGAGCTTTCCCTGAAGCTCGATGACGCGATCCCGGGACACGGCAAACCGGATTGTGTGCGCCGCATCGCGATCTTCCGACCGGCCGACTAGCATCAGCCGTCCACCCGCCAACGGCCCGCCCGCGCCCAGGAGAGACGCTGCCACCTTGGTAAATCGCTCGGACGGCCAACGCTTGCCGATCCAATCCACCCCCGGGCCAACGGCCAGGATAGGTCCGGCTCGATCACCGACCAGGGCATCGGCGGTGGCGACGACCTCGTCGCCGAAGAATAATTGGGGGGGGGCCGGTTCATCCAGCATCAGGACCCGAGACGCAGATTCGACCGCATGTACCGGCTCTGCGTCATCGGTTCGGATGGCCCGTCGCTCGCGCTTGAGCCAGCTCGACAGCTTGGAGCCGCGCATATCGACCACGACGCTCCAGCGACGGCCCTTGAGGCGATCCCACAGCTTCAGCCAATCGGCCGTCGCCTCTCCAGGAAGGACGATCAACCGATCCAACCCGGGGGTGTCGCGGAACAAGGGCGCGCTTTCAGGCGATCCAACAATCGTGATCCGTGCCGTCGGAGCCTCCCGCACCATTTGGGCGAGCACACCCGACGACATGACCGCCGCCATGGAATCGGCCTCGGCAATGTACAAGATGGTCAAGGACGCGGGCATTGAACCGCAATAAACCCGAAATCGATTGAGTCGTCGCTAGGGAAGCGATCTAGCGCCACTCTCGTTCCAGGTATGATGAACCCTCGCCGTAGACGGCAACCTTGGCTCCCAGAACGACCGAGGGACTCTCGGTCCAGCCGCGCCTGGTCCAGAACGGTGCCGCACCAGGCACCGCAACCAACTCGGATCTCTGCACGTCGGGGTGAGCGTCAAGGCAGGTGGCCAAAAGTCGTGTACCCAGATCACGCCCCCGCGCAGATGGGGCAACCGACAGATCGTGAATGTACCAGACATCGCCCCCGGCCCCATCCAGCACTGTGTCTGGTGCAGGCGGGTCCATCGATATCCATGGGTGGCTCAGCAGATAGGCGTCCAGCCGACTGTCCGTCTCGACCGCCCAGCACCAGTCCGGTGCCACAGCGATCCGGCTGGCGAAGGCGACGTCGCTGTCTCGAATGGCGGGGGGGTAACAGTCGGCTTGAATGGCGAGGGCCGCGGGGAGATCGCCGAAGCGAAGAGGGCGGATCACCCCCCCATTAACTCCCGCCCGATGAGGAACCGCCGGATCTCATTCGTCCCCGCACCGATGTCATAAAGCTTGGCGTCGCGCACCAATCGCTCGACCGGCCATTCCTTGGTATAGCCGGCGCCGCCCAGGGCCTGGACGGCTTCCAGCGACACCTTCACCGCGTTCTCTGACGCCAGCAGGATCGCCCCGGCCGCGTCATAGCGCGTCGTCAGGCCTGCATCGCACGCCTTCGCCACCTGATAGACGTAGGCCCGCGCCGAGTTCAGAGCGACGTACATATCCGCCACCTTGCCCTGCATCAGCTGGAACGAGCCGATTGCCTTGCCGAACTGCTTGCGGTCGCGCACGTAGGGCAAGACGACATCCAGCGCCCCCTGCATGATGCCCAGAGGGCCACCCGACAGCACGGTGCGCTCATAGTCCAGACCAGACATGAGCACGCCCGCGCCGCCACCGACCGGGCCCATGACGTTCTCTTCGGGGACTTCGCAATCCTCAAATACCAGCTCGGCCGTGTCCGATCCGCGCATCCCCATCTTGTCCAGCTTCTTGGAGACGCTGAACCCCTTCATCCCCTTCTCGATCAGGAAGGTGGTGACCCCGCCATTGCCGTCGCCGGTGCGCGCATAGACGACCAGGGTGTCTGCGGTGGGCGAGTTGGTGATCCAGAACTTGGTGCCGTTCAGCACGTAGTGATCGCCCTTCTTCTCGGCGCGGGTCCGCATCGACATCACGTCAGAACCCGATCCGGCCTCCGACATGGCCAGCGATCCCAAGTGTTCGCCGGAAATCAGCTTGGGGAGGTACTTCGCCTTCTGCTCGGGCGTGCCCCAGCGGCGGATCTGATTGACGCAGAGGTTGGAGTGAGCCCCGTAGCTGAGCCCGATCGACGCGGACGCGCGGGACACCTCTTCCATGGCGATAACGTGCTCGAGATAACCAAGGCCCAGTCCACCGTATTCTTCTTCGACGGTGATCCCGTGCAGGCCCAGCTCGCCCATCTCGGGCCACAGGTCGCGGGCGAATTCGTTCTTCTCGTCGATCTCGGCTGCGCGCGGAGCCAAGCGGTCGGCTGCCCAGCGATAGGTCGTGTCTCGAATGGCATCGGCGGTTTCGCCGAGGCCGAATTCCATGGATTGGGGGGCGTTGGGAATGCTCATGACGCCGGGTTAGCATTCGCCCGCGTCACACGGAAGCGTCACGCCTCGTCACTGTTCCCAAGCCGCTTGAACAGATTGTAGGCCGCCACCCAGACACAGACGACGCCGATGGCAACCAGCACCCACGAAATCACCGTCTTCTCGTCGAACGTGCCGACGGGAATCTGTTCCTGTCCGGCCAGTTGGAACCCGGCAATGCCAAAGCCAAAAGCAGCCAGACCGACGATGCCGGTCGCCACATAGGCCCCGGTATCGCTCCAGCGGCTTGTTGAATCTTCCTCGTCTGCCTCCGGCTCGTAGTAGATGACCGGCTCGCCCATGCCGGTGATGACCGGCTGTTCGCCCTGTTCAAACAGGGGGGCATCCGCGACCACAGGCGTACCCGCGTCCTCAACCTCAGACCGGGCATCCGGTCGGGCCGGCGGTTCCGGCGGCACTTCGGGCGGAGGCGTGAGGATCAGGACCGTCGGCGGTTCGTCGATCTGGGCCCCTGCTCCCGGAGGCTCCATCAAGCCGGTTGTTCCGTCGTCTTCGACCTGCCCTACCGGCTCGACGACTTCAACGACGGCCTCGGATACCGTCTCCTCGGTGGCGGAAACCGAGGGATGGGCCGCGCCTATCGGCGAGAATGGGGTGGCCTGATAGGGCGCGAAGATGCGGGTGGACAGACTGGCGCTGGATAGCACGGTTGCGTCGGAGGTACCGGGTGCCGTCTCGTCCGGCATCACCGATGGACTATCGACCGGATCGGCCGGCGTCGGGGCCGGGGGGTCCAGCTCCGCCTCGGCTTCGACGCCAGCTTCTGATGATGGCTCTCGCGTTTCCGGCGTCGGCTCGCCCGCGCGGGACGTCTCAATCGTAAAGGCGACCGGCCGCTGCACCGGCAGCGAGGCGCGGGCAATCGGATCGATCTCGGGGCGGATCAGATCAGACGGCGATTCCCGTCCTTCTTTCCCCAACAGGAGAGCCTCTTCGGCGGACCGCCGCCGCACTAGCGCGTCCAGAACGACGCGGCGCCCGTCAAATGCACCAGCCCGCCAGATGGCCATGGCCAGGGCCGCCTCGGTCATTCGCTCCTGGTTGACGCGCTGGAGCACCTCGGACTGCTGGAAAGACTCGACGCCAACGTTGAAGGCAAAACAGACCAGAGCATCGAACTGGTTCTGCGAAATATCGGGCACAACGCTGTCGTTGACCGCCGCGACTACGGGGATGAGATCATAGACCAGAAAGGCCTCGGCATCCGCCTCGGTGATCGTCGCCCCTTCGCGCGCATACTGGGTATGTCCATGTCCCATCGTCCAGCGCCCATCTGGCAGCCGGGCGGCTGTGAGGCGCAGTCCTTCGAACTCCTTGAGGAGGTCGAGCCCTTCGCGAGACATTTTCAGGCGCGTTTGCATCTCGTTCCTGTGCGGCGTGGTCCATTCCGGGACAAGCTGGCTCGCCCCGCAAGCGAACCCGCAAGGAACGGGCCGACCGACAGGTCAGAGAATTTAGAGCAGGATCAGGGCCGCAAGGCCCAGGAAGGCCAGAAAACCGATCGTATCCGTCACCCAACTGACGAAGACGGGGGATGCGACCGCCGGGTCACGACCTAGCCGATCCAGGGCCAGCGGGGCCAAGGTTCCAGCCAGGGCGGCGGCAACCAGATTGATAATGACCGCCAGGCCAATCACCACGGACAGCATGGGCTCTCGGAACCAGAGCCAGGTCACACCGGACAGGAGAATGGCAATCGCCACGCCGTTAAACAGACCCACAGCAATCTCACGTCGCAAGATCCGCCAGCCGTTCGCCGCCGAAACCTCGCGCATGGCCAGCGCCCGCACCGAGACGGTCAGGGCCTGCGTGCCGGCATTACCGCCAATGGACGCCACCACCGGCATCAGCACCGCCAGGGCGACCAGCTGCTCAATCTGGCCCTGAAACAGACCGATGACCGTCGAGGCGATCAAGGCCGTGCCGAGGTTCACCACCAGCCAGGGAATACGCGAGCGCACCACTTCACCAACATCGGCGTCACGCCCAGCGTCGGTCACACCGGCGAGGGCCAGCATGTCTTCCTGGTTCTCTTCCTGAATGATGTTGACGATATCATCGACGGTGATCTGGCCGACCAGTCGCCCACCGGCGTCAATCACCGGGGCCGAGATCAAGTGATACTTCTCGAAGATGTAGGCGACTTCTTCCTGCTCCAGGTCCACCGCAATCTCGGTGATCGGCTCCATCAGATCGCTGAGCTTGACCTCGCGTTGCGCGCGCAACAGGCCCGAGACGGGAATGGCCCCGACCGGGCGCTGGCCCGGATCAACGACATAGATGTCGAAAAACAGCTCGGGAAGGTCATCTCCCTGGCCGCGCATGTGGTCGATGGCGTGACCAACCGTCCAGAACTGTGGCGCGGCCATCACTTCGCGCTGCATCAGACGGCCGGCTGAATCCTCCGCATAGCCAAGGGCCGTTTCCAGGCTGGCGCGCTCGGCATCGGGCATGGCCGCCAGCACCGCGCGACGCTGGTCATCCTCCAGGTCTTCGACAATGCCGGTTGCGTCGTCGGAATCGAGTTCCTGCAGCGCCTCGGCCAGGGTTCTAGGCGCAATGCTCTCCAGCACGTCCTCGCGAACCCCGTCGTCCAGCTCTGGCAACGTCTCGGCCAGAACGTCCGGCGGCAACCAGGGCACCACCTCATCGCGGTGTTCGGCCGACAGAAAGCCAAGCAGGTCCGCGACATCCGCCGGATGCAGGGCCGCGACAAGCTCGCGCAACCGCATGCCGTCGCCGCGGTCCGCCGCGTCGACGACCATTTCCACGTATTCAGACGTAAGGGCGTAGTCCTCGCCCAGGGCCAGATCTTCCAGCATCTGGGTGGCCTCGGCATCGGGCATCTGGGTGGCGGAGCTGTTCATGCGCGCCTCCCTCCTTGGGCCGATCAGGCGAACTGTCGCCTTTTCACCGATTCTCGATGGTGCGGTCGAGAAGACTCGAACTTCCACTCCGGTTAGGGAACAGCGACCTCAACGCTGCGCGTCTACCAATTCCGCCACGACCGCTCGCATCGGAGCGCGGTGGAATAGCGGAGGCGAACGCGATTGGGAAGGGGCACCGCGACAGATTGATCTGGCCATTAATTTCTATATTTCTACGAATATGGAAATCTTAGAACTCTCCCGCGCGCTCGGGGCCCTGTCCCATCCTGAACGATTGGCGGTGTTTCGGCTGCTGGCCCCAGAAGGACCGTGCGGGATGGCCGCAGGTGACATCAGTTCAGCCTTGAAAACGCCGCCCAATTCCCTGACCGCGCGTCTCAATCAACTGGTCGACGCCGGCCTCGTCCGACGCCGCCGTGAAGGTCGCAGCATGATCTACGCCGTCGATCCTACCGGGGTCCGTGCCATGATTCTGGCCCTCACCGACGACTGTTGCCAGGGCCGCGTCGAGCTTTGTGGCGTCGTCCCGGCCTGCGAGGGTGCGTATGCCAGCTGAGTTGCTCCCTCTCCCTCGCCGGCTCATCGCAGAGGGCGTCGGCACCACGCTGCTGCTGTCCACAGTGGTCGGCTCAGGAATTATGGCCGAGACGCTGTCAGGCGGGAACGTCGCCCTGGCATTGCTGGCCAACGCCGTGGCGACGGGTTGTATCCTTGTGGTGTTGATCACCGCCTTGGGCCCGGTGTCAGGCGCGCACTTCAATCCGGCGGTCAGCCTCGCCTTCCTGCTTCGACGCGAGATAAAGCCGGCGCATGCCATTACCTACATTGGGGTTCAGATTATCGCGTCCATCATCGGTGTCGTCCTCGCACACTTGATGTTCGACCTGCCTGCGCTGCAGATTTCCACCCACATTCGCACTGGGCCGGGCCAATGGCTCTCAGAGGGCGTTGCTGCGTTTGGTCTGGTCCTGATCATTCTCGGCGGCCTGGCGGTCGCGCCACGGGCGGTTCCCTGGTTGGTGGGCCTGTTCATCACCGCCGCCTACTGGTTCACCGCCTCGACCAGTTTCGCCAATCCGGCGGTCACCGTCGCCAGGTCCTTAACTGACACCTTCGCCGGCATCGCCCCAGCCTCGGCACCGGCCTTCATTATCGCCCAGATCGTTGGAGCGATTTCCGCCGCCTTCGTCGCTGGCATCATCTTCAAGGGTGCAGAATGAGTCCCGATCACTTCCCGGTCACGATCTACCACAACCCATCTTGCGGCACCTCGCGCAACACCCTCGCCATGATAGAGGCGGCCGGCTATTCGCCCGAAGTCATCCTCTATCTCGAGACCGGCTGGACGCACGACGGGCTGAAAGACTTGCTTGCCCGGATGGGCACCGTGCCCTCCGACGTTCTGCGGACGAAAGGCGCGCCGGCCAAAGCTCTGGGTCTGCTCGGGCCTGACGTCAGTGAAAGCGATGTCCTAGAGGCCATGCTGGCTCACCCGATCCTGGTCAACCGCCCGATCGTCGCTACGCCGATGGGGGTCGTGCTGGCGCGTCCCTCAGAAAGCGTCCAGGGGGTGCTCGACCGACCAATCGGCACCTTCACCAAGGAGAATAGCGAGATCGTGCATCTCGCTTAGTCGCCCGTCAGGCCGCGCCGGCCATATAGTCATAAACGTCCGCCGGCCCCGTCACGATGATTGCGATGCGATCATCGGAGATCGAGATCTCACCCCGTGCGATCGGGTGATTGTTGGCCAGGATCCAGACCTCGTCCTTCTCCCCGGCATCCAGCGGGATAACCGCGCCGCGCCCCATGCGAAGCAGTTGCTGCATGGGAATATTGGATCGGCCGAGCACCACCGAGATCTCGACCTTGACGGACGCGACCTGCGGACTGACCTCCCTGGACATTGGGAGTGATTGCGACACCCGGACCCCTCGAAACGCGACTGAACCCCCAAGATGACCGCTCATGCTTGACGGCGAGTTAAGCCCGGCCTTGCGAGCGACCCGTTGTCGGGCCAATTCCATCAGATGACCTCCCAGCCGGATTCCCTCAAGCGCCCTGATACCCTGCCCGTCGGCTGGGCCGTGTCGCCAGGCCAGGTCCCCTACCCAGAGGCTGTGGCCGCTATGGAGGCGCGCGCCGCCGCCATCGCCCAGGGTGCCGCCGGTGAACTTGTCTGGCTGCTTGAGCACCCGCCGCTCTACTCAGCAGGGGTTTCTGCCCGACCCGAAGATTTGCTCAGCGCCGGCGACATTCCGGTGTTTGAAACCGGGCGAGGTGGCCAGTTCACCTATCACGGCCCCGGCCAAAGGGTCGCCTATGTCATGCTTGACCTGAACCAGCGCGGGCGTGACGTGCGCCGGTTCGTCCGCGGGCTCGAGAGCTGGATCGTCGGTGCCTTAACCACGTTCAATGTTGATTCTGGCCCGCGGGACGGCCGTGTCGGCGTCTGGGTCGAGCGCCGCCATGGCCCCCTGGCCCGCGAAGACAAGATTGCAGCTATTGGTGTCAAGATACGGAAATGGGTAAGTTTTCACGGCATCAGCCTGAACGTAGAGCCTGACCTGTCCCATTTCTCCGGGATCGTTCCATGCGGCATTCGCGAACATGGCGTCACCAGCCTCGTGGATCTCGGTCGCCCGGTGACGATGGCTGAGGCCGACGCAGCCCTGCGCGCCTCATTTGTTTCGGTGTTCGGGCCGGTCGAACCCAGCGAGCCGCCGCTCTAGATCGACGCCCGCATGGGATTGGGGCCGAACCGATTGGCTCCCTGCTCCGAGGACATCAGCCCGAGCTCGACGATCGCCCAGGCAATTACGGCCAGCCCGAGGAAATCGAGCAAACCTTCAGGGTGCGGCCAGATCATGATGAAGGCGAACAGGATCACCGCCGTCCACCAGCCGGACCGGCCACGGTCATGCAGCCGCTTGGACAGCACACAGGCCCCTGAGAAGAACAGCAGCGGATAGGCGAACACGCCGGTGAAAACATTGTCCCCGAGCGCCGACTGATACAGGGCCAGCATGACAATCAGGCTGACCGCCGCCAGTAGGAACGGCAGCCGACCAACGCGCCCCGAGGACGAGAAGAACAGCTCGGGCCAGTCAATACGCGTGTTCATGCCGCTCCCATAGCCCAGAATCCCAGCGCAGGGCCAGCCACCCTAGCCCCGCTCGGCAGCCTGGACGAACCAGTGCCTGACCTGGTGATCGACGTCGGCGGGCGAGGCTAGTTCGACCACAGCTGTCAGTCGCTCCGACCAGGATTCCCGGCGGGCCGGGGCGGCCAGCCGCCCCGAAGGGTCAGACTCCAGCTTCAGGCCCAGCAAGGCTTTGCCGCCCTTGATGGGACGGGCCGCCGCAAACTGGACCGACCTGGAGAAGCTCGTAAAGCTCTTGCGCTGGCCGACGACGACACCCTCGATGTCGATCGCTATGGCCTCAAGTGCCGCCAGGATGGCTTCGCTGGCCGGGTCCTTCCAAAGCGCAGCCCTCAGGCCGTCGGGATCGTCCCAACCCGGCGCATCGCCCGGTGCCGCACACGACAGAATATAGGCGGCATGGTTCACCCCGATTCCGTGGGTCGCCTTCAACCAGGCGGCCTGTTTGCCCGGCGTTGTCTCGGGGCAGGTCTTCAGAATCTCAAGCCACTCCGCCATGAGCTTGCCCGTCTGGGTTGCGAAATTCGCCTGGACGCTCGCGAACCACTTCTTCTGGCGCTCCGTCATGCCCGCTTGGGCCTTGTCAGCCGCACCGGCCATGGGTGTAACCTCCGCGTCTGATCACTGGATGGACCTGAGATGAGCCTGACCGGCCCCTACGACCCCGACAACATCTTCGCCAAGATCATTCGCGGAGAAATGCCCGCCGTAAAGGTCTATGAGGATGACCGGGTACTGGCCTTCATGGATGTCTTTCCCCAGGCCGAAGGGCACCTGCTCGTGATCTCCAAGGCATCCCAGGCTCGAAACCTGCTGGAAGCTGAGCCTGAGGTCCTGGAAGACCTGGCTCTGGCCACCCAGCGCCTGGCGCGCGCCGCGACAAGGGCCCTCCAGTGCGACGGCATCACAATCTCTCAGTTCAACGGAACGGCTGCCGGCCAGACCGTCTTTCATCTGCATTTCCATGTCATTCCGCGCTGGGCAGATCGCCCTCTGGCCGGCCACGCCAGTGGCAAAATGGAGGATCCGGTCGTCCTGACGGGCCTGGCTGACAGGATCGCAGCGGCGCTCTGAGCGCCGCGCACGGCCTAGGGCAAGAGAATCCACGTCGTCTGGCTGCCGCCACCCGGAAGGATCCAAGCGACACGAATAGCCCCATCCACCGAAGCGGATTCCAACGCGGCTGAAGGTGTCTGCTGCACCAGAACGACGTCACGACTGTCGCGACGCTCTCCCACACTTGCCGTTATCTGGTGCGGGCCCTGTGCCAAGGTAGACGTCAGGACCAGCGACCATCGGCCATCGGGGCCGGCCGTCACGCTGCCGCGACGCTCACCATCCACCCCGACGGCGACGGTCACGCCAGGGTCAGCCAGGCCAGAGACGGCCACCCCGCCGCCGCCGTCCATATCCACCACCGCCAACAGTGGGGCCGGGCCCACCGGCAACGAGGCCCCGCCGAGCCTCAACATCACCGCGCGCTCAGGCGCGGCCCCTGACGAGAAAAGCCAGCCATCGCTCGACACGGACTGGCCGGACCGATCAACGCTCAGGTTGAACAGACGGTCCGCCCGCGTTCCTCCCGGCACCGAAATCGCAAAGCCCCCTTCCGCATCGGCGGTCACGCCGTGCGCCGTCCCGTCCAACTGGATGACCCGGACACGTTCGTCTGGCCCGGCCCTGCCCTCAATGACAAGATCGCCTGAACCCCCCGCCTGCACAGCCAAAGCCACCGGCGGGGCCGTATAGGCCGGCGTTTCCGCAGTCGATACCGTCGGAGCGGCGTCCGGCGAGCAGGCCGTTAACAATAGTCCAAACAGTACAACGCATTTTCGCATCATTGTTCGCCCCCGCTAGGTGAAGCCAGCGACCTTTGCTAGAGCCTTTCGCCCCGGGATGGAAACATCCCTACTCGATGAGGACCTCCCTTGCCCGAACGCCCGACCCATCTCGCCTCCGTCTGCGTGTTTTGCGGCTCCTCGATGGGCGGCAAGCCGGTCTTCCAGCAGGTTGCGCACGAACTCGGGCAGGCGCTCGCCGCCGAGAACCTGCGGCTGGTCTATGGCGGCGGCGGCGTGGGCCTGATGGGCACAACCGCGCGGGCGGCGCATGAGGCCGGCGGTCAGGTTCTGGGTATCATGCCGGACTTCCTGCGGGCCAAGGAACGCTTGCTCGACGAGGTCGAAACGGTCGTGGTCGAGACGATGCATGAGCGCAAGGCCATGATGTACGACGCTTCCGAGGCCTTCGTGGTCCTGCCCGGCGGCATCGGCACCCTGGAAGAAGCCATCGAGCTGATGTCTTGGCGCCGATTAAATTTGCACCTGAAGCCAATCTGGTTCGTGAACACCGAGGGCTTCTGGGACGCCCTGATCGAGCTGTTCCACAACAACGTCTCGACCGGGATGACGCCGGATTGGTTCCTCGAAACCTATGAAGTCGTCGATGATGTGCCGGCTCTGATGGCGTCGATGAAGGCCTGGTTTGATCGCTAGACTTGTACGCGCCTCGACTTGAGGCATAACGCCCTGATGCCCTCCCCGGCCCGTCTCATTGTCGATCTGAATGCCCTGTCGGCCAACTTTCACACGTTGGCACGTATCGGGGGCGTCCCCGTTCATCCCGTGGTCAAGGCAGACGCCTATGGCCTGGGGGCAGCTGCGGTCGCGCGCAAGCTGATGACCGAAGGGGCCGACACCTTCTTCGTGGCACGCCTCAGCGAGGGAGAGGCCCTGCGCCAGACGCTCGGCTCGCGGCCAAACATCTATGTGCTCGACGGGTGTGGGCCCAACGATGTGCTTCGCCTTCAAGCCGCTCGACTTCGTCCGGTTCTGAACGCGCCTGAGCAAATTCGGCGCTGGCTGGGCTCTGACGGTGGGCCCAGCGCCCTTCAGATCGACACCGGCATGAACCGTCTGGGCATTCGGCCCGAAGACGCGCCTGAGCCGTTCCCCGGGCTCGAAATAGTGCTGAGCCATCTCGCCTGTGCGGATGATCCGTTCGACGCCCTCAATACCTCCCAGCGGTCTGCGTTTGAGCTGGTCAGCCGTCGCTACCCGGGCGTCGTGCGCTCATTCGCCAATGCCGGTGGGACATTTCTGGGAGCTGACTTTGCCTTCGACGCGCTTCGCCCCGGCATCAGTCTTTACGGCGGCGGACCGGAGGGACGTCCGGACGACCGACTGCGGCCCGTGGCGGCCTTTCGGGCGGATGTCATCCAGATCCGTGACGTGCCTGAAGGCGAGACGGTCGGCTATGCGCGCGGGTTCACGGCGGAACACCCCACAGCGCTGGCCATCGTCAGTGTGGGCTATGCGGATGGCGTGCTGAGATCCAACTATCCGAACGGCAAGGTCTGGGTCGGCGACGCGCTACGCCCCATCATCGGCCGAATTTCGATGGATCTGATCGCCGTCGACATCACCGGCCTCAAGGTTTCACCGGGCGACACCGTTGAACTCTTCGGCCCTTATCGAATGATCGACGATGCCGCCGCAGATGCCGGCACCATTGCCTATGAGCTGATCACGTCTGTCAGCACTCGCGTGCCGAGGGTCTACGTCGGCTGACCTCCGGTTGGTTGACACCGGCGCCGTACCTTCCCAAGGTCTGTCCTGGGGCTTCGCCAAGGGCGAGGATTGGGAGATCACCATGAAGAAATTTGCTTTGGCCGCAGTTGTTGGCCTGTTCGCCGTGTCGGGGGCCTATGCCCATACCGCCCAGGATTCGCTGGTTGGCCGCTCGATCCGGGCCGTAGCTGCCGATGGCACAGTCTCAGTTGTCCATTTTCAGGCGGATGGCGTCGCGCACCTGATGGCCGGCGAGAACCACCTCGACGGCTCCTGGTCCCTCCAGGACAATCAGCTTTGTTTTAACTGGCCCGGCCAGGAGCGAGAGTGCTGGCCCTGGGACGGCTCGCTTCAACCCGGCGTGACGGTCACAGCGACCAGCGACCATGGTGACACCGTTCAGGTTACGCTGGAAGACTAGCCGGTCTCCGTCCGGGCCTGACGTACCGCGGTTCCAATCGGGACGCGGCGGAATCGATCCGTCTCTGCTAGAGAGCTGATCATGGCCCGCGACGGTGCAATCTATGTCTGTCAGTCCTGCGGCGCGGTCCACGCCAAATGGGCGGGCCAGTGCACGGCGTGTCAGGGCTGGAACACCCTCGTCGAGGAAACCCAGAGCCGTCCACCAGGTACGCTCAAGCCCAGCCGCGCGCGTGGTCTGGCCTTTGAGGACTTGCGCTCGGACAATCCCGAACCGCCACGCCTGACGACCGGCGTGGCTGAGTTCGACCGCGTCTGCGGCGGCGGCGTGGTGCCGGGATCCGCCATCCTGTTGTCCGGCGACCCCGGGGTCGGAAAGTCGACCCTCCTGCTCCAGGTAACGGCTCAAGCTGCCGCACGCGGGGCTCGGGTCGCCTATATCTCCGGCGAGGAGGCGATCGAACAGATCCGTTCGAGAGCGGCCCGAATGGGCCTGGCCGAGGCCCCGGTTAATCTAGCCGCCGAGACATCGCTCCGCGAAATTCTCGACGGTCTGAAACGCGATAGCTTCGATCTGGTCATTGTCGATTCCGTTCAGACGCTGTGGTCTGATTCCCATGAAGCAGGACCGGGATCGGTCACCCAGGTTCGTGCCTGCGCTGGCGAACTGGTCCGTTTCGCCAAGAAACGCGGCGTCGCCATCGTCCTTGTGGGTCACGTTACCAAGGACGGCCAGGTCGCCGGCCCCCGCGTGGTCGAGCATATGGTCGATGCTGTCCTCTCGTTTGAGGGCGAGCGCGGCTATCCTTTCCGCATTCTGCGCGCCGGCAAGAACCGGTTTGGCGCGACCGATGAGATCGGCGTCTTCGAGATGGGCGACCGCGGACTGAATGAGGTGCCCAATCCGTCTGCTCTGTTCCTGGGCGAGGGCGGAGAACGTGCTGCCGGCTCGGTCGTCTTTGCCGGAATCGAGGGATCGCGCCCAGTGCTGGTCGAGGTTCAGGCTCTGGTCGCTCCCTCGGCCTATGGGACCCCGCGTCGTGCGGTCGTCGGGTGGGACAATGGACGCCTCGCCATGGTGCTGGCGGTGCTGGAAGCGCGCTGCGGCCTCGGGTTTGGCGACAAGGACGTCTATCTGAACGTAGCGGGAGGCCTGCGAATCTCCGAACCTGCTGCCGACCTTGCCGCCGCTGCGGCCCTGGTGTCCTCGGCGTTGGATCGCCCTCTACCGGAAGGCATGGTCGTGTTCGGCGAGATCAGCCTCTCGGGAGAGGTGCGGCCTGTCAACCGCATGGAATCCCGAATGAAAGAGGCCAAGAAGCTCGGTTTTGACGCGGCTCTTGCGCCAGGTCAGGCTGCGGAGGGCGACATCCTGCGCGTCAATTCTGTCTCGCGCCTTGCCGAAGCGGTCCAGCGCATTGATGATGGAGCCCTTCGTCCGCAGGCCAGACACGCATGACCGGATACGACCTGTTCGCTTTCGTCGTTATCGTCTTTTCGGCCATGGCCGGATGGGTCCGGGGCGGCGCGCGTGAGGTCATCACCTTTCTGTCCTTCATTCTGGCGGCCTTCATCGCCCTGATCGCGCTGCCGATTACCGGGCCAGTTGCGCGCGGGATTTTCGACCCGGACTGGGTCGGAACCGTCCTGGCCGCCATTGTCAGCTTCCTGGTCGTCTATTTCGGGGTTCGTCTCATCGGCGCGATGCTCGGCCGGTCGCTGCGTGAGAGCGCGCTATCGGGTCTGGACAGGGCCGTCGGCGTTGCCTTCGGCTCCTTCCGCGCCCTGGTTTTGCTGGGCGTAATCCACCTGATCGTGTTCGCTTCCAGCACGCCCAATCCGCCGCCAGGCTGGCTGACCAATGCCGCCGTCTTTCCGCTCAGCGCCGGAGCAGCCCGTGCAATTCAGGCTATCCTTCCCAATATTGGGCGCGCCGCCGATCAGGTAACCCCGGTCGTGGTCGATTCCGCTCGTCGCGGTGCCACGGACGAGCCGCAATCCCCCACTAATGAGCCACCGCCGCTAACTGGACCCCAGACATGACCGCCCTCCCCCGCGGCGATGAACCCATTCATCGCGATCCCGACGACGACACCCTGAGGCTGGAATGTGGGGTCTGCGGTGTTTGGGGGGCCCCCGAAGACGAAGCCTCCTCCATTGTCGCGCTCGGCCTGCATGCCCTGCAGCACCGCGGCCAGGAAGCCTGCGGCATCGCCAGCGTCAAGTCCGAGATGTTCCACACGGAACGCCAGCGGGGGCTTGTCGGTGACGTCTTCGGAGGGGCCGACTTGTCCACCCGCATGCCGGGTGAGGCCGCAGTCGGCCATACACGCTATTCGACCGCCGGCGGCTCATCGGACCGCAACATCCAGCCCATGTACGCCGATCTGGATTCGGGCGGCATCGCCATCGCCCACAACGGCAACCTGACCAATTTTCTTTTCTTGCGGAACCGCCTGGTCAGCGAAGGGTCGATCTTTCAGTCGACCTCGGATTCCGAGGTCATCCTCCATCTCATTGCCCGTAGCCGAAAGGCCCGCATTGTCGACCGTTTCATCGACGCTCTGGGCGCGATCGAGGGCGGCTACGCCCTGGTTGCTCAGACCCGCCACAAGATGATCGGAGCCCGCGACCCTCTTGGGATTCGCCCGCTGGTTCTCGGTCGTCTGGGAGACGCTTGGGTTCTGGCATCTGAAACCTGCGCGCTCGACATGATGGGCGCAACTTTCGAGCGCGACATCGAACACGGTGAGGTCGTGGTCATTGACCGTGACGGCCTGCGCTCGCTCAAGCCTCTCCAGGCCCAGGCCGCGCGTCCGTGTCTGTTCGAGTACGTCTATTTCTCGCGCCCGGACTCGATCGTGAATGGGCGTTCTGTCTATGAGGTCCGCAAGGCTATGGGCCGCGGCCTGGCGGTCGAGCACGCAGTCGACGCCGACATCGTGGTGCCGGTTCCGGATTCCGGTGTGCCGGCGGCTCTGGGCTATGCCCAGCAGAGCGGCATCCCGTTCGAGATGGGCATCATCCGCAGCCACTACCTGGGTCGGACTTTCATCCAGCCCAGTCAGGGTGCCCGCCAGAAGGGCGTGCGTATGAAACATAGCCCCAACCGCGCCGCTCTGGCTGGCAAGCGTGTGGTGCTGATCGACGACTCTATCGTGCGCGGCACCACATCACTCAAGCTTGTGCGGACTGTGCGCGAAGCCGGTGCCGCCGAGGTTCACCTCCGTTCAGCCAGCCCGGAAATCAAGTTTCCTGACTTCTACGGCATCGACATGCCCGAGCGCGAACAGCTGATGGCCGCGACCATGTCCCTTGAGGAAATGCGCAAAGCGCTTGAGGTCGACAGCCTGGGCTTCCTGTCCATCGACGGACTCTACCGCGCCGTGGGCGAGCCGGGCCGAAACGACGACACCCCGCAGTTTACGGACCACTATTTCACCGGCGAATATCCGACCCGCTTGCTGGATCGCGAGATCGAGGCCGGAGGGCGCGATATGACCGCTCGCCAGCTTTCCCTGTTGGTCAGCGCCTAGCCCTAGGCTATCAGCCGCCCCATGATCGACATCCTGCCTCTCGCCGGCCGCATCGCGGTGGTCACCGGTGCCTCGCGCGGCATCGGCTACGCGTCTGCCCTCGACCTGGCCAAGGCCGGTGCCCATGTCGTTGCCTGTGCGCGCACCCAGGGCGGGCTGGAAGAGCTCGACGACGCGATCCTCGCCGCCACCGGCCAGCGGGCGACCCTGGTTCCCTTCGACCTGGTCGACGGCGGGGCCATCGACCGGCTGGGAGGTGCCATCTTTGATCGGTTCGGGCGCATCGATGCCTGGGTCCATACAGCCGCCATGTTGGGCACCAGTGGGCTCACCCCAGTCAGCCACGCCGAGCCGCGCGAGTTCGCCAAGATCGAACGAACCAACTTCACCGGCGTCTATCGCCTGATCCGCTCGTTCGAGCCGCTGCTGCGCGCGTCGGACGCCGGGAGGATGGTCTATGTGACCACCTCGGTCGCCCACGCTCCCAAGGCCTTCTGGGGAGCCTATGCCGCGACCAAGGCCGGGGCAGAGGTCATGGTGAAATGCTGGGCCGACGAGATCGAGAACACCCCGATCCGCGTCGCGGTGCTCGATCCGGGCCGGATGCGAACGCGCCTACGGGCCCAGGCCTATCCCGGGGAAGATCCGGCCCAGCATCCCGACCCGACCGCAATCGGTCCGCTGGTCGTTGACCTGTGCCGCCCTGATCAGACCCCGCCGCTGGACATCAGCTTCGTCGACTGGAAAGCCGACAGGGCTTAGGTGCCGCGCGGTTTGGCCCGTGTCGTCGGTGATGCCTTCGCCGGGTCTTCGGGCCAGACGTGCTTGGGATAGCGTCCCTTCATTTCGGTTCGGACGTCTTTCCACGATCCGCGCCAGAATCCCGGCAAGTCGCGGGTCGTCTGTATCGGCCGGTGCGCCGGGCTCAGCAGTTCGAACAGAACCGGTGTCCTTGCACGTCCCACCACCGGATGCTCGCTCACCCCGAACAACTCCTGCACCCTGACCGACACCGTCGGGCCGGCCTCGGCCCCGTAGTCAATCCTGAGACGTGACCCCGTCGGGGCCTCGAACCGATCAGGCGCTTCGAGGTCGAGCTGGCGCACCTGATCCCAAGGCAACAATGACCGGATGGCCGCGGCGATCTCCGCGTCCTTCAGCTCCGTCAGTCGCCGTTTGCCGGCCAGCAACGGCCTCAGCCATTCGTCTGCCCGATCCAGCAGGGCGGCCTCGGACAGATCCGGCCAGTCTGGATCTGTCGCCCTCAGAAACGCGACTCGCGCCCTCAGCCCCTCTGTTGCCTCCCCAAAGCTAAGGGCGACGAGGCCCCGACGCTTCACCTCGCTGACCAGGGCTTCGACGATCATCGCCGGGTCGGGGCGGTCGATCCGTCGCTCGATAACCGTCAGGGCCCCCAGCCGCGTGAGCTCAACAGCCGTGGCCCCGCCGGGCGCATTCAGGTCCAGTCGAATCTCGGTGGCAAAGCGATCGGCAAAAGCCGCGATCAGATCGTCTTCTTCCAGCGCAGCTGCCAACAGGATGCGGTCACGATCAGCACCGCCTCCCAATTCGCCGACGGCCAGCCAACGGGCTCGGGCCAGGGCATCGCTCGGCTCGACATAGGCCCCTCGCCCCGAGGCCAGCCGGAACTCGCCGGGCTTGCCGCGCGCCCTGGCGATGCGTTCGGGAAAGGCTTCGGCGAGCAACAGCCCGACATCAGGCGCATCATCGCGGTCACCCGGGCCGGCCAGCCTGGCCCAGCGATCCGCAATCGCCCGCCCCTCGCGTGCCCGTCCCGATCCATCGCGGTCCAATCGTTCAAGGCGATGCACCAGATCGGTATCTGTCCCTCCCAATCCGCGCTCGGTCAGAAGCACCGCCACTCGCGTCGCCGTCCCGGCCTCACCACGTCCCGCCGCCTGGACCACCATATGGCCCAGCCGCGCCGGCATCGGCATCTCACTGATCCGTTGCCCGTGCTCGGTCAGTCCACCGCCGTCATCCAGAGCCCCCATCCGCTTGAGCTCTGACACGGCCTGCTGCCATGCGCCCGTTGGCGGAGGATCGAGGAACAGCAGACCGTCGGGTGACCTCGCGCCCCAGCGCCCAAGATCCAGCACCAGTCCCGACAGATCCGCCTCCAACATCTCGGGACGATCAAAGGCAACCAGGCCGCGCGTCTCGGCCTCGTCCCACAGTCGATAGCAGACACCCGGCGCAGTTCGGCCGGCCCGTCCCTGTCGCTGATCCGCCGACGCCCGGCTGACGCGTTCGGTTCGCAGCCGGGTCAGCCCTGAGCCGGGATCAAAGCGAGGCACCCGGGACAGCCCGCTGTCGATCACCACGCGCACGCCCTCAATGGTCAGGCTGGTCTGGGCGATGGCCGTCGCCAGCACGACCTTGCGAAGGCCCTCCCGCGCCGGACTGATGGCCAGATCCTGAGCCTTGAAATCGAGCGCACCATATAGCGGCGCGACAACAACCGCCGGGTCGCGAACACGCTGCGCCAGCAAGGCCTCGACGCGCCGAATCTCTCCTTGGCCGGGAAGAAAAACCAGAATCGATCCGATGTCTTCGACCAGAGCCTGCTGAACGGCCCGGACCACGCCGTCCTCGATCCTGTCCGGCCGCCCCAGGTAACGCGTCTCGACCGGGTAGGTTTTTCCCCGGCTCTCGATCACAGGCGCGCCCAGTCGCGCCGATATCGCCGCCCCATCCAGGGTTGCCGACATCACCACCAGCCTCAGGTCGGGCCGCAGAGCCTCCTGCGCGTCCGCGGCGAGCGCCAGTCCCAGATCCGCATCCAGGCTACGCTCGTGGAACTCGTCAAAGAGAACAGCACCGACTCCCTCCAGGCCCGGATCGTCAAGAATCATTCGGGTAAAGACGCCCTCGGTCACCACCTCGATGCGCGTTTTCGGGCCGATCCGGCTTTCCAGTCGCACCCGATAGCCGACCGTCTCTCCGGTCTGCTCGCCCAGAAGGCTGGCCATGCGCCGCGCTGCAGCCCGCGCCGCCAACCGGCGAGGCTCCAGCACGATAATCTTCTGTCCCTGCAACCAGGCTTCGTTCTCGAGGGCCAACGGAACCACGGTGGTTTTGCCCGCCCCCGGAGGTGCGACGAGCACCGCACGAGGCCCCTGCACCAAGGTTGCCCTGAGTGCGGGGATTGCTTCCTGGATGGGCAGATCGGCAACCATGGGCTCGGTCTAGACGACCCCGCGGGCAAGACGAAGCCATCTTCGTGGGCCAGGCGATATGCGAAAGGGTTTGCCTGTGGCCACCCGGCTCACTAACGTCCCGCTCATTGTAAATGGCTGGCTCGGGGGAGCCTGGCCCACGGAGGGGGACTTTATGTCCGAAACGACGAGCGGAAGGCCGCCAGGACCGCGGCTATTCATCAAGAAATCCATTTCCCAGATTCAGCGAGAAGCCGCCACCAGCGGTCTGAAGCGATCCCTGGGGCCCATCAATCTGATGAGCCTGGGGATCGGGGCCATCATCGGGGCGGGGATTTTCGTTCTAACCGGTCAGGTGGCTTCGGCTCACGCCGGTCCGGCGATCATGTTCTCATTCGTGCTGGCCGGCATCGCCTGTGCGCTCGCCGGTCTGTGCTACGCCGAACTGGCGTCGACCATGCCGGTTTCCGGCTCGGCGTATACCTATGCCTACGGCACCATGGGCGAGATTTTCGCCTGGATCATGGGTTGGCTTCTCGTTCTCGAATATGGCGTCGCGGCTTCGACCGTCGCCGTGGGCTGGTCGGGCTATGTCATCTCGATCCTGAGTGATTTCGGGATAAGTCAGACCCTGTTCCCCACAATCCAGTACGCCGGCGGCGAGGGGCCTCAGTGGGCCACGCCGCTTATCCAGTACGTCTCGGAGGGCGGGGCCAGCTTCCCGCTGACCGGAACCTTCAACCTGGTGGCGGCTATCGGCATCGCGGCGGTCTGCTCGCTGCTGGTTCTGGGCGTGTCCGAAAGCGCCAACATCAACAACGCCATCGTGGTCATCAAGATCATTGTCCTGCTGACGTTCATCGCGGTGGGCATCTCCTACATCAACCCGGCGAACTGGGACCCCTTCATCCCGCCGCAGGGCGATACTTGGGACAAGTTCGGCGTCGGCGGCATCTTCCGCGGAGCCTCGATCATCTTTTTCGCCTACGTCGGCTTCGAAGCCGTCTCAACGGCGGCCGCTGAGGCCAAGAACCCGTCCAAGGACGTGCCGGTCGGCATTCTCGGAGCGCTCGTTGTCTGTACCCTGATCTACATGGCGGTTGCTGCCGTGATGACCGGCGTTGTCCCCTATCTGGAGCTGGCCTCGCCTGCCCCCATCGCCGTCGCCATCGACCGCATGGGTCTGGAATGGGCCAACCTGCCGATCGCCCTGGCCAATGGTGAGCCGATGAATGCCATCAGCTTCCTGATCAAGATCGGCGCGATCACCGGCCTGTCGTCAGTGATGCTGGTACTTTGCTACGGCCAGACCCGCATCTTCTACACCATGGCCCGTGACGGCCTGCTGCCGAAGGTGTTCTCGGTCATCCATCCGAAGTTCCGCACGCCCTGGATCGGCACCATTCTGCTCGGCATCGTCATCGCCATTGCAGCGTCGTTCCTGCCGATCTCGATCCTGGGCGACCTGGTGTCGCTGGGCACGGCCTGTGCCTTCGCCATCGTCTGTCTGTCGGTGATCATGCTGCGGATCCGCCATCCCGAGATGGAACGTCCGTTCCGTGTGCCGGGCGGCATCGCGACGGCCGTTCTGGGCATCATCGCGTGCCTGGGTCTGGCGGCCTTCAACTTCATTCCGATGGTTCAGCACGCCATGAACGACAATCCGCTGCCCCTGACGATCCTCGGGGCCTATGCGGCGGTCGGCGCGGTGATCTACATCATCTACGGCTTCTGGAACTCCAAGCTGGCCAGAGGCATCGACACCATCGAGGACCCGACGCTGGCGTCTCCGGCCGAAGCCCTCGGCACCGGTGTCGATAACGTCAAGGAAGACTGACAACCTCAGTCTCCTGAGGATGGAAGCCCGGAGGAAACTCCGGGCTTCTTTCTTTTTGGAGGCGGGACGCTATCTGTGAGCGATGAATTCATCTGCTCCCATCGGCGTCTTCATCGCGCCGGTCACACCCCTGCAACAGAACTGCACCGTGGTCTGGTGTCCCGCTACCAAGAAGGCCGCTGTGATCGACCCTGGCGGCTCGGTCGATTCGATCCTGGCCGAGATCGACAGGCGCGGTCTGACGCTGGATCAGATCTGGATTACCCACGGCCATCTCGATCACGCCGGGGGCGCTGCCGAGATGAAGGAGAAAACGGGTGTGCGGATCGAAGGCCCCCACCCGGACGACCAATTCTGGATCGACGGCATCGAGCAGCAGGGCAAGGCCTATGGCATGCCCGAGGCGCGTTCATTCAAGACAGATCGTTGGCTCGACGAAGGCGACACGGTCACCCTGGGCGAAACCACCTGGCACGTCCTGCACTGCCCGGGGCATACGCCGGGACACGTCGTCTTCTTCAATCGGGATGCCCGGTTTGCCCAGGTCGGGGACGTCCTGTTCCAGGGTTCGATCGGGCGCACGGATTTTCCGAGGGGGAATCTCGACGATCTACTGACCGCGATTACCACCAAGCTGTGGCCCTTGGGTGATGACGTCACCTTCGTTCCGGGCCACGGGCCGATGTCGACCTTCGGCCAGGAACGCCGTTCCAACCCCTTTGTATCGGATCAGGCGATGGCGGGGCGCAATCCGTCTCCGGCGTAGAAACGGCGCAAACGTGGAACTGGACGGGCCGCCACGGGTTGTTCCCTCACCTGAACAGCCGAATGGGAACGCCAGCGATGGCCGATAGCCAGACCGGAACACGCACCGGCACATCCAAGCGTGGATTCGCTTCCATGGACCCTGCACGTCAGCGCGAAATCGCCCGTAAGGGAGGGGCCAGCGTCCCGAGCGAGAAGCGGAGCTTCTCCCAGGATCGCAGCCTTGCAGCGACGGCCGGTCGAAAGGGCGGTGAGGCCTCACACGGCACCCGGAAGCGGGCCGGCCCGAGGTCAGGAACCTAAAGCGAGCTCGAACTCAGACCTGTGCGCCCCGCATCGTATTGCGCAGCGTGGCGTGATGTGTCGGTGCCCCGGCAACGACAACCAGCCGGTCAGAGGCCAGTTGTTTCAATCCACCCAAAGACATCGGCCCGAGCCCAACGCCTGCATCTTCGTTTCGCGAAACCAGGCTCCCTGGCTGAGGCAAGGAATTGAGATCCGGCAAGGAGGTTGCAGCCGCCTGGCGCGATTTCTCGGCATCCATCGCGCGCACCCTGGACACCAGACGCGCCTCTGGCGAAGCACAGTCCGGCCTCAACAGGTCATGCGGTGTGCGCGCCGTCGTCGCCATCTCAACAGCCTCCCTACGTCCCAGCCAATCCTTGACCCAGGATGGGTCGTTCGCCAAGGCGACGAAATCTGATCGTTCAGATGGTGTGGGCCTTCGGCAACGCCTAGGCGTGTTCTCCGAAGCGCGCATACTCCATGCGGGCAATCGTCCGATTGTGGACCTCATCAGGACCATCGGCGATCCTGAGGGTGCGGACCACACCATAGAGCTCGGCCAGGGGCGTATCGCCTGAAACACCTGCCCCGCCGAAAGCCTGGATGGCGTCGTCAATGACCTTCAAGGCCATGCGTGGAGCTGCCACCTTGATCTGGGCGATTTCCGAGCGGGCGTTCTTGGCTCCCGCGACGTCCATCATCCACGCAGCCTTGAGCACCAAAAGGCGGCACATTTCGATATTGGTGCGCGCCTCGGCGACCCGCTGCTCCCACACCGAATGGTCGGCGATGCGCTTCTTGAAGGCCACCCGGCTCAGCAATCGTTCGACCATCAGGTCCAGAGCCCGCTCAGCGCAGCCGATGACGCGCATACAATGGTGGATACGGCCCGGCCCGAGACGCCCCTGGGCGATTTCGAAGCCCCTCCCTTCGCCAGCGATCAGATTCTCGACCGGCACCCGCACATTCTCCAGCACCACTTCGGCGTGGCCGTAGGGCTTTTCGTCATAGCCGAAAACGCTGAGCATGCGCTCGACGCGGAAGCCGGGCGTGTCGACCGGAACGAGGATCTGACTTTGCTGCTGATGCGTTGCAGCGGACGGGTCCGTCTTGCCCATGACGATGGTGATGGCGACGTTCGGATGGCCCATGTTGGTCGACCACCATTTGCGACCGTTGATCACATAGTGGTCGCCATCACGCTCGATGCGCGTCTGGATGTTGGTAGCGTCCGAAGATGCCACCTCCGGCTCGGTCATCAGGAAGGCTGAGCGGATTTCGCCGGCCAGCAACGGCTTGAGCCAGCGGTCTTTTTGGGCCTGATCTCCATAGAGGTGCAGGACCTCCATGTTGCCGGTATCGGGCGCGTTACAGTTGAAAACCTCGGGCACCCAAAGACCGGAATAGGCCATGCGCTCGGCCAAGGGCGCATAGTCCAGATTGCTCAGGCCCGCGCCGCCATAGCCACCATGCACCTCTCCGGGGAGAAACAGATTCCACAGCCCGGCCTCGCGCGCCTCGGCCTTCATGGCCTCCATCACGCCTGGTTGGCGGCGATCGTCTTCATGAATCGCAGCCCAGTACTCTGGGATGCGCGGCTCAACCCGGTCACGAATGAACCGGTCGAGCCGCTCGCCCCAGGCCCGCGCCTGGTCGCTGGGCCGGAAATCCATCTTAGCCCTTCAGGACCGGCTGAAGCGCCAGCGCGTCCATCGGATTGCCGTCGATCTTCATCTTGCCGGACATGAAGGCCCCCATCGGGTCCAGCTCGCCCTTGGCCAGCGACAGGAAATCGTTGAAATCGATATGGATCGTGCAATCCGCCGGGCCGTCATCATTGCTGACCGCGCCGTCGGCGATCCGAATCTTGCCCATATCGCCGAAGTCCAGCTTGTAGGACTTGGCAAGCGCGCCGGCGGCGCTGACGCGAGCGCGAATCTGTTCAGTGACTTCAGCGAGATCGGCCATAGGATCCTCCATGGAATGATAAGGATCGATAGACCTCCGGGGGGCCGGTGCCAAGCGTCACCCAAGGTCAACCTTGGCGATCTTTCGTCGGACGCGGCCATCGGCAATAGTGTCTCATCCCTTGAAGCACGTTCCGGGAGATCGTGATGACACCTCTAAAACTTGCCGTCGCCGGCGTCCTTTGTCTGAGCCTTGCGAGCCCGGTCATGGCCCAGGACACGGGCGGCTATCCGCCCGGCACAACGGTCGATGAGATCGAAGCCTTTGAACAGGCCGAGACTGTCCGCCTCAACAATGCGGTGCTGGAGCGCGATGCCCGGATCGTTGCCGCCAACGAGGCCGAGGCCCAACGCTTCGCCCAGGACCAGGCGGCTTTCGAAGCCGCCCAGGCCGAACACGCCCGTGCCCAGGCCCAGTATGAGGCCGAGCTGGCCGCCGCCCAGGCTTCCCAGGCTCGCTACGAGGCCGAAGTGGCCCGGTGGCGCACCCGGAGTTCGCCCGGTAACTGATCCGGCTACTGCGGGCCGGTGCCCTGCGGCCCGCCGCCGAAGTCGAACTGGGGTTGTTGGGGCCGGCCTTGGGTGTTGCCAAAGGTCCAGGTCAATCCGACGAAGGCCGAACGGCCCCCGAACGTATTCTCTGTCCGGTCCCTCAGCGTCGGGGTTTCGTAGTAGGACGCCCCCTGCATCGTCTCGAACAGGTCGCGGACCGTAAAACTCAGCGACAGCCGCTCGTTCAGCTTGCGGCGATAGCCGAAGTTGACCATGCCCCGGCCCTCGCGGTGGCCTTGGGCATAAACGCTCTCGCCCATCCAGAAGCCACCGAGCTGGAAGAAGTCGTCGGGCGTCGGTTGCCAGTTCAAGCTGGCACGGCCGCTGACCGTGGTTCCGTCGACCTGATTGCCAAAGCCCAGATTGGTCGCGTCAATCTGCTGGTGGAAGGCGTTCAGGCTGACGTTATAGCGCAAAGTGGGGTGCAGACGGCCGTTGGCCACCAGCTCCACACCGGTTGACCGGCTCGACCCCAGGTTCTCGGGCCGGGTCAGCAAGATCCCGCCGCCGATGTCGGTCGCCACGCTCGTGAACGCATCCGACGTTTCGCGGTAGTACAGGGTGGCCTGAAAGAACTGCTGGTTCGCCCGGCTCAGCCAGCTGACCTCGAAGGAATCCGTGATCTGCGGCAACAGGCCGGCGTTGCCCGATACGCGATTGTCGGGATCGACATAGACCACAAACGGGTTGAGTTGCTCCGGCTGCGGTCGCTGGACTCGCCGGCTATAGCTGCCCCGAAGCGTTTGCGTTTCCGACAGGCCATACTCGACGTGCATCGTCGGATAGGCCCGGAAATAGTCGTTGGATTCCGTGATGCCCTGAGTGATCTGGTTCAGGTCACGGGTCACATATTCCAGACGCAAGCCAAATTGGGCTGTCAGAGGCCCGATGGGGCGTTCGTAGGTGCTGTACCAGGCATGGACGGCCTGATCCGCCTGGAAATCGTTCGTCGAGGTGGGGTCGACAATTGCCGTCGCCGCCGTGGCACCGCGCAGCACCAGGTTGGCCAGATCCAGGCTGGTGATCTCGGCTTCATAACCCAGCCTCAGCTTGTGCCCTTCGCCCATTGGCCGACGATAGGCTGTCGAGAAATTCCAGGTGTCTGTCCCCTGGTCATTGTCGATCACCTCATAGAAGCCAGGTAAGGCTGGCAGGCTGTAGGCGGTCGCCCCCTCCTGCCGATTCTGGAAATCGCTACGGTCGAAGCGCAGTTCGGTGGTCCAGTCATGGTCCTCGCCGAATTGACGCAACACACGACCCGTCGCACCGGTGAACTCGCCTGAAAAGCCGCCGAAACCGTCACGACGATAGGCAATGGCCGGCATTCCCAGAGAGTCGTTCTCTTCGAAGGTGATCGTGCCGCTTCCTTCGCTGTCGAAGGCACTGCGACGCAGCTCACCGTTCACCTGGACCTGCTCGTTGACCCGATACTCGGCGGCCAGGCGCAGATACTGGCTGTCAGACGGGGCGTCGACCTCCTGCAAATAAAGGCTATCGAGCCAACTACCGCTGCCGACGTCATAGCGTTCGCGCTCGCGCCGGACATCGAAGTTCTGTCGGTCGTGACGCAGACCGAAGTCGCCCGTCAGCGTCAGATCCCCGAGAACCACCGCTCCGCTGGCGCCCAGATTGTACCGGCCTTCGGTCCCGACATTGGCGCGCAAAGATCCGCTGTGGGTTTCGTTGGGGCGCACCGCATTGGGACTGGACACCAGATTGATGATGCCTCCCGAACCATCGGGCCGATAGGCCGCCGACGGATTAGTCATCACCTCAATGCGAGAAAACTGCGACGCCGGGGTTTGCAGAATGACCGAGGCCCGTCCCGGCCCGCTCATCAGGGCCGAGGGGCGACCGTCGATCAGGATCGTCACATTGCCATCGCCACGCAGCGAGACGTTGCCGTTGGGATCCACATCCACCGACGGGATATTGCGCAGTGCATCCGCCAGGCTGCCGGTGGTCGCCTGAAGATCGTTGGCGAGGCTGTAGCTAACGGAATCGATCGAGGTGCGTGTGGCAGCACGATCCGCTGTGACCGTGACGGTTTCGACCTCGGACTCCGTGTCCTCGTCATCCTCGGCTTCCGTAGCATCAGCGTCTGCCGGCGTTTCGGCGGGCGGCTGCGCGGTCGGCTGGGTCTGAGGCGGAGTCTGATCCGGGGGCGTTGTCTGGGCAACGGCGGTCATCGGCAGGGCGAGCGCGGCGGTCGCCAGGAGGAGCGTGCGGTAGATTGTCATGGAGGAACCACTATGGGGCGTGCAATGGGACGGGAGCTATCGCGCAGCGAAACCTAACGATAGTTACAACTTCGTCATCCGAACGCCGATATCCGAAACCAGGTCCCTGCGGCGTCAACAACGCAATCGAAAATACGCCCGACTGCGTCCAGCCTCCGCTGTCGCCATGCACCCGCCGCCCACACAGGCTTGCAGCGAGGCCGAGGCAATTACTGCATGATAATTATCAGAAAATCTGGCGGTGGAGCTAGTGCGGCGACAACAGTTCTCTGCGCAAACCCCAGGGAAAATCCCTGATAACGTGCCCTTACAGGGAATTCTACGCTGGTCGAACCATTCGGCGGCCAAGCAGGCATAGGGCCGGTCGAGCCACTCTGGTCAGAGAACAGGGAAAAACGGCGTTCGTATCAGGCGCTCAGCAGGGATTCTCGGGCACTGGAAAGCTGCCCTTCTGGGTTGGGTCGAGGGCGTCGGCCTCGCCCAGCGCCCAAAGCCGCCACTGTTCGAACCCCGGATTTTTCGCTGCGTCTGGATCCCCTGCCAGCACGTCGCGCACGAAACCGCGGATGTCCTGGGCCAGCCGCCAGTCGTGGGCCTGTTGGAAGAGTAATTCGCGACGCGCATTCTGTTCAGCCAGTCGTCTTTCCTCAGCGAGCCTTTCGGCTTCGCGGCGTCGACGATCGAGCTCGGCCTTCAAATATTCTCGATGTTCGAGGGCGCGTTGGTAGCTCTCCTCCGCTCGCTTTCGGTATGCGATCTCGCCGGCCACTACGATCTCGATCGCCGCCGTCGCCAACTTCCCTTCGAGCTTGCCCGTTTCATCGTCAGCAACTTCGAACAAGACATCCTTGGCCCCATCAGCCTGAACTTGGATGCGCATTTTGTCGGCTGCGCTGCCTTCCCACGTTGGCCACTCGCCGTGGCGGTTGGGTTTGGCGGCCAGGTGGTCCATCGCGAGCCGAAGGCGTGTCGCCCCCACTGTTACATTGATCTCCCTTGCGCTCTCGCCGCGTACCTCCATTCCGGCGCCATGCTGCGCGAGAGCCAGACCTAAATTGTTCAGGATCAACAATCGACGGCGCTCGAACCCGTGAGCGAATTTCGGCTGATCCCATGTCCAGCCATGCACAGCGAACTTGGCGGCCCGCTTGGCGTCTCGTTCCAAAATCCGGCGGAGACCCTTGTGAGGAACAGTCAGGTCGCGGCTGAAAGGCAGTCTGCGAACTCGCCGACCGACGACGCGCTGCATTACCTCATCGATCGGCTCGGCAAAGTGCGGCCTAGACGGAACCGGCTCCGCAAGCTGAGCTTCCAGGTCAGAATTCCACGCGTATCCCCCAATGTGAACCATCTCACTTGCACCAGGCTCGCGTAGAGGCAGCGGAGCCTGTCTAACCGGCTTGCCCGCGGCGAGCTTCGCCCAGTGACCGCGCTCCGGCACGGGAATGTTGGCAGCAACGCAGTATTTGCGAAGCGCCACGTCCGACATGGCGAATCCGGACGCCACCGTTCTCATCGGCTCAGCCCAGACCATGGTGTACAGCTCGTCTCGGCTCAACGAAGGCATTGTCTGTCCGTGAGTTTGGTCAAAATCGCCTGCAGGCCGCATGCTCATAGCATCTGTGGGCGTTCGTTAGCGCCGATCCCTGGCCGATCAGAGACTCCGATCGCCACACAACCTGAAGAAGGTATGATCGCTGGGATCGCCGCTTCGCCAAAGAGAGCTACATGCTGCAAGTCATCAAGAAGTCAGACCTCCCAGCTTTCCGTCGCAATCTCATTGATGCTCTCTCGCAAGGCTTCACAGAGACCCACGTCCGCACTTTGACGACTCCTGGCGGACCTATCCATGACGCCGAACTCACTTGGCATCCTACGATTGGCCTCTGGTCTTACCTCTCGCCAGAGTCATACGAGGGGCGCCGATGGCTCTGTTGGTACGGCATCGACATTGGTCAGCCCAATCGTCCGCTGCAGCCGGCAGTCGAGATCAACCTGTCCACATCTCCGACTGATAAGCAGCCAAACGGTCGAGCTCTCGTAGACCTTGAGGCTGGCGAGCACTTCTTGGGTCATAAGGGCAGTCTCGGTGGTGGCCGCGGCGGCCAACTCACGTTGGAAGAATTTCAGCGTCACATTCAGGGATTTGGGAAGGACATAATCCAGCTCGACGCCAAGCGCGAAGAGAGCGTTTTTGTGATCGGAGGGCTGAAAGACCCTCGGTTCCTTACCCACGTCAGGGACTATGTTGCCGAGTGCGCAAGACTGCGCGCTGAGGCCAAGTCAGGGCGCCTAAGCTCTGTCGGCTCGGCACCCGACAAGTCGGGGGGCTTCCGCCCCGAATGTGATCAAGATGGCTTTATGACACGTCCGGCCGCAGAAGTGCGAAGGATAAGGAGAGTGCATGGGCGCGTGGTCAACGCGCTGAAGGACCGCTTGGGACCCTCCGCCCGGAATAGTGCGCATTTTAGCATGCGGCCTGATCTCTATCTGCCAGGAAAGGCAGGCCGTATGGCCACCTTGTTTGAGGTGAAGGCAACCTCCGACACGCAAAGCTGGTTCACAGCGATCGGTCAGCTAATCGTGTATGCAGCCGACCAAAATCCAGCTCCTCGGCGCGTACTAGTATGTCCCGGAAAACTCGAACATTCATCGTTCAAGCAAGCACTGAAGGCCCTTAAAATCTCCGTCGTCACATTTGAGGAGACCAAAGGCCGGGGGGTGGAGTTTAAGGGCCTGGACGAACTCGGCTTCTAACGCTGTGAGCTACCCCTGCGTCGCAGCCTAGTTCTCACCCAGGTCACTCCAAGCGAATTACGCGTCACAGCGGAGGCTGGCTGGAGAACCTAGTAGTTGGCCGCTAGGCTGATAACCTCGCAACATGGTTTCGTTCTCGCACAGAGCGCGGTTAGCGGCAGATCGCCTGGATCTGAGGAATGGCTTGGTGGCCGGGGAGGCTCGAGCGCTGCGATGGCGGAAGGCCGCGAGAAGCCTAGGAAGTTGGCGGTTTTGGAGCCGTGTCGCTTGGATATTGCGCCTCAGGCAATCGGAGTTGCCGGCGAGGCATGACACCGCAACGCGATACTGGCTGGATTGGGAAGAGTACCAAAGGCGGCGTTGATGGTCGCCCCCGGCCCGACGACCGGGGGCTGTAAGCGAACTATTTCAGCGAGAAGCGGTCTAGGACGCTGGATCGTCGATATCAGCCGCGTAGACACCCAAGGCGCCTCTGAGGCCCAAGACGACATCGTCTAGCCTACGACTTTCGGCCAACTCGACCAGTTCTTGGAGCATATCGTGGATATAACCACGGACGGCAATCTGGTCGGTCGTGGGCTTGGCATCGCGATGCATGTTCTTCTCCATAACCGCCGGAGTGGCGGCGACGGCGAAGGGCCGCGCACAGCGCGGGCGTGCGCGGGGCCGGGGTCGATCAACGCAAGGACTTGATTCACCCTATGAGAGAATTTGTCTAGCCCGCGCCCGCAATGCGCGAGCTCCAGCATCTCTGATGTGCACGGTGGCTACACGCAGGCAGCGCATTGTCCGGTGCACGTTGTTGCCGACCCCAGTCTCTGCGCTCGACCACTAGAGCTACGCTTCCAGGCAGGCGAGCGGTTGCGTGCCATTTGGTTATGCGCTTCTATCCTTTGGTCGTCTCGGGCGTGAGCGGCGCCCAAGCTCAATAAGTCGATGGGGAGAGACGTGCCTTACACCGCCGAGATCAGCCGAGATCACCCTACGTGCATCATGTTCGTGATCGACCAGTCGGGCTCAATGAATGAGGCCATGTCGATTGGAAAATCGAAGGCGGAGTTCGTCGCTGACGTGCTCAACAAGACGATCTACACCCTCGTCACCAACTGCACGAAGGCTGATGGCGTACGAAATTACTTCGACATCGGCCTGATCACCTACGGTGGTTCTGGCGTCAATTCGGGGCTTAGGGGAGAAGGAATCAGCTCGATTGTCGATCTGGCTAACAACCCGCTGCGTGTTGAGGACAGGTCCAGAGTTGAGGACGATGGGGCCGGCGGCGTCTTCGAGAGGCGTGTGAAATTTCCAGTGTGGTTCGATCCAACCGCTTCCGGCGGCACGCCGATGTGCGCCGGCTTGACCAGGGCTGCTGAAGCCGTCGCGGCTTGGGCGGACGCTCACCCCTATTCCTATCCTCCGACCATCATTCACGTGACAGATGGTGAAGCAACCGACGGTGATCCAGAGCACATCGGTGGCGCTCTCGGTCAGCTGACCACGCAGGATGGATCATGCCTCCTATTCAACATCCACGTGTCGTCTGAGCAGGCGGATAGCATCTCCTTCCCTGCTTCCGAGGCTGGCTTGCCGGACTCCTACGCTAGGATGCTCTTCAGAATGTCGAGCGCCATGCCCGACCACATTGCTCGGCTGGCGTCGGAGAAGAACTATAAGCTTTCTGATGGCTCACGCGGCTTCATGTTCAACGCAGATCCGCGAGGCATCGCGAACTTCTTCGATATTGGAACTCGGCCGCGCCTGACCGCTGACCGCTAACGTGGCTCAGAAGCGGCTGAGGGCATTCACAGCGCCCAAACATCCCAGCACTCCCAATGAGGACCGCTGGGCTGCTAACTCAAGTTTGGAGGCTATCGCAGTCAGCGATGGCGCTAGCGTATCTTTCGATCCCGCCCCGTGGGCAGACATGCTCGCAGCCGGCTTTGTCGCGGACGAGACGATAGATGGCCACTGGCTCAGCCAGCTCGTTGATCGCTATGCCGCCAGTTACGACCGCGACGCCATGGACTGGATGCAGCAAGGCGCTTTCGATCGTGGCAGCTTTGCATCTCTCCTGGGCGTCAGGTGGTCCAGCGGGGCTAGCCGAGTCGAGGTTGTCTGCATCGGGGACACGCTTCTCGCGCTGCTTGATGGGACAGACGTGAGGATCACCGCACCCTACACCGATCCAGCTGAGTTCAACGCGAGGCCAAGGCTGCTGGCGACACAGTCAGGAGAAAACGAAGATCTGATCCAGGAGGGCGCGCTTGCCCTCACGACCTACGATCTCGCAGACTTCGACAACCCGGTTTTGGCGTTGATGACGGACGCACTGGGCCACTGGCTGCTCACATTCCCGGAGCGAGCGCCCGAGCTCTTAGCCATCGAGCACCAGGACACTTTCGAGAATTTCGTGGAGCAAGAGCGCTCGGCAAGCCACATGCGTCGTGACGATACGACGCTGGTAATCTTGGACTAGCCGAATGTCGCTGCCATCTGTCACCGACTACCACGATGCCGTTCAGTCGCCATCAAAGGCGTTCAGCGACCCCACGCTTCGAGCCGGAACGCTTGCTACTAATGCCCTAGGCTTGCCGATGATGCTCGGCGGCGGATTGGCGATTACTTACCGGGTGCGCTCAGGGGAAAAAGAGTATGCGGTGAGGTGTTTCCACCAGGATGCGCCCGGGCTCGCATCTCGGTACGCGCAGATTTCGAGAGCTCTTCAAGGTCTCAAAAGCCCAAGCTTCGTCGCCTTCGAGTACCAAGCCGCCGGCATACTGGTCCGTGGGCAGCAGCATCCGATCGTCCGCATGGATTGGGTCGACGGGCAGACCTTAGATGCATATCTGCGCGATAACCTCTCGCAACCGACAAAGATCGCGCAGCTTCGGACCCGGTTCGCCGCCCTGGAGAAGCATTTGCGGTCCCAGGGGATCGCTCACGGTGACCTCCAGAATTTGAACGTCATCGTTCAAAACGACGACATTCGCCTTATCGACTATGACGGCATGTACGTGCCCGGAATGACAGCGGGGACAGGCTCTGAGGTTGGGCACAAAGCCTTTCAACACCCTGGCAGGACCACGCGCCATTTCGGCCCGGAAATAGATCGCTTTTCGTTCATCGCGATCGATCTCGGTTTGGAGGCGCTACAGCACCGCCCAACTCTGTTCCACGATCTCAAGCATGGTGGCGAGGCGATCGTCTTTTCCGCCACCGATTATGCGAACCCAAACAACTCCGCAGCCTTCGATGCTGTACGGGCGATCCCGGGTCTTAAAGACAAGGCAGATCGCTTAGCGGCGATTGCTACTGCCGATATGTCGCTTGTTCCTACGCTCGACGATTATCTCAGCGGCCAGAACATACCGCGCCTGGTGGCAACCGCGGCTTCTGTCACGTCCGCCAGGCCTGCCAATCAGTATATCGGCGCGCATCCCGTTCTGGACGGGGCGGACTATGATTTGGTCCTCCGCCAGGTCGGCGAGCGCGTTGAACTCGTTGGCAAGATCGTCTCTGTGAAGGAAGGAGTCGGTCGCCGTGGTCGCGGCAGGGGCCAACCGTATGTGTTCGTGAACTTTGGCCCCTGGAACAGGCAAAGCGTGAAGATCACGCTCTGGTCTGACGGCCTGCAGCAGGTCCAGGCTCGGCCGAACCAGTCATGGGTGGGGAAATGGGTGAGCGTGACCGGTCTTATCGAACCGCCCTATCATGGCTCCTTTAGAGGCAATGCCTACTCAAGCGTGGGCATTACGATCTCGTCAGAGGGTCAAATCGTCCATCTGGACGAGAAGGCAGCACGTTTGAGGTTGGCTACCGTCGGCCAAAGCGCCTCCAAGCCAGCCGGCGCCGCCTCGAACCAAGCTGTGCTCCAACGAGTCCGAGCCGGAGCGCCACTAACGTCAAAGACAGCGTCCAGCCCTTCCCGCCCAACCGCTCCAGTGTCATCCAATGCCGCGGTGATAGCTGCTTTGAAGGCTTCATCTCCCTCATCGAGTCCCGCTCCCTCCTTCAGGACTCCTCCGCGCTATCCGAGTACTGCACCTCGCACCTCATCTGGATCTAGTTCCTGGTTCTGGACGATCTTGATCATCGGCGGCCTCCTGTTCCTCGCCAGTCAGTGTGGCGCCTAGGATCAATACCCAGGTTGCTAGGCATCACCGGCTGCCGCAGCGTCCGACACAGCTTATTGGGTGACGCAGCCGCCTGGCTGCTGAGACTTTCTGAACTAGTCATCCGCGGGTCCGGACGAACCGGACCCTACGCTGCCCCGCTATCAAGAACGCGTCATACCCTGCGCTTCGCCATGCCTCACGTTGGACGTTGGTGTGCGCAGACCGCGTATTAGCCCACCATTGAGGGCGCTCGGCGCTATGTGGTAAATCAATCCCAGTAACGCGCTCGAGTTCATCGAAACTCACGGTGAACTCGTTGCCCTGCTGACGCGAGAGCCATCTTGCAAGAGCGCCGTATTTGTTGGCTCGCGCCGAACCCTCAAACTGGTCGCGCAGCAGATCGGCCTCTTCATCTGAGAGTTCCGCGACTTTGTTCAGGCTGTGCCGGTAGAGCTTCGCGGCCAAGCCGTAGATGGGACCATCACCGACATCTCGAGAAGAGGCCAATTCCGCCTTTCCAAAAGATCGGGCCGCGAGCCTTTGCTCCACCCTCACTCCCAGGGTGATGGGAACTCCGTCCGTCGCCGCGACGATGGAGCCCAGGGCAGCTAGTCCTGTCCCGCCCGCGGTTTCGCTGAACCACACGAACACCTCATCACCCGCCGACGGCGCCGCTCCCTTAAAGCGCGGAGCCGTGATCAAGACCTGCTGATCGCTGAGGTCGATCGGATCAGCTTTGATGATGTAGGCTGCCATTGGATCACTTCGTCAGCATGGCGTTGAGCAGTCGCTCCGCCTGATCGAGGCTCGTCACCGTCAGGCGGACGACCGCTTGATCGCGGAGGTCTGGCATCTGGTTGACGTTTGAATGCCGCCCCTTGCCGCCTTCAGTCGCCGGATAATCAGCCCGGGCGATCCCGCTCGGCAGTGATGCCGGCAGCGACGCTGCGGCCAACCACAAATGCTGGGGGCGGGTCTCAATCTGATGGCCAAGGCTCCAACCATTTGCGAGCCGATATCGGATCATCTTGGCCGTGGCCGGCGGGCATCCTTCATGGGGTTTCACGGCCGGATGGTTGACGAACAAGTCAGTCAGCTCAGCACGCAGCGGGGAAGGTGTTTTGTCTTCGGCATCAACGACGCGTCGCTGGATATCTTGGTAAGCGGTCAAGGTCGGTAATCTCACTGTTGGCAAGCTATTGACGATTGTGGTGGCGGGACGATCAATGTCGCCAATGACAAAATCGGCTCACGATCTGCTTTCTGCGCTGGGGCTTACGGTCGTCGCCGGCGGTCCAAATGGCCGATATCCGAGAGCCATTCCTGGTCCCGCGAACGGATACCGCTATTGGGCGACGACGAATGGTGGTGAGTTTCGCCTCGGTTTTCAGGCCCAACCGAAGGCGACGCTGTCCCCTAGCTTGCAGCGCCGCCTGGAGGATGCCGGCTTTGCTCTCACGCCAGCCCGCACCGAAGGCTTCATCACTGTTGGATCCAACTTCGACACCGCCATTGATCAAGGACGTGTCGTGATGGCGCGGCTTGAGGAACTGCTGCAAGGGCACTGACCTCAGCCTGCAAGCGCGATCAGCGCCGTCGAGCCGCGATCCGTCTTCAAGAGCGCTTCCCAAAAGTCCTTTGTGGCGCCTTCCTCAGGCCTGAGTGCGTGGGTGGGGCGGCCGTCTGACCCGTCTCTCGCCTTGCGCCAGATCCCCACCACGCCATTGATCTCGAGCGCAACGAGTGAGCCGGCGCGAAGGTCGCCTAAGTGGGCGGCCAGATCAGCTTGGGGCTCGATATGACCTATCCAGAGGAGATGGTCGCGGATGGGGACGGATGCAGGCTCACTCATGCTGCCCCCCGCCTTCCGTCGCCCTGGTCATTTGACGCAGCGAAGCTGAACGGGATGGCCAGCAGTTCATCATGGATTTCACGCCACGGACGGGTGAAGTCCACGGACTGAACGAGCACCTCGTGGCCTCTGATTTGATAGCGGAGCGAAAGGCCATCTCCGTTCGCCGGATAGATGAGCGCCCCATCGCACGGAAGGTGGGGCGCCCTTAGCTGGGCGTGCTCCAGATAGGCGTAGAGCTGATAGAGGTGACCCGACCTGACCTTGCCTGGGCCAGCGCGCGAGGCGAGCATCTCTTTGTAGAACTTCGCGTCCATCACGATCGTCTGATGCCGCGACCTGAGCGTAATGTCCGTCTCCATCATCGGCAGATAACCGTCGGCCGCTGCCTCAAGAGGCGTTGCGTCCCAGCTCATCATTTCTCGCCCGACCCTGAAGTCGCGCTGCTCGTGAGCATAGAAATTGCGCAGGAAGTCCTCGAACACTGCCGACATGACGACCTCGTCCTTGAGGATATCGGCAAAGCGCGCACTGTGTCCGTCTGGGTCGGCGACCTGTGCGCGGAAAACCAGATGGCAAAGACGGATCAGCGGTCGATAGTGCGCCGAATTCCGGCTCAGCTGCATTCCGCTAAACGCGCGTTCTGAGAGCCTGATGTCGGACACCTGAGCGAGCTTTTGGACAAGCACGCCCAGCTCGTGGGCAAGTTCGCCGTCGATGCCGCGCGTTCGAGCCAAGGTCCGCGCCGTTGCCTTCAGGACCTGATTTTGGGGGACGTCCACCGTCAGCTCGTCGAACGCGCAGATCACGGCTCCGCGTCGCATCGACTGCGACTTGATAATGCTGTCGATCAGCATTCGGCCGCGTGGCGCTCGGGTCTCTTCAACGAAGCTTTGATAGCCACGATCGAGGCCGCGACGCACGAGCTTGTTGGCCCCATTCACAAGCAAGCGCGCAAACAGGTTCGGCAGGTCCGGCGCCTCGTCGACACCGGTTTCGATTGCCTCTCCTTCCGGAAACTTCTGCCAGGCGTAGCAGAACAGCAGGTACAGATTACGGATTGGGATTGTCATGCGCGGCTGCGCAGGCGAGCGCACCAGTCTGCCGCCTTCTCAGGCGCGTCGAACCAGTACTCCTCCAGCAGTGGCTGGATCTCCGTGTCGACGACCTGAGCGAACCAGGCGACGCCGTCGGCGACCGGGTCCGATGGCGTGAAGAAGCTGTGGCCGATTTGGAAGCCCGGCCCGAGATTGACCACGTCCTCAGAGATCGCAGCATTCAGCTCGTTCATGCCGCCAACAATGGCCTGAACGACCCCGCTCGACACCTGCCTGTCTGCAAGATGGCGAGCGAAGTTGGGATCATTGAATCCCGGCCTCAGGGTCACAAAGCTGAACCGGCGACGAAGCGCATAGTCGACCATTGAGAGCGACCGATCCGCCGTGTTCATCATTCCCAAGATCCAGACGTTCTCGGGCACATAGAAGCCGGGGTCACTCTCATCAGCATAGGCCAGCTTGGCAGCCCACTCGTGCGATCGCTTGTCGTGCTCGATCAGCAGCATGAGCTCGCCGAAGATCTTGGACAGGTTTCCGCGGTTGATCTCGTCGATGATGAAAACGTAGCGGCGCTCAGGGTTCTCGCGAGCCGCCTCGCAGAACCGGTGGAACACACCGTCGCGAAGTGCAAAGCCCCCGTCGGCCGTGGGCCGATACCCCTGGATAAAGTCCTCGTAGCCATACGACTGGTGGAACTGCACGACCTCAACACGGTCGGGGGCCCGCTCCTCCATCAGGGCATAGGCCAGGCGCCTTGCGATAAACGATTTGCCGACGCCGGGCGCCCCCTGAAGGATCGCATTCTTCTTCCCGCGCCAGACGTCGAGAATGCGCTTGAACTCAGCACGCTCCATGAACAGACCGCGCATAGCGTCGTCGATCGTGACGGGGGCGGCGACCACGTCTTCTTCCTCTAGCGCCTCGGGTCCGTCTTCGTTGTGAGCAATCGCTGCATAGGCGGCTAGCAACGGCTCCAGCATGTCGTTGAGCTCGGCATCAGACGGCAAGGCGTCTGCCTGCAGTTCGCGATGAGCAATGACGCTCGCCTCATAGCTTTTGGCTCGCCACCCTTCCGCGCCGAGTGCGACGTCGCCATCCAGCGCGTAACCGTAGTCGGCAAGGCTGGGCACCTGGGCTCGGAAAGCCTCCGCTCGTGCTCGCAGCGCCGCAAAGCCTTCCGAACGGCCCAGCTCGTTCACGAGGTTCGTCGTGCCTTGAGCGAGATTGAGGTAGATCGTGGACAGGTCTCGACTGACGAGGAAGACGACGTAAACACCGTCCTGGGTGGAGGTGGTGATCCGCTGATCCATGATCGCGATCCACGGGACTGACGCCCAGACCCCCTTACCTAGGCTCCAATCAACGATCAGATCCGACCGAGCCTTGACGCTGGGCAGCGCCTCGATACGTGCCTTCAGATCCCCCATGGTCGCCCACAGGTCTGGGACGGTCGTCAGCGGCCCCTTGCTCACTTCGGCGAAGCGCTTGAGGAAAGCGCTCATCAAGTCCGCAATCGACCGCTCGTCGTTTGCAGCGTCATACATCAGAGCGACCCAGAGAAAGCTCTGCACGTCGATCAGGTCACGCGGCGCCCATCCCGCGCTGTGGAGCGCCTGCCGGAGGTCGTCGCTCAGGGCAAGAGCCGCTGACACACGCCCAGGCTCATCATTGTGGGTAGGGAATTTGGCGCCGCGGAGAAGCGCATAGGCGCGCTCAAAGACGTCCGTTCGAACAACGACAAAACCGTCTGGGTTTTGAAGCATCAGAAGGCATGATCCGACGAGCCGCGCGATACCCAACGGTCCTGTCGCACCGATGCTGCGAAACACCTCGCCGGCCGCATCAATGAATCGTTCCAGGCGCTCCCCGCCTGGCTCAGCGCCATTCAGAAGTTGGGCCAGTGCGCGGCCAATCGACCGAGCCCGTTCGTTATCGTTCGGCTTGAACCGATCGACCGCCTGCCAGCCAATCAGGTTCTGCGGGCCCGCCATAGTGGCAAGCCTTTGGGTCAGCAACCGATGCACCGCAGAGGTTAGAGCAATGGCTTCGTCGTCAGACAGGGTGTGCTGATCGGCAAGAGGTTGGACCTCGCTGCGGAATAGCTCGACCAGCTCGTCTTTGTAGGCGCGCTCATGTTCGATGTAGGTGGCGCCAGGCTCGTCAAAGGTCTCAAACCCGGGCATGGCTTGCTTGAAGTTGGCCATAAGCCGGTGAAGCTCAGCCTGATTCAAGGCTTGCGCGCCGAGACCTCCGTACCAATCCAGAATTTGGGAGAGCTGCGCCTCTGATTGGACGACAATCAGCCAAGCAGGTTTGGGCTGAGCCAAACGTGGAGCGTTGGCCTTGAGATAAGTGTGTCGGTCCTCAGTGGATGCGTAGTGTTCGCCGCGACCTAAGTCGGCCGGCGGCTCCGATTCCAGCCACAGGCGCGCCGACTTTTGCTCCAGCTGCAACGCGAGTTCGCGTCCCGCCTCGGTCTGCCAGACGGCGATGTATTTGCCGCCTGATCTCTCGTCTCCCCAAGCCGCTCTGATCAGTTCAAGAGCACGCTCGGAATCCAAGCCGCTCGCCTGATCACCAAACATCGCGAATCCAAGCTCTCGCAACTTCTTTGCGACAGTCGCTTCTCCGCCAGAGAACTCGGCTGCCTTGAGGGGCCCTTGGTCTGGGTACTGATAGCCGTACGCAACCCCCGCGATGGCCTTGGAGTCGTAGAGACGCCCTCCACGAGCCAGGAAGTGATCGCGAGCGCGCGCAAACCCGTATTTCGCCAGGAAGGCGTCGCCGCCCATGCCATCATACTCATCGAGCGCACGGTTGACCGCGGACGGATCCGTAAGAAGTTCAAGAGACATCGGCGGCTTATCAATCCTTCATTCGCGGGGATTGTGGGTCGACGCATTCGCGGACCCAGCCTCCCTCCCCGCAATCATTCAGCGTATTCTGTCCGCTCGCGTCAATGCAGTCGACGATAGCGGCGGCCACTTGCGCCGCCGTGGTCATGGAGCACAGTGACGACGGACCCGTCGTCCTCTGCGCAAATGACCGTCACGCCGCCGAGGCGCTCAAGTCGAGCGCCCAGCTCGCGCCTGAGCCTTGTGTCGCGGATGCGCCCGCGGCTTAGTCGGAAAGCTACGCAGCCGCTGCCGACGGGCGTTTCCATATCTGCGTGTTCCAAGATGCTGTCGATGACCCATCCTACGATGCCCCGCTGGTTCGCCCGGACCTCAGCGTGCTGCGACAGTTGCGCTTGAACCATTTCATAGACCTCCACCACCTGAAGATCATCGATATGCAGGACGTACGTCAGAAATGGTCGCAGCGTGAGACGCGGGACCTGGATTGCGCGCCCTGATTGCGCTTTGATCGATCTGCCAGGTGACCAAGACTGTCGCAAATATTGGGGGAATGGATGAGGCGACTATCCGCATCGCGCCTAAATGACTTCTTGGACTGCCAGCACAAGGCGGCGCTATGGCTCTCGAATATCGAGCCGGATGCAGAGGCCGATCCAACCCTCGAACTCATTAGGGCTCGCGGGTTCGAGCACGAGGCCCAGGTGCTGAAAACCCTGGAAGCCGAACACGGACCCGCCGTCAGCATCGACGATCGCGCTTCGCTCGAGGCCCGGATCGTAGCGACAAACGAGGCGATCGCTTCTGGCGCGCGCCTGATCTACCAGGCGGCCTTCGCGAACGATCGGTGGGTCGGTTTCCCCGACTTCCTTGTCCGCACCCAGACCGAAGTCGGCGAGGCCTACCGGCCGGAAGACGCCAAACTGGCGCGCCGCGCTAAAGCCGAGCACGTCATCCAGCTGAACGTCTACGCTCGCCTCGTGGAAGAGACGACGGGAGCCCCCCCCTCGGCCGGCCTCATCCATGTGGGTGGCGGCGAACCTGAGGCCTTCGACCTTAGGCAAACAAGTCACATTACGGACCGCTTCATGGGCCGATTCGAACGCTTTGCAGATGAAGGCCAGCGAGACACCCGGCCTGTACGAAACTCGGCTTGTAGCCGTTGTGGATTTCAATCTCGGTGCGAGCAAGAATGGCGCGATGACGACAGCGCCGTCTTTGTGGCTGGCATCCGCGGCGACCAGCTCGTCAAGCTTGAGCAGGCCGGTCTGGGCGCCCTTTCAGCCCTCGCCGCTGCAAATCCTCATAGCCCTCCGCCATCGCTGTCCGTCGAGACGTTCGGTAAGCTCGTCCAACAAGCGCGCTTGCAGAAGGCCGGCGCCGACGGCGGGCATCATGTCGAGACGCTGACACCCGAGCCCGGCCGCGGCTTCGCCCTTTTGCCGGATCCGCAAGATGGCGACGTCTTCTTCGATATCGAAGGTGACCCACTTTATCCGGAAGGCTTGGAGTACCTGTTCGGCCTCCTGGGCCCACTCGAGACAGAGACGAGCGAGTTCACGGCGATTTGGGCTCACGACCACGCCGAGGAGAAGGTCGCGTTCGAAGACCTAATAGATCGCCTTGAGCGGCACTTCGACCGCTATCCGACGGCGAAAATCTACCACTACGCACCTTACGAAGTGACGGCCCTCAAGCGGCTCGCCATGCGCTACGCGACGCGAGAAGCGGCGCTAGATCAGATGCTGCGCGATCAGCGGTTCGTTGATCTTTACAAGATCGTTCGTCAGGGACTGCGAGCGTCGACCGAAGGTTACTCGCTCAAGGACCTCGAGAAGATCTATTGGAATGGCCGCCAGGGCGAGGTCACCAACGCCGGCGACAGCATCGTCGAATACGAGCGATGGCGCGAGGTGTCGGACCCCACCATCCTCGAATCCATCAGAAGCTACAATGAGGACGACGTCCGCTCCACGCTGAGGATGCGAGACTGGCTTGTCGGACTTCGCCCAACTGGAGCCAACTTCGGTCTCCCGTCATCGGAGGAGCCTGAGCAAGATCCGGAGCGGGCCGAAAAGCGCGAAGCGTTCGAGGCCAAGCGCGAAGCGTTCGAGGCCAAGCGCCAAGCGCTCGCCGCCCAGATCCGAGAAGGCGCTGTTGGCGACGCGCGCGTGCGCGATCTGTTAGCGGAAATGCTCTGGTTCCATCAGCGGGCGCACAAGCCTGTTTGGTGGGCGATTTTTGACCGTCAAACTTGGACCGATGAGGAGCTCATCGAAGACTTGGAAAGCTTGGGTGCTCTCACGCTCAAGTCTCAGGTTCAGGATAAGCGATCGTACGAAGCCACTTACGGCTTCCCGATCCAAGAGACCCGCCTGAAGGTGGGGGCTACTCCGAACATCGCAGCGACGCTCAAAAGCGCTGGAACGATCAAGTCGCTCGATGTCGATGAAGGGTTGGTCGTCTTACGACGCGGGACGGCGCAGGGCGATTTTCCAGAAGCTTGTTCTCTTTCCCCAGGCGCTCCGATCGATCAGTCGATCCTGGTGTCCGGCATAATTGCTGCGCTCGGGTCCCTCGTCGGGGATCCCTCAGCCCTTCCTGCTCTCGTCAATCTACTCATGCGAGAAGCTCCACAAATGAGTGGTCGGCAGGCCGGCGCTCCTATCGTTGATCCAAGCGGCGATTTGCTGGATGGCACGATCGAAGCCGTTCGCCGCCTCGACCGCAGCAGTCTCATCATCCAGGGGCCGCCTGGGACAGGAAAGACGTACACCACGGCACGAGCCATCGTGGCCTTGCTGCGAGACGGCAAGCGCGTCGGCGTGTCCTCCAACTCCCACAAAGCCATCATCAATGTGCTGGAGGCCATCCAAGCCCATGCGGATGAAACGGGCTTCGACTTCAGAGGTGTGAAGAAGGGGACCCGTGGTGATGACGAAACGGCTTATGTCAGCCGGTGCGTCCAAACCGTCTTCTCTTCGAAAGATGTGACTGACGACTTCCAGCTTGTTGGCGGAACGGCCTACCACTTCGCGGGCGATGAGCCGCTCGCGTTCGACTATCTGTTTGTCGACGAAGCGGGGCAGGTTGCTCTGGGCAATCTCATCGCCATGGCGCCGTCGGCCTCAAATCTCGTGCTCGTCGGGGATCAAATGCAGCTTCCCCAACCCGTCCAGGGCGTTCACCCGGGAGAGTCAGGGCTGTCTTGTCTCGACTATGCGATGCAAGACCACGCCACGGTACCGACAGACCGAGGTGTCCTGTTGAACGTATCGCGGCGCATGCACCCTGAGGTGTGTGGCTTCATCTCTGACGCCTTCTATGAGGGCCGACTGCTGGCCCATGCCTCGACCGCCCAGCGGTCGTTGCACATCGGTTCGGACTGTTCGGCTGGGCTGCGGCCCAACGGGGTCAGCGTGGTTGAAGTCGTACATTCGGGTTGTACGCAAAGCAGCACAGAAGAAGCGAGGACCGTCCGCGAACTCTACGACGATCTTTTACGATCGAAGTTCGCCGAAGGCGCGAAAGAGCGACAGCTCGAAATCGACGACATCCTAGTCGTGAGCCCCTACAACATGCAGGTCAGCCTGTTGAAGCGGACCCTGCCGCCCGGAGCCCGCGTCGGAACGGTAGATAAGTTCCAAGGGCAAGAGGCGCCTGTGGTCATCGTATCAATGGCGACGTCTTTCGGCGGAGACGCGCCGCGAGGCACTGAGTTCCTCTTCAACCGCAACCGGCTGAACGTAGCAATCAGTCGAGCCCAGTGCCTGGCCATTCTGGTTCGAAGCGACCGACTGCTCGAAACCCCATCCCTAGCGAAGGACGATCTTCCCCGCCTCGACGTACTGGCCCGCGCCGATGCGGCAAGCAGCACAAGAGCCAGCTGACGAGATACGAATATAATAGATTGTATTAGCGGATCGGATCATTCTGACGTATTCATAGGCGCGAAGCCCGATCGTATACTTAGCTAAAATCAAATATTACTTCGTTATCTGCACAATTTTAGGCTTCTTACCCTTGTTTGGCGGAACTGAATCGGCAAGCGTCCCTCCTCGAAAGGGGCGCCTACGATGTCGCACGCTGAAAATCTGGAACTGCTTCCCCTCGATCGCCTGAGGCCAGCCAAGCGGAACGCGCGGACACACTCCCCTCGGCAGGTGGAGCTGCTGGCCAAGTCGATCCAGGCGCACGGGTTCGTGTCGCCCATCATCATCGACGAGGCTGACAATGTGTTGGCTGGGCACGGACGCCTCCTAGCCGCGCGTTCGCTCAAGCTTGAAACGGCGCCCTGTCGCCGACTTGTTGGCCGATCGCCGGAGGAGCTTCGGGCCTTCGCACTTGCAGACAATGCGATCGCGGCCAAAGCCGGCTGGGACAAGGAACTGCTCGCCCTTGAGCTCGAGGAACTCTCACTCATAGAGCTGGATCTCGAGCTGACCGGGTTCGAACAGTTTGAGGTCGACACCATCCTGTTCGATGGTCGAGCCGCCTCCCCATCCACGTCAGACGTCGCCGACGAACAGCCGCGACCATCAGCGCAGGCGGACGCCGTCACCAAACCAGGTGACGGGTGGCAGCTTGGGCGTCACCGCCTCGTCTGTGGCGACGCCAAAGACCCCGACCTGGTTCGACACCTGATGGGAGACGATCAGGCCGACGCCATCTTCACAGACCCGCCCTACAATGTCCCGATCACCGGCCACGTCTGCGGCCTTGGGAAGGTCCAGCATCGCGAGTTCGCCGAGGCTGTCGGCGAGATGAGCTCCGATGAGTTCACAGCCTTTCTCAAGGCTGCACTCGCCCCCGCGGCCGCCGTTGCTCGAGATGGTGCGATTGCCTTTGTCTGCATGGATTGGCGTCACATCGCCGAACTCACAGCCGCCGGCGCCGAGGTGTTCGATGAGCTAAAGAACGTCTGCGTCTGGGCGAAGACCAATGCTGGCATGGGGACCTTCTACCGGTCGCAGCATGAACTGGTGTTCGCCTTCAAGATCGGTCAGGCGCCGCACATCAACAACTTTGGCTTGGGCGATAAGGGTCGATACCGCACGAACGTCTGGTCGTACGCCGGCGTGAACAGCTTCCGGAAGGAGCGTGACGCTGAGCTCGCGATGCATCCGACGGTCAAGCCCGTCGCGCTCGTCGCCGACGCGATCCGGGACGTGACTCATCGTAAGGGCATCGTCCTGGATCCCTTCGGTGGCTCTGGGACGACCTTGATTGCCGCCGAGATGACCGGCCGGAGAGCCCACCTAATTGAGATCGACCCGACCTATTGCGACGTTATCGTCCGCCGTTGGCAGGCTTACACCGGGAAGTCAGCGACGATCGGAGGCGGTAGCGCCACCTTCGACGAGACTGCCTTGGAGCGTCGCGCGGTCGCCGAGAAGGAGGCGGCATGAGCGACAGCGAATGGCATGATCCCGGTGATGAGCCGGAGGACGTTGGGTACTGCCGACCGCCTAAGCGCAGTCAGTTCCGCAAGGGGCAGTCGGGGAATCCGAAGGGCCGGCCGAAGAAGCGGCCGCAACATTTTAGCCAGCGGCAGCTGACCCACGCGATCATCGAGAACTTGGATGGTCCCATCACCTTCACGAACTCTGACGGGGTGACGATCACTTTGTCAGGCTCGTCGGCGATGTTGACGATGGCCAAGAAGCACATCCTCCAAAACCCGAGCATCGCCGGCTTCAAATTCTACTACGACCTCCTCCGACAAGCGGCCTCTGAGAGCGAGCGGAGACAGCCGGAGGCCCACAAGCTGATGGATCAGATCACTGACATGCTGGCCGCCAACCCGCGGACCAAGCTAGACGACTATGCTCGTAGCGAGATGAAGCGCGCTACTGAGCGAACCCGTCGCCCCTAAGCGATCAGCGCCTTGAGGTCCTCGCCCAGCGCGTCGGCGATCCGAACCATAACCATCAGACTGGGATTGCGCCGGCCGCGCTCGATACCCCCGAGGTAGGTTAGGTCGATCTTGGAATCGAAGGCCAAACGCTCTTGCGACAGGCCGCGCGCGAGCCTCAGCCGACGCACGTTCTCCCCCACCCGCTTTCGCCAATCTTCCATTTGCAGGATTGGCCACGGCAAGGCTTATAGTCGCTAGGGATTATAGTCCCTGTTGCGCTGATGGGCTGTAAGCCCGAGGGGGAAAGTTTGAAGAAGACCGCTGTCGCTATGACCACCGCCAGCCTGCTGCTAGCCGGCTGCGCCACCAGCCTGCCGACCTACGATTCCTGGTCTGCTCGGCGAGACGTAGATGCGTTCACCGACGTGGCGAGCTGTCGGGTCACGTTGGGGGATCTCGTGGCGCTCGATTTCTATCGAATGCGGGGCGCTCATTATTATCCTGTGATCGAGCGTCGAGGTGACGAAGTCCGGGTCGGGCTGATGTCTCATCCCGCTCTGCCGCTGCCAGTCGGTCGGATCCAGATCCGCGTAGACAGCCACGAGGCCTGGACGATCGATCCATCCGAGACTCCGGTCGATCGACCGGCCGTGACGCCGGATCAGATCATGGCCCAGCTGCCGGCAGACGCGACGCACGAACAGCGGGCTGCCGTCGAACGCTCCGTCCAGATGATGTCGGGGACGATCACGCAGTCGACCTCGCCTTACACAGTGGCGACGGGGGCGAGAGCGCTCGAGATCATCGACCAAATGCGAACGGGACAGCAAGTGATCTTCAGAACGGTGGGCGCCAATAGCGCCTCCTATGCCGGCAACGCGCCCCTGGGCGCCAGCTTCAACGCAGCTTTAGCAAGCTGCGGAATCTAGTCCGGGTCCGCTGACGCACCGAGAGCGCTGAGTACGGCCTCGGCGCTCTCAACCACATCTGTCTGGAGCCCATAGCCGAGGAAGAGCCGCACTGCGCCGTCCTCCTGCTCCGCAAACGCACGCACGCTCGAAGAGCGAACCCACACCCCTTTGCCTTCGGGATTGGTGAAGCGCGTGAACATCAGAAATTCTCCCAGGATTGCCATAGTTGGCGCACGAGCCGGACGTGGTCGCAGGCGCTGATGGCGCCATCCTTGTCTCGGTACCCGAACAGAGCGTGTTGTGGTCATGGACCATTCTCCGACCAAACACGCTCTCTCGGCTGCGATCGAGCAAATGCAAGACGCAGCCGAAATGGTGGTCGAACTCAGCGGCCAGCCAGTCTCCCTGAAAAGCATGCGCGACCTTCGAAGGGAGGCGCTACATGCGGCAGGTCTTGCGCGTCAGATCGAGCGCCTGTTGAGCCGTCGGCAATGATGAACGCCAGACCGCACTAGGTGCTCGACTTCCTCTGCAACGGAAGCGTTGGTCGTCTCCAGACGAAACGGAGATGACCATGAAGCAGACCACGGTGCAGCCCTGCAAACCACAAGCGATGCCGTCCAAGAAGCGCCGTCGCCAAGATCTAGACGACAGCCTCTCCGCGGACCTTGCAGAGCTCGAGACGGCCCGCCTGCCGCGGATGCGCCAAATCTGGCAGGACCGGCTTGGAGACACGGTCCCACCCACTCTTCGAAGCCCGGAAATCTTCCGGCGGATGCTCGCCTATCGGCTTCAGGAGACTGTGCGCGGAGGCCTCTCATCCAGGGCCCGCCGCAAGATTGCGGAGATCAATGCGAAGGCGCTGAACGGCGCGGCGCCGGCCGCACCAATCGTTCGGCTCTCTAGCGGCACGACACTCGAGCGCGAGTGGAAAGGCGCCACCTATCGGGTGGAGGTGGACGGTGACAGGTTCCTATTCGAGGGCGACACCTACGGCTCGCTTTCGGAGGTCGCCCGCAAGATCACCGGAACACGCTGGAACGGGCTCTTGTTCTTTGGCCTGCGCAGCCGTCCCGAGAAGGCGGCCGCCTGATGACCGTTCGTCGCTGCGCCATATACACTCGCAAATCCTCTGATGAGGGCTTGGAGCAAGGGTTCAACTCCCTGCATGCTCAACGCGACGCCTGTGAAGCCTATGTCCGATCTCAGGCCGGCGAAGGCTGGAAGGTGATCCCCACACTCTACGACGATGGAGGGTTTTCTGGCGGCACGATGGAGCGTCCCGCTCTGCGCCAACTTCTCGCCGACATAGAACGCGGCCTGATCGACATCGTGGTTGTCTACAAGGTCGATCGCCTCACTCGCGCCTTGTCGGACTTCGCTCGCATCGTGGAGACTTTCGATGGCTCAGGCGTCTCCTTCGTCTCGGTGACCCAGGCCTTCAACACCACGACCTCTATGGGCCGGCTCACGCTGAACGTGCTGCTGTCCTTCGCCCAGTTCGAGCGCGAGGTCACCGGAGAGCGCATCCGCGACAAGATCGCGGCTTCCAAGCAGAAAGGCCTTTGGATGGGTGGCGGCGTGCCCCTGGGCTACGACGTGCCCACCGATCCAACCAGCCGCGTGCTCGTCGTCAATGAGCGCGAAGCCGAGGACGTCAGGCACATCTTCAGGCGCTACCTGGAGCTGGGCACTGTCAGGCGCCTTGCTGCCGACCTAAGAAGTCGAGGCGTCTTTACCAAGGACCGCGTCGCCCGCTCAGGCCGCCAAATGGGTGGGCGACCGTTCAAGGAAGGGCACCTCTACTATCTCCTCAAGAACCGGACCTACCTCGGCGAGATCGTCCACCGCAAAGCAGCCTATCCTGGCCAGCATCCCGCCATCGTAGACCGCGAGCTGTTCGAGAAGGTCCAGACGCTGCTCGCCCAGAACGCGTTGGCTCAGCGAGCTGACCGAACGCCGCAGACAGGCCAGCTGACCGGCCGCGTGTTCGATGACCGCGGCCACCCGATGAGCCCGGTCACAAGCCGCCGCGGGCCTCGCATCTACCGGTACTATGTCAGCCAGGCGGTTATCAGGTCCGATCGCGGGGAAGCCGGGTCGCTGACACGGGTCCCCGCTGCCTCCCTAGAGCGCCTTGTGAGCAATGCGCTCATTGAGGAGACCGCGGGAACGGCGACGATTGAAGACGTGCAGCGCCTGGAAGTCGGTGCGAAGGGTCTCAAGCTTATCCTCCCAGCCTCGCTCATGGCCCCCGGTCGGGTGTTCGCCACCGATGGCGACAATGCGATCGTGCACTCAGATGGCGCCATCGGTCGCGTCGGCGGCGCCAAACGAGCGTTCGCCGGCGACGGTAAGCTGCTTGAAGCCGTCGGTTCCGTCGACGCCATCCAGAAGGCGCTCGCGCGGGCCCACCGCTGGGCAGCTCAAATCGCCAACGGTGAGCGCTCCGGCTCAGACGACATCGCCAAGGCGGAGGGATTGCAGTCTCGCTACGTCGACAAGCTGCTACGCCTCGCCTGGCTCTCACCACAAATTCAGGAAGACATCCTGAGCTCGGATCGGTGCGCCCGCACCTTGGGAGATCTGATCCATACGGACCATCCACTGGCTTGGACCGCGCAGTCGCTCTGACTGCTACCAATCGTTCAGGTTGAAGGTCCATGATAGAATATGGCTCGCTTCCGCCCCAGAAATCGCAGACGGTCAGCTCGGCTGCTGAGGCTCGGGACGACAGTGTTCGTAGCGACCTTCATCATTGTGATGTGGGGGCCCGCAATGGTCGCCAATCTCCAGTCGGCGGCGAGACAAACAGCTATTCAACAGCCCGCCGTCACCGCTGACACCTTCGTGTGCAACGTGGCGTCGATCACCGATGGCGACACGCTGCGTTGTCGGGACGGCACGCGGATCCGACTGCATGCGATCTCTGCGCGCGAGACAGACGAAACCTGTTCCCCCGGGCACCCCTGCCCCGCTGCTAGCGCTATGGCCGCGACGGAGGAGCTGACGAGATTGGCGGCCGGGCGGCAGCTGAGCTGTGAGCGCGTCGGCCGGAGCTACAATAGGGTGACGGCAATCTGCGCCGATGAGGCTGGCCTTGAGATCAACTGCGCAATGGTGCGGAGCGGCACGGCCGAGCTGTGGGATCGGTTCAATGCTCAAAGGGCGATTTGTCGATAGCCGCCCAGATTTGACCTTCGTGAGGCGTGAACAACAGACGCTGGGGCTGACGCCTTCTGCCGTGGCACGTATGGGCGGTGCAAAGGCCAGCAGGGATGCAGCGGCAGAAGGCAGGGTATCGATTGCATGAGCAAGAGAAGGGCTGCGTGGGAAGCCGTCGAGGCCGACCATAGTTCTCGTCCCGAAAGCGCTCTGCGCTGCAAGTTGGGCGACCAACTGATCGTACATCCAGCAGGGAGCCAGCTGCAGGCTCCAGCTTTCTACATCCTGGGCTTTAACGGCGGGGAGACCAGCGAAGACGAAGCCTCGAGATCGAATACGCCGACCCGTTCGGCGCGCCACTGGTTCGACCTCTGCGCCAGGGCGGCAAAGGCTGTCGCAGCACCCGCTTGGGGAATCACCGAACGATGCCACTGGGGAAGTCCGGACATCCCCACACTGACGAAGCGCCTACGCACACGAACGGCTCTACGCCGCTTGCTCACGCTGCACGCCCAAGCAAACCTGGCGATGTTCGAGGAAACGCCTGCCCTCGTCGTTTGGGTAACAGGGCTCGGGTATATGTCGGAGACGGTAGAGGACTACGGCCTCACGGAAGTGGGAGAGCCCAAGCTTCGCGCGCCGCCCTTGAAAGGAATTTTATGGCGCGAGTTCGTGGATGCAGGCGGCGTGCCGTACCTCTTCTCCCGCCATCCGACTGGTGCTCGCTATGCGACGGGCGAACACAATCTGCTTTTCGAGAAACTCGGAGAACTGGCGCAAGCACGCAGGGCGCTGCTCGCAAAGAGTCCTAGCGCCTCGCCGGGCCGATGATGACAGGCCCTCGAGTGCATCTGAATCGCGCCAGCAGCGGACATTGACCAAGTTGTCGCAAACGGACATTGCGATCGGTGCGACAACGCCGATGGAGAGAAGCCGCCGATGGGCCTGCCACCATTAGAAGAACGCCGTAGTGACGTGCTCGCCGAAGAGGTCGCGACGCTGGAGAAGCTCGCCAGCGAAATCGAGTCCGTGGCCCGTAACCACAAGATCCCCCAGCTCAATCCTCTCGCGCAGCGCGTCCGTGACGCGGTCGATAAAATCGAGAAAGAACTAGCGCGGCGAGGAGGGGAATAGGCGCTATGCGCTAAGAGCGAACATTGGTAGGTGGCTCTAAAACAGACATTGGCAGGTGGCCCCTCGCTCCACAATGAACCGGACACGTCAGGCATTGAACTCGGCTTCCCATGGCCCTGCGGCGGCGCTGCCGACTGGGCACGGAAACCGGAAAGCCGCGCCCTAGTGGTCACCGATCCGCAGCCGCTCGGCCCGCCTCGGCCGCGCCCCTCGCCGCTAGAGCGAGACTAGTCGGCTCCACCCCGACGGAGGAACTTCCACCGGAACCAGCCCCCTCCTTCGCACAACTTGCAATGGCGCTTCGCGAGAAACCACGGCTAAGCTAGTAGCATGGCCCGCGCATCCGCCCCTCCGCCGTTTCGTCCGTACTTGGCCCCGATGCTCCTGCAGGCCGCCAGCGCCGCTCGCGACGCCCCCCTATTGACCGTACTCGGTGCCGAGATTGAGGCGCTGCTCGCTGCAGCCGGCGCCTCACGCATGATCCTCTCCCGCACGCCGGTCATTGTGTCAGGCGGTTTGCGGACCGTCGTGATCGAGTACCGCCATGAGTCCCAGCCCGCTTGGGCCCCGGCCGGCCGCTTCATGGACATCAACCATCATCTCGTGGTCGTCTCGGTCAAGGGGGCGCTCGCGGCTGTCTGCGCCTCCGAGCCGGCGATGAGAGACCGCATCGGCAAAAACCTCACAGCCGCACGCCCCGTTTCGCGCTCGACCGTGGAGACCGCCTTCGTCGGAACTCGCACCAAGGCGCTGTGGCTGAACGGCATCCACGTACGTTCCGACGCCAAGGCGGACGCCAAGACGCTGATGGGCTCGAACCTGGAACTGGCGCTCGATCCGCTCGGCGACCAGAGCTATGCCTTCAACGCCGTCAGGAGTCGCGTTCCCTTGGCCCTGTCGGGCGGGGCCGCCGACCCGGTGATTGGGGCCGCGCCGGCCGAAGGGCGACTGTGGCTCAATCGTCCCTCTGACTGGAACTGCTTTGTCGCCGACATCGAGACCATTCTCGACGCCCTGGCCGTGGCCCTCGCCGGTCCGGCCGTGAGCCGCTTTCCAGCCCTGGCGCAGAGCGTGTCCGATCTCGCCCAGGTGACGGACGCCTATGCCGTCGCCTTTGTGCCGCCGGATCTCCTTCTTGAGGATACGGACGCAACCGTGCGCGACCTGGCCGTTCGCTGGGCCTTCGGCTCTGGTTTCGTCGTGACGCCCGCTGCCGGACCGGACATGACGGCCGCAGTGACGCTCGAGGGCGTCGCCCTAGGTGACCTGACGATCCAGCCGATCATGGCGAACGGAAAGGTGTCGGTCACCTTCGCCTGGATGACCGATCCTCCCGCCGGCGCCGCTGGGCGCGCCGAGTTCGATCAGATCGCCGCCAACCACGACTGGCTGAAACTCTACTACGGCAGCGGCCACACCATCGCAGAAGGCCACTGCTACGTCGCCGCCGTGTCGGATCGCTGGTTCCCCGACTACAAATTCAAGAACCTCGCCGGCTACGATCTGAGGATGGAAAAGCCCGACGTCCGCCGAGGACACACGCTCGCCCTCTCGATCGGTGAGCCGAAGGCGAACGGGCAACGGGACAACTCCCTATTCGGATACTGCCATGATCACTTCAGGCAGGGATGGCTGGCGAGCGACGATCGCTCCATGGAACTTGCGGACTTCATCCATATCTCGGAGGCCGGGGCGGTCACCCTCATCCATGTCAAACGCGCAGGGTCAACCGGCGTCCGGATCGCCTCCGCGTCCGAGTACGAGGTGGTCACCGGCCAGGCCATCAAGAACCTTAGGCACCTCGAGCGTCGAACCCTCGCGGACGCCCTGGACGCCGGCCGAAATCTTCAGATCGCACGCGCCGTCTGGCGCGACGGCGTCCGCCAGCCTGACCGTACGGGCATGATCGCCGCGGCCCGCGCGCTCGCTCCGGATCACGAACGGACGGTGGTGATCTTCCAGCCGCATCTGACGAAGACCGAGCATGACGATTGCAAAGGCGGCACCGCCACGCCAAGCCGGATACAGAAGATGAAGCAGTTGAACACCTTGCTTCTGTCCGCCCGCCTTTCCGCTAGCGCCGTCGGCGCCACGCTCGAGGTCTGGGTGGCGGCCTGAGCCAGCGGACAGAGCCTTGACTGGCCCGGCACACGGCTGTCCTTCAGTGCACTTGTCCTAATGTGTACTCAGCGAAACCGAACGTTAGCTTGGTGCCATGAGCGGACTTTGATGCCTAGCTCGAATGGCGACATGGGTCAGCGGCTAGATCTCGATGGGCTACGGTAAAGCTCTACACAAATCCCCGTCACACCCCCCCCGGGAGAATCCATGACCGTCCCCCCATCCCCATCGCCTCCTTCGGCGACAAGCGTGCGCTGGCTGTACCGGAGGACGGTCGACGCAGCGGGCACCTCGCACATTGTGCTACACGCGCTGAACCTGTGGTGGATCGCGGCGGCGGCTGCTGAGGAGACCATACAGGGCACGGCCATGGCCCCGGCCTTCCTCGCGCTTTTCGACGGCCACCTCAGCACGACCGATACGACGTGGCTGCGTTGGCGCGAGGACCTCGCTACCAGCGCCGAAATGCGCCGAGCCTACTCCGCCCTCTACGGCCGCTTCTTCGCCCGCGGGATGCTCCAGCACGTTAAGGGAATCACGAACTTCACGCCGCTCCACACAGACCAGACCAGGGTCGGCTCCATCACTGTAGCGCGTGTCGAGCCTGGCGACATTCCGGACTGGATCGCGTGGGACCCCGCAGCGCAGGTGCATGTGCTCGGCGAGGCGAAGGGCAACCTAACGGGCAGCGAAGGCCAGTTCCGGACGGGAACACCCGGCTGCATTATGAATGGCAAGGACCAATTCGAGCGCGTGAGCGTCGTCAACTCTGCCGGCGCCCAACTCTGGGTGGATGGATGGGTCGCCGCAAACCTTTGGGCCACGGACCAACGTGACCGTCGACCCGTGTTTGTCGCGTGGGACCCGCTGCGCAAAGGCCTTCGGCTCGACGGACAGCAGGCCGAAGAGAAGGCGCGGGAGATGCGAGGCGCGTGGCTCGCTTCCCTTGCCGACGGCTTCGCCGAGCCTGCGCTCCGGGACGGCGGGGGGGCCTTGGGCCCGACCGTCTTTGTCTTCGCACCGGCCACCGCCTATCGAGCGCCCAGGTCACCGCAGCCGCAGCTCGGACGGCTCCTGCCTCGCGTCGATGAAGTGATCGACGAGCCATCACAGGAATGGCACGCGGGACGCTACGTGCCGGCGATCCTGACACGCCATGGGCTGCGGCCGATGCGCGGTCGGGAAGCTGTTGCGGAACTGCTGCGCCTGCAGAGGCGCGCAATCCATGAGGGCGAGCTTCTTTGGTTCGTGGGCCTGCGTGCCGATGCGGCAAGCGCGAACGCTCAAGCTCGGAAGCCGTGGACGTCCGACTACGGAGTGGTCACTCCTAGTGGACTGGCCGTCTTCGACCTTCGGAAGGTCCGCTTCGGCCGGATGCGTTGACAGCATTCGAGGTCTGCGATGGGCGGAACTTCGTCGTGCTGCTTAGATGGCAGTCGAAATCGAAGGCCGAAAAGCGCCAGAAGCGGACATCGGCTCCCCGCCTGGAAGTAGACAAAAGATCACGAACCGCAGAAGCCGTGCGGACGAACAAACAATGAACTGGACGACGCATCGCGCAGCAGTCAGATTTCCCATCTGCCGAATCTCGCATGCTGCTCGGCTCGGAGTGAAGATGACCGCGCGCAACCGACAGATGTCCTTCTATGAATTCTTCGCTGGTGGAGGCATGGCACGTGCTGGACTTGGCGATGCGTGGACTTGCCTGTTCGCCAACGATTTCGACGCCAAGAAGGGCTTCACGTATCAAGCCAACTGGGGGACCGGTGGTGAGCTGACCATCGGGGATATACGCGACCTTGAAGCGAGCGCCTTGCCCGGCGCCCCAAACCTCGTCTGGGGCAGCTTCCCCTGCCAAGATCTCTCATTGGCAGGTGCCGGGGCGGGCCTCGCCGGTGCGCGGTCCGGCACCTTCTATCCCTTTTGGGACCTGATCCGGAGATTAGTGGACGATGGACGAGCACCGGATCTCGTGGCTGTCGAAAACGTGTGCGGCACGCTGACGTCGCACGGCGGCGAGGACTTTCGCGCCATCTGCCGAACCTTCTCAGAGGCCGGGTATCGCTATGGAGCCCTCGTCATCAACGCGGACCTCTTCGTCCCACAATCTCGACCCCGCCTGTTCGTCATCGGCGTTCGGGCAGATGTCCCGATCCCACTGGAACTTTTATCGCCGGAAGCGATCGGCCCGTTCCACACCCGCGCCCTGAGCCGCGCGATCGATACTCTCTCTCCAGAGGTTCGTGAGAACCTCGTCTGGTGGAATGTCCCCACTCCCGAAAGGCGTCAAAGCACGTTTGCGGATCTGATCGAGGACACACCTGACAGCGTCGTCTGGCATAATCAGCTCGAGACCAAGAAGCTGCTCGACATGATGTCGCCGGTGAACTTGGCCAAGGTCGAGGCCGCCAAACGCGCCGGGCGGCGCATGGTGGGCGGTGTCTACCGCCGGACCCGTCCCGACGGCCAAAGGGTCAAGGTGCAGCGGGCCGAGGTCCGGTTCGACGATGTGGCGGGATGTCTGCGAACGCCGGCGGGCGGCTCCAGCCGCCAGATCATTCTCGTCGTCGACGGTCCGCGGGTTAGATCTCGCCTCATCTCAGCGAGGGAGACAGCCCGCCTGATGGGCCTTGAGGACAGCTACATCCTCCCGAACCGCTACAATGAAGCCTATCATTTGACGGGCGATGGCGTTGCCGCTCCCGTCGTCCGGCACCTGGCCCGACACGTTTTCGAGCCCGTGCTGGCGGCCGCTCCGGCTTTGCGTCAGGTCGCCTGAATGGCGGGTCCTCTGCAGTTGGAGGACGGCTCTCACCTGCCTCCCTTTGAAACAGAAGATCTGCGCGCCAATCTGGCTGCGTTTCTCGACTCCGGTTTTGACGATCCATCAGGCCTGAGGGTGCGGGTCGGGAATTATAAGTGGGGCGTCTACGCTTTCTTCGACTACGACGGCGAACCCATCTACGTTGGCCAGACTAATGAGATGCTGCGCACCCGCATTCGGCGGCACCTCACCAATCAACGGACGGACGCCGTGGCGATGTCCGTCCTCGACCCTTTTGAAGTCTATGAGATCGAGGTCTGGCCGCTTCCGGATCTCCAGCAAGTCAGTGGCAAAGACGTTGAGGCCAAACGTCGCCTCGACGCTCTAGAGCGGCTGATCACCGAACAGGCGGTGGAACGGTCGACCTTCAAGGCGATCCTAAACGAGAAGGATCCTCCGCCGGGCGTTCTGGCTGTCGAGGCTCCGCGATCGTTGCGCGGGCGGATCGTCTCGGATCGAGTCTTCGAACTCCGCTCCCATCCAGACTTTCGTATCGCACGGCGCGCTCTCGTGATCTCACGTTTGGCGCAGGTGATCTCCGAGCGGAAAGTCCAAGGGGGCCTCCGGCGAGTTCTCAAGACGCAGGCGCGACGATTACAGTGGCTTGCGGAGAGGCGCTATGAGGCCCTCGGTGGAGCCGCCTCGGTTGAACATGAAGACGTGCTCGACGGCGGCACCTAGCCTGGCACTCCCATACTGAGCCATCCCGGTGCAGGACTGGCTGGGCAAGCACGGCTTCCGGCAGACCTGCCCCGGCAACGGACCTCGAAGCCGCACCGAATGACGGTCGTTCGGCGGCGACTACAGCTTTCCCTCCCTCGGAGCACGGCGCAACCTGTGCTAGTACCATCCTGGGAGGGTACGTGCTCACACAGATCAAGAAGATCAAAAGCTTAGGCGTATTCGACAATTACGCCTCACCGCCGGAGCTGAAGGCTTTTGAGCGGTTCAACGTCATTTACGGTGAGAACGGCTCCGGCAAGACAACGCTTTCCCGGCTTCTCGCCTGCCTTCAGGCGGGCGAGCACAAGGACTACCCGAGCCTCGAATTCAGCGTCGATACGCAATCGGGGTCGCTGACCCACGGCCAGAAGTACGTGCGGAACGTCCGCGTCTTCAACAGCGACTTTGTGGAAGCCAACATTGGCCGGTTCGACGGTCCTCTTCGTCACATCCTGATCCTGGGCGAGGAGAACAAGGCGGTCGCGGCAGAGATCAAAGCCGAGGTCGCGACCCGCGACGGCCGGACCAAACGGCTTCAAGATATCGCCGCCGCCGTCACGAAGCTGGAGAACGAGCGCGGGAAAATCTTCTCGACCATCGCCAAGACCATCGGCGAGGCGACCAGCGGTTCGACCCTGCGGAACTATCGCAAGCCCGACGCCGAAACCGCCTTTGGCAAGCTTGCGAACCCCAAGTCGCTCAACCACTCCGAACTGGAAATCCACCGCGCCACCGTGCGGCAGGAGCAGATGCCGGAAGTCGGCAAGCTCAATGTCCCCGGCATCATTGAGCCCGAGACTGGCAAGACCATCGGGCCGGTCGGGGCCGCGCACGCGCTAGCAAAGCGGTGCACGGCACTCACGATGCGGTCGGCGCAGTCAGCCGTCATTGCGCGGCTTGCAAGTTATCCGGACATCGCGGCCTGGGTTGAGGAAGGCGTCACCCTCCACAAGCACCACGCCAGCGACACCTGCGAGTTTTGCGCCCAGCCACTGCCGGCGGCCCGATTGAAGGCCCTTGCGGATCACTTCAGCGTCGAGGACCAGCAACTCAAGGCGGAGATCGACCGCGAGCGGGTCTGGATCGCCACCGTGCTGGAGGCCCTTGGCGGCTTCACACTGCCGGATCGCCTCGCGCTCTACTCAGAGCTTCGCGCCGACTACGACACCGCAGTCGCGGCCTTCGAGAATGAAATGGAGGCCGTCAGAGCGCGGGTGGCCGCCGTTGACGGCCTGCTCGCTGAGAAGCTGACGCGGCGTACAGAAGCTTATGACGGCGTGGCCCAATCAGATGCAGAAGCATTGAAGGCGGCCCTCACAGCGATTGCCGATGTGATGGAGAGGCACGACACCAAGACAAAAGGCTTTGAAGCCGAGAAGGTGGCGGCCCGAAATGCCATCGAGGCCCACTATCTCCTGACCGTCAAGGCACAGGTCGAGGAGGTGGCGGCAAAAATCGCCACCTACAAAGCCGAGGAGACGTTGCTCAACGACGGCGGGGACGGCCTGCCCGACAAACGAAGCCTTGCCGCAATCACGCAGTCGATCATCGAAAAGCAGGCCCAGATCTCGAACGAGCACAAGGGCGGCGAGGAGCTTACCGCGCACCTGAAACAATTTCTCGGCCGCACCGATCTCGTCTTCGAGAACAACAAGGACGGCTATGTCGTCCTGCGACGGGGAAAGCCTGCGAAGCGTCTCAGCGAAGGGGAGAAGACCGCCATCGCCTTCCTCTATTTCCTCGTCCAGCTGAAGGATCAGGACTTCGACCTGGCAGAGGGCGTGGTCGTCATCGACGATCCCATTTCCAGTCTTGATTCAGGCGCGATCTATCAGGCGTTTTCGTTCCTGAAAAACGTCACGCAAGACGCCAAACAACTCTTCATCCTGACCCACAATCACGAGTTCCTGCGGCTCGTAATCAACTGGTTCCAGAACCTGCCGAACTCTCTCGGTAAGAAGTCGTATGCGATGGTCCTGTGCTCCGAGACTGCGGCCGGACGCTCCGCCCGCATCACGGCACTCGACCCGCTTTTGATCGAACACGCGACCGAATACCACTACCTTTTCAAGGTGCTCTACACATTCCAGTCGGACGGCACGATCCTCAGTTGCTACCACGTGCCGAACGTGGCTCGGAAAGTCCTTGAGACCTTCCTCGACTTCCATCTGCCCTCCAACATGTCGCTCTATCGCAAGCTTGATGAGACGGACTTCGACCCGCACAAAAAGACGGCGATCTTCAAGTTCACCAACGACCTGTCGCATTTCACCGGGAAGGGTTTCGATCCCGCCTTGGTCTCTGAAACCCAGAAGAACACCGCATACCTTCTGGAGATGATCAAACAGGTGGCTCCCCTGCATTACGCCGGGCTTGAGGCGTTGGCCAAAGGTTGATCAGCCATCAAATCTTGGAGCGACCTCTGAACTCCTCAGGGCGCTGAGCAGACCTTCTTGACGGCAGCAAAGAGCCCATAGCCGAACTTAGCCCGTGCGAGCGCGCTTGCTCGAGCTTGCACTTGGAAATGGGTACTCAATCCGTTTCGCGGAGAGAATCTGCGGTCTCAGGCCCCCGAACCGCTCACCAAAGGCGCCACAGAGAGTCAGAGATCCGCGCCCGTGAGGTTCGCAAGCCGCGGAACACGCGCAACAATACCCCGGATAAATTTATTCAATAAAATCAATAGGGTATTGCTGGCGGGCACGTAGGGATACGAACGCTCGGTACCCATTGCTCCAACCCACGGAAGCTCCGGCGCATTTCCAGAAATCCTAGGCCGAACCTCGCCTTTGCCGCACAGGTCACGCCTTGGCGCTGTGTGGAAATGGGTACTCAATCCGTTTCGCGGAGAGAATCTGCGGTCTCAGGCCCCCGAACCGCTCACCAAAGGCGCCACAGAGAGTCAGAGATCCGCGACCGCGAGGTTCGCAAGCCGCGGAACACGCGCAACAATACCCCGGATAAATTTATTCAATAAAATCAATAGGGTATTGCTGGCGGAGACGGAGGGATTCGAACCCTCGGTACCGGTTACCCGGTACGACGATTTAGCAAACCGTTGCCTTCAGCCACTCGGCCACGTCTCCGGCAGGCGCGTGACCTACCGGGCGGCGGCGGCTTCCGCAAGGGGCTCTGACGCCCCCGTTAACGGGAATTCCACCGGCAAGCGACACAATAGGCGCATGTCGAACTCCGCCCGCATCCGCATTCCTGGCGACCCGCCCCCGCAAAGGGGCCTGGATGCGGCTGGACTCCAGGCCATGGCCGCCAAGGCGCTGGGAGCTCCGGATCCGCGCAATCGGCGTGGCCCCTTCCGCCCTGAAAAGCTGGTCAGCAGCCGTAAGCGCCAGTCTGAGCGCCTGTCATCCTTCTATTTTCGCGGCATCGACATTGCGTGCCTGATCAGCCTGACCCTCGCCTTGATGCTGGCGTCGGGCACGTCCCCGATGACCGCTCCGGTTGCCGCCGTCGCCCCCCTGGCGACGGCGGTTCTGGTCGCACTGGTCGCCTTGAGAGGGATGCGGCTGTATGGATTCGCGCGGGGCGAACGGCTGGATATTCATCTGCTCAAGGTGGCGACCTCCTTAGCCCTGGGGACCCTGGCCGGCGCGTTCGTCGCTATCCCTATCGGCCAGATATCTACGCTGACGCCGCTGACCGAATGGGCGATGGCCGGTGCGGCTCTGATCGGCCTTCTGCATGCCCTGTGGTGGGGGGTCGTCAATCAGTGGCGGGCCGACGGTCGCCTGACGCCATCGATCGCCATCGTTGGAGCCACAAAACACGCCGAGCGCCTGATCAATGAGGCCTTGCGCCGTCGCGACATGAATGTGCTGGGGGTTTTCGATGATCGGCTGGGACGCGCCCCGGACGCCGTGGGTGGTGTGCCCGTTCTGGGCGATCTCGACGCGCTGGTCAGTCATCGCCTGACACCGTACCTGGACCACATCGTGGTCGCGGTTGATCCGTCAGCCCGCGCCCGTGTCGGACAGATCACCCAACGCTTGGCCATCCTGCCCAATGCCGTCTCGCTTGTGGTGGATCAGGACGGCGAAGACGCACGCGATGCCTCGCTGGCGCGCCTTGCCCGGTCGCCACTGGCCTCGATTGATGGGTCGCGGGACCCCGACCGGGTCGCGTTCGCCAAGCGCCTTCAAGACCTGGTTATCGGCGGCACCATGCTGTTTGGGCTGGCCCCACTTCTCGCCCTGGTCGCCGTCGGCATCAAGATGGACAGCCCCGGTCCGATCTTCTTTCGCCAGCGCCGCCACGGCTTCAACAACGAGGAAATCCTAGTCTGGAAATTCCGCACCATGCGCCACGAGACAGCGGATGCGACGGCCGCCCGTCAGGTCACGGCCGACGATGACCGGATCACCCGTTTCGGCAAGTTTCTGCGCAAGACCAGCCTGGACGAACTTCCACAGCTTCTCAACGTGATGAAGGGCGAAATGTCTCTGGTCGGGCCGCGCCCGCACGCTGTCGGAATGAAGACCGGCGATACCGAATCCGCCCGCCTGGTGGCTGAGTATGCCCACCGCCACCGGATGAAGCCGGGCATGACCGGCTGGGCCGCCATCAAGGGCTCTCGTGGTCCCCTGCATAGCGCAGGCGACGTCAAGCGTCGCGTCCAGCTAGACATCGACTATATCGAGCGCCAATCCTTCTGGCTGGACGTCTGGATCATTCTGGTGACCGCGCCTGTGTTGCTCGGCGACCGCGCGACGGTGCGTTAGGGCGATGTTCTGGCGCGGTCTGGTCGGCTATCTCCCCGCCAACATTGTGCAGGGACTGGTCGGTGTTCTCACCCTGCTGTTCTTCACGCGCCTGCTGAGCGCGCACGAGTTCGGGCAATACGCCCTGGCCTTTTCAGTGATGAGCCTGGCGCACGTCGCCTGCTTTACCTGGATCGAGGCCGCCATGGCGCGGTTCTGGGCCGCGCAGTCTTCTCCCGAAACCATGCGGGCGCACTTTGCGACGCTTTACCGAACATTTGGGTGGATCACCGCCGCCTATCTTCCCGTGGCAGCGGCCTTTGTGTGGCTGTGGCCCCTGGACCATCACCTCAAGCTCGCCGTCGCTGTGGGGCTGGTCGGCGTTCCAATGCGGAGCGCCTTTCGACTGATCCAGGAACGCCAACGCGCCGAGGGGGCCGTCATGGCCGCCTCCAGCCTGGACATCGCAGTGACCCTGGGAGGCTTTGCCATCGGCATCGTAGCGGCTTTGCTGGGCGGCGGTGGGTCGGCGCCGCTGGTTGGCCTCGCCGTTGCCCCCTTCCTCGCGGCCCTGCTCTTCACACCGGGGGAGGTCCGCAAAGGGCGTCAGACGCCGCCCGAGCCGGCGCGCGCACGCGTCTATGCGGCCTACGGCTATCCGATTGCGGCGTCCCTGATTTTGGCGCTGGTCCTGTCGTCCACGGACCGGCTGCTGTTGGCGGCGTTCCTGGATGAGGCGGCGGTCGGGGCCTATCATGCGGGCTACAGCCTCGCCAACCGAACGCTGGATGTCATCTTCATCTGGCTCGGGGCCGCCTCTGGGCCGGCCCTGGTAATGGCGCTGGAACGAGGCGGCCGCGCGGCCCTCAAGACAGCGGCGCGTGAACAGGCATCGACCTTTGTGCTGATCGCACTGCCGGCCGCCGCAGGCCTGGCGCTCGTCGCCCAACCGCTCGCCGAGTTGATCATTGGCGAACAGCTTCGCGAAACAGCCGCCGCCATCACCCCCTTGATAGCCTTGTCGGCCCTCTTCGCTGGTCTGACGACCTACTATTTCCATCAGGCCTTTACCCTCGCCCGGCGCACCGGCCTGTTGCTGGTGGCCATGGCCATCCCTGCCGGACTGAACCTGGTGCTCAATCTGGTGCTCATTCCGCGAATGGGTGTGATGGGTGCCGCCCTGGCGACGGCGCTCAGCTATGGCCTGGGCCTGGTGGCCTCTGCGGCGCTTGGAGCCCGTGCCGTCTCCTTGCCGATCCCGGGGGCAGCCATTGTGCGCTGCGGGCTTGCAACTCTGGTCATGGCGGTTGCCGTCTGGCTGGTACCGGCTTCAGGCGGTCTGGTGGAGCTGATCTCCAAGGCCACAGTCGGGGCTTTGGTCTATGGGGCGGTTGCCTGGCTCATCAACGCCGCCGGCGTGCGTGACCACGGCTCACAGGTTCTCAAGACCTTTCAGGCAAGATGGGCCGCATGAAACGTAGCGCGCCCAAAACCCGAGCGATGACCGACAACGCTGCCTGGCGCACTGCGCGTCCTGCGGTGTCTGTTCTGGTGCCCTTCTTTCGGGATGATCCCAGCGGATTGATCGAGGCGCTGTCGGATGAGGCCCAGGCCCTGGCCGGCTCGGTTGAGCTGATCCTTTTGGATGACGGTTCCGGTGACGACGCTCTGGCCGAGCGGGTTACGGGCCTGGTCCAGGCATCGCGCCTGCCCACACGTTTCATCCGCTTGAAGAAAAATGAGGGACGCTCCCGGGGACGCAACCGACTGACCACGTCGGCGCGCGGCGGCAGTTTCCTGTTTCTGGACTCCGATATGCTGCCGGATGATCGGCGCTTTCTGCAAACCTGGGCCGATCTGGTCGCGCGCCAGGACCCGGCGGTCGCCTTCGGTGGTTTTTCTCTGTTGCAGGCCCCGCAGGACCGCGCCTTTGCTGTCCATCGCGCCATGTCGCAAAAGTCCGAGTGCATCCCCTACCAGGAACGCGCGCTTCAGCCTGAGAAGTACGTCTACACCTCAAACCTACTGGTTCGCCGTGATGTGTTCGAGGCCGAGGCCTTCGATTCGGAATTCTCGGGCTGGGGTTGGGAAGATGTCGAATGGGCGATGCGCGTGGCGCGGCGGTTCCGTGTCGTCCATCTGGACAATCCGGCGACCCACCTCGGCCTTGAGAGTGCCGACAAGCTGGCCGGAAAATACGAACAATCCGTGGCCAACTTCGCCCGCGTTGTGGACCGGCATCCCGACTTTGTCAGCCAATATCCCAGCTATCGCGCCGCCCGCCTGCTCAAGTCGGCACCTGGCGTGCGCCGGTGGCGCTCGCTGTTCAAGAAGGCCGCCCTTGACGAACGCGTCCCGGTGGCGGCTCGGGCCTTTTCCCTGAGGCTGTATCGCGCCGCCCTCTATTCGGAGGCGGTATGAGTGCGCTCGAGCCCTATTCGCCAGACCGTTCGCTGAAGGGCAAGCTGCGGCGACGCTGGGCGCGCGCCGTTCATCGGCGACCGATTGGGGGGGCGATCGACGGTCCCCTGATCTCGTTCAGCTTTGACGATTCACCCCGCTCTGCTGCCACGGCCGGTGCCCAGATCCTTGAGGCCCACGGCAAGCGGGGCACTTACTATGTTTGCGCGGGCCTGGACGGCAAACCCGGCCACATGGGCGACTACGCTGACCGGCGTGACTATGCCGACCTTTCCGTTCGCGGCCATGAGATTGCCTGCCACACCTTCAGTCACCTGGACTGCGGCAAGGCCTCCGAACCTGACATCGACCGTGACGTTGACCGCAACATCGAAGCCCTGAGCGAGGTCGGCATCACCACCCGCCATTTCGCCTATCCCTATGGTGACGTTTCGCCCGGTGCAAAACGTGTTCTGAATCGCCGCTTTGGATCCCTGCGGGCTCTGCATCCGGGGCTGGTGACGCCGGGCACCGACCTGAACCAATTGCCTGCCGTGGGGATCGAGGGACCGGAGGGCGAACGTCGGGCCGCAGGCTGGATCGACCGGGCCATCCGTCAACGAGTGTGGTTGATCCTGTACACCCACGATGTGCGCGAGACGGCATCGGACTGGGGCTGCACGCCTGACGCCTTCGATCGACTGGTTCGGCGCGCGTCGGCAGGTGCCCATGTCGCGCCGGTAGGCACCGTCCTTGGCCGGCTCGGGATTGTCTGATCATGCGCCTGGCCGTTGTCACGCCAACCCTGCGACGTCCTGAGGCGCTGGAGATCGCCATCCGCTCGGTCATGGCTCAGCGCGGTCTGGATGCCCGGCCCGACGAAATGGTGATCTCGGACAATGACCCGGAAGGGTCTGCACGCGAGGTTGTCGAGCAGCTGGCGCGTGAAGCGCCCTTCCCGCTCATCTATGTTCACGCGCCAAGGCCTGGCATCGCGACCGCGCGGAACACAGGCCTGGCCGCGACGGACGCCGAGCTCATCGCCTTTCTGGATGACGATGAAGTCGCGGCACCCGGATGGCTCAGCGCCCTACGACAGACACGGGCCACCCTCGGGGTGAAAGTCGTCTTTGGGCCGATCCGGGGCCGAGCGCCGTCGGCACCCGAGGCGATCCGTCCATACCTGGAACGGTTTTTCGGACGCTCCGGACCGGCGCAGGATGGGCTTGTCGATCAGCCATACGGCTGTGGAAACTCGCTCTTTGTGCGGGCGGGAACTCTGGATCGAAATCCCCCTTTCGACCTCGACGCCGACCAGTCCGGTGGCGAAGATGATGCCCTGTTTCAGCATCTGGCGCTGTCAGGCGTTCAATGGGGCTGGTCGTCCCAGGCTTGGGTCGACGAGGCGGCACCACCACACCGAGCCAACCTCTCCTATGCGCTGAGACGCGCCTTCGCCTTCGGGCAAAGCCCCAGCCAACTGGCCGCGCGGCATCGAAACTGGGTGAACGTCGTGGGCTGGATGGTGGTTGGCTCAGGCCAATTTGCTGTCTTTGGAGCCCTCGCCGTCGGTCAATGGTTGATCGGCCATGCTGCGCGGGTCGACACGACCGACAGGGCAATCCGTGGCCTCGGCAAACTGTTCTGGATGAAGCCGTTCGAACCGCAGTTCTACGGCATGGCCGAGTTGAAGCGGACCCAGCGCGCCGGCTGAGGGTCGCCCAGCGCCAGCTTGACCGCCACGGCCACGAACAGCACCCAACGCATGTCGTGCCAATTCAAGGTGATGCTCTCGGTCAGCATGGCGATGGAATAGGCGGCGACAAACGGCAGGGCGACCCAGGCCCCCTCATCTCCTGAGAAGGTGGCCCAGAGCGTGCGCATCCAGGTTTCGGTGAACCAAAGCCCAAAGGCGATAACGCCGATCAGGCCGATGTTCAGCCAGATCTCCATCCAGCCGTTGTGCGCGTGGTTGGCCCGGAAGCCGGCATAGTGGGTGATCCACGCCAGCGGCGCGAAGGCATCTGTGTCGTCCCAGATCGCCCCGTACCCGTAGCCGGTCCAGGCATGGCCGACCATGACGCGGTTGATGCCGTCCCAAATCTCGGTACGCCCGGTCAGGGTCGCGTCTTTGCCCAGAAAATCAAAGACGGCGTCGGCGGCGAACAACCAGATCGCCGCAATCAGAAAGAGCCCGACCAGGCCCACCCAGGCGGCCGACACACCGGCTGCGGGACCCCGGTGAACCAACCAGACGAATCCCATGCAGCCTACGGTGAGCAAGAGCACAACCAGCGACGTCTTCGAAGTCGAAGCCGCCACGAGCAAGACGCAGAGCAGCGCAAACGCGGCCCACATCTTCCGTCGTTGCGGGGCGAGCACAGCTGCGGCCACGCAAAAACCGAAGCCGACGGTCATATTGCCCCCGAGATTGTTCTTCTCGAGCCAGAGCCCTCTCCAAGCCCCGGGGAATTCCCTGGTCATCAGGCCCCATTCTGGCTTGGCCAAGGCCATCAAGACGGACAAAACCGCCAGAACGGCAAAAGCCGTAGCCACCAACTCAGCAAAGGTCGGCCAACGAAAACGAGCCGCCAGAGCGACCCCTCCCAGAGATGTAAAACCCAGGGCCACGAACCGCCGAACGGTCGCAGACGGATCGACGGACCAGAACCAGGACACGGCCACCAGACCTAGCAGGACCAGCAACAGGGGCGATCGAACCAGGCCTTCAATCGTCCGCGGCAAGGCCGTCAGGACCAGAAACAGCCCTGCGAAATAGGCCGGAAAATAGATCAGGCGGATCAACGGCCCTTCCTGGGTCGCCGCGCCATAGCCCATAACGGGGCCTAGCCAGCCTTGCGAATAGATCAGGACCAGAAGAACACCGCTGGCAAAGGCGAGCCCATCCATTGCCGTCGGCCGCGGCTCCGCCTGTGCCCGCATCTGAGCCAGGGACCACAGTTGGGCAGTCACCCCATGACTCTTTTCAGAAAGGACGGGGGCTGTGCCCTGGCCCGGTTGAACACCAGCCCGGCACATCGGGCCCCGGCGTTCTCCAGTTCGTCACGCAGGTCGGCCCCCAGAGATGCATCCGAGGCTTCCGCCGCCACAACCAGAACCACAGCGTCGGCAAATGGCGCAATCGTCAGCCCAAAGTCCGTCCGATCCGCAGACGGCGAATCCACGATGACCGTCTCGGCATGTCGACGCATGGCGTCCCAATAGGCCCCGCGCGGCAGAGCCACGGCCCGTTGTCCCGCCTTGAGCACGTCGGACCTGAATTGCGTCACCCAGAGGCGGCGCCCCAGACAAGGACGTGCCGACAGCAAGCGGGCATCGGCAATCAGGCGGCCATCCCGGCCTCGCAAGGCCGGCTGAATCGTGAAGAAGGCGGATCCATTGGGTGACGCCAGAGCCGGGCGGCCCAGGGCACCGAACCGATCCGTCTCTCGCGCCACGAGGCTTTGCTGAGTCTGATTGTTCAGGTCAGCATCCACCAGCCAAACCGGTTTGCGCGCCCGGACCGCTGCCAGTCGCGCGTATTCGCGGGCAACGGTCGAGGTTCCCTCACCCGATGTGGCCGAAATGAACTGAATCACACGACCGCGATCCGGTCGCGACGGACCGAGTGACGCCCAAAGGGCCGCCATCTCCTGTGTCAGGTCCACCATGATCGAATCACACTTTGCGTGTCACCAAGACCAGAAGCTACCACGGCTCACCGACCCTTGGCTGGCGTTACCGCCAGCACCGGCAGGTCGAGCGTGCGCGACGCCGAACCGGCGGTGACAAAACGACGGCCCAGAAACACCCTCATCAGCCCGAAGCACAATGCGGTGAAGCCGGCGAACAGAAAGGCCAGGGCCAGCAACGGCTTGCGCAGACTTGAGGCCCGATCCGGCGGGGTCGCGGCGGCGATGACGCGGACACTGTCCGCCCCGCCGCGCGCCAGATCAGCCGAAGCACTGGACTGGACTTGCCGCGCGGTAAAATCACGATAGGCGGTCGACAGAACCTCGCGTTCGGCGTTGAGCGCCCCGTTGCGGCTTTCCAGAGCGACCAACTGCCCCTGGCGTTCCGCCAGGGAATCGACCTGAGCCGCCAGGACCGCGCGACGCGCCGCCAGGGAATCGCGCTCGGCCTGGGCGCGCACGCGATCCATCTCCAGATCCTGCCAGACCGGATTGGGGCCGAGGCGCTGGTCGCGCACGCCGGACGCATTACCGCTTCGGGCCAGAGCCTCGAGTTGGGAGAGCTGAGCATCAATGTCCCGCACAGGCGGCGCATCCGGCTGATAGCGGCCTAGCAGTTCCTCACGGTCGGCCCTCAGCTCAACGATCTGGCTCTGGACCGAAAGGTTGAGGTCTTGCTGGAGGGTGATCTCGGCCGGGATCGATGTCATCTCGGCGCGCAGCGCGGCCAGCCGGCCCTCGGCCTGACGAAGCTGAGCCTCCACCGAGAGCAGTTCGTTGTAGGTCGTCTGATAGCTGGCAGCGACCGCTTGGCGTTCAGTCGCGAAGTCACCAATGTCGTTCTCGTTCAGGAACTGCTCATAGGCACGATCCGTGTCGTTCTGTTGGCGTTCGATCGCGTCGCGCTGTTCGGCCAGGAGGGGCGTGGTGGTGTCGCGGAATACTTCGCGGCGATAGGCCTGATAGGTCTGGATGATCTGGTTGAGGATGGCCGCGGCCGCCTGACTGTCCTCAGACTTGTAGGCCAGCTGGATCACCCCTGTATCCGGGGCCGTGCCGATTTCCAGGCTCCGCCCCAAGGCGATAACCGCCGCTGTCTGCTGCTCCGCCGGTGTGCCGTGGGCTCTTGGCCCGAGGATCGTACCCGGCCCCATGACCTCCACGACCCTCTGATGCAGGGCCGCGCTCGCGAGGATGGCCGCCTCGGCCTGGACCACGTCGGTCACTTCGGGAATGGCTCCACGCGCCGCGTCACCCGCGCGTGGCTCGTAGACATATTCCTGGCTCATCTGAACCAGCAGGCTGGAATGGGCGGTGTAGGTCTTGGGAAGGGAAAAGGCGGCAAACACCCCTATGCCAAACAACACCAGAAAAACGATCAGCATCATCAGACGCTCACGCCACAACAGCGTGATCATGTCGTCCCAGCCATGGCGCGGCCGTGACGACCAGGTCAGCCGTGCCTGACCTGCCCCGTACCCGCCCGACTGTCCCTGCATAGGCATGGAATGCGCGACTCGCCTCATGGTTAACGACAACCACCTTTGGAGGGCGTGCGTTAACTGCTGGTTACGTTTTGCCGTTAAGGCTCCCCCTATTCAGAAAGAGTCGTTCGAGCCGATGTTGCCCAACCGCCGCGCCCTTCTGACCGCTATTGCCGGCTCCGCCCTCACCGTCGCCTGCGGCGGTGGCTATTCGCGCTATCCGACCCCCGGAATCGGTCGCCAGGACCGGAGTACCTTTAGCTCTGGCAGCTTTGCAGACATCGGCTTTTCCGATTGGAGCGAGGCCGAGCCCGAGTATCTGCTCTATCCGGGTGATCAGATCGACGTGCGCACGCCCAGCGCCCCGGAACTGAACCAGCAGCTGACCGTCGGGCCGGACGGTCGCATTTCCATGCCTCTGATCGGCCAGCTCATGGTCGCGGATCGCAGTCTCTATGACATCGAAGCCGACCTCGTGGCTGCCTATACGCCGATCCTGCGCCGCCCGGAGGTCGAGGTTGTGCTGCGCCAGGCCGGACCGCTCAAGGTCTGGGTGGATGGCGAGGTCCGCACGCCCGGCGTCTATGACATGCCCGGCGACATCGACGCCTACCAGGCGGTCATTATGGCCGGCGGTTTCCTGCCCTCGGGACGGCGCGATGAGGTCGGCCTGATCCGTCGTGGTCCCGGCGGTCGGCGGATGATGCGAACCATCGACCTGTCGCGAGGGGACATGGAACATGTGGCCCTGCGGCGGATGGACATCATCTACGTCCCGCGAACAACGATTGCCGAAGTCGCCGTCTTCATCGGACAGATTCGCGACGCCCTGCCCATCGGCTTCACCTATGCCATCAACGGCCAGTACCAGCAGTTCTGATCGGTCGGACTGATCCAGTACGGAAAATCGGTGGCATCCACAGGTCCGGCCATTTCGCCCCCAGGCGAAACCGGCGACCGCCCTTGGCGTAACCGGCGTGCATAGGCCAAAGGGTTAACGCCCATGACCTCTCTCGCGCTTGCCCCCTCTCCGTCTGTGACCGACACCGAGGTCAATAGCCTGCCTCACAACCTGGAGGCGGAGCAGGCCATTCTGGGGGCCCTGCTGTTCGACAACCAGGTCACCGAGCGGCTGAGTGACAAGCTGGCCGGCAAGCATTTCTATGAACCTTTCCACCAGCGCCTGTTCGACGCCATAGAGGAACATGTGCGCCAGGGGTTGCTGGCTGACCCGAACATCCTGGTCGAACGGTTCCGCAAGGATCCGGCCTTCGATGAACTGGGCGGCATCCGCTATCTCGCCGATCTGGTGGACCGCGCGCCCCCGGGTTCGCACGCCGCTGACTATGGCCGCCTGGTCTATGACCTGGCGCTCCGCCGTGACCTGATCCGCATCGGCGGTGACATCGTCAAACAGGCTCCTGAGCCCGGCAAGGACGCTCGCGAACAGATCGAGCAGGCGGAACAGTCGCTATACACTCTCGCAGAAACCGGTGCCTCATCGACCGGGTTCGTGCCATTTTCCAATGCCTTGGCCGGTGCCGTTGACATGGCCGCCGAGGCTTTCCAGCGTGACGGCGGGCTGGCTGGTCTGTCGACGGGACTGGCGGACCTCGATCAGAAACTCGGTGGCCTCTATCCCTCGGACTTGTTGATCCTGGCCGGGCGTCCATCGATGGGTAAGACGGCGCTGGCCACCAACATCGCCTTCAATGTCGCCCGCAACTACAAGTGGGAACCGACGCCGGACGGTCGCAAGACGACGTCGGGTGGCGTGGTCGCCTTCTTCTCCCTGGAAATGAGCGCCGAACAGCTGGCCATGCGTATTCTGGCCGATGCCTCCGGCGTCTCTTCAGATCGCCTGCGCAAGGGTGAGATCGACGCTTCGGATTTCGGGCGCGTCCGGGATGCCGCCATCGAAATCGGTGAGGCCCCACTGTTCATTGACGCCACCGGTGGCCTGCCGATCGGCAAGCTGGCGGCTCGAGCTCGCCGTCTTAAGCGGGCCGAACACGGCCTGGATCTGATCGTGGTCGACTACCTCCAGCTGGCGACCGCCGCCAGCGAAGGCAAGCGCGACATGAACAGGGTTCAGGAGGTGTCTGAGATCACCCAGACCCTGAAGGCTCTGGCCAAGGAACTGAACGTGCCGGTCGTGGCCCTGTCGCAGTTGTCACGTCAGGTCGAAAGCCGAGAGGACAAGCGCCCACAACTGTCGGACCTGCGCGAATCCGGCTCGATCGAACAGGATGCCGATGTGGTCATGTTCGTTTACCGGGAAAGCTATTACCTGGGTCGCACCGAGCCCCGCGAAGGCTCGGAAGAACACCTGAAATGGCAGCAGGACATGGATGAGGTCCGCGGCAAGGCCGAGGTCATCATCGGCAAGCAGCGTCACGGCCCGATCGGCACCGTCAAGGTCAGCTTCGACGAGAACACCACCCGGTTCGGCAACCTGGCCCAGACAGGTCGATACGACCCTCGATAAATCGAACAGTGGTTTCCACTCATTAAGGTTTCCAGCGCATCCTGCGTCGGAATTTTAGGAACCGCGTACGAATGCCTATGCCTGCCGATGCCCTGGAAGCGGCGCTGCGAAGCGCGTTCCCTGACGCGGAGATCGAGATCACCGATCTTGCCGGCGACGGCGATCACTATCGTGCGCGTATCGTTTCCGACGCCTTCAAAGGGCTGGCGCGTGTGCGTCAACACCAACTCGTTTACGCCGCTCTGGGAGGCAGGATGGGTGGGGAACTTCATGCGCTCGCCCTCGAAACCCTCCCACGCACGGGGTCCTGATCATGCGCTACCGTTCCTTTGGCCGCTCCGGTAGGTCTATCTCGGACCTGACTCTAAACCTCAGCGAACGCACGCTGGCGCGCGGCAAGACGGCTGGGCCCGCTCTCGTCACCGAGGCGATGGAAAACGGCATTAACAGTTTCCTTCTGGAAACCCCGGATGCGATCCTCGCCGAGCTGGTCGGCCGCGCGGTCGCTGATGTTGATCGGCATCTGATTTTCGTTGCCGTCCGTATCGGCAACGTCAGCCAACGTGGTCAGCTTATACGCGATCTCTCTCCGGCCGGCGTCACCGCGGCTATCGATGCGGTGCTGCTCGCCTCGGGGATCGAGTACCTCGACATGGTGCTGTTGGACGACCCCCATGAGGATGAGCTGTCTCACGCCACGCTGTCTGCGTTGAAGGCGCTGCGAGCTTCCGGTCGCATTCAGATGCTGGGCATTGCCGGCGGGGACAAGGTCATGGATGCCTATGTCTCCACAAATGCCTTTGATGTCCTGGCCACGCCATTCAACGTCGATGCGTCCTGGACCACACGAAACCGCGTCAATGCCGCCGTCAGCCGTGACATGGCCGTCGTCGGCTACGATTTCTTCCCCGACTATCTGTCGTCCCTGAAGAAGATCGAGTCGGGCAATCGACCCAAGTGGGGCTTGTTCGACTGGGGCCGGTCAAAACACCAGAACAGTGACCTCAGAAACGACGGCCTCGAGGGCTTTGCGTTTCTGCATCAAACGCCGGGTTGGACGGCCGAGGAAATCTGTCTGAGCTACGCCTTGTCTGAGCCGATGCTGGCCAGCGTGGTCATCGACACAAGCGACTCCGAACACCTGGCGCGCCTGGCTGAACTGCCAGAGCGAACCCTGCCGCCAGGAATGGTCGCCCAGATCGAAATGGCACGCGTCAAGATGGCGTCGGCCCGTACGGCTTGACCTGAGGCGAGCGGGAACCTAGCTCCTAGCCTTCACCTGAAGGCCAGATCCCGTGACCGAGACCCCGACGACCGAAATTTCCAACGATCCCGTTCATGCCTTCATCGGGCAGACCATTGCCGAGCATCCGGTGGTCTTGTTTATGAAGGGCACACCTGACACGCCGCGCTGTGGCTTTTCCGGCTTGGTGGTCCAGGTGCTGGATCACATGAGCGTGCCATTCATTGGCGTCGATGTGCTCCAGGATGAGGCGCTGCGTGACGGCATCAAAGCCTTCTCCGATTGGCCGACCATCCCCCAGCTCTATGTGAAGGGCGAATTCATCGGCGGCGCCGACATCGTCAAGGAGATGTTCCAGTCCGGCGAGCTTCAGGCCCTGATGAATGAGAAGGGCGTGGCAGGCGAGGCGTGAGGCACGAGTTGCAACCACGCGAGGACCGCGAGGTCTTCGTCGTCCCCCTGACTGTCGCCGACAACGACATCGACGAGAACGGCCACGTCAACAATGTGGTCTATGTCCGCTGGCTCCAGGACGTCGGCACGGCCCACTGGCAGGCCCGCTTTGACGCCGACACGCGCGGTCGCTGGTCCTGGGTCGCTTCGCGCCACGAGGTCGACTATTTCCGCGCCCTGCCCCCGGGTTCCAAGCCCGTTGCCCGTACATGGGTCGGAGATCCGCAGGGCGCACGCTTCAACCGCTATGTCCGCATTGAAGACGAGAGCGGCCGCCTGTGCGCGCAAGGGGTCAGCGAATGGGTGCTCGTCGATGCCGCCTCGATGCGACCAAGCCGCATTACGGCAGAGATGGTCGGCGTCTTCGAAACCTGACGGACGGTCCTCCAAAAGAAAAGGCCCCGGGCGCTGCCGGGGCCTTTCCGATTCCAGGGATCGTCGCGCCGCTTAGGAGGCGTAGTATTCGACGACCAGGTTCGGTTCCATCTTCACGGCGTACGGAACTTCAGCCAGCTCCGGCACGCGGATCATGCGGATCGAGAAGCCGCGATCACCAACTTCGAGGTAATCCGGGATGTCGCGTTCCGAGGACTGCAGGGCTTCGAGCACCAGCGCCATGGCGCGGGACTTTTCCTTGACCTCGACGACGTCGCCCAGCTTCACGCGGTAGGAGGCGATGTTCACCTTCTTGCCGTTGACGGTGACGTGGCCATGGTTGACGAACTGGCGCGCGGCCCAGACGGTCGGGACGAACTTGGCGCGGTAGACGATGGCGTCCAGGCGCTGTTCCAGCAGACCGATCAGGTTCTCCGAGGTGTTGCCCTTGCGGCGCGCAGCCTCGTCGTAGGTACGGCGGAACTGCTTCTCGGTCAGGTTGCCGTAGTAGCCCTTGAGCTTCTGCTTGGCCTTCAGCTGGAGGCCAAAGTCTGAAACCTTGGACTTGCGGCGCTGGCCGTGCTGGCCGGGGCCGTACTGGCGCTTGTTGACCGGGGACTTGGACCGGCCCCACAGGTTTTCACCCATGGCGCGGTCGATCTTGTACTTGGCGCTGTGGCGCTTCGACATAAACGTCTCTCTATGCGGATGCGGCCCGGCCTCCCCGGTATTGGGAAGGCGATCTCAACGGCGGTCCACGCATCGTCCGTAATAGATCGCGCCCCGGTTTATGGCCGGGGCGTGAAGGCGGCGCTTATGGCGGATCAGTCCTGCGAAGTCAAATCCCGCGCCCGGCGTTCAAGTATCCGACCGCGCCCCCGCGCTAGGGCCACGACCATCCCTCTGAGCGTCCGCACCTCCTGAGACGACAGTTCGGCCCGATTGAGCATGGCGCGGATGGCCCGCATCATGGTCGGCTTCTTCTCCGGCGGATGAAAGAAACCGCCCAGCTCCAGCTCGGTTTCCAAATGCCCGAACATGCCTTCAACCTCATTGGCAGGGGCCGGCGGTTCAGCCTCGCCAAAGATACCGGGCGGCGCTGCATCCACCGCCACACGCCACTCATAGGCGTTGATCGACACGGCTTGCGCCAGGTTCAGGGAGCGATGACGCTCATCTACCGGGATCGTCACGATTGCCTGGCACAGGACCAGCTCATCGGTCTCTAGCCCGGTCCGCTCGCCTCCGAAAAGCAAGCCCGTCCGCTGCCCCGTCGCTGATCGGCTATAGAGATCGGACGCCGCCTCACGCGGGGTGACGATGGGCATACGCAGGCCGCGCGGTCGGCCTGTCGTAGCCAGCACCCGCTCCAGATCAGACACCGCCTCGGCCACACTGTCGAACACCCGCAGGTCGTCCAGAACCCAGTCCGCGCCCGATGCGGCCGCCCACGCACGGTCCTGGGGCCAGCCATCACGGGGGGAGACGATGCGGAGCTCCGTCAGGCCGAAATTGGCCATCACGCGCGCCACCGCTCCAATGTTCTCAGCAAGCTGCGGCTTGTCGAGAATGACAACGGGGGCAGTCATCTTGGACATCTCTAGAGATCAAACACCAGCGAGGCCGACAGGCCCTTGGGACCATAGACATAGGCCACTTCGGTTCGCAGGTCGCGGGCCATCGCGGCGATGATGGTCTTGCCCAGGCCGGTGCCCTTGGGTGTGTCCTTGGCCTCACTCACGCCGATGCCATCGTCCTCAACCGTCAACCGGGCCCGCCCCTCAGCCTCGCGTTTGAGGCGGATGCGGATTTCTCCGTCGCTGTCGGGATAAGCGTATTTGACCGCATTGGTCACCAACTCGGCGACCAGGACGCCGACCGCGACCGTGCGGTCGGTGGTGGTCTTCAACCGTTCGGCTTCGACCGAAAGCGCACACGCTCGCTCACCGGAGCACAGGGACTGTCTCAGCTCATCCACCAGGCTGGTCAAATAGGCATCGAGCTCAACCTGGCTCATGTCGTCGGACGTGTAGAGCTGACGGTGAACACGAGAGACAGCCTCGATCCGCGCCTGGGTCGCCGAGAAGGCCTCGCGCGCGCGTTCATCGTTGATCGAACGGCGCTGGAGCGTGATGAAACTCGAAACCAGCTGGAGCGAATTGCCGACGCGATGATTGACCTCGCGTAGCATGGCCTCGGCGCGGTCCCGCGCCCGCTCGACCTCACGATTGGCCAGCACGAGGTCTTCGGTCCGCTCAGCCACAGCGCGCTCCAGACCCAGATTGACCTCATCCAGCTCGTCATGGGCCCGCATGATGGCCTTGAAGTTCCGCGAGAACTGAAAGATGGCCAGACCGGCGACGAGCACGATGAGGATTGAGCCCAGCGTGCTGAACCACAGGTTCGCCTGCCGCGCCCGATTGGCCGCACGTTCCCGCTCGCGCAGGTTGTCGCGCGCGACCTGATCGATTTCATCGAAGCGTTGCTGGATCTCCTGAACCAGGCTGGCTCCACGCCCCGATCTCAGCACCTCGACGGCCTGGACGAAGCGCCCATCGCGGGCATCCCGGACGACCTGCTCGGTCATGGTCATCCCCTCCTCAATCAGAGGGCGGGTGCCTTCGAGGCGACGCAGCTGATCCGGTTCATCCCGCAGTAGCGTTCTCACCGCTTCAAAGTCGTCCAGAAGCTCCAGTCGCGATTCTCGTTCGGCCCGCAGGAAGGATTCCTGGCCTGTCAGCAGATAGCCACGCTCGGCGGCCACGGCATCGACAATGCGATGCTCGGTCTGGTCCAGCGCACGCCGTACATCGCGTGCGTGTTCAACCGCTGCAGAATGGTCGCTCAGGGCATTGGCGGTCCACAAGGACACCCCGCTGGTCGCCAGAAGCGCCAGAAAGCCCAACAGGGCCAGGCCAAGTGTCGGCCCGCCGAACCCGCGCGCACGCGCGCTCGAGATCAGGCCTTGCAAGCTACGAAAACGAAAGGGTTGCGGCACTGCGCATCCCTAGCCCGTCTTGACGGCCTAAACCACGCCAATCGTCTTGAGGCGGGCACGGGGATGAACCTCGTTCTGACTCATCACCACCGTCTGGCCGCGGAATCGTTCGATGATCGACCGCACGAACGGTCGAATCCCCGGCCCGGTCAGCAGCACCGCTGCATCGCCCGACTGAGCCGCTCGCTCGAACACGTCGCGGACTTCGCGAATGAAAGCCTGGAGCTTGGACGGAGCCATGGCCAGTTGCCTGTCCTCGCCCTGCCCCACCAGCGACTCGGCAAAGGCGGCTTCCCAGTCCGGCGACAGGGTGATGATCGGAAGCGACCCGTCCGGGCCCTGGTTCTGGAAGCATATCTGCTTGGCCAGACGGGTACGAACATGCTCGACCAACTGGGTCACACTGGCCGTATGAGGAGCCGCCTCTGCCAGGCCTTCGAGAATGGTCGGCAAGTCGCGGATCGATACGCGTTCACGCAGCAGGGCCTGAAGCACCCGTTGAACCGTCGTGGTCGTCACCACCGACGGGATCAGGTCATCGACCAGCTTCTTCTGCTCCTCCGGCAGATCCTTCAGCAGCTTCTGGACCTCTGCGTAGGACAGCAGGTCCGGCATGTTGTCCTTGAGAATTTCGGTCAGATGGGTGGTCAGCACCGTCGACGGGTCGACCAGGGTGTATCCCCGGAACGTCGCCTCTTCGCGCAACGACTCGTCGATCCAGGTCGCCGGCAGGCCAAACGCCGGCTCACGCATATGTTCGCCCGGAAGCTCAACCTGACGTCCCGCGGGGTCCATGGCCATGAGCTGGCCCAGTCGAACCTCACCGGCACCAGCCTCCATTTCCTTGATACGGATGGCATAGGCCTGGGTCGCCAGACGCATATTGTCGAGAATTCGCACCGGCGGCATGACGAAGCCGAACTCCGCCGCGAGTGTCCGCCTTAACGCCTTGATCTGGTCGGTCAGTCGACGCCCCTCGAGATCATTGATCAGGCTCAACAGCGCATAGCCCAGCTCAATCTTCACATCATCGATGGCCAGGGCGTTGGAAATCGGTTCTTCGGCCTGTTCAACGGGAGCTACCTCTTCCACCGGCGGCGGCACGTTGCGTTTGCGGCCCTCGTGCCAGGCCAGGAAGCCGGTGGCGATGGCGATGCCCGCGAACGGCAGGATCGGCATTCCGGGGATCAGCCCGATCACGCCCGAAGTCGCCGCCACCATGCCCAGCGACACCGGATTGGTGGCCAACTGGGCCACCAGCGCCTTGTCAGCAGAACCTTCAACCCCCGCCTTGGACACCAGAAAGCCCGCCGCGATCGACACGATCAGGGCCGGCACCTGCGTCACCAGACCATCGCCGATGGTCATCACCACATAGGAATTGGCGGCGTCCCCGGCCGGCATCTGGTGCTGCATCATCCCGATCAGGATGCCGCCGATGGCGTTGATGGCGGTGATGATCAGCCCGGCGACGGCGTCGCCGCGAACGAACTTGGAGGCACCGTCCATGGCACCGAAGAAGGTCGATTCCTGCTCCAGCTCTTTGCGGCGGCGCTTGGCCTCTGTCTCGTCGATCAGGCCGGCGGACAGGTCCGCGTCGATGGCCATCTGCTTGCCGGGCATCGAATCCAGGGTGAAGCGCGCGCTGACCTCGGCGATCCGGGTCGATCCCTTGGTGATGACCACGAAGTTCACCACCAGCAGGATCGCAAACACGATCAGCCCGATGACGAAATTGCCGCTCATCATCAGCTGGCCGAAGCCCTGGATGATCTGACCTGCGCTGTCCGCGCCCTCGTGGCCATGGCTAAGGATCAGCCGCGTCGACGCCAGATTCAGCCCCAGTCGGAACAGGGTCGCCACCAGCAGCACCGTCGGGAAGATGGCGAAGTCCAGCGGCCGCTTGATCAGCAGCGACGTCATCAGGATCAGCACCGATGACATGATCGACAGCGCCAGCAGCACGTCGAGCATCATCGTCGGGATCGGCACGATGAGCAGCACGACGATAAGCAGCACGCCCAACGCCAGGGCGACCTCGCCACGCATCAGCCACCCCATCACCTCGCGGGTGGTCAGGCGGTTCGAAGCGGGAACGGCGGCGTCGGTCATCTAGCTCAGGGCCTCGACCACACGGCGGGTCGCTTCGGCGATAGCGGCTTCGCCAAGGCTGAAGTCATCAGATTCGCGGCCCTGCCAGAAGACTGCGATGTGGATCGGATGCCCGCCCGGCGGGATCAACAGTCCAATGTCGTTCACAGGCCCGCGGCTGCTTGTGCCGGTCTTGTGCGCCACTTCCCAGCCAACCGGCACGCCGGCTCTCAATCGGTTAGGCCCGCTCGGGCTGGCGAACAGCCAGCTCATCAACAGGGATCGTGACATCGACGACAACCGCGTCACGTCGTCAGCGAACAGGGTCTGAAGATTGGCGACGAACTGGCCCGGGGTGGTCGTATCGCGCGCATCCCCGACCCCGTTCAACTCGGGCTCGAGCCGATCAACGTTGGTGACGGTGTCTCCGATCCGCCGATACCAGTCCCGCCAGGCTGTCAGCCCGCCCATCTCGCGAATGAGAATATTGGCGGCCGGGTTGTCACTAACCTCAACAGTCGCCTGGCAAAGCGCCTGGATTGTCAGGGTCCCGCCAACGGCCTGCCCTGTCACCGGCGCGTGGCTGACCATATCCGCTGCCGTCATCGCGACGGGGCGGTCGAGTTGCTCGTCTCCCGCCTGGACCCGCTCCAGGGTCGCCGCCGCCAGAAACAGCTTGAAGGTCGAGCAATAGGTGAACCGCTCATGGGCACGCCAGGACGTGGCCCGGCCATTCCGAACCGCCTGAACGCCGATCCGCCCCCCGACCTCGAGCGATGACAAATCCAGATCCGAGGCCGACGCACGCGCGCGCAAACCGGGGATGCAGGCGCTGAGGCCCACTCCGCCCAAACCGGCTAGCCATGCGCGCCGGTCTATCGCCATCAGGCCGCCGCCACACCCGATTGCGGCGAGGGAACATCGACGCCGGCGGCGGTGTATTCGTTCAGCTTGTTTCTGAGCGTACGGATCGAGATGCCCAGAATGTTGGCCGCGTGGGTGCGATTGCCCAGACAGTGGCTCAGCGTGTCCAGGATCAGGGTCTGCTCCATCTGGGCCACCGTCTGGCCAACAAAAGCGCGCGAAACCGCGTCTGCCGCCTGAGCGGCACGGCCCGCCGGTCCCTGGTCCAGTGAAGCCAGCGGCTTGCCGTCCGGCAGGGCGATGGCGTCCTCGTCGATCTCCGTCCCTGTCGCCAAAAGAACGGCCCGGTGCATCGCATTTTCCAGCTCCCGGACGTTGCCGGGCCAGGCGTGGGCGCGCATTCGCGACTGAGCCCCCGCTGACAGCGGGCGATGCGCCAGACCGTTCGCGGCGGCGTACTTCTTGATGAAGTGCTCGGACAGGACCGTGACATCCGCCGGGCGCTCCCGAAGGGCGGGCAGCCGCAGATTCACGACATTCAACCGATACAGCAGGTCCTCGCGGAAGCTGCCGTCCCGTACGGCCTTGCTCAGGTCACGGTTCGAGGTCGCCAGAATGCGAATGTCCACCTTGACTGGCTTGTTGCCGCCAACGCGATCAATCACCCGCTCCTGGATGGCCCGCAGCAGCTTGGCCTGGAGCCGGGCATCCATCTCCGAGATTTCATCCAGCAAGAGGGTGCCGCCATCGGCCTCTTCAAACTTGCCGATCCTGCGCGCCACGGCGCCCGTGAAGGCCCCCTTCTCATGTCCGAACAACTCGGATTCGAGCAGATTGTCCGGGATGGCCGCACAGTTGACACTGATGAAGGGTTTGTCCGCCCGGCGTGATTTCTGGTGCAGGTAGCGCGCCATGACTTCCTTGCCGACGCCGCTCTCGCCGGTGATCAGAACCGAGGCTTCCGACTTGGCCACCTGATCCGCCAGCCGAATGACCGCTTCCATGGCCGGGTCACGGCTGACCATGGGGCGTTGATCGTCCGACACCGCCGACAGGATCGCCGCGATCAGATCCGCTTCGGGCGGCAATGGGATGAATTCCTGGGCCCCGGCATGGATGGCGGCAGCGGCCTTGTCAGGATCGGCACCGACGCCGCAGGCGACGACCGGCACATGAATGCGCTCTGCCTCATTGGCCGCGATCAGGCCTGCGATATCGAGGTCATAGTCGACCATCAACAGATCGGCCCCCTGTCCGCGTCGCAGCGTCTCGGTCGCCTGGTCCGTGCGTTCGACGTGGCTGACCTTGGCCCCCTGGGCCATAGCCATCTTCACCGCCGCCGCCAGCTGTCCGCTCAGTCTTCCGACCACCAGAAGCCGCATGATCGTTTCTCCTACCTAGAGGGTCGCCGTTCAGGCGGCCTGGTCTTCACTCTTGATGATTTCAGTCATGGTCACACCCAATCGATCATCGACGACGACGACCTCACCACGTGCGACCAGCCGGTTGTTCACATAGATGTCGATGGCTTCGCCGACCTTCCGGTCCAGTTCGAGCACACTCCCGGCACCCAGCTTGAGCAGTTGGGCGACGCTCATGTTGGCCTTGCCCAGCACCGCCGAAATTCCGACGGGGACATCGAAGACCGGGGCCAGATCGACCGCCGCCTTTTCTTCACCCGAGTCCGCCGGAACCAGGGCGTTGGACTCTTGAAACTCTTCCAGGGGCAGGTCGTTGTCAGCCATCACTGGTCTCCATCCATCAGGTCAATTCCACCATCTGCCTCGGCCGACAGCGCGGCTGACAGGGCCGCGCGAACGCGGTCGACTGCTTCGGTGGGGTTGTATTCCGCTCGGCCGTCCGGCCATTCGATTGTGAAGGCAGCCGCCTGGAGGGCCGGCTCATCACGAACCAGAACACGGCCCGCAAAGCCGGCTTCGCCGACGGCCCGCTCAACCGTCGCCTGGGCATCGCCCCCGCCGCCATTGAGCCGAACGACCAGCCGCGTCGTACCCGACAACTCTTCGCTCAAGGCTTCCAGGGCGGCGGCCAGCGGGGCCTGCGGAAAACGCTCCAGAGCCTCGCTGCTGAGCACGCCCCCAATTTCCATTGCCAGGTCGGCGGCATGGCTGCGATAGCGCGCGACCACTTGATCCAGTCCACCCAGGGCCTGGACACAGGCATCTGCGATCTGGCCCAGCGCGCGGGCCGTTTCGCTTTCGTCGCGCCCCCGCTGATCGGCCTGTCCCTCGGCGAAGGCGTCGGCGCGGATCGCTTCAACCTCGGCTGGGGAATAGGCACGGCGCATGCGCGCCACCGGGGCCTGCGACAGGATCTGGCCGTCCTCGTCGAACCAGGTATCAAAATCGAACTTGCGGGGCGCGGACTCGGTCATCAGTAGATCAACTCGTCATCGCCACCCTGGCCGGCGAGCATGATTTCGCCCTTGGCCGCCAGATCCTTGGCGACCTGCACCATGGTCGTCTGAGCATTGTCGACGTCCTTCAGACGGACAGGCCCCATCGAGTCCATATCGTCGCGCATGATCTTGGCGGCTCGCTCACTCATGTTGGAGAAGAACATCTCGCGCAGAGTGTCGGACGCCCCCTTCATGGCCAGCCCCAGTTGATCCTTCTCGACGGCCCGCAACAGCGTCTGGACGCCGCCGGGATCCAACCGGGACAGGTCTTCGAACACAAACATCAGGGCGCGAATCCGTTCGGCGGATTCGCGATTGCGTTCTTCCAGGGCAGTCACAAAGCGGCTCTCGGTCTGCCGGTCGAAGTTGTTGAAGATCTCCGCCATCATTTCGTGGCTGTCCCGCTTTGATGTGCGGGCCAGGTTCGACATGAATTCGTTGCGTAGCGTCTGCTCGATCTTGTCGAGAATCTCGCGCTGAACCGGTTCCATGCGCAGCATCCGCTGCACACATTCCAGGGCAAAGTCCTCCGGCAGCGCCGTCAGGACCCGCGAGGCGTGTTCCGGCTTCACCTTCGATAGAACCACGGCCACCGTCTGCGGGTACTCGTTCTTGAGGTAGTTGGCCAAAACCACCTCGTTCACATTGCCCAGCTTGTCCCACATGGTGCGCCCCGCCGGGCCGCGGATTTCCTCCATCAGGCCGTCGACCTTGTCGGGCGACATGAACGACGTCAGCAGGCGTTGGGTCTGCTCGAATGACCCCATGATGGAACCGGCCCCACCCACGCCCGAGACGAATTCGACCAGGATGTCCTCGACCACATTGGCCTGGACGTTGCCCAGTGAGGCCATGGCCTGGGAGATTTCCTTGATCTCCTCCTCGTCCAGGCTTTCCCACAGGCGTGTGTGCTCCTCGCCCAGCGCCAGCAGGATCACAGCGGCCCGCTCGGGGCCGGTCAGCCGCTTGGCGTCATCGACGGACGGCTTTCGAGTGACCAGACGCCCCGCCATCAGCCTTCGTGCACCCAGCTACGCAGAATCGCCGTCGATTCATCGGGATGGCTATCGACGAACTCCGACACCTTGCGTACCGACGAGGCCTTCACCTGTCCTTCGATGCGCGCAATATCGAGCCGCTGGTCCATCTCTGACGGCGGCAGGGCGGGCGCGCCGGACATCGTCCCACCCCCCAGAGCCTGACCACCACCGCCCTCGCCGCCCGAAGAACCGGCGATCATCGGAACGCCGCCCCCCGTCGAGGCCGCCTTCACCAGCGGGCGCAGGACGAAGAAGACCATCAGCACCCCGACAATCAGCAGCACCAGCCACTGGATCATCTGCATGATGTCGTTCTGGTCGAAGTTGAACATCCCGCTCGAAGCCTCGGTCCCACCGATGGCCGCGCCATCCGGGCGGGCAAAGCGCACATTCACCACCTCGACCTGATCGCCCCGGCCCTCGTTAAAGCCCATGGCCGACCGGACCAGTTGCTGGATGCGCTGCATGTCCTCTTCAGAGCGAGGCGCGTAGGTGGCCTCCCCCTCGCCGCCGGCCGGCGGCGTCACGACACCGTCCACGGCCACCGCCACGGACAGGCGCTGGATGGTGCCCGGCTCGCGCACCGTCGTCGTCACTGTGTTCGAGATTTCATAGTTGGTCGTCTCGCCCGTTTCGTCCGAGGTCGAGCTCGGCCCCTGGGCTGTGCCTTGCGCGCCCTCGCCTTCCGGTAACTGCTCTTCAACCCCGACAATGCCGCCCTCAGCCCCCTGGCTGTCGCTCGAGTTGGACTGCTGGCTGGAGGTCGAACGAACGACCTGACCATCAGGATTGAACTCCTGGGCTTGGATCGTCTGACGGGTTTCATCGATCTCGGCGGTGACCTGCACGCGCGCCGCGCCCGGCCCAACAACGCCTTCAACCAGGTTCAACAGGGTTGCCTGGAGGCGATGCTCGATTTCGGTCCGGCGCTCGGACGCCGCCGCCCCCGAAAAGCCCTCACCCTCGCCGCCGGCCGCCAACAGCCGGTTGTTGGCATCCACAATCGTCACCCGATCCGGGCGCAGCCCGGTCACGGCGGTCGAAACCAGTTGCTGGACGGCCTGGATTTCTTCACCGGTCATTTCGCGACCGCCGGTGTCGATGCTGACGGATGCCGTCACCGGCGCGGCCTCGGCCTGGAACAACTGGCGCTCCGGCAAGGCAATCATCACGCGCGCCCGGTTGACCCCGCGCATGGACATCAAGGTGCGCGCAATCTCGCCCTCGATGGCGCGCTTGCGGTTCATGTTCTGCTGGAACTCGGTCTGGCCCAGAGCCGACTGCGCATCGAACAGCTCATAGCCAACGCTGCCAGAGGTCACGAGCCCCTGCTCAGCCAGCATCAGCCGCGCCGTGCCGACATCATCCCGGTTGACCAGGATCGTCGAGCCGTCGCCCCGGGCCTCATAGCTGATCCCGGCCTGGTCCAGCGCCGCCGTGACCTCGCCCGCTTCGCGCAGGTCGAGGTTCGAATACAGCAGCGCCGAGGGCGATTCCCCGACCCTGAGCATCAGGGCTACCAGAACCGCAGCCACGCCGGCGGCAACGCCGGCCAGCGCCGCCAGGCGGCCAATTCCAAATCTCTGAATAGCTGCCGTAAAGCCGCCCACGCGTTCCGCCCTCAGACCGGAATCGGACGACCGACCCCCACTAGGCAGAAAGTGCCGCCTCGGTGGTAAACGGGCTGTTAAACCCGCCCGCTATTCCGACCGACTCCAGGCAATTAGACGGGGCGGGCGTCCCGCGCCGCCTGAATCCGGGCTTCAGCAATGGCATCCGCGATCTCATGGGTCGGACGGCCTTCGTCCGCCGCCCGGTCAAAGATCTCGTTGAGCGTCTCCATCAGGCGCACCAGCTTGAGCTCGACCCAAGCCGGATCATAAACGCCGCCGGTCTGACGCGCCGTCAGTTCCGACGCCACATTAATGATGCCACCTGCATTAACGACATAGTCCGGCGCATAGAGCACGCCAGACGCCGCAAGCCGCTCACCAATGTCCGGCGTGGCCAGCTGATTGTTGGCGGCACCGCACACGGCCTTGACCTTGAGACGCGGCAGCGTCTCCGGGTTCAGCGTCGCGCCCAGGGCACACGGCGCATAGATGTCGGCCTGCACGTCATAGATGGCGTCGGGGGCGACGATCTCGGCATTTGTCCGTTCGGCCACCTCACGCAGCGCCTGCTCGGCGATGTCGGTGATGATCAGCCGGGCCCCGGCGGCGTGCAGCTTGCCACACAGGTAGGCCCCAACGTGCCCGGCGGCTCCCTGGACCGACACCGTCAGTCCATTCAGGTCATCCTGACCCCAGATCCGCTTGGCGGTAGCCAGGTTTGAACGGAACACGCCTTCGGCCGTCACCGGGCTGGGATCACCCGACCCCCAAGGACCGTCCGACAGGCCCAGAACATATTCAGTCACCGTGCGGGCTTCGGCGATATCCGCCACCGAAACCCCAACGTCTTCAGCCGAATAGTAACAGCCGCCCAGGGTATTGATCGCCCGACCGAACGCCCGGAACAGCTCCGGCGTCTTCTGGGTCTTGGCGTCACCGATGATCACCGACTTGCCGCCGCCCATCTCCAGATCGGCCACGGCATTCTTGTAGCTCATGCCGCGCGACAGACGCAGAACGTCGGTCAGCGCCTCCTCCGACGAGGCGTAGTTCCACATCCGGCAACCGCCGACGGCGGGACCCCGCGCGGTCGAGTGGACGGCCACAATAGCCTTAAGTCCGGTCTTGGCGTCGTAGAAGGCGTGAACGCCCTCGTGTCCCGCGAAGGACGGCGAATCAAAAAGGGTCATGGAGAACCCGTGCTCTGTTGATGGGGGAATGTTGTGTTGGGGCGCCCCTTACGCGCCTCGTTCCGTCGGGGCAAGTCTTGCGCCCATCTGATCAGTGTTCAGTCATCGGAATTGATGTCGCACCGGACGGCCATGGCGCGGCTGGATCGCGCACAAAAGCCAGGACATCCGCCATGACGCTTTCCGCACCATGGTCCCGCACCAGCAGGTGCCGCCCCTCAGGATAAAAGGCCGTTCGCGCCGTTGGTGGCAGCTGCCTGAGCGCCCTCTGTGTCACCGGCATAGAGATCAGTTGGTCGCGGCCGCCGTAGAAATAGGCCACCGGCACGCGCACGCGAGACAGGCCGCGATAGCCGCTCTCCATGGTGTTGACCAAGCCATAGACGGCATCGAACCGCGTGGTCAGGGCCATATCCGGGTCACGTCCCATCCGGTACAGCTCCAGTATGTTGTTCGACGCATAGATATCTTCGGTCACGAAGGCCGGCGGTTCGGGCGAGGCTGAGCCGAACAGATGCGCCGCCAGCCACAGGCTCACCCGGTTTGGAATCGGTTGGGCGGACCAACCCCAGACCGCCGGAGCCAGCAGCGCCGCGCGATCCACCGGCGGTGGGTTATCCGACGCCAGGGCGGCGATGATCACCGAAGACCCAAGGCTTTCCCCCGCCACAATGACCGGAAGCCCGGGATGGCGAGCCCGCACCAGCCGCACAGCAGTTCTCAGGTCCTGAACCAGCAGCACTTCGCCGGCCCACACGCCCCGCTCAGGCGCGCCACCAAAGCCGCGTTGGTCATAGGCATAGGTAACGACCCCCCGCTCGGCCCACCACGGACCTGCCATCCACCAGGTCGAGCGGCTGTCATTCATGCCGTGCAGCGCCACGATAACCGCCGTCGGCTCGCCGCGCGGTCGCCAGACGGCCAGGGGCAGTCGTGCCCCGTCGTCCGCGATCATCACATCCGTCTCCAGCCGCGCGCCGGCGAACTGGGCTGGGATCGGTTGGGGCGACTGAACCCGCGGCGCGCAGGCCACAAGCCAGCCCAGTGCCAGGGCACAGACGATCAGCCGGCGTCCATTCTCAATCCAGGTCATCGTCGTCGCTGACGACCGGGGGCGGCATGGCGGCGCGCTCATCCGCGGTCGGCAGTCTAAGGCGGATCACGCCCTTCATCCGGGCGGGATCGATGGCCTTCCCCTTCTTGGTGATGACCAGCTTGCCCTGGCGCATGAGGCCCAGCGCCGCAGTCTTCACCTTGGGCAGCACGCGCTGCCACTGGTCTGGCTGCATCGCCTTGGCGACCTCGGCCGGCTCGATGCTGGCCTTGCCCAGGCCTTGCGGATCGGCCTTGCCCAGGCGCTCGAAGATGGCGGCTTCAATCGGATCGGACATCTGAGATCAAACCCTTCCGGCGACGGGGATCAAGGCCCCGGTGACACCGCTGGCCTCTGGTGAAGCAAGGAACAAGATGACCGACGCCAACTCGTCGGCGGTCACCCACTTTGACGGATCGGCATCCGGCATGTCGGCGCGATTGGCTGGGGTGTCGATGATCGACGGCAGGACGGCATTGACGGTCACCTTGCCCTTGAATTCCTCGGCCAGCGCCTCGGTCAGACGATGGACGCCTGCTTTCGACGCCGCATAGGCCCCCATGCCCGTTGCCGCCGACAAGGCCCCCTTGGCCCCAATGTTGACGATCCGCCCCGCGCCGCTCTCAACCAGATAGGGCATGGCCGCACGCGACGCATTCAGCGCCGTCATCAGATTCAGCGCGTGCAGACGGTCCCAGGACTCATTGCCGTTCCCGTCGACCGTCTCCCACACAAAGCCCCCGGCGATGTTGATCAGGGCGTCGATACGCCCAAGCTGGCCACGCACCGCCTCCATCACCTGGTTGGCCTGGCCGGCATCGGTCAGATCAACGCCGCCGATCACCTTAGCAACCGACAGATCGGGCGGTGGCGAGGCGGCAGAGTCGACAGCCACCACCCTGGCCCCATCCTCGGTCAGGCGCTGGGCCACAATCCGGCCCAGGGCCCCGAAGGCTCCGGTGACAACGACCACCCGGTCAGACACGGCTTCTCTCCTCTTGTTCTCGAATGCGCAGTTACGACGGCGCGTCACCGGTTACCAGGTCCGACGGATCAAACGCACCGGACGCGACAAAGTACGGATTGGCGAACATCTCATCGTCGGGCACCCGGTTCGGGCCATAGGTCAGGGGTTCGCCATCAAACGTCCAGACGCATCCGCCCGCCGCCCTGAGAATCGCATCACCTGCGGCGATGTCCCACGCCATGGTTCGACCGAAGCGCGGGTACAGGTCCGCCTTCCCTTCGGCCAATCTGCATAGCTTGAGGGAGGAGCTGGCACGCACCGTTTCGGCCACGGGCAGCCGCGCCAGATAGTCCTCCAGCCCGACACTTCGACTGCGACGGCTGGCGATGACGCTCAGCCCCTGCGCCGGCACGCCCCGCGCCCGGATCTTCGTCCAGACCAGGGGCTCTCCCTTCACAAAGTCTGCTCGCTCGGCACCGTCAGGACTACCGCGGAAGACCTCTCCCGTTACCGGAAGATAGATCACACCCACCGTGGGCCGGCCTTCTTCGATCAGGGCGATGTTTACGGTGAACTCGCCGCTACGCTGGACAAACTCAGCTGTGCCGTCCAGCGGATCGACCAGAAAGAACCGGGCCCCCACCGTCGGGATCTGGCCGGCGCAGACCGATTCCTCGGCCACCACCGGAATATCCGGCCAGTGGTGCGCTAGCGCCTCCAGAATGATCACCTCGGCGGCGGCATCAGCCTGGGTCACCGGGGAACCGTCCGCCTTGATGCGCTCCCCCATATCCGCACTTTCATAGACGCGCAGGATCTCTTCGCCGGCGCGTAGAGCGACGGCAACCAGAGTTTCGAGCATGCTTGCCAGGTCAGCCTTGCGGGTCATGCGCTCCGTCCTATAGGCAGGCGCATTCAGAAGGAAGGCATTCATGGTCGCCAGAAAAACCGTCGATGAAGGTGAGTTCGCCGGCTGGGACACCTATGACCTGAAAGACACCTTCGACCAGGTGGTCGGGCCGTTTTATTTCAGGGCGGACGCCGATGGGCGCATGCGCTGCGCCTTTCGTGCCGAGCAAAAGCACATGAATGCCGGCGGTCGGATGCATGGCGGATGCCTGATGACCTTTGCCGACATCGCCCTGTTCCAAACGGCCTATCAGCAGATGGAGGGGTCGCGGGGCGTGACTGTCCAGCTCGATTCGACCTTCGTCGACGCCGTGCGCGTTGGTGACCTGGTCGAGGCCACGGGTGAAGTGGTCCGCGCCGGAGGATCGCTGGTCTTTGTGCGTGGCCAGATCTCGGTTCAGAACCGCACGGTCATGACGTTTTCGGGAATTATCCGAAAGCTCTCGCCGCGCTGATTCACTGCTTTCGCCGGGGTACAGGCGATGTGCCGACTCGCTTGGGTCGATTGCTTCGCACCGCCGAGGTGCGAAGCCGTGTTTGATGTCTCCGCCTTGAGCCGAGCAGCTATTTCGACCAGCACCTCAAACACCGCTGCAATTCAAGGTTTGACGACATCTGGCGCAAACAGTCGCCGCATCGTATGATGGCCAATGCTTCCGAGAGACCAAATCAGCCGATTGCTGGCGATGGCGGTATTGTCGCTGAGCTTGTCAGCCTGCTTCTCATCGCGCGAGCCGCTGGTGGAAGAATGGCGCGCTGAGCCGATTCTGGGAGACCGAGGCTCGTTCCATGGCATTGACCCGGATACCAATGCTCGCACTGAATGGACGTTCACTCGGTCAGGTCGAGGGTATCTGATTTCCGGCAACAATCCTCAGGCGGGAAACCGAGTGCTCTTTCATGATTTTTCAGAGTGGATCCCCGGTCGATTTCTTGCGCAGATCGGGGATGACCAAGGATACGTCTATCTGCTGATTGAACGAAATGAAGCGAATTATGCAGCGTATTTGCCGGAGTGTAGCGACCTCAACAGCACGGAGCAGCGTGTGCTAAGGGTCAGCGTCGGAATCCTTGGTGAATGCGAATTCAACAACTTTCCAATGCTGGCAGCGGCGATCGACTTCCTCGCAGAACGGGCAGCCGTAGGACCGGCCTACCGATTTGTTCCCTACTAGCCTCGCAGCCCCGCTTCCGACGCCGGCCGCGCCTTCATCGTTTCGCGCCAGCGACCGAGGTTCTCCAGCGCAGGGTCCGGCCGGTATTTAACCAGCCGTCCGAAATCCAACCCGACATAGGCCACGATGTCAGCCGCCGTGATCCGGTCTGCGGCAATGAATTCGCGACCTTCCAGGTGGCGGTTCAACGCCTTCATCATCTTCTCGGCAGTCTTGAGATTGTAGGCCCCGACCTCGGGCACCGGCGGCTCCAGCGCGGCCAGCATCGGATGCGAGAACCGCGTGTGCATCATCATCGGGTTTGCCAGATACAGCTCCATGCGCCGCGTCCACATCTCGATGATGGCCACCTCCTCCGGGTTGCGCCCGAACAGATTCGGGTCGGGATAGCGGCTCTCCAGATAGCGACCGATCGCCAGAGATTCGGTGATGGTCGTGCCGTCATCCAGCTCCAGCGCCGGCAAGTGCGCCAGACCCGCCCGCTCGCGATATTCGGAGGCCTTGTGCTCTCCCGTCATCAGGCTCACGGGCACGATCTCGATGTCCTCAATGCCCTTCTCGGCCATGATCCATCGCACCCGCCGAGGGTTGGGGGCCAACAGGGTGTCGTACAGCTTCAAGGTCGTCTCCCGTTTCAGAACACCGACGCGGGCATGGCCCCGACGATGGAGGCACTCATCAGGGTCGCCAGGAAACCGGCGAACAGAGCCTTCCAGACCATGCCCAGAACCTCTTCGCGCCGATCCGGGACCAGCACCGACAGGCCCGTGACCGTGATCCCGACCGAGCCCACATTGGCAAAGCCGCAAAGTGCATACGTCATCAGCATCCGCGTCCGCTCGCTCATGTCTCCAGCCGGGATATTGCCGAGCTCGATGAAGGCCTTGAACTCGGTCTGGGTCAGCTTGACCCCAAGCAGCCAGCCGGCCTGGCCGGCCTCGCTCCATGGCACCCCGGAGAGCCAGGCAACGGGCGTAAACATCCAACCCAACATCCGCTCCAGCGTTAGCGGATCACCACCGACGATGATCCAGCCGATCATGATGTTGACCAGCGCCACCAGGGCCACGAACACGATCAGAACCGCCGAAATGTTCAGCACCACCATCAGGCCGTCGGCGGTCCCCTTCACGATCGCATCAATGGAGGAATCGTACTTGAGGCCGGAATCATAGTCCGCCGCCACGCCCGACTGCGCTTCCCGCTCCGGGATCAAGATCCTGGCCAGGGCGACCCCCGCGGGTGCCGATATGATCGAAGCGACCAGCACATGCCCGGCCGCATTGGGCAGAACCCCACCCAGGATTGTCGCATAGGCAACCATGGTCGACCCGGCCACCGTCGCCAGACCGACCACCATCAGGAGGAACAGCTCTGACCGCGTCAGCTTGTCGAGGTAGGCCCGGATCACGATCGGGCTTTCGATCATGCCCAGAAAGATATTGGCCGCGACCGCCAGGGCTGACGCCCCGCCCAGACCCATGGTCCTTTGAAACAGGAAGCCGAACCCCCGGATCAACCACTTGAGGACCCGCCAGTGCCACAGCAGGGCCGACAACGCCGAGATCACCAAAATAAGAGGTAACACACGGAACGCAAAGACAAATATACTGTCCGTGGTCGTCTCATACGGTTGCGGACCGGTCCCGACCAGATAGCCGAAGATGAACTGGGTTCCCGCCTGTGTGGCCTGATCCAGGCCATCGACCGCTCCCGTGATCGCTCCCAGCACATGATCTGCGCCGGGCAGACCGAACACCATCAACACCAGCGCCGCCTGGACCAGGACGGCTCCCAGCGTCAGCCGCCAGGGAAAGGCCGTTCGGTTCTCGGACAACAGCCAGCAGACACCAACGATGACGGCCAGACCGAGTAGGCTTTGCAAACTCAACAGGCTGAACACGTATGAGACTCCCCTCGCCCGTCACGTTTGTAGCCGTCTCTAGCCCAAACGAAAACGGCCCCGCAGATCGCTCTGCGAGGCCGAAATCTATTGAGCCGGAAAGTGGCCTAGGCGCCGACTGATTCCAGATCGACCTTCACGCCCGGACCCATCGTCGACGACAGCGAGATGCGCTTGACGAACTGGCCCTTGGCACCCGACGGCTTGGCCTTGACCAGGGCGTCGACCATGGCCTTGACGTTGGCTTCGATGGCGTCCTGGGTGAACGAGGCCTTGCCGATGCCGGCGTGGATGATCCCCGCCTTCTCAACGCGGAACTCGACCGCGCCGCCCTTGGCGTCCTTGACCGCCTGGCCGACGTTGGGGGTCACGGTGCCGACCTTCGGGTTCGGCATCAGGCCGCGCGGGCCCAGCACCTTACCGAGGCGACCGACCAGACCCATCATGTCGGGCGTGGCGATGACGCGATCAAAGTCCATGAAGCCGCCGTTGATCTTTTCGAACAGGTCTTCGGCGCCGACGTGCTCGGCCCCGGCCGCCGTGGCTTCCTCGGCCTTGGCGTCCTTGGCGAAGACGGCGACGCGAACGTCACGGCCCGTGCCCGAGGGCAGGTTGACGACGCCACGGACCTGCTGGTCGGCGTGACGCGGATCGACGCCGAGGTTCACGGCGATCTCGATCGATTCGTCGAACTTGGCCTTGGCGTTCGCCTTGACCATGGCGACGGCTTCGGCGAGCGGCAGGACGGCTTCACGGTCGCCGGTCCAGGCCTGGATGCGCTTGGGTTGCTTTGCCATCCTCTTAGCCCTCCACCTTCAGGCCCATCGCACGGGCCGAGCCTTCGATAATCTTGGCGGCGGCCTCGATATCGTTAGCGTTGAGATCCTTCATTTTCTTTTCGGCGATCTCGCGCAGCTGGGCGCGGGTGATCTTGCCGACCGTCTCGCGACCGGTCTTGGCCGCGCCCGACTTAATCTTGACGGCTTCCTTGAGGTAGTGCGTCGCCGGCGGGGTCTTGGTGACGAAGGTGAAGCTCTTGTCCTGATAGACGGTGATGACCGTCGGTAGGGGCGTGCCCTTCACTTCCTTTTCGGTACGTGCATTGAATTCCTTGCAGAACCCCATGATGTTCACGCCGCGCTGACCCAGGGCCGGACCGATCGGCGGCGACGGGGTGGCGGAGCCGGCGGGCACCTGCAGTTTGATATAGCCCAAGATCTTCTTGGCCATTGGCTGTCTCCATCTGCGACGGCAACTCAATGCCGCCTATGTGGCCGTGGTTCGGGCAGCCCCTCCCACGGATTTCATCGCCCGAATGAGCGAAGCCGCGGCCTGTACCAGACTAGGCCTCGCCTTGCAATCAATGAGCGTTATCGGGGGTGTCAGCCCCGCTTGATCAAGCCGAGCAAGAACAGAAGTCCAATTGCACCCAGCACCGCGACAACAAGGCTACCGCCCCAACCTCCGAAGCTGATGCCAAGCAGGCCCGCGACAAAGCCACCGAGAAGGGCCGGATCAGCCCGACAATGAGATTGGCCAACAGACCATTCCCACAGCTCATCACCTTTTCAGCGATAGAGCCGGCCTCAATGCCGACCACGATAGCTCCGATGAGTCCGACGCCTTCCATGCGACCTTCCGCCAAGGCTGAACTGAACAACCAGAACGTCGAACTCAGTCACTCCGTTCGCCCCTGATCAAACGCAAATGCTTGTCTTGCAGAGCAAAACCCCCGGGAGTTGCTCCCCGGGGGTTCGCTTTGGTCATTGGCTCAAGGCCAAGGCTTTGATGGTATCGCCCGGGACTAGCGGTTGATGTTGATCGTGGTCCGGCGGTTGAGCGGCTCGCGGACACCGTCAGCGGTGGCGCGGGCCAGGTCGGTTTCACCCCGGCCCTCGGTGGTGATGGCCCCACCGGTCACGCCCTGAGCGATCAGGGCATCACGGACGGTGGCGGCACGACGCTGCGACAGACGCACATTGTAGGCGGCCGAACCGGAGGTATCGGCGTGGCCCACGACGTGGACGCGGGTGGCCCCGCCGGCCCGGGCATGCGCCGCGGCCTGACGAACAATTTCCGTCGCTTGCGGAGTGAGGTCGTAGCGATCCCAGTCGAACAGCACCGTGAACTCACGCGCGTTCCACACCGGCGGCGGCGGCGGAGGCGGCGGCGGCGGCGGGGGAGGCGGCGGCGGAGGCGGGGGAGGCGGCGGCGGAGGAGCCGCAATCGCGCCGAACGAATGGCGATAGCCGATCGTCACCGAATGGTCGGTGTAGTCCATGCCGACAAAGATTGGCGTCGATGTTTGAAGCTCGAGGTCACCGACGTTGAAGTAGCGATAGGTCAGATCGATGTTGCCGCGCGGCCCTGTGGAGATCGCCGCACCGGCCAGCAGTTGCCAGGCGAGGCGAGAGTCATCCAGATCCTCTGGCGTCTGCTGAAAGTTCACTCTGGCCCAGCCGACGCCGGCACCGACGAAAGGCCGGAAACGACCGGACCCGAAGTCGAACAGGACGTTGGCCATCAAGCTGGTGGCGTTGATGTCCGTCTCGGCCGCTGGCGGCGTTCCGTTGAAGGTGTCGACCGAGGCCGTACGTCGGCCAAGTTCAGCCTCGAGTCTCCAGTTCGGATTGAGACGGAAACCGAACCTTCCGAACAGCGCCAATCCACCGTCCAACTCTCCTTCGACTGTTGGGGTGCAGGCCGCCGGCACGCATTCCGCCACATCGGCGGTGCCCCAGTGATAGCCGATGTCGCCCGCGATATAGGGTCCATTGGGATCGGCCATGGCGGGTCCGCCCATGACCATGGCAAGACCGGCCACGCCGGTCAGAAGCAGCTTTTTCATCATCACTCCCCTCGTCGGACAACCCGACGATCCTGATGACGAACGACGATATGCCGATTGGTGCGCTTGGCAAGGTCGCCCGGCCGGCCTGTCAGATTTCGACCAGAGCCTGTGGCACCAAAGCAAAACCCCCGGGAGTTGCCTCCCGGGGGTTCGCATTCGGCTTTGGCTCTAGGCCAAGGCTTGGATCAACGGACCGCTTAGCGGTTGATGTTGATCGTGGCCCGGCGGTTGAGCGGCTCGCGGACACCGTCAGCGGTGGCACGGGCCAGGTCGGTTTCACCCCGGCCTTCGGTGGTGATGGCCCCACCGGTCACACCCTGAGCGATCAGGGCATCACGGACGGTGGCGGCACGACGCTGCGACAGGCGAACGTTGTAGGCGGCCGAACCGGAGGTATCGGCGTGGCCCACGACATGGACGCGGGTGGCACCGCCGGCACGGGCGTGAGCAGCAGCTTGCTGAACAATCTGCGCAGCCTGTGGGGTCAGGTCGAAGCGATCCCAGTCGAACAGCACCGTGAACTCACGCGGCTGCCACTGTTGCGGCGGCGGAGGCGGTGGCGGAGGCGGCGGCGGCGGCGGGGGAGGCGGCGGCGGCGGCGGCGGCGGGGTCACCCAACGGCCACCGAAGCGGCGAACGTAGGAAACCGTATAGACGTTCGCGTCGCCGTTGGCCGGGCCCGGATAGACGTCCGAGTAGAAGCCGTCGTCCTGATTGTCGAAGCGGGTGTAGTCGACGCGGATGCCGTTGGCACCACCGCCGAAGAACCACTGCGCCCCGACACCGTAGTTGATCGAGTTCGACTCCGAATCGCCCAGGCCTTCAACAGCCAGGGTGGTCGTGCCGTAGCCGAGGCGGAACAACAGTTCGAAGCTGTTCGAAGCCGGGGCAACCGCCACCAGATAACCTGCATACTGACGGTCCAGATCGACGTTGCCGATCGGGGTGTCTTCTTCGTCGATGCCGATGGAGCCTTCCAGCTCGGCCCCGAAGTAGCGGTTGAAACGCAGACCCGCGCGGCCAGTGACCGCATTCAGCCCAACATCACCCGGACCGCCGATGGTCGGAGAATCGGCCATCACTTCAAAGCGCGACAGACCAATGTTGATGTAGGGGCTTACGCCCTCATACCAGACCCACTCTTGGGCCGAAGCGGCGGAACCCGCCGCCAGCAGGGCGACGGCAGACGCCGATGCCAGAACGAACTTCATCGAAGTCACCTCGAAAAAAAAGCTTAGGCGGCCCTCCCGCCATCATTGAACTGATAAGCGGGTGAGGCCGTCATGCAAAGCATTGATAGCCATGACCTGGCCCAAAGAGCCGGGGGCGCGTCATTTCGGCAACGGTATGGCCAAACGGTGGCCGAGCTTCACTGTAGGCGTTTGCAAGGACGCTGGCGCTATCCCCAGCCGAGCGTGCTAAGGGGGCCGGTTGCCTCTGTCCAAGGACCCCTCGATGCCCCAAACGCGCGAAGCCGTCATCGCCGCGACTGGTCTGTTTACGCCGGACCAATCCGTGTCCAACGCTGAACTCGTAACGGCCTTCAACGCCTATGTGGATCGATTTAACGCCGACAACGCCGCCGGCATCGCCGCTGGCGAAATCGAAGCCCTGCAACCCTCCTCCGTCGAGTTTGTAGAGAAGGCGTCGGGCATCAAGTCGCGGTTCGTCCTAGACAAGTCGGGCATTCTGGACCCGGCCCGCATGACCCCTCATCTGCCTGAACGGTCGAATGACGATATTTCGATCCTGGCCGAGATCGCTGTGCGCGCCGCCGAGGATGCCATCGCGCGCTGGGGCAAGCCGGCGTCTCAGATCGACGCCGTGCTGTGTGCGGCTTCCAATATGCAGCGCCCCTACCCGGCCATGGCCATCGAAGTTCAGCAGGCGCTGGGGATCGGTGGCTTCGCCTTTGACATGAATGTGGCCTGTTCGTCGGCAACCTTCGGGATTAAGACGGCCGCCGACTTCATCGCCTCCGGGTCGTGCCGCGCCGTCCTGATCGTCAATCCCGAGGTCTGTTCGGCCCATCTCAACTTCAAGGACCGGGACAGCCACTTCATTTTCGGCGACGTGGCCACGGCCGTTATCGTCGAGGTGGCGGATGAGGCCGACGGAGGCTGGGACATCCTGGGAACCCGCCTCAAGACCGAGTTCTCCAACAATATTCGCAACAACTTCGGCTTTCTGAACCGCCCCGCTCGCCCGACCCAGGCACTCGATTCGGCGCAAGCCAATGGCGAAGCGGCTGATCCCCTGACCGACCGCCTCTTCGTCCAGCAGGGCCGCAAGGTGTTCAAGGACGTGGTGCCCATGGTGTCGGACATGATTGTCGACCACGCGGGTGAACTCGGCATCGACCCCACCGGCCTGAAGCGGATGTGGCTGCATCAGGCGAATATCAACATGAACCAGTTCATCGGCCGCAAGGTTCTGGGCCGCGAACCCGAACCGCACGAGAACGTCATCATCCTGGATGAGTACGCCAACACCTCATCGGCCGGATCGATCATCGCCTTTCACCTCCACAATGATGGATTCGAATCGGGCGACACGGGGCTGATCTGCTCGTTCGGCGCGGGCTATTCGGCCGGCACGGTTTTCGTGAGGAAGCGGTGACCACCTTGGATCGGACAGACATCGGCAGCGTCATCGACGCCCTCTACGCCTGCATCTCCGGCCCTGCCGGCCCGCGCGACTGGGCGACCCAGCGACTGATCTTCCATCCCGACAGCCGCCAGGCCCGCACGGGCCTGGATGCCGGAGGCCAGCCCTGGATGAAGATCATGGGGCGTGAAGCCTACGTCGAGGACGTGACACCCTTCTTTGCGACCAACGCCTTCTATGAGGTCGAGACGGCCCGCCGGATCGATGTCTTCGGCAACATGGCCCACGTCTGGTCCGTCTATGAGGCCAAGACCCATCCCGACGATGAAGCGCCCGAACGTCGTGGCATCAACTCGATCCAGCTCTATCGCGACGCAGACGGGCACTGGTCGGTGTTGCACATGATCTGGGACAATGAGCGCCCCGGACTGACCGTCCCGGACGGCCTCTAGCCTTCAGGTGGGTGATCCGCCTTCCACTGCATGGCCATGCGAATACGGTTTTCGACACTGGGGTGGTCATAGAAGAGAAACTCCTCCAGCCACGACGGCGACGGAGCGCGGTATTCGGCTGTCTTGATCAGGGCCGCCGACAGCCCATCCGGCTCGTTGGCATATTCGAGCGAAAACCGGTCAGCGTCCGTCTCCATCGTTCGAACCATCGTATTGATGACCGGCGTGGCCAGCACGAAGATGAAGGCAATCACCACACTCAGCACGGGCAATCCGGCAGGATCGCTGATCTCGCCAACCCTGTTGGCTCCCTGCCAGCGCCGGGCCACAGGATAAAGCCGGTCCGCCAGCCAGAACACCGCCATCGCCAGAAAGCCGAAGATGCCGGTCATCCAAAGGGCGTGCCGGTGCACATAGTGGCCCATTTCGTGGCCGACGACGCCGCGAACCTCGGCCAGGTCAGCCCCCTGCTGGAACATGACGTCACTCATGGCGACACGGGCGGTTCCGAACAGGCCTGAGACATTGGCCGTATAACGGTCGGACTGGCGGCTGCCGTCATAGATATAGATCCGGTCGGACGGCGTGCCGGTGCGTTCCGCCAGCCTGACAACCGCGTCCCGCACAGGGCCATCCGGTGCCCGCGTGTAGGTATTGAACAGCGGTTCTATGAAAACGGGCCCGGCCAGCAGCATCACGGCCATGAAGGTTGCGGTCAGGCCACCGGCCCACGCCCACCAGATCCGGCCTGCGCGCCGCATGAGGAAATAGACGCCCACCAGCAGGACGGCCAGGCCGACCGCCCCGATCGCCGCCGACATGGCTCCCTCGGCCAGCCACGCGCCGACCGGTTGACGGGTCAGACCGTACTCGGTTTCGCGACGCCATCCTGACCACCAGGACCAGGGCAACGCCAGCACCCAATTCAGCCCTGAAAAGACCAGGGCGACGATCAGCACAGTCAGATTGGGGCGCGACCTTCCGCGCCCCAGCCGATCCCGTATTCCGCTCAGGACGCCGGATCTGAGGATCAACCAGGCCACGACGGCCGTGACCACCAGGTTGCCGAGGATCAGCCAGTGCGACCCTTGTGTATAGCTAACGGCCCGCTCGACCTCCTCTGGCGACATCGTCGCCAGCCAGCGCGCGGTTTCGGCCTCAACGTCCAGGCTCATAGCCCCCTCCCCGATTATCGAAACCAGTAGAGGCCGGACCAGGCGGCCGCACAAATGAAAAGGGCGCAATGGTTGCCCATCGCGCCCCTGATTTCACGACAGGAAACCTGTCCTAGAAACGACGAACGTAGCCGATCGTCCAGATATCCGCCTCGCCGGCGTCATCCTGGAAATCGCGACGGGTATAGTCCGCCCGAACGCCGTTCACGCCGTCAAAGAAATAGTTGGCACCGACGCCGTAGTTCCAGCTGTCGCTATTGTTGGTGACCGTCGAACCAAGGCCCGAGGCCTCAATCTCGGTCGTGCCGTAACCCAGGCGACCGAAGACTTCGAAATTCTGAGCCACCGGATAGGAGGCGACGCCATAGACGGCCGCGTCGTGGTTCAGTTGCACGTCGACGTTCGGCACCATCTGCTCGTCACCGAGGCCAACCGTCAGTTCGCCTTCAACCCCAAGGTACGGATTGAAGCGCGCGCCGACCCGACCCGTCAGGCCATCAAGATCAACATCCGTGTCGTCGCTCGACAGGTTCGAATAGCCCACCGAACCGTACCAGGTCGGGTTGGACAGGGTCTGAGCCGCTGCCGGAGCAGCAACAGAGGCCGCAATAGCGGCGACGGCGGTAAAAGCGAGAGTACGCATGACAAACTCTTCCTTGCTGGTTTCAGTGACGTTCTTCGCGCCACCGGCCCACCCAGCCAGACTGCGCAGATAGGAACCGACAACGGTCCTTCCAAGACCCCTCCGGGGCGAAATCAGGACCATAAGTCTCTGTTTTGACATGATACATTGTTCGTCGAACATCATGTGGTTGGTGCTTGGCCATTGTCCGGCCAGCACCTAGACTGGTGGCTGAAACCGACGGGAGATCCCGGATGAACCGAACGCTGGCCTTGACGGCAGCCCTCGCCTTGGCGGCTTGCCAACCCCAGGCGCAGGACCGCGCTGCTGAACGTGACGCTGCCGAAGCCCCCACTCCGGCCGCGGAGACTCCGGCACCCCAGGATTCTTCGTCGACGATTGTCGCTCTGGATTCGGAGGGCCTGAGACTGGTCGATGAAACGACAGGCTCGACGCGCCTGATTCCCTTCGGTGCCCCGCAGGCGGAAACCACAACGGCGATCACGGCCCTCGTCGGAAACGCCACTGAGACTGGCCAGATGGAGGAATGCGGCCCAGGGCCACTGAGTTTCGCGAACTTCCCTCAGGGCCTTCGTCTGTGGTTCTCGCAAGGTGCCTTCTCGGGCTGGGAAAGCACCGAGGCGCTCACCACCATGTCTGGCATTTCTGCCGAGGCCACGCGCGCCGAGCTTGAGGCTGCCGGCGTGTCAGATTTCACGCGAGACACGCTGGAAGATGAGTTTGATCTCGGGGGAATCTACGGCGTCATGGAGCCGGGCGGACAAGAGGTCGCGCTGCTCCACACCGGCGACAACTGTTTTATGCGCTAGAGCCTGATTCAGCTTTTTGTCGGCACCGCAGGGCGGTTCCAACAAAAACCATCGCGCTCTAGTGCGCCTCAGCGCGCGGCAGGAATTTCAAGGTCGAGCGCCCGCGCTGAGGGTTCAGCCTGGCCGATGAAGACGTGCTGGGGATCAGGGTGCTCTGGGGTTAACTGCCAGGCGTCAACCTCGATCAGGCTAGGATAGGTTTCGACGGGTCGACTTGCGGCCCGACGGCCCCAGGTCTTCGGCAGGCCCAGGAGTTCATTGATATAGCCCCAGACACAGACCGGGTGCATGAGCAGGCTATAGGCCAGGGCATAGAAGAAGAACCCGCCGGCATTTCGTCGAACTCGGAATTCCTGGGCCGCAAACATCCGTCTCTGAATGGCAAAGATGATGAGATTCCAGGCCACCGCCAGCGGCAACACCAACAGCGTCATGGGGCCGGCGATCTGGAAATTGCCGAGCAGCGCCAGGACAAGTCCGGGGATGAAGATCAGCGTGTAGGCCAGATCAATCGGCAGGAAGAGCAGGTTCCACCAGATAAACAGGGTGGTCATGCGGTGATGAATGAGCAGCGAACCATGCGCCTGAAACGCTTCAATCAGGCCCCGCGACCACCGCTTCCTCTGGCTGGCAAAATGTCCGAGCCGTTCGGGAACATTGGTAAAAACCAGAGCATCTTCGGCGTAGCCGATCCGGGCTCCCTGTTTAAGCAAGCCCCAGGACACGACGATGTCCTCACCAACACAGTCGGGCCAGCCTCCGACGCGCTCCAGAGCTTCGCGCCGGTACAGTGAGAAGGCACCCTGCGCGACGAGGGTGCCGTGATACATGCTCTGCATACGCTTCACCGCGGCGATGCCGTGAAAATAGTCCCACTCCTGAGCCCGCGTGAGCCAGGTATTGCGTGAGTTTTTGGCCAGAACAGACCCGGCGACGGCTTCGGTGCCTCTTGGGTCTGACAAAAATCGTTCAACCAGTCGCTGCAGGGCCTGGGGTGCCAGCCAGCAATCGCCGTCCACAGTGACGATCAGCTGATGTCGAGCCTGGGCCAGACCGCGATTCAGGACGGCGGCCTTGCCGGCGTTCTCAATCCCGACCAGCAATCGGGCCGAATGGCCCCGCGCCCATCCCAACTCCCGAATGGCCTGCGTTGTGACCTCGGACGTTTGGTCTGTCGAGCCATCATTGATGACGAGAATCTCGATCTCGCCGGGATAGGTCTGGAGCGAGATCGAGCGCAGGGTATCGGCAATGCTGGAGGCTTCGTTGTACGCCGCGACCAGAATCGTCACCGGCGGATAGCTCGCCGGCGTGCGTCGCGGCGGCCTCCTGTCGGTCAGCAGGGTTCCCAACATGAAGGCGTTCATGAAGCCGGGAATATAGGCAATGAAGGTCGTTGCAATAATCGCGAAAGCCCAGCCGGCCCAGGCGGCCAGATCGTGCAGCCACCTGCCTGAGGCCCATATACTGAAGCCCAGCCACGCCACGGCGAGCGACAGGGCAAAGGCATATTTCACCGGCACGGGCACATAGAAGAACCGACGACGCGGTCGAGTCTGCGCGTGCGCGCCGACGCCTATGGCCGGGTCTGCCCCCGGGAAATGCGAGAAGCTACCGTCCCCCACTTTAGACGGTCCGGGCTCTCAGAATGTCTATACTACGCAACGTGAACACCTGGTACTCGGACCCGAAATACGTCCCCCGGACAATAGCTTAACCATTGTCCAGGGGCCCCGACAAAACAAGTCGCCATCAAGGCGAAGTTTTGTCGTCGGTTACCGCCAGATCAGTCTGACAAGTCAGCGTGCCGCGACGACCGCAAGCGACCTATGATCCGCAATGTTCGAAGAAGGCGTTCACCAGAGGGAGAGCTCCGGGAGCGGCACTCACATCACGGGCCTCGCCGCCCGCTGTCATAAGCAGTTGCCCGGTGGTTCGGAATGCAACCAGGACCGGCTCGGACGTCGATGCCGCGCTTTCGAGCTGCGGTTCCATACCCTCCGGAATTTCAACCCCCGAGAACGTCCCCTCGGCGGTCCCGGAGCTAAAAATGAAGTCGGGCGTATCGCCCTCCCAGGTCGTCCGCCACAGGCGGACCGAGCGCGCGCCTTCCGCACAGGACATCAGCAGCCGGACATCATCGGTTTCGGGCACCGCAAAGGCCAGAAATTGCTCAGCACCGTCTTCGCTCAGCATCCAGCGCGGCTCTCCTTCAGGATAGGTCGTTGCGTCGGTCGGGATTGTCCCGGCCACCTCTGAAGCCTGGGGCCCGTTATCTGTGGCCGGCGCTTCCCCGGCTGCGGTTTGACCCGCCGGCTGACAGCCGATGACAAACGAAGCCGCCGCAATGACAGATAGTAGGGTTCGCATGACCGACCTCCTTGGATACCCGATCAGGGTGAACCCCGTTCTTCCAATCTGCAACCCGGAGATCGGCGGCCGATCTTGCTACCGGTCCTTCTCGCGTTCGGTTCCAGAACGCGCACTCAGGGCCGCCTGAGCCGCAGCCAACCGGGCGATCGGGACGCGATAGGGCGAGCACGACACGTAATCCAGCCCCGCCCCCTCACAGAAGGCGATGCTCGACGGGTCGCCGCCGTGCTCACCACAGATGCCGAGTTTGACGTTCGGGCGCACCTTGCGGCCGCGCTCCGCCGCGATCTTGATCAGGTCGCCGACGCCCTCCGGGTCAAGCCGCACAAACGGGTCGTGCTCGAAGATGCCCTTGTCCAGATAGGCCTGGAGGAACCGGCCGGAATCGTCTCGTGAAATGCCGAAGGTCGTCTGCGTCAGGTCATTGGTGCCGAACGAGAAGAACTCGGCATACTCGGCCAGATCATCGGCCCTGAGCGCCGCGCGCGGCAGCTCGATCATGGTCCCGACCATATAGTCCAGCCGGTCACCCCGATCCGCGAACACCGCTTCGGCCACCCGATCGGTCAGTTCGCGCAGGAATTTCATCTCCTGCCCCTTGGCCACCAGCGGGTGCATGATTTCCGGCAGCGGGGCCTCACCCGTCTCGGCCTTCACCTCCAGCGCCGCCTCGATGATGGCGCGCACCTGCATCTCGTAGATTTCGGGATAGGCCACGCCCAGTCGGCACCCACGATGGCCCAGCATCGGGTTGGTCTCATGCAGGGCCTTGGCCCGGCTCATCAGCTTGTCGGCGTCCAGGCCCGTCGCAGCGGCCACCGCCTTCACGTCCTCTTCGTTGTGCGGCAGGAACTCGTGCAACGGCGGGTCCAGCAGCCGGATCGTCACCGGCAGACCGGCCATGATCTTGAACAGCTCAACGAAGTCCGCCTTCTGGAACGGCTCGATCTTGGCCAAGGCGGCCCGACGGCCCGCCTCGTCGTCGGCCAGGATCATTTCGCGCACGGCCGCGATCCGGGTGTCGTCAAAGAACATGTGCTCGGTCCGGCACAGCCCAATCCCCTCGGCCCCGAAGCCGCGCGCGGTCGACGCATCCAGCGGCGTCTCGGCATTGGCCCGCACCTTAAGCCGCCGCGCCGCATCCGCCCAGGCCATCAGCGTCTGGAAGTCGCCGGTCAGCTCCGGCTCGATCATGGCCACCTTGCCCTCGATGACATCGCCGGTGGAGCCATCGATGGTGATGATCTGGCCGGCCTTGAAGGTCTGGCCACTCGCAGTGAACTGCCCCGCCTTGTCGTCAATATGGACGCCGCCGGCCCCCGACACACAGGGGCGGCCCATGCCGCGCGCCACGACCGCTGCATGGCTTGTCATGCCGCCGCGCGCCGTGACGATGCCACGCGCCGCATGCATCCCGTGAATGTCCTCGGGCGACGTCTCCTCGCGCACCAGGATGACGGCCTCGCCCAACTGGCCCAGCCGCTCAGCCTCATCGGAATCGAACACAATCTTGCCGGTCGCCGCGCCGGGAGACGCCGGCAGGCCCTTGGCGATCACCGTCCGCGGTGCCTTGGGATCCAGCGTCGGGTGCAACAGCTGATCCAGCGCCTGGGGCTCGACCCGCTGGATTGCCTCCTCGCGGTCAATCAGGCCTTCGGAGGCCAACTCCACCGCAATCTTCAGGGCCGATTTTGCGGTGCGCTTTCCATTTCGGGTCTGCAGCATCCACAGCCGACCCTGTTCGACCGTGAACTCGATGTCCTGCATATCGCGATAGTGCCGCTCCAGCCGCCCGACCGTGTCGCGGAATTGGGCGAACACCTCCGGCATGGCCTCTTCCATCGAGGGCTTGGTTTCGCCCATCTCCTCTCGGCCGGCCTTAGTGAGGGCCTGAGGCGTGCGGATGCCGGCGACGACGTCTTCGCCCTGGGCGTTGATCAGGAACTCACCGTACAGCTTGGCCTCACCCGTGGACGGATTGCGGGTGAAAGCCACGCCCGTCGCGGACGTGTCACCCATATTGCCGAACACCATCGACTGGACGTTGACGGCCGTGCCCCAGCTCTCAGGGATATCGTGCATACGGCGATAGAATTTGGCCCGGTCGTTCATCCAACTCGCGAAGACGGCGCTGACCGCCCCCCATAGCTGCGCCTTGGGATCTTGCGGGAACTCGGCACCGGTTTCGTCCAGAACGACCTGCTTGTAGCGGCCAACAACGCGCTCCCAGTCCGCAGCCGCCAGTTCGGTATCCTGGCTGACGCCCAGCCTGTCTTTGGTTTCGTCCAGAACCTCTTCAAAGGCGTCGTGCCCGACCCCCAGCACCACGTTGGAATACATGGTGATGAACCGGCGGTAGCTGTCGAACGCAAACCGGCGATCACCTGACAAGCCCGCCAGTCCCTCGACCGTCTCATCGTTGAGCCCCAGGTTCAGCACCGTATCCATCATCCCCGGCATCGACGCACGCGCACCGGATCGTACCGAGACAAGCAGGGGATTGGACTTGTCGCCAAAAGCCTTGCCGACAATCCCTTCGACCTTGCCGAGGGCCGCCTCGACCTGGCTCTCCAGATCGGCGGGATAGGCCTGACCATTCTCGTAATAGGCGGTGCAAACCTCGGTGGTGATGGTGAAGCCCGGCGGCACCGGCAGACCCAGAGACGACATCTCCGCCAGATTGGCACCCTTGCCGCCCAGCAGGTTCTTCATCGACGCGTCGCCGTCAGCCGACCCGCCCCCGAAACCGTAAACCCATTTCGTCATCGTCATCCCTGAGCCGGTGGAATCGTGGGCGGCTCGCCCGCTACAGGGTCTGACTAGCGCGCGACGCCTCGAATGGCGAGGGTTGAGCGATTTGTGATTTGCATCCTGCCGTTCGCTGGGTCGTTTCTGTGGCGGGGCTACCTCTCATCCACCACGGAGACCTGATACATGAGCATTCTCGGCAATATTTTCGGCAAGATTTTCGGTCGCGGCGACGACAAGACCACCGTGACAGGGGGCAAGTCGGCTGACGGCACAAAGCCCTCCCCCGCGGGCATGAACAAGGCTGATTTCGGCGGCAAGTCCGCGCCGATTGGCGTCCAGCTCGACGAGGCCGATGTCGAGGTCATCCTGACCAAGAAGGCCGAGGCCAAGGGCGAACCGCTGAACTGGAAGACCTCCATCGTCGATCTGATGAAGACGCTGGACATCGATTCCAGCCTCGAGAACCGCAAGGCGCTCGCCGACGAGCTGGGCTACACCGGCGACAAGTCCGACTCGGCCAGCATGAATATCTGGCTGCACCGGCAGGTTATGAACAAGATTGCCGAGAACGGGGGCAAGGTCCCTGCCGATCTGATCGACTAGGACAGGTGACGGCGGGGTGGTCAGCCGCCCCGCCACTCACTCAGGGCTTCGCCTGAAGGCGATTCCAGCGCCACCCGGTCAAGCTGGACAGCCGCCACACAGACCGGTGCCGCGTCCGGTCCGGCAGCGCGACAGCGAAAAGCCTGACCACCCGGAAATCCGACGACGCGCCCCTCCAATCGCAAGCGCAATCCTTCGCTCGGCCACTGGGCCGGAGCCTCGTTGTCGCCCCGCAGCGCATGGGCGTAGGCACGCCCGTTGCGACGATCAAGGCGGGAGCCTTCTTGAGAATGGACGATCGCCAGGCCGACCGTCTGGCCCGTCGGGGCCGCTGCCGCGCTTTGCAGCGGGTCCGAACGCACCACGGGGCACGCTTCCGTCTCCAGCCAGGGACGGGTCAGCCAGATGCCCTCGACCTCTTCCCAATTGCCGTTGGCCCCCGTGATCAGGGCTGAGTCCGTCCAGTTGCCCGGCGTCAGGCTGAACTGAATGACCGTCCGGTCCCCGTTCCAGGCCACGCGGGCCAGCCCGTCAGCCGCTTCGGCTGGAAGGCCGGCAGCCGGTCCGCTGCACCCGACTGGATTCACGATGGAAAAGGTTCGACCAACCAGGGCATCAACGCCTTCCGGGGCCGTGCCGGATGCATAGTCTGAGCCCGCGCGGCGGGCCGCATCAAGCAGGTTGGCACGCGTCAGGGCCGTCGCAGCCGGCGTCGGGATTTGGGCAGTCGCCGGCGTTTCGATGGGTTGAGCCGGCGGGGCGGGCTCCTCGGCATTGCGCGGACACCCACTGACCATCAGGCCCAATGCCACCGCTGCAAGGGTGCGTCCCAAGATCACAACCGAGTTAGACATGGGGATCACCCTAGCATGACGCGCGTTCAAAAGGCTATGCAATCTCAACGAGATCGCCCTTGGGCGCCGCTATCGGAACCTGATGACCTTTGATCAGATCATAGCCCTCTTGGTGCTGGTCGGCGTTGTCGGCGTCCTCATCCATGGGCGTCTTCGCGCCGATGTGGTGGCCCTGTCCGGCGCAGCGGCCCTGCTTATCCTGGGCGTGGTCCGTCCTGTCGAAGTTCAAAGCGCCTTCGCTAGTCCGGCCGTCATCGCCCTGGCCGGCCTGTTCGTCATCGCCTACGCCATCGAGTTGTCGGGCCTGCTTGGCCTGATGATCCGCCAGGCCACCAAGCTGGCGGTCCGCTTCGGGGCCACCGGGGTCTGGATGGTCATGGGCATGTGCGGAATGCTCGGCGGCTTCCTTAACAACACCCCGGTCGTCGTTCTGGCCGCACCCGTCATTCGCGATGTCGCCAAGACCCTCAAGCTGTCGCCCAAACGGTTCCTCATGCCGCTAAGCCACATCTCGGTCATGGGCGGCCTGATGACCCTGATCGGAACCTCGACCAACCTTCTGGTCAACGACATGGCCAGAAACGCGGGCCAGCCGGTCTTCTCCCTGTTCGAGATAACCCCCGTCGGCGTCAGCATCGCCCTGATCGGCACCCTTTGGCTGTACTTCGTGGGCGCGCGCCAGCTTGGCCGGATTGTCGCGACCGACGAAGCCGAACAGGCCCGACTCGCCGCAGAGGAAGAAGAACGCAGGCAACAGGCGCAGAAGCAGGCCGAGCAGCGACGTCGCCGGCTGCGCTTCCGGTTTCCGCGCTTTGGGGAAGCGCGCAATCAGGAGGACGGGTCGGGCGACGCCCATCTGGGCGATGTCGAACTGTTCAGTGCTGCCGACCGACCGTTCGAGTTGCGGCGAGCCCTGATCTCCGCCGGCGTCTTTGTTCTGGTGGTCGCGTGCGCCGGACTGGGCCTGGCCCCCATCGCTGCGGCGGCCTTTGCCGGGGCTGTGGCGTTGATCCTGCTGAAGGTGATCACGCCGGAAGAAGCCTATGCCGGCCTGCGCCCTGAAATTCTGCTTCTGATCGCCGGCATGGTCGTCGTCGGCGTGGCCATCGAGGTCACCGGCCTGGCGGATGCCGGGGCCCAGGCCCTGATCCACGTGCTTGAGCCGTTTGGGCCACTGGCGGCTCTGATTGTGCTGTACGGCGTGACCTTGTTTGCCACCGAGCTGCTGTCGAACGCGACGGTCGCCGTCTTGATCACCCCGATTGCGGTGGCTCTGGCCGAGAGCCTGGGGGTCGATCCGCGCCCCTTCCTGGTGGCGGTGATGATGGCCGCCTCTGCCGCCTTTGCCACGCCCTTCGGCTACCAGACCAATGTGCTGGTCTATCAAATGGGGGGCTATTCCTACATGGACTTCGTCAAGATTGGCGTGCCGCTCAACCTCATCACCTGGGCCACAGCGATGGTGGTGATCCCCATCGTCTTTCCGTTCTAGCCGCCGCCGACGAACTGGACGATCTCGATTCGGTCGCCCGGCTCGATCAGTGTCTGGCCATGCAGGGATCGCGGCGTCAGGGCCAAATTGTGCTCAACGGCCACCTTTGCCGGGTCCAGCCCAAGTGCCTTTACCAGGTCGGCGATGGTGGCCGCCTCGGTCGTGTGCGGTTCACCGTTTAGTGTGATGTCCATCAGCGGCTTGTGACCCTGACGGCCCGGCGATACAAGGGCCGCCGAATTGACGGTCCGCTCGGAGCCTCATGGCCAGACCCCTGTATGTGCTGAACGGCCCCAATCTCAACCGGCTCGGAACCCGCGAGCCCGAGATTTACGGGTCCGACACCCTGGCCGATATCGAGCAGGCGTGCGTGCGCGTCGCTGGTGCCAGGCCGGTAGTCTTCCGTCAGACCAACCATGAGGGCGAGCTGATCGACTGGATCCACGAGGCCGGTGACCGGGGTTGCGCCCTGGTCTTGAATCCGGCGGGGTTTGGGCACACGTCCGTCGCCCTGCTCGATGCACTGAGGTCGATTTCGATTCCCGTGATCGAGTGCCATCTTTCGAACCCGGCGGCGCGCGAAGAGTTCCGTCAGGTATCCTTTGTATCGCCGGCTGCGACCGGCGTAGTTTCCGGCTTCGGGCCGGCGTCTTATGAGATGGCTGTCGAAGCGGCGCTTCGTCTGGTCGGCTCAGCGCCGTCGAAGTCCTAAAGTCCAAGAGAGGGAGACGCCCATGCCGGCGCCCAAGACCCCGAGCAAGACCGCCTCGAGCGACACCGATGCCAAGCTGGTTCGCGAACTGGCCGATATCCTGAATGACACCTCCTTGACGGAGATCGAGGTCGAACGTTCCGGCCTCAAGATCCGCGTGTCGAGGACGGTAACCGCCGGTACCACCGTCCAGCCGATGCACTTCGCGGCCCCACCCGCTGTCGCCGTGCCGGCCGCCGCAGCCGCCGCACCCCTCGCCGCCGTGGCCCAGCCCATGTCGTCTGATCCGGCCGGCCCCGCCCCGGAAGTGGGCGAAACCGTACCCTCGCCCATGGTCGGCACTGTCTATCTTCAGGCGACCCCCGGAGCCGACCCATTCGTCAAGCCGGGCGATAACGTCAAGAAGGGCCAAACCCTCCTGATCATCGAGGCGATGAAGACCATGAACCCGATCTCTGCGCCGCGCGACGGCAAGGTTCTGAGCATCCTCGTCGGCGACGCCCAGCCGGTCGAGTTCGGCGAAGCCCTGCTGGTTCTCGAATAGGACGGGACCATGTTCGACAAGGTCCTCATCGCCAATCGGGGCGAGATCGCGCTTCGCATCCATCGCGCCTGCAAGGAGATGGGCATCTCCACGGTCGCCGTTCACTCCGAAGCCGACCGCTCGGCCATGCATGTGCGCCTGGCCGATGAAAGCGTCTGCATCGGCCCGGCCCCTGCGGCCCGGTCGTATCTGAACATCCCCTCGATCATTGCGGCGGCCGAGATCACCGGAGCCCAGGCGATCCACCCCGGCTACGGCTTCCTGTCGGAGAACGCCAAGTTCGCTGAGATCGTGAAGGCCCACGGCATGACCTTCATCGGCCCGACGGCCGATCACATCCGCATCATGGGCGACAAGATTTCGGCCAAGCAGACGGCCAAGGACGCCGGCATCCCGGTCGTCCCCGGTTCTGACGGTGAAGTCGAGACGGTCGAGCAGGCCATCGAGGCGGCGAAAACCATCGGCTTCCCCCTGATCGTCAAGGCGGCTGCCGGTGGCGGCGGGCGGGGCATGAAGGTCGCCCTGACCGAAGACAATCTGGTCGAGGCGGTACAGACCGCTCAGACCGAAGCCCTGGCCGCCTTTGGCAACGGCGCGGTCTATATGGAACGCTACCTCCAAAAACCGCGTCACATCGAGATCCAGGTCATCGCCGACAGCCACGGCAATGTCGTGCATCTGGGAGAACGCGACTGTTCGCTCCAGCGTCGCCACCAGAAGGTGCTCGAGGAAGCCCCCTCTCCGGCCCTGTCGGCCGAGGGCCGCGCCAAGATCGGCAAAACCGTCACCGACGCCATCCAGAAGATCGGCTATCTGGGTGTCGGCACCATCGAGTTCCTCTGGGAAGACGGCGAGTTCTATTTCATCGAAATGAACACCCGCCTGCAGGTCGAACACCCGGTCACGGAGATGATCACGGGCGTCGATCTGGTCCGCGAACAGATCCGCATTGCCGCCGGCGAGCCCTTGAGCTTCACCCAAGAAGACATCGTCTTTGAAGGGCATTCCATTGAATGCCGGATCAATGCCGAGAACCCGGTGACCTTCACCCCTTCGCCGGGGCTGGTGAACGATTTTCACGCTCCGGGCGGCCTGGGCGTACGTCTGGATAGCGCCCTCTACGCCGGCTATTCGATCCCGCCCTATTACGACAGCCTGATCGGCAAGCTGATCGTCCACGGTCGCGACCGTGAGGAGTGCATCGCGCGTCTCAAGCGCAGTCTGGGCGAAATGGTAGTCGGCGGCATCGACACCACGGTTCCCCTGTTCCAGAAGTTGCTGGCCGAGCCGGATATCCTGTCCGGCGACTACGACATCCACTGGCTGGAAAAGTGGGCCGCTCGTCAGACCTGACCATCGAGGGGCTGTTGGGGGCCTACGCCATTGGCGTCTTCCCCATGGCCGAGGGTCGCGACGACCCCGTGCTGTTCTTTGTGGATCCCGCCCTGCGCGGGATCATCCCGCTTGAGGCCCTGACCCTTCCGCGACGGCTGGGCCGCACCGTTCGGTCCGATCATTTCGAGGTGCGTGTCGATACGGCCTTCGAGGCGGTGCTGGATGCCTGTGCCGCCCCTGGGGTCGGTGATCGCAGCGATACCTGGATCAACCCGGAAATCCGCCGCCTCTATCTCGAGCTACATGCCGCCGGCTTCGCTCACAGCGTCGAATGCTGGCGCGAAGGGCACCTCGCGGGAGGGCTGTATGGCGTCGCCCTGGGGGCCGCCTTCTTTGGGGAAAGCATGGTGTCCTTCGAGCGCGATGCCTCCAAGGTCGCGCTGGTCCACCTGATCGCCCGGCTTCGGATCGGTGGATACCGGCTGCTGGACGCGCAGTTCCTCACGCCCCACCTGACCAGCCTCGGGGCCATCGAAATCACACGCGATGACTATCAGCGGCGACTACGGAGCGCCGTTGAGCTGGATGCCGATTTCGGGCGGATGCCCTATGCGTCTGATGGGGCCTCAGCCTGGCAGGAAACAACCCAGGCATCATAGAGCGGATGCTCCAGCGGGCTCAGCGCCGGCGACGAAGCAAACATCCAACCCTGATAAACCCGCCGCGGCTCCACAGCTCCGTCGCGCGCGCGCGGCTGCGAGAAGATTTCCAGATAGGCGACCGAATCCGGCATCGGCTCGTCGGCCGCCGTCCGCTCGCAGGCCCGCACACGGAAGACCAGACCGCGCCAGCGGCGCTGTTGACCGACCGGCACTGCAAAACGGATGGACACGGCGGTCACCTTGTCCAGCGCCTGGATGATCGCGACCCCCTGACGTGGGCGCGACAAGGGGTCGGCCAGTTCCGGCATCGGATTACCAACCGGCATGCCGCCATCAACGCGCGGAGCCGGTGTGGCGGGAGCTGCCGCCGCATTTTCTGCAGGTGCCTCGTCCTCGCTGACAGCGTCGGGCGTAACCGGCGGCGGCGTCGCCGGAGCCTGAGGTTGCGGCGGCGGGATCACCGCCCCGATGGGATCGGCCGGGGGAATCGGAGCCGGTGTCGCCGTCGCTAGGCCGGCGGCTGCGATGGCGGCAAGCGCGCTGATCGTGAACCAGCGGGCGCGCTTCATTCCGGGCTCCATGCCTCATAGTCACCGGTCGCCGCCGGACGCTCTCCGGTGCGGGCCAGCGATCCCGGCGGACGCCAGGCCATCGGCGTGCCCGTCAGGTTGGGCAGATAGTCCTTTTCCCAGGCTCGCCGCGGCAGCGGGGCCTCGGTCGGGGGCTCGTCAAAGGTGTAGTGAAGCCAGCCGTGCCAGTCCGGCGAGACCTTGGACGCCTCGGCATAGCCGTTGAACACGACCCAACGGCGCTTGCGCCCGTCGTAGCTGATGTTGTCGCGGCTCTCGTAATAGATGTTGCCGAATTCGTCCTCTCCGACCTTGCGGCCGCGCTTGGCGATCGTGAAACGGGTTCCGATTGTGGCACCGTTCCACCAGGTGAGCAGAGACTTGAACACGGGCATTTCCGATTGACGACGAACCCGCAACTTATAGAGCGCGTGTCGGGTGGCGTCCATGGCCAGCCCTACATCAGGACAGGCAACATCTTGTGGGTTATTCGCCGCGCAACCCCCATATCTATTGGCGTGAGCGAATCGGGGGGCTAAACTCCTGTCAACTGTGACGGAGGCACGACTTGCGGCTCGAATCCCGCTTCGCCGTATCGGAACGACAGCCGGCCCTGACGGGTCGCCTGATCGAGCGTGCCGGGGAATGGATCCGGGTCACCGCGCCCACCGACTGGACAACAGCGCGGATCGACGCCTGGCTCGACTGGGCCGATGGCCTGCCCACGGACTATCCGGCACAATCTACGCCTCGGCTACCCAGCCCGGATGCCCCGCTCAACGGGGCGCTGTTCCGATATGCCCATCGGCTCGCGGCCTGGGGACGTGCCACGGGGGCGCTCCAGGACGAAGCCAGCGCCACCGCCTTTGTCGACGAGATAACCGCCACCCTGTTGCTCGGCATGGCCGCTCCCGGCGGGCTGTGTCAGGACGGCTACAGAATTCACCCGACGGCCGACGACCAGCTAGGCCCGGCAACTGACGCAGCCCCCGGTTCGCTCGCGGCCCCTGACCTCGAGCGCCAGCTCGACACGCGCCGGCACGCGCGCCTGTCCACCGGCCTGACTGCGGTGGCCCAGGCCCGTCTCGAAGCGGTGTTTGCCGCGACGCTACGCTGCGACGGCGCGACCTCCAGCTGTCGCGACCCGAACCAGAACTCCAGCCTGGCACGGACCATTCGCGCTGCCCAGGACGCCGGACTGGACGACGCGGCGATCCAGCTGGCGCTCAATGGCTCCATCGACGCAGCCCAGGCGGCCAACGAATGGCTCGTGCTGGCCGAACGGGCCGAAGTCGCCGCCGGCTCCCGCCCTGCCCAGCTTGTTGCCGAGGCACCCGGTCTGCGGCTGGCCTTCTCGCCGGTCGATGCCGAGGCCGTCCTGCTGGCGGAAGCGGCCCCGATTGTCGGTCTGGATGCTCGCCAGATTGACCTGGTCGACCTGGTGGCGCTGGCCCGTGTCTGGACCCTCGCCCTGGAAATCGAATCCGCCTGCGGCTTCTGCGCATCCGGCCTGCTGGCGCGTCGCCGACATGACGCCCGGCCGCTGGCGCTTGTCCTTTGCGGCCTCGGAGATCGAATGCGCGCCGAAGGGCTCGCCTACGACAGTGATGCGGCACGCCTCCAGGCTGCGACCTGGGTTGCCACTCTGGATTCAGCGGCCCTGATCGCCTCCGCCGAACTAGCCTCACAGGTGTCGCCCTGTCGCGACTGGGCCGCAGAAGGCCCCGCTGCGCTTTCGAGCCTGGATCGCAAGCGCCTTGCTGCTGATCGGATCGACCCGACGGCGGCGAAACTCTACGCCCGCGCCCTGAAGCTCGCGCGCAAGTCAGGCCTGCGGAACCTCCAGGTCACCGCACTGGACATCGATGCGGAAACGCGACTGCGGCTGGCCATGCCCAGTGACGGCATCCAGCCTGCGTCTGGCTTGACCGGCGTGGTCGAGACGTCGGACGGCGAGGTTGAGCGCGTGCTCCATCCAGACGTAGCGCGTGCGCTCCATATGCTGGACGCTGATGTCGAGGCCGCCGAGCGGCACCTGCTGGGACGCCGCACACTCGCCGACGCTCCAGGCATCGACCTTGAAGGGCTGCGGGCCTTTGGCTTCACGGACATCGAACTGAAGTCCATCGAGATGGAGTTGGACCAAGCCTCGAACCTGGCGGAGGCCTTTTCCCCTTCGGTGCTCGGGGCCGGTTTCGTCGAGGATGCTCTTGGCGTCGAAGCTGAGCTGGCGGGACAGGCCGGATTCTGTCTGTTGAGCCATCTCGGTGTGCCGAGCCACCAGATCGAACAGGCTGCCGACTATGCGCTGGGGGCCTCCGACCTGACGGAATGGAGCGGGCTGACCGACGCCATTTCCGCCGCCCTCGCCCCCCCAGGGCTGGAGGCCGAACTGGCGTTGACCACCGCCGTCGAGATCTTCTCGGGGGCACCTCGCCGCCTCACGCTTTACGCCGGTTGGGACGCCGCCACCGATGACCTCACCCGTCTGCAATCGACGGCGGCCCTGGCTGGAATCCGAGCCGTCCGGGTCGAGCGGGCATCGCCCCCCGACGGACTGGTGCTTTTCGACCTGAACCAGCCCGAGACGCACGCACCCGCGACCGTCGAGCCCGCGCCGAGGCGCGCCGAAAGCCTGCCCGCCCAGCGGCCTCAGCGCCGCAAGCTGCCGGACCGCCGCAAGGGCTATATTCAGAAAGCCGCCGTCGGAGGACACAAGGTCTATCTGCACACCGGTGAGTACGAGGACGGCGAGATCGGGGAAATCTTCATCGACATGCACAAGGAAGGTGCCGCCTTCCGAAGCCTGATGAACAATTTCGCCATCTCAGTCTCGATCGGGCTTCAGTACGGCGTGCCGCTGGAGGAATTTGTCGACGCCTTCGTCTACACCCGGTTCGAGCCATCGGGCGCGGTCACCGGCAATGACTCCATCCGCTCGGCGACGTCCATTCTCGACTATGTGTTTCGTGAGCTGGCTGTCAGCTACCAGGGGCGTTCCGACCTGGCCAATGCCCGACCGACACTGCCGACAGATGATGGCCTCGATCCCGATGCGGAAGAAGCCCCTACCCCAGCCACACGCTTCATCTCGAAGGGTCTGATGCGGGGGGGGGCCCCTGACAATCTTGTCGTAGTCCCGTTCGGGCGGCGCGATACGGATGCCGAGGCCGCCTCCTTCAGCCAGCCGCCCGTCGCTGATGTTTGCCCGGCCTGTGGCGATGCCGCGCTTCAGATGAAAGGCGGGGCCTTCGTCTGTGACACGTGCGGCATTGCTCCCACCGAAGCGGACCTGTCGACCAGCCAGGCCTGAATCTTGCATGGTAAATCGGGTCACGGAGCCCTCACCATGCGCACTCTCCTGTTTGCCGCCGCCCTGATCAGCCTGGCGGCGCCCGCCGCCGCCCAGAATGCCGGCCAAATTGCCTCGGCCCAACGGGGCGCGTCCTGCCCGGGTTGCAATCTCTTTCAGGCGGACCTGACGGGCGTGGAGGCGCGCGGGCGCAACTTTTCCGGGGCGCGTCTGCGCCAGGCCTGGTTGACCGCCTCGGTGCTCAATGCCGCCAATTTCTCACGCGCCGATCTGCGCGACGTGGATGCCTATGGCGGTGTCTTTTCCCAGGCCAGCTTCAGTGGTGCGAACCTGACCAACTCATCGTGGGTCGGGGCCTATCTTGAGGGGGCCAACTTCAGTGGTGCTGACCTTACGGGGGCCAATTTCTCCGGTGCCCAGATGCGCGGCGCGCGGGGTCTTACTCAACGCCAGTTGAATGCCGCGTGCGGCGACGGCTCCACCGAGCTGCCGGGATCTCTGTCCATCCCAAGCTGCTGAGTGCCGGACCTTACCGCGATTTAAGTGGTTCCGGCCCGCCAAATGAATGACATGGGGCCCATGACGGTCTTTGAGCGCCCCTTCCTGCGACTGGCACCTGCTGCAACTGCAGCGGCCCTGGCGGTGTTCGGAGCCTCGACGGCCGTGGCCGCCAGCCAGATCGGATTTCAGGATCGTGACGTCTCTCGCGTGATTTCGATCAGCGGTTCATGCGTGCGTTGCGAGCTGTCGGGTCGTCGCCTGGCGGGGGCCAATTTTGTCGGGGCCAACTTCACCCAGGCCACTCTGGTCGGATCAGATTTGCGGGGAGCCAATGTCGTTGGCTCCAATTTTTCCGAGACGAACCTGACCCGGGCCGACCTTCGTGGGGCCGAACTGGTCGGAAGCCGGTTTTCGGGTGCCGCCCTGGTTCAGGCCAGGCTGGACGGGGTTGAGGCTCGCGGGGCTGATTTCAGCAATGCTGATCTTTCACGCGCCAACCTCTCGGGTGCTGAGCTCCTCGGAGCCCGCCTGCGCCGCGCGCGCGCGGTCGATGCCAATTTCGCCGGAGCGGAAATGTCCGCCGCCGAACTGGTCTATGGCGACTTTTCAGGTGCCGATTTCGAGGGTGCCGAACTGAACAGTGCGCGCTTGACCGGAGGGCGCTTCACCCGTGCTGATTTCACCGACGCGGAATTGCTTCGGGCCGATCTGCGCGGTGCTGATCTGTCACAAGCCCGCGGCCTCACCCAGTCCCAGATCAACTCAGCCTGTTCGGACAGTTCAACGCGCCTGCCGGATGGCCTGACGGCTCGCAGCTGTGGCGGTGGTCGAGGGGGTGCGCCGCGCCCGGTCGCTCCACCCCGACCGTTCTTCACCGTCGTGGCGACTGACGTCGACTAGATTCAATCGACGTTCAAAGATCCGTCATTCCCGGCCTTGTGCCGGGAACCCATCACCTCGTTGAATATCCAGTCGTTCTGATGTCGGAACAGCCGCCATCGTCTTGCCCGGCCGGTGGTGATGGATGGCCGGGACAAGCCCGACCATGACGAGTGTGTTTGTATTTAAACTAATAATCGATCTGAATGTCGATTAGACCTAGACCTTGATCGGCGGGACTGTGCGAATGTGCACGTCCTTGAGCTGACGCTCCTCGGCTCGCGTCGGCGCATTCATCAGCAAATCTTCGCCCTGCTGATTCAGCGGGAAGGCAATGACTTCGCGAATGGCGGTTTCGCCGGCCAGCAGCATGACGATGCGGTCGATGCCGGGGGCCAGGCCACCATGCGGCGGTGCGCCGTAACGGAAGGCGTTGAGCATGCCGCCGAATTGATCCTCGACGACCGAGGCATCATAGCCGGCGATGTTGAAGGCCTTGAGCATGATCTCGGCCTTGTGGTTTCGGATCGCCCCCGAGCACAGCTCATAGCCGTTGCAGACAATGTCGTACTGATAGGCGCGGATGGTCAGCGGATCCTGCGTCTCCAGGGCCTCCAGACCGCCCTGCGGCATCGAGAACGGGTTGTGCGAGAAGTCGACCTTCTTCTCCTCCTCCGACCACTCGAACATCGGGAAGTCGACGATCCAGCAGAACTTGAACTGGTTCTCGTCGATCAGCTTCAGCTCGGTGCCGACCCGGGTGCGGGCCAGACCTGCGAACTTGGCGAACGCCGCTGGATTGCCCGCCGTGAAGAAGGCAGCGTCGCCCTGACCCAGACCCAGCGAGGCCATCAGAGCCTCGGTCGGCTCCTGTCCCAAGTTCTTGGCGATGGGGCCGCCCCAGGCATTCTGGTCGTCGGACCAGAAGATGTAGCCGAGGCCCGGCTGGCCTTCGCCCTGGGCCCAGGAGTTCATGCGGTCGCAGAAGGCGCGGCTGCCCCCGGTCGGGGCCGGGATGGCCCAGACCGCGTTCTTGTCGTCCGCCCCCAGGATCTTGGCGAACAGACCGAAGCCGCCGTCACGGAAGTGGTCCGAAACGACCTGCATCTTGATCGGGTTTCGCGTGTCCGGCTTGTCGGTGCCGTACCAGGCCATCGACTGCGCAAACGTCAGGCGCTCGAAGCCGGCATGCTCGAACGACTGCCTGAAGTCATTGGTGAAGGTGTGCGTGCTGGTGATCGACGAGACGGGCTTGCCGTCTGCAAACTCTTCGAAGACGCCATGCATGACGGGTTCGATGGCCGCGAAGACATCCTCCTGGGTCACGAAGCTCATCTCGACGTCGAGTTGGTAGAATTCCAGCGAGCGGTCCGCGCGCAGGTCCTCGTCCCGGAAACAGGGAGCGATCTGGAAATAGCGGTCGAAGCCTGAAACCATCAGCAGCTGTTTAAATTGCTGAGGGGCCTGCGGCAGGGCGTAGAACTTCTCGGGGTGCAGACGCGACGGGACCAGAAAGTCGCGCGCGCCTTCGGGCGATGAGGCTGTCAGGATCGGGGTTTGATACTCAAGGAAGCCCTGATCGACCATGCGGCGGCGGATCGACGAAATCACCTTTGAGCGCAGGACGATGTTCTTGTGCAGGCGCTCGCGCCGCAGATCGAGGAAGCGGTTCGCCAGGCGGATTTCCTCGGGGTACTCCTGATCGCCAAAGACCGGCATCGGCAGTTCGGCGGCCTCTGACAGCACCTCGACGCCCGTGACGCGCACCTCGACCTCGCCGGTCGGCAAGTTGGGGTTGATGGTTCCGGCCTCGCGCAGAACCACCTCGCCATCGACACAGATGACGCTTTCGGCGCGCAGGCGCTCGACAACCGCAAATCCCGGAGACTCCGGATGCAGGACCAACTGGGTCAGGCCGTAGTGGTCGCGCAGATCGACGAACAACAGGCCGCCGTGGTCGCGCTTGCGATGGACCCACCCGGACAGACGGACGTTCGATCCGGCATCGGAGGATCGCAGATCACCGCAGGTGTGGGTACGATAGGCGTGCATGGCTGTCATTTCGGCTGGTTCTGAGGGGCCGTCCGGCCCCGAATTCGGGAGGCGCGTAAAGGGCCTGATCCCCCGGCAAAGTCAAGGCTGGACCCCACGAGCCCCCTGGGCTTTCCAGAACACAACCGCCCTCCCTTACCGTGCACCTGGCCCCGTCGCTGAACCTCGTGAGGCAGGCATGACGCTCACCGAATTGTCGGGCATGATGACGACCGCACTGAAGCCGGGAGCCCGCCATGGCAACCTTCGCCATCGGAGATCACGTCAGTTGGAACTCTGAGGCCGGACGGGTCAGCGGTCGCATCGTCCGGATTCGCGAGGCGGATTTCGCCTACAAGGGCTACACGCACCATGCGACGCCCGACGACCCTCAGTATGAGATCAAGAGCGACAAGACCGATCACGTTGCCGCTCACAAGGGTGCGGCTCTGACGCTGATCCCCTGATGGCGAAAGGATTCGCCACTATCGGCCATTCGGACCGAACCGTCGAAACCATCGAAGAGATGCTGGTCGGCACCGGGATCGAATTGCTGGTCGATGTCCGAAGTTTCCCGCGATCTCGGCACAATCCGGCGTTCAACATCGATACCCTTCCGGCCCGGCTGAAGGCGCTCGACATCGACTACGTTCACATGGCCGATCTGGGTGGACGCCGACCTCGCCAGCCGGAGGTGCCCGAAGCGGTCAATGCCCTGTGGCAGGTACAGGCGTTTCACAACTATGCCGACTATGCTCTCGGCCCGGTCTACGGCGCGGCCTTCGACCAGCTAAGCCGGCTTGGGAACACGCGGCGGGTGGCCCTGATGTGCGCCGAGGCCATGTGGTGGCGCTGCCACCGGCGCATCATAGCCGACTATCTGATGCTGAACGGCCAGGCGGTTGCCCACCTGATGGAGCCGGGCAAGAGCGTTCAGGCCAGCCCGACACTCGGGGCGATGTTGAGGCCCGATGGCAAGGTGATCTATCCGCCGACAGAAACGGACCGTCAGCCTGCTGGATCGTAGTTGAGGATCGGCGAGAGCCAGCGTTCCATGACGGCCAGGTCCATGCCCTTGCGCGCGGCATAGTCCTCGACCTGATCGCGGTCGATCTTGCCGACGCCGAAATAGTGGCTGCCGGGATGGCCGAAATAGAGGCCACTGACCGACGCGGGCGGGGTCATGGCGAAGCTCTCGGTCAGGGCCATACCGGCGTTCTCGCCCGCGTTCAGCAGGCGGAACAGGGTGGCCTTTTCGGTGTGGTCCGGCTGCGCCGGATAGCCGGGGGCCGGGCGGATGCCCTGGTATTTTTCGGCGATCAGATCGTCGATGGTGGTCTGTTCGTCCGCGGCATAGCCCCACAGTTCGGTGCGGACCTTCTTGTGCAGAGCTTCGGCGAAGGCTTCGGCCAGGCGGTCAGCGAGCGCGGTCGAGAGGATGGCGGAATAGTCGTCGCCCGTCGCCTTGAACTCGGCTGCCTTTTCCAGCTCGCCGTGGCCGGCGGTGACGGCGAAGGCGCCGATGTAATCCGGGCCGTCCTCTGACACGAAGTCGCTCATGGCCAGGTTGGGCTTGCCGTTGGCCTTCTTGATCTGTTGGCGCAGGGTGTGGAACCGGGCCAGCTCCTCGGTGCGGCCCTCGTCCGTCCAGACGACGATGTCGTCGCCGACCGCATTGGCGGGCCAGAAACCCACGACGCCACGGGCCGTGAACCACTTTTCCGCGATGATCCGTTTCAGCATTTCTTGCGCGTCGCCGAACAGGTCGCGGGCGGCCTCGCCCACCACCTCGTCCTCAAGGATCAGCGGATAACGGCCGATCAGCTCCCAGCTGGCGAAGAAGGGCGTCCAGTCGATGTGGTCGGCGAGGTCCTGGAGATCCCAGCTGCTGAAGGTACGCACGCCCAGGAACGACGGCGCGGGGGCCGGGGTCTGATCGTCCTCCGACCGCCAGCGGTTGTCGCGGGCGTCGGCGAGGGTGGCGCGGGCCTTGGTTTCCTGGCTGCGGGCGTATTGTTCGCGGATCTTGACGTAGTCGGCTCGCGTGGCGGCCTCGTTCTTCTCGCGATCGGTGGGCGAGAGCAGGCCGGCGACGACGCCGACGGCGCGCGAGGCGTCGATGACATAGGTGGTGGAGCCGCGTTTATAGGCCGGTTCGACCTTGACGGCGGTGTGGGTGCGGCTGGTGGTGGCCCCGCCGATCAACAGCGGAATGTCAAAGCCGCGCCGCTCCATCTCGGAGGCGACGAAGACCATCTCATCGAGGCTGGGCGTGATCAGGCCCGACAGGCCGATGATGTTGCAGTTGTTGGTGACGGCCTCATCCAGAATGCGGTCGGCCGGGACCATGACGCCCAGGTCCACGACCTCATAGTTGTTACATTGCAGGACCACGCCGACGATGTTCTTGCCGATGTCGTGGACGTCGCCCTTGACCGTGGCCATCAGAATCTTGCCGTTCGAGGTGCGCGGCTGACCTTCCTTTTCGGCCTCCATGAAGGGTTCGAGATAGGCGACCGCTTGCTTCATCACCCGGGCAGACTTGACCACCTGCGGCAGGAACATCTTGCCCGAGCCGAACAGGTCGCCGACCACGTTCATGCCGTCCATCAGGGGGCCTTCGATGACGTGGAGCGGGCGTTCGCAGGCCGCCCTCGCCTCCTCCGTATCGGCCTCGATGAACTCGGTGATGCCGTGAACCAGGGCGTGCTCGATCCGCTTGGCCACGGGAGCTTCGCGCCAGGTCAAGTCGACGACGCGGGCGGCGCCTTTCTCGCCCTTGTAGTCCGGGGCCATGTCGACCAGGCGCTCGGTATTGGAGACATTGGTGCGCTGGGGCCGGTTGAGGATGACATCCTCGACGGCCTCCCTCAGCTTCGGGTCGATGTCGTCATAGACCGGCAGATCGCCCGCATTGACGATACCCATGTCCATGCCGGCGTTGATGGCGTGATAGAGGAACACGCTGTGGATGGCGCGGCGCACCGGCTCATTGCCACGGAAGCTGAACGAGACGTTCGACACGCCGCCCGAGACGCGGGCGTAGGGCAAGGTCTGTTTGATCACCCGCGTCGCCTCGATGAAGTCGACGGCGTAGTTGTCGTGCTCCTCGATCCCGGTGGCCACGGCGAAGATGTTGGGGTCGAAGATGATGTCCTCGGGCGGGAAGCCGACCTCATTGACCAGGATGTTGTAGGCGCGGGTGCAGATCTCGATCTTGCGGGCGGCGGTGTCGGCCTGACCCACCTCGTCAAAGGCCATGACCACCACGGCGGCACCGTAGCGCAGGCATTTGACCGCCTGTTCGCGGAACTCGGCCTCTCCGGCTTTCATCGAGATGGAGTTGACGATGGGCTTGCCCTGAACGCACTTCAGGCCCGCCTCAATGACCTCCCATTTGGACGAGTCGATCATCACCGGCACGCGGGCGATGTCCGGCTCGGCGGCGATCAGATTGAGGAAGGTCCGCATGGCGACGACGCCGTCCAGCAGACCTTCGTCCATGTTGATGTCGATGACGGCGGCCCCTGCCTCGACCTGCTGACGCGCGACATCGAGCGCAGCGGCATAGTCGCCCGCCACCACCAGCTTGCGAAACCTGGCCGAGCCGGTGACGTTGGTGCGTTCACCGACGTTGATGAAGGTGGGACGCATTTTACTTGAGGGCCCAAACTTTTGAACGCCGATAGGCTTTCTGCTTCGTCTCCAGAAGCGACGTGATTTCTTGATGTCGCTTGGGTCGGTCTGGATCGTCGAAAATCTCGAACCCACACCCAGCCTTCCATGAGTGCGGAACCGCTGCCAAGGCCTCGAAGAAACTACACGCCTCGGTCTGTCCCCTGAGCATTCGCTTCTTTGCCACCGACACGAAGGCTTCAGAAGCAGACAGCGCTAACTTCTTGCCCTTTGGCCCGTAGTAGCTGAGCGCAAAAGGCCCGTGGATGTTGTCGTGAGTGTAAATCAACCAGTTCGCATAAATTTCTATGGGAAGCAGGCCGGCGCGGAACATCTCCCACTGGTTGATTTGGAGATTCCAATACTGGCTGTAGAAATTGTAGATCGCTTCAATGTTAACTGATCGATCCCCGTGGTCAAAACGGGAGTTGAGCATTCTTCGAAGTTCAGAAATCACCCTAAACCGTTCGGTGAAATCGAGAAAAACTTCGAACGCAGCTTCTCGCCGCGTGCCTTGGAGTTGCTGAACGATTTGCCAGCCGGCCACAATGACCGCCAGCAAGGCGATTGGCATCGAGAAGGTCGTTGCCACGTTGGCCGCGTCTGACCAGTCATTCACTGCAAGAAAGCGACAGGTCATCACGCCACCAGCTCGAACGGTTCCAGCCCTGACAACCGCATCGCTACAGGCCGTTCCGGGATCGCGCGCGGCGTGACGCCCGCAACTTCCTCGGCCACATGGCGGATGTGATCCGGCGTGGTGCCGCAGCAGCCGCCGACGATGTTGACGAGGCCGGACCTGGCCCATTCCTCCAGGAAGTGGGCGGTCTCGTGCGGCTGTTCGTCATACTGGCCCATGGCGTTGGGCAGGCCGGCGTTGGGGTAGGCACTCACCAGCGTATCGGCGACACGGCTCAGGTCGGCGATGTGTGGACGCATCAGCTCGGCCCCCAGCGCACAGTTGAAGCCGACGGCGAACGGCTTGGCGTGGCGGATGGAGTTCCAGAAGGCCTCGGCCGTCTGACCCGACAGGGTGCGGCCCGACCGGTCGGTGATGGTGCCCGAGATCCACAGCGGCAGGGGATCATACCCCTCATCTTCCAGGTCCAGGATGGCCTTGATCGCGGCCTTGGCGTTCAGGGTGTCGAAGACGGTCTCGACCAGGAACAGGTCGACGCCACCTTCATGCAGGGCGCGGGCCTGCTGCTTGTAGGCGTCATAGACCTCGTCAAAGGAAACCGCGCGGTAGCCGGGATCATTGACGTCCGGGCTGATGGACAAGGTGCGGTTGGTCGGCCCCATGGCCCCGGCGACAAAGCGCGGCTTGTGCGGCTCCTTCTCGGTCCAGCGATCGGCCACCGCGCGGGCGATCCGGGCCCCTTCGAAGTTCAGATCATTGACCGCATCCTCCAGCCCATAGTCGGCCTGGGCGATCGTCGTGGCGGAAAAGGTATTGGTCTCGGTGATGTCGGCGCCGGCGGCGAAGTAGGCGTCGTGCAGGCTGGTGACCAGGTCCGGCCGGGTCAGGATCAGGAGGTCGTTGTTGCCCTTCTGGGGATGATTGTGCGCGGCGAACCGCTCTCCCCGGAAGTCTTCTTCCGACAGATCCTCGCGCTGGATCATCACGCCCCAGGCGCCGTCCAGCACGAGGATGCGCTCGCGGGCGGCGGCCTTCAGGGCGGCGATCCGAGCCTGCCTCGGAGTCGGTTCGGTCATGGCTGGGCGTCTCTGGTCTGCCGCTCCAGACCCGCCTCGAAGGCCTGCCTGAAGGTCTCGGTAATGGCACCAAGGGCCGAGGGATCGACGAAGGCCTCGTCGTCGCCCGCCATCAGGCGCTCGCGGCGTTCAAAGAGATCAGCGATATCAGGATGGTTGGCCAGGACGACGTCGGCCTCGATCTGCGCGAGGCGCTCGAAGGTCTGACGGTAGTCGTCCACGATGTTAGGGTACTCGCTGTTGCCAACCAGAAGGTTGCCCCCGATGGACGCGCTGCAGAAAAAGAGGACCGTCAGGTTCCGGCCTCGATCCTCAACCGGCAGGCTCCAGTTCGTGCATCCGGCCGTGTGCCCTGGCGTGACGATGGCCGTGAGGCGCACACCTCCCAGCTCAACGACCTGCCCATCAGCGACGATCTCATCCACGCGGACCGGCGGGAACCACCAGGTCCCGTAGTTGGTGAGGCCGTGATGCCGACCCCTCTCCAAGGCGCCACGGTCGCCCTCGCTGGCCATGATTCTGGCTCCCGTCACGGCCTGGATCTCTGACAGGCCTCCAGCGTGGTCGAGGTGAGCGTGCGTGTTCAAGAGGATACGAACGTCCGCCGGATCGAATCCCAGATCGCGAATCGACTGGATGATCCGCGGTGCGGACTCGGGCAGACCCCCGTCGATCAAGATGTGTCCTTCGGGCGTCGTGATCAGATAGGCCCCCAGCCCTGCGACACCGACGAAATGTACATTCCCAACAACTGTGAATGGCTGAACGGCGCGATTCCATTCAACGCGGGTGTCCGCTTCAGTTTGGGCAAGGGCGGGTGTGCTCGCGAATAGCAGAACCGTCATCAAGAGAGCGCAGCGGATCAACATTTTTCATCTATCCGGGTCTCGCGCACACCGAGCACCCGACAGATCGCATAGACCAGATCGGCGCGGTTGAGCGTGTAGAAGTGGAAGTCGGAAAAACCTTCTTCCTGGAGGCGGGCGCAGGTCTCGGCGGCGACGGAAGCCGCGAGAAGGCGTCGGGTGTCCGGGTCGTCATCCAGCCCGTCGAAATGGGCCGCCAGCCAGCTCGGCACCGCTGCGCCGCAGGCGCCCGACATCCGCTGCAGGCCCTTGAAATTCGACACCGGCATGATGCCGGGGATTAGCGGGATTTCGATACCGGCGGCGCGGACCTGGTCGCGAAAGCGCAGGAAGGCGTCCATGTCGAAGAAGAACTGGCTGATAGCGCGCGTAGCGCCGGCGTCGACCTTGGCCTTGAGCACATCCAGATCGTGTTCGATCGACGGGCTTTCGGGGTGTTTCTCGGGATAGGCGCCGACGGTGATGTCGAAGCCGCCGACGCGGCTGATGGCGGCGGCCAGCTCGGTGGCGTTGGCATAGCCGTCGGGGCGCGGCTGGTAGACGCCGCCGATGCCTGAACCGCCGGGCGGATCTCCACGCAGGGCGACGATGTGATTGACGCCGGCGGCCTTGTAATCAGCAATGACCTCATCGATCTCGTCGCGGCTGGCCTCGACGCAGGTCAGGTGCGCGGCAGGCTTGAGGTCGGTCTCGGCCAGAATGCGGCTGACGGTGCGGTGCGTACGTTCGCGCGTCGAGCCCCCTGCCCCGTAGGTCACCGAGACGAAGGCGGGATCGAGGGGGGCCAGTCGCTGGATCGCCGCCCACAGATTCTCCTCGGCCTGGTCGGTCTTGGGGGGGAAGAATTCAAACGAGACGCGGACAGGATTTGGGTTGTCCCCGGCCCGGGCGACGGGGCCAAGCGGCGACAGCAACAGGGCGCGAGCTTCGGCTAAAGTAGCCATGTCAGGCGCTCCTTTGCTGGGCGACATCGGGCCGATCGGCGCTCCAGATCGTAACAGTCAGCCCATCGTGATCCGGCGGCAGGGCGATGGATGCCGAACTGATCAGACCCGCATCCGCGACCCAGCGCCCGATCTCGGCATCCGAAAACCCCAGGCGTCGATGCTGATGATCAATTCGCAGGTTCTCATGATCGTGGGGGGCAAAGTCGACGATGAGCAGCCGTCCTCCGGGTGCGACCAGTCGAGCGGCTTCAGCGACGGCCGCCACGGGATCGGTCAGATAGTGCAAAACCTGATGCACGATCACCAGGTCGGCGCTCTCGTCGGGCAGACGGGTTCCAAAGATGTCCCCATGCCGAAGCTCGACCTTTTCGAGGCCGGCCTGGGTCACATTGCGCCGGGCAATGTTCAGCATCTGCTGGCTGAGATCCAGGCCCAAGGCCGAATCGGCCCGCTTGCCCAACAGGGCCAGCATCCGACCAGAGCCGGTTCCAAGGTCGACGATTCGGTTGAACGGGCCGGGTCCGGCCGCCTGATCAATCGCGGCCTCCACGGCGGCCTCCGAGACGTACAGTGACCGGATTTCGTCCCATTGCGGGGCCACGCGCTCGAAGTAGGCCATGGCCTGGGTATCGCGCTCCGCCCTCACCTCGGCCAGTCGCGCCGCATCTCGATCATCTGCGGTGTCTTCCAGCAGATCGAGGATGGCATCCGTCAGATGACGCACCGATCCCGAGGCCGGCAGCCGATAGAAGACCCAGGCCCCATCCGGGAATCGCTCGATCAGTCCCGCCTCAGCCATCAGCTTCAGGTGACGCGACACGCGCGGCTGGCTCTGGTCGAGAATGCGCGCCAGTTCCATCACCGACAGCTCTTCAACCGCCAACAAAGACAGAATGCGCAGCCGCGTCGGCTCGCCGGCGGCACGCAAGGCTTCAACAACAGCGTCGGAACTGAGGCTCATACGTTCATATAAAGATATCTTTATATGATTATTTCAAGCTCAAACTGTCAGGGGGGTCTTCAAAGGCTCACCTGAAAAATGGGCGGTGAGGTTCCCCAGCAGCAGGGCCAGCATGCCCTGGACGGCCTCACGAGTCGCCCCGGCGGTATGGGGCGTCAGCACGGTGTTGGGGACACCGGCCCAACGCTCGGGGTCCGTTGGCTCGACCTCAAAGACGTCCAGGGCGGCCTGGCCCAGACGGCCTGATTGCAAGGCCGCGATCATGGCGGCCTCGTCGATCAACTGACCCCGTGCCACATTGACCAGCAGACCCTGCGGCCCCAAGGCCTCGATGACCGCCTGGGAAATCAGGCCGCGATTGCTGTCGTCGGCCTTGCAGGCCACAACGAGGATGTCGCTGTCTTTCGCCAGATCGAGCAGGCTGTCGACGCGGGGCCATTGAAGCTCCGGCTTGGGGCGCGGCCCCCACCAGGACACGGTCATCCGCAGCGCCTCGCAACGTGGAGCCAACGCCTGTCCGATGCTGCCCATACCGACGATGCCGACCCGTTGGTTGCGCAGCGACTGGGTCAGGATACGAAAATCAGGCGTCCAATGCCCGGCCCGCAATTCACGATCCCCGCGCGGAATCTCCCGCCGGGCCGCCAGGATGAGGCCGAGGGCATGATCCGCGACGTCCTCATGGTTGACCGCCGGCGCATGCGTCACGGCCAGCCCGCGGGCCTGGCACCATTCCACATCGATGCCGTCATGGCCGGCGGTGAAACAGGCAATCAGTCCAAGTCCACTCAGGCTTTCGACCAGGCCCTTGTCGAGCGGATAGGCCCCGTCGACGATCAGGGCTCCGATCTGGCTCGCCGCCTCGGACGGGGGACCTTCCCATAGCCGATAGACGTCATAGCTGCCTTCAAGAAAGCCTCCCAATGGGTGCAGGTGGGACTGAGCGATCAGGACAGCGGGACGGGACATAGCCCTTCTATATCGCCACCCAAGGACGGACACGAGGCCCTCCCGGCCTAGCGGTGAACGGTCAGTCGCGCTAGCGTCCCGCGCATGAAAGCATCCCTGCTCGTCGCGGCCTCGACCGTCGCCCTGATCGCCCTCGCCTCGCCCGCCTCCGCCCAGGAGCACCTGACCCCCGAGCGCGTCTTCGCCAATCCCAGCCTGAACGGCCCAACGGCCCGCGCTGTCACCCTGTCGCCCGACGGCGAACTGGTAGCCTATCTTCTTCCGCGCCAGGATGACGTCGACGTGCTGGACCTGTGGGCCGCACCGGTCGAGGGGGGCGAGCCGTTCCGCCTGGTGGATGCGCGCGCGCTGGTCCCTGATGCCGGCGACCTGTCCGAGGCAGAAGTCGCCCGCCGGGAACGCATGCGGATCAGCCAACGCGGCGTGGTCGAATACGCCTGGGACGACCAGGGCCGGTTTATCCTGACGCCGCTCGAGGGCGACGTTTTCCTGGCCAATCGCGAGGACGGGTCTGTTCGGCGCCTGACCGAAACGGAGGCGGACGAGATCGACGCCAAGGTTTCGCCTCAGGGCAACTATGTCTCATGGGTCCGCGATCAGGATCTGGTGGTCTATGACCTGACCAACAGCCGCGAAATCCCGATCACCTATGACGGCGAAGGGACGACCACCTGGGCCACCGCCGAATTCATCGCCCAGGAAGAAATGGATCGCGACACCGGCTATTGGTGGAGCCCCAACGAACGCTTCATCGCCATGACCCGCGTGGACGAAAGCGGCGTCGATATTATCCCGCGCCTCGACATTCAGGGCTCAGGCGCAACAACGATCGAGCAACGCTATCCTCGCGCGGGTCGACCCAATGCCGTGGTCCAGGTCTGGGTCCACGACATGGACGTGGGCGATCGTCGCCAGGTCGATCTCGGCACGAACGACGACATCTATGTGGCGCGGGTCAATTGGTCCAAGGACAGCCGCACCCTCTATGTCCAACGCCAGTCACGCGATCAGCGGACACTGGAACTGCTGGCGGTCAACCCGCGGACGGGCGAGAGCCGCGTCATCCTGACCGAGACGAATGATCACTGGGTCGACCTGACCCATGACTTCACCCCCCTGAGTGACGGCGGTTTCCTGTGGAGCTCGGACCGGGACGGCAACCTGCATCTGTATCGTTACGCGGCCGACGGCACGCTGATCAATCAGGTGACCCAGGGCGACTGGCCCGTCCGCGGCGTCGAGCGCGTCGACGAAGAGACCGGCCTGGTCTGGTTTGCCGCCTCGATTGACGACCCGACCCAGCAGCACCTCTATGTGACGGCTCTGGACGGCACCGGTGAACCTCAACAGGTCACACATGGCCAGGGTTGGTGGTCGATCGACGTTGGCGAAGGCGGAGTCTTCGTCGGCAACTATTCGGACCCATCAACGCCGCCGAATACGGCCCTTTACGACGCAGGCGGCGAACGGTTGCGCTGGCTTGAGGCCAATGCCCTGGATGAAAGCCATCCCTACTGGCCCTATGTCGGTCGCCACACCACTCCGACCTATGGAACGATCCGGGCCGAGGACGGCTCGGACCTCTGGTACCAGATCCTGACCCCGCCGGACTTTGACCCCACGCACCGCTACCCGGCGATTATCGAGGTCTATGGGGGACCCGGCGTTCAGCGCGTCACCCGCACCTGGCAGTCCCTGGCGTCGCGGCTGTACCTCGAGGCCGGCTATGTCGTCTTCCGCCTCGACAATCGCGGCTCGTCCAATCGCTCGGCAGGTTTCCAGACGGCGCTGGACCGTCACCTCGGTACGGTCGAGGTCGACGATCAGCTCACCGGCCTGGAGTGGCTGCGCAGTCAGCCCTTCGTTGACCCCGAGCGTGTCGGTGTTACCGGCTGGAGCTACGGCGGCTTCATGACCCTGATGATGATGACCGACCCGCGCTTCAATCTCGCGGCCGGGGCCTCGGGGGCTCCCGTGAGCGAGTGGAGCCTGTACGACACCCACTACACCGAACGCTTCATGGGCACGCCGGAAGGAAATGCCGAAGGCTATGCGGCGTCTGATGTGCTGAACCGACTGGAGAATCTCGAAGGTCGCCTGCTGATCATGCACGGCATGGCCGATGACAATGTCATCTTCGAGCACGCCACGCGGGTCATCAACGGTCTTCAGGAACGCTCGCAACCCTTTGAAATGATGCTCTGGCCCGGCCAGCGCCACGGCGTGCGCGGCAACCCGCGTCAGCTGCTGCAATGGCGGACGTGGCTGGACTTCTTCGGGCGAGAGTTGGGTTCCGGGGAGAACTAACCTCCCCGGCCATCTCATAGCTTAGAGCGGCTCGTCGGCGAGGACGTGCGAACCCTCGGCGCGGGCGCGGGCGGTTTGAACCTCGCGCACCGCCGCCTGAACGTCCGGGTCATTGGCCAGCGCCCCCAGGGTGATCAGCGCGCGCGCCGCCTCGGCACCCCCGCCAAAGGCCAGACCGAGCTGCTCCCAGAAACCCTGCTGGGCCGGGAAGCGGCGCAGTTGCACGTCGGCATCCTCGTCGATTTCGGCCAGCACCTTGGCGCGCTGGACTGCCTCGTGGAAACCGCCCAGCTCATCGACCAGACCCAGGCGAAGCGCCTCGCTCCCGGTCCAGACCCGACCGCGCGCGATCTCGCGGACCCGCTCGATCGGCAGCTCACGGCCGCGCGACACACGCTGGATAAAGCCGTCGTAGATCTGATCCATCCAGCCTGAGAAGGCGGCGCGATCCGCCGCCGAAAACTCGTCCGCCGGCGAGAACAGATTGGCCGTCTCGCCACCGACCGACAGCGAGCGAATGTCGACGCCAAACCGAGCCAGCGCCTCCGACAGGACGAATTTGCCACCGAACACGCCGATGGAGCCGGTCAGGGTCGTCGGCTGAGCCACGATGTGGCTGGCTTCCGAGCTGATCCAGTAGCCGCCCGAGGCGGCATAGGCCCCCATCGACACCACGACCGGCTTGCCGGCGGCAACGGCGGCGCGCACTGCGGCCAGGATCTGTTCAGATGCCACATCCGAGCCCCCGGGCGATGAAACGCGGAAGACGATGGCCTTCACGTCCTCATCCTCGATGGCGTCATAGATGGCCTCGGCCGTGCGATCCGAATAGATGGTCGAGGCGTCGCCGAACGGGCTGGCGCTGCCGCCGGTACCGGTAACGATCGGGCCTTCCGCCTCAATCACCGCAATGACGGGTCCGCGATGGCGGCGGGTATCGGGCTGAGCGGCATAGGATGCGAAACTGATGGTTTCGGCGCCCTCTCCGGCGCGGGTCAGGGCGCGCTGTTCGGCCTCTTCGACCTGGCCGAGACGATCAACCAGACCGCGTTCCCGAGCGGCTTCACCCATGGCCGGGCCGGCTTCCAGGGCCTGCTGCAGGACGGCGCGGTCCATGTCGCGGTCACGCGCCGCATTGGCCACGGCGGACAGATAGACCGAGTTCATCCAGCCCAGGGTCGCTTCGCGGTGGGCCGCCGTATAGTCGCTTTGCAGGAAGGGGTTCACGGCATTCTTGAACTCATATCGCTGCTCGAACTGGGGCTCGACCCCATAACGCTCAAAGGCCCGGGCGAAGAAGATCTCTTCGGTCTGGAGGCCGGCGGCCTGAAGCGCGGCATTGCCCTGGAGCCAGAATTCATCGGCAGCAGCCCCGACCATGTAGGACGAGACAACCGCGCCCGACTGCATCATGCCCTGGCTATGGGCGATGACCGGCTTGCCGGCACGGCGGAAACGGCTGATCGCTTGGCGGATCTCATCGGCGGCAGCCGGGCTCATTCCGGCCTCGGGCAGGCGCACGAACAGGGCGCGCACATCGTCATCGTCCTGGGCACGATCCAGCACATCGACAATCCCCATCACCGACAGGCCGGAACCCGAGAACATGGCGAAAGGATTTTGCGGGGCCTGGTCCGTCACGCCCCCCCGAAGGTCCAGCTCGATGACGACAGGGCCGCTCGGTCCGCTGGCGCTTGGCGAGGTTACCGCCGAAACCATGGCCCCCGTCAAAAAGACGACCGGCAACGCCACAAAGATGAGCAGGGCGACGAAGACCGCCGCCACGGTTACCCAGAACTGTTTCATCGGATCGACCACCCCAGAGCCGCAAGCTGCGGCATTCCCGCATCGGGTATAGGGACGCAGTCCTCACCGTCAAATGAAGACGCCGTAAGGGAGAAGGGCCTGGTTGGATCTCAGCCGCCAGGCTCTCCCTCCAGAGGCTACTGGGCGACGTCGTAGACGCCGGTGACGTCGATCCGCACGACCAGTTCGCCACCCTGAACCGGCGTAGAGCCGCCCGCCATGTCCATGGCCTCGGCCCGGGCGTACATGACCGGCGGCTGGGGCGCATAGCCTCCCCCCTCACTCAGGGCCCGAAGACCGACCAGGCGCATACCCGTCGCCTCAGCATAGAGCTGCGCCTTGGCCTGAAGGGCACGGACAGCGGCGCGGCGGGCCTGATCCTCGGCGGCGCGCGGGTCACTCAAGCCGAAGTTGACGCCGTTGATCTGATTGGCCCCGGCGGCCACCACCGCATCGATAGCCCGACCCAGATTGTCCAGGTCATGGACCTGAATCGTCACCTGGTTGGAGGCCTGATAGCCCCTGAGCCGCGGCTGCTCGTTCTGGGGATAGTCGTAGACGGCATTCAGGTTCAGTCCCGAGGTCTGGATGTGACGCTCCTCGATCCCCTGGCGGCGCAGGGCGGCGATGACCTGGTTCATCTGGGCCCGGTTTTGCGCCATGGCGTCCTGGGCCGTCGCGGCCTGCGTCTGCACGCCCGTGGTGATCGTCGCCATGTCGGGCGCGATCCGCACCTCACCAGAGGCCGAAAGGTTGAACGTCGGGCTGGGCTGCATCTGGGCGTGATGATCCGTTAGAGTTTGGGCCTGGGCAACCGCAGGCATGGCGACGGCCAGGGTGAGGGCCAGGGCGGAGGCGCGCAAGAGAGCTTTCATCTGGGTATTCCCTTCGTTGGGGTGATCGACCGCTCGCTGGTCTAGCGGAGCGTTGATGAATGAACGCCCCAACCGTCGATCAGGCTCCGTGCAGCCTGATGGCGCAATCACGGCCCTTTGACGGCGCACATGTCCGCCTGCTACGGGCGAGGACCGCCTCGGCGGGCCCGTAGCTCAATGGTTAGAGCCGACCGCTCATAACGGTCTGGTTGCAGGTTCGAGTCCTGCCGGGCCTACCGGAGGTCCCCTCCAGGCATTGCGATCGAACGGACCGTCAGCGCGGCATGGCACCCAGCGTCTTGTCCGTCGCGCAAAGAAAAGGGGCGGTGAGTTGCCTCGCCGCCCCAATCCCTAGTCGTTGCAATCGTCGGTCGACTAGAACCGGCGGGTGACGTTGACCCAGCCGCTGCGACCAATCAGACCGTCGTTGCCCGGGACACCATAAGAGGTATGGCCCTGGCGGTACTGACCCGCCGAAGCGTGCGGGTTGTATTCGTCGAACACGTTACGGATACCCGCCTGGAAGGTCCAGTCGTCCATCCGGTAGCTGAGCGACATGTTATGGAACACCGTCATCTCCGTGTACTGCTTGTAGTACACGCAGTAGTTGCCCGCCGCCGCGCAGTTGGCGGAGCCGATACCAGCACCGAGATCGGCGTAGCGCGAGTTGGCGAACACGTCCCCGCCGAAGGCTTCGGTGTCCGAAGCCTTGCCGAAGATGTTCATGCCCCAGAAGGCCGTCCAGTCGCCGCGTTCAAAGATGAAGTTCAGGTTGGCGGTGAAGTCCGGCTCCGTCGTTTCGCCGTTGTTGTCCTGCGGCAGCGAGCCGTCGAGCAGGGCAACCACGTCTTCAAACTGCCAGGTCGCCTGACCGGCGACCGTCAGGTCACCGAAGCTGAACTCATGGTTGTAGCGGACGTTGAGGTCCAAACCACGGTTCGTCTGGCTGTTCACGTTCCGGTACTGGTTGTCGATCGTCAGGATGCGGCCCGTGCCGGGGCTGCGGGTGAAGAACGTACAGAACGGGTTCGTTGCGAACTCAGCCGCCGGCACAGCGTAACACTGGGCGACAACCGACGCCGACAGACCCAGAACGGCATCCTCGATTAGGATGTCGAAGTAGTCCACCGCCACCGACAGGTCGATGAAGGAGGGCGTCCAGATCACACCGACCGTAAAGGCTTCAGCCGTTTCCGGCTCAAGCACGCCGAAGCCACCCCGGCTCGTGACGGTCGCGGAAGAACCGCCCGACGGGAACGCGGGATCAACCACGGGCGGAAGATCACCCGGATCGAGGAAGTCGCCGTCGCTGTTGCGGTCGATGCCGGTCGCACAGTTGGTCGGGATCGACGGATGCGAGCTGTCGCCCCAGTTAATGCAGGGGTCGACCGCAAGCTGGCTCAGGAAGCCCGTCTGGTTAGCCAGATACAGTTCGTACAGTGCCGGGGCGCGGAAGCCCGTGCCGTAAGTGCCCCGCAGACGCCAGGCCGGCGTGATCTGCCAGTTCAGGCCGACCTTGTAGGTCGAGTTCGAACCGTAGGAGTCGTAGTCCGAGAAACGGCCCGACAGGTTCAAGGTCAGATCGTCGATACCCGTGAAGCCGCGGATCAACGGGATCTCAAGTTCACCGAACACTTCACGAACCGTGTCGTCGCCCTCGGTATGGCCGGCAGAGGTCGAACCCCAATAGTTGCCAAGCTGAGCCTGCGCACCCGGAAGGTCGTCAATCGACTCGTGACGGATGTGGAAGCCGAAGGCCGCACCGACCGTACCCGCCGGCATCTCGAACAGGTCACCGTTGATCACACCTTCAAGATACATGTGTTCATAGACGGTGTTCCCGGTTTCCGAACCGAACAGGAACGCACGCTCGGCGTCGTTGAAATCGCCGCGCAGAATGCGTTCGGATGTCCAGTTCACCCCACCCGGAAGCTGCGCGCAGCTGTAACCGGACAGGTTGGGAAGGTCGGGGCCGGTATAACAGGCATCAGCCAAGCCAGCGCCTGGTGCCATGCCGGTCACTGCGACAACGCGGTCGTTGTAGATGAACGATCCGGTATAGTCGCCGTCCGAGCGGGAGTACTGGCCGTACAGATCCCATTCCCACCCATGGAAGAGGTCGCCGCGGATGCCGACGACACCACGCCAGTAGTCGACCTGTTGGTCCTGATCCGAATAGAGCGGCGTGATCGGCAGAATGGTGGAGCCGAAGAAGAAGCCGTTCGTGTCAGGGCGGCGGGCCCCCGGATAGCCAACCCAGACGGTCGGGAAGAACTGGCGAACGCTGTCCTGCTCGGAACGACGCTGATTGTACAGGAACTCACCATAGATTTCGGTGGTCGGGGTCAGATCAAAACCACCCGAAGCGGTCAGAGTGTAACGATCAACCGGGCTGATGACGGTCGCACGCTCCGTCAGCGGATGGCGACCATCGTAGTAGGAGTAGGTGCCCGGGTAACCTGGGCGTCCCTGCCGGGCCATGCCCGCGACGAACGAGTTGTTGCCCGACACTAGGTAGTTGTAGCCCGGGCGCTCATAGATCAGATCCATCGTGGCCGTGCTCGCCGCCGAACCCTGAACGCGGAGCGCCTGGGCAAAGATGTTGTAGCACTGATAGCTGCCCGAAACCTGATCGATATGATCGATCCGCTCCATCGTGACCGGATTGAACAAGTAGTCCGACGTACAGTTCGTGCCCTCACGATCACCACGGGTCAGCGAGCTCTGGCCGTAGTAGTCGAAACCAGCCTGGAAGTAACCACGATCAAAGGTCGTGCCCCAGCCAACACTGTAGCGCTGGAAGGTGATGTCGCCCGCTTCCGGATAACGATAGAAGGCCGAAACCTCCAGACCGTCCAGGTTGGTGCGGGTGATGTAGTTCACAACGCCGGCGATGGCATCCGAACCGTAAATCGTCGAAGCCGAGTCGGTCAGGACTTCGGTGCGCTCCATGAGCGAAGCGGGGATGACGTTCAGGTCAACGGCCTGAACCTGGCCACGCGTACCGGCCGGACCGGCGCGACGGCCGTTCAGCAGGAACAGGGTACGGTTCGCACCCAGGCCGCGCAGCGAGATCGAGTTCACGCCGGGGCCGCCTTCGATCACGAAGCCGGTCAGGGTGTTGTCAAGCTGGAACGAGCCCGACGCCGCCGTCGTCTGCTGAAGCAGTTCGGCAGTATCGACCATGCCCTCAAGCGTCGCCTGCTCGCCCGTGATCACCTGGATCGGGGCCGATGAGCTGAACTCGTCGCGACGGATGCGCGAACCGGTGACGACAACCTCGGCCACTTCCTCGGCGTCATCATCGTCATCTTGCTGATTGGCGGGCTGCTGCTGCGCCATGGCCAGAGACGGTACGGCCATCGCGAGCCCCGCGATAAACGTCGTCGCCAGCAAAAACTTCTTGTCGAACGCCATAGAGAACTTCCCCCGGTCGGCGGTTGATAAAGACGAACGCCAAGGCGTCCGATGGAGAGCACTCCTCCCCGATCTTGGCGACCCTAGCAACTTTCCGCCTAGGTCCAAGACCTTCGACACAGGTGCGCGCGCTTTCCGACACCACCGTAACGCATTCGCCACAGTTGGGGCACGTTTCGGTCACGATCCATGACAGGCACCGCCGGTTCCGCGTCCTGATAAAATCCAAAGGGGTATTCATTTTGCCGGATGCCCAGGGTTGTGATTTATTGCGGGGCGTCAACACTGGGCGGGATGTCGGAGGATCTGATCGCTATGAAATTGCTGACGCTGGTGGCATCCACCACACTCGTCATCGGGGCCTGGAACGGCCCTGCATTGGCCCAGGACAGACCGCTCCCTACGGCAGAGGCCTTCGCGCGGGAGGAGGCCATGATGTCGGCCAGCCTGTCGCCGGACGGTGAACACCTCGCCGCGCTGGTTTCCGTCAACGGCGGGCCGCACCGACTGATGATCTGGACGACTGGCGACCTTGATTCCCCGCCGGTCGTCATCGGGTCGGACGAACGCGAAGAGATGGTGGGTGTGTCCTTTATCAAGAACAACCGACTGTTCGTGACCACACAGCAATGGACGACGAACACGGGCTTCGGTCGAATTCGCGGAGGCTATGCGCACCGCACCCGCGTCATCGATCTGGATGGCGATGTGATTCCCACGCCTGATTTCCCCGGGCGCCCGGACGACCCCACTCTCACGGCATTCTGGGGGCTGGGAAGTATGGTGTCGTCCCTCCCGAATGATGATGAAGACATCCTCATCCAGCCTTGGATCAACGGTGATGTCTATCGGTACAACACGCGACGCGGGACGTACCGGCGTGAACGGCGAGGATCCGACGAATTCAGCGCGGCCCAAACTGACCTGAACGGTCTGCCTCGGGCGCGAACACAGTTCAACTATGACAGTGGGGCGGCCTATTTCGCGCATTGGCTGATCAACCCACAAACCGGAGCTCTCGAGGAGCACTTTCGCTCCTACGCCCGCGATCGCGATCCCTTGAGCATCGCCGCCTTCACCAACGATCCGAATATCATTCTGGTCAGAGGGGCGCGGGGGCAGCCCCGCGATGCGATCTGGGAATACAACATTGCCACACGCACCTTTGCGGATGAGCCCGCATTTGCGCATCCCCTCTTTGACGCGGGACGCGTGATACAGTCGGTGCGGCCTTCCGACTATGGGGAAATCATCGGCTTCACCTATCTGGCCGATCGCTCCACTGTCCACTGGGTCGATCCGGAAATGGGTTCGATACAGACACAGGTCCGAGGCGCCCTTGGCGTCGAGGTGGAGCCCGTCAACTGGACCGATATCGAGACGAATCGCCGGGTCCGCTTCTCGGCTCCCGTGGACGACGACATCGATATCGCCGATGCTTCAAATGACCGAACAACTCTGCTGCTCGTTCGCTCTGGTCCGGGCCAGCCGCCGGAGTATTACCTTATGGTCGATGGTCGTGTCAGACTCCTCGCGCGCACCTATCCCGACATCGATCCGACCCAGCTCGGCGACACGCGATTGATCCAATATGCCGCGCGTGATGGCCTTATGATACCGGCGATCCTGACCACCCCCCCATTGGAGCGTTTTGGATCGGGCCCCTACCCCACCATCGTAACGCCGCACGGGGGGCCATGGGCACGTGACGACATGGACTGGGACCCCACAGGCTGGGCCCAGTATTTCGCCGCTCGTGGATATGCGGTCATACAGCCCCAATACCGGGGCTCGGAGGGCTGGGGCCAGCGGCTGTGGCGCGCAGGGGACAGCCAATGGGGCCTGGCCATGCAGGACGACCTCGACGACGGTGTTCGCTATCTCATCGCTCAGGGAATTGCGGCCCCCGACAGGGTCGCGATCCACGGCTACTCCTACGGAGGCTATGCCGCGATGATGGCTGCTGTTCGGCCCAACGGCCTCTATCAGTGTGCGGTCGCCGGTGCCGGGCCGGCCAGCCTGAATGAACTCCGACAGCGAACCTACGACAATCGCTACCTTCGCGAATTCCAGCATCCGACGATCGCCGGGATCGACCCCATCGACCACATCGAAGAGATTTCAATCCCCATCTACCTCTACACTGGGGACACAGATGCCACGGTCTATCCTCACGAATCCCAGGCCCTCTATGATCGACTGATTGCCGCCGGCAAGCCGGCTCAGATCCGTATCCTCGAGCGGATGCAGCACGGCCTCTATTCGTGGACGCCCGAGAATACGGCCGCCATGCTGACGACAACAGAAGACTACCTTCGCAACGCGTGCGGGCCGGGCGGCCTCTGACCTTCCCCTGATGGGGCTCCTCTATCGGCCTGCGGGGGTGCCACCTCGGACATTGCCGATTTGTCAGTCGTGCGCGTTCGTGCAACGGCTATATGGCTTGTGGGAATCTCTCACCGCCCGCCAATTCAACTCAAGAGCGAGATGATGCGCTTTAGTCCAAAAATACTTGCCGCAGCAGCGGCCCTGTCGATGGCCGCCGTCGCCCCTGCTACGGTCGTTCTGGCCCAGACCCCTACCCCGCCGCCGGCCAGCGCCTGGGCGCGCGAAGCGGCCATGGCCTCCGTGACCTTGTCGCCCGATGGGCAGCACATGGCAGCCATCATTTCGCCGGATGGTCGCCAACGCGCCATTGCCATCTGGGATTTGAACAACTTGAACGCCGAGCCGTTCCTCGTTGGTACGGACGCGCGCTCGGAGTTCATCAGCGTCCAGTTCGTCAAGAACGACCGACTGTTCGTCAGGACCCAGCAGCTTTCTGAATACAATCCCTTTTCGGGCTCGCCTGAACAAACCTACCGCTATCGCACCCAGATGATCGACATGGAGGGCAATGCGATCCGCACCCCTCAATGGGATGGACTGAATGAACGCCAGCAAGCCTATGTTGGATTTGGTCAGCTCCTCAGCACCCTGCCTCAGGACCCGACCGACATCCTGGTCCAGGGCCCTCGGGGCGACGTTTACCGTCTCAACACGTCGACCGGGGCTATCAGTCGGGCCGAACGAGGGTCCGACCGATTCCAGAGCGTTGTCGCGGATCTGAACGGTGAAATCCGTGGGCGTGAGGAGTTTATCCTGGAAGGTGGCCAAGCCTATTTCGGCATTCAGCTCAAGGACCCGACGACCGGCCAGTGGGCTGAACATTTCAGGTGGTCAGCGCGTGATCGGGAACCCGTCTCGATCGTCGGCTTCACCAATGACCCGAACACGGTTCTGATTCAGTCGACCCAGGGTCGGGACCATGCGGCGATCTATGAGTACAATATTTCGACGCGCCAACTGGGTGAGCCGGCCTTTGCTCACCCGTTCTTCGATGCGACGGGTGTCATCCGGTCGCGCGACCCCGCTCACTATGGCGAAATCCTCGGCTTCAGCTACGGGGCCGAACGCGGTCGCGTCTATTGGCTGGATTCAAACCTTGAACAGGCCGAAGCGACGCTTCGAGCTGCCCTTGGGGTTCAGACCGAATCGGTCAGCTGGGTCGATATCGCCTCGGGCCAACGCGGGCGATTCACGACCGGAGATGGTGCTGATATCGAAATCACCAGTTGGTCCAATGATCTCAGCGAGATGGTGGTCGTAAAATCCGGCCCAAGCCAGCCGCCTGAGTACTATCTGATCCAGAATGGGCGCGCACGTCTGCTTGGGCGGGCCTATCCCGAGATGGATCTGAGCGCTTTGGGTGAGACACATCTGATCCAGTACGCCGCACGTGACGGCCTCATGATTCCGGCGTTCCTGACGACGCCGAACCCGGCCATTTTCGGCAATGGGCCGTACCCGACCATCGTAACGCCTCACGGTGGCCCCTGGGCGCGTGACGATCTGGACTGGGATTCAACCGGCTGGACCCAGTATTTCGCCTCACGAGGCTATGTCGTGTTGCAGCCTCAGTATCGCGGCTCAGAGGGCTGGGGTCAGCGTCTGTGGCGTGCTGGTGACAGCGAATGGGGTGGGCGTATGCAGGACGACAAGGACGACGGTGTCCGTTACCTGATTGAGCGCGGCATTGCCGATCCCAATCGCGTCGCCATGCACGGCTACTCGTACGGTGGCTACGCCGCGATGGTTGCGGCGGTCCGGCCCAATGGCCTTTATCAATGTGCCGTCGCGGGTGCGGGTCCGTCGTCGCTGAACGACATCCGCCAGGACACTTACAACAACCGCTTCATTCGCGAGTTCCAACACCCGCACCTGAACGGCATGAGCCCCATCGACCACATCAGCGAAATCTCGATCCCGATCTACCTGTACACGGGCGACCGGGATACGCGGGTCGAACCGGCGGAATCGGAACGCCTGTACGCTGCGCTACGCAATGCAGGTAAGCCGGTTACGCTGCGGATCCTGCCGGACATGGAGCACACGGGGAACACGTGGACGCCGGCCAACATCGAGGCCGTCCTGACCTCGGTTGAATCCTATCTCCGAACCGAATGCGGACCGGGTGGCCTGTAGGTCAAACACCTGGAATCAGAACTGGAGAGGCGGGACGGCAACGTCCCGCCTTTTCTTTTCGAGTGGTGTGTATTGGGGCCACCCCGCTAAGGTGACGAGCGCGCCAACGGACGATTGAGGATTCCCCCATGCAAGGCCGGTCCCCGGAAGAGCTGATCCAGGCTGCCGAGCGGGCGATGGGCGCACGGGATCCGGCAGCGGCCCTGGCTTTGGTGCGCCAGGCGGAGGCGGCAGGGCCGGCCACTGAGCGAACGCGCATGTTGGCCGCGGCGGCGCTGCGTGCCACGGGCGACCTCACCGGAGCCGTGAACGCGCTGGATGATGTGCTGGCTGAACAGCCCTATCACTTTGTGGCCCTGCTATCGAAGGGGGCCATCCTGGACCAGGCGGGCGGGCGCGGTGCCGCCCTCGACGTCTATCGCAACGCGATCAAGATCGCCCCGCCCGAGGATCGCATCCCGCCGGCGGCGGCCCGCCAGCTGGAAGCCGCGCGCCAGATCGTGGATCAGGCGAGCCATCGCCTTCGAGAGCACCTCGCCGGCTCGGTCGCGCACCTAAGGAACGATCTGAAAGCTGAGGATCTCGCACGCTTTGACGAAGCCGTGGACATTCTGTCGGGGGTCAAGCGCGCCTATGTCCATGAGCCGCTGTTCTTCAACTATCCAAGATTGCCGGCCATCCCCTTTTTCGACCGTCGTTACTTTCCGTGGCTTGAAGAGCTGGAGGCCGCCGGCCCAGTGATCGAAGCCGAGATGCACGGGGCCCTGAAGACGGCGACCGAGGCGGAACTCGCCCCCTATATCCAGTATCCGAAGGGAGCCCCGGTCAACCAATGGGGTGAGTTGAACCACTCACGGCGCTGGTCTTCCTATTTTCTGTGGCGTGATGGTCAACGGCAGGACGCCGCCTGTGCACAGTGTCCTGGGACCGCCGAGGTCCTCGGTCGCCTGCCGATGTGTGATCAAGCCGGATTTGCGCCGACAGCCATGTTTTCGGCGCTCGAAGCCAAGACGCACATTCCTCCCCATACGGGATCAAGCAACAGCCGGCTGCTCGTGCACCTTCCGCTGCTTCTGCCTGGACCGGCCAGATTCCGGGTCGGCAATGAAACCCGCGAATGGAAGATGGGTGAGGCGTGGGTCTTCGATGACACGATCGAGCACGAGGCCTGGAATGACGCCGATTCCTTGCGGGTCATCCTGATCTTTGACGTCTGGAACCCTCTGATCAGCGAGACCGAACGCCCGCTCATCAATGCCATGCTGGCGGCCAGCAACACCTTCGTTCCTTAGCGCCGCCTACCCAGCCAGATCACGCGGCACAACCTTGATGCCGTGAGCACGAGGGGCATTTCGCGCGCCCGGTGTGGTCGGGTGGCCAGTCTCCCTGCGAAACGAAAAAGGGCGGCGAAGCCGAAGCCTCGCCGCCCAATTTTCCGACTTCCGTCAGACCGGACTTAGAAGTCCTGGGTCAGACCGAAGAAGAAGTAACGGCCCATCGCATCGTAGGTCTGCGGATAGGTGTTGTTGTTACCCGTGGTGCCGACCGAGTAGGACAGCGGCGGGTCGTTGTCGAGCACGTTGTTCACACCGAACCGGAGGCGCGTGGTGTCACGCACTTGCCAGAAGCCGGCGAGATCGAAGTAGTTCTCGGCGTCGAAGTCACGGTCCAGGCGCGGTCCGCTGGTCAGTTCACCAGTCAGAGGAGCCAGGGCTGCGATCTCAACCGCACCGATGTAGCGCCACGTACCGGAGACCTCGAAAGCCCACGGGCTTTCCCAGGACACGCGCATACGGTGACGCCATTCAGGGTTCGGCGTACCGCAGACGGCACCATAGTAACCCGCACAGTCAAACGCCGGCAGGCCGAGGCCGCTGTCCTGAATGTGCTCACGCAGCCAGGTACCCGCGAAGTTGACGCTCATCCGACCGAAGTCTTCCATGCCCAAGCTGTCGAGGTTGAAACCATAGTTGGCGTTCACGTCCACACCCGAGGTCGTCAGACCCCCGATGTTGGTGTTCAGGTCGGTGACCACGCCGTCACCGTTCCACAGCGAACCGTTGGCCGAGTTCCGGCTGATCTGGCCACATGCCGACGTGTTGTTGGCGTAGAAGCAGGCCAGGGTCACGAACAGCGGGTTCCGCGGCGAGATCAGATCCTCAACCTCGATGTTGTAGTAGTCCACCGACAGGTTGAAGCCCGGGATAAAGTCCGGCGTGAACACGAAACCGACGGTGTAGGTATCGGCCTGTTCCGGGTCCAGAGTCGGCATACCGCCCTGGATCCAGTTGTACTGGCCAGCCGGGCTGGTCAGGAAGCCACCGGCAGCTTGGCCAGGCGTCACCTGCCACGGGTTCAAGCCCTGACAGTTGGCAGCCGGAGCCGTGCCGTCGCCGTTCGGGTCGGTCAGGTCACAGGGATCGTCATCCATGTCGTACAGGTTGAAGCCCTGGGCCTGGAACAGCTCGATGATGTTCGGAGCCCGGACCGCGTGCTGGAAGCTACCGCGGAAGCGCAGCGACGGAACCGGAGCCCAGTCGGCGCCGAACTTGTAGGTGTTAGCTTCACCGCCGAGTTCATAGTCCGAGTAACGGAAGGCGAGATCCACCGACAGCTGGTCGGCCCAAGCCTGACCTTCAGCCAGCGGAACCTGGGCTTCGAAGAACAGATCGTAGTTGTCGTTCACACCCTCGAGGCCGATCGTGGGACCGCCCTGACCGGCACCATCGCCCGAAGCGAAGGCGGCGTCGGTGGTGCTGGAGATCGTGTCACGGCGATACTCGGCACCGAGAGCCACCTGCACGCCACGCGAAGCCCAGGGGCTCTGCATGCCGTAACCACCCAGGTCACCCGTGATGGCACCCTGAATGATCTGCTGCGTCGTGCGGCCCGTCTGGATCAGCGGGATCTGCAGGTAATCAAGCTGGGCTTGCGTTACGCCACCGATCGAGAACACGTCGTAAGGAACGCAGTTCGGGTCGGTGCCGTTGACCACCGAACGGCAGGTCGGGGTGCCGGCAACGTCAATAACGTCCAGGGCACGGGCCAGGCGGGAAACCGAGAAGTCATTGCGATAGACGCGCGACAGCTCGACCTGCGAGTACTGGGCGAAGACGTCGTACGACCAGAAGTCGTTGATCGGGCCGCGAACGCCGCCGACCATGCGGTACGACTGATAGCCGAGGTCGTCCTGACGACCGCCACCTTCAACGTTACGACGACCGATGTAGAGGGTCGTGCTGTTGCCGGCCAGGATATCCGCCGCCGAACACCCGATGGCCGTGGCCTGGGCGTTCGTCATCAACGGGTTGTCGCAGTTGATGGTCGAGTTGTTGAAGAACGAGCCCGACGGCGCGATCTGAGCGATCGACGAATAGTCGGTGAACATCATGTCCGCATACAGCTCGGCATGATCGTTCAGTTCATACGACGCAAATGCACCGAACGAATAACGCTCATCGGGACGCTGGAAGTAGTTCAGCGGGCCGAAGTTGTAGGCGTGTGCAGCCGTGCTGTACGGAATGAAGTTCCCGGTGATCGGGTCCAGCGTGTAGTTATAGGTCGCGAAGTCCGTGAAACGGGCCGGGGCCGTGGTCGACGAACCACCGCAGGTGAAATTGCCACCCGCTTCACCGCCAAGCGAACAGGACGAATAGTCGCGCTCGCCGCCAATGATGTAGTCGTTGTTACGATACGACAGATAGCCGGTGATGTTGGCACGGCCATCGTCAGATCCGGTGCCGATAACCAGGGTCACGTCACGGCTGTAGCCGTCCATGACGTTGTCGGCCGGCAGGCGGAACTGCGACGGGTTGGTCGTGCCACGCGTCGCAATCACATTGCGCAGGTTGCCCGGGCCGTCATAGTCATTGTTATGCTGGTAGAAGCCGTACTGCATATCCAGCTGAACGCCCTGGAAATTGCGGCGCATGATGAAGTTCACAACGCCGGCCAGCGCGTCCGAACCGTAAACGGCCGAGGCACCACCGGTCAGGACTTCAACCCGCTCAACGAGCTGACCCGGGATCTGGTTCAGGTCCGAGGCGGCGTCGTTCGGCGAGCCGTAGCCCAGTCGGCGACCATCGACCAGGACCAGGGTGCGGTTTTCGCCGCCCGAGAAGGCCGTGCCGAGGTTACGCAGCGACACCGTCGCCGTACCCGTTGCGCCGTTAGAAACCGTCGAGTTCTGCGCGGCGAAGGCCTGCGGCAGTTGCGTCACCAGGTCCTCGACGCGGGTCACGCCCGCGACATCAATGTCTTCGCCCGTGACCTGGGTCACCGGGCTGGTGGTTACGAGGTTCGGCTGCGGAATGCGCGAACCGGTGATGACGATTTCGGCGACATCGTCCGGCTGGCTCTGGGCCAGAGCCGGCGTGGCGGCAAAGGCCGACACGGCAACGCCTGCAATCATCGTGGAGGCCAACAGGCGCTCACGAACGGTTTGAATCTTCAAAGGTCTACCTCCTGAGCCCGGCGTCGAAGTCCGTCGGATGACGACCCTCCCCCCGCCTAAGCGATTTGCAACCCAACAGGCGGACACCTGTCGGGATCGTTTCAGTTACGATTCTGTGGCGAGTCTGGTCAACATGAATGCTAGGTTTTGCCTTGTTCTGCTGGCGCGTGTCTCAATCTCGCCACAGGTGCGACAACCGTGCGACAGGACGATTTTTCGCGCGCTCATTGAATGGCCATTGCATGGCTCGCGAGCCGCGCGAATATGGTAGGCCGATCCCGGCGCGTAAGGAGCACCCCGATGAAGCAGTGGTATTTGGCCGGCGTCCTGATGGCCGTTTCCGGGGGCCCGGCGCTAGCTCAGGACGATCAGAGGGCTCCCGTGCTGGAACAGCTGGCGGCCTGCCGGGCTCAGCCCGATCCCGGACTGCGTCTGGCTTGCTACGATGCCGCCGCCGCCGCCCTCGATAGCGCCGAGCGTTCCGGCGACGTTGTCGTCCTGGATCGCGCCCAGATGCAGGAGACACGGCGCAGCCTGTTCGGGTTCTCGGTGCCCAGCCTCGACATCTTCGGCGGCGCTCGTGAGGGCGAAGAGGAGGTGATCGACAATGTGTCCTATGTCGTGCGCTCCGCCCGTGAGGCCCGCCAGGGCGAATGGGTCTTCGTCATGGAGGACGGCTCCATCTGGCGTCAGATCGACGGACGTATGTGGGGTCGGCCCCGTGCCGGTGAACCGGCCGTCGTCCGGCGCGCAGCCCTCGGCAGCTTCTTCCTGAACGTAGGTGATGCCCCGGCCATTCGGGTTCGGCGCGAACAGTGAATCGTTTCCTCGACGAACGCGTCTCGGTGTCCGGTCAGGTTGCACCGAGTCAGGTTGCTGATCTGGCCGCCGACGGGGTCACGGTCCTCATCTGCAATCGCCCCGACCATGAGGAGCCGGGCCAGCCGACCCTGGCTGAGATGGCCGGGGCCGCCGAGGCCGCCGGCATTCGTTTCGTCGCCCGCCCCTTTCAGGGACGCCCGGGGCCGGATGCCGTTGAGGTCATGGCGGAGATATTGGGTTCGGGGGAACGAGCCCATGCCTTCTGTCGCTCGGGCATGAGATCCGCCGCAACCTGGGCGCTGGCCGAGGTTCAACGGGGTCGACCAGTGGATGAGGTTCTGGCCGCTGGCCGGGCCGCCGGTTACGATCTGGCCGGGCTGTTCACCTAGTGCGAGACGGCCACGCGGACTGAATAGGGGGCCGGCTCGGGCGTACAGGACGCGACAGCAAAGACCTGTGCCGCCATGAGACACAACAGGGCCGCAGCGACGCGCTGGAGCCGATTTGAAACAGCAAGGGCGGCTGCAAGGGCCATGACCGGCGATCTCCAAAGGTTTACGAGACGTAAACGCAAGCCTCTTGCCGAGTGAGATCGTGATCCCGTTTGTCCGCGAATTTGAGTTTGCCTATGGCCGCTGCGACGCCGTCGCCCCGCAGATCCGCCGCGTGGTGGCCGAGAACCCTGGCCCGTTCACCTTCACGGGGACCGGAACCTACATCGTCGGCGAAGGGACGGTTGCGGTCATTGACCCCGGCCCTCGGCTGGAGCCGCACCTTTCGGCCCTTATGGCCGCCCTCGCAGGGGAAACGGTCAGCCACATTCTGGTGACCCATACCCACGCCGATCATGCCCCGCTGGCCCGGCCTCTGGCGGACGCCTTGGGTGGCGTCCCTATCCTCGCCGCCGAACCGCCAATCCTCGGCCAGGACCTGGCTGATACCGGTGAAGAGGGCTTCGATCTGGACTTCAGCCCCGATCAGGTCCTGACGGACGGGGACCGGATCGAAGGGCCCGGCTGGACACTCGAGGCCGTGGCCACGCCGGGGCATACTTCCAATCATCTGGCGTTCGCCCTGCCCGAACAGAACGCCCTGTTCAGCGGCGATCACATCATGGGCTGGTCGACCACGGTGGTGATCCCGCCCGACGGGGACATGGACGCCTACCTCGATAGTCTGGAGCGGGTCCGCCAGGGCGGCTTTGCGACCCTTTGGCCGACGCACGGCCCTCCCATCACCGACGTCGCGCCATTCCTGGTCGCGTACCGGGATCACCGGCTCGCCCGCGAGGCTCAGATCGTGGGCCGGCTCGAGGCGGGTGATCAAACCATCGCCGAGATCGTTCCGGTCCTCTACGCCGCGGTTGATCGACGCCTTTGGCCGGCAGCCGGCCTATCGGTCCTTGCCCACCTCATCCGGCTGTCCCGGCATGGGATCGTTCGGGGGACGTCGACCGGGAATGCGGATCTCCCAGGGTTGGCCAGCCGATTCAGCCTGGTCTGACGCACAGGCGCGACGCAGGGCCTGCCAATCCGTGTCGTTCATGGCGGGTGCCCCCTCGCGCTCCGCCGCTCGAGCTGCCGCGATGCGTCGGTCGGTATTGGGATGGGTCATCCACCATTCGGAGACTTCATCAACCTGTTCCGGGGCATCCAATTCCTCCTCGGCCATACGCTCGAAGAAGTCACCCATACCGCGCGAGGACATCCCCGCCGCATGGAGATAGGCGCGGCCGTGTTCGTCGGCCTCGGTTTCAGCCGCTCGCCCAAAACTCAGTTCAGAGGCCTGACCGGCCAGGAGCACGGCCTGCTGTCCCGCGCCGGTACCGCCCCCGACGACGAGATCCAGCAGCATCCCGGCCCCGAGGCTGCGCCACACACCTTGCATGACGTGGCGGCGTTCGACGTGGGCAATCTCGTGGGCCAGAACACCGGCCACCTCATCCGGCGTCTCGGCGGCTTCGATCAGATCGCCGGTCACCAGAACATGCCCGCCGGGCAAGGCGAAGGCGTTGATCATCGGCGCGTGAACGGCCCGTGCCTGGATCGGGAAAGGTGATTGGGTCTGGTCGGCCAGTTGATCCGCCAGCCGCTGGAGGGCGGCCTGGCCCGCCTCGCCTTCGCAGGCTGGAAAAATACCTGAAAGCTGGGCGTTGTAGTTCTCGCCCATGCGCGCCTCGTAGTCGATCGGGGTCGCGCGCGCCAAAGGTCCAGAGGCCATCGGTATGCCGACAAAGACCAGCAGCCCCGTCGCCACCGCCGCAACCACCAGACCGATGACGAGCGCCCCGCCACCGGCGGCAGAATGGCGCCGGACCTGACGCTGTCCGGCTGTCAGCTGTCGCCACTCGGATGTCGCCAGGACCAGCCGCGCGTCCGAGCGGCGGCGCGACACGCGCGCTTGGTCCCGGTCGATGTCCACCGCCAGTTCAGTCGCTGGCCAGGCATGCGTCTGGCCGGCGGTTTCGATCACCAGGGTTGTGCCGTCGAACCGCACCTCGGCCGCATGCGAGGTGGCGTCGGTCCCGTCGTAGAAGCGACCTTGCATGTCTGCCCCCTAGATCAGCGAGAAGCCAAAGGCATCGGCCAGACCTTCGGCCGTGCGCGGCCCTGGCGGGGCCTGATGTGCCTCATCAAGGCGGGCCGTTCCCGTCGAACGCATCCGCGTGACCAGATACTTCGCCGAGCGCGCCTGTATCAGCGGCATCAACAGTCCCAGACTGAGGACGAGAATCACAATGTTCGTGCAGGTAAGCCACCACAGGGACAGGGCCCCCGCCTTCATGTCGAACTGGGCATCATCCAGGCTGATACCAGCGGTGACCGAGCGCAGCACCGCAGCATCGTAGGGCGACCAAACCAGCGCAATGAACGGCAGGAGCAACAGCAAGGTGCCGTAGAACGCCAGCACCACCCAAACCGTCATGGGCACGGGTGCCGCCTTCGCCGGATCGCTGGCCTCAGCCTGCTGCGCCATCTCGTGCGCGAAACTGCTCCAGACGTCCCCGCTTGTCGCCGCCACCGCGACAAACCCGATGATCGTCAGGACGATCAGGCCAAGAGTCCCGAACCAACCCAACGCAAAGGGACCGTACAGGCCCACCGATTCTGATCTTGCCTGGTTCCAGCGAAAGGGCCGATCCCCAAAACGCATATGGTTCCAGACCTGCTCGGCCAGTAGTCGCGCGAACACCGGCTGGATCCAGCCGAAGGTCATGCCGTTGGCGATCTGCATTCCCATCCACATCAGGCCGTAGGTCGGAGCCGAGCCGAACAGCACAAAGCGGATGCCACGCCAGGTCGTCCGACTGGCCATGTAGCGAAACGCGGTGAACATCCCGAAACCCCATAGCCAGAAGCCAAAGAGGTACAGCGGCAACAGCAGCAGGCTGAACTGTTCGTCCAGAAACTGAACCGCAAAGACGAACGCCAGGAAGGGCACACCCAGCATCACCGAGGCCAGCAGAAACCCGAAAAAGAGCTCTTTGCCCCGACCGGTGTATTCAAACGCCTCGTCGTTCACCCGCACGCTACGCCAGACCCGGCGGCGCACCTCGGTCTTCCCCCAGAACCGATACAGCGTCAGGGTCACAATATTCAGCAAGCCGTTGATCAGGCTTATTTTGAAGAAGTCCCGTGTTCTCAGGGTCGTGGAAAAGACAATCGACTGCCCGCCACCGCCTCCCGCCTGAGCCGCGTCGCCCATCGGGGTATCCAGGATGTCGCCAGGGCCTGCACCTGCGGCGGCCTGGGTGACGGGCACGGCACCCCCCGGCACCCCGTTCGCATGGTCGTTGTTGTCAGACACAAAATACCCCCAAGATACGACAACCCCCGGTAGGTATCTGGCACGCGGGATCGACCGGCAACAAGCCGAGATGACCCTATTCGGAAAGACGCGCGACGACCCTTGCAGCCAGGCCACAGGTATCGCCCAGATCGGTCAGGCCGATCCGCTCAGCCACGCGAATGTCGGTCGCGCCCGGCTCGATCCGAACGACAACATCACGGGCGCGGCCAAAGAAGTTGCTTCTCTGGGTTCCCTCGACCCGCCATGGACTTTCGCCGATCACGACAACCCCTTCGGCTTCCAGCGCCGCGATCACCGCTTCGGGTTCAACCAGTCTCGGCACCGTGCGGGCCTGCGGACAGACTTCACTGTTGATTTCGGAAACCGGTCGGCCCGCCCAGACGGCCCAGGCTGGCCGAACATCGCCGATCGACCCACTGACCACGGGGTCACCCGTCACCGGCCACGCCTCGTCGCCCCGGGCCGTCCGAATGAGATGACTGAACCCCAGCGGCCGGCTCCAGTCCGTCGCCGTTTCATGGATGGGAGGCAGGCTGTCAGCGCGCTGCTGGACGGTCAGAATCCCGGTAAACGTGGCCGCCGGCAGGATCAATCCAGCCAACAGCCAGGGCCACGCCTGGCGAAGGTTCCGCACCGACAGGGCGGCCAGCACCAAACCCAGGACGGTACCCAGAATCGACAGCCACCAGGCCAGCGGCTGGATCAGGAACCCCAGGGCTGTGTCAAAGCTGATCCAGCCGATGTCTGATCCCATGGCGGCGAATAGGACCACCAACGGAGCCGAAGCCCCCATCAGCGCGGATATCCAGCGCAAGGGCGACAATGAGCGAGAACTAGCCATGCCTGACCCTGAGGCTTCCTGTGGCCCGACTCAAGAGCCCCTATTCGGCCAAGGCAATTCTCGCGCGATTGCTGTCGCCGCGCTGGCATAGGCTGGACGAAGACTCGGCGGTAACGCCCGCAGCCGTCAGTTCGGCCAGGAAGCTCTCACCGGTGTCGGGACCGCGCTCCTCGCCCTCGGCCGGGTCCGGTGCCGGCTCGGGGCTGCAAATGCTGATCAGAGGCTCGGCGCGCCAGCGCGCCAGCGCCCAGACGGCCAGGCCGCGCGACGCCGGGTCCCCAAGATCCACCGGCTCCAACCTTTGCAGCGGCGGGATAACCCGGATGGCGACGTCCGGGAACCGGGCGCTGAGCCCTCGCTCCAGGGCCACGGTTCCGCGCAGATCCAGGCCGGAATTTCGGCGTGGCTGAATGACGGCGACCCGCTGGGCTCCGTCGTACAGGACGGCTTCGGTTTCAAACGGCACGGCTTCAATCAACCGGTTGCGCATCTGCGTTGCCGGATCGGGCGTCGCCTGATTGGCCTGCAGGGCGCGCGCGGACGCTTCAGGGTCCGCCACGGCGATCTGATCGAGGGTGACCTGAACCGGCAAATGCAGGGCGGCTTCCAGCCAACTGGTCAACTGAGACTGGGCCGTGGGCACAATCTCTCGCGTACTGACCAGCACCGACACCGTCACTTCTTCGCCGTCTGAGCGCGTTTCCAGCTGGGTGATACGGGAATCCGCGCCCTTGAAGATCTCGCCCACGGCCAGTCGCGTCTCGGCGCTGACCCGGCTCTCCTGGGCGATGGCGCGCAGGGACAGCGCCAGTGGTGCGCTCATCAGAAGCAGAACGGCGACCACGGCGATGCCGCGCCAGCGACCTCCGACAGTTGCCAATTTGGGCCTGAAACCAAACAACCCGGCGGTCAGCGTCGCCGCCAGGGCAATGGCAACAAGGTTGGTCAGGAACAGATAGAAGGCCCCGCCCGCGATATGCAGATCCCCGGTCCCCAGGCCGAATCCGACGGTGGCAATGGGCGGCATCAAGGCTGTAGCAATGGCCACGCCAATCACCGTGTCGCCCCGTTGGCGGATCACACCATACGCCCCGGCCAGGCCGGAGAAGACGGCGATCAACAGGTCAAAAAAGTTGGGCCGCGTCCGCGCCAGAATCTCGCTGGTCGGCTCCTTGAGCGGCGACACCGCCGTCAGGATAATCGCCACCAACAACGCCACGCCGACGCCGACCGCGATGGCCTTCACAGCGCGCTGCATCTCGTCGAGATCCAGCAGCGCAATTGAAAAGCCCAGGGCGACAATCGGGCCCATCATCGGCGACACCAACATGGCCCCGATGACCACTGCCGGCGAATTGAGCATCAGCCCCAGCACCGCAATGGCCGCCGACATCACGGTCATGGTGATGTAGCGACTGTCCAGTCCGCCGTTGTCGTAAACGGTCTGGGCAATGTCATCGTAGGCGACGCCCTTGCGGACGCGCGAAAGGGCCAGCCGCGTCAGGCCTGCCGTGGAACGCTTACGCGGTGCGGTATCGCTCATCGAAGAATATCCGAGGCCAGAGGGATCGACTCAGAGCCCCTATTGGCTGGAGGCGATCAGGCTGCGGGCAGGCGATAATCCTTGAACTGGTCGCGCACCACCTTTTTGTCGATCTTGCCGGTCGCGCCCAGCGGGATGTCATCGACGAAGGCCACCGCATCCGGCATCCACCACTTGGCGATCTTGCCTTGCAGGAAGTCCAGGAACTCTTGTGGCTCTCCGCTTTGGCCGGGCTTGAGCTTGAGCACCAGAAGCGGTCGCTCATCCCATTTCGGATGCGGAACCCCGATCACAGCCGCCAGTTCGACCTTGGGATGGCCCACGGCAATGTTCTCGATGTCGATGGACGAAATCCACTCGCCGCCGGACTTGATCACGTCCTTGGCGCGGTCGGTGATCTGCATGAAGCCATAGGTGTCGATGGTGGCCACGTCGCCGGTGTCGAAGAAGCCCTCGTTGTCGAGGATCTCCCCCCCCTCACCCTTGAAATATGCGCCGGCGATGGTCGGCCCCTTGACCATCAGGCGGCCGTAGGTCGTCCCGTCGTGCGGCATTTCCTGGCCGGCGTAGTTCTTCAGGGTCAGTTCGACGCCCAGCGGCGGCATCCCCTGCTTGACCCGCCACTTCATGCCCTCGTCATAGGGCAGGGCCGCCAGTTCGGGCGTCAGGCGCGACAGGGTGCCGACCGGCGATGTCTCCGTCATGCCCCAGCCCTGGAATACTTCCACGCCAAACTCGTCGTGGAAGGCCCGGATCAGGCTTTCGGGCACGGCCGAGCCGCCGATCAGCACCTTCTTCACCGTCGACAGCTTCAGATTGTTCTCGCGCATATAGCCGAGCAGGCCCTGCCAGACGGTCGGCACGGCGGCCGAGAAGGTGACCCTTTCGGTTTCCAGCAACTCATAGATGGACGCGCCGTCCATCTGCGATCCCGGCATCACCAGTTTCGACCCGGCGGCCGGCCCCGAGAAGGCGATACCCCAGGCGTTGGCGTGGAACATCGGCACCACCGGCAAGATCACATCCGCCGGCGTCGCGGCCATGATCGTCGCCTGCATGGTGATCAGGGTGTGCAGGAAGTTCGACCGGTGGGAATACAGCACGCCCTTCGGGTTTCCGGTGGTACCCGACGTGTAGCAAAGGCCGGCGGCGGTGTTCTCGTCGAAATTACCCCAATCGCATTGGGTCGACTGCTCGCCCACCACCTGCTCGTAGCATTCAGCGTTCGGCAGCTTGGTCGCCGGCATGGTCCATTCGTCGGTCATCACCACGACGCGCTCGACCGTGGGACAATGCGCCAGAATGGCCTCCAGCAACGGCACGAACGTCAGGTCCGTGAAGATGATCTTATCTTCGGCGTGGTTGATGATGTAGATCAGTTGTTCGGGGAACAGACGCGGGTTCAAGGTGTGGCACACTGCGCCGATACCCATGACGCCGTACCAGACTTCCATGTGACGGCCGGTGTTCCAGGCCAGGGTCGCGACGCGATCCCCGACCCCGATTCCCCAGCCCTTGAGGGCATTTGACACCTGCTTGGCGCGGTCGTGGATTTCACCGTAGGTCGTCCGCACGATCGGCCCTTCGACCGAGCGCGTCACCACCTCACGATGGGGATGCCAGTTCTTCGCATGGTCCAGGATTTTATCGACCGTCAGCGGCCAGTCCTGCATCAGGCCCTGCATGGCCCCTCCTCCGTCACTCAACCTTGATCGACGCCTCTGACAACGGGCGTTTAGGTCACGCTACGCAACTGCCTGACGATAAGCAACGTGACGCAAGGGAAGCAGATGCCTCAGCGTCGGGCCTGGACAACGAGACTCAACGGCGTCGCCGGCTACCTCCTCTATGGGGGTATCCACCGCTTCTTTGCGCCGAGCCGGTCCAGTCCATCGGCACGCTGGTCGACGCGGGCCCCGAAATCGTCCGTAGCGCCATCCGTAGCGCCGTCCGTAGCGCCGTCCGCGCCCTGCTGCATGATCCCTTTCAGGTCGACCACCTGACCCTTCAGGGCGATCGCGCTCCCGACGACGCCGAGGGCCTTCACACCTAGGCCGGCCCGGCCCTCGGCGCACAAGGTCGCCAACCCACGTCAGGTCGGCGCGCCAAACCACTCCAGGGCAAAGCCGTGCGGATGCCCGCGTGCCAGCCTGTGCGTCGTCCCGCCTGGCCAGGTGGTCAGGCTCAGCTCGGCCCAGCGTCGTCCTTCGGCATCGGGGGCCGACGCCGCCTCATAGGCAAGCCAGGCGAGCGGGGCCTTGTCGGTTGCCTGCGCCGCGACCGCCTCCAGGTGCGCCCGCACCCGCGCCTGTCCTTCCGGCGGGAAATACTGGAGGGCGATGGTGTGCATCACCACCCGGCATACACCGACGACCGGCGCGAGGGTCAGCACCCGCTCCAGCCAGGCCACCCCGTCCTCGGCCGCCAGGTCAGGCGGGTACGCTCGCGCGATCTTCAGGGCCGCCTCCAGGCGGTCCAGACGTTCCCGCTGGTCCGCCCAGACAAAGGCCGTCAGCCGCCGCGCCGTCTCCGGCTTTGTCGGATCAAGCGGATTGAGGTCCACGCCCTGCCGCGCAACGACGTCGACGCGACCCGCCGGCGGTGCCGGGCCTGTCCAGCGCGGCGACAGCTGGACCTGGGACGCCGCATCGCCTGCCGCGATACCGCCGAGATCAAATCCGTATCGGTCCAGATTGAGGTTCAGCCCCGCGCTCGACCCCAGCTCAAACAGCTCGAACGGCAATCCAAACCGGTCCGCCGGCACCAGCAGCCCCGCCATCAACGGCCCTGAGCGCCCCACCTCATTGGTCTGAGGCGGCGACGTCAGCCAGTCGAGGACAAAGTCGACCTCCGCCGCGAACGCCACCACAATCGCCGTCCACAGGACCTCGTCATCGGGCGTCGGATGCGGCGGCCAGACACCGGCGTTTGGTCCGTCGTCCCGCGCCAATGCGTGCAGCGCGCCGCATAGCCTCAAAGGCAGCGCGTCGGCATTGGCCCTGGGGTCACCCGCCCAATCCAGGACGCGCCGGCCCACCGTTGTGGTTCGGTCCAGCCGCTCGGCGATCAGGTCGCAGACCTGGGCGGTGAACGACGAATCCAGTCCCCGGCAGACCCCCGCCTGCTGACGAAAGGCGTCGCGGACGGCGGCCTCGGTCATTTCTTCCCGAGCGCCGCCAGATAGACCTCGGACGATCCCTTGCGGCTGGCTTCGGGTTTGATGAACTTCACCTCGCGGAACTCGGCCCTCAGCGTCTCCAGAACCCCGCCGGCGTCACCGCCCTGGAAGTTCTTGGTCACGAAGCTACCGCCGGGCTTGAGCGTTCGGATGGCAAACTCCGCCGCCGCTTCGATCAGGGCAATGATCTTGAGGTGGTCCGTCTGGCGGTGGCCGACCGTGTTGTGCGCCATATCCGACAACACCAGATCGGGGCCACCGCCCAGCGCGTCGATAAGCTGTTGGTCGACGCCGGGATCGGTGAAATCCGCCTGGATCAGGATCGCGCCTGGAATTGGATCGACCGGCAACAGGTCCACGCCGACCACCGCCGACGCCCCCTGTTTCAGCGCCACCTGAACCCAGCCGCCGGGCGCACAGCCCAGGTCGACCACCCGGCTGCCGGGCCGGATCAGCCGCAGCTTCTCGTCCATCTCGATCAGCTTGAAGGCCGCCCGCGATCGCCAGCCCTCGGCGCGCGCCTTCTCGGACCATTTGTCGGCCAGTTGCCGCTTGATCCACTGCTGGCTGGACAGGCTCTTCTTGTCCGCCGTCTTGATCTTCTGGCCCATGCCACGGCCAGCCGCCGTTCCGCCTGAAGGCGGTCGGACCATGCGTCGGCGTTCGTTATCGTCGCTCATAGTGCCGGTCATACGCTGTGGCGCGCCGCAGGGCCAAGGTTGGTTCATCGCAAAGGCCACAAAGGCGACACGACGCCGTCGATTCCTTCCTCTCACATGGTGATCTTTGTGGAAGCGTTGTGAACTTTGTGATGAGCCTGGCTTGCCGCCGCCCTATCTAAGGGGGATATCGGCTCCCCGTCCGAATCCCTCTCTTATCTCTGGCGATGTCCGCCTTGCCCGATCTTTTCGACAACCTGCCGCAATCTCCCGAGCCCAAGGGCGAGACTGCGACCCCGCCGGCTGAGAAGCCGCAAGCCTTGTCGCGCCCCGACCCCGCACCGCCGTCTGCGCCCAAGCCGGGCGACTACGGTGCCGACGCCATCGAGGTGCTCGAAGGCCTGGAGCCGGTCCGCAAGCGTCCCGGCATGTACATCGGCGGCACCGACGAGCGGGCGTTGCATCATCTGTTCGCCGAGGTGCTGGACAACGCCATGGACGAGGCCGTGGCCCGCCATGCCAAGTCGATCACGGTCGAGCTCGGTGCCGACGGCTTCCTCGCCGTCACCGACGATGGCCGGGGCATTCCGGTCGATCCGCACCCACGCCACCCGGACAAGTCGGCGCTCGAGGTGGTGATGACTGTGCTCCACTCGGGCGGCAAGTTCTCGGGCAAGGCCTATGAGACGTCCGGCGGCCTGCACGGCGTCGGCGTGTCGGTCGTCAACGCCCTGTCCGAACATCTCGAGGCCACCGTCTGGCGCGACGGTTTTGAGCATCAACAGCGATTCTCGCGCGGCCTGCCGCTCGGCAAGCTGGAGACACTCGGCCCCTCGCGGCGCAAGGGCACCCGCATCCGCTTCAAGCCCGACGATCAGATCTTCGGAACCGGGGCCGCCTTCAAGCCAGCGCGCCTGTACCGGATGGCCCGCTCCAAGGCCTATCTGTTCCGGGGCGTCACCATTGAATGGCGCTGCGATCCCGAAATCGCCGGCGACACCCCGCCCAGGGCCACCTTCCACTTCCCCAACGGCCTGGCCGACTATCTGGCTGAGCGCATCGGCGAGCAGGAAACCGTCACCCCCGCCTTCTTCGGCCGTATCGAGCGCAAGGGCGACGCCGGGGCCGTCGAATGGGCCGTCACCTGGTCCCCCGCCGGCTTCGGCGACCACGACAGCTTCATCCAGTCCTATTGCAACACCGTGCCGACGCCGGACGGCGGCACGCACGAGGCCGGCTTCCGCGCCGCCCTGTCCAAGGGGCTGAAGGCCTATGCCGAACTGGTCGGCGAAAAACGCGCCGGCATCCTGACCGCCGAAGACACCGTCTCGGCCGCCGGTGCCCTCGTCTCCGTCTTCATCAAGAACCCGGAGTTCCAGGGCCAGACGAAAGACCGCCTGTCCTCCTCCGAGGCCCAGCGTCTGGTCGAGAACGCCCTGCGCGACCCGTTCGACCACTGGCTGACGGAAAGCCCGGCCCGCGCCAACGCCCTGCTCGCCTTCGTCATCGACCGGGCCGAAGAGCGCCTCAAGCGCCGCAAAGACAAGGAGGTCGCTCGCGCCTCGGCCACCAAGAAGCTGCGCCTGCCCGGCAAGCTGGCAGACTGCACCCAGAACGCGGCGCAAGGGGCCGAACTCTTCATCGTCGAGGGCGATAGCGCCGGCGGCTCGGCCAAACAGGCGCGCAATCGCGCCAACCAGGCCATCCTGCCCCTGCGCGGCAAGATCCTGAACATCGCCTCGGCCACCGATGACAAGCTGCGCCAGAACCAGGAACTGTCCGACCTGATGCTGGCGCTGGGCGTTCAGGCCGGCAGCCGCTTCCGCCTCGAAGACCTGCGCTACGAGCGCGTCGTCATCATGACCGACGCCGACGTCGACGGCGCCCACATCGCCAGCCTCCTGATCACCTTCTTCTACCGGGCCATGCCCGAGATGGTGAAGGCGGGTCACCTGTTCCTGGCCCTGCCGCCGCTCTACCGCATCAGCCATTCCGGCAAGACCGAATACGCCCGCGACGACGCCCACAAGGACGAGCTTCTGGCCACGGTCTTCAAGGGCAAGAAGCCCGAGATCGGCCGCTTCAAGGGCTTGGGCGAAATGAACCCGTCCCAGCTCAAGGAAACCACCATGGACCCCAAGCGGCGCACCCTCGCCCGCGTCCTGGTGGAACCCGGCCACGAAGGCCAGATCGACGACCGCGTCGAAACCCTCATGGGCAAGAAACCCGAACTCCGCTTCCGCTACATCCAGGAACACGCCGCCTTCGCGGCGGAGGATCTCGACGTCTAGGTCAACAGCCTCTCTCCGTGGGAAGGGGCCCCGCCGGCACTCCCCCCCATAAGTTTGTCATCCCGGCCAAGCCGCTTCGCGGCGCAGAGCCGGGACAAGCGCGCCGCTCACTGCGCCATCCGACGCAATCCCGCCCTTGTCCCGGCTCGCCCCCGCTTTCGCGGGGACGTCCGGGATGACAAAGTTGGGGGGATTGCACCCCCTCAACGCCCGCATTCCGCCCGAAAACACCCCTTCCGATCCATCACATCGCAAAAAGCGATCGCAAGTTATCCGCCGGCTTTTCCGTCTCCCCATACTCACACTCGTCTCCACCGCAGGGAGAGGCGCCTCAGGATCCAGGCACTGATGCGGCGGCGGGGATCGGTCGAGCGGGTTCTTTCCGTCGTCCGGCTATGGGTCGATACAAGCC
>NZ_KE386797.1:0-45448 GCF_000428765.1 Brevundimonas aveniformis DSM 17977
TAAGTTTGTCATCCCGGCCAAGCCGCTTCGCGGCGCAGAGCCGGGACAAGCGCGCCGCTCACTGCGCCATCCGACGCAATCCCGCCCTTGTCCCGGCTCGCCCCCGCTTTCGCGGGGACGTCCGGGATGACAAAGTTGGGGGGATTGCACCCCCTCAACGCCCGCATTCCGCCCGAAAACACCCCTTCCGATCCATCACATCGCAAAAAGCGATCGCAAGTTATCCGCCGGCTTTTCCGTCTCCCCATACTCACACTCGTCTCCACCGCAGGGAGAGGCGCCTCAGGATCCAGGCACTGATGCGGCGGCGGGGATCGGTCGAGCGGGTTCTTTCCGTCGTCCGGCTATGGGTCGATACAAGCCCTCGGGTCGGGGCCGTTCCTGAAGACAGGGGCGTCCATCCGGGTCCCAGGGTGAAAGTCGATACGCCGGAGGGCCAAATGTCCGGGGCGAAACCCCGGAGCCCTGGAAGCGCCTGTAGGCTTCCAGCCCGCCGCGGGCTCAGTTGCTCGGACCTGGTCGAATCGGGGATGCGAACCCGGCGGGCAAACGCAGCAAGCCGCGCCGGTCCCGACAAAAAGACCTTCCCTCGAGCCGCGCGCGTCCACCGACCGAAGGCGGTGCCGGACACGGCCGAAAACACCCTCGCGTCCTACGGCGAAAGCACGGACGCACCCCACGGTTCCGGGCCATGACCCAGCACCGCCTGCCTCTCCACCTCACCTTCGCTGGAAACCGCGAGGCGGCATCGGCGTGCCCGCTGCCCTAGAAGTTTGTCATCCCGGAACTCGCGCAGCGAATATCCGGCACAAGCGCGCCGCCCCCTGCCCCGCCCCACGCAGCCCCCCCTTGTCCCGGCTCTGCGCGCTACGCGCTTCGGCCCGGAGGACAAACCTGGGTGGCTCTACTCACTCGCCACTCCCCCCCCCCGCCGAACATTGACTTTCCAGTCGAAATCTATATGTTGCACTGCACCACGGAGCAGGAAGGCGAATCCGCGCCGCCCGTTCGCCCCGACTGGGCGGTTCCGCGAAGCCAGACCGACCGATGGCGCCCCGATTCACGGGCCGCCGCGTCACATCCCTTCCGCCCGTACAGGATTCCATGACTGAATTTTCCAAACTTGGCCTTTCGGCCACGACGCTGAAAGCTATCGCCGACACCGGCTACACCGAAGCCACCCCCATCCAGGAACAGGCCATCCCCGTGGCCCTCGCCGGCCGCGACGTGCTCGGCATCGCCCAGACGGGCACCGGCAAGACCGCCGCCTTCACCCTGCCGATGGTCGATCGACTGTCCAACGGTTTCGCCAAGGCCCGTATGCCGCGCGCCCTCGTCCTGGCCCCGACCCGCGAACTGGCCGACCAGGTCGCCGAGAGCTTCGCCAAATACGCCAAGGGTACCAAGCTAAGCTGGGCGCTCCTGATCGGCGGCGTCTCCATGGGTGACCAGGTGTCGGCGCTCGACAAAGGCGTGGACGTGCTGATCGCCACGCCTGGCCGCCTGCTTGACCTGTTCGATCGTGGCAAGGTTCTGCTGACCGGCGTTCAGATCATGGTCGTCGACGAAGCCGACCGTATGCTCGACATGGGCTTTATCCCCGACATCGAGCGCATCTTCAAACTGACGCCGCCGCGCCGCCAGACCCTGTTCTTCTCGGCCACCATGCCGCCGGAGATCACCCGGCTGACCACCCAGTTCCTCAAGGACCCGACCCGCATCGAGGTCGCCCGTCCCGCCTCGACTGCCGACACCATCCGTCAGTTCGTCGCCCCCATCGGCTCGGCCGATCCCAAGGCCAAGCGCACGGCGCTGCGGATGCTGATCGAACGGTCGGACGTGAAGAACGGCATCGTCTTCTGCAACCGCAAATCCGAAGTCGATATCGTCGCCAAGTCCCTGACCGTGCACGGCTTTGACGCCGCGCCGATCCACGGCGACCTCGACCAGTCGACCCGGATGAAGACCCTGGCCGGCTTCCGCGCCGGTGAGCTGAAGATCCTCGTGGCCTCCGATGTCGCCGCGCGCGGGCTCGACATCCCGGACGTCAGCCACGTCTTCAACTACGACGTGCCGCACACCGCTGACGACTACGTCCACCGCATCGGTCGCACCGGCCGCGCCGGGCGCTCGGGCGAGGCCTATATGATCGTCACCCCGGCCGATGACCGCTCGTATGACAAGGTTCTCAAGCTCATCAAGATGACGCCGGAGACGCTGGACCTTCAACTCGACGTCTCCGAGCTGAAGTCGACGCCGCGCCAGAAGGAAGACCGCAAGCGCACGCGTCGCGACACCCGCCCGCGGCCGGTCGCCGAGCATGGCCAGACCGCCTCGATGCAGCCGATTCAAAGCGCCGCTGCGACCGGTGAGCCGGCTCCGGCCAACGATGAACAGCCGCCGCTGGTCGCTGTCGTCGATCATGAGCCCAGCAAGCCGCGTCGTTCGCGCGGTGGCCGCGGTCGCAAGTCGGATGGAGTCGAGGCGGCTTCGGAGCCGACTGAATCGGCTGACGCGGCAGCCCGTCCTGCCCGCAAGCAGGATCGCGCCAAGCCAAAAGCGGACAGCGAACCTGTTCGCACCCCGGGATTCGGGGATGCCACGCCGGCCTTCCTACTGCGCCCCGCTCTGAAAAAAGAACCGGCTTAATCACACCGTTACCCTTGCCGGGCTAGGCTTCCTCGTTACGGTCGGAAAATCCGACCTCGAGGGACGCCGGATGACTTCAGACGTCGACACCAGGCTTAGAGGCCCAGCCGCCTATGAGCTGGCCAAGACCGCACTCCAGGAGATGGAGACGGCGAGCGTCTGGCCGACTCCGCTGAACTTCGAGATCTGGCTGCATTCCTTGAGCAACCCCGAGAGCGGACTGGCGATCGAGCTACGCCGCATTCTCGCCAACGGGCCGCTGACCGAAGACGAATCCGAGCGCCTGGCCGCCGAATATCTGCCACGCGCCCGCCTATCGGATGAGATCCGTGACGCTGGGGCCCAGCTGTCCCGCGAATTGAGCAGCGTGGCGGGCGCCATCGCTGACGCCCAACGCAACCAGGCCTCCTACGGGGAAACCCTGGCTGAAGCCGACGAAAAGCTGACGTCCGGCGGCGACATTCAGAAAACCATCGCCAGCCTGGCGGCGGCCACACGAAGGGTGTCCGTCGAGAATGCGGCCCTTGAACAGCGCCTGTCGGATTCGACCCGTGAGGTCGGCAAGCTGCGCGAACACCTCGAACAGGTCCGGCGCGAAGCCATGACCGACGCCCTGACCAAACTGGCCAATCGCAAGGCCTTTGACGACGAGCTGGAGCGCCAGTGCGAAGTCGCCGAAAGGGACAACAAGCCCCTGGCCCTGGCCGTGCTCGACATCGACCATTTCAAACGCTTCAACGATACCTGGGGCCACCAGACCGGGGACCAGGTCATCCGCTATGTCGCCAGCGTCCTGTCGCGCCTGGCCCTGCCCCCGCGGGTCGCGGCCCGCTATGGCGGCGAAGAGTTTGCCCTGATCTTCCCGGCTGAAACGGCTCAGGCCGTTGAAGCCGCGCTGGATCACACCCGGCGTGAGATTGCTTCACGATCCTTGAAGCGTCGTTCGACCAACGAGGACCTCGGGGCGGTCACGATTTCGATTGGACTGGCCCAATGGCAGCCCGGCGAAAAGCCGGTTGGCCTGATCGAGCGCGCCGATGAGGCCCTCTATGCTTCAAAGCGCAATGGGCGCAACCGCATGACCGTGGCTCAGGATCGGGCCAAGGCCGCCTGACCCCTATCCCCGCTCAAACCGACACGGCTAGACTGTCGCGATGAGAAGTCTGGCCTTCAACATCGCCTACTGGATCCTCTCGATCCTCTACACCCTGGCAGCGGCCTTTGCCGCGCTCGCGCCGGGACGCCGCGCCGTTCAGTGGATCATTCGTCGCTACGTCAAACGCATGGTTCAGGCCATGCGCGTCCTGGCCGGCATTCGGATCGAGGCGCGCGGCAAGGCGCGTCTGCCCGAAGGGGCCTTCATTATCGCCGCCAAACACCAGAGCTGGGGCGACGGCTTCTGCGTCTATGACCAGTTCGACGACCTGGCCTTCGTCACCGGCGATCATCTTGAGAAATTCCCGCTGTTGGGGACCGTTCTGCAAAAACTCGGGGCCATCGTCGTCAACAACTGCGGCGGCCACGAAGCTCGCAAGGCGCTCGCGCAATCCGCCGCCATCGCGCACGAACAGGGCCGCAAGATCCTCATCTATCCCGAGGGCAATCTGGCCAAGATCGGCGAGAAATTCCGCTACAGAACCGGCGTCTGGCACATGTACCGCGACTTCGACATGCCGGTCGTGCCGCTGGCGACCAACCTCGGCCTCTTCTGGCCGCAGGAAGAGTTCACAAAGACCCCCGGCACCGCCTCCATCGAATTCCTTGACCCCATCCCCACTGGCCTGCCCAAGGCCGAGTTCATGGCACGACTGGAAGAGGCCGTAGAGGCCCGCACCGCTGAGCTTGTTGCCGAGGCGACGGGCCAGCCGGTGAAGCCTGCCGTTCAGGTCCCGGCACCTGATGAGGCTCGGAAGGCCACGGCGAACTGAGCCGTTGCATCGACTTCGAGAGGGGTCCACATCACCAGGGTTCGGGGACCTCATATGCAACAGGATCTGACTCAGGGGTCGATCACGCGCCACCTGCTCGGCATGGCGGCCTTCATCGGCATAGGTCTGGTATTTCAGACGGCCTACTATCTGGTAGACCTCTATTTCGTCGGCCATCTGGGTCCTGCGGCCATCGCCGGGGTCGGCCTGTCGGGGATCGCTTTTTTTCCTGGCTATGGCGCTCGGCCCGATGGTCGGCGTTGGAGCGCTGTCGCTGATCGCGCGCGCCATCGGGGCCAGGAGGCCGGAGGAGGCAGACGGCGTCTATCGTCAAACACTGCTGCTCTCCCTGGCGTTGTCGATGATCGTACTGGCCGGGGGCTATCTGCTGGCCGGCCCGGCCATGGCCGCCCTCGCAGCCGACGATGCGACCCACCAGCAGGCGACGCTCTATCTCTACGGCTTCATCCCCGCGCTCGCCCTGATGTTCCCGACCGGAGCCATGGCCGCCGCGCTGCGCGCCGCCGGTGTCGTGCGCCAGCCGATGTTCGTTCAAACCGCCGCCGTCTTGATCAACATAATCCTCGCCCCCGTGCTCATCGCCGGCTGGGGCACGGGTGTTCCACTCGGGGTCTTCGGCGCGGGTCTGGCGTCCTCACTGGCGGGTCTTGCCGGCTTGATCGCCTTCGCCCTGATGTTCGACCGGGTGCAGACCTTGATCCGCCAGCCGTTCCGTCTGGATCGTCTGGACCTAGGCCTGTCGCGCCGCATCATCGGCATCGGCCTGCCGTCAGCGGGCGAGTTCGCTCTGATGTTCCTGACGGGACTGGTCGTCTATGGCGTCATCGCCCGGTTCGGCCCGGACGCCCAGGCCGGCTACGGCGTCGGCTCGCGCGTGATGCAGGCCATCTTCCTGCCCGCGATGGCCATCGCCTTCGCTGTCGCCCCCGTCGCCGGTCAGAATTTCGGCGCCGGACAAGCCGCCCGCGTCCGCGAGACCGTGACCAAGGCCGCCCTCTTCAGCTCGATCCTGATGCTGAGCCTGCTGGCTTTCTGCCAGATCTCGCCGCACGCCCTGGTCGCGCCCTTTTCGAACGATCCCGCCGTGATCGACGTGGCCGCGCACTTCCTGCGGATCATCTCGCTGAACTTCCTGCCCTCGGCCCTGATCTTCACAGCGTCGGGGACCTTCCAGGCGCTCGGCGACACTCGCCCGGCCCTGATCGGCAGTGCCAGCCGCCTGATCACCTTCGCCGGCCCGGCGATCTGGCTTTCGGGCCAGCCGTGGGCGCGGCTCGACCATGTCTGGATGCTGTCGGCGGCATCAGTGGTGTTGCACGCCGCCATCGTGCTGTGGCTGCTGCGCGGACAACTCCGCAAGAAGCTGTCCGGTCTTGCGGCCCCGGTCAGCGTCGCTTCGGCTTCGGCCTGAGGGCGACTTCGACGGACTTGCGGGCCCAGGCGACGGCCTCGTCGGCGTCGTCCACCGCCGTCTCCGGCAGGGACCAATAGGCCATGACCATGACCTCGCCGGCCTTGGTCGCATAGTTGAACTGGCGCGCGCCCTCGGCCTCCAGCCCGGCCGCCAGCGCCTCGTCGGCCTTGAGCCAGATTTCGCCGTCGTCGAGGATGGCGAACATGGCCCCGCCGAACTTGACCCCGGCGGCGCCGAACATCGGCTTGATCTCGATGGCACCCAGGTCCTTCAGATGATCGCGCACCCAGTCGCCGAAAGCCCGGTCGTAGGCCATCAGGCCTCAGGCGCCGGGACGATGGTGACGCTCTCGCCGCAGCCGCAGGCGTCCGTCTCATTCGGATTACGGAACACGAACTTGGACGCCAGTCGGGTCGTCTCGTAGTCGATCTCCGACCCCAACAGGAACAACACCGCCTTGGGTTCGATCACCACCTTGGCACCCTTGTCCTCGACCACTTCATCGAGCGGGTCGATCGTCTCGGCATAGGAGACGACGTATTCCTGACCGGCACAGCCGCCGTTCTTGACCCCCACGCGCAGGGCCGCCGCCGGCTTCTCAGCGCGGGCCATGATCTCGCGAACTCGCTCTGCCGCCGCCTCGGTCAGGCGCACGACCTGGGGCCTCGGGCGTCGGCGGACGGTCTCGGCGTCCATCAGAACATATTGAGCGAGAGCTTGGCCTCGTCGCTCATCCTCGAAGGATCCCACGGCGGATCGAACACCAGCTTGGCCGTCGCCGAACGAATGCCGTCGACCTTGGCCACCGCTTCCTCGACCCAGCCCGGCATCTCGCCTGCCACCGGACAGCCCGGCGCGGTCAGGGTCATCTCGATCAATACGTCACGGTCGTCATTGATGTCGACCTTGTAGATCAGGCCCAGCTCATAGATGTCGACCGGGATCTCCGGGTCGAACACGGTCTTGAGCGCCTCGACGATGGCGTCGGTCAGATTAGCGATTTCCAGCTCGGTCATGGCCCCGGTCTGAGGCGCGTCCCACGCCTTGGCGAAGTCTTCGCTGGTGCTGATTTTGGGGTCGTCCATGGTCGTCACTGAAAGAAGGTCCGGGCCTTGCCGAGAGCGTCGACGAAAATGTCCACATCCTCGAACGTATTATATAGGGCGAAGCTGGCGCGAATGCTCGAAGTCAGTCCAAAGCGCGACATTAGCGGCTCGGCGCAGTGCTGTCCGGCCCGGACCGCCACGCCATAGCGGTCCAAGATCTGAGCGATGTCGTGGGCGTGCGCCCCATCCACGGTGAAGGCCAGGATCGCACCCTTGTCCGGTGCGGTACCGAGCGGACGGAACCAGTCATGGCCGCGCAGGGCCTCGAAAGCGCGCTGATAGAGCGCCGTCTCGTGCGCCTCCACGGCGGCGCGGTCGAAGGCCGACAGCCACTCGATCGCCGCGCCAAGACCGATAGCCTCCAGGATCGGCGGCGTGCCCGCCTCGAACCGGCGCGGCGGCTCGGCGTAGCGAACGGTGTCCTCGGTGACACTCTCGATCATCTCACCGCCACCCTGATACGGCGGCAGGGCGGAGAGCGCCTCGGCCTTGCCGTAGAGAACGCCGATGCCGGTCGGGCCATACAGCTTGTGACCGGTGCAGACATAGAAATCACAGTCCAGCGCTTTCAAATCGACCGGCAAGTGGACCGCGCCCTGGCAGCCGTCGACGACCATCACCGCCCCGACAGCGTGCGCTAGCCCGGCGATCTCGGCGACCGGATTGATCGTGCCCAGCACGTTCGACATCTGGGTGATCGACACCACGCGCGTCCGCGGTCCGATCAGCGAGGCCAGATGGTCCATGTCGAGCGCCCCGTCGTCGAGCACCCGGGCAAACCTCAGCACCGCCCCGCGCCGCTCGCGCAGCAGGTGCCAGGGCACGACGTTGGAATGGTGCTCCATCTGGCTGACGACGATCTCGTCGCCCTCACCGATGGACTGGCCAATGGACGACGCCACCAGATTGATCGCCTCAGTGCCGCCCTTGGTGAAGACGATTTCGTCCTCGCCGGCGTTCAGGAACCGCGCCACCGACCGCCGGGCGCCCTCATAGGCCTCGGTCGTTTCATTGGCGAGCGTGTGCAGGCCGCGGTGGACATTGGCGTAAGAGCCGGACATTGCGCCGGCCATGGCGTCGATCACGGCGCGCGGTTTCTGGCTCGATGCAGCGTTGTCCAGATAGACCAGCGGCTTGCCGTTCACCTGCCGCGACAGGATCGGAAACTGGGCGCGGGCGGCCAGGGCGTCGAAGGTCATTACAGGCGCTCCATCAGCCATGCCCGCACCCGTTCTCGGGCGCCCTCGTGACCGATGCGATCCACGACCTCCATCAGGAAGGCCTCGGTCAACAGGACCTTCGCCTCGTCTGCCGGGATACCGCGTTGCTCCATGTAGAACAGCGCGCTCTCGTCCAAGGCCCCGACCGTATTGCCATGGGCGCAGGACACGTCGTCCGCGTAGATTTCCAGCTCTGGCTTGGCGTCGACCTCACCGCGATCAGACGTGATCAGGGCGTGATGGCCCATGCGGGCGTCAGTACCGTCCGCGCCCTCGCGCACGATGATCCGGCCCTGGAAGACGCCGCGCCCTGCGTCGCGCACGACGCCCTTGGTCAGCTGGTCCGTCTCGCCATTACCCCCGACGTGGTCGACTTCGGTGGTCATGTCCGCATGGCGCGATTCCTCCACCAGATAGGCCCCGTCGATCCGCACCCTTGTGCCTTCGCCGGGATGTTTCACCCGCGTCTCGAAACGCTGGAGCTTCGCACCGGTGGTCAGGACGGTCTGGGCAAAGGTCGCGCCTGCGCCCAGGGTCACGCTCGCCTGGGTGATCGACAGGGCGTCGGCGGGTTCATCCACAAGTACGATCCTGACGATTTCGGCACCGCTGGCGGCTGCAATCGTCAAACGATTGTGCGCCACATAGGCCGAGCCGGCCCCCTCGTGGCTTTCGAGAATGATCAGCTTGCTATTGCGTCGCGCGCCGACAGTGGCCGTGACCGTGTGGCCCGTTTCCGACGCCTCGGAGACAAACCGCAGCCTCACCACATGATCGCCGAAAGCGGTGAAGTGATCGTCCCCAACCGCGCGGCCATTTATGAAGGTCAGGGCATCGCCACCGTGTTCAAAGAACGGCCCACCGCCATGCACCACGCCCACGGGCGAGGCTGGCGGCATAGTTCGCAAAAGGCGGCGCACATCCGAGTACTTCCAATCCTCGTCGCGGCGGGATGGGAAGGTGTCAGGATTGGCGAGGTCGAGCGCGGTCGTCACGCAACCTCCAGGTATTTGTCGTACCCCTCGGCCTCGAGCTCGAGCGCCAGTTCCGGGCCACCCGACGCGACGATGCGTCCGCCGGCCAGGACGTGGACGCGGTCGGGACGGATATAGTCCAGAAGGCGTTGATAGTGGGTGATCACCAGCATCGAGCGTTCGGGCGAGCGCAGGGCATTCACCCCATCGGCCACCACCTTCAGGGCGTCGATGTCGAGGCCGGAATCCGTCTCATCCAGGATCAGCATCGACGGCTGAAGCAGCGCCATCTGGAGCACTTCCATCCGCTTCTTCTCGCCGCCCGAGAAGCCGACGTTGAGCGGCCGCTTGAGCATGTCGAAGTCCATCTTCAGCGCGGTCGCGGCGGCCTTGGCGGCCTTGAGGAACTCCGGCGCGGTCATCTCGGCCTCGCCGCGCGCCTTCCTCTGCGCATTGATCGCCGCTCGCACGAACGTCAGGGCCGGAACGCCCGGGATTTCGACCGGGTACTGGAACGACAGATACAGCCCCTTGGCCGCCCGTTCGGCGGGCTCCAGATCGAGCAGGTCCTCGCCGCGCCAGGTCGCCGAGCCGCCCGTGACCTCATAGTTCGGCCGCCCCGCCAGCGCATAGCCCAGCGTCGACTTGCCCGCCCCGTTCGGTCCCATGACGGCGTGCACCTCGCCCGCGGGGACGTCGAGGCTGAGGCCCTTGAGGATCGGTTTGTCGGAAACGGAGACGGAGAGGTTGGAGATGGAGAGCATTACTTCAGTTCCGAGTGGCTCAAAGCATCGCCGAGAGCCAGTTTGATTTTGTCTATGGGGACCCCTGCAGCGACCAGCGTTCCAACCCAATGGTTCAAGGCATGAGGTAAAATGGCCACGTCACCACGACTTGCCTCGTAGGCCCTCACGCAGTCCGCCGCGAACTTTTCTCCCGCGCTTGCCGCGCCATCCATGTCTCGATTTATCGACTTAGCAGCCATTCTAAGAGGTCCTTGATCAGTCGCCTTTAGTTCGCGACGTCATATACTTCCGGATTTTCACGACGGATTCTCAGACACTCTTTGGCTACGATCACTTGGTTTGGGCGGAAGTTGTGACTGATCCTGACGCCTTCAGACTTGCACGCGAAAAAATCAACCATGCTGTTCTGACCCATGAGCGCCAACCCATGTCTATCAGTCTGATCTTGGAGCCAATGCATGACCGTGACGAACTCCACCTCACGCCGTTCTGTTGAAGTGAGATCGCCACCTTGCTCGTGGACCAGTTTGACCAGCTTCTCCGCCAGCAGCTTCACATCTGGACGGAGTTTGTTCCGAACTTTGACATCCGGTGGATCAAAGAATCCCATCGAATTAATCCCCTGCCGCCTTATCCGACCGAACCTTCCAGCGAGATCGCCACCAGCTTCTGCGCCTCGACGGCGAACTCCATCGGGAGTTCCTGCAGCACCTCGCGCACGAAGCCGTTGACCAGAAGCTGCACCGCCTCCTCCTGCGAGAGCCCCCGCTGCATGGCGTAGAATAGCTGGTCCTCGCTCAGGCGCGTCGTCGTCGCCTCGTGCTCGAACTGGGCCTGGCCGTTGCGGGCTTCGATGTAGGGCACGGTGTGGGCCGCGCAGGTCTTGCCGATGAGCAGGCTGTCGCACTGGGTGAAGTTGCGCGCGCCCGTCGCCTTCGGATGGGCCGAGACCAGACCGCGATAGGTGTTGGACGACCGGCCCGCCGACACGCCCTTGGAGATGATGCGCGAGCGGGTGTTTTTGCCCAGGTGCACCATTTTGGTGCCGGTGTCCGCCTGCTGGCGGCCGTTGGTGATGGCGATGGAATAGAACTCGCCCGACGCCCCCTCGCCCTTCAGCAGGCACGACGGATATTTCCACGTCACGGCCGAACCGGTTTCGACCTGGGTCCAGCTGACCTTGGAGCGGTCGCCACGGCAATCGGCGCGCTTGGTGACGAAGTTGTAGATGCCGCCCTTCCCGGTTTCCGGGTCACCCGGATACCAGTTCTGAACGGTCGAATATTTGATCTCGGCGTCGTCCAGCGCGATCAGCTCGACGACGGCGGCGTGCAACTGGTTCTCGTCGCGCATCGGCGCGGTGCAGCCCTCAAGGTACGAAACGTAGCTGCCTTTATCCGCGATGATCAGGGTGCGCTCGAACTGGCCGGTGTTCTCGGCATTGATGCGGAAATAGGTCGACAGCTCCATCGGACAGCGCACGCCCGGCGGGATGTAGACAAACGAACCGTCCGAAAAGACCGCCGAGTTCAGGGCCGCGAAATAGTTGTCCGACACCGGCACGACCGAGCCGAGGTATTGGCGGACCAGCTCAGGATGTTCGCGCGCCGCCTCCGAGAAGGACATGAACAGTACGCCCGCCTTGGCCAGCTCCTCGCGGAAGGTGGTGACCACGCTGACGCTGTCGAACACGGCGTCCACGGCATATTTCGGCGCGCCCTGGACACCCGCCAGGACCTCCTGCTCACGCAAGGGGATGCCCAGCTTGGCGTAGGTTTCCAGCAGTTCGGGATCGACCTCGTCGAGGGACTTCGGCCCCTCCTTGGTCTTGGGCGCGGCGTAGTAGTGCAGCGCCTGATAGTCGGCGGGCACATAGTCGACCTTGGCCCAGGTCGGCTCCTCCATGGCCTGCCAGCGCTCCAGCGCCTGCAGCCGCCAGTCGAGCAACCACGCCGGCTCATCCTTCTTGGCCGAGATGAAGCGCACCGTGTCCTCAGACAGGCCGACTGGCGCGAACTCTTGTTCGATGTCGGTGACGAAGCCGTGCTTGTAGGCTTCCAGGCCCTTCACGGCCTCTACGGTCTCCTTGACGGCGGCCATTACGTGGGCTCCGCGTCGGGATGGCGAGCGCGGTGCTCCAGGAACGCCTCTTCCCACACGTCCGCGAACCGAACCCAGTCAGCCTCGGTCGTGCCCCAGCCGCCGGACACCCGGATGGTCGATGTTGCCAGATCGTCCAGCCCCATGGCCACCATGGCGATCGACGGCTTGGCCTTGCCCGATGAACAAGCACTGCCGCCCGACACCATGACACCGCCCAGATCCAGCGCCATCAACTGAGCCATCGACGACCAGCCGGGCGTGGCGACAAACAAGGTATTGGGCAAGCGGGCGGTGCCGTCACCCGCAACCACGCAGCCGTGTCTCTTCAGTCGTTCAGCCGCAGCGTCACGCCAGGCGGAGTGATCCATACCGGCGTCCAGTTCTGACTTTGCGGCTTTCGCCGCCGCGCCGAAACCGGCCAACCCCGGCCCGTTCTCGGTCCCTGCCCGCAGACCGCGCTCCTGCCCTGAACCAAACAGCACCTTGTGGACCGTCGCGCGCGGGCCGGCGACCAGACAGCCGACGCCCTGCGGCCCGCCCAGCTTGTGCGCCGACAGGGTCAGGGTGTCGCAACCCAAGTCAGCTATCCGGGTCGGAATCTTGCCCGCCGATTGGACCGCGTCGACGTGTAGCCAGCCGTCGTGGGCGCGCACCAGGTCCGCGATCTCGGCGATCGGCTGAATGACACCGGATTCGTTGTTGGCATGATGGATGGACACCCAGGCCTTGCCGCCCGCCTCCAGCGCAGCCTCGATGGCGTCGAGCGAGACGACGCCCTGGCCGTCGACGGGGACGACCACGACCTGACAACCGCTCATCGCGGCCGCCTCTGCTACGCACGGATGTTCCGTTGCCGAAATGATCAGCCGATCGAAGCCCGACTTGATGGCGCTGTTCATCGCCTGGCTGTTGGACTCAGTCCCGCCCGACGAAAAAATGATGCTCTGGGGATCTGCGCCAACCAGGGCCGCAACCTCGGCCCGAGCCGATTCAATACGCGCGCGCTGGCGTCGCCCCGCCGCGTGCACTGCCGATGGATTGCCGTTGTCCGCCAGCGCCTCGGTCGCCGCGGTGACGGCTTCGGGCCGCACGAGGCCCGAGGCGTTGTAGTCGAGATAGATGCCCGTCATGCCGCCGCCCCGTCCGCCATAGCCCCTTTGATCGACTCGGCCATGCGCTGGGACGCACACGCGCGCGGCGCAATCACATCCGCCAGCGAAACCGTCGCCAGATAGCGATGAATCTCGCGGCCCAGGCCATCCCAAAGGTCATGGGTGATACAGCGTTCGCCCCCGACCATGCAGCCGCGCGGCGATCCCTGACCTGCACAGCGCGTCGCGCGGATCGGCTCATCGACGGCCAGAACAATGTCCGCCACCCACGTCTCATCCGCGGACGAGGCCAACAGATAGCCGCCGCCCGGACCGCGCACGCTCTTGACCAGTCCGCCTCGTCGCAGACGAGCGAATAGTTGCTCGAGATAGGACAGGGAAATTTCCTGACGGGTCGCGATTTCGGCCAGAGACACCGCGCGAACCCGGTCGCCGTTGGCGCTGTGGCGAGCCAGATCGGCCATGGCCATGACCGCATACCGCCCTTTCGTGGACAGTCTCATGCCGTTTCCTTCAACAAATCGCGCGCCATCGGCGAGAGCTGTGCTAAGACCCGCCGCCTCGCCGGGGCCTTGCCGCCGGGACATAGAGAAACCAAGTAAGACGGTCAACTATTCCACCGTCATCCGAAGACGATTTGCCTGGGGTTCATCCATGCCTGAATTGATCCTGCCCGGAGCCGCCGGTCGCATCGAGGCCCGCTATTCGCCGGGAAAGACCCCGACGGCGCCGATCGCGCTGATCCTGCACCCGCACCCCAAGGCGGACGGGCACATGAACAACCCGGTGGCGGTGCAGATGTACCATCTGTTCATGACGCGCGGCTTTGCCACGCTACGGTTCAATTTCCGCGGTGTGGGACGTTCCCAGGGCGAATATGATTCCGGCATTGGTGAACTGGCCGATGCTGCCACCGCCCTCGACTGGCTTCAGGCCCAGAACCCCCAAAGCTCCCAGACCTGGGTGGCCGGCTATCAGTTTGGAGCCTTCATCGGGATGCAGCTGCTGATGCGCCGCCCCGAAACGGACGGCTTCATCTCGGTCAGCGCGCCGGCCAATATGTACGACTTCTCGTTCCTAGCCCCCTGCCCGGCGTCGGGCCTGTTCCTGCACGGCTCTGCTGACACCATCGTGCCGCCCGCCGAAGTCGAGCGCGTCGTCGCCAAGCTCCGCGCCCAGAAGGGCATCGTCATCGACTATGACCTGATCGAGGGGGCCTCCCACTTCTGGGAGAACAACATGTCCGACGTCGAACAGCGGGTCGCCCGCTATCTCGACATGCGCATGGCCGCCAGCGCGGCGGCAGAAGCCGAAGGCTAAACCGCCAGGAACGATCCGTCCGGCTGGAGCTGTTCCAGTACGCCATCGGCAATGCCGAAGCGGAAGCCGTGAAGCTGGAGCCGTCCATCGGCCTCACGCGCGGCGATCCAGGGGAAGGTCCGCAGATGGGTCAGGCTCAGCTTGACCGTCTCGTACTCACAGACGTCGTCCAGCAGGTCGAACGGGGTCCCCGCTGCCTTGGCGGCCACCAGCGCCGGCTCGGCCATCTTCATCCACGGCTCAACGAAATCCTGGGCGCGCTCGGGAAAGCCGTGGACCATAGAGTGAACGCCCCCGCACTTCTGATGGCCCATGACGATCAGATGCGGCACCTCCAGCACCCGCACCCCGAATTCCAGCGCCGCAGAGGTGCCGTGGAAATCGCCGTCCGGGTCATAGGGCGGGACCAGATTGGCCACGTTCCTGACCACGAAGAGCTCGCCGGGTGCCGTATCGAACACCATGGCCGGATCAGCGCGGCTGTCTGAACAGGCAACGATCAGGGCCTGCGGCTTTTGCCCCTCGGACGCCAGCGCCTGCATACGTGCCCGATTGTTGGTCCAGCCGCTGTCGCGGAACCGTCGATAGCCGTCAAGAAGCGTGTCCATACCTACTCCGCGGGCTGGGCCCGGTTGCGTTCCTCGTCCTCGAAGGCCTCGATCTCGTGCGCCACATGTTCAGGGCTGCGCGTGAATCGGCCCAACAGGTTGTAGAAGACCGGCAGGATGAACAGCGTCAACAGGGTGGCGAAGATGGCCCCGGCGAAGATCACCACGCCGATCGTCTGACGGCTGCCGGCCCCTGCCCCTTGCCACAGCACCAGCGGCAGCGCACCGAAGGCAGTCGCGATTGAGGTCATGATGATCGGACGGAGCCGCAGCGAGGCAGATTCGATCACCGCCTCGCGGATCGACCGCCCCTGATCCCTGAGCTGATTGGCCAACTCCACAATCAGGATGCCGTTCTTGGCGGCAACACCAATCAGGATGATGAGGCCGATCTGCGAATAGATGTTCAGGCTCGAGCCCGCCATGAACAGGCCAAACAACCCGCCCGCCGCCGCCAGCGGGACGGTCAGCATGATGACCGCTGGCGAAATCCAGCTTTCGAACTGGGCCGCCAGAACCAGGAACACCAGCAATAGGGCCAGACCAAAGGCCAGGGCCACGGCGCCACCGGCCTCCTGCAGATCGCGGGCCGTACCGCCCCAACGAATGATCGGACCAGGCGGCTGCTCAGCGGCGCTCTGTTCCAGGAACGCGACCGCATCGGCCACCGTGTAGCCCTCGTTGAGATCAACCGTCAGGGTAATGGACCGAAGGCGGTCCAGGCGGCGGCGGTCCGGCGTGTCGCCGGACGTTCGCGTGTCGATCACGGACGAGAGCGGGGTCAGCTCACCGGCCCCACCGCGCACATAGAGCTGGTTCAGGTCATCAACCGCCTGGCGGTTCTCCCGCTCGGTCTGGAGGATGACGTCATACTCCTGGCCTCCGCGAATATAGGTCGTGGCGCGGCGCCCGCCGTACATGGTTTCCAGCGTGCGTCCGACACCTTGTGCAGACACGCCGAGGGCGGCAGCTCGCTCGGGATCGACATCGACCAGCAAGCGCGGCGAGTTCGGCTCATAGTCCAGGCGTGGGCGCTGCAGGCCGGGATTGTCCCGGGCAGCGGCCAGGATCGGCTGAAGCCAGAGGTACATCGACTCATAGTCCGAGCCGGTCACGATCATCTGGACACTGTTGCTGCTGCCGCCGCCGCCACCGCGCTGAAGGGCACCAGGCGTCGAGGCGTTGACCCGCGCACCCGTGATCTGGCTGACCTGTCGGCCCAGTTCCTGACTGATCTCGTCGGCCGAGCGGTCGCGCGCGCCCCAGTCGGCCAGCACCAGCACGCCGTTGCCGGTATTGAAACTGCCGCCGCCGAACCCAGGTGCCGACACCAGATAGCTGTCAGCCTCCCCATTGGCCCGGTAGGTTTCGAGCATGGGCTCGACCTGCATCATGATGTTGCGGGTGTAATCGTAACCCGAGCCTTCCGGCCCTTCGACGCGCACCGACACGCGACCCCGATCCTCGGGCGGAACCAGTTCCTCCGGCAGCACGGAGAACAAGCTCCATGCCCCCAGCCCGACCACAAGCACGGCCAGGCTGGCACCCGCCGCCGCCATAGGGCGCCCCAGCATCATCTCCAGGGTGTCGTGATAGGACCGCCGCAAGGCGTCCATCGCGGCATTCACCTGACGGGCCACCCAGCCCTCGGTGCGAGCGGGCCTGAGGATCTTGGACGCCAGCATCGGCGAGAGGCTGAGTGCGAGAAAGGCGGAAAAAGCGACCGCTGCCGCAATGGCGACGGCCAGCTCAACGAACAGGCGACCCGTATATCCCGGCAGGAACATCAGGGGCGCAAAGACCGCGATCAGAACAATCGTCGTCGCCACAACCGCGAAGAAGACCTGTCGCGCACCGCGCAGGGCCGCAACGAGCGGCGGCTCACCATTGTCGATACGGCGCTGAATGTTCTCGGTCACCACGATGGCGTCATCGACGACCAGGCCGATGGCCAGCACCAGGGCCAGCAGTGTCATCAGGTTGAGCGAAAACCCGAAGGTCGCCAGGACAATGAACGTCGACAGCAGGCAGATCGGTGCCACAATCGAGGGGATGAACGCCGCCCTCAGCGTGCCCAGAAAGACGAAATTGACCAGCGCCACCAGCACCAGAGCGATGCCGATGGTGATCCAGACTTCCTCGATGGCGTGCTTGGTGAAGACGGAATTGTCCGAGCCTATCTCGAGCTGTGATCCTGGAGGTAGGCTGGCCTGAGCCTGGGCGACCACGTCCGCCACGCCACTGGAAATTGCCAGGTCATTGGCCTGGGATTGCCGGGTAATGGCCAGGCCGACCTGATCGATTCCGTTCCCGCGGAAAAGCCGGCGGTGTTCAGACGGTGCCTCCTCGATACGGGCCACATCGCCCAGACGCGTGACATAGGCCCCGTCAACAGCCGATCCCGACACAGGCAGGGCGGCGAACTGCTCGGGGGTCGAGAAGTTGCGGGCGACCCGCACTGTGTAGTCACGGCTGGTCGATTCAAGTGACCCGGCCGGCAGTTCGACATTCTGAGCGGTCAGGGCGCTCTCGATATCGGTGACCGTCAAACCCCGAGCCGCCATGGCCGCCGGATCCAGCCAGATCCGCATGGCATATCGTTGCTCTCCAAAGATCTGCACGGTGGCCACACCCGGGACCGTTGAGAACCGCTCGACCAAATAGCGGTCGGCATAGTCGGTCAGCTCCAGCCGGTTCATGGTCGTGGACCGGAAGAAGACAATGATGATGGGCGAGGAATCGGAATCCGCCTTGGCCACCTGCGGCGGATCAGCCTGATCCGGCAGCCGCCCCGATACGCGGCTGACGCGGTCACGCACATCATTGGCCGCGGCGTCGATATCCCGATCCAGGTTGAACTCGATGGTCACACGGGACTGGCCGTCCCGGCTGGAGGAGGTAATGCGCTCCACGCCCTGGATACCGGCGACCTGCTGTTCGATCGGCTCGGTGATCCGGCTCTCGATGACCTCAGCCGAGGCACCGCCATAACTGGTCGAGACTGACACGACGGGTGGGTCAATATCGGGCAGTTCGCGTATGGGCAGCAAGAAAAAGGCAGCCGCACCCAGCACAACCAGAACAATGGCCGCCACCGCCGCCAGCACCGGGCGTCGGACGGCGATATCGGACAACATCATGGACGCTGCCCTTGGCGGCCTTGCCGCCGGCCAGACGGCGCTCCCTCACCTTGAACCTGAATCGGCGCGCCGGGCTGAAGGCGGTTCAGGCCGCCCGCAACGATGCGGTCGCCCACCGCCAGCCCACCGGTGATCTCGATGAACCCGCCTTCGACCGAACCCGTTTCAACCAGGACACGCTGGGCCTGGGCCTCGTCGCCCGCTCCGGCAATTCGATAGACGAAGGCCTGATCGGCTTCGAACAAGACCGCCGCCTCAGGCACGGCCATTGCCTGGCGCATACCTTCCTGAATTCGCACTCGGATCGACATGCCGGGCCGCAGACGACCACCCGGGTTTGGGAACTCCGCTCGGGCAGTCACAGCGCGCGTCGTCTGATCGACCCGCGTGTCGACCATGGCAATGGCTCCCTGAAAGCTCTCGCCGGGCAAGGCATCAGCGGTCGCGATAATCGGCGTACCCCGGCGCACCAGCGACAGGTACCGCTCGGGCACCGGAAAATCGACGCGCACCACGCCGATGTCATCCAGGGTAGCAATCACGGCGCCGGGGTTTACCAGCGTGCCCGGCGTGACCGTCGACAGGCCGATGACCCCTGCGAACGGCGCACGGATAACCCGATCACCCCGGCGCGCCTGAGCAGCCTCAAGCGCGGCCTGGGCCGTCGCGACGCCCGACTCGGCCTGTTCGGCCTGGACCCGGGGTGCCACGCCCCGCTCAGCCAGATCGGTCCAACGGTCAAAGTCCCGCTGCGCCTGCGCCAGATTGGCGCGGGCGGTCAGGATACCGGCATCTTCTTCGCGCGCTTGCAGCTCGACCAGCGGAGCCCCGGCCCGAACAGATTGACCGTCGACGAACAGAACCCGCGTGATCAACTCGGTCGTTGAGGAGGTGATGTCGACGCTGCGGCGACCACGCGCCACCCCGAGGGCCTGTATCTGATTGACGAAATCACGCTGGGCGACACTCACGGCCTCGACGGTCTGGGCGCGACCGCCTGGCCCGCCGCGACCGCCTGGGCCACCACCCCCCTTGTCATCGCCGCCTACACTCAAGGTCCTGACGGCGACGGCCAGCGCCATAAGCACGACCAGACCGACGGCTGCGATCAGGAAAAAATGGCGTCTAGCAAAATTCACGAACGGCTCCCGGCGCGGCGAACGCGCGGTATAGCCGCCCATCCCGCGCCTTCAAACGCTCCTGTGAGCTAAAACCGTCGCCAGACGGCAATCATCGGCCCACTTTGTGCCGGCACCTCGCCTCGACCGGCCAACGCCAGCCGCCAGCCCGCCTGCAAGCTCCAGTTCCCATAACGTCGCACGACAGAACTCTCGGCGTTCACCCAGGCCACCTCCGGTCCTTCGACGGTGCGACCTGCGTAGACCTGATTGAGGATCATCCAGTTAGGGCCGAAATTTATGCCACCGGTGATGTCGAGGCGGTCTTCATCAGCGAGGCCGTCGCGGAACCGGCGCGCAACCTGAACCTCCACGAAAGCCTCCCGACCGCCGAACCAGTCCAGTCGATCACCATGACCGGCGAGAAGACGCAGCTCCCAGTCGTGCGACCCGGCCCCGGGTGCCGCATAGCCGGCATTGCGACCCTCTCCCGCATAGGCGTAGGCCGCGTACACACTCACCGTCGACCTTCGGGTTTCGACAACTTGATAGCGCAGGCCGATCTCTGTTGGGCCAGCCCCTTCGTAGTCGGCAAACAGATCCTCGCCGCGTTGCCATTCCGCGCGCATTTGGAGCGTCAGCCGATCTGTCAGGCCGTGCTCGACGAAGATCGAGGCCATGTCGTCTTCGCGATCGGAGAACAATGGGCGACGGGTCCCGTCGACATCGAACCCATCCGAAGCCCGCATCTGTTCGATCTTAAGGATGACCTGGGTATCCCCCCGGTCCAATGGCCAGGCCCCGGCCAGGGCCACGCCCGGCCATGCCGTCGCAACCAGGGCGACGGCCGCCCTGATCAAGTGTCGTAGCCGGGCAGCTTTCGATCCAGCAGGCGCAGGGCCCCCGGCCAGGCCAGGGCTGAAACAAAGCCGATGCCCTTGCCTTGTTCCTTGGTGGCCGCCTGGGCGGCATCAGGTGCCGTCAGAATGCCATCCCGTCCGGCCGAAAGCGCCGCCACCTGCTGCGAGCAAGCCTTCTCGAGGAAGAAGATGCCCACCCAGGCCTCAGCCGCTGTCTTGCCGAGGGCCAGGGTACCATGGTTGCGCAGAAGCATGAGAGACTTGTCGCCCAGGTCCGCGACCAGCCGCTCGCGCTCGTCATGGTCAAGCGCGAGGCCTTCATAGCCGTGATAGGCAACCTGGTTCTGCAACAGGCAGGCGTTCTGGCTGATCGGCAACAGGCCGTCTTTCTGGGCCGCCACCCCGACACCATCCACCGTGTGCAGGTGGATTACATAGTGGGCGTCTTCGACCGCAGCGTGGACCGCGGAATGGATCGTGAACCCGGCCGGATTGATAAAGCTGGTCGTCTCCTGAACAACCTTGCCGTCCAGGTCCACCTTGACCAGAGACGAGGCCGTCATCTCTTCGAAGTACCAGCCATAGGGATTGATCAGAAAATGGTGCTCAGGCCCCGGCACGCGGGCCGAGATGTGGGTAAAGATCATGTCGTCCCACCCGTGTAGTGCGACCAGCCTGTAAAGCGCAGCCAGATCGACGCGCGCCTTCCATTCGGCTTCTGAAACCTGGGCTTTCAGGTTGGCGACGGCCCCATCTGCCATATCCGTGTCCTCCGGCGGCAAGCTGTTACGGCTGGAAAACTCGCGCCGCAGGTGATCGACGTCAAGGTTTCCGACCCGTTAACGGTGTTTTCATGCCCTCGGCAGAGATTGTCGCCTTGTTGCGCGTGTGGAGGACCGTCTTGGCCGCTGTCGATCTCGCCTCATCGTCGAACCAGCACGCCGATGCCCTGCTTCGCCTCGCGCACAGCCGATCGCAGGATGATCGACAGCGCCTTCTGATGGGCGTAGCCGACTTGGTCGAGGCCTCAGGCCAGGCTAATTCGGAAGTCGTGTCGGACCTGTTTCTGGTCCTGGTCGGGCAGGTCGAAACCGATATCCGCAAGGCCTTGGCAGAGCGACTGGCCGATGCTGATTGGGCCCCGCACGCCCTGATCAACATTCTCGTCCTGGACGAGATCGAGATTGCCCGACCGCTGATCGCCAAGAGTCCGCTGCTCAAGGATCAGGATTTGATCCGTGTCCTGCTCGAGGCCACCGTTGAGCACCAGATCGAAGTGGCCCGCCGGCCGCACGTTGGGGCCACCGTCGTTGATGTCATTCTGGACCGGTCCGAACCGGCGGTGCTGACCGCATTGGCCGGCAATGCCACTGCCGACATCTCCGAGCCCGGCTTTGAGCGTCTGGTCCAGGCGTCGCGACGGATCGCGGCCCTGCGCGCGCCCTTGATTCGTCATCCGCGACTTCGTGAAGAGCTCGCCAAGCAGCTCTATTCCTGGGTTGGCCAAACCTTGCGGCAAGCGATCGGCGAACGGTTCCGTATCGATACCGATGGGCTTGAGACAGCAATCGCGGCCTCCGTCCGGGCCGCGTCCGCGGGTGTCGCCCCCCCGCCGCAGCCGGCACCACAGGTCGATCCAGAGCGCGACGAAATGGAGCGACGTCTGATCGCCAAGCTCGACACCGCCGGCCAACTAAGGCCTGGGTACCTGGTCCGCGCGGCCCGTGAAGGTCGGGTCAGCCTGTTCGAAAATGCCCTGGCGGTTCTGGGTGGCTACTCGGTTCAGGATGTGCGCAAGGCGGTGGGTGCTGAAGGCGCGGAATTGCTGGCGCTAGCTTGCGCCTCAGTTGGAATCGACAAGGCGGTCTTCCCGTCAATGCTGGTCGAGATCCGCATCCGCACAGGCGGCAAGCCGACCATCGGGGCCCGCGACGCCCAGGCCACGCGCCTGTTCGACCAAGGGCCGGAGGCCGCCGCGCGGGCGTTCCGCCAGGCTCTCGACGCCGCTCGCTGATCCCGGACGTTTGACAAGCGCGGCCCGAGCGGGCTTGCCTGCATCATGGCTGCTGATCCCCGTCTCGCCTTCGTCTGTGTCGACCGCCCTGAGGCGGTTACGGCCCGTCAGATTCTGATCGAGACGTATGGATCAAACCCGGTCGATCAGGCCGATGTCATCGTAGCGCTGGGCGGCGACGGCTTCATGCTGGAAACGCTCCACGCCGCCATGACGGTGGCCAAGCCAATCTTCGGCATGAACCTGGGCTCGGTCGGCTTCCTGATGAACGATTTCGACACGGAGGGCCTGCTTCAGCGAATTCGGCAGGCCTCACCAACCGTGGTGCATCCGTTGGCGATGCGGGCGGTCACTGTCTCGGGCGAGGTGCACACAGGCCTGGCCATCAATGAGGTGTCGCTGCTGCGCCAGACGCGCCAGAGCGCCAAGTTGACCATCTCGGTGGATAGTCGGGTGCGAATGGCCGAATTGATCTGTGACGGTATTCTGGTCGCCACCCCCGCCGGGTCGACCGCCTATAATCTGTCGGCCCACGGACCCGTCGTGCCCTTGGGTTCGGGTGTACTGGCCCTGACCCCGATCAGCGCCTTTCGGCCGCGACGCTGGCGTGGCGCGCTGTTGCCGCACACGGCGGCGGTCGCCTTCGATGTTCTGGAGGCCGACAAACGCCCCGTCTCAGCTGTGGCCGATGACGTCGAGGTCAGGAACGTGGCCCGCGTCGAGGTATCAGAACGCCGCGACATCGCCCTCACCATGCTGTTCGATGCTGACCGGTCATATGAGGAGCGCGTTCTGGCCGAACAGTTCGCATCCTAGGAGTTCCTTAAGTCGGCTATGCAATATTGACGCGATCAACACTGGAGTCGCGTCGTGAGTAAGCCTGCTGAATTCATCCAACCGCCGAACACCCTTCGCCTGAAAGTGGGCGGTGCCGGCTTTGGTGGCATCGATGCGGCGGCCATCGCCCGGGCCGAGGCGGCCCTCAAGGATCTGTCCAGCCAGTTCGGCGACTGGCTGAACGACGAGGTCAGCAAGCTGGAAGCAGCGCGGGCCGAGATCAAGGCGACCGGCGCGACCGAAGCCAATCTGATCCAGCTTTATATGCGGGCCCATGACCTGAAGGGTTTGGGGGCGACCTATGAGTTCCCGATCGTCACGCGCATCTCGGCCTCGCTGTGCAAGCTGATCGACGACAAGGCGCGCATGCACGCTCCGCTGTTCCTGATCGATGCGCACATCGACGCCATCAAGGCCATGGTCCGCGACAACATCAAGACGGATGCCCACCCGGTCGGGCGCGTGTTGGTCATGGAACTGGAAGCCAAGACCGGCGAGCATCTCGCCGGCCTCTGACGGTTTTACTTCCGGCTCGACCCAGCTAGAAGCGGCCCCAGCACAGGAGCCGCCATGACCGACCAAGCCCAGACCCTCGTTTTCACCATCGACACCGGCGACAGCCAGGGCGACGTGACCATCGGGTTGCGCCCTGACCTGGCCCCGAACCATGTCCAGCGCATTGCCGAGTTGGCCAATGAGGGCTTCTATGACGGGGTGGTCTTCCACCGCGTGATCCCTGGCTTCATGGCCCAGGGCGGTGACCCGACGGGAACCGGAACCAGTGGCTCGTCCAAACCGAACCTCAAGCAGGAATTCTCGAGAGAGCCGCATGTGCGCGGTGTCTGTTCGATGGCGCGCACGGCTAACCCGGACAGCGCCAACAGCCAGTTCTTCATCTGTTTTGACGACGCCCGCTTCCTCGACAACCAATACACGGTCTGGGGCGAGGTCATCGACGGCATGGACCTGATCGACGCCCTGCCCAAGGGCGAACCGCCGCGCAACCCTGGCAAGATCGTCAAGGCCCGCGCCGAATAGGCGTACCGTGTCAGATACTGACGGACCGACAAGCTGACAAGCCGGATCAAGGATTTCAGTGCGTTGTGCGCTGCCGACCTGTCAGTGTCGCCCACCCCCGCCGGCTGAACCCGGCATGGTGGGGGCGCGAACGCGAGGGCCGCGCAGGCGCGGCCCGGCACGAATGAACCTCGTCAAAGATCGCCGTCGATCTGGCCCCGCGCAGGTCAGCGGACACCTCAGAGCGAGCTCACCGTGCCGAACCGCCCTAGTTCCATGACTTGCTGGGCGGGGTTTTGGGGAGATACCGACCACCGCCTCACGGCCGCAGCGGACCCAGATCGGGTCAGTGGTCCAGCCTCAAGCGTTGCCCCGATATATTATCGTTGATAATGTAAAGCTGAGGCATTGGTCCGTCTTTTTTCGATATGGACCTTGACAGTTTCTTTTCGCAACGCACTATGTCGCCGCGCCGTTAAGGCCCCTCATCTGGAGATTTCCCCCCATGCGTATCGCCTCCCTGGTGGCCGTTGCCGCCCTCGCCCTGGCTGGAGCCGCATCGGCCCAGACCGCTGGCACCACCCTCACGCTTCAGAACGGGGCCGCTGCCCCGACGTCGCCGGTTATCGTCGATGGTGTCAGCTGGCGCTGTGACACGACCGGCGGCTGCGTCGGGACGGGTCGCGGTTCCGAGCAGCCGGCCAGCCGCGCGTGTCGCCGTGTTGTGGCTCAACTGGGTGCCGTCTCGGCCTTCTCCTGGCGCGGTCAGGCGTTGAGCGCCGCGCAGATCGCCACCTGCAACGCCGCGGCCTAACCGCCACAAACCTCTCGCGTGTTTGCGCGGCGGCCTAGCCGCCGCGAAGGCGCTCCAGGATCCGGTCCCGACCGATCAACGGCAGCAACGCCGCCATGTCGGGGCCGGCGTCCCGGCCCGTCAGGGCCTGGCGCAGCGGTTTGAACAGCGCCCCGCCCTTGGCCCCGGTGGCCTCTTTCACGGCATTGGTAAAGGCGGACCAGCTCTGGGTGTCCGGCTCTGATCCGGCAGGCACAACCTCTTCGAAGGCGACGATGGCCGCCGCTTTGAAGGCTTCGTCCAGACGCGGCCCCTCGACCGTGCCGGTCAAGGTCTCGGCCCAGCCCCGAGCGTCGTCGAACCGGTTCAGGTTCTCGCGCACCGCCAGCCAGAATGCTTCCCCCAGATCCGCGCCCAAGGTGGCCAGACGCGGCTGTGCCGCCGCATAGTCCAGGGCGTGAACGGCCTGGGCGTTCAGGCGGTCGAGGTCGGCGGTGTCGTAGCGGGCCGGCGCGCGACCCAGCTTTTCAAAGGCGAAACCCCCGGCCAGCTCATCCAGCGAACCGACCAGTTCGACGGGATCGGAGGTGCCGATGCGGCCCAGGTGGCTGGTGATGGCGATGGGCTCATAACCCTCGTCGCGCATCTGACCGACCGAGAGGGAACCAAGGCGCTTGGACAGGGCCTGACCGTCCGCCCCGATCAGCAGCGACATATGGGCAAAGGTCGGCGGCGTCGCCCCCAGGGCCTCGAAGATCTCGATCTGGGCACCGGAGTTGGTGACGTGGTCCTCGCCGCGCACGACGTGGGTGATGGCCATTTCGATGTCATCGACGACCGACGGCAGGGTGTAGAGGAACAGGCCGTCCTCGCGGATCAGCACCGGATCGGACAGCGACGCGGTGTCGACCTCGCAATGGCCGCGCACCAGATCCTCCCAGACGACGCGCTTGCCTTCCAGCTTGAAGCGCCAGTGGGGTTTGCGGCCCTCGGCCTCGAGCTTGGCCTTGTCCTCGTCCGTCAGGTCCAGGGCGGCGCGGTCGTAGATCGGCGGCTGGCCGCGCGAGAGCTGAACCTTGCGACGACGATCCAGCTCTTCCTGAGTTTCGTAGCAGGGATAGAGGCGGCCGGCGGCCTTCAGGGTCGCGGCGGCGCGTTCATAGCTATCGAAGCGTTTGGATTGATTGTACCGCTCGCCCCAGGGTAGACCGAGCCACGTCAGGTCCGTCTCGATGGCCTCTTCGTTCTCGATCGTGGACCGCTCCAGATCGGTGTCGTCGATACGCAGGACAAAGACACCCCCATGCTTGCGCGCGAACAGCCAGTTGACCAGCGCGGTGCGGACATTGCCGACATGGAGGCGCCCCGTCGGGGACGGCGCGAAACGGACCTTGACGGTCATGGGCCAAAACCTTGAAAACGTAAGGGGCGCTAGGTCGCGCTCCCGGCCCGCCAAGTCAAGGCTGCGTGCGCACTCAGTCGTCGCGGTGGACGCGCTCGCGGCGTTCGTGCCGTTCCTGGGCCTCGAGGCTGAGGGTCGCGGTCGGGCGGGCGTCGAGACGGGCCAGGCTGATCGGTTCGCCGGTTTCCTCGCAATAGCCGTAGGAGCCGTCCTCGATCCGGCGCAGGGCCTCGTCGATCTTGGAGATCAGCTTGCGCTGCCGGTCGCGGGTGCGAAGTTCCAGCGCCCGGTCGGATTCGGAAGATGCCCGATCGACCAGATCCGGGTGGTTGGACGTCTCAGCCTGAAGCTGGACAACAGTTCCGCGCGATTCACGCAGAATGTCATCTTTCCAGGCCAGCAGCTTTTTGCGGAAATAGTCGAGCTGTCGCTCGTTCATAAACGGCTCATCCACCGACGGCCGGTACTCGTCTTCGGGTGTCACAGACTTCAACGCCGACATTCAACCCCTCACGCCTAAGCGCCTCCCTGAGAGGAGGGGACCTATAGGCGTGCCCATGAGTCGGTTCAATGTGATCGAACCTGACTGATCGCTCACGGCCACGAGGTGTGTCGTTTGGGCGTCAGGCCACTCGGCGCACCCTGGCCTTGGCCAGTTCGACGGCGGCACGCGTTTCGATGTGATCAAGTACGTCCTGAAGGCCGGGGTCAGGATCACCCTGGCGCTGCTCTGCCGCCATGCGGGCCAGGGATTGCAAAGCTGCGGACCCATCCCCGTCGCTGAGCATGGCAACCTTGACCGCCTCCAGCCGGTCGAGCAACCCGCCCCCCCGTTTGAGGGCACGTCGCCTGCGTTCTGCCGGGCCATCCTCCTCCTGCAGAGCCAGAAGCGCAGCGACAGAGGCAATACCGGTCGTTGCCGCCGTTGGGGCCGTCGCCTTGGCCTGGCTGGGGCCAGATGACACGGAGAAGCCGCCGGAGGCACTGGCGGCGCGACGCGGGGACTGACTGGCGACGGAGCCTGAACCGGTGACCTTCATCCGGCCAGATTGGTCGCCAGCGATGACAGAAGACTTAACGGCTGGGCAGTTTCTGCCGCCCGGCGCGAATCCCCCATCGTTAACCAATGGGATCATTGATTTTACACCGGAATTGACGCGGTCTGACTGGCACAATCCTCGCAAGCCCCAAGGACGACTTATGCTTAACGGGCCCCTCCTCCATGACCCAGATCGTTCGCCTTGTCCTCTTCGCCCTGGCCGTCACGGCCATGAGCTTTGGGTCGGCCGTTGCCCAGTCGCGGATCAAGGACATTGTTTCGATTGAAGGCGTTCGCGCCAACCAGCTGATTGGGTACGGCCTGGTCGTCGGCCTGAACGGAACGGGAGATTCCCTGAGGAACTCGCCCATGACCCGCCAGAGCCTTGAGGCGATGATGGAACAGATGGGCGTCAATATCCGTGACGCCAACGCCAACACCCGCAACATCGCCGCCGTCATGGTCACGGCCGAGCTGCCGCCGTTCGCGACGCCGGGCTCTCGAATTGACGTGACGGTTTCGACCATGGGCGATGCCCGCAACCTGATGGGCGGCACCCTGTTGGTCACCTCCCTCACCGGGGCGGACGGTCAGGTCTATGCCGTGGCGCAAGGCTCGGTGCAGACCGGGGCCGTCGAGGGCCGGGGATCCTCGGGCTCGTCCGTATCGCGCGGCGTGCCGACGGCGGGTCGCATTGCCGGCGGGGCCGTGGTCGAGGCCGAGACGGGCTTTGACCTGCGCTCCATGCCGAATGTGCGGCTGGCCCTGCGCAATCCCGACTTCTCGACCGCCCAGCGGATTGCCCAGGCCATCAATGCGGTGCATCCCGGTACGGCCATCGCCGAGAACGGCACCGTCGTGGCCGTCCGCCCACCGGCTGGGCGCGATATGTCCAGCTTTATCGCGGCCATTGAGAACCTGCCGATCAATGTCGATGCCCCGGCCCGCGTGGTCGTCGATGAGGTCAACGGCGTCATCGTCATGGGCGACGATGTGCGGATCTCAACCGTTGCCATCGCCCAGGGAAATCTGACGATCAGCGTGCAGGAGAGCCCCTACGCCAGCCAGCCCGCGCCCTTCTCGGGCGGCGACACGGTGGTGCTGCCCGACAGCCAGGTGTCGATTGATGAGGAGCGTGGACGCGAAATCCGCATCGTCGGCGGCAGCGCCTCACTGTCGGAGTTGGTCAACGGCCTGAATGCCCTGGGCGTCAGTCCCCGCGACATGATCTCGATCCTCCAGGCCATTCGCGCCGCCGGTGCCCTGCAAGCCGATATCGAGGTGATGTGATGAGCGATCTGATCCCCTCACCTGCACTGACGCGCTCCGCAACGCCGACCTTGCCGATGGTCGGCCCCGGTGGGGACGTTCGCCGCGTCGCACAGGACTTTGAAACGACCTTCCTGGCCCAGATGCTTCAGCCGATGTTTGCCGGCCTGGAGACGGACGGCCCGTTCGGCGGGGGGCATGCGGAAGCCACCTGGCGGGGCTTTCTGATCGACGCCATGGCCCGACAGGTTTCCAGTGGCGGCGGCATCGGTCTGGCGGATCACGTCCAGCGCGAACTGCTGGCCCTGCAGACCGTCCCCGTCCAGCCCACCCCTACTGAAGAGCCCACCTGATGGCCCTGTTTGCCGACGACGCCCATGACCGCGTGTCCCAGTTGATTGCCCTGACCGAGCGCCTGACTGAGCGTCTCGCCGAAGAAACCCGGGCCTTTGAGATCCGGCGCCCGCAGGATGCCGTAGCGGGGATGGAAGAAACGCAGCGGCTAGCCAACCTGTACCGACACGAGTCCGCGCGCGTGAAGGCCGATCCGTCCCTGGTTGAAAACGCCGAGCTGAAACAGCGCCTGAGCCTGATCCAGGCTACGGAAGCGTTCGAAGCCGTGCTGGCGCGTCATGCGCGCGCCGTCGAAGCCGCCCGGACCATCTCGGAAGGGATCGTCCGCGCCATCGCCGCCGAGGTGGCCGAAGTCCGGTCGCCAGGCGGCTATGGAGCCGGTGGCCAGGCCCAGGCCGGCGACGCGCGAGCGGTTACGCTGAACAAGCAGGCGTAAGCTCGACTTTGCGAGTCACGCCAATGGCGTCGAGGAAATCGGCGTCGTGGCTGACGACAATCAGGGCCCCGTCATAGGCGTTCAGCGCCGCTTCGAGAGCGGTGATCGAGTCCAGATCCAGGTGATTGGTCGGTTCGTCCAGCAGGAGCAGCTGAGGCGGTTCTGTTCCCGTCAAGACGCAAGCCAGGGCGGCGCGCAGGCGCTCGCCACCCGAGAGCGTGCCGACGATGCGTTCCGCCGCCGTATTCCGAAACAGGAAGCGGGCGAGCGCCGCCTGGGCCTGGTTGCGGTCAGCGTCGGGGTTGAGACGCTGGTAGGCGGCGAGAAGCGTCTCCTCAGGCCAGAGAATAGCGGCCTGCTGGTCCAGCAGGACGGCGGCGACCGAACGCGCGACGCGCCCCGAGGCGCTTTCGACCTCGCCCGTGATCAATCGCAACAGGGTGGACTTGCCCGCGCCGTTCGGGCCGGTGACGGCCACCCGCTCTGGCCCGGTCAGATGCAGAGACAGCGGCCCCAGGATGGGACGCCCCTTGATCTCGACCCTTACGGCCTCGGCTTCGAAAACCGAGCGACCGGCCGGCAGGCCCGTGGTGGGCATGGGGATGTCGAGCGCCCGGTGGTGCTCAACGCCGTCGCGGGCCGCGACCAGGGCCGTTTCGGCCTCGCGGGTTCGATCTTGTGACGTGCGCTCGATGCGACCGCGCGTTTCTTCGGCCCGGCGCGCCATGGCACCGAGTGCGATCCGCGGGGCCGAGCCGGACGCGCTGAAGGCCCGACCGGCCCTGTCACGGCGGTCGCGGCGCTCGCGCGCCTGCTGGGCCTCGCGGCGGGCGGTGGATACGCCCCGCTCAGCGGCTTCCAGTCGCCGTTCCGCCGCCGCGCGTTCCGCTGCCTTGCGTTCGACATAGGCGTCGTAGCCCCCGCCGTAGATCTCGACGCCGAGGCTCGACAGTTCGACGATCCGATCCATGTGGCGCAGCAGCGCGCGGTCATGGCTGACCAGAACCACGCCACCGGGCCAGTCGCCGACAAACGCGGCCACGCCCACCCGGCCCTCGGCGTCAAGATGGTTGGTGGGTTCATCCAGGACGAGGAGCTCCGCTGGGCCCAGCCTCAGCCCCGCGAGCCTGAGGCGGGTCAGTTCGCCGCCGCTGAGCCTGGAGACGGCGCGACGGAGATCGAGATCTGACAGGCCCACACTGGACAAGGCTTCCTCGATCCGGCCTTGAAGGGACCAATCGGCCAGGGCGAGATCATCGCCCTTGGCCTGGCCCGCCAGAACACGCGCCAGCAAGGCCACCGCAGCGCGAACGCCCAACACATCGGCCACCGTCTCACCCACAGCCGGAGGACCGCCCTGGGGCAGCCAGCCGACCGGCGCGGCGCGAGAGACGTGGCCTTCATACGGGGAATCCAGTCCCGCGATCAGACGCAGCAGCGTGGTCTTGCCCACGCCGTTGCGACCGACCACGCCGGTTCTCTCCCGCCCAAAGGCGAGGGTCAGATTGTCGAAAAGCGTTGAACCGTCAGGTGTTCTAGCGGCGACGCCGTTCAGCGTCGCGAGCGCGGATGCGGACCGGCTTGGGTTGCGGCTGGGTGAGGACATGGGCGAGCAGAAGCAGCGGCAGGGAAAGGGCGATACCGATTTCCAGAATGCTGATCATATTCGTCGAGCCTCCATACTCAGTGCTCAACAGGAACAATGGGGCCAAGTTTACATTTTCGCAACCCTTTCCGCTCGCTCCGTCTCGACGAAATATTCATTCCGAGCTGCTAGACCGCCCATATGAGTCAAGCGTCCCGGTTTTTGAGTTTTGCCTTTGTCTCCTCGGATCTGCTGGTCGAGGTTGATGGCGAGCATCGAATTACATTTGCGGCTGGAGCCGCCGCCGCACCCGGTGCCTCGCCGCATGCTCATGTCGACAAATCACTGGACGAGGTCCTGGGGCGAGCCGGGTCCTGGCCCCTGCGCCAAGCCCTGTCCGGCCTGACTCCCGGCAAACGGATCGGCCCTGTCGAGGTGCTGGTCCCGTGCGGGGTCAACAAGGTTCGCAAGGCCATCGTGAGGGGGTTCCAGACTCCCGACCTCGCCCCGGCTGTTTCTCTGGGATTTTGCTGGGAAGGACCGGCGATGGATGCGCCGGCCAACGACGCCTCCATCCTGAATGCCGACAGTTTCCTGTCCTCAACCCGCGAGGTGCTGTCGAAGCTCGACGGGCCGGGCTCGGTTGCTTTCGTTGAAGTCGCGGGCCTGGCTCAACCGGGTGCCGAGGCCGCGCGCCAGTCGGTCGAAGCCGTCCTTCGCGACGCCTCCGTCGACGGCAAGACCGCCGCACGTCTGACGGACGACCGCTTTGCCGTTCTGCGAAGTGCCGATGACCAGAACTCGCTGGTTGAGTTGGTCACGGCGGCCTGCGCTGCGGAAAACCTCGCGGTCGCGCCGGTCGTCAGTGAAGAAACGCTCGATCCCAAGATTGAAGCGCCCCAGATGCTGCGGGCCCTGCGTTTTACCCTGTCGACCTGTATCGAGAAGGGCTTGGAGAGCACCGGCAACGTCTTCTCCGAAGAACTGGCCCGCACGGTCCAGGAAGCCGGTCGCTTCGCCAACATCGTGCGCGAGCGCGCGTTTGACGTGCACTACCAGCCGATTGTCGATCTCAAGACCCGCGCCATCCACCACCATGAGGTCCTGGCCCGATTTGGCGGAGGCGATACCGGCCGGATCATTCAAATGGCCGAAGAACTGGGCATGATCCGGGCCTTCGACCTGGCGGTCCTGGAGAAATCGCTGCGCACCCTGCGACAACCGGGTTCCGGTCTGGTCAAGTTGGCGATCAATGTCTCGGGCGACTCGCTGGTCGATGATGACTATGTCGAGACGCTGCTCAAGCGAACTTCGCTCAATGCCGATGACCGCCGCCGCCTGATGGTCGAGGTGACGGAAACCGCCGCTCTTGAAGACATAGACGCCGTCGGAGCCCGCCTCCAGCGCCTTCGTCAGGCCGGCATCAAGCTCTGTATCGATGACTTTGGCTCGGGCGCGGCGTCCTATGAGTACCTGCGCCGACTGCCGGTGGATGTGGTCAAGCTGGATGGGCGGCTGACGCGCTCGGTCGATGACGAGCGCACCCGCACCATGATCGCGCATCTGGTCGAGCTGTGCCGGACCCTGTCGGTCAAGATCGTGGCCGAACAGATCGAAACCCAGCCCATCGCCGATGCTCTCGACGGCCTCGGTGTCGACCTGGGCCAGGGCTGGCTCTATGCCAAGCCCACACCCGAACCGATGACGATGATCCCCGTGACCGGTGGCGGCCCGTCGCGGCGGACCGGAACCGTGGAAGGCTGGGGTTAGAATTTAGGCCGGAGCCGCCTCATTCGACGGTTCCGCTGCCGGGCCCCTGCCCTGAACCCGTCATCTCGACATTAAGATTGATGCCTCGCAGCTTCCAGGTGTCGTCCTCCTGGACGAATTCGCTACGCACCACCACGATCCTGTCAGGGTGCGAATAGGACTGCTCGACCGTATAGCCACGCGCGCCGTTGTCATTGGTCTGGTTACTGGACAAGACAATGGGGTCCGGCGCGGTTTCGAAAGGCACCATGTCGCGCAGCATCGGTAGCTGCTGGGCGACCAGCTGCTGATTGTTCTCCGACGACATCCCATCGATGATCGCCTGATCCTCGCCCGCGAGCAGGTGTTCGTACACTGCGTCAGCCTCGGCATTGAGCTCGGAATTCGAGCCGGAGTAGCTGGTCGAATACTGGCAACCCGCAAGCACAATAGCGGCAGCGGCGGCGGTCAGGGCTGAGCGCATGACAAAGGATCTCCTTCAGGCCGGCAGAGGTTAGGTCCGAATTCGCTCGTTCCCTAAATGTTCTTGCTGAATCATGGCGTTTGATGCCTACATAGAGGCGTTCCGCCGAAGCCATCCCTTCGGCCAGACTTGCCGGATCCCATGAGCGACCAACAGGCCTACATCCGCGTCAAAGGCGCGCGCGAGCACAATCTCAAGGGCGTGGATGTGGACATCCCGCGCGGCGAGCTGGTGGTCATCACCGGCCTGTCGGGCTCGGGCAAGTCATCGCTGGCGTTTGACACCATCTATGCCGAGGGCCAGCGGCGCTATGTCGAGAGCCTGTCGGCCTATGCGCGTCAGTTCCTGGAGCTGATGGGCAAGCCGGATGTGGACCTGATCGAAGGGCTGTCACCCGCCATCTCGATCGAACAGAAGACGACGTCAAAGAACCCGCGCTCGACCGTCGGCACGGTGACGGAGATCCACGACTATATGCGTCTGTTGTGGGCCCGGGTGGGCATCCCGTATTCGCCGGCGACCGGCCTGCCGATCGAAAGCCAGACCGTCAGCCAGATGGTCGACAAGCTGACCGCCCTCCCCGAGGGCGAACGCATCCTCTTGCTGGCCCCCGTCGTGCGCGACCGCAAGGGCGAGTACAGGAAAGAGATCGCCGAGTGGCAGCGCCAGGGTTTCCAGCGGCTGAAGATCGACGGTGAGTTCTGGGCCATCGAGGATGCGCCGGCCCTCGACAAGAAGTTCAAGCACGACATCGACATCGTGGTCGACCGGCTGGTCACGCGCGACGGCCAGGACAGCCGCTACGCCGACAGCCTGCAGACCGCACTGAACCTGGCCGACGGGCTGGCGGTGGCGGAATGGGCCGACAAGGCTGAGGGCGAAGATGAGCCCCGCCGGATGCTGTTTTCCGAGCGGTTCGCGTGTCCGGTGTCGGGCTTCACCATCGCCGAGATCGAGCCGCGGCTGTTCAGCTTCAACAATCCGGCAGGCGCTTGCCCGGTTTGTGACGGGCTGGGTCAGAAGCTGACCTTCGACGCCGATCTGATCGTGCCGGACCGCGACAAAACCCTGCACAAGGGGGCGATTGCGCCGTGGTCGCGCGGGCCGTCGCCGCTCTACACCCAGACCCTGCAGGCGCTGGCCCAGCACTACGGCTTCTCGATGGACAAGGCCTGGCGCGACCTGCCGGAGACGGCCCAGGAGGTGATCCTGTACGGATCGGGCGGCGACAAGATCAAGTTCGTCTATGACGACAACGCCCGCAAATATGAGGTGTCCAAGGCCTTCGAGGGCGTGTTGCCGAACCTCGAGCGGCGCTGGCGCGAAACCGACAGCGCCTGGGTCCGCGAGGAGATGGGCCGCTATCAATCCCAGACGCCGTGTCAGGCGTGTCTGGGCAAGCGCCTGAAGCCCGAGGCCCTGGCGGTGCGAGTGGCGGAACTGGACATCGGCGACGCCTCGAACTTTTCGATCAAGCAGGCCCACGCCTGGTTCTCCGGCCTGGAAAAGAGCCTGACCGAAAAGCAGTTGGAGATCGCCCGGCGCATCCTGAAAGAGATCAACGACCGGCTGGGCTTCCTCAACAATGTGGGGCTTGACTACCTCAGCCTCAGCCGCGCGTCCGGCACCCTGTCGGGTGGAGAGAGCCAGCGCATCCGTCTGGCCAGTCAGATCGGCTCGGGCCTGACCGGCGTGCTCTATGTGCTGGACGAGCCGTCGATCGGGCTGCACCAGCGAGACAATTCCCGCCTGCTGGAAAGCCTAAGAGGCCTGCGCGACCTGGGCAATTCGGTTCTCGTCGTCGAGCACGACGAAGAGGCGATCCTGACGGCAGACTACGTTATCGACATGGGCCCGGCGGCAGGTGTTCATGGCGGTGAGATCTGCGCGCAGGGCAAACCGGCCGAGGTCATGGCCAATCCTCGGTCGCTGACAGGGCAGTATCTGTCGGGAGCCCGTGAGATCGAGCTGCCGCCCGAGGGCCGTCGCCCCCGCAACCCGAAGAAGACGCTGAAGGTCATCGGCGCGACAGGCAATAATCTGAAGGATGTGACCGGCGAGATCCCGGTCGGCCTGTTCACCTGCGTCACCGGGGTGTCGGGCGGCGGCAAGTCGACCTTCACGATTGAGACGCTCTACAAGGCGGCGGCGCGGCGGTTGAACAATGCCTCGGACGCGCCCGCCCCCTTTGACCGCATCGAGGGTCTGGAGAGTTTCGACAAGGTCATCGACATCGACCAGTCGCCGATCGGGCGCACGCCGCGCTCGAACCCGGCGACCTATACCGGCGCGTTTGGGCCGATCCGGGACTGGTTCGCCGGCCTACCGGAGGCCAAGGCTCGCGGCTATGGACCGGGGCGGTTCAGCTTCAACGTCAAGGGCGGGCGGTGCGAAGCCTGTTCGGGCGACGGGCTGATCAAGATCGAGATGCACTTCCTGCCCGACGTCTATGTGACGTGCGACGTCTGCAAGGGCCGACGCTATAACCGGGAAACCCTGGAAATCCTGTTCAAGGGCAAGTCGATCGCCGATGTGCTGGACATGACGGTCGAAGAGGCCGCCAGCTTCTTCAAGGCGGTGCCGTCGATCCGCGACAAGATGGCGACGCTGGAGCGGGTCGGCCTGGGCTACGTCAAGGTCGGCCAGCAGGCCACCACCCTGTCCGGCGGGGAGGCCCAGCGCGTCAAGCTGGCCAAGGAGCTGTCACGCCGGGCGACCGGACGGACCCTCTACATCCTCGATGAGCCGACGACCGGCTTGCATTTCGACGATGTGAGAAAGCTGCTGGAGGTGCTGCACCAGCTCGTCGACAGCGGCAACACCATGATCGTCATCGAGCACAATCTGGATGTGGTGAAGACCGCCGACTGGGTGCTGGATTTCGGACCCGAGGGCGGCGACGGCGGCGGTGAGATCGTCGCCACTGGCACCCCCGAACAGATCGCAGCCGATCCCAAGAGCTGGACCGGCCGCTATCTGAAAGAGATTCTCGACCGGCACGCCGAGCGCGCCAGGTCGAGGAAGAAGTCGGCCTAGAGGTCCGGCTCGCCAGACACGGCTGCTACGGGCTCCACCGGCGACTCAAGATCGCCCCCACGTCCCGTCAGGCCGAGATAAGCCGAGGCGAACGGGGCGTAGAGAACTGCGAATTGCAGGGTGGAGATGATAAGATTGACAACGACGGCGACTATCACAACCGGTCCGATTGCGGCCAGGATCGACTCCATTTCTCCGCCGGAGATCGTCTCCTCAAAGCCCGCCATGCCCATGAACTGTAGCGGCATGGCGATGATCGCGCCGAGAACACTCACCACAATCGCCATCACGAAGGCGATAAGGGTCATTCCGAGCAGTGACCAAAACCGACCTTTGGTCAGCCCCCAGGAATCGAAGAAGGCGAAGCGGTTTTCCGCCACAACAATCGGCACGGCCAGGCTGAGCCGGATTGCCATCCAGATGAAAATGAAGATTGCGGTCAGCCCCGCCAGAATGCCGACCGCGACTCCGGCCCCCTCATTCGCTGAATAGACGGCCATCGTCGCTGCCGCGACGACGCCAACTAGGGCGACGTAGATCGCTATGAACACCAGCGCCAGCACGAAGGTGACCACCGCAACCCGAACTTCGTCCATGCCCAGGCGCATGAAGCCGAAGGCGCTGGAGCCCGGCGACAATACAGACCGTGCCACTGCCGCATTGAGAACCGCACCAAGAAGGATGCCGAGCGGCATCGCGATCAGCAGAATCGTTCCGTACAGGTTCAGGATAGGCATCAGCTCATCCATCGACGGCTCGGAGCCTTCAAGCGCCTGGAGTTGCGGCAACATAGCCAAGATCGGCCCGCCTACGGCGGCCAGCAAGACGGCGAAGAAGATGAGGTAGGCCAGTGACCACCACAGGATTACGAGCGGATTGCGCCTGACGACTCGAAAGCCCTCGAACGCAGATTCAGTTGCGGAAAATGCCATCACAGGCCCCCTCTTGGTCGCGGCCCCCGCCGCAGATCGGGGTGATCTTAGCCCGGATTGCGGCAAAAGCGCATGACACCTCTGTAAGAATGCTAAGGACGCATATGGCCGACGCCCGCATGACCTCTCCTTCCAGCGCCCGCAACACCACGCCGATTCTTAAGGTGCTCAAGGCACACATGCCGGCAATGGGCCCGGTTCTGGAAGTCGCCTGCGGGTCAGGAGAGCACGCGCTGGCATTCTCGCGGGCGATGCCGGGTCTGGCTTGGACGCCGAGCGACCCGGACGCGGCGGCACTGGCCTCAGCCGAGGCGTGGCGGGCGGATGGGCCACCCAATCTGGAGGCACCGATCCGGCTGGATGTGACGGAAGAGACGACCTGGCCGGACGCGACGTTCAAGGCCCTCTATTGCGCCAACATGATCCACATCAGTCCATGGTCCGCGACCGAAGGCCTCTTGCGGTTGGCAGGGCGGGTTTTGCTCAATCCGGGCGGACTGCTGGCGCTGTACGGTCCCTATCTTGAGGCGGATGCGGCGACGGCGGCGTCGAATCTGGCCTTTGACGAGAGCTTGAAGGCGCGGGACCCGGCCTGGGGCCTCCGCAGCCGCGAGGATGTCGTCGATGTCGCGCGCGACCAGGGGCTGGCCTACACCCTGCGTGTGCCCATGCCGGCCAACAATCTGATGCTGCTGTTCCGGCGGGTATGATGGCGTGGTCAGGGGTTTGGCGCGGCGATGAGCCTGTGCGTCTCAACAAGTTCATGGCTCAGTCTGGCGTCTGCTCGCGGCGTGAGGCCGACGGGCTGATCGCATCAGGCCTGGTCACCGTTGAAGGCGTGGTCGTCGCCGACGCCGGGCGCAAGGTCGAGTCCGGGCAGACGGTCGCTCTGGCCGATGCCGCGCAGGCCGCACTGGATGGCGTTTCGGTCCTGCTGAACAAGCCGACAGGCTATGTTTCCGGGCAACCTGAACCGGGGAAGATCCCCGCGGCACGGCTGCTGAGCGCGGACAGACAGGTTGGGCTGGGTGCCGTACCCGCCAGCGATCAGTCACTACCCCCTGTCGGACGGCTCGACGAGGATTCCCGCGGGCTGTTGCTATTGTCGACGGACGGCGTCGTCGCCAAAGCCGTGATCGGGCCTCTGTCCGAGATCGACAAGGAGTATCGGGTTCGGGTGCGTGGCGAGGTGACCCCCGCCATCATTGAGCGCCTGCGCCACGGGCTGGAACTGGACGGACGGGCGCTCAAGCCCGCCGGGGTGTTCGACAACGGCAAGGGACGGCTGAAATTCATCCTCAAGGAAGGCCGCAATCGCCAGATTCGGCGGATGTGCGATCTGGTCGGCCTGCGGGTCGTGGACCTCCAGCGGACGCGCATCGGACCGATCAAGCTGGGTGATCTGGAAGAAGGGCGCTGGCGTCACCTGACCGCCGAAGAGCGTCAGGCGCTCATCGCGGCCTCGACGGCACAATCGGGGCACCTCGACGGCGATTGACCAAACGCGCGGATGAGCGCCTAAATCGAACGTCGTTCTGGCGCGTCTGGCGCCGCTCTGGAGGCCTATGCCATGATCCGGTACCCGCTCATTGCTGTCGCCGTTCTCGGATTGGTGGCCTGTTCGCCGCCTGCCGGAGGAGGCGATCCGGCTTCACCAGAGGGGCCAGCCACAGAGCAGGCCAGCGCAGATCAGGCCCCGTTTACGACGAGGGCCCTGTCCGACTTGATCACCGAACGAGGGGCCGAGGCGGCGCTGGGGGATCTGCTCGCAGCCCCCGAAGACCCGAGATGGCAGGCGACTTTGGACGGAATTTCGGACGGCGACATTTCCTGGATGGCTTCGGCCGCTCCGCTGGTTCCCTTCTTTGACGGCGAGGCCGCCGAAAGCGGCTTTGCCGCCTTCGCCCATGCCCTGGCCCTTGAACCCGTCACCGTGCTGTCCTCGGTCGGCCCCGATGGGATGGCTTCGGTCTGCGAGCCCTATCCGCCAGAGGAAACGGCCGCCAAACAGACAGCCCTCATGGCGGTGCCGGACGATTCGCCCGTGGTCGCGCTGCGCGACGAATGCCTGACCCTGCTGTCAGGCGAGCCGACGTGACGATCCGACACCCCTAGAAGGGGATGTCGTCATCCATCGGAAAGTCCTGCTTGGGGCCACTGGAGCGGGCCGGCTGGCCGCCACCCGAATAGCCGCCGTAGTCATCACCCGACGAGGCCCCACCCCCTTCGTTGCGGCCATCCAGCATGGTCAGTTCGCCACGGAAGCGTTGAAGCACGATCTCGGTCGAGTACTTCTCGACGCCGTTCTGCTCGTACTTGCGGGTCGACAGCTGACCTTCGATGTAAACCTTGGCACCCTTGCGCAGGTAGTTTTCCGCCACCTTCACCAGGTTCTCGTTGAAGATAACCACGCGGTGCCACTCGGTCTTTTCCTTGCGCTCGCCGCTCGACTTGTCGCGCCACGTCTCAGACGTCGCGACATTGAGGTTGGCAACGCGGTCGCCCGAGTTGAGCGTGCGAATCTCCGGGTCCCGCCCGAGGTTTCCGACCAGAATGACCTTGTTCACGCTTCCCGCCATGGGGAGGCTCCTTTCCGTGCTTGACCATCCGTCGTGGTGGATGGCGATGTTCTATTTATGTTCTGGTCACCCGGAAGGTCAACCGCCCCCCGTTTCGGGCGCGGCCGGCTCCTGAGCGAAGGCCCCCGGAATCGCGAGCCGCCCGTCGTGCGTCCGGCGTAGCGCGATGAACCGCCCACCGTCCAGATGGCGTGACAGCGACACCCCTGCACTATCCACAAACAGATACTGGCTTCCGTAGTAGCCGATCACCTCGCGGCGCGTTCCGCCCATGCGCAACCACCGGACGCGGTTCTCTTCGAGGCGCGCCGCACAGTTCTCCATATTCGGCTGGAGATCAGGCATGGCGGTGAAATTGACGGTGCCGTCCTGCTGGGGCGCAACCAGAAAGCAGGTCCCGTTGGGCGCGTCGGGAACTTCAATCTTGGCCTGGCATCCGGCCAGGGTCAGACCACACGCTGCGGCGAACAGAAGGGTACGCATCAACGAACGTCTCCGATTGAACAATCCCGGCCTTGCGGGGCAATTGCGCGGAAGTTGGTGTTGTCGCTCGACTGTTCCACACGCCCGGGGACCAGCCTCAGGGTGGTGTCACCCCAGCGCCCGTAGGAGGCTCCGCCGAGCTGTTCGCACCGTCCGCCATAGAGCGACTGAACACAGGCCCCCAGCGACATGGTCCCGACTTCGCGCCATTCGCCGCCGGCGTGACGCATACAGCGTTGGCCCGACGCCTGCTGGGCCTGGGGCCCGGGACGCGGCTCCACCGGACGGGCATCGACCTGTTCCGTTACGGGCATTGGGTCCGGCTCGTCGACGAGCGGCGGAAGTTCAGGCGGCGGCGTAAAGGGGATCGCCGTCAAAGCTCCGGTTGAATCCAGCCCGACATCCAACGCCTGGGAGGCAACGCCGTTGCGCTGGGCGCAATCGGCCAAGGTCGCCATGCCGACAAACTGGCCACCGACAAAACAACGCAGCTGCTGATCCGGGCTGAGAGATTCCGGGTCCGACACATTCAACTGTAGGCCGGCGCGCTCGGGGGGCGTCTCTGTGTCCTCACGATCGCGATCCGACGGGCCACCCGTCAGCAGGATGGCTGCCAGCCCGGCGGTCAGGATGGCGGCAACACCGCCGAGAATGAGGACGAGACGCTGATTATCCATGACCATCGCCGCTGTTTGTGGTGCGGCAATAAGGCCGTCTCATGGCCCTGCGTCAACCGCCTCCGAGCTTGATCAGAGCCGCCTGATAATTCGCCATCTGCTTGGACTGGTATTCGGAATAGACGGGATTGGCCAAGGCGGCGGCCTGAGGGTTGTCCAACTCTGTCAGCTTTCGATAGGCCGCCATCAGTTGCAGCTTGGCCGCCTGGATGGAATCCCGCGCCGCCTTGATCCCCGCCTTGGAGGTGAGCGTCAGGTCGGTCTGCATCCGCAAGGCATAGACCGCCCGATCATCCGCCAGGCCACCGGACGGGTGCAACAGCGTCTGGGCCAGGCCCATGGCCTCCAGCGCATCGCGCCCGAGCGATCCAGCAATGATTTCGACCGGTGCCCGGCCCGGCTTGAGCGAAACCTTGAGGCCTTGGACGCCATCGGAAGGGAGAACCTTGGCTTCGAGACGATTCTGGGACGCCGTGGAGATCTTCTTGGCCAGGGTGTCGTAGGTATCGTTGGCCTCGATGGTGATGGTGCGCAGACGCCCCGACCCCAGATCGAGCATGAACTGATCACCGGCCCGCACCGAGGTGGCATCCACCAGCTTTTGAGACGGCTTGAAGTCGATCGTGCCCTGCGGCAGGCCCAGCCGGTCCAGAACACTGGCCCCTCCGGTGGCCACGCCGACCGCCATCGGGCGAATGCGACCGTCCTTGCCCTGGAATTCGCGCTGCCATTCGATGGTTCCGCTGTCGGCGTCCAGTCGAAGCAGACGCCCGGTCGCGGTCTGGGTGGCCCCCTCCCCGACGACGGAAACCTGTCCCGTCAGCCAGATCTTGCCATCCTGAACCGCGGCAGACACCGCAGAATCATCACCGACCCCACCGATGAAGGTCATCCGGTCGGCCGCATCTGCAGTCAGGCTCCCATCCAGGCGCAGCACGAAGGCGTCCTGGCCGCCAGCATGGCTATTGCCCGCGACACCGTCACCCAGCGACGCGTTGCGGCTGGTTCCGGTCACGATCACCCGCCCGCCATCCAGAGACAGTGACGCCAGGTCGCCCTGAAGGTTGCCGAGATCGCGCATCGCCACGAGGCTCGGAGCCTGCGGGTCGCTCAGGTCGTATCTGCGCAGCACAGCCCGCCCATTGTCGATTCCAGCCACGATGAGGGTCGTGCCTTCGACCGCGATGCGTGACGCGGCATCGTCCCCGCTGGTTCCGAACTGCTGGGTGCCGAGGAAGCCGCCCGTCGCAGAGACGGTCTGGAGGTAGCCGTCCCAGCCCCCGAGCGCACCGGCACCAGCCATTCCCGAACGGGTGCGACCGCTCACATAGATCGAACCATCGGCTCCAAAGGCCACCGATGTCGCCTCATCCTCGGCGCGCGCGGCCCGACGTTCGGTCCACAGCTCGCCGCCCTGGGCATCGAAAACCGTGAGAAAGCTGTCGGCCTTGGTCGCATCCGCCCCCACCTTGCCGCCGTCCAACGCCCCGGTGACCGATCCCACGACGGCGATGCGGCCATCGTCGCCGATGGCGAAATCGCGGGCCATGGCCTCACTGGCGGCTCCCAGGGTGCGGGTAAACACCAGACGCCCTGCCGAATCGTACTTTTGCAGGACCGCGTCGCGCGCTCCCTTGATGGTCTGGCCGTCGACGGTGCCGTCTGCCTCGCCCAGCACATAGACCGACCCGTCAGCGCCGGTGCGTACCGCGCGGACTTCGTCCAGCCCGGCCGATAGGGCCGCCAGGCGGGCACGGTCCTGGACCGGCATATCGCCCTGGCCGGTCGGAACCGGCGGCGCGCCTGCACCAACCTGGCCGGTATCGGCCTGGTACTTGGCCAGCGAGAGCTGGCCGTCCTTGCCGCCGACCTGCGCCACAAAGACGGCATCGGACCGGTCCGATGCTGAAAAGCTGAGGGTTTCCGTCGAGATCGCCTTGACCGCGAGGGCATAGCTGTCGTTGTCGGATGGCAGGGTCAGGGTCCGATCTCCGACCTTCATCGTCTTGGGCGTCCCGGCGATCACCTGCATCCCGAACCGGGTTTCGACCCCGGCATCGGCCAGCTTCTGGTTGAAATAGGCATTGACCTGACTGAGCGTGCGCTCCGTCGAGCCCATCTCCGCCAGGTCGAAATTGATCGTCGTGTCCCCGGTCAGCCGGGTGACGGTCAGGCTGAACCGGACATCGCCGGCATAGGCGTCGACCGGCTCGGAGAGCAGACCGCCATGGATGGCCGGTGTCACATAGGTATAGGCCGCCTTGGCAGGGCCGACGGTCGCCTTGGCTGTCGCTCCTGCGGCGGTTCGCGCAATGCGGATCGACTCAAAGGCATCGCTGGCCAGGAAGCTGTTGATTTCCTTCAGGCCTGATTGGAAGGTCCGCTCCAGCCGCGCCAACTCGGTCGTCGGCGTCGACTTGTTGTCGGCCCGCAGCGCCACCGCGTCCAGCATGGCCAGCCCCTGATGCAAGGCAAACAGGCGCCGGTAGTCCTCGGCTGCCCCCTTGGCATCGATCACAGGCGTCCGCAGGTCGACAAACCGGGCCCCGGCCAGGGCAGAGCGCACCAGAGCACTCGGCTCACTCTTGGCCGCGCCGACCCACGGAGCTGTGGGGGTGCGATCGACTGAGGATGCGCCAAGACCGATCCCGCCGCTGGACGGAACCGTGATCGTCCCGCCGAACAAACCGGCGAGGTAGCCCATGCTCGTCGCATTAAGCGCCATAACGTCCAAGAATGACGTGGCCGTGCCTAAGAATCCCTAAAGTTGCCGCGTTCGGGCCACGTCGCAGCCGGGATGGCGTTCCAAACGACTCACAGTAACGTTGCTCTGTGAGCGGAACGATCCTCTGCGGGAGGCGTTTGGCCCGCGCATGATGAGGAGGTCCACCATGGCCGCTCTAAGAAATGCCCTGATCTGGGTTCTGTCTCAGTACGGTTTTGTTCGGCGTTCCGCCCCGCGGCGGCAGCCCTGGGTTCACATCGGTCCGGTCAGCTAGTTAGCCGTTACGGAACAACGACAGGACGATCTGCGGAGCCGAGTTGGCGATCGAAAGGGCTTGGGCCCCTAGCTGCTGCTGGACCTGGAGCGCCTGGAGCCGCGCGGACTCCTTCGCAAGATCGGCGTCAACCAGCTGGCCGATGCCGGTTTCGAGGGTGTCTGCCAGTTTCGAGACGAAGACCAGATGCTGGTCGATCCGCTTGGATTCAGCCCCAAGAGCCGCCATGCGCGAGGTTGCCGTGGCCAAGGCGGTTTCCACGAGGCCCAGCGCCGTCGTTGCATTGGCCGCCGTCAACAGGTCGCCGCTTAGCCCCAGCCCCGTGAGCGACAAATCCTGACGCGTCAACGGAATGGTCTCCGTCGCATCCGTATTCGCCAGGAAGGCGAGATCGGCCGTCAGCGAGTTGTTGAGAATGTTTGAGCCGTCGAACGAGGCATTGTCTGCGAACGACGTGATCGACGCCAGCAGAGCCTGGAAATCCTGATTATAGGCGGCTCGCGACGCCGCGCTGATCGAAGGATCGGCGGCCGCGGTGGCGTGCTGACGAAGCTCGCCGATCAGCTCGACGATCTGTTCGCCTGCCGCCAAGGAGACATCGGCCACAGACTTGGCGCGGTTCAGGCTGTTGGTGACGGACTCAAGCGCCTTCATGTCAGCGCGCTGTCCCTCGGCCACCGCCCAGATCGCCGCGTTGTCACGCGCGCCCTGAACCTTCAAACCCGTAGAAACCCGGTTCTGAACGTCGCCCAGACGATCGTTCGTGCGGTTAAGATTCTGAAGGGCGATCAGTGCCGCCGAGTTTGTATGAACGCTGGTGGTCATTTTGAGCCGGTCCCCCAAGGGTATCGCTGGAATCCTATGGGCCGAGTCGTGTGCGTATGGTTAACGAGGTCGGAACGCCAAATGCCGCGCGGCGAGGATGCCTGCGCGGGAATTTCTTCGAACGAGCGGCTGGCTCTCGCTCAGGCCTGGGTGTCGATCACAGATCCCTGGGCATAGCTGGGCTCGGACTTGAGCCGGATCACGGCCTCGCGCGGATAGGCGCTGACAACCTGACCGGTCAGTCGATCGACGCTCTTATAAACATAGCCGGACACCGGATCGCCCTCGATGATCAGGCGATGGTTGGTCAGGGTTTCGGCACCTTGCCGTGCCTCACGCTGGTTCGACATGTTCGGCCCCGATGCATCCGCACCGGACTTTATGAGCGTCAATGACACCGCTCTTACGGGTTCGACATTCTGGCTCATCTCCCTTGAGCGCCCTTTCTGGACGCCTCCTGACTAGGGCCCTTTGTTCAAGGCCCGGGTGGTTGGGGGCGGTATGAACCGCCCCCGGTCACGCGGTTAGCGGAACAGGCCCAGGAGGGCCGAGCTCGAGCTATTGGCGATGGACAGCGCCTGGACACCGAGCTGTTGCTTGGTCTGCAGGGCGGTCAGTC
>NZ_KE386797.1:47448-239946 GCF_000428765.1 Brevundimonas aveniformis DSM 17977
GCTGGTGGCGGCGAAGCTCTGGGCGGCGACCATGGCGCCGTAGTTGGTGTTGATCGAGGCCATTTTGGCGCTCTCCTTGTCTTCGACATGTCCGGCCGTCGTTTTGACGACCAGGAGCGTTTTGCTCGCCCACGTCCATGCAAGTACCGGGCCAGAAGTTTAGGTTAAATGCTTATTATTCATAGATTTCTTGAAACAGACTGCGATCCACGCACGAGTGCGCCGGGCTTTCGCCCGGCGCATCGCCCGATGGAGATGAGGGGTTTGGATCAGGCCTAGCGGAACAGGCCGAGCAGGGCCGAACCGGCCTGGTTGGCGATGGACAGCGCCTGGACGCCGAGCTGCTGCTTGGTCTGCAGGGCCGTCAGTCGGGCGGATTCCTTGGCCATGTCCGCATCGACCAGATTGCCGGCCCCGGCTTCCAGAGCGTCCTGGAGCTTCTGGGTGAAGGCCTGCTGGCGCTCGTAGGATTTCGCGTTGGTACCGATCGTCTGAAGGGCGCCGGCCCAGGCGTCGATGGCCGTCTGAACGTTGGCGGCGGTCGCGGCGCTGGCGGCGTTGAGCGTGTAGGTTGGGGTCGTCAGGGCGTTGGTGCCGTCGAAGACGGCCGCCGTCACCGACGCCGTGATCTCGCTGCTCAGAGCGGTGTAATCATTCTCGTAGGCGGTCGTATTGCCACCCGCCTCGATGGCGGCGGCCAGAGCCTTCATTTCGGTCAGCGCGGCCATGATGGTGTCACCCGCGGCCAGGCCGACATCGGCGATCGCCTGCTGGCGGGACAGGTTGTTCATGGTGGCGTCGAGCGCCTTGGAATTCGCACGCTGAGTCAAGGCGACGGCCCAAACCGCGCCGTTGTCCTTGGCGTTGGCAATTTTCAGACCGGTGGTGATCCGGTTCTGGACCTTGTCGAGCTCGCGTCCCGTGGCGGCAAAGCTCTGAGCGGCGATCATCGCGCCGTAGTTCGTATTGATCGAGGCCATTTTGGCGTCCTTGCTGTCTTCGACATGTCCGACGCCCTTTTGGCGACGGGAGCGTTTTGCTCGGAACGACAAGGAGCAACGACCGGGCCAGTCCAGGCCGCGCGCGCGATCCGTTTATTTACAAGGGATTGTCGATCATCCGCCCCAGCGGCGGGCAAGTCTTAACAAGGAAGAAATTTCCAGGCCGGGCAGAGATTGCCGAGTCGTAAATGCCAGATCAGGCCGGGACGGCCTCTGTGCCGGGACCGCCCAGCCCCTGCATGATCATCTTGTTGATGTCGATGAGCGTCTCGAAGTCCTCATCGCCCTTCATGATCTCGGACGTATGGCGCGAAACGAACAGGCTGAGAGATATGATGCTGGCACGCATCTGGACGGGCAGACCATTGGATTCATCCGCGCACGACCCGGCCAGGGTCGACCACACCTGGCGGTTCCAGCCGAGCGCATCTATGCGCGTGGCGAAATCCTTGGGATCCGCCAGCGAGGCTGCAATCAGGGCACGGGTGACCTGACCGAACAGCCGGTACTCCAGCGCGCGCGGGCTTTCAGTCCGCTGGGCTGTCTGCTGATAGGCCTGAAGCCCCATGCCCCAATCTCTCGTCTTCGTATTCGATGAGTTTGCGGGCCGCGAGCAGCCCCTTGTAGTATTCACGCGCCATGACGTGACGTGAGGCGGCAACGCACAGGGCCAGAACCTCGGGGTTCTTGATCACGCCCATGAACTCGGTCAGGCGCTGGGCGAAGTCGTCGTAGAATTTCTCGGCCGACCCTTCGTCCAGGTACATCATCATCACCGGGAAATAGATGCGGCGCGCCGGCGTCGTGGCGTCTTCAGGCTGAAGGATGTCCTTTTCGCGCAGGACCGAAGCCTTGTTCTGAAGAATGAGCACGCCACGCTTGTCGCCATTCTGGACGACAGCGCCGTTGAGGACGAAACGCTCCCCCGGTTTCAGCGACAATTTGAGCGGCATTCAGCCCTCCACGAGCCCCATCCGTAGCGATGGGTGGTTAATCCCCCGTGTCCTGTCTGGCGATTTATGGTTAGCGGCGGATTAACCCTCGCGGGCCACCCCGTCGACCAGAGGCACAAAGCGCACCTCGATCAGACTCTCACGGCGAAAGGTGCCGCCCTCCTCGGCCACATAGCGGTGCAGGAACTGCGAGCCGGCCTTGCCGACCGGTGCCACCATGATACCCCCGGGCTTGAGCTGGGCGATCAGATCGTGAGGCTCATGCGGTGCCGCAGCGGTCACCATGATGCGATCAAACGGGGCCTGCTCCGGCCAGCCTTTCGATCCATCGCCATGCCGGGTGATGACATTGTCCAGGCCCAGGTGCTTGAACCGCGCCTCCGCCTCCGCGAGCAACGGTCGATACCTTTCGACCGAATAGACGAAGCGAGCCAGCCTCGACAGGACCGCCGCCTGATAGCCCGAGCCGGTCCCGATCTCGAGCACCCGGTGGCGCGGCCCGACTTCCAACGCCTGGGTCATCAGGCCGACGACGAAGGGCTGGCTGATGGTCTGGGCGCAGTCGATGGGAAGCGCGGAATCCTCCCAGGCCTGATCGAGGAATTGCGGATGGACGAAGGCGGCGCGGTCGACCCTCTCCATCGCCTCGAGCACGCGCGCGTCCGTCACGCCCTGACGGCGCAGGCCGAGGATCAGGCGGGCGGCGCGTTCGTCGGTCATGGCCGTCGGCGCCTCATGGTCAAGCGGCGAACGCGAATGGCGTCATTACCTTCGAGCGTTTCATACAATTGCCCCCGTATCGACACCTCGGCGCCGTGCCAGCGATCCCGCTGGGCCAAGTCGCGTTGCTGAATGATAAGGGGCAACCGTTGTCCGTCAGGCGTCACCAGTTCGCCATTGACCAGACTGTCTGTGCTAAAAACCTCCAGCCGCCCCCTGACACGGCATTCGCCAGAAGTGGCGCAGCCGGAGTCCACCCAAGGTCGGTCAAATGGATCGCGAGCGCCGGGACGAGCGGCGCAGGCCGCCACCGTCAGTCCCACCGCCGCCAAGACGGCGAGCAGACTGGCGCTATTGTGTCCAAGAAAACGGCGGAGGGGATTGAAGGCAGATCCTTGCCGCAGAGATCTACCCCTCACCCTTCGCGCAGCCGGCCGCTCCGCTTGCCGGGCGCTCATCGACCCTCTCCCGCCGGGAAAGGGAATATGTGCGTCGCCCTCATTTCCCCCTCAGCCTGGGCGGGGCGCCGCCGAGGACGGACTTGAGGTCGTGGACGGTCTGGTGGTGGGTCAGGTCGATGTGTAACGGCGTGACCGAGATCTTGCCCTCGGCGATGGCGCGCAGGTCCGTGCCCTCGGCCGGGCTCTGTTCGCCGGCACGAAAACCCATCCAGTAGTAATCGCGGCCCCGCAGGTCAGTGCGGCGGATCGCGTGCATCTCGGCCAGGTCGCGGAAGCCCTGGCTCGTCACCTCGACCGTCTTGACCAGATCCGGCGGGAGATTGGGGAAGTTGAGGTTCATCACCACACTGTCGGACCAGCCGGCCTCCATCAGGCGCTGGATGATGCCGGGCGCGAAGGCCTCCGCCGTTTCATAGTGGGCGATGACCTCGTCGTGGAACCGTTCGAGCGACTGGGACAGGGCGATGGAGCGAATGCCCATGGCCATGCCCTGAAGGGCGCCGGCGACCGTGCCGGAATAGGAGACGTCCTCCCCGACATTGGCCCCGCGATTGACCCCCGACAGGATCAGGTCGGGCCGCTTGGGCATCAGGTCATTGACCGCCAGGACGACGCAGTCGGTCGGGGTGCCGGTGACGGCAAACCGCTTGTCGCTGAACCGGTGCACGCGCATCGGCTCGGTCAGGGTGATGCCTCGCCCCTTGCCCGACTGTTCGACCGCGGGCGCGCAGACCCAGACATCGTCCGACAGGGTGCGGGCGATGCGTTCGAGACAGGCTAGGCCGTCTGCTTCGATGCCGTCGTCGTTGGTGAGGAGGATGCGCATCTAGCGGGCCTCAGTGATCCTTCTCCCCTTGCGGGAGAAGGTGACCGAGCGGAGCGAGGTCGGATGAGGGGTCGCGCTGACCTTTAAGCAGGGTGCGGCGGATAGGCCTGGAGCGGACAGGACGGCGCGACCCCTCATCCGGCCCTCCGGGCCACCTTCTCCCGCAAGGGGAGAAGGAAACGATGCGTCAGCCCACATAGTCCGCGCCTCCCATGTAGGCCTGGAGCGCCGCCGGGACGGCGATGCGGCCATCGTCCTGCTGGTAGTTTTCCATGACGGCGACGAGGGTGCGGCCGACGGCGAGGCCCGAGCCGTTGAGGGTGTGAACGAACTCGGTCTTCTTTTCGCCGGCGCGCTTGAAACGGGCGTCCATGCGGCGGGCCTGGAAGTCGCCGCAGTTGGAGCAGGAGCTGATCTCGCGATACGTCCCCTGGCTGGGAAGCCAGACTTCGAGGTCGTAGGTCTTGCGGGCCGAAAAGCCCATGTCGCCCTTGCACAGCAGCACCCGCTGGAACGGCAGGTCGAGCGCCTTCAAGACCGCCTCGGCGCATTCGGTCATGCGCTCGTGCTCGGCGTTGGAATCCTCAGGGCGGGTGATGGAGACCAACTCGACCTTGGAGAACTGATGCTGACGGATCAGCCCGCGCGTATCACGCCCCGCCGACCCGGCCTCAGCCCGGAAACAGGGCGTCAGCGCGGTCAGGCGCATGGGGGTGGCGAGGTCGTCCTCGGAGAGGATCTGTTCGCGGACGAGGTTAGTGAGGGAGACTTCGGCGGTGGGGATGAGCCAGTGTTTCGATTGAACCGACCGAGCTTTGATCTGGTCCACGAGGTCGATGAAGAAATCACCATCCGCCAACCAGTCTGCCTCGTCGTAGCCGCCATTTTCGAAACGCTCTCGGAAAAAATCGAGCACGTCAGAAGAGTCAAAACCCTCAGCCACGAGGTGAGCGCGCTGCGAGAAATGCTTGATCAGTGGCTCTTCCGCGAGGCTCACCGTCTGAAAGAGGTCTAGCTCGAACTTCGGCAACTGCCCCGTCCCGAACATGGCGTCGTCGCGAACGAGGTAGGGCGGATTGACCTCCAGATAGCCGTGCTGGCCCGTCTGCATGTCGAGCATGAACTGGCCGATGGCGCGTTCGAGCCGGGCCAGGCCGCCTTTCAGAACGGCGAAGCGCGCGCCCGACATGCGGGCTGCGGCTTCGAAGTCGAGCAGGCCCAGCGCCTCGCCCAGATCAGCATGGTCCTTGGCCGGGCCATCGCGGCGGGGCGTGCCGACCGCGTCGCCGACCTGGACGTTGTCGTGCTCGTCGTCGCCATCGGGCACATCGTCGGCGGCGAGGTTCTTCAGGCCGGCCAGCAGGTCACGCAGCGCCGCGCCCTTGGCGGCCTCGATGGCCTCGTTGGCGGCGATTGAGCCCTTGAGCGTTTCGACCTCGGCCTTCAGGCGGTCGGCCTCGGCCATGTCCTTCTTGCCCATGGCGGCGCCGATGGCTTTGGAGGCGGCGTTGCGCTGGGCCAGGGCGTCCTGACCGACGGTCTGGGCCGCGCGCAGGTCGCGGTCGAGTGACAGGATTTCGGCGACCACGGCGTCGGCGTTCTCAACGCCGCGCGAGGTCCAGCCGGCGATATAGGCGTCGGGGTTTTCGCGGATGGCCTTGATGTCGTGCATGGTCTTGTCGTCGTTCTGGGAGGATGGAACCGTCTAGCGGCTGATGCGGAGTCGGGCAACGCGGGTGGCATGAGAGGTGAGTAAGGAGACGGGCATCGTGCCCCTTTTCACCTGAGCGCGACGGATCCCGATCCCTTAAATCCGCCCTCGCCTGCATCCAACGGTCCGCCAGCGGGCCTCTCACCTGTGAAAGCAGAACGAGAGCTCCTCATGATCCGACATTGTGCCGCCGTTTGCGCGGTCGCCATCACCCTCGCCATCAGCCCGGCGGCCACCGCCCAGCCGGGGCCGCCGCCGGATGCGGCGAGCGTCAGCCTGACGCCGGACCAGAACCGGGCGGTCGTCCTGGCGCTGGCCGAGGTGCTGCGCCAGCGGTTCGCCTTTCGCGATCGCAGCGCCGCCATCGCCGACGAGATCGAGGCCATGGAACGCCGGGGCGAATTTCGCGACGCGCGCACCGCCGCCGAGCTGATGGCGCTGATCGAAAGCCGGGTCGCGCCGGTGGTCAATGACCGGCATTTCCGCGTGCGCTATTTTGGCCCGGAAATGGTGGCCGGCTTCCAGGAGGGGCCGCCGTCAGCCGAGGATCTGGCCGCCTATCATGAGGAGATGCGGCTGCGCGGATCGGAGATCCCGGAGGTGCGCTGGCTGGACGGCAATGTCGGCTATCTGCGGATCAACCGGTTTCTGGACGCCCCGCCCTTCACCGAGAAACTGGCCGCCGCCATGGGGATGTTGGCCGACACCGGCGCCCTGATCATCGATGTGCGGGGCGCGCCGGGCGGAGAGCCGGCCGGGGTGGCCAACGTCATCGGCCATCTGGTCGACCAGCCGACGCCGACCGTTCACGTCGCCGATCCCGGCGACCCCGAAGGCGCGCGCACCGTCCATGCCCAGCCGCGGACGCCCGCCTTTACGGGACGCCCGGTGTTCGTGCTGATCGACAGCGAGACCGGGTCGGGCGCCGAGGAGTTCGCCTACGACCTTCAGGCCATGGGCCGCGCCACCCTGGTCGGTCAGACCACCTGGGGCGGGGCCACGCCGGGCGGCTATCGCCCGCTGGCGGAAGGCTTCGTCGCCTTCATCCCGATGGCCGTCGTTACCAACACGATCACCGGAACCAACTGGGAGGGCGTCGGCGTGCGGCCCGACGTCGAGGCGCCGGCCGACCAGGCGCTGGACGTCGCGCACCGGCTGGCGCTGGAGGCGATCCTGCGCGACGCCGACGGGGTGCGACGGGCCATTGCCGAGGAAGGGCTGGAGGGATTGGGGGACTGAGGGGAGTGTGCGTCTCCTCCCCGTCGCTGCGTGGCAGGGAGGAGACGAGGCGGACGGGGCAGCGCGACCCCTCATCCGAGCCGCTGCGCGGCCCACCTTCTCCCGCAAGGGGGGAAGGACTAGGGTTGGGCATGACCCAGCGCATAGCCTCCTGCATCTGCGGACAATTGACCGCGACCGTGATGGGGGAGCCGGTGCGGGTGTCGGTGTGCCACTGTCTGAACTGCAAGCGGCGGTCAGGCTCTGCGTTCGCGGTGCAGGCGCGGTTTCCGGCGGATCAGGTGGCGATGGCGGGCGAGGCCCGGACCTTCCAGCTGACCGGCGACAGCGGCGGAACCGCGACCTTCTCCTTCTGCCCTTCCTGCGGCGTCACGGTCGCCTATGTGAACGGCGGCCATCCCGAGATCGAGGGGCTGGTGGCCATCCCGGTCGGCACCTTCGCCGAGGTCGATTTCCCGGCGCCGGGGGTGGAGGTCTACCGCGAGCGCAAGTGCCCATGGGTGGAGGTGACGGGGGATGTGGAGCGGTGGGAGTGAGGTGCAAAGCGCTCCTATTCGGCTGTGCCTGACCTCAGACGGTCCGCTTCCCACTGCCGGTAGGAAGTGCCCTTACCCGCGACCTTCCAAGCCTCCTGACCGTTCGTAGCGCGGCCATTCAAAACCGCTCCGGCAGCGCTTGCGCTCTTGAACGCATAGTCTTGCGAGAAAACCCTCATGTCGCCAGCTTCAACCAAGACTCCCGCTTTCACGAGATCGGCAAAGAGGTCGGCGTAGGAGTGGGTCGCGGTTCCTTCCCAAGCTCTACGACCTCGAGATCCTGCAAGAACCACAAGTTCACCGTTCTCAAATCGCGCGCGCCCGTCGATATTATGTTTGGGCGTTTTGAGCTCGAACAGCACTTCTGCTTCGCCTTGCTCCACAACCATCGTGGTCGCGCTCTTTGACGGCCTTGTGTTCTCCAAGAAGCAATCGATGCGAACTGCAGGCAGGATAGCAAATACGTAGTCTAAGAACGCCTCCATGCTTGCGCGCGCGGCTTCAGGCAGCGGAGTTGACGATCCCGAGGTCCCATTTGCGAGCGTGACTACGCCAGCCTTTGCCGCTTGGCCAATCAACCGACCTTCAAGGTATCGCACGTGGGCTTTGTGCAGGGTGTTTGACTGGGTGGTTATTACCACTGCGTCGGTCCACCAATCCTTATTTAGGCAACTATATACCTGCTTGACCCACACTGACATTTGGGTCAATCTCCGTAATAGGAGACAGGCCGATGATTCAGCAGTTCGACAACCTCATGCAGCTTTTCCGGGCCTTCCCCGATGAGCAGGCTGCGATCGACCATCTGACGGCGATCCGTTGGGCGGGCGGGAAATACTGCCCGCTGTGCGGCAACGCCGATGAGAAGCGCATCGGGACGCTGACTGGCACGAACACCCATAAGTGCTACGCCTGTCGCAAGCGCTTCTCGATCAAGGTCGGGACGATCTTTCAGGACACCAAGCTGCCGCTGCGCACCTGGTTCGCGGCGATCTGGATGATAACGAACCACCCCAAGGGCATCGCATCGACCACGCTCGCCAAGGATCTCGGCATCACCCAGAAGACCGCCTGGTTCGTGCTGCATCGGCTTCGCCATGCCGCCCGCACCGACAGCTTCAACGCACCCCTGTCAGGTGACGTGGAAGTCGATGAGACCTTCGTCGGTGGCCGCGAGTCCAACAAGCACGCGAACAAGAAACTGCGTCTCGGCCGCGGCGGTCTCGGCAAGGCCGTGGTGCTGGGCATGATCCAGCGCGACGGCGAGTTCCGCGCGGGCGTGGTGACCGACGTGAAGAAGACCACGCTACAGGGGATCGTGCGCCAGCATGTGACGCCGGGATCTAACGTCTACACCGACGAGTCCAAGTCCTACATCGGCTTGCAGGGCGACTATAACCACCACACCGTGAACCATCAGAAGGGCGAATACGTCCGGCAGTTCTTCGCGCACACAAACACGATCGAAGGCGTCTGGGCCTTGCTCAAGCGCCAGATCATCGGCGTGCATCACTGGGTCTCGCCGAAGCACCTAGACCGCTACGTCGGCGAGATGACCTTCCGTTTCAATCGGCGGGAGATGACGGTCGGCATGATCGTCAACGATCTGCTGGCGCAGCGCGCTGGCCCGCTGCCCTACAAGGTGTTGACCGCATGAACGGCCCGAAACTGGAACGTCCCCTGCACCTGGCAATGGACTTCGGTGAAGCGTTGCGACGCTACGCCCAGACTAAGCCGGATGAGGTCCAGCCCGCCCCAGGTCAACGTGCGAAACCCGCGCGGCCAGTTCGCCAAGCAGAAGCCGTCGCCGGCCGTGGTTCGCCCGAGAAGAAAGGGCGGTCTGAGTCGAAACCCAAGCCGCCCCCTTCAGACGATTAGCGGCGCTGATGCGGGCGCGGCTTCAGGCGAAGATGCGCCCTGATCCGCTCGATCTTGCCGCGCTTCGAGACGCGACGGTGCGCTTGCACCGCGACGTGTAGCGTCGGGTCCATGATGGAATCTCCATGATGGGGGTTGACGTACGGCGGCTTACCGGGGAAAATTCAGGTGTTGAGGCTGGTTCTCCTTTCCGGTGAGCCGCGACGAAGGCCCCCGCTTCGGCGGGGGCTTTTTCGTTTTCGGCTGGCATCAATCCTTCATGGACACCTCCTGCACCGCAGAACGGATCGGAAAACTAATTCCAATCAACAGCTTACACTAATTCACAGGACTGCCTTTCAGGTCAAGTGACTGTTTACTTACGCATTTTTTGTGAAAGTCCGGGCTATCGACTAGGCGCGCAATCCGTCGCATAGTCTCGCCATCGCCCGAGGTTTGGTCACCGGAGGCGGTGCGCATGTTGCGCGTGAACGCGGGTCCGCTCTGTCGGGCGGCCTGCTGAATACAAAACCTTCGGGGAATAGGCAGGACGCGCCTTCCCCGTGTTCGCGCGTGACCAACCGTCCCGGCGCCAGCCGTCGGGCTGTGTGAGGGCACGCGGGGATGAGAACGCCGTCTGCGAACGATAAGGGGCCAGGTGCGCTCGGATGCCTGGCGATGCTCGGCCTCTTTGGCTACATCGCGTGGCAGTTCGTCGGCTGCGATGGAGACCGGGAGCGTTATCGGGAGCCAGCGCGGCGCCCCTATTCAGCGGTCGATACGCCCAGGATGCGCAACATGGCAGCCGACGTGGTCAGGGCGTCCGGCTACTGGTGCGACCCGCCTACGCAGCTGCGCGAAGGAATGTGGAACCAGACGCCGAACCGCCGCAGCTTCGTGCTTGTCTGCGATGACGGCGGGAGCCAGTTCGCGTCCTACGAAATCGAGATGAATCCGAACACGGGCCGCGGGACCGTGCGGGAGCGGTGAGACCCGTCGCGGGGTCACGCATGTATATAGTTACCCTTATTTAGGTCATGATTGCGAATGCGAGCGGCAACGTCGTCGCTTTCACCAATGTAAGCCGTCTCAACGTCGTCTTGGTAGCCGATGAGCACATAGACACCTACCTGACCCGCTTCAGCGCGCTTCAACGCAGCGGAAATCTGCGTACGCGGGAACTTCAGAACATGCCCGTTCCAATTGAACATCTGCGCCGTCAGAACACCGTCCGGTCGCCCATCAACATAATAGAGCTCCAGAGAGCGCCCGTGTCCTTCTCCAATGGTCATAGCGGAATATTATCGTGCTTCTTCCACGGGTTCTCGGCCTGTTTGTTCTTCAGGCTGGCTAGGGCCCGGATCAACCGCCGCCGGGTGCCGTGCGGCATGATCACGTCGTCGATGTAGCCGAGCTTGGCCGCCACGAACGGGTTCGCGAACCTGTCCTTGTATTCGGCTTCGCGGGCGGCCAGCGCCTCGGGGTCGCCGGCTTCCTTGCGGAAGATGATCTCGACGGCGCCCTTGGCGCCCATGACGGCGATTTCGGCGGAGGGCCAGGCGTAGTTGACGTCGCCGCGCAGGTGTTTGGAGCTCATGACGTCATAGGCGCCGCCATAGGCCTTGCGGGTGATGACGGTGAGCTTGGGCACGGTCGCCTCGGCATAGGCGAACAAGAGCTTGGCTCCGTTCTTGATGAGGCCGCCGTACTCCTGCTTGGTGCCCGGCATGAAGCCCGGCACGTCCACGAAGGTGACGATGGGAATGTCGAAACAGTCGCAGAAGCGCACGAAGCGGGCGGCCTTTTGCGAACTGTCGATGTCCAGCACCCCGGCCAGGGCCATCGGCTGGTTGGCGACGAAGCCGACCGGCTGGCCATCCAGTCGGCCGAAGCCGACGACGATATTCTTGGCGTAGTCAGGGCTGAGCTCGAAGAAGTCGGCCTCGTCGGCGACCTTCAGGATCAACTCCTTGATGTCATAGGGCTTGTTCGGATTGGCCGGGACCAGGCTGTCGAGCGAGGCCTCGTCGCGGTCCGGCTCGTCGAACGGCTCTCGCACCGGCGGCTTTTCGCGGTTGGACAGCGGCAAAAAGCCGATCAGGCGGCGGACCTCGGCCAGGCATTCCAGATCGTTGTCGAAGGCGCCGTCGGCGACGCCGGACTTCTTGGTGTGGACCGACGCCCCGCCCAGTTCCTCATGGGTGACGACCTCGTTGGTGACGGTTTTCACCACGTCAGGGCCGGTGACGTACATGTAGCTGGTGTCCTTCACCATGAAGATGAAGTCGGTCAGGGCCGGCGAATAGACGTCGCCGCCCGCGCACGGGCCCATGATGACGCTGATCTGGGGGATGACCCCACTGGCCAGTGTGTTCTGGAGGAAGATGTCGGCATAGCCGGCCAGGCTCTCGACGCCCTCCTGGATGCGGGCGCCGCCGGCGTCGAACAGGCCGATGATCGGCGCGCCGTTGGTCAGGGCCATCTTCTGGAGCTTGACGATCTTGGCCGCGTGGGCGCCCGACAGCGAGCCGCCGAAGACGGTGAAGTCCTTGGAGAAGACATAGACCAGCCGGCCGTCGATCAGACCCCTACCGGTGACCACGCCGTCGCCGGGGATGCGCTGGTTCTCCATGCCGAACTCGTAGGAGCGGTGCTCCACGAACATGTCGGTCTCTTCGAAAGAGCCTTCATCGAGCAGGACGGCGATGCGCTCGCGGGCGGTCAGCTTGCCCTTGGCGTGCTGGCTCTCGATGCGCTTTTCGCCGCCGCCCAGCTTGGCGGCCTGACGACGACGTTCAAGCTCGTCGAGGATGTTCTGCATGGGGACGCTCCGTAAACCCGGAGGTTGGCTTACGGAGCGGCGGGCGGGCTGGCAAGCCGCCTAGCCGGAGAAGCCCTGTCCCATGGGCACCGGCGCGGTCAGGGCAGCCAGCCGGTTCAGTTCGGCCACATGGGCGGCGAAGGCCTTGCGACCCTTGGCGGTCAGGGCGATCCAGGTGCGCTGGCGACCGTTCTCGGCCTGTTTGGTCAGCTTAACGTAGCCGGCCTCTTCCAGCTGTTTCAGGTGTTTGGACAGGACCGAATCCGACACCTTGATGGCGTCGCGGATCATGGCGAACTCGGCGTCGTCGACGCTGGAGAGAATGGCGCAGATCTGCAGCCGCCCCGGCGCGTGGATGACCGGATCGAAGACGGGCGTCATTGCGCCCGCTCCTGCAGTTCCCGCCGGTAGACATGCATCCACAGGCGCCCGCCGATCATGCCGGACAGGCCTGCGACGACGGCACCGACGATCGGCGGCCACCAGGCCCCGCCCCCAAAGCGCGTGGTCAGCGACAGGAACAGGCATCCCAGAACGACGACCATCAGACCGATGGCGACCCAGCGCGCCCTGGGCGGGTTGAAGCCGCCGACCCACCAGCCGACGCGGGCGCGCCACCAACGGACCATGAGCGCCAGAGCAACCATCGACAGCGCGAGCGTCACGATACTCCACGGCTGCGGCAGGCTGGCCCCGCCGACCATGACGGCGATGACCGCGCCGTAGCCGAGATCCCAGGCGAAGGGATAGTTGAGCGATTTGCCGACTTCGGCGCGGGCCGACTGGATGGCGTCCAGCGCCTCTTGCGGGTTGGGTTCGTTCGTCATGGCGACCTCACTTTCCATGTTGGAAAGATATGGGTCACTTTCCGTCTTGGCAAGTGATAATTTTCCAGATCGGAAAGTTATACTGCGAGGGCTCGAAACCACCGGTCCAGCAGCGCCGCCTCGGCCAGGCGGGCGGCGGTGCGGGCGGCGGCCTCGGCGTCGATGCCCCACTGGGCTTCCTGGAAAGCCTCATCAATCCGGGCGAGGTCGTGGGCCTCGGTGCCGGACAGGGCCCCGCGCTGGACCGCGAGGGCCAGGATCGCCGAGCCGAACAGGCCGACGGCGGTGGCCAGGCCGGTCAGGGCGAAGTCGTCCAGGTCCAGCGCCAGATCGCGAACGCGGGCCAGGCTCTCGGGCGGCTGAGCGAGGTGGGCGATGCCTTCGGCGCGGTTCAGGCGCACGCCCAGCGCGCGCTCGGCCCAGTCCAGCCAGGGTAGCCATGCCCCCGTCTGACGAGCAACGAGGCTGGCCGGCGCATCGGCGAAATAACAGAGCAGGTCCGAGCCGGCGTAGCGGGCGATCTCCTCGGCGGTCTCGGCCCGGGCCTGGGAGACGCGGTCGATGGCGGTGGCGGCCAGACGCGTGGCGGGCATGGTCGCGGGATCGAGGTATTCGCCCTGGGCGGCCCATTCGCCGGCGACCAGCTGTGCCGCCGCCTCGGTCGGCAGGATCAAGGCGGCGCCTGCGGGCGTCTTGGGCGCACGCCCGTCCAGAAGCACGCGCCAGCCGCCTTCGCCCGGCTCGACCGATACGGACGTCCAGAAGCGTCTGGTGCGATCGGCTGCCTCGCGAAACCCCTTGCGGGCCGCGACGTGCGGGTCGAGCGGGGGAATGCGGGTCATGGCGTTTGGCTCCTCCCCCGCCCCTTTGCGGGGGAGGCGGACCATCCGAAGGATGGTGGAGGGGGCGACGGCCAGCACGGTGTGGGAGGCTCTCCCCCTCCACCGCTTCGCGGTCCCCCTCCCCCTTTTGCTATGCTCAGGGGGAGGATCAACGGCGTGACCTCAGGTTCGCAAACGGGTCAGGATCGGCCTCATCCTCGGAGAAGCCGAAGCGGTCGAAGCCGGCTTTCAGCTCGCGGCTGATGGGGGCCTCGACGATCAGCTTGCCGCCGGTCGGATGGTCCAGCTCGATGCGGCGGTGATGCAGTTGCAGCATCAGCCCCTCGGACAGGTCGGCGCTGAAGGTCTCGCCGTACTTGGGGTCGCCGATGATCGGGTGGCCGAGGGCGCGCATGTGAGCGCGCAGCTGGTGCGTGCGGCCGGTCTGGGGCCGTAGCGCCATCCAGGCGGCGCGGTGGCCGGCGCGCGAGATGGTGACATAGTCGGTGACCGCCGGGTCGGCCTCGCGGTTGGCGGGATCGGCGGGCCGGATCATCTCCCGATCACCCACGCCCGTCTTGATCAGCGGCAGGTCCAGCGTCCCCTGCCCCGGCTTGGGCGCGCCATAGACGATGGCCCAGTAGGTTTTTTTGGCGCGACGGCGAGCGAACGCCCCAGCCAGCTTGGCAGCCGCGCCCGGCGACCGGCCGAGCAACAGGACGCCGGAGGTGTCGCGGTCCAGCCGGTGGACCAGCCGCGGCCGTTCCAGCCCCTCGCCCCAGGCACTGAGTAGACGGTCAATGTGCTTGGTCGTCTTGGTGCCCCCCTGCACGGCCAGGCCGGCAGGCTTGTTCAGGGCGATAACGTCGTCGTCCTCATAAAGGACCAGGCCTTTGACGAAGCGAACATCCTGATCCGACAAAGGCGGCGGGCCTTCGGGGCGCTCGCCGGGTTCCGGCAACGGCGGGACGCGGACTTGAGAGCCCGCCGACAGGCGGCTGTCGCCCTTGACCCGCCCGCCATCGACACGGATTTGCCCCGACCGGGCCAGCTTGTTGATCTGGATGTTCGACACATGCGGCCAGCGCCGTTTGAACCAGCGGTCCAGGCGCGAACCATCCTCGCCGGGATCGACCGTGATCATCTTGACTTCGCGGCTCATGCGAAGGCCCTCCGGGCGATCGTCAGACCCGCGAACAGAGCGACGATGGCCACGACCGTCGAGGCGGCCACATAGGCCCCCGCCAGGGCCCACTGGCGTCGCTCGATCATCTGAACCGCCTCCAGTGAAAAAGCCGAAAAGGTGGTGAAGCCGCCCAACAGTCCGACGGCGGCAAACAGGCGGATCGCCTCCTGTTCTGCTCCGGCCCGCAGCGCCAGCCAGCCGACAAGCAGTCCCATCAGAAAACCGCCGGCAACATTGGCCGCGAAGGTCGCCCACGGCCAGACGGCATGGGGTGCAAGCCGCAAGGCCGCCAGCCCCAGCCCGTAGCGGGCAGAGGCACCGATCGCGCCGCCAAGGGCCACGAGGAGAAGACGGATCATGCGGGCGACTTACACCGCCCGACGACGAAAGCGAACGCCTCAGGAGGTACAGCGCATCTCTCCGGACCAGGCAAAGCCTCGCAGACGGCTGATCGTCCGCACGGTCAGTCCGATTGGACCACGCCCCAGACGCGCATCGTAGGGCTCAATCTGTGCGCGCCTTAGACAAGACCGCATGAACGCTTCCTCGACGATCAGGGCTTGTCGGACCGGCCCGTCGGCCGCGCCGGAAACCCCCTCAATTTCATCTGATCCAGGCCGCCGATAGAGCAGCCATCCCGACGGCACGCCGTTCCTAGCGGCAAACCCGGCCTGTCGTGCCGATATTTCATCGAGAGTGGTCAGAAGCCCCTCGTGGCGAACCTGGGCTTCCTCACGCGTCGCGCCGGCACTGATCTGATCGCGAATGAAGGCCTCTCTTTGGTCCATGAGGTGTCCGCGCAGCGCCGGGTCGAGACTGCCGTGCAGCATGACGATGGCCTCGGGCTCGACGATGATCCGGCCCGCTAGCGGCAGGAAATAGTTGGCGCACGACGAATTGCATTCGTCGACGACGCGCATGGTCAGGCCACGCCCCTCGAAATGGGCAGCGATGTCGAGCGCGCGGTCGACATTGCCACCCGGGCTGTCGAGGAGGAGCTCACGGGTCGTCGGACGAAACGCCGATGCGACACAGGCCGCCAAGGCTTCATTTGTCTCGCCCTGGAGCACGAAGACCTCGGGTGTCCTTTGCTCGCAAGGGAGAGCCGGGTCTTCCCTGGCCGACGCCCCACCCAGACTGGCGCAAGCCCCCAACAACAGCCCCTGTGCCAGCAGTCCGGCAGGTAAAGCGACACGCCACATGGGAAGCGCCTTTCAGACATTGGCTCATACATGTCTGCATGAGCCGGTCGGTCCGGGCAAGGTCGCGCCTATGCAGCTTGTGCCCGGCGGCACAAGGGGGCGCTCGAACAGAAAACGTCACTTGCCGTGTCGCCGAAATGCGGGTGATGCTGGCAACATCGGCTCGCGCCAGAGGCGAAGGTCATCGGCGCGAACGATCCGGCTGGTCATACTGTCCGGTCACGCGTGTACGGGGAGTTGGGACCAGCATGTCTCAAGACGATCAGCATCATGCGCCGGAGCCTGCGGCTGCGCCGTCCGGGACGGGCCTGGGGCCCAGCGCGCCGCCGCCGCCCGGCGCCGAGGACAGCCATGATCGTGTGGCCCCGGAGCGAGCGCGCCCCGACCCGCAGGCTGAGATGCGGCGTGCGGACGGCACGCTGCGCCCCATTCAGGACAGCGCCTATTTCTCAATGGACCCGGCCGAGAACGCGCAGGTTTCGGCCCACATCGACGAATATTTCAACCAGCCCCTCGATATCTTTCCCTTCTGGGAAAGCGATGGGAAACCCGATCGCTTCCACGTCCTGTACGACCGTCAAATCGCCGAACGCTTTCCGGCCGAGGCGGGAATTCGCAGTCACATCGCCGGCTATGGACGTAGTGTCTTTCGTCGGCTGATGACCCATTTCGGTACCAAGCGTCTGTTCCAGGGAGGCGCCCTGATCGCGCTGGCGGCCCTGGTGATGATGGGACCGACCTGGTTCGCCAGCCTGACGGGCTCGCAGCCGCTCGGCCTGGTCCTGGCTGTAGTCGCCATGGCGGTGGTGTTTGGCCTGTGGTGGGCCATCCAGGCCATTCTGTTTGTCCAGTACCGGTTCCGGCTTGAGAACGACACCTATGAGCTATCGCGGCGGATCGTCGAACAGACCCGCGAGCTGCAGGCCTTGTTCACACAGGGACGCGCCATGGCCGACCAGGCCGAAACGCACTATCAGCAGGACGGGCGCGGCTGGGGCCAGCGGTCGTTGTATCTGACCCGGCTGGTCATGTGGCTTGGGGCGCGTCTCGAGTACCTGGAGAAATTCATCCAGATGGAGCTGTGGCGGGTCCGCCGCGAACGCTACTGGGTGCGCTGGCTCGGACGGTTTGCCGCACCGCTCGTCTATGTCGTCTTCCTTGGGGTCCTGGCGCTCGAGCCAGCTCCGGCGGGCGGCGAAGCGGCCTTTCGTGGGTTGCAGGGTGTGGCTGCCCTCCTCGGCGCGGCGGTGTCCTGGTTCTCCTATTTCCGCTGGCAGACGCCGATCCAGTTGATCCAGGACAAGCTGGGTGTCGATGGCTGGGTCCGTTATGCCTCGCTGGACCTGGACAATGCGGTGGCCGACCAGGTGCGACGCGACAAGGAGCGTCTGGTCGAATACCGGGCGCTGACGCGCGGCGGGCGGTAGTCTCCTCCAAACCGGGGCGATCGTTGGTTCGCCAGCGCATTCTTGCCGGTTTGACACCTGTTGTCTCACGGAGGTCTGGCCACCGCCGCAAAGCCGCCCCAGATTGAAGGTGTCTTTCCCTTCCCAGAGCGAACCGGACCGGACCCTGTGATGAAGCCTTCTCAAGTCGCCCTCGCCGCCATGCTGCTGCTGACGGCGTGCGGCAATGCCAATACGACCCAGGCCCAGGACGGCCAGCTCGGCCAGCCGACACGCCGTGCGCCCGAAACCCAGGGCGACCTGCAGGCGTCCTTCGCGCCTGTGGTTCAGGTTTCGGCCCCCGCCGTCGTCAATATTGCCGCCCAGACGGTTGTTCGTGAACGCGACCCCTTCTTTGAGATGTTCGGGCGCGGGCGCACGCGCGAGCGCGTCGGCCAGTCGGTCGGTTCGGGCGTCATCGTGCGCTCAGACGGCATTGTGGTGACCAACAACCACGTCATCGACGGTGCGCGTCAGATCATGGTCACCCTCAATGACCGGCGTGAATTCCCGGCCGAGGTCATCCTGGCCGATCCGCGATCAGATTTGGCGGTGCTGAGGCTGGATACCGGCGGTGAGCGCCTGCCGGTCATGCCGATTGACGATTCGAGCGAGCTGCACGTCGGCGACCTGGTTTTGGCCATCGGCAATCCGTTCGGCATCGGTCAGACCGTGACCAGCGGCATCATTTCCGCGCTGGACCGCTCCGACGGCCAGGGCGCAACCGCCTATATCCAGACCGACGCCGCCATCAATCAGGGCAATTCGGGCGGAGCCCTGGTCGATATGGATGGCGACCTGATCGGCATCAACACCATGATCCTCAGCCCGTCGGGGACATCCGCCGGGGTCGGCTTTGCGGTGCCCTCGGCCATGGTCCGGCGCGTGGTCGAAAGCGCCGCAGGTGGTGAGACGGCGGTGACGCGCGCCTGGCTGGGCGTGTCTGCCGCGCCTGTCACGGCCAGCGACGCCAGCCGTCTGGGTCTGGGGCACCCACGAGGCGTTCTGGTCAACAGCGTCTATCGGGGTGGGCCGGCGGCCAATGCCGGTGTCCGCCAAGGAGACGTGATCACCGCCGTTGGGGGGCAGACCGTCGATGATGCCGCCGCCCTCAACTTTCGCATCGGCGTGGTGCGCCCCGGCGAACAGGTCGAGCTGACCGTCGTGCGCGATGGAGCCGAACGGACGCTACGCGCCCGCGTCGAAGCGCCTCCCGGTGACGCGACACCCGCGACCGTGACCATCGGGGGGCGCAATCCCTTCACCGGGGCCGTGGTCGCCAATCTGACCCCGGCACTGGCCGATCAGATCGGTGCCGACCCCATGGCCGATGGCGTCATCCTGACCGGGGTGTCGGGGCGCTCCTACGCGGCGGCGGCCGGCTTCCGCCCCGGAGACATCGTGCGCAGCCTGAACGGCCAGAGTGTCGGCTCGACCCGTGAACTGGAGCAGCTTCTCTCGAGCACGGAGCGCGGCTGGGACATCGTCATCCTGCGAAACGGCCAGGAAGTGCGCGGGCGGTTCTAGGGCTCCCTTCACCCGCTGCGGGAGAACGACTACCTATCTCCCATGACCGACCTGTTCGAAGCCTCCGGGATTCACCCACCCGACGCGCCGCTGGCCGACCGGCTGCGTCCGAGAACGCTCGAGGATGTGGTTGGGCAGGACCACCTGCTGGGAGCGGGCGGGCCGATCCGGCGGATGGTCGAGGGCGGACGTTTGGCCTCGATGATCCTGTGGGGTCCGCCCGGTACCGGCAAGACGACGATCGCGCGCCTGTTGGCCAAGGCGGCGGGCTACGAGTATCAGCAGATTTCGGCGGTCTTCTCCGGCGTGGCCGATCTGAAGAAGGCCTTCGAACAGGCGCGGGTGCGTCGCGCGGCGGGGCAATCCACCCTGCTGTTCGTCGACGAAATCCATCGCTTCAATCGGGCGCAACAGGACGGCTTCTTGCCGTTCGTCGAGGAAGGCGTGGTTACGCTCGTCGGGGCAACGACGGAGAATCCGAGCTTTGAACTGAACGGTGCCCTCTTGTCGCGGTGCCAGGTGTTTGTGCTCCGGCGGCTGGACGAGGCGGCGCTCGATCAACTGTTGATCAGGGCCGAAGCGGACGCCGACCGGACCTTGCCGCTGGAGCCGGCAGCGCGCGAGGCGCTGATCGCCATGGCCGATGGCGACGGACGGTATCTGCTGACGCTGGCGGAGGCGCTGTTCAACCTGACGGACGGGGACGAGGTGCTGTCGGTCGCGGACCTGGGTCAAGTCTTGCAGAAGCGCGCGCCCGCTTATGACAAGAACAGAGAAGAGCACTATAACCTTATATCTGCGCTGCATAAATCTGTGCGCGGATCAGACCCGGATGCGGCCCTCTACTGGCTGGCGCGGATGCTGGACGGCGGCGAGGACCCGCTGTTTCTGGCGCGCCGGATCGTGCGGATGGCGGTCGAGGACATCGGCGCGGCGGACCCAATGAGCCTGGTCATCTGCAACGCCGCCAAGGACACCTACGACTTCCTCGGCAGCCCGGAGGGCGAGCTGGCCCTGGCCCAGGCGGTGGTGCATCTGGCCTGCGCGCCCAAGTCGGTGTCGGTCTACAAGGGCTATAAGGCGGCGGTGAATGCCGCGCGCGAAACCGGCTCACTGATGCCGCCGGAGAACATCCGAAACGCCCCGACGAAGCTGATGAAGGAGCTCGGCTACGGACGCGGCTATCAGTACGACCCGGAGGCCGAAGGCGGCTTCTCCGGTGCCAACTACTGGCCCGAGGGCATGGAGCGGCGGGTCTTCTACCAGCCGACCGACCAAGGCCATGAGGCGCGGGTCAAGGAGCGACTGGAGCGATGGGCTGAGCTGCGGCACGAAAGGGCGAGCGAATGAACCTTAACCAGGTGACCGTCGAGGTCAGCGACATCGCCCGCGCCCGCGATTTCTATCAGACGCTGGGGCTGAAGCTGATCGTACTGTCGGAGCACTACGCCCGCTTCGTCTGTCCGGGCGGCGCGACCTTTTCGGTGCATCTGGCCGAGCGGGTTATGCCGTCCGGCACCTTGATCTATTTCGAATGCGAAGACCTGGACGCCCGCCATGCCCGGCTGGTCGACGCCGGCGTCATCTTCGACAGCGCCCCGACCGATCAACGCTGGCTCTGGCGCGAGGCCCGGCTGAGCGACCCGGACGGCAACCGGCTGTGCCTCTACTGGGGCGGCGAGAACCGGGTCAATCCGCCGTGGCGGGTGGCGGGCTGATGGGCAGACCAGAGCGAGAGCGACTGATCGGCGTGGCGGTCCTGACCCTGGTGTCGATGGGGATTGCGGGGGTGGCTCTGTTTCTCGAGCTTGAGGGCGGCGACGGCGGACGACTCGGCATGCTCGCCGGCGCGCCCCTGCTGGCGGCGGGTTTGCTCGTGGTGCTGGGCGGACGGAAGCGGTGAAGCGCGCCACCTCCCCATCGCCTTGCGATGGAGAGGAGATTTTCTAGGCCACCAGCTTCTCGGCCTGGGTCAGGTCGACGCTGACCAGCTGGCTGACGCCGCGTTCGGGCATCGTCACGCCATAGAGGCGGTCCATGCGGCTCATGGTCACCGGGTTGTGGGTGATGACGATGAAGCGGGTGTCGGTGCGGCCACGCATTTCTGCCAGCAGGCGGCAGAAGCGGTCGACGTTGGCGTCGTCGAGCGGGGCGTCGACCTCGTCGAGCACGCAGACGGGGGCCGGATTGGCCAGGAAGACGGCGAAGATCAGGGCCGTCGCCGTCAGGGCCTGCTCGCCGCCCGACATCAGGCTCATGGTCGACAGGCGCTTGCCCGGCGGACAGGCGAAGATTTCCAGCCCGGCTTCCAGCGGATCGTCGCTCTCGACGAGCTTCAGCTCGGCCTGACCGCCGCCGAACAGGGCGGTGAACAGGGTCTGGAACTGGCCGTTGATCGTATCGAAGGCGGCCAGCAGGCGCTCGCGGCCCTCGGCGTTCAGTTCGTCGATGCCGTCGCGCAGCTTGGCGATGGCCCCGGTCAGGTCGGAACGTTCCAGCTTCATGCCCTGAAGCCGTTCGCCCGTCTCAGTGGCTTCCTCGTCGGCGCGCAGATTGACGGCCCCCAGGGCCTCTCGCTCGCGCTCCAGGCCGAACAGGAGGGTTTCGGCACCGACAGCGTCGCTGGGCAGGGCGATGGCGTCGTCCTTGAGCTTCTGGCCCAGTTCCTCCGGGCCCATGAGCGCAGCCTCGCGGACCTGTTGGTCGGTGTCGTTCAGGCGCGTCTGGGCCGCCTCCGCATGGGCCGACAGCCCTGCCCTCGCCTCGCGGGCTTCGGAGACGCCGCGCTCGGCAGTCCGGCTCTCACGGTCCGCCGTCTCGGCCAGGGCTTCGACCTCGGCCAGGACATCGGCGGAGGCGGACCGACGGGATTCGGCCTGGGCAAACTGGTCGATCAGGGCTTCCCGGCGCTTGGCCAGATCGGCGGGCGCTTCCTCGGCACGGGTCAGGTCAGCACGGACCTTGAGCTCGTCCTTGTCGAGTTGGGCCAGGCGCTGTTGGCCCGACGCCGCCCGGCCCGTCCAGCCCCGGACGTCACGTTCCAGGCCTTCGAGCCGGCGGCTGCGTCCGTCACGCTCGCGGGCCTCGGCGTCGCGGTCAACGCGGGCGGCAGCGGCAGCGGCGCGGGCGTCATCGGCAAGCGTGCGGGCTGTATCCAGCTCGGTCTTGAGGTCCTCCAGCGCCCCGGACCCGCCCTGGTTCTCCGGCGTCGCCTGTTCGGCCTCGCGGGCGGCGACCAGTTCGGCGTCCAGGCGCGCGATCTGCTCATCGAGCGCCTGAGCCCGCGCCTCGCGCTGCGCCTGCGCTCGCGACAAGGCTTCGTGGACATTGCGAGCCGCGACAACGCTCCGCTCCGCCTCATTGGGCTTCTGGCGCGCATCGCGGAGCGTTTGGTCAGCGGTCCTGACCGCCTCTGCGGCCTTCGACAGAGCGGTTTGGGCCACCTCGACCTGCGGTTTGAGCGCCTCGATCTCGTCCTCGAGCTCGACCAGGCGGTTGCGCTGTTCCATGCGGATGGCGGCGGGTTTGGGCGCTTCTGCCCGAGACACGAACCCGTCCCACCGCCACAGATCACCTTGCGCCGACACCAGCCGCGCCCCGACCGGAAGGGACTTGGCCAGCCGGTCGCCATCCTTGCGGTCGACCAGTCCGCACCAGTTCAGACGCGCCGCCAGCGCCTCGGGGGCCTCAATGTGCGACGCCAGGGGGGTCACGCCCGCCGGCCAGCTCGGCGCGGAAGCCTCAGCCCCGGCCCAGTGCGACGGCGCGGCGGGGTCGAGCGCGGCATCCAGGTCATCACCCAGCGCTGCCGCCAGCGCAGCCTCGAAACCCTTTTCGGCCTGGGTCGATTCGAGGGCAGCGGCCTGGGCCTGATGCACCTTGGCCAGCAATTGAGCCAGGCCACGGGCCTCGGCGGTCAGGCGGTTGAGCTTGTCCTCGACCTGGCGCGCCGACTGGCGAGCTTCGCCTTCGGCAGTCTGCACTTCGGCGCGGGCGGCCTCGGCGGCCTCAACCTCGGTTCGGGCGGCTTGCAGGGCGGCGACGGCGGCGTCGAGCGCGGCGCGGGCGGACGCGATCTCCGGCGTTTCCAGCGGGCCGACGGCCTCGCGTTCGGCGCGGGCGTTCGCGGCGGCGCTTTCGGCCCGGGTCAGGCGGTCGGTGACGTCGCGGCGGCGCTGGGCTTCGGCGTTCAGGCGCGCCTCGATGGAGGCCACGGCCCCGGCCAGCCGTTCGACCTCGCCATCGGCTTCAGCGCGGCGCAATTCGGCGGCTTCCACGGCAGCCTGAAGCTCAGGACCACGCTCGGGCGCGGAAGCGACTTCGGCCTTCAGGACATCCAGGTCCTCGGTCAGGCGGGCGACCTGGGCGACGGCGTCCTCCTGCATCTCTGTCTCGCGCTCGCGGTCAGCAGCGATACGACGAATATCGTCCGTCAGCCGTTCAACCGCTTCGCGCGCCGCCTGATCCAGCATGTCCAGCCGATCCCGCTCGACGGTCATCCGATGCAGGAGCGCCGAAGCAACCGCGTCTTCTTCCCGTGCCGGCTTCAGCTTGTCCGCCGCCGCCAGCGCGGCCGTCTGGGCGCGCGCGGCCTCGCGCGCCTTGTCCTCGACGGCGCGATCGGCCTCGGCCAGTGCTTCATTGGCGGCCTGTAGGGCGGCGCGTGCATCGGTCCATCGGGCGTACAGAAGGGCCGATTGCAGGGCGCGGATCTCGGCGGCGACCTTCTTGTACTTTTCAGCCTGTCGCGCCTCCCGCTTCAGACGGTTCAGCTGGGTTTCCAGCTCGCCGGCGATGTCGTCCAGACGGGACAGGTTCGTCTCGGCGGCACGCAACCGCAACTCGGCCTCATGGCGCCGCGTGTGCAGACCCGAGACGCCCCCGGCCTCTTCCAGGATGCGACGTCGGTTCTGTGGCTTGGCGGCGATCAGTTCGGAAATCTGCCCCTGCCGGACCAGCGCGGGAGAATTGGCCCCGGTCGAGGCGTCGGCGAACAGGAGCTGGACGTCGCGCGCCCGGACCTCCTTGCCGTTGACCTTGTAGGTTGAGCCCGCGCCGCGATCGATGCGACGCGACACCTCCAGCGAAGGCGCATCGGTGAACGGCTGAGGCGCGCGCCGGGCCGTATTGTCGATGGTCAGTTGGACTTCGGCATGGTTGCGTGCGGGACGATCCGCGCTGCCGGCAAAGATCACCTCGTCCATGCCCGAGGCCCGCATGGCCTTGGCCGAGTTGGCCCCCATGACCCAGCGCAGGCTCTCCAGCACATTGGACTTGCCGCAGCCGTTCGGCCCGACCACGCCCGTCAGGCCGGGTTCGATCCGAAACTCGACCGGATCGACAAACGACTTGAACCCGACAATGCGAAGGCGCTGGAACTCCAAGGTGGACCCTAGCCCTCCGCCCGACGGATCGCCGCCTCGAGCGTCTCGATAGGTGCCTCACCGACGGCCACCTGACGGCCATTGACGAAGAAGGTCGGCGTACCGGTGACGCCCCGCGCGGATGCCGCCTCGACACGCGCGTTCAGGGCGTTGGACTGAGCCGGGTCGGACAGGCAGGCCCGGAATTCAGCCTCGGTCACGCCGTGGCGTGCGCCAATCGCCAGAAGCTGCGCCAGCGGGGCCTGGAAGACCGCCCGCTGCTCATGCATCAGGTCGTGGACCACGTCGAAATAGTGATCCGGCCCGGCGCAGCGGGCCAGAATGAATCCCGCCGAAGCCAATTCAACCGGCGGCGTCGGCAGTTCACGGAAGACGAAGCGAACGCGGCCTGTGTCGACAAACCGACGCTTGAATTCAGGCCAGACGTCGTGCTGCCAGGCAGCACAGTGTCCGCAGGTAACAGAGGCATATTCCACCACCGTCACCGGCGCATCGGCGCGCCCCATCGCCATGTCGCCCGGCTGGACGTCACGCGACTGGGCCGCCGAGGTCGCCGCCATCGGCAACCAGGCCAGGGCAATGAGAGCAAGCAAGGCGCGCCGGATCATGGATCAGCCCTCAGCGGGTGCAGCCGTCGCCTCAGCCGGCGCGGCTGTCGCCGGAGCCGCCGGGGCTGCCGGAGCCTCGCCGCCGATCAGCGGACGCAGCGCGGCCTCAAAGCCTTCAAGTGTGCTGTCCTCGTGGTGCTCACCATTGATCAGGAAGTAGGGCGTACCGGTCACGCCGACCTGGGATGCGGCCTGGACCCTTGCGTTCAGGGCATCGACCGCAGCCTGGTCGGTCACGCACTGATTGAACTGCTCTTCGTTCATACCGGCCGTGCGAGCAATGTTCAGCAGTTCCTGGCGGGGGTTCATCACCACGGCGCGCTGATTGCGCATGATCGAGTCGACGACGGCAAAATAGCGATCCTCACCGGCGCAGCGCGCCAGCAGGAAGCCGGCGACCGCAACCTCTTGCGGCGGTGTCGGCAGTTCACGGAAGACATAGCGGACCCGGCCCGTATCGACGTAGCGGCGCTTGAACTCGGGCCAGGTGCTTTCATTCCAGGCGGCACAGTGGGCGCAGGTGACCGAGGCATATTCGACGACCGTAACCGGCGCGTCTTCGGAGCCCAGAGCCATTTCGCCTTCGGCCGGGGCGGATCCACCGCCCCCGCCGTTGCAGGCCACCAGGGCCAGGGCGGCTGCAGACAGAGCACCGACAATCAGAGCCTTACGGCGGTTGAAATCGAACATGGAGGCCTCCCGGCGGTTCAAGCAGACGACTTTGGCGCGATTCCCTCGCGCGCATAGGATTTCAGGCTTTTGCAGAACAGGTGCGGCAAAGGTTTGTCAACGCACGCGGCCTGATCCATCCCCAGACTTCAGCGCCCCACGTCCCAGCCGCAACAGGGCCCGGCGCAGGTCGTCATGGGCGGCGGGCTGGACGGACTGTGACAGCGCCTCGTCTCGCGCCGCCTCCAATGGGCGTTCGACGGGACGCTTTTGAGCCTGGACACGGGCGGCGCGGGGTTTGATTGGGCCTTGGGAAATCCTGAGCTTCTCGACCGCCCCCTCACCCAGGAACAGGTTCACCCGTGAAATGATCTCTGTCGCTTGATGCTGGACGAACGCGGCGGCGGGACCGACGACACGCAGCTCCAGCGCACCGCCCTGACCCGGCCGCCCCCTCGACAGCTTGATCGGCTCGCTAACGCGGGCCAGTTGCTCTCCGACGATTTCCGGCCAACGGCTCTCCAGGGCACCCGTGCCCTGGCCAAAACGCGCATCCAGCGCCTTGATCAACGGGGCCAGCGACTTTCCTGCTGCGGGTGGGGAACGTCGAAGCGGTCGCGTCCGCTTGCCCGCCAGAATGGCGCGGGCTTCGGCATCGGATGGCAGGGGGCGAGGCATGAAAACCGGTCTAGCATAGCTACGGCCACAACGTAGGGACCAGGGGCTAGGGATTAGATTTTAGGGAGTCCCTGGAACCTAGAACCTAGAACCCACTCCCTCTATACCAACGCCATGTTCAGATCCGTCCTGGTCGCCAATCGCGGCGAAATCGCCTGTCGTGTTTTCCGCACCGCTCAGCGGATGGGGATCGAGACCGTCGCCGTCTATTCCGAGGCCGACGCCCACGCGCCGCACGTCAAGATGGCCGACAAGGCCGTGCTGCTGGGGCCGGCCCCGGCGCGCGAAAGCTATCTGGTGGCCGAAAAGGTGCTGCAGGCGGCCAAGGACACCGGCGCGGAGGCGATCCACCCCGGCTATGGCTTCCTGAGTGAGAACGCCGAGTTCGCCGAAGCCGTCGAGGCCGCAGGCCTGATCTGGATCGGACCCAAACCCTCGTCGATCCGGGCCATGGGCCTGAAGGACGCCGCCAAGGACTTGATGGACAAGGCGGGTGTGCCCGTCACCCCCGGCTATCTCGGCGAAGACCAGACGCTGGAAACGCTCCAGAAGGCGGCGGACAAGACCGGCTATCCTGTCCTGATCAAGGCGGTCGCCGGTGGCGGCGGCAAGGGCATGAAGAAGGTCGGGAGCGCCGGTGAATTCGCCGCCGCACTGGCCAGCGCCCAGCGGGAATCGAAGGCCGCCTTCGGCGACGACCGCGTCCTGATCGAGAAATATGTCACCCGCCCGCGCCACATCGAGGTGCAGGTGTTCGGCGACACCCACGGCAACGTCGTGCATCTGTTTGAGCGCGACTGTTCGCTCCAGCGCCGCCATCAGAAGGTCATCGAAGAAGCCCCCGCCCCCGGCATGGACGAGGCGACCCGCGCCGCCGTCACCGAGGCGGCGGTCAAGGCGGCGAAGGCCGTCGACTATGTCGGAGCGGGTACGGTGGAGTTCATCGCTGACGCCTCGGAAGGGCTGAAGGGTGACCGCATCTGGTTCATGGAGATGAACACCCGGCTCCAGGTCGAACATCCGGTGACCGAGGCCGTCACCGGCCAGGATCTGGTCGAATGGCAGTTCCGCGTGGCGGCGGGTGAGCCCTTGCCGCTCAAACAGGACGAAATCGCCTTGGACGGTTGGGCCATGGAGGCGCGCCTCTATGCCGAGGACCCGGCGGGCGGATTCCTGCCTTCAATCGGGCCGCTGGATCATTTCGTCCTGCCCGAGGATGACGGGGTGCGGGTCGAAACCGGCGTTGAGGAAGGCGGTGAGGTCAGCCAGTTCTACGACCCCATGATCGCCAAGCTAATCGTTCACGCTGAGGATCGTGAAAGCGCCGCCGCGGGTCTGGCGGACGCCTGTTCCCAGGTCCAGGTCTGGCCGGTGAAGACCAATGCCGGTTTCCTGGTGCGCTGTCTCGATCACCCCGATTTCGTCGACGGCGACGTCGATACGGGCTTTATCGGCACACGCGAGGCAGAGCTGGTCGAGCCCGACAACGAGGGGTTGGCGGCCTCGGCCGCGCTGGGTTCGGCGGCGTTGGAGCAGGCCTGGGCGCATGGGCCAGGCCGCAACGCCCTGGATCCCACCTCACCCTGGGACGGACGGCCGACCGGCTTGTTTGGTTTTCGGCTGAATGCTGCGCCGCGGGCCGAAGTTCGGTTGGAAGACGCGCATGGCGTTCATGCTGCACGTCTGGCTCCCGGTCGGCCCGCGGATCATCCGCTGGATACCGGGCTGGTTCTGGAGATGGGCGAGGTGCGTCGGCCCGTGTCGGAACTCCCCGGCGGCATGGTGGTGGGAGACGAGGCCGTCACCCTGATCGAACGCGATGATCGCCGTATCGTCTTTGTCGATGGCGATGTCTTTTCCTTTGGCACGCCGAACTATTCCGGGACGGGAGCCACCGCCGGCGGAGCCTCGGACGGCTCGCTCCGCGCGCCCATGCCCGGCAAGGTTGTCGCCGTGCAGGCGAAAGTCGGCGACACGGTCACAAAAGGTCAGTCGATTGTCGTGGTGGAAGCCATGAAGATGGAACACGCCCTGACCGCGCCTTACGATGGGACGGTGGCGGAGGTTTCGGCCTCGGTGGGCGATCAGGTTGTTGACGGTGCCGTCCTGGCCCGTGTGGAGGAATTATGAAGTTGAACATCATGCTGGCGACCGGCGTTGCGGCCCTGTCTTTGGGTTCGGTGGCTCAGGCCCAGGACATCAGCACACAGTCGCGGGACGATCTGACCTGCTTTGCGGTCTTTGCGGCCATTTATGGCAATGCGGACAGCAACCTGTCGGTCGAGGAGCGCCAGGCCGTGGGCAGCGGCATCACCTACTATCTGGGTCGCCTGGAAGGGCGTGATCCCCAGGTCGACTGGCTGGCCTACCTCGGTGCCCACGAACAAGAGGTCTACACTCGCGTTCTGGATGAAGCCGAGTTCAACCGCTGCGCCACCGAGTTCACGGCGGTCGGGGCTCGGATGGTCGCCGGCAGCGGCCAGTAGAGTGCCATGACCGGGGCCGTCCGACGAGGCCTGGTAAACCTGCTGACCTTACTTGGGTTGGGTCTGGCTGCGTGCCTTGTCGGATTGTGCATCTATGCGGGCCTGGGCTTCGCGGATGCCCTGCGTGACGCCCCACAACTCGCTCAACGGGCCGATGGACTTGTCGCAGCCGGACACGGGCCGGCCGATCTGGGCCCTGGGCGGTTTGAGCAACTGCTTCTGGTCGAGGATCCGGCGTTCGCCCGGCACGGCGGCGTGGATTTCTCGACGCCAGGAGCCGGCATGACCACCCTCACCCAGGCCCTGGCCAAGACCCTGGCGTTTGAACGGTTCCAACCGGGGCTGGGCAAGATTCGTCAGACCACCTACGCCCTGGGCCTTGAGGTCCGTTTGACCAAGGAGCAGATCGCCGCCCTGGTGCTGGACAATGCCTCGTTTGGAAGAGGGCCCGACGGCTGGATGACCGGTCTGTTCGCCACCAGCCAGACGGTCTTTGGACGGCCACCGGCGGAACTCACCGACGACGAGTTTCGCCATCTGGTCGCGGTCCTGATTGCACCGGGGCGGCTGAGCCTGATGCAACCAAATGCCGAGTTGGAGGAGCGTGTCCGGCGTATCCAGCGTCTGGAAACCGGCGACTGTGCCCCTCGCGGATTGCGTGACGTCTGGCTGGAGGGCTGTGCCTGATCGGCCGAAGCTAGAGTCCCACGCCGCCCAGCGGCTGTGTCTCGAACCGCTCGCCAAAACCGGCAATGATCGGACGGGCCTGGCGAATGGCCTCCTGCACCTGCGGCAGTTGCAGCGACGCGTGATGGCTGGCCTGATCGGTCCAGACCTCCGTGATCCAGATGGCATTTTCATCAGTCGGATCACTGGCCACGATATAGGACAGGCAGCCGGGCATGTCCTGTGTATTGGTCAGCATGATAGCCGCCAGGGCGTCCCTCTGGCCGGTCTGGGCCAGCATCTTTCCGATCAGTCCGTACATCCCGTTCCCCTGTGCCCGCGCGACGGCGGGCGCGACGGCCAGTGCCGCCGCCCCGATCATCACCTGCCGCCTTATCAAATCCATGCTCTCTCCTAACCGCCACGCTCCGGTCTATCCCGGCCATGACGCTTGAAAGCTGCACAAAGGCTCCCCTACATCCGCCCCAATGTCTATTCACCTGATCAAACTCTGCGTCGGGGTCGCCAAGGTCGAGACGCTAGAACGCCGCGTCGCCAAGGGCGACTGGTTGAACGTCCACACGCGCAATACGCCCAAGCGCGCGGCGGAGCTGGAGGACGACGGCTCACTCTACTGGGTGATCAAGGGATCCGTCATTTGCCGGATGCCGATCGCTGACATCACCACCCAGGGCGAGGGCAAGGCGTCGCGGTGCGTCATCCGGCTCAAGCCCGAGGTCATCCGAACCGCCCCACTGGGGCATCGGCCTTTCCAGGGCTGGCGCTATCTTGAGCCGAAGAATGCCCCGCTGGACCTGTCCCGGGCCGAGACTACCGACCTGCCGGATGATCTGGTCAAACGCCTGCGCGAAGCCGGTGCCTGGTAGCGAGCCGAACAGACGCGGTTAACCCGTTAACCTCTTCTGTTAAGTGTATATGGAAACTGAGTTTTTTCTTCCCGTGGGTAATCTTTGCCCATGCCGTCGATCAGAATGATTGTTTTCCCCCCCCTCCTCGTCGGCCTGGCCGGCTGTGGTCTGGTGGAAGCTGACCCGAGCCGCTTCGAGCGATGGGCCGAGGGCGTCGCCGCCATTCCGGTGACCTACGAGGAAGCCGGCCTGCGTGGCCCGATCGCGTCGGCCGAAGCTCTCGGCCTGAGAGGGCCTGTTGAACTCGGCCCACGCAGCCCGATGCGTATCGAGGTTGTCGAACCCGAGGTCCTGTGGGAAGCCCGGGCTGATGGGCGGCACGGCACCTCCCAGTCGAATAGCCAGGCGATTGCCGAAGCGGTCGTCCAGCAGGCGGTAGAACAGGCCGTCCAGCAGGCACCAGGGGTCGCCGAAGAGGTCGTTCGCGTGGTCACCCGCACGATTCAGCTCGGAGCATTTTCAAGCCGTTCCGCCGCCGAGGCGGCGTGGATGCAGCTATCCGCGCACGCGTCCCTGGCTGGGGCCACGCCCCGATATGAAGAAATTCAACGCGATGGCCGTACCCTGGTGCGTCTGCGCGCGGCTGTGGAGGCCAGCCGGGCCAACGCCGCCTGTCAGGCCGCCGGCGCGGGTCAGTACTGTACATCCACAGGCGCGTCCTGATCCCCTCTCGCCCTGCCGCGGTTAGGCGATAGAGTCCCATCCAAACTGCTCGTGCAAAGTGAGTCGCGAGCCTTGCGTGGGAGTAGCCGATGGCGCGTGTCATCGTTGTAGGTAACGAAAAGGGCGGGGCGGGCAAGTCGACCCTGGCCATCCATCTGTTGGCCGGCCTGATGCAGACCGGACAGTCGGTCGCCGTGATGGATCTGGATCTGCGCCAGCGGTCGCTGGCGGGATTTCTGGCCAACCGCCGTGCCTGGCTGAACGCCAATAGCGCCACAGCCCCCTTGCCGCTTGAGCCAGACGCCTTCACCGACGGGGCCAAGCTCGCGCGGGCCTCCGAAGAAGAACAACTGGCGCGTTTCGAGGCCGCCTTTGCCGCATCGCAACAGGCGGACTATCTGATTATCGACACGCCGGGCGGCGACACGGCCCTGTCACGCGCTGCGCACGGGCGGGCTGATCAGGTGGTGACCCCGATGAACGACAGCTTCGTCGACTTCGGGCTGCTGGGTGAAATCGATCCAGTGACGTTGAACCTCAAGCGCCCGTCGATCTATGCCGAGACGATCTGGAATGCGCGCAAGGACAAGGCCATCGACAACCCGCAGGCCGGCCTGGGCCAGATTGACTGGCTGGTCGTTATGAACCGGCTGGCGGTCTTCGACGCGCGCAACCGGCGGCGGGTCGACGAACGGCTCGATATCCTGGCCAAGCGGGTGGGTTTTCGCATCGGGCCGGGTCTGCGCGATCGGGTCATCTACCGTGAGCTTTATCCATTTGGCCTGACGGTGGCCGACCTGTCCGAGCAGATCCGCCCGGTCGAGATTTCCCTGGCCCATGTCGCAGCCCGTCAGGAACTGCGCTCGCTGATGCAGGCGCTCGGCCTTGAGGCGGGGGCCGACGTGATCGCTGACGATCTGGACGCTCAGCAGGCCGCGTGAGCCTGGCCTGGATCATTCTGGGGGCGGTTGGTCTTTGGGCCTTGATCCGTCTGGGCCGGCAGGCCGATCACACCAGCAAGGTCCAGTGGCGGGTGACGGCCACCATCTTTGCCGCCGCTTGCTGGGGTGGGGCCGCCCTGGCGGCCCTGCGCGGGGCCTGGTTGTTCGCGGTGGCCCTGGCCGCTGCCGGCGTCTGGCTGGCCCTGTCCTCGCGCCAACGCGAACCTCGCCCGCGTAACGCTGCCGCTGAAGCGATGAGCGTGGCCGAGGCACGCCGGACCCTGGGCGTGTCTGAAACCGATGATCGTCAGGCGATCCAGGCCGCCTATCGCCGCCTCATGGCGCGTGCGCACCCGGACAAGGGTGGCAGCCAAGGCCTGGCTGAGCGCCTCAACGCCGCCCGGGACCGCCTGCTGAAGAGCTAAGAGGCCTACTGCGCGCGGATGACCATGCACGGCACGTTGCGCGCCGTCAGGGCCTCACAGGCGGAATCGGCTGCCGTACGGGTAAAGCCAACATAGCGGGCGCGGAACCAGCCGTTCTCCGATGGCGTCACCGCAGCCTCAGCGTTGCCGATCTGCTGGCGGAAACGCCGTCCCACCTCACTCAGCCACTGCTGGGCGACGTTCTGTTCACGGAAAGCCCCGACCTGGACGATCCAGCCGGTCGCGGCGTCGCCCTGGGCGCGAACCGGCGTGGTCGGCTGGGGACGCGCCGAAGCCAGTACCGCCGCAGCGGCGGCCTCTTCAGCCTCCTCCTCCGCATCCAGCAACGCAGAAGCCGCCAGGACGGCCGGCGATACCGGCACTTCGGCCTGAGCCGTCTGGAAGGTGGCGGAAGACCCGCTTCCATCGCCGTAGTGCTCCCCCATGCCGGCCGGGAGCGAGGCAAATTGAACCTGCGCCTGAGCCAGGCTTTCACCACGCGACATCCGGCGCTCGACGTCAAAGCCGATATTGATCAGGTCCGCCACATGGGCGTTGCGCGACGCCGTGGTGCGACCGCCGAGCACCACCGTGATCAGGCGGCGACCATCCCGAACCGCAGAGGCGGCGAGGTTGTAGCCTGAGGCATTGGTAAAGCCGGTCTTTATGCCGTCGACGCCCGGCATGGAATGCAAGAGGCCGTTGGTGTTGTTGTACTGACGCCCTTCGAACTCCCAGTGGCGCTGTCCGAAGTAGTGATAGAACTGCGGGAAGTCGCGCATGACCGCCCGGCTGAGAATGGCGATGTCACGGGCCGACGACAGCTGGCGGCTGTCAGGCAAACCATGTGGATTGACGTAGCGGGTCTGGCGCATGCCCAACTGTTGGGCGCGACGGGTCATGGTTTCGGCGAACGCGGCTTCCGAGCCGCCGACATGTTCGGCCAGGGCCACGGCAATGTCATTGCAGGACCGCACCGCCAGGGCACGGATGGCATTGTCGACCGTAATCCTGGCACCGGCCGGAAGACCCAGCTTGGATGGCGGCTGCGAGGCCGCCCGCGGCGAGATCGTGATATAGTCATCGCCGCTGATGCGCCCTTCGGCCAGCGCCTCGAACACCAGATAGAGCGTCATCACCTTGGTGATGGAGGCCGGAAAGCGCGGGCTGTCCGCATAGCGTTCAAACAGAACCTGGCCGGAGTTGGCGTCCATGACGATGCCGGCGTAGCGAACATCGCCATCCTGGGCGACCGCACCATGGGAACCGGCGAAACTGAACGCGACCAAGCTGATCAGGCAGGCCAGGACGACAGAAACGCGGCGGGCGGAAGCAATCATGGCTATCGGTCCGTCTGGTAAGCAATTGCACAAGGTCGACGCCCCCACGGCACCGAACCTTCAAGCAGCATATCATGCCTCAACTTCAGTTGCCCTGACGTTAACAGCTTCTTGATGAGCGAATTGGTCGCACCCCTGACAGGCGATTGTGCGCTGCACAAAATACGCTTGACATGTGTTCGCAGGTGCAGCATATAGCCGTCACACGGGCAGGACAGCCCGCCCGAAACCCATTCTGAGGAGACCATCATGGCCGCCGCTGACACCGTCAAGAAGTCCGTCGAACAAGCCACCGCCGCCGGCAACCAGGCTTTCAAGGAAGGCGTCGACAAGTCGCTGAACGCCCTGACCGAAGCCAACACCCTGGGCAAGAAGAACATCGAAGCCGCCGTTGAATCGGTGACCGCCGCGACCCGCGGTGCCGAAGCCCTGTCGGCTCAGGCCCTGGCCTTCTCCAAGAAGTCCTGGGAAGACGGCGTGAACGCCGCTCAGGCCCTGGCCTCGGCCAAGTCGGTCCAGGAAGTGATCGAGCTGCAGACCGCCTACGCCAAGACGGCGATGGAAGCCTATCTGGCCGAAGTCACCAAGGCGACCGACACCCTGTCGGCCTCGGTCAAGGACAGCTTCAAGCCGATCAACGAGCGCACCACCGCGATCGTCGAACGCATCCAGTCGGCCCGCTAACCCTCCTCCCAAGAGCGGTACGACTGAAGAAGGCCCGGTGCGGAAACGCGCCGGGCCTTTTCTCTGTTTGACATCCCGGACAGGGGCGAAAGTAGACGGTGGACGATAAAAGGGTCTGTCCGGCTTCGGTGATCTGGGCGCCGAGGCCGCGTCGGCGGGTCTGTTGCGGGCCACTGGAGCGCGGCATGCGCGAGGCTGCAATGTGTCAAAGACCACAAGGCCGCACCCAAGGTTCAGCGCGACCCCGGGGGCCATCATAGCCGGGGTCAAACACGCGGGGATGACATGCCGGTCCGCCCGGTCGGATCTGTATCGACAAGGGCGAGATTACACGGCGAAAGTGTACGAGGATCCTTCCACCGTGGACGCCCCCCCTTTTTGTCATCCTCCGGCGCGCGCCGCGCGACCGGGCAATCCAGGCCTGCCCCCACGCCCCTGCATCCAGATCAGCCGCTCGTCCGGCAGCGGGCCCAGCACATAGGTCCGGTCCGTCGCCGTCGTGCGGCTCCAGCTGCCCTGGGCCTGGACCCACACATAGTCCAGCTCCCGCACCGTCTCAGGCCGTAAGCCATCCGACGACGGCACGAAGCTGGTGGCGGTGGTCGCATTGTCCCAGTGCTGGGACCAGTAGCGTTCCCCCAGCGCGTCATACAGATGCGTCTGCGAGCCCTGACCATTGCTGGTCGCATGGATCAGCTGACCCTGGGTGGTGTAGTACCGGTAGCAGCCCTGACCGTCGCTGTGCAGATTGCCGGTCGAGTGCAGGCCCCGCGCCTGGCTGTAAACGTCGATGTAGGCGATCGCCTGACCCCCCACGCTGGGATAGGTGTTGATCGCCGTCGCCGCCCCATAGGCCACCGTCTGGGTCTGGGCCGGCGGGTCATAGGCATAGGCGCTGTTGGAGACGGTTTCCTCAATCACCCGGCCCAGGCGGTCGTGGTCATAGCTGTAGGTGACGTGGTCGCTCGTCCGCCCCGGATAGGTATGGGCGATGGACGTCAGATCCCCACCCAGCTCCCAGGCGTAGGCCTGGGTGGAGGCGTCCCCGAAGGTCACCAGGGTGCGACGGCCCAAGTGGCCCTTGAGGGCGGTATCGTTATACAGGTAGCTGAAGCTCACAGCATTCCCGTGTCATCATTGAGGAGTTCCAGTTGCTTCTGTGGATTCCATCCACTTGGGGCAGGCCTGAGTCCTGTCCACGGGCACCCTCGCTCAATCCACCTCCTTCGGAGCTCGAAGTGGCTAGTATTGGCATCGTCGTAGCCGAACTGGGTTCCACAGCATTCACAAATTTCATACCTCTCGACAGGTTCATGCCAATCAAATCCACAGACGGGGCAGATTGTGTCCCTATTGAGCATTGAAATACTCCAAGTTGTCTCGATAGCCATGTGTTCTCGGATCAGGTCGAAAATAAGTACGGATTGTCCCCGAGCCAGAAATTACCCCAAATTGTTCTGTGATCGTATTGTATCGCACTACATCTTGATTCGATCGGGTCCGTTCCAATGTGCCGAGGCCTCTTTCACCTGTCAGGAATCGATTCGCTGCTGCGTGATAATCTGAGATCGTAGCGGGGCCGAAATCCTGGCCGTGGTCAACGAAATGCCTCTCCAGAAGGCCCTGATTGCGAAAAGCACCCGGCCCACCCAATGTTGGAGGAGTAGTCGGTACGGCAGTTCCGTTGTAATCTCGATAGGCGCGCCCAATGCCCGATATGCCAGCTCCAGCCACTCGCGTTTGCGGTGTTGGAATTAATCCAATCAGCTGGCCTGTAAGCTCAAGCGATTCTCCGGGGTGCTCCCGTACATAGTTTCCCACCTGCTCCGCTGTGTCAGCTGCTGCCTGTGTCTCCGCTTCTGTACGCCGCTGACGCCGGGCAATGCGGTCGCGCATTTCGACCCCGTCTTGCGTCCGCCTCCCCGTCGGATCCGTCGCGTTCCACGGACTGTTCCCCACATAGGCATACACATTCGGCCCATCGACGAACCTTGCCGGGTCCGGCTGGAGGAACCGGCCGAGCTGGGGCGAGTATTCGCGGGCCTTGTAGTGATGGGTGCCGGTCCAGGGGTCCAGCCGCTGGCCGGTGTAACGGTACGGGTAGCCCGAGGTGCCGGTGGTGCCGGACCTGCCAAACTCGTCATAGGCGTAGGTTTCCACCGCCTGCCCGGCCTGGCTGAGCGCCACGGTCGAGCCGCGCCGGTCGGTGTGGGGATACCAGACCTGGCCGTCGGCGGCCCGATAGATCAGCCGCTCAACCGAACCCGCCACACCCAACCTCCACCGCAAAGCATAGCCGTTGCGATGACCAATTGAGACCGCCGTGTCCCTGTTTTACCGGTGTGCATCTTGTGAGCGGTTTGCGCCCAGAGCGGATGCAAATAGCGCACCCCTTGCCTTAGGCAAACTGGCTAGCTGCATCTAAAGAACGGGACTCTAGAAACCCGCCTTAACACGTAATCGGGATAGCGGGTGACCATCTGAGGCGGCGACATGCCAGCTGTAAATCTACCTTGAGATGAGTCATAGAAAATCGCCGATATTCCATCATTTAAGCTGTAGAGATACAACACATAAGGGAACCGTACATCCCAAAATATCCAATCATAACCCTCGATTCCGTGATCTATCGAGACAATAGCTCCTCCAAGGGCACCAGCGTTAATAAGCTGACTGCACTCTCTGGGTAACGTGATCCCCAAATCCCCTGCGGTCTCCATGCAGAATCTGTCGTCATCGCTGCAATCGGCCAAGCCGACGCTCCTATACAGGACTGAGGCCGATTGGCGGTCAAAATCTAGAACTATGGGTGAGAAATCCACTACGCTGGGCGGCGTATCTGCAGTGGCGTCATATACTAGGAGGCTGTTTGGCGGATCTTGCACTGTTGAGCTTAATACAGCTTCACATCCACCTGATGTGGAGAAAATCAAGGCAATTGCGCATGACTTTACGGTGCTTCTATAAAGTCTCAACATATCGCCGGCCCCATGTTGCAGGTTACACCCACGGAAAGCGCCCCCGCGAATGCATAAGCCGCAAAGCTAGCTGATCGCTCGTTGCTGTGCCATTGGGCAGAAGATGGATATTTTGCTTCCAAAATGCTTGAACTGAAGCCTGCGGGATAGCCGGCGACAAAACTCAACCAGTTCGAATTTACCGCAGCCTGGCCTGCAGACGTAGCGTGGCCTATTTCGTGAAGCGCAAGGAAGGTCCGCCCTCCCGCGCCCATACCCTCATAGCGACTTACAGTCCCCACGATCAGTTGTGCGGCGAAACCACCACCGATTTGGGGCGTAATCGCGCCAATGCCTCCGTTAGAGGGCGTCGCACCTTGAGCATTTACGCTCCAATCAGTGCTGTTCCAGACAGCCTGGAACTGGGCACCAGTGACTGTCCGGCTATTTCCATCTCCATCAGCGTAAGTGATTGAACTGTTAGGATCGAGCGCAGACACTTGAACGTCTAGGGCGTTCAACTCTCCCTCCATTCGAAATGCCTCTGCCTTGGCTTGCGCATAGTCTGGATCGGATTCAGCGACGTTGTTTGTCACTACGCAGCGGTTTGTTGCAGGATCCCTCGTGCCGCACATCCCGCTCGGATCCGTCGCATTCCACGGATTGTTCCCCACATACGCATACACATTCGGCCCATCGACGAACCGGGCCGGGTCCGCCTGGAGGAAGCGTCCGATGTTGGGGGCGTATTCGCGGGCCTTGTAGTGGTAGGTGCCGGTGTAGGGGTCCAGGCGTTGTCCGGTGTAGCGGAAGGGATAGCCGGTGACCCCGTCCTGGGCTCGGCCCTGGCCGTACTCGTCATAGGCATAGGTTTCCACCGCCTGGCCCCCGCGGCTGAGGGCGATGGTCGAGCCCCGGCGGTCGGTGTGGGGATAGCTGACCTGACGGTCGGCCCCACGCCCCTGCATCCAGATCAGCCGCTCATCCGGTAACGGACCCAGCACATAGGTGCGCACGCCGGTCGCCGTCCAGGTCGGGGTGGTGTTGTTGGGCCGGGTCCAGGTCGGTTCCTAGATCACCTCGGGACGCAGGCCGTCCGAGTAGCTGTAGAACGCGCTGGGGCCTTTTCTCTGTGTGGTGACAAGCTGGCAGATGCGCCCCCTTGCCCCCGCTTCAATTCCGCCTGACAGTCCCTACATACCTAACCGACTCTCCCCGATACCGGACTGCGAATGCCTCAACAGCGGCCAGGTGAACCGGGTGGCGGCCTCGGAGCCGCCACCGTCACCGAGACGAAACCCAAGCTCCAGAAGCCCTCGTTGTACCGGGTGCTGATCCTGAACGACGACTATACCCCAATGGAATTCGTGGTTTACGTTCTTGAGCGTTTCTTTGCGAAATCGCGCGAAGATGCGACTCGGATCATGTTGCATGTCCATCAGCACGGCGTCGGGGTTTGCGGCGTCTTCACGTACGAGGTCGCCGAAACAAAGGTGGCGCAGGTTCTGGAAACCGCCCGTCACCACCAACATCCGCTGCAATGCACAATGGAGAAGGACTAGGTCTTGCCCTCATTTTCGCGTCCACTCGAAGACACCCTGCACCGCGCCGTCGCTCTGGCCAATGCGCGCAGCCATGAGTACGCGACGCTCGAACACCTCCTGCTGGCCCTGGTCGAAGACCCGGACGCCTCCACGGTGATGAGCGCCTGTGGCGTCAACCTTGAGGCTCTGGCGGCTTCCCTGACCACCTATATCGATCACGATCTGGCGGCCCTGGCCGTGTCGAACGGCGAAGACGCCAAGCCGACCGCCGGTTTCCAGCGCGTGATCCAGCGCGCGGTCATTCACGTTCAATCCTCCGGCCGCGAGGAAGTGACCGGGGCCAATGTCCTGGTCGCGATCTTCTCCGAGCGCGAGAGCCACGCCGCCTATTTCCTGCAGGAGCAGGACATGAGCCGCTATGACGCGGTCAACTACATCGCGCACGGCATCGCCAAGAAGGCCGGCCAAGGTGAAAGCCGGCCGACGCGCGGCACCCAGACATCGTCACCGTCCGAGGACACCGACGACAAGGCCGCCGCCAAGAAGGGCGAAGAAGCCCTCGACGCCTACTGCGTCAACCTCAACATCAAGGCCCGCGAGGGCAAGGTCGATCCCCTGATCGGGCGCGCCGCCGAGGTCGAGCGTTCGATCCAGGTGCTGTGCCGCCGTACCAAGAACAATCCGCTCCTGGTCGGCGACCCGGGCGTCGGCAAGACCGCCATCGCCGAGGGCCTGGCCCGCAAGATCGAGGACGGTGAAGTGCCGGATGTCCTGTCCGGTGCCACCATCTATTCGCTCGACATGGGCGCGCTTCTGGCCGGCACCCGCTATCGCGGCGACTTCGAGGAACGCCTGAAGCAGGTGGTCAAGGAACTGGAGTCCCACGAGGACGCCATCCTGTTCATCGACGAGATCCACACGGTGATCGGTGCCGGTGCCACCTCGGGCGGGGCGATGGATGCGTCCAATCTGCTGAAACCCGCCCTGGCCTCGGGCACCCTGCGCTGCATGGGGTCGACGACCTACAAGGAATACCGCCAGCACTTCGAGAAGGACCGGGCCCTCGTCCGGCGCTTCCAGAAGATCGACGTCAATGAGCCGTCGGTGGACGACACCATCAAGATCCTCAAGGGTCTGAAGACCTATTACGAGACGTTCCACCGGCTGCGCTACACCGATGCGGCGATCAAGTCGGCGGTCGAGCTGTCGGCACGCTACATCACCGACCGCAAGCTGCCGGACAAGGCCATCGACGTCATCGACGAGGCCGGGGCCAGCCAGATGCTGCTGGCACCGTCCAAGCGCAAGAAAGTCATCGGGCAGAAGGAAATCGAGGCCGTCATCGCCAAGATGGCGCGCATTCCGCCCAAGTCCGTCTCCAAGACCGACGTCGAGGCGCTCAAGAACCTGCAAGACGACCTGCAGGCCGCCGTCTTCGGCCAGCCGGAGGCGATCGACCAGCTCGCTTCGGCGGTCAAGCTGGCCCGCGCCGGCCTGCGCGATCCGAACAAGCCGATCGGCTCCTATCTGTTCAGCGGCCCGACCGGCGTCGGCAAGACCGAAGCGGCCAAGCAACTAGCGGCCACGCTCGGCATCGAGATGCTGCGCTTCGACATGTCCGAGTACATGGAGCGCCACACCGTCAGCCGCCTGATCGGCGCGCCTCCGGGCTATGTCGGCCACGACCAGGGTGGTCTGCTGACCGACGCGGTCGATCAGCACCCGCATGCCGTGGTGCTGCTGGACGAAATCGAGAAGGCCCACCCGGATGTCTACAACATCCTGCTTCAGGTGATGGACAACGGCACCCTGACCGACGCCGTGGGCAAGACGGTCGACTTCAGGAACGTCATCCTGATCATGACCACAAACGCCGGGGCCGCGGACAATGCGCGCGCCTCCATCGGATTTGGCCGGTCCAAGGTCGAGGGCGAGGACGAAAAGGCCATCCAGCGCCTGTTCACGCCGGAATTCCGCAACCGCCTCGATGCTGTTGTCGCCTTCAAGGCCCTGACGCCGGATGTCATCCGCCTGGTGGTCAAGAAGTTCATCAAACAGCTGGAACTCCAGTTGGCCGACCGCAACGTCACCCTGACCCTTACGGACGAGGCGACCGACTGGCTGGCGGAGAACGGCTTTGACGAGCTCTACGGGGCCCGGCCGCTGGCGCGGGTGATCCAGGAGCACATCAAGCAGCCGCTGGCCGATGACATCCTGTTCGGACGCCTGACCCGCGGCGGCCACGTTCAGGTCGCGCTCAAGGACGGCAAGATCGTCTTCGACATCGACGCCGCCGAGCCAAAGGCCAGAAAACCGGCCTCGGAAGCGGCTGAGTAGGAAGAATCCATGCCCACCCCTCCCCGCTGGCTTTGTCAGCGGGGAGGGCCGGCGCGGCCTTCGAACGCCCAAGCGTTGTCGTAGCCTGAAAACCGTGGTTACCCTCCGCCCAGCTTGATCCTTGGGAGGGGACAATGACCGACGACACAACGCCCGCCGCGTCAGGCGGCGGCACGCCCTGGCACCTGTGGGTAGTGGGCATACTCAGCCTGCTGTGGAACAGCTTCGGCGCCTACGACTTCATCATGACCAACACCCAGGGCGAGGCGTACATGCGCTCCGCGGGCATGGATGACGCGATGATCGCTTATTTCAACGCCATGCCGATGTGGATGTACGCCCCATGGATCGCGGGCGTCTGGGGTGCGGTGCTGGGATCTCTGGCTCTGCTGCTACGCAAGCGTTGGGCGGTCTATCTGTTCGCCGTTTCGCTGGTCGGGGCGGCCGTCAGCCTGGTCTATGGACTGCTCAATCCCATGCCGATGGCCGAAGGGATGGAGATGATGAAATATATGCCCTGGGTCATCGTCGCCATCGCCGCCTTCCTTTGGTGGTACGCCGGCCGCATGGCGGCGCGCGGCGTGCTGCGCTGAACGGCTGACGATCCAGCCAAACACCGCTAAAGGGGCGCGGGTGAAGACCCGCGCCCCTGTTCATTTGAGCGACGACGAAATCGCCTTCGTGCGATCGCGCGTGCTGTTTGAGGACGGCCATGTCCTGGCGCTCGACAAGCCAGCGGGCCTGTCCAGCCAGGGCGGACGGATCCAGGCGCATACGCTGGATGATCTGCTGTGGGCGTTTGCCCGCTCGAACGGCAAGCGGCCGGAACTGGTGCATCGGCTCGACCGCGACACCTCGGGCGTCATCCTGGCGGGCCAGACCAAGCCGGCGCTGGGGTTCCTCGGAAAGGCGATCCAGGGGCGACGGATCAAGAAGACCTATCTCGCCCTGGTCGGTGGCGGTGCGCCCGAGCCAGCCGGCGGTGACATCCGCCTGGCCCTGCGCCGCGAGGACATTGGGCGCGAGGCCTATATGCGCGTCTGCGACGAAGACCACCGGGACGCGCAAGCCTCCCACAGCCGCTATCGCACCCTGGCGGCCAATGACGAGGCGGCCCTGGTCGAGCTGTCCCCCGAAACCGGACGTATGCACCAGTTGCGCGTCCACCTGGCCGCCATCGGCCGCCCTATCCTGGGCGATGTCCGCTACGGCGGCGCCCTGACCACCGGTGGCGCGGCGGTTCCGCGGCTGATGCTGCATGCCGCACGGCTGGATTTCCCGCACCCTGAGGGTGGGCGGAACGTCGTGGAGGCCTCATTGCCGGAAGACATGGCAACGGTGCGCAAGCGATTGAACCTGTAGTCTGTCTCCTCGCCATTTCACGGGGAGGAGGCAGCGGAACACACACCCGCCCCGATACGCTATAGTCAGCCAGAGGAGTGCCGCCATGAAGACCCCCACCCTGATTGCCGCCATCGCTGTCGTGCTGACCGGGTGCACGACCTTGGCACCTTACGGGCCGCGAACGCCGCAAGGATCACAAGGCTATTCGGAATACCGGATCGACAGCCAGAGATGGCGTGTCACCTATGACGGCATCGGAGCCCCCGGCCCAGTCATGGACCTGGCCTTGCTGCGCGCCGCCGATCTGACGGTGGAACAGGGTTACGACTGGTTCGAAGTGACCCAACGCTACGTCGATGGCCTGCCGGATTCCGGCGGCGGCGTTCGTCCCAGTCTGAATGTGGGCTATGGCGGCGGTCGCTATGACGGTCCCTACGGGCGTTATTCGTCGTCAGGCGTGGGTGTCGGCATCGGCTTCAACTTCCAGGGACCATCCCATACGTCCAGCACCCTCGAGATCGTTATGGGCCGCGGTGGTCCGCCCAGCCACGCCGATGTCTATGACGCCCGCAGCGTTCAGCAGAACCTCAGGGCGCGGTTCTAGGGCGCGGGCCGGTTGGGACTATCGGGGTTCCAATGGGGCGGCGCATCGGCGTCGGCCACAGCCTGGACCAGGGCGAACCAGAAGGTGTGGAAATCCGCCTGTGCCTGGAAATCGACGGGTGTGTCCATGTCGTCCTGCGGCGCGTGGTAACGGTTGGCGTACCAGTCGCGGTAGGTCGCCTCAGCCGGCGTCGCGGGATCGAAGCCGAACAGGAAGCTGATCGACGGCACGCCCCTCTGCATGAACGGCCAGTGGTCGGTCCGGCGCAGCAGATTCCGCTCCGGCTCCAGATCTGGCCGCACGGCGATCCCCATCGGCCCGGCGATGTCGCGCGCGGTCTGGCCCAGGCTGGTGTCGTTCAGGGCCAGCGTCGTCAGCACCGTCAACGGATAGAGCGGCCGAAGCTGATCCAGGTTCAGCACCGCCACCGGCCAGCCCATCGCCTCGGTCGGATGCTCGGCCAGCCAGCGTGAGCCCCAAAGGCCCTTCTCTTCCCCCGTCACGGCGGCGAAGACCACCGGCCGCCGATAACCCTGCCCGGCCCTCGCATCGGCCAGGGTGATCAGGGTCGCCACATAGGCGGCGTCGTCCAGCGCGCCGTTATACAGACCATCCCCGTTCACCGGCGTGCCGTAGCCGTAGCCATCCAGATGGGCGATCAGCAGGATCGGCTCGTCCGCCAGCTCGGGGTCGGTCCCCGGCAGCACCGCCAGCACATTGTCGGAGGTGTAGCTGCGCCGGCGCATGGCGAACTGCGCCTGAAGCCGCCCAGGCAGGTCGAAGGCCGTCATCGTCTCGCCCCGTGCGCCCCGCGCCAGGATGGCCGCACCGTCCTGACCCGACGCCGCCGCGAGATCGTTGAAAGCCGGTGCCGACAGCCTGAGGATCGGAATGGACTGCGGGCGCGGCGTCCCGTCAGCGATCACCACGGTGCGCGCATAGGCCAGCGGCCAGCGCACCGGCTCGACGAAGGCCGGATCGTCCACCGCGATGATGGCGACCGCCCCCGCAGCCGTGGCGGCTTCCAGCCGCTGGTCCCCCGTCGTCTGGCCGGCCCGGCGCGTGCCGAAACAGGCGACGACCGCGCCTTGCACCCCCGTCATGTCCGATGGCGCGCAATAGCCACGAAAGACGACAGGCGCATCGAGCTGCTCGGTCATGCCCCAGCTGGGCGTCACCGACGCCTCGTGCAGAAACCGCAAGGGCCGGCGGGTGCCGTCGTCCCAGACCATCGCCAGCGACGTGCCGGCGTCGACCACCTCGACGTCCTCGAAGGCGATCCGCTGGGTCCAGCTACCGCCATCACCCGCCGGCCTCAAACCGGCGGCGGCGAACCGGTCGGCGACATACACGGCCGCGCGGTCGTAGCCGGGCGAACCCGTGTCGCGGCCCTCCATGTCGTCGCCGGACAGGTCGCCGGTCGTGCGCCACCAGGCGGCGGTGCGTGGGTCTGGCCCTCCGGGCGTGGTGGCGCATCCGGCCAGCAGCAGGACAGCGGCAAGCGCTGGATAAAGACGTCTGGACATGGATCCCCCCGATCGGTGACCGAGGAAGCGCCCGGCGGTGCCGGCTGTCAATCCGCAGGGACCAGCGCGGGTCGCAGGTCATCAATCCGCCCATCGCCATGCGGCGCCTCGATACCGAGCAGCCGGCCCAGCAACGGCTGAACATCGACGCTGTCCATCTCTGTCAGACGAACGCCGGGCCGGATCGACGGGCCATGGGCGATGAAGACGGCCTGCATCTCAGGCGCATCCGGGTCAAAGCCGTGCGTGCCGGGCCGAACCCGCGCAGGATCAAGCTGGCCGCGCACCCCGAGCGTCCAGCCCAGCTCGGCCAGGCAGACCACCCGGCTGATACGTCGGTGGGTCCCATAAGCGAAATGAGCCGGAAGGTCCTCGCGCCGCCAGCAGTCCAGATGCTCTGGATCATGCGCCAGCGCCGCCTCCAGCTCAGCCTCATGCCCCGGCAGCGGATCGACGAAAGCCAGCGGCCCATAGGTGTAGCTGTCGACCGCCTCGGCGGCGATCCAGTCATCGAGCCAGACCACCCGCTCGCCCGAGGTCGCGGCCATGCCGTGATCGGCGACGATGACCAGATCGGCCTCGATGCCGCGCGCAGCCAGCCCAGCGACGAGCACCCCGACCGCCTGATCGACCTCGACGAGCGCCGCGTCGAGCTCGGGCGAGTTCGGCCCGAACAGATGGCCCTGAGTATCGACGATGTCGAAATAGACGGCGGCGAAATCCGGCCAATCGGCTTGCGGCGTCGTGAACCAGCCCAACGCGATATTCACCCGCGCCCGGCTCGACACCGATTGTTCGAACGGCAGCCAGTCGCGCGGTCGCACCCCATGGATGGCTGCCTCAGACCCCGGCCAGAACAGCACCGCCGTGCTCAGGCCCTGGCGCTCGGCGCTGACCCAGATGGGTTCGGCGTCGTTCCACCAGACCGGGTCCATCACCTCATGCCGGTCACCCAGGGAAAAGGTCCGACCCGGCAGGTCCGGGTCGCGCATCCGGTTGTAGACGAGGCCGTGATGGTCGGGGTGTCGGCCCGTCGCCAGGGTGTAGAAGTTCGGATAGGTGACGCTGGGAAACGAGGGCCGCATCCCACCCTCGGCCACGGTGCCCTCCGCCGCTAGCCGACTCAGCGTCGGTGTCAGCCCGCGATCCAGAAAGTCCGCGCGAAAGCCGTCGATGCCAATCAGGATGACCGGACGGGCCAGGGCCGGCGTGGCTAGGCCGGCGAGCGCGACAAGGATCAGCAACAGAAACCGCATTCCCTACCCTAGCGCACGGCTATGACAGATCGTAGCCACCCGACGCGCATGACCTGTCCAAGGATTAATCCGTCACCCGCTTGCCGACGGCCCCGCTCCGGTCCAACCTCGCCCGATGAACGCAATCCTGACAGCTGCGAACCTGACCAAGGCCTATGGGTCGGTAAAGGCCCTTGATGGCTTGACGCTCGAGGTGCCCGAAGGCGGTGTCTACGGCGTCCTCGGCCCCAATGGGGCGGGCAAGTCGACCCTGTTCCGCATCTGGCTGGGTCTGATCCGACCGACCGACGGCGGGGCCACGGTGATGAACGAACCGCCCGGTGTCCCACGCCGGATCGGCTCGATGATCGAGACGCCGCGCTTCCCGCCGTTTCTGACGGCGCGGGGCGTTCTGGAATGGCTGAGCCTCGCCTCCGGCCTGAAGGGGGATGCGGCGGAGATCGACGGTCTGCTCGCGCGGGTCGGCCTGACCGAGGCCGCAGGTCGCAAGGTCCGGGGTTTCTCGGTCGGGATGCACCAGAGGCTCGGCGTTGCCGCCGCCCTGTTGGGTCGCCCGTCGATGGTCATTCTAGATGAACCGACCAGCGGCATGGATCCGAACGGCATCAACGAGATGCGCGCCCTGATCCGATCCTTGGCCGACAATGACGGCGTCAGTGTCGTGCTGGCCAGTCACCAGCTGGCGGAGGTTCAGAAAATCTGTGACCGCGTCGCCATTCTCAATCGGGGCACCCTCGCGGCTGAAGGCAGTGTGTCCGACCTGATCGGCGGGGCCGGTGGCGAGCGTCTAAGATTGCACGTCACCGATCCAGCTCGGATCGCCGCCCTGATCGGAGCAGCCGCCGAGGCCCAGGCCGACGCCATCCTGGTGACCCTGACCCGCTCGGAGGCCCCCGCCCTGATCCGCCGCCTGGCCGGCGAAGGTGTAGACATTTTCGAAGCCCGCTGGGTCGGTGCCGACCTTGAGGCCGTGTTCATGCAGGAAACCGGAGGTCAGGATGCTCGCTGACGCCATCGCAGCCGAGAACCTGCGGCTGACCCGCAACCGGGCCACCTTCTTCTGGGGCTTCCTGTTCGTGCCGATCCTGGCGCTGTGCGCCGAGATCATCGGTCGGGTGTTCATGCACAATCAGTTGCCGCCCGAGCTTCGCGCCATGCCGGTCGATATGTCCAACCAGTTGGTCAGTGCCTTCGCCGAGGCCGGCGGCGTGATGACCATCTTCCTGTCGCTGATCGGCGCTGCTGTGCTGTTTGCGGGAGATTATCGCTGGGAAACCTGGCGGCTGCTGACCCCGCGGGCATCACGGATCAACCTGTTTCTGGCGAAGGCCGTGACCTTTGCGGGCTGGGCGCTGGTCACGGTGATTCTCGTGGGCCTTCTCGATGCCGCCGTCGCCTGGATCGGGGCCTTGATGGACGGCAATACGATGACCTTCGGTCTGGGAGCTGGCGCGTTCGTGCGCCAGATGCTGGCCGTCACCTTTGTCTCGTGGATCCAGCTCCTGTTCGCCGGTGGACTGGCGGCCCTGGCGGCGACCGCGACCCGCTCGATGATTGCGGCCATCATGATCCCGATCGGCGCCATGATCGGCCTGGTCATTGCCCAGAACCGCTATCCGGTGATGGATGCCGCCGCCGACTGGTGGAAAATCCTGCTGATCCCCGGACACGCCTTCGAGCATGCGCGCCTCTATCTGGCCGGAATGGACACGCTGCCGGGTCAGACCCTGGATGCTGCCGGAGGCCTGAGCGGCATGGCCGGCATCGTCCTGTGGCTCGCCCTGGGCTTTGGCGGTGCCCTGCTCGTCTTCAAGCGGCAGGATCTGTCGAAGGAATAGGCCCAAAAGAAAAGGGCGGCCCGCTTGCGCGAACCGCCCCTTCTCAACCCGGACCTCAGTGAGAGGTTAGTCTTCGTCGCCGGCGAACATCGCAGCCTGGACCGGACCGGAGTCCTTGCCCTTTTCGGCGGTGTCGCGGTCAACAAATTCGATGACGGCCATCGGCGCATTGTCGCCATGACGGAAGCCGGCCTTCATGATGCGGATATAGCCGCCGTTGCGGTCGGCGTAGCGCGGGCCGAGCACTTCAAACAGCTTGCCGACCTGCTCGACGTCACGCACGCGGCTGATGGCCAGGCGGCGGTTCGCCAGCCCACCCTTCTTGGCCAGGGTCACCATCTTCTCGACGAAGGGGCGCAGTTCCTTGGCCTTGGGCAGGGTGGTGGTGATCTGCTCGTGCTTGATCAGCGAGGCGGCCATGTTGGCGAACATGGCGGTGCGGTGAGCCGAGGTGCGGCCCAGTTTACGGTGGGCGTTGCCGTGACGCATGGTCAAACTCCTTCAAGGAACGGCGGCACGCAGCCTTGCCGTCCCCCCAAAACAACCCGGAAACAAAAGCGCGTCGCCCGAATGGCGGCGGCCCGTTCCGAGGTCGGCCTCCTGACGGGAGCCGAAATCACCAGGACAGGGCTTTGGGAGCCTTCCCGGCGAATGATCACCGGAAAACCGGCTCTCATAATTTGGAAAAGGCCGGACCCTTTCAGGTCCGGCCCTCGCCGAAAGTTCTTTGGCCGACCTAGATCTGGTCGTCCATCTTCTTGGCCAGCTCTTCGATATTCTCCGGCGGCCAGGCCGGGACATCCATGCCCAACGACAGGCCCATCGAAGCGAGCACTTCCTTGATCTCGTTCAGCGACTTGCGGCCGAAGTTCGGGGTACGAAGCATTTCGCCCTCGGTCTTCTGGATCAGGTCGCCGATGTAGACGATGTTGTCGTTCTTCAGGCAGTTGGCCGAACGGACCGACAGTTCCAGCTCGTCGACCTTCTTGAGCAGGGCCGGGTTGAAGCCCAGGTCCGGGCCCGTATCGGTCGCCTCGACGGGGGCCTTGGGCTCTTCGAAGGTGATGAACAGCTGCAGCTGGTCCTGGAGGATACGCGCGGCATAGGCCACGGCGTCCACCGGGGTCACGGCCCCATTGGTTTCGACTTCGAGGGTCAGCTTGTCATAGTCCAGCGACTGGCCCTGACGGGTCGGCTCGACCTTGTAGGCCACCTTCTTGACCGGCGAGTACAGGGCGTCGACGGCGATCAGGCCGATCGGCGCGTCTTCGGGACGGTTGAACTCGGCGGGGACATAGCCCTTGCCGTTCTGGACCGTGAACTCCATGCGGATCTTGGCACCTTCATCGAGGGTGCAGATGACATGGTCGCCGTTCAGGATTTCGATGTCCGCCGGAGCGTCGATCTGCGAAGCCGTCACCGGACCCGGGCCTTCGGCCCGCAGCATCATGCGCTTGGGGCCTTCGGCGTGCATACGCAGGGCCAGCTGCTTGATGTTGAGCACAATGTCGACAACGTCTTCGCGCACGCCTTCCATCGAGGAAAACTCGTGGACGACGCCGTCAATGTGAACCGAGGTCACCGCAGCGCCCTGAAGCGAGGAGAGCAGCACGCGGCGCAGGGCATTGCCGAGCGTCACGCCGAAGCCCCGCTCCAGCGGCTCAACCGTCAGTTTCGCCTTGGTCGAGGCGTCCTTGCCGGTTTCGATCTGGGGCTTGTCGGGACGGGTGAGCTCTAGCCAGTTTCTTTCGATCATTATCGTCCCTCGAACGGGTTTCGCCGACCGTCAGAACCAGGGGTCAGGTTCCGCCGGTCGGCGTGTCAGGAATAAAAGTTGCGTCTTAGACGCGGCGACGCTTGGGCGGCCGGCAGCCGTTGTGCGGCATGGGCGTGACGTCGCGAATGGTGGTGATGGTCATACCGACGGCCTGAAGGGCGCGCAGAGCCGACTCGCGACCCGAACCGGGGCCCGCGACGTTGACTTCCAGCGTGCGAACGCCGTGCTCCATGGCCTTCTTGCCGGCATCTTCAGCGGCCATCTGGGCGGCATACGGGGTCGACTTGCGCGAACCCTTGAAGCCCATGGCACCGGCCGACGACCACGAAATCGCATTGCCCTGCGCGTCCGTGATCGTGATCATGGTGTTGTTGAACGAGGCATTCACGTGCGCCACGCCCGAGGTGATGTTCTTGCGTTCGCGCTTCTTGAGGCGCTCAGGAGCCTTGGCCATCTAGATCTTACTTCTTCTTGCCGGCGATCGGCTTGGCAGGACCCTTGCGGGTGCGAGCGTTGGTGTGGGTGCGCTGGCCGCGGACCGGCAGGCCCTTACGGTGACGCAGGCCGCGATAGCAGGCCAGGTCCATCAGACGCTTGATGTTCATCGACGTCTCGCGGCGCAGGTCGCCTTCAACGGTGAACTCACGGTCGATCGTTTCACGGATTTGCAGAACTTCTGCGTCGGTCAGCTGATTGACGCGACGGGCAGAGTCGATGCCGACCTGCTCCATGATCGTCTTCGCAGACTGCGGGCCGATGCCATGAATGTACTGCAGCGCGATTTCGACGCGCTTGTTGGTCGGAATGTTGACGCCAGCGATACGGGCCAAGGTATTGATTCTCCAGTACGCACAACAGACGCGAACGGCGACCCGGCCCAATATCTCAAGCCTGGCGCTGATCGCGTCTTTCGCGGAAGCGCGCCGTTATACAGGGGATTCCGTGCGCGTCAACGGGTTGGCAAGGGATTCTCTCAAGGGAATTCTCACCGGCCCGGTCGACTAAATGGTGACGCGCGCGTCAAGTTCAAGCCGGGGGCGCTCCTAAGGTGGGAAGTCGACCCCGATGATGATGTCCGAATTGTCCACCGGGCGGCCCTGGCCGTCCGTGGGGGGGCGCCAACGATAATGCGGGGCCAGGGACAGGGCCGCCTGCCCCAGGCGGCTGCCCGGCGGCATCTCACGCGTGACCGAGCACCCCTCCATTCGTCCGTCCAGGCGGATGCGGCACCTCATCTCGGCACGCCCCACACGCCGGACCGCCAGGCCGGTTCGGGGCTGGGCTCTACGGATTTGATCCAGAGACGGGCCAGACAGCAAGACCGCACGCCCGGCCCCCGAGCCTGGTCCTGAACCGGCCCCGACACCCGATCCGGTCCCGGTCCCCTGTCCGCCCTGCCCTCGACCCTCTCCGGCGGTGTTGAGGGGAGAGGCTCCGATCGTCTGAACGGGCTCGGGAGCCGGCTCCGGCGGGGCGTAGATCTCAGGCTCCACCGGTCTCGGCGGCGGTTCGGCCGGGCGAACACGAGACGGGGTGGCGGGGGCTCCCCCGCCGGCCTGCGGAGACACGGGCCGCGGCGGCTCAGGCGGAGGCTCGCGTTCGGGCCGGATCAGCTCAACAAGTATCGGGGGGGCGGGTATGCTGGGTACATAGCGCGGCTGAACCAGGATCAGGCCGGCGAACAGCAGGGCATGGGCCAGGACAACGACCAGCACCAGACCGGCCTTGCGAACAGCGGGCTTGTGGAACACGTCCTGGGCCGACATCGAAGCGCGCACCTCCATCCAGGAACAGGGCAGCCAAACAGGCCCCGCTTTGGGATGAACGCACCCGACGGCCTTTCGATCAAGACGTCCGGCAGTTTGTTGTGTCAGGAGCGCGAAGGCAGCCTTAGCCGAGAACGGCGTCGATTTCCGCAGCCACGGCTTCGACAGAGCCCATGCCGTCGATTTCGGCCAGCTTGCCCTGGTCGCCGTAGTACGGCAGCAGGGGCGCGGTCTGGGCATTGTAGGCCGCCAGGCGCGTCACAAACGTCTCGGGATTGTCGTCAGGACGGCCCTGGTCTTCGAACCGCTTGGTCACGCGCTCGATCAGGCGATCCTCATCGACCTTGAGCCGGATGACGTGATCGATGCGGGCACCGCGGCGCTCCAGCATCTCGTCCAGGGCCTCGGCCTGGGCCAGGGTCCGCGGGAAGCCGTCGAAGATGGCCCCGCCGGCATCCTCGGCCTCATCCAGCTTCAGCTCGATCAGGGCGATGACGATATTGTCCGGCACGAGATGCCCGGCGTCCATAATCGCCTTGCAGCGTTGACCGATCTCGGCCCCCTCGGCGATGGCGGCCCGCAGCATATCACCCGTCGACAACTGGATCATGCCGCGCTCAGCGACCAGACGCTTGGCCTGGGTGCCTTTGCCGGCGGCGGGCGGTCCAAACAGAATCAGGTTCAAGGCCAAGGTGTCCTCCCTCGTCCCGACTTAGCGTCGTCCGCCCCGTCCGCGCAACTTGGCTTTCTTGATCAGCCCCTCATACTGATGGCTCAGCAGATGCGACTGGATCTGGGCCACCGTATCCATGGTCACAGACACCATGATGAGGATGGACGTGCCGCCCAGCGCCGTAACAATCGTCAGCCGACCGAGTTGGGAGATCCCGACCTCCGGCACCAGACAGACGATGGCGATATAGGCCGCCCCGATCGTGGTCAAACGCGTCAGGACATAGTCCAGATACTCCGCCGTGCGCTTGCCCGGACGGATGCCCGGCAGGAAGCCACCGTACTTGCGCAGGTTCTCGGCGGTGTCTTCGGGGTTGAACACGATCGAGGTGTAGAAGAAGCAGAAAAAGACAATCAGGAAGCCGTACAGCGCCATGAACACGGGTTGGCCGTGCTGGAGGTGCGGCATGACGGTATTCAGCCACTGGAGCCAGGACGGGACCGCTTCGGGATTCTGGGCCAGCATGGTCGACACCGTCGTCGGCAGCAGCAGCAGCGACGAGGCGAAGATCGGCGGGATGACCCCGGCGGTATTGACCTTCAGCGGCAGGAACGAGCTCTCGCCGCCCACCATGCGGTTGCCCTGTTGGCGCTTCGGATACTGGATCAGAAGGCGGCGCTGGGCCCGTTCCATGAAAACGATAGCCACGACCAGCACCACTGACAGCGCCAGGATGGCAAACAGCAGGAAGGCCGAAATCTGGCCCTGACGGGTCAGTTCGAACAGCTGGGCCAGCGACTGCGGCAGGACCGCCACAATACCGGCGAAGATGATCAGCGAGATGCCGTTGCCGACACCGCGCGCCGTCACCTGCTCACCCAGCCACATCAGGAACATGGTGCCGCCCGTCAGGGTGGTCACCGTCGTCAGAACAAAGAAGACGCCGGGATCATTGGCCACGCCCTGCAGGCTCATGGCGATACCGAACGACTGGGCAATGGCCAAGGCCACCGTCAGATAACGGGTGTACTGGTTCAGCTGCTTGCGACCGGCCTCGCCACCTTCCTTGCGCAGCTTTTCCCACGGCGGATAAACCGCCCCGAGCAACTGCACGATGATCGAGGCCGAAATGTACGGCATCACGTTCAGCGCGAAGATGGCCATCCGTTCCACGGCGCCGCCGGAGAACATATTGACCATGCCCAGGATGCCCTGGGACTGGTTCTGGAACGCCTGAGCGAACGCATCGACGTTCAGGCCCGGGATCGGGATGTAGGTGCCCAGGCGATAGACGATCATGGCCGCCAGGGTGAACCAAAGGCGTGCGTGCAGGTCCTTCGCCTTGGCGAAAGTGCCCACGTTCAGATTTGCAGCTAGCTGTTCTGCGGCCGAAGCCATTCCGATACCCCGCGACTTGTCGTCGTCAGATAGGTGGTTGGACGGCGAGATGCGAGGCCCGCCGACCGGATTCGTCATCCCGGCCGAAGCGGAGCGGAGAGCCGGGACCTAAACACCATCTGGGCTTAGGCCCCGGATCGCGCTCACGCGCGCCCGGGGTGACGCCTTAGGCTTCTTCGGTCTTGGCCGGACGGGCCTGTTCGACCGAACCACCGGCGGCCTCGATGGCCTTCACGGCCGAGGCGGAGGCCGACCAGACCTTGAGGTTCAGCTTGCCCTTGATCTCGCCGTGACCCAGCAGGCGCACGCCATCCTTGGCGCGACGGATCACACCAGCGGCAATCAGGGCATCGGCGTCGATGACCTTCTTGGCGTCGAGCTTCTTGCCTTCGATGGCCTTGGCCAGGCGCCACAGGTTCACCTCGGCCAGCTTCAGGGCACCAGGATTGTTGAAGCCGCGCTTGGGCATGCGCATGTGTAGCGGCATCTGACCGCCTTCAAAGCCCAGCAGAGACACGCCGGTCCGGGACTTCTGGCCCTTGACACCGCGTCCCGAGGTCTTGCCTTTGCCCGAACCCGGGCCACGGCCGACGCGCATGCGCTTTTTGTGAGCGCCTTCGTTGTCGCGCAGTTCATTCAGTTTCATCTGCCTGGTCCTTTCGGTCTCTAGCGCCCGGCGATGGCCGGACTCGGCGTTTGGAAAACGAAAGTGGCGAGTGGCGAGTGGTTAGTGGCGAGTCAAGGAAAAACGACCGGACCGGCCTCTCCCTACTCGCCACTCGCCACTAACCACTCGCCACTCCCGCTCAACGAGCGGGGCTTACTTTTCGACGATCTCGGTCAGGTGGGCGACCTTGGCGATCATGCCGCGCACAGACGGCGTGTCCTCAAGAGTCGATTCCCGGCCCATCCGGTTCAGGCCCAACCCGATCAGGGTGGCGCGCTGATCCGGTCTGCGGCGGATCGGGCTGCCTGTCTGACGGACGGTCACCGTGACGGTTTCTTTCTTGGCCATGATCAGGACTCCGCGGCTTCAGTCGCGGCTTCCGGCGACGAGGCACCATCGGCGCGACGGCCCATGATGTCGGCAACCTTCTTGCCACGCTTGTTGGCGACCTGGCGCGGCGACGACTGACCCTTCAGGGCCTCGAAGGTGGCGCGCACCATGTTGTACGGGTTCGACGAGCCCTTGGACTTGCCGACCACGTCCTGGACGCCCAGGGTTTCAAGGACGGCACGCATCGGACCGCCGGCGATCACGCCGGTGCCCGGAGGGGCCGAACGGATCATGATCTTGCCGGCACCCCAGCGGCCTTCGCCGTCGTGGTGCAGGGTGCGCGATTCCCGCAGGGGAACGCGGATCATGGACTTCTTGGCTTCTTCGGTGGCCTTGCGGATAGCTTCCGGCACTTCACGGGCCTTGCCGTGACCGAAGCCGACGCGGCCCTTCTGATCACCGACCACCATCAGGGCGGCAAACGAGAAGCGACGACCACCCTTCACGGTGGCGGCGACGCGGTTGATGTGGACCAGCTTCTCGACGATGTCGCTTTCGGGGCCTTCGGCTTCCGGGGTGCGACGGTCGCGGCGATCACCACGTTGGGGTTCACGAGCCATGATCGATCCTTAGAACTTGAGGCCGGCTTCGCGCGCGGCGTCGGCCAGGGCCTTGACCCGACCGTGATAGATGTAGCCACCGCGGTCGAACACCACCTCGGTGACGCCCGCCTTGACGGCGCGCTCGGCGATCAGTTTGCCGATCCGGGCCGCCGCATCGACGTCCGAACCTTTTTGCTTCTTGCCCTTTTCGCCTTCCAGCGAAGAGGCCGACGCCAGAGTCTTGCCCTCGGCGTCATCGATGATCTGGGCCGAGATGTTCTTGTCCGAGCGGTAGACCGACAGACGCGGACGACCGTTCGCCAGAGACTTCAGGCGGCGACGATTGCGCTCGGCGCGGCGCTTGGCGATTTGAAGAGCGGAAAGAGCCATGACCTACTTCTTCTTGCCTTCCTTGCGACGCACGGTTTCACCGGCGTAGCGGATGCCCTTGCCCTTGTAGGGCTCCGGCGGACGGTACTTGCGGATCTTGGCGGCGACCTCACCGACGACCTGCTTGTCGATGCCCGAGATCTTGATCTCGGTTTGCTTCGGCACGGCGAAGCTGACACCGGCGGGCGGGTCGACATCGACGTCATGCGACAGGCCCAGTTGCAGCGACAGGGCATTGCCCTTCATCGCGGCACGATAGCCCACCCCGACCAGTTCGAGCGTGCGCTCGAAGCCCTCGGAGACGCCGGTGACCATGTTGCCGACCAGCGAACGCGACAGGCCCCACATCGAACGGGCACGCGGGGTGTCGTCACGCGGAGCCAGCGTAAGTTCGCCGTTCTCGAGCTTGAGTTCGATCTCAGGTGCGACCGACCAGGTCAGTTCGCCCTTGGGACCCTTCACCTTGACGGTCTGGCCGTCGAGGGTGACCGTGGTGCCGTTCGGCACGACGATCGGCTGTTTTCCGATACGGGACATCTTAGTACACCTTGCAGAGCACTTCGCCGCCGACATTGGCTTCGCGGGCGGCGGCGTCGGACATCACGCCCTTGGACGTCGACAGGATCGAAATGCCCAGGCCGTTCTTAATCGGCTTGAGATCCGAGATCGACGAATAGACGCGGCGGCCCGGCTTGGAGACGCGGCTGATTTCGGCAATGACCGGCTGGCCGTCGAAATACTTCAGCTCGATTTCGAACTGCGGGAATTCGCCGGGGTTTTCCACGATCTTGTAACCGCGGATGTAGCCTTCATCGGCCAGCACATCCAGGACGCGCTGACGCAGCTTCGACGCCGGGGTGAGCACCGATGAACGCTTGCGGGTCGCAGCGTTCTTGATGCGGGCGATCATGTCGCTGAGGGGATCGTTGATCATCATGGTCGGATCTCCTCTTACCAGCTCGACTTGGTCATGCCGGGGATCTGGCCCAGCGAGGCCAGTTCGCGCAGCGCCACGCGGCTCATGTGGAGCTTGCGATAGTAGGCGCGCGGACGACCGGTGACTTCACAGCGGTTGCGGATGCGGGTGGCGGAGCCGTTGCGCGGCAGGGCGGCGAGTTTGAGGCGGGCCTCAAAACGCTCTTCCAGCGGACGCGATTCGTCGTTGGCGATGGCCTTCAGCTCGGCGCGCTTGTCGGCTTGCCTGGCGACGAGGGCCTTGACGGCTTCGTTACGGTTGATGGCGGACTTCTTAGCCATGGATCTCTTCCCTTCCCGCCCTAGTTATTGAACGGGAACTTGAACTCGGCGAGGAGAGCCTTGGCTTCCTCGTCGGTCTTGGCCGTGGTGCAGACAATGATGTCCATGCCCCACATCTGATCGATCTGGTCGTAGTTGATCTCGGGGAACACGATGTGCTCCTTCAGGCCCATGGCGTAGTTGCCACGACCGTCGAAGGACGTGCCCTTCAGGCCCCGGAAATCCTTCACGCGCGGCAGGGCGATCGTGATCAGACGGTCCAGAAACTCATACATGCGGTCCTGACGCAGGGTGACCTTGGCACCGATGACCATGCCTTCGCGCAGCTTGAAGCCGGCGATGGAGTTACGGGCCTTGGTGGCCACCGGCTTCTGGCCGGCGATGGCTTCCAGGTCCTTCATGGCGGCGGCGGCCTTCTTGGAGTCCGCCACAGCTTCACCGATGCCCATGTTCAGGACGATCTTGTCCAGCTTGGGCACCTGCATCTCGTTGGTGTAACCGAACTTCTCGGTCATCGCCTGGCGAATGCGGGCCTGATAGTCGCCCTTCAGGCGCGGGGTGTATTGAGCGTCAGCCATTGATGGCGTCCCCCGTGGTCTTGGCGAAGCGGACCTTCTTGTCACCGTCCATGCGGAAGCCGACGCGGGTCGGCTTGCCCTTGGCGTCGACCAGGGCGACGTTCGACAGGTGGATCGAGGCTTCCTTGTTGACGATGCCGCCCTGCGGGTTACCCGCCGACGGACGCGTGTGGCGCTGGACGACCTGGATGCCCTGGACAACCACGCGGTTGTCCGACGGGATCACGCGCAGCACCTTGCCGGTGCGGCCCTTGTCCTTGCCGGTGAGGACGACGACATCGTCCCCCTTCTTGATCTTGGCGGCCATTACAGGACCTCCGGAGCGAGCGAGATGATCTTCATGTGGTTCTTGGCGCGCAGCTCGCGCGGAACCGGTCCGAAGATCCGGGTTCCCACCGGCTCATTCTGCTTGTTGACGATGACGGCGGCCGAGGTGTCGAAACGGATGACCGAACCGTCCTTGCGCTGGATGTCCTTGGCGGTGCGAACGACGACGGCGCGCAGCACGTCCCCCTTCTTCACGCGACCGCGCGGGATGGCTTCTTTGACGGACACGACGATCGTGTCGCCCACCGAGGCGTAGCGGCGCTTGGAGCCGCCGAGCACCTTGATGCACATGACCCGGCGCGCGCCCGAATTGTCGGCAACGTCCAGGTTAGTTTGCATCTGGATCATGGGATCAGACCTTCTCTAACTCGTTCAGGCCGAGGCCTTGGCATCGTCGCCGGAATAGACTTCCCAGCGCTTCAGCTTCGACTTCGGGGCACACTCACGAATGCGAGCCACATCGCCGACCTTCAGCGAGTTGGCCTCATCATGGGCGTGATACTTCTTGGACTGACGAACAGTCTTCTTGAACAGCGGGTGCAGCAGGGTGCGCTCGACCTTGACGACGACAGTCTTGTCGCCCTTGTCGGAAACGACCACGCCTTCCAGAATTCTCTTGGGCATCGGGTTTTCCTTAGGCCTGGCGCTGCTGGCGTTGCAGCGTCTTGATGCGCGCGATGGTCTTCTTGACCTCGCCCACACGGTGGGTCTTCTCCATCTGGCCGGTGGCGGCCTGGAAACGGAGATTGAACTGTTCCTTCTTCAGCGACAGGAGCTCTTCCTGCAGCTGATCGGCGGTCTTGCCGCGAAGATCGGTGATCTTGGTCATGGTCCGATCCTTTCCTAGTGCTCGACCGCGACGCCGGCGTCGAGGCGGGTGACGACCTTGGTACGAACCGGCAGCTTGGCCGCGCCCAGACGCAGGGCCTCACGCGCGACATCGTCCGGCACGCCGTCGATCTCAAACATGATGCGACCCGGAGCCACGCGAGCGGCCCAGAAATCAACAGCGCCCTTGCCCTTACCCATGCGGACTTCAGCCGGCTTGCCGGAAACCGGCACGTCCGGGAAGATGCGGATCCAGACACGGCCCTGACGCTTCATCTGGCGGGTGATCGCGCGGCGGGCCGCTTCGATCTGGCGCGCCGTGATGCGCTCGGGTTCCATCGACTTCAGGCCGTAGGAGCCGAAGTTCAGCGAGAAGCCGCCCTTGGCCGAGCCGTGGATACGGCCCTTGAACGCCTTGCGGTACTTGGTTTTCTTGGGTGACAGCATGACCTAGTTCTCACGTCCCCGGTCGCGACGCGGGCCACGATCCCCACGGGGACCACCGCGCTCACGGCCTTCATTCGACGACGGACCCGAGGCTTCCTGGGCCCAACGCTTGTCCTGGGCCATCGGATCGTGCTCGAGCACTTCACCTTTGAACACCCAGACCTTCACGCCGATGATGCCGTAGGTCGTCTTGGCTTCGGTGAAGCCATAGTCGATGTCGGCGCGCAGGGTGTGCAGCGGCACACGGCCTTCGCGGTACCACTCCATACGAGCGATTTCAGCACCGCCCAGACGACCCGACACATTGATCCGAATACCCTTGGCACCCAGACGAATAGCCGACTGCATCGCGCGCTTCATGGCGCGACGGAAGGCGATACGGCGCTCGAGCTGCTGAGCGATGTTCTCAGCGACGAGCTGGGCATCGACTTCGGGCTTGCGAACTTCGACCAGGTTCAGGAACACTTCACCTTCGGTCATCGCCGAGATCTCCTTGCGGAGTTTCTCGATGTCAGCGCCCTTCTTGCCGATCACGACGCCCGGACGGGCAGCGTAGATGGTGATACGGCACTTCTTGTGCGGACGCTCGATGATGATGCGCGACACGCCGGCACCCGACAGGCGTTCCTTGAGCCACTCGCGCAGCTTCAGGTCCTGATGCAGGAGGCGTGCGTAGTCCTGGCCACCGGCGAACCAGCGGCTGTCCCAGGTACGGTTGATGCCGAGCCGCAGCCCGACCGGATTAACTTTCTGACCCATCAGGCGGCCTCACCCAGCTCGCGCACAACGATGGTGATCTCGCTGAACGGCTTTTCGATGCGCGAAGCCCGACCGCGTGCGCGGGCGGCGAAACGCTTCATCACCAGATTCTTGCCCACGAAGGCCTCGGCGACCACCAGGGAGTCGATGTCGAGGTTGTGGTTGTTTTCGGCATTCGAGACGGCCGAATACAGCGCCTTGCGAACATCCTTGGCGATGCGCTTGCGGCTGAACTCGAGCTCGTTGAGCGCCTTCTGCACCGGCAGACCGCGGATCGACTGAGCGACCAGGTTCAGCTTCTGAGGGCTGATGCGGACGTTGACGACCTTGGCGCGGGCCTCGGTCGCACCGACGCGACGGGGGTTCTTGGTCTTGGCCATCGGTTACTTCCTCTTGGCCTTCTTGTCCGCCGCGTGGCCCGGGAAGTTCCGGGTCGGGGCGAACTCGCCGAACTTCATGCCGACCATGTCCTCGCTGACCAGCACGGGAACGTGCTTTTGGCCGTTGTGGACACCAAAGGTCAGGCCGACGAACTGCGGCAGGATGGTTGAACGACGCGACCAGGTCTTGATCACGTCCTTGCGGCCCGAAGACGACGCGGCATCAGCCTTCTTGAGAAGGTAGCCGTCGACGAAGGGGCCTTTCCAGGCGGAACGGGTCATCGCTTACCGAGCCTTCTTCGCTTTGTGACGCGAGCGGATGATGAACTTGTCCGTCGCCTTGTTCTTGCGGGTCTTGCGGCCCTTGGTCGGCTGGCCCGTCGGGCTAACCGGGTGGCGGCCACCCGAGGTGCGGCCTTCACCGCCGCCGTGCGGGTGGTCGATCGGGTTCATGGCCACGCCGCGAACGTGCGGGCGGAAGCCCATGTGACGCTTGCGACCAGCCTTGCCCAGGTTCTGGTTCATGTGGTCCGAGTTGGACACGGCACCGACCGTGGCCATGCAGCCATCCAGAACCATCCGCAGCTCGCCCGAACCCAAACGGATCTGAGCGTAGCCAGCGTCGCGGCCGACCAGCTGGGCGTAAGAGCCGGCCGAGCGGGCCATCTGGCCGCCCTTCTCGGGCTTCATCTCGATGTTGTGGATGATCGTACCGATCGGCATCGAGCGCAGCGGCATGGCATTGCCCGGCTTCACGTCGGCCTTCTCGGCCGCGATCACCTGATCACCGGCCTTGAGGCGTTGCGGAGCCAGGATGTAGGCCTTTTCGCCATCCTCATAGGTGATCAGCGCGATGAAGGCGGTCCGGTTCGGATCGTACTCCAGACGCTCGACTGTGCCGACCGCGTCCCACTTGCGACGCTTGAAGTCGATCTTGCGGTACAGGCGCTTGGCCCCGCCGCCGCGGAAGCGGACGGCGATACGGCCGCCGGCGCCACGCCCACCCGACTTGGTCAGACCCTCGACGAGGCTCTTTTCCGGGCGGCCCTTGTGGAGCTCGGAGCGGTCGATCAACACCAGGGCGCGACGGCCCGGCGAAGTCGGATTGTAGGTCTTCAGAGCCATGGTCCTAGAGCCCCGTGGTCACGTCAATGGACTGGCCTTCGGCCAGGGTGACGATCGCCTTCTTGACGTCCTTGCGGCGTCCCTTGATGCCACGGAAACGCTTGGTCTTGCCCTTCTGCACCAGGGTATTGACCTTGGTGACCTGGACCTTGAACAGCGCCTCAACGGCAGCGGCGATCTCGTCCTTGGAGGCGTCGTCGGCCACCTTGAAGACAACCTTGTTGTGCTCGGACAGCACGGTCGACTTCTCGGTGATCACCGGCGCCAGGACGGTGTCGTAGTGGCGGGCAGTCGCCGCCGATTTGGTCTGCTTGGCGGCCATTACGCGGCTTCCTTCTCAGACTTGGCCTCGCCCGAGAAACGCGCGTGGACGGCGTCCACCGCTTCCTTGGTCAGGACCAGCTTTTCGGCCCGCAGGATGTCATAGACGTTCAAGCCGGCGTTCGGCAGCACGTCGATGTGCGGGATGTTGCGAGCCGCCAGGCCGAAGTTCTTGTCGACTTCGGTACCGGCGATGATCAGCGCCTTGGTCCAGCCCAGCTTGCCGAGCGTGGTACGCAGGGCGGCGGTCTTCGGATCCTTCAGCGTAGCGGCGTCCAGGATCACCAGATCACCCGACTGCGCCTTGGCGCTGAGCGCGTGCTTGAGAGCCAGGGCGCGGATCTTCTTGGGCAGGTCGGTCGCATGCGAGCGAACAACCGGACCGAAGGCGCGCGAACCACCGACGAACTGCGGGGCCCGACGCGAACCGTGACGAGCGCCGCCGGTCCCCTTCTGCTTGTACATCTTCTTGCCGGTGCGGCTGTTCTCGTTACGCGTCTGAACCTTGTGGGTTCCGGCGCGGCGCTTGGCCAGCTGCCACACGACACAACGCTGCAGGATGTCCGCGCGGATCTCCTTGATCCCGAAGACGTCGTCGTTCAGCTCGATGTCGCCGGCGGCCTTGCCGTCCAGCTTGGTGACGGAGAGTTTCATCAGGCTTCGTCCCCGTTGGTTTCAGCGGCCGGAGCTTCTTCGGCCGGCGTTTCCGCAGCGGCCTTCGGAGCAGCGCCCGACGTCTTGAAGGCACCCGGAACCGGCGCGCCCTCGGGCAGCTTGCCCTTCACGGCGTCGCGGACGTTGACGTAGGTGCCGTCATGGCCGGGGACAGCGCCCTTGACCAGGATCAGGCCACGCTCGGCGTCAACACGAACGATGGTGAGGTTCTGGGTGGTGACAGTCTCGGTCCCGTAGTGACCGGCCATCTTCTTGCCCGGGAAGGTCCGGCCCGGATCCTGGCGGTTACCCGTCGAACCGTGCGAGCGGTGCGACACCGACACGCCGTGCGTGGCGCGCAGGCCGCCGAAGTTCCAGCGCTTCATGGCCCCGGCGAAACCCTTACCGATGGTTTCACCCTGGATGTCGACCAGCTGGCCTTCGACGAAGTGGTCAGCAGTCAGCTCGGCACCGACGTCGATGAGGTTGCCCTCGGCGACGCGGAACTCGCGAACGACGCGCTTGGGCTCGACTTCAGCCTTGGCGAAGTTGGCGCGCTCAGCCTTGGTGGTGTTCTTGGCCTTCTTAGAGCCGGCACCGAGCTGAAGCGCGACGTAGCCGTCACGATCCTTGGTGCGCTGACCGACGACCTGGCAGCCATCGAGCGAAAGCACAGTGACGCCGACCTGCTGGCCGTCGTCTGCGAAAATGCGGGTCATGCCCACTTTCTTGGCGATCAGACCGGTACGCATCGGCCTAGCCCCCCAGCTTGATCGAGATGTCGACGCCGGCCGAGAGGTCGAGCTTCATCAGCGCGTCGACGGTCTGCGGGGTCGGGTCGATGATGTCCAGCACGCGCTTGTGCGTGCGCATCTCGAACTGCTCGCGCGACTTCTTATCGACGTGCGGCGAGCGGTTGACGGTGAATTTTTCAATCAGCGTAGGCAGCGGAATCGGGCCGCGCACCTGGGCGCCCGTTCTCTTGGCCGTGTTGACGATCTCGCGCGTGGAAAAATCCAAGACGCGGTGATCGAAGGCCTTCAGCCTGATGCGGATGCTCTGATCCATATCGGTTGTGTTCCCAGATGCGGCGGACCGCGTCCTCTAGACTTTTCAAAGACCGGAGCCCTCAGGCCGAAGCCCTCAGACACGCTTTCCGCAAAAACGATCGGCCCACGCGGAAGCCGCGAAGGCCGTAGAAATCCCAAGAAGCTGCAAAGAACAGTGACTTAGGTCGTTCCTGCGAACCGCGTCTGCCCCCGAAGGGACACAGCCGATCCAACAAGAGGCGCGCTTATGCCGTTCGATTCCGTTTCCGTCAAGCGCGTCCGGCGCGAATTCTCACTGCGAACTGGTCCAGCCCATCGGATTGAAATCCTCGTCGCCCGAGACGACGACCAGACGCCTGGCCGCCGCATCATAGGTCATTTCGATCTCGCAGTCGCCGGGACCGGACTGTCCCTCACAATAGGTGTGATGAACGCGGGCGCGCACCCGACCGTCCCCTTCAGCCACGACCTCGTTTGCATTGGCGTCAAACACCTGGACCAGCCCGTCGGGCGTTGAGGCGAAGAGGCGGTGGCGACATCCGCCGGTTCCGCACCACTGGGTGGACCCGGCCTCGGTGTAGTCCAGCAGCCAGTCCTCCCGGCCATCCGGGCTGACGTCGACCAACCGGATCATGTCCTGCGGGGCTTGGTCGATCAGGGGTGGGCGATTGGTTGGGTTGTTGTCGTCGTCATAGACACGGTTGATGTCGCGCACAGCGATCCAGGTAAGGCCCTCGGGGACTTCGTGTCCTGCCCCGGCCGCCGCGCCGGCCGACTGCATGGCCTCACCCGCAGCCCGGACGGCTCCGCCGCCGTCTTCGTTGGCATCCGCCGCGCCCGACCCACAGCCGGCGGCGAGCAGGGCGGCAAGGGCGCAGACAAGACGGCGGGGCATGGCAACTTCTCCAACTGACGTCGACAAGGATCGCCAACGCCACCTATCAGGGCAACCCCTCCAGTCCTGATCTATGATCCGACGTTCAGATCTCCCGAGCCGAGGATTGTCCGATCCACGGCCCCCGTGACACGCCGGACCGTGACATCCCCCGAGCCGACGATCGACACATCGAGGTTCCCGACCTCGCCCTCAAAGACCACATCGCCGGAGCCGGCCACTGCCACATCCAGCTGAGGTGCTTGTCCACTGCGGACGCGGACCGTGCCCGACCCACCGATGGCAATATCGGTATTGCCGTTGACGGACATCAGCGACACGTCACCCGATCCTCCAATGGCGACCTCGGCGGCCCCGCTGATGGCCGCGACAGACGCGCTGCCGGAACCGCCGATGGCAACCTCAGCCGAGCGGGCGGTTCCCGCGCGAACGTCTCCTGACCCGCCTATCGCGATCGACAGCTCGCCGGACGTATTGGCCACCGACCAGTCCCCACAGCCCCCTGCGCCCAGCTCGGTGCCGGCAGAGCGCCCGATAGCTCCCCAGATGGCGCCTTCGGCATTCAGGTTCACCTCCATGGGCGTACGGATAACGATCAAGGGGGCGTCAGCCATTTCGATGGTGCCGTGATCGCGGACAGTCACCTGGACCCCCGCCGGCATCTGGGTCGGGTCCACCACGAAGTCACTGGAACGACAGTTTCCGATCCGACGACGGAGCCCACCCTCGATCAGCACATCGCGGCCCCGCCGACGCACCTCGATGGCCGGCAGGGTGGAAGAGCCCGCGTCCACCGACACCTGGATATCGGTTCGCTCTTCCGGGATGACCACGACCCGCGCCACCGTATTGCGGATCTGGACCTCCTGTGCCTGGGCCGCCGAGGCCAGGATTATCGTGGTCGTCAGCGCGCCGAGTGCGACGAAAATGGCGGGTTTGATCATGGTGGCTCCCCAGGGTGCGGACTGTGTTGCCGAACCCTGGGGGTGCCTGTGCCTCGAGTCACTTTAAATCGAGGTCATGACATCTCTGTCATCTAGGCACCGGCGTGCGGCGGTCAGGCCAGTGAACCGGCCCCGTCAGCCGACCTGGCATCCGGCTCGAAGCTGCGCTCGAAATCCATCAGGCGGCTCTTGACCATGCCGGTGCGCTTCAAGGCCACCGAGGCGGCCCATCTGGCCGCCAGGCCGGGCGTGGACAGTTGATCGGTGGCTCCCGGCTTGAAGCCGCGCGCGCGCATCGTCCCGTGGGTGAACAGCGCCCCGTTGCGGAACCGCGACCCCCAGGTCTGGAAATCCATCGACAGCGACACACAGAAGGCCGACAGGTTCTCAACCCGGTGCGGCGCATACAGGGGCCAGGTCAGGGCCTGCCCCGGCTCCAGATCAACCACCGTCGCATCGGCGTCAAAGGCCTGGCTGTAGGGAATCTCTTCGGTCGTCTGGCGCATGACCACCTGTTCCATCGACCGCTCCGGCAGGTGGGCTTCGTCGCCGGGATAGACCCACAAACGCTTGCGGCCCCGCATGTGGAACAGCACCACGCCCGCCGGGTCGAAATGGTAGGGCACCCGCGCCTTGGGTGATGACAGGATCAACTGCCCGGACAAGGTGGTCGGGCGCAGGCCCGGGTAGCTGGCCTTGATCGGATCAAAGGCCTTCATCACCTCGGCCCAGAGCGCCGGATGGCCCGTCTCGACCTCGCGCAGATTGACCCACAGGCGACCCTTCTGGATAGCCTCCAGCAAATCAGCGCCTGACGAAGCCCCGCGCGCACCTGTCCGCAGGGACACCTGACCGGCATCGTCATAATCATACAGGTTGATGTCGAACAGCTCGGCTGGATAGCGGTCCAGGAGCTCAGCCAGGGCCGCGTCGGTGACCAGGCCGCTGTCAGCAATGCGATGGTCGAAGACGCGGGGTTCGAAGATCGGACCGGGATAGCGGGTGGTCATTTCAAGCAGCCCCTGATTGGGAATGGGAGGCGAGGCGATCCAGTCCCGCCGCAGCCGATGAGGCCGCGCCTCGCAGTCGCCCCACAGTGGTCGTCTCACACGCTTCGACCACCGCCCAGCGTCGGCGCAAGCTGCCCGTCAACGCCTTGGCAGGGCCAACCGAGACACGGTCCAGGGCCGTGTGCGCCATCTTGCGCCAGGCTGACCGGTACACGACTTTTTCGGTGACCCAGTCTTCCTTGTTGCAGAAGTACTTCTTGTAGAATTCCCCGGCGAAGCCGAAGTCGAAGACGCTGAAGCCTTCCGGAGCCTTGAGCCGCATGGTGTCCTGGCTCAGCAAGATCCCCGGCGAGCACCGCGCCGCGTCCGCCGCATAGGACGGGAACCAGAAATGGTAGCGCGAGCCGCCGTACAGGCTGAACTCCAGGGCGGCGGGGCGATCCCCCGCCCACAGAATGGCCAGGGCGGCACCGAAATCCGGGCGATCCGCCGCCATCAGTGCCTTGAGCACATCGACCGTCCAGCCGCAGGCAAAGACGTCATGGCGACCGGTACGCTGGTACTGGTCCCGCTTCCAGGCGATCAATTCATCCAGGCGCGCGGGGTCGCGAACGTCCACCTCGGTCCACACCTCGCCACCCCGGTCGCGGGCCAGCGAACGCCTTGCCCGCTCTTTGTCCTTGAAGAACTTGGTATGGGACTGCATCCGCTCGGCGAAATAGGCGTCCCAACCATCGGGCAGGCTGGCCATCAGCACCTGGGCATTCGGCCCGCCGTAGTCCGCCGGCACCCAGCCGTTCACCCTCAGCGTTTCGGCCTCAAGGAATCCGGGAATAGCAGCCAGCAAGGGGCGCTGCTGGCCGGGGGCCAGGATCAGACCATGATAGTCATTCATCGGAGCCGCCAGCGGCTGCGCCGCCCGACCCCGCATCTGATACGGGAAAAAGCCGACGATCTGACCGTCGCGATGGAACACCGCCACACGGGCGTCGGGAACGACCTGGCCGGCGATCTCCGTAAAGTCGGGCCAGAAGAAGGGCGAGTCATAGGCCTTGTCGGCCGCGACGAAACTGCGCCACACGGCACGCTCGCCATCGCCCAGTTCATCGGCGCGGATCAGGTCTACCTTGAGATTCATGGGCCCTTCTCTTTGGGCCCACGTTACCGAGTTGGTGTTTCGACACGGTTCACCGAGATGGTGAATGAAAGCCTACCGGTTCACCGCGCGTCTCTCGGTCCAGTCGCGCTCGAACTCAGACAGGGCGATCTCGAACCTCAGCTGTTCAAGGGCCCGCGGGCTGGCGTCGCGCAAGCGATCACAGGCTTCCGAGGTCCGGCCCGTGGCCAGATAGTCTGCACAGGCTTCAACCGGCTGCGCATAGCGGCCCGGATCGCGCCAGATCCCCTCCCCCGGCAGGAAGCTGAAGGCCAGGGCGTTGCGCGCGGATGTCACCAGATCCTCGTAGGTCGCGCCGGTGTCCAGAACCGCCCGGGCGTACTCGTTCGACAGGTCTGATCGCGAGATGCCGGGATCGTCCGTCGTATAGACCACCGGAACCCCGGCCTGCCGCAGCCAGATCACCGGATGATCCTCCCCCTCGACACCCAGAATGGTGGCGTTGGACGTCAGATTGACCTCGACCGCGATGCCGTCTGAGGCCATGCGCCCGACCAGGGCGTGGGCGTCCCGCTCATGGGGGACAGCGACCCCGTGACCGATACGGCGCGCGCCGGCCTGAACCGCCTGTGTGACATGGTCGCTGATCTCGACGGGCGTGGCATAATCCAGGGTCAACTCACCGGCATGGAGCGATGCCGGAACCCCCCGGTCGCTCAGATGCCGGAACATCTCCATGTGGGCGTCATAGTTGGCTAGGGCATTGGGGTGGTCTTCGGGTGCCACCAGTTGCAACCCCACCCACCGCGGGTCCGCCGCGATCAGCGCCTCGCCCAGGGCCAGCTGGCCATAGGTCTGGGCCGGCGGGACCAGCCGATTGGCCTGGATCAGGAAACGAACAGCGACCCCGCAGCCGATTGAGCTGCTCCACACATAATCATCGGGCAAGCCGTCGGGCCGGTCGCAGCGCAGCAACTGACGCGCGCGCGTCTGCATCTCTTCCGTCTCGGCCATGGCGGCCTGCACCAGGGCCGGCAGGTCGTCCGCCAGGGCCGCGTCCATGGCCGCAAGATCATGCCCGTCACCCGCCGCGGCACCTGCGTCACGCGAGGCGCGTGACTGCGGCATCCACATCACCTCGACGTAGAGGGTGTTCTGCAACGCCAGGGTGGTCATCAGGTCGGCCAGCATGTCGCCGCGCCGAAAATCCCGGGTCCAGCCGAACCGGTCGAAGGCCGTGAAAAACTGGTCGTGCCCATTCCGTCCTGCGAACGCAGGCAGGCGCGTCGACAGACTGTCCATCATCAGGGATCGCTGATCCGGGGTCAGGGCCGACGCCAGCACCAGATCACCCGCGGGCGTGCACGGGTCGGTCAGCGCCCACCGCACCGTGTCGACGCACAGCCCGTCTTCGGCCGCCCAGTTAAGATACGTCTCGGCATAGGGCACGCCGGACAGATGGACATGCAGGTCGCCGCCCTTGGGCATGGCCCGGGTCACAGCCCGAATCTCAGCCCGGCTCATGTCGGAAAAATCGGGACGCAGTTCGACGGCCGGACGAACCTGCCCCCAGGCCGGTGCCACCAGAGCCAGCCAGGCACCCGCCATAACCGCCAATCGCCGCATTCAGATCTCCCCCAAGCCGAAAGAACCTAGCCCGGTCCTGCTCCGTCGAACAGTCGCCGAATCTGCGGCCTTGCGCCGGTCCCTGCCCTGCCCGATGTAAGCCTCACCATGGAAAGTCATGCCACGCGCGTCGTCATCATCGGGGCCGGCCACGCCGGCGGCTCGGTCGCGGGGTTCCTGCGCCAATACGGTTTCGACGGCCCGATCACCCTGATCGGCGACGAGCCGATCCCGCCCTATCAGCGCCCGCCCCTGTCCAAGGCCTGGCTCAAGGGCGAGGCCGACGCCGACAGCCTGCAACTGAAAGACCCCGCCTGGTGGGCCGACAACGGCTGTGACCTGCGCCTTGGCCAGACCGTCACCGCCATCGACCGCGAGGCGAAAACCGTGACGGTCGGCGGCAAGACCATCCCTTACGACGCCCTGGTGCTGGCGACCGGCTCGCGCGCCCGCGCCCTGCCCCTCCCCGGCGCTGATCTCGACGGCGTCCTGTCCCTGCGCACCGCCGCCGACGCCGAACATCTGAAGGCCCACCTCGGCTCCGGCACGCGCCTCGCCGTCATCGGCGGCGGCTATGTCGGGCTGGAGGCCGCCGCCTCCGCCATGGCGCTGGGTGGCGCGGCCACCATCATCGAGCGCGAGCCCCGTGTCCTCGCCCGCGTGGCCTCAGCGCCCGTGTCGGCCTTCTACCAGGCCGCCCACGCCCGGCGCGGCGTCGAGGTCCTGACCAACGCCTCCGTCACCGGCCTCGAAGGCGATGGCGCGGTCAGCGCCGTGGTCCTGGCCGATGGCCGCCGCATCGCCTGCGACGTCGCCCTCGTCGGCGTCGGGGCCATCGCCAATACTGAGTTGGCGGAAAGCGCCGGCCTGGACTGCCGCGACGGCGTCCTCGTCGACGCGTCCGCCCGCACCGGCGATCCCGCGATCTGGGCCGTCGGCGACGTTACCCGCCGCCCCGGCGGCCTCTACGGCGGCGACATCCGTTTCGAAAGCGTCCCTAACGCTCTGGAACAGGCCAAGCAGGCCGCCTCCGCCATCGCCGGTCGCGATCAGCCACCGCCCGAAGTCCCCTGGTTCTGGTCCGACCAGTACGATCTCAAGCTCCAGATGGCCGGCCTTGCCACCGACGCCGACCGCCAGATCCTGCGCGGCGACCCCGACAGCGAGCGTTTCGCCGTCTTCCACCTCAAGGGCGACCTCATCCGCTGTGTCGAGGCCGTCAACGCCCCGCCCGAGTTCATGGCCGGCCGCCTGCTGATCGCCAGACAGACCCCCATCGACCCCGCCAAACTCGCCGACCCGTCCGTCGGCATGAAGGAGGTCGCGGCCTAGCCCCTATCCCCCCAACCCGTCCTTGAACTTCATCGAGGCGTGGGTCCCGTCGCAGAACGGCTTGTTCGATGACTGGCCGCACCGGCACAGGGTCTGGCGGTTGCGCACCTCATACCTCTCGCCCGACGCGCTCTGCACCCGGATGCCGCCGCGCAACTGCAAGGGGCCACTGATCCCCAGGGCCGTGTCCTCGATCAGCGCCAGCTCGGCGGCCTGCGCCGTCTCGATCGGCTCGCGCTTGTCCCGGTCCCACACCAGCAGCCGCCCCGACGGGCACTGGTGCGCCATATAGATGGCCAGCTTGTCGTGCGCCTCGCCGCCCTCCATCACCTCGTTCCAGAACCGGTCGCCGTTGTCGCAGAACCGGCCATAGGCGCAGTATTTCTCATTGTCCGTCAGGCTATAGTCCGGCCCGTCCATCTCGGTGGTGTCGCGCTGTTGCAGCATCGGCTCCATCGTCGCGGTTTCCGCCAGGTCCACATCCGCCCTCAGATGCGACCCGTCGCAGAACGGCTTGGTTCTGGACATCCCGCACCGGCACAGCCGCGTCCCGTCCTTGACCTCGAACGCCTGTCCCTGGGTGTAGGACCAGGAATGGCCGGTCTCATTGGGGGTGATCGACTGGACGTGCATCGGGATCACGCCATGCACGACATAGGGGCCGTTCCTCTGCACCTCGATGAAGACCGTCGGGTCGCTCTCGGTTGAGCCGGTTTGAACCTTGTTCGCGTCCGCCATGTTCCCTCCCTGATCAGCATCGCAATCGAGCACGCCTTGATCGGGCCGTCGATAACCCTTGTCGGCCCCAGGCGATCAATCACGCGTGATGGCCTGCGGTGGCCAGGAGCCTAGAACAACACCCGAGGGTTCATCACCCGCTGCGGGTCGAGCGCCTCCCGCACCGCCCGCATCGCCGCCACCTGGACCGGGTCCTTGTAACGGAGAGCCTCCCCGCTCTTCAGCACGCCCAGGCCGTCATTGACCGAATGAATCCTTCTCGGGTACAGCTACATTCCCGCCCCTTGCACTATTTGCGATCACTGGGCAGACTTCCTACGCATCTAAATCTTCAATGGGAGCATCAAAGTTGTCCGAAGAGGAATGGGTTCATAAGGGCGTCGCAGAAAATGACGATCTTACTAATGAAGAAAAGAAGCTGAAACTGACAGACTTTGCTTTGTTCGCGAATACGCGCTGCGGCAAATGCGGCAACATTTGTTGCCGCAACTGCACCGCGAACGGGAACCCCTATGCATGTTCCGAAACCAGATTCAGGGAATGCCGGCAATGCGGCTGTCCATCCAACATGCACGGTCCAGGCTAATTGGATAGCGGCGACTTGGGGAGAATCGGAACGCAGACACATGGTCCGAGAATAGGGACGCGAAAAGAGGGATGCACACCCAATCTTCGTTCTCCCGAGCCGATCTACGCGCAGCCCCAACCATTGCGCTGCGTTTTCTCTCCCGCTCGCCCCCTATCCCCACAATTCGCGATCTCTAACCGTTGCCGGCCCAAGGTCGGGTGAGATTTGGCCCCACCGTCTCCCCGCCGCCCTATCCGCGCCCAGACTCACCGCCGGTCTTTGATATTGTCCGATTGTTCGCACGCCGCGTTTAAGCGGTTCGGGTTGATCCCGCGCCGTGGGCCGGCGCGACCGTCGGCGCTCCCGCGCCAGGCCATCGCATTTCTCACAATCCGGCGAGAGTGACAGGGCTGGCTCAGCTAAGTATCTGAATTTCCATAATCCAGGCTGTCGCCTTGTCGCTTTGTCGCTGTGTTTCAACCGCGACACGGCGGGCCGGGCCTCGCCGAAATCCGCCCCTTTTCAGAACAACACCCGAGGGTTCATCACCCGCTGCGGGTCGAGCGCCTGCCGCACCGCCCGCATCGCCGCCACCTGGGCCGGGTCCTTGTAACGGAGGGCCTCGTCGGTCTTCAGCACGCCCAGGCCATGTTCGGCCGAGATGGAGCCTTCGCGGGCGGCAACGCGGTCGTGGACGATCCTCGCCCCCTCGTCGCGCCGCGCGGCGAAGGCTGTGGGGTCTTCGCCCACCGGCGGCACCACATTGTAGTGCAGATTGCCGTCTCCCAGATGGCCAAAGGTCACCTGGCGGATGCCGGGAAACTCCATTTGCAAGGCGGCATCGGTCTCGGCGATGAAGTTGGGGATCTCGGTCAGGGGCAGCGAGATATCGTGCTTCCAGCCGCCGCCCGCCGCCTTCTGCGCCGCCGACATATCCTCGCGCAGGCGCCAGAACTGGGCCGCCTGCCCCGCCGTCTGGGCCACCGCCGCATCGACGATCAGCCCGGCCTCGAACGCCGCCTCCAGCAGCCGCTCCATCCCCCGCTCCGCCCCGCCCGGCTCGCCGCTCACCAGCTCGATCAACACAGACCACGGCGTCTCCGTCTCCAGCGGTGCGCGCGTGTCGGGAATATGGGCCAGCACCAGCTCCAGCCCCTGCCGGTTCATCAGCTCGAACGCCTCCACGCCCCCGCCGGTCTCGTCCTTGGCCGTGGCCAGGAGCGACAGCGCCGCCTCGACCGTCTCGACCCCCACGATCGCCGTCGCCCGCGACCGCATCATCGGAAACAGCTTCAGCGCCGCCGCCGTGACCACGCCCAGCGTCCCCTCCGCCCCGATCAGCAGCTGTTTGAGATCATACCCCGTATTGTCCTTCCGAAGGCGCTTCAGCCCATGGAACACCGACCCGTCCGCCAGCACCGCCTCCAGCCCCAGCACCAGATCGCGCGTGACCCCGTATCTCAGCACCGCCGTCCCGCCAGCGTTGGTCGAGATCACCCCGCCGATGGTCGCCGTCCCTTCGGCGGCGAGGCTCAAGGGGAACAGCCGGTCGGCCCCGGCGGCGACCTGTTGCGCCTCCAGCAGGGTCAGGCCCGCCTCGACCACCATCACGTCTTCCAGCGGTTCGATGCGCCGCACCGCCCGCATCCGTGTCAGGCTCAGCAGGACCTCGCCCTGCGGGATCTGGCCGCCGACCAGGCCGGTGTTGCCCCCCTGTGGCGTGATCGCCAGCCCATGCTTGGCGCACACCCTGACCGCCGCCGCAACCTGCTCCGTCGACCCCGGCGTCAGCATGATCGGCGTCCGGCCCGACCAGGCCCCGCGCCATTCCACCAGATGCGGCCCGATGCGCTCAGCATCGTCCGTCCACCCATCGGTTCCGACGGCGGCTTTCAGCTCGGCGAGGGCGGCGCTATCCATGGCCCATGTCTGACCTTATCCCCGCGCCAAAGGCAATGACGCCCGTTCCCGCCGTCGGCGTGGTCTGTTTTCGCGGCGAGGAGGTGTTGCTGATCCAGCGCGGTCGCCCGCCCCGCGCCGGCCAGTGGAGCCTGCCCGGCGGTCGCATCGAACCTGGCGAGCGCGCTGTTGACGCCGCCTTGCGCGAACTGCGCGAGGAAACGGGCGTTGAGGCCGACATCCTCGGCCTGATCGAGGTGGTCGACGGCCTGTTCCCCGACCACCACTATGTCCTCATCGACTATGCCGCGCGGTGGGTGTCCGGCGATCCGGTCGCGGGCGACGATGCAGCCGAAGCCGCCTTCGTGCCCATCCAGGAAGCCCTGGCGCGGGTCGACTGGTCCGAGACGCGTCGAATTCTCGCAATGGGCTACCAGAGATTCGCCTCTCACGCGCCCTGAGTGGACAGCCCCCCTCGTCGGGGTTCAGGCTGCGCTCAGGACATGGCCGAGCCGGGGGGTGCCGCCGTGAGAAAACGTTACATCGTTTTGGCTCTGGTGGGGGCCGTGTCCGCTTCCTTTGCCGCGGCTGTCATGGCCCGGCCGGTCGGTGAAGTCCGATTTACCATCGAGAACGGCGGGGGAACCGACCTTCGGGCCTTCAGCCTGTCGCGCCCCACATCAGAGGCCTGGGGCCAGGACCGCCTGGCCGGACAGCGTATCGCGCCCGGTCAAAGCAGGGTCATCGTCATCCAGCCCAGCCTCGGCGGCTGCCTGTATGACATGAAGGCTACCTTCGCGAGCGGCGACGACGCCCGCCTGTTCGCCGTCGATGTCTGCCGTCTGAACGGGGCCGAGATCATCCTTACCGGCTAAACGACCACCCAACGGTTGCATTCGGCAGGTTTCTGGTCAGGCTGGTCTTCAGCAACTGATCGAGATTCAAATGCGTCTGACCCAAGCCCTCGCCTCCGCCTCCTTCCTGGTCCTGGCCGCCTGTGCGGGAACCCCCAGCGCCCAGACCATCCAGCCGCCCGCACAGACGGTACAATCAGAGGCCCCGGCAACGGGCTCGACCGTGCGGGCGTCCCGCACCCAGTGGGCTCAGGCGAACAGCGACATTCCGGCTGATCCGGCGATCCGCTTCGGCACCCTGTCGAACGGGATGCGCTACGCCATCATGCACAATGCGACCCCGCCGGGTCAGGCGTCGCTGCGCCTGCGCGTCGACGCCGGCTCGCTGATGGAGGCCGATGACCAACGCGGCCTGGCTCACTTCATGGAGCACATGGCCTTCAACGGAACGACGAACGTTCCCGAAGGTGAGCTCCTGCCGATCCTGGAGCGACTGGGACTGGCCTTTGGGCCGGATACCAACGCCTTCACCAGCTTTGACCAGACCGTCTATCAGCTCGATCTGCCACAGACCGACACCGAGACGGTCAGCACCGCGCTGATGATCATGCGTGACATGGTGGGCGGGGCCACCCTGGCCGCCGACGCCATTGATCGTGAACGTGGCATCGTCCTGTCGGAAGAACGTACCCGCGCCAGCCCGGGGCTGCGGCTGGCTCAGGCCAATTTTGATTTCCTGATGCGGGGTCAGCGCGCGCCCCAGAGGTTCCCGATCGGCGACACGGACGTATTGTCGAACGCCCCGCGGGATCGGTTCACAGCCTTCTATGACGCCTACTACCGCCCCGAACGCACAACCCTGGTCGCCGTCGGTGATTTCGATGTCGAGGCTATGGAGGCCCGCATTCAGGGTCAGTTCTCGGACTGGTCCAACGCCCATCCAAACGGGGCCGAACCCGATCTGGGCGCGGTCGCGCCACGGACCCCGGAGGCCTTTATCTTCAGCGAGGCCGGCGCGCCCCTGATGATCGAGCTGGCCTGGGTGGCACCGCCCGAGCTCACGCCCGATACCATCGAGAACCGCCGACGCGAGCTGATCCGGTCGCTCGGCTTCGCGGTGCTCAACCGCCGCCTTCAGCGCCTCGGGCGTCAGGACAACCCAGCCTTTGTCTCGGCCTCGGCCTCGCGAAGCACCCTGTTCGACAGTCAGGATCAGGTGTCCCTGACCGCCAGCTATCGTCCGGGCGAGTGGCAGCGCGCCCTGGCCATGCTCGACCAAGAGCGCCGCCGCATTCTCGAGCACGGCATCACCGTCGAAGAACTGACCCGCGAGATCACCGAGTATCGCACCAGCTATGAATCCTATGTCGCAGGGGCCTCAACCCGAACCACCCCGGCCCTCGCCGACGGCATCGCCAGTTCGGTCAACGATCAGGAGGTCTATTCATCGCCCCAGACCGGCCTGGATCGCTTCAATGCCGCGGTCGATGGGCTGACACCGGACAGGGTGATGGCCGAGCTTCGCAGCGGGATGGCCGGCGATGGTCCGCTGGTCTTCGTGTCCTCGCCGACGGCTATCGAGGGGGGCACCGACGCCGTCATGGCCGCCCTGGCCGCGTCCCAGGGCGTCGCTGTCGAAGCGGCAGCCCAGACCGAGGGTCATAGCTGGCCCTATACCGGGTTCGGGCCGTCAGCACCGGTGGTCGAACAGACCCAGATTGAAGACATCGGCGTCACCTCGCTGCGCTTTGCTAACGGCGTGCGTCTGATCATCAAGCCGACCGATTTCCGCGACGACGAGGTTCTGGTGGCCGTGAATCTCGACGGCGGACGCCTGACTCTGTCCAACGATCGCGTCCTGCCGGTCTGGGGGGCGTCCTCGGCCCTGATCGAAGGCGGCCTCGGTCAGATCAGTCGCGAAGACATGGAAGCCGTGCTGGCGTCGAACGTCGTCTCCACCCAGTTCGGCTTGTCGGACGACGACTGGACCCTCAGCGGCTCCACGCGGCCGCAGGATCTGACCGTTCAGCTTCAAGCTCTGGCTGCCTATGTGTCTGACCCGGCCTTCCGGCCTCAGGCGTTTGAACGTGTCCGCACCGCCTATCAGGCCGCCCTGCCCCAGGTTCGCTCGACGCCGTCCGGAGCGTTCGGCCTCGAAGCCTCCGAGCTGATGCACGGCGGTGATCAACGTTGGGCCGTGCCCTCCCTTGAAGAGGTCGGTGCCGCAAACATCGGGGATCTCGAAGGCATCATCCGGCCCGTCCTCGACCGCGCACCGATCGAGATCGTCGTCGTCGGCGACGTTGAGGTGGACACGGTCATCCAGGCGGTCGCTGCGACCTTCGGTGGCCTGCCCCAGCGGGCGGCACCTGCCGTCGCCAACACCGCCGTTCGCTTCCCCGCCGGTGAGCCGCCGGTCGCCCTGACCCATGCGGGTCGCGCCGATCAGGCGTTGGGCTTCATGGCCTGGTCCACCACGGACGCAACCTCGGACGTCTACCGGTCGCGTGTGCTGAATGTCCTGGCGGCGGTGTTGCGCCTGCGTCTGGTTGAAGAACTCCGCGAGGGTCAGGCGGTGACCTACTCGCCGTCGGCCGGGTCGAGCCCGAGCTGGGACATCCCCGGCTATGGCTATCTGTCTGCGGCGATCGAGGCTCCGCCCGAGCGCCTGGACGGCTTCTTCAGCGACGTCGAGATGATTGCTGCCCAACTGCGTGACACACCCGTTTCGGCCGACGAGCTGGAGCGCGCGCGCCGCCCCATCGTCGAATCGATCCAGCGGGGCCGGGCCGGCAACGAATACTGGCTGGGCAATCTCTCGGGCATCCAGACCGAGCCGACGCGCCTGAGCGCGATCCGGTCGCTGGTCACTGACTTCGAGCGGGTTACCCCCGAAGACCTACAGGCGGCGGCGCGTGAGTATCTGACCCCTCAGCGCGTCTGGCGCATCCGCGTCGTTCCCGAAGCGACGGAATAGCCCCTGATGAAAAATGACCCCCGGGCCGCAAGGCTCGGGGGTCAAGGCGCTCAGGTTGTCGACGGAGTGCCGACGCCCTTGTTTCTCAAATTCCGCCTGTCGTCAGGCTGAACGGGGCACGCAGCCTGTGGTCAGTGAACCCGGCCACCGACGCCGCCGTCGAACACCAGGCTCATGCCCGAGTACGTCTCAACCACCGTCTCCTCGCGGTACTCCTCATAGAGCTCCTCGCGGATCATCGTCAGGACGAACTCCCCGGCCCCAAACCGGCGCAGCAGGCTGCGTTCGAAACAGTCGCGTTCCTGGGTTTGCGGACGACATTCCACCATGCCGCCAGAGCTGTGATACAGAGCCTCGCCGGCGCGGCAGGAAATCGTCTGGCCACCGTCGAAGTTGAACGCCCCGCCCTCATAATCGGCATAGGTCACCAGCAAGGACGACCCGGCGATGCACCGATACAGCTCACCCTCATAGTCATCGCGAATGTCGCGATCAGGTCGAATGCGGGAGGCCGGATGCGGCACACTGCGCGCGTCCATGCACACCGCCCGGATCACGACACGGCGTTCCATCCGGCGGCGCTCCTGATACGGCACCCGCACCACGCGCGCCGGACCCTGAACCACGACATTGCCCATCATCGTCGGGGCGGCATAGGCCACTGAGTTGCCGCCATAGCCACGGCCATAGCCGATGGTCGAACGCTCGCCGCGCGACACTGAGAAGCTCTCAACCCGACCCTGGGCCCGGGCCGAGGCGTCGGCCCGTGAGCGACTGTCTAGATCGATATTGATATTGATGTCAGGGCGGTCGGGATTGTCACAATCGTCCGGGTCGTCGCAGGGCGGCGGCGGACAGTCATCTTCGCACGGCGGCGGCGGACATCCCGTATCGCATGGGTCCGGCGGCGGCGGGGGAGGCGGCGGCGGCGGCGGCGGACAACCCGTGTCACAGGGGTCCGGCGGGGGGCAGGTCCCCGGACAGGACTGCTGGGCCGCAGCCTGGTCGGCCACGGACATCATCGTGACCGCCGCCACGACCGGCAGGCCCCATTTGATCAACAGGCGCAGCGTCATCGCCGACTCCGTTCTGCTCGGCCTCGCTCAGGACGCGGGCCGCTCGACTCAGCATTCGACAGGCAAAGCGTTTCCTTTCCGTTAGCCAAACCGGCACGATATCGGCCCGCCCCTTGCGTCGGACCCCTGCAAGGAGGCCGACGTGTTTCATCCTGGAACGTCGCGTTTAATCGCTTGCTGGGCCGGCCTTGCCGCCGGAGGGGTGCCCGCGCGTGCCCAGTTCGACCCGCTTGCAGTGCACGATCTGTTGCCTCAGATGTTCCTGCTGGCTCGCGAGGGTGACCGCCTGGCCCTGCGGATCGCCGGCGAAAATCTCAGGGATCTTTTCGCTCGGCCTCTCAAGGGCAGCGATATTTTCCAGCTCTTTGCGCCGACGGCCCAGCCCCTGGCGCGGCGCACGGCCCTGCAAGCCGTCCGCGATGGCCTTCCCATGGTTCTGGTGTCCACCGGACGCGCCAGAGGCGGCGGTCAGGTGCCGATGGAAGTCGTCCTGGCCCCGCTGCGCGGCGCAGACGGCACCACCGACCGCCTGATTGGCATGATCCAACCGACCGCCAGCCTGGTTCTTCTGGACGGCGAGCCCGTCGATGAGGTCACGGTGCGAATGGCCGCCACAGCCGGAACCGGCCCGCAGCGTCCCGGACTTCGCCTGGTGGCCATCGACGGCCAGCAGATCGCCTAGATCACCTTCAGATCCCGGGCGTACCGCTTCCAGTTCGCCACATAGTGATCCGCCGAGGCCTTGAGGAACATCGCCTCCGTCTGACCCAGCTCGCGGATCACCCGCCCCGGCGCACCGACCACCAGGCTGTTGTCCGGGATCACCTTGCCCTCCGGGATCAGGGCGTGCGCCCCGATGATGCAGTTCTTGCCGATGACCGCCCGGTTCAGCACCGTCGCCCCGATGCCGATCAGCGAGCCGTCGCCGACCGTACACCCATGCAGCATCGCCTTGTGCCCCACCGTCACATCCGCCCCGATGGTCAGGGGCACGCCCTCGTCCGTATGCAGGACCGAGTTGTCCTGAATATTGGACCGCTCGCCGATGGTGATCGGATCATTGTCCCCACGCACCACCACCCCAAACCAGACACTTGCATCCTTCAACAGAATCACGTCGCCTAGGACTGTTGCGTTTGGTGCAATCCAGTATTCGCCCTCGAGGGGAAGCTGGGGTTGCTTGTCACCGAGCTGATATATTCCCATCACATCCACGTTTTATTTGGCGTTTCATCAGACGAAACGACTTTAACGACCTGTAAACCACGATAGCATCAAAGTCATTGAACGATTCGAGGGCCAAGGCCTTCGGGTCCGTAGCCGGAGCCTACTGCTTCGGCCAGGCGAGGAGAACGGGGTGTTGCGTTCAGTTCGCCGGCGGGGATGCCCGCCGACTGATCCTGGCGTCGAGGCCGATGGCCCTCGTCCGTTCGAGTCATTTTCATCCACCTTGTCGAGGGCGAGCCACTTCCGGCGTCGCCCTTTTTTCATGTCTGGAGTCTCAGATGACCAAGCGTGCCGCCAAGCGTCAGAACCGTGAATCCTATGACGACGGAAAGGTCCGCCGCCTGCCGGTGGATCGCGGCGGCTGGTCGCCGCTGGGCGCCAATGACGAGGCCCGCGACCAGGGCTATCTGAAGACGATCAAACCCAAATCCGACGGCCAGGCCAAGCTGCTCGAGGCCATCAACAGCCGCAGCCTGGTCATGGCGCTGGGCCCGGCGGGCACCGGCAAGACCTATCTGGCCGTGGCCAAGGCGGTCGAGGCGCTCGAGGCCGGCAAGGTCGGTCGCATCGTCCTGTCCCGCCCCGCCGTCGAGGCTGGAGAATCCATCGGCTTCCTGCCCGGTGCCATGGAGGACAAGCTGGCCCCTTATCTGCGGCCCCTCTACGACGCCCTGTCCGACCGCCTCAGCATGAAGCGCGTCGGCCACCTGATGGCCGAAGGCCTGATCGAGATCGCCCCCATCGGCTACATGCGCGGCCGCACCCTCAACAACGCCTTCGTCGTGGTCGACGAGGCCCAGAACTGCACCTACGTCCAGCTCAAGATGCTGCTGACGCGCCTGGGCTGGCACTCCACCATGGTCGTCACCGGCGACCCCCACCAGTCCGACCTCCTGCCCGGCGTCTCCGGCCTCTCCGACATCGCCGAAAAGCTCGAGGCCGTGCCGGAGATCTCGGTCGTCCGCCTGGCCGAACAGGACATCGTGCGGCATCCGTTGGTGGCGAGCATGATTGGGGTGCTGTAGGGTCCCTTCTACCGCTCACCCCGGCGAAGGCCGGGGCCCAGATGAAATGACGCCAGCGCATATCCAGTACGACCCTGTGCCCTCTCGGCCCTCACCGAGCCATATGATCTGGGCCCCGGCCTTCGCCGGGGTGAGCGGAGTAAAGGGCCTCATCAGCCCTGAACCACCCCCACGCTCCTGCCCGGCTTCCCGGTCAGATACACCACGACCGAAAACCCGACCTCCACCGCCCCCACGACCAGCGCCAGATTGACCGGCAGGGGCAGCACTGAGAACGCCGCCGCCGCCCCCAGGGCCGCGAGCGCCCCGCCCAGAAGCCAGTAAACGACGTTGCCGTAGACCGTGCGGAACACGAAGTACCGGACCCCGATCGCCACGGCCATCGCCGGAAAGGCCAGCTCCGGCGCGACCCGCAGGAAAAACCAGGCCAGCAGGATGCCGGCGAAGAGCGTGAACGTGCTTTCCAGCGCCAGCCGCGCCAGCGGATTGCCCTTCGCCGCCGGCGGCGCCCGCAACACCAGCCGCGACACCAGCAGCGACGCGGGAAAGATCAGACTCCCGCCCACGAACAGCGCGGCGAACCCGCTCTCCCCCCCCCCCCGGTCTGGCGGGAGATTAGCGGGCGGGGATGGGGAGGCAAGGAGGATGGGGGGAGGTGGAAAGGGTGTGGGGCGGTGTTTCCTTTTCCCCGAACATTTATCGAGTTAGCCGGTTTGGAGTTTGCCACCAGCTTGCTCGGCACCGCGTGCCGCGCGCGCGCTGATTGCTTCGGCCTCTTTCCTCATCTTCGACCAAGCAGCCCTCGCGTTCGACCAAGCAGCCCTCGCGCCGTCGTCATCTAGCTCCAACTCCAAATCCTCTTCCAGAAGCTCTTGCTCTGTCTGACGACATAGTATGATTGACATTTCGGCATCATGAGCCGCTGCGGCGTACTGACCCTTGGCTGCGGCAAGCTCACCCAATGATTCGAGCGCAACTGCGAAATCGCATCTCACCTCGGCGAGGACCAACCGGATTTTCGCGTCCGCCCCCTCCGCCAGCCCATGCTGAAGCTCGGTAATCGAACTCGCGGCCTCGATTTGGGCGGCCTGCATATCTCCGGACGCCACAAGAAGTTTTACCAGGTCCGCCCGAGTCCACCCCAGTCCGGCGACACCTGAGTAGTGAAAGTCCGATTTATTGAGGCGCACCACTTCCGCCTTGGCTTGAACGGCGCGCCACATCGCTTCCATTGCGCCCTTCAGATCACCTTGACCTTTAAGGAATAGGCTAAGGCGTCTACAAGAGTGCGCCAAACCTCTAAAGGAATTTTCAGACTGGCCGAGCGTTTCGATCTTATAAACCTGAAGATCCACGCACCGCTCGAAATGCGATCGCGCTTTTACGAAATCTTCCTTGCGTTCAAACCATTCCCCCAACCGCTCCACAGCGATTATCAAGTCGGCAATGACTTCCCCGTTGTCTGGGGCGACTTGCATGGCTCGTTCAAAGACCCTTAAGCTGCTTAGGTCCGCTTCATGGCTCTTCGACAAATCGCCGGCTTCTTCGCTACGTTCGCTCTCATCGCGATAGGCCTCGCCGAGCGCTTTCAGCACATCGACATCTTCGGGCGACGCTCTGGACAGGTCCTCTAGAATCCGTAGGCGCTCAAACTGCGCGCCGTTGGCGACACTCGCCTGACTCGCCCGGTTCGCCACATAGACGAGGTTCGCCAGCCCCTCGGCGCGTTCAGGCGGTGTGCGCGCCGCCGCGATCGCAGCATTTGCGAACGATTCTCGCATCGGCCATTCTAGATCGCTCATGCGAGAGAGGCTGATGAATCGGCGCTGTTTCAGTTCCGCCGGTCCTTCGTCCGCCAATACGGCGGCGTGTTGTATGGCGCTTAAGCGCTCAGCCTCTGTTCTGGAGAGAGCGGCGATCAACCTTTGCAACTCATAATCATCGGGATCGACGGCCGCTGCCGCAGTAAGCGCGGGCAACCGAAGACTATTGTCGAAACGCCATGCCAACCGTTCGGCGAGGAGAAAGTGCTCGCGTCTATCCGCACCCGTTGATGCCATCAACTGATCGTAGAGCGACCGAAGTTTTCCTTGGCGGATTGCTTGCCTCAAGGCCCCTCTGTCGAAGCTTTGGACTCCAGCGATCTCTTGCAGCAGACTGACGGTTTCTTCCTCGGCGTTTTTTTTCGCATCCTCGGAGGCCGCCTCTGGCGCATCGGCCGCCAATTTTTGGGCGATCCGCGCGATGCTTTCCGACAGGTCCGCATCCCGTTCGGCGGCTTGATCCGCCGCCGAGCGCACGACCTCTTCCGTTCTAGCCGATGCCGCCTCCAGATCGCTGCGGCTCGCCGCCGGTGGCTTCAGGAAGCCGACGATGGCGCCCCATGCGCCGATGCCAGCCATGAAAGCCGAGACGAGCATCACGAAGGCATTGATCGGGTCTCGCCCGGCCCAAGTGATCCACGCTCCAATGTCCGTAACCGGGTCTGGCCCGCGATCAGATGTAAGGGCGTTTGTCAGCAACGCCACGAAGGCCGCTGCCCCGAGCGCGAGCACGACCCACCTGATCAACGTTTTTGTCATGCGCACCTCCCAGAGAATCCTGTTCGGGCATATCTAGATAGCTGTCAATTTGCAGAAACTGCGCGGGACTCCGCGCTAATCCCTCCCCAAAATTCCCCCAACCACCAATCCTCTCTGCCTTCGACAGTGTAATCCCGCCCTTCCCGCACCCTCCAAACCCCCGTCCTCCGGGCCGCCCTTATCCTCGAAGCTTCAGTAAATTTCAGAGGACCCCATGCAGCCCAAGCCCAGAACCAGCTATCGCCACGTCGGCCTGACGACCTGGCATCTCATCCGCCACGCCTATCTGTCGGGCGCGTCGGCCCCCACGGTCGCCGCGCGCTACGGCGTGTCGGTCTCGGCCCTGAGGAAGCGCGCCGCCGCCGAGGGCTGGACCAAGCGGGACTGGTGCCGGTCCCAGTCCCAGCCGCCGTCCACCGCCTGGGACCCGGCGCGCGACGAAAGCGGCGCGGCCCTGGCCGAGGCCGCCGCCCTGCCCGGCGCCGCGGGCGATCCTCTGGTCCGGCCACCCACCGACGCCGAGGCCGCCTTTGTCCGCAACCTGTGGCCGATCCCGGATCTCAAGGCCGGGGTGTTGGCGCGCAAGGCCCTGGCTCTTGCCGATCAGGCCCTGCGTCAGGGCCGGGCGCTCGATGCCCGCCGCTTCGCCGATGCGGCGCGCACCATCGCCGATCTCGACGACCTCCTGCCCTGGATTGAGGACCGGCATGATCCCGACGCTGCCGCCGCGCGCGGTGACATGATGCGCGACTTCATCCAGGAGCACGCCGTCGAACTGGCCCTCCAACTCCACCGCGGCGAGCCGCTCGATCCCCGGTACGACGTCATGGTCGAACGCTTCCACGCCGGACGCGCCGCAACGGAGGAGAAGGCAGGAGACGATGTCTAGGCACGCGGCGTCGCCGCTCCATCGCGGGGCCGGGCGCTCCACCAGGCGTCGGCTAGAGAGCCAGCCCGAACCTCGGCCCCAGCCAGACCATCAACAGATACAGCATCACCGTCAAAGCGCATCCGGCCAGCAGCGAGGGGTAGAAACCCAGCCCCCGGTTCAACAGGGCCGGAATCACCAGGAACATCGGAAGCGACGGCAGGACAAACCAGAAGGTTGCCCCCGCGTGCGCCGCCATACGCTGCGGATCAGCCGTGTCTCGCCACAGCCAGATCATGCCCAGAATCGACACCAACGGCAGGGAGGCGACCAAGGCCCCCAGGCCCGGGTACCGTTTCGCCAGCTCGGACACCACCGCGATGATGACACCCGACAGAACTGCCTTGATCACCAGATACAGCATGGCCCGATCCTAGCGCTTCCTAACGTCGCGCGCACTCGGCGTTTGACCGTGCCAGCACGGTCGGCGACGCAACAGGGATGCGATCCACGGTGGGACCGAGATACAGGTCGGCCCACGTCCTCGCCGTCTCGCGACCTTGCCTCAAGCGACCTCCCCGTCCCCTTCGCGATGGAGCCGAGACGCGCGTTCATCCCCGCCCAAACCGTCTACTTTTCAGCTTTTCCGTCCACGGTGGAATTCCACCCCTCAGCCGATCCCCTCGACCCAGCCCGGCAGCTCGCTGATGCTCTCCAGCGCAACGAACCGCGCCTCGCCGACCGGCGCGTCGGCCAGTTCGTGGGCCCAGGTGATGACGTACGGAATATGCGCCGCCCACGCGCCTGCCGCGATGGCGGGCAGGACGTCGGACTTCATCGAATTGCCCGCCATCACCGCCTGCTCAGCCCCGGTACCGTGGCGGGCAAAGACGGTGCGATAGGTGTCGACGGTCTTCTCCGAGACGATCTCGACTCCGGCGAACAGGTCGCCCAGTTCAGAGGCCGCCAGCTTACGCTCCTGATCCATCAGGTCGCCTTTGGTGATCAGCACCAGCCGATAGCGTTCCGACAGGCGCGCCAGCGCGTCGTCCACGCCCGGCAGCGGCTCGACCGGATGACCCAGCATCTCGCGCCCACACGCCAGGATCTCACGGATGACGCCCGCCGGCGCGTTGCCGCCGGTCAGCTCCATCGCCGTCTCGATCATCGACAGGGTGAAGCCCTTGATGCCGTAGCCATAGAGCCGAAGATTTCGCTGCTCGGTCGCCGCCAGGCGCGCTTCGATCACTTCGCGGTCGCCATGCTCGGCCAGCATCTCGGCGAACCGGTCGTGGGTCAGCCGAAAGATCGTCTCATTGTGCCAGAGGGTATCGTCAGCATCGAGGCCGACGGTGGTGATGGGCATGGGAGGCTCCGTCAAAACGAGGGGAATAAGGGAGGTCGGCCCCGTCGCCAAGTCCGCATTGACGCCGCCCGCCACTACGGCCAAGCATCGGCCATGCAGCGCACCCTGCCCGCCCGCCTCTACAGCAACCCGGACGCCTACGCCCGCGAGCGTCAGGCCGTGTTCGGCAACGCCTGGCTGTTCCTGGGCCATGAGGCCGAGGCCCTCGCCCCCGGCGACTGGATCGCCACGGACATCGCCGGTCATCGCCTGTTCGCCGTGCGGGGCAAGGACGGGCTATTGCGGGCCTTTCACAACGTCTGTCGTCACCGCGCCGGACCGCTGGTCCAGGGTGAGCGCGGGTCGTGCCCCGGCGAGCTGACCTGCGCCTATCACGGCTGGCGCTACACCCTCGACGGTCGGCTGCGCTCGGCGGTCGGCTTTGGTCCGGCCGAGGGATTTGATCCGCGCGAGTTTGGCCTGTTCAGCCTCAAGCTGACGGTGTGGCGCGGCCTGGTCTTCGTCTCTATGGCCGATACCCCGCAAGCCTTCGACACCTTCATCGCCCCGCTGGCACGCCTGATCGACGAACGCGGTCTTTGCATCCCAGGCCCCGCCTTGCGCCGCAGCCACCAGATCGCCTGCGACTGGAAGGTCTATGTCGAGAATTATCTGGAGAGTTACCACATCGCCTCGGTCCATCCTGCCCTGACCCAGGAGCTGGGAGCCGACTATCGCGTGACGGTCGAGGGAGATCTGGTCATTCAGGAGAGCCTGGCCCAGGGCGACGGCCCGCAAGCCGGCCTATGGGGCTGGCTGTGGCCCAATCTGGCGGTGAACATCTATCGCGACGGGGCCATGATCGAGCGCATGGTCCCAGAAGGCCCGGGCCGGACCCGGCTGGACTATCTGTTCCTGCGCGACGACGGGCCTGAGGCGTTGAAAGACGCTCTGGAGGCCTCAGATCGGATCACGGCTGAGGACGCCGATATCTGCATGGCCGTTCAGGCCAATCTGAGCGCGGGGGCCTATGACACCGGCATCCTCAGCCCCACCCACGAGGCGGGCGTGACCTGGTTCCAGTCACGCATCGCGGAGGTTCATCCATGACCGCCAATGAAAAGAAGATCGGCTGGGGACTCGCGGCACTCCTGGTGACGGGCAACATGATTGGGTCGGGAGTCTATCTCCTGCCGGCAACCCTGGCACCGATCGGCTCATCGACCCTGATCGGCTGGATCGTGGCCACCATCGGGGCGCTGTTGCTGGCCGGCGTGTTTGCCGGGCTGGGGCGGCTGCGCCCCCGTGACGACGGGCCCACAGAATACACGGGTCAGAGCCTGGGGCGCTTCTTCGGCTACCAGACCTCGCTGGCCTACTGGGCCGGGAACTGGGTCGGCAATGTCGCCATCGCACTGGCCGCAACCGGCTATCTGGCGCACTTCTTTCCGGTTCTGAAGGACCAGTGGCCCGGTGCCCTTTGCACCATCGGCCTGATCTGGCTGACGACGTTCATCTACATGGCCGGGCCGCGCGCGGTGGCCCGGTTCGGGGGTTTGACCCTGTTGATCGGCCTGATCCCGTTGGCCATCGCCATCATCGCCGGAGCCATGGCCTTCGACGCCGAGGTCTTCACCGCATCCTGGAGCCCTGACGGCGCGCCGCTTAGCCAGAGCGTCCCCGCCTCGATGGCGCTGATCTTCTGGGCCTTTCTCGGGTTCGAGTCGGCCGGGGTGATCGCGCTTCGACTGCGCAATCCCGAGCGCGATGTCGGGCGGGCGACCTATGCCGGGGTAGCCTTGTCGGCGGTCGTCTACATCGCCGTCACAGCGGCGGTCTTCGGCGTCATTCCGGCCAGCGCCCTGGCCGAATCGACCAGCCCGTTCGCCGATCTGGCCGTGCGCGTGATCGGAGCGAGCGCCGCCGGCCTGGTGGCCGTCTGCGCCGTGGCCAAGACACTGGGCACCCTCGGAGGCTGGATGATGCTGACCGGTGAAACGGCCCGCGCCGGGGCCAGTCAGGGCTTCCTGCCGCGCGTGTTCGGTCGGGGTGCCATCACGCCGCCGGCCAATCCGCTGGTCCATGCCGGCTTGATGACTGTCATCGCCTTGCTCAGTGCCCAGCCCCGCCTGGCCGATCAGTTCGGCCTGTTGATCGGAGCCACGACAGTTCTGTTTCTGGTGGTCTATTCCCTCTGCGCGGTCGCCCTGATGCGGTTCAGCCGCCGTCCCTGGGACTGGATCTCGGCCCTCGGTGGCCTGGCGTTCAGCATCTGGGCGGTGGCGATGTCGGGCTGGACCCTTTTGGGCATCGCCATCGGCTTTTTCGTCCTGACGACCCTGATCTGGTTTGCCTTCGGTATCGGTCGATCGCGCCCTGTGGAGGCCTCTGCATGAACGACATCCTCAACGTCTATCGGCGCTACGTTGAGTTCCAGGGGCGCGCGGGTCGCCGCGAGTACTGGATCTTCTTCGTCTTCTATCTGGTCACCGCCGGCGTGCTGTCGATCCTCGACAACATGTTCTTCGGTGGGCCGGGTGGCGTTGCCGGGGGACCGGGCTGGTCGGTGACCGACGGATTTCAGCCCCTGACCAGCATCTTCGCCCTGATCTCGCTGGTCCCGATGGTCGCCGTGACCATCCGACGCCTGCATGACACCGGCAAGTCCGGCTGGTGGGCGACGGTCGGCCTGATCCCCCTGATCGGCTGGGTTTGGGCCCTGTTCCTGTGCGCCGCCAAGGGCGAGGAAGGCGCGAACGCCTACGGCGAAGCAGTCTGGTGACCGGTCGGGTGCCGCAGCTCCGTTGACCCCCGCCGCCTCTCCCGTTAGTGACGCCGCCGTTTGTCCGCCGGGATTCGGTGTAAGGAGAGCCCCATGACCGAATTGATCAAAGGCGTGACCGGGGTTCTGGTTCTGGCGGACGGGACGGTGCTGCAGGGCCTCGGCTGCGGGGCCGAGGGCGCGGCCCTGGGCGAGGTCGTCTTCAACACCGCCATGACCGGCTATCAGGAGATCCTGACCGACCCGTCCTATATGCAGCAAATTCTGGCCTTTACCTTTCCGCACGTCGGCAATGTCGGCGTGAATGACGAGGACGTCGAACAGGTGGCCGATACCGGCTCGACGACGGCTGCGGTCGGCGCGGTGTTCCGTGATGTCCCAACCGCCCCGGCCAACTGGCGCAGTGATGGCGATCTGGACGGCTGGATGAAGCGGCGCAACGTCGTCGGCCTGGCCGGGATCGACACCCGCGCCCTGACCGCCCGCATCCGCGATGGCGGCGCACCCCACGGCGTCATCGCTCACAACCCGGCGGGCGTGTTCGACATTCCGGCACTGGTCCAGCAGGCGAAGGCCTGGACCGGCCTGGTCGGCCTGGACCTGGCCAAGCCCGCCTCGACGCTCCAGGCCTTCGACTGGGATCAGGGGCTTTGGGATTGGCCGGAGGGCTATCCGCGCGTGGATGCCACGGACAAGTCCGTCGTGGTCATCGACTATGGGGTCAAGCGCAACATCCTGCGCGCCCTGGCCTCGACCGGCGCGAAGATCACTGTGGTGCCGGCGGACACGGCGGCGGAAGACATCCTGGCCCGCAACCCGGACGGCGTGGTCCTGTCCAACGGCCCGGGCGACCCGGCGGCGACCGGCGACTATGCCGTGCCCGAGATCATCAAGCTGGTCGACAGCGGCAAGCCGATCTTCGGCATCTGTCTGGGTCACCAGATGCTGGCGATCGCGCTGGGCGCGCGCACCATCAAGATGGATCAGGGCCACCACGGGGCCAATCATCCGGTCAAGGATCTGACCACCGGCAAGGTCGAGATCGTGTCGATGAACCACGGCTTCACCGTCGATCGCGACAGCCTGCCCGACACGGTGCAAGAAACCCACGTCAGCCTGTTCGACGGCACCAACTGCGGCATCGCCCTGAAGGACCGCCCCGTATTCAGCGTTCAACACCACCCGGAGGCCTCGCCGGGGCCGACGGACAGCCTCTATCTATTTGATCGCTTTGCGAAAATGATGAAAGCCTAGGTCTATTCGCTGCCAGTTTTGCACTGTGAAAACACAGTGCAAATCGTGCAAATCGTGCAAAATCCGGGCGCGGATCGGGACGGTCATTCCGACAGTATCAGGCCGTGAACGACAGCGGGGATGACCTCCTAGGCGGTCTTGGCCCCCTTCTTGCGGTTAACCTTGTCGGGCCCGGTGTCGAGCCTGAAGAAGTGTTACGCCTTTCAAAGACTTGGCGTGTAAATCCGCAGTCAGAACCCGGCAGAATTCGCCGGGTCGGCGCAAAGCCTGCCGGTACGCGTTCACGCCATGAGCCTGAACCTGATCATGAACACCGCGACGTCGGGCCTGATGACGGCCCAGACGCAGTTGCGCGTGGTTTCGGACAATGTCTCGAACGTCAACACGCCGGGCTATGTCCGCAAGATCGCCGATCAGGTCGCCTATGCCTCCAATGGAATCGGGGCCGGCGTTGAGGTTGCGCGTATCCGTCTGGCCACCGACCGTTTCCTTCAGGCCGCCAGCCTGAACGCCGAGGCCGACGCCGGGCGGTACGGGGTCCGCGCCGAACTCTATGACCGCATCCAGTCCCTGATGGGAGATCCCGGTGGCTCGGGCGGCATTCTGGGTCAGGTCAATTCGCTCTTTTCTGCTTTTTCCACTCTGTCCGACAACGCCATCTCGGGGCCCTATCGCCAGCAGGCGCTGAGCCAGACCCAGGTGCTGTTCGACGAGGCGACACGCATCGCCGGCCAGATTCAGGCGGTCCGCGAAGATGCCGACGCCCGCATTTCCGCCGGGGTCGCTCGGGCCAATGAGCTGCTCAGCCAGATCGAGGCGATGAACGTCGAAATCTCGCGCGCCTCGGTGGCCGGCGGCGATACGACCGGGGCCGAGGCCGCCCAGGCCAGTCTGATCGACCAACTGTCCGGCATCATGGATATCCGCGTATCGGTGCGTCCGGTCGGCGGGGTCCAGATCCGCACCGGCACCGGCATGCTGCTGGCCGGCGACGGCCATGCAACGCTGGAGTATCAGCGCGCCGGAGCCGTCAATGCCGAGACAGCCTTTGACGACATCTGGCTGACCGAGCCACGCGGGGCCAAACGTTCGCTGCTGGATCATCTGGGCTCAGGAGAGTTGCGCGGCCTCGTCGAGCTGCGTGATCAGGAAGCTCCCGCCGCCTCTCAACGCCTTTCGGAACTGGTCACTCGCATCGCCGACGAGTTGAACCGCGCGCACAACGCCTCGACCTCGGTTCCCGCCCCGACCAGTCTGACGGGTCGCAATGTCGGCACCAGCTTCGAAGCTGCGATTGCCGGCTTCTCGGGCACCACCAACGTTGCCGTGACCAATGGTTCGGGCGCGATCGTCGCCCGGGCCGAAGTCGTCTTCTCCGGTGGCACCATGACGGTCAACGGAACGGCGGCGACGCCGGCCAATTTTCTCAGCGTGCTCAATGCCGAACTGGGCGGCGCGGCCACCGCGACCTTCAACAATGGTGTCCTGTCGTTCCAGGCGACCAACACGGCCAACGGCGTCGTCATCGCAGACGACCCTGCCAGTCCGTCCAGCAAGACCGACCGCGGGTTCTCACACTTCTTCGGGCTGAACGACCTGATCCGGTCGGATCGCCCGGCCCTGTATGACACGGGCCTGACAGCGGCATCGCCCCACGGCTTCACCGCGGGTGAAACCATCAGCTTCCGCTTTGCCGGCGCTTCGGGTGCCCGTCTGCGTGACATTACGGTGCAGATCCCGCCGGGTGCCACCATGGCCGATCTGGTCAGCGCCCTGAACGATCCCATGACAGGCGTAGGCCGCATGGGGACCTTTGCCCTGGATGCCCAGGGCCGCATGGGCTTCACACCCCTGCCCGGCTCAAGCGTCAGCTATTCGGTGGTCGGCGACACCACCACCCAGACCACGTCCAGTGTCTCGCTGAGCGAACTGTTCGGCCTGGGTCGCGGCGTGCGATCCTCGCGGCTGGATGGTTTTTCGGTACGCAGCGATATTCTGGCGCAACCCAGCCGCCTTGCCCTGGCCAGGCTTGATCTGAACGCCGCCCCCGGCACACCGGCCCTGTCGGCCGGCGACGGTCGTGGTGCGCTGACCCTGGCGGACGCCGGAGAGCGCACAGCCACCTTCGATGCCGCGGGCAGCGTTGGGGCCTCGTCCATGTCGATCACCCGCTATGTATCGGAATTGGCGGGTGACATTGGTGGGCGCGCTGCCGCCAATCAATCGCGTGCCGACGCGGCAACCGCCGTTCGCACCGAGGCCCGCCAGCGTCAGGCGTCCCACGAGGGCGTCAATCTGGATGAGGAACTGGTCAATCTGACCACCTACCAGCAGGCCTTCAACGCCTCCGCCCGGATGATCCAGGCGGCCAAGGATCTGTACGACGTCCTTCTTGGGATGGTTCAATGACCCGCGTAGCGACCAACTCGAACTTCCAGTCGGCCCTGCTTGACCTCCAGCGCGCCCAGTCGCGTCAGCAGGACGCCCAGAACCGGATCGCCACCGGCAAGGTGGCGACCGACCTCAGCGGCTTCGGGCGCGGCGCAGAAACCCTGACGGCGCTGAAGGCCGCCGATGCACGGCTCTCCGGCTTCATCGCCACAGGCGAAGCGGTGAAGGCGCGGCTTGACACCCAGGCCCTCGCCTTCGATCGGCTCATCGAGTCCACCGACATCGCCCGCGAGGCCGTGGCCAATGCCCTGGCAGCCGGCCGTTTTGACGGCCTGATGCTCGAGTTGGAAGGGGCTTTCCAGTCCGCCCAGGGGGCCCTGAATCTGAAACACCAGGGGGCCTATTTGTTCGCGGGCGCGCGCACGACCGACATGCCGGTCGAGGCGTCCACCCTGACGGACCTGGCCGCAGAACCCACGCTGGATGACGTCTTTTCCAACGATCAGCTCGTCTCATCCTCGCGGCTGGACGACACCATGGTGGTGTCCACCGGCTTCCTCGCCAACGAAATCGGGGGGCCGCTGATGGAGGTCCTGCGCGCGGTTCAGGCCTATCACACCGGTCCGAATGGCCCGATCACGGGCAGGCTGGACGACGCCGGAAAGGCGTTCCTGCAACAGCAGCTGGCCGCCTTTGACAGCGCACGCGAGGGCACCGTCCTTGCCAGTGCCCGCAACGGAGCCCTGCAAAACCGGGTGGAGGCGCTCCTGACGGCCCAGGAAGCCCAGCAACTCCAGCTCGGGGATCTTATCGGGAACCGCACCGATGCCGACATGTCCCAGGCGGTGACCGACCTGAACCTGTCCCAGATTGCCATCCAGGCCAGTGCCCAGGTCATCAACCAGCTTCGTGACGTCAGCTTGTTGAACCTGTTGCGGTAGACGCAATCAACAGGCTGCCTGGTTTCCCAGCCCAAGCCAAATTAAAGCCCCGCAGCCAGCTTTTCGATCCGCTCAGCCGCCATATTCAGGGCCTCTACGACTGCGGCATCGTCCGCCGTCGGCTGAAGCTGAACATTGGACTTGAGGTCCGCGTTCTCGTCCGCCAGCAAAAGGCCGGCCATCAGGAACAGCCGCAGATCCCCAACCTGGCCGACATCCCCCGCGACCTGGCGGACGTGCTGGTCAAACTGGGCGGCGAGGGCCATGACGCGCCTTTCCTGGCCTTCGGCACAGCCCACCTGATGGGGACGACCATTGATCTCGACGGTGACCGTGGCCATGCCTAGTTCTCCTCGCCGATAGCGTCGCGCAGCGCGCTGGCGGCCTGATCCAGAGCATCCGAGGCCTGTTGAGCCGCCGCCCGCAACGCCTCGTCCATGGCCGGTGTCGGCCCTGCGAACAGGTCGTCATCACCGACGGCCGCGCGTGCCTTGACGTCACGCGTTCGGGCCTCCAGCGTCGCCAGAGCCCGGCTCAGCCGGTCGGTCGCTGTGGTCAAATTGTCGGACATGGGGTGCTCCGTCCGCCTTTTGTCTCGAATCCATATAGAACCTACGCGCCCTTCGGGGTAAAGCGCCCGCGCCCTTGAAATCTATCTGACCCCGGAGCGACTGCCTCATGGCCGACGCCAGCCCGACCGTATCCAAGCCATCTCCGGTCCGAATGGCCGACGCCATCCGCGTGCTCGCCATGGACGGGGTCGAGAAGGCCAAGTCGGGCCATCCCGGAATGCCCATGGGCATGGCGGATGTTGCCACGGTCCTGTTTTCCCGGTTCCTCAAGTTCGAAGCCGGGCGCCCTGACTGGGCCGACCGGGATCGCTTCATCCTGTCGGCAGGCCACGGCTCGATGCTGATCTACGCCCTGCTGCACCTGACCGGGTACAAGGCCGCGACCCGGGACGAACTGGCCAACTTCCGCCAGTGGGGATCACGAACCGCCGGCCATCCCGAGTTTGGCCATATGTCGGGGGTCGAAGTCACGACGGGCCCGCTGGGGCAGGGCCTGGCCACCTCCGTCGGCTTCGCCATGGCTGAGCGCCACCTTGCCGCCAAATATGGCGACGGCCTCGTTGACCATCGCACCTGGGTCGTGGCCGGCGACGGCTGTTTGATGGAAGGCGTCTCGCAGGAAGCCATCGCCCTGGCCGGTCGCCTGAAGCTGTCAAAGCTGACCGTGCTGTGGGACGACAACGAGATCACCATCGACGGCAAGGTATCGCTGTCCGACACCACCAATCAGGCGGCGCGTTTCAAAGCCGCCGGCTGGGCTGTGAAGGCCATCGACGGCCATGATCACAAGGCCATCGCCGCCGCCCTGCGCTGGGCAACCCGCCAGGACAAGCCGACTCTGATCGCCTGCAAGACCCGGATCGGCAAGGGTGCCGCCACCATGGAGGGTAGCCACAAGACCCACGGTGCGGCCCTGGGTGCCGCCGAGATCGCGGCCACCCGTCAGGCCCTGGGCTGGACGCATGAGCCGTTCGACCTGCCTGAAGACATCGCAAGGGCCTGGAAGTCCGTCGGTCGCCGGGGCACCAAGCATCGCAAGGCCTGGGAAGCCCGTCTTGCGGCCTCCGGCCAGGCCACCGAGTTCACCCGCGCGATGAAGGGTGACCTGCCCGCCGACGCCTTCGACAAACTCGAAGCCGCCATGGCCGAATTGGTCACGACCCAACCCGCCCAGGCCACGCGCCAGTCATCCGGCGCGGCTCTGGATCAGTTGTTTGCCGCCATCCCCGAAATGATCGGCGGCTCAGCCGATCTGACCGGCTCGAACAACACCTACGTCAAGGGCACGCCGATCTTCGACGCGCCCGACTACGCGGGTCGCTACGTCAACTACGGCATCCGTGAGTTCGGCATGGCGGCGGCGATGAATGGTCTGGCCCTGCACGGCGGGGTCATCCCCTATGGCGGCACCTTCATGGTCTTCTCGGACTACAGCCGTCCGGCCATCCGCCTGGGTGCCCTGATGGGCGTGCGCGCCATCCACGTCCTGACCCACGACTCGATCGGTCTGGGCGAAGACGGCCCAACGCACCAGCCGGTCGAACACCTGGCGGCCCTGCGCGCCATTCCGAACCTCAACGTCTTCCGCCCGGCCGATACCATCGAGGCGATGGAATGCTGGCAGATCGCCCTGCAATCGAAGGCCACGCCCTCGGCCATGGCCCTCTCGCGCCAGAAGACCCCAGCCGTTCGCACCGCAGCCGCACGGGAGAACCTCTCTTCCAGAGGGGCCTATGAAATCAAGGCCGCCTCGGGCGAAGCCCGCGTCACCCTGTTCGGCACCGGCACGGAGCTGGCGCTGGCGCTCAAGGCCGCCGAAACGCTCGAATCCGAAGGTGTCCCGACTCGCGTCGTCTCGGTCCCGTGTTTCGAGCTTTTCGAACAGCAGGACGCCCAATACCAGGCCTCGGTTCTCGGGCGTGGCACCGTCCGCGTCGCTGTCGAGGCCGCCATCCGCCAGGGCTGGGACCGCTTCATCGGTGAGGACGGCGGCTTCGTCGGCATGACCGGCTTCGGGGCGTCGGCTCCGGCTGAGGTGCTGTACGAGAAGTTCGGCGTCACGGCTGAGGCGGTTGTCGCTGCGGCGAAGGCGCGACTCTGATTGATCCTCCACCGCGACAGCGGGGGAGGGGGACCATCCGAAGGATGGTGGAGCGGGCGACGGCCGACAGGGTGCACGGGGCTTGCCCCCTCCACCGCTTCGCGGTCCCCTCCCCCCGTCGCTTCGCGACATGGGAGGATAGGAAGATGAAACTCGGCACGCTCCACTCTGACACGGCGATCCGCCGTCTGCTTCTGGCCGTCGCCGCTGTCATGGCCCTGGCGTCTCCGACCCAAGCCCAGACGATAGCCGACGCCCCGCCTCAGGCCACAGCCGCTATCGGCGAGAACTTCACCCTCGCCAGCCCCCTCATGGGTATGGACCGCGAACTCAACGTCCTGCTGCCTCAAGGCTACGCCGATCAGCCCGATCGGGTCTGGCCGGTCGTCTATCTGCTGGATGGCGGGCAGACCCAGGACTTCCCCGCCTACGCCAACACGGCAGCCGGCCTCATGGCGAATGGCGAGATGGCCGACGTCATCTTCGTCGGCGTCGCCTCCATGGACCGCCAGAATGAGCTGACCTGGCGCTCCACCGACCGGCGGATCCTTCGCCAATGGCCCAACCACGGCCAATCCGACCGCTTCCGCCGTTTCCTTGAACTTGAGGTGAAGCCGTGGGTCGAGGCCCACTACCGAACCAGCGGCGACGATGCCGTAATGGGCGAATCCGCGGCCGCCCTCTTCATCGTCGAAACCTTCCTCAACACGCCGGACCTGTTCGACCGGTATCTCGCGGTCAGCCCGTCAATGTGGTGGGACCACGCTTCGCTCGGTGCAGACGCCGCCGCCCTTCTGGCTGAGCACCCGACTGGCGACCGACAGCTCCTTTTGACCATCGGCGACGAGGGCGGAGAGATGCAGGCGGGTCTTGACGCCCTCATCGAAGCGTTGACCGAAGCGCCGCCCGAGGGTCTGCTCTGGACCTACGAGCCGCGCCACGACCTGACCCATTCCACCATCTTTGCCCAGATGGGCCCGGCCTTCCTGCGCCAGGCCTACCCACCGACGGAACCTGCCCAGTGACCTCCCCCCGCCTCGGCACCCCGCTCTCCGACACGGCCGTTCGAGTCATGCTCCTGGGCGCCGGCGAACTCGGCAAGGAAGTGGCCATCGAGCTGCAACGCCTCGGGGCCGAGGTCATTGCGGTGGACCGCTATCCCAACGCTCCGGCCATGCAGGTCGCGCACCGCAGCCACGTCGTCCCCATGACCGACGCCCAGGTGCTGAACGGCGTCATCCTGGCCGAGGCCCCGCACATCATCGTGCCCGAGATCGAAGCCATCGCGACCGAAGTCCTGGTGGCGATCGAACAGGCCGGGCTGGCCCGCGTCATCCCGACCGCCCGCGCCGTGCAGCTGACCATGAACCGTGAGGGCATCCGCCGCCTGGCCGCAGAAGAGTTGGGCCTGCCGACCAGCCCCTACGCCTTCGCCGGCTCGGAACAAGAACTGGCCGAGGGCGCAGCTTCGGTCGGCTTCCCCTGTTTCGTCAAGCCGGTGATGTCCTCGTCGGGCAAAGGCCAATCCTTTGTCGAGACGCCCGACCAGATCGCCGACGCCTGGGCCTACGCCCAGTCCGGCGGCCGGGTCGAGACGGCGCGCGTCATCGTCGAGGGCCGGATCGACTTCGACTATGAGATCACCCTCCTGACCGTGCGCTCGCTCAGGAACGGCGAGGTCGTCACCGACTTCTGCGACCCCATCGGCCATCGCCAGGACAAGGGCGACTACGTCGAGAGCTGGCAACCCCAGCCCATGACCGACGCCGCCCTGACAGAAGCACAGCGCATCGCCCGCGCCGTCACCGATGATCTCGCGGGCTTGGGCGTCTTCGGTGTTGAGCTATTCGTGAAAAGCGATCAGGTCTGGTTCTCGGAGGTCAGCCCGCGCCCGCACGACACCGGCCTGGTCACTCTCGCCACACAGGTCCAGTCCGAGTTTGCGCTCCACGCCCGCGCCATTCTCGGCCTGCCGGTCGATGTGACCCGCCGCGCCGTCGGGGCCAGCGCCGTCATCTACGGCGGCATCGAGGCGCACGGGGTGGCCTATGAGGGCGTGGCCGACGCCCTATCGGTCGCGACCGCCGACCTGCGCCTCTTCGGCAAGCCCGAAGCCTTCCGCCATCGCCGGATGGGCGTCGCCACCGCCACCGGCAACGACACCGACCAGGCCCGCGAACGCGCGCGAGAAGCCGCCGGCGAAGTCCGCGTGGTGAGCCGATAGTTCCCTTCCCCCACAGGGGGAGAAGGGCGCTTTGGCGTCGGGGTTAGTGCGCCCGCTCGGCCTCATCGACGAAGCCATCGTGGTTGGCGTCCAGTTGGTTGAAGTGCTCGCGCATGGGCGCGACCATTTCCTCGAAGCTCCAGCGACCATCACCATCGGCGTCGATGCCGCCCTCGGCGCTGTGGCGGAAGACCATGACGTGGCGCTCACCGCCTTCGTCGCCAGGCCCGCCCAGGATGATGCGGCGCTCGCCCCCCTCTGACATCCACTCGCCCGGCCCTTCGTGGACATCCACCGTCTCACCGTCGGGTCCGCGACGACGGATCACGATGCGGCGTTCGCCGCCCTCACCCTGAGCATCAGCCTCGATATTGATCGTTTCACCCGCCATCGACATCGGCGCACCGTCCGGGCCGTGGCGACGCACGACGATACGGCGTGACCCGTCCTCTGAGGTCCATTCACCGTCGCCGTTCAGAACGACCTGTTCGCCGTCATCTCCGGTGAACATAGCCATGGCGGGGCCATGGCCAGGTCCGTGCTCCATACCGCCCATCGCGCCGTGCATCGCCGCCATTTCTTCGCGCGTGACCGTGCCGTTGTGGTCGGCATCCATCCGGTCAAACATCTGGGTGTGGCGAGCCATGAAGGCCTCGCGGCTCAGGCCCTCGTCCCCGATCTGCATCGGACCACCCGGCCCGGCCATGACAACGACCCGCTCTTCCCGGCGGACGTTTTCCTGAGCCTGAGCGGCGGCGGGAACGAGCGCGAGCAGGCTGGCGGCGGCGAACAGAATTTTCATCTCATGTCTCCTCAAGACCCTCGGGCGATCCCGCCCTGTCCCGGCAGTTTCAACAGGCCTGTCTTGCGCGCATATTTCAGCGGTGAAATCTTTTCGCCAAGCCCTCCGGTCAGATTGGTCACATGAAAGCCCCCGCCCCCGCCCAGGCCCGGATCCTGGTTGTCGACGACGACCCCGGCATCCGCGATGTCCTGACCGACTATCTGATCCGCCAGGGTTTTCAGGCCGAAGGTGCCGCTGATGCGCGTGAAATGGACCGGCTGCTGGCCCGATCCTCTGCCGATATTGTGGTGCTCGATCTGATGATGCCGGGAGAAGACGGCCTGTCCGTCTGTCGTCGCCTGGCCGAGGATGGACCGCCGGTCATCATGCTGTCAGCCATGGGCGAAGACACGGATCGGATCGTGGGACTGGAACTGGGGGCCGCAGACTATCTGCCCAAGCCCTGCAATCCGCGAGAGCTTCTGGCCCGTATCCGCGCCGTCCTGCGTCGGGGCGGCGACCGGCCCCAAACAGGTGGCCAGGCCGTCTGGCTAGGGGCCTTCAGACTTGATCTGGTTCGGCGCGAATTAACCGACAACCAGGGCTCCATGACCGCCTTGTCATCGGGTGAATTTCGTCTGTTGCAGGTTTTCGTGGAACGGCCGGGCCGCATCCTGACCCGCGATCAGCTGCTCGACCTCGCCCATGGCCCCACCGCCGAGAGCTTCGATCGGGCCGTTGACGTTCAGATCAGCCGCCTACGGAAAAAGCTCGACGACGGCACGGGCCGCGACGTCATCGAAACCGTGCGCGGCGAAGGCTATCGCCTAGCTGTTCAGGTGCGTCCGGCATGACGTCGCCGCGTCTGTCGCTCCCGATCTTTGTTCAGATCGCAGCCCTGGTCGCCGTGTCGATTGCCCTGGCCATGGCCATCTGTTTCGCGGCCATCCTGCACGCTCCGCCGCCGGCGCAGCCGGGTTTTACCATCGACGAAGCCGTTTCGGCACTCGAAGGTCAAACGGTTCGAACCGCCGAGGGCCGCTCGCTCAAGCGAACCGTCTCCGATACGGCACCCGTCGCCGCCCAGGCCGATCAGGACCCCCTGGCGCGGGTCATATCCCTGGCCCTCCAAAGACGCCTCAATCTCGAAGCCGACGCCGTGCGGGTCCGCGTGCCTGTCGTCGACGGAGCCGAACACCGCCGCATTCACAACGAACTGGGGGGCCGCTGGTCGCCGCAGGACGGAGGCGGAACCCTCTCGCTCGGCCAGCAGCGTCGCACCGAAACCATCATCATCCGGCGGGGACCCGGCGGGCAGCAACCCACAGACGCAGCGCCGCCCACCGTACCGCCGCCCGGATCTCGCGTTCAGGTCCTGACGGAAGACATCCGGGGCACCTCAGAAGGCCACGCCCGCCAGCAGATCACGGTCTTCACCGAAGAGCTTCGCTTTCCGCCCTTCATTGCCAGCGTCCGCCTGGAGGATGGCCGCTGGGCCACGGTCAGCCCGCCGAGCGGTCTATGGTCGCCGTGGCATACACGGATGCTGCTGACCTTCCTGGGAACCTTGGCCCTGCTGTTGCCGCTGGCGTGGTTGATGGCCCGACGGCTGGCTCGGCCGATCCGCCTGTTCGCCCAGGCGGCTGAACGCCTCGGGTCCGATCCCCATGCCCCGCCGCTTGACGTGACCGGGCCGGCTGAGGTCCGCAACGCCGCCCACGCCTTCAACGATATGCAGACCCAGCTCAACCGCTATGTCGAGGGCCGGACCCAGATGGTCGCCGCCATTGCCCACGATCTGCGCACACCGCTGACCCGCCTGCGTTTCCGCGCCGAGCAGGCCGACCCCGAGATCCGCGACCGCATGGCCGAGGACATCGAGCAGATGAACGGCATGATCTCCCAGGCACTATCGTATGTGCGCGGCGAGACGGTGCGCGAAGACCGCGTCCCGCTCGATCTGTCGGCCCTGGCCGCCTCGGTCGTGCATGACCTCAATGAAGTGGGGGCCGACGCCTCCGTCGAGGCCAGCCCCGGCGTTCGGGTCATGGGTGAGAGCCTCAACCTGCGCCGCGCCCTGGCCAATCTGGTCGAAAACGCCGTTAAGTTCGCCGGGTCCGCACAGGTCACGGTGACGACCGAACCGGGCCTTGGCGTCGTTACGGTTTTCGACACCGGCCCCGGTCTATCGCCCGACGAGCTGGAGACGGTCTTCGAGCCCTTCCACCGCGGTGAAAAGAGCCGCAACCGTGACACCGGCGGAACCGGCCTCGGCCTCGCCGTCGCGCGCGGCGCCGCCCGTGCCCATGGCGGCGACGTGGTGCTGTTCAATCGTGACGGGGGTGGGTTGGCGGCGCGGCTGACGCTGCCTCTTTCGCCCTGATCCCTCTCCCGTGGGGAGAAGGCCGCAAGCTCCGCAACATCCCCTCACCCCGTGTGACCGGACCGGGGGTTGACCAAAACGGGTCTGGCCCCGATACCGCGCCATCCCTATTTCTCGGGTCGCGCCGCGCGCTCCCCCGCGCGCTCGACCTACGCATCAGGAGCCTCATCTATGACCACCCGCGTCGCCATCAACGGTTTTGGCCGCATCGGCCGCCTCGTCCTTCGCTCGATCGCCGAACACGGCCGCACCGACATTGAGGTGGTGGCGATCAACGACCTGGGCCCCGTGGCGACCAATGCGCACCTGCTGCGCTACGATTCGGTCCATGGCCGGTTCCCCGGCACGGTCGAAGCGGGCGATGACTGGATCGACGTCGGGACGGGGAAGATCAAGGTGACCGCCGAGCGCGATCCGGCCAACCTGCCGCACAAGGATCTGGGCGTCGACATCGCCTTTGAGTGCACCGGCATCTTCACCGCCCGCGACAAGGCCGAGGCCCACCTGAAGGCCGGCGCCAAGCGCGTGCTGATCTCGGCGCCGGGTGAGAACGCCGACAAGACCATCGTCTTCGGCGTCAATGACGGCGTTCTGACCAGCGAAGACGTCATCGTCTCCAATGCCTCGTGCACGACCAACTGCCTGGCCCCGGTCGCCAAGGTCCTGAACGATCTGGTCGGCATCGAGCGCGGCTACATGACGACGATCCACGCCTACACCGGCGACCAGCCGACGCTGGATACGATGCACAAGGACCTCTACCGCGCCCGCGGCGCCGGCCTTTCCATGATCCCGACCTCGACCGGCGCGGCCAAGGCGGTCGGCCTGGTGCTGCCGGAGCTGAAGGGCAAGCTGGACGGTTCCTCGATCCGCGTCCCGACCCCGAACGTCTCGGTCGTCGACCTCAAGATCGTCGCCGGTCGCGATACCACCGTCGAAGAGGTCAACGCCGCCCTCCAGGCCGCCGCTGACGGCCCGATGAAGGGCGTCCTGGCCACCACCACCGATCCGGTCGTGTCCTCCGACATGAACCACATCGCCGCCTCCTCGACCGTCGCCCTACCCCAGACCCAGGTCATCGACGGCTCGCTGGTCCGCGTCCTCAGCTGGTACGACAACGAGTGGGGCTTCGCGACCCGCATGAGCGACACCGCGCTGGCGATGAGCAAGCTGATCTGATGCTGCCCCGCCTCAGCCCGGTCGGTGAACGTGTCCTTGAGGGCATCATCCTCGCCATGGCCGGGCTGATGGCGAGCGCGGGCGTGACGTTTGGATGCGCAGTCCGAAACATTGTCGCCGAGCCGGCGGTATTCTTCGCGCAACTCGACGTCTTTGGGGCGGACAGGGACGCAGCCGTCCGGAATCTTCCCGAGGTCGTCGGCGGGGAGTCCCACGGCATTTTGATGGGGCAAGACCTCGCGAGCCTGAGCTTCACCATCATACCAGCCGTGTTGATGCTCATCTGGCTCTGGGCTGCCTTCCGCTTCGCCCGAGCTCGGCCCCGCTCCCCGACAACATGGATCATGGTTCTCCTGATGGTGTCGGCCTTCGTTACGTTCTCAGTGGCGAACTGGCAAATGGCCTATCCCGTGTGCAATCCGGTCTAGTCTTCCTTCTCCCCTTGCGGGAGAAGGTGGGCCGCGAAGCGGGTCGGATGAGGGGTCGCGCCGCCCTATCCGCCGTTCGGACCCACCGCCTCCACAATCGCCCCGACGACCTCCCAGTCCCGCAGTTCGATCTGCTGGTTTTCGAACCTCAAGACGCGAAACCCCTGCGACTTGAGCCAACCGTCCCTAACGGCGTCCCGCTCCGCGTCATGAAACGGCCCGTCCGCTTCGACGATCAGGCGATGTCGCATGCAGACGAAATCCGCGACATAAGCCCCAATGACAACCTGCCGGCGGAACTTCAGGCCCTCCAGCCGCCGATCTCGCAGGATCGCCCCGAGCTTCCGCTCCGTCGTTGTCGACTGACGACGCATGCGCTTTGCCAGCTTTTGCAAGCGATCTTCGGACACGTCGGCGCGACCCCTCATCCGTCAGGCTTCGGCTGCCACCTGCTCCCGCAGCGGGAGAAGGATCAACCGCGGCTTGGCGAACGTCGCTCCGACGGGCACACTGCCCTCAGGTAACCGGGGGGAACCGCCATGCGCCTGACCATGACTGCCGTCGCTGCTATCGCGATGGCCGCAGCGGCCCCGGCCGTGGCCGACGCGACCGTCGAAGGCTCCCTGATGGACCTCATCGACAACCCGGTCATCTGCGCCTCGCCGGACGAGGCGGCGGACATCGCCGGCGCCCCCGTCGCCGAAATGGTCATGGTCGAGGGCTTCGGCACGGGCGGCTTTGCAGTCGACACCACCAACCCGCAAGCCCAGGCGTGGTTCAATCACGGCGTCCGTCTGCGCTGGGCCTTCGAGCACACCGAGTCGGTCCGGGCGTTTCAGCGGGCGCGTCTTCTGGACCCGTCGTGCGGCATGTGCGCCTGGGGCGAGGCCTGGGCCATGGGGCCGAACCTGAACGGTGGCGGGACCGGCGAGGACACCCGCCGCGCCGCCCTTCGCATCGCGCGTGAGGCCCGCAGGATGGCCCGCGACGCCGACCCGATCCAGCGGCAAATGATCGACGCCCTGATCCAGCGCTATTCGGGATGGGAGAGCAGCCGGGCCCGGCGCTTCGCCGAGCGCATGGACCGCATCGCCCGTGACAATCCGGCTGATGTTGCCATCGCCAACATCACGGCCGACGCCTTGATGATGCAGGTCGAGCAATGGTGGGACGACGAGGGCCAGGCCACCGATCCGGCGATCACCCGAGCCATGCAGATCCTCGAGGGCACGCTGGCCCACACGCCCGATGACCCGGGTGCCATCCACCTCTACATCCACCTAACGGAATGGTCCGATGACCCGCAAAGCGCCATTCCCTACGGCGAGCGGCTGGCCGCCCTGGCACCCGGTGCCAGCCATCTGGTGCACATGCCGTCGCACACCTTCTTCCGGGTCGGGCGCTACCGGGACGCCATGATGTCCAACGTCAACGCCGTGGCGCTGGATGCCCGCTACGTCGACCTGGCGTCGCCGCCCGGCGGCATTCGCGGTGTGCGTCTGCACGGCCACAACATCCATTTCGGCATGGGCGGGGCCCTGATGGCCGGCGGGGCGGACGAAGGCCTGCGGCTGGCGGAGCGGTTCCTCAGCATCTACACGCGCCATCCGCGAACCGACGTCGCCTGGGGCCAGGCGACGGCCAACAACGCCTACGCCCTTTTCGGTCGCTACGGCTCGGACGAGCAGATCGCGGCCCTGGCTGAACCGCCCGAGAACCGGCCCCTGATGCGGATCGGCTGGCGCTATGGCCGGGGCGAAGCCGCCGCCCGACGCGGCGATGCCGAGGCGGTGGACCGCGAAGCCGCCGAAATCGCTCGTCTGCGCGCGGCCCTGCCTCAGAACGCCGATCACACCTTCTCGAGCACCTTCAGCGAGGTCTTCCAGAAGGTGCTGGAGGGCCGCGCCGCCATGATCAGGGGCGACTACCCGGCTGCGATCGCGGCCTATGGCCGCGCCGCCGCCCTCCAGGGCGAAGGCGAGGAAGGCGGCGATCCGCCGATCATCTGGTTCCCGACCCGGCGAAGCCTGGCCGCGGCGCTCCTGGCCTCCGGCGATGCCGCAGGCGCGCGTGACAAGGTTCTCGAACTTCTCGAGGACTGGCCCAGCGATCCCTACAGCTACTTCGTCCTGGCCGAGGCCTATGCGGCCCTCGGCGAGCAAGAGGCGGCGGCTCGCGCCCGCGCCGCCGGGAGCGTGGAATGGATCGGCGGGACCATGTCGCTCGGCCTGGCGTGATCAGCTAGGCCGGCGCGATTCTCAATCCGCGGTGACGTTTCTTCCCCTGCCTTGTCATCCCGCCAAAGCGCGTAGCACGAAGAGCGGGGACGACCCGCTCTCTAAAGTTGTCATCCCGGGAGCCGCGCAGCGGCTATCCGGGACAAGCGGTCCGCCCGCTGCGCCCTGTTCCGGCAACCCCGCTTCGTCCCCGCGATCCAGCCTGATCGAACCCTTGTCCCGGACAAGCGCCACGTCAGGTGTCGCCGAGGCCTAACCGCGCCTTGAACCCCTCCGAGAGAGCCGCCGCCTTGCCTTCCACCGCCCGCACATAGGTCATGTCCGCCACGCACAGCACCTCGCCGTCTCGGCGCATCTCGACCTTCAGCACATAGCTCGACGTCCCGATCTTTTCGCACCGCACCGACAGATCCAGCACATCATCGAACCGCGCCGAGCCTTTGAAAATCAGGTGGGCGTCCACGACGAAGGTGTGGCCGAATTCATCACGACAGTGGTCCATGATCCCGTTGCCGCGCATGAACTCGGTCACGGCGACATCGGCGTACATCAGATAGTTGGCGTTGAAGACGACCTCCTGGCCGTCCACCTCGCCCCAGCGCACGCGCAGCTCCGTCATCCGGCGCGCCTAGCTCCCGCCGTCCGCGCCGCCGGCATCGCCACCGTCCGAGGAGTCGTCGGCACGGTCACGCCCGCCGTCAACGTGGGGTGCCGCGCCCTCGCCGCCTGACTGCCCGTCGCGCTTTGCTCCGGCCAGGCCCATGCCGGCCACGCCCATGCCGCCGCCGATGGCGACCCCGAGCGCGATCCCCAGCGCCAGATTGTCCAGGGCCAGCCCCAGGGCCACCCCGATAGCGATACCGGCCCCCATGCCGACCGGCAGGAATGCCGCGCGTCCGTTCTTTTGCTCGCTCATCCGACTGCTCTCCCATCGCGTAACTGAGGAATCGTCCCTAGATTAGCGTCATGTCCGAATCCAGAACCACCCGCGTCGCTATCATCGGCTCCGGTCCCGCCGGCTGGACCGCCGCCATCTATGCCGCCCGCGCCATGCTGAAGCCCGTGATCATCGCCGGGCTCCAGCCCGGAGGCCAGCTGACCATCACCACCGATGTCGAGAACTATCCCGGCTTCGCCGAGGTCATCCAGGGACCGTGGCTGATGGACCAGATGAAGGCCCAGGCCGAACACGTCGGAACCGAGATCCTGCACGACATCGTCATCGAGGCCGACCTGTCCCAGCGACCCTTCCGGCTGAAGCTGGATTCCGGGGCTGAGATGCTGGCCGAGACGGTGATCATCTCCACCGGGGCCCAGGCCAAGTGGCTTGGTCTGGAGAGCGAGAGCAAATTCCAAGGGTTCGGCGTCTCGGCCTGCGCCACCTGCGACGGCTTCTTCTATCGCGGCAAGACGGTCGCCGTGGTCGGCGGCGGCAATACGGCGGTCGAAGAGGCGCTGTTCCTGACCAACTTCGCCGAGAAGGTGATCCTGATCCACCGCCGCGACGAGCTGCGGGCCGAGAAGATCCTTCAGGAACGCCTGTTCGCCCACCCCAAGGTCAAGGTCATGTGGAACCAGGCCATCGATGAGGTCATCGGTGAGACGGACCCGCTGGGCGTGACCGGCGTGCGCCTGAAGAACACTGAGAGCGGCGAAACCCAGACCATTGACGTCCACGGCGTCTTCATCGCCATCGGCCACGCCCCGGCGTCAGAGCTGTTCAAGGGCCAGTTGGAGATGGACGGCTCGGGTTACCTCAAGGTCGTTCCCGGCAAGACCGAGACCGCCATCCCCGGCGTCTACGCCGCCGGCGACGTCACCGACGACGTCTATCGCCAGGCTGTCACCGCCGCCGGCATGGGCTGTATGGCGGCGTTGGAAGCCGCCCGCTTCCTGGCCGAGCAGGACCACGCCGCCGAGGGCCACCAGATCTCCCACAAACAGGCCGAGAAGATCGGGGTCTGGTGATCGCCAGGTTACGGTCAAGCTGTTGAAATACGCCACATCAGGTGGCAGGTAGGCTCCCGACTAAAAGGGACTGCCGTATGAACCTGGTCTGTAAGACGGTCGCACTCTGCCTTCTGTTGTCGACCATGGGCAGCCCGGCTTTGGCCCAGTCGCCCGAGACGAACGCACGCATCCAGCGCGTCACCGAGGGCCTGCTGCCCCCAACGCGAGTTGCCGGTCGCGACTACGAGCCCCAGACCCTCGAAGACCTTATGGCTGAAACGGGCGTTCCGGCCGTCAGTATTGCCGTCATCAATGAAGGCCGGATTGAGTGGACCCGAGCGTGGGGCCTTGCCGATGCAGCCTCTGGTCAGATCGCAACAACGGACACCCTTTTCCAGGCTGCCTCAATCAGCAAGGCAGTGGTGGCGACGGCGGCACTGGACATGGTCGAGGACGGGCTACTGTCGCTCGATGCACCAGTCAACGACGCACTTCGCGGCTGGACGATTCCCGAGAACGACCTCACCGAAGGCCATCCCGTCACCTTACGCCATTTGCTGGCTCATACCTCGGGCCTGACCGTCGGCGGTTTCCCCGGCTATCCCGAGGACGCGCCCGTGCCGAATGTGGAGCAAATCCTTGACGGTGTTCCGCCCGCAAACACACCTCGAGTTGAGGTCGACCAGACGCCGGGCAGCGCAAGGCGCTACTCGGGTGGGGGCTTTACCGTGCTCCAGCTGCTGATGAGCCAGCACGAGAACCTGGCCTTTCCCGCCCTTATTCAGACAAGGGTTCTCAGCCCGGCCGGAATGATCGCCAGCGCCTTCGATCAGCCGCTGGCTGAAGACCGACGCGCCCTGGCCGCCACCGGTTACGACGACCGAGGAGAGCCAGTGGCCGGACGCTTCCACACTTATCCAGAGTTGGCTGCAGCCGGCTTGTGGACCACGCCGACCGATCTCGCCCGATGGGTGCTGGCGATAAGCGATGCCTTCAATGGCCGCTCCAACGCCATCCTGGAACGGGAGACAGCGCGCGCCATGCTGACCCGGGACCCGTGGGGCCAGGGACTAGGCCTCGTCGTCAGGGATGCCCCCGAGTTGGAGTTCAGCCATGGTGGTGCCAACGAAGGCTATCGCGCCCTCGTCGTTGGCCTACCGGACCGAGGCCAGGGCGTGGTCATCATGACCAATGGCGACAACGGTCAGGTGATCACCAGCGCCGTCGTTCTGGCCGTCGCGGAAGAATACGGCTGGAGCTGGCGCCAGCCGCGCATGATCACGCCCGTCCCGCTGCCTGCAGAAACCATGGGTGCCTTCGCGGGCCAGTATGACGGCACACCCAACCTTATCGTCACAGTCGCAGTCTCTCCCGACGGTGACTCGCTACTGCTCACAGTGGCGGACAATCCGGCACTGGAGTTTATTCCCCAGGGGGACGACGGTTTCATAGACACCGCTGGAAGGGCTCGTCTGACCTTTGAGAGAGACGAAGACGGGACGGTCACCGCCGCCATTGCCAATGGGCAGCGTCTCCCTCGCCGGCATCCTTAAGCCTGGCTGGTCTCGGTCAGCTCTGCGATATCCTGGTCGGACAGCTTCACCTCGACCGCCTTCAACGTGTCACTCAGCTGCGACAGCGTGGTGGCGCTGACGATCGGGGCCGCCACCGCGGGTCGCGTCATCAACCAGGCCAGTGACACCTGGGCCGACGTCGCTTGGTTGCGCTCGGCGACGGCGCGCAAGGTCGCCAGAATGCGCGAGCCCCGCTCATCGAAGTGGTTCGTCAGGGCCGCCACGCGCGGCGACCCCTGAAGGTCGTCGACCGACCGGTACTTCCCGCTCAGGAAGCCGGACTCTAGGCTGAAATAGGTGATGGCACTGAGGCCCTTTTCGACCGCCAGGTCCTGGAGCGGGCCTTCAAAGGTCGCCCGGCTGTACAGATTGTAGTGCGGTTGCACCGTTTGATACGCCGCCAGGCCTTCGCGGGCCGAGATCGCCAGGGCTTCGGCGGTTGCCTCTGCAGAGTGGTTGGACAGGCCCAACGCGCGGACCTTGCCGGCCTCAACCAGCCTGTTCAGCGCGCGCAGCGTCTCTTCCTGGGGCGTATTCGGATCAGGCCAGTGCGACTGATACAGGTCGATGTAGTCGGTCTGGAGCCGGCGCAGGCTGTCCTCGACGGCCTTTTCGATCCAGCCAGGTGACAGGTCATTGTGACCTTGGCCCATGTCCGATCCCACCTTGGTCAGGATCAGCACATCGTCGCGGTGCCCGCGCGCCTTCAGCCATTCCCCGATGATGGTTTCGCTTTCTCCGCCCGAGTGGCCGGGTGCCCAGATGGAATAGGCATCGGCGGTGTCGACGGCGTTGAATCCGGCGTCGACGAAGGCATCAAGCAGTTCGAACGACCGGACCTTGTCGGCGGTCCAGCCAAAGACGTTTCCGCCGAAGACCAGCGGGGCGGTGGACAGGCCGCTGTGGCCGAGGGGACGCTTTTGCATGGTAATTCCTTTTCTCGATGATGGGTCATCGCGCCGGTACAACTCGCAACCGCTAACTTCGTCGCTTGCAGTTCACGCCCGTCTGCCCCATTTCGGGGCGGCCATCCCCCAGCCCGAGTTCCAATGCCTCACCACGACAGCCTGATCCTGATGCTCGTTGCGGGATTTGTTCTGGCGTTCGTGTTCGGCATGGCGGCGGTTCGGCTCAAGCTGTCACCGCTGCTGGGCTATCTGTTGGCCGGTGTGGCCGTCGGTCCGTTCACGCCCGGCTTCGTGGCCGACGGTGATTTGGCCCCCCAGCTGGCTGAGATCGGTATCATCCTTTTGATGTTCGGCGTGGGGCTGCATTTTTCGCCCCAGGATCTGATGCGGGTTCGCCGGATTGCCATTCCGGGGGCCCTGGCACAGATCGCTGTTGCAACGGCGCTCGGTTGGGGCGTTGGTCGGCTCATGGGGCTGGGCGATGCCGAGGCCCTGCTCCTTGGCTTCTCTCTGTCAGTCGCCTCAACCGTAGTTCTGATCAAGGCGCTGGAACAGCGCGGTCAGATGAAGTCCGAGGTCGGGGGCATCGCCACCGGCTGGTTGATCGTCGAAGATCTGGTGATCGTCGTCGCCCTCGTCCTGCTGCCGCTGGTGGTGGGGGCATCTGGCGACACCTTCGATCTGGCGAGCCTTGGCCTCAGTGTCGGCTGGACCCTGCTCAAGGTCGTCGTTTTCATCGCCCTGATGCTGATCGTCGGCGGACGGGTGCTGCCCTGGGTCCTGACCATGATCGCCCACACCCGTTCGCGCGAGCTGTTCACCCTGGGCGTTTTGGCCATTGCACTGGGCATCGCCTGGATCGCCTATTTCGTTTTTGGGGCCTCGTTCGCACTCGGAGCGTTCGTGGCCGGCCTGGTGCTCAACGGCTCGCCGCTGGGCCACAGCGCGGCCGAGAAATCCCTGCCGTTGCGGGACGCCTTTTCCGTCCTTTTCTTCGTCTCGGTCGGGATGCTGTTCGATCCGATGGTGCTGGTGCGCGAGCCCTGGGCCGTGGCGGCGGTGCTGGGCATTATCGTCGTCGGCAAGACCCTGGCGGCGCTGGCCATCACCACCCTGTTCAAGCTGGACCGCACATGGAGCCTTACGGTTGCCGCGTCTCTCGCCCAGATCGGCGAGTTCTCGTTTATCCTGGCGGGCCTGGGCGTCAGTCTCGGCGTCATGTCGGACGGCACCCACGACCTGATACTGGCCGCCGCCCTGTTGTCGATTGCGCTAAATCCGGTGGTATTCGCCATCACTGACCGGCTGAGCGCGCGCGCGACGCCCCCGGCAGAGGCCACGTCCTAGGGCAGGCTGGCCAGACTGCGGGCCTGACGAAGGGCGGCGGCCTTGGCCACCACCATCGGACAGGCGGCTTTCCAATAGACGGCATCGTCGTCGCGACGGGCCGCTGCCCGCTCAGCCGCCCGCAGTCGGCGCGCGGCCGCATTGGCCAGCAGGCGCGCGTGCAGAGCCCGGGCGCTCGGCTCCTCCACGCGCGGTGAACCGGGCGTAGCGACCGCGTCAGCAGCGACGGGGCGGATGTCAGAGTGGGTGATCGAGATAAACATGGTCTAGGTCTTCCGCTGGGCTCACGATCTGGCTTTGCCAGACCGGAACGTCAGTTACGGACGCATCCTGCATCCGTGCATGGTTAACCCCTCAGGCCTGTGGATAGTTCCGTGGTTTGTCGAAATTTAGGCTGATATTCCAGGCAGTTATCTTAACCGTTCATTAATCATGGTTAACGGGATCGACGCCGACGCGAGCGTCAGTCCCTTGAATTCATGGGTCAGCCATCGCGCGCCCTGAACCGCATCCATGCACAGAAACATCCACAATCCACGCACCGGTTCGTGCACAATCCGATTCCCTGGTGAACAGCCTCACCCAGCCCTTTGAGAGCGCGGCCATGACCGCCATAGCTGCCCCAACATGCGCCTCGACGAACGTTTCCTTGATGAGCTGAAGAGCCGACTCCGCCCCTCGGAGGTCATCGGCCGCACCGTCAAGCTCAAGCGTCAGGGCCGGGAATGGGTGGGCCTCAGCCCCTTCACCAAGGAGAAGTCGCCCTCCTTCTTCGTTAATGATGACAAGCAGTTCTTCCACGACTTCTCGTCGGGCAAGCATGGCGACGTCATTACCTTCCTGCAGGAGACAGAGCGCCTGTCCTTCATGGAGGCGGTCGAACGTCTGGCCGCCGAGGCCGGCATGCCCCTGCCCGCCCCCGACCCCCAGGCGGCGCGGCGCGAGGAGGCCCGCAAGGGTCTGGAGCATTGGCTGGAGGAAGCCGCCCGCTGGTTCGAAGCCCAGCTTCGTCGCCCCGCCGGCCAGACCGCCCGTGACTATCTGGTCCGCCGGGCCCTGCCCGAGGACCAATGGGGTCGGTTCCGTCTGGGCTATGCCCCTTCAGGTCGCACCGCCCTGCGCGATGCCCTGGTTCAGAAGGGAGCCAAACCGCAAGAGCTGGTCGATGCCGGCCTGTTGATCCGTCCCGAGGACGGGGGCCAGCCCTATGACCGCTTCCGCGACCGCCTGATCTTCCCGATCACCGATGCGCGGGGGCGTCTGATCAGCTTTGGCGGTCGTGCCCTCGACCCCGAAGCCCGCGCCAAATACCTCAACGGGCCCGAGACGAGCCTCTTTCACAAGGGCTCGAACCTCTATGGCATGGCCGAGGCCCGAAAGATCCTGGCCCAGGCGAACGCCGATGCCCGCCTCTATGTCGTCGAAGGCTATATGGACGTCATCGCCGCCCAGCGCGCTGGCCTGGCCGCTGTCGCGCCGATGGGCACGGCCCTGACCGAGGAACAGATGGCGGTGCTGTGGCGGGTCGCCCCGACGCCGGTGCTCTGTTTTGACGGCGACAACGCCGGACGGCGCGCCGCCATGCGCTCGATCGACCGCGCCCTGCCGCTGCTGAAGCCGGACCGGACCTTCGATTTCTGCCTGCTGTCGGGAGGGCTCGACCCTGACGACATCCTGCGCGAGCTGGGTGCGCCCGGATTGAAGAAGGCGCTGGCGCAGACCACCCCCTTCTCCGCGCTGCTGTTCGAACGTGAACGTGAAGAGGTCGGCCCCCTCGACACGCCCGAGAAAGAGGCCAGCTTGGTCGCCCGCCTACGCAAGGCGGCCGCAACCATCGCCGATGCCGAACTGGCCCGGACCTACAAGGACTATCTGGTCAACGCCTTCTATCAGCACGTCAGGCCCAGCGAAGCCGACCGCAAACAGGCCAATCGAGTCCAGTACCGGGACCGCCGCGCCCGCGCCGCCGCCGATCTGACTCGCGTCACGCCCGAGGCACGCACGGCTGCGGCGACCCTGTCCCAGGCCCCGCGCCCGCTGGTGGCCGCTGTGGTAGAGGGCCTCATCGCCCACCCCGAGGTCGTGCGCGAGAAATCCGAGTTGCTCGGCGTCCAGGGCGTCGGCGACGAGGGCCTGGATCGACTGATCAACGATCTGATCCCTCTCATCGAAGACCTGGGCGACGCCGCCGAGAGCTTGGTGCGAGCCCGCCTGGCGTCCATGGGCCATGAAGACACGCTGCGCCGGATCGAACGAACCGCCCCGCTGGCGCACGCCGGCTTCCTGGATCGCACCTTGCCGGAACGCGAGGCCGGGCGCGATCTGATCCGCGCTCTGGAACTGGTCCAGCAATCGGTCAGCCTGAGCCGCGCCCTGGAAGAGCTCAAGGGCGATCTGTTCGGCGGAGCCGCGCTCGATTCCGAGGCCTTTTCCCAGTTGAAGGCCGAACGCGATGCAGCCTCGCGGGCCCTGACCTCCGGCGAGCTCTGGCCCGAGGGGACCCTCCACTAGCCGCGCGCCCGCCCAAAGCCTTGACAGACTGGCCCTGGCTCGCCATTTCGGGCTCTTCGGGCCTTTAAGCGTCTATGTGAGCGGTGCGAAGGCGGCGGCGATAGTCCGGCCGGCCTCTCGAGGGCAAGATTGCCCCCCTCGCCGATGCCAAAGTCCGATGGTCGATGGCCTTTCCCAAGGCCCCGGTGCTGGTGGCGGCGCGGGGCGGTTTTGTCGTAGCTCGGACGTGCAAATGGCGCGGACCGGATTTGGCAGCCGTTTCCGTTCTTCTGTTCAGAACCGTCGCCCGTCGGGATCGGCTGGATCACATTCCGTGCGTGCGGAACATCGCTGGGGTCTGACCCGTTGGCGATCCGCATGGCTTTCGCATCACCGGGTCGCGTCCCGGTCGGAGACTTGAATGACCGCCAAAGCGGATACCCAGGAGCAGGACCAGACCAACGACGGTCCGCTGCTCGACCTCACCGACGCCGGGGTCAAGAAGTTCATCAAGCAGGCCAAGACCCGCGGCTACGTCACCATGGACGAGCTGAACAAGGTCATGCCTTCCGAAGAGGTGACCCCCGACCAGATCGAGGACACCCTGGCGATGCTGTCCGAAATGGGCGTCAACGTCGTCGAAGCCGAGGAAGACGCGCCCGAAGGCACCGAGGTCGCCAACCGCGAGGAAACCGCCGTCGTCGAGACGGAATCAAAGCCCGCTTATGACCGCACGGACGACCCCGTGCGCATGTATTTGAGGGAAATGGGCTCAGTCGAGCTGCTCAGCCGCGAGGGCGAGATCGCCATCGCCAAGCGCATCGAGGCGGGCCGCGACACCATGATCCGCGGCCTGTGTGAATCCGCTCTGACTTTCGAGGCCATCATGGTCTGGCGTCAGGAGCTGGAAGAAGGTCGCATTCTGCTCCGTGAAGTGATCGACCTCGAAAGCACCTATTCCGGGCCGCCGGTCGACAACTCGGTCCCCCGTCCCGAGGCCGAGGAAGAAGAGCCGGAGCCTGAACCCGAGAAGACCGAAGACAAGGCCGAGGACGGCGAGGACGAGGACGACGACGACTTCGACGATGGTGCCGGCCTGTCGGTGTCGGCCATGGAGGCCGAGCTGCGCGACGGCATCATGGAAATCCTCGACGGCGTGGCGTCGGACTTCGGGGCCTTCCGCAAACTGCAGGACAAGCTGGTCAACGCCCGGCTTGAGGGCAACGACCTGTCCGACAAGGACCGCAAGGCCTACATCGCCCTGACCACCTCGATTTCGGACAAGCTGAAGTCGCTGACGCTGAACAATGCGCGGATCGAGGCCCTGGTCGATCAGCTCTATGCCATCAATCGGCGCCTGATCGGGCTGGAAGGCCGGCTGCTGCGCCTGGCCGACAGCTACGGCATTTCGCGCCCTGAGTTCCTCAAGGCCTATTTCGGCGCTGAGCTGAACCCGAACTGGACCGACAGCGTCAAGGATCTGGGCGTGCGCTGGACCAAGTTCATGGAGAACGAGGCGGTCGCGGTGGCGACCATCCGGGGCGACGTGGCGGCCATCGCCACCGAGGCCGGCCTGCCCATCGAAGACTACCGCCGCACCGTCCAGACGGTGCAGAAGGGCGAGCGCGAAGCCCGCCAGGCCAAGAAGGAAATGGTTGAGGCCAACTTGCGCCTGGTCATCTCCATCGCCAAGAAATACACCAACCGCGGCCTGCAATTCCTTGATCTTATTCAGGAAGGAAACATCGGCCTGATGAAGGCGGTCGACAAGTTCGAGTACCGCCGCGGCTACAAGTTCTCGACCTACGCCACCTGGTGGATCCGTCAGGCGATCACCCGCTCCATCGCCGACCAGGCCCGCACTATCCGGATTCCGGTGCACATGATCGAGACGATCAACAAGATCGTCCGCACCCAGCGCCAGATGCTGCACGAAATCGGCCGCGAGGCGACGCCGGAGGAGCTGGCCGAACGCCTGGCCATGCCGCTGGAGAAGGTGCGCAAGGTCCTCAAGATCGCCAAGGAGCCGATTTCGCTCGAGACGCCCATCGGCGACGAGGAGGACAGCCACCTGGGTGACTTCATCGAGGACAAGAACGCCATCCTGCCCATCGATGCGGCCATTCAGTCGAACCTGCGCGAAACGACGACCCGCGTGCTGGCCAGCCTGACGCCGCGCGAGGAACGCGTGCTCAGAATGCGCTTCGGCATCGGCATGAACACCGACCACACCCTCGAAGAGGTCGGCCAGCAGTTCTCGGTCACCCGCGAACGCATCCGCCAGATCGAGGCGAAGGCCCTGCGCAAGCTCAAGCACCCGAGCCGCAGCCGCAAGCTGCGAAGCTTCCTGGACAGCTGATCCCGGGCCGTTTTGTCCCCGTCGGATTTGTCCCTGTTTCGGGGACAGGGCCGGGACAAACAGGGTCGGTCGGGGGACAAAGCCGTCTTAGCCGCATGCCGGTGGACGACGACCGCGCCTGACGCAGGCGCGGTGCAGAATGAGGCATGAGCAAGCCGCCACGTATCCGCTATTTCGCCGGCCCGGCGACCTGGGCGTTGGCGCGGGACGCCTATCTCAGCGGAGAAGGGGCCGCCTCGATCGCGCGGCGGCTAGGCCTGACGGTCAACGGTATCCGCAAGCGCGCCGCCCGCCACGGCTGGACCCGGACGCAGCACGCCCGCGCCCTGGCGCGGGAGCGGCGCCCGGATCAGGTGCTGGGCGAGATGCTGGCCAGGATCGGCCCGGCCCTGCGCGACGGTCGACTGGAGGAGGCCGCCGACCTGGCACGCGCCGCCGAGCGGCTGACGCGGGTGGCCGACGCCGCCGATCGCATCCTGCCGCCGACGCCCCAGGAGGAGGCCGACGCGCGCAAGGCCGAGGACGAACGCATCGCGGCCGATCAGGCGCGCTGGGAGGCTGCCGTCTATGAACGGGCCGAGCACCTGGCCGACGCCCTGCTGAGCGAGGCGGGTCACGGCATCGGCGAATGCTGGAGCCACGCCGCCTTTCACTGGCGCGCGCGGGTGCTGGGCCCCAAGGTCGCCCAGGCCGATTTTGCGCGGGCGGTCCACGGCGGCTGGGCGGACCGCTATTACACCCCTGAGGGAGCGCTCAAACCCCTGGCTGAAGCGGGCCTGCCGGACGGTCTGGGCCGCAGGCAGTTCATGCGACAGACCGGCCAGCTGGACGCCGGCAAGGGTTTGGCGGATTTCCCCTGGCCGCCGGCGTGCGCTGGGACGGACGGCGACGCGGGCGTGGCGACCCAGGACGCGGCCCTGGTCCGGGCGGGGGCACGGGTGCGGGCGTTGGATTGAGGGGATGCGAGGCGCTGAGCCCGGCCGCCGCCCCCTCCACCGCAAGCGGTCCCCCTCCCCCGTGAAACGGGGGAGGATCATCTGGCCGGGAGCGGCCTGACGGGTTCTGACGGCCTCTTTTCGTGCGGCGCTCGACGCCTAGATAGACTCCACGCATCAAGGGGTTGGAGGCGAGGATGATCAGACCGTCACACGCGCTGCCGCAACGTTCGGCGTCTGAGGTCTTTACCGACCGCGAGGACGCACGGGCGCGGTTCACGCGGGCGCTGGAGGAGGCGCAAGGGGCGGGGGACTACCGGGTGCTGGTCTGGTACGGGGTCGGCGGCCAGGGCAAGACCGCCCTTCAGGCTGAATTCGGGCGCATGATCGACCGGGCGCGCGGCAACTGGGTCAATGTCCGCAACCGGCGGCTGGCCTCGGCCCTGGTCGACCTTGAAAACCCGGCCAATCGCAACCCGGCCCAGGCGCTGCTGTCGTTGCGCCTTCAGCTGGCTGAGCACGGCAACATGCGCTTCCCGGCCTTTGACCTGGCCTTCGCGCGGTATTTCACCCTGGACCAGCCCGGCAAGGACATTCGCGCCGTCCATCCCGAGCTATTCAAGCGGGGGTCTGAGGTGCTGGCCGATGTGCTGTCGCTGGCCGACGATGCGGCCAGCCTGATCCCCGGCTATGGCCTGCTGACCAAGTACGGCTCCAAGCTGGCGGCACGGGGGGCTGAGGCGCTCCAGACCTGGTGGGACCGGCGGGGGCGGACGCTGCTGGTCGGGCTGGATGAACTTTCGATCGATCAACTGGCCGGAGCCCTGCCCAAATACCTCGGCTACGATCTGTGCGAGGCCATGGCCGCGGCCGACGGCCCGCGCATCGTTATACGGTTTGATACCCACGAGGCCCTGTGGCGCGACCGGGGCCTGCGCGACGGGCCGGGGGCTCTGCTGGTCGATGACTGGCTGCGGCGCCTGGTTCAGGACACGCCCGGGGCGCTGGTGGTCATCACCGGTCGCGACCGTCTGCGCTGGGGTGAGATTGATGCGGACTGGGACCAGATTGTCGAACAGCATCTGCTGGGCGGCCTGTCGGACGAAGACGCCGCCTCCTTCCTGGGCAAGGTGGGGGTCACCGACCCCGAGATCCGCGCCCGCATGATTGCCGCGGCCCGCGGCGATGAGGGCGAGGGCTGTCTTCCCTATTATCTGGATCTGGAACGTGAAACGCACGATGCCCTGATCGCGGGCGGCCAGACGCCCGTGGCCGGTCAGTTCGGCGGCGGTCGGGCGGAAATCCTGGCGCGCTTCCTGGCGCACCTGGACCCCGAAACTGAGAAGCGCCTGCGTCTGGCCAGCTATCCCGAGACGCTGGATCCGGCCAGCCTGGCCATCCTGTCGAAGGATTTCCTCAAGGAATCCGACACCGAGGGCTGGAAACGGCTGCTCAGCCGCGCCTTTGTCGAGCACCCGCTCGATGGCCCCCCCACCCTGCACGCCCTGACCCGCACCACACTCCAGGCGTCCGAGCGCGACGATCACTGGGAGCGGTTCCGCGACATTCACCTGTGGTTCTGGCAAGGGGCGGAAGAGGCCATGTCACCCGCCGGCCAGCCCGTGACCGTCGACGACGAGCGTAAATTCCTGACCGCCATCAACCACATGGTGGCCCTGGGCAGCGCCCGGTCGCTGGAATGGTCGATGCAACGGCTACAGAGGTTTCGTGACGCGGGGCGCTCGCGCACCGTCGAGGCTGCGACCAGCCGCCTGATGCCGTTCGCCCGTGACATGTCCGGGCCGGCGTCCGTGGCCGCGCTGCTGGGCTGGCAGGGGGTGGCCGCCGGTGATCTGGGCCGCCCGACCCAGGCCGAGGCCCTGTTTCGCCAGGCGCTGGATATCTATGCGACGCTGGAAGAGCCGGACGGGGAAAATACCCTGAGCTGTCTGGGCAATCTGGCCAGCGTCCTGTCAGACCTGGGCCGAGAGGACGAGGCCGAGGCGCTGTACACGCGCGTCCTAGATCACCAACGCACCGCGTTCGGGCCGGACAATCCGCTTACCGCCGTGACGATGAACAATCTGGCGCTCGTCCTCCAGAAGCAGGGTCGTCTGCGCGACGCCGCTGACCTGATGACCCAGGCGACCGATATCAGCATGGTCCATGTGGGCCCGACGCATCCGTCAACGGCGATCGGTCAGTCGAATCTGGCCGGAATTCTGAAAGACCTGGGCGACTATGATCGCGCCGAGACCCTCATCCGTCAGGCCGGAACGACGCTGGCTGAACAGGTGGGAACCGACCATCCCTACTATTGGCTCGCCGGCGGCGTCGCGGCGGCCACCGCCATGGGTCGTCGCGACTACGGCGCATCCAAAGCCCTGTTCCTTGAGGTCCGCGACGGCCTGGAGGCCGTTTTTGGCCCGGCCCATCTTCATGTGACGACCGTTCGCGGTCGCGTGGCGCGGTGTGACTTCTGGCTCGGTGATCCAGCCGGCGCGCGCGAAGGCTATCAGGAGGCGCTGGATCAGTTCGAGCTCACCGGCCACCCGGACATGCCCATCAAGGCTTTCCTCCTGGCAGGTCTGGCGGCGGTCGATACGGTCGACGGGCGGCTGGATGCGGCCGCAGGCGGGTTGTCGCGCGCGCGTGAAATCCTGGAACCCTCGACGCCGCCCGCCCATCCGCTCTGGTCGTCGCTGGACCTGATTCAGGCGCGACTGGAGCGCGCCCAGGGCGATGTCGATACGGCGCGAGAGCGCCTGTTGAGGGCTCGTCAGCGCCTGATCGACGCCGGCACCCTGCCCGGCGAGGAGGCGCGCCTGCACATCGACGAGGCTCTGGCCGCCCTCGACGGCTAGAACAGCCCCATCAGCTCCTTGCCGGCCAGGACGCAGAACAGAACCGCCGCCGCCGCCAGCAGGAGGTTCGACAGCCAGCCATTGCGCCATTCCGGTGCCACGCGCCCCGAGTTCAACAGCCAGATCAGCGTTCCGGCCAGGAACGGCATGAACAGGCTGCCCAGCACGCCGTAGGCGATGATCAGCGCCACCGGCCGGTCCATGAACAACAACGCCATGGGCGGGAAGGTCAGCCACAGCGCATAGCCCTTGAACGCCGGCCCGCCGTCGACGGCGATCCCGTCCTCGGCCGCGTCGCCCTTCATGTGCGCCCAGAAGTCCGCGAACATCAGACTGACCCCGTTCCACACCCCGATCAGGGACGAGAAACTCGCCGCCCAGAAGCCGATCAGGAAGGTCGTGGCCACAGTCCTCCCGAACCGCGCCTCCAGCACCTCGCCCAGGTCCAGCAGGCCCCGGTCGCCGGTCGCCAGCGCCACCCCGCCGGCGTGCAGCAGCTCGGCCCCGACGATCAGCATGGCCACCACGAACAGGCCAGTCATGGCATAGGCCACGCCGTTGTCGATGCGCATCACCGGCATCCACGCCACGCCGCGCCAGCCCTTGGCCCGCAGCCAGTAGCCATAGGCCGCCATGGTGATGGTGCCGCCGACCCCGCCGATCAGCCCCAGCGTATAGAAGCCTGAGCCCTCGGGCAGGCTGGGCCACATCCCGGTCATCAGGCGCGGCACGTCCGGGGCCACGATCACCGCCAGCCCGACCACGGTGACGAACATCACCCCGACCAGAGCGGTCATCACCTTTTCAAACAGGCCGTAGCCGCCAAACCAGACCAGCCCCAGGCCCACCAGCCCCGAGCCAATCGCGAACACCTTGAGGTCCACGCCTGAGAACAGCGCCGCCAGCGGCAGGGCCGAGGCCGACATCGCCGCCGCCCCGTACACGAACCCCCACACCACGACATAGACGGCGAAATAGGCCGTCGCCCAGTTCAGCCGCCCGCGCCCCCCGAGGCTGGACCAGCCGTCGAACATCGTCCGGTCCGAGGCCAGGGTCCAGCGCCCCACCCCCTCGGCCAGCGCCACCTTGATCACCGTCCCGACCACTGCCGCCCACATCAGGACGTAGCCATACTGGGCCCCCGCCACGAGCGTCGCCACCAGATCTCCGGCCCCCACCCCCGTCGCCGCCGCCACCAGGCCAGGACCGACGAGATGCCAGCGTGGTGGGGGGGATGCGGCGGTGTCGGTCATGGGGTCAGGCCACCCGCCGCGCGGCGAAGGTTCCGTCCTTCAAGGCGCTGATCCAGCCGTAGCGGACCAGGGTGTCGAGCGCCTGGACCACGCGCTGTTCGATCTTCTTGCCGCCGCCCTTGAAGGCGCGGGCGACGCTGGCGGCGTCCATGGGACGACCGGCGGCCTGCAGCACGCCCAGGATAGCCAGCGGCTGTTCGGCCTTGTCCTTGGGGAACACCGGCAGGGCCTTGTCGATGGCCACCACCGTCTCACCCAGGTCCAGCTCGCCGGACTTGACCGCCGCCCCCTTGGCAAAGCGCGGGATCTGATAGTCGGGCCGTAGCCAGCGCACGTGCCCGGCGGCCTCTTCCGCCGCCCGCTCGGCGTTCAGGGCGACCAGCCGCTCCAGGATTTGCTCGTCCCTCAGGTCGTGGGGCCAGCCATAGGCGTCGAACGTCGCCCGGTCGATCTGGTCGTGCAGGTCCTTCAGGATCAGCACCCGCCCGCGATCCTTGATGTCCTGATCCTTGTCCGACAGGGCCTCCCCGGCGCGCAGGTTCTCCAGCACATTGTACAGCCCCGTCAGCGTCAGATCGGGATGCTCGGCCTGCACCGTCTTGCGCGTGGCATCCAGCTCTTCGCCCAGGTCCCGCAGCCGGGCGCGGGTGGCCTCGTCCGGGTCGGGGAAGGGGAAGGGGTCGAAGCAGGACGATTTCACATAAACGGGGTCGTTGCCGTAACCCAGCCAGCCGCCCGATGTGATGGCCCAATGCGCGTGAATGCGTGAACTCAGAATGGCCAGAACGCCTGCATCAGCATCTGCAAGCGCAATCAACTTATTGTCCGGCAGGATGCTCTCGTCGAGGAACTGGAACACCCGGTGCTTCGCCGTCTCCACGGTGGCGATGTAGCGCGGCAACCCTTCCAGGGCGGGGCGTAGCTCCCGGCGCGGCTCTCCGAACATCCACCAGTTGTCGCGGTAGCTTGCCCGGTTGTTGACATCGCGTTCCGGCTTCACCGTCTCAATTACGTGCTGATACACCTCGGGATAGTCCCGCCGCACCTGTTCGGCACTCAGGCCGAACAGGTCGATCACCATCACCCCGCGCGGATGGGCGGTCAGGTCGCGGCCATTGCGATATTGCCGGATGTGGCGCTCCAGGCCGGGGCGGCGGCCCAAACCCAGGTGTTCGGCTTCTTCTGGCGTGACGATGAAGCCAGACCCGTGCAGCTTCACACCCGGCGAGCACAGCCCCTCGTTGGCCATGAGGGGGTCGGCCTTGGTGACATCCACCCCCACCGTCAGGTCCGAGTTGATCTTTCCTTCGCTGACCGCGAACGTCAGCTCTGGCGCATCGGTATCCAGCCCGGCCTCGGACACCACGCTCCACAGTTCGCCCTCACGTGACCCGGTCTGGCCCACCGTCATGGCGATCCGCACCGCCGCGCTGTCTTTCGTCGCCTTGGTCCAGGGGTGGTCGGGGATGGCGAAGATCAGGCTGATGGGTGCCTTGGCGTTCAGGTGCCGCTCCATCACCCGGCGCTGGAACACCTGGCTGATGGAGTTGGTGGTCACCAGGCCGAACCGACGCAGGCGCGTCTTCTTGCGCGTCAGCAGCTCCGCCGCCCGGTCCCACCAATACATGACGAAATCGGCGCTCTCGTTCATGGGCTTGTGCGCCGCCCACAGGGCCTCGGCATAGCCGGGCATCATGCGTGACCGCAGGTCCTTGCCGCCAATGAACGGCGGATTTCCCACGATGAACTCCGCCTCCGGCCAGTCCGGTCGCCGGGCATTCGGATAGACCTGCACTGCCGCCCCGTCGCGCATTTCGAACTGCAGCTCTGGGTATCCGTCCCAGGTCAGCACCGCGTCCTTGTTCTGGATATTGCCGAACGCCTTCAGGATCGGCTCGGCCGGGTGTTCGGAGCGGTTGCGATAATGCTGTTGCAGATAGCCGATCCACAGCACCAGCTCGGCAATGGCGGCGGCGCGGACGTTCAGCTCTATGCCCAGGAACTGGTGCGGGTCGACGGTCTCCAGCCCGATGCTTTCGGTCTGGCCCAGCTCGGCCAGGGTCTCCAGAACGTCGCCCTCCAGCCGCTTCATCAGCTCCAAGGCTACATACAGGAAGTTGCCGGTGCCGCACGCCGGGTCCAGCACCCGCGTGGTGCACAGCTGATGATGAAAGGCGCGCACGGCCTCGACCGCCGCCTTTTCGTCGCCGCGCGCCCGCGCATCCTCGGCCTTGATCTGGGCGGCGTCCCAGTCGGCCCTGAGCGGCTCCATCACCGTGACGTTGACCAGTCGCTCGACATAGGAGCGGGGCGTATAGTGGGCCCCGAGCTTGCGCCGCTCGCCGGGGTCCAGCGCCTGCTCGACCAGGGTGCCGAAGATGGCCGGTTCGACATAGCGCCAGTCGTGCCGCGACGCGGCCAAGAGCTCGCCGATCTCCTCGCGCGTCATCGCAAAGGCGCGGGCACCCTTGAACAGATTGCCGTTGAAGTGCCTCAGGTGCGTTCGAAACATCGAATAGAACCGGTCGTCCCGGTTCGGCGCATCCATCTTCTTCCACAGCTCGGTCAGCAGCGGCGCAAAGCTGTCCGGCCCATCCAGCGCCTCGGTCAACAGCCTGGTGAACTCGCCCTTGGGCAACAGGTCCACGTCCTCGGCGAACATGGTGAAGATGCACCGCATCAGGAAATGCGCCACCTCTTCGGGCGGATGGTCCCGCTCCATCCGGCGTGACACGGCGGCCAGCCGCTCGGCGATCTCGCGCGTGACCTGGGCGGCCTTGCGCGTGGGGTCCAGGGATTGCGGGTCGGTCCAGATGGCTCGCAGGCGGTCCTGCACCTCCGGTCGTCTCAGGTCTTCCAGCCTCAGGCGGAACGACTTGCGATCCGGGAAATGGGCGTAGGCCCGCCCCGAGCCGGAAAAATCCGCATAGATCTCGAACACATAGCCGACGTCACAGACGATGATGAACGGCGGGGCCGGATGATCCGCCGGCAGGCGAAAGACATAGTCCTCGGCCTGCTTGCGAGCGTTGCGCATCATCGTGTCCCACTTGCCCTGGGACGCGGCGGTCGAGGCGGCCTCGGCCTCGGTGAACAGGCGCGGCTGATCGTCCCGGTCCCTGGCCCGCGACTGCTTGGCCTCCAGAATGAAGGCCCCGCGCTTGTAGAGGTCGATCCGGAGGGTCGAGGCCATGCCCTCGCTCTCGCGCCGTTTGACGCCGCGCTCAAACACATAGTCGTTGCTGGCCGTGTCATCGGACGCCGGATCGGGCCGGGGCAGGCCCAGGGCGTCGCAAAGCTCAGCCAGAAAGATCTGGTAGTTCGCCCGTTCCGCGCCGCCGCGCGCGGCCGTCCAGCGGCTGATGAACTGTTCGACGTCCAAACCGGGCCTCCCTCCCTGTGCGCACTTGGCCCGCTTCGCCCCAGCGTTGCAACACCCGTTCGTCCCCGCTTCGAAGCGGGAACCGGTGCCGGCCGATGGGCCTTCCAGGCGGCGAGGGAGGGGGAGCACACCGCGCGTGACGTTTGGGGTTCCGACCGAGACAGTGCTCCCGGTCTCGCCGCCTCCACCGCAAGCCGTCCCCCCTCCCCCGCTGCGCGGGGAGGATCAGGCAGCGCGGTGGTCGATGATCCTCCCCGGCTTACGGGCGAGGATCAGGCCTCGACAACCGCTGAAATCAGCGCGAACCTGCGGGGATGACCCACGCGCCCTCTCCCGCCTCCAGTGACCGTTTCAAGAGCTTTTCAGAGTTCTATCCGTACTACATCCACGAGCATTCCAACCAGATCTGTCGGCGCATTCACATCGTCGGCTCGGCGCTGGTTCTGGTGATCCTGGCGACCGCGATCATCACTCGAAACGCCTGGTGGTTGCTGGCCATGCCGGTTGTCGGTTACGGTTTCGCCTGGGTGGGGCATTTTGTGTTCGAGAAGAACAGGCCGGCGACCTTCAAATATCCCCTGTGGAGCCTGATGGGGGATTGGCGGATGTTCTTCGAGACGGTGAGCGGCAAGCGCCGCTTCTAGGAGGCCCTCATGCTTGAGAACCTGCCGGCCAGCCTACCCTCTGGCGATGTGATTCAAACCTGGGTGCTACCCGCGCTGCTGGGCCTGGGCCTGGCGGCGGCGTCGGGCCTGCGGATCTTCATCCCCATGCTGATGGCAGCCCTGGCGGCCAAGTTCCATCTGTTCGGCATCGAACTGAATGAGAGCATGGCCTGGATGACCTCCAACACCGCCATTGCCGCGCTCGGCCTGGCGACGGTGCTCGAGGTGGTGGCCGACAAGATCCCGCTGCTCGACAATGCGCTGCACGCCGTCGGCATCATCGCACGGCCGATCGCCGGGGCCATTGTCGCCGGCTCGATGTTCGCCGGACTGGACCCGACCGCGGCGGCGGTGGCCGGCATCATCGTCGGGGCCCCCACGGCGCTGGCCTTCGGTGCGGCGCAAGGGGGGACCCGTGCGGCCTCAACCGCGACCACCGGCGGGATGGCCAACCCGTTCCTGTCCTTTTTCGAAGACCTGCTCAGCATCGGCACGGTGCTGTTGGCCTTTATCATGCCGGTGCTGATCCCGGTGGCGCTGTTGCTGATCTTCTGGGGCGTCTGGAAGGTCTACCACCGCTGGCAGCGGGGCCGCGCCAACGCCATCGAACCGGCGCGTTAGTCCCCGAGGCGAGGGAAACTCGCCGCTGGCGCGTAGATAGTTCGGGGGGTCGGCGCCCCAAGGCGGTCGCCGGCTTCAAATGTCGAGCGCGAGGCTGAAGATGCACGATCACGCCCACACCGCCGCGCCCGAGGGTGCCGGCGGCGAAACCGCCATTGATCCCGTCTGCGGGATGACGGTGAAGATCACGCCAGAGACGCGCCAGCAGACCTATCGGGGCAAGGTCCGCTACTTCTGTTCCGACAAGTGCGCCGACCGATTCCGGGCGGACCCCGACTTCTTCGCCTCGGGCCGGGCCCGCAAGGCCATGACCACCGGGCCCAAGACCGCCCAGTGGACCTGCCCGATGCACCCCGAGATCATCCGCGACGGGCCGGGATCGTGCCCGATCTGCGGCATGGCGCTTGAGCCGCTCGTCCCGACCGACGAGGCCAACCCGGAGCTGGCGGACTTCACCCGTCGCCTGTGGATCAGCGCCATCGCCGCGGTTCCGCTGATCATCTTGACGATGGGCGAGATGGTCGGCCTGCCGGTGCGCCATTGGATCGGGCCTCGCCTCGTGCCCTGGATCGAGTTGATCATCGCCACCCCGGTGGTGCTGTGGGCGGCCCTGCCCTTCTTCAAGCGCGGCTGGGATTCGATCGTCCAGCGGTCGCCCAATATGTGGACGCTGATCTCGCTGGGGGTCGGGGCGGCCTATCTCTATTCCCTCGTGGCGGTCTTTGCCCCCGGCCTGCTGCCGCAGGACTATCGGACCGACCACGGCGCGGGCACCTATTTCGAGGCGGCGGTGGTCATCGTCGCCCTGGTCTTCGTGGGTCAGGTGCTGGAGCTGAGAGCGCGCGAGCGCACCGGCGACGCCATCCGCGAGCTGCTCAACCTGGCCCCCAAGACGGCGCGCCGCGTGCTCGAAGACGGCGAGGAGTACGACGCGCCGCTTGAGAACATCCTGCCGGGCGACCGCCTGCGCGTCCGGCCGGGTGACACGGTGCCGGTCGACGGCGTCGTCCTGGATGGGGCCTCATCCGTTGACGAGAGCATGCTCACGGGCGAATCCCTGCCGGTCGAGAAGGGTCCGGGAGACATCGTCACCGGGGCCACCCTCAACATGAACGGGTCCCTGATCATGGAGGCCCGCAAGGTCGGGGCAGACACCGTCCTGTCCCAGATCGTCGACATGGTTACAAGCGCCCGGCGGTCCCGCGCCCCGATCCAGGGCCTGGCCGACCGCGTGTCGGCTGTCTTCGTGCCTGCCGTGGTGTTGTTGGCGGTGCTCGCCTTCTTCGGCTGGCTGATCTGGGGACCAGAGCCGACCCTGTCCTACGCCATCACCGCGGCGGTCTCGGTGCTGATCATCGCCTGCCCCTGCGCGCTCGGCCTGGCCACCCCGATCTCCATCACCACCGCCGCCGGCCGCGGTGCCCGTGCCGGTGTGCTCATCCGCGATGCCGAGGCGCTGGAACGGATGGACAAGGTCGACACCCTGTTGGTCGACAAGACCGGCACCCTGACGGTCGGTCGCCCGACCCTGACAGAGGTGATCCCCCTGGGCTCGCTTACCGAGCTCAAGCTGTTGACAGCCTCCGCTGCACTGGAGCGGGGGTCGGAACATCCGCTCGCCGAGGCCATCGTCAAGGGTGCCGAGGAACGCGGGGCCAAGCGCCTGACCGCCGCCGACTTCGCCGCGATCACCGGCAAGGGCGTCCAGGGCCGCGTGGACGGCCAGTCCGTCGCCCTCGGCAACGCCGCGATGATGCAGCAGCTCGGCCTGGACTCCGCGGCCCTGGCCTCGCGCGCCGACGCGCTCAGCGACCTGGGCCAGACGGTGATGTATGTCGCCGTCGACGGCGAAATCGCCGGCCTGGTGACCGTTAGCGACCCCATCAAGGATACGGCCCAGCAGGCGCTGGCAGATCTGCGTGCATTGGGACTGTCGGTGATCATGGCGACCGGCGACAATCCGCGCACCGCCCAGGCGGTCGCCGATAAGCTCGGCATCGACGAAGTCCGCGCCGGCGTCATGCCAGAGGACAAGAAAAAGCTGGTGGACACGCTGCACGCCGATGGACGTGTCGTGGCCATGGCCGGCGACGGCGTCAATGACGCGCCCGCCCTGGCGGCTGCGGACGTTGGCATCGCCATGGGAACCGGAGCCGATGTCGCCGTCGAGAGCGCCGGCATCACCCTCCTGGGCGGTGACCTGACCGGCGTGGTGCGCGCCAAGAAGCTGGCCCACGCGACCCTGAGGAACATTCGCCAGAACCTGTTCTTCGCCTTCGCCTACAACATCGCCGGTCTGCCGGTGGCGGCGGGCGTCCTCTATCCCATAACCGGCACGCTGCTCTCGCCCATGCTGGCGGCCGCGGCGATGAGCCTGTCGTCGGTCTCGGTGATTGCCAACGCCCTGAGGCTGAACCGGGTTCGGCTCTGAGCTAGACCTCGAACCGGACGCCCTGGGCCAGGGGCAGGCTGTCGGAGAAGTTCACCGTCTGGGTCTGGCGGCGCATATAGGCCTTCCAGGCGTCCGAGCCGCTCTCGCGCCCGCCGCCGGTGTCTTTCTCACCGCCGAAGGCCCCGCCGATCTCGGCCCCCGACGGGCCGATGTTGACGTTGGCGATGCCGCAGTCCGATCCCCAGGCCGACAGGAAGCCTTCGGAGTCCCGCACCGAGCCGGTGAAGATGCAGGAGCTCAAGCCCTGCGGCACGGCGTTCTGAAGGGCGATCGCCGCCTCCAGATCGGTGTAGGTCATCACATAGAGGATCGGCGCGAACGTCTCGTGCTGGACGACCGCGCTCTGACCCGGCATCCGCACGATGGCCGGGCTGACATAGACCCCCGCCCGGTCGAGCCGCTCGCCACCGATCAGCACCTCGCCGCCCTCGGCCCGCGCCTGGTCCAAGGCCGCCATACAGCCCTGGCCCGATGCCTCGTCGATCAATGGCCCAACCAGGGTGCCGGCCTCGCGCGGATCACCGATGGGGAGGGTGTCAAAGGCCTTGACCAGCCGTGCGATCAGTCGCTCGGCTACATCCTCATGGACAATCAGGCGGCGCAGGGTGGTGCACCGCTGGCCCGCCGTACCGACCGCCGAGAAGCAGATCGCCCGCACCGCCAGCTCCAGATCCGCCGAGGGCGTGACGATCATGGCATTGTTACCGCCCAACTCGAGCAGAGATCGCCCCAGCCGCGCGGCGACGACTTGGGCCACCTGTTTGCCCATCCGCGTCGATCCGGTAGCGGAGATCAGCGGCACGCGTGGGTCACTCGCCAGCGCCTCACCCAATTCACGTTCCCCGATCAGCACCTGGCTGAGGTTGGCCGGAGCCTCGGTCCCGAACCGGGCGACTGCCCGCTCAAAGACCGCCTGCACCGCCAGGGCGGTCAGCGGGGTTTTCTCCGACGGCTTCCAGATCACAGGATTGCCGCAGATCAGCGCCAGAGCCGCGTTCCACGCCCAGACCGCCACCGGAAAATTGAACGCCGTAATGATACCGACCGGTCCCAGCGGTTGCCAGGTTTCGCGCATGTGATGGCCGGGTCGCTCGCTCGGCAGGGTAAGGCCGTAAAGCTGTCGGCTCAGGCCGGTGGCGAAATCGCAGATGTCGATCATCTCCTGGACCTCGCCCAGGCCCTCGGACACCACCTTGCCGGCCTCCAGGGTGACCAGCATGGCCAGATCATTTTTGGCGACCCTCAGAACCTCACCCAGCAGCCGGACCAGTTCGCCGCGGCGCGGGGCCGGTACCCGCCGCCAGGCGTCAAAGGCCACCCCTGCCCGTCCCACAGCCTCCGCTGCATCGGCTGTAGATTGCACGGCCAGGCGTGCCAGCTCAGCCCCATCAATCGGCGAGCTGACCGCCAGCGACCCATCGGAGAACGTAACCCCGAGTGCGTTGAGGATACGGGTGGCTTCGGCGTTGGGGCTTTGCGTCATGGGCGCGGCATAGCCTCGCTTGCCCCCGCGCGCCAGCCTTCGGCCCGGCTCGGCACCCTTAACGCCCCCTTCACTGCGTCGCTCAACGGTCGAGCAAGGCCTCGCGGCTAGGCTGCGATGTCCACTCCAGAAAGGAGCTCCCATGGCACGCGCCCAGTTCCAATCCGGCCAGAAGGTCTGGGTCGAATGCGTCGGTGCATGGGCCAAGATTGAGCGCATCAATCCGGTCTGGGCCAAGGGCTTCGACGAGCCCGTGCGGGTGACCTACGACGTTGGGCTGGGCCGCGAGTTTCTCGCTCACGAACTGGCGGCCCCCGAAGAGGACCCCACCGCCGAGGGCGGACTGGGACAGTGGCGGATGATGCGTGCCCGTAACAAATGGCAAGCCGCCGAAGATGTCCCGCACCACCCCTTTCCGGGAACCTACCCTGTGATCGTGACCGATTCCGCCGACTGGGGGGGCTGGCGTGTGCCCGGGGCCGAGTATGATCGCGACCCACACCGCATCGAGATGCAGGCGCGGGCCATTGCCGCGACGCCCCAATTGCTGGCCCTAGCCGAACAACTGCTGATCAGCGTCGATCAGAGCGGCGGCGACGCACCGCCGGAACTGGTACACCTCGCCGGCCAGGCTCATGCCGTTCTGCGGCAGATCACTGAGGTCTTGGCCGCGCCGACCGTGCGACGCCAAACGAACGAATCCAGCAACGCGGCCTAAACGCCCTCGCGCGAATCCCTGACGCTGGTTAGGATTCCTCCTTGCGGGCGAATCAAAGGGAGCGGCGCGTGCAGCGTCCCGACCGAAGGGGAAATCAACCAGGACGCCGAACCGGCGACGGCAGAGGCCGCGCCGGCCCCGCGCTGATGCCTGTCTGGTTGCGGATCGGTGTGCTGATCGCAGCCCTGTTGCTCGCGGCCTACTCAGCTGTCTATGCCCGCGAAATCCTCGACAGACCGCGTTCGGATGCAGCGGAGGCTTCCCGGGCCCTGGTCGAAAGCGCGAATGATCGTGCCGTTACCCTGGAAACCAGCGTCGGCCGCGCCGCTGCTGGGCTCCTCGCCGCCGGCCATGATGTGACGGAAACCCAGAACCCGCTGGATCTGGCCGAACACGCCCAGGAAGTCGCCGGCGAACACGCTGTTTCGATGGCGGTCCTCGGCCCTGCCGGAGAGGTCATCGCCGTGACCGGCCAGGGCGGGCCTGCTCCGTTTGCCAACGCACGCAGCGAAGAGGTGCGCCAGACCGCCTGGCGCACCGGCCCCGACGGTCAGATCATCCTGCTGCGGCGAATCTCACCCGATCGGGTGATGGCCGCCCTCATTCGGGCATCGGGCGACGATCAGTCCGATTCCAGCGCGATCAGAATTCTGGCCACCCTGGACGGAACCGTTTTGGCCACGCAAGGCATGGAACCGGTCAGCTCTCTGGAAAACAGCCTCGATCTCGACCCGGCGACCGTCGCGGCGGCGGCTGAAGATGGACGCGTCCTTGCGGGTCGTCACAATGGCGTCGAGCTCGGGGTCGCCGTTGCCCGCGTCGGCGAGACGGATCTGTTGGTTCTCGTCGGGAACGACGAGGCATTAGGATCGACCTCGATGGAATCCCTGCTCGGCAGCAGCTGGATTCTGCTCGGGCCCTTGGCGCTCGGAGCCTTACTGACCGTCCTGCTGCTCTGGCAGGGTGGACGCGCGCGCAACCTCCAGGCTGCAACCGAGCGCCGCTTTATGATGGCGGTGGAGGCTGCGCGATGCGGCGTCTGGGAGTGGGACCTGAATCAGGATCGCGTCCAGCTGTCCGATCAAATGGCAGCCATGCTGGGCTGGACCCAAGGCCCGGTCGCGACCGGCGATGACATCCTGGGGCTACTGACCGAGGACCACCAGCAATCCCTGCTGCATGCACTGAAACAGGCCGCGGCCTACGGACAGTTCGAGGCCACCTTCCGCATCGTTCACGGCCAGCGCCGCGCACGCTGGATCGAAGTGCGCGGCCAGGCGTCCGGCCCGCGTCAGCCGCACGGCTATGATCAGCTGGTGGGGGTCGGTATCGACGTTACCGACGAGCGGCGCTCCAAGGCCCGCGCCGTGGCCGCAGAGAACCGGCTGCGCGACGCCATCGACAGCGTCTCGGACGCCTTTGTGCTGTTCGATCGCCAGGACCGTCTGATCCTGTGCAACTACGCCTTCGCCGACACCTTTGGCATTGCCGAACGGGCGCTCAAGGCCGGGGCCCACAAGGACGAACTGATGAAGATCGGTTCGCTCGCCATCAAAACACAGGGGCCGGCCCAAGATGGCCGTGCCGGTGTGCGGGAGTTCGAGCTGCACGACGGACGTTGGCTGCAGATCAGCGAACGCCGAACGGCTGACGGCGGAGTTGTGATGACAGCAGCCGACATCACCGCGGTCAAACGTCAGGAAGCGATGCGCGCGCGCAACGAGGCTGAGCTGGAGAAGCTGGTCGAGCAGCTTGAAACCAACCAGGTCGAACTGTCTGAACTGGCTCGCAAGTATGAAGTCGCCAAAACCCGGGCTGAGGCGGCCAACCAGGCCAAGTCAGAGTTCCTGGCGAATATGAGCCACGAGCTGCGCACCCCGCTCAATGCCATCAACGGCTTTTCTGAAATCATGGCGGGAGAGATGTTCGGCCCCTTGGGCGATGCTCGCTACAAGGAATACTGCCAGGACATTCTCAACTCGGGCCAGCACCTGCTGGCGCTGATCAACGACGTGCTCGACATGGCCAAGATCGAGGCCGGCAAAATGCAGATGCACTACGAGCGCCTGGAACTCGCCGATCTTTGCGAAGACGGAATTCGCCTGATGCGCGGGCGTGCCGAGGAATCCGAAATCCAGTTGATCAGCGACATCGGCCCGGACACCGTGGTCCAGGCTGACTACCGTGCCCTGAAACAGATTCTGCTGAACCTGCTGTCCAACGCGATCAAGTTCACGCCACGCGGCGGTCGTGTCGCGATCAAGGCCGGCGTCGAAGGCGGTTGGGCCTTCCTCAGTGTGTCGGACAACGGCATCGGCATTTCCGCCGAAGATCTGCCGCGACTGGCTCAGCCGTTCGAGCAGGTCGAGACGAAGCACGCGCGCGCGACGCAGGGAACGGGCCTGGGCCTTGCCCTCACCAAGTCGCTGATCGAGATGCACCAGGGCCGGTTCGAACTCACCAGCCAGCCGGGTGAAGGCACCACGGCCACCGTCATCCTGCCGGTCAGCCAGAAGTCACATCAGGCAGAGGCCGCCTAACGCTCTGGCCGCGCCCGACGCTCGGGGCCACGACGACCCTCCCGTCCACGACGCGCCAGAGACGGGGCCAGACGTTCACGATCCGCCTGATCCAGCTGCCCCATCAGGTCCAGCAAGGACCCCTCCAGACGCGTCCGGCCCTCAGCCTCGGCCGAGCGGGATTGGGCCAGCGCCGCCTCAACGGCAGGCCGATCAAACGTTTCCGCGCCGGCCAGGGCGATGGCTTCCGCGCGGAAACGGCGCGCCGTATTGAAATCCTCTCGCGCCGCCAGACCCGACTCTCGCAGGGTCCGTTCGGCTTCGGCACGGTCCGCCTCATCGAGCGACTGCACCAGCTCGATGACCGGCGGACGCTCGCGGTTGGGCCTGTGATCCAATCCACGGACCCCCATGATCAGGCCTCCGGCAACCGCGCCGATGACAAAGATATTCAGCGCCAGGGATATCCCCAGTGCGACCTTCAATCCGCGATCCGTCATCCGAAATACTCCGCCTCGTCCACGCTCCAGGTCGTGGCCTGATCCAGGGCATCATAGGCCTGATTGGTCAGTTGAACCTGCTGGCCCCACGACAGGCCCAGCACCAATCCCGCCGCTGCGGCTACCGCCCAGCCCGCGCCTGACGCCCAGCCAAAGGTCCGGTTGGGACGCGGGGCCGCCTTCAGCACACGGTGGGCCAACAGATCCGAAGGCACCGGGTCTAGGGCCGCATCCAGCCAGGCATCCAGTTCCGCCGCGGACGCCAGCATGGCGCGCGCCGCCTCACTGTGGGCGACCAGATGCTCTGCCGCCGCACGCTCTTGTTCGGGCCAATGGCGCGGGTTCGCTCCATAGGCCTCGATGATCTGCTCAAACCGCTCCAGCCCCACGGTCATCGCCCTATCCTTTCCGGTGCGAGATCAGACAGGGCCGTCCTCAGGCCCCGGCGTCCTCGCGCCAACAAACTCTCCAGCGCCTCGACGCTGACACTCATCAATTCTGCCGCCTCGGTTTGCGACAATTCCTGAAAATGGCAGAGGACGACGGCCTCCCTCTGTCGTTCCGGCAGAGCGGCCAGGGCCGCTTGCACCTGTCGGGACTGATCGCGATCGATCCACCCCTGATCCGGTGAAGGCCCGTCGTCGACCTGCTCGGGCAGGGTGTCGCTGAGAACCTCGCGACGACGACGCAGCCGGTCGTAGCACAGGTTGATGGCGACCCTGTGCAGCCAGGTATCGAACCGGGCTGCTCCGGGCTGCCATGCCGGAGCCTGTTTCCAGGCCCGCAGCATGGCTTCCTGGGCCACGTCCTCGGCGGCTTGCAGATCTCCGAGCATTCGATAGGCCAGGCGGACCATACGGGGCAGCTTGCCGGCAACGAGCGCGCGCGCGGCCGCAGCATCGCCACGCCCTACCCGCAGAACCAGATCTTCGTCCGGATCGTTCGTCACCAGCGACCAGCCACTCCACGTCAACCTGGACGCCCAAAGCCCGCAGACCCGCGCCCGTCATCGATCCTACTCGCTCCGGGCGCCCCGGCCACGACCGCGACGCTCCTGACGATCTTCCTGGGTCAGGAAGCCATCATTGTTGCTGTCCATACGCGCGAAGCGGGCCTCAGCACGGGACTGGGCTTCGGCGCGCGTCACGCCGTCGGCCATCATCTCGCCGCCGCCGCCGCGATGTCCGCGACCGCCACGGCCCCAGCCATGACGACCACCGCCGCGCCCGCCGCGTTCAGCATCACCACCACGTTGCGGCCGCGCATCGAATTCCGCGCGCGAGATCGAGCCGTCGCCGTTGGCATCCATGCGCGCAAACATCTGGTCGCGGCGCTCGCTGCGACGCGCCTCCATGCCGGCTCGAACTTCGTCGGCAGTCAGGGTGCCGTCGCGATTGGCATCGCCGTTGTCAAACCGTTGCACGGCACCGGCCACAAACTCAGCCTGGCTGATGCGGCCATCGCCATCGCTATCCGCTGCGCGCGGGCCGCGCTGGCCGTCCTGGGCCATGGCCACGCCGCCGATCGAAAGGGCGGCCAGGCCGCCGATCAAAAGGGTTTTCATCATGTGTCTCCAACAAGCCGGGCAGGCCGGCGATGAAGGTGAAACGCGCGGCCGGTCAATTTCCGTCGTCGGGTGGACCAACAAGCTGCTTGAAGGCGGCATGGGCCCGCGCGCGCACCTCGGTAACCAGACCCTGCAGTTGCTCCAGCGTTTCAACACCACCAATCCGGGCCAGCCTCTGCTGAAAGCCGGTCGGCTCGAGTGTGGGGTCTGACCGCTTGCCGAGCGAGGATCTCAACAGCTGAGCCAGTCCCTGCTGGAGGGTCCAGGCTTCAGCCAGGACGGCGCTCGCCTCGCCGGGGATCAAGCCCGCTTCGGCCAGTGCCGCCAGCGCCGGAACGGTTTCGGGACGCAGCGGCCCGCCGTCAGCGGCTGCCACCAGCTGCATGGCCTGGGCGGCGAACTCACAATCGATCAATCCGCCGGCACTGCGCTTCATGTCCCAGAAGCTCCACGGCCTGTGCTCACGCGCCATCAACGCCCGCATCTCGGACACATCGTGCAAGCTCGCAGCGCGATCGCGTGGCCGGCGCAAGGCGGCCTCGATCGCGGTTGTGACCTGGTCCTGGAAACCGGCGTCGTTGCTCCAGATAACGCGCGCGCGGGTCAAGGCTTGATACTCCCAGGTATCGGCATCGCGCGCGTAATAGTCTTCGAAGGCCCTGAGCGAGACGGCCACCGGCCCCGCCGCCCCGGAGGGTCGCAACCGCATATCGACCTCATAGAGGCCACCTTCAGCCGTCGGTGCCGACAGGGCCGCGATCAGCCTTTGGGTGAACCGCCCATACCAGCGATCCGGGCTCCAGCCCTTCAGGTCGGACTCTGCATCGGGGTCGGCCGCAAAGACCGTCATCAGATCAAGATCGGAGGCGCCCGACATTTCTCGCGAACCCAGCTTGCCGAGGGCCACAACCGCCACTCGGCCCGCCATCCGGCCACCGAGCCGCTCGACCTCAGCCAGGGACGCAAACGCCAGGGCCCGGACGCAGGCCTGGGCCAGATCCGAGAACGCCTCACCGGCACGCGCCGGATCAGCCACGCCTGACAGCAATTGCAGACTGATCCGAAAATCCTGTTCGCGATGATGTCGCCGCACGGCATTCATGGCGGCCTCATAGTCGGCCGCGTCGCGCCCCTCGGCCTCGATCTGGCCAACGATGCCACTGTCGGCCTCAATGGAGAGGAAGAAGTCCTGGTCCATGATGGCATCGAGCGCCGCAGCGCGATGCGACAACACCTCAGCCAGGCGCGGCGAATAGGCCAGGGTGTCGACAATCAGCCGGAATAGTCGTGGCTGGGCCAGAAACAGGGACTGGACCTGAACGCCCGCCCTCAACCCTTCAAAGAAGCGCGCAAAGCGGCGGAAGGCCGCGTCCGGCGCACCTGTGGCGGCACAGGCTTCCAGCAGTCGCGGACCGAACCGCGTGAAGACCTCGCGGCCACGGGCCGAACGGGTCGCCAGAATGCGCCCGTGGTGCCAGCCCCGGATCGTCGCGGCGACTTGATCGGGCTCAGAGAAGCCCATACGAGACAGGGTCCGAAGCGTCTCGGGATCGTTTTCGACGCCGGTGAAGACGAGACTGCCGAATTCGGACGACAGGGCTTCATCCTCGGCAAACAGCTCCCCGTAGCGGACATTGACCCGCGATGTGAGGTCTTCGACCTCACGATCAAAGGTCGCCAGATCGCTCTCACCGGCCAGAACCGCGACGCAACGTCGCCGATCTGGCTCCAGCGGCAGGGTGTGGGTCTGCTCGTCCTCCAGCATCTGGACCCGGTGTTCCAGCGCCCGAAGTTGTTCATAGTCAGCGGACAGCTCGGCGGCGACGCCCTGATCGACATGGCCCGCCGCCACTAGCGCGGACAAGGCGTCGAGGGTGCGCGGTGACCGCAGAGACGGGTCGCGCCCCCCCAGGATGAGTTGTTGGGTCTGGGCGAAGAACTCGATCTCGCGAATGCCGCCGCGACCCAGCTTCAGATCGGCTCCGGCGGCAGTCGGGCGATCATCGGCCTTGTGGACGTGGATCTGGCGCTTGATCGAATGGACATCGGAAACCGCCGCGAAATCCAGGCTGCGACGCCAGACAAATGGGACCAGCGCCTTGAGAAACGCGCGCGCCTGGACCTCATCCCCAACCACGGGGCGGGCCTTGATGAAGGCCGCTCTCTCCCAGTTCTGACCGACCGTCTCATAGTAGTTCAAAGCCGCCTGGGCCGAGACGACGGGCGGGGTTGAAGAGGGGTCGGGACGCAGGCGCAGATCCACGCGAAAGACGTAGCCGTCGCCGGTACGGTCGCTGAGCAGACGCGCGACCGCACCGGCGGCCCGATCCGCAAACGACTGGGCCTCCTGGCGTTCCGCCAGCGCTGCCTGCAGCACCTCCCGCTCGTGAAAGAAGGTGACATCGATGTCGCTGGAATAGTTCAGTTCGCGGGCACCGTGCTTGCCCATGGCCAGCCCGAACAGGCCGGGGATCGGATTGTCGGGATCCGCCGGCGCAATCAGCCGGCCAAGCGCGCGGTTGTCATGGGCAACTGCGGCAAAGCCGGTCCGCAACGAGGCATCGGCAAAATCGCTGAGCGCCGCCGTCACCTGTGTCAGGTCCCATACCCCGCCCAGGTCGCACAACGCGGTCAGCAGGTGCAGTTCGGCCTTGAGCAGACGCAGGGGTTCGCGCACGTCATCAGCCCCACCCGTCAGATCGCGCGTCTCAGTCAGGATGGCTTTCAGGCGGGCCTGGGGTGACGCTTGCAATGTCACGCGCAGCCGATCCGGCCATCGCCGAACCAGGGCAGAGAGATAGGTTGAGGCTGCCACCACCGGGTGCAGCGCGGCGCAGGCCTGATCCAGGGCAGCCGACCAGCCGTCCGTTTGCGCCGCTTCGCGCAAGACCTCCAGCGTGGCCGAGGCCCCATGGCCTTCCAGAACCGGACCACATGGCCTCAGGCATTCGGCGAGGACGGTGACGTCGCTCATGCGACCGGCAACACCAGGGCGACCCTCAGCCCCGGACCGTATCCGTCGATCACGCCGGGGCCGTCATCGATATCGACCCGCCCGCCGTGGAGTTCTGCGACAGCCTGAACCAGCGACAGCCCGAGCCCGGCCCCACTCTCGGATCGGCTGTCGTCCAACCGAACGAAGCGTTCGAGAACGCGAGACCGGTCGTCCACTGCAATGCCTGGCCCCGTATCTGTGACAGAGAATTCGACCTCCCCGGACGACCGGTGCCGGGCGCGCAGCATCACGGCCCCACCGGCGGGCGTATATTTCAGGGCGTTGTCGATCAGGTTGGCGAGGGCCTGGGCCAGGAAGGCGCGATTGCCACGTATGTCCAGCCCACGCTCGATCTCGGATTGGAAATCAAGCGACTTGTCCTCGGCAGCAGGGTCGTAGAGCTCGGCCATGTCGGTGGCCAGTTCCGCCGCGTCGAAGACCTCAGGGTCGGGAATGTCCGACGCGGCCTGCAACCGGGCAATCGACAGGACCGCGTTGAACGTTTTCAGCAGGTCGTCTGTTTCATCCAGGGCCAACGCCAGGGCTTCGCGCCCATCAACACGGCCGGCTTCCGCCTCGATGAGAGCAACCTCCAGCCGCGCCCGCATCCGGGTCAGCGGCGAGCGCAGGTCGTGGGCAATGGCATCCCCGGCGTGGCGGATCGAGGCCATCGACTGTTCCAGCCGGTCCAGCATGGCATTGAGATTACCACCCAGCTCATCCAGCTCGTCCCCGGTATTGAGCACGGCCACGCGCGGCTTCAGATCGCCAGACCGCGCGGCGTCAACAACGGCGTTCAGACGACCCAGGGCCCCCTCAACCTGACGGCTGACCAGCAGGCCGCCTCCCAGACCCAGCAGAAAGACCAGGCCTGCGGCCCCCCAAAGCACCATCGACAGGCGATAGAGGTATTGTTCGGTGTCGCCGATGTCCTCACCGACAAACAGCAGCTCCCCGCCCGAAAGCTGTAACTGAACGCCCATGGCGGCGCGACGCGCCACCCGTCCCTGGGCGTCCGCACCGGACAGCCGGAACGACTCCCACTGTTCACCGCCCTGATAGCCGACGATCGGGCTTTCATTGACGTTGCCGGTCTGGGGCTGGCCCTGACGATCCATGAGGAGAAACAGGTACGGCCCGCCCTTTGACGTGCGGTCGATCAGCTCCGCGTTCAGGGCGTCGGCCCCACGCTCTCGATAGATGGCTGTCAGCGCATCCAGTTCACGCTGGATACCGGCCTGGGCACGACCTTCTGCCTCCGCTCGGGAAGCGAAATAGATGTAAAGAAGCAATGCGCTGGCCGCCAGCGCGAACAGCGCCAGGAAGGACAGGGTCAGTCGAAACGGTGTGCGACGAAAGACAGAGGGCAGTCGCACCGGCCTATGGCTCCAGACGGTATCCCGCCCCGCGCTCGGTCCTCAGCATCGGGCGATCAAAGCCCTTGTCGATCTTGGATCTCAGCCGGCTGATGTGGACGTCGATCACATTGGTCTGAGGGTCAAAATGATATTCCCAGACCTTCTCCAGCAGCATGGTGCGCGTCACCGACTGACCGGCATTGCGCATAAGGAACTCCAGGAGCTGGAACTCACGCGGCTGCAGGTCAATGTCCTGGCCGGCGCGCGACACCTCGCGACTGATCAGGTTCATTTCCAGGTCGCCGACCTTGAGCACCGTCTGGACCGATCCGGTTTCGCGGCGCCGCGCCAGGGCTTCGATCCGGGCGATCAGCTCAGGGAAGGCGTAGGGCTTGACCAGATAATCATCGGCACCGGCCTTCAGGCCGGTGACGCGGTCCTCGACCTCACCCAAGGCCGACAGGAACAGAACCGGCGTCTGATCGCCCTGGCGACGCAAGGTTTCGACCATGCCGACACCATCCAGACGCGGCATCATCCGGTCCACGACGAGGACATCGAAACCGCCCTGATTTGCTGCTTCCAGACCATAGGCCCCATCGGGAGCGGTGAGACAGTCATGGCCGGCCTCAGACAGGCCCCTGGCCATCACAGCCGACGCCTCCTTGTCATCCTCGACGATCAGAATCCGCACCCTTGCCCCCTCGTTTGGTCGCCCCTGAGCCTAACGTCCCCGGGCCGCGTCGGCCACCGGCAGATCGTCCAGCTCGATGATCTGCAAGGTCGGTTGCCCGCGGAAATTGAGATCCAGAAGGATGCTGGACCGGCCCGCCTGGCGCAGGTCGGAAACGATGCGGTTCAGCTCCGCCACAGACCGAATTTCACGGTTGTCTGCCCGTGTAATGACAATTCCCGGCTCGAAGCGGCGACGCGCAAAGACCGTACCGCGGGGTACATCCGTGATGACCAGGCCCGACACATGCTCGGCCACGCCGTACAGAGCCCGCGTATCCCGGTCGAGCGGCTTGAGAACCAGGCCAAGCGCCGGCTCGCCGCCCACCGTTCCCGCTTCCGGCAGGTCGATTTCATCGTTCAGGGCATTCATGGCCGTCAGTTCGGCCGCCGTCGGTCTGGCAGCGGCCCGGATGGTCACCTGTTCGCGACGCCCATTGCGAAGGACATCAAACCGGATCGATTCCCCAACCGTCACCGCACCGACGTGGCGGGTCAGTTCACTGGCGTCGTCGATGTCCTGACCATCCACCGCAGTGACAATGTCACCGTTATGGAGCCCGCCTCGTTCTGCAGGTCCCCCGGCATTGACGTTGGTGACCCGTGCGCCATCGGTGCCCGGTGGCAGGCCGAGCGCCTCTCGCACCTCTTCGGTGACCGGCCCAATCGAAATCCCGACATAGCCGCGCTGGACCGCGCCGCCGGCGATCAGGCTGCGGGTGACGCGATCCGCCACATCCGCCGGAATGGCAAAGCCGATGCCGACCGAATAGCCGTTAGGCGAATAGATGGCCGAGTTCACCCCAATCACCCGACCGTGGATGTCAAAGGTCGGCCCTCCCGAGTTTCCTCGGTTAATCGGGGCATCCAGCTGCATGTAGTCGACATACGGCGTGGTCGACTGGTCAATCTGGCGCCCGTAGGCCGAGACGACGCCGGCCGTCACCGTCCCACCCAGACCCAGCGGATTACCGATGGCCAGCACCCAGTCGCCGACGCGCGGGCGGGCTTCCGTCTCAAACCGGACAAACGGGAAGTTGTCGCCCTCGACCCGGATAACAGCCAGATCCGTCTCGGGGTCCGCCCCCACCAGCGTCGCCGTCAGTTCGCGCTCGTCGTTCAGGCGGACCGTGATCTCTTCCGCATTGGCGATCACATGGTTGTTGGTGACGATATAGCCGTCCGCCGAGATGAAGAAGCCAGAGCCCGAGCCCATTTGCTCCGGCTGGTCCTGGTCCTGCTCGCCTTCGCCTTCCGGCACCGGAAGGTCGAACGGCAAGTCTTCGAAGCCCGGAATCTGGCGAAGGCTGTTGGTGTTAGTGCGCTGACGCACATCAATCGAGACAACCGCCGGTGACACGGCGTCGACAATGTCGGCAAAGGACATCGGCGCACCCGGCGGGGGCTGAAACACCGGCTGGCCCTGGGTCCGCACCAGCAAGGCATCCGCCGGAGACATCGGCTGGGCATGCGCTGATGGCCAGTCCAGAACCCCGCCTGCCGTCGCTGCTGCGGCGATGGCCAGCCCAACGGCGGCTCCGGCGATGAATTCCTTGCGTTTGATCATGGCGATCCTGGCGTCCTTGTTTGTCCCCCGCCTGCAGCCGGGGTGTTTCGCAGCGGGATAGTAGGGCCAACACCCCTGCAATCCCAAGGCCAGAGATAACGCCGAGCGAATGCGCCGAAACCTTGGCGAAAGGACTAAATTTCGGCAATGAATCAGCCTTCGGGCGGCATTTCACCTTCCTGCCATCGACCTTCGCGCTTCAGGGCATCGGCAACTTCGCGCGGCATGTAGGTTTCGTCGTGCTTGGCCAGAACCTGGCTGGCGGTGAAGCCACCGCCTGCATCAAACGCACCTTGCACAACCACGCCCTGCCCCTCGCGAAACAGGTCCGGCAGATCGCCGCGATACTGGACCACGACGGACGCTCCGCCGTCGGTTATCGAGAACCGGTTGAGGCCACCCGGCAGCACCTCAACCGTGCCTTCTTCCACCAGGCCGCCCAGACGGACCGTCACGCCGGGCTGAATCTCGGACCGCTCGGCCTCGCTGGGTGAATAGAAATAGGTGACCTGTTCGCGCATCGCCCACAGGGTCAGGGCAACGGCAACAACAAGAATGGGCGCGGCCACAAGGATGAAGATGAACCGCCGACGGGCCCGGGGAGATTTGGGAAGCAACGCCATGGCGACGGGCGTTTAACCTGCCGCCACCTCCATGCCAAGGATCACGCCGCCACGCCGCCCGTGTCAGGGGTCGAGGTCGCCACCGCCGCCCGTCGCAGGACAAGGGCCTCGGCCTCAGCGTTACGCGAAAGCCCGAGGAATTCAGCAGCCACGGTGATCAGCGCGATCGCGCGCTGGGGATCTGTCACAGCGTTGTCGTGCAACATGTGCAGACCTTCCTCCGCATAGGCATCGACGCGTTCAGCGATGACATCGGCAGCGGCGCGACGTGCGCCTTCGCAGCCGAGTTCAACGGCGACCAGTCGGGTGCCTTCCAGAATGCGCAACAGCGCGCTCGCCCTGGCGACGGCGTCTGAACTAGGCTCTGCCGTCAGATCGGGTACGAGGCGCGACATGCGGCCTGCCAGCTTCGTGCTGACAAGCGGCAGGGCCTTTTCGACCGCCTGGGGCATGGCCCGATAGGCCGCCTCCATCTGGGTCGTCAGTTGCCGGCGCACAGCCTGCAGGCGTCGGGTCCAGCTGCCGCCACTGATGCCGGGAAAGCCGACGTCGAACTCCCGGAATATGTCGGATATCGCCACCAGATCATGGACGCCCTGATCCGCCATCTCGCGGCTCAGCCTCGGCCTGTCCAGAACGACACGGGCCGACACGGCCTCGACATGGCCCAGCAACCGGGCTGGAAAGTGCGCCATCTCGGTGCTGTCGATGAACTCTGCTGTTGCCGGCTCGGTCAGAGCCGCGACCACGCGCATGACCTCGGCTGCCCGCGGCATCCTGCTGACCAGGATTTCCATCAGGCGGATCCCTCCGTCCGGGCGGATTGCGTCGGCATCCTTGAAGGTCAGCCGAAGAGCGGTGAGTTGGCCACCATCCAGCCGCCCCAGCCAGGCAGGAACCTGGTCCACGGCGGATCGCGCCATCGGCATCATGTCAAAATAGGCCGCCAGATCGTCGGCCTGCTCGGGACTTTCCAGGCCGAGCCGCGCCGGTTCTTCGCTACGCAGGACGGCAGCTGCCTCGGCGCAAAGACTGTCGGCCAGGGTCACGGGAACCACGGTCTGCGGGTCCAGATGAACCATGGTGACTAGCTTGTCGGCCATTTCCGGCTGGCGCTGCACAAGCTGCTCCCACAGCATCTTGGGAACACGCCGGGGGAACTGGGGGGCAGGCACACCGTCTGCTCGAGCGGCCATCATCGGCAACAGCGGACCAAAGACCTGCCGAAGCACCGCTCGCTCCAGCCGTTCATGGCGTGCAAGAGAGGCGACATCCGCCGCCAGGCCTGGTCCGGCGCTGTGAAATCTGGCCTCGATGGCCTCGAGCACCTCTTCAGGCGCGCGATCCATCAGGATCGCCATGGCCCTGTGTTTGGAATCAGAAAGGCCCGACATCGCCTTCGCCCGAGGCGGATCAAACCTGTCCGCAACATCGTTATGAGCGGCTTAGGTTAAGGAAGACCTTGCGCCGAAACGGCGATTTCTCACCCTCCGGTCGCCGGCAATTCAAGGTCGACCCGCAAGCCACCCAGGTCCGACTGCCCGAGTTCCAGGCGACCGCCGTAGGATTTTACCAGATCATCGACGATTGACAGGCCCAGACCCGTGCCGGGCGCTTCTTCATCCAGCCGGGTTCCGCGCTTCAGAACGGCCTGGTGCTGGTCCGCCGGCAGGCCGGGACCGTCATCCTCGACCCGCAGGCTCAACCGACCCGGCCCGGCCGGCGCGGCCTCCACGCGAATGCGCGCGTGTCCCCATTTGCAGGCATTCTCCAGGAGGTTGCCCAGGATCTCCTGCAAATCCTGACGCTCGCCCCGAAACGCCAGCCCTTCAGGCGAGCGCCAGTCGATCTCGATGCTCTTGGACTGGAAAGCGCGTTCCAGAAGGCTCGCCAGCTCGTCCAGCACCTCGTCTACCGCCGTCCTCTCATAGGTGAGCTGCGCGCGCGCGGCGGCGCGCGCGCGCTGCAGATGGTGTTCAACCTGGGCCCTCATCAGCGCGGCCTGTTTACGCACCGTGTCCGCCAGCTTGCCCTTGCTGCCATCGGCTTCGGCCAGCATGACCGCCAGGGGTGTCTTAAGCGCATGGGCGAGATTACCGACGTGGGTGCGCTGACGTTCGACCACCTCCTGATTGTGGTCCAGCAGGGCATTCAGCTCTTCGGCCAGGGGGGCGATCTCGGTCGGATAGGTGCCACTCAACCTCTGCAGGCTTCCCCGCCGCACATCCGCAACCGCTGTGCCCAGCGCATAGAGCGGATTCAGACCAACGCGCACCTGGATGAAGACCGCAGCGATCAAACCCACGCCCAGAACCGCCAGAGCTGTCCAAGTCAGCAAGGCAAAGTTGGAGATGTCCTGATCGACCTCACTGCGGTCAATGGCCGACAGGAAGATGACCGGTGCCTCACGATTGGGCAGGGTGCGGGCGACCGCCATGATTCTCAGCGGCTGATCGTCCGGCCCTATGGCGTCATAGACGTAGGGCTCGCCGGGCGCGGCCAGGATCATCGACGCGCCCGATGTCGGCGGTGGCAATCCATAGTCAAACAGGGACTGTGACCGCGTCAGGGCCTCGAACCCGTTTTCGGCATTGGATTCCACCACCGACCAATATTTACCGGAATAGGCGCGCAGGGTGCGAGCATCCTGAACCGGCGGTGTCACGACATAGTCGCCCTGAACGCTCGTCACGGCCGCAACTTCAATGTCGGTGGCCTGCAACAGACCTTCGAGCCGCCGGTTCGCCGTGTCGCGAAAGGCGGTCGTCAGGACCAGACCTGTCAGGGCCAGCGCCAGGATGCTCCAGGTCGCCGCCAGCCAGATCAATCGGCCCGCAAGCGAGCCTCGCGCCACAACGGCCGGCTCCATCGCCGGCGCGGTCGTCATGCGTCGCTCTCACCCTCGAGCGCAGTGAGCCGATAACCCAGGCCGCGCACTGTTTCGATGCGGTCAGTTCCGATCTTCTTGCGGACGCGCCCAACGAACACTTCGATGGTGTTGGAATCCCGATCAAAATCTTGATCGTACAAATGTTCGACCAATTCGGTGCGGCTGATCACCCTACCCTGGTGCATCATCAGATAGTGTAGCAGACGATACTCCAGCGACGTCAGCCGGATCGGTTCACCATCCACGCTGGCACGCGCCGCCCGCGGATCAAGCCGCAGAGCCCCGCAGCTCAGGGTCGCGGTGGCGTGACCGGCCGAGCGCCGCAGCAGGGCTCGCAGGCGCGCCAGCAATTCTTCTGTGTGGAAGGGTTTGGTGAGATAGTCGTCGGCACCGGCATCGAAACCCGTCACCTTGTCCGACCAGGCGCTACGCGCGGTCAGGATCAGGACCGGCGTGCTGCGGCCTTCGCGCCGCCAGCGTTCCAGCACCGACACGCCGTCAATCTTGGGCAGGCCCAGATCCAGCACGACTGCGTCATAGGGTTCGGTATCGCCGAGGAAGTGGGCCTCTTCGCCATCTCCCGCGTGATCAACCGCATAGCCGGCGTCCGCCAAGGCTGCCTTGAGTTGGCGCGAAAGGTCGGGATCGTCCTCGACCAGCAATATCCGCATGTGTCAGTCTTCTCCGAGAACCGCGCCGGTGCGCTGATCGACATAGATGTTGCCGATTCGACCGCCCGGATATTCCCAGATAATCACATAGATGGCGCGTCCGTCACGCGTGGTCGCCTGAGCATCCAGCATCTGACCCTGACGCGAGGCCCGCAGACGGCGCACCACGTCGCTCAGAGGCACGCGCTGTCCTTCGTCCTGTCGGGCGCGGAACTGCTGGTAGCTCAGAGCTGACACCTCTACCGAAACCGCAGGCGCGGCAAAGGTGACGGCTGGGGCCGACAGAGCCGCTGCGGCGGCAAACAGAACGAGAAGTCGCTTCATGATGACCACGAACTACGCCATCGGCTCTGAACAGGGACTGAACGGCCAGTTTACGGTTCGGTGAGCCCCGGTGCCAATCGAAACGTGTCTAAGGCGTATAGGGTCGCTTTTCACGCCAGGTTTCCGCGAAAGCCTCCAGCTCAGCGCCGGGTGCCTTTGGCAGCATCACGATCAATCGGGCCAACAGATCACCGCGCTTTCCGGTCCGGGCATCAAAGGCCCCCCGACCCTTGAGTCGCATGACTTGACCGGAATTGGCCCCCTTGGCCACTTTCAGCTTCACGGCACCGTCAGGTGTCTTGATCGTCACCTTTCCGCCGAGCACGGCGTCCGGTACCGAAATCGGTGCATCCATGTGCAGATTGGCCCCCTCGCGCCGATAGACCGGGTGATCTGCAACGACCATTTCGATCAGGGCATCACCGGACGGACCGTCCTGTCGACCCGGCGCGCCCTGGCCCTTCAGGCGCAGAACCTGGCCATCAGCCGCTCCGACGGGAATCGAGACGTCCAGTGTCCGACCGTCGGAAAAGGCAATCCGGCGCGTGCCTCCGGCAATGGACTCTTCAAGCGAGATTTCCATGCGCGCTCTGATGTCCTGCCCGCGCGCAGGCCCACGCGCGCGGCCACCCATGCTGCCGAAAATATCGAAAATGTCGTCGAGGTCCGCCCCCTCAAACCGACCTGACCCGCCGCCTGGCTGACCGCCTGGACGCCCGTTGAAACCGCCAAACCCGCCGCGAAACTGCTCGCGCCCATCCGCATCAATCTCACCCCGGTCGAACTTGGCGCGCTTCTCTTCGTCACCGAGCAGATCGAATGCGGCGGTGACGCGTTTGAACCGCTCTTCTGCCGCCTTGTCATCAGGGTTTCGATCGGGGTGAAGGTCCTTGGCCAGCTTGTGAAACGCCTTACGGATTTCGGCCTTGGAAGCCGTCCGCGCCACGCCCAACTCCTTGTACGGATCTCCCGCCAAACCTCGCCGACCTCTCAAAATGGTGCCAAGCCTGACGAGTTAGGCCATTCGGCGAGCCTTGCAAGTGCAGACTGTCAGATCAGCCGCTGCGTAGCCGCACCCCATCCCCAGACGGCCGATCTCTGGGCCACCCGCACGGACACCTGATCTGGATCAATCCCGTCCAGGGCTACGGCCTGCATGGCTGCTGTCCAGACAAGGACCGGCTGATCGCATTCGTAGGTCGCCACCACATCGCCATCTGCCAGAATCTCGACCCGATAGAGCTCTCGCTCCTCGGCCAGGGGCGGTTCCAGATCCCAACCGTCGCCACCCACCCGCGCCCGTCGAATCCACCGGATCTCGCGGTTTCCGCCGTCTACCCAACGCGCCCTCAGACCGACCGGCGCCCACGGACGGCGACTGACACCCTGCCAGCGCCCCGCCATCTCCGTCATCGCCGTGCCGCCGGGCGGTCCGCTCGCCGGTGCGGCGCGGAACATCAATTGTAGGCCACGCTCAGCCTCGGTCTGGTCGACCGGCTCCAAATGGTCGTCCAGCACGACGACGACGGCACCGGCCTCTGCCCCCAACGCAGCCTGAGCTTCCGTTCCGGCTCGCCCCCGCAACAGTCCCTTCAGTCGCCAGTGCCCTTCGGCCACCAGCGTCGCGGTCGTGAACTGGATAATCTCCCAAGCGCCATCCGACGCCTGTACAGCCAACCGGTTGACCCCGCTCAGAACGGACATCGGCCCCTGGCTTTCCGGCGCCCTCCCTTCCAGCCGAACCTCGACTGTATTGGCCCTGTCCCAACGCCAGACCGGCCCCGCCCCAAGGTCAGACATCAACACACCTGCCGTCGCCGGCCGCTCGACACGGGCTCGGGCCGTCAGACTGTCTGCGTCCGGCCCGGCGAACAGGTCCATGGCCTGCCATGGCACTCCAGCGACCGCAGCCAGCAACCGATCATCGTCCGCCCTTCCCGGTAGATCCAGCAGGCACAGCCATGGTGCTCCCGGTGTCGGCGTCGGGTCACTGGGTCGCCAGCCCTCGCCGTCCGCCTCGATCCGATCAACAACTGGCCCCAACGTGGCCCGGCAGGCTTCATCGTCGTCGATCCTCAGCACGCGCCAGGCAGCCGCCTCGTCGGGTCGCCTCACCTGATCCCCGGCCTCCAGCCGCAGCCCGGCCAGCGGTGCCAGAAAGATCTGCCGGTCTTCCCGATCCGCTGACGCCCGCAGCAGGGCTGTCCGCGCGACCGCCTCCGCCGGACCCTCATGCGTCACCATTGGTAGATCGAGGGTCAGCGTCTCTGCATCACTGGGGTCTTCGCTTCGCGCCACGACGGCCCCGACCTCATAGTCGGCCCCGCCATCGATAAACCTCAACCGCGCCGTTGCCGGAGCCGTCGCCACACGGCGGCGCGTCTCGTTACCGACGCCCTGGTCCGGCAGGGCCAGATCGGCGTCCTCCAGCACAAGCGTCTCGCCGCGCCGCAAAAAGGTCAGCCGGCCACTCCGCTCCGCCGCCTCGAGGCCGAGAGCCAGGAGCAACGGCCCCAGTGCCGCCCCCGCCGTCATCGGACGCTCGATCAGATAACCCTCAACGACCCCATCAACGCCGGAGACGTCCACCGCATCAGCCTCGACCCCCGCCCGCGCCGCGATGGCAACGATCAGGTCTGCCGCCTCACCGTATAGACGCCCGTTCAGCCAGTGCCCCGTCCGCCAGTTCGGCCCATCCGCCCACACATCCTCCCGCGCCGGAAAGTCGGGAAACGGGCGGGCATCCCAGCACCAGGCGTCCATCGCCGCCAGCATCCGCCCTTCGTATTCCGTCGCCGCCGGATTGATCGCCTCATCCTCAAACGCCGCCAGCGTCGCCTCGACCAATCGCCGCTGCATCAGGTCGTCCCGGCGACCGTTCGAAAACGGCGGCACTGCGCTTTCGGCACTCTTGGGGTCCAGAAACAGGTTCGGCGCATTCGCCCCCTTGTCCACCGCCCCGCATCCAAACTCGATCAGCCGGATCGGCTTCATGCCCGGAGTCCAATCCGTCGCCGTCGCACTCCTCACGCCGTCGGGCCGGTCATGGTGCGGACGCGCCCACCACCCTGCCAGGTCCTTGACCCGCCAGATCCAAGGCTCGTCGTGCGCCCCGTCCGTGATCAGCGTCCGGTCCTGCACCGCCCGAGCAGCATCGTCCGCATAGAACCAGTCGAACGCCTCGCCGCCCTGCACCCGGCTTTCCAGGTAGGCCCGATCTGTCCCACTCAACCAACCCGCCGCCGCGTCCAGATGATCGGCCCCATCACGCCAGTCGGAAACGGGCGGATACCAGTCGACGCCGACGCAACTCACTGCCGGATCGGCCCACAGCGGATCGAGGTGAAACACAAAGCCGCCAGGCTCATCCGGGTGCTGCACCCCGTTCCATTCGCTCCAGTCCGCCGCATAGGTGATCAGGGCGTCCGACCCCATGACCGCCCGGCAATCGACCGCCAACGCCCGCAGCGCATCGACCGCCGGATAGCCGCTCGCACCGCGCACTGCGGTCAGCCCCCGGAATTCCGAACCAACCAAAAGCCCATCCGCCCCAGCCCCCGCCGCCAGCGAGGCATAGTGCAGCACCATCCGCCGCCACGACCATTCCGCCCCGCCCGAATAGGCAACCGCCCCGCTGTCCCAGCTGAAATCCGCCGCCTCGCAATCCCCAAAGAACGCCCCGACCTGTCCATCCGCCGTCGCCGTCCCGTCCGGCGATCCGACCTGCCCCGGTGCCGGATGACAGCTGATCCGCCCGCGCCACGGATAGGCCCCCTGCTCGCCCCCGCCATACGGATCCGGCAAGCCGTTCCCCGCCGGCACATCCATCATCAGAAACGGCAGCAGCGTCACCTCCAGCCCCCGCCGCTTCAGCTCCGCAATCGCCTCGACCACCGCCGCATCCGACGGCGTTCCGCCATAGGCTGGTTCTCCAGCGATGTCCGACACCGCCTCGGCGTCCTCCCGGCCCAGCCCGGCCACGCACCAGTCCAGCCCCGCCGTATCCTTGGCCGCTCGATCTACCTTCGGCCTGACGGAACATTCGCCTGCTCTCAGATCATCCCCGAACCAGCTCACCACCAGGGTCACCCGCCTCAGGTTCGGCAACTGGGCCTGGAGCTGGTCAAGCGACACCACAAGGTCCGCCTGCCCCTGCCGATTGTTCACATTCTCCGCCGCCGTTCGAAACAGCCCCTCGCGACGCAGAACCGGCGTTGTCGCATAGGCGAACTCTCCCGATCCGGGGATCAGACAGACCCCCTCCAGCCGATCCTCCAGCCGCTCGGTGTCGCCTCGCGGACGCCGGAAAACCTCAAACGCAAACTGCGGGACCCGGTCGCCGAAGGGTCCCAGGGGCAGGTCCTCGAACACCACATAGGCCAGGTCGCGGTAAGCTGGTGCCTCACCCTCCACCGCATCGATCAGTGAATCCGCCTCTTGGTCGGCCGCCCCGCGATACACCCGCATGGTCACGCCGCTGACGTCGAACGGCTGTCCGTCCGCCCACACCCGTCCGATCCCGTCGATCGGCCCCTCGCACAGCCCAACGGCAAAACTCAGCGAATAGGAATAGTCCACCGTCCGAGGCCCGCCCTTGCCGGCCCGCCCTTCATTCCGGCCTTCCCGAAACCGAGCCGCCCAGATGATCTGGCCGACGGCGCGGACCCGCCCGAACGCCGCCGAGATCGGGCTTCCTTCCGCGGCCCCCTGAACCCGTAGCGCCTCCAGTCGAGGCCCGATCTGGCGCGGCGGCATCAACGACTGGATCGCCGCCCGGTCGACCTGCGCGCCTATGGCTGAACCGATCACCTGGCCGACCGGCCCACCGAAATGGCTGCCGACCGCCGCCAGAACCACCTGGGCCATTCACTCCTCCATCTGGGGAAACGCGAAGGCCGCGACCATCCGTGACCGCCACCATTCGCCCAGCCAGCTTTCCGTCACCGCCCGCCCCCAATAGGCATGGACGATCCGTCCCGGCGGCCCCGCCTCGCTGATAAGGGCACAGTGTTTTGCGGCGGCTTGCGGGCTCATGCGAAACAGCACCACGTCGCCGGGCCGCGCCTGCTCGACCGGAACTTCGACCAGCCACCGCCGCGCCGCCGTCAGCAAACGTTCCTCGCCGCACACCTCGGCCCAGTCGGCCCGATAGGCCGGAACCGCCTCCGGTTCCGCGCCGTACAACGCCCGCCACACTCCGCGCACCAGACCCAGGCAGTCGCAGCCCACACCCTTGACGCTCGCCTGATGCTGATAGGGCGTCCTGCGCCAGCTCATCGCCTCGACCAGCGCCCGCTCCCGCACGCTCACGACCGCCGGCTCCCGCCGTCATGCCGCCCGCCCGTGCCCGGTCGCGCGAAGACAAAGTCATCACCCGGCATGTCGGGGAATCCACGGAAGTTCGCCGCATTGCCGAACACCCTCCCGCACGTCGCGAACCGCTTGTCGCAGGCCAGCCCCGGAAACGCCTCCACATCGACACCGCATCGCCCGTCGCCCAGCACCGCATCGCACAGCCGGCTGAACGTCCGCCCGACCACCCGGTCCAGCCGCGCCATCGGCCCTTCGATCTCCAGGGTGATCCGCTCGCCCGCCGTGACCACCCGGCTGACCAGCCCGACGCCCAGCCGCACCCGCAGGTCCGGCAGTTGCCAATCCACCCGCCAGATTTCGACCTGGGCCCCGTCCCAGCGCCCGGCCCGGATTTCGGCCTCCACCGGCCCCTCGACATCCAGCACGCCGGACGCTGCCGCCTGCCCCGCCTCCAGCCCCAGCTCCTGATGCGCCGCGCCCGCCGTCCAGCCGCAACTCGCCCGGCAGCCGACGCCCTCAATCTCCAGCGCCTCATCATGGTCAGTGAAGCCCAGCCGCCCGCGGTCCGCCAGCGTCACGATCCAGGCATGGCACATCGTCGCCACCCCGCTCTCGATGCGGGTGGCCAGCGCCTCCGGTACTTCTCTCATGGGTCAGATCCTGATTTCGATCAGGGGAACAGCCGCCACCCGACCGGCCTCGAAACTCTCGAGCGTCACGTCGATCCGGTCCGCATCGAACCGGACCGGCGTGTCGAACAGGAACCCCGCCGTCAGCACCGCACCCTCACCCGGTGCCGTCGCCAGCGTTACCTCACCGGTCGTGAGATCCACACCGAACGCTTCACCCGCCAACTCAACGCCATCCACCGCGATCCGCACCGACCCTTCGACCGGCTTGCGGATCACGCGCTCATAGTCGCCGTAACCCTTGCAAAGCTGAAACTCCGTCTGCGCCCCGTCGCCGTCGCCAATGACCTGATCGCCCGGCTCCGGGTCGCCGGCCCCGCTCCTGAAATCCGCGAAATCTCGAAACCGGAACCCGTACAGCCGCCCTCGCCGGCCCTCGAAAAATGCGGTCAACGCCTGCATGTCCGCCAGCGACCGCAACCCCGCCCCGATCAGGAACCGCCTGCGCCCATGCGCCCACGGCGTCGAGCGCCGCTCATACCCATTGGCCAGGGTCACAACCTCCGTGCGCCGCTCCACGCCTCCGGTCGACCCGAAGGCCAACCGCGCAGGCAGGCTCACCTCGTGAAAGCTCATCGTGGGCTCCTGATATCCTGTTGACTTGATGCCGGTCGCTCCCCAGACATCGGGGAGCCGAATGCGGGGACTGAAATGCGCGGACTGATCCTGTCTTTTGACGCCGAAACAGGTGGTGGTCTGATCAGCGGCGACGACGGCAACCGATATGCCTTCTCAGCCATGGACGTCCGGGGCGATCTCCCCGCTGTCGGGGCCAGCGTCGATTTCGTGCCCGCCGAGGGCTATGCGCGCGAGGTCATCGCCCTGGCCGTTCCGGCCCCGGCCGCAACTCCATCCTACGCCCCGGCTGTCCGGCAGGACTATACGGGGGAGGACCTGTCCCTCTGGGACTACTTCGTTCGCGCCATAACCAGCCATTACGCCCAGGGTAGCGGTCGGGCGCGTCGTAAGGAGTTCTGGGGTTTCGCCCTCTTCTCCAACCTCTTCGCCTTTGCGCCGATCCTGATCGGCCTCGTCGCAGCAGCCGTGACCGATCCTTCGATGGAATCGGACGCCGCCATGGCTATGTTCGGTACGGGCTTTGCGGTTTTCGGCCTGCTGATGCTGGCCATGCTCATTCCCAGCATCTGCGTCTATGTCCGGCGCCTGCACGATGTCGGAATGTCGGGGTGGCTCTACCTGTTGGGCCTCGTCCCGTTCGGCAACGTCTTCCTGTTGGTCGTGTCTCTCATGCCGTCCCAGCAGCAAACCAACCAGTACGGACCGATTCCGACCCCGCGCCCACCTTCCGCGATCTAGCCACGCCGCCCCATTCGCGCCGCCCGTGTCAGAGCCTGGGCGATCTGCGCTTCGGAACGCAGCAATGCTTCCGGGCCACCGTGCACCGTGACGTTCACCGTCACACCACCGGTGCCCGGTGCCTCAACCGTTCCTCCCGTCATGGGCCGAAACACCTCCGGCCCGCGCTCCCCGACCAGATAGCTCGCCCCCGGCATCACCAACCCGCCGTCGGCTTTCGAGCCACCGAAGACTGACCCGACCGCCTGCGCTAGCGCATCGCCCAGCCCCTTGCCGCCACCCGCTCCGGCCAGGGCATTCACCGCCGCCAGCACCGCTCGCGCCAGCTCCGCCAGAGTGACCTCCCCGTCCGCCGCCGCCCGCGCCAGCGACCGGACCAGGCTCTCGCCCGCTCGCTCAAAACTCGCTTCAATCGCCCGCGCGGCATCCTCCGCCGGGCCCTTCAGCCGCTCCAGCGCCTCGGCCGCTTCGGCCGCCTTGATCGGTAGATCGTCCATAGCCTCAGACATCTGCCGCCTCCCTGCCGCGAAGCGGTGGAGAGGGGAATCCCGAAGAGGTGGGGGGACCGACCGCAGCAAACGATCGGGCGTCGGATGATGCCTCATCCGGCCACGCTTGCGCCAACCGCTCCAGCTCCGCCCCCGTCATCGCGCTCATATCACCGCCGCCCACCAGCCACCGCCATTCCTTCAGCGACAAACGCCAGAACGCTGCCGGCTCCACACCGAACAGCGCGGCCCGTCGTATCATTTCACCCCAGGGCACATTCACGCTGCCGCCTCAAACGCGCGGGCCACAGCCGCCGCCGCCGTCCTGGGGTCGCACCCACCTGCCAGCCGCCGCGCCGCCTCAGCTTCCCGTCCGCCGCCGCTGATCAGAGCCGAAAGCACCGCCGCCAGGTCCCCGGACCGCAGGGTTCGCAACCGCTCTACCAGGCCGCTGACGCCCTCGACGTTGAGCGCCGCCTCAATCTCCGCCAGAGCCCCCAGCGTCAGGCACAATCGCACCCGCTCACCGTCGATCACGACCTCGGCCTCACCTCTCGCCGCGTTCATCACAGGGCCTCGAACGTCAGCTCGCCCGCGCTCGCCAGGCTGAGCGCAAACGTCGCCTCCCCCGCATGGTCGCCGGCGTACTCCAGGCCTGTCACCAGGAACGGTCCCTCGATGGCTCCAAAGTCGGGGACGATCAGTCGCCAGGTCTTCGCCGCCTGCTCAAAGAAGGCCTCGCGCACCGCCGCGTCCGACGTCGCGTCGCGGAAGACGCCCTGACCTGCCACCGAACAGGCTTTCACCCCGGCCCCGGCCAGCAGCTCTCGCCACCGCCCGGCTGAATCCGCGTCGGTCACATCGACCGTCCGCGCATTCAGCGCGATCGTCCGCGCCCGCAATCCCGCGACGGTGACAAACGCCTCCGGCTCCGCGCCGTCGCCAATCTTCAGCAAGACGTCCTTGCCCGCCTGCACACCCATCAGTCAGCCTCCGTCACAATCCGCACACGCGTCACGCCCAGCGTCGTCTTCCAGTCTGCCGCCCGGAACACGTCCTGATAGGTCACCCGGATCGTTGCCACGCGACCGTCCTGGATCGTCAGTTCACTCGCCGTCAGGGCCGCTCGAACCGCCGCATTGATCGCCTTGGCCTCCTCGCTGCCGCCGAACTGCGACCGGACCGTCAGGGTCACGACATGCTCGGTCGCCCCGCCGTCCGCTGGATAGGGTCGGCTCTCGCTGCGCCCGATCACCAGATGCGGCCAGCCTGGGTCCTGGGGCGGCTCATCAAAGACGGCACCGGGCGCAATCAACAGGGCGGTCACCCCGTCATCTGCGCGCAACCGCGCGATCAGCGCCTTCTGCAAGGCGCGCTCAGGGTCCAGAGGCATCAGACTTCTCTCGTCAGGGTCAGGGTCATGTGACCCATCTTCGGCTGGTCCTGATCGACGTGGACGAGCCACCATTCGACACCCAGACAATCCACCCTTTGCCCCGCCTGCACGCGCGCATCTGATCGTGACTGGGCAAGGCGGATCTCGGTCATGACCGGTCGCAGATCACCGGTTCCATCCCCGCGTCTGTGTGGGGATGACAGGGCAATCCACAGCTCGCCCAGCGGCGTCCAGTCGACCGTCCGTCCCCCAAACTCCGTCTCGGTTTCGCTCCGCTCAAACACTTGCGCCAGGGTCCGGTACGACCTCACAGCCGCACCGCCAGATACGGCATCAGCCAGGCCTCAGCCTCGCCGTCCGCCTCGCCCTCATAGGCGGCATGGACCAGCTTCAGCACCACCAGCCGCAGAGCCGCCGACGCCGTCTCGTCTATCGTTCGCCCTGTCGCCGCCTCGACCCGCTCGCGCGCCGCCGCGATCAGGGTCTGGATCAGCTCATCCTCGGCGTCGTGCGTGACGCGCAGGAACAGTTTCGCCTCGGTGAGGGTCACCGGTTCGGTCATCCTAATTTTCCTCGAATGTCGCCGCTCGCGTCTCCTCCCCATCTCATGGGGAGGGGGACCCCGAAGGGGTGGAGGGGCCGGCCGCCGCGAGGTGCCGGTGCGGCGGAGGCAGTCCCCTCCGGCTCGCCTTCAGCGAGCCTGCCTCCCCGTCGGCTTCCCGATGGGGAGGAGACAGAGCCCCTGCGCGCCTCAGCTCGCGGCGAACTTCATCACCTTGATGGCGTCAAAGTTCTGCACCCCGCCGCCGACCCGCTTGGTCGTGTAGAACAGCACATAGGGCTTGGCCGTGTAGGGGTCGCGCAAGACCCGCACCCCGGCCCGGTCCACGATCAGATAGCCGCGCCGGAAGTCGCCGAAGGCAATCGACAGACTATCCGCGGTCACATCCGGCATCTGCTCGATCTCCGTCACCGGATAGCCGAGCAGCGAGCTGGTCGCCCCCGGCTGCGTCGCCGGGCTCCAGACATAGTTGCCGTCCGCGTCCTTGAACTTGCGGATAATCCCCGCCGTTCGCCGGTTCATCACAAACCGCGCATTGGCCCGGTACTGCGACTGCGGCGCATAGATCAGGTCAATCAGCCGATCCACCGGATCGGTCGCCTCAAACGCCCCGGAAGCACCCGACGCCACATAGCCGATCTCGCCCCAGTCCTGGGTCGCATCCGCCGCAATCGGATAAGACAGAAAGCCCATCGGCTTGTTCGTCCCGTCGCCATTGACGAAGGCGTCGGTTTCCTGCGCCGCAAAGGCGTCCTCGACCTCGGCGGCCAGCCATTCGTCCAGGTCCACCATGGCATCATCCAGCAGGGTCTGCGTCGCCGCCGGGCTCGCGTACAAATCCGCCGACGGAAACTCCAGCAACTGCAAGGTCGCCGGGTCCGTCTCCGGCCGGGCCGCCGTCGCGGCCACCCAGCCGCTCTCGACCCCGACGGTCGACACCGGCTTCTTGAACACCCCGCCGGCCACGGTCCTGACCGTCGCGATCTCCCGCATCGGTGACGCTGCCATCAGCCGCCTTTCAATCAGCCGCTCGACCTGCTCGGGGACCACATAGCCCCCCGAATTCACGCCCGTCGACAGGCCGGCCTTCACCTCGATCAGCCCGCCGGTCGATCCCTGCCGCAGGTATCCCGCGAACGCTGATTTCGTCTCCTCCCCGCTGCGCAGCAGGGGGGAGGAGGACCGCGAAGCGGTGGAGGGGTCTGCCTCCACCGCACCGGCGATCTGTGGCCGCCGCGCCTCGGCGCTCAACCGCTCCAGCCGGTCCTGCGCCGCCCCGACCGCCTGGTCGATGCGCGCCACCTTCTCCTCCAGCAGGCCGTCGCCGGCCTTTCGCTCGATCGCCTCCAGCCGCTCGTCATTCGCCGCCTTGAAGGCCTCGAACGCCCCCATCAGCTCATGCATCGCCGCCCGCGCCTCAGCCGAGGCGAGGCCCTGTTTGGTCTCTTTCATGGTTTCCCCTAGTGTTGACGTCTCTCCGCGTGGGAGACGGTGGATCCGGCTCGTCGGAGCGGGCCGCAAACTACAGAATTTCAGGTCGCCCCTCAGCGATCAGTCAGACGGATCAGGATCCAACGTCGCATGACGAAACCGACGCATCCTGGCCCGTTCGGGAGTCCGATTTGACCCGTCGCCGCGACCAGCCGATCCCGCCCTTCTCCCGGCTTGAGCGCGCCGCGCTCCAGGCGCTTGCCTGGGAGCTCGGGCCGGACCTGCCGCAACTCGAAGGCCTCGCCGACGAGGCCACGCCCGACCGCCTCTATCGCGGCCCGTCCAGCTTCGTGCGCCGCACCGGCATGGCCGGCGTTCGCGCCGGTCGCGGGCGTGGCCCCAGCGGCGTCTTTGGCTCTGTCCACGCCATGGTGGACGGCCTGCCGCACCCCATCGCTTTCCAGCTCCAGCTTCGTCGCGGACGCCTCGTCGCGCTCATCGCCGACGCCTACGGCCAGGACATCTCCGGGCTGGACCTCCAGACCGCTCGCGCCGACCAACTCTTCTACCTCGACGACAGGGGTCGCTCCCACGCGATCGACCCGGCCCTGTTCCGCCAGAGGGACAGGTCGCTGGCCAAGGGCGATCAGCGCGACGTCCGCGTGGGGCGATCGACACCGCCGATCCAGCCGCCGCCGACCGTGTCCGTCCAGCGCCAGACTGCCGCTCCGACCCAAGCCGCTCCCATGCCCGCCTCCGCGCCGTCTTCCGCCGAACAGGCCATCGCCTCCGGCGTCGACAAGACCACGCTCAAGATCGGTATCTGGGCTGGCCTCATGACCCTGGCGGTGATCATCGGCTTCCTCAGCGAGGGCAGCTTTATCTTCCCCGCCATCATCGCCTTCTGGATCGCCCGCCTGCTGACCCAGCCCAAATCGCTGGACCGCATTCACCAGGCCCTCGCCTCGCGCCAGACTGGGCAATTCGGCTGACCCTTCCCGCGCCAGGTCGATCCTGCCAATCTCCAGCCCGTGACAGGGAGGGCCGCGCATGACCGTCTTCGAATACGTCATGGTTCTGGTCTCGGTGATCCTGTCTCTGGGCATCGCCAAGCTGCTGGAGAACCACGCCGAGTTGATGAAGCGCGGCGCGACCGTTCGCTGGTCGCCCACCTACCTTCTGTGGCTGGTCATCATCTTCTTCTCCCACGTCGATCTGTGGGGCAGCCTCTGGATGATCCGCGACCAGGGCACCTGGACTCTGCTGTCGCTCCTGACCGTCTTGTCGGCCGCCGCCTCGCTCTTCTACGCCGCCGTCCTGTCCACGCCGGATTTCGAGCCCGGCCAGGGCGTCGATCTGTGGTCGTTCCACCTCCAGAACCGCCGCCGCTACATCACCGCCCTCATCGGCTATCTGATCCTCGGCGCCGTGCTCAACATGACCATCATGATCGGCCATTTCGACGTGGCCACCCTGACCGGAACCCTCCCCGGCATCGGCCTGTGCCTGGCCGCCATCTTCCTCCGTAACCGCTGGGTCCAGATCGCCGTGCCGATCCTCGTTGCCGTCCTGATGGTGATCTATTTCGTCAGCTACTTCGCGACCCTGACCGGCTGAGCCGCGCCCCCGGCAGCATCGGAAACGTCACCAGGCTCACCTCCCAGAGATCCACCGTCGTCAGCACCCGCAGCGCCCCATCCCGCCGCGCCGCCACCGCGCGAAATCCGATCGACAGCCCGTCCAGCGCCCCGGCCTTCACCAGCGACTGACAGAGCCGCGCCCCAGCCGACCAGTCCATCACCCGCCCGCGCACGAACAGTCCGCGCTCATCCTCGAGCATCTCGTCCCAGACCCCGACCGGCGCGTCCTCATGCTGGTGCAGCATCCGCACCCCGCCAACGCTGCGCGCCCGTAAACTGGCTTCAAAACACCCCTTCACCGTCACATCCCGGTTCAGGTCCGCGACATGCCAGAGCGAGGCATATCCCTCGACCCCCATCTCAGCCACGACGGCCCTCCATCCGCCGCTCCATCCGTTCCACCGCCGCCCGCGTCGCTGCCACCTGCTCCTCCAGCCGCGCCAGCCGCTCGATCACCGTTCCTTGCCGATCCGCCCGCGCCTCCAGCGCCGCGATCCGCGCCGACGCCGCCCCACCCCACATCAGCGCCGCAGCCGCCTGCACCGCCACCGCCACCAGCACCGCCGCGGGCCAGCGTTTGGTTAGTTCGTCCGTCATGGACACCTCCATTCACAGAGGGCTTAGTGAGTAGGGAGTAGGCAGTAGGGGGATGCATGAGCGGCAAGATCGACGGCTACCGCGATCTCATCGTCTGGCAGAAGGCGATGGACCTAGCCGAACAGACCTACTTTGTCTCAAAACGTTTCCCGCGCGAGGAGCAGTTCGCCCTGACCTCACAGGTCCGGCGCGCCGCCGCATCCGTGCCGGCGAACATCGCTGAAGGCTACGGACGCCAGACCCGTCCCGCTTACGTCAGCTTCCTGCGAATTGCCCAGGGATCGCTCAAGGAACTGGAAACTCACCTGATCCTCGCCACCCGCGTCGGCCTTGCCGAACCTACCGACATGGAGCCTCTTCTCAACCAGGCCGACGAAGTCGGCCGGATGCTTCGGGCCCTCATCTCCAAGCTGACCAGCAAGGCCTGACCTACTCCCTACTCCCTACTCCCTACCCCACCCCCGCCATCCGCCGCCGCTCCTCCAGCGTCAGAAACCCCGCCGCCTCCAGCCGTGCCCACAGGGCCTCTCGCTCCGCCGCCAGCGCCGGCACACCCTCCAGATCCGGCGTGATCTCCACATCGGGAAAGCGCGGCTTCAGCCATGCCGTCATCGCGCCCGCCGTCTTGCCCACCAACGGCACGACCGTCTGCCGCCAGAACGCCGCCTGCGCCTCCTTGAAGGTCTGATAGGTGTTGTCCCCCGGGATCCCCAGCATCTGCGGCGGAACGCCGAACGCCAGCGCGATCTCCCGCGCCGCCGCGTGCTTGCCCTCGACATGGTCCAGGTCGTGCGGGCTCAGAGCCATCGGCTTCCAGTCCAGGCCGCCTTCCAGCACCATTGGGCGGCCGGCATTGCCTGGCCCCGAATAGGCACCATCCAGCTCGCCTTTCAACGTGGCGAACTGCGCTTCCGACAGATGCCCCCCGCCATAGATCAAGGCCCCACTCGGTCGGGCCTGATTGTCCAGCAAGGCCTTGTTCCAGGCCGAGGCGGCATTGTGAACATCGACCGCTCGGGCCGCCGCCTCCAGCGGCGCGGCCCCGTACCAATCGTCGGACGGGTTAAACAGCTTCAGGTGCAGGACAGGCGAAAACCCGTCCGTTGCTCGCATCAGCCGGCGGGATCGCGTGCCCACCGTATAGTCATAGGCGGCCGGCCATCCGCTCGCGCCCGGCACCACCCGCATCCGATCGGGTCGCAGGGCATAGAACTCTTCCAGTCCATCTCCTGCCGCCTCCAGATAGGCGTTCCCCGCCGTTTGCAGAAAGCCGAAGAGCTGCTCGAACAGCTCCTGGCGGGACTGCTCAGGATTGGGCCGGTCCAGCCGTGCGACCAGCGGATGATCGTCTTGCCGCTCACCCCCCTCCCAAACACTCAGAGGCACACTGGCGGCCGCCTCGGCGATCAATCGCACACAGCGATAGACGATTGGATTCTGGGCAAAGCCCTCTCTCGCCAGGCTCAGATAGTCGCGCGGCGTCCACACCGGTCGACCCAGATGCGACAAGGCCAGCATCGGGCCGACCGCGCTCTGCTTCTCTTCCAGGTCGCGACGCGATAGGGCCGACGCGTCGCCATCACGAACGCGCGCGTGCCGCCGGCCAAAGGGCCGTCGCCAGTCGATCATCGATGTCTCCGGGGGTGTCTTTCGGCCCAGTTCTCGAGCCAGACACAAATCTACCCGACCAGCGTGGCCGGGGAATATCTTACGGCGACACGATCCAAACGTCCTGATTATATGGGATATTATCCCGGAAGATCAGGCGAACCGCCGACCTACGCCGCCTGCTCACCGGGGTTCGAAGGCTGCCGCGGCGTCTCAAGCCAATGCGCCACTGTGGCGGCCAGCTGAGCGATATTGATCGGCTTGCCGAGGTGTCCATCCATGCCGGCGTCCAGACAGGTCTGGATCTGCTCACGCTGGACATTGGCCGTCAGCGCAATCACCGGCAGCCCCGCATATTTGCCGCCCAGCGCCCGGATCTCGCGGGTTGCCTCCAGTCCGTCCATCTCCGGCATGTGCATGTCCATCAGCACCATGTCGAACTCCATGACCTGGACGGCCGCCAGGGCCTCAACCCCATTGCAGGCCACCTCGACCTCGACACCGAGTTGCCCAAGGATGGCGCTGACCAATTCCCGATTGGCCGACGCATCGTCCGCGACCAGGATACGCGCATGCCTTTCGGGCTTGAGGGTCGCCTCGACAGGCTCTGTGCGGGAAGCCGTCGACACGGTGACCGGAATCTCGAACCAGAACGTCGACCCCTTACCCGGCTCACTCTCGGCCCCGATGTCGCCGCCCATGGCCTCAATGAGGCGCTTCGAAATCGCCAGACCCAGCCCCGTCCCTCCGAAATGGCGTGTCGTCGACTGGTCGGCCTGGGTGAACCGCTCGAACAGGGCCTCCAGCTTGTCCTTGGCGATCCCGATCCCCGAATCGGTCACGGCTACGCGCAGGTGCCATCCGTTGTAGGCGCAGGTCTTTCCTCCCACGCTCAGCCTCACCTGCCCCTTCGAGGTGAACTTCATCGCATTCGACAGGAAGTTCAGAACGACCTGTCTCAGCCGCCCTTCATCGCCGACCAAGACCTCCGGCACATCCGGGGCCACATCGATGATCAGGTTCAGACCCTTTTCGGCTCGCTGAGCCTCCATCAGGTCACCAGCCCCGTGTGCGAAATCCCAGACATGGAAAGCATGGGGATCCAGCTGCAGCGCCTCGGCCTCGAGCTTGGAATAGTCCAGAATGTCGTTGATCACGCTCAGCAGAGCCTCGCTGCCCGTCGAAATCCTGTCGACATGCCGGCGGTCTTCCGGCGTCAGGCTCGAACTCGTCTTCAGCAGGCCTGCGAACCCGACCACACTGGTCAGGGGGGTCCTCAATTCGTGGCTCATATTGGCCAGGAACTCGGATTTGGCCTGACCGGCGGCCTCGGCCTTCAACAGCGCGTCGAGTAGTTCGGCTTCCAGACGCCGCGTCTCGGTCACATCGCGCACGACATCCTGAATCTCGGCAACCCGTCCCTGGCTGTCGCGCACGATGCGCGTGCGTGTCTCGTAGTGGTGAATCTCACCGGTCTTGGTGAAGCCACGATATGTCTGCGAGAATATGTCCTTGTCCGGGTTATCCCGAATAAAGCCCGTCAGCCGCGCAATCGTTTCGGCCACGTCATCGGGGTAAATCAGACCGGTGACCGGCGTGCCAAGAATGTCTTCGGGCTTCTTGCCCGTGATCGCCTCAACGGCCGGGGACACATAGGTCACGTTCATGTCGTAACCATAGGTCACGATCACGTCCTCGGAGCGGTCCGCCAGCATCCGATACCGCGCTTCGCTTGCGCTCGCGCGTTCGACGGCTTCGCGCAGATCTTCCTCAAGTCGCCGCGTTTCGGTCACGTCGCGGGCCACGTCCTGAATTTCGAGGACGCGCCCTTCGTCGTCGCGCACGATCCGGGTGCGTGTCTCATAGTAGCGAACGTCGCCGTTCTTGACGAAGGCACGATATCGCTGGGTCGTCATGTCCTGGTCCGGGTGATCCCGGATCAACGCCGCCAGCTTCTCGTTGACCTCGCGCCAGTCGTCCGGGTGCAATAACCGGTTGACCGTCGTTCCGACCATCTCCTCGGGCTTGATGCCGGTAATGCGCTCCAGCGACGGCGATGCGTAGGTCACCATCGTGTCGTAGCCATAGGTGATGATGATGTCTTCGGCCCGGTCGGCGAGCATCCGGTGCTTGGCTTCGCTTTCCTGAGCCTGCTCAAGGGCCGCCGTCAGTTGATCTTCCAGCCGCTTGCGTTCGGTGATGTCGCGCACGACCGCGATAACCTCGTCGGCGCGGCCGGCCTCATTCTCCACCCGCTGAAAGCGGCTCTCGACCCAAACCGAATGACCTTCGCGGTGCACGGCCCGGTGGACGATCGTGCGGCACGGTGATCCGCCCAGAACCGCTGAAATAACCTCAAGAACGTCTTTCCGGTCATCGGGATGGACATAGTCCATCGACTGGCCGCTCATCTCTTCGTACCGCCAGCCGAGCAGTTGCTCGGCCGCCGGGGAGATATATCCACCCGTGCCGTCTGCGCGAACGCGGGTAATGACATCGGCGGTATTGTCAGCCAGCAACCGGTATCGGCGCTCGCTCTGGCGGATCTGTTCTAACCCCGCCCGTTCTTCGGTGATGTCGCGCATCACGCCAAACAGGCCGGTAACCTCTCCGTTGGCGCCGAACTCCGGGGCTGTGTTGGTCTGGATCAAACGCTCGGTGCCATCGGCCACGATCAAACGTGACTCGGACTGCGTCGGTTCACCCGTCGCGCGCATATGCTCGACCTGGGCATGGATCACCGGTCGATCATCCGGGTGATAGAAATCGATCACCGCCTCCAGGGTCGGCGTGAATTCGCCACGCGTTTTGCGATGGATACGGAAGACCTCATCGGACCAGGTCACGCCTCCGCTGACCAGATCCAGCCGCCAATGCCCGACCCCCGACATCGTCTCGGCCAGGTCGATCATGGCCAACTGGTCCTTCTGACGCCGGAATTCTGCATCCCGGTCCAGAATATCGGCCGCCATCTGGGCCAGGTTTTTCAACGCCTCGAGCTTGTCATCTCCGGGCCGCTCGCGCGGAAAGATGTCCAGAACACAGATCGCGCCGGCTCGGCGACCGTCCTTACAGCTGATGACCGCCCCGGCGTAGAAGCGGACATGATTGGGGCCGGAGACAACCTCGCTGTCCTTGAAACGGGGATCCTTCGCCGCATTCTCGACCACCAGCACAGCATCTGCGCCCAAGGCCACGGCAGTCTCGGTGAAGCTCGCCTTGCGCGGTACCTCATCGCGACAGACATTGACCCCACCGCTCAGCTTCATCCCGTCTTCGCCCATCAACACGACGGTCGCGGCCGGGGTATCAAACAGGGTGGCGGCAATTGCCGTCAGGCGGTTCAGCGATTCGGTCGTACGCGCGTGCGGCATCTTCGGGTTCCGTTCGCACCAAGCGTGACGCGCAACCGGAAATAATCAGTTATCAGGACCTAAACTGTGTTCGTCGAACCCCTGTATCAGCCGCGTTCGTCAGTCAGATCCCAGGCCGCATAGTCGAGCGCATCGTCAGGGTCAGCCAGGGTCAATTCACTGATCGTCTCGCCACGCACGCTGACCCCGGCCCGGTGCACGCTTTCCGGGTCGCCGGAGATCAAGGGATGCCAGGCCGCCAGTCCCCGCCCCTCGTGAATCCGTCGATAGGCACAGGACTTCGGCATCCATTCGAGCGCCTCGACATTCTGCGGCGTCAGCTTGATGCAGTCCGGCACCGTCGCCTTACGGTTCTCGTAGTCTGAACACCGGCACCGCTCGGGATCGAACAGCTGGCAGTGCACCCGCGTCGGGATCACCTCCAGCGTCTCCTCATCCTCGAACCGCACGAGGCAACACAGCCCGCAACCATCGCAGAGGGATTCCCACTCCGCCTCGGTCATCTCATCCAGTCGCTTGGTTTCCCAGAAGGGCTTCATGACGGCCCCATAAACCGACATAGGCTCCCAACAAAGATAGGACGCCCGCGAATTCCACTGCGGTCGGCCTTTCAAAGGTCGCGAGCGAGCGTATAGCTCGCCACAGCCGATCCAGGCGGCGGAGTTCACAAGACCGCATGCTCACCTCGATTGTTCGCTGGTCGCTGTCGCGGCCCCGCCTTGTGGCCCTGCTGGCGGCCTTGCTGGTGGCCTATGGTCTGGTGACCTTGGCACGGGCCAAGTTCGACGTCTTCCCGGATTTCGTCCCGCCTCAGGTCGAGGTCCAGACCGAGGCACCGGGCCTGTCAGCCGAACAGGTCGAACAGCTGGTCACGCGGCCGATCGAACAGTCTGTCGCCGGCGGCCAGGGCATCGCCGCCGTTCGTTCCGATTCCATCGAGGGGATCTCGGTCGTCACCGTCATCTTCAATGACGGGGTCGATCCCTATCGCGCCCGCCAGACGGTGACCGACAGTCTGGTTGAGGCCGCCTCGGCCCTTCCCGCCAACGCCGGCTCGCCCCAGGTCGCCCCCCTCACCTCCTCGACCATGGATCTGCTCAAGATCGGCTTCACCAGCGACACCCTGTCGCCCGAGGCCCTGCGCAACCTGATCGACACCGTCGTGCGTCCGCGCCTTCTGGCCACGCCCGGCGTCGCCCGCGCCAGCGTCTATGGCGGCGAGGTCAATCGCATCGAGGTCCGTATGCGGCCCGACGACATGGCGCGCTTCAATCTCACGCCCGCCGACCTCGCGACCGCTGTATCCGAGGCGACCGGTGTGCGCGGAGGTGGCTTCGTCGAAACCCCGGCCCAGCGCATCCTCATCACGCCACAGGGCCAGGCCCAGGGGCCGGACGACCTCGCCCGTGGCGTCATTCGCGCCGTCCCCGGCCAGCGCGTGCTGGTCAGCGATGTCGCCGATGTCGTCGAGGCCTTCGAGCCGCGTCTGGGCGATGCCCTTATCATGGGCCGACCCGGCGTCCTCGTCAGCCTGTCCAGCCAGTACGGTGCCAACACCCTCGACGCCACCCGCGCCGTCGACGCCGCCCTGGCCGAACTCGCGCCTGCGCTCGCGGCCCGCAACGTGACTGTGAATGCCGAGCTTCACCGACCCGCCAACTTCATCAATACGGCGTTGGGCGGCCTGCGCGACGACCTGATCATCGGTGCCGTCCTGATCGCTGTCGTTCTCTTCGCCTTTATGGGCAGCATGCGCACCGTGCTGATCTCCTTTGTCAGCATCCCGATCTCCCTGCTGACGGCTCTGATCGTCATGGACCTGTTCGGCCAGACACTCGACACCATGGTGCTGGGCGGCCTCGCGGTGGCCCTCGGCGTCGTTGTCGACGACGCTGTCATTGACGTCGAAAACATTGTCCGACGCCTGCGTCACAAGGGCGAGGAGCCGGCGCGCGAGGTCATCCAGCACGCCTCCGTCGAGGTCCGCGGCCCGGTCGTCTACGCCACCCTGGTGGTCGGCCTGACCCTGGTTCCGGTCCTCCTGCTCAGCGGCCTGCAGGGTCGCTTCTTCAGCCCGCTGGCCGCTGCCTTCATTCTTGCGACCCTGGCCTCTCTGCTGGTGGCCGTGGTGGTCACCCCGGCGCTCGCGCTCTTGACGCTCGGCGGCTGGACCCCGGAGGCCGAACCACGCTGGCTCCTTCGCCTCAAGGCCCGAACCCACGAGTTGATCACCCGCGCCGCCGGCCAGAGCCGCATCGCGCTGGGCGTCACCGGCGTCGCCCTCGTGGCGATGGTCGTCGCGCCCTTCCTCTTTCCTTCCGAGCTTCTGCCGACCTTCCGCGAGGGCCATTTCGTCGTCGGCGTCTCGGCCCAGCCGGGAACGTCGCTCGCGGCAAGCCGCCAACTGGGACAGGATCTGACCGCCCAGTTCCTCGCCATCGACGGTGTCCAGACCGTCGAACAGCAGATCGGCCGCGCCCAGGGCGGCGAAGACACCTGGGGGCCGGAACGCAGCGAGTTCCACATCGAGCTGCGCCCCCATCTCAGCGGCGCCGCCCAGGACCGCATCGAGGCATCGCTTCACACCTCGCTCGACAACCACCCTGGCCTCGAAACCGAGGTTCTCACCTTCCTGGGCGACCGCATCGGCGAATCCGTCACCGGCGAGACGGCGGCGGTCGCCGTCAGCCTCTACGGCGAGGATCTCAACGATCTCGACACCGCCAGCCAGGCCGTCGCCCAGGCCCTTCAGACCATCCCCGGAACCGGCGACATCATCCGCCAGACCCCGCCTGAGGCGCCCGCCCTGCGCATCAGCCCCCGTATCGAACAACTCGGCGACGTTGGTCTGACCGTCAACGACATGCTCGATGTAGTCTCCAGCGCCTATCTCGGAACCGTGGCCACTCAGCTATACCGCCCCGACCGTGCCGTGGACGTCACCGTCATCCTCCCGCCCGAACGACGCATCGACCCCAACGCCATCAGCCAGTTGCAGATACGCGGTGCCTTCGGCGGCGAGGTCGCCTTGTCCAGCGTCGCCGACATCGGCATGGGCGGACAGCGCACCGTCATCTCACGCGAGGCCGGTCGCCGCCGCGAGGTCGTCACCGCCGATCCCGTCCCGGCTCAGGTCGCCCGCGTTGCCCGTCAGGCCGAGTCTGCCGTCGCCGCCCTGCACCTGCCGCCCGGCGTCGTCGCCTCGGTCAACAGCACCGCCACAGCCGCCGCCGGCGCCCGCAATCAGCTGGTTTTCAACTGCGCCCTGGCCGCCGTCGCCGCAATCATCCTGCTGCTGCTGGCGCTGGGTGACGGGCGCTCAGTCGGCCTGGTTCTGTGTTCGGCCCCCGTCGCCTTTCTCGGCGGCGTCCTGGCGCTGCCGCTGGCCGGTGGCACGCTGTCGCTCGGTGCCCTCGTCGGCTTCGTCACCCTGTTCGGCGTCGCGGCGCGCAACGCCATTCTGCTGGTGTCCCACGTCGAGCACGTCGTCCACCACGAAGGTCGTGACTGGTCCCTGGAGACCCTGATCGAGGCTACCCAGGAACGCGTCACCCCCATCCTGATGACCGCCCTGGTCACCGGCCTTGGCCTGCTTCCCCTCGCGCTCCAGAACGGCGAAGCCGGACGCGAAATCCAGGGGCCGATGGCCATCGTCATCCTCGGCGGCCTCCTGTCCTCGACCGCCGCCACCCTGCTGTTGCTGCCGGCCCTCATCTGGCGCTTCCGCCGACCGACCGCCTTGCCAGCACCCCCGCCTGCGGCCTAACTGCCCGCCTGTTTCAGGGGGCCCCATGTTCGCTCGTTTCCTCATCGCGCTCGCGCTTCTCCTCACACCCGTCCCGGCGCTGGCCCAGTCGACGGTGTCGGACCAGCTCTCGGGTCAAAATTACGACGACTCCATCCCCAGCCCCGAACGCGTGCTCGGCTATGCCTTTGGTGAGCGGCTGTCGCGATCAGCTGACGTGCTGCGCTATTTCGAGGCCCTGGTCGCCGCAGCGCCGGACCGGATGATCCTGGGCCGTTACGGCGAGACTTGGGAGGGACGGCCCCTGCCCTACGCCATCATCGCCTCGCCGGCCAACCTGCGGCGCATCTCGGCCATTCGCGAGGCGTCCGTCGCCCTGACCGATCCGCGCCGGGGTGCCACGTCCGTTCCCGCCGACCAGCCCGTCATCGTCTGGCTGATGTATTCCGTCCACGGCAATGAGATCAGCCCGGCCGAGGCGGCCATGGCCACCGCCCGGCACCTGCTGGCCTCGCGCGACCCGGAGGTCGCCGAATGGCTGAACAACGTCGTCGTCGTCATCGTCCCGACCCAGAACCCGGACGGCCGCGACCGCTTTATGAACCGCTACTATGAGGCGCTGGGCCTTCAACCTGACCCTGACGGACTGTCCGTCGAGCGCGACGAGCCCTGGCCGAACGGTCGACCCAACCACTATCTTTTCGACCTCAACCGCGACTGGTTCGCCCAGACCCAGCCCGAGACGCGCGGCCAATCCGCCCTGATCCGCCAGTGGCGGCCCCAGGTTCTCGTCGACGCCCATGAGATGGGCACCGACGATCCCTTCTTCTTCCCGCCCGAGGCCGAGCCGCTCAATCCGCTCCTGCCCGAGGCCCAGCTGCGCGCCCGGCACATCTTCGGGCGCGGCAATGCCGCCGCCTTCGATCGCGAGGGCGTCGAATACTATACGCGCGAGGTCTTTGACGCCTTCTATCCCGGCTATGGCGACGGCTGGCCGTCCTATCTGGGCGCGGTCGGCATGACCTACGAACAGGGCTCGGCCCGGGGTCTGGCCGCCCGCCGCTCGAACGGCGAAATCCTCACCTACCGCACCACGGTGCGGAACCACTTCATGGCGTCTTTGGCGACCATCCGCACGGCTTCTTCCAACCGCGCCCAGCTGCTGAACGACTTCGCGGCCTACTATCGCACCGCCGTGTCGGAGGGCGGCGCAGGTGCCTGGATCCTGGCGCGCGGCGATGTCGATCCGGGTTCCGCCGACGCCCTGGCCGCCCTTCTCGCGCGTCAGGGCATCGAGGTCAGTCGCGCCTCCGCCGGCTTCAGCGCCTGCGGCCGCAGCTACCGCCCCGGCGACTACATCATCCGCCGGGGCCAGCCGCTCGGCCGCCTGCTTCAGGTGCTGATGGATCCTTCCATCGCCATGCGCGACGGCTTCGTCCAGGCCCAGGAGGCCCGCCGCCGCCACGGCCTCTACGCCGAGATCTATGACATCACCGCCTGGGCGCTGCCGGGTTCCTACGGTGTCGACGCCCTGGAGTGCCGCTCGACCCCGTCGGTCGCCACCGCCACCGTCACCGCCGAGGGTGTACCCGGCGCGGTCACCGGCGCCGCCGACCCGGTCGCCTATGTCGTGCCGTCCGGCTCCCAGGCCATGGGTGTCCTGACCCGCGCCCTGCGCGCCGGCATCCGCGTCCGCTCGCCCGAGGCGGCCTTCACCGTCGACAACCGGACCTTCCCGGCCGGCTCGGTCATTCTGGTGCGCGCCGGCAGCCCGGACAACTTCGACGCCCTGGTCGCCGACATCGCCGACCAGGCCCATGCTGAGATCATCGGCGTGCCCGACACCTGGGTCACCGAAGGCCCCAATCTGGCGTCCGACCGCTCACCGCTGATGCCGCCGGTGCGCATCGCCCTGGCCTGGGACGAGCCCACCGATCCCCAGTCCGCCGGAGCCATCCGCTATGTGCTGGAGCAACGCTACGGCTACCCCGTCTCCATCGTCCGCACCGAAAATCTGAGCCGCGACCTGTCGCGCTATCAGGTGCTGATCCTGCCCGACGCCTACGGTGCCTATGACGCCGCCCTGGCCACCTCCTTGCGCCAGTGGGTCCAGCGCGGCGGCACCCTGGTCGGGATCGGCTCGGGGGCTGACCTGATGATGGCAGGCGACAACCCGATGATCGCTTCGGCCCGTGAACCGCTGCTCTCAGCCAACGGCCAGCCCGCCCCGGCCCCGTCCACAGACCCTCGCATCATCTCGGGCGACGCCGACTACGCCGAGGCCATCCGCCCGGCCGAAGCGACCCCCGACAGTGTCCTGGGCGTCCTCGCCCAGGTCGAGGTTGATCGCCAGCACTGGCTGTCCGCAGGCCTCCCCGACCGCCTGACCGTGCTGGTCGTCGGCTCGGCCATCTATGAGCCCCTGCGCCAGGATGAGGGCACCAACGTGCTGCGCTATGTCTCGGCCCGCGAACTGCCCGTCGCCGGCCACCTCTGGGCCGAAAACCGCGCCCAGCTGGCCTTCAAGCCCTATGTCATGGCCAACAGCGTCGGCCGCGGCCAGGTCATCGCCTTCACCCAGGACCCCACCTTCCGCGGCTTCCTCCACGGCCAGGACGTCCTCTTCCTGAACGCGATCTTCCGTGGGGCGGCGCACTCAAGTCCGGTACGGTAGGCTAAACCGCTCAGCAGCGGCGAGTAGGAAGGACTCGACTCAAGTGACAGTGGCCGGGTAGGCATTTGCAACCGGTGGGGGGAGCGATTCTAGGATGATGGAGCTGTGAGCGGGGCGTCGCGGCCCATTCTCGATGCCGTAACTTTCGAGGTGGTCGAGCACGCCGAACAGGCAATCGAAGGCAAGCTGGAATGCGACGTCATACATTGCTATGGCGAAATTCGTCCTGCACTAGTGCCGCAATTCCGAGATGTTGTGGAGAAGCTGGCGGCAAGAGACGGCAAACGGGGTGCCATCGGGATTTGTCTAACGACGCCCGGCGGCCAAGCCGAAGTCGTAGAAAAGCTTGTCGAGGTTGTCCGCCACCACTACGGCCACGTCTATTTCATCGTACCCCGCATGGCGATGTCTGCTGGTACGATCTTCTGCATGGCTGGCGACAAAATCTATATGGATTACTCCTCGTCGCTCGGCCCAATCGACCCACAAGTCCCTGATAGGGAAGGGAAGTACCTCGTTCCAGCACTTGGCTACCTCGACAAAGTGGCTGAGCTTGTTGAGAAGTCCCGTAACGATCAACTCACCCCGGCCGAGTACGTGCTGTTCGAAAAGCAGGATCTAGCGATGCTGCGGTTTTACGAACAAGCTAGAGACCTCTCGATCACGCTACTCAAACAGTGGCTCACAAAATACAAATTTAAGGACTGGGCGGTGCACCGCACTACCAATCCTGGCGTAGCTGTCACCGAAGATGACAAGGTGCAAAGAGCCGAAGAAATTGCTACCCTCCTTTCCAACAACTCCCATTGGCACTCGCATGGACGGTTCATCGGCATGCAAACGCTAAGAGAGAAGATACGCCTCGAAATCGACGATTTCGGTGTGGACAGGGACCTACAGCAGTCAGTTCGGCGTTACAGCGATGTGCTTTCAGACTATCTTAACCGGCTGGGCATTCCATCCTACGTCTACAGCCGCCATACGCACGGATAGGGAGACGGACGTGACCGAAGAAGCCACAGAAATCCTCGAATCCCTGGATAGGCAAGATGACCAGTTCAAGGACCAGGTGGAGCGCGCGCGCGCGTTCCGCGAACGGCTGGAGAATGCTGGCGTTCACGTGAAGCAGAACGGGTTCACAGTGCCCCTGATGCAACGTTTGGAGACCTTGGGTTCTCCCATGCTAGTTGCTCGAGCGTCTGCCAACTAGCGTCCATCTCTTGTTGATGCGCTGATCTCTCTAGGGCGCTATACCCCGCCCCCCATGGCCCGCGCTCCCCTCGTTTCCCTTCGTGACGTCCGCCTCCAGGACGGTCCGCTACCGCTGTTTGACGGCGTTGATCTGGCCCTGGAGCCGGGCCAGCACGCCTGTCTGGTCGGCCGCAACGGGGCCGGCAAATCGACCCTGATGAAGCTGGTCATGGGCATCCTCGAACCCGACGCCGGCGAGCGCGCGGTTCAGGCCGGGGCCCGCTTCGCCTATGTGCCGCAAGAGCCCGTGATTGTCGGCCCGACGCTGCGCGACCACGCCGTCTCCGGCGGGGCCGATCCCTGGACCGCCGACCAGTGGCTGGAGACCTTCGGCCTCGACCCGGAAAAGCCCGCGGCCCGCCTGTCCGGCGGCGAAACCCGCAGAGCCGACCTCGCCCGCGCCTTCGCTGAACAGCCGGACCTGCTGTTGCTCGACGAGCCCACCAACCACCTCGACATCCTCGCCATCGAAACGCTGGAGGACGAACTCAAGGCGGCCCGCTTCGCCGTCCTGATGGTCAGCCACGACCGCACTTTCCTCGAACGCACCACCAGACGCTGCTTCTGGCTGGAGAACCGCCGCGTCCGCACCCTCGACAAGGGCTTCAAGGCCTTCGACGAATGGGCGGCCAAGGTCACCGAGGAAGAGGCCGAATCTCTGCGTCGCCTGACCAAGGAGATCGAGCGCGAGACCTACACCTTCTATCGCTCTATCACCGCCCAGCGCACCCGCAATGAGGGCCGCGCTCGCCGGCTCGAGGCCCTGCGCCAGGATCGCGCCAAACGCGTCGCCGACCTCCCGCGCGAGATCCAGCTCGGCGTCGACGCGGGCCCGTCCTCCGGCAAGCTCGTCGCCGAGCTGAAGGGGGTCTCGAAGACCTTTCTCGGAGTGACGAGTGACGAGTCGCGAGTGGCGAGAGAAGATCCCACCTCTCAGTCAGCGCCGGGTGCGACCGCCTCCGACTCGCCACTCGCGACTCGTCACTCGTCACTTCCCGCCCGCACAATCCTCAAACCCTTCTCCACCCGCATCATGCGCGGCGACCGCCTCGCCATCGTCGGCCCCAATGGCGCGGGCAAGACCACCCTGGTCCGCCTCCTCCTCGGCGAACTTGAGGCCGACACCGGCTCCATCCGCCTCGGCGCCAACCTCGCCCCCGTCTATCTCGACCAGTCGCGCGACGAGCTTCGCAGTGACATGACCCTGTGGGACGCCCTCACCCCCGGCGGCGGCGACAGCATCCTGGTGCGCGGCCAGTCCAAACACGTCGCCGCCTACGCCAAGGACTTCCTCTTCAAGGAGAGCCAGCTGCGCCAACCCGTCTCCACCCTCTCAGGCGGCGAGCGCAACCGCCTGCTGCTCGCCCGCGCCCTAGCCAAACCCGCCAATCTGCTGGTGCTGGACGAGCCTACCAACGACCTCGACATGGAGACGCTGGACCGCCTCGAGGACCTGCTCGAAGAGTACGACGGCACGCTCATCCTCGTCAGCCACGACCGCGACTTCATTGACCGCCTCGCCACCTCCACCATCGCCCTGGACGGCCGCGGCAACGCCGTCGAAACCCCCGGCGGCTGGACCGACTTCGTCGCTCAGAACCCCGGCTTCCTCAGCGGCGAGTCACGAGTGACGAGTGACGAGAAGAAGATGCCAACGCCGGTGCCGGCCTCCCTCGCCACTCGCCACTCGCCACTCGCCACTCCCAAGAAACTCTCCTACAAGGACGCCCGCCGCCTCGACGAAGCCGAGCGCGAGCTCGAAACCCTCCCCGCCTCTATCGAGGCGCTGGAAGCCGCCCTTGCCGACCCCGCCCTCTACACCTCCGACCGCAACCGCTTTGACAAGCTCTCCGCCGACCTCGACGCCGCGCGCGCCAAGCTCGAGGCCGCCGAGGCTGACTGGCTCCGGCTGGAGGAGATGAAGGCCGCGCTGGCCACCTGACCGGCCCAAATCTGGGGACAACCCAGGCGTTTGGATTGTGACGGTTTTCTGAAACCGGTCCCCTCGAAAGACGCGGTTATCCACCGTTCCTCCCCTGCCGACGCACACCGGGTCGCACGGTACCGCTTGCCAGCCGTCCGGTTCTGCGAGAGCGTGTCCTTGCCGACGGACATCGCGGCGCGGAACTCCGGGGAGACCCGGGCTTCAAGCGGCGAAACCGGCCACCGAACAAGGACTTCAGGGGGAACCCAGGAGCGACCGGGACGGGCCTGACCCAGGAGCAATCCGAGGAAGGGCGGACTTCAAAACCCGGCGGGGCAACTCGCCAAGGAGGAAGACCAGGCAAGGACAGGACGATCAAGCGGACGCCGGGCTTGCCCGCCAGACGAATGAGAGATCCGACCCGTAACGGACCAACGTCCAACCCGGACTTGGTGAGGGGCCGATGTGCGAGGGTTCGCCCAAGCCATCGCCCCTCGATCCGTTTCTGGATCAAATTTTTTCCCGAACATCCCCGCTCGACGCGACCCGGCTATCCTGCTGGCCGGTCGTTCTGATCGTCCAGCCAGAGGCGCCCGGGCCGAGGGTGTCGAGAATTTGCCGCAGCATTTCGCAGGCCACCCGCGCCGATAGTGCACTTAGTGCACTAAGTGCACCCGATTCACAGTGCACTAAACCGCTCTCCTCGCGGCACCCCATACCCCGCCTTCCCTTCGCCCCACCCCGCCGCTACGCTTCTGCCAAGCGCGGGGAATCGTTCATGGACCGCAGGTCGCTCATCGCCGGACTGACCGGGGCCGCCGGCGTCGCCGCCCTCGGGGGTCTGGCGGCGCTCAACGCCTGCCAGCCGCGCCGCGAGCCGACCGATCGCTATGGCCGCACCCGCATTCGCTTCGCCACCGACTGGCGTGCTCAGGCCGAGCATGGCGGCTTCTATCAGGCGGTGGCGATCGGTGCCTATTCGCGCCGCGATCTGAATGTCGAGATCATCCAGGGCAGTCCGACGGTCGACGTCCCACAGCTTCTGGCCTCTGGCCAGGCCGAGTTGGGGATGGGTTCCAACGCCTTCATCCCCATGAACCTGACGGCCGAGGGCGCGCCGGTCTCGGTCGTCGCCGCCTTCTTTCAGAAGGACCCCCAGGTCCTGATCGCGCACCCTGACGCCGCCTTGACCTCCATTGCCGATCTGGCCGAACGCCCCTTCCTTCTGGCGGATGCCTCGATCAATGCCTTCTGGCCCTGGCTCAAGGCACGCTACGGCTTCACCGATAGCCAGGTTCGGCCCTACACCTTCAATCCGGCTCCCTTCCTGGCCGATCCTCGGGCCGTTCAGCAGGGCTATCTGACCAGCGAGCCCCACACTCTGGAAGCCACCGACGGCTTTCAGCCGCGTGCCTTCTCGCTGGCGGACGAAGGGTATCCTTCCTATGCCAATATGCTGCTCTGCCCCGACACGCTCATGCGGGACAACCGGTCGGTCGTCGCCCGCTTTATCGAAGCCTCGGTTGAGGGCTGGCAGTCCTATCTGAATGATGACCCCGCCCCCGCCGACACTCTGATCAAGCGCGCCAATCCCCAGATGACCCAGGATTTGCTGACCTGGGGGCGCGACCAGCTCATCGCCAACGAGATCGTCGTCTCTCCGGGAGGGCGCATCGGCGATATGAGTGCCGCCCGCTGGGAGGCGTTCTTCACCGCCACCTCGGAAGCCGGCATCTATTCGCCGGATGTCGACTGGCGTTCGGCCTTCACTCTGGACTTCCTGCGAAGCTAGGGCCCACCACCCGTTAACACCCGGGAAATCGACCACGGCCTACGGTAGAGCCTCATTGCTTCGGGAACGCCGACATGGCCCGCCTGTCCATCGCTGTGCTGACAACCTGTAGCGTGCTCCTGGCCCATCCCGTCTCGGCTCAGGACCGCCGCCCCGAAACTGCCGAGCAGGCCGGATTGCGATACCTGAACTGGCCCGGCAGACCTCCGGTCAGCACCTCGCCGGTCCGGGCGGAACGCCAGAACCAGGCACGACCAAGATTTACGCCCACCCCACGGGCACAGACCCCGACCCAAAGCCCGGCCGAGGAGCCCACAACGCCGGCGCGGGTGACGGCCCAATCCACGGATCGGACGGTCGCGCCCGTTGCTCCTGTCGCGCCGACGCCCACGACCAACGGCGAAGGCGTACGCTACTATTCCGTTCACCGGGCCTCGGGGCGGACCCCTGACACGATTGAGCGCGCCCAGGTTCTGGCATCCGACCAGACCCTGGTGGCCCTGCAAGCGCCCCAGGGGCAAAGCCTGGCTGAACAGGACCGCACCGCGCGGGCCGAAGAGGCCTTTGAAATCCTGCGTAATCTGCCACCGGATCAGCTGATGGACATGCTCGGGCGTCAGCCATGACCGTATCGCGGCTCCAAGACCTGATCGACCTGGCCAAGACACCGTCCAGCGACAAGCGGCGCGAGTTGCTGCGCGAGCTGACGGATCAGTTTTTCGGCACAACCCCGCCGAGCCCGGTGGAAAATGAGCTCTACGGGGCTGTTCTCGCCCAGCTGGCCACCGAGATGGAGGAGACGGTTCGCAGGGAGCTGTCGGTCCGCTTCTCGGCCGCGCCCAATGCGCCGCGCGTCCTCGCCAGGTCCCTGGCGATGGATGTCGAAGGCGTGGCCGAGCCAGTCCTGCGTCATTCCAAGGTACTCGCCGAAGCGGATCTGCTCGATATCGGCGGCATCAAGGGCCAGGGCCATTTGCGCGCCATGTCGGAACGGGAGGCGGTGACGGAGTCCGTTTCGGACCTGATTATCGCGCGGGGGGATGACCAGACGGTTGGGTCCCTGATCCGCAACAACGGGGCGCAGCTCTCGCGCGCGGCGCACGAGGCGGTCACTGATCGCGCCATGGCCAATCCCGAACTTCAGGCGGACCTGGTCAACCGGGCATCCATGCCGCCGGACCTCCTGAACGAGATGTACTTCGTGGTCGAGACTCAGCTCCGCCAGAAGATCCTCGAACGCAACGCCGGCGTGGCCCCTGAGAAGTTGGAAGCCGCGCTTGCGGTGGGTCGCCATCGGCTGCGCGCCGAAGACGGCTCCCTGCCGCCCGACTTTGAAACCGCACGCGCCTATGTGCGCGAGCTACAGGCGTCGTCATCTCTGACACCCGAGGCCCTCGTCCGTCTGTTGCGTTCCGGCGGACGCACCGAGTTCCTCATCGCCTTGGCCGAACTGTCCGGCATCGATTTCCATACGGCGCAGAAGATCGTCGAGGCCGGCCAGATCGACGCCCTGGCCGTGGTCTGTAAGTCGGTCGATATGGATCGCGCCATCTTCCTGACCTACGCCGTCGTCCTGCTCAACAAGGAGGGCGACGCCATGGGCAAGGCCCAGGCCTATGGCCGGATGTATGCTGAACTGACCCGCGAGACGGCCCAGAGGACGTTGCGCTTCTGGAAGCTGCGCCGCGAGGCCGAGGCCTCGGTCGCCGCCTGAACGGCCTAGAGCGTACCCATCGCCAGGAAGGCCCTAGCGGCGGCAAAGTCGCCGGCTCCCAGGGTCACGACCCGGCCGTGCCCGTCCGACCGGACCAGCTCGACCGCGAACCGCTCGCGCGGGTCCAGAATTTCTATGGCGTCCGCCGCAGCCGTCGAAAACCGGAACAGCTTTCCGCCCGTCTCCGACAGGGTTTCAGGCACCGGGTGCCCGCGCCCAGCCATGTAGGCCCGACTGACGTACAGGGGTGGCGTTTCCGACATGCCCGGGCGGGCCAGCCAGGCGGTCGGGGCCCTGGCGGGCTCTCTCACGATCAACCGAGCCGACACAATCGTCGGGTCCTGGACCACCAGTGCCAGGGTGTGGCCGGTGCCCGCCCCGGCAAACCCGAACACCACCCCGTCGCCGTCCTGGCGAAGCCGCCAGGTCTGGCTGGCATAGGCGGTTCGCTCGACGCGCCAGTCGGCACGGTCGCCCGGAAAGTCCATGGCCCGCATCCCGGCCCAGGCCGCAAAGGCATGACGGGCACGACCAGCCACCATCTCCAGCTCAGAATCATCGCAGGCGATTTGCCCGGCACGCCCGGCCGCGCGCAGGCGCTGGCGCTCAACGTCGCCTTCTCTCACCCCCGCCCGCAGGGCCGCTCCCCGCGCCTGGGCAGCCCCGGCTTCCAGGGCATGCAGGGTGGCGCGATCGAACAGACCGCATCGGCCCCCGGCCTCGGCGACCAGGCTGCGTTCAAAATAGGTGTCCGCCGGCCCCGCAACGGCGGGCGTCGCAGCGAGGCCTGCGCTGAGCATCAGCACGGCGGCCCAGCGTCGCGGCTCTTGGAATCGACCGATCATGGCCCCACTCTAGGCGTGCCGACCCTTCGGTTCGGTTTCCGCTTACGGTTAAGCCAGTGTTGATTTCCACCGATGTCTGGGTGTCCGCCCTGATCCGCCGCGCCGAACTGGCCGGGGCCTCTGCCGTCGTGGTCCGCAAGGGCGACGCTCGCGCCGGGGCCGTTCTGCTCAAGGCCTACAACACCGTCGAGCGTACGGCTCGCCTCTACGCCGAGACGATCGGCCTGGATGGTGACCGCCTGTGGATACAGCCGCACCCCGACGTCCCCGAGTTCGAGCTCGATGCCTACGCCGCCCGCCAGGCTGACTACGATCCCGACATCTGGCTCGTTGAGATCGAGGACCGCCAGGGACGCCATTTCCTGGTTGAGGCCGTCGCCGACGAAGGATGACTCGACGCTCCGTCCTGACTTTGCCATGGTCAAGCTGTGGGGATGGCTCGGGGGAGTACGACATTGAGTCAGGACATGGTCTGGCGGTTTGCGGGTGCCGCCTTGTTTGCCATCGGGATCGCCCTGGCCTGGTGGTCAGTCGGAGAAGCGACCATGGCCGCCCACAGTGGATCTGCCGAGGTCGGCTATCGTTTCAAGTCGGTCGTAATCGCGCCGGTGCTGGGCCTGGTCGGCCTAGTCTATCTGGTCGGCGGAGCCCGCGGCGACACGCTCATGCGGGCATCGCAGACCGGTCGTCTGACCCTGCGGGGCTGGATCGTCGCAGGCATTGGCCTGGCGCTCGGCGCGGCCCTGCTTGTCTGGTTCAAGAGCCATATGGCTAGCCTCGGCTACGTCGAGACTTGACGGTCGGCGCGGTCACAAACCCTTAACCGCGTTCGCTCACCGAACTTCAAACCCCATCGCCTATCGTCACGTCTAACGGGCCAGAATGAGTCCGGTGATGGGGTATCCAGTTGTGTTGTTCCTGCTGAATGATGCGGTGTTCGATCTGGAAGACGACCTGACGGTCGATCCGGTCGATGCGCGCCGCTTTGATCGTCTCGGCTTCGACTATGTGGTCGAGCTGGGCTGCGAGCTGTTTTCCGAGAACCCGCTGCTGCATCGCGATGACCCTGAGCGCGCCCGCCGTCTGGCCTGGCTGATCGCCAGCCGCCAGTCCGGGGTCAACGCTGCCATGTTTGCGGCACCCGAGGCCGACTGCGTCCCTGACCTGGTCGAGCCGCGCTTCGCCGTGCTGCCGGACGACGTCATCCGCGCCCTCCAAGCCAAACACGCCAAAGGCCGCCTCACCCCCGTCGCCACCGACAAGGCCGTCTGGAACCGCATGGCGGCCTAAGGCCGGGCACGTTGGAAACGTGACGCCGGCAGGCATTTACGGCGTCCCCAACGACCCACCTTCCCACCATCATCTGTCGCGATCTGGACCCATCGGCTATCTCCGCCTAGGTTGTATGACTGGCGGAGACATATCGATGCGCTCTATTCTGACAGCCTGTCTGGGTGCGGTTTTCGGCATAGCCCTGATGATCATGCCGGATGCCGCCGAGGCCCGCTGGCTTCGCGCCGAAAGTCCTCGCTTCATCGTCTACACGGACGGAGATGAGCGGGTCCTTCGCGACTATGTGCGCCAGCTCGAGGTTTTTGACTGGGTGCTGCGAAGCCAGACCGGCCTGACCTCGAACGATGACGGCGGCGGCAAGCTGTCCATCTATCTGCTCGGCAGACGTGACGATATCGACATCGTTCGCCCTGGCCTTGGGTCCAACGTTGCCGGGGTCTACTTTCCGGCTACCGAAGGCATCTTCGCCGTCTCGCTACGCGAACGCCGTCAAACGACAGTCCTGTTCCACGAATATGCTCACCATTTCATGCACCAGCATTTCGCCGGGGCCTATCCGGGCTGGTACGTTGAGGGCTTTGCCGAGTTTTTCTCAACCGTCGACATCAGCGCGCGCAACATCACCATCGGAGAACACAACCGCGACCGCGCCGGCTGGCTGATGTCAGCGAACTGGATCAGGATGGAAGCCTTGCTCGGTAGCCGTCCGAGCGAAATCAACAGCCCTGACGAACGCGCGGCCTACTACAGCATGGCCTGGCTCTTGGCTCACTGGTTCCACAGTGACCCGGTTCGCAACCGCCAGCTCGGTGCCTATCTGGCTGCCGTCGCAGCCGGTCAGGACAGCGTCACCGCCATCCAGGAGGCCACCGGCCTGTCGTTGGCCACGCTGGAGCGAACGCTGCGCAGCTACTTGCGGGGCGGACTTCCCTATGCCTCAGGCAGCGTCGAGGGGGCACCTGCGCCTCAGGTCGAGGTCACGACCCTGCCGGCATCGGCCGACGACCTGTTGCTCTTGTCGCTGCACCTTCGCGTCGGCCGCTCAGAAGACGACCGCGACGCATCGGCCAGCGCCGTCCGTCAGGCCGCCGCCCGTCACCCAACGGATCCCTTCGCGCGCCTGACCCTCGCCCATGCCGAGTTGCACTTCGGTGATCCCGCAACCGGCGTCCGACTGCTCGAGGCCCTGGTCGCCGATTATCCGACCGATACGGAGGCTCTCCAGTACCTGGCGCTTGCCTACTATGAGGCCGCCGAAGACGCTGAACGCTCCGCCCGCATCAATCTGCTTAACCAGTCAAACGCCCTGCTCGCTCAAGCACTTGAAATCGACCCTGACGACTATCGGACCTACCTCTATCTTGGGCGCAACAGGGAGGGGACCCCCGGCTATCCGTCCCAGAACGATCTGGCGATCTGGGGGGCGGCCTACGATCTGGCACCCCAGCTCTCCGGCATCCGGTTTGGTCTGGGCCGGGCCTTGATGCTCAGCAGTCGTTTTGATGAAGCCATTGTTGTTCTGAGTCCCGTGGCCAACAACCCGCACGGTCGGGACGCCTCCATCTACGCTCAGCGCCTTATCGAACTGGCCCGCGCGCGCCAGCCGCCCGTGCCTTATGAAGAAGACGACACCTAGCTTCGGATCCGGCGTCCGACATCAGCTACCTTGTCGGCGTGACTTCCCCCCCGGCTTGCGCTAACCCCCGCGCCCAATGTCCAAGCTCTCCATCGCCCAGGAGGCTGCGCGTCGGCGCACCTTCGCCATCATCGCCCACCCCGACGCGGGCAAGACGACGCTGACCGAGCACATCCTGCTGGCCGGTGGTGCCATCCGCGCGGCCGGGGCTGTACGGGCGCGCGGCGAGGCGCGGCGCACCCGCTCGGACTGGATGAAGATCGAGAAGGAGCGCGGCATCTCCGTCTCGGCCTCGGTGATGACCTTCGAGTTCGAGGGCGGCATGTTCAACCTCCTGGACACGCCGGGCCACGAGGACTTCTCCGAGGACACCTACCGCACCCTCACCGCCGCCGACTGCGCCATCATGGTGCTGGACGCGGCCAAGGGCATCGAGCCGCAGACCCTGAAGCTGTTCGAGGTCTGCCGTCTCCGCGACATCCCCATCATCACCTTCATCAACAAGCTCGACCGCGAGGCCCAGGACCCCATGGCCCTGCTGGACGAGATCGCCTCGCGCCTTCAGCTCGACCCCTCGCCCATCTGGTGGCCGTCCGAGAGCGGCAATCGCCTGCGCGGCATGGCCAGGATCGGCTCGGACGAATTCCAGCCCTACGCCCGCAAGGACGCCGGGGCCGACCACGACCCGGACCATCCGTCCCCCCTCCCCCTCGATGAGGCGAGCCCGTATTTCGAAGGGACCGAGCAGGCCGACCTGTCGGACGCGCTCGAGCTGGTCGAGGCCGGCTACAAGCCCTTCGACCATCAGGCCTTCCTCGAAGGCCACATGACTCCGGTTCTGTGGGGATCGGCCCTGCGTCACTTCGGCATCGACGAGCTCTTGCGCGCCATCGCCGACTGGGCACCGCCGCCCAAGCCCCTGCCGGCCCGCAAGGAAGCCCCGCCCGAGACGCGCAACGCCCCCGTCCCCGTCGACATCACGGTCCAGCCGGGCGACGCCGAGGTCACCGGCTTCGTCTTCAAGGTCCAGGCGAACATGGACCCCAACCACCGCGACCGCATCGCCATGTTCCGAATGGCCTCCGGCTCGTTCAAGCGCGGCATGAAGCTGAAGGTCCAGAACACCGGAAAGCAGCTTTCGGTGAACAGCCCCATCCTGTTCTTCGCGTCGGACCGCGAACTGGCCGAAGAAGCCTACGCCGGCGACGTCATCGGCATCCCCAACCACGGTGTCCTGCGTGTCGGCGATAGCCTGTCGGAAAGCGGCCTGGTCCGCTTCCAGGGCCTGCCCAACTTCGCCCCCGAAATCCTCCAGCGCGTCCGGGTGAAAGACCCCCTCAAGGCCAAACACCTCAAGAAGGCCCTCGAAGGCCTCGCCGAAGAAGGCGTCACCCAGCTCTTCCGCCCCGAGCTGGGCGCAGATTTCATCGTCGGTGCCGTCGGCCAGCTCCAGTTCGAGGTCATGGCGGACCGCCTCGGCGAAGAATACGGCCTGGACGTCGTCTTCGAGCCCTCCCCTTACGCCGAAGCCCGCTGGGTCACGGGCGAAACCAAGGCGGACCTCGACGACTTCGCCGGCAAATACCGCCCCCAGATGGCGACCGACATCGACCAGGCCCCCATCTTCCTCGCCAAATCAAGCTGGGAAACCGGCTACGTCGGCGAGAAATTCCCCAAAATCATCTTCAGCCGGACGAAGGAGCGGGGGTAGGGGTTGTCATCCCGGCCGCAGCGAAGCGTAGAGCCGGGACAAGGGCCAAGCCGCGTGGTTGTCACGGATAGTTGCCGGCGCAATTGTCGTGATGACAGGGATCGCCGCCCTACCCCAACACCATCAAATCCCCGTCCCCATACACCGCAGCATCCGGCGCAGCCGCCACCGCCGCCTCCATCCGAACCATCCCCGCCTCGATCGCCACCTCGTCCAGATGCTCGAACGTCGAGATCGACCTCAGCCGCATCCGCGCCGCGTACTCCGTCATTGTGTCCGCGTACGTCTCGCGCACCACATCCAGCCCCAGCCGCCGCAGGCCGACCGCTTCGAACATCGCCTCCACCTCCCCTGTGGTCGGGAACATCAGCATCTCCGCCTCCCGCGCGCCGTCGAACCAGGCGTGCCAGTCGATGTCCGGCATCCGGTCCGAAAAGGTGCTGCGGATCAGCACCCGCCCATCCGGCGCCAGCACCCGGCGCATCTCCCGCGCCGCCGCCGCCCGTTCCCGGACGTGATGCAGCGACAGGAACACCACGATCAGATCGCATGACCCGTCTTCCAGCGGGATCGCCTCCGCCCGACCGTCCAGATAGGTGACCGTTTCCGGATGCGGCGCCGCCTCCGCCTGAGCCCGCATTTGCTCGTGCGGCTCCACGCCCCAGACCGGTCCGCCGAACGTCTCCGCCAGCATCGGCGTCAGCCGCCCCGTCCCCGACCCCAGATCCAGCACGCTCAGCGGCCGCCGCGCGGGCGCCCGCCGCGCCAGCGCCGCCGCCCAGATCGCCCGGCTCTGGTCCGGCATCGCCCGCCCGGCGGCATAGCCCTGATGCTGGCGTTGATTGTAGTCGACCGGTTTCAGCATGACGCGTCCCTCTCGCATTCGGATGGCGTCTGAATGCCGCCCTTGCTCCCACGCGCCTAACGACTTATCCGCTCCTGTTTGTGAGCTCAGCGCACAAATATCGACACCTGCCCCTGACGGCGCTGCGCGCCTTCGATGCGGTCATGCGCCTCGGCTCCATGACCCGCGCGGCAGACCAGTTGGGCGTCACCCACGGAGCCATCAGCCGCCAGATCAATACGCTTCAGGACGACTTGGGCTACCGCCTGTTCGACGGCCCGCGCAATGCGCGCCGGCCCACACCCGAGGCCACGCGTCTATGGGCCGAGGTCGGCCCTGCCTTCGAGCGCCTCGCTGCCGTCCTGTCGGCCGGCACCGATCTGGGCAGCCGTGTTCAGGTGTCGTGCCTGTCCACCCTGGCGGGGCGCTGGCTGATCCCGCGCCTGGCTCGCTGGCCGCATGGCTGGGAGATCGAAATCACCGAGTCCTACGCCGATCTCGACCGCTCGCTCGGCGGGGCCGAGGTCGCCATCCGCATGCTCAACGCCGGGGCAGAGCCATCTGCGGGCCTCGTCGCCGTTCCCCTCATGGTCAACCACTATGGACCGGTCGCTGCACCTGGTGTTGACGCCGCCGCTGCACGTCGCCTGATTTCGCGGTCCCACCGCCAGGCCATCGACGACTGGAACGCGCGCACGGCCCTGCGCGTCGGCTCCGACGCGCCGCCGATGCTGTTCGACCACCAGCAGACGATGATTGAGGCCTGCCTCGCCGGCCTGGGTGTCTGCGTGACGCAGCAGGCCCTCATCGAACCCGAGCTGTCCTCCGCCCGGCTGCTATCGCCATTTGGATTCGAGACTGACGGTGCCGTCTTTGCTGCCTTCCGTCGTGAGGGCACGCCGCGCGCTGAAACGCGTCGTCTCCTCGCCTGGCTTCAAGCCCAAGCGGCTCAGTCCACCTGATAGAGCCGCGCCGCGCCGATACAGGCGTCCGTCCCACAATCCGGCATGCCGATGCGGACCGTGTAGGTTCCGTTCTGAGCATTGGGGATTTCGACGACCGGGAAATCGTCGGTCAGGATGTCGCGACCGATCTCCTGGCCTGAAGGATCCATCACATAGATGTCCACGTCGCGACAGTTGGTGTCGCAGGCCCCCAACACCCGATAGCTGCTTCCGCCATCAAGCCGGACCTCGTAGTCATAGGCGGCATCATCCGCCAGACGAGCCAGCTCATCGTCTCCAACCTGCGGCAGACCCTGAGCATAGCGTTCGGCATAGCCGTTCAGATAGCCGCCCAGCGTCGCCTGTTCCTCATCGGAGAAATCTGACCCGCCGCCCGACATCAGCATCATCACCGCCGCGACCAGCACCACCACGCCTAGCGCGATCCCGCCGCCGATCAGAAGCCGTTTGTCGATGCCTTGGGTCTTTGTACCCCCCGGCGCGCCGGCATCCGTCGTCGAACCGGAGGGTGCCATGGTCACCGGGACCGGTCCCGCCTCAGCGGCTTCAGCTTCTACGGCTCCCCCGCCGTAGGCAGGCGTCGACCCGGTCGCAGCACCCTTTCCTCCACCGTAAGGCGGCGTCTCCACGTTCGACTGGCCGGCCCCGCCACCATAGGGCGGCGCAACCTCATCCGTCGTCTCGGCACTCGCGGCAAAACTGCCCAGCCCCATCGTGGCCGGAACCACAACCGGTTCGTTCGGGGCCGCCACCGGTGCGTCAGGCGGCGCCGCTTCTGCCGGAGCCGCGTCCGCCTGGACCGGCTCGTCGGCCGGCGACAGCTCCTCCGGCGGAATCGGACCCCCGGCTCCCGGCGAGGGCACGGCCGGCTGATCGATCCCGTCCTTGAGCCACATGACCAACCGATCCCAGCCGGAATGCCGCCGCTTGGGCGTCCAGCCGATCAGGTCGACATGTTGCAACAACCGGAACGCCAGCGGCACCTTGCAATCCGAGAACCGCGCCTGAATCAGCTTGGGCGGCGTCGCCTCCTTGGCCGCACCCGCCTCGGTCCGCACCCAGTCGCTCTCGACCGAATTCTTGGTCCACAGCACCAAGACCTTCTTGGCGTTGTCGACTTCACGCTCGATGGTCTTGTCCCAGGTTTCGTGCGGTGTGATCCGGTCGTCCCACCACACCGTCAGCCCCTGCTCGGTCAGGGCCGCGACGACCTTCTCGGCTAGATCCCGGTCGCGACGATCATAACTGACGAAGACATCGGCCATCGGAGCCCTCCCTCTGATCGCCCCTTCTAGCCCGACAGAACCGCGTTGTCAGTGAGCAAACCTGACAGCGATGTCAGACCGTCTCGCGCGCCGTCTTGCGCTGCTCGGCCACCGGCGGCGGCTGATGACGCCAGAATACCAGCGCCTGATCTGACGACCGCCGCGGATCGATCCGGTAGCCGTTGCGATCAAACCCCTTCAGATCCGCCGCCCGCTCGATCCGCTGATCGATCGCCCATCGCGCCATCGTCCCGCGCGCCTGTTTGGCGAAGAAGCTGAGCACCTTGCGCTGCCCGTCCTTTTCCTCCTCGAAGCGCACATCAACGACCGGGGCCTTCAGCGCCTTGCGGTCGACCGCGCCGAAATATTCTTCGGACGCCAGATTGATCACCGTACGGTCCGGCTGACCTTCCAGGTCGGCGTCCAGCCGCCGCGCGATCCGGTCCCCCCAGAAGGCGTAGAGATCGCGCCCGCGCCGTGTCGACAGCTTGGTTCCCATCTCCAGCCGGTAGGGCTGGATCCCATCCATCGGCCTGAGCACCCCGTACAGGCCCGACAGAATCCGCAGTCGGTCCTGCGCCCAGTCCATGCCGGCCTCATCCAGGTCACGCGCCTTCAAACCCAGATAGACATCCCCCGCAAAGGCCAGGGCCGCCGGCGTTCCGCCCACAGCCTCGGCATCAAAGGCCTGGAACCGCTCCTGGTTCAGCCGTGCCAGATCATCCGACAATCCCATCAGCCGCTTCAGGTCCGGCTTGGTCAGCCGCCGCGTCGAAACCGCCAATTGCGCCGTATCCTCGCCCATGCGCGGCTCGGTCGCCTGCGCCGTCATCGGATGGGCCGAAAAATCCAGCCGCTTGGCGGGTGACAGGACAAAAAGCACGGGCGAACCTCCTTGGTAGCCCCCTTCTAGCCGTCGCGGGTATGAAGTGGCGAGTGGCGAGTGACGAGTTTTCACCGGACAGGCGCTGGCGCATCTCGAACAGTCAATGGTGCCAACCGCGCCAAGCCCCACTCGCCACTCGCCACTGAAAGTGAGTCTTTTTGGACTCGCCCAACCGGAGAATTCACCCTCGGAATCGAATCGTTGACTCTGCCCCTAGACGGGGACTCGCAAATCAGACTACCGATTCGAATGAGGGGTCTGATTAACCTTTCCTAAGTCTTTCAGAGAGAGCGTGCGGGGAAGAGGTGCGTAACCTTTTCGTACCGCCGCTACACGACCAAGATTCGCCTGGAGGGGCACTGAATGCGCGTTCTGTTGATCGAAGACGACAGTGCCACCGCACAGAGCATCGAATTGATGCTCAAGTCCGAGGGCTTCAATGTCTACACCACCGACCTGGGTGAAGAAGGCATCGATCTGGGCAAGATCTATGACTACGACATCATCCTCCTTGACCTGAACCTGCCCGACATGAACGGCATCGAGGTTCTTCGTCAGCTTCGCGTCGGCAAGATTAATACGCCCGTGATGATCCTTTCGGGCTCGAGCGAGATCGACACCAAGGTCAAGACCTTTGGCGGCGGTGCCGACGACTACATGACCAAGCCCTTCCATCGCGATGAGCTGATCGCCCGCATTCAGGCGGTCGTGCGTCGCTCCAAGGGCCACGCCCAGGCGATCATCTCGACCGGCGAAATCGCGGTGAACCTCGATGCCAAGACCGTCGAAGTGAACGGCCACCGCGTGCATCTGACCGGCAAGGAATATCAGATGCTCGAGCTGCTCTCCCTGCGTAAGGGCACGACCCTGACCAAGGAGATGTTCCTGAACCACCTGTACGGCGGCATGGACGAGCCCGAGCTGAAGATCATCGACGTCTTCATCTGCAAGCTGCGCAAGAAGCTGGCGACTGCCGCCGGCGGCAAGCACTACATCGAAACCGTCTGGGGCCGCGGCTACGTCCTGCGCGATCCCCAGGAAAGCTCCGCCGGCATCACCGCCGCGGCCTGACCGAAAGTTTGTAAGCGTCCGGGTTGGAAACACCCGCCGGGAAACCGGCGGGTGTCTTTCATTGTGTCACCCGCATCCGTCGCCCTTGATCTAACCGCCACCTGCACTAGGGTCCCGGGCGACCTTGGGGGAGGCGACTATGCGATCACTCATCGGATTCCTGGCCGCGCTCGGCCTGGCCCTGTTCATCGCCGCGCTGACGATCCGACCGCCCTCACCGGTGTCCGACGACGCAGAGGCCACGGCCTTCTCGGCGGAACGGGCCATGGTCGATGTCCGTCAGATCGGCCAGGTGGCGCACCCCACCGGCACTCCAGAGAATGATCAGGTGCGCGAAACCCTGCTGCGCCGGATGCAGCAACTGGGCCTTGAGGTTTCGGCCCAGCGGGCCGACGCCGTCTTTACGCGCCGCCCGGATTTCGTGACCGGTGGCCAGATCGAGAACCTGATCGGCGTCCTGCCGGGCGACAATCCGACGGCACCTGCGGTCGTCCTGATGAGCCACTATGATTCCGCCGTCGGCTCACCCGGCGCGGCCGACGATGCGGCCGGCGTTGCTGCCTCTCTCGAGGCAGTGCGCGTCCTCCTGGCTGAGAACAGCCCACGCCGTCGGGACCTCATTGTCCTGATCACCGATGGTGAAGAACAGGGCCTGCTCGGGGCCGAAGCCTTCTTCAATCGCCACCCCTTGAGCCAGCGCGTCGGCGCGGTCGTCAATCTCGAGACGCGGGGGGCCGCAGGTCGCGCCTTCATGTTCGAGACCGGCCCGAACAATGGGGCGATGATGAACCTGTACGCCCGCAGCGTGCGCGAGCCGTCCACCACATCTCTGGCGGCATTTCTCTATTCGATCCTGCCGAATGACACGGATTTCAGCCATTCGCGTGATCAGAACATCGCCGGCTTCAACATCGCCTTCATCGGTGAGCCGTTCCACTATCATTCGGCAACCGCCACACCCAACGCTTTGGACCAGGGCTCGCTCCAGCACCTGGGCAGTCAGGCGCTGGATCTGACGCGCGCCCTCCTGGCCACCGACGACCTTCCCGAGCCACGGCCCAACGCCGTCTTCTCCGACATATTCGGCCTGTTTACCCTGACCTATCCCGCCTGGGTCGGCTGGGCCCTCGTCGCCTTGTCGGGGGTCGGTCTGTTGGGTCTTTTCATCCGCAGCCAGCCGCGCGCCGAGACGATCCGCGTCGCCGCCGTCGGTGCCCTGGGCGGCCTTCTCGTCGCCACGGCGTGCGGCGCCCTGGGGCTGGGGCTGCTTTGGCTGACAGGGTCGCCCACCGACTTCATCATGAACCGGCCCCTCCTAGGGCGGCTAGACGTCTTCGAGCTGGCCATGATCTGCGCCTGTGTCGGTGCCGTCCTGCTGGTCAGCCGGTATATGTTGCGGGGACGCAGCGGCCTCTACCGCCCGCACGAAGCGCCCGCCCTGGGCCTGCTCAGCCTCGGCTGGGTGATGTCGGTTGCCCTTCAAATTCTGGCCCCTGAAGCCGCGATCATCGCTGCATGGCCGACGCTGATCGGGACTGTGGCCCTGTTGACGGCGCGACGTCTGGGTGACCTTGCTTGGCCGATCGCCACCGCCCTGGGCATTGTCGGGAGCGCCTGGGTCATCGGCGTCAATCACGGTGTCTTTCTGGGCGTCGGAGCGACCATTCCGGCAGCCCCCGCCGCGCTTACCCTGCTGGCCATCCTACCCCTGGCCGCGCTCCTGATGCCCGCCGTGCGAGGGCGCTCCACCGTCCCGGTAGGTATCGGGCTCGTGGCGCTCGCAGTCGCCGGGGGGCTGTGGATTCGCTGGGCTCCCTCAGGAACGCCGGAACGACCGGTTCCGACCCTGGCCCTCTATGTTGCCGACACGACCGATGGTCGGGCGCGACTGGCCACCTTGCCGGCCATGCGGGATCCCTGGACGGTCGCCTGGCTGGGTCGAGAGGGCACGCCGGTTCAGACGATCAACCTGCCGGCGCTGGGCACGTCGTCCTGGCAAACGGTGGCCGCGTCACCAGTAGCGATGCCGCGACCGACAATCGTGGTCACTGCTCTTGCGGGGGGACGTTACCGGATTGTGGCGTCGGACCCCTCCGCCCGCGAATTGCGGCTGACGCTGGTGTCCGACCAGCCAATGTCCCAGGTCTCCGTCATGGGACACCCCGTCAACGCGCCCGCCGCCGGGACGCCCCTGGTTGTGCGCTGGGCCGACCCCGGACAGGGCTTCGCGATGAGCTTCGTGGCACCGGCGGGCACCACCCTCCACTGGGCCGCCTTCCATGATGGCTGGCCGGACGATGCGCGCGCGCTGCCTCGGCGTGAGCCCGACACCATGCCCTTCGGAGCCTCAGACAGCCTGGTAGTCACAGGTCAGTTGGCGATCACGCCGCCTGGCTGACCGAAGACGGGCCGCGCACATAGACGGACTTCAGACCGGCGACCGGTCTAAAGGCCACACCGGCTTCGGGAAGGATCTCGCCTTCGCCGACAAAGAGGCACCCGGCCGGCCCCAAGGCCTTGGCCAGGCCATCGAGCACCCGTCGTCGGCCCTCGCTCGTCATGTCGGACAGGACGTGGCGACAGAAGATCAGGTCGAACTCTCCGAAGCCCTCAATCCCGTCCAGCAGATTGGCGCGCTCGAAGCGGACCCAACGCTTCAGACGTTCGGACACACGCCACAGGTCTTCATATCGTTCCAGCCAGGCAATCAGCTGGCGGGATCTCAGCCCACGCTGGACCTCGAACTGGGTATAGACGCCCGCCCGCGCCTTTTCGATGCTCCGGCTGGACAGGTCCAAGGCGACAACCTCAACATCCACACCGATCTCCGCCGCGCAGATGGCCACCGACCAGGCCTCCTGGCCGGTCGCACAGCCGGCGATGAGAACCCGAACCACCCCGCCGCGCGCCTGCGACAGCACAGGCAGCAGCTGAGCGCTGATCAGCTCGAACGACTCCCGATCCCGGAAGAACCGCGTGTCGGCCGGCAGGATCGCCTCAACGATCTCCCAGGTCAGCGACGGACGTTGCCCAGGGTCGATCAGCGCGATCAGGTCCTGCACCGAGGCCAGGCCTTCGCGACGCGCGATGGGGCCAAGGCGGGCTTCGACCGCCGCCAGGCGCTCAGGCCCAAGGTCGTACCCGGCGCGCTCGGACATCAGGGCCGACAGGACGGGGAAATCGAGGTCGCTGGTCATCTAGGCCAGCCCCACATCGGCAAACTTTGATCCCAGGATGTCGCCGTCGAACGGCTTCATCACATATTCGTCGGCCCCGGCGTCCAGCGCCTCGGCGATACGGCTCGGCTCGTTCTCGATCGTACAGAACAGGACCTTGGGCTGATCCCCACCTTCCGAGGCGCGCAGCCGCTGCAGGAAGGTCATTCCATCCATCACCGGCATGTTCCAGTCGACCAGGATGACGTCGGGCATGGTCGCGGCACAGAAGCTGAGGGCCTCAGCTCCGTCACCGGCTTCTTCGACGTCATAGCCCAGCCCCTCGACAATGCGTCGAGCAACCTTTCGGATAATCCGGCTATCGTCGATGATGAGGCAAAGCCGCATGATCCCGTTATCCGGGTGCGTCGGTTAACCGTTGGTTTGGATCGGCATCTAACGCGGCATGGAGATCGAAATCTCCACACGATCCTCGCTCGTCTCGAATGACAACTCGCCGCCGGCCTCGGCCACGGTCGTGTGCAGCCAGAACGACTGGATCCACTGACCGGCCATGCCGTCGGTCAGGGTCGCCCCGGAAAGCCCGGTCGACACCTCGTTCTTCAACCGCGCTTTGGGGCCGCGCGCATCCGCCGAAAGGGTCAGGCGGTCGGCGCCGGTCGAGATCCTGAGTTGCACCGTCCCGCCGACCGCCAGGGCGCCGCCTGAAATCTGGGCCAGGTTCAGAACCGCCCGGGCCTGGGGTTTGGTGAACCGCTCGATCTCACACGTCCAGTCGAGGTCCGGGCGAATGTCCGAAAAGGCGCTCTGGGCCAGGGCCTCGATCTCTTCGGCCGCAAAGGACTCCGAACTGGTGGCGGCGCCAAAGGCCACGCGGTCGAAATGAACCATAGCCAGCAGTTTGCGCGCGCTCGCCTCGACCATGGCGACCAGATCGTCACGCATCTCGGCATGATCGGGGTCGCGCATCATATCCAGGCCATTGACCATGGCTCCGGCGGGACTGGCCACGTCGTGGCACAGCTTGGCCGCCAGATGGCTGGCCAGTTGCGAGGAAACAACCGCGGTTGAAGCGTCAGCGGGATCGGTCATCGGAACGGGGGCAGACTGCGTCATGCCCCCTTCCTGACCTGATTTGCGGCATGCCGGAAGGCCCGTCGTAATAGCTTCCTGCTGACAGCCGCCGCCCCCGTCCCTAGACGATCCAGTCGGTTGGTTGCAGGTCGTCGGGCCCGGCGCGGTACGGTTTTCCGACAGGGTCAAAGAGAAGATCGGCGGTTGTCAGGACGCCATCGGGGACGCCGCAGATCACCGGGTCGTCATCCCACTGCGGCTTGCCCTCCAGACCTCCGGGCAGGACGAGCGGATCCATTGTGTCGCCGAGGCTGGGCTGGACCAGCGGCGTGAACTCCCATTTGCCTGCATCGGCAATCCCCGGAAGAATCAGCGGGTCATCATCCTGGATCAGGTCGGGCAGGACCAGCGGCCCTGCGTGCTTGTCCTGCTGCCCGGCCTCCAGACCCGGCAGGACCAGCGGACCTTCAGCCGGTGACATGGCCTGGAACTCGAAGTCGTTGGCATTCAGCTGGGCCTTGCTGACCCCCCGCAGGACAATGCTGTTGCTCCCCACCGTGATGACGGCCCAGCCCTGGCCATTGTCAGCCGTCGCCGCCATGACCGCCGAGAAGCTGGAGAAGACCGTGGTCGAGAAGCGGATGACGTCGCCGACGCCGGCACCGGCGCTGAAGCCCAGGATCTCGTCATGGCCAAAGCCGGTGTCGAAGACAAACACATCGTTGCCGTCACCGCCGTTCATCAGATCGTTGCCGGCTCCCCCGACCAGGG
>NZ_AUAO01000006.1 GCF_000428765.1 Brevundimonas aveniformis DSM 17977
ATCGCCGCCGTCAGCGTCGTCTTGCCATGGTCAACGTGACCAATCGTGCCGATGTTGCAATGCGGCTTCGTACGTTCGAACTTTTCCTTGGCCATTTCTCTATAGCTCCTTGGGCCCCGAGACCGGGGGTTTCCTGTGGTTTCGGGGTTAAATTAAGCGCTGTACTTCTTGATCACTTCGTCGGCGACGTGTTGCGGCACCGGATCGTAGTGGTCGTACTGCATGGTGAACTGGGCCCGGCCCTGCGACATCCCGCGAAGGGTGTTCACATAGCCGAACATATTGGCGAGCGGGACGAAGGCGTTCACGACAACAGCGTTGCCGCGCATGTCCTGCCCCTGGATCATGCCCCGGCGACCGTTCAGGTCACCGATGACCGAACCCAGATACTCTTCCGGGGTCACGACCTCGACGGCCATGATCGGCTCGAGCAGCTTGGGTGCGCCCTGGGTGCGCAGTTCCTTGAAGGCCGCGCGCGACGCGATTTCGAAGGCCAGCACCGACGAGTCGACGTCGTGATACGCGCCGTCATACAGGGTCGCCTTGAAGTCGATCAGCGGGAAGCCGGCCAGCAGACCGTTTTCCTTGGCCGACTCGAGGCCCTTCTGAACGCCCGGGATGTATTCCTTGGGCACGTTGCCGCCTACGATGGCCGACTCGAACACAAAGCCTGAACCCGGCTCGCCCGGTTCAAACTTGATCTTCACCCGGGCGAACTGGCCGGTACCACCGGTCTGCTTCTTGTGGGTGTAGTCAATGTCCGCCGGCTTGCCGAGGCTTTCACGATAGGCCACCTGCGGCGCACCGATGTTGGCCTCGACCTTGTAGGTGCGCTTCAGAATGTCGATCTTGATGTCCAGGTGCAGCTCGCCCATCCCCTTGAGGATGGTCTGGCCCGACTCGTGGTCGGTCGAGACGGTGAAGGACGGATCCTCACCGGCCAGCTTGGCGAGCGCCACGCCCAGCTTCTCCTGGTCGGCCTTGGACTTCGGCTCCACGGCGATCTCGATGACCGGCGCGGGGAATTCCATCTTCTCCAGGATGACCGGCGACTTGAGCGGATCACACAGGGTGTCCCCCGTGCGGGTTTCCTTCAGGCCGGCCAGGGCGACGATGTCACCGGCATAGGCTTCCTTGATGTCTTCGCGGTTGTTCGAGTGCATCAACAGCATCCGACCGACGCGCTCTTTCTTGTCGCGCGACGAGTTCAACAGCGACTGGCCGGTTTCCATCTTGCCCGAATAGATGCGGCAGAAGGTCAGCGAGCCGACGAAGGGATCGTCCATGATCTTGAACGCCAGAACCGACAGAGGTTCATCGTCCGACGCCTTGCGAACGACGGGCTCTTCAGTCTTGAAGTCGATACCCGGCGTCGGCGGAATGTCGATCGGCGACGGCAGATAGTCGACGACGGCGTCCAGCAGCGTCTGCACGCCTTTGTTCTTGAAGGCCGAGCCGCACAGGATCGGATAGAAGGCACCCGTCAGAACGGCCTTGCGCAGGCACTTCTTGATGACCTCTTCGGACGGCTCATTGCCTTCCAGATAGGCTTCCATCGCCTCGTCATCGAGTTCCACGGCACATTCGATCAGGTACTGACGGGCTTCTTCAGCCTTGGCCTGCAGATCCGCCGGAATTTCTTCGTCACGATACGAAGCGCCCAGGCCGTCGTTGTCCCAGACCACCGCCTTCATGCGGACCAGGTCGACCAGACCCGACAGCGAGCTTTCCGCGCCGATCGGGAACTGGATCGGCACAGCCTTCGCCCCCAGACGGTCGCGGATCGACTCGACCGACTTGTCGAAATCGGCACCGATCTTGTCCATCTTGTTGACGAAGACGATGCGCGGAACCTTGTACTTGTCGGCTTGGCGCCACACCGTTTCCGTCTGCGGCTCAACGCCGGCGTTGCCGTCGAGAACCGTGACCGCGCCGTCGAGCACGCGCAGCGAACGCTCAACTTCAATCGTGAAGTCGACGTGGCCGGGGGTGTCGATGATGTTCAGGCGCTTGCCGTTCCAGATGGCGGTCGTGGCAGCGGACGTGATGGTGATGCCGCGTTCCTGCTCCTGCTCCATCCAGTCCATGGTGGCGGCACCGTCGTGGACTTCGCCGATCTTATGGGACTTGCCGGTGTAGTAGAGGATGCGTTCGGTCGTCGTGGTCTTGCCCGCATCAATGTGGGCCATGATGCCGAAGTTGCGGTAGTCTTCGATCTTATGCGTGCGGGACATACGTAGCGCCTTGATGAGATGTCTGGGCGCGGTCGGTGCGCCCCGGTCGGTGGATTCAGCTTTTCGGATAAACGGCGCGGGCGATTTAGCTCAAACCGCCCGCGACCGATACCCTTAGATAGTGCGCGTCTATGACGCTTTAAAGGCTACCAGCGGTAATGCGAGAAGGCCCGGTTTGCTTCGGCCATCTTGTGGGTGTCTTCGCGCTTCTTGACGGCCGAGCCGCGGTTGTTGGCCGCGTCCAGCAGTTCACCCGCCAGCTTCTCGGTCATGGTGTTCTCACCGCGGTTGCGCGCGGCGTTGATGACCCAGCGGATGGCCAGGGCGCGACGGCGGTCCGGACGGACCTCGACCGGCACCTGATAGGTGGCCCCACCCACCCGGCGCGAACGGACTTCGACGGCCGGCGAAACGTTTTCCAGCGCGGCGTGGAAGGTTTCCAGAGCGGTCGATTCGCGACGCTTGGCTTCCAGGATGTCGAAGGCACCGTAGACGATGTTCTCGGCCACGGCCTTTTTGCCCTCGTACATGACGTAGTTCATGAACTTGGTGACGACCAGATCGCCAAACTTGGGATCCGGCAGGATTTCGCGCTTCTCTGCGCGGCGACGACGGGACATGGGATGTTCCTCTTAAATCTTTGGACGCGCAGGGCTTATTTCGGACGCTTGGCGCCGTAGAGCGAACGGCGCTGCTTGCGGTCCTTGACGCCTTGCGTGTCGAGCACGCCGCGCAGGATGTGGTAGCGGACGCCCGGAAGGTCCTTCACGCGGCCACCGCGGATCAGGACCACCGAGTGCTCCTGCAGGTTATGGCCTTCACCGGGGATGTAGCACACGGCTTCGACGCCGGACTTGGCCAGGCGGACCTTGGCGACCTTACGAAGGGCCGAGTTCGGCTTCTTCGGGGTCGTGGTGTAGACGCGCGTGCAGACGCCGCGCTTCTGGGGGCAGCCCTGCAGGGCGGGAACCTTGTTGCGAACCGGCTTGGGCTGGCGCGGCTTGCGGATCAGCTGGTTGATCGTAGGCATTCGGTATTCAGTCTCTTTCGATGTGGAGGCGTGTGCCTTTCGGCCGGGGCGCCTCAGTGAGCCTTCTTTTGAACGGCCCTGATGGACCGCCCGGGTAATTTCGAGACTGATCAAGCCGCTCAAACGCAAAAGCCGGAACGGGCGCTCTGGCCGTTCCGGCGGGTACAACCCGTCGCGTTCAATTGTCACGATCACGAAGGACGGTGAACCGCCCGACTCGAAGGTGGGCGGCTTCTACGCGCGGGGGGCGGAAAGGTCAAGCGCCCTACCCCTTCTCCCGCATCAGCCGGGCCTTATCCCTCTGCCAATCGCGCGCCGCTTCCGTCTCGCGTTTGTCGTGGACCTTCTTGCCCTTGGCCAGGGCGATCTCGAGCTTGGCCAGGCCCTTGTCGTTGAAATAGAGCTTCACCGGCACGATGGTGCGGCCCTCGCGCTGGACCGAGGCGATCATGCGGTCGATCTGGCGGCGGCTGAGCAGCAGTTTGCGCGGCCGGCGCGGCTCGTGGTTGAAGCGGTTGGCCTGGCCATAGGGTGGGATGTCGGCGTTGATCAGCACGATCTCGCGCCCCTCCACCGCCGCATAGCTCTCGGCGATGTTGGCCCGGCCGTTCCTGAGGGACTTCACCTCGGTGCCGGTCAGCACAAGGCCCGCCTCCACCGCGTCATCGAGGAAATAGTCGTACCGCGCCCGCCGGTTCTCGGCGATCAGCTTTCTGGACGGGGCCTGGCTCATTCACCCACGCCGGCGACGGCAAGGGCCGCATCGATGGAAGGCTTCGCGGCGTCGTTGCACCGAACCAGCGGCAGACGGATCTCTTCCGAGCACAGACCCAGCTTCGCCAGCACATATTTCGCCGGTGACGGCGAGGAATCCATGAACAGCGCCTTGTGCAGACCGATGAGCCGGTCCTGAACAGCGCGCGCGCCGTCCCAGTTGCCCGCGATTGTCGCCTCATAGAGATCGGCCATGGCCCGCGGCGCGACGTTGGACGTGACCGAGATCACGCCGTGGCCACCATGCGCCAGGTAGCCCAGCCAGCTCGGGTCATCGCCCGAGATCAACGAAAAGCCCTCGGCGCAGTCCAGCCGCTGGCGACTGATCCGACCCAGATCACCGGTCGCGTCCTTGATCCCGACAACATTCGGCAACTTCGACAGGCGCGCGGTCGTCGCATCGGCCAGATCCACGCCCGTGCGCCCCGGCACATTGTACAGCACCACCGGCAACTGCACCGCGTCGTTGATAGCCGCGAAATGGGCGTACAACCCTTCCTGGCTAGGCCGGTTGTAATAGGGCGTCACCACCAGGGCACCATCCGCCCCGACCGTCTTGGCGTGGCGCACCAGATCAATCGCCTTGTCGGTGGCCGAGGCCCCTGCCCCGGCAATCACGCGGGCCCGCCCGGCCACGGTGTTCACGCACAGTTCGACGATCCGCTTGTGCTCATCGACGGACACGGTCGCGCTCTCGCCGGTGGTCCCGACCGGCACGACCCCGTGTACACCGCCAGAAATTTGACGTTCGATCAGTTGACAAAACGCCGTTTCGTCCACTTTTCCGTCACGAAAGGGTGTGATCAACGCGGTGATCACTCCCTTGAACAGGGGGCCGGTCATGGGCAAAGGGTCTCGCTCGCTAAATGGCCCGCAAAACTAGGCGCGCGCCAGGAGCGTCGCAACCGTTTGAATCGAACAAGGGATCAAAGGCATGACGGAATGGATTCAGGCAGCGGTCGCCGCGGTCGTCGCCCTGTTCCAACCGGCGGCGGACCCCGCCGTCACCACGGCCGGCGCCGCGTCGGCTCAGTATGCCCAATCCCAGTCCTTCGCCCTGGGCCTCGCCGCCGCCCGGAATGGCGACATCGGCTCGGCCCAGGCCTATGCCGCCAGCGCCAGTCCGATCGAGCGTCAGATCATCCGCTGGGCGCTGATCGATGTCGTCGAAGACCGGGTCGGCTGGGGCGAACTATCCGCGGCCCGGACTGATCTGGCCGGATGGCCCCGGGCTGAAACCCGCCAACGCGCGACCGAACGCGCCCTGGCCAATGCCTATGCCTCGCCCAGCGAGGTGCTCAGCATCTTTTCGGGGGCTGAGCCCACCACTGCCGACGGTGCCATGGCCCTGGCCCAGGCCCTGACGGCGACCGGGCGCTCTGACGAAGCCGATGCCCTCATCCGGCGCTGGTGGCGGGACTATTCTTTCGATTCCTCGACCCAAGACCGCTTCTATTCGACCTATGGCTCGATCCTGACGCCGACCGACCATGAGGCGCGGCTCAACACCCTGCTCTATGGTCCGCACGGCCCTGCGACCCGGGCCATGCTGAGCCGAGTTTCGCCCGATTACCGCGCCTTGGCCGAAGCCCGCATGGCCATCCGCAGCGGCAGCGACTCTCCTTACGTCCCCGGACAGTTCGAGAACGATGCCGGCCTGGCGCTGGAGCGGGCCCGGCGTGCGCGCCTGAGCGGTCAGGAATGGAACGGCTTCCAGTACCTGTCCCGTTTCCCGGCGGCCCCGACCCACTCTGACGGCCAGGATCTGATGTGGACCGAGCGGCGCAACTATTTCATCGATGCGCTTCAGGCCCGGGACTACACGTCGGCCTACCACGCCATGGCCGGACACGGCTTCACCAGCGGCGACCGCGCCGTGGATGCTGAGTTCTTTGCCGGCTGGGTCGCCCTGACAAAGCTGAACAATCCCGCCCAGGCCGCTCGGCACTTCGAGCAGCTTCGCCAGATCTCCAGCACGCCGATCACCCAGAGCCGCGCCTTCTACTGGCTGGGCCGCGCTGCGGAGGCGCAAGGCGACCGCGCCGGCGCTGACGCCTATTACCGTCAAGGCGCGCAATACACCTGGGCCTTCTATGGCCAGCTTGCGGCTGAGCGCGCCAATATGCGGACCCTGCGCCTGCCGCCCGAGCCCCAGCCAACCGAGGCCGATCGCGCCCGCTTTGAATCCTATCCGGTGGTTCAGGCCATTCGCGCCCTGGCGTCTGCGGGCGAGAATACCTTGGTTCGCGTATTTGTCATGGATCTGGATGGCCAACTGACCAACGCCACCGACTATGCGTTGCTGGTCGACCTTTCACGGGCGTACGGCATGCAGGATCTGTCCATGCACGTCGCTCGCACGGCGGCCCAGCGGGGCTTCCCCTTGGCCGAGCGCGGCTATCCGGTCACCTATGTTCCGCCGGTGACCGGTGCCCCCGACCCCGCCTTCGTCCACGCCATCATTCGCCAGGAAAGCGCCTTTGATCCCCGGGTCCGCTCGCATGCCAATGCGCGCGGCATGATGCAGCTTCTACCGGCAACGGCGTCGGGCGTGGCCCGCCGCATGGGCGTGCCCTGGCGTGGGGCCGAGGCCCTGTACGAGCCAGACTACAATGTCGAACTGGGCACCTACCACCTGGGTGAACTGGCCTCAGACTTCGGCGGCTCCTACCTGCTGGCGACCATCGGCTACAATGCCGGCCCGGCGCGTCCGGCCCAGTGGATGGCCTACTGCGGCGATCCGCGCGGTGCCTCGACCGATCCTGTGGATTTCATCGAGTGCGCGCCCTTCACGGAAACTCGCAACTACATGATGCGAGTAATGGAAAACATGCAGGTTTATCGCGCTCGATTGAATGACGGCCAGGCCGAAATCAACCTGTCGCAGGAACTGTCGCGCGGTTACAGCTATTAAGCGCGCTCAGCGAGTAGAAGCCGTTGATCACCGGCTTCAATCCATTGTGCCTTTAGGCCGAACACGGTCTTGAGCACCCGCGGCGACAGAGCGTCTTCGGGCGGACCGTCACTGACGATGCGTCCCTGATCCAGAACGGCCACGCGGTCGGCGAATCGAGCCGCCAGCGTCAGATCGTGGAGGGTCACGAGGACCGAGCCTCCTGCGCGGCTGTGATCACGCAGGCGTTCCAGGCACATCAACTGGGCATCCGGGTCCAGCCCCGCCACCGGTTCATCAGCCATGAGCAGGCTGGCTTGCGTGGCAAACAGACGCGCGAGCAACACACGCGCGCGCTCCCCCCCCGACAGGGCGAAGACCGACGTAGCCGCCAGATCCTCAATGCCGAACAACGCCAGCGCTTCTCGACCCCTTTCCCGCGCCGCCGGCGGCGTGGAAAACGGCGCGCCCAGGGCGGCGACCTCGAGGGCGGGCATGCCCCACGCCAGTCGACGCTCCTGAGGCAGGTAGCCCAGACGCAGGGATCGCTGAACCACATCGACCTTGTGGATCACCTCTCCATCCAGTCGGGACTCGCCGCGCGTTATCCGGTGCAGCCCGGCCGCAGCCAGCATCAGGGTCGATTTACCGGCGCCGTTCGGGCCGACGAGGGCAACCATCTCGCGGGGGGGCACCTCCAGATTGACCCCCGACACGACCTCGCGCGCGCCTTGCCGAGCATGCAGATTGCGGATCGACAGCCGGCTCATGTGCGCCAGCTCCGGGCTGCGCGCCAGGCGATGAGGGCAAAAAGCGGTGCGCCGATCAGGGCGGTGAACACCCCCAGCTTCAGTTCCTGATCGGTCGGGACAAGACGGGCCAGGACGTCCGCCGCCACCAGAATCAGCGCCCCTGTCAGACTCGACGGGATCAGCAGGCGCGCCGGATCTTCCCGAGCCAGCCGCCGCACTAGATGTGGAGCCGCCAGACCGACGAAGCCGATCACACCCGCCAGGGCAACCGCCGCCCCCGTCGCCAGCGACGCGCCCAGAATCGCCGCCATCTTCAATCGGCCCATCCTCAGGCCAGACGCCTCCGCAGCGACCTCGCCCAGGGTCAGCATCTTGAGCCCCGGTGCCGCCCGCATCGCCAGGAACAGCGCCAGGAACAGCGCCGGTGCCGCCCACAAGCTATCGAGCCAACTCCGGGCCTCGACGGATCCCATCAACCAGGCCAAGACCTCGGCTGTCGCGATCGGCGACGGCGACAGATTGAACACCAGGGCCGTTGCCGCCCCAAAGAAGCTCGACATGGCCACGCCGAAGAGGATCAACGCCTCCGGCTCACGCACGCGCGCCGTAAAGAGCGCCAGCCCGCCCCCACACGCCAGAGCCCCAATCCAGGCCGCAGTTTCGACGGCACCCGGAACCAGAGCCAGACCGGACACGATCACCAGGGCCGCCATAAAGGCCGCTGTGGCCGAGACGCCCAGCACACCCGGATCGGCCAGGGGATTTCTCAATAACCCCTGCAGAATAGCCCCTGCCAGCCCCAGAGCACCGCCGGTCAGGGCTGCCGCGAGCGCGCGCGGGGCACGAACTTGCCAAAGGATCTCCCCCGGTGCCGAGGCCAGGTCCTGAAAGGCCTGCCGGTACTGCTCCCCCGACAGGGCAACCTCCCCGACAAACAGAGACAGGACGATCGCGACCAGCAGTCCGACCGCCATCGCCAGGCTCAGGCCTTGCGCCCTCATCGCTCGTGCGCCGCCCGCGCCAGGCTTCGGCTAGCGTCGGCTGCAAACCACGCCGGGCACCCCAGCATGGATCCGGGCAGCGACACCACGGTCCGGTAAGTGGTCCGTCGCCGCACGCTCGGGTGTCGACCCGCGCCGCGTCGGTCGGCCCGCACCGCATCAAAGAACCCCAGAACGTATCGGCGCGGTGGATGGAGGATCAGATGCTCCACCGATATGGGCGCAAAGCTCGGCCCGTCCCAGGCATTGGACAACCCGGCGGCCCGAAGGATGGCATCAATCAGCGTTCCCCGCCCGGAGGTCCAGCCCGCCGCCGTCAGATACAGCGCCGGCTCGCCGTTCCAGGCACCCTGGCTTTGCATCAGATTGCGCTCCATTCCGGCAATCAGATCGGCCCCGCGACCAGGCTGGCTCAGCGCCGTGCTAACCCGGCGAATATTGTCCCGCACACCCGCAAACTCTGTGGCATCGTCAATCTGGATGACCCGCACGCCTCGCCGTTCGAGTGCGGCCAGCAAACGCTGATCCCCACCCCAATAACGGACCACCACGTCCGGCTCAGCTACCGTGATGGCCTCTAGCGTGGGACGCAGGCGACGCGCCCGCTGTCCGTGAGAACGCAACCAGGAATCCGCGTCATCGGCCCGAGGAGAGACACCGACGATGTCGTCGGCGTCAGCCAGCGCCAGGACATACTGGTCAGCGCACTGATCCAGCGAGGCCACGCGTGGCCCCGCCAGGGCCGGGGGTGCCGCCATCAAGAGGATCAGCAAACCCCAGGTGCCGCACTTCATTCGCGTGTCAGGTCCGACAAGATCGCGTTGAACATGGCGTCGAACAGCGTGTCTCGATCATCCCAGTCAAAATAGGGCTTGGTCAGCATCAACGAGACCAGCCCATGCACGCCTGCCCAGATCAGTTGGGTTGCCGTGTGAGGATCGCGATTCAGCCGACCCTCCTTTGACATATCCTCAACGGTAGAACGCAGACGCTCGAACAGGCCACGACCAACCCGGCGCGCCGCCTCTTCGGCCCCGCCGGCTTCTCCGGGCCGGGTCAAATAGATCAGCCGATACGCGTTGGGATTGGCAAAGCCGAATTCGTAATAGGCGCGCATCTTGCGCCGGAGGGCCATCTCGGCGGTCTGGGTTTCGGCCTCGATCTCATCGGTCACCGCCGCCAGCTTGCCGAAGCCGGCCTCACAGATCTCGGCCAGAATTTCGGCCTTGTCCTTGAAGTGCATATAGAGCGCCGTCGATGAAACACCGACTTCATCCGCGATCTTGCGGATCGTCGCACCCTCGTACCCGCGCTCAACGAACAGCCGTTCAGCCGCCGCCAGAATTTCTGCACGACGAACGTGGCCCTCGCCCTTGGGCTTGCGGGCAGATCGACCACTGGCAGGGCGGATTTGGGTGACGGCCAAGGACATCTCCAGACAACTCGGGATCGACCTCAATAGCCTTCTCGCCCCGCGTCGGGCAACCGCACGAACAGCCTATCCCTTGCTCGCATTGAGGGAACATGGTTCGTTTGCACCAATCAGAGGCAGGCCGGAGCAATAGGGTGGACGGGGCAGACAGCCGCTTGCACAGCCATGTGTGGCTTCCGAGCGGCCTCAGCACCCGCCCCGGCACGGACATCCACGTCCCCTATCTTCTTCTAACCGGCCTGGTATCGGCCCTCGCCGCTGTCGTCGTCGTGCCGGCCACACTCTGGCAAGCCCTGACAGTCCTGCTCTGGGTCGGCTTCGCCGGGGTCGTCCTGTTCAAGGCGGCCTGCTGCGTGGTGCCTCCGCGCGCCACCATCGCACCTTCGAACCGGCCTCGGCGGTGGCCCCACTACACAGTGGTCGTCGCCCTCAAGGATGAGGCCGCGATTGTTCCGCAACTGGTTCGCCGATTGAGCCGCCTGAACTATCCAAATAGCGCCCTGACCGGTCTGCTCGTCGTCGAGTCGGACGACAGGGCGACGCTGGACGCCATTCTCGACACACCCAAGCCATCCTGGCTCAAACCCCTCACCGCCGCTCGCGGGTATCCACAGACGAAGCCGCGCGCGCTGAACGTCGCCCTGGAACAAGCCCGGCCCGGTCTTTTGACCGTCTATGATGCCGAGGACGAACCTCACCCGGACCAACTCCGCGAAGCCGCGCTACGGTTTGCCACCGGCGACCGACAGCTCGCGTGCCTTCAGGCCCCCCTGCGCATTCGCACGCTCGGGCGTCGGTCGACCTGGCTGGAACGCCAGTTCGCCATGGAATATGCGGCGCTGTTCGAGGTCATCCTGCCTGCACTCGCCCGGTTCCGATTACCCTTGCCTCTGGGGGGAACCAGCAATCACTTTCGCGTCGATGTGCTGCGCCGGATCGGCGGATGGGACGCCTGGAATGTTACCGAGGATGCCGATCTCGGCTTTCGCCTGGCCCGGTTCGGCTACCGAAGCGATGTTCTCGGCTTGCCGACGCGCGAGAGCCCGCCGCCCAATCTCAAGGCGTGGCTGCCTCAACGCACGCGGTGGCTAAAGGGCTTCATGCAAACGATCGGGGTGAATCTACGCTGCCCGATCGGGCTGAGAACATCGGGCTTGATTGTCCTGGCCTTGACCTTGGCGGCAGCTGTCGCCTCCGCCGCCCTCCAGGGGGTGGTCCTCACCTGGATCGTCGCCAATTTCCTGATCCATGCCCTGAACGGCTCCCTACCGAGTATTGCTCCCCAGGACAGTGTCCTGCTTTTGCTTGGCTGGGCCGTCGCCCTCGCGGCCCTTGCCCTGGGTTGTCGGCGATCTGGAATCGCAGTCGATGCGTGGATGATCGTGACCGCTCCCCTCTACTGGAGCCTCACCACCATCGCCCAGGTCCACGCCGTTTGGCGATTGGTGGTCCAGCCGTATCACTGGGACAAGACCCCGCACGCGCCCGATATCGAACTGGCCCTTCGCAAGCGCCGGACCTTGAGAAATCGTGCTAGGCTGTCCACATACGCCGCCTCGCATCAATCAGTGCTCGATACATGGAAATCCAGGATCTCGACCTCAACGACGACGCCTACATCCGGACCGGAGTGATCAAGCGTCACCGCCCCGACGATTTCGAGGGCATGCGCGCGGCTGGCCGGCTGGCGGCCGAATGTCTGGATATGCTGACCGATCACGTCACGCCCGGTGTCGAGACGGCCTATCTTGATGATCTGGCGCGTGAGTTCATTCTCGATCACCAGGCCATCCCCGCCTGCCTCGGCTACAAGGGCTACGAAAAGACCACCTGCATCTCGGCCAACCATGTCGTCTGCCACGGCATCCCGGGCGAGCGACCGAACCTGCGCCTGAACGATGGCGACATCGCCAACATCGACGTCACGGTCATCGTCGACGGTTGGCACGGCGATACCAGCCGCATGTATCCGGTCGGCGAAATCAATGTCCGCGCCAAGCGGCTGATCGACACCACCTATGAGTCGCTGGACAAGGGCCTGGCCATGGTCAAGCCCGGCAACACCTTCGGCGACATCGGCTGGGCCATCCAGCAATATGTCGAGGCTCAGCGCATGTCGGTGGTGCGTGATTTCTGTGGTCACGGCATCGGCCGCGTTTTCCACGATGCGCCCAACGTCCTGCACTATGGCAAGCGCGGCCAGGGCGCGACGCTGGAACCCGGCATGTTCTTCACCGTCGAGCCGATGGTGAACCTGGGCAAGCCCCAGGTGAAGGTCCTGTCCGATGGCTGGACCGCCGTGACCCGCGACAAGTCCCTCTCGGCCCAGTGCGAGCATACAGTCGGCGTGACGGAGGACGGGATCGAGATCTTCACCGGCAGCCCGAAGGGGCTATTCCGACCGGTGTTTGGCGAAAGCTAGACGTTCCCCATTCGTTCTGTCATGGTGTCGTTCTCTGAACGGAGGACGCCATGCCTGCCGCCTCTACGGTCATCGCCTTTCCCGAGCTCTTCGCCGCGGCGGCAGAGCCGGCTAAGCCGAAGCCGCGCCCCCACCACGCCGGCCACCGCGAACGCCTGCGCGAGCGCGCCCGCAAGGCCGGGATGCCTGCCCTGCCCGACTATGAGCTTCTGGAGTTCTTCCTCTTTCGTAGCCAGCCGCAGGGCGACGTCAAACCCCTGGCCAAGGCCCTGCTGACGCGGTTCGGATCGCTCGGCGCCGTGCTCGACGCTTCACTCGAAGACCTGATTTCCGTCCGTGCCGAAGACACCAAGGGGCGCACCAAGGTCATCGGCAAGGAGACGGCACTGGATCTGATGGCCCTGCACGACCTGGCCCGGCGCGTGACCGGCGAGGTGGCCGCCCCGCGCAAGATCATCGGCTCGTTCACCGCCCTGGTCGACTATGTGCGCGTCACCCTCCAGCACCAGCCGCGCGAACAGTTCCGCGTGCTGTTCCTCGACCGCAAGAACCAGCTTCTAGCCGATGAGGTCATGGGCCGCGGCACCGTCGACCATGCCCCAGCCTATCCGCGCGAGGTCATCCGCCGCGCCATGGAGCTGCACGCCTCCGCCGTCATCCTCGTTCACAACCACCCGTCCGGCGACCCGACCCCCAGCCAGGCGGACATCGACATGACCCGCCAGATCATCGACGCCGGCAAGCTGCTGAAGATAGACGTCCACGACCACCTCATCGTCGGCCGTCAGGGCATCAAGGGTGCCGCCACCGACCAGCGCGTGGTCAGCATGAAGGCGATCGGGGCGATCTAGCCCCGCTCCGCCAACCCCGCCCTCTCCCACTCCAGGAAATCCGGCTGGCTCAGCAGGGCCGCGCAATAGGCCGACGCCGTGCCGTCGTCACCGTGCGCCGCCAGGTCCAGCTGATAGTGCCGCACCCGCGCCGCCACCGGCGTGTAAAAGGCGTCGGCCATCGACCAGGCCCCGAACAGATAGGGTCCGCCCTCGCCCCAGCGGTCACGGCACTCGCGGAAGACCGTCACCAGCCGGCGAATGTCGGCGGCCAAGGCCTCGCTGACCACCTTGGCCGGGCCCGGCGGGCCGACCATCGGATGGTCCGTCCCCATGCCGCATTCGCTGCGCAACGCGCCGAAGGCCGAATGCATTTCGCACGTCACGGACCGGGCGACCCAGCGCGCGTGGGGATCGGCCGGCCATAGCCCCGCGTTCGGGTAACGCTCCGCCGCCCAGACGCTGATCGCCAGGGAATCCCAGATCGACACCCCATCCACGACCAGCACCGGCACCTTGCCCGCTCCCGAATAGCGCGCGATCTCCGCGGCGGTATCTGGCTGATCCAGGTGGATCACCACCTCATCGAAATCCGCCCCGCAGTGCTTGAGCACCAGCCACGGTCGCAGCGACCAGGTCGAAAACGCCTTGTCGCCAATGATCAACTTGGGTTTGTCCATCTCAGACACTCCAGGTGCGGGGTTCGCGCCAGCGGCCCTCGGTGAAATCGGGGAAGTCGACGGTCGCATTGCCCGCCGCGATCGAGGCCTCCGACAGCGGCGTGATCGCGCTCCAGGCGACGGCGTCATAGATGTCGATCGGCATCGCCGCACCCACCTTCAGCGCCTCGATGAAGACGTGGATGACGAAGAAGTCCATGCCGCCGTGTCCCGCGCCCTCGGCCTGAGCCGCGAACTGGGTCCACAGGGCGTGATCATAGCGGTCCAGCCACGCTTGCGCCGCCTCCCAACGATGCGGCTCGGGGCTGGTCCCCTCAATGTAGATGGACCGATTCAAATCCATCCAGACGCCCTTTTCGCCCTGCACCCGGAACCCCAGCGAATAGGGTCGCGGCAGGTTGGTGTCGTGGGTCAACCTCAGCGTCGTGCCGTCCTCACAGGCGATGGAGGTCGTCACCACATCCCCCAGCCGGAAGTTTACCCGCGCATTGGGATGATCCGCCCCGCCCTCGGCCACCACATAGTCGTGCAGTCCCCGCGCTTTCGACGCATAGCTGGTCAGGCGCGTGAAACGGTTGCCGCGATGGATGTTGGCCCACATCGCCATCGGCCCAATGCCGTGGCTGGGGTACAGGTCACCGTTCCGGTCCACCGAATGCTGGGTGCGCCAGCGCGCCTCTGACCAGCCCTGCTCGCCGAACTCGACGCCGCCGCCATAGGCCTCGCCGACCACGCCGCCATTGAATTTCACATGGCGCAGATCGTGCTGATAGCCGCCCTCCAGGTGGATGACCTCGCCAAAGATGCTCTCGCGCACCATGCGGGTGATCGCCATGACATCGCGCCGGAAGCAGACATTTTCCAGCAGCATGTAGGGCGTGTTGGTCCGCTGCTGGGTCCGCAGCACTTCCCAGTGGTCGTCCAGCGTCACCCCCGCCACGACCTCGCAGCCGACCGCGACGCCGGCCTCCATGGCCCCAATGGCCATCGGGGCGTGCCATTCCCAGGGCGTGGCGATGATCACCCCGTCCAGTCCGCCCGCCGCCAGCATCTCGCGCCAGCTCTCATGCGAGCCGGTCCACAGCCGCGGGGCCGGCTTGCCCGCCTCGGTGAACTGCTCAACCGCCCGGTCCAGCGTCCATTGCTCAACGTCGCACAGGCCCACGACCTCGACGTCGTCGCGTCGCACCAACTCGCGCAGCAGCACGCGTCCGCGCATCCCCACGCCGATCATGCCGATCCGTAAGCGGCTGTTGGCTTGGGTCGATCGCGCTGTGCCCGCCGTGGCCTGACTGGCCAGGGCCATGCTTCCGGCCGCGACGGCCCCAGTTGCCAAAACGCCTCGACGATTCATGCTCGACTCCTAAAACTGATGCTGCGGAACTGAACCCCGCCGCGCCTCGGGGCAAGCCCGTGGTTGACTTTATTGCCTCATGGACCGACACCCCGCGCCCATGATTTCCCGATATGCCCGCCCCGAAGCTGCCGCCATCTGGTCGCAGGAAACGAAATACGCGATCTGGTTCGAGATCGAGGCCCACGCCGCCACCAAGATGGCCGAGCTGGGTGTCATTCCAACCGAGGCCGCAGAGGCCATCTGGGCCAAGGGCAAGGATGCGGTCTGGGACGCGGATCGCATCGACGAGATCGAACGTACCACCAAGCACGACGTCATCGCCTTTCTGACCCATGTGTCGGAGACGGTCGGCGAAGAAGCCCGCTTCCTGCATCAGGGCATGACCTCTTCGGATGTGCTGGACACCTGTTTCGCCGTGCAGTTGGCGCGGTCCACCGACCTACTCCTGGCGGGTGTTGATCGGGTTCTGGCGGCGCTGGAAACGCGCGCGAAAGAGCACAAGTACACCGTCACGGTCGGTCGGTCGCACGGCATCCACGCCGAGCCGGTGACCTTCGGCCTGAAGCTGGCCGGCTATCATGCGGAGTTCCAGCGCGCCCGGCGTCGTCTGGTCACCGCCCGCGAAGAGATCGCCACCTGCGCCATATCGGGGGCCGTCGGCACCTTCGCCAACGTCGATCCGGCCGTTGAGGTCTATGTGGCCCAGAAGATGGGGCTAGCGGTCGAACCCGTCTCGACCCAGGTGATCCCGCGCGACCGTCACGCGGCCTATTTCGCGGCCCTGGGCGTCGTCGCCTCCTCTATCGAGCGGCTGGCTATCGAGATCCGCCATCTCCAGCGGACCGAAGTACTCGAGGCGGAAGAGTTCTTCGCCGAGGGCCAGAAGGGCTCATCGGCCATGCCGCACAAGCGCAACCCGATCCTGACCGAAAACTTGACCGGCCTGGCCCGGCTGGTGCGTTCCGCCGTTACGCCCGCCATGGAGAACGTCGCCCTTTGGCATGAGCGGGACATAAGCCATTCTGCGGTCGAGCGCGGTATCGGCCCGGATGCCACCGTCCATCTCGATTTCGCCCTGCAACGCCTGGCCGGCGTGGTCGAACGGCTGAACGTCTATCCCGAAAACATGCAGAAGAATCTCGACCGCCTGGGCGGGCTGGTGTTCTCGCAGCGGGTCATGCTGGCCCTGACCCAGGCTGGCGTCAGCCGCGAAGACGCCTATGCGGCGGTTCAGGAGAACGCCATGAAGGTCTGGCGTGGCGAAGGCCGCTTCCTCGACTTCCTCAAGGCCGACGACCGCGTCACCCTGCCCGACGCCGAGCTCGAGGCCCTTTTCGACCTCGGCTATCACACCAAACACGTCGATACGGTGTTTAAGCGGGTGTTCGGGAGCTAATCCATGCTGAGCCTGGCGCTTCTTGCAATGAGCCTGGTTTCTCAGGTTGCGGGGCAGAGCGGCGCCAGCCCCGCAACCCCTGTCGCGCCCGCTCCCGTCCTGAGACAGTGGCCGGATGCCGATGGAGTCCGGCGTTGCATGCGGCGGGTTCGACAGCCGGTCTCGGTTCGCGCCCGCTGCGTCCTAAGAGCCGATGGGCGGGTCGATCAGTGCGAACTGCAGGACCCGTCCCCGGCGGCGCTTCGATACGAGGCTCAGTTGCAATGCGCTCTGGCGGCAAACCGCTGGGATTTCTCGGACGGAAGCCCCGTTGAGGGCGTGCCGCTCACCACCTCAATCATTTGGCGCGGGCCATAAGAGCCCGAGCAGCGCGAAGGCCTATTCGCCGTTCTTGATCTGCTCGCGGGCGACGGCCATCAGTTCGTCCATCTTGGAGCGCAGTTCGCTTTCGCGGACGCCCAGGCCCGACCCTTCCAGGTCCTGCATCACCTTGCGATACACATCCTCGTCGCCCGGCTGTTCAAAGTCGGACTTGACCACGGCCTTGGCGTAGTCGGCGCGGCGCTCGTCGGCCAGGCCCATCTTGTCGGCGGCCCATTCACCCAGCAGGCGGTTGCGGCGGGCGACGGCCTTGAACTCTTGTTCCTGATCCAGGGCGAACTTGGATTCGAAGCCTTGCTCGCGCTTGTCGAAAGTCGTCATGGTCAGGGGGATCTCACAGAAAAGGAAGGCGCCGTCATATAGGTCGCCATCGCGCCTTTCAATCAGAACCGACCCTGCGTCCACATACGAATTGTGACTGTGGCCTCAATACCCGCTGCTTGGCCTCGCAATTGCGAAATGTCGCCCGTTCCGCTAGAGGCCGGGCCGACCTATTCTCTCCAAAACCCGAGTCGTGACCGCGCCGATCTCCGCGCGCGGTCGTCGTGTCGGGCTCTTGAAGGAGCCGCCATGACCGGCCGCAAGAAGAAAATCTACGAAGGCAAGGCCAAGATTCTCTATGAGGGTCCCGAGCCCGGTACGCTCATCCAGTATTTCAAGGATGACGCGACCGCCTTCAACGCCCAGAAAAAGGCCGTCCTCGAAGGTAAGGGCGTCATCAACAACCGCATCTCCGAGTTCGTGATGACCCGCCTGGCCGCCATCGGCGTTCAGAACCACTTCATCCGACGGCTGAACCTGCGCGAGCAACTCATCCGGGAGGTCGAGATCATTCCGTTGGAAGTGATCTGCCGCAACGTCGCCGCCGGCTCCCTGTCCCAGCGCCTCGGCATCGAGGAAGGCACGCCCCTGCCCCGCTCCATCATCGAGTTTTGCTACAAGAACGACGAGCTGGGTGACCCCATGGTCACCGAAGAACACATCACCGCCTTTAACTGGGCCACGACCCAGGAACTGGACGACATCCTGGCCATGACGGTACGGGTCAACGACTTCCTGACCGGCCTGTTCGCCGGCGTCGGCATTATGCTGGTGGACTTCAAGATCGAGTTCGGCCGCGTCTACGAGGGCGACTTCGCCCGCGTCATCCTGGCCGACGAAATCAGCCCGGACAGCTGCCGCCTGTGGGACATGGTTTCGGGCGAAAAGCTCGACAAGGACCGCTTCCGTCGTGACCTCGGCAACGTCATCGAAAGCTACACCGAAGTTGCCCGCCGCCTCGGCATCATGAAAGACATGCCCACCGTCATCCAGGGAGGCCTGCACTGATGGCCAAGGTCCGCGTTCACGTCTTCCTCAAGCCCGGCGTCCTTGACGTTCAGGGCAAGGCTGTCGAAGGGGCTCTCAAGGGCCTCGGCTGGGCCGGTGTCTCTGACGCCCGTGTCGGCAAGCTGATCGAGTTCGACTACGCCGGCGACGACGTCGAGGCCGAGGTCAAGAAGATGTGCGAAACCCTCCTGGCCAATACGGTGATCGAGGGCTACCGGATCGAGGTCGCCTAGGCTGCTGATCCGCCCCGAACGATCCGCCGACATCGACGCCATTCGCGCCCTGACCGCGCGGGCCTTTGATGGCCACCCGCACAGCGACGGCTCCGAGCCCGCCATCATTGACCGCCTGCGAGCCGCTGAGGCGTTGTCGGCCTCGCTGGTCGCGATCCTCGACGATCAGGTCATCGGTCACGTCGCAGTTTCGCCCGTCGAATGGGACGGCGGTGACGGATGGTACGGCCTCGGTCCCGTCTCCGTCGACCCGCTCCACCAGGGCCGGGGTGTCGGCGCAGCATTGATCCGAATGGCGCTTGATGACGTTCGCATCGGCGGTGCCGCCGGATGCGTCGTGGCCGGCGATCCCGCCTACTATAGTCGCTTCGGCTTCCAGTCCGACCCGCGATGGACCTACACGGACCTGCCGCCGGAATATTTCATGGCTCTGCCCTTCGCCCCCGTGACCGGCGCGGGCGTCGTGCGCTACCATTCCGCCTTCGGATGACGCCCCCATCAGGAGCCGCCCTATGACCTTCACCGTCACCTCCAACGACATCACCGACGGCGCGACGCTCCCCGACGGCCAAGTCTATTCCAAAGGCAATCAGTCCCCGCACCTCAAGTGGTCCGGCGCGCCGGAGGGCACGAAGAGCTACGCCGTCACCTGTTTCGACCCGGACGCCCCGACCGGCTCGGGTTTCTGGCACTGGACCGTCGCCAACATCCCGACTGACGTCACCGAGTTGGCGACCGGTGCCTCGGGCAAGGCCATGCCGCCCGGCTCGGTCGAAGGCCGCACCGACTTTAGCCCCTCCGTCTATGGCGGTGCCGCCCCGCCCGCCGGCCACGGACCGCATCGCTATATCTTCACCGTCTATGCCGTCGACGTGCCGCACCTAGACCTGACGCCAGACTCCTCAGGGGCCTTCTTCGGCTTCAACCTGCATTTCCACGCCCTGGCCAAGGCCTCGATCACCTGCACCTACGAGAACAAGGGCGGCGCCTAGCATGGTCCGCATCGCCGCGATCGCGTCGCTGATAGGCCTTGGCAGCATTGGACCCGCGTGGGCGCAGGACCCGCCACCGAGCGAGCAGCCGGTCGTCATTGCAGACCTCAGGATAGAGCCCTGGCACGGGGCTGTCTTTGAACAAGCGTCCAGATTCCAGCATCCGAGCTGGGGAGAGCGCCACGCACAGCGCAACCTGCGCACCGCCATGGCCATCGCCCAGGCCGAAGGGTTGACCGTCGACTATGACGTCCTGACCGCCGCCGCCTATCTGCACGACTGGGGAGGCCTGGAGCCGTATGAGGTCGAGGGCGTGCCCCATCAAATCCGCTCTGTCGAACTGGCCGAGCCTTTCCTGCGCGAGGCCGGCTTTCCGATGGAAAAATGGCCCGCCGTGCGCGACGCCATCCTCGGCCACGTCCCCAGCGGTCAACCGACGACGCCCGAGGGCATCGTCCTGCACGACGCCGACCTGCTCGACTTCATGGGGGCCGAAGGCATCGCCCGCTTCCTCGCCGCCCCGTCCGACGAGCCGACGGTGGATCAGGGCCTGTCCTACATCGAAGATTTCGGCCTGACGCTCGGCGACCGCCTCATCACCAACGAAGCCCGCCGCCTCGCTGAACCGCGCTTGACGTATATGAGCGGCTTCCTCGAGCAACTCGGCAGCGAGCTGCCGCCCGGCACACAGCCCTGACACGCGCTCTGAATCCTGCTAGAGGCCCGCGCCATGAGCGCAGCCGTCATTGTTTTCCCCGGATCCAACTGTGATCGCGACTGCAAGGTCGCGGTGGAACGCTCGACGGGTCAGCCCGTCTCGATGGTCTGGCATCAGGAGACAGAGCTACCCAAAGGCCTCGACCTCATCGTCCTGCCCGGCGGGTTTTCCTATGGCGACTATCTGCGTTGCGGGGCCATGGCGGTGCAGTCGCCGGTGATGCAGGCGGTCAAGCAGGCCGCCGAAGACGGCGTCACCGTGGTCGGCATCTGCAACGGCTTCCAGATCCTGTGCGAGGCCGGAATGCTGCCCGGTGCCCTGCTCAGGAACGCCGGCCTGAAATACGTCTGCAAGCCCATCGCCCTGTCGATCGCCAACGGCCAGACCCGCTTCACCGCCGGCTATCAGGGCCAGCGCGAGGTGGTGATGACCCAGGGCAACGGCGACGGAAACTACTTCGCGGACGCCGACACCCTGGCCCGCCTCGAAGGCGAGGGCCAGGTCGTCTTCCGCTATGTCGAAAATCCCAACGGCTCGGTCGCCGACATCGCCGGCATCCAGAACGCGCGCGGCAATGTGCTGGGCATGATGCCCCACCCGGATCGCGCCTTCGAGGCCGAACTGGGCTCAGCGGACGGCGCGATCCTGTTCCAGTCGATCTACGCCGCCGCGTAAGCCAGACTATTTCTTGATCTGAGCGCGGCCTGCGCCGTCTGCCGGAACGTCCGAATACTTCGGCTCGACCTTGTCGCTGTCCTGTTCAAGGGTACCGTCCGCGCCGGATTCGTGGATCGACGCCAGCTCCCGCGCCCCAATTCCCAGGCCCTGCTCCAACGCCTGATTGGTTTCGACTTCTTCATCGAAATCCTCATCAGGACCAAAGGGACGCGGACCGGTGTTGGATTCTGACATCTGTGAGCCCTTCGTTCAGTGTGTCGCCAACCAGTTTGACTCGAGGATCGCCCGAATGGAACCCATTGGCCGCATGACGGTTCCTTGATCGCCCATCAAGACGGGCTTGATCACAACCCGAAAAGCCTTGCGATGAACATTGAGTCCTCCGAAACGTCCGCCCCATCTCAGACTTTGGCCACCTCCTCGACTTCGTCGGAATCCGGCGGCGTTGCGGTACCCGCCTATCGTCTGCGCCGCATTCTGATCCTCATCGCCGCCTTCGCCGCGCCCTTGATCGGCTACGGTCAGATGGCGATGGGCGTGGGCATGACGCCCCAGGAGTTTTCCGCCCAGGGCGACGAAACCCTGCGTGTCGCGCCCTTCGCCTTCACGATCTGGGCGGTGATCTACACATGGCTGTTCGCCTACGCCGTCTATCAGGCCCTGCCGGCCACCACTGAGAATGAGAGCTTGCGTCGGCTCGGCTGGCCGTCCTTCTACGCCCTGGCCGGGATCGGGGCCTGGGTCGTCGCCTCGGCGGCAGACTGGGAATGGGCGACCGTCATCATCATCTTCGCCTCGCTGTTCGCCCTGCTGATCCCGCTGGTTCAGAACGCCAAGCTGTTCTGGTCGGACTCGATCCGCCGGCGCGCCCTCATCGCCTGGCCGCTGGCGCTGCTGGCAGGCTGGCTGACAGTGGCGTCATTGGTCAATCTTCTCACGGTCCTGACCAGCCAGGACCTGATATCCCCCGGCACCGGACCGCTCTGGGCGCTGGGCGCTGTCGCGCTCGCAGCCTTGGCCGCCCTGTTCGTGACGGCCCGCACGCGGCTGTGGACCTATCCGGTCCCGATCGCCTGGGGCCTGATCGGCGTCTTCTTCGCCGGTCGGGCGGACGGCAATGACCTCGTCGCCTTCGCCGCCCTCGGGGCCGCCGCCGTCATTGTTGTCGGCGTGACCCTGATCTTCGCGCGCAAGGATCGCGGCTAGCCCCGCTTACCTTCCCGCCCGAGTCCGGCTATGACGCCCGGCCATGAGCATCCCCCAAAAGACCATGGCCGAACTGGCCGCCGACTACGGCCTGGCCCCGAACGAATACCAGGTCCTCCTGGACCGCCTGGGGCGCGAGCCCAATCAGGTCGAGCTGGGCGTTTTCTCGGTCATGTGGTCCGAGCACTGCTCCTACAAGTCGTCCAAGACGCAGTTGATGAAGTTCCCAGTCACCGGCGAGCGCGTGATCTGCGGCCCGGGCGAGAACGCGGGCGTCATCGACATCGACGACGGCGATGCCTGCATCTTCAAGATGGAGAGCCACAACCACCCCTCCTATATCGAGCCCTATCAGGGCGCGGCCACGGGTGTCGGCGGCATCATGCGCGACGTCTTCACCATGGGGGCCCGTCCGGTGGCCCTGCTCAACGCCCTGCGCTTCGGCGATCCCAGCCATGAGAAGACGCGCCGCCTCGTCAGTGGCGTCGTCTCAGGGATAGGCGGCTACGGCAACTGCGTCGGCGTGCCGACCGTGGCGGGCGAGACGAACTTCCACGCCGGCTACAACGGCAACATCCTGGTCAATGCCATGTGCGTGGGTTTGGCCAAGGCGGACAGCATCTTCTATTCGGCGGCCCCGGCAGCGGGTCATTCGGTGGTCTATTTCGGCTCCAAGACCGGGCGCGACGGCATCCATGGCGCGACCATGGCCAGTGCCGAGTTCGATGCGGATTCCGATGAGAAGCGTCCGACCGTCCAGGTCGGCGACCCCTTCGCCGAGAAGCTGCTGATCGAGGCCACCCTCGAACTCATGGCCTCCGGTGCCGTAGCGGCCATTCAGGACATGGGGGCGGCGGGCCTGACCTCGTCCTCGGTCGAGATGGCAGGCAAGGGCGGCGTCGGCATCGAACTGGACATGGACAAGGTGCCCCAGCGCGAAACCGGCATGACCGCCTATGAGATGATGCTGTCGGAATCTCAGGAGCGGATGCTGGCGGTGCTGAAGCCCGGTCGCGAGGCCGACGGCGAGCGCATCTTCAAGAAATGGGGCCTGGATGCCGCCACCATCGGCGTGACGACCGACACCGGCCGTCTGGTGCTCAAGCATCATGGCGAGACGGTCTGTGACGTGCCGCTGGCCCCGCTGTTCGACGATGCGCCGCTCTATGACCGGCCCTGGGTCCAGCCCGAGCTGCAGCCGCGCCTCGCCCCCGCTGATGTGCCGGCCCCCGACAGCTGGCCCGATGCGGTGCTCAGCGTCCTCTGCTGCCCCGACATGGCCTCCAAACGCTGGATCTGGGAACAGTATGACCGCCACGTCATGGCCGACACGCTTCAAGACTCCGCAACCGGGGCCGATGCCGGCGTGGTGCGGGTTCATGGCACCGACAAGGGCCTGGCGGTCACATCGGACTGCACCCCCCGCTACGTCCAGAACGACCCCTATGAGGGCGGCAAGCAATGCGTGGCCGAGGCGTGGCGCAACCTGACCGCCGTGGGCTCGCGTCCCATCGCCATCACCGACAACCTCAACTTCGGCAATCCGCAACGGCCCGAGATCATGGGCCAGATCGTGCGCGCGACTGACGGCATGGCCGAAGCCTGTCGCGCGCTGGACTTCCCGGTCGTGAGCGGCAACGTCTCGCTCTACAACGAAACCAATGGGGTCGCGATCCCGCCGACACCGACGGTGGGTGCCGTCGGCCTGCTGCCCAACTATGACGTCACCGTCGGCTTCGGCTCCATGGCCGAAGGCGATGTGCTGGTCCTGATCGGTGAGACCGTCGGCGAGCTGGGCGCCTCCATCTATCTGCGCGAGGTCCTGGGTCGCGAGGACGGTGCCCCGCCGCCGGTCGATCTGGCCCTCGAAAAGAAGACCGGCGACTTCGTGCGCGACCGTATCGAGGCCGGCGAACTGACCTGCGTACACGACCTGTCCGACGGCGGCCTCATCGCCGCCGCCGCCGACATGGCCCTGGCCAGCGACTGCGGTGTCGAACTGGACGCGACCAGCGCAACCCACGCCCACATCTTCCTCTTCGGTGAGGACCAGGCCCGCTACCTCGTCGCCGTGCCCGACGCCGCCGCCCTGATTGAACACGCGCAAAACGCCGGCCTGCACGCTTCGGTCGTCGGCCACGCCAGGGGCTCTGACTTCGCCTCGGGCGAGCTGTTCCGCATCCCATTGGCGCACCTGCGTGAAATGCACGAGGCGTGGTTGCCCGCCTATATGGAGGGCCGGACATGACCCGCGTGCTGATCCTGGCGACCGTCGGAACTATGGCCCTGACGGCCTGCGCCCCAGTCCGAGATCCGAACCTGGGATATGACGCCGACGGCATCCGCGTGTGCGACCTGACCGTCAGTTTCGGCAGCTATGCCATGGGCGTTGATCAGGAGTTGAAGTCTCGCATCCTGACCCTGGTGGCGCAGGAGCCAGGTTTGGACAACACCGAGGAGCGCCCCTGGGGGCGCGAAGGGGAATCGAACCTCTGCATCCATGCTCCTCGTCCCGGCCAGGCCGACCGCCTCTATGATCAGATCGCCGAGATGATCCCGACCTACAGCGAGCGAGCCCCCACCACGGTCACCCACCGCGATGGTCGCAGCGAGGCGTCGGTCATGCCACCGTGGCGTAACTGACGATGCGACGTGTCCTTCCCCTGGCCGTCATCGCACTCGCCCTCACCGCCTGTGAAGGTGGCGGTGATCCCGTCGAACAGGCGCTGCGGGAAGAGGCCGCCAACAATCACGCCGAGGCCGAGTTCGCCCGCCAGCAGCAGGCCGCCGAACGCGCGGCCCGCGCCGCTGAGCGCCAGACCGAGATCGACCGCCTCAACCGCGAGATCGCCGTCGCCGAAGTCGCCCTCGAAGCCGCCTCTGACTCCGACGTCCGCGCCACCGCCCAGGCCAGCCTCGACGAGAGCCGCCGGGCGCTGGCGGCGCTGGAAGGCGAGAATTGACTAACCCCTTTATCCCCGCTCTCCCGCCCCAGGCTACGATGAGTCGGTAGAAAATGGTGCACCCGATAGTGCACCATCCATCAGAGGGAAATTATAAATATTTCCGCGAGTTAGAGGCATTAGTGCACTTAGTGCACTGTAAAATCACAGTGCACTATTTCTGGCCCCGCCGGGCCAACTCTTTCCCGCTCGCGACCAGCCTAAACCCGCAACCGCTTCATGCCGCGAGGCGCGACCTTGCCGGCCTGGGCGCGTTTGCCCAGCCAGTCGCGCCAGTCCGGCCATTGCCGCGTACGCCCCCCCGTTTCCGGCCATGTCGGACCACTTTCAGCTGTGAATACAGCAAGATCAGCCATGCCTTTCTTGTCGGACGTCAACTTGACTCCCTTGCCGCGCGGCATCTCCGGCAGCTCGTCCAGCGGGAAGACCAGCACCTTGCCGGCCTTGCCCAGCACCGCGACATGGTCGCCGTCCGCCGGGGTGCAGACCTTGGCCACGCCGTTCATCACCTGCTTGCCGGCCCGCCGGGCCGACAGGGCCTCGTCCTCCGGCAGGATGAAGCCGTAGCCGGCCTCGGACGCCATCACCAGTTTGCGGCCCGGCTGATGCGCCATCACGCCCACCAGCTCGGCTCCCTCCTCGATGTCGAGCATCAACCGTAAGGGTTCGCCGTGCCCGCGCCCGCTCGGTAGCTTGTCGCAGCCCAGCGTGAACGCCCGCCCGTCCGAGGCGAAGATCAACAGCTTGTCGGTCGTCTCGGCGGGGACCAGCCAGGCGAGCTTGTCCCCTTCCTTGAACTTCAGCTCTGACGGGTCCTCAACCTTGCCCTTGGCCGCGCGGATCCAGCCGCGCTCGGACAGGACCACGGTGATGGTCTCGCGCACGATGAAGGCCTCGACCGGCGCGGCTGCCGCCGTCTCGCCCGCCTCACCGAAGCTGGAGCGCCCGGTCACGCCGCTGGGCCGTTCGGCCACGCCGCCGTCGCCGGCCGCCAGTTGCTTGCGCACGTCCTTCAGCCCGGCCCCGACCAGCTTCCACTGCTTTCGGTCGCTGTCGAGCAGGTCGGCGATCCCGGCCCGTTCTTCCAGCAGTTCGGCGTGCTCGGTCTTGAGGGTCATTTCCTCCAGCCGCGCCAAATTCCGAAGGCGCGTATCGAGAATGTAGTCTGCCTGCATCTCCGTCAGGCCGAAGCGTGCGATCAACTCCGCCTTCGGATGCTCCGCCTCGCGCACGATGCGGATCACCTCATCCAGATTGAGGAAGGCGATCAGCAAACCAGCCAGCAGGTGCAGCCGCCGCTCGATCTTCTCCAGCCGGAAGCGCGCCCGCCGGACCAGCACCTCGCGCCGGTGGTCGAGGAAGGCCTGCAGACACGCCTTCAGCCCCATGACGCGGGGCGCGCCGACGGCGTCCAGCACGTTCATATTGACCGAGAACCGGTTCTCCAGCGACGACAGCCGGAACAGGCTTTCCATCAGGTGCTCCGGCTCGACCGAGCGGCTCTTGGGCTCCAGCACGATGCGGAGGTCCTCGGCAGATTCGTCCCTTACATCGGCCAGAAGCGGCGCCTTCTTGGCGTCGATCAGCCCGGCCAGATCCTCGATCAGCTTGCCCTTCTGGACCTGATACGGGATCTCGGTAACGACCACCTGCCACATCCCCCGGCCCAGATCCTCGACCGCATAGCGCGCCCGCACTCGGATCGAGCCGCGCCCCGTCTCATAGGCCTCCAGGATCGAGGCCGGCCTCTCGACGATGACGCCGCCGGTCGGAAAATCCGGCCCCGGCACAAAGGCCATCAGGGCTTCGGTCGACACCTGCGGATCGTCCAGCATGGCCAGGCAGCCATCGATCAGCTCCATCGCATTGTGGGGCGGGATCGAGGTCGCCATCCCCACCGCGATGCCCGCCGCGCCATTGGCCAGCAGATTCGGGAAGCCCGCCGGCACGACCACCGGCTCCTCTTCCTCGCCGTCATAGGTCGGGCGGAAATCGACGACATCCTCATCGATCCCGTCCATCAACAGGGCCGCCGCCGCCGTCAGCCGACACTCGGTGTAGCGCATGGCCGCCGGGTTATCCCCGTCGATGTTGCCGAAGTTCCCCTGCCCATCGACCAGCGGATATCGTTGGGCAAAATCCTGCGCCAGCCGCACCAGGGCGTCATAGATCGACTGGTCGCCGTGCGGGTGAAAGCTGCCCATCACCTCGCCGACCACCTTGGCGCACTTCTTGGACGCGCCTTCTGGGCTCAGCCGCATTCGGTGCATGGCGTAGAGCAGCCGCCGGTGAACCGGCTTCAGCCCATCACGCACATCCGGCAGCGCGCGGGATGAGATCGTCGACAGGGCATAGGCGAGGTACCGCCGCGACAACGCTTCCGAGAGCGGCTCGTCGACAATGCGGCCACCGTCTTCGGGCGGAGGCGTCAGGAGAGTCATGGCACTGATCTAGCGGATTCTCGCCGGCCACGCATGGCCTGCGCCTCAAAGAAGCCCTGCTGTCTCCAGCTTTTCCACAAGCCGCTCCCGCGCTTCAGGCAAGGGCTTGTCCATCGGATGGAAAACATGCCGCTCCAGGAAGAAGCCGGTCAGGGCGAACCCCTTGCCGATGTCCCCCGGCTCCAGCGGATTGCGGCTCGACACCAGGAAGGCCGGCAAGGCCAGCAGCCGGTCGGCATAGGGCAATCCAGCCTCCAGACACACGGCATGGCCGGTCCGCGGACTGACCCAGACCAGGTTTGTCGTCGCCCCCGTGGCCGCACAGACCTTCAGGTCGAGGCCAAAGCCGAGGGCACCCAGCAGGCCCAGCTCGTAACGCACGAAAACCGCCGGCCAGACCTCACGATGGACTAAGGCCTCGGCCAGCGCCTCCAACGCCAGAAACGCCCCCGGATGCGGCTCTCGCTCATGCAGTGCCCCTTGCGCCACCGCCGCCGCCGCCGTCAGCCCCTGTAAGGCCAGCGGGTCGTCGAACAGGGCCGACGCCCCCTCGCCCACCGGCTCCAGCCTGACCGATCCAAGGTGTTCCGTCGTGCGGGCTCGATAGTCCGCCAGCACCCGTGAGCCCGGCTGGAGGTGCGGCTTCATCTTGCGCGACGCGCCGCCGGCCACATAGGCCAGGATGCGCCCATGATCGCGGGTCAGCAGGTCGACCAGCGCGCCTGTCTCGCCGTGCGACCGTGCGCCCAGAACGAAGGCGTCATCTTGAAATTCCATGGCCCGTCCTACTGCGCGAAGGCACAGCCCGTCGAGGAGGCCACATAGCCATAGGTCGTCGGCTGCATGTTCGGTTCCACATAGTCTCCCGAACAGCTGACGGACGCACCATCCGTCAGACGTACTACGATCTGCCCACCGCCCTCACAGGTCACCGGCACCCGCGCGCGCCAGACTCCGTCCCGGCGTTCCATCTCGTGAGACTGACCACACAGCGTCAGGCTGGCCGAAACCATGTCGGCGCTATGAGACAGAACGCGATATTCGACCTCCGGCGGTCCTCCCAGTTCACAGGCTGCCAGAGACACAGCCACAACCGCCAGCCACCCCAGCCTCATGGCTCGACCGGATCGTTGGCAGGCTGCCAGGCCCGGATTCGTCCCGTCATGTCGCGTGCCAGCGCATTGGGGATCGGGAAGGTCAGCGCATAATAGGCGATCTTCCAGGTTCCATCGTCACCGCGCACGACCACGCCCGTCCCACGACTGGTCCCGTAGCTGGCGCTGTCCAAAATCTCATCAAACCAGGCGACACAGCCGCACTCGGTCGGCGCGATGGTGATGTGCCGCTCTCGGGGCACATAGGTCCAGCCCCGCCCCTGGCTGAAGTAGGGTTCGGCATAGGCCCGAAACTCAGCGACCGTCCATAGCTCCGACACATCGGTTCCACGATAGGCGGCGTCGGGCGTGAACAGCGAAAAATAGCCCGGGCCGTCCGCCTCGGACGCGGCCTGATGCAGGGCGTCGAGCAGGTCGTCGATCGGGAGCGTCTCCACGGTCAGCAACTCCGGCAACCGCGGCGGTTGAGGATTGGCTTCCTCCCAGGCCTTGATCTCCCCGGTCATCTCGCGGGCCAGGTCGTTCGGGATCGGATAGGTCAGGGCGTTGCGCCAGATGCGCCAGTCCCCGTTGTCGGCCCGTCGCATGATCAGATTGCTGACCGCCGTTCCATAGGTGCGGGAATCCAGAACCTCGTCCACCCAGGCCAGACATTCGCACGGATCAGGGGCCAGCCAGACCCGCCGCTCGCGGGCCGAATAGGTCCAGCCCTCGCCCCGCTCGAAATACGGAGACACAAAGGCCTCAAACTCGGGATAGGTCCAGCGTTCCGCCACATCGTTGCCGATCCACACGACCTCCGGGTCCAGGCGTCCTAGATAGGTCGTCGCGTCCACCCGCGTCGCGGCGGCGTGCAGCGTATCGAGCGATCCCGCGATCTGTGCTTCCGCCGTGTCGGGAGCCGGCTGACCGCTGGTGGCCAGAACGAGAACGGCCGCGCCCGATGCCCATGCCCCTATCATTGACGCCTCCTCAGGTTTCGCCCCGGACGGGCGCTAAACGTCGAAATCCAGACCGACCTGGCCGTAGAGATCACGCCGCTCGGCCCATCGCTCATCCGTCTTGACGGTCAGGAACAGATGCACCTTGCGGTCCATCATCTCGCCAAGTTCCTCCCGTGCGGCCTGCCCGATCCACTTCAGGGTCTGCCCCCCCTTGCCCAGCACGATCGAACGCTGGCTGTCGCGCTCGACATAGATGTTCTGTTCGATGCGAACCGAGCCGTCTGGCCGATCTTCGAAGGCCGTCGTTTCGACGGCGGCGGCATAGGGAAGTTCGTCATGGACCCGAAGATAGATCTTCTCACGCGTGATCTCGGCCGCCAGCAGTCGCATCGACAGGTCTGCTGTCTGATCCTCAGGGTAAAGCCACGGCCCTTCCGGCATCAACGAGGCCAGTCGGGCCTTCAGATCCCCGACACCCGACCCCTGGCTCGCTGAAATCATGAAAACTTCGCTGTAGGCCCCGGTATCAAAATAGCTTTGCGTGACCGCAAGAAGACTATCCCGCTTGATGCCATCGATCTTGTTGAGCGCCAGGATGGCCGGATGGCCGGAGGCTTTCAGTCCCTCGGTAATGGCTTGGGCATCTTCGATCTGGCGATGGTCTGCGGCCTTGGCGCGGTTTTCCCGCACCGCCAATTCCGACTGAACGTCCACCAGATGGACCACCGCGTCGGCTCCTTCGGCCCCGCCCCACGCCGAGGCGACCATGGCACGGTCCAACCGTCGACGCGGCTTGAAGATGCCGGGTGTGTCGACGAGCACGACCTGGGAATTGCCCTCGACAAACACCCCGCGGACCGGGAAGCGCGTCGTCTGGACCTTGCGGGTCACAATCGAAATCTTCGACCCGACCAACCGGTTGGTCAATGTTGATTTCCCGGCGTTCGGCGCGCCTATCAGGGCGACAAAGCCGGCCCGGGTCACTTCGCTCATCTCGGTCCTTCGCGCTTGAGCAGCATTTCAATGGCGGCGGCCTTTTCCGCCGCCTGTCGGGATCGGCCTCGACCCTGCTCCGGTTCAAGCCCGTTGACCGTAACCTGGACAGCGAACTCCGGGGCGTGGTCCGGCCCGGTCCGCCGAATGACCTCATAGATCGGCAAAGGCAACCCCCGGCCCTGTGCCCACTGTTGGAGCTCAGTCTTGGGATCCAGCGCGCGCGCCTCACCGATGGCGGCAAACTCCTCGGACCAGGCCTCCATGAAGAAGGCACGGGCCGTGTCGAGATCCCCGTCGATATAGATCGCCGCTATCAAAGCCTCGACGGCATCCCCCAGGATCGTCGATTTGTCGCGCCCCCCCGACTTGCTTTCCCCAGCCGACAGCCGAAGCGCCGGGCCCAGGTCGATCCGTCGCGCCACCCGGGCACAGGCCTGGCCATTGACCAGTTGGGCCAGGCGCGGCGACAGTGCCCCTTCACGTTCGTTCGGGTAGAGCGCGAGCAACCGCTCAGCGGTCAGGAGCCCGAGGACCCGATCACCTAGAAACTCCAGTCGTTCATAGTGTCGCGTCGGGCGCGCCCCCTCCGTCACGCTCGGATGGGTGAGCGCCCGCTCCAGAAGGTCGCGGTCCTGAAAGGTGTGGCCGATCCGCGCCTCGAGGACGGCAATCGCCTTTTCGCGTGCGTTCATTCCAGGTCGGTGAAGAACCGCTCGGTACGGGCATGGCTGAACCAGCTCACCGGATTCCCAAGGGAGGCCCCCGGCGTCCATGAGAACAGGATTACCTGGGCCTTGCCGACCAGGTTTTCATGCGGAACCAGACCCACGCCACCCGCTTCCCAGACATAGCGGCTGTCCATCGAATCATCGCGGTTGTCACCCATGACGAAGTAGTGGCCATCTGGAATGGTGAAGGCGTCCGTGTCGTCGCTGGGTGAGCCAGGACCAAAATCCTGGATGCGGAAGGCATGGCCCCCCGGCAGCGTCTCGCGCAGCTGGATCGGCGTCTGGCCCTGGAAAGCCCCCCGCACCTGTGCCGCCTCAACGACGACATCAGGCACGACCTCACCGTTGATATACAGGCGATTGGCAATCATCTGGACGGTGTCGCCCGGCAGGCCGATGATCCGCTTGATATAGTCGGTGTAGCCTTGACCATCGTTGTTCGCGCGCTTGAACACGACGATGTCGCCACGCTCGGCCATGCGGCTGAGGATGCGCCCTTCAAACAACGGCGGGCTCCACGGCATCGAATGCCGCGAATAGCCATACGACCACTTCGAAACGATGATGTAGTCGCCCTCATAGAGGTTCGGCTCCATCGAGGCGGAGGGAATGGTGAACGGCTGGAAGAAGAAGATCCGCACGACCATGGCGATCAAAAGCGCGTAGACCACCGTTCGCACGATATCGAACAGCTCCGCGAAAAAGCCGCCACTTTCACGTTTGGCCTTCTCAGGCCGGCCTTGACGACCCGGACGCTCGGCTTCTCCGTCATCGAACGGCGCGTCGCCCTGATCGCTCCAGATCGGGCGAGCGGCGGCGCTTGCAGCCGCACCGGCAACGGCCCCCGCAGCGGCGGCTCCGGCTGCCAACAGTGCCGGATCTACCGCCGAACCCGCCTCAGGTTCGACCGGCTCCGAGATCGGAGCGACTTCGGGCTCTACCGCCACCGTTTCAACAACCTCGGTGGCCGCGACCTCGGCTTCGCCGACCGGCTCGGCCGCGGCGGCATCCTGAACTTCAGAGGCGACGACGGGCTCCGGCATCGGATCCACCTCGGCCACCGCGACAGCCTCTTCGGCTTCCACGACCACCGCTTCAGGGGCTTCATCCACGGCGGGCGGGGCGTTGGCCGATTCCGGCACCAGACCGTCAAACACACCCGCCGGCGCGCTGTCCGAAGCAGGAACACCCGCATCGACGGCTTCCGGCCCCGGCTCTACGACCGCGTCGTGAGCAGTTTCGGCGACAGGCTCCGCCACAGGTTCCGGTTCGGCCAGAACTTCATGTGCAGGACCAGGATCAGCCACGACCTCCTGTGCCATGACCTCCTCGGCCACGACGCCTTCCTCGGGCGCGTCCTCTACAGCTGCATGAGGTGCCGGTTCGGCCGCATGAGGCGCGGATTCAGCGGCGGGCTCGGGCGCGGGCTCGGGAGCGGGCGAATTAACCGCGTCCTCGCCATGCTCAGGCGTATTGTCTTGTTCGCTCATTACGAGAACCCCGACCCCAGAAAACGATACTGGCTAACGGTTCATTATGACAGGGGCAAGGCTTCGATGACAACGAAGGCTTGAGCATAGGGATGCTCGTCTGTCAGCGACAGGTGAATCCGGGCCTCACACCCCTCTGGAACCAGGCTATTCAGACGTGTCAGAGCCCCACCTGTCAGCGCCATCGTCGGCTGCCCTGAGGGAAGATTTACCACCCCCATATCGCGCCAATAGACCGCCCCTCGCATACCTGTCCCCAGCGCCTTGGCGCAGGCCTCTTTCGCCGCGAAACGCTTGGCGTAGCTGGCTGCGGGGTCGGGTTTGCGGTCTGAACGCCGACGCTCAAGTTCGGTGAAACACCGCTGTGTAAAACGCGCGCCGAACCGATCCAGACTGGCCTGGATTCGACGGATATCGGACAGGTCTGAACCAATGCCTATGATCATCCGGCGATCTCCGCGCGCCCGGCATCCATGGCCGCGCGCATTCTGCGAATGGCGGCGGTAAGACCGACGAAAATTCCTTCGCCGATCAGAAAATGGCCAATGTTCAACTCAACCACCTGGGGAATTCCGGCCAGAACGGGGGCCGTCTCATAATCCAGCCCATGGCCGGCGTGCACTTCCAGGCCCAGATCGCCCGCCTGGCTGGCCGCATTCCTCAGGGCATCAAGGGCCGCCCCAGCCTCACGGGCACGCCCTTCGCGCAGAAAATCGCAAAAGGCCCCGGTGTGCAGTTCGACGACCTGGGCCCCGACCGCTGCCGACGCCTCGACCTGACCGGGGTCGGCACCCACGAAAAGAGACACCCGGCTGCCGGCTTGCCGGAGCCGCCGCACAGCCGGAAGAATCAGCTCCATCTGACCGGCCACGTCCAGACCGCCCTCGGTCGTCCGCTCCTCACGCCTTTCCGGCACCAGACAAACGGCATGCGGGCGGTGCTTGAGGGCTATACCAATCATCTCATCGGTCACCGCCATCTCGAGATTGAGCGGTCGCCCTGCGGATTCCAGCAGGTCGGTAAGGCGGGCAATATCGAGGTCCGAAATATGCCGGCGATCCTCACGCAGATGGGCGGTTATCCCATCGGCACCGGCTTCCAGAGCCATCTCCGCCGCACGAAGGGGATCGGGGAACGCGCCCCCGCGTGCATTCCGAACGGTCGCCACATGGTCGATGTTGACCCCGAGACGTAGCGGACCCAGGCTCACGCCTTCAACCTCCGACTTCCCGGATCCTCAACCGGAAGCGCCGCCAGCTCCGGTGGCAGACTGTCCGCTGGGTAGGCCGGCACCTTCATGCGAGCCAGCGCCACAAGGGGCACACCGATATCGACCTCGCCGTTGGAGCGATCAACCACGCAGGCGGCGGCGATGACATTCCCACCCGCCGCTCGGATCGCCTCGATACATTCGCGCGATGACAGGCCGGTCGTCACAATATCCTCGACCATCAGAACCCGTTGCCCCGGCTCCAGCTGAAAGCCGCGACGAAGGACGAACGCGCCATCGGCACGCTCAACATAGAGGGCCGCCACGCCCAACTGGCGCGCCGTCTCATAGCCGGGAATGACGCCGCCCATCGCCGGCGACACGACGATGTCAACTTCACCGACCTCAGCGCGGACCTTGTCAGCCAGTGCCCGGCACAGCCGTTCGCACCGCTCGGGATGGGCGAAAACCAGGTTCTTCTGAAGGAACACCGGGCTGTGCAGGCCCGACGATAGAACGAAGTGACCTTCTCTCAGAGCCCCGACGGCGCGGAACTCATCCATCACCTCTTCCAGACGCATTCAACTCTCCGGGCAACGCGCATTCAGGTCGGCGGACCGGTAGGTCCATTCCATCGACCGTTCCTGCCCGTCGATGGTCCCTTCGATCCGCCCGGTCAAGACATCGCCGTCACGCGAATAGATGACCCGGTGCGGGAAATCGTTCTCGAGGTTCTCGAAGACGGCCCGCTGTCCCTCCAGGCTGATCAACGGAAAGACCGTCCTGGCACCGGTCGGCTCATAGATGAAGGACAGTCGATCCTCCACGGTCGCGAACACGGTCCGCTCGGAGCTAATCCGTTCCCCATTCAGATTGACCGTCGTACCGAACAGCACGCCGCCGCGCGCATCGGACCAGTATTCCGCCGCCTCCCGCCCATTGTCGCAGGACAGCCAGTAGCCCGCGATCCAGTTGAGATCGGACGCCGGTGTGGCGGTCAGTTGGGCGGCGGCAAGAATTGAAATCAGCATCCGTCTCTCCAGCATGAAGTCCGCCGTCTAGGCCGAAACCTCAGTCTGCGGCTTGTAGGATTGCGACACCAGCGCCCGGGCCAACCCAGCCTTCTGACGCGCCCATTCCGTCGCCGTACAGCCAAGGAATCGCCGAAAATCCCGCGCCATCTGCGGCTGATCAAAATAGCCCGCAGCCAGCGCCGCCGACACCCAGCTACCGCCCTCATCTGCCTCGATGGCGTCGAACACCTTTCGAAAGCGCAAGACGGCCCGGAGCGTCCGCGCGGGAATGCCGACACGTTTCAGAAATTTTCGCTGGCCCGTCCGGTCCAGGCTGACCGCCTGGTCGGCATACAACGCCGTCACCGCTTCCCGAATGGCAGGGTCCGGCAAGGCCGCGTCGACAAGATCACCCGCGACGGCTTCGGCCAATCGCTCGAGCGGATCATTCGCCGTCGCCAGCTCACCGAGAAGTTGGGTGGTCCATTCCGGGCGGATCTCCAACAGATCGACGTGCGTGTCGGTAAGGGTTTCCAGCGAGCGCCCCAGCCAAGCGAACGCCCCGTCCGGCTCGAACCTGACCGCAAACACCCGCGTCGGCCCCGGTGCCCGCACCCACAACGGTCGGGTCAGTTGACCGACCAGCATGGCGGCGGGTTGGATCTGCACGGCTCCGCCCGCCCGCACTTCCTCGTGCGGCGGGCCCAGATCGAAGATCAGCTCGGGGCATCCGTCCGCGCAGATCGGTTGGGGTTCTGCGTCCGCCTCGGATCGGGTGTAGGTCCATATCCGGCGGACCCAGGGTCGGATCGCTGCCGGAGGTTCGCGTTCCTCGTAGGTGAAGCCGTCGGTCATCGTCCCGCGACATACCGTCGATTCAGCAGCGGCTTGCCGAGCCAGTAGCTCAGTTCCGCAGGCCGGGTGATGTCCCACACCGCCAGGTCTGCGGCCTTGCCGACTTCCAGGGTGCCGATCTCCGTGCCCAGCCCCAGCGCCCTGGCCGCGTTGCGGGTGGCCCCGGCCAGGGCCTCCTCCGGCGTCAGGCGGAACTGCACGCAGGCCAGGTTCAAGGTGGCTGTCATCGACGCCACAGGCGAAGTGCCCGGGTTGCAATCCGTCGCCACCGCCATCGGTACCCCGGCATGACGCAAGGCCTCGACCGGCGGCAACTTCGTCTCGCGCAGCATGAGAAACGCCCCCGGCAGCAGCACCGCCACCACGCCGTGCTCGGCCATGGCGGCAACCCCGGCGTCAGACGTGTATTCGATATGGTCCGCCGAGAGGGCATTGTAGCGAGCGGCGAGCGCCGCCCCATCGCTGTCGCTCAGTTGATCGGCGTGCAGCTTGACCGGCAGGTTCAGGGTCTGAGCCTTGTCGAACAGGCGGGCGACCTCATCGGGGGTGAAGGCAATCGGCTCGCAATAGGCGTCAATCGCGTCAACCAGCCCCGCCTTCGCCGCTGCAGGCAGGATGTCGTCGATGGCCATATCCAGATATGCCGCGCGGTCGCGGCCCGGCTCTGTGCCACGATACTCCGGCGGAAGGGCATGCAGGCCCAGATAGCTGGTCGCCACCCGGACCCCGGCCTCACGGCCAATGCGGCGGGCCACGCGCAGCATCTTCAGCTCACTGTCGCGATCCAGGCCATAGCCGGACTTGATCTCCACGGTGGTCACGCCGGTGTCGGTCAACCCTTTCAGGCGGGCGACGGCCAGATCGTAAAGCTCACCTTCCGTTGCCGCTCGCGTGGCGGCGACCGACGAGACGATGCCGCCCCCGGCACGCGCGATTTCCTCATAGCTGACGCCCTGCAACCGCTGCTCAAACTCCCCGGACCGGTCACCGCCGAAGACCAGATGCGTGTGGCAATCGATCAGCCCCGGCGTTACCCAGCGGCCGTCCAGGCGGTGCGTTTCTGCCGCCTGATGTGGGGGTAAATCGGCCCGCGATCCGACCCACACGATGCGCCCGTCGGCGATCAGCATGGCCCCGTCGTCGATGGCCCCGTAGGGCTCGCCGCCCTCAACCATGGTGGCCAGGCGGCAGTCAGTGATCAGGACGTCTGCCCTCATCGTTGTGCAAATCCCGCCAGCAACTCACAGAACCAGCGTCCGGCGGTCAGGCTGCCCAGATCGCCGATCTCCAGCGATGGATCGTATTCGGTCAGATCGACGGCCCTGACCCTGGGATGGCCCCCAATCACGCGGGTGGCGTCAAAGAAATCCTGAGCTGAAATGCCGCCGGGCCGGGCCCCCGGACTGGCCGGCCACTGGCTGCGGTCGATCACATCGATGTCGAAGTCGACGTAGATGGCCTCACACAGGCCCGACAATCGCTCCAGCTCTTCGGCCACGACAAAGGCGGTACTCAGGTCGCGGCATTCGCGGACCGTGCGGACCGAAATGCCCGCCGCCATCGCCTTCTCATGGGCCTTCCTGGTGTTGGCGAACGGAGCGAGGCCGACCTGGCTGATGCGCTGACCGTCCAGACCATCCTCCAGCAGGGCCTGAATCGGATTGCCGTTCGTCAGGCCCTGATCGGTGTCGCGCAGATCGAAATGGGCGTCCAGGGTCAGCACCCCGACCCGCTCAAGCCCCAGGCCATGCACACCGGGCCGCGTAATGGCATTGTTGCCGCCGATCAGCACGACCAGACCGCTGCCGGCATGGCGGGCAACCCGCTCCCGAACCGGCTCAAAGGCGTCGGCGGGGCTCATGGCCTTGACCGGCACGTCACCTCCGTCATGGACGCGTAGGCCCAGTTCCTGTCCCGTTTCGACGTCATAGCTGGAAAAGCGCGGCAGCACCGCCCGGAACGCCTTTGGTCCCAGATCACAGCGCCCCGGCGTCAACGACCGCTCATTGACCCCTGCGCCGATCAGGGTGACCTGCGCATCGGCATGGTCGCCGACCAGATCGGCCATCGACCGCCAGCCCAGGGCCTCAGACGCTTCGGACATGCTCACCCTTTCACCGGAGAGAAACGCGCCACCAGATCATAGGCTGATCCGGGGAATGTCTGCGAGGCCCACGTCACGGCCTGACCATCGCGCCAGGTATTCCGCTCCAGTCGCAGACAGGCCGCCCCAGCAGTCAGGCCCAGAAGTTGCGCCATCTCGCGATCGGCACTGATGGCGGAGATCCTGTGCTCAGCCTCGGTCCAGGGGGTGTGAGCCAAGAGCCACCCCCCCGGCGATTGCGCGGTGAAGTCTGCGGTTTCAGCCTCGGGCGCGGTCGCCAGCGAGATCAGGCGACCTTCCAGCGCAAACGGCACCTCATCGGCCAGATGCAGGGTTTGCAGGGCCAGGACGGTGCCCGTCAGGCCATGATCTTCGGCTCCGGCCTGTCGCACGGCCCGCGTCAGCAAACAGTGGGCATAGGCCCTGCCCCGCCCTTCAATCTCGGCCTGAATGTCCGGGATGGCCACCAGAGCTGACGAATGGACCGGCGGATGGGCCACCACCGTCCCGGCCCGCTTGCGCCGCACGACCAACCCGCGCGCCGCCAGATCCGACACGGCGCGGGAAACCGTCATGCGGGCGCAGTTGTACCCCGCCATCAGCTCGGCCTCGGTCGGCAAACGATGGCCCGGCCGCCAGTCGCCCGAGGCAATGCGCTGTTCCAGTTCGCGCGCAATGCGGCGATGCAGAGGCTCAGCCTGGGGCTCAAACTGTTGATCACCGCGCATGCGATGAAAATGCAGCTTGTCAGCAATAATGTCTAGACATAACAATCGCCCTGCTTGCAAGGAGACGCGCATGACCAGCACCCCCGAAACGCCTAAGAACGCTCGAGTCATTCGTGCTCCGCACGGCCCCGAGAAAACCGCCAAGACCTGGCAGGCCGAGGCTGCCATGCGGATGCTCATGAACAACCTCGACCCCGATGTCGCCGAGCGTCCCGAGGATCTGGTTGTCTATGGCGGCATCGGTAAGGCCGCACGCGATTGGGCCAGCTTCGACCGCATCGTCGCTGAGTTGCAGGCACTCGAGCCCGATCAGACGCTGCTGGTTCAATCCGGCAAGCCGGTCGGCGTTTTCCGCACCCACGAGGACGCCCCGCGCGTCCTGATCGCCAACTCCAACCTTGTGCCCAAGTGGGCGACCTGGGATCACTTCAACGAGCTCGATCGCAAGGGTTTGATGATGTACGGCCAGATGACCGCTGGCTCGTGGATCTACATCGGCACCCAGGGCATCGTTCAGGGGACCTATGAAACCTTCGCCGAGGCGGGCCGTCAGCACTACGGTGGCGACTGGTCCGGCAAGTGGATCCTGACCGCCGGGCTGGGGGGCATGGGCGGAGCCCAGCCTCTGGCCGCCGCCATGGCCGGCGCTTCCAGCATCAACGTCGAGTGTCAGCGCAGCCGAATCGAATTCCGGCTACGCACGCGCTACCTCGACGTCATGGCTGAGACGATCGACGAGGCCATGGCTCTCCTTCAGGCATCATTCGACGAAGGCAAGCCGACTTCCATCGGCCTGCTCGGCAATGCCGCCGAGATTCTGCCCGAGATGGTCAGACGCGGCGTCCGCCCGGACCTGGTCACTGACCAGACGTCGGCTCACGATCCGGTCAACGGCTACCTGCCGTCGGGTTGGACTGTCTCCGAATGGGAAGACAAGCGCGTCTCCGATCCGGCCTCGGTCGAAAAGGCCGCCCGCGCCTCCATGGCTACCCACGTTCGCGCCATGCTCGCCTTCCAGAAGATGGGTATCCCCGTCACTGACTACGGCAACAACATCCGCCAGGTAGCCTTCGACGAGGGTGTAACGAACGCCTTCGACTTCCCCGGCTTCGTTCCGGCCTATATCCGCCCGCTGTTCTGTCGCGGCATCGGCCCGTTCCGCTGGGCGGCGCTGTCCGGCGACCCGGAAGACATCCACAAGACTGACGAAGCCATGAAGCGGCTGTTCCCGGACAATGCCGGCCTGCACCGCTGGCTCAACATGGCGAAAGAGCGGATCGCCTTCCAGGGCCTGCCGGCACGCATCTGCTGGATCGGTCTGGGCGACCGCCACCGCGCCGGCCTGATGTTCAATGAGATGGTGGCCTCCGGCGAACTCAAGGCACCCATCGTCATCGGTCGTGATCACCTCGACAGCGGTTCGGTCGCCAGCCCCAACCGCGAAACCGAGGCCATGATGGACGGGTCAGATGCCGTCTCTGACTGGCCGCTGCTGAACGCTCTGCTCAATACGGCTGGCGGTGCTTCATGGGTGTCGCTCCACCACGGCGGAGGTGTCGGCATGGGCTATTCTCAGCACTCCGGCGTCGTCATCGTCGCCGACGGCACCCCCGAAGCCGCTAAGCGGCTCGAACGCGTCCTCTGGAACGACCCGGCCACCGGCGTCATGCGCCACGCCGACGCCGGCTATGAGATCGCTCGCGACTGCGCCCGCGAATACGGCCTGAACCTTCCCAGCCTGGAGGCCTGAACTTGACCCAGATCGTCATCGGCTCCTCGCCGCTCACCCTGTCCGACATCCGCGCCATTCTGGACGCGCCTGTGTCTGTTTCCCTGTCCGACCGGGCCTGGGCCTCGGTGGATGCCGGGGCCGCCACGGTCGCGGCCATCATCGAAACCGGTCAGACCGTCTATGGCGTTAACACCGGCTTTGGCCTGCTGGCCAACACCCGGATTGACCGCGCCGACCTTGAGACGCTGCAAACCAATCTGGTCCTCAGCCACGCCTGCGGCGTCGGCGAGCCGCTGCCCGACGATATTGTGCGTCTCCTGCTGGTGCTGAAGATCGCATCCCTGTCCAAGGGGGCCTCCGCCATTCGCGGCGAGACGCTTCAGGCCTTGATCTCGCTGGTCGAGCATGACGTCCTGCCGGTGATCCCGTCGAAAGGATCCGTCGGAGCCTCCGGCGATCTGGCACCGCTGGCCCACATGAGCGCCGTCCTTCTCGGCGTCGGCGAGGCCCGTCAGAATGGCGAAACCCTGTCCGCCGTCGAAGGCCTGGCCCGCGCGGGCCTGACCCCGATCACCCTCGGCCCCAAGGAAGGTCTGGCGCTGTTGAACGGCACCCAGTTCTCGACCGCGACGGCCCTCGCCGGCCTGTTGCGTGCCGAGGCTGTCTTTGCCGCCGCCCTCACCGCCGGTGGCCTTTCGGTGGACGCGCTGCGTGGCTCAGACGCGCCGTTTGACCCCCGCATCCACGACCTGCGGGGGCACAAAGGCCAGATCGAGGTCGCCCAGACCCTGCGGGCCATGCTGGCCGGATCGGACATCCGCGAAAGCCACCGGCAAGACTGCGAAAAGGTTCAGGACCCCTACTCCCTGCGCTGCCAGCCGCAGGTCATGGGTGCGATTCTCGATCAGCTGCGCATGGCGACCAAGACCCTGCTGATCGAGGCCAACGCGGTCACCGACAATCCGTTGGTCTTCTTCGAACAGGGCGAGGTCATCTCAGGCGGCAATTTCCACGCCGAGCCTGTTGCCTTCGCCGCCGACCAGATCGCCATGGCGCTGTGTGAGATCGGCAATCTGTCCGAACGGCGCACCGCGATTCTGGTGGATCCGAAAATGAGCGGCCTGCCCGCCTTCCTCGTGCGCGAATCCGGCCTCAACTCGGGCTTCATGATCGCGCAGGTAACCGCTGCCGCCCTGGTCGCGGAGAATCGTATTCTGGCCCATCCCGCCAGCGTCGACACGGTGCCGACCTCGGCCAACCAGGAGGATCACGTCTCCATGGCCGCCCATGGAGCGCGTCGCCTGCTCGACATGGCTGCCAACACGGCGATTGTGGTCGGCATCGAGCTGCTGTCGGGCGCGCAAGGGGTTGAGTTCCACCGCCCTCTGCGAAGCTCGCGCGCGCTCGAGGGCGTCGTTGCGGCGGTTCGCGAGATTGCCGCCCCCTACGAGGCTGACCGCTATTTCGCGCCCGATCTGACGGCCGCAGCCACCCTGATCCAGAGTGGCCGCTTCCTCAATTTCTCGCCCGGTTTGAGCGACGCCTGACCTATTCCGCCGGCGCGTCCTCAACCGTCAGGACATAGTCGCCGACCTCGCCGGCTCCATAGCTGCGGACGCGCACCACATAGGTCCCGTCCGTTTCGGGCGTGAAGGTGATCAAGGAATTGAGGTCCGACAGGCCGTCATCATCCTCTTGCAGAACATTGAAAACCCGCTCCTCCATCTGTCCAAGCTGGAGATAGGAATCGATGGCGTTTGAGGTCGCGGTAATCCGAACGGCCCGACCCGCCTCGGCCGAGAACCTGTAGGCGTCGTAATAGATGCCATCCACGGCCATCGGATCACTCTCACTCAGAGCCCCACGGATCGTGGATCCGATGAGCAGGCTCCCCGGCTCGGGTTCAGGGCCCATGTCCGTCAGGAGCAGCGAATAGGCACCCGTCTCGCCCACAGCGTAGCTACTGGCCCAGATTTCGTAGCGTGCATTACTGGGCAGGGTCAGCATCACCGAGGAATCGGTTCCCGCTCCGCTGTCGTCGTTCTCGGCAATGGCCGTCAAACCGCCAGGACCGTGGACCCCCACCAGCAGGAAGGTATCGAACGCGGTCGAGTTCATATCGACGCGGATTCGCTGGCCCGCCTGCCCCTCGAAACGATAGCCGTCATAGGTCATGCCCTCATAGGCCACCCCGTCGCCATCCTGGAGCGAACCTTCAATCATCTCGCCCGGCGCGATGGGGCGTGGCTCAGGGCTTGGGCCAAGCTCACGTCCCGTAACGGTGTAGGCGCCCGAAGTCGCCGGATCGAGGGGCATGACCCACAGCTCATAGTCGCCGGTCTGATCGGCCGTTATCACCATGCGGGAATTGGTAGTTCCATCGCCCATGCCGTCGTCATCATAGGTGACAATCTCAAAGCCGTCGGGGCCTTCCCGGGTGGCGATGAGCAGGGTGTCAAAGGCATCAGATTGCGCAATGAACTGCGCCCGCTCACCCTCATTCAGTCGGAAGCGATAGCTGTCGTACCGTGTCTCCGACTCTGACAAGGCGTCATTGTCGTCAATCTGGCCGCTAACCGTGCGCCCCCAGGCCAAAGAAGCGGGGCTGGCGACAGCCCCCAGATCGCGGATCGCCAGGGTGTAGTCGCCGACCTCGCCCATGCCGAATGATGTGACTCGCACACGATAGTCACCGCCGTCGGCCCGCAGCAGGCCACGCGAATCCAGATCACCTCCACTGTCGTCGTCCGACATGACCTCGGCAAAGGTCCCGTCAGGCTGGCGACGATAGACCTCAAGATAAGTGTCAAAGGCGTCAGAGCGAACCGTGAGCGACAGCCGCTGGCCAGCCTGCGTGTGGACGTCATACTCGTCGAAGTACTTTTCATCGACATCGACGCCGTCGCCTTCCTGTAGCCAGCCAGTCAGGCTGTCACCGACGCGAATGGAACCGGGCGGCGGCGGCGGCGGCAACGGGCCTCGATCACGGACCGTGACCGTATAGTCACCTCGCATGGCTGCCTCTACGCCGATCACCCGAACGATGTAATCGCCCGACGACGACGGCGAGAACAGTATCCGTGAACTCGTTCGGTCGCCGGCGTAGTTGTCTCCGTAGGCGAGGGCCTCCCAACCGCCTATCCCGACAGCCTGGCCGATGCCGAGCGTCGTCGGGAACGACGTTGAATCCGAGGCGATCTCCAGCCGCTGACCGGCCTCGGCGTGAAGAACGAAGGCATCGTAGGGCCCACCCGTATCACCGACGGGATCGGCTGTTTCGAGCAGGCCTGAAAGCGTCTCACCGACGGCGATGGGTGTCGGGGTCGGCAGAGGCGGCAGTTGGGTCAGGGTCAGGCTATAGGCCCCGGCCTCCTCAGGTCCGTAGCTGGAAGCCCACAGGGCGTATTCGCCATCTTCAGGCGCAAAAAAGATCAGCCGGGAATTCGTGCCTTCGCCCAAGCCGTCATCGTCAAAGGCCAGTTGCTCGACGACCCCCCAGCGGGATTCCGACATCAGCATCAGGGTGGTGTCAAAATCGTCGGATCGTAGCGCAGCCTCGAGCCTGTCCCCGGCGCGGGCCTGGAACCGATAGGCGTCGTAGCGAAACTCCTCCGCCCATTCGACCGGCGTGTCATCCGGCGAAAGCGTGCCACGAGCCTGCCCTCCATAGGCGATGGACCCTGCGGGCTGCCCCGTCATCACATCCGTTCGCGCCGCAGTGGTCAGGGTGTAGTCGCCCTCCCCGATCGCGGCGAAGCCACGGGCTCTGATCTCGTAGCGGCCCGTCTCTGCTGCGGTGAACCGCAGACGCGAATTAAGCCCCTCGCCTAACCCATCATCGTCCAGGGCGATCTGCTCAAAACCATCAGGCCGAACAATGCCGGCGATCAGGTAGGTATCAAACGCGTCTGACCTCAAGGTGAGTTCGACCCGCGTGCCGGCCTCAAGGTCCATGACGTAGCGATCCATCAGGCCGTCGGCACCGGTCCGGGAGTCGCCATCGGCCAGCGTACCGCTGAGCGTGTCACCCAGGGCGATCATGGCCGGCTCGACCCACACATCCGCGGCATCTACCGGATCAGGTTGCTGGGCCGCCTGACTTGCCGTCGCGGCGAGAACAACCGCCAGCGCCGTGGTGATGGCGAGACTGTACCTAGTCATATTGACCTCCCTGATCCGCCTCAATGATAGACGCGCGGACGGCACGAATGTAAATCAGTCGTGCATCCACGATTCCTGATTTTCTGGAGGTTTAGACCGATGGGACCCGCGCGCCTGATCGACGGCAAGGCCTTTTCAGCGAGCGTCGTGGAGCGGGTCGGCGTGGCGGCGGCCAACCTCAGAGCCAGCCGGGACGTCACGCCCGGGCTGGCGGTCGTCATTGTCGGTGAGGATCCGGCCAGTCGGCTCTATGTCCGCAACAAGGGACTCCGCGCCCAGGAGGCGGGCTTTGCCTCCTTCATCCACGCCCTCCCCGCCGAGACCGACCAGGCCACCCTCGACGCCCTCATTCAGAGCCTGAATGCCGACCCCGCGGTCCACGGGATTCTCGTTCAGCTGCCGCTGCCGGCGCACCTGAACACGATGGCGGTCCTGGCTGCCATCAATCCCGACAAGGATGTAGACGGATTTCACATCGTCAACGCAGGACGTCTGGCTGTCGGCCTGCCCGGCCTGGTCCCCTGCACGCCGTTGGGCTGTCTGATGCTGCTCAAGGCCGAGCTCGGATCGCTGTCGGGTGCCGAAGCCGTGATCGTCGGGCGGTCCAACATCGTCGGGAAGCCCATGGCACAGCTCCTTCTCGGCGCAGACTGTACCGTGACGGTCGCCCATTCTCGCACGCGAGATCTTCCCGAGGTGTGTCGCCGGGCGGACATTCTGGTCGCTGCGGTCGGGCGTCCCGAGATGATCCGCGGGGCATGGATCCGTCCCGGCGCGACCGTCATTGATGTCGGCATCAACCGGGTCCCGCATCCCGACCCGGCCCTAGCGGCGGAGGGCAAGACACGCGTGGTCGGTGACGTCGCCTTTGACGAGGCCGTCCAGGTGGCGGGTGCCATTACGCCGGTGCCCGGCGGCGTCGGCCCCATGACCATCGCCTGTCTGTTGGCCAACACCTATACGGCCGCCTGTCGTCAGTCCGGCATCCAGCCTGAGGTCATCTGATGGGCCGCCGGTTCGTTGCCGGGATGATTGCCGCGCTGGCGCTTTGCGCCGGCCCCGCCATGGCGACGCCGACGCATCCCCATGTTCTCGACAGCACCGGAACTCTGTTCGAAACGACCCGGGACCGACTGGAAGCTGAGAGCGCCGCCATACAGGCCCGCACCGGCGTCGAGGTCTTTGTCGTTCTCCAGAGCAACCTGGGAGGAAAGACCGCCCGGGAAGCGGCTCAGAGCTTGCCCCTGTGGAATCCTTCGCGCGACCAGATCGTCCTGTTGCTGGCCATGACCGAGCGCCAGGTTCGAGTCGAAACCAGCCCCGGGCTTTCAGCGGAATATCCAGATGTCGTCTGGGCCACCCTGATCGAGACGGAAATGCTCCCGGAGCTGCGGCGAGGCCGGAACGGAGCTGCCGTTCGGTCGGGAATGAACGCTATTTCCCAAACCGTGTCGCACACGGCATCCACGCGGCCATCGGTAGCTGTGCGCGGCGACCCTCGCGCCTTGCGAGACATGGGCTTTCTGCTCGTCGCCGGTCTGTTGGCGGTCTTCTCGTTCAGTGGGGCGCGCCATCTCAGGATCGCCAGGGGGCACTGGTGAGCCAGAAGCCTGCCCCATCGGCGGACTTCGCCATCCGAACCATTCAGGTCGCCAGCGCGCCGGATCGCCTCGACATCGCTCTGGGCGTCGCCGCCGCTGCGGCCCTGCTGGCACCGACCGTCTCGCTCTTTTTGGCCGCCAGCCCGGCCTGGCTTCCGGGGCTCGGCTCCGTGTGGCGAGTCGCCCATCTCAGCGGTGACACCGGCCTGGATAGCGGCCCCTTCATGGGCGCACTTGCGACTCAGGCGGTCATCCTGATCGGCGTCACGCTGCTCTGGCGTGCTGTAGCGACCTTCGCACCGCAATCCGGCTGGTTCCTCCCCGGTCTGCGTGTCGAATGCCAGGCGCGCGAACTCATGGCCGGCGCTCCGCCTTGTGTGCTCCTCTATGTGGCCGACGCCCAACGCAGCGTTCGGGTTCTGGCAACGCCCCAGGTCGCGGCCCAACTTCCCGCCGGGGCGCTTGAGGCCGCGCGCGACGCGCTTCAGGCGGGGATGCAGGCGGGTGACGCCGTGTCTGCCTTCGCCTCAGCGCGCGTGGCTCTGCGAGGGTAATCGCGATGGCTTGCTCTTCTCGGCCTCGTTTTTGCCTTCGCGGCGGCTAGTCTCCGGCGAGCCATGCCCCGCATCCTCACCTACAATGTCCATCGGTGTGTTGGCGTTGACCGCCGGCTCGACGTCGAGCGCATTGCTGACGTCATCGCCGAATTTGAGCCGGATATTGTCTGCCTGCAGGAATTGGACGTCGGGCGCGCGCGAACCGGTCATGTGGATCAGGCCCACACGCTGGCCTCGCTGCTCGGCATGCGCTCGCATTTTCACCCGGCCCTTCAGGTCGAGGAAGAACTCTACGGTGATGCCATCCTGACGGCCCTGCCGGAACGCCGGATCAAGGCGTCCGCCCTGCCGACTGTCTCAGGCATTCCGGGTCTTGAGCCGCGTGGAGCCGTCTGGATTGAAGTCATGATCGACGGCGTCCCCCTCCAGGTCATCAACACCCACCTGGGTCTGGTCCCGCAGGAGCAGCGCCGTCAGGCCCAGGCCCTGGCCGGGCCTGACTGGCTGGCGCATCCCCAATGCCGAGGTGCCACCGTACTCGTCGGGGACCTGAACTGTACCTCCATCTCGAGGCCCTACGGTGTGTTGGCAGCGCGGCTAGCTGACGCACAGCGACGGGCGAGCCTCCCGCGCACCATCAAGACCTTCCCATCTGCGCTGCCGACCCTCCGCATCGACCATTGTTTCGTCAGCGAGGGCATCTCCATTCGGTCGATTCAGGCCCCCTTCCACCCTCTGGCCCGGATGGCATCAGACCACCTTCCGCTTGTAGTGGATTTTGATCTGAATTCTGCATCAGGCTGAGGCTTGGGGACGGTGCGTCAAATCGCACGCCGCGCTCAGGTCGAACGATGTTGCCTCAGGGTTCGGATGGGCTCATAAGCACGCAGGGCTCGAGCAATAGGGGGAGCAAGAATGCAGTCATTCATTGAGTTCCTCATTGGCCTGATGGCGATTCTGATCACCGCCATCCTGTCCCAATTGGGTATGGATCCTGAGCCCCGGCGTGAATCCCCTCGGGAAATCCATCGAACCTCGGATTGCGGTGAACCTGCTGTCCTGTCGATTTCCACCGCGAATCAGGACTGCTGACGCCAAGGCGGCTTTGAACGCGCGCCCTTACCGGTTAATGGTTCCTTTCGGTGCCGGTAGATTCATCGGCACCGGACCAGGGGCCGAAAATGAAGTCACGATCCAGATCGTCGAGCAAGACTGCGCAGCGCGAGCAGATCGCCGAGGTCGCTGTCGCCCAGTTGGTCGAGGAAACGGAGAACACCGCCCTCGTCGCTGAACAGACCACCGACGAACCGGCTGCCGTGACCGAGGGCGTGCCCACGATGGCCGCGCCCAATCTTCCGACCCCCGCCTCCGTCCGCAACCAGGATGCCCGTGCCGCCTACCCGCTTGCCATTATCGCTGCCCTCCTCTGGATCGGCGGCGTGGCGTCCTATGCGGCCTATCAGGTCGGCGGAGGCCAGCTTCAACTAGACCCAGCCACAGGCGCGCTCTTGACACTCGTTGCGCTGGCGCCGGCCGGCCTCGTTCTCGTGGTCGCCTATCTCATGCGCCAGGCTGCCGCGCTGGCTGCCGAGGTGCGTCGCGCTCGCTCCATGGCGGATCGATTAGGCCTACCGACCGGCGTAGCGGCCCACGAGTCCGACCAAGTCCTGCTCGGGCTGAGTGCAGGCATCGACAGATCGGCCCTGGCCGCCGAGACGGCTCGGACGGAACTGGCCGCCCTGCGTGCCGCCATGGAAGAAGAGACGCGCCGTCTCAATGAAGCCGCCGATCTCGCCCAGCGCACGGCGCGACGACTGGCCGAGCAGCTTTCGCGCGAGCGCGAGGGCATGACCGAGCTGGGGTCACGCCTGGAAGCCCAGACCCAGGGCGTCATCGAAACAGTCGAGCGCCAGGCCCAGATGGTGGCGGACGCTTCAGATCTGGCCCAGACCCAGTTGCGTGAGGCAGAGGCCACTCTGGCTGCCCGCGCCGCTGACATGGCCAATGCTGCCGGTGGTGCCCAGGATGCGGCTCGCGCCGCCGCAGATGACCTGGCACGCCAGACCATGCGCCTTGAAACGGCAGGTTCAGGGGTGGCCGACCAGATTCGCTCGGTTGAGGAAGGCTTGTCCGAACAACGGGCCGCCCTCGTCCAGGCCGCCTTTGGTCTTCGTCGCGACCAGGAGGACTTTGCCGCTCAGGTCGAGTCCCAGCGGGCGCAGCTAACGGAAACCCTGAGCAACACCCGCGCCACTAGTTCGGAAATGAGCGATAATTCAACGCGCAGTGTGACAGCTCTTCAGGATTTGCTCGAAGCGGCGACAGATCAGGTCAAGGCGCTCGCCGACATGAGCCAGAACGAAGCCCGCGCTTTCGACGCTCGCACCCGCGAAGCCCTCGACCGCTTCGAGGATCTGGCCGCCCAGGCCCGTGAGAATGCCATCCAGGAGAGCGAGCGTACGCTCGCCGACCTGCAGACGGCCCTTGAAGGTGCCCGCGCATCGACCGAAACGGCCGTGACAGATGCTCAAGTACGGCTGGATAGCTTGGGCGAGATGGCCTTCGAAGTGGGCCGTGCTGCGGATCAAGCTGCCGATACACGCCTGGCCGCTGCCCGTCGCATGGTGGAAGAAACGGCCAACCTCGGCGAAGAAGCCGCCAAGCGGATCACCGAACGGCTAGAAGAAAATCTCATGGAAGTTCGCGCCGCCCTGGCCCACGTCGAGGATGCCATCCGTCAGATCGACGAACGGGCCGCCCGGCTGCCGGAGGAAACCAAGTCACGGGTCGATGAGGTGAAATCCGCCGTCGAGGCCAGCCTTGAGACTCTGACTGAGGCCTCGCGCCGCGCCGCCGCAGAAACGGAAGCTGCGGACGCTGCCTTCCATGAGCGGGTGAAGCGCAACTACGAGATGCTCTCCGAAGCCGTTCAGCTGATGGGCGTCGTCTCGGGCGAAGGCCCGGCACCGGTTCGCCGGCCAGCTGCGAGCCCGGCCGCCCTCGACGACGCCCCGCTTCGCGGGCCCCTCCGGTTGACGCCAACGTCGCGTGACGAAGAGGTCCGCAAGACCTTCGAACCGGTCGTCGAGACACCGCAACCGGCCACCGACCGGATGTCCTGGAAAGAACTTCTGGCGGGCACCGACACGGCGGGCTTTGACGATGATGAGGTTGGCACCGTCGCACACCCGTCGGCCGACATTCTTTATGCCGACCTGACCGGCGGCATCCGAGAAATGGGCATCGACCCGGCGGCTCTGCTGCCGCGCACGCGGGTCGAAGAAGCGGCCAAGGCTCGCGATGCCGGTGACACGGCCCGCGCCCGCGACATCGTTCGCCGCGTGGCACCTGCGGCTGTCCGACGGATTTCGCGCCGCGTGATGACCGATCGCCAGATGCGTCAGGATGTCGACCAATTCGTCAGCGGCTATGCGGCTGTCCTGGCGGATGCCCGCAATCGCCCGGACAGTCAGGGACCCGGTCAGCTTCTGGCAACCGATGCCGGGCGGACGTTCCTGTTGCTCGACGCCGCCGTTGGCGACCTGTCCTAGGACACCGCCACGCGTCGCCGTACGGTGATCACCAGCCCCAGCCCCAGTGCCGCAAGCCCGCTCATCGCCAGGTATCCACCCGGGCCGTACAGATCATACAGCGGGCCCGAAACAACGGTCGCCAGCCCGATCAAGAGACCAGCCGACAGGCTGGAATAGATCATCTGGGCGGCTGTCGCCTTGTCGATGGGTGCCAGCCGTTCGATCAGCTGCATGGCGGCCAGATAGACGGCTGCGAAACTTAAGGCATGCAATGCCTGCAACGGCCAAAGCCAGGCCAGCGGCGGCTCCATCGCCAGGGCCAGCCAACGAATGATGGCCGCCCCTGCCCCTAGGATCAGAACCGGAATCGGCCCGACGCCGAGCCGACGCCGCCAGGGCTCCACCCCCCACATGAGGGCCACCTCGACCACGACGCTGAATCCCCATAGCAGACCGACATCACGGGTCGATATCCCTTCTGCACGCCAGATAATGCTGGAAAACCCATAGTAGAACGCATGCGAGGCCTGGATAAGGCTGATAGCCACGACGACGGTCATGAACCGGCGCTCCGACATCAGGTACCCCAGCCCGGCAAGCCGGGGGCCGGCTTCAACCGCGTCATTCTCCTGAACCGGTTCGGCTGGAGCCAGGAGAGCGGCGGCGGCCAGCAGGACGCTGGCCAGGACGACCCACAGGACAATCTGATCCACATCGCCGGAACGCAGAAGCACGCCCATCGTGACATTGGCCACGATGAAGGCCACCGACCCCACGCCTCGGGGGACGGAAAAGACAAACCCGTCGCGCCGAGCGAGCTTGAGTGTCAGGGCATCGCTGAGTGGGATCAGTGACGCCGCCGCCGTCGCCGCGACAAACCACAGCACCAGCCACAGGGCAAAGCCGTCGACCAGCGCGCACGCCCCATAGGCAACCGCCGCTATAAGCGCGAGCCAACTGATGGCCGTCCGACGAAGCTGAAAGCTGTCGGCCCAGACCGCCACCAACGGGCCGGTAAACGCCCGCGCCAGCATCGGGGCCGCCAGGATCACGGAAATCTCCGACCCGCTCAGCCCCTGGCCTTCAAACCATAGTCCCGCATAGGGCAGGCTCACCCCCGTCGCCGCAAAGATCAGGGCATAGATAAGGGCGCTGGCGGTGCTGGATCGCATGACCCCGCCTTAGCACGACATGAGCGTGGCGAAACGCCGAAGTCATTGGCGTCGTTTCCGTTTTGAGGGTTGACGTACACGTCAACTCACGGTCCACACAGGGGCATGCAAACCGATCTGTCGAGCCCGCGTCGGGGCCTCTACCCCGAAATCGATTCCTACGCCTCCGGCATGATGCCCACGGGCGGCATCCACCAGATCTACTGGGAGGCCTCAGGCAATCCCCGCGGCAAGCCAATGCTGGTTCTCCACGGCGGACCCGGCGGCGCGACGAACCCGGGCATGCGACGCTACTTCGACCCGTCGAAGTGGAACATCTTCATGTTTGACCAGCGCGGCTGCGGGCACTCCACGCCCAATGCCGTGCTGGAAGACAATGATACCTGGAAGCTGATCGAGGATATCGAGCGGCTGCGCGAAAAGGCCGGCGTCGACAAATGGACCGTCTTTGGCGGTTCGTGGGGCTCGACCCTGGCCCTGGCTTACGCCATCACGCATCCGGAACGCGTCGAGGGCCTGATCCTTCGCGGTATCTTCCTGCTGACCCCCCCCGAGCTTCACTGGTTTTATCAGCACGGAGCCTCTGAGATTTACCCAGACGCCTGGGAGCGATTCCTGGCCCCCATTCCACCGGCGGAACGTGGCGACCTGATGGGAGCCTATTGCAAACGCCTGATGGGCGAGGACGTCGGAGAGCGCCGTCGATGCGCTGTCGCCTGGTCGAGCTGGGAAGGCGAGACCGTCAGCGCCCAGGGCCCTGGCTCACGTCCCGACAAATTCGCCGACCCGGATTTCGCCGTCGCCTTTGCGCGCATCGAGAACTGGTACTTCACCAACAAGGGCTTCCTGGAAGATCCGAATTGGATTGTGAATTCCGTCGACCGCATTCGGCACATTCCGGCCTGGATCGTTCAGGGGCGTTTCGATGTCGTCACCCCCATGTCCGGGGCCTGGTCGCTGCATCGGGCCTGGCCCGAGGCCCGCTTTGAGGTGATCGGCGATGCCGGCCATGCCTCGACCGAGCCCGGCATCATCGATGGGCTGGTACGCGCTACGGATGCCGCGGCGGGCCTGTAGCTGCCGCCGACCTAGTCAGAAGTTTCCGGGCTCCTGTCGGCCTGCGTTTTTTCGACGCGCTCCTGAAGGGCAAACCCGATGCGGCGCGGCGGCTCTTCCGGCTTTTGTTTGGGAACGGCGCTAAGCAGTACATTGACCTGCGTATAGTGCTGAACCAACCGGATCGGGCGGCCGACACTGTTGACGCCCATGAACAGGATGAAGTCCGGTCCCCAAAAGCCCAGGTCGCGAATGGCGAAGGCCGCATCGCCGGGCCCGTTGGCCATCAAGGCTCCGATCTCGCTGTTCTCATCCAGCTGTTTTTCGAAGTCCTGGATCAGGCGCGACAGGCGCACAAACGCCCACTCGGCCGGATTCTCGCGCATCCGAAGCCCCTCCGCCAGCCCCGCAGCATCTTCATGCGTCGTCCAGGCGGTGATTGGTTGAGGGCAGTCCTCAATACCCGGCGGGCAAGGGGCTTCGGTCGTAGCCGCCGCCGCCGATGGGGCGTCAATTAGATCGGCCTGCGCGCCGGCGAGAAGCGTGGTGGTGGGTTTCTGATTATCCGTCATTCGTCAGATAACGCCTCGGCTCTTGGGCAGTTCAAGATAGCGGTGCACCCGCACGCTCTGGATCAAGCCAAAGCCGATCATCACCGTCAGCATGACGGTCCCCCCATAGGAAAGCAGCGGCATGGGTACGCCGACGACCGGGGCCAGACCCATGACCATGGCCCCGTTGATCAGGACATACAGGGCGAAGGTCGCCGTCACCCCTGCGGCTGCCAGGCGACCGAAGTGATTGTGGCTGAGACTGGCGATCCTGAGAGAGATGGCGATGATGGCTCCATAGATGGCCAGGATGAAAAAGGCCCCCAGGAACCCGAACTCTTCAGCCAGGGTCGGAAAGATGAAGTCAGTGTGTTTCTCCGGCAGGAAATTCAGCTGGCTTTGACTGCCGAGCCCATAGCCCTTGCCCAGCAACCCGCCCGAGCCGATGGCGATCTTTGCCTGAGCGATGTGGTAGCCCGCGCCCGACGGATCGGCCTCCGGGTTCAGCAGCACATCGACCCGCGCCCGCTGATAGTCGTGCAGGACGAAGAAATACATCATCGGCGCCACCACCATAATGCCGGCAATGCCGGTCAGAACGATGCGCCAGCTCAGGCCTGCCGCAAACATGATGGCAACGCCGGTAAAGAGGATCAGCAGGCTGGTTCCGAGGTCCGGCTGATGGGCCACAAGAACCACCGGCACGGCAATCATCAGTGCTGGAATTATCAACTTCCAGTGCCATTTGGCCTCTTGTGCTGAGGCCCCGTGGTACCAACGCGCCAAGGCCAGGACGATACCGAGCTTCATGATTTCCGAGGGCTGGAGACTGGTGAATCCAAGATCGAGCCAGCGCGTCGCCCCCATGCGGGTTTCCCCAAACAACTCCACGGCGATCAGCAACAACAGGCCCACGGCATAGAGAGGATAGGCCGCCGCGTACCACCAGCGGATGTCGACCAGCGCCAGGCCGAGCATAACGACAAAAACCGCACCGAACCGGATCAGGTGATTGCCGGCCCACGGAGCCCAGCTTTCGCCGGCCACCGAATAGAGCATCATCGCCCCGGCTCCGCCGATCAGAGCGATCAGCCCGGCCAGGCGCCAGTCAATCTGACCCAGTTTGACAGGAAGACGGTCCCGTTCCCCGGGGCGGCTGATGGCGGAGGCGGTCATGGGGCGACCTCGGGGGCAACATCGGGTTCGGGAACCGGAGGCGCGTTCACGCGGGCCAGCAGTTCCGGGTCCTTGAGAATGAGGGTTCGCATGATCTCGCGTGCCTTGGGTGCCGCAATCGCGCCGCCCGACCGCCCGCCATGCTGAACAACGATCGAGATCGCATAGCGGGGATCATCAATCGGCCCATAGGCAATGAACAGATTGTGGTCACGGTCGGCCCAGTTGCCACCTCGCCCTCGACTGGCGGTCGTATAGTTGCGCACCTGTGCGGTGCCGGTCTTGCCGGCCAGACGCATGTTGCCCAGCCCTAGCTGACTGTTGCGGAAACCTGTCCCTCCCGCATCAGTCACCATTTCCATGCCTTCTTGCAGAACACGAACCTTGTCGAAATCGTAGCCAAGGGGCTCAAAGGCACCTTGTGCCCGTTCGGCTTCGCCCACCGACCTTACCAGCCGCGGCATGACCTTCTGACGGCCGTTGGCCAACCTCGACACATAGACGGCCAGCTGCAGAGCATTCACCTCGAGATAGCCCTGCCCGATCCCGTAGCTTGGAGATTCGCCGGCGAACCACCTCTGATTTTCGCCCTGAAAATTCTCGCGCTTCCAGGCGCGATCTGGCACCAGACCTCTGCGCTGCCCCCCCAGGCCGATCTCGAAGATCTGGCCGAAGCCCATGTTGCGAGCCACCTCGGCAATCGGGTCCGGTCCCATCTCAACCGCCAGCGTCATGAAATAGACGTTGCAGGAGTTCTTGATGGCGTTGCGCATGTCCTGCGGTCCATGCCTTCCGGTACAGGCAAAACGACGACCGAGATAATAGCCCCCATTGCAGACGATGATGCGGTTCGGATCCCCTCCCCGCAGCATATTGGCCATTCCGACGACGGGCTTAAACGTTGAGCCTGGCGCGTAGGTACCTCCGACCGCCTTGTCCAGAAGCGGGTTGCGCTCATAGTCGGCCCAGGCGCGGTAGATCACGCTCGGCACACCGGACACGAACAGGTTGGGGTCGAACGACGGGGCCGAGGCCATACACAGGATGTCTCCGGTGCGGCAATCCATGGCCACGACTGCGCCCGACTCTTCCTCGAAGACTTCCAGTGCCCGGTTCTGGGCATCTGCATCCAGCGTCAGAACGACTTCTGCGCCCGGCGTGGCGGCACGCGAACCATCCGCGTCTTCGCCCCGAACGCGACCCTCGGCATCAACCTCAACGCGCTGATAACCCGGACGCCCACGTAGCTCCTTGTCCAGCGACCGCTCGACGCCCTGCCGCCCAATACGGAAGCCGGGGTGATAGAAGATGGCCGGCGGCTCCTCGCCTTCCTCTCGCACGGCCTCGACGTCGCGGTCCGACACCTTGGCCACATAGCCGACCGTGTGGGCAAAGCTGCCACCGAACGGATAGAAACGGACCTCGTCCATGGTCGCCAGAACACCGGGCAACTCGTTCACGAACAGACTGACGCGCGCGAACTCCTCCCAGGTCAGGTCGGTCTTGACCGGAACCGGTACGAAACGCGGCGCGGCATTGACCTCACGGATGATGCGGCGGCGGCGCTCGGCAGTCTCCGGCAATAGCCGTGCGATCAGATCCAGCGTTGCATCCAGATCCTGAGTCACATCCCGCACCACCGAGACGGAAAAGCTCGGCCGGTTGCCGGCAATCATGACACCGTTGCGATCGGTGATCAGGCCACGCGGCGCGACCTGAAGCCGGTCATTGAACCGGTTCGCCACGGCGGCAGACGCATATCGCCTCTGGTCGATGATCTGGAGGTGCGCCAGGCGCGCGCCCAGCACCCCAAGACCCGTCAGCGCCACGCCGCCCAACAGGAAGGTGCGCCGCAGGAACGAGCCCTGACGCTCATTCACCTCATTGAATTGGATCGGCGACCGGTCGCTCATCGGAACCTCAGGTCCCCATCGTCGAACCGATCAACCAGCCAATTCGCGGCTGGAAATACCAGAATGGTCGGCAAAAACTGGAAGAACAGGGCAATCAAGCTCGGCGGCTGATGCGCCGCCATCGTCGTCACCAAATACACGATGAAGAAGGCTAGCGCCGTCACCCCGGAATACCAGGCAAACAGAAGCCGCGTATCCTGCCCCGCGATAAACGGACGCGACACCAACACCACTGCGTAGGCCGTCAGCAATCCCATCGGCCAAAGCCCGAGACGATTGCCCCAGAACAGGTCCACGATCAGTCCAACAATCAGGAGGGCCACCGGGGCCAGGACGGACGGACGGATCAACGGCCAGGCGAAGGCCAGGACCATTGGCATGACCGGTTCCGGCAGGGTCAGACCGAACACCTTGATGGGCGTGGCCAGGATCAGCGTCGCCGCCAGAACCGCCAAGGCCGGCAAAAGAATCCACTGCTGAGGGCCGACGACCTTGACCGCTGCGGCCCGGCGGGCGGGCGCAACCCGCCTCATTCGGTCGCCCCGTCAGCTGCGGGCGGTTGGGCCGTCTGAGCCGGGGCTTCGCGCGCCGCAGCTGCCTGGGCGGCGGCCTGACGCGCACGGGTGTCGGCCGCTTCACGCTCACGCGCCTGACGCTCGACTTCGGCGCGGCGTTCAGCCTCAGCGCGCCGGCGACCCTGGGCATCGTCAATGCGGGCGACAACCTCCGGGCTGGGCGGCGGTGCGGTATCAAGTCCTGCAAGCGGAGGGGAATCGAGCGTCGAACCGTCGGCCAACTGTGAGAAATTATCGAACCGCATCACACGCACGAAGTCGATCGCGCCGCGGTCAGAAAACAGCTTCACCCGCCACGAGCCGTCAATGCCCCGGGCGACCACGCCGATCGGCAAGCCGCGCGGCAGCAGGCCGCCGTCGCCCGACGAAAGGATACGGTCGCCGACCTCGACGGAATCATTGCCCCGCACGAACTCCAGCCGCGGGTTCCCCGATCCGTCGCCCCGCATGATGGCCCGCGCATCCGTCCGGTCGACCAGGATGGGAATCTGGCTCGTGACATCCGTGACGAGCAGCACGCGGCTGACAGAGTCCGAGACACCCGTGACACGGCCAACCAGCCCATGTTCATTGATAACCGGATTGCCGACCTCGATGCCTCGATCACGTCCAACGTCAATCAGACGAGCGCGGCGGAACGGTCCCCTCGCCTCCGACACAGACCGGGCGCTGACCAGCGGGACGTCCGGTTCAACCCGAATGCCCAATAGCGCCTCATACTGACTGTTCAAGTTTCGCAAGGCGACGACCGCATCTCGCTCGGCGCGCAGCGACGCCAGTTCCTCGCGCAGCCGCCGGTTCTCGCTTACGGCAAAGAAATAGTCATCGACGTAGTCCGAGATCTGCCCGAGCCAGCGGACGGGGGCGGCAAAGACCCCGCCGACCGGAGCAGCGCCGGCCTCAAAGCCGCTACGCACAGAGGCGTGACCGGGTTCATCGGCTTCGCTGCGATCGCTGAGCAGGAGGAAAATTGCCAGGGCAATGGCAATCACCAGCGCACCGCCTGCGGACCAGCCCAGCGGCACCCTCAAATTCTCAAACGGCGACTCGCGCAGCGACACCGGACAGCTCCCAAACGGGGTGAACAACCCCGCCTACCATGAGTCCCTTAAGGAAGAGACGCGTCCAGAACGCCCTTCATCCAGCGGGGATGCTCCAGCACCCGTCCACATCCGATGGCGACGCACGAAAGCGGATCATCCGCCACCGAAACCGGCAGACCGGTCTGGTCGCGGATCTCATTGTCCAGGCCACGCAGCAGCGCACCGCCGCCCGTCAACATGATGCCCTTGTCGGCAATGTCGGCGGCCAGCTCGGGCGGAGTTGCCTCCAGCGCGACCTTCACGGCCTCGATGATCTGGGCAACCGGCTCGGACAGCGCCTCGGCCGCTTGCCGCTCAGAGATTCGAACCTCGCGGGGCACGCCCTGCATCAGATCGCGGCCCTTGACCTCGATCGACAGGCCTTCGCCGTCGGAAGGTACGCGGGCCGTGCCGATGTCCTTTTTGATGCGCTCGGCCGTCGTTTCGCCAATCAGCAGATTATGGTTGCGGCGCATGTAGCTGATGATGGCCTCATCCATCTTGTCGCCGCCGACGCGCACCGAGCGCGAATAGACGATGCCCGACAGCGACAGTACGGCCACCTCGGTCGTGCCACCGCCGATATCGACGACCATCGAGCCGGTCGGCTCATGGATGGGCAGACCTGCCCCGATCGCCGCCGCCATGGGCTCATCGATGAGGCCGACCCGGCGAGCCGACGCATTCAGGCAGGAATCATTGATTGCACGCCGTTCGACCGCGGTGGCCCCTGACGGCACACACACGATCACCTTCGGGTTCACGAAACCCTTGCGGTTGTGAACCTTGCGAATGAAGTGCTTGATCATCTCCTCGGCGACTTCGAAGTCGGCGATGACGCCATCGCGCATGGGGCGGATTGCCTCCATGTGGCCGGGGGTGCGGCCAAGCATCTGTTTGGCTTCAATGCCGACGGCATGGACGATCTTGCGTCCGCCGACGTTGCGAAGGGCCACAACGGACGGCTCGTTCAGAACAATGCCTTTGCCCTTCATGTAAATCAGGGTGTTGGCTGTGCCGAGGTCGATGGCGATGTCGTTCGAGATGGCGCCGAAGAGCTGGTTGAACATGGAGTGAGGATACCGTTCGTTCGGGTCGAAAAGGGGCGTCTGGTGTCGGCCAGCCTAGGCGATGCCCTGACCGTGCGCGTCCCCACACGCACAGCCGCCTGACGTCTTCGCTTTAGCGGACTAGGGGTCCGTTTGCCCGTATGATGAACGGAATACAAGCCCCTCTCGCAGAAGGATCTGGTGACGCGAGGTCACACCTTCGCGATCCCCTCCTGATCGAACACACGCTGGACCGCCGGACGGGCCTGAACCGCGTCGAGGTGGGCGTTCATACGCGGGAATCCCGCAGGATCCAGAAGACCACCCTGACGGGCCCAGCGTTCAAACACCATCAGGTAAGGATCGGCCGTCGAATAGGCCTCCCCCAACGCCCAGGGCCCGACCAGCAGGTGGTCCTCGACCAGGCGCAGCTTGGCCAAGGTCACATCGCGCTGAGCTGCCTTCTCGGCCTCACCCAGCGGATAGAACAACAGCTTGCCGATGTTGGGATGAACAGACGAACCGAGGAACCCATTGAACGAGGTCAGCTGAGCGGAAGCCCAGGCATCATCGGTCGGCGCAAGGCCCGCCTCGGGATGGGTCGCAGCCAGATAGGCCAGGATCGCGACGTTTTCAGTCAGAGGACCATGCTCGGTCAGGAGCACCGGGGTCGACCCCTTTGGGCTCATGGCCAGGAATTCGGGCCGTTTCTGTTCGCCCGCGTTCAGATTGACCGCCTCCAGCTCATACGGAGCGCCGATTTCCTCAAGGACGATGTGGCCGGCCAGCGAGCACGCGCCGGTCGAATAGTACAGCTTGTTCATTGGAGACTCCTGGATGCGCCTTCTAGGTAGGAGCCGCCGGTGAGCGGTCAAGCACTCGCATCATCGATTTCAAGGCCAGTTTCGACTTCACGTCCGGCGCGGCGGCGACGGATCCACTCCCGCACCGCCAGCATCAGGACCAGCCACAGCGCCGCCGCGCCCGCCAGAAGCACCGAATGCCAGATGCCGTCCCCTTGTACTGCGGAGAAAACCGCGCCACCGAAGAAGGCGACCAGCGCGGTCTTGGGCAAAACGCCGAGCGCGCACCCCGCCAGAAAGGCCCAGAAATTCGCCCGCGTCGCCCCGAACGCCATATTGACCACGATGAACGGTGCCGACGGGACATTGCGGATGACGAAGCTGGCGTAGAAGGCATTGCGCCCGACAAACCGCTTCAGGCGCTCGACCGTGCGGCTTCCCAGCCGGTCCAGCAGGCGCGCCGTGGGGCCCCGCCCCAGCCAGTAGGTGACGCCTGCTGAAATCACCGTCGCCGCCCAGCTGTACCAGAACCCCAGCGATGGCCCGAAAGCGACAACACAGGCGGCAATCAGGATGAACTGGGGGGCCCCAAGAAAGGCCGAAACGACAAACAGCAGCACCGTCACCGCAAAGGCCCAGGGGCTACCCGAATACCCTTGCAGCCAGTGTTCCATCCGGGCCTCGGCTTCGACCCCCAGGCTGGACTTGCCGACCAGGAACATCATGACGACGGCCGCCAGCAGCACCGCAGTCACCGCCGCTGTGCGCCAGCGACGGGAGTCCATTTCGGTCAGGAAAGCGAGGATGCGCGAAAGCATGGTCAGGACTTAGCGCGCCCATGAGGCCTCGCCTAGAGAAACGCGCGCAATCTCTTGCGTCACAACGCTCTGAAAGTCGCCCCGACCTCCATCTCGCCGCTGATGGCAACAGCACAGCTGCGCCCATCATCCAGGGGTTGGCAGCCAATCCAGTCGACCGTCCAGTCGCGTCCAAACACGCCCGCCTGCTGTGCGGTCAAAACGATCGGCGTATTGCGGCGACCGCGTAGCCAGCACTGCCGATAAGGGCCGGGTGTCGTGTCAAAGCGTTGATCGCCGCAGTTCATGGCCGGGTCGGCGCTGACGACCAAATCAGAGGGCGAGTCCGCACCTGCCAAGTTGACCCGCAGCCGATAGTCAAAATAGGAGCCGACCACGATGACATCGGCCACGCGCGTCGGCGCAACCGGATCCTCGATCTGGCCCAACAAGGCTGCCGAGAGGGCAAGAGCAAGCATTTGGAATCGTCCGACTGTTTGAACGGCTCACATTGCGCGTGACAGCTGCGCCGCGTAAACAGCGCCGGCCTTTTATGAGGAAGAATTCATGTCCCAAACGGCTTCGGGCCTGGAATCCGCGACACTCGCAAGGGTCAAGCCGTCTCCAACGCTGGCCGTGACGGCGCGTGCACGCGAACTCAAGCGCGAAGGGCGTGACATCATCGGCCTGGGTGCCGGTGAGCCTGACTTCGACACGCCTGAGAACGTCAAGGAGGCCGCCATCGCGGCTATCCGGCGAGGCGAAACCAAATACACCGATGTCGATGGGATACCTGAACTTAAACAGGCCATTGTCAGCAAATTCAAACGTGAGAACGATCTCGACTACGCAAGCAACCAGATCCATGTGGCCCCGGGCGGAAAGTCCGTCATCTACAATGCCTTCCTAGCCACTTTGTCCGCAGGCGATCAGGTTATCATTCCAGCCCCCTACTGGGTCAGCTATCCCGACATGGTTCTGCTCGCCGGTGGCGAACCGGTCGTGGTCGCCTGCCCCGAAGCCGATGGATTTCGCCTGACGGCGGCGGCCCTGGAAGCTGCCATTACGCCGCGCACGCGGTGGCTACTGATCAACTCGCCGTCCAATCCGACTGGAGCCGCCTATTCAGCTGCCGAGCTCGAAGCCCTGGCTGAGGTTCTACGGCGGTATCCTGACGTCTGGGTGCTAACCGACGACATCTATGAGCACCTGACCTACGGCGACTATCGTTTCGTCACCATCGGCCAGATTGCAGCGGACCTCATGGACCGAATTCTGACGGTGAACGGAGTCTCCAAGGCCTACGCCATGACCGGATGGCGCATCGGCTATGCCGGCGGCCCCAAGCCTCTGATCGACCTCATGCGCAAGGTCGCGGGCCAGACCACGACCAATCCGGCCTCTATCAGCCAGTGGGCCGCGGTTGAAGCGCTCAACGGGCCCCAGGATTTCCTGCCCGAACGCGCGGCGGCGTTTGAACGCCGACGTGACCTCGTCGTATCCATGCTCAACCAGGCCAAGGGCTTGCGCTGCGCTCGCCCGGATGGTGCCTTCTATGTCTATCCGTCGATCGAGGGCTTGATCGGCAAGCGCACGCCAGCCGGCCGCGAGATCACCTCCGATGGCGCCTTCGCCGCCGAGTTGCTCGATGCCGAAGGCGTCGCCGTGGTGCAGGGCGAGGCGTTTGGCCTGTCTCCCTATTTTCGCATCAGCTATGCGACCTCGGACGACCTGCTCGAAGACGCTTGTGGGCGCATCCAACGCTTCTGCGCCAGCCTGGATTGATCCCCAATGATCTGGGCAGTTCTGGCTACCGTCCTTCTGACCGGCATCACCACCGTCATCCTGTCAAAGGTTGGGCCGGTGGATCATCCACGCGATCGCGGCCTAAGCATCTGGTCAACCGCCACGGCGGGAGGGCTGGCAGTCATCGGGGCGGTGATGGCCGGCGTGATGTTGTATGTGGCCGTCGACCTGCCGCCTCCCGGACCGGGCCTGACGGTCTGGCTCCTGCTCGGGGCCTGCATCGTCGGGTTCCTGGGGGCGATTGACGACGTCCTTGATGTACCGGCCTTGCCCAAGCTGATCGTTCAGATCGTCGTCGCTCTTGCCTTTTCCATCCTGGTCGCGCGCGTGGAGGTGTTGCCGCTTGGACCGGGCCTGGACGTCGATTTGGGCCCAATTCTGGGCGTGATCGGCACGACCCTCTGGGTCGTGGTGGTGATGAACGCCTACAACTTCATGGATGGGTCAGACGGCCTGGCCGTCGGCGTTCAATCCATCGGTCTGTTTACGCTGGCGCTGGTCAACCCGGACCGCCCGATCCTGGCTTTCGCCCTCTTGGCGGCCTCCATATCGAACCTGGCCTTCCTCCCGTACAATCATCCTGGAAAGCGTATCTTTCAGGGGGATTGCGGGGCCCTCTTCTCCAGCTTTCTGATTGCCGGGGCTTCGGTGTTACTGGCCACCGGCCCGAATCCGCGCGCGACCATGTATCTCGGGGCCTTCGTCGCCGCTCCCCTGCTGGTCGACGTGCTCCTGACCTTGTTGCGCCGGGCTCTGGCAAGGCGTCCCCTGTTCAAGGCCCATACCGAACACCTCTATCAACGCTGGTTGATTGCAAATGATCGCTCTCCTGGTGCCCTAGCCTGGCGGGTCTGGGTGTTGACAGCGGCGTGCGCCGGCCTCGGCTATGCGGTGAACAGTGTAGCTCCAGACTGGAGCCTCGCGGCCCTGACCGGCTTGATCCTGCTGCTGAGCCTGGGCTGGTACCGTTTGGGGGCCCGGCTGGACAATCCTGACGTCAGCTAGACCGGCTGACGGCGAAGTCCGCTAACTCCAGCAGAGCCGTCTTCCACGGGCCGTCTTCGAAACGGTTCAGTGCAACCTTGGCCGTGTCGGCGTAGGCTCCTGCCAGGTCCAGCGTTGAACCCAACGCTCCGGTCCCGATGACCAGTTCCCGGGCCCGCCGGAAGTCATCGTCCGTCTGTTCGCGTTTGCCGACCGTCCGTGCCCAGAACGCTTCCTCGCGCCCGCGTGTCCGCTGAACTGCGAGCAAAAGCGGCAAGGTCGCCTTGCCTTCACGGAAGTCGTCACCCGCATCCTTCCCCAGAGCATCGCTGGTGCCACCATAGTCGAGGGCATCGTCCGAAAGCTGGAAGGCCAGGCCCAGGTTCTCTCCGTAAACCCGCATCGCCTCGACCTGCTCTGGGGTTCCACCGGAGGCCAGGGCCCCGGATTCAGCGGCAGCCGAAAACAAGGCCGCCGTTTTGGCCGCAATGATCTGGATGTATACCTCTTGCGGCAGATTGAGATCATGCGCTCGCGTCAGCTGCAGGACCTCCCCTTCGGCAATCACGGCAGAGGCATTGGCGAGCAGTCTCAAGGCCGGCATCGACCCGGCATCGACCATTAGGTCAAAGGCACGCGTGAACAGGAAGTCGCCGACCAGGACACTTTGAGCCGAACCCCAGATAAGATGCGCCGCAGCCTTGCCCCTGCGCGTCCTTGACCCATCGACAATATCATCATGCAGAAGCGTGGCCGTATGAATGAACTCGACAGCCGCCGCCAACTTCTGGTGAGCGTCGCCGTCAGCCCCAACCAGCCGGGCCGCCGCCACGGCCACCAGCGGGCGCAGCCGCTTGCCCCCGGCCGCGATTAGGTGCTCTGCCAGGGCTGGAATGACCTCAACATCGCTCTGCATCCGCGCGCGAATTAGCCCATCGATGACCGCCATATCGGTCGCGCCCAATGCGACCAGCGCATCGGCGCTCCCCGAGGGTCTTGCGGCGCGGGCCGTGACAGGGTCCAAACGTAAGCTCCACATATGCCGTTGATTGGAGTGAATCCCATCCCGGCGCTTGCAGCAGGGTCTAGCCGAATGGACCAAGAGGTTAAAGAGGATCGGCTTCTGGATGGTCGCGTGCGTGTCCAACAGCCCACGCGCGGCTATCGCGCCGGCATGGACGCCGCCCTCCTTGCGGCGGCCTGCCCGGTTGGCCCGTCTGATCGCCTGATCGAGGCCGGCAGCGGGGTTGGCGCGGTGTTGCTCCAGATCGCGGCCCGTCGTCCCGGCGCGTCTTTCGTCGGCATCGAACGTACCCAGGCCGCGGTAGACCTCGCGCAGAGAAACATCCTGGCAAACCAGGTGTCCGAGCGAATCGAGGTTCGCTGCGGCGACATCGCCGAGGGGTTTCGTCCACTCGATCTGCCGGTCTTTGACTGGGCGATCAGCAATCCCCCCTTCTTTGACGACGCCAATCGTCTACGGGCACCCGCCCCGGAACGCCGGGATGCCTGGATTGCGGACGACGGCCTGGCGGCCTGGACAACCTTTCTCAGTAAGGCCGTGCGTGAGGGCGGGACCATTGTGATGATCCACCGCGCTGACGCTCTTGCAGAGATCCTCGACCAACTGTCTCCCAAGTCGGGCTCGTTCCAGATCCTGCCCATTCACCCCTTCGCCGATCAACCCGCAAAGCGTGTGATCGTCCGCGCCACCAAGTCGGGCAAGGCCCCGCTCCAAGTCCTGCCCGGTCTGGTGGTGCATGACCATTCAGGTGCCAAGCACACACCTCAGGCCGAAGCCCTCCTTCGCGGGCAGGCCGAAATTAGCTGGCGCTAGGCCGGCTGAACCAAGCCGTTACTTTGGCAATTCATCCAGCTTGCCGCGCAGCATCTGCAGGATGGCCGAGAAGTCCCGTCCACCGTAGCCGAGTCCATTGAACATCTGGAACAGCGCCTCGGTCTGGGCACCCAGCGGCGTGGACGCCCCCGACTTGGCGGCCGCATCCTGGGCCAGCTTGAGGTCTTTCAGCATCATCGCCGCCGCGAAGCCGCCGTCATAGTTCCGGTTCGACGGTGCGGTCGGCACAGGACCTGGCCACGGATAGTAGGTCGTCACCGACCAGCTCTGGCCCGACGACTTGGCCATGATGTCGAACAGCCGGGCCGGATCGAGGTCCAGCTTCTCAGCCAGGGCGATGCCCTCACAGGTCGCCAGCATGGTGATCCCCAGCACCATGTTATTGCAAATCTTGGCGGCCTGCCCCGCCCCATGATCGCCGGCGCGGAACGTGGCGCGGCTCATCGGCTCCAGCGCCGCCTCGATGCGCCCGAACTCGGGCTCGTCGCACCCGACCATGAAGGCCAGGGTCCCGGCGTCTGCCGCCATCGTCCCACCCGACACCGGCGCATCGGCGAAGACATAGCCGGCGTCCCTCGCCAGCCCCGCGACCTTGCGCGCCGTATCGACGTCGATGGTCGAACAGTCCAGCAGCAGGGCCGTCGTCGGCGCCTTGCCGAACACCTCTTCGGCATAGACTTTCAGCACATGCGGTCCGGCGGGCAGCATGGTGATCACCACCTCCGCCCCCTCGACCGCCTCGGCCACCGATGCGACCGGCGTACAGCCGTTGTCTCTGGCGCGCTCGAGCGCCGCCGCACTCAGATCAAAGGCCCGAACATCATGGCCCGCCTTGGCCTGATTGGCGGCCATGCCGGCGCCCATGTTGCCCAGGCCGATGAAGGCGATCTTGCTCATGTGACTCACTCCCGAATACGACGAGGCCCGTCCTACCCCTTCTCATCTCGAGGGAGAAGGTGGCCGCCGAAGACGGAGAGCGAGCACCGCACCTCGCCTCGTCACCCTCAGGCTTGACCCGAAGATCAGACCTTCCGTCGCTCAGCGCAGGCCGGACAAGCCTCTCAACCCCACGTCCGATCCTCGGGTCGCGGCTTCGCCTTGCCCGAGGATGACGATGTCTGCAAGGCCAGGCCGATATCAACCGGCCTAGCTGACGGGACAGTCCTCGCCCGGCTTCTGGAAGACCAGGATGAACTGGCTGGTATGACCCCGGACCGAAGCGTCGAAAACATTGGCAGTCAAAGGGTCATCCGGGTTCTCGAGCAGACTGCTTGCCTGGATCAGGTTGAAGCCCGCTGTTTGCACTTCAGTGATGACAGCCGCCTCGTCGGCACGATGCAGTGAATGGGACATCTCAAATCCCGTCCCAAGGCCTGCGTGGTGGTCGATGACAAAATAGCGGCCACAGGGCCGCAAGGCCCGGAAGACTTCGGCGTTCACCGATGCCGCTGTTGTCGGCGGGAAGGGATTCAGATGGAAGTCATGATAATTCTGGGCGGTGAAAACCAGGTCCAGCGCCCCTTCGGGTAGGTCCAACTCGGCGAACCGGCTGACCTGACCCGAGACATTGTCATAGGCGGCATCGACGGTTTCGAGCTGCGTGCCGTAGTCCGCGTTGAAGGCGACGAACTCACCCGGCTGCCAAGCGTAGACATGACCCGACGGCCCGACCAGATCGGCGAACAGGCGGGTGAAATAGCCACCCCCAACGATCAGATCCGCGACCTGATCGCCGGGATTCACGTCGGCCAGTTCCAGGGTTTCCGCGGCGCGGCGGGCCACATCGCGGGCCCGGTCTTCCTCCGGTCGGCGCTCGTCTGCCAGGGCGTCAATGATCGCAGCGTCGGGTTTCCTGAACAGATAAACGAACTGATCGGTCCGGCCCCGGATGCTGTCGTCAAAGACACTGATGTCCAGGGGGTCATCTGGGTTAGCCAGAACGCGAGTTTCAACCTCAAAGATGAAGCCTGCCTGTTCCACCTCGCGCCGCAGGGACGCCCCTTCGATCCGATGCAGGGTCGCAACTTCGGAATGCCCCGTACCAGGCAGACCCGAGTGATCCAGAATCACATAACGCCCGCCCGGGCGCAGCACGGCGAACACGCGTCGGTTCATTTCGGCCACGTCGACATTGAACCGATCAATGTGGAAGTCGTGGTACTCCTGCCCCATGAAGACGACATCGAGCGGTGCGTCGAAGCTCATCTGGTCCAGCAAGCCGATCACGGGCGTGACGTTGCCGTACTCTGCCTGAAGTCCTTCGGCGAAGCCCTGCTCACGCGACGCGGTCAGGGTCGGCACGAAGGCATAGACCTGGCCCTCCGGCCCAACCACGGGTGCAAACAGGCGGGTGAAATAGCCTTCCTCCGGGCGGATGTCTGCGATCCGCTGACCAGGTTCCAGTCCGATGAAGGTCAGCATTTCGAACGGATGACGCTGGGGGTCGCGCGCCACCTCGGCCTCGGGACGGCGCGGATCGGATATCGCCGCATGATAGGTTGGTGCCAATGACGACCCGTCACTGGCCAGGGCGGCAATGGCCTGGGACGCCGCCTCTGCTGCAGCTCCAACGCTCTGGGGGTCTGGCTGAGGAACCGCCGCTGCACAGCCGCAAAGCGACAGGGCCGTCACAAGAATCCAGCGCGTCATGTCTTACCCCCCAAATCGTGCCGGCACCTTGGCCCCGAACGCCGGCGGGATGCAATCGTTCCTGACCTCGACCGGTGCCGCGTCAGGCGTCGTCCGGGTCGTGATAGTCATCCGGCGCACGGCGGGTGACCTGTTTGACCTCTTCCCGAAGCCGGTGGGACAGCTTACGCCGCTTCCACGGACGCCAGGCATTGGCAGGGTCAGACGGATCGCCGATCTGATAGCGCGCGGTCAGTCGCCCCAACCACCCCGGCCTCTGGCTGCTGATGGGAGCCATGCGCCCTTTGGTGTTGAGCGCGGCGATGGCACCCGCGACCGATCCCGCCGTCTTTTCGGCCTCGGCATATTTCTCGTCGGGCACGCCCAGGAAATGCGCCAGCAGATGGTGTCGGACACCCCGGATGGCCGGATCCGGCTCACGGCGCTCGACGGTGGCGTCGCACTCGGTGTCATAGCCGCAGGAGCGGTTGTTCAGATTGCTGGACCCAACGCGAAGCATCCGGTCGTCGATGATGGTCACCTTGGAATGGACGATGATATTGTCGCCCCCCACGGTCTTCGGATGCCAGGCGGTCATGCGACCATGAACATCCGCTTCCAGCAGGGTATGCAGCACCTCGGCGCGAGCCCCGTCCATGGTCGCGTGGTCGAACCAACTCGGGCTTTCGCCCGTTGAAACGAGCACCACTTCGGGGCCTTCCGGCTCGCCTAGGCGACGGGCAATCGCCGTGGCGATGACCGGTGAGGTGAAATACTGGTTCTCAAGGAAAATCAGATCCCTGGCCTGGGCGATCATGTCGAGGAATAGAGATTCGACGTCCCGCGTCTTGATCGTATGAGACGCCCCGGACACCGTCAGGCTGATGCCCACCGTCGCATCCGTTAGGGTCGGCTTGATCGAGGCGGGCCACGGATCGTAGTCGACCTGGGCGGGCGTGACAGTGTCGCCGGTCACCCATTGCCAGGCATCGCGGGCCAACTGCCCCAGGCCGTCAGCCGCCTCGCCATCGACCATCATCACCACTTCATGTCGCGGTTTGCGAGCCTCTCCCGAGGGCAGAACACGATGAATGTCGAGGTCCAGATGCTGGCTGGTGTCCCAACGGTCCACCGATATGTCGCCGCCTGAAACAAAGGCCAGCTTGTTGTCGATCACTAGAATTTTCTGGTGATGCGCGGCCCCCAATGACAGCGGCTTGACCAGCCGTAGGTCGACGGGATTGGAATTGAACCAGCGGATGGCTCGTTGTGGAAACATGCCTTGCGAGGCGGCAATCGGCAGCGGCGAGTTCCACACCAGAAGCCGGATTTTCAGGTCGGGTTTCGTTCGCGCCAGCCGCCGCATCTGATGGCCGACCTGGCCGGCGGCTCCGTGTGGCGGATTGATCGGGTCCAGTTGCGTGCGTGGGTCGAACTGCCACCCGATCAGCAGGACCGACTTCTCAGCCCGCTCAAGCACCTCCTCAACTACAGAGAAATAGGTGTCATTCTCGACCAGTATGGCGACCCGGTCGGCGTGGGCGATGTGCGAGCAGTTTCGACCGACTTCCAGCATTGTCCCTCGCGGCAGCAATCAGCCCGAGCACGGTGACTACTCGCCAGATCAGTGCGGGCCCACACGCACAAGGTCAATGGATGACGTCTTGAAAACTCGGCCTAATCCAACGGTGTCCAGGCCTCCGCCGCAGGCAACGGGGCGAAGAAGGCGTCGAGCATCGCGTCGGTCACACCTGCCAGCGTCGACGGCCCCCAGTGCGGTGCGTTGTCCTTGTCGACGATGACCGAACGCACGCCCTCCTGGAAGTCATGGGTCTGCACGACCCGCCCTCCCAGCGCATATTCCATAGCCATGACCTCTCCGAAGGTGGCCATCTCCGCGCCGGCTCGCATCTGGCGCAGCGACACCTTCAACGACTGCGGCGACTTGGTTTTCAGCATGGCCAGTTGCGCCTCCGCCCACGAGCTCCCCTCGCCTTCCAGCGCGCTGAAAATCTCTTCGACCGTATCGGAGACGAAGCAGCGGTCGACGGCCTCGCGATGCGGGTCCAGCGGCGATGCGCCCGGATCACGGGCGAAGCGGTCGGCCACCGCCTGTGGCGCCTCGTCCGTCTCGATCAGGGCCAGCTTGAAGGCCTCGATCTGATCCGCTGGGATGAAATGGGTCCCGACCTCCAGCGGCAGGCAATCCGCCGCCTTGATCCGCGCGCCCGTCAGCGCCAGCCAGATCCCGGTCTGCCCCGGCATCCGCGGCAGGAACCAGCCGCCGCCGACATCGGGGAACAGGCCGATGCCCGTCTCAGGCATGGCGTAGAGCGTCCGTTCGGTCACGACCCGGACCGGTGCCGGATCGGAAATCCCGACCCCGCCGCCCATGACGATCCCGTCCATCACCGCCACGATGGGCTTGGGATAGCGGACCATCAGGTCGTTCAGGCGGTATTCGACCAGAAAAAAGGCCTTCGCCTCAACCGCGTCACCCGCCCCGCTCTCGGCGATCATGCGAATGTCGCCGCCCGCGCAAAAGCCGCGCTCGCCGGCGTGATCGATCAATACTGAACGGACATCGTTGTCGTCACGCCAGGCCAGCAGGGCCTCGGTCATGATCTCGCACATCCCCCGGTTCAATGCATTCAGGGCACGCGGTCGATTCAGGGTGATACGGCCTACGCCATTCTGGATGGAGGTGAGCACTTCAGGTTCGGTCATCGGCGGTCGTCTAGGGGAGTCGGCTCGGCTCCGTCCAGCGCCGATTTAGTCGCCCGACGCCAGCCGTCGCCCCGACAGACCTCGTGCTCCCATCACCAGCATCCACGCGCAGATCAGCACCTCGGCCAAACGCGGGGCCTTGAGGAGCTGAGCCACACCTAGGTCGGCATAGTTGTCGATCAGCAAACCACCCAGGAAGTTGGCCACATAACCTACACCCGCCAGGATCAGAAGAAGGCCCAGTACAGACGGTGCAAAGCGAGACCTGATCACCAACCATCCGAAAGGGATGAGCCAAAGGCCCCAGGGGATCGCGAGAAGCCGCATGCCGTTCTAGTAGCTGTTCAACGCCGTCATCACCGCCACCTCGGAGAGCTGTGCCGCATCGCCAGCCAGCATGCGGACAATGTCCAGCAGATGAACAAGGCCCGCGAACCCCAATGGGACGCTCATGGTCGCCAAGGCCACCATGATCATCGCCGTGAACCGCCCGGCTGGGGCCAAGAACCGATGCAAAGCTAACGGCAGTATCAGGAACGCCAAATAGCATATGGCCTCGGCCACGATCGAAAGCTGCAATAGCCGCTCGTGCGAGGCGATGCTTTGAACAATCTCGGCGTCGTTGTTGCCGGCGAAAACCAGGCTGGGTGCATAGCCCAGGCTGAACATTCCCGCGACGACGACTAGATAGATGGCACCCGCCCACCGCGCCTTTGCGTGAGGAGGAGGCTCAAAATCAGACCCGGTCATGGCGTACTCCCAAGTTTTGTGGCTGTAGGCCTGCCCACCGTCGTCCGTTGCGGTCAAGTGAACTCGAATTCACCAATGACCAGGTCTTCGTCCCTACTGCCGCCCCATCTCGCGCGCCGTGATCACCCGCATGATCTCGTTCGTCCCTTCCAGGATGCGGTGCACCCGCAGGTCGCGCACGATCCGCTCCAGCGGATAGTCCTTTAGATAGCCATAGCCACCATGCAGTTGCAGGGCGTCGTCCGCGATCTGATGGCAGGCGTCGGTCGTCATCCGCTTGGCCATGGCGCACCATTTGGTCTTTTCGGGATGGTTGTTGTCGATGGCCCAGGCGCCGCGCAGCACCATCAGCCGGCACGCCTCCAGCTGGGTCGCCATGTCGGCCAGCTTGAACTGGGTGTTCTGGAACTCGCCGATGGCCTTGCCGAACTGCTTGCGTCCCTTGACGTACTCCTGCGCCGTTTCCAGCGCCAGCCGGGCGCCGCCCAGCGAGCAGGCCGCGATATTCAGACGCCCTCCGTCCAGTCCAGCCATCGCATAGCGGAAGCCCTCGCCCTCGCCGCCGACGCGGTTGGCCACCGGCACGCGGCAATCGTCGAAGCTGACCACGGCGGTCGGCTGGCTGGACCAGCCCATCTTCTTCTCGTTGGCCCCGAAGCTCAGGCCGGGCGTTCCCTTCTCGACCACCAGACACGAGATGCCCTTGGGTCCATCCTCGCCGGTGCGGACCATCACCACATAGACATCCGACACGCCCGCGCCCGAGATGAAGGCCTTGGAGCCGTTCAGCACATAGTGGTCACCGTCCAGCCGCGCCGTCGTCCTCAGCGCCGCCGCATCCGACCCCGATCCCGGCTCAGTCAGGCAGTAGCTCGCGATCTTCTCCATGGTCACCAGCGACGGCACCAGCCGCGCCCGCAGCTCGTCCGACCCGAAGCTGTCGATCATCCAGGTCGCCATGTTGTGGATCGAGATGAAGGCGGCCGTCGACACGTCGCCCCGGCTCAGTTCCTCGAAGATCAGCGCGGCCTCGACCCGCCCCAGGGCCATGCCGCCATGCTCTTCACCGGTGTAAATGCCGCAAAAGCCCATCTCGGCGGCCATGCGCATGACGTCGACCGGAAAGCGTTTCGTCTCGTCCCACTCGGCAGAATGCGGGGCCAGCTCCGCTTCGGCAAACTGGCGCGCGGCATCCTGGATGGCACGTTGGTCTTCGGTCAGGGCGAAATCCATAGGTCCTCGTTTCCCTCGCGGGTAGTTTGCCTGGGCGGCGCTTTCGGCTAAGCCCGCGCCATCCAGGCCTTAGCCGGCCGGTTGCGGAGTCGCCTTGATGTCGGACACGGGTTCTAGTGGAGCGGCCGCTCGCACGCAAAGCGATGATCGCGCCCTGGCCTTCGTGGTCTATGCCATGCACTTCCTGTCGCCTTTCGTGTTCGGATTGACGGCCCTGATCGGCGTGGCCATCGCCTATGTCCGCAAGCCGGAGGCAGAGCCTCTGCTGTGCTCGCACTATCGTTTCCAGATCCGGGTTTTCTGGGTGGGGTTCGCCCTGTCGGTCGTCGCCGCCTTCGCGGTGATGATCGGTCTGGGATTGATCCTCTGGGAGCTTGGCAACGCCTTCCTGTCCAACATGCCGGCCGATGCTGTTGACGCAGTTTCGCGTGACCTGGACGTCAATCTGCCAGTGGCAGCGTTTGTTTCGCTGATCGTGGCGGCCTGTGCCTGGGTGGCCACCGCCTTCTGGATGATCATTGCCTCGGTCGCCGGTGCCCTGAGGCTGTCAGCTGGCCGCCCTGTTGGTCGTAGCGGAGGACCGACATGACCGTCGCGCCTGCTCACTTTCCCCTGGCTCGACCTCGGCGTCTGCGCGCCGCCCCCTGGATTCGACGGCTGGTGGCGGAAACGCTGGTGACGCCGGCCGATCTGGTCTGGCCGTTGATCATCCATGACGGGGGCGACGCACGGGTGGCGGTGCCGTCCATGCCGGGCATCGATCGCCTCTCGCCCGCCGAAGCCGTCAAGGCGGCCCGTGAGGCGCTCGATCTGGGGATCCCCGCCGTCGCCCTGTTTCCGAACATCAGCGCGACGGCAAAGGACGCCGTCGGCAGCGGTGCCACAGACCCGGACGGCCTGGTCCCCGAGACGGTCCGCGCCATCAAGGATGCGGTCCCTGAGATCGGCGTGATTACGGATGTGGCCCTCGATTGCTACACCGATCACGGCCACGACGGTGTGCTGGAGGACGGTCGTATCCTCAATGACGCCAGCCTCGAACGCCTGGCCGAACAGGCCTTCATCCATGCCCACGCCGGTGCCGATATCGTCGCGCCGTCCGACATGATGGATGGTCGCGTTCAGGCCATTCGTGAGGCGCTGGAGGCCAATAGCTTCTCCGACACCCTGATCCTCAGCTACGCCGCCAAATATGCCTCGGCCTTCTACGGCCCCTATCGCGATGCCGTCGGCAGCGCCAAGGCCCTGACCGGCGACAAGAAAACCTATCAGATGGACCCCGCCAACACCGACGAAGCCCTCAAGGAGGTCGCCCTGGATCTCGCGGAAGGCGCCGACATGGTCATGGTAAAGCCAGGGATGCTCTATCTCGATATTATTCAGCGCGTTGCCGAGGCTTTCAAAGTTCCGACCTTTGCCTATCAGGTGTCGGGCGAGTACGCGATGATGCGCGCCGCCATTGCCAACGGCTGGCTCGAGGAAGACCGCGCCATCCTCGAAAGCCTGACGGCCTTCAAGCGCGCCGGATGCAGCGGCGTCCTGACCTATTTCGCCCCACAGGCGGCCCGGCTATTGAACGCCTGACGACGCACACGAAAGGGACCCGCCATGTCAAATGCCGACGACAATCCCTGCGACACCGACGGCGTTGCACACGCCTTTGATCTGGTTCTCGAGCGCACCATCGACGCGACACCCGATGTCGTCTTTCGCGCCTATACGGACCCCGCCCTGCTCAGTCAGTGGTTCGCCCCCCACCCCTGGCGCATCACCGACGCGATCATCGAGCCGCGCCCGGGCGGACGCATGAGCTTCGTCATGCACGGTCCCAACGGCGAGCGGTTTCCTAACTCCGGCGTCTATCTCGAGGTCGTCCCCGACCGGCGCCTGGTCAGCACAGACGCCTTCACGCCCGACTGGAAACCCGCCGGCCAGCCGTTCATGGTCGCCCATGTCGAGTTGGAGCCGACCGACGACGGCAAGACACACCTGCGGGCCATCGCCCGCCACTGGAACCGCGAGACGATGGAACAACACATCGCCATGGGCTTCCACGAAGGTTGGGGCCAGGTCGCCGACCAACTCAATGCGCTTGTGAAAACTCTGTAGCCATCCCTGGCCCCAGGAGCCCGCCATGAAAATCATCCCCAGCCTCAGCTTCAACGGCCAATGTCGCGAGGCATTTGAATTCTACGCCCGCGTTCTCGGCGGCGAGATCATCTCGGCCTTCCCGTATGGCGAGGGTCCGCCAGACATGCCGGTCGGTCCCCAGTACAAGGACTGGCTGATGCACGCCTGGCTCCAGATCGGCGACCAAGCGATCATGGGTGCCGACATGGATAAGGACTGGGCTCCCAATATCGACAAGCCCAAGAACGGCTTCGACGTTGCAGTTCACACTGACGATGCCGATGAGGCTCGTGCCTGGTTCGAGGGTCTGTCCGAAGGCGGCAGGGTCATCATGCCCTTCCAGGCCACCTTCTGGTCGCCTGGCTATGGCTCTTTCATCGACAAATTCGGCATCCCCTGGATGGTCAACACCAACGGCCAACCGCAAGCCTGATTGCCCCGCAGAACTATCCACAGGCGGCATCCTGCGGTTGATTGACAGGAATTGAACCGCGTTCGACAAGCCCGAACATTCGCCTGGGAGGGGAATATGGGCTGGCTATTCGGCAATCGTCGCAAGCGCGAACGCGCGACCTATTCGCAGCTGGTTTCAGAGCCTGCACCTGCGGCTAGGCCCGCAGCGGCTCTGCGATCACAGCCGACCCCGCAACAGGCACTGGATGCACTGCGAGCGGGCAATGACGCCTTCCTGCGCGGCGAGAACAATCTGGGGCACGTCAGAGCAGACGATCTGGATGAACTCCAGGGCGGTCAGTATCCAATCGCCACCATCGTCGGCTGTGCAGACAGCCGCACCCCACCGACGATCCTGTTCAATCAGGGCTTCGGTCGCCTGTTCAGCATTCGCGTGGCCGGCAATACCGTCGACCGTCGCGGCCTCGCCTCAATCGTCTACGCCGTAAAGCATCTCCATTGCCCGCTGGTGGTGGTCATGGGCCATACGGGATGCGGTGCGGTCGCGGCGGCGGAAGCGATTGTCGACGGTCGCGCTGAGATGGATCCGTCGCTTGAAGCCATGATCGAGCCCATCATTCCGGCGGTGCTGGCGGCGCGGCGTTCACGCCCGACCAATCCGGCTGAAGCCGCCGTCGAAGAGAACGCCCGCGTCGTCGCCGCCAAGCTGGCCACAGCTGATACCGCCCTGGCTGAGGCGCTCGCCGCCGGCACCCTGATGATCGTCGGCGCCGTCAAGGACATGAGCTCTGGCCGGGTCCGCTTCCTCGAGATCATCGGCAACGGCAGTCCGACCCCGGCCAATCAGAGAGCCGCCGTACCCGCCTAGGGCTCAGATCGTTCGAGCAAGGCGACCAGTTCGTCACGCCAGAACCGTGCCCAGGTGTGGGTCCCGTGCCCGCGTGTCTCCGGGCTGGCCGGGATCAGGACATAGCGGCCTTGCGCGATTCGCGGCGCATAGTGCTCGGCCAGTCCCAACTCGGGTGGATTGATGAAGTCATCGGCCGAATTGATCCAGGTGACGGGCACGGCGATCGCTTCCAGGTCCGCCGAAGGATCATAGTCGCGCGACGCATTGACCTGATACCAGAGGTCGTTGGCATCCAGCCCAGCGACGCGCTGCGGCAGTTGCTCGGCCAGCCAGGCGTCCGTCGTGTCCCGGTCCGGCAAATCAACCTGCATGGCCATGGGTGCTGCCCCAACCAGCATCAGCAAGTCCGCCGCAGTTCTCAGACCCTGTGTGGGCTGGGCCTCATAGTCTCCATTCAACCAGGCCGGATCTGACCGGATCGCGTCCATCAGCATGGCCCGCCACAAGCGATTCCGACCCGCGATCTCGGTCGGCTGGCAGGCCAACGGCATCAAGGCCTGGGCGAAATCGGGGTGACGTTCTCCCCAGACGAAGGCGTGCATACACCCCATCGAAGTGCCCATCAGCAGACGAAGGTGATCGACACCCAGGCCCTCGACCAACAGGCGCCGCTGGGCCTCGACCATGTCGTCATAGGTGTACTCTGGAAACCGGGCGCGCAGTCCATCCGAGGGCTTGGACGAGCCGCCGTGGCCGATGTTGTCGGGCAGGATGACGTAGTAGCGGCTGATATCGAGCGGCTGGCCCGGGCCGAACAATTCGTCAGCGAACTGAGGCCGCAGGAACTGGGCACCGGTGCCACCGGTTCCATGCAGAACCATCACCGCATTGGTCACGCGCCCTTGGGCATCGCGCTGGGGCTGCCCCAAGGTCCGGTAGTGAAGCCGAAACTCGGGCAGCGTCTGGCCGTCCTCGAAACGGAAATCGTCGATGACATGATCCCCTTCCGTGACGTCCCACGGTTGGGCCATGGCGGGACCGACCATCAGGAGGGCCATCGTCAGGCCAAGTAGCCACCGCATCATTCGCCGCGCTCCTGTTCCGGCTGCAGCCTATTGCTGGAGCCCCGTTGGGAAGGTCTGACCCGTCGCCTCGGCCATGGCCTGCTGGACGATGAGAAAGACCGTGTCCCGCTGATGATAGTTGTTGGTCAGAACAACCACCGTGACATCTCCATCGGGCAAATAGCTGATCAGGTTACGGAAACCCGCCCAGCTTCCCGTGTGATAGATCTGCGGCGCGTGGAAAGCGGGTACGGCCCCCGATCCCAGATCACTGGTGAACAGGCCAAAACCCCACCCCCGCGGACGTGCGCCTTCAGGAAGCCCCTGATCGGCGGGCGCATGATCGGCAATCATCTGCGCGTAGCTCTCCGGTGACAGGACGTGGCCGCCGTGCAGGGCACGCTCCCAGGTCAACATATCGTCCAGGGTCGAATAGAGGGCTCCCGCCCCGGCGATGATCGACACATTGGCGACCGGTCCGGGGACCTGACCGGCCCCTCCCGAGTTGTGTCCACGAACGATGCCATGCCCTCCGGCGTCAGCATCAGACCCCGTATTGGCCATCCCCAGCGGCGTGAAAAAGGTCGTCTGGAGATAGTCTTCGTAGGCCAGGCCCGACGCCCGCTCGACAATCGCGGCCAGCAGATTGTAGCCGGCATTGTTATAGTCGGCACGCGTGCCCGGCTCGAACCGCGGTCGAAACTGTTCGGTGTCCCGCGTCAACTCCGCCAGGGTCGCGGGCGTCACACGGCGGTCGCCCCATCCGGGACGTTCCATCAAATCCGGCAGGCCGGAGGTGTGGCTCAGCAGATGCGTCAGACGAAGACCCTGCCACCCGTCAGGACAGGGCGAAATCCAGCGGCAGACCGGATCGTCGATCGACAATCGGCCCTCATCCTGTAGTCGGAGAATGGCCGCTGCCGTGAACTGCTTGCTGACAGAGGCCAGCCGAAAGCGGGCATTGGGATCGAGCCGCTGCCCTGTCTCAACGTCCGCCACGCCATAGGCCTGGCGCAACAACAGGTGGTCGCCCTGTGCGACCAGAACTGCCCCGTTGAACTGCCCTTGGGCGGCCAGGACCTCCAGTCGCGCCCGCAACTGCGGCAAGCTGTTCGCCTGAACAATGGGGGCGGGTTCAGGTGCAATGATCGGGGCCGGTTCCACCACGGCGACGGCTGACGGTTGCGCCAGCGTCGGCGCGCACCCAACGGCTGCCAGACTGGTCAGCGCACCAAGGCCCAGACCTGCGAAGACACCGGCAATACTGGTACGGCTCATCGCCCCGACCGATCTTGCAGGCGCGCCGCCAGGCTGGAGGTATCCCAACGCGCTCCACCCATGGCCTGAACCTCGGAATAGAACTGATCGACCAGGGCCGTCAGGGCGAGGTGGCTGTGATTGGCACGGGCTTCATCCAGGACCAGGCCCAGGTCCTTACGCATCCAGTCCACGGCAAAGCCGAAGTTGAACTCTCCACGCGCCATGGTCGCCCAGCGATTGTCCATCTGCCAGGATTGCGCCGCCCCTTTCGAGATCGCGCCATAGACCGCCTCGGTATCCAGCCCAGCCTGCTGGGCGAAATGGACCGCCTCGGCCAGGCCCTGAACGACCCCGGCGATGCAGATCTGGTTGACCATCTTGGTCAGTTGGCCGGAGCCGACCGGTCCCATGTGCTGGATCGCCTTGGAATAGGCTTCCAGAACAGGCCGGGCCCGATCCAGAGCCGCTGCATCTCCGCCCGCCATGACGCTGAGCTGGCCATTTTCTGCACCGGCCTGTCCGCCCGAAACCGGCGCATCGACAAACGCACAGCCTCGCGCCCCGGCCCATTCACCCATGTCGCGGGCCAACCGCGCCGAGGTCGTGGTGTGATCGACAAAGACACAGCCGGTCGGCACCGTCTCAAGGGCGGCGCGCACGACCTGGCGAACATCCTCATCATTGCCGACGCACAGGATGAAAAGCTCCGCTGCCTCACCTGCCCCTTGCGGCGTTTCGGCCACCGCCCCGCCGGTCGCCTCGGCCCAGGCCACAGCCTTGGCCAGCGTCCGGTTGTACCCGACGACCTGATGTCCGGCCTCGATCAGATGCCGGGCCATGGGGCCGCCCATAACCCCCAAACCGGCGAACCCGATCCTCATCGTTCACCCCGCGAGATCGGTCCGTAGCTGCCTCTGAAAAATGCCAATCCCGTTCCGTCGCGCGCCTCGAATCGCTCAACTCGCCCAAAGATCAGCAGGTGGTCACCCGCGTCCTCGCGACGGCAGACATGGCATTCGAATCGAGAGATCCAGCCGTCAATAAGCGGCACCCCCCCGATTCCCGGCTCGAACTCGTCCGGCTCAAGGAGCGGGTTGCCGAACGCAAAACGCTGGCACAGCTCTGCCCCGTCCGAATTCAGAACATGAACAGCGAAATGGTCGGCCTGCGAAAAGGTGGGCCAGCGATCGGATTTCTTGCCCAGGCTCCACAGGACCGTGGGCGGCTCCAGAGACACCGATGTGAAGGAATTCACCGTGATCCCCATCGCCCCGCGCGCGCCCATGGCCGTGACCACACACACACCGGTCGCGAAGCCTCCGAGCGCATGGCGCAGCGGGCGTGTGTCGATCATCGGCGGGTTCTTGCTATCCACGCCTCTCGACCTAGAGCGCGTCGCTCCCCTTAGCAACTGCAACGGCCTCTTAACCTTGACCCGCCATCAAGAGACGGAGAACTGCTGAGGCACAGCCACCATGTCGATGAGCGAACGGCCCATCCTCATCAAGAAGATCAAGAAAGGCGGCGACCACGGCCACCACGGCGGCGCGTGGAAGGTCGCCTACGCCGACTTCGTCACGGCGATGATGGCCTTCTTCCTGCTCATGTGGCTGATCAACACGACCGACCCGGAGCAAAAGCGCGGCATCGCCGAGTATTTCGCGCCCGCCAGCGTTGCGCCGACCACCTCGGGTTCGGGCGGCATTCTCGGCGGCACGTCGCTGGGCGAGGACGGGGTCAAGAGCGACGGCTCCAGCGCCGTGGTCAATCAGCTCTCTCCCGAGGCCGCCCAGCAGGCCGACCAGCAGGAAGGACGCAGTTCTGACCTGTCCGCTGCCAGCGAGGACGAGCTACGTGAAGAGATCGCCCGGCGTGAGGCCGCCGATTTCGCCTCGGCCGCAGCTTCGCTACGCCAGGCCATGCAGGACATGCCCGAACTGGCCGAACTATCGCGACACCTGATCATCGACCAGACGCCCGAGGGACTGCGCATTCAGCTGGTCGACCAGGAAGGACGGTCGATGTTCGAGCAGAACTCGGCGCGCCCGAACGAGCGCGCCCGGATCCTGCTGCGTGCCGTCAGCCGGGTCATCAATCAGCTCCCCAACCGCATCACGATTTCCGGGCACACCTCGGCGACCGGGACGCGCGCCTCACAGCCCGGTGACTGGGCTCTGTCGTCTAGCCGGGCCGACGCCTCTCGCCAGATTCTCGAAGCCGCTGGCGTCGATGCCGACCGCATCTATCAGGTGTCGGGCAAGGCGGGCTCAGATCCTCTCTATCCCGATGATCCGACGCTGGCCGGCAATCGGCGCATCGCGATTGTGCTGCTTCGGGAGGCACCTGTCCTTCCCGCCGATACCAGTCTCTGATCGAGGGTTGCGTCCCGCCGGGATTTGCCTTCACAATCGTCGTCAACGGGGAGCCTGCGACGCGATTTGACCCAGTATGTACCGACCCGACAGCTTCGGTTCTTTCTGACGGGCCCCTCGCCCTGCCCCTATCTGCCCGGGCGTGAGGAACGGAAGGTCTTCACCCATCTGCCTATGTCGGACGGCGCAGCGGTCAATGACTCGCTCACCCAGGTCGGCTTTCGACGCAGCCAGAACATCGCCTATCGCCCGGCCTGCGAGGCATGCAGCGCCTGTGTGTCGGTGCGTATACCCACCGCAACCTTCGAGCCGGGACGTGGCCACAGGCGTATTCTCAGACGGAACTCCGATCTGGTTCGGACCCTGGTAGAACCGGAAGCCACCCCCGAACAGTACAACCTGCTCCAACGCTATCTGAACGCTCGCCATCCCGGCGGCGGCATGACGGACATGGGCTGGCTCGACTTTGTGGCGATGATCGAGGACACCGCCGTCCGGACCCATCTGATCGAGTATCGGCTGCCGGATGGCCGCATCGTCGCGGGGGCCCTGACGGACCTGCTCTCGGACGGGCTGTCCCTGGTCTACAGCTTCTTCGACCCCGAAGAGTCCCGACGCAGCCTGGGCCAGTACGTCGTGCTGGACCATATCCGGCAGGCCACAGCCGTCGGGCTGGACCATGTCTATCTCGGCTACTGGATCGAGGGCTCGGCCAAGATGAGCTATAAGGCCGACTTCCGCCCTCTCCAGACCCTCGAAGGCGACAATTGGGTGGCCAAGACGGCCATCAATCCGACCGAGCTTCCCTGACCATAGCCCCGAAAAGATTGACATAATCGTCCGTCCAGGCGGGCGTGTTCGTCGGCACGTTCAACTGCCAGCGCGGATCGACCGCAAACGGGGCCAGCCCCTCCGCCGTCGGTGACATGACCACCGCCTCCGTCGAGGCCTCACTCATCTGGGGCGCATCCGGATTTTCGCCGTAGAGCTTGTGCAGATAGGGAACGCCAATTTCCTGAGCCGCCGCCAGGGTCGGGGTCGTGATCTCAAGATTTCGGTTCGACAGGTGAAGCACCAACAGTCCATCGGGCTTCAACAGGCGCAGATATTCCCGGATCGCCTCCACCGTCAGCATGTGGGTCGGCACCGCATCCGACGAGAAGGCGTCGACCAACAACAGGTCATAGGTTCCGGCCGGCTCATTGCGGAGCGTCAGGCGGGCATCTCCGATCACCGTGCGAACCGGCCCATCGGCGCACTCCGAGATATAGCTGAACCGGGCGGGATCACGCGCCCAACGATCAACCATCGGGTCGATCTCAAAGAAGCTGAGCTGATCGCCGGCACGCTTGTAGGCTGCCATGGATCCGGCCCCCTGCCCGACGACACCGATCACGGCATGGTCTGTCCGGTTCTGGGTGACGATCACCGATTCCCCGATCGGGGTGGTGGGCGCGTAGTAAAGCGATGGACGACAACGCCACTCGGCCGCCTGGATTTGGGCACCATGCAGGGTCGTTCCATGCATCAGGATGCGAACATCCCCGACCTCGCGGAAATCGACATCGGCGCGGCGAAGCACGCCGAAGAAGCTGCGGTCGCTCTCGGTCCAGTCATAGCGGACCGCGACCTGTGACGCCGCGAGCGAGATCAGGCAAAGGGCGACGAAAAACAGGCGAGCCCGCTGGCGAACCATGAAGGCACAGATCGCTGCGGCTCCCAGAGGAAGCAGCACCACCATACGCGCCGTTTCCCAGTCCAGTCCCATTTGATGGGGGCGTCCATCGACACTGAGCCACCAGAACAGGATCGGCGGGATGAGGCAAAGCACGGCAACCGCTGCCCCCCACATCAACTCATCACGCGACAGCCGCGTACGTGTCCAGGGACGAGCCAGGGCCGCCAGACACAGGGCCAGGGGATATTCCACCACCGTATTGAAGATGACCGGCGCGACCATCGCATTGAAGGCCCCGCCCAGCACGCCACCGACGGCCAGCCAGAGGAAGAACTCGGTCAGGCGGTCAGGCGGGGGGCGCAGCGAAGCCAGCCGCTGGTGACACATCAGGGCCGTGAAGAAGAAGGTCGTCAGATGCAGGGTGAGCAGGACAAACCAATTGCCATTGGTCATCGGCATCAGAGCGGCACAGACCGCCGCCGCCGCCGCCTGTATGATCAGGGTGGTGGTCAGCGAAATCGCGGGGCTGCGCGAGAAGGCAATCACAAACGTCAGAAGATAGAGCGCCAGCGGGATCACCCACAGGAACGGGGCCGACGCCACGTCCACAGACAGGTGCGTGGTGACGCCCAGCATCAGACTGGACGGCAAGGCGGCCATGCCGATCCAGGTCAGTCGGCGCGCCCATGAAACGGGTGTCGAGGGCTCCAGCGCCGGCGCGTCCAGCACGCCCTTGTCGCCGCGCCAGACAACTGCCCCCAGACCCAGGATCACCAAGATGAAGAGCCCGTATCCGATCGACCAGCCGAGGGTCTGCTGGCTCAATCCCGCCAGCGGCTCCACCAGGGCCGGATAGGCGATCAGGGCCACGAAGCTGCCGATATTGGATGCGGCGTACAGGACGTAAGGATTTTCTCCCTCCGCCGTGCCCCGGCGCACGCGCGCGAACCATGCCTGCAACAGTGGTGCGGTTGCGGACAGCACGGCAAACGGAGCGCCGACCGACAAGGCCAGACTACCCAGCAACCAGGGGATGGGATGCCGCGTATCCGGCACACCAACCATGTCGCTGACACCGAGCGGCCAGAAGCTGATCAAGGCCAGAACCAGCAGCGCCAGGTGAATCGCAACCTGCCATTTCAGCGGCCCGACGCGTTGCAACAGGTGGGCATAGGCGTATCCGACCAGAAGCGCCGTCTGGAAGAACACCATCGAGGTATTCCAGACCGAGGGTGACCCCCCCAGCAAGGGCAGCAACAGTCGCCCCATCAGGGGTTGAACCGAGAACACCAGAACCGCTGAGGTGAAGATGGCCAGGGCGAACAGCAAGGCTGTCGGAGACGATCTTTGCCCTTGCGGTAGAGCCGTTGCGTCAGTCATTTGATCTCGCTCTGATCCCGTCCCCGGCGCGCCGTCGCTAAGCGACTCACGCCTGCATCCATTTGAGGCTGACATGTTTCCAAATGATATCGAAGATGCGGCGCGGCGGATTATTCAGACGGCCTCGGCACGGCAATTGTGGATCACGACCGCCGAAAGCTGCACCGGCGGGCTGGTCGGGGCCGCGCTGACGGCCATTGCGGGCTCTTCGGCCGTCTATGACCGTGGCTTCATTACCTATTCCAACGCCGCCAAGACGGATTTGCTCGGCGTCCCGGGCGATCTGCTCGCAACGCATGGGGCCGTTTCAGAGGCGGCCGCCCGCGCCATGGCGCAAGGGGCCCTGCGCGCCGCCGGCGCACAGATTGCCGTCGCTGTGACCGGGATTGCGGGACCGGGCGGCGGGTCGGACGACAAGCCTGTCGGGCTGGTCCATTTCGGGCTGGCAACGGCCGATGGCGATGTCGCCCATCGCCAGGCTCAGTTCGGCAATCTCGGTCGCCAGGCCGTGCGCATGAGCGCCCTGAGAATGGCGCTAAACCTGATTGAGCTGGGCCTCGATCAGACGGCCTGAGCCTTCCAGCCCGCGAGGCGGACCTCCCCCCTCAAGACTGCCCCCTGGGCCAGGACCGACAACATCCAATCGGCTTGCCGCCGGAACAAGTAGAGTTGGCGCACGTTGATATTCCGATTACGGCGATATCTGGCATTGACCGACATGACGTGAGACTGTGCATTCACAGGACGATTGGGGGGATCAGCCATGGCTGAACAGGACTTCCTTGGCACGACGAAGCGGCTCTTTTCCAAGGTCGGTGACCGGTTGGCGGCCGAAGGTCGAGCCCTTTCCGAGACGCGGACCACGAGCATCTGGCTGAAGATCTTCGGCGGACTGCTCGTCCTGATTGGACTGCCGCTCCTGATCGGTGGCGTCTATCTGATGATCCTCGGCGGCTCCTGGTACTATGTGTTCGCAGGTTTCGGCCTGTGTCTGTCAGGGATCTACCTGTTCCGCGGGCTGATGACCGGGGTGTGGATCTACCTTGTGGTCCTCTTTGCAACCCTGCTGTGGGCCTTTGCCGAGGTTGGTCTGGCGTTCTGGGCCCTGGTGCCTCGTCTGGTTGCCCCACTGTTCCTGGGTGGGGTGGCCCTGTTGCTGGTCCCCCTGATTCAGCCGTCCGCCCGCCGCGCCGACAGGACCCTTCCGTTCACAGTGGCCGGAGCCGCCCTGTTGGCCGGCTTTGTCGCCTACATGGCCATGATGTTCAGCCCGCACGGTGTCATCAGCAATCCCGTCCAGATCGCGGCGGGTCAGACCAGCCCGACAACGGTTGCCGCCGCCGAAAACTGGTACTCCTATGGTCGGACCGGTGAAGGTGCGCGCTATGCGCCCTTCGATCAGATCAATCGCGACAATGTCGCGAACCTTGAAGTCGCCTGGACGGCACGCACAGGCTTCATCGCTGACCAATCCCAGCACCTGCAGGACCAGAACACCCCCCTGTATGTGGATGGCACCCTGTATCAGTGTGCATCAGGCAGCCAGGTTACGGCGCTGGATGGCACGACAGGCCAGATCCGCTGGCAGTTCGATCCGGAGGCCATCCAGAATTCACCGTTCTGGAAGCGGTGCCGGACGCTGGGATACTACGATCCCGGCCCAGAGGATGCCTGCGGCCCGCGCATCGTTCTGACCACAGTGGACAGCCGACTTATCTCTCTACGGGCAGCGGACGGTCGCGTCTGCGAGAGCTTCGGCACGAATGGCACGGTGAATCTCAGCGTCGGCATGGACCAATGGGTCCCCGGCGACCCGTTGAATAGGAACCAAACCGTACCGGCACTCCCGGGGTTTGTCGTACAGACAACCGGGCCCTTTGTGGCCGGCAACCGCATTGTTCTCGGCGGCTGGGTGGCGGACAATGTCAGCCTGGGCGAGCCGTCCGGCGTCGTGCGCGCCTTCGACGCCCTGACCGGACAACAGGTCTGGGCCTGGGACCTGGGCAACCCCGCCATCACCAACCTTCCGCCCGAAGGTCAGAGCTATACGCAAGGCACGCCCAACGTCTGGTCGGCCATGGCCTTCGATCTTGACCTGAACATGATCTACCTGCCGCTGGGCAACGCCACGCCGGACTACTACGGCGGGATGCGGCGCGACTTCGACGATGAATACAACTCATCGATCGTCGCCCTGAACCTGGATACAGGTCGCGAGGTTTGGCACTTCAACACCGTCCACCACGACATCTGGGACTATGATGTGCCGTCTCAGCCGGCTCTGGCTGAAATCCCGGACGGTGCCGGTGGCACCATTCCGGCTGTGATCCAGACCACCAAGCGCGGGCAGATTTTCGTGCTGGATCGTCGGACCGGTGAACCGGTCCGAACCGTCGTCGAACGCCCGGTACCCGCCGGCGACGGCACGGCGACAGGCGAACGCTATTCAGCAACCCAGCCGTATTCGACCGGCATGGCGACTGTCAGCGCGGACCCTCTCAGCGAAACACAGATGTGGGGGGCGACGCCGCTGGACCAAATGCTGTGCCGGATCCTCTTCCGCCAGTACCGCTACGAAGGCGAGTTCACAGCGCAATCCGTACACACGACCCTGATCTATCCCGGCAACAACGGCGGTACGAACTGGGGCAGCGCCTCGGTGGACCAGGGGCGCAATATCGTCGTCACCGCTGATATGCGGATGCCGGTTGTTTCCCGACTGATCCCGCGGGCCGAATTCAGCCGGGACCACCCGAACTTCCAGGGCGATCCCCACGGTGAACTCTCGCCCCAGTTCGGCCTGCCGTTCGCGAACAGCGTCACCAACTTCATGTCGCCCATCGGCATCCCTTGCCTCCAGCCGCCCTGGGGCAGCGTCACGGCCGTCGATCTGAACAGCGGCCAGATGGTCTGGCAGCAACCCGCCGGGACATCGCTGGACGTGACTTTCCCGAGCCTCGGCTTGCAGTCGCCCCTTGCCTTCTATGTCGGGATGCCTGCCCTGGGCGGGCCTATGACCACCGGAGGCGGCCTCACCTTCCACGGCGGCACCCAGGACTATTTCCTGCGCGCCTACGATACCGAAACCGGACGGCTGCTATGGCGCGGACGTCTGCCGACAGGTGCCCAGTCGACGCCGATGACCTATATCGGCCCGGACGGGCGGCAGTACATCGTCATCACCGCGGGTGGGGCCCGCTACAACCCGAACGACTGGGGAGACTACATCGTCGCCTTCGCCCTGCCCCGGCAGAATGAGGGGTAGGATCGAACCCAGTGCCGCTCAGCCCGGCGACGGGCCATACAGCTGGGCGGCACGCTGTTCGAAACAGCCGATCAGCCGGTTCGCGGCGCGATCAAAATTCGCCTGAAGCACCTTGTCGAGGATCTTCGAACGAAATTCGAAATCGATGAAGAAGTCGACCCGGGTTCCCCCGTCATCGGGAACGAAGGTCCATTCGTTTCTGAGATGCCTGAACGGCCCTCGGATCAGCTTGACTTCGATGGTTCGCCGGTTGCGATCGCGCTTCACCGAGGTCGCAAACCGCTCCTTGATCATGGCGAAGCCAACCTGGGCCTCGGCATCCAGCTCGGTCACACCCGGAGCCGTCTCGCGCTCGTTCCAGACCCGGATCGACGAGATCCACGGCACGAACTCGGGATAGGCCCGCACCCCACCGACGAGGGCGAACAGCTCCTCGGGCCTGTAGGGCAGAATGCGGGTGACGCGATGGATGGCCAATGCAAGGGTCTAGGGATCAGGTTCCAGGGTCTAGGGGGTGTCGGCAGGGACTCAGGGCTCTTCCCTCGAACCTAGTCCCTGGCACCTAATCCCTCTCTCGCTGCTTTGAGCCGCGCAAAATCATCGCCCGCATGGTGCGACGACCGGGTCAGCGGGCTGGCTGACACCATCAGGAAGCCCTTGGCCCGCGCGATGGCCTCATAGGCCTTGAACTCGTCCGGCTCGACAAAGCGGTCGATCGGCGCGTGCTTGCGAGTCGGGGCCAGGTACTGGCCGATGGTGATGAAGTCGACATTGGCCGCGCGCATGTCATCCATCACCTGCATGACCTCTTCCTTGGTTTCGCCCAGCCCGACCATCAGGCCGGACTTGGTGAACTGGTTGGGGTCGCGTTCCTTCACCTGCTGAAGCAGCCGAAGGCTATGGAAGTAGCGCGCGCCGGGCCGGATCTTCAGATAGAGCCGCGGCACGGTTTCCAGGTTGTGATTGAAGACGTCCGGTTTGGCGTCAATCATCACCTCGGCCGCGCCGTCCTTCCTGAGAAAATCGGGCGTCAGAATTTCGATGGTCGTATTCGGTGCCTGAAGGCGGATCTGGCGCACCACCTCGGCGAAATGGGCCGCGCCGCCGTCATCGACATCATCTCGGTCCACCGAAGTGATGACGACGTGGTTCAGCCCCATCTGCTGCACCGCCAGCCCGACCTTGGCCGGCTCTTCGGGGTCTAGCGGCTGGGGCAGGCCGGTCTTGACGTTGCAGAAGGCGCAAGCCCGCGTGCAGGTGTCTCCCATGATCATCAGGGTCGCGTGCTTCTGGCTCCAGCACTCGCCGATGTTGGGGCACGCCGCCTCTTCACAGACGGTGTGCAACCCCTTCTCCTTCACGATCGCCCGGGTGGCGTTGTACTGCCCCGAGCCGGGGGCCTTGACCCTCAGCCAGTCCGGCTTGCGCAGAATCGGCGCTTCGGGCCGGTTCTGTTTTTCCGGGTGGCGCAGCGGCTGGCGCGGCGACAGATTGTCGATCAGGGTGACCATCGGGCGCTATGTCGTCTTTCGCGCGCTGGAAGGCAAGGCGTGACATCTCAGGAATAGACCCATGATCGATCCAGTTATCTCAACCGACGAACTGGCCCGACGCCTGGGCGCGCCGGACCTGAAGATCATCGACGCCACCTGGAACCTCGACGGCGCCGCCGCCGTCGCCCCCTTCAATGCTGCCCATATCCCAGGGGCTGTCTTCTTCGACATCGACGCCGTCTCCGACCCGGACACCGACCTGCCCCACATGCTGCCGTCGCCCGGTGCCTTCGCCGCGGCGGTCGAGGCGCTCGGGATCGGCTCTGACGACGAGGTCGTCATCTACGACCAGATTGGCATCCGTTCGGCACCGCGTCTGTGGTGGACCTTTCGCGTCTTCGGCCACGACCGGGTCCGGGTCCTCGACGGCGGCCTACCGAAATGGGTCCGGGAGGACCGGCTCACGGAATCTGGTGAGCCCGACATCGAGGCGGTCGGGTCCTTCATCCCGACGTTTCGGCCCGATCTCGTGCGCGCGGGGTCCCAGATCCTCCCCGACATCGCCGCCGGCCGCCAACTGGCCGACGCCCGCCCGGCGGTCCGCTTTCGCGGCGAGGCCGCGGAACCCCGTCCCGGCCTGCGCGGCGGCCACATCCCCGGTTCGCACAATCTGCCCTTCCCAAGCGTCCTGGCCGAGGACGGCACCCTGAGGTCCGCCGACGCCATTCGCACAGCGTTTCGCGACGCGGGCCTGGCCCTCGACGGCCCGCTGACCACCTCCTGCGGCTCCGGCATGACCGCCGCCATCCTGGCACTCGCGGCCGCGCGCGCCGGCGTCTGGGACGTCGCCGTCTATGACGGCTCCTGGGCGGAGTGGGGGGCCTCCAAAACCCTCCCCATCGAAACCGGCCCAGCCTGAGGGTCACAACCTTCGTCATCCTCCGACAAGCCGCGAAGCGGCGCAGATCGGGGGACCCAGAGCAATCCGCAAAGACAACGCAATCGATCGGCCTCGCTTCACTTCACCCGAGGATGACGAAAACAGGAGACGAGACGCGTTTCCACCGTCCACCAATCCTCGACCACTTTCACCGTGTAATCTCGCCCTTCTGATACTCGGTCGGCGCGGTCAGACCCGTCCTTCATCCCCACCCACGTCCGCCGGGTTAGGATATCTGACAGGCCCGGTCACCTCTCGCCCAGGGCTTGCGGTCTTTGACATCCCGATCTCTCTGGGTCCGCACCTCAGCGGTCCGCAAAATATCCTCCGACCTGGTCTGAGTGCTCGCAGCCCAGGACGTGGACGCAGCGGTTTTTCGTCCACCGTGGAAACCCGTACCAAGCGGGGCCTAGGTGCCACTCCAGCCCAGGCGATCCAGCGCGCCCTGCAGGATAAACGCCGCCGCATTGCGGTCCACCACCGCCGCCCGGCGTTTCCGCGACAAGTCCAGGTCCTCGACCAGGAACCGCTCCACCGCCGCCGTCGACAGCCGCTCGTCCTGAAATGCCACCATCACCGGCCGGATCCGCTCCAGGTTGCGCGCAAAGGCCCGGCAAGACTGAGCCCTCGGCCCCTCGGTCCCGTCCATGTTCAGCGGCAGGCCGATCACCAGCCCTGTCGCTCCGCGTTGATCCATCAGCTTGAACAGCCGGTTGGCGTCATCGGTGAACTTGGTCTTGCGGATCACCTCGAGCGGGCTGGCGATCATCCGCGTCGCGTCCGAGGCCGCGACACCGATGGTCTTTTCGCCCAGGTCCAAGCCGAACCAAGGCGTCCCCGCCGGGGTCTGCTGCGACAACTCTACCAGGGTCAAAACCGCCATCCCCGCGCGGTAGGACTCGCCAGCGCCGATGTCAAAGCGCATTGTGGTTAAGCTGATCGACTGGAGGCCCCCATGAAGCCCGTTCTGTTCGCTACCGCCCTGCTTCTCCTGACCGCCTGCGATCCTGCGGCCGCCCAGCGGACCCAGGCCGTCCAGCATGCCGATCAAGAGGCCGAAGCGGCCCGCCACGCGCCGTCTCTCGTCGCGGCCGGCGAGCCTGCCCCCGTCGAGCCGGAGACTGATCCACAAGAGCAGTGGTCCGCCGGCGTGGTCCGCGTCGACTATCTGGAAAACCAGGGTCTGCAGCCGACCATCAAGCTGTACGGCACGGCTGGCGGCGACCCGGCCATGAACGGCCTCTATACCTACATCGCCTTCTTCGCCGGCGTGGCGGACGGCTGGCGCGTCTTCCGTATCGGCGATGTCCTTGAATACCGCATCATCGCCGACGCCCCCGGTCGCCTTGATCTGGAAGTCCAGGAAAGCGTCCTCAATCCCGCCAATGACGAAATCACCAGCCGCACGCGCCGCCTGATCGTGACCTGGACGCCCGCCGGCCCGGATGGGGCTCCAGAGGCCATTTCGGTCACTCCGGCACGCTGAGCGCCTTGTGAATCCATCACAGCGCCGCTAATCCCGCCGCTTCACCTTTCGACGCTGGAGGGCCGCATGGCCATCGACGCCGCGACGGTGCGCAAGGTCGCGCATCTCGCCCGCATCAAGACCCCCGAGGATCGCCTGGAGCCGCTGGCCCAGGAGCTGAACGGCATCCTGAAATGGATCGAACAGCTCGACGAGGTCGACATCGAGGGCGTCGAGCCCATGACCTCCAACGTCTCCCAGCCCCTGCGCCTGCGCGACGACGTCGTCACCGACGGCGACAAGGTCGCCGACGTGCTGTCGAACGCGCCCAGGTCCGCCGACGGCTTCTTCGTCGTTCCCAAGGTTGTCGAGTAAGCCCATGACCGACCTGACAAAACTGACGCTCAAGGGCGCTCTGGACGGCATGAAGGCGCGCGACTTCTCCTCCGAAGAGATCACCCGCGCCTTCATCGCCAACATCGACGCGGCCAACCCGTCCCTGAACGCCTATGTGGTCCAGACCTCGGACAAGGCGCTGGATATGGCGCGCGCCTCTGACGCCCGCCTGGCCAAGGGTGAAGGTGGCGCGCTGGAAGGCGCCCCGCTCGGCATCAAGGACTTGTTCTGCACCGACGGGGTCCAGACCACCGCCGGCTCCAACATGCTGCGCGGCTTCGTCCCGCCCTATGAATCGACCGTCACAGCCAACCTCTGGGCCGACGGTGCCGTCATGCTCGGCAAGCTGAATATGGACGAGTTCGCCATGGGCTCGTCGAACGAGACGTCGGCCTTTGGCCCGGTCAAAAATCCCTGGAAATCTGCATCTTCTAACGCAGACCTGACTCCGGGCGGCAGCTCGGGCGGCTCCGCCTCGGCGGTCGCGGGTGATCTCTGCCTGGCCGCGACGGCGTCGGACACCGGCGGCTCCATACGCCAGCCGGCGGCCTTTACCGGCACGGTCGGCATCAAGCCCACCTACGGCCGCGCCAGCCGCTTCGGCATGGTGGCCTTCGCCTCGTCGCTGGATCAGGCCGGGCCGATCACCAAGACCGTCGAGGACGCCGCCATCCTGCTGCGCTCGATGTGCTCGTTCGATCCGAAGGATTCGACCAGCCTGGACATCGAAACCCCCGACTGGACCCAATCGCTGGGCCTGGGCGTCAAGGGTCTGCGCATCGGGGTGCCCAAGGAGTACGTCGTCGACGGCATGCCCGACGAGATCCAGGCCCTGTGGGACCAGGGCGTCGCCTGGCTGAAGGCCGCCGGGGCCGAGATCGTCGAGATCAGCCTGCCACACACCAAATACGCCCTGCCAACCTACTACATCGTCGCGCCGGCCGAAGCCTCCTCGAACCTCGCCCGCTATGACGGCATGCGCTACGGCCACCGCGCCGCCGCGTTTTCCAGCCTGAACGACCTCTATGAGGAAAGCCGGGCCGAGGGCTTCGGCAAGGAAGTCCAGCGTCGCCTGACCATCGGCGCGTATGTTCTGTCCGCCGGCTTCTACGACGCCTTCTACGTCAAGGCGCTGAAGGTGCGCCGCCGCATCGCCCAGGACTTCGACAATGTCTGGGACAAGGTCGACGCCATCCTGACGCCGTCCACGCCGTCCGCCGCCTTCGCGCTCGGCGACAAGCAGATCGACCCGGTGACGATGTATCTGAACGACGTCTTCACCGTCACCGCCAACCTCGCCGGCTTGCCCGGCATCTCCGTTCCTGCCGGCCTCGACAGCGGCGGCCTGCCCCTCGGCCTCCAGGTCATCGGCAAGGCGCTCGACGAAGCTACGGTGTTTCAGGTGGCGGATGTGCTCGAACAGGCGGCGGGATTCACCGCTCGCCCGGACAAATGGTGGTAGCCATGCGACCTCTCGCTCTCCTTGCCCTCCCCCTCCTCCTCGCCGCCTGTCAGAGCGAGAACCGCACCGCGGCCTCCAGCGAAACCACGGTCGACGGACAGACGGTCGCTGAGGTTCAGGTCACCGATCCATGGTGCCGACCGACACCGAACGGCATGACCATGACGGCCTGCTACGTCACCCTGACCTCCTCGACCGGTGACCGGCTGAGCTCAATCATTTCGCCTCGCGCAGCTCAGTCGACGGTCCATGCCGTCTCGACGGAAGGCGGCGTCATGTCGATGTCTGAGATGCCCGACGGCCTCGCCCTGCCCACCGGTCAGACCGTTTCGCTGGCCCCAGGCGGCGACCACATCATGCTGACGGGCGTAACAGTCCCGCTGGCCGAAGGCGACCTCGTGCCCCTGGCCCTGACGTTTGAATCCGGGGCTCAGATCGCCCTGGAAGCGCCTGTCCGCGCCTCCCCACCCGGAGAAGACGCGAACCCCGCAAGACACTAAGTCACGAATTTCGTGTCGGTAAATTTTCTGCTTGACGCAGCGCAGCATTTTCCGTCACCGTTGGATCACTCATCAAGACCGGCTGAGGGATAGGCCCTTTGACGCCGGGGCAACCTGCCAGACCCACCCAGGTCTGGAGATGGTGCCAACTCCTGCGGCGGCTGTTTCAGTCGGCGAGAGATGAGTGAAGGGACGCGCGCCCTCGCGGTGCGCTGTGGTCTTCACGGGTCTTCTCATCCGCTCGGGTCTTCGATGAGCGGAGATCGAGCGGCCCGTGACCAACACGATTACCCCCTGCACGCCTCGTAGCCGCGACATCACCGTTGCGATTCCCGATGGCTTTACACTCAGCTCGGGCCAGCCGTTCGCCGGCGACGTCCGCGCCCTGCTCGTCGGTCCCGATCACGGCCCGGTGGTTGTGGTGGGCGGCGGCATCTCGGCAGGGCACGCCGCAGCCGACACGGCGAGCTCGCCCGGCTGGTGGGGCTGGGCCATTGGCGACGGCGCGCCGATCGACACCAGCCGCGTGCGCCTGCTCGCCCTGGATTGGGCCCCCGAGACCACCCGCGACGAGATCGTCACCATCACCACCGCCGATCAGGCTCGACTGCTGGCCCTCGTCCTCGACCACCTGCGCGTGACGTCTATCGCGGCCTACATCGGTGCCTCCTACGGGGGTTGCGTCGGTCTGGCCTTCGCGGAAATCCACCCCGAACGCATCGCCCAACTGGTTGTCATTTCCGCCGCCCACCGCGCCCATCCTGCCGCCACGGCCTGGCGCGGGGTCCAGCGCCGTCTGCTGGCCCTAGGTCTGGAAACCGGTCGCGAGGCCGACGCCGTCGCCCTGGCCCGTCAGCTGGCCATGACGACCTATCGTTCGGCCGAAGAGTTCGATGCCCGTTTTAGCGACGGCCCCTCGCCCGCCGAGGCCGGCAGCCCCTATCGCGTCTGCGACTATCTGATCGCGCGCGGTGACGCCTATCGCAGCCACACCGCGGCCCGACGTTGGATCAGCCTGTCGGACTCGCTGGATCGCCATCAGGTCAGCCCAGAACGCATCTTGGCCCGCCTCACCCTCGTCGGCTTCACCTCCGACCAGCTCGTGCCGCTGGCCGACATTCGCGAGCTCGCGAACCGTGCGCCCAATCTGGACCGCCTGATCGAGGCCCCGTCCCTCTACGGCCACGACGCCTTCCTCACGGAGCGGACTGTCGTGTCCAACGTCCTCCGCTCCGCCCTCAGCTCGCTCCCTGCCCCCTGTTCGCAAGAGATCGCCGCATGACCCGCAACAGCATCAATCCCTCCACCCAGGTCTGCCGCGCCGGCGTCAACGCCGATCCGACCCACGGGGCGGTCATCCCGCCGCTCTATCTGTCCTCGAACTTCAGCTTCGACGGTCTGGAGGGCAAGCGCCGCTACGACTACACCCGCTCGGGCAATCCGACCCGCGATCTGCTGGCCGACGCCCTGGCCGAGCTGGAAGGCGGCTGCGGTGCGGTCGTCACCTCGACCGGTATGGCTGCGGTCGATCTGGCCCTGTCGGTGCTAGAGCCCGGCGATCTGCTGGTCGCCCCGCACGACTGCTACGGCGGCACCCATCGCCTGTTGACCGCCCGCGCCCGCCGCGGCCATTTCTCCGTCACCTTCGTTGATCAGGGCGACGACGCCGCCGTCGACGCTGCGTTGAAGCTCAAGCCCCGCCTGCTGCTCATCGAGACACCGTCCAACCCGCTCCTGCGCGTCGTCGATGTGACCGCCTTGTGTAGCCGCGCCCAGGCTGTGGGCGCCCTGGTGGCGGTGGACAACACCTTCCTCTCGCCGGCGCTGCAAAACCCCATCAGCCTGGGCGCCGACATCGTCATCCACTCGACCACCAAATACATCAACGGCCACTCCGACGTCGTCGGCGGGGCGGTTGTCGCCGCCGATCCGGCCGTGCTGGAGCAACTGGCCTGGTGGGCCAACTGTCTAGGGACCACGGGCTCGCCGTTTGATTCCTGGCTGACCCTGCGCGGCGTGCGCACCCTGTTCGCCCGCATCGAGCGCCAGCAGGCCTCCGCCGGTCGCCTCGCCGAATGGCTGGAGGTCCAGCCCCAGGTCGCCCGCGTCAACTATCCCGGCCTCAAGAGCCATCCCCAACACGACCTCGCCGCCCGTCAGCAGAAGGGCTTCGGTGCCATGCTTTCGGTCGAGCTGCACGGCGGCATCGACGCCGTGCGCGCCTTTGCCGAGAGCCTGGAGGTCTTCACCCTGGCCGAGTCCCTGGGCGGCGTCGAAAGCCTGATCGCTCACCCCGCCCTGATGACCCACGCCGCCATGGACCCCGAGGCCCGCCGCACGGCCGGCATCGGCGACGGTCTGGTGCGCCTGTCCATCGGGCTGGAGCACGAAGACGACCTCATCGCCGACCTCGCCCAGGCGCTCGCCGCCGTTCCCGCTGACGCCAAAGCCGCCTGAGGCCCGACATGACCGCACAGATCGCCCTGAATCCGCTCGCCGGCCGCCGCACCCCGCCGTCGGACGCCGTGGCCCTCATCCACTTCGCCCTGACCGACGAGCGCAGCCTGCGCGACGCCGCCAGCGAGTTTTACCGCCAGACCCGCCTCGGCCGTCGCGCCGTCGCCGTGGTCTCAGGACCGGTCGCCGAGCTGGCCGCGCGCTGCGACCAGATCGGCCTGGGCGCCGTCACCGCCGCCCCCCGTGCGCCGGAACTGGTGCATGAACCGGTCGTGCTGGTGCCCGGCGACGTCCCCTTGCGGGAAGCGCCAGCCCCCGCGAGGCGTCTCCGCGTCGCCATCGCCGGATGCGGCGTCGTCGGCGGCGGCCTCTATGCCCGCCTCGACGCCGATCCTCGTTTCGAGATCGTCGGCGTCCTCGTCCGCGACCCGGCCCGGCCCCGCACGCCCCAGCCGGACGCCGCCCTGATCCGAACCGATCTGGACCGCCTGCTGGCCGCCGCGCCGGACGTCATCCTCGACTGCCTGTCGGACGCCCAGGCCGGCCTCGACCTCACCCGCCGCGCCCTTGGGTCCGGCATTTCGGTCATCAGCGCCAACAAACAGGCGGTCGGCAGTCGTCTCGCCGAGCTTTCGGCCCTGGCCCAGGCCAACGGCGCCCGCCTCGCCTATTCCGCAGCTGTCGGCGGTGGTGCGCCGATCATCGAGACCCTGCTGCGCGCCCGCGACCACGGCCCGATCGCCCGCATCGAAGGCGTCCTGAACGGCACCGTCAACTTCCTGCTGAACCAACTCTGCCAGGGCTGCGCCTTCGGCGACGCCCTCGCCGACGCCCGCCTCAGGGGCTTCGCGGAAGAAGACCCCTCTGCCGATCTCGAGGGCCTCGACGCGGCGACCAAGATCACCATCCTGTCGACCATCGCCTGGGGCGAGGCGCCGCCGGTCCTGGCGGTCCAGACCCTGGCCGCCGACACCGCCCTGCCCTCAGGCCCGGTGCGCCAGATCGCCCGCGCCGACGCAGAGTCGTGCGATGTCAGCTTCCAGTCGGCCGCCGATGACACCCTGTTCGCCGACCTGCCGGATGAGTCGAACGCCCTGCGCGTCATCTGCGAGGACGGCACCGTCTTCACCTGCAGCGGGCGCGGCGCCGGTCGCTGGCCGACGGCGGAAAGCGTCTGGGCCGACCTGCTCGACCTGCTGGATCAGCGCGCCGGCTGACCGTGAGGTCTCGACAATGGCCACGCCTGGGCGAAGATGGCCTCCTGCACGCAGGCGGATCCGCCATGCGCCGCGCTCTCGTCGCCGCCCTGACCCTGCTTGCCACACCCGCTCTCGCCCATGAGGAGGCGCGCTTCAATCTCGATTGCCGCGAGTTCGAGGACCGCGAAACGCTCGCGACCCATATCGACCACCAGTTCTCCGTCGACCTCGACGCGATGAGCGTCTGCCGGCGCGGCAACCCGCGTTGCGCCGAGGTGGTGCGTCAGGGCCGTTTTCTCGAGTTCAGCTACCGCTTCCAGGACGGCGACCAGGCGATGGAGGTCTTTCGTCTCTATGATCCCGAGACCGGCTCGCTCACCCAGATCATGCGCCGCGTCGGCGATCCGGGCCGCTCCTACGGCGACGCCGTGTGCGAAGTTCGCCCCTTCGCCTCCGTCACGGACTGACATCCGCGCGCGAACCGGCTATAGGCGCGCCTCCCTACCGTTTCCCGCTAGAGCGCCATGGCCCTGAAAGTCGCAATCGTCGGCCTGCCGAATGTCGGCAAGTCCACCCTGTTCAACGCCCTGACGCGCACGGCGGCGGCCCAGGCGGCCAATTATCCGTTCTGCACCATCGAGCCGAACACCGGCGACGTGGCCGTGCCAGAGCCGCGCCTGAACGTCCTGGCCGAGATCGCCGGCTCGAAAGAGATCATCCCCTCGCGCATCACCTTCGTCGACATCGCCGGCCTGGTGCGCGGCGCCTCCAAGGGCGAGGGCCTGGGCAACCAGTTTCTGGCCAACATCCGCGACTGTGACGCCATCGCCTTCGTCGCGCGCTGTTTCATCGATGACGACATCACCCACGTCGAGGACCGCATCGACCCGATCGGCGACCTGGAGATCATCGAGACCGAGCTGATGCTGGCCGACCTCGAAAGCCTCGAGCGCCGCGTCGTCCAGACCGAAAAGCGCGCCAAGGGCGGCGACAAGGAATCGCAGGCCCAGCTCAAACTGATGAACCTCGCCCTGGAGCAGCTGCGTGACGGCAAGCCCGCCCGCCTGGCCGAGGTCTCGAAAGAAGACCGCAAGGGCTGGGACATGCTCCAGCTCCTGACCGCCCTGCCCGCCCTCTATGTCGCCAACGTCGATGAAGGCTCCGCCGCAGACGGCAACGACCTGTCCGCCCGCGTCGCCGAGCGCGCCCGCGCCGACAACGCCGAGACCGTCATCATCTCCGCCCAGATCGAGTCCGAGATCGCCACCCTGGACGATGCCGAACAGGCCGAATTCCTCGAGACGCTGGACCTGACCGAGCCGGGCCTGAACCGCCTGATCCGCTCGGCCTATGACCTCCTGGGCCTGCAGACCTATTTCACCGTCGGTCCCAAGGAAGCCCGCGCCTGGACCATCCACATCGGCGACACCGCCCCCCAGGCCGCCGGCGTCATTCACACCGACTTCGAAAAAGGCTTCATCCGCGCCGAAACCGTCGCCTACGACGACTTCGTCACCCTCGGCGGCGAATCCAAAGCCCGCGAAGCCGGCAAACTCCGCGCCGAAGGCAAGAGCTACGTCGTCAAGGACGGCGACGTGATGCATTTCTTGTTTAATACCTGAGGCCCTCGGGCGCTCTTGACGCCACGCTTCTTTCGTCCTCCGCCGGCAAGCCGCCCCGGCGGCGCAGATCGAGGGATCTAGGACACCCGGTCGGGGCGTGCTCAGGCGTCGGCCGCCCATCTGAATCCCCCGGTTTCGCTGCGCGCGACGGAGGACGACGAAGGAAAGAAGGCAGGCACACATACCCCTGTGCCCGATGGCTGCACCCCTTACGGCGTGACGCCCTCCCTTAGCGAAGCACCGCCTTGGGTTTCGGCACGAAAGAAGCATCTCCAGATTCTCGCAGGTGGCGGCGCGATCTGGCGAGGGTCAGAAGCGGGTGATGTCAGTCCACATTCAGGCTACTGACCGGGTGTCCCTGTTTTCCGATCGAGGCCCGCATGTCCTACGCTGAATCCGCCAAGGCCACCTTCGCCAACATGCTGGGCACGCTCGATCACCTGATCGACAAGGCCCAGAGCGCAGGTCTGACCGACGACGTGCTTCAGGCCCGCCTCGCCGAGGACATGTTCCCGCTCGAGCTGCAGTTTCGCGTCGCCCTCAATCAGGTCCTGCTGGCCCTGGATCAGGTCGGCCATCAGACGGTCGCGCTCGAAGAAGCCCCCTATCGCTCCCTCGCCGAGGTTCGCGACTGCATCGCTGCGGTCCGCGCCGAACTGGACCGCTCGGACCCGGCAGCCTGGACCCCCGCCGGTGCACCGGTCGACCTGACCCTGCCCAACGGCGTCCGGTTCCTGATGACCGCCGAAGAGGACATCCGCGACTGGATCCTGCCCAACTTCTATTTCCACGCCACCCTGGCCTATGCGCTTCTGCGCACCGCGGGCCTGCCGATAGGCAAGATGGACTTCATCCCGCACATGGCGGGCCACAGGGTGCTTTCGACCGACTAGGTGCTTCCTCAGAACGGTGTGATCAGCGGCGTTAGTTCTTGCTTTGTTCGCGTCTCCCGCTATCTTCCCTCTATGCCCGGCAAGACCGAGATCAAGGGACGCGGCGCGCGGTCGAATGCGACCAGCCGCTATATCGCCGACAAGCGCGAGGCCTTCGATGACGGCTGGGACGAGGCTGGGGATGCGCCCCCTCGCCTCGACACCACCCTGATGCCCGAGCGGGCGCGCAAGATCATTTCCTCCAACGACAGCCCCGACATCGGCTTTGACCGCTCGGTCAATCCTTACAAGGGCTGCGAGCATGGCTGCATCTACTGCTACGCTCGGCCCAATCACGCCTATCTCGGCCTCTCCCCCGGCCAGGATTTCGAGACGAAAATCTTCTTCAAGCCGGATGCCGCCCGCCTGCTTGAGGCCGAGCTATCCCGCCCGAAATACCGGCCCAAGCTGATCCACATCGGTGGCGACACCGACCCCTATCAGCCGGCCGAGCGCAGGCTCGAGATCACCCGCGACATCCTTCAGGTCATGGACCGGTTCAGCCACCCGGTGTCGATCATCACCAAGTCGAACCTGATCGCCCGCGACATCGACATCCTGGCGCGCCTGGCCGAACGGAACCTGACCGCTGCCTGCATCTCCATCACCACCCTGGACCGCAGCCTCGCGCGTGACATGGAGCCGCGCGCCGCCACGCCCATGCGCCGTCTCGACGCCATCCGCCGCCTGTCCGACGCCGGGATACCGGTGATGGTCGGTTTCGCCCCCGTCATCCCCGGTCTGAACGACCATGAGATGGAGGCCGTGCTCGAGGCCGCCGCCGACGCCGGGGCCGAACGGGCCATGTTTGTCACTCTGCGCCTGCCCTTGGAGATCAAGGCGCTGTTCCGCGAATGGCTAACCGACGCCCGCCCGGACCGGGCCAAGCGCGTCATCTCACTCATCCGTCAAGCGCGCGGCGGGCGCGACTACGACCCCGAATGGGGCTCGCGCATGCGCGGATCCGGCCCCCTCGCAGACCTGCTGGCCCAGCGTTTCGCCAAGACCTGCGCCCGCCTGAAGCTGAACGTTACGCGCCGCCAACTGGACACCGCGGCCTTCCAGGTGCCACCGCGCCCCGGAGATCAGCTGGGCCTGTTCGACGCCGCCTGAAAATCAGGCCGCGTTGGCAGCTCCAACCAGGATGTCCTCGGCGGGGCCATAGTCCAGCTTGTCCAGCAGATAGGCCGTGTCTTCGCGCCCGGCGTGTGGGCGCTGCGTCAGGAAGCGTTCCAGCATGCGTTGCTGAAAATGATCCCGGTCCAGATTGGCATCCTCGGTGACCATGTCACGCCAGGTGTCGACCCCGGCGCGGAAGGCCGGGAACAGCCGCGGCGGCAAGCCGGCTCGATCGTAGATGGCCTTGAGGCCCAACGGGCCGGCATCGTGAATCATCAGCCAGGCGCGGGAATGGGCCACCCCCGACAGCTCTGAGATACCGTACTCAAACAGGGGCATGACCCCCCGCGCGAGCGCCCGTAGCAGCAGCGAGGCGGTCAGCACCTTGCGCGCATTCAACTGCGCCACGAAATCAGCCAGATCCTGGGTCGCCGACGCCTGATCGATCAGGTCCACCGTGGCCCGTTCGCGGGCTCCTGTCGCCAGACGAATGGCGGTGTCTGCCGACAGGGCGTGACGGGAAACCAGGTGTTCGCGAACCGCCTCGGAGGCCAGGCCGATCAGGCGTTCGGTTACAGCGACCGGCAACACCTTTCGATAGGCCAGGGCCGTAACGACGTCCCCTTGCGGGAAACGATCAATCGAAACCGACATGGCGCGCTCGGACAGGTCGGCATTGTCATTGGCCGCCAGCGTTCGCACCGCGTCCTCAACGCCTTCAATCGCAATGACTTCTCCCAGATCGCGCGACACGAACGGGCGACCGGCCACCGCCGTCTGACGGGTCGCGTCCCCGACCCGCAGCACCTCGATCAGATCCTCGTCCGTGAAGGCCGGCGAGAAGCCGATAATCGGCAAGGCAATCGTGTCCACATCTCGCGCCAGCTTCTGAGCGACATCGCGCGGCAACAGGTCAGACGACTTCAGGGTAACCGCCAGCGCCCGCCGTACCAGCTCGGCCGCGTCCGCCGCGAGCACACGCATGATCTTCTGGGCCGCCTCGCGCTCCATCGGATCGAGCTCATTGCGGTCCATGGCTCGACAGAGTTTGTGGGCAGCAGCCGCGCGCTCCTCTTCATCCTCCGCCTTGACCAGTCGGCGGACGTCGGCATCGGTGAGGCGGGCACGCGGCGAAATCATGGGACGAATCCAGCTTGAATGCCCCCATCATCGGCCCATCAACCCTAACGATTCTTTACCCTTTTGAGGCGCGCACGAGTAACGTGACAGCAACGGCTTGTGAGCATGATCTCGCCATGGCCGACACGCACACGAATTCCAGGATTGTGGTCCCCGAGCGCAGTTCTCCCGATTGGGACCGTGCCGTCGGGCTGATGGGGCTTGAAGCACAAGTACAGTTGCTGCCCTATGCCCTTGGCTTCTTTGGGATATGTCTTCCCGTTGTGCTGATTGTCGCGGGCCATGCAACGAACGCGGCGTGGTTTGCTACCTCACTGGTTCTCTACGCCTTCAACTGGGCGATCTTCTATGCGGTCCTCCGGTGGCGCAAGGCCAACCCGCCGACGCTGGAGAACAGCCGCCTTCACACCGGCGTTCATGTCGCCGCCGGCCTGCTGTGGGCGATGGCGCTGCTCCAGACCTCCCTTTTCGCCCAGGCCGCTGGTCCGGTCGCCGAAACCCTGCTGGTGCTATGCGCCGGAGGTGCGGTCGGCGTGATCTTCTTTTCGTCCCCGAACCTGCCAAGCCTTCTGATCGTCGGACCCGCCGTTGGGGTTGGCCCCATCCTCGCGCTCCAGGCCCATCCGATGGCTGCCACGACCGGCGTTTTCGTGTTGTGCGCCCTGGCGCTGGCCATGGCGCTGGCGCTGATCCTCAACGCCCATCTACGCAGCCACTTCGCCCTGGCCATTGAGAGAGAGGGCCTCCTGATTGAGCGCGAAGGGGCACTGGAAACGACGCGTCGGCTGGCAAAATCCAAGTCAGACATCCTGGCCACACTGTCGCACGAGATCCGCAACGGTCTGGCCGGCATCGCCCATGTGCTGGCGGGAGCCATGGGCGGCAGCACCCGAAGCCAGCCCTCGCGCGATCAACTCCAGGCGGCTCTGTCAGCCGCCCGCGATCTGGTTGGAGTCCTGGATGCAACCCTTGACTCGGAAGTGGCCGAATCCGGTCGCCTCACCGTTCAGAAGGTCCCCGTCGACGCAACATCCATGGCCAGGGACATCGCCCTGCTCCACCGCGGGTCTGCCACCTCCAAGGGGATCGAGCTTGCTGTCGAGATCGATCCGGCCCTGGCGGGCTTGTCCGGCGCGCCGGTCGGTGACACGGTTCGGGTTCGCCAGGTTCTCAGCAATCTGGTGGGCAATGCCGTCAAATATACCCAGCGCGGTCGGATCGAGATCCGCGTGTTCAGGCCCGACCACGACCATCTTCGCGTGGAAGTCGCCGACACCGGCCCCGGCCTGTCGCCCGAGGAGCTGACCCTCGCCTTCCAGCCTTTCGAACGCGTCGAACGGACGGGTGGCGGCGTCGCAGGAGCCGGGATCGGCCTGACCCTATCGCGTCGTCTTGCCGAGTTGATGGGGGGCAGGCTCGGCGCGGAAAGCACCCCGGGCCTGGGCAGTCGCTTCTGGCTTGACCTCATCTGGGACGCCACGGCCACCCTCCAGGTGGAGCCGCATGAGGCTGTCTCGCCAGCTCCCACCTCGCTACGCATCCTCGTAGCTGAGGATGACCCGCTGAACGCCGCCATGCTGCGGACCATGCTGGAGCAGATGGGCCACAAGGTCCTGGCGGTCACCGATGGCCGCCGCGGACTTGATCATTTGCGGATGGGACAGCTTGACCTGATCATGGCGGATGGACGCATGCCCGGAATGGATGGGCCCGACATGATCCGCACCCTGCGCGCCCAACCCGGCACACAGGCCAGCCTTCCGGTTATCGCCGTAACGGGGGGCGATGCCGAAGAGGTTCAGGCCATGCTTGATGCCGGCGCGGACGTCGCCCTGCGCAAGCCCATCACAGTGAGCGCCCTGGCCAGGGCGCTCGCCGACGCCGATCAGGTCCGATCTTCGCGAAATCCACGCCGGGATGTCGCCTGACCAGTCCGGACCGCCTAGATAGGGGCCATGCCCACTGTTCGTCTTGATGATCGTGCCCTCATCTCTGTGCAGGGACCAGACGCGCGGTCCTTTCTCCAAGGGCTGCTGACACAGGACGTCGATAGCCTGGAGGCAGGCGAACTCCGGTATGGGGCCCTCCTCGGCCCACAAGGACGCCTGCTGGCTGATCTCTTTCTTCTTGGTGAGCCGGAAGGCATTCTTCTGGATTGCCGAGCGGAACAGCGTGACGCTCTCCTTCAACGATTGAGCCTGTATCGCCTCCGCGCGAACGTCCGCCTTGCCGCCGATGATCGGTCTGTGTTCGCCGCCTGGGGGACCGACATGGCCGGTTGGCCTGCCGATCCCCGACTGCCGAATCTGGGCCGCCGATTCTATGGGGCTGTCGTCCCGAACCAGGCGACAGATGATTGGCGCAAGCGACAGCTGGACCTGGGCGTGCCTTCGTCCGAGGATTTCCGCCTCGATGTCGACTACCCTATCGAGTGCAACCTCGACCTCCTGAACGGGATCGCCTTCCACAAGGGCTGTTTCGTCGGCCAGGAAGTGACGTCGCGCATGAAGCGGCGTGGCAAGGTCAAGTCTCGGCTTCTTCCCGTCTCATTTGATGGGGCCGCCCCGTCCTTCGGTCAGGAGGTTCTCCGTGGCGACCTGCGCGCCGGCGAAATTCGAAGTAGCTGTGACGGGCGAGGCATGGCCCTCCTGCGCCTTGACCGTCTGGACGGCTCGCTTACCGTAGAGGGACAACGGGTGCAGGTTCACATCCCGGACTGGCTAGATCTGGCTGGCTAGGTGATGCAGGGCGATGGCCGCTGCCGTCCCCACGTTCAGCGAATCGAATCCCGGGGACATCGGAATCGAAAGACGGCGGCTTTTCGCCAATATCGATGGCGACAGCCCCGGCCCTTCTGCACCGACGATGACGGCGACCGGCCCTTCCGCTCGCACCTGCGACAAGACCTCCTCGCCTGAAGGCGTCAGGGCCCACGGCGCATAGCCAAATCGTGACAGGAGCTCGATAAAGTCTTGCCCGCGACCCAGCCGGACCCAGGGCGTGATCAAGCTCGCCCCGACCGACACACGGATCGCTTTACGATAGAGCGGATCGCACGCGGTCGAATCGAGCACGACGGCCCGGGCTCCGAATCCGGCGGCAGCCCTGAACAGCCCACCCATATTGTCGTGATTACCCACCCCGGCGACGACCAAAATGCGATCGCCCGGGCCGGGGTTCGCCAGCACCTCATCTGCCGTCGCCGGCGCGCCGATTCGACCGATACCGAGGATTCCCCGGTGAATCGGAAATCCGACCACCGAATCCATCACCGCCGGACTTGCGACATAGACCGGCACCGGTGTCGTCTCGACTAGATCCGCCAGCGCAGCCACACGGTTTTCCGCAATCAACACCGACTCGGCTTCATATCGGCTGCCGGCCTTCAGCAGGTGGCGCAACACCACCTCGCCTTCGGCCACGAAGCGTCCCTGCCGCCCCACCAGATCGCGTTCGCGCACAAGGGTGTAGGCCTCAATCCGGGCATCTTGCGGGTCGTTGACGGCGATCAGGGACATTAAGCACGCCTTAACCAAATCAGTGAGATTTAGGTAATGTCTTCTTCTCTCTTGGAGACACCCCATCACCAGACTTCATAAAGCCCGGCCCGTGCCGGGCTCTTTTTTTGGGGGTGCTTGCGCGGGCCGTTTGAGGGCTGCTATAGGCCCGCCTCCGATGACTTCTGTTCCGCGGTAGCTCAGTGGTAGAGCAGCCGACTGTTAATCGGCTGGTCGTAGGTTCGAATCCTACCCGCGGAGCCATCGGTCCCGACGCCGTGAACGGCGCTCGAAAAAACCCACAACAAAACAAGCCTCTAAATAGCGCCTGGCCGCCCTTGACCATTCGCGGTCGCGCCTATAGGTTCCGCGCCGATTTCAGACCCCCTCCGGCGTTCGCGTCGGGGCGCTGAGCGGCAACCTAATGTCCATGTCACCTGAATCGCGCGAAGAGGCGATCAAACGCCTCAACGAGCAGGCTGACGCTTTGGAGCGGCGGACCGAAAACCGCTTGGCTCAGGAGCTTGCCGGACAGAAGGCGGCTGGCCAGGCCTGGAAGATCATCGCCGATCTCTTCGGCGGCGTGCTTCTGGGGATCGCAATCGGATTTGGTGTCGACCACTTTGCGCACACCTCGCCGGTTGGAATTATCAGCGGCGTCCTTTTGGGCTTCGCTCTTTCGGTGTGGATGGCTTGGCGGACCGCCAGACGCATTCAGGCCGAAGCCGAACAAGCCGGGGTGGTTCCGCAGGACCTGCCCTTTGACGACGACGAAGAAGAAGACGCTTAGACCCGATGGCCGATCCGCTTCACCAGTTCCAGATTCAGAAGATCGTCGATCTTCCCGATGTGACCCTGCCCGGTATCGGGCCGGTCGATCTGGCAATCACCAATTCGCACGTCGCCATGACGATCGCTTTTGTGGTGGTTGTCGCCTTCCTGGCGATCGTCACGGGCGGAGCCAAGGTGGTGCCGGGTCGCCTTCAGTCCGTCGGGGAAACCCTGTTCGGCATGATCGACAACATGACGGACTCGATCATCGGCCATGACGGTCGCAAGTACTTCCCGTTCGTCTTCACCATCTTCCTGTTCATCCTGGCGATGAACGTCCTGGGGATGTTCCTGTCCTTCACCGCCACGTCTCAGCTGGCCATTACCGCGACCTTTGCGCTGCTGACCTTTGGTCTGGTGCTGGTGGTCGGGTTTGCGCGCAACGGCCTGGGCTTCTTCGCCCTGTTCTGGCCGACCGGTGCGCCGCTGGTGATGCGCCCGGTTGTTGGCCTCATCGAGTTCTTCTCGTTCATGCTTCGTCCGATCACCCTCATGCTTCGTCTGTTCGGCAACATGATGGGTGGCCACATCGCTCTGAAGGTGTTCGCCGGTTTCGTCGCCACCGCTGTGATTGGTACTGCGGGTGCCGCCGGCTTCTTCATCGCCCCGCTCTCGCTCGGCATGACGGTTGGCCTCACCGCCCTGGAATTCCTCGTGGCCTTCCTTCAGGCCTTCGTTTTCGCTGTTCTGACCTGCATCTATCTCAATGATGTGGTCAACCTGGGTCATGGCCACTAAGGCACCCAGTTCCCTTCCCACCAACGACCAACCAACTAGGACTTAGAGAACCATGGAAGCAGAAGCCGCCAAGCTCATCGGTGCCGGCATCGCGATGTCGGGCATGATCGGCGCCGGCATCGGCGTCGGAAACATCTTCGGCAATTTCGTCGCGGGTGCCCTGCGCAACCCGTCGGCCGCCGCCTCGCAGGTCGGTAACCTGTTCGTCGGTGCCGCCCTTGCCGAGGCCCTGGGCATCCTGGCCTTCGTCATGGGCATCCTGATCTGGATTTCGTAATCCAGTCTGAAGCGGTCGGCTCACGCGCCGACCGCGCCCTGCCTTTCTGACGTAGAGACCGATGGCTGATCCTCACGCCCCCGCCGCCGCTGACGCCCATGGCGCTGCGGCTGACACGCACGCCTCCACCGAAGCCGACCACGGCTCCGGCGGCTTGCCGCAATTCGAGTTCCAGCACTGGGGCGGCCAGATCATCTATCTGGTTTTCCTGTTCCTCGTTCTCTACTTGCTGATCGACAAGATCTTTGCGCCGCGTATGCGCAGGGTCTTCGATGAGCGTGCCGAAACCATCGGCAAGGCCGTCGAGGATGCTCGCCGCGTCCAGAATGAAGCTCAGAACCAGGCCGAAGCCGGGCAGTCCGAGCTGGCCGAGGCCCGCGCGTCGGCTCGTCGTAGCGCCGATGCGGCCAAGGCACGCGTCAACGAAGACATTGCCCGTCGCACCGCTGAGGCTGAAGCCGTCCAGGCTGGCCGCGTCGCAGAAGCCGAAGGCCGCATCGGCAAGATGCGCGACGCCGCCATGGCTCAGGTCGAGGCCGTGGCTGACGACACCACCAAGGCCATCGTCGAGAAGCTGACCGGTAAGACGGCCACCGCCGCCGAGCTGAAAGCGGCCAAGGGAGCCGCCTGATGGAATTCTTCAACCCCCACCTTTACGACCTGGCCAACCCCGAGCTCTGGGTTGCCGTTGGTCTGATCCTGTTCTTCGTCGTCGCCTGGTGGATGGGCGCGCACAAGGCCGTTGCAGCGGCACTGGACGCCAAGTCCGCCAAAATCCAGTCTGATCTAGATGAGGCCGCCCGCCTGCGCGCCGAAGCTCAGGCCATGCTGGAAAAGCTGCGTGGCGAACGTGTCGAGGCTGAGGCCCAGGCCAAGGCCATGCTCAAGGCCGCTGAGGATGAAGCTACGCGTCTCCAGGTCGAGGCGGAGGCCCGTCTGACGGAAAGCCTCGCACGCCGTGAGGCCCTGGCCGAACGCCGTATCGCGCAGGCAGAGGCCCAGGCCACCGCTGAGGTGAAAGCCGCCGCGGCGGAACAAGCCACCGCAGCAGCCGAACGTGTTCTGGCCGGACGGCTGGCGTCGGGCACCCCGGACCCCCTGCTCGACCAAGCCATCAGCCAGATTGGACCGCGCCTCAACTAGGCGCGTCGCCGATCAGAGAGACTAGGGCCCGCAGCACCGCTGCGGGCCTTTTCTTTTGCCTATTCGGCGATCGGAAGGTGGCGCTTGAGATGACCGACATCGCCGTGGAGCCGGTCGAACACACGTCCCAGCACAATCCCGAAGATCACATTGGTCACCAGCATCCAGCCCATGGTGCCAAACCCGGCCTCCAACCCGAAGATTCCCAGGCCCGCCAGTGGCATGACCGTCAGGCACATGACCAGCCAGATCGCCACCGCGAACAGGATGCCCTTGGCAGCGGGTGTATCTGTCGGAATCCGGGGGGCCAAAATCGCAAACACAGGCCCTAACACCAGGGTTCCCACGATGAAGTGGACCAGCCAGCCCACCCAGATATGGCCGAAATTCGAGCCCAGCACATTGCCGGACATGAACGCCAGCAGGGATGCAAAACTATGAAACAGCCGGTCGCCGCCCGGCGTATGCATCATGTTCTGGACCAGGTTCCCGATCAAATCGACGGCCGACACCACCACGGTCGCGACAAAGCCGGCGATCATACCTTTCTGAATGCGTGAACTCATGTTCGTCTCCCAAAGGCGCGTGGCCGTCGGAGAGGGCAATCCTAGCTTTCGCCCCGCCACGCAAAAGCTCGCGGGCACGCACTTTTAGTCGTCGTTACCAAGGCTCGGCGGCAGAAAGCACGCATCCACAAGTCGACGTGAGCTGGAGACTAGGCCGAATTCGGCCTGATTGGAAATCTCTGCCGATCAATATCTTGGGAGCTTGGCCGGACGCCCCAAACTAGGCACCGGCGGGACGACCACGCGCCAGATCCCGCACACGGCGGCGCCAGCCCGCCAGGACCCGTTGACCGCGACCGAGCAACAGCCGCTCGATTCGCAGAAACTGCTGCCAGAAGACCGGCGCAAACTCGGGCCGCTTACGCATCAGACGACGGAACGGCATGATCCAGTTCGGACGCGCTTGTTGCATTCGGATAAAGCGACGCTTGGCCCGGTACGAATTGCGCAGGATCAGCATCAGACCGACCACCGAGATCGGCAGACCGAAGGGCCCCGGCAACGGGGCGATCAGAATACCGAGCGCCACCAGAACTGCGCCTGTGACCATCGCAACCCAGCGCAGAAGCCGATGCAACAAACCCCCACGCGCCCGGCCCTTTGTCAGGGTCGGCAGGGCGGCGGTCTCAATCGTCATGGCCATCGTCATGGCTGGTGTCCAAGGGTCTTGCGGTCTTGTCGGGAAAACGCCCCACGTCGGTAATGGTGCCGCCAACTCCATTTGGGAAACCTTGCGGCCTCCGTAAAGTAGCAGACCACCGCTTTACAAAGGTTTCATGCGGCGGATTCGCGGCGGAACCGCGCCGGATCAACGGCGACGTGATTAAATCTCGGCAACGCCGGGCCTCGTCAGGCCTTCCAGATCGGCCCCAACTCGGTGCCGAGGTCCTCGAACTCACCGCGCGCCATATTCCAGTAGCCCACCACCTCGGCCTGTTTCGCCGGGTCCAGAAGTGCAGCACAGGCAACAGCAAAGCTGGCCGGAGCCGAGCCCGGAGCCGTCGCAACGACCCCGTCCGACACAGCGTGCGCCACATCGCGATACTGATCGCCGCCGGAATACTCCACCGCATTCTCTGAAAGGAACGGCCCCGAATTGGAGGTGTGTGGACGCGCATTCAGAACACCCGCGCGCGCCAGCGGCAGCGTCCCGGCACAGATCGCCGCCAACGGACGCCCCTCGTCGGCCCGCCGACGCAAGCGCGTTGACAGGGCGTCATCGTGAAAGCGCATCCAGGCATCTGATCCGATGATCACGACCAGATCAGCCTCCCCCACATCGGCGGTATCGAAGCCGGTATCCACGTCGATCATGGCGCCGCCCATCGTTTGAACGGTCTTGCCGTCCGGGCTTGCCGTGCGGATGCGAGCACCGAAGTACTCTTTCAGAATGGGAAGAACCGGCCCGTACTCCCAATCAGCCGCACCGGGTTGCAGCAGGATGACAACGGACTTGCTCATTCAGGAACTCCTTCAGGACGAACAACACGCCAAAGGCTGGTTGCAAAAGCGGCCAATAGCGGGAACTGGATGAAGGCCAGTACCCCGGCCCAGATCCAGTCAATCCAGTCGCCTGAATTCGGCAAGAGCAAGGCGCTCAGCGCCAGCAGAATCGACGGCAACAGCACACCCACCAGCCCCACCGCCGGTTTCACCCCGGAGCCTCGCGTCCAGCCCAAAGCGGCCAGCGATATGACGCGCCGCTCGGCCACGCTCGCCGGCCCGGCAGGCAACAGCCGCGCCGTCAGTGTCAGCATCAGCAACAGGGCCGCCACCTCAAGAGCCAGAAGCACAAAGGCCTTCCAACCCCCGATGACCGCGGCACTCTGGACCACCATGTTCAGATCATCGCCAGCCGCCAGTCCGGTAGCCCCCGCCGTGCCAATCAGCACAAGGCCCAGGATCATCGCGATCAGAGCCAGGAACAGGCTATTCAGCACACTCGCTCCCAGCACCCGGATCGAATCCAAGCCTAATCCGGCCAAACCAGTCTGGCCCTGCGCCGCGCGGACCAGGCCGGTCCACCCCACCAGCAAGGCTGCCAACTGGCCGATCAACAGCGGAATAGCCGCGCCCATAGGCAGAACAGCATCGCCGATGATGTTCGGTACCAGTAGGCCCAACAGCAACAACCCGCAGGCCACTGGTCCCCCGCGAACCGTCTGAAGGGCCCGCGACGGCACCGTCGCCAACAGCTGCCGGAGCCTCAAGTGTCCGCTCATCATTGCTCCCGACTCAACAAAGGGGCTCGACCCCGCGCCGAAACCTCCTAAACAGCCGCGCATGACTGTGAAACCCGTTCATGTAATCGGCGGCGGCCTGGCCGGCTCCGAAGCCACTTGGCAGATCGCCAACGCCGGCGTCCCCGTTGTCCTGCACGAGATGCGCCGAGCGGGCGTAAAAACGGATGCCCATCACACCGATGGCCTGGCTGAATTGGTCTGTTCCAACTCTTTCCGTTCGGACGACTGGGAATACAACGCGGTCGGGCTGCTGCACGCCGAGATGCGGCTGCTCGACAGCCTGATCATGGCCTCGGGCGACGCCCATCAGGTACCGGCAGGCGGTGCCCTGGCGGTCGATCGCGACGGCTTTTCGGATGCCGTGACCGAACGGCTGCTGGCCCATCCCCTCGTCACCGTCGTCGGCGAGGAGATCGCCGGCCTGCCGCCCGAGGACTGGGACAATGTGATTGTCGCCACCGGCCCCCTCACTTCCCCGGCCCTGGCGGACGCCATCCTCAAGTTGACGGGCGAGGAAAGCCTCAGCTTCTTTGACGCCATCGCCCCTATCGTCCACGCTGACTCGATCGACTTCGACATCGCCTGGCGCCAGTCGCGCTACGACAAGGCCGGCCCGGGCGGCGACGCCGCCGCCTACGTCAACTGTCCTATGGACAAGGCCCAGTATGAGGCCTTCATCGACGCCCTGCTCGACGGCCCCAAAGCCGAGTTCAAGGATTGGGAGAACGTCCCCTATTTCGACGGCTGCTTGCCGATCGAGGTCATGGCCGAGCGTGGCCGCGAGACGCTGCGCCACGGCCCGATGAAGCCGGTCGGCCTGACCAATCCGCGCGATCCGCTGGTCAAGGCCCATGCCATCGTCCAACTGCGCCAGGACAATGCGCTCGGCACCCTGTTCAACATGGTCGGCTTCCAGACCAAGCTGAAGCACGGGGCGCAGGCCGAGGTCTTCCGCATGATCCCGGGCCTCCAGGACGCCCAGTTCGCCCGCCTCGGCGGCCTGCACCGCAATACCTTCCTGAACTCACCCAAGCTGCTGGATCGCCAGCTCCGCCTGAAGGCCATGCCGCGGCTGCGCTTCGCCGGTCAGGTCACGGGCGTCGAAGGCTACGTCGAAAGCGCCGCCATGGGCCTGCTGATCGGTCGGCTGGCCGCGGCCCAAGCGCTCGGACGCGAGCTGGCCCCGCCGCCGCCGGAAACCGCCATCGGGGCTCTGGTTGAACACATCACTGGCGGGCACCTGGAGGGCTCCAAATTCCAGCCGATGAACATCAACTATGGCCTGCTGCCCCCTCTGGAGGCCCCGCGCGTCGACGAACAGGGCCAGCGCATCCCACCCAAGGATCGCGGCCGTGCCAAGAAGCGCCAGCAGAGCATCCGGGCCATGGAGGCGATGCGGGCTTGGAAGGCGGCCAGCTGATGTCTGGCGACATACGCCCCGCCGACTTTGGCCATCCGTCGGTTCAGGCCTTGCTGGAGCTGCATTTCCAGGCCTTGATCGGGGCATCGCCGCTGGGCAAGGCCCATGTGCTGGATATGTCGGCCTTGCAGGCCCCGGACATCAGCACCTGGGTCCTCTGGTCGGGCGATACGGCGGTCAGTACCGGGGCGCTGCGCCACCTCAGCGATACCCAGGGCGAGATCAAGTCCATGCGTACCCACCCGGACAGCCTGGGCGAGGGGCACGGTGCGGCCATGTTAGAGCACATTGTCGGCGAGGCGCGCCAACGCGGCTATCGCACCCTCAGCCTGGAGACCGGCACCGGCCCGGCATTCGATCCGGCCTTGCGCCTCTATCGCCGTCGCGGCTTCGTCTCAGGTCCGGCCTTTGGCTCCTATCAGGCCGGCACCTTCAACCAGTTCTTCCACCTCAGCCTGTAAGGCGGGACTGACGGCTCCCTAGCCCACCGCCCCGAACAGCCGCCCCACCAGCGCCGTTACCGCCAGCGCCATCAAGCCCCAGAAGGTCACGCGCAGGACCGGCCTCAGCATCGGCGCGCCACCGGCCCAGGCCCCCAGCGCGCCCAGGCCCACCAGGCCCAGTACGGTCGCCACGGTGATCGCCGGGCCGACCACGGCCTGCGGGCTGAGCACCGCCACGATCAGCGGGATCGCCGCCCCGGCTGAGAACGTCACCGCCGAGGCCCCTGCGGCTTCGATCGGTCGGGCGGCGGCGGCCTCGGTCAGGCCCAGTTCGTCGCGGGCGTGCGCGCCCAGGGCGTCGTGGGCCGTTAGCGCCTCCGCCACCTGGTCAGCCAGATCTTCGGACAGGCCGCGCTGCACATAGATCTCGCGCAACTCTGCCAACTCGGCTTCTGGATATTCCGCCAGTTCAAACTTCTCACGGTCGAGCTCGGCGGTTTCGACGTCCTTCTGGCTGCTGACCGAAACATACTCCCCCGCCGCCATCGACATGGCCCCGGCGACCAGTCCGGCGACACCGGACACCAGGATACTGCCCCGAGACGCCTCCGCCGCCGCCACCCCGACCATCAGGGCCGCCGTCGAGATCAGCCCGTCATTGGCCCCCAGCACCGCCGCCCGCAGCCAGCCGATGCGCGCGACCATGTGACCCTCATTGTGGCGCTTCCGGTCCTTGTTTCGCATCCGCCCTAACTCCCGTCATCAGCGCCGCCCGGCCTGGCTCTCGCGCAACGCCGCCAAGGCACCTTCGAGAAAGATCACGTCGGCCTCGAGGTTTATGCGCGCATTCGACACGCCGGAGAAATGGTAGCGCAGGTCGGTCATCACGGCTGGATCAGACCGCAGGACCCGCGCGGCGGCCTCGAAGCGACCCTGCGGTAGGTCGAGCTGGCAATCCTGGCGAAACCCGGTGGTCTGCCCTTGCCCGTCACGGACATCGCTGCAGCCGGCCCGGATCTCGCGCTGGACATCGTGCGGGATCAGGCCCCGGACACGCCGCCGATAATAGGAATCCCGCAACGGCTCGGACGAGGTTCGCGCCGTGTCATCGGCGAAATAGGCCGACGCCCCATTTTCAATCGCCGCCCTCGGCAAGAGCGCCAGGTCGCCCGAGGAAACGATCTCGTCCCAGGTCGCGGTCGTCGGCGGCGCATAGTTGTATTCCGTCGCCCGATAGGCGCTGATCACGAGCTCACGCGCGTCCGCGTCCGGCTGTTCGAGCAGCGCATAGGCGCGCTCGGCGCTGTCGTAGACATCCCCGTAGTAGCCGACCATTCCCCGCCGATTGCGCAGGTCGCTCTCCATGTCGGCAATCAGCCGGTCGACATAGACTTCGCCTCGGCGCTTGTCGGCCTGCGCCGCTGCCCAGGTATTGACCTGCAAACCGAGATAGACCCCGAGCACGACGATCAGCAACTCGATAGCGACGGCGAACCAGTCCTGTCGTCGCAGGTGCTGGGCGAAACGACGCAGGAACGTTGCCCTCCGCGCCGGCTCAACGTCAGTCTCTACCGGTTCGGTCATGGCCCCTCCGCGTGACGACGCTATCCGGGCCTCTGCACCCCGACAAGTGGTCATGTTAATCCCCGGCGATGATGCCGTTGCTCGATCCCCGCGCCCATCTGCGCACCCAGGTCACCCGCCTGTTCAACGATGCCTCAAAGGGCGACCGCCCCGTCACGCGCCGGGCCGACGCCCTGTTCGCGCCCGACTCGGTCGGCTGGCGAGTGCACGGCGACGTCGTCACCATGCTGATCGGCGGGGTCGATAGCCTGTTGCTGCAAATGCTGCACCCGGCGGTGCTGGCGGGCGTGTGGGACCATTCTGACTTCCGCAACGATATGATGGCCCGCCTGCGCTCGACGGCCAAGTTCATTGCCCGCACCACCTACGACCATGCGGACGAGGCCCATGCGATCATCGCCAGAGTCCGCAAGATCCATGATCATGTCTCGGGAACCCTGCCGGACGGCACGCCCTACCGGGCGAACGACCCGCATCTGTTGTCCTGGGTCCATGTCGCCGAGGCGGTCAGCTTTCTCGACGCCTGGATCGCCTATGGCGAGCCGACCATGAGCCGCGCCGATCAGGATCAGTATTTCGGGGAGATGGCGGTCATCGGTCGCCTCGTCGGGGCCGACGACGTGCCTGGAACCCGAGCCGAGGCCGAGGCCCTCATCGCGCGGTTTCGGCCTGAACTGAAGGTGGACCACCGCACCCGCGAGGTCGCCGGGCTGGTGCTGAACCAGACGGTCGGTCCGCCGACGGCCGTGGTTCCGTCAAAAATCCTGATGCAGGCTGCGGTCGATCTGTTGCCGGACTGGGCCCGCGAGATGCACGGACTGAAGGCCTCTCGCCTGCGACGTCTGGCTGTCCGCGAGGGGGCGCTCGCCATGGCCCGCACCTTGCGCTGGGCCTTCGACGGCTCGCCCAACCGGCGGGTGCTCCCGCCGGGTCAGTTCATGGACGTCTAGGCCGCCAGCGTCGAGGTGCCGGCGTCGAGCCAGCGGCGCGCCGCGCGCTGGGCCTCAGCGACATCTTCGCGTTCCATTTCGCCGGCCAGTTCGCGGCGATAGATCTTCGCCTCTTCCGAACCCTTCATGGCGGCCAGGTTGAAGATCATATGGGCCGAAACCAGGTCCATGGGCGCACCGCCCTGACCGGTCGAATACATCAGCCCCAGCTTGAACAGGTCGTCACCGGACATTTCCGGCGTCGGCAGCGGCAGGCTTTCAGCCGTTTCCATCTGCGTTTCCATCGTCATTCCCTCTCAAGGACCGTTCTGGTCCCTTCCTGATGACGTGATGAAAGCGCCTGTCTGCTGAAGGTAGAGTTAACCGCAAACGCCGATTCGCAGGTTTTTCGCTAAGAAAAAGTGAAATCCAATCAGTCTGTTAAGGCGTTGGAGAGACTCTGGAAAGCCCTGATTCACACTTCACGTTGACCGAACAGAACCCGGCGGGCCTGGTCGGCCCCCGCCCCTGGGGCGGCAAGATTGCCCCGCATCTCCTTGCCGAGCGCCATACCTCTTTGCACCGCCGGACGCGCGCCGACACGCTCGAACCAGTCCTTCAGGTTCGGCGTCCGGTCGAGGTCTTGTCCCTGATTGCGGTGCGGGACGATCCACGGCCAGATGGCCATGTCCGCTATCGAATAGTCGCCCGCCACATAATCCCGGTCAGCCAACCGTCGGTCCAGGACGCTGTAAAGCCGCCGGACTTCGTCGGTGTAACGGCGAACTCCATAGGCCAGTGCTCGCTGATCCTTGACCATGGCCGGCGCGTACTGACGGAAGTGGTGGGTTTGACCGGCCATCGGTCCCAGGCCCCCAACCTGCCAGAACAACCACTCTTCAACCGATGCGCGGACTTGTGCAGCCTGCGGATAGAACTGGTCGGAGATCCGCCCCAGGTGCTGAAGGATGGCCCCGGACTCGAACACCGACAGCGGCTCACCGTCGGCCCCCGTCGGATCGATGATGGCAGGCATCCGACCGTTGGGACTGATCGCCTGGAAGGCCGCAGAAAACTGCTCTCCCTTGCCGATGTTCACCAGCTTGAGTTCATAGGGTAGCCCCATTTCCTCCAGGGCAATGCTGATCTTCCAGCCGTTGGGGGTCGGCCAATAGTAGAGCTCGATGGGCGGTCGCATCACTTCATCCTCTTTCGCGTTGATCCCGTCAGGCGGCGTCAGGCCCGGTTCAGACGGGGTTCATGGACCGGAAACCATGTTACCGCCCAAGGGCTGCTCTACGACCTAATGGGAAGGTTGATCATGAAAAAGACTTTGGTGATGAGTGTCGCCATCCTGACTGCGGCCAGCCCCGTCTTCGCGGCCGGCTCGGTTCAGGCCCGCGACACCTCAAACAGCGCCATCCTGCGTCTGGCCGACACGGCGATGCAGGAGCAATCCATTCAAGATACCCCCCCGCGCGAGCGGGGCGAACGCGGCGGTCGCCGAGGCGGTCGTGGTGAAGGCCGAGGCCAACAAGGCGGTGGCCAGCAAGGCGGTGGCCAGCAAGGCGGTGGCCAGCAAGGTGGCGGTCAGCAAGGCGGTGGCCGTCAGGGCGGCGGTCAGCAAGGCGGTGGTGATCGCGGTGGTCAGCAAGGCGGTGGTGATCGCGGTGGCCAGCAAGGCGGCGGTGATCGCGGCGGGCGTCAGGGCGGCGGTGACCGCGGTG
>NZ_AUAO01000007.1 GCF_000428765.1 Brevundimonas aveniformis DSM 17977
GGCGGCGGTGACCGCGGTGACTGGAACCGCGGTGGCCAGCAAGGCGGTGGCGATCGCGGCGGGCGTCAGGGCGGCGGTGACCGCGGCGACTGGAACCGCGGTGGCCATCAGGGCGGCGGTTGGGACCGGCGCGATCGTAGTCGTCCAGAATGGCGTCGCGACCGTGACCGCGACCGGGATCACTATCGCGGCAGCTGGAACCACGACACCTGGCGCAATAACTTCAACCGCCGTAATGGCGGCACCTGGTGGCGGAACAACAACTGGTTCCGGGGCTACAACGGCCTGCGCGTGAACTTCTACTTCGCGCCTGGGTACGGCTATTACTCGGTGCCACGCCAGTACTATGGACGCAGCTACCGGATCGGCGACTATCTGCCCAACGTGTTCTGGCGCTACCGCGTCCACGACTGGGCCTGGTACGGTCTACCCGCCCCGCCTCCGGGCTGTGCCTGGGTCTATGTCGACAACAACATCTATCTGGTTGATCTGTTCGACGGCTACATCATCGACACGGCCTATCAGGTGTGGCGCTGGTAACAGGCGTTAGCCCAAAAGGAATGAGCCCCGGGTCGCAAGGCCCGGGGCTTTTTCTAGTTTCTGATCGACGGCGCGTGCGCCAGCCTCAACAGATTGGCAGCCCCCGGTGCCCCGAACGGCGTGCCCGCCAGGATCAGAACGCGCTGACCGGGGCTGGCCAAACCGGCATCCACAGCGTGCCGAACGGCGTCCTCGGTGACATCTTCCAGCGTCGCGGGCTGTTGTCCAAGGCGGGGTTCCAACCCCCACACGAGGGCCAGACGCCGGGCCGTGTCGGGGGACGGTGTCAGGGCGACAACAGGCTGCAACGGACGCTCACGGGCCATCCGACGCGCGGTGCCACCGGTCGTTGTGAAGACAACAACGCAAGCGGTTGACGCCGCCTCGGCAGCCTTGCGGGCCGCAGCCACAAGCGCATCGGCATCGACATCATCCATCCCGGCATGCTCGGCATCCATAAGGCCGGGCCAGCGCGGGTCGGATTCAACGCGCTCCATGATGCGGTCCATCACCTGAACAGCCTCGATCGGATATTTCCCCGCCGCCGTCTCCGCTGACAGCATCAGGGCGTCGGCCCCTTCATAGACGGCGTTGGCGACATCCGACGCCTCCGCCCGTGTCGGTGCCGGGCTGGCCGTCATGGATTCCAGCATCTGCGTCGCCACGATCACCGGAACGCCCCGGTTTCGCGCCGCCCGGACGATTGTCTTCTGAGCCACCGGGACCTCTTCGGGGAGGCACTCCACCCCCAGATCGCCGCGCGCCACCATCACGCCGTCGGAATAGTCGAGAATAGAGTCCAGATGTTCGAGGGCAGCCGGCTTCTCGATCTTGGCCAGACAGGCCGCACGCCCGGCGACCAGCTTTTTCAGCTCCGCCATATCCGAGGCCCGCTGCACAAACGACAAAGCGACCCAGTCCACGCCCAGACGAAGGGCAAAGGCGAGGTCTTCCAGATCCTTGTCCGTCAAAGCCGAGATTGGAATGGTTCCACCAGGGACCGCGACGCCTTTGCGATCTGACAGACGATCACCTGCCTCAACCACAGTCTCGCAAAAATCGTCGCCGGCCTTTTCAACGCGCAACCGCACCTTGCCGTCGTCGAGCAGCAGCAACGAGCCCGGCTGGAGCGCACGGAAGATCTCGGGATGCGGCATCCCAACCCGCCTGTCATCCCCAGCCGTGGTGTCCAGATCGAGCCGGAGAGGCTGATCGGGTTGCAGCGAGATACTGCCGTCAGCGAACCTGCCCAGCCTCAGCTTGGGGCCTTGCAGATCTGCGAGAATGCCGAGCGGCCGACGGATCGCCAGTTCGGCCCCGCGGATCGCTTTGAAAGCCGCGGCATGGTCGTCGTGCGACCCATGGCTAAAGTTCAGACGAAAAACATCGACCCCGGCCTTGGCCAGGGCCTTAATCTGCCCCGGTTCCCGGCTGGCCGGTCCGATAGTTGCCACGATGCGGGCGCGCCGAGCGCGTGTCATGCGGGCCGATTCCTCCATCTCGACACACCCGGGCCTGATCTGGTCTTGCCCGTGCCCCTTGGATAGCACGCAATGACACCGGTGTCATGCGGTCTATTCTTGGGATAAAGCTGGTGCGGATGAGAGGACTCGAACCTCCACGCCTCGCGGCGCTGGAACCTAAATCCAGTGCGTCTACCAGTTCCGCCACATCCGCCTAGGTCAACGCTCCCTAGCCGGTCCAACCCCTACGCCGCAAGCGCGCCGTTGACCTGACGGGTCGATATCGACATAAGAGCCGCTTGCGCGACACAGCCGCCCCGTAGGGCGGCGTTTTTGCGTTTCGACCTCCATTCGCCGCGCGTGCCGTTTTTCCGGGACGCCGTCCTCTAGAAGACCGTTCTCATGTCCATTCAAGTCGTCGAAAAATCCAGCGAAGGCCTTTCGCGCGTCATCGCCGTGACCATTCCTCAGGGTGATCTCAGCTCGCGCCTGGATGCTCGCATTGCCGAGATTGCTCCGACCATGAAGCTCAAGGGCTTCCGTCCCGGCAAGGTGCCGGCTGCGCACGTCCGCAAGATGTTCGGTCGCGAGTTGATGGGCGAGATCATCAATGACGAGGTCAACACCTCCAGCCAGAAGGCCCTTGACGACGCCAAGCTGCGTCCGGCCGCGCCGGCGGAGATCACCCCGATCACCGACATCGAAGACGTCGTCGCCGGAAAGGCCGACCTGTCCTACGAAATGAGCCTGGAGGTGATGCCGGACTTCGCGCCCATGGACGTGACCTCGCTCAAGCTGTCGCGTCCCGTCCACGAGCCGGCCGACAAGGAAGTCGCTGACGCCGTTACCGAGCTGGCCAGCCAGAACACCACCTATGACGACAAGGGCGGCAAGGCCCCCAAGGCCGCTGAAGGCGATCAGGTCATCATCGATTTCGTCGGCAAGATCGACGACGAAGTCTTCGAGGGCGGTTCGGCCAACGACACCCCGCTGGTCATCGGCTCGGGGCGCTTCATCCCTGGCTTCGAAGACCAGTTGAAGGGTGCCAAGGTCGGCGACGAAACCCAGGTCAAGGTCACCTTCCCCGCCGACTATGGTGCCGCCCACCTGGCCGGTAAGGACGCCGTCTTCGACGTCACGGTCAAAGCCGTAAAGGCTCCCAAGGAAGCCAAGGCGGACGATGACTTCGCCAAGGCCATCGGCATCGAGAGCCTCGAAAAGCTCAACGAGCTGGTGAAGCAGAACCTCCAGTCCGGCAACGACCGTCAGTCGCGCTTCAAGCTCAAGCGTGCGCTTCTCGACGCCTTGGACAAGGGCCACGACTTCCCCCTGCCCCCGCGTATGGTTGAGGCCGAGTTTGACGGCATCTGGAGCCAGGTCGAAGCAGACAAGGCCGCCGGCCGCCTCGACGAGGAAGACTCCAAGAAGTCCGACAAAAAACTCAAGGACGACTATCGCAAGATCGCCGAGCGCCGCGTTCGCCTTGGCCTGGTGCTGGCTGAATTGGGTCGCGCCGCCGGCGTGACCGTGTCGGACCAGGAAGTGTCCAACGCCATCGTCGCCGAAGCCCGCAACTATCCGGGACAAGAGCGCCAGGTTATGGATTTCTATCGCCAGAACCCGAACGCCACCAACGCCCTGCGCGCGCCGATCTACGAAGAAAAGGTCTGCGACTGGATCTTCGAACAGGCCAAGGTCACCGACAAGAAGGTGTCCCGCGACGAGCTGTTCAAGGATGACGAATAGGATCGGATCGGCTCAGCTTACCTGACCTCGAATTCACTCAAGCTCCTGCGCCGACCGTGCTAGCGGTCGGCGCAGTCAATTCTGGAGCAGTTCGCGTGCGCCTGGCCCTTATTCCAATCCTTGCTTGTGGTCTGTTCGGAAGCCTCACTCCTGGGGCGGCCCAGGCACAGACGCCACCGACCGAGAACACGGTCGAAGATGTCGTCGTCGTGGCGCGTCCGATCGAAGAGGCCGTCACAGCCTTTGTCGGAGAGGTCGGGGCCGCGCCGCGTGACCGAAATCTTGCGCGATGGGACCGGACCGTCTGTGTCGGGGTGGTGAATATGAGCCCCCGGTATGCTCGGGTCCTGGCTGACCAGGTTTCCGCCGTGGCCATGGCCGTCGGGCTCGAAGCTGGGGAGCCGGGCTGCCGGCCGGACGTCTTGATCATCGCCGACTCGAACGGCGACGCCCTTGCACAGTGGCTCGTGCGGAGCGAGCCGCTGGCATTTCGCCCCGACCTCTCGGCCTCCAATCTGGGGCAAGCCGCGCTAAGACAGTTCCAGACTTCGGGAAGCCCGGTGCGCTGGTGGCACGTTAGTCAGACAGTGTCTGCGGATACGGGAGAGGCGATCGGGAGTGGCCAGACCGTCCGGGTGCGCGGAGCCTCGCGCCTCCGCGGAAATATCCGGGAAGACCTGCACCACATCATCATCATCCTCGATACGAGCCGGATCGGCTCGATTTCGTTCTCGTCGCTCGCCGACTATGTCGCCATGGTCGCCTTGGCACAGGTCGATGCAGAAGCCGATACATCGACGTACGACTCAGTGTTGAACCTGTTTTCCTCCGCGGCCCTGCCCGGCCAGCGGATGACCGATTGGGATCTCGACTATCTGCGTGGGCTATACGCTTCTCGACCCGACGCCCTGTCGGAATCTCGTCAGCAACGCGAAATTGTCGACGAAGTCGTCAGACAACGTGAAGATCGGCAGCAGAGCCAGCAGGACCCATCGTCCGCCGACACAACGGAACCACAGAAATAGTTGACGGCGACCAGCACTCTTGAATCAACACTTCGGCAAGACGATATCGGCTTCAAAGGGCGGGGCGGCAGTGATTCGTCCCGCCAGCTATCGAGAAAGCCGAGACAGATGCACGATCCCGTCGACCACCTGACCATGAACCTCGTGCCGATGGTGGTCGAACAGACCAGCCGCGGCGAACGGGCCTATGACATCTTCTCGCGCCTGTTGAAGGAGCGGATCATCTTCCTGACCGGCCCGGTCGAAGATGGCATGTCATCGCTGATCTGCGCCCAGCTCCTCTTCCTGGAGTCCGAGAACCCCAAGAAGGAAATCTCCATGTACATCAACTCGCCGGGCGGCGTGGTGACGGCCGGCATGGCGATCTACGACACCATGCAGTACATCAAGAGCCCGATCTCGACCGTCTGTATGGGCATGGCTGCCTCGATGGGCTCGTTCCTGTTGACCGCCGGGGAAAAGGGCCAGCGCATCGCCCTGCCGAACGCGCGCATCATGGTTCACCAGCCCTCGGGCGGCTTCCGCGGCCAGGCGTCAGACATTGAGCGCCACGCCGAGGACATCATCAAGACCAAGCGTCAGCTCAATGAGCTGTATTCCAAACACACCGGCCAGCCGATCGAGGTGATCGAACGCACTCTCGACCGCGACTATTTTATGAGCGCCGACGAGGCCAAGGCCTTTGGTCTGATCGACCACGTCTATGAGAGCCGCGTTGGCGACCCGCCGGCCGCGCCGACCGAAGAGACCAAGTAGGGTCGACGCGGTGAGAGGGCCAGTCGCACTCGTCCTGGCCCTCATCCTCGTCGGTTGCAGCCCACCGACGCAGACCGTGGCCTCCGCCCCCGTCTATGGGGCCGGTGAAGCTATTCAGACCTATACCCGGCCAGGCGCGGGACTGCGCGATGCACTGCATCGCGACAATCAGCGTGTGACCATCTGGTACCCCGCCGCCGACGACGTGATCGAAACGCCCCGGATCATCGGCCCGGTCGATCAGCCCTTTTTCCTGAGTGGTCAGGCAGCGGATGGAGCCGCCTTTGCGGCGCGTGACAAGCGGCCACTCATCGTCATGTCCCACGGCTTCGGCGGGTCGGCCCGACAGATGGCCTGGCTCGGCACCGCGCTGGCGCGCAGCGGCTATATCGTGGCGGCGGTCGATCACCCCGGCAACAATGGAAACGATGACCGGACCCCACTTGGAGCCTTGCTCTACTGGGAGCGGGCCGACGATCTTCGCCACGCCATCAATGGCATACTGGCCGACCCGAATTGGGGGCCGCGTATCGACCCGGCGCGGATTGGGGCCATCGGCTATTCCATGGGGGGGGCGTCCGTCCTGATCGAACTGGGTGCCCGCCCGGATTTGTCGGCCCTGACCCGTTATTGCGCGCGCTCACTGCGGGATCTGCTTTGCGCGCCGACGATCACGGACGGCGACTACGGCACGGTGAACCGTCGCCAGGTCCTACAGGAGTCCGAGGCCGTTCGCCGCTCCGTCGCGACCCAGGCCGATGATCGCGACGATCCGCGCATCGACGCGGCCGTCCTGATCGCCCCGGCGCTTGGGGCCCTGCTCGCCAATGACAGCCTTCGACGCGTGACAGAGCCGGTTCTGATCCTGCAAGGCTCGGCCGACGACACCACCCCGGCAGACGAGAATGCGGATCGGTTCGCCGAACGGCTGCCAACCGCGCGCACCGTGCGTTTGGAAGGCGTCGATCACAATGCCTTCCTCGGCCTTTGCGGCTCAGCCGCACGTGAACGGTACGCCACCCTGTGCGCCGAAGATGGCAACCGCACCGATACCCATCTGGATGCCATTGCCGCCGTCACCGCCTTCTTTGATGAGGCGCTGGCTGCCCCCTGATCCTTTCGTGTGGACCCTTTGAAATCAGGGGCTGCGAAGGAGGCGAATCACCGGCACAGTGATCGGATGACCGCGCGTGCTGTTCTGGATGAGTTGACCACCCTGACGGGGGCCCAGCCCGCCGCCGAGCTAGGTCACCCTGAGCGTCAATATCTCAACCTGCTGGCCGATATTCTTCAGAACGGATCTGAGCGCGGTGACCGCACCGGCACCGGCACGCTTGGCGTTTTCGGTCGCCAGATGCGCTTTGACCTGGCCCAGGGCTTCCCCGTTCTGACGACCAAGAAGCTGCATTTGCGCTCGATCATCGTCGAGCTGCTCTGGTTCCTGCGCGGCGAAACGAACATCCGCTACCTCAAGGAGAACGGCGTCAGCATCTGGGACGAGTGGGCCGACGCCGAAGGCAACCTTGGGCCCGTTTATGGCAAGCAGTGGCGTTCCTGGGCCGACCCCAACGGTGCCTCGATCGACCAGATCGAAAGGCTGGTTCACAGCCTCAAGACCAACCCGAACAGCCGCCGCCACATCGTCACCGCCTGGAACCCGGCCGACGTCGACGACATGGCCCTGCCGCCCTGCCATTGCCTGTTCCAGTTCTTCGTCGCGGACGGCAAGCTGTCGTGCCAGCTGTATCAACGGTCCGCCGACGTCTTCCTGGGCGTGCCGTTCAACATCGCCTCCTACGCCCTGCTGACGATGATGGTGGCGCGCGTCGTCGGCCTCCAGCCCGGCGAGTTCATCCACACCTTCGGTGACGCCCACCTTTATCTGAATCACCTCGATCAGGCCCGTACCCAGCTGGAGCGCGAACCGCGCGCCCTTCCCAAGATGCACATCGCCGATCGCTCGGACCTGTTCGCCTTCGAACTCGGTGACTTCGTCCTCGAAGACTACGACCCCTGGCCGCATATCAAGGCACCGGTCGCGGTGTGATGGACGTCAAGACGTTGCAGGCAGACGTCCTGCGTATCTCCGACATCTACGCCGCCGAGCATGGCATTGACCGCGACCGCGACTGGGCCCTGCTCAAGCTCCAGGAAGAGCTCGGCGAGCTCACCGCCGAGCACCTGCGCCTGTCCAGCCGCGCCCGCGGCGAACCCTCGCCCGAAAAGCTCGCCGACGAAGCCGCCGATGTGCTGGGCATGCTGCTGATCTACTGCCGCGATGCTGACATCGACATCGAACAGGCCATGCGACGGAAATGGCTCAGGTGGTTGGACAACCCACGTTCGCCTGACTAGCCGAACCTGAAGACTCGCCTCACCCTTCCACTTGGCGTCCATCAGGAGACGTCTGACCCTGGGGAGGGGTGTCATGCTCAAGAAATTCATGGCCGAACTGATCGGCACGGCGGTTCTTGTCCTGTTCGGCTGTGGGGCGGCCGTTCTGGGCGGCGAGCACGTCGGCCAGCTCGGCATCGCGCTGGCCTTTGGTTTTGCCATCATCGCCATGGCCTATTCCATCGGCCCGGTGTCCGGCTGCCACGTCAATCCGGCGGTCAGCCTGGCGGCTTTCGTGGCCGGCAAGATGTCGGCCAAGGACATGGGCGTCTACTGGCTGGCTCAGTTCATCGGCGCTGTAGTCGGGGCGTTCATCCTGGCCTCCATCGCTCAGGCCGTACCAGGTGAGCCGGTCAACCTGGGCCAGAATGGCTGGGGACCGGGTTATCTGGGTGAGTATCCCTTGATGGCTGCGGCAACCTTTGAGGTCGTCATGACAGCAGTGTTCGTGGTCGCCATCCTCGGCGTCACCGGCGAAAAGGCCCACGGACCGTTCGCCGGCATCGCGATCGGCATCACCTTGGCGGTGATCCACATCGTCGGCATCCAGATCACCGGGGTTTCGGTCAATCCGGCGCGCAGCTTCGGTCCGGCCCTGCTGGCCGGCGGCGAGGCCATGAGCCAGCTCTGGCTGTTCTTCGTCGCACCGGCGGTGGGGGCCATTCTCGGCGCTCTCCTGTTCCGCCTCAAGTTGCTCGAACCCGAGATGTAGGATGACCCGGGGAGTGGCGCGTGCGTCGCTCCCCGATCTCGGCTAACAGGCGACCATGACAGTTCTGATTTCCCTGGTCGCTGCGCGAGGCCGAAACGGTGTGATCGGCTCCGAAGGGGCCCTGCCCTGGCGGCTGCGTTCCGATCTTCAGAAGTTCAAACAGACCACCATCGGCAAGCCATGTGTCATGGGCCGCAAGACCTGGGACAGTCTGCAACTGCGTCCCCTGCCCGGACGCCTCAACCTGGTGGTATCCCGCAACCCCGATTTTGCCGCCAAGGGTGCGCTGGTTTGCGCCACCCTGGATGAAGCCTTGTCCATTGCCCGCGAAACGGCGCGCGAGGATGGCGTGGACGAGGTCTGCGCCATCGGCGGTGCCCAGATCTATGCCCTGGCCCTGCCCAAGGCCCGCCGTCTCTACATCTCGGAAGTCGACGCCGATCCGGCGGGCGACGCCCGCTTTCCCGACTTTGACGAAGCCGACTGGCGAGAAGTCTCGGCCGAGCGGGTAGAGCCGGGCGAGAAAGACGATCACGCCTTTACCTTTCGGGTTCTGGATCGACGCTGATCGTCAGACCTTGAAAGTTGCGCCTACGGCCACGATTTCGTCCCATCCCGGCGAAAGGATTGGGAAGTCATGGCTCGATTCATAACCCTTATGCTTGCAACCGCCGTCGTCTTGGCGGCCGGGCCTGCCGTGGCCGAGCTGCCGCCGCATGTCTATCAGCAGGCCCGCGACTCTGCCGGCACCGTTGTCGTCCTGCGGGTGGACAATGTGCGCCGCCTCCCCCCGGGAGAAACCCAGGGCGATTGTGTGCTTACCGGCGTCGTCACCGAGGTCGAGCGCGGCACAGCTCAGCAAGGCCAGGCCGTTGTCGTTCCGATCCCCTGTATCAGCCCGGCCTGGCAACCGATGCCGGGGCCGTTTCCGGGCTATCGGCATGACGTGCTCGGGCGGGCTGAGACAGTCCGGGTCTTTCTGAATCGCGGCGCACTGGTGCGGCGGGGCCTGGATATCCTCGACTAACCCGCGATGACGGCGGCTAAGGCGGCGATAACCGTCGCAGCCTCGCCGTCGGACTTGCCCAGGACCACAGGCACGCCGGCGTCGCCGCCTTCTCGAACCGCCGCGTCCAGCGGGATGCTGCCGAGGAATGCCACCTTCAACCGCTCGGCTTCGCGGGCACCGCCGCCCCGCCCAAACACGGGCCCCGACATGTTCTCGACCAGTCCGATGACCGGCGTGCCGGTCTTGGCGAACATGGCGACGGCTCGCCGGGCATCCGCCAGAGCGGCTTCCTGGGGGGTCGAAACGATGATGGCCCCGTCGATGGGCGTTTTCTGAACCAGGGTCAGTTGCACATCGCCGGTCCCCGGCGGCAGATCGACGATCAGAACATCCAGGGGGGCGTCAGCCGTGCCCCAGCGAGTCTGCGTCAACATCTGCGTCAAGGCCTGACTAGCCATCGGGCCTCGCCAGACCATGGCCCTGTCGGCACCGACGAGTAGCCCCGTCGACATCGCCTTGATGCCATGAGATTCCAGAGGAACCAGGCGCTCACCGTCATGCTGCGGAGCCCCTTGCAACCCCAGCATCAGAGGAATGGACGGCCCATAGACATCCGCGTCCAGCAGACCAACGGTCAGGCCACGTCGGCTGAGCGCGACGGCCAGATTGACGGCCACGGTCGACTTGCCGACCCCGCCCTTGCCGCTCGCCACGGCAATAACCCGCCGCACATCCGCGGGGCGCTCCGTCGCCACGGGTGCCGGGGGGCGTCCCTGATCCAGCGCAGCGCGGGACAAACCCGCTCCCCTGGCGGGCCTGGGCGGTGCCTGCTGCGCGGTCAAAACGACGTGTGCACGCTGAATTCCGGGAATAGCGAGAAGTGCGGCCTCAGCAGCATCACGAACCGGGGCATAGGCGGCGGCATCCGCGGCAGCGATCTCCAGCGCAAATCCGGCCTTGCCGTCGCCGACGACTAGCCCCCGGACCAGCCCCGCAGCCATCAGGCCTCGCCCCGACTTCGGATCAACCACGGAGTCCAGGGCAGCAATCACCGCATCTCGGTCAGAGGCTTCGGTCAAGGCGAAATCCTTGTGTGGTTCGGCTCGTGGTCTTATCGGCATTGGCTGGCAGCGTCACCCCGTCGAGGAACCGGTCATTCAGCCACGGCACGTCCTGATCGCCGGCGCGACTGCGACCGGCAAGTCGGCCTTGGCCATGCAGCGTGCGGCCGAGATTGGCGGCGTCATCGTCAATGCGGATTCCCAGCAACTCTACGCCGACCTCCGAATTCTCACGGCGCGCCCATCGGTCGAAGACGAAGCCGCCCTGCCGCATTGTCTCTACGGGGTCGCAGATGCATCCGAGGCCTGGTCGGCCGGGCGATGGCTGAATGCCGTCGAGTCGCTGCTGAAAGCCGAGACACGCCCGCTTGTTATCGTGGGCGGCACCGGACTGTACTTCCATGCGCTGTTGAAGGGACTGGCCCCGGTGCCCGCCATAAGCCCCGATGTGCGTGATCGTATCGATGCCGCCTTCGAAAGCCACGGCGAAACCGAGGTCCGCAAAGCCCTGGCTCAAGTGGATCCGCTTGCCGAACGACGGATCACCCCTGGCGACCGCCAACGTTTGGTGCGCGCCCTGTCCGTTTCGGAATCGACCGGCCGCTCTCTAAGCAGTTGGCAGGCGGAAACGACGCCTCCGCTTCTCAATCTGGACATGTGTGAAGCCTGGGTGGTCGAACGTCCGCGCGAGGCCCTCTACGCGCGATGCGATGCCCGGGTTGATGCCATGATCGCGGCTGGAGCCATTGCCGAGGTTGAAAGCCTTCTGGCACGCCGTCTTCGCCCTGACCTGCCGGCGATGCTGGCGGTTGGGGTGCGAGAGATCGCCGCAGCCGTCGCGGGCGAGATGGACCTGGAGACGGCAGTTCAAACTCTCAAAACCCATACGCGGCAATACGCCAAGCGTCAGCTCACCTGGTTCCGAAACCAGATGCCCGACTGGACGCGGCGGAACCTTGCAGAACTTTAATCTTACATCCTCAAGAGCAGATTGTGCGACAGGTTGGATAACGACATATAGAGCCGTTAAATCCGCTACTTCAGGCAGCTCCCTATGTTCATCGCCTCGCTCGCACTGTCATTGGTCCTGTTTCAGGATCCGCCCGTTACCCAGGCGACGCAGCAAACCCCTGCGGAGGTTGCTGCTGCCCAAGAGGCGGCTGAGGAAGAGGCCCGCTTGGACGAGATCATTTGCCGGCGGGAGCGTGTGGTCGGCTCCAACCGCCCCGAGCGCATCTGTCAGACGCGGAGAGAATGGAACCGCATTCGCGTGCGCCCCCGCGGTGAAGAAGACCATGGCGAAGGTCGGGATTCCGTCGTGAACTTCCCGGTTGCAGGGGCCGGTCGTTAGGCCACCCTTTTCGATAGCCGCTGATTGACCTATATTTCAGACGTTCGGGTTCGCCCGGACTATGGCGATAAACGCGCGTGTAATAAGCGAACCGGACCCGGGTGCGATTCCCGGCGGCTCCACCATTTCCTCTCCGCGTTATCGGCGGGGATCATGGGGCCGATCAGCATCGACGGGCGTGTAAAGACGTGGCTTTCGCTCGGTATGGTACCGCCGTTTCGGGCCATTTTCTAAATGCGAACGATAACTTCGCTGGAGAAGTTCGTCTGGCCGCGTAAGCGACCCGACGTTTCTCAATCTAAGTCCTAGGGGTTCAGATCCCTAGGCGGGGCCCCCCGGCGCCTGGCAACAGAAGCCGGGACTTTTCCCCATCCATGCGGCGGCCAAGCGCCGAGAAGCGCGATGTTCGCCTGGCAACAGAAGCCGGGACTTTTCCTTTTTGCGCACCGCGCCTTTGCGATTTGGCGCGCCGCCGCTAGAACCTCGACATCCGCCCGAGAGGTTTGATGAGCGACCAGGACTTTCCGACTGACGAGATGCGCTACGACCTGCTGACCCAACAGGCGTTGCGTGGCGTGATCCGGGCCGCTCTGCTGCGCGCGACCGATGCCGACGGCCTGCCTGGCGCGCACCACTTCTACATCACCTTCAAGACCCGCGCCCCCGATGTCTCGATTCCGGCGGACCTGCTGGAACGCTACCCGGACGAAATCACCATCGTCATCCAGCACCAGTACTGGGACCTGACGCCCGACGAGGACCAGTTCTCGATCGTGCTGCAGTTCTCGGGTCAGCCCAAGAAGCTGGTCGTGCCCTACGCCGCCATAACCCGCTTCTACGACCCCAGCGTTCAGTTCGTGCTCCAGTTCGAACCACCGCAGATCGTTCCGATCGAGGAAGACGAGATCGATCCCTTGGACGAAGACGACGACGGCCCCATCGACGATGGCCCCAAGGTCGTTTCGCTGGACCAGTTCCGGAAAAAGTAGGCCGACCGCCTGCCCCAATCCCGCCGCCTTGCGCGTGCAGCCTCCCCGCAAGGGAGGACGCCATGCAACCTCAACTCCGGTCGACGATCGATTTGACGCCATTGATCGGATTGCTTCTGGCCATGACGGCATTGGTTCTGACCGTCGTTCCTGTGAACGAAGCATTCGCGCCGCTTGAAATCGAGCCCCCCGTCTATCCTGTCGGGTCCTTTGAACCTCCCCAACCCCCATGGCGCGTCACCATCAACGCTCAAGGCCAGCTTTGGCTGTCGCAAGGTGAATCCAGGTCGCGGCTGGTCGAAGAGGCAGAGATCTTGAACGTTGTGCCGGCGAGCGAGCCAATAGTGCTCCACGCATCAGCTGAGGCGCGCTATGAGGTCTTTGCCGTGTTGGCGGCCTATCTCGACGCCAACGGCCGTCGGGTAGCCGTGGTCAATGAGGATCTCCACTAGCGCCTTGACTTCGCCACACCCGGCCCCCATCCTTGTTGCATCGCACAATGCGATGTCCGGCCGCTCCAGCGCGTGAGGGTCCGTTCTCAGGTCCGCCTGTCGAAGCCGCCGGCTTTCCATCCCATTCGTCGCCAAATCACGCGGGGCGACGCTCGTTATCCGCCCTGATCCTTCAGGGCCGGCGGCGCGCGTCATGCCGATGCGCGCGGTCGCATATGAAAGACCGATCGTGACAAACACGACCTTTGAATCCCTGGGCCTCAATCCGGCCCTGCTCTCTGCCCTGACGCAGAAGGGCTACACCACCCCCACCCCGATCCAGGCCAAGGCCATCCCCGATGTCATGGCCGGCAAGGACCTGCTGGGCATCGCCCAGACCGGCACCGGCAAGACCGCCGCCTTCGCCCTGCCGATCCTGCACCGGCTGGCGGCCAATCGCATCGCTCCGACGCCGCGCACCACCCGCTGTCTGATCCTGTCGCCGACGCGCGAACTGGCCACCCAGATCGGCGAGATGTTCAAGATCTATGGCGCCGGCCTCGGCATGCGCGTCGCCGTTGTCTTCGGCGGCGTCAAATACGGCGCCCAGGAACGCGCCATCCATCAGGGCCTCGACGTCCTGGTGGCCGCGCCCGGCCGCCTTCTCGATCATATTCAGCAAAAGACCCTGGACCTGTCCTCGACCGAGATCTTCGTCCTCGACGAGGCCGACCAGATGCTGGACCTCGGCTTCATCAAACCGATCCGCCAGATCGTCAGCCGCCTGCCCGCGCGCCGTCAGAACCTGTTCTTCTCGGCCACCATGCCGGGCGAAATCGGCAAGCTGGCCGGTGACCTTCTGAAGGACCCGGTCAAGGTCCAGGTGACGCCACAGGCCACCACGGTCGAGCGCATCAAGCAGTCGGTGATCGTCATCGAGGCCGCCAAGAAGCGCGCCCTCCTGACCGAACTGTTCAGCGACCCGGCCTTCACCCGCTGTCTGGTCTTCACCAAGACCAAGCACGGCGCCGACAAGGTCGCGGCCTATCTCGAGGCCGGCGGCGTCGAGGCCGGGGCCATCCACGGCAACAAGAGCCAGCCCCAGCGCGAGCGCGCGCTCCAGGCCTTCAAGGACGGCAAGCTGCGCGTGCTGGTCGCCACCGACATCGCCGCGCGCGGCATCGACGTCGACAAGGTGACCCACGTCGTCAACTTTGAGCTGCCCTTCGTGCCCGAGGCCTATGTCCACCGCATCGGCCGTACCGCGCGCGCCGGCAAGGACGGCACCGCCATCAGCTTCGTCGCGCCCGACGAAATGAAGTTGCTGCGCGACATCGAGAAGGTCACGCGCCAGAAGATCCCGTCCTGGGACCGTCGCAATGACAAGCAACTGGCCCAGTTGGACGCCTCCATCCTCGCCGCCGGCGTCGCCAGGAAGGCCACCCTGCCCGGCGGCGAGGACGAGCGCCCGCAACGCGGCCCACGTCGCGGCGGCCGTCACGGCGACAAGCCCGAAGGTGCCCGCGGCCAGCCGCATCGCCGTCGTCGCGGCAACAAGCCCGCCGGCGCTGCACCGGAACGTCCCGCCTTTGACCCGATGGCCCGCGAACGCCAGCCCATGGCCCCCAAGGCCGAAACCGGAGACGGCGCCCAGCTGCGGCGCCGCAAGCGTCGCCGCCCGTCCAACGGCGGCAAGGGCTACGCCAAGGCCGAGGGCTAAGGCAGTCAGGCCGCCGGTGACTTCGTCATCGGCGGTCGCCTACCATAGGCGATGGCGCGCAAAGCCCATTCCAACGGCCCATATTCGAACCGCTTCAGCCACAGCACGCTGAAGATCGCCTGGCCGATCCAGACGGGTACGCAGAGCAGCCACAGCTCGGCCCAGGTCAGGTGGTTCCACCAGCCCAGGCCATAGAAGATGATCGCCGCGACCAGCGACTGGCCCAGATAGTTGGTCAGCGCCATCTTTCCGATGGCTCTGAGGCCGTCACCGACGAAAAACAGCGCCCGCGCCTTCCAGAGCAACATGATCAAACCCAGGTGGCCCAACGTCGTCGGCAGTCGCGACACCTCATAGGTGTAGTTTGGCCACCAGACCTCCGGTGAGAAGCCACCGTTCCAGATCGCCAGATGCTCAGCCACATTGATGCTGACGCCGACGGCGTAGCCCACGACCGTCATGGCCAGATAGAAGCCCATCGACCTCTCGCCGGTGATCACGCGCCAGCGGAACAGGGCCATCCCCATGAACATGAACCCGATGGATTCCAGGATCAGAAAGATCCCCCACCCGTTCAGCCCCCAGTCGGCATAGGCTTCAAAGCTCCATTCGACCGCCTGCGGATAACTGCCCATCCGCTCGGCGGCTTCCGCTTCAATACTGGCCGGAGGCGGGCTGAGGTAGCGCTCATGGCGCGTATAGCTCTCGAGGGCCTTGGTCTGTTCGTCTGTAAGGGTCTGGCCCGCGACCTGGGCCTGATGCGCCGCAAGTCCGTCGCGATAGTCCTGGACGCTCTCTTGTTCGGACCATCCCTCCCCGACCGACAAGAGCGCCATGATCATCAGCGCCATCGCGGCCAGTTTCCACGGCGCGGCCTTGCGAAAGACGAACAGGAACAGGCCCGCACAGCCGTAGTTCCACAGAATATCTCCGGGCCATAGCAGCAGGGTGAAGTTGATCAGCCCCAGGCCCAACAGGATCAGACACCGCCGGAACCAGACGTCGGCCACGCTGATCGTCTGGCCGACCCGATCGCCCTTGCCGGTGATCAAGAGGACTGCCGCCCCGAACAACAGGGTGAACAGCCCGCGCATCGTCCCTTCGAACACGGCGTGCTCGGCGAACCAGACCTGCCAGCTGGGGTCTGACCACGCCGCCGGGAACGGTGGGAAGTTGGTGACCCACGGCGTGCCCATGCCGATGATGTTCATCAGCAGAATGCCGCACAGGGCGAACCCGCGCAGCACATCCATGGCGTCATAGCGATCCGACGATAAAGACGTCGGCGCGGTCCTGTCGTTTGACATCCAGCCTCCCAAGCCAGGCTGAGCGTTGCGCCTCCAAACGTCGTTCGTCCAGCGAAATCCTGACGCCGCTTGCCCTGCCGCCCAGCCCGTCTAGTTTGGACGCCGAAGGAGTCGCGGATGCGCATTGCCACCTGGAACGTCAACTCGGTCAACGCCCGGCTGGAAACCGTGCTGGCGTGGATCGACGAGGCGCAACCCGACGTCGTCTGCTTCCAGGAGATCAAATGCGTCGACGAGAAGTTTCCCGCCGAACCCTTTGAAAGTCGCGGCTATAATGTCGCCGTTCACGGTCAGAAATCCTACAATGGCGTGGCCATCCTCTCGAAGTTTCCCCTGACCGATATCCGGCGGGCCCTGCCCGGCGACGACGCCGACGAACAGGCCCGCTATCTCGAAGCCCTGGTTGAAGCCGATACGCCGGTGCGTGTCGCCGCCATCTACCTGCCCAACGGCAACCCGATCGGCACCGAGAAGTTCGACTATAAGCTACGCTGGTTCGACCGCCTGCACCGCCACGCTGCCGACCTGCTTCGGCTCGAAGAGCGCCTGGCCCTGTGCGGCGACTACAACGTCATCCCCGAGCCGGTGGACGCGAGAAATCCTGAGGCGTGGCAGGGCGATGCCCTGTTCCAGCCTCAAAGCCGCCAGGCCTTCCGTGCCCTGATCAACCTTGGCCTCTGCGACAGTCACGAACTGGGCGGCGAACCTGATGGCACCTACACCTTCTGGGACTACCAGGCCGGTGCCTGGCAGAGGGACCACGGAATCCGCATCGACTTCGCCCTCCTCTCCCCTCAGGCCGCCGACGCTTTCGACGGCATCGAGACGTGGCGCGATGCACGCGACATGGACAAGCCATCGGACCATGTTCCGGTGGTCGTGAGCCTTCGCCCATGAGTGAGGTGCTTCGCACCATCCTGATCGTCCTCCTCGCCGGGGTGGCGGTAACAACCATCGCCATCTTCGCCTCCTGGTGGTTCGAGCCCTCTCGTCGTCTTCGACGCGCCCTGCGCCGCGTGCTGGGAGGCCTACCCGAATGCGAGGCCCTCGATGTCTCGCAGGGGCGAGCGGCGGGGCTGGACTTCGAAGGGGAGGCCCTCGCGGTGCTCTGGCGATCCGGTGACGCCGGACTGCTGTACGAATTCCACGAGATCGAAGGTGCCGAGTTGATCGTCGATGGCAAGGTGCTGGCGCGCGCGCGTCGTGACGAACCCCGCCGGTTGCTCGACGAGTTCAATCCCGGCTCAGAGCGGGTCACCCTCAGGCTGGTCTTTGCGGACCATCGTTTCCCGGAATTTGAGCTGGAGCTGTTCGGCCCCGGCTCGCTGCTTTCGGACGCGGCAGACGGCGTTCGTCTCGGTCGCCGCTGGCTGTCCCATGTCGAGGCGGTGCTCAAGCGGCCTCGGCCCCGCCCGGCACCGGCGTTGCAACTAGAGGCGAACGAACCGCCGAGGCGGGGTGACGCGGACGACGCAGAGGGCTAGAAGCCCCCATCGTTTCTTCTTCGCCGTGGGAGCCGTCGTGGCCCGCCTGTTTGACGCCTACATCATCGTGGATTGGTCCGCCGCCGAAGGAAAAAAGACGGGCGAACAGTCCGTCTGGATCGGCGTCGCCAAGCGCGATGCGCGTTTTCGCCCGGCTTTTGAAAGCCACAATCCCGCAACCCGCGCCGAGGGCGAGGCCCTGCTGCGCAAGCTCGTCTCCGAGTCCATGCGCCGGGGCGAGCGCGTCCTGATCGGCTTTGATTTTGCCCTCGGCTATCCGGTGGGCACAGCCGCGCGCCTGGGTCTGAAGGGCGCACCCTGGTCCGCGATGTGGGGTTTCATTGGGGCCGAGGTGAAGGACAAGGCCGACAACACCAACAATCGCTTCGCCGTCGCCAACAAGATGAACCGGTTGATGACCGATGGGCCACGCCCTTTCTGGGGCGCCCCTGCCAAGCAGGTCCAGACATGGCTGTCTGCGACCAAGCCCGACGATGTCTATGAAGGCACCCACGAATTCCGGGCCACTGAGACGGCTGCGTCCAAGGGCAAGTTGAAGCCAAAGAGCGTCTGGCAAATGCATGGGGCCGGGGTCGTCGGCGGTCAGACGCTACTCGGCATCGCCATGCTTAACCGGCTGGTTCAGGACTGGGGCTCTGCCGTGGCGGTTTGGCCCTTCGGCACCGGCTGGCACGCGCTGACCTCGGACGATGTCGAGCCCCTGTCGGTGGTCGTCGCCGAAGTCTGGCCGTCGCTCTTGCCGCAGAAGCCCGAGCCCGGTGAGGTCAAGGACGAAACCCAGGTCCGCACCCTCGCCCAGCATCTGCTTCGTCTCGACGAAAAGGGGGAGCTGGGAGCCCTGTTTGCGCCTCCGGCCAAGGCCTCAGCCAAGCTGAAAACTCAGGTCGAAACCGAAGAAGGCTGGATCCTCGGGGTCTGAAGGCGTCGGCGCGATACGCGCCGGAACCGGCCACACAGCAGGGCGGCCGAGATCAGGCTGGCGATGATGCACGCCCACACGAGGCCGGCCACGCCCTGGTCCAGGGCCACGGCCAGCGCATAGCCCAACGGCACCATCACCACGCCATAGCTGAACAGGTGCATCAAGGTCGGCCACCAGACGTCAGCGGCAGACCGCAGTGCTTGCGCGGCCACGACCTGAAGCGCATCCGCCACGAAAAACAGGGTTGCCAGCGCCAGCCCCGCTGCCGCCACAGCCAGCACCGCCGGCTCGCGCGTATAGGCCGAACTGATCCAGCCGGCTGCAGGCCAGACGACAAGCGCGATCACGAAGGCCAGAACCCCGACGACGGCCACACCCGTCCAGCCGGCTCGCTGCACACCCTCCGGGTCCCCTCTCCCATAGGCATTGGAGACGAGCACCCCGGTCGCCGCCGAGAGTCCCAACGGCACCATGAAGACCATGGCCGACACGTTCAGCACCACCGTCCACGCCGCGACTCCCAGCGACCCCAGCAATCCGGCCACCAGTGTCAGGGCCGCAAACGCCGACACCTCAACGCAATAGCTGGCCCCGGCGGCGTAGCCGACCTTGCGCTGTTCGCGCACGTCCTCGGGCCGACCGGACTCCCGACTGAAGACGCCCAGGGCCCGCGCGTCGGCCATCCGCCAGATGTAGACGACCAGAAATACTGCCAGACTCGCCCGCGCGAAGAACGTCGCCCAGGCCGAGGCGACCGCCCCGTCCACCGGCAGGCCCGACAGACCGGGTACAAGCCACAGGTTCAGCGCCAGATTGACGCCATTAGCCACCCACATGGCGTTCATGCCCGGCGTTGGTCGCTCCAACCCCTCCAGGAAGAACTGACAGGCTACCGAGACGAGATACATCGGCAGCGAGAGCGAAAAGATGATCAAGGCCGCGCTGGCACCGTCGGCCAGATCCGGCTCGATGCCGATCCGATGCATACCCCAGGGGCCGGCCAGGACCAGCACCAGCACCGAAACCAGCCCGATCTGTAGGCTATAGCTGATACCGCGCCTCAGCACCGCGCCGACCTCTTGCGGTCGCCCCGCACCGATCAGGCGCGCGGTCATCACCTGAACCCCCATCAGCAACCCCACGGCGGTCGTCAGCAAGACGGACGTCGGGGCCCATCCCAGGGCATGGAACGCCAGTTCCTCGGATGAATAGCGCCCGACGACAATCGCATCCGTCAGGCCCATGGTCATGATACCCAGGCGCGACAACACGACAGGCCAGGCCAGACGGAGCAGCTCTCCGAGGCCATGGGACGGGTGCAATTTCGGATCAGCCTCGGTCATGGGGCGCGGAAGCTGAGGCCGGACGACCTGAAACGCAAGGGGTGAGTTGCTCGCCGAACCTTGCCTGCTCGCTAGCGGTCCTTAGGCACGCAAAGTGACAATAAACTAAGGCCCCGGCGGCTCTGCGATGGACGGCGGCAGTTCCAGGCCGGGCGGATCGCTTTCGCCGCGCGACACCACGGTCGCGGCCACAAGATCACCGGTCACGTTCAGGGTCGTGCGGCACATATCCAGGAACCGGTCCACACCCAGGATCAGGCCGATGCCCTCCGGGGGAATACCCACCATGGCCAGGATCATGGCGATCACGGGCAGCGACCCCGCCGGCACCCCGGCCGTCCCGATGCCGCCCAGAATACAGATGAACATCACCAGGACCTGCTGTTGCAGCGACAGGTCCACGCCGAAGAACTGGGCCAGGAAGAGTACCGTCACCCCTTCGAACAGAGCCGTGCCATTCTGGTTTGCGGTGGCCCCAACCGTCAGGACGAAACGCGAAATCTTGCGGGGCAACTTCAGGCGATGCTCGGCCACCTGCAGGGCTGTCGGCAGCGTCGCGTTGGACGAGGCGGTCGAGAACGCCACGACGACTGCGGGCTGAACCGCCTTGAAGAAGCTGAGCGGGTTACGTCCACCGAGGCCCCACACGGCCAGCGAATAGACGACGAAGAAATGTGTCGCGAGCGCCAGGACCACGACGCCGGCATAGGCTCCCAGCCGCATCAACAGATCCCAGCCGAACAGGGCCGCCAGGTTGAACATCAGACAGGCGATCGCGATCGGCGCAAACGAGATGACCAGCCCGATCAGCTTCATCATCACCTCAAGCAGGCCTTCCATGGTCCGCTGGAAATGGTCCGCCGCGGGGCTCTTGGCCATCACCAGGCCGATGCCCACGAACAGGGCAAAGATCATCACCGGCAGGATCTGGTTGTCCGCCGCCGCCGTCACGACATTGGCGGGAATCAGATCCAGGAAGAACTGCGCGCCACCGACGGAGGCCGGCGCACTGTCGACGATGCTCTGGGCTCCCTGACGGCCCTGCTCGAGCAACTGTTGGGCCAGAACCGGATCCACGCCATCGCCCGGCCGGAAATAGTTGACCATCACCAGGCCGATCACGACCGCTATCCCCGAGATCAGGATCGTGAAAAGCAGGGTCTTGAGGCCCACCTTCCCCAGCGCCTTGACGTCACCCATCTCGGCAATGCCGGTGATCAGGGCCGCGACCAGCAAGGGCAGCACCAACATGAACAGCAGACGCAGGAATATCTGACCAATGGGGCCGGTGATGTTGTCCGTCACCCAGACGACCCAAGGCGTCTCCGGCCCGACACCGAGATTGACCGCCAGGCCCGCCCCGAGCCCAACGATGAATCCGAGCAGCATCAGCCAGTGCAGGCTCGACTTCTTGGGACGCCCCACAGCAGCGTTCATCGAAACTCCCCTCCCCGGAGATGCGACCTATCGAATCGGCGCAGCGTACATCAGACCGCGCGGCTCCGCCGTCCACAGAGCGTTTAATCCGCGCGAAAGATCAAGCGCCGAGCTTGCCCCAAGATTTCGGTCGAAGATCTCGCCGTAGTTTCCACCGGCTTCGATCGCGTGTCGCGCCCAGGTATCGCTCAGGCCCAAGGGGCGACCAATGTGGCCCTCCAGACCAAGCAGGCGCCTGACTTCAGGATTGCGGCTATCCTCCGCGACCCGGTCCACATCGTCCTGCGTCACGTTCAGGGCCTCGGCCAGGATCAGGGCATTCAGGGTCCAGCCGACGATGTCGGCCCACTGGTCGTCGCCTTCACGCACGACCGGACCCAGGGCTTCTCGAGAGATCACCTCCGGCAGGATGACGTGGGCGCGCGGGTCCGACAGCGTTGTACGGGCCGCCGCCAGGGCTGACACATCGGCGGTCATGGCGTCACAGTCCTCGCGAGCATAGGCCGCACGCGCCGCCGTCTCACTGGTGACCACGACGGGCGTGTAATCAAGACCATGGGCCCTGAACCAGTCCGCGACATTCAACTCCGAGGTCGAGCCTGACTGGACGCAGACGCGCGCACCGTTCAGCTCGGTTGCACTGGCCAGATTCAGGTTCCGGCGAACCAGAAAGCCCTGCCCGTCGAAATAGTTGGTCCCCGGAAAGTCGATGCCCGCGCCATCTCGCGTCAACGTCCGCGACGTATTGCGCCAGAGAACATCGACGCGGCCCTCTGTCAGGGCCCCCATGCGCTCGGCGTTCGTCAGCGGCACGAAGCGAACCGCATTGGGATTGCCCAGCACCGCCGCCGCCGTTGCGCGACAGAAATCAATATCGAAGCCACGCCACCGGCCCTGATTGTCGGCGTAGGAAAATCCGACCAGGCCGGGGTGCACCCCACAGTTCAGACGACCGCGAGAGCGGATCGAGCGCAGCGTCGGCCCAGCCTCGCGCATGGCGACGGGTTCCACGGTGCCTGTCGGACCGGAAACCGGGACATCGGTGGCCGGTTCGTCAACCGCCGGGTCGCCGCCTCCGCAGGCGGCCAGGGCAAGGGCCAGGCCCGCCACCAATCCCGAAATCGTCCAGAGCCTCATCGGCATCCCTTGTCGCACGGTCTGAGCCGCGCATAGTGCGTAACGGTGCGTCAGACTAGCAGAGGCCGAACCCCTTGGACGAGCGAACTCGCCTGATACGATCCGCGACCCGCCGCCCCGAGGCGCGCCGGCCGGTCAATCCGCCGATCGAGCGGGGCACCACCCTGCTGAACCGACGCGCTGCTGATCTGCGCGACGAAAACCTGGGACCTGTTTACGGCATCGATGGGGCAAGCGTCCATGTCGAGCTCCGCCAACGGCTCGCCGAAATGGAAGGGGCGGCCGACACCTTCGTCGTGTCCACAGGCCTGGTGGCCGTGTCGCTGGCGTTGCTCGCCCTCGTTTCGTCCGGCGACGAAGTCCTGATCAGCGACGCGTCCTACTGGCCCAGTCGACGCCTGTTGCAACGGACCATGAAACGGCTGGGCGTGACGTTCCGCGCGCATCACCCCCGCGCCACGCCCGACGAAATCGCGGCGCTGTTCACCGACAGAACGCGGGTCCTGCTGATGGAATCGCCGGGCACAGCGACTTTTGAGATGCAGGATGTCCCCGACCTTGTGGCGCGATGTCGTGATGCGGGCGTGCATTCGGTCGTGGACAACACCTGGGCAGCCGGCCTGCTGTTCAAGCCCCTCGCCCATGGTGCCGACATCAGCGTTCAGGCCTTGAGCAAATATGTTTCGGGCCATTCGGATGTCTTTGGCGGGGCCATCTCCTGTGGTTCGGCGGCCATGGCCCGGCGCTTGCACGAACTGATCGAGGATCTGGGCCTGTACGTCTCGCCGGACGACGCCTGGCTGATGTTGCGGGGACTTAGAACCCTGCCCGTTCGACTGGCTCAGCACGAGGCAAATGCCCGACACGTCGCCGACTGGCTCCGGGCGCGGCCAGAGGTGAGCGAGGTATTATGGCCCGCGCTTGCCTCGTCACCGGATCATGCGCTGTGGCAGCGCGACTTCACCGGAGCGGCCAGCCTGATGGGGGTTGTGTTGAACGACGGCGACACGCGGTCCGCCGAGGCGATGCTGGATACGCTTGAGCTGTTCGGCCTCGGTTTTTCGTGGGGCGGCTATGAAAGCCTGGCAACCTGCGAGGATGCCCAGCTGGCCGCACGAAGCCGGCCGCCGCAAATGGCCGGGCCCCTCATTCGCCTGCATATCGGCCTGGAAAATCCCGATGACCTGATTGCGGACCTGACCCGGGGACTGGCAGCCTACCGTTCCGCCAAAACCGGTTAGCCGCATAGCTGTGCCGCAGATACCGGCCCATCCACGTCTAGAAATGGCGCGCCCTGCACGATTCGAACGTGCGACCGTCTGCTTAGAAGGCAGATGCTCTATCCAGCTGAGCTAAGGGCGCCCACTGTTCGGCTATCCGAAACCGTGTCGCACGCCAAGCCGCCATGATCCAAAAATCGGCGGGCCGGGCCGGCCGAAATCAGTGCGTCCAGGGCTGTTTGCGGTTGGTCGCGAAGTTGTCGGCGTAGGTCTTGATGATCAACGGCGGCGTCTGCGGCTCAAACAGCTCGAACGGGATGCCGTGACGTTCGGCATAGGCCACCGCTTCGTGCTCCGTCTCGAACTTGAGACGGACCTGGCCATTCATGTCGCCCGAGCTGGTCCACCCCATCAAGGGGTCGATCGTGCGGGCCGACGCCGGCGCGAACTCCAGAACCCAGGCATGGGTCTTGGCCTTGCCGGACTGCATGGCGGTTTTGGCAGGCTTGTAGATGCGAGCCAGCATGGGCGAGTCTCCGTTCATCGTCCGTCGGTGGTCGGGGCGAGAGGATTCGAACCTCCGACCCTCTGGTCCCAAACCAGATGCGCTACCAGGCTGCGCTACACCCCGGGTCACCGTCGGCGAAGGCCGCTTCTGCCACGGCTTGTGCAAGATCGCTAGTCGTTGCCGAAGAAGGAATGCACGACCTGATCTCCCGGGTCGGCGCTGATCTCGGCGGCACGCCCACCTCTCAGCTCCAGGACACCGTTGGCCGCCCCGTTGGACGGGATCGGCGTGTCCGAATTGGGCGTCGCGTTTCGGGCGATCGAGATGATCCGACCGTCCGGTGCAATATAGAGAATATCCAGCGAACTGGGCGTATTGTGCATCCAGAAGGACTGTTCCTCGGCCTCAGGAAACTGGAACAGCATCCCCCGGTCGTCGGCGAGGGGCGGACGATACATCAGGCCGCGCTGGCGTTCGGCCTCATCGTCGGCGATCTCGACCTGGAAAGTGTGCCGTCCGGTGTCGGTGACGATCGCCAGGGCCTCGGTTGGCCCCTCCCCAGCCTGAGATCCCCCCGAATCACCGCCGCCGGCACAGCCCGCAAGAGCCAACCCGAAGAAGGCCGTCGAAAACGCCAGTCGCAGGACCCCAGACATCGGGACCTCCCAGGAGAATGTGTCTAGTCAGACGCGATATCGGCTACCACCAGCCCCTTGGGACCGCGCGCGAACCGCACCTCCACTTCCTCTCCCGGCTGAAGGTCGTCAAGTCCGCATCGACGCAACGTCTCGATGTGGATGAAGATGTCGCTGTCGTCGCCGTCACGCACGACGAAGCCGTATCCCTTGGTGCGGTTGAACCATTTCACCGTCACCCGCTCGGCCGGACCGTCATAGGGCTCGGGCGGAGCCCGGCGAGGGCGCGGAGCCATGTCACGTTTCAGACCCTCGTAGCCGGTGCTGCGCAGGTTTGAACGATCCGCCACCACCTCCCCTTCACCGAGGTCCTGGATGGTTGACACCTGCCAACCCTTGGGACGGCGCACGACTTCGCAGCTGATCGGCGCGCCTTCGTCCGCCGAATCGTGGCCGAAGTCCTTGAGGCTGGTGACGTGCAGCAGCACGTCCTTCATATCGGTAACGGAGGGATCGTCGGGAACGATGAACCCGTAGCCCTTGCCAGGATCGAACCACTTCACGCGTCCACTGATCCGAACGCCGACTTCGGCGTCCGTTTCGTCCCTGTCCGACCCCGACATTCCCACTCTCGTCTACACCCAAACGTGGCGGAGCGTACCATAACACTGTTTGGCGGCGTCAATCGTCTTGTGAAATCATTTTTGCGGGTGTGTCTGACGGGCACGTCGGTCCATTTGGCTGGTGCGAGCGGTGGGACTCGAACCCACATGACCGAGGCCGAGGGATTTTAAGTCCCTTGCGTCTACCAATTCCGCCACGCTCGCCGGCTACCGCCACACCTAGGACAATCCGCCATGATCCGTCGAGCCGGGAATATGGCGCGTCCGTCACGACTGGCCCATAAGTGGTTGATGACCGCCCCACGCCCAACCCGCGATCAGTTCGCCGCCCTACGCGCTGTGCCGACGCGCTGGGCGGACAATGACGTTTACGGCCACGTCAACAACGCCGCCTACTACGGCTTCTTCGATACGGCGGTGAATGCCTGGCTGATCGAGCGGGGCCTGCTCGACATTGCCGAAAGCCCGGCCATCGGCCTAGTGATCGAGACCGGCTGTCGCTACCATGCCGCCCTGTCCTTCCCGCAGACCCTGGAAGTCGCGCTGCGTGTCGAGAAACTCGGCAACTCCAGCGTCCGCTACGCCCTGGCCCTGTTCGCCGAGGGTGAGCCGGAGGCCGCCGCCGACGGCTGGTTTGTCCATGTCTATGTCGACCGCACGACCCGCCGACCGGTTCCAATCCCCGCTCCCGTTCGCGCAGCGCTGGAAACCCTGATCGTCGCTTGATCGTCCGCGCGGCTCGGGCTATGTCCGCGCCTCCCGCCGATGCGGCCAGGGACGCGTAGCTCAGCGGTAGAGCACCTCGTTCACACCGAGGGGGTCACAGGTTCAATCCCTGTCGCGTCCACCATTCCCACACATTGATTGCCCAGACCTTTGAATGTCCGTCGCTAACGCCCACTCGACGGCGCTCGCGTCCCCGTCTCCGCGAGCGGGCCTAAACTGCCCGCCATGTCGATTTCCGTCAGCAAGACAGGCGCATCGGGCCTCGGAAATAGTGCACTTAGTGCACTTAGTGCACCCGATTCACGGTGCACTATCCGCTCAGCGGTGATCGCCCTTGAGGTTCAGCCCCCACAGCACGCCGACCACACCGCCCTTGACCACCGGTAAGGCCCCCAGCGTAATCACCGCCAGAAGCGGCAAGATCATTGCCAGGACCAACAGCGGATTGGCCTTCCACACAAACTCGAAAATGAGCAGCGGCGCGATGACCAGGTGGCCGATAATCAGCATGGTGAAATAGGCCGGGCCGTCATCGGCCCGGTACTGCCCGTTGTCGTGGCCGCACACGCCACAGACCGGATCGACCTTCAGATAGGCCCGATACAACTTGCCTTGCCCGCACTCGGGACAACGCATTGAAAGGCCGCGGCGTAGGCCGGTCCAGACGGGATTGCTCATAGCCGCTAGATAGGCCTTTCCGGTCGCCACTCCAAGGCGCTCAGCGGCCCAAATCCTTCAGAATTTCCCGCGCTGCGTTGTGACCGGGGGCTCCCGTGACACCACCACCGGGATGGGTCCCGGCCCCACACATGTAGAGCCCTTTCACCGGCCCGCGATAGCTGCCGTGGCCCAGCACCGGTCGCGCGCTGAACAACTGATCCAGGCTCAGCTTGCCGTGGAAGATATCGCCGCCGATCAGACCGAACTTGCGCTCCAGGTCCAGCGGCGAGTTGACCTCATACCCCAGCACGGATGCCTTGAAGCCCGGCGCATAGCCGTCGACCGTCTCGATCATCAGCTTCGCCACCGTGTCACGATGAACGTCCCAATCCAGCCCCGGTTCGACATGCTGACAGAACAGGCTCGCCACATGTCGCCCTGCCGGTGCCAGACTGTCATCCAGGGTCGAGGGGATCAGCATCTCGATGATCGGCTTTTGCGACCAGCCATGCCGCCGCGCGTCCATCCAGGCCTCATCCATGTATTTCAGGCTGGGGGCCATGATGATCCCCGCCGTCAGATGATCTCCGGCCTCCGGCAGGCAGCTGAACCGCGGCAGCTCTGACAGGGCCACATTCATGCGGAACGTGCCCGAACCCGAGGCATAGCGCCCGATCCGCTCATTAAAGTCCGCTGGCAGGGCTTCGGGATCCATCAGTCGCTCGTAGAGCAGCCCCGGATGCACATTGGCCACCACTGTCCGCGCGTTTATCCGCTCGCCGGCTTCGGTCACCACCCCGGTCGCACGTCCGCCCTCGGTCAGCACTTCCCGCACGCCGCTATCCAGGCGCACCGTCACGTCCGCCTCAGCACAGGCCTTCGCCATGGCCTGTGTGATGGCCCCCATGCCGCCGATCGCATGGCCCCAGGCCCCCTTCTTGCCGTTTACCTCGCCAAAGACGTGGTGCAGCAGCACATACGCCGACCCCGCCGCGTAGGGACTGGCGTAGTTCCCGACAATGGAATCAAATCCGTAGCAGGCCTTGATCGGATCGGACTCGAACCAGCCGTCCAGCCAGTCGCCCGCCGACTTGGTGAACAGGTCGAGCAGATCGCGTCGCCCCGTGGTGTCCAGCCGCCCCATCCGCCGGCCCACCCCCCCCGCCTTGATCAGCTCCGGCATCGCCGCCAGCAAGCCGCCCTCGGTCATGTTCGGCGGTGCCTTCAGCACCAGATCGCGCAGAACCTCCGCGATCGCCTCCAGCCGGTCGGCATAGGCGTCCAGCCGGTCGGCGTCTTTGCGACTGAACTTGGCGACCTCGTCATGGGTCCGCCCCTCGCCGGTCAGCAGGTACTCCCGATCATTCAGCGGCAGAAAGTTCGACGCCCGCCGCTCGACCACCCTCAGCCCATGCCGCGCCAGCTCCATGTCGGCGATCACGCGCGGATTCAGTAGGCTCACGGTGTAGCTGGCCGTGGAGTTGCGAAAGCCAGGATGGAACTCTTCCGTCACCGCCGCGCCACCGACGACGTGACGCTTCTCCAGCACCACCACCTTCAGCCCCCGCCGCGCCAGATACCAGGCGCAGACCAGGCCGTTGTGGCCACCTCCGACAATGACGACGTCTGTTTGGGTCATGGCGCCTCTCTGCCTGTCTTCGCGCCAAAGCAAAAGGCCCCGGATTGCTCCGGGGCCTTCGCTAGTTTGGTGGTCGCTGTGACCGTCGAGTAGGGCCTACTCGATGATCTTGGCGACGACGCCGGCGCCGACGGTGCGGCCGCCTTCGCGGATGGCGAAGCGCAGGCCCTGGTCCATGGCGATCGGGGTGATCAGCTCAACTTCCAGCTCGGCGTTGTCGCCCGGCATGATCATTTCCACGCCGTCCTTCAGCTTGATGATGCCGGTCACGTCCGTCGTGCGGAAGTAGAACTGCGGGCGGTAGTTGGTGAAGAACGGCGTGTGACGCCCACCCTCTTCCTTGGTCAGGATATAGGCCTCGGCCATGAACTTGGTGTGCGGGGTGATCGAACCCGGCTTGCACAGGACCTGACCGCGCTCGACGTCCTCGCGCTTGGTGCCGCGCAGCAGCACGCCGACGTTGTCGCCCGCCTCGCCCTGATCCAGCAGCTTGCGGAACATCTCCACGCCCGTGCAGGTCGTCTTCTGAACCGGACGAATGCCGACGATCTCGATTTCCTCGCCGACCTTCACCACGCCCTTCTCGATACGACCGGTCACAACCGTGCCGCGGCCCGAGATCGAGAACACGTCTTCCACCGGCATCAGGAACGCCTGATCCACCGGACGCTCCGGCTGCGGAATGTAGTCGTCAACCGTCTGCATCAGCTTCAGAACGGCTTCCTCGCCGATCGCCGCATCACGGCCTTCAACCGCCGCCAGGGCCGAACCAGCCGTGATCGGAATGTCGTCGCCCGGGAACTGGTACGAAGACAGCAGCTCGCGCACTTCCATCTCAACCAGCTCAAGCAGCTCGGCGTCGTCGACCATGTCGACCTTGTTCAGAAACACCACCAGAGCCGGAACACCGACCTGACGCGCCAAGAGAATGTGCTCGCGGGTCTGCGGCATCGGACCGTCAGCCGCCGACACCACCAAGATCGCGCCGTCCATCTGGGCGGCACCCGTGATCATGTTCTTCACATAGTCCGCGTGACCCGGGCAGTCGACGTGGGCGTAGTGACGGTTCGCCGTCTCATATTCCACGTGCGCCGTGTTGATCGTGATCCCGCGCGCCTTCTCTTCCGGCGCCGCGTCGATGTCCGCATAGGCCATCGCCTTGGCTCCACCGGCCTTCGCCAGCGTCATCGTAATCGCCGCCGTCAGCGTCGTCTTGCCATGGTCAACGTGACCAATCGTGCCGATGTTGCAATGCGGCTTCGTACGTTCGAACTTTTCCTTGGCCAT